>CAWFXY010000053.1:0-12940 GCA_963819805.1 uncultured Planctomycetota bacterium | reverse complement strand
GACAATTCGCGAGCACGCGACAGCGGCAGGCGAGTTCGATCCGGCCGAGATCTGCCATGGCAAGCGCAGCGACAGCGAGCCCTGCCTTCGTTCTCGCCATTCTGCCTCTCGTCGTGGTCATGGCCATGAACTTCCTGATGTCGCTGGTGGTGCTCCCGCGCCTCGATTTTTCGTTTCTGGCCGAGGAGGTGTGGGGCGGGACCACGATCGGGGCAGTGGCCGGCGTATGGTCGGTCGCCGTGGCGCTCGCCGCCGGGACGCTGACCGTCGTCATCATCAACTACCGGCGTCTCCCCGCCTTGCGCGAGAGCATGGACGCCGGCGCCAATTCCTCGGTCTTGCCGGTCCTGACGGTCGGCAGTCTGGTAGGCTTCGGCGCCGTGGTGGCGGCCATGCCCGCGTTCGCGATGGTCCGCGACGCGGTGCTGTCGATTCGGGGAGGGCCGCTGGTCTCGCTCACCGTCGCCATGAACCTGCTCGCCGGGCTCACCGGTTCGGCCTCCGGCGGGATGGCGATCGCGCTCGATGCGCTCGGTGACACCTATCTGCGCCTCGCCGTCGAGCATGGCATCGATCCGGCGCTGATGCATCGCGTGGCCACGATCAGCTCCGGTACGCTCGACGCCCTTCCCCACAATGGCACGGTCCTGACGGTGCTCCAGGTCAGCCGACTGTCGCACCGCGAAAGCTATTTCGATATGGTGATGACCGTGATCGTCAGCGTGATCATCGCATCTGTTGCTATCATTGTGCTGGGTTCGGTGTTCGGATCGTTTTGACGACAGAGGTCTCACCGGCGTGCAAGGCGCATGGGCCGACCGCCCCGCGGTCGGCTACGCTCACCTGATGGAGTCGGACGCGAGCCGTCATCCGAGACGAGAGAATCGCCGACGCCGTTCCGTGGACCCGGAACTTGCGACATCAGAACTTGACCAGGAAGCTGATCCCACCGGTCAACTGGCTGCGATCGGTGTGGGCGCCGTTGACGCCGAAGGCCGGCGCGCCGGCGAAGTCGCCGCGGATCTCGGGGCGGATCTCGAGGCACTTGACGGGGTGCCAGTTGATGCCGAGGGTCACCTCGGCGTAGTTGGTATTGATGCCGGTTCGGGTGCCCTTGACGTCGTCGAACCACTCGGCGCGGAGGAGGGCGTCGACGCTCGTCGGTCAGGTGGTAGATACTGATCAGGTACAGGCCATACCAGGAGCCGGTCCCGACCGGGCGTGTTGGCGTCCCAGCCCATGTTGTTCTGGAGGATCTGCGTGAAGTGCTCGCTCCAGTTGTGCTGGACTCGCAGCTCGACCATCGTGTCGAAGGTGCCCGCCAGGCCCGGGGCGGCGAAGAGGGCGTTCGGGCCGGCGTAGACCGAGGCCGTCAGCCGCGTCTTCTGCTCGTCCGTCATCCAGTAATTGACCTGGCCGATGTAGCAGATAGGAGTTGTTGCTCCGCAGGGTGAAGAACGTGTTGGCACCGAGGGTCATCCCGTTCCAGATGTCCAGTCGCTTGTTGACGTGCAGGTCGGTCAGGAAGCCGGTGAAGGCACCGTCCTGCGAGTAGAAGAACTGGTAGTCGCTCGAGTAGAACGGCCGGTAGGGGGCCAGGAAGCCGTTGTAACCGATGATCGTGTTCATGCGGCCGACCTTCACATCCACGCCGCCCTCGGTGATGATCGGGAGGTGCGCCGACAGGTACAGGTCGCGGAAGTCCTGGCCGAAGTGCGGCATTTTGCGGCGGGTAGCCGATGCCGCCCTTGGGCTGCGCCCAGGGCCGCGTCGGCGCCGGCGAAATACCTCATGTTGAAGCCGAAGTCGAACTCGTCCTGCTTGAGCGGCTTCTGGATCACCAGCCCGATCTGGTTGAGCAAGAACTCGTTGCCGAAGCGGTTCTGCCGGGGCTGGACGGAGAGCAGGCCGCGGCCGGATGACGAGCCGGTGTAGCCGCCCTCGACCCAGCCGAAGGTCCGGATGCCGCTGTCGCCGAACAGGCCCCTCAGGCCCAGGTTGTCCATCAGGATGTTCACGTCCGAGACGGGCGTCGGGCCCATCCGGAGGATGGACGTGCCCAGATAGATGTCTTCCGCGAGCTCGCCCGGAAGCGACTCCGCCTCCAGGCCTGTGCCGGCCTGCGGCGGCGTATAGGCGCGCGGTGGCCGGTCCCGTCATGGGCTGCGGGACGACCGCGGGAGCGGCCGGAGCCAACCCCGTGCCCAGTCCCGGGTTCGCACTGCGGCAGGGGCGGGAGCGGTTCATCCTGGGGGGGCCGCCGGATCTCCTGTGCCCGGGCAGCCGCTCCGGACAGCAGGAAGCAGAGGACCCCTCCGAGCAGACATCTCGGCACCATGACCGCAACCCTCCGTGACCGGCGGAAACACTGTAAACCGGGCGTTACATACGTCCGTCAATGGGGAGATGCGGAGGGGTCTAGAGGAAGCCCCTACCGGTTATCTCGGTCGTGACGAGACGGATGCTTTAGTGAAGCGTGCGTGAAACACGCTCGATCAACAATGAGAAGTATTCGTGGACAAGGCGTCCGGCCGGAAATGAGAGGCGTCCCGTGAATCAAGTGAAGCCAATGTATGAGATAAATGATCGAAGTCTAGTGCCCTAACTCGCTTCGGGCAGCGATTGAGCCGGGGGTGGCCTGTGTCTCTCACAAGCCGACGATCGCTTCGCCGGCGGGCCCCGGCTACGGAGTCGGAGCCGCCGCCGCGGGCGGCGGGGCGTTGTATCAGTGCCGGGGACACTTCCCGCTCGGTCATTGAAATTGATGACGCCTTGATATACACTCGGCTTCCCGAATCGTGGTCGACGACCGCATTCGAGCCGCAACTTGCCGGGTGCGGGGCGACTGTGCTAGCTAGGCACGCGAACGGACCCGTCCCCATCTCGAAGAAACAAAGGAGGGCGGAATGCGTCCGACGCTGAAGGCCTGCGCGTTGGTGAGCTTCGTCGCCTCGGCGGGCGCGCTGATGTGGGGACTCTTCGGCCGCGCCGCGGCCAACGACGACATCCAGGCGGCCGGGGCGGTCCGCGGCGACCTCCTCGCCCTGGCGACCGGCCCGGCCGCGATCCCTTCCGCTTCCCCGTCCCAGGCGCCCTCGGCGAGCCCTCGCTTTGTCTACGGCCCGGGCCCCTCGGGTATGGGCTACCAGCGGGTGGCCCCGACGGCGGCCCGCTCCCAGCCGACCCGGCAGGCTTCGACGGGCCGCTCGGGCGGCCGGGTCCGGGATTGGACCACCGGCCACAGCCTCCCATCTGGCGGGCTGATGAACAAGCCCTGGCTGAAACCGCGCTGATCGCCCTCGCCGACTGCGGCAACTTCCGATCAACCTGAGTACGACATTGGTATACGACTCATCACGAGGAGGCGACAATGATTCGAGATGCATTCTGGTGCTTGACCGCGGCCGTCGGCTTGGCATGGGCCCCCGGGGCCGCGTTTGCGCAAGGCGAGGGATGGCAGGCCGACCATGACGCCGGCTGGGCCGCCTACAAGGCGGGCCGCTTTGCGGACGCGGAGGCGCTCCTCAAGTCGGCCGAGCAGAAGGCGCGTGCGTTCGGCCCCAATGACCCGAGGCTCGCCTTGACGCTCGATCATCTCGCCTGGGTCCTCTGTACCGAGGAGAAGCCCGAGGAGGGCGAGGCGGACGCCAAGGCGGCCCTCGCCATCAGGGAGAAGGCGCTGGGCGCGGAGCACCCGGACGTACTTGAGAGCCTGAATACGGTCGCGTGCCTTTACGACATGGACGGCAAATACAAGGACGCAAAGCCGGCCTACGAACGTTGCCTCGCGCTCGCGGAGAAGTTGAAGGGGAAGGACCACCTTGACGTAGCAGCAGTCCTCGACAACTTGGCCACGGTCGATCACGCGCTGGGCGAAGCCGGCGAGGCCGAGACTATGTACAAGCGCGCCCTGTCCATCAGGGAGAAGACGCCGAACGGGAAGCCTCTCGACCTGGCCCCGACCCTCCACAACCTCGGATACTTCTACGTCGAACGCGGCAAGTACGCCGACGCGGAGCCGCTCCTGAAGAGGTCGCTGGAGATCCGGCGGAAGGAGCTGCCGGCGGACCACCCGGACCTGGCGACCAGTCTCGAAGCCCTGGGGGAGCTGTACTGCAAGCAGGGTAAGGGCGCGGAAGCCCACCCGCTCCTGAAGGAAGCGATGGGGATCTACGAAACGGACCTCGGTCCCGACCACCCACATGTCGGCCGCTGCTGCGCCAAGTTGGCCGACTGCTGCCGTGCGATGGGGCATGGCGCCGAGGCGAAGGAGTTGGACGACCGAGCCAAGGCGATCCAGAAGGAGAATTGAAGGACGGGTCAGTCCATGACCTCGTTTCATCCCGAGTCGAGAGCTCGCTTCGAGCTCCGAACCCCTCGGGTTGGCGATCAACGCCCTCTGTCGAGGCGCGGAGCCAGTGCGCGTCGTGATCGAAGGTCGTCAGGTCAGAGCAAGGGCTCACCCGAAGAAGTACTTCCGCGGGGCCGAGGACGAATCGACCGGCCGCCCCCCGCAACCGGGTCGACGCGCCGGATCGGCTACGGCAGTGCGGAAACCGTCGGAGAACGACGTCCAACAACCCGAAACGCCCGAGTCGTCCAGGGACAATGACGAGTGGCCAAGTCACGGGACCGAGAAGACTTTCGACATAAGAACGAGTGACGTCGAAGGATGCGGAAGGGATCCGAGACGTCCCCCCTATCAGGAACCGGTAGAGTCTGACGAGACACGCCCGAATCCCCCTGTCGAAGGGGTTTAGGGCGTGTCGTGCTTTCCGACATCCGACACTCGGTCCCACGAGTCCCTATCCAAGCCGCACGGGTCCGCCTCCGCACTGTAACCTGATCTGTTGTCCGCTCCCATTCCCGAGGTGCCAGCTTGGTCTCGATCGGCGTCGGCTGGTCCGCACAGTCCCAGGGCCACCCGCGCCGCCGAAGTTGTTGGTGGATGGTTCCCCTGGGCCTTCGTGCCAGGGGCGGCTTGAATCTGAATCGTCGAAGGCAGCTCGACGACTGATCGATTGCTCCCCCGGCCTTCGGGCGCGGGTGGATCGAGACCCCGCCGCCCTCCACCCTCGAGCTGAGACGGCGTGCCGCTCGGCCGATGCGCCGGGATCGAGACTTCCACATCGTGAAACGGGCGAAGTACGGGTGGATTTCCCTCGGTCAAGCACGGCCTAAATCCGAGTCAAAATTGCGTCATGATCTTCCGGTGGCCCGCGTTTGGTCCGCGGTTTCTGACGATCGACCGGGACTCAATCGTCGCTTCCGCCGCGCTGACGACGCTGCCGTCGGGTCCCTGAGCGTCCGGCTCCGCATGGGAACGGGCAATCGCTCGATCGCCCCGATCTCGCCTTAGCCCCGTCGGCGGTCCGGCTCGGAGCAACGTCTCGACTTCCATCGCGAGGGTCGCTCCCCCCGACGCCGCCAGGTGGAATGGTCCGGTCCTGGTCGCGCCCATTCCTCGCTCGCCCGTAGTCGCGAGCCCCCGCTAACAGTCCGGAAGTCGGCCCTCCCCACATCGGCCCGGGTCGCTCCTTCGAGAGCGGCCCGGGCCTTTTCTGCTTCGACCACCGCTCCAGGAGACGACCATGCCAAGAGAACGATCCAGACCCGGGCGATCCGCATCCCTGACGACGGATGCCGCATCCGTCCTCGACCGCGGCCTCGCCGCCATCGCGGCGACCTCAGCCCACGCGTTCGCGCCGGGCGGGACGGGTCGCCATCACCTTCAGGGTAAGCGTTCGATGATTCACGTCTGGAAAGCGGCCTGACCGGCAGCAATGATTCCCGCGGCAGGATGAACGTCGGCCCGGGAGCCCTGGCCATGCCGCGCATGCCTTCGGCCGCCACGCGGTGGCGCACCGTCATCGACGACTTCCAACAAAGCGGGCTCAAGCACGCCGAATTCTGCCGCCGCCGCGGGCTCTCGCTCCACACCTTCCGCAAGTACCTCTACGGCTCGCGGCCTATCGCGCCCGCTCGGCGCGAACGACGTTTCTGCCGATCACGCCACCGGCCACGCCGATCGACGTCGACGGGCACGACCCGGCGCCCGACCCGCTCGTCCTGATCCTCGACTGCGGGCGGCGACTTGCGGTCGCCCCCGGGTTCGACGCCGCCACGCTCCGACGGCTCATCGCCGCTGTCGAGGGCCGGCCGTGATCGGCCTGCCCGCCGACGATCCGCGTCTTCGTCGCCGTCGCGCCGGCCGACCTCCGCAAGGGGTTCGACGGCCTGGCGCAGCTCGTCCGCGACGTCATCGACCAGGACCCGCTCTCGGGCCACCTGTTCGTCTTCGCCAACCGGAGGCGCGATCGCATCAAGATCCTCTACTGGGATCGCGACGGCTTCGCGATCTGGATGAAGCGGCTGGAGAAGGGGACGTTCCGCTGGCCCGACGCCGGGCGCCGCGACGCGTCGAGTGGACGGCCGCCGAGCTCGCCGCGGTCCTCGGCGGCATCGACCTGAAGGCCACGAGGAAACGGCCGCGATTCGCCCTCGCCGCCTCCTGAGGAATTTCGACGGATTGCACCAACGCGGCTTCACGCGTCACCGTATTGAGGGTATGGCGAGCGACGACGCGGCACTCCCCGACGACCTCGACACCGCCCACCGCCTGATCCGCGAGCTGGCCGAGACGCTCCGTCAGCAGACCCACCTCATCGCCAAGCTCCAGCACCAGCTCGAACAACTCCTCCGCCGGCGCTACGGCAAGAAGGGCGAGAAGCTCGACCCCGATCAACTCCTGCTCTTCGCGCGCGAGATCCTGGCCCAAGCCGAGCCGATGTCTCCCACGCCGCAGCCGGCCGAATCGGCGGCGACGAAATCCGAGTCCGGCGGCCACGGCCGCAAGCCGTTGCCGGCGAGCCTGCCCCGCAAGCGGATCGTCCACGACGTCGCCGCCCGAGGACCGCGGCCTGCCCCGAGTGCGGCGGCGAGCGCCGGCCGATCGGCGAGGAGGTCCGCGAGCAGCTCGAATACGTCCCGGCCAGCCTGATCGTCCTCGAGCACGTCCGGCCCAAGTATGCCTGCCGGTGCTGCCAGGCCCACGTCGTGATCGCCCCGCGGCTGCCCGAGCCGATCGAGAAGGGGCTGCCCGGCACCGGGCCTCCTGGCCCACGTCGTCGTCAGCAAGTCGCCGATCACCTGCCGCTCTACCGCCAGGAAGGGATCTTCAAGCGGTACGGCGTCGAGCTGTCCCGCTCGACGATGTGCGACTGGATGGCCGCCTGCCGCCGGCCTGCTGGAGCCGATCGTCAAGGCGATGACTCCGGCGGGTGCTCTGGCCTCGAAGGTGATCCAGACCGACGACACCCCGGTGACGGTGCAGGACCACGACGGCAAGGGGATCAAGACCGGCCGGCTCTGGGTCTACCTCGGCGATCGCGACAATCCGCTTCATTGTTTATGACTACACGCCCGACCGGAGCCGCGACGGGCCCGAGCGGTTCCTCAAGGGCTATCGCATCGGGTTATCTCCAGGCCGACGCCTATGCCGGCTACGACGGCCTGCACGCGCGGGGCCTGGTGGAGGTCGGGTGCTGGGCGCACGCGCGGCGGAAGTTCCACGAGGCGCGGACCAGCGACCCGGAGCGGTCGCACGCGGTGATCGCCTGGATCGGCCGGCTCTACGACGTCGGAGCGCGAGGCGAAGGACGGTGGCTGGGACGACGCGCGGCTGATGGCGGCCCGCGCCGAGCGGTCGCGGCCGCTCCTGGAGTCGTTCGGGGCCTGGCTGGAGGGGGAGGCGAGGAAGGTGCTGCCGAAGAGCCCGATCGGCGAGGCGATCGCCTATGCGCGGTCGAACTGGGCGGCCCTGATCGCGGTACCTCGAGGCGCCGTTCCTGGCGATCGACAACAACGCCGAGCGAGAACGCGATCCGGCCGATCGCCCTGGGCCGAAAGAACTGGTTGCACCTGGGGAGCGACCGCGGGGGCAAGACGGCGGCGACGCTGCTGAGCCTGGTGCAGAGCTGCAAGGACCTCGGGAACGAGCCGTTCGCCTACCTGCGCGACGTGCTCGATCGCGTGAGCACGCACCCGGACAGCCGGATCGACGAACTCCTGCCCGACCGCTGGAAACCGCCGGGGCCGGCCGGCCGCCTGGCCGAAAAGGATAGATAACGGCCAGCCCCGCGGGCGGGCTCGCGGGCGGCGGTGAAACAAGGGGTTTGACCGCGGCGAACCGGCGGGGGTTTTTGGCCAGGGAGGGCCAGGCCCATGCGCGCCGCGACTTTACGCCCGGGTCTCGACGCACGACCAGCAGACCCTCGGCCTCCAGGTCGAGGCGATGTCGGCTTATATCAAGGATCGTGGCTGGGACGCTCGCGAGGCAGGTCGAGGACGTCGGCTCGGGGGCGAAGGAGCGGCCCGGTCGCGAGTCGCTGTTGAAGGCGGCCCGCCGCCGCGAGATCGACGTCGTCGTGGTCTGGCGGCTCGACCGCTGGGGCCGGTCGCTGGCCGACCTGATGGTGACGCTCCGCGAGCTGACCGAGCTGGGCGTCGGCTTCGTGTCGCTGACCGAGGCGCTGGACCTGACCACGCCGACGGGCCGTGCGATGGCCGGGATGCTGGCGGTCTTCGCCGAGTTCGAGCGGGAGATCCTCCGCGAGCGGGTCCGCGCCGGGATCGCCCAGGCGCGGAAGGAGGGCCGACCGCACGGGCGGCCGCGGACGGCGTCGCTGAAGGCCGACGAGGTCCGTCCGGCTCAAGGCCGAGCGGGTGAGCCACTCGGAGATCGCGCGGCGGCTGGGGATCGGCCGGACCTCGGTGCGGCGCATCCTGGCCGCGGGCTGACCGAGCCGCATGGTGTCAGGCCGCCCGTCGCGTCAAGAGTGTGGACGACCGGACGCTTACGAAATAGGTCGGGGCCGCGGTGGTCGACAGGACCACGTCGACCGCGGTCGAATGCCGGTCCCTGAAGGAATTCGGTTGATGCGGCGTCTTGAAGACGATCGTGTTGCCGGACGTGAGATCCACGGCGGGGATGATGAGTCGCTTCTTGGCCTCTTCCAACGTGCGATGGCCGAACACCTCGACGAGGGCAGAACGCAACGCTATTCCGTCATATTTGGATTGCCTCAGAGAATCGACGTCGAGCTTGTACGGGCGTAGCTTCCGATCCGCGAGCCAGATCAGCGGGGTCAACCATTTCGCTGCCGGCAACCTCGGTCGCCGGGTGAAGATCTCCGGGCCGCGATCGGAATAGAAATCGCGGATGCGTTCGCATCGCTCGCCGAAGGCCAGAGCGACGGCGATGATGCCGCCGGTCGAGGTGCCGGCGATCAAGTCAAAATGGTCGGTGACCGAGTGCCCCAGCCGTTCCTCGATGGCCGCGAGAAATGAAGCGGTGAACGCACCGCGGATGCCGCCGCCGTCCAGGCTCAAGATGCGAAATGGCTGGCCGGCGGGTTTCACTTGCCCTTCGGAATGCGATCCTGGATTTCGGCCCACAGTCTGCTACCTCGGATAGAAACGTATGAGCCTCGTTTTCCGCGAGAAGTCTGCCCAAACATAACCCTTGTCCCAGGCCCTAGCGAGATTCTTCGCCGGGGATCTTGAGATGGAGGAAAGAGTGCAGCCGGGCGATGTCCGACTTGAGGTGGCGGCGAGTCTGGTCGGTCCGGATCACCTGCGGGACAAGCCCATCGTCCAGGACCGCAGCTCCGCCGCAAGCTCGGCATTTGCCTGCCCCTCGTGGAGGCATCGACGCCGTCGCGACCGCGGGGTCACCTAGAAGGCCTCCCGAAATTCTGGGCCCGTCTGAGGGCTCGCAGACGCCTTCGGCGAGGAGGGGGCAGGGAGGCCCCGCGGAGCCTCGCAGGATTCCAGGCATTGAGACCGCGTCCTACCTCAGGCCGCCACGCATCTTCAGCCCGGACAGCCCGAAGATGTGGCCGATGAGCTCCTTGTAGGCCGGGTCGGGCTCCCAGCGATCGACGACGTTGTAGCGTCCCCCCTTCAGCCCCTCCACGACGTACTGCTCCCCGTCGGTGCCCGAATCATCGGCGACCGTCGTCGGCAGGGAACAGAACTCCGCCGCTTCGATCTCCTTCTCGAGGCCCGCCCACTGCCCGGCGTCCAGGCTGAGCGTCCTGTCGATGGCCACTCGGCCCGGCTCGTAGCCCCCCTTGCCGGTGAGGACGTCCGGCCCTCAGCGTCGCCCCGACGCCGTCCTTCGTGATCCGGACAGCGATCGCTCCTGGAGTTCGGCCTCTTCTCCGCTGCCGATGACGTCGATCCCCTGGACGTCGGCTAGTATTTCCGCGTCTCAATGGCGATCGGGCTGCTCATCGGCCTCCGGGGCCAACGGGGGGACAGGGGCAGGGGGTGCAGGGCGTCACGACCACACGCCCCCGGGTCGTCCGGCCCTCGACGGCCTCGTGGGCCTCGGCAATCGCCGGCAGGGGGAACCGGCGGATGGTCTCGAACCCCGGCCACCCGGCCTCCAACGCCGCGTTCAGCTCGCGTGCCGCGGCGGCCCTGGCCTCGGCCGGGAAGTCGTCGCCGCCCAGGAAGAAGACGCGGATGTTCTGGAAGACCAGCTCCCAGAACGGCAACGGCGGCCGTGGCTCCCCCGTCGCGTAGGCGGCGATCGAGCCGCCGACGGCCAGGACCCGGGCGTCGACGGCGATGTTCGCGTCGAACGCGACCTCCACGATATGGTCCACACCGTCGGGGGCAAGACCGCGGATGCGGCTCACGACCTCGTCGGCCGGGACACCGCCCGTCAGGACCACCTCGTGGGCCCCGGCACGCCCGGCGACCTCCTCGTCCGGGCCCGAACGCACGGCGGCGATGACGCGGCCCGGCCCGCCGGGCGGACTGCACCGCACAGAGCCCGACCGCACCGGCCCCGCCCTGGACCAGCACCACGCGGCCCGCGACCGGCCCGGCGACGTGGACGCAGCGATGGGCCGTGATGCCGGGGATGCCGAGGCAGGCCCCCTGCTCGAACGGCACGCCGTCGGGCAGCGGCACCGCCCGCTCGGCCGGGACGACGGCATACTCGGCGGCCGTGCCGAAGGGCCGGTAGCTCTGGGCCCCGTGGCACCAGGCCCGCTCGCCGACCCGCGACGCGGGCACCCCGTCGCCGACCCGGTCGATGGTCCCGGCCCCGTCGCTGTGGGGGACGACGCGGGGGTACGGCATCCCGTAGCCGAAGGCGTCCTGCCGCTTCTTCACGTCCCCGGGATTGATGCCGGAGGCGGCGACGCGGATGCGGACCTCGCCCGGTCCGGGCTCGGGGTCCGGCATCTCGCCGACGACAAGGACGTCGCGGGCGGCACCCTGGATCTCGTACCAGGCGGCTTTCATGGGTCGGTTCGCTCTCGGCGTCGCGGGGCGGGCGGCGAGGCAATCATACCGAGACGAGTCGGACCCCGGCACCGGCGGGGCGAGCGGGAGGTCGATACGACGCCCCGGGTCCTCGATTACCCTCCCTGCCCCAAGAAGGCCCGCCGCGGCCCCGCTACGCGGACGCGACACGCTGATCGACCTGAGGCACGACCGGTCCCGGCAAGAAGCAGTCCGACCATATTGCAGTCTCCCGCCCGATCCCCGAGAGGGACTCGCGAATTCGATAACCACCGTGGTCCCGGGGCCCTGTCCTCGGGGCAGAGGGCCGCTTGAACGGTGCTCATTCGATCGCAAGCCATTCGCGGCGACAGAAGTACGGCCCGAACCAGCCGTCTTCATGCGTGAACGCCATCGTCCAATCGAGGCCCTCGGGCCAGACGTAGATATCGAGGCCATGCTGCCGGAAATCGGGGAGCTTGCCGCCGACGATCTCGAAGGCAGGAAGCCGCTCGTCGTGGGGGCAGACGATCGTTCGAGCGGGCGGGCTCAGGCGACTGTAGGCGAGCAGGGCCAGCTGTCTGGCGTGGGCAGGCGTGTGGTGATAGCTGAAGACGTGCCAGTCGTAGCCCATCCAGATCCAGCGGCCCTTGGCCGCGTACAGGGTGGCCGCATACATGTACCGCCACGCCAGGAGGAGGTCGCGGCGGCGGCGATGCGGGATGAGGAGGGCCTGCCCTCCCGCCTCGGCGATGGTGGCGTCGAAATCGGCCATCTGGGTGCTCGGGACGCGTGCAGGTCTGCAAGGTCGCGTGGCTACGATAGCAGCTCCTTCGGAAACATCACCTCCCGGGGATTCGCCAGGTAGGCCTCCAGGAAGGCCGAGAACGAGTCCGCGATGACGAACCTTGTGTCGACGCCGTCCATCCAGCTCACGGGGCAGGCCGCCGAAGGGTCGGGCGTGATCCGGACGAGGTACACGTGCGAGCTGACCAGGTAGTCGGCGAAGATGAAGTGATGCTCGGATTCCGGCACCTTCCAGCCGCCTCGAAATCGCTCAACCAGGCTCTCCAGCTCCCCGAGGGGATGAAAGCTGAAGTGATCCGGGTCCATGTCGCCCCCATCCAGTCCGTCGACGGCGGCGAAGTAGGTCCGCAGCTCCTCGCCCAGGCGGACTCCGTACCTGGCCTCGAAGGCCTCGATGGTATGTGTTGAGGCACCGGGCCTGACCTTGAGGCCGTTCGACGTCCAGTACTCGATCAGCCGGTCGATCAGCGGCCCCATAGGCCTCACCTTCTTGGCGTCGCACCGAGACGCTTCCGGGTCGTCGGGCCGGAACCCGCGGAGTCCATGCCAACCATCAAGGAGCTCGTCCCAAAGTTCGGCGGAGCCGTCGTCTGCGAAGGACAGATTGCTCGAAGGCCGGCTCAGGACGGCGATGTGTCGACAGACGAGGGCTATCAGAAGCATGGCGGTCGGGATGATGACGAGGGCCGCGAACGCGAAGAACAGGGCTACCCAGAGGTAGAGGAGATACGTGAGCGGCCTCGAGAAGGGCATCCGGACGAGCCCTGCGACGATCCCAACCAGTCCCGCGAGGTAAGTCGCCAGAATTGTCGCCGGATTGAAGCGGAAGGATCGC
>CAWFXY010000052.1:0-222252 GCA_963819805.1 uncultured Planctomycetota bacterium | reverse complement strand
TGACCGACCTCTCGGGCGAGTCGAAGGAGACGATCGACCTCTACGGGATCGACGACAAGGGCGTCGACGGCGGCTTCGCGCGCAATTGCCTGCTGGCGCGGCGGATGGTCGAGCGGGGCGTGCGGTTCGTCCAGCTCATGCACCGCGGCTGGGACCAGCACGGCAACCTGCCCAAGCAGATCCGCGGCCAGTGCCAGGACGTCGACCAGCCCTCGGCCGCGCTCGTCACCGACCTGAAGCAGCGGGGGCTGCTCGACGACACGCTCGTCATCTGGGGCGGCGAGTTCGGCCGGACGGTCTACTCGCCAGGGCGCCCTGACCAAGGACAACTACGGCCGCGACCACCACGGCCGCTGCTTCACCATCTGGATGGCCGGCGGCGGGATCAAGCCGGGCATCACCCACGGCGAGACCGACGATTACTGCTACAACGTCGTCGAAGGACCCCGTGCACATCCACGACCTCAACGCCACGGTCCTCCGCTGCCTGGGCATCGACCACACCCGGCTGACGTTCCGGTTCCAGGGGCGGGATTTCCGTTTGACCGACGTGCACGGGAACGTCGTCAAGGAATTACTGGCCTGAACCGACGCCGCCGATCCCGAACTGGCAGCCCGCGCGGACCGGCTTCCCATCCTCGAAGTCGATCGGGACCATCTTCTCGCTCATCACCGGGCGGCCGTCCTCGTCGGTGAGCGTGGTGAGGGTCTTGTGCGTGGCGACGTCGATGACCTCGCCCGTCGACGGATACGCATAGCGGCCGTCGATGCTGAAGGTGATCCAGCCGGGCTCGTCGCGGACCTTGAGGGTCTCGACCTGCTTCGGCGGCATCGACGGTCGCGTCGAAGATGTGGACGGCCTTGTTGTGGCCGTCGACGACCCAGAGCTCCTTCTCGTCGGGCGTCAGGCCGATGCCGTGGCTCGGGCAGCCGTGCCGCTTGACCGGGCCTTTTTGATATCCAGCGACGTCGACTTGGCAGAGCTTCTTGCCCGTCTTCAGGTCGCCGACCTCGAAGCCGAGCCGCTCGTTCACGTTCACGAAGACGAGCGTCTGCCGGCCGTTGATCGTGAACGGCCGGATCGCCGCCGAGAACGGGCCGACCGTGCGCGCGGCCGTGTGCGTCCAGTTCGTGTCGGCGACCGTCAGGAACGGCGACTTCAGGCCCGCGAGGTAGACCTCCTTGCCGTCGGGGCCGAAGATCGTGTTGTGGGCGCCGGATTTCGGCTCGATCCGGGCGATCACGTCGCCGGTCAGGGCGTCGACGACGTACCAGAGCGGCCCTTCGAACGACGGCAGGTAGATCACCTTGCCGTCGGGCGAGAGCGCCATCCGGTCGCAGCCGGCGTCGTAGCGCTTCTCCCAGAGGACCTTCTCGGTGACGAGGTCGAGGCACATCAACTGCTGGGTCGTGCTGACGTGGATCTTGCCCGTCGCGGCGCTGGCGCAGACGCCCTTGACGTTGAGCGGCTTGCCCGACTTCGGGTCGAGGCCGGCCGTCGGGATGCGCTTGACGAACTTGTGGCCGTGATCGGCGTCGAAGACGAGCAGGCCGTGGCCGCCGTATTCGAGGTAGTCGCGGATGCCCGGCTCGGCGACGTAGAGCCGGTGCTCGACCGCCCCCGCGGTCCCGGTGAGCGCGAGCAGGGCGAGGATCATCAGGCGGAGGGTCCGGGTCATCGGGGCGTCCTCGGAGAGTGGCGGGCGGGGTCCGGCGCGACGGCCTCATGATGCCGCGACGGTCGGGCGAAATCGAGCGGAGGCCCTCGCGATTGCGGCAAGCAGCCGGGGCGCGGTCCAATGAATCCATGCGACGCATCCTCCCGCTCCTGATCGCGGCCCTCGGGGCCGCGCCGGCCTGGGCCCAGCATGTCTCGCCCGAGCCGGCGAAGGCCAGGGCCGATCGCCTGACCCACGAGCAGTTCACCGACTGGTCCGACCTGAACGCGATGGGCCGTGGCGCCCTCGCCAAGCGCGACCTCAAGTACGCCGAGTACCTGTTCAAGCGCGCCATCGAGGTCGCCCGGGTCGAGGCCGACACCGACCCGAGGCTGCTGGCGCGGAGCTACGGCGACCTCGCCTGGGTCCTCCACGGCCAGGGGCGCGACGCGGATGCCGAGCCGCTGGCCGAGTGGGCGCTGGTCGTCCGCGAGAGGTACTTCGGCAAGGACTCGATGCAGGCCGGGCAGACGGCGTACACCCTCGCCATGATCGAGGCCGACCGCGGCAAGCTCGACGAGGCCCAGGTCCACCTCGAGCAGTCGCTCGCCGCGTGCGAGAAGGGGATGGGTCCGAACCATCCCTACACCGCCGACGCGCTCGACGACCTGGGGACGGTGCTGGTCCTCCGCCGCTCGTACGACCGGGCGCGGCCGCTCTTCGAGCGGGCGCTGAGGATCTTTCGCGGGGTGAGCCCCGACCACGTCGGCCAGTACGTCCCGCTCGACGGCCTGGCGACGATCGACCTGAACCAGGGGAAGTTCCCCGAGGCCGAGGCCCGGCTCGACGAGGCGCTCAAGTCGCTCGATCGCGACCGCTACGCCAACCCGACGTACCACGCCGCGGTCCTGACCCGGAAGGCGGAGGTGCTCCGCAAGACGAACCGGGCGGACGACGCGGCGAAGCTCGAGGCGCAGGCGAAGGAAGTTGCCGCGCGTCCACGGCCGACCCAGCCGATGAACCCGCGGACCGACCTCTCGTCGCCCAACGGCTGGCCGGGCACCCCGGCGTCGCGGTCCGGCGCCGGCGGGGGCGCGGTCGGCGGCGGTCAGCGACCGGGCGGAGGAGGAGGGGCCGGCCCGCGACCGGGCACGGCGCCCAACTGATCGAGCAGCCGCCTCGCGGGCTCCGGGTCGGCCCCCATCTCGAGGGCGCGGCGGAGCGACGCCGCGGCCTCGTCGTTCCGGCCCAGACGCAGGCGGATCAGCCCGGCGTTCAGCGCCGCCTCGGGCGAGCTTCGGCTCGTGCTCCAGGGCGCGGTCGAGGTCGGCGAGGGCGTCGTCGGGGCGGCCGAGGGCGTCGAGCGCGAGCGCGCGGTTGTAGAAGACGTCGGCGGAACCGGGTGCCAGGGCGACGCAGGCGTGGAAGTCGGCGCGGGCGTCCTCGAAGCGGCCGAGGCCGTAGGCGGCGATCCCGCGGTGGAAGAGCGGCCAGAAGCCGTGCGGATCGAGGTCCAGCGCGCGGCCGAACGCGGCGATCGCGCCGGCCCGATCGCCGGCCCGGAGCCGCGCCAGGCCGACGGAGTGGAAGTCGGACGCCGTCGCCGGCCGGAGCGACTCCGCCGCGCGGGCCGCGGCCTCGGCCACCTCCTTCAGCCCGAGCGCCTCGGCGTGAAACCGGCGGGCCTCGGCCAGGGCGGGCCCCGGCCCGAGCATCGCCTCGGCCTCGTCGAGGATCGCCAGAGCCTCGCGGTGGGCCTGCTCGCGAACCGGGGCGTCGGCCGCGAGCTTGACGGCGAGATCGGCATCGAGCAGGGCAAGGTCGCGGAGATCGTCGGCGACCTGGCGATCGACGCCGCCGGGGCCGGGCACGAGGCCGAGCGACCGGGCGGCCGCCCGGGCCTCGCGGAGCCCGGGCCGGACCTCGCGGAGCCGCGCGAGTCGCGACGGCGAGGCGTCGCCCCGGTCGGCGAAGCGGAGCCTGTCGGCCAGGTCGTGCAGGTCGTCGCGCGCCTTGCCGCGGCGGGCCCGCGCGCGGGCCTCGACCAGCGAGCGCCGCAGCGCAGGATCGCCGGACCCGCGACCGAGCGAATCGAGGCCGTCGTCCGCGTGGCGGAGGGCCTCCGCGTAACGGCCCCGCGCCAGCTCGTCGCGGGCCACGGCCAGCTCGTCCCGGGCCCGTGCGTGCCGGACTCGATCCTGCCCGACGAGCGCCAGCAGCACCGCCGCGGCCAGGGTCAGCAGCCCGAGCCTCGGCAGGGCCTGCGGGCTCCGCCGCCGCCACTTCGCCCAGCGCTCGCGGAGGCTCCGGTTCGCCGCGCCGTGCAGGGGCAGGTTGTTGATGTGGCGGCGGAGGTCGTCGCCGAGGCTCGCGGCGTCGGGGTAGCGGTCGGCCGGGTCGGGCTCGAGGCAGCGGGCGACGATCGCGCGGAGGCCGGGCGACGTCATCTCGCGGGCGCCGGGGACGTCCAGGGCCGCGTCGATGGTCCGGCCCAGCGCGTAGATGTCGGCGCGGCCGTCGATCGCGGCGACGACCGGCCGGCCCGCGGCGAGGGCCTCCATCGCCGCGCGCTGCTCGGGCGCCATCGTGCTCGGCGTCCCGCCGATCGAGCCGGGCGAGGGGCCGCCGGGGACGACCGGCGGGCGCGCCAGGTGGAAGTCCAGCAGCATCGGCGTGCCGTCGGACGCGAGCAGGACGTTGGCCGGCTTGACGTCCATGTGCACGAGCCCGCGGCCGTGGGCGGCGTGTAGGGCGTCGGCGAGGCAGGCGGCGACCCAGGCGACCGCCTCGGGATACGCCAGCGCCGCCAGCAGCCGCCGCGCCGGGCCGGCCGACTCGACCGCGACGGGCAGGCCCTCCTGGGCGCGGTCGATCGCCTCGACGATCGCGCGGCCGTCGGGCCGGTGCCCCGGACGGGACATCAGATCGTCGAGGACCCGGTCGAGCGACGCCCCGCCGAGGTACGGCATGCAGAGGGCCCGCAGGTCGCGCCGGGGAACTCGGGCGCGGCGTAGAGCGGGACGATGTGCGTGTGCTGGAGCCTCGCCAGCGAGACGTGCTCGTCGAGCCCGCGCGGGGTCAGCTTGAGCACGACCGGCCGGTCGGCCAGGCCCGGGTCGGAGGCGAGGAACGTGTGCCCCATCGCCCCCGACCCGAGCCGGGCCAGGAGCCGGAAGCCGCCGAGCCGCTCGCCCACCTCGGGCCACGGCCCCTCCGAGTCGTCGGGATGGGGCCAGGAGGCCGTCGCGTCGGGGTCGTCGACCGGCTGGACCAGGCGGTCGCAGGCGAGGAGGATCGCCAGCTCGTCGCGCCAGCGGGGGAACCGGGCGAGGATCTCGGCCTCGGGCGGCTCGTCGCCGAGGTCGCGGCGGAGCAGGACCTCCTCGTAGATCAGTCGGACGGCCGCCTCGGGCCGCTCGGCGACCTCGGGGTGCCCGTCCGAGCAGGGCCTCGGCCCTCGTCCGCTCGCCGCGGGCCCAGGCCGAGGCCATCGCGTCGGCGAGGGTCGCGGCGAGGGCCTCGGCGGGTGGGGGGCGTCCTGGGAGAGGTGATTGAGTGGGCACGGTCGACACGCGGGAGGGGCTCCGGGAGGTTCTTGCCTCGGCCGCGGCTCACTCGCCTCGGGAATGTCCAGGGCCGTTCGTCGCTGACGCTCCGCGACGAGCCGCCAGAGCACGCCGACGAGCGATGCCGCGAAGAGCTGGGGGAGGACCAGGGTTGCCATGTAGATCGCCATCGCGAGTCCCCACCCGATGGGCGGACGACTGCGGACGAGGGGGATCAACCGATTCTCGATCGGGAGGAAAGTCGTCCTCCAGGCGTCGGGATCAAGGACGGCCCAGAAGCGGTCATGCCGCCAGGATCGTCCATCCCGCGGCCTGAAAGCCGGTGAGGGACGCCGCGGGGTCGCCACCCCGCCGCCTCCTCGCCAGGACGATGAGGCCGAGGGCAAGCACGTTCGCGAGCGGCAGGACGCCGAACAAGAGGCCGAAGTACCTGGTGTCTTCCCGGGCGTCCACGGTCAGGAACGCCAGGCAATCGAGGGCGGCAAGCACCGGCAGCCCCATCAGGTCGGCGATCGAGAGTCGCGGCATTCGCATCGCTCGGGCCTCCGAGGTGGCCCGATCATAGCGGAATGGGCGCCGTCGCGGCATGCCCGAATCTCGCGCGAGGCCGGGCAGCTTGGGCCGGGTATCCGCGGCTCATCCCCCCCGCTCCTCGCGCGCGATCCGGCTGGCAAGCTGCGCCAGAATCCTCCGCACCGAGCCGGGATTGAGCCCCGTCCGCGCCGCGATCTCGGCGTTGTCCAGCCCCTGGCGCTTCATCCGCAGGAGCTCGCGGTGCGGCGGCGGGCAGAGCTCGAGCATCCGCCGCCAGAGGTCCTCGGCCTGCTCGACCTGGCTCGGGGAGACGCCCCGCGCGTCGGCCATCTGCCCGACCTCGCCCGACCGCATCGGCCGCTCGCGCTCGACGGCCCGGCGGTGCGAGCGGATCCGGTCGATGAACCGGTTGAGCGTGGCGCGGACGAGGAAGTTGCGGAGCTGCGCCGGGCCCTCGAAGCGGCGGGCGCCGTCGCGGACGTGGTCGAGCACGTCCACCCAGACCGACTGGACGATGTCGGCCGAGTCGAACTTGGCGCGGAGGCGGGGCGTGAGCCGCTGGCGGACGACCATGCGGAGGTAGGGCTCGTAGGCCCGGAAGACGCGGGCGGCGGCCTCGTCGTCGCCGCGGGCGAGCCGCTCGGTCAGGTCGGTCATCTCCGGGTCGTCCATCGGCTCAGCCCCCGCGCCACGAGCCTGCGGACCGAGCTGCCCAGCGGCAGGGCCCGGGGCCGGTCGGATCGGTCGTCGGCGGGGTCGACGACCGAGGCCGACCCGTCGACGAACGCGGCCGCGAGCCTCGGCCGCGGCCGGGCCCGCCGCGCGGCCTCGGAGGCGACGAGCATCAGGCCCGCGACGACCGCCCACGGAAGCGTGGCGCGCGACGAGCCCAGGTCGCTCAGCCCGACCGCCACCTCGTCGACGCCCTCGACGAGCCGGGCCAACGCGTCGTCCCAGCCCGCGACATCGACCGGCGGCGCAGAGAGCCGCAGGCCCGCGGCGATCGGGACAGGCGGGGCGGGCGGCACCTCGGTGGGGGGCGTCTCCTCGGGCGGCGGAACTTCCGTCGGGACCGGCGCGGGCTCCTCCTCGGCGGCCGGCGGCCCGTCCGCTTCGGCCTCGTCGGCGCCCGGGTCGCGGTAGGGCCGGTCCGACAGGACGCCGGTTCCTTCGGCTGGGGCACCGGGGGGGGATCGGCCAGGTCGGGGGCCTCGCCCTCGGCCTCGTCGAGGGCCGGCGCCGCGGCCGCCGGCGCGCTCGCCGCGATTGCCGGGGATTCCAGCCCGTCGGCGACGGACGCACTGGACCAGTAGTAATAGATCACCATCGGCCCGCGGCCGGCGGATTCGATCGCCTCGGTCCCGGGACCGGACGCCTCGCCCTCCGGCGGCCCGTCCGGCGTGCGGATCGTGACCGGGCCCACCGGCTCCCCGCCGCCGGAGGGGTCGATCGACAGCTCGCCGGGACTGAACACCGTGGTGCCGATGCCGCTCACGGGGACCGGGGTGGTCCCGGCGCTCCCATACGAGCCGGTCTCCGGCAATGCAACGGTCGGACTGATCGTGACCGGGCCGAGGAATACCCCTGCGGACGGATCGAGCGTGATTTCGCCGAAGCCGCCCAGGGGCAGGATGCCGCCCCCGCCGCTCAAAGTCGCGAACGACCCGCCCGCCCCGCCGGGCGGCAGGAGTCGACTGGGACTCCGACGGCGAAGTGGCGTCGGTGTGACTGGCCACGGCCGCCCCGGGCGGCGGCGTCGGGACCGGGATCGGCTCGCTGTCGTAAGTCGCCCCGCTCAGCAGGAGGCGGTCCTCCAGCCTCGCCTGCGCAGGCCCACACGAGGGACAGGGCGCGCCGCGCTCGCTTGCGGGTCTTCCTCATGGGGGGCGTCTCGGGATGCTCCGGCTCCGTCCTGTCCCGATCATAGGCGGGCGAGCGGCCCGGGGGCCAGGGCCGAGTTGGAGGGCCTCCGGCGCTCGACCGCGTCGTCCGGACCAGGGCCCCGGGACCGCACCGAAGTCGGCTCTCCCTGGCTACAATAACGGAACAGACGGCCCGGACACGCGCGGATTCCTGCTCCTGGAGCGGTTTCTTCCAATCCCGCGGGCTCCCCGTAGGATCCGTACAGCGGACCCTACGAAGACCGACACAACTCCCTATCTCGTGGGATATTAGAGGCCAGAACCAACGGCCTCGGGCCCGCCGATCTCCACGAACCGCCGCCAGTAGAGCCCCGCCAGGTTCTCGTGGCTCGCCCGGCCCGGGTGAAGGCCGTCGCGCGCCAGGTCCAGGGGAGGGAGGACCCCGACGTAGCGGCGCCGGTCCACGTGCGGGGCCACCGCCTCGAGCTCCTCCTGCCTGATGTGAGAATAGAGCCAGCACCGGCCCGCCAGCAGGGCCTCGGCCGACTTGTAGTTCCTGAACAGGTTGAGCCGGTCGTCGCCGGGGCTGGTCAGGGCCGCGAGATGGTGGTAGATGTCCCGGCCGGCGGCGTCGCGCGGCCGCAGCTCCGGGTTGTAGGTCATCAGCTCGCCCTGGACCGTCACGTACTCGCGCCGCGCCCGTGGGTGAAGTGGATCAGGACGACGTGCGGGTCGAGCCGCGGGACGGCCAGGTGGAGCAGCCGGCCGATGTAGTCGTTGCTCGCCCCCGCCCGGCCCAGGTTCCAGACCACGACGCTCTTCGAAAGCTCGGCGCGGAGCCGCGCAGCGAACCGCTCGTGGAAGAGGTCCGCCTCGGGCAGCCCCAGGCCGAGGACGTAGCTGCAGCCGATCGCGACGACGCGGATCTCGGCCTCCGCGTCGAACTCCGGGGCGCGGTAGCCGAGGCGATTGAAGCGATAGAGGACGTCACGCTCGCCGTAGACGGGATGGCCCCCGCGCTCGCGATAGCCCTCGGGATTGTCGCCGAACAGCCATTCGAGGGTCGCGCCGGGGGGATACTCGGTCGCGGGGAGCCCGTCGGCCGGCAGGATGTCGTTGGTCGCCATGGTGCGGGCTCCGGCGGGACGTCACCAGAGCGGATAGATGTGGGGATCGTCCCCCCTCGCCTTCCGGATCGCGCGCGCCCGGGCCCTGCGAAACCTCAGGTAGCGAACGCCGTCGCGAAGCCGCTCGACGAGCCGGCGGATCGGGTTGGGCACGCGGTCGTCTCCGACGGCGAGGGCACGGCATCGACCCCGTCACGCGGCCCAGGCTACCGTGCGCGATCCACGGCCGCAACGAGGTGGCACGGAATCGGCCGACGGGGGACCCCGCTACAACGCCACCGGCCGCGCGCGGTATAAGCAGGCCGGAAGACCGAAACGGGAGGCGTCCCATGAAGGCGTATCGAATCCACGAGATGAAGGGCACCGACGGCCTCCGGCTCGACGACCTGCCGCGGCCCGAGCCGGGGGCGGGCGAGGTCCGGATCAGGGTCCGGGCCGTCTCGCTCAACTACCGCGACCTGCTCGTCATCAACGGCCAGTACGCCAGGAACCTGCCCCTGCCGCTCGTCCCCTGCTCCGACGGCGCCGGCGAGATCGACGCGGTCGGCCCGGGCGTCTCGGCCTGGAAGCCCGGCGACCGCGTGGCGGGCTGCTTCTTCGCCGACGGCTGGATCGACGGCCCCCCGCGCGAGGCCGCCGGCAAGTCGGCCCTGGGCGGCGCCATCGACGGCATGCTCGTCGAGGAGCGGGTCCTGCCGGCCGCGGGCCTGGTGAAGATCCCCGCACACCTGACGTTCGAGGAGGCCTCCACCCTCCCCTGCGCCGCCCTGACCGCCTGGCACGCCCTGATCGACTCGGGCGGCCTGAAGCCGGGCGAGTCCGTGCTCGTGCAGGGGACGGGCGGCGTGTCGCTCTTCGCCCTGCAATTCTCCCGGATGGCCGGCGCCCGGGTGATCGCCACGTCGAGCCAGCGACGACAAGCTCCAGCGGCGCGAGCGACCTCGGCGCCTCCGACGGCATCAACTACAAGACAACCCCCGAGTGGGGCAAGGCCGTGCTCGGCCTGACGGGCGGCGCGGGCGTCGACCACGTCGTCGAGGTCGGCGGCGCGGGGACGCTCGGGCAGTCGCTGCAGGCGGTGAAGGTCGGCGGCCACGTCGCGATGATCGGCGTCCTCACCGGCGCCGGCGAGACGGGCGTCATGCCGATCCTCATGAAGAATGTTCGCCTGCAGGGAATTTATGTCGGATCACGCGCGATGTTCGAAGACATGAACCGCGCGATCTCCCTGCACAAGCTGCGGCCGGTCGTCGATGGCGTTTTCCCGTTCGCCGAGGCCCGCGACGCGTATGCCCACCTGGCGAGCGGGGGGCATTTCGGCAAGGTGGTGATCCGGGTGGGGTGATTCGCCTGGCGTCATCCGTCGATCTGTGACAGACTCCCCAGATCGCGACCTGTCCCGAAGTCGATGCCGGACACGACCCTATGGAGAGGGCCCCGACGATGCGACTCTGGCTTTCCGCCTGCCTGATCGCGGCCGCGCTGGCCGCCGCGCCACGACGTCGCGGCGCAGGACGACGTGGACCTCGACAAGGTCATCGCCGACGGCGACCGAGGCGATCCGCGCCAACCCCGAAGGACGCCGAGGCCTACCTCGCGCGCGGCTCGGCCTGGGAGGCGAAGCAGGCAGCACGACAAGGCCATCGCCGACTTCGACGAGTCGATCCGGCTCGACCCGAAGCAGGCCGATGCCTTCTTCTGCCGCGGCAACTCCTGGCAGTCGAAGGGGGACCTCGACCGGGCCATCGACGACTTCTCCGAGGCCATCCGTCTCGACCCCAAGTCGTCCTACGCCTACGTCAACCGCGGCGTCGCCTGGGCGGTCAAGGGGGACCAGGACCGGGCCATCGACGACTACACGGAAGCGATCCGGCTCGAGCCCGAAGCCCACGCCTATTTAAGTCGCGCCATCGCCTGGCAGGCCAAGGGCGACGGCGACAAGGCCATCGCCGACTACTCCGAGGTGATCCGGCTCGAGCCCGACTTCCCCTCGGCCCACCTGCAGCGCGGCCTCCTCCTCGCGGCCAGGAGGGAGCACGACAAGGCCATCGCCGACTTCGACGAGGCCATCCGCGCCGAGCCGGATGATGTCGTCGCCCATCACAGCCGAGGCCGGGCGCTGAGCCTCAAGGGCCAATACGACCGCGCCATCGACGACTTCTCCCGGGTGATCCGGCTCGATCCGGAGCACGCCCACGCCTTCGTCTGCCGCGGACATGCGTGGCAAGTGTTGAAGGAGTACGACAGGGCCATCGCCGACTATTCCGAGGCGATCCGGCTCACCCCCGGGTCCGCCGACGCCTTCGGCCGGCGGGCCAGCGTCTGGGCCTTCAAGAAGGAATTCGACAGGGCCATCGCCGACTACTCGGAAGCGATCCGCATCATTCCCACGCATTCCGCGGCCTTCAGCAACCGCGGCGATGTCTGGTATCGCAAGGGCGAGATCACCAAGGCGATCGAGGACTGCTCCGAGGCCATACGGCTCGACCCCAAGAATGGTCCGGCCTATCTGATCCGTGGCCTCGCCTGGCGCGCCGAGAGGCAGTACGACAAGGC
The DNA here is from genome assembly GCA_963819805.1 of uncultured Planctomycetota bacterium. Taxonomy (GTDB): domain Bacteria; phylum Planctomycetota; class Planctomycetia; order Isosphaerales; family Isosphaeraceae; genus CAMFLR01. The sequence continues at coordinate 210,949 of CAWFXY010000052.1, read as the reverse complement.
CATCGCCGACGACGACCAGGCCATACGGCTCGGCCCGAGGTACACGCTCGCCTACAACAACCGGGGCCTCAGCTGGCATGACAAGCAGGAATACGAAAAGGCCATCGCCGACTTCGACGAGGCCATCCGGCTTGATCCCGGGTACGCAGGGGCCTACGACAACCGCGGCCGCGCGTGGGACTGCAAGCAGGAATACGACAAGGCCATCGCCGACTTCGACGAGGCCATCAAGCTCGACCCCGAGTATGCCTGGGCCTACGACAATCGCGGCAGCGCCAGGTACGCCAAGCGAGAGTACGACGAGGCCCTCGCGGACTACGGCGAGGCCCTCCGGATCGACCCCAAGCTCAAGGGCGCTTACGCCAATCGCGGCCTCGTCTGGCTCAGGAAGAAGGAGTACGACCGGGCCGTCGCCGACTACGGCCGTGCGATCGCACTCGATCCCGGCGACGCCCGACGCTATCTCGGTCGGGCCGAGGTCTGGTACTCGTGGAAGAAGTACGACAAGGCCATCGCCGACTACACCGAAGCCATCCGGCTCGAGCCCGATTCGACCAGCGCCTACATCGGCCGAGGCGACGCGTGGGACGAGAAGAAGGAGCGCGACAAGGCCATCGCCGACTACGACGAGGCGCTCCGCATCGATCCCAAATCGGCGTCGGCGTACGGCAATCGCGGCGTGGTCTGGAAGAACAAGGGGGACTTCGAGAGGGCCCTCAGCGACTATTCCGAGTCGATCCGGCTCGATCCGAAGGATTCCTTCTTCGTCACCGCCCGCGCTGGTCCGGGCCACCTGCCCCGAGGCGAAGTACCGCGACGGCAAGGCCGCCGTCGACGACGGCGACCCGGGCGTGCGAGTTGACCGAGTGGAAGGACGCCTTCTCCCTCGCCACCCTCGCCGCGGCCCATGCCGAGCGGGGCGACTTCGCCAGGGCCGTCGCATTCCAGGAAAAGGCCCAGGGACTATACCAAGGACGAGGACGACCTCAAGAAGGGCCGCGAACGGCTCGACCTCTACAGGGCCGGCAAGCCGTATCGCGAGACTCCGGGGAACGACTGACGGCTGGGAGCTCACCGGCCACCCGTTTCCACCCGGACCCCCGGGCCGTCGCCCCGGGAGGCCGAGGCTCCGTCCGAGCCTCGCCCTCCCCGCTTCGGCGGCGGCTCTTTTCTTCACCCTCCCCCTTGTCGGGGAGGGGAAGGGTGGGGGGTCGGAGGCCATGGCCGTCCCGAAGGACCCCGCACCCTAGACCCTCCCCCGCACGGGGAGGGGAAGATCGGCCGGCCTCGCCCCTCGAAGAGAACGACCCCTCCCGGAGAACGATCCCGCCCCAAATTACGATGGTAGGGGTACGACTTCCGCGCGCGACGTCGCGCGCCGCCCCAACCAACGAAGGGACATCTCCGATGCAGCGTTCCGAGAAGCAGCGACAGGCCGAGCCGAGAGAACGGGCAAGAATCCCGCGGCCCCACCTCCCCCGAGGGCAAGGACGTCTCCAAGTTCAACGGCGTGACCCACGGCCTCTGCGCCGTGCACCCCATCCTCCCCGGCGAGGACCCCGCCAGGTTCGAGGCCGAACTCCAGGCCTGGAACGACGACTGGAGGCCCGCCACCCACACCCGCGCCGTCCTCGTCCAGCGGGCCGCGGTCGCCACCTGGCGGCTGAACCGGGCCGTCAAGGCCGAGACCGCCTGGCTCGGTCGCCGCGCCGAACTGGCCGGCGACGCCTTCGACTTCGAACGCTTCAACCGCGCCGACCGCGCCGTCTCCCGCGCCGCCACCGACCCCGGCGGAGCCCTGTCCCTGCTCGAGATGGACGCCACGGGCATCGACCGCATCATCGACTCCTGCGGCGAGCTCGAGCGCGCCTCGAGGCCGGGCCGACCGCCTGGGACCAGCCGCACTACCACCAGCGGCTCATGCTCGTGACCAGGCACCGCCTCGACGAGTACCCGCACAACGCCGGGTCCGATCCCCAGGGCCTCGGCGCGGCTGCTGGCGGCGAACAACGCCGAGTTCGCCGAGCGACCCGTGCTTCGACTACGGCCACTGCGTGGTCATCTTCCCGCTGCCCGAGGAGGAGCGCGCCGCGGCGGTCGAGCTGCTGAAGCGTGCGGTGGCCGAGAAGGTCCAGCGGCTCCGCGCAGCTCCGCGCCACGATGCCCGACCCGGCGGAGTTGCGCGCGCGCCGTGGCGGCGGCGTACTGCGACGGTTCGGAGGAGGGGAAGCTGCGGCATCGCTACGAGATGGCGATCGATCGGTCGCTGCGGGCGACGATCCAGCAGCTGATCGCGCTGGAGAAGTCGGGGGCGGACCTGAAGGGGGCGACGGACGAGGCCCGCGCGGAGGGGCAGACGTCTGGAGAAATTGAGTCCGAAGTAATTTCTACACAAGAAGTTGCGTCGCCTAACGAGCCCGCATCGGCCTCGCCCGAGCCCGCCGCGCCGGGTTCGCTCGGCGCGGTCGAGTCGGGGTCCATCCCGCCGGCCATGTCCGCCCCTCCCCGACGGCCGGAGGGCCCGGCGCGGGGCTCCGCGAGGGGCGGCGGGGGCGGTTCGCCGCGCTGAGATCCATATCCGTCGATATCCACGAGCGCTCCCGAGGCCGGGGCACGATCGCGGTGCGCCGGGGGCGTCCTCCGTGAGGCGACGCCCACCCCCCAGATCCAGGAAGTGATCGGCCCTGCCAGCCCTGCCTCCTGGCGTCCCGGGCCCGGCCGTGCGAGAATGGACCGCGCCCCACCTCTCTCGACGACGGCCCATCCTCCGATCGAAAGCGCTTGCCAATGCGACTTCTGTGGATATCCTGCCTGGGCGCGGCTGCGCTCTCGTCGGTCGCGCGCGCCAGGAGCCCGGCGGCGGGTGGGTCGGCAAGCGGGTCATCGCGTTGCATGGGGCGGTCCTCGAAGACCCCCGCACGGGCCGGTTCGACGACGCGGGTCGCGCCAGGGACCTCGCCCTCTCCGGGCAGGCGCGGAGCGAGTTCCGCATCTATCGCGTCGAGAAGGCCGACGGCGACCGCCTCTGGGTCCGCGACGAGAAGGGCCCGGCCCAGGGCTGGCTCGGCGCCGCCTGGGTCGTCGAGTTCGACAAGGCGATCGCATTCTACACGGCGAAGATCAAGGCCAACCCCGGCCTCGCGGCGGCCTACATCGACCGGGCGCTCGTCTGGCAGGAGAAGGGCGAGACCGCCGCGGCGATCGCCGACCTCGACGAGGCGATCCGGCTCGACCCGCGGCACTCGATGGCCTACAACAACCGAGGGGTCGCGCGGCGGATCCGGAGGGAGTACGACCGGGCGATCGCCGACTACTCCGAGGCCATCCGCCTCGACCCCAGGCTCGCCTGGGCGTACAACGACCGCGGGCTCGCCTGGATGGCCAAGAACGAGCGCGACAAGGCGATCGCCGACCACTCCGAGGCCATCAAGATCGACCCGAAGCTCGCGACGGCCTACAGCAACCGCGGCAACACGTGGGCGGCGAAGCGGGAGTACGCGAAGGCGATCGCCGACCACTCCGAGGCGATCAAGATCGACCCGAAGCTCGCCGGCGCGTACAACAACCGCGCCTGGCTCCGCGCCACCTGCCCCGAGGCGAAGTACCGCGACGGCAAGGCCGCGGTCGACGACGCGACCCGGGCGTGCGAGATGTCCGGGACGAAGGGCCGCCAACCACCTCGGCACGCTCGCCGCGGCTTACGCCGAGCGCGGGGACTACTCCCGGGCGGTCGAGACCCAGACCCGGGCGCAGCGGCTCTACCGGGACGCCGGCGACCTGAAGCGGGGCCGAGAGCGGACGGCGCTCTACAAGGTCGGCAAGGCGTACCGCGAGCCGGAGGCGGCCGAGTGATGAGGGCGGAGCGGGTCGATCGAGAACGCCGGGGCCGTCCGACGCTCGGATTCCTCGCCGTGGTCATTGCGGCCACCGCAGCTCACGCCGACACGTACCCTCGCCAGCCCGGCGTCGACGTCCAGCACTACGCATTCAAGCTCGACCTCCGCGACGAGACGGACGCGATCGAAGGCGCGGCGACCGTCGCCGTCCGGTTCGCGGCGGACGGCGTGGGCACGCTCGCGCTCGACCTCGCCTCGGCCGACCAGGGCAAGGGGATGACGGTCGCGTCGGTGGCGTCGGCGGGCAAGGGCCTGACGTTCGAGCACAGGGCCAATCGACTCGCGGTCCCCGTCGACCCGGCCCCGAAGCCGGGGAGACGCGCGAGTTCGTCATCAAGTATGCGGGCATCCCCGCGTCGGGGCTGCGGGTCGGCAAGAACAAGTTCGGCGAGCGGACCTTCTTCAGCGAGAACTGGCCCGACAGGGCCCGGCAGTGGCTGCCGACGGTCGACCATCCGTACGACAAGGCCACCAGCGAGTTCATCGTCACGGCGCCGGCGCGGTACCAGGTCGTGGCCAACGGCGCGCTCGTCGAGGAGATCGACCTGGGCGACGGGCGGCGGACGACGCACTGGAAGGAAGGCGTGCCGATCGCGACCTGGCTCAACGCGCTGGGCGTGGCCCAGTTCGCGTCGCGGCACTCGGGCAGCGTCCGAGGCGTGCCGGTCGAGGTCTGGTCCTATCACCAGGAGGCGGACAAGGGACGGACGGCCTTCGAAGGGCCGGCGCTCAGGTCGCTGGACTATTACATCGAGACATTCGGTCCGTTCAGCTATGAGAAGCTCGGCAACGTCGAGGCGGCGGGCGTGGACGGCGGGATGGAGCACGCGTCGCGCGATCTTCTACGGCGAGCGGTCCGTCCGCGGCCGGCCCGAGACCGACCTCGTGGCGCACGAGGTCGCGCACCAGTGGTTCGGCGACGCCGTGACCGAGCGCGACTGGGACGACGTCTGGCTCAGCGAGGGGTTCGCGACCTACGGCGCCCTGCTCTTCACCGAGCACGACCGCGGCCGCGATGCCCTCGTCGCCGGGCTCAAGCGGTCACGCCGCCTCGTGCTCGACTTCGAGGCGAAGAATCCGGGCGTCGCCGTCATCCACGCCAATCTGGCCGACATGAGCAAGGTGCTCAACCCGCTCGTCTATCAGAAGGGGGCGTGGACGCTGCACATGCTCCGCAAGCGTCTCGGCGACGAGACGTTCTTCGCCGGCCTCCGGCTCTACTACCGCCGGCACCGCGACGGCAACGCCTCGACCGCCGACTTCCAGCGCGCCATGGAGGAAGCCTCGGGCCGGGGCCTCTCGCGGTTCTTCGGCCAGTGGCTCCGCCGTCCCGGCTCGCCGGTCGTGCGGGGGACGTGGCATTACGACGCGGAGCGGAAGGTGGTTGTCATCGAGCTGAAGGTGCAGGATCCGCCGGGCGCGTCGGACGAGCTGCCGCTGGAGATCGGGATCGGCATCGAGGGACGCCAGGGGCTCCGCATCGAGGAGGTCTTCCCCGCGGGCAACCCGAAGACGTGGACGTTCGGGACTGATGCGCCGGTCACGTCGGTCGTGCTCGATCCGAACACATGGCTGCTGATGGATGGGCGGATCGAGCGGCGATGAGCTAGGGCCGCGCGGCGACGCGGCGGTAGACGGTGAGGACGTCGGGGCTCTGCGGGTCGGTCTCGAAGTCGGCGGGGCGGACGCCGCGGGCGCTGGTGCAGACGGTGAGGGTGTCGTCCTCGAGCTTGTAGATCCCCAGGACCGTCTGCTTGTCGACCTCGCGGGTCAGGTCGATCGCCTTGGGGTTGCCGAAGGGGTCGAATCGCGTGACCCTCGAGCTGAACTCGGTCTGGCCGTTGACGAAGGTGAACCGGTCGCCGCGGACCTCGACCCGGACCCGGGTGACGAGGTCGGTGGGGAACCTCTTCCCCTTCTGCTCCATCCGCTCGGCGACCCAGACGCCCTCGAGGGTGCGGAGCTGGTCCTCCTTCGGCCCGTCGGCGACGATCAGGGCTGCGAGAACGACCGCGAACATCGGAGTCCTCCTCGTCGGTTCCGGACGGATTTCGGGTAGGTTGGCCCTTCGCGCGAGGGAAGATGCCAGAAAGCGGTCGCTGCGCCAAGGCGACCGCCGCGCTCAGTTCCGCAGGGACGTCCGGGCCGTGGCGCTCGTCTTGGCCGCGGCGTGCGACTTGCGGCCGAAGCCGAGGAACTTCGTCACCTGATCGCCGACGTGCCCCCAGTTGACCGAGCCCGAGTGCGAGTTGGCCCTGGCGACGGCCCTGGCGTGGGCCACGTGGGCCGACTTCGCGGCGAGCGCGGCGGGGGATTCGGCGTTCGAGGCGTAGACGGTCGGGGCGTTGGACAGGGCGTGGTGCATCAGGGCCGCGGAGTTGCCGAGCCCCGACACGGTGGCCGGGGCCAGTCGCCCCTCCAGCGGGTCCGGGCCGGTAGGTCGGAAGGCGCGGCGTCTCATGGTCCGTGGACCTCCGTGAGTGCCACGGGGGCGCGGGCACGCCCCCGGGTCGACGAAAAGCTTCCTTGATCGTCAGGATCGGCACAATCGAACCGCCGGCTTGAGCCCAAGCCGACGGTTTCCCCGGGGCGGACGCGGAGGCGGACCGCCGACGTGCTTGCGAGGTCTTGCTGGCCGTGCCAGACTGGTCCGGGACGCGCCAGGTCGATCGCGCGCCGCCCGGACGAGGGTCGCCACGATGCGCCCGCTGCCGATCAGTCTCGCGGCGATGATCGCCCTGGCGACCCCCGCGCACGCGTCGCGAGCCCAGGCGCCGGACCTTGCCGGCTGGGTCGGCAAGCGGGTCGTCCTCCAGAATGGTGCCTTGCTCAGCGATCCGAAGGGGGGCGGAGCCGACGCGGGACGAGCCCGCAAGCCCGCCGCCGCGCGGGAACGGGAGGCGCTCCGCGTCTGCAAGGTGGAGCTCACGGACGGACCGCGGCTCTGGCTCCGCGACGAGGACAGCCCCGCGCAGGGCTGGGTCGAGGCCTCGTGGGTCGTCCCGTTCGAGCGGGCGGTCGACTTCTTCAGCGCCGAGATCCGCGCCGCCCCCACCGAGCCGGCCAATTATGCCCGTCGCGCCGCGATTCGGGAGAAGCGGGGCGAGCTCGTCGAGGCGGTCGCCGACCTCGGCGAGGCGATCAGGCTCGACCCGCGCGGGGCGGCGGCGCATGCCCATCGCGGCCGCGTCCGGGCCGCCCTGAGGGAGCTCGACGGGGCCGTCGCCGACTATACCGAGGCCGTCCGGATCGACCCCGACTTCGCCGCCGCCTACAAGGGCCGCGGGAACGTCCGGGAGGAAAGGCGGGAGTACGAGCAGGCGCTCGCCGACTTCGACCGGGCCATCCGGACCGAGCCCGGGTATGTCCACGCGTACAACGATCGGGCCTGGCTCCGCGCCACCTGCCCCGAGGCGAGGTTCCGCGACGGCAAGGCGGCCGTCGCCGACGCGACGCGGGCGTGTGATCTCGACGGTTGGAGGGACCCCGACCTCGTCGACACCCTCGCGGCGGCCCACGCCGAGACGGGGGCGTTTGCGCGGGCCGTCGAGGTCCAGGAAAAGGCCCTGGCGCTCGTCAAGGACGGCGCCGGCGCCGGGCCGTTTCGCGAACGGCTCGCCCTGTACAAGGCCGGGAAGCCGTTCCGCAATGCCGTGGCGCTCTCCCCGTGATGGGGCCGGGCTCGGCGAGGCCGCCGGGGCGAAGTGCGGCGTGAGACCCATCCCGGACGACCCGCGACGCGGCACGACCCCTCGTTCGCGCGGGGCCGCCGGGATGGGCTGAGTCTACGCCGGTGCCGGGCGTCGTGCGCGGACGATCCCGGGCGGATTGGCCAGTCTGATAGGCGCGGGGGCCGAGTGCAACCGATTTCCCGGCGGCCCGGGGAAAAAAGTGAGGGCCCGGCGATCGGCCCGGGCCCTCAGATCGGCTCTGTTTGCGGCGGGCGCGCCGCGGGGCGAGCCCGGTCAGGCGGCGCTGCTGCGGGCCCGGCGGCGGGCGTAGAGGGCGATGGGCAGGCCCAGGGCCATCAGGGCGAGCGAGGCCGGCTCGGGGGCCGAAATGGGCGGGCCCTGGGGGTTGGGGTCGACGGAGATGTCGCCGCTGAGGAACGACAGGACCGAGTCCTTCGACGAGAAGTTCAACGAGAGGATGCCGGCCGAACTGTCTCCGGTCGAGAGGCCGTAGAAGCCGTCGAGGCCCGCGTTGACCTGCCCGGCGAAGCCCGCCACGAGGATCTTGAAGAGGCCGCCGGTCTCGGGGACCAGGGTGGTCGTGCCCGTGAACTGGCCCGAGAAGAGCGTGCCGGCCGAGTCGGTGATGGTCAGGGTGCCGCCGGGCCCGTACATCAGGTCGCCCGCGGCGTCGGTGCCCGTGTAGGCACCCGTGGTGAAGTCGAGCCGGCCGCCCGAGAAGGCGGGGCCGGATCCGTTGTTGAGCGGCGTGCCCTCGCCCACGATCGAGGCGATGCCGAAGTCGACTCCCGTGATGGCCGTCGAGCCGACGGTGGCGGTGTTGGCATGTCCGGCGGGCAGGGCCACGAAGTCGATGTACGCGGCCTGGGTCGCCGGCGCGGCGGCGGCCCCCGCCAGGGCGAGCGCGGCCAGGACGAGCGGAAATCGTCGCAAGTTTGAACCTCCTAAATCGGTGGAAAGTCGAGCCGGTCCGGCCCGATTCTCCAGGGGTCGCCATACCCCGAACCTGCGGTCAACCGCCACCCGGAGGCGGCGGGCCGCCGACCATAACGAATGGCTTCGGACCCGGCAAGGCGAGTCCGGCCCCGAATCCCGGGACTCGCCCCGGGCGCCGACCGGCCGGGAGGGCGCGGCCGTGCGACATTCGGTTATTCGGAGATATGACGACGCAAGCGACAGCGATCCGCCGGCGGCGGCCCCTTGCCGGGCCGGGAGTCGGGCCGTAGATTGGCGGCGTTGGCCGGGCCAGGGCCCGGCCGGGCCCGCCCGACAGACGCCCGCCCGCCGGAAACCCCAGCCAGGTCCGACCCCACCGAGGAGACGCCCCATGTCGAAGACGAACCGCCTGATCGTCGGCGCGGTCGCCGTGCTCGTCGCCGCCTCGCTCGCCATGGTCAAGGCGGGCGGCATCCTCAACCCCACCTGGTCGCCGCCCACCAAGGGGACCTACGACGCCCCGGCCGCCGAGGTCGGCAAGACGCCCGCCGAGGGCCACCCGTGGAGCACCACCACCATGGCCTCGTCGATCATGGGCAAGCCGGTCCACGGCACGCCCACCACGGTCGTCGGCGAGGTCATCGACCTCTCGTGCTACCTGCAGGTCGGCAAGCACGGCGACAAGCACAGGGACTGCGGCCAGAAGTGCGTCAAGAACGGCCAGCCCGTCGGCCTGCTCGGCCAGGACGGCACCGTCTACATGCTCATCGACGAGGAGCACGACCCGCGCCGCGACGGCCTGACCGAGTTCCGCAAGGCCGCGGCCGAGCTGATGGCCCAGGTGGTCACAGTGCACGGCACGCTGACCGACGTCGAGGGGCAGAAGGCCCTGTACGTGCAGGGGTTCCTCGCCAAGAAGTGACGACGCGCGGCCCGATCCCCGAACCGCCCACCCCGCGGGGCCCTCGTCGATCGCTCGGCGACGGGCCCCGCGCGACCGTGATACCCGCCCGACCTCAACCTTCGGGAGCCCCGCATATGGCCGTGACGACCCGGACCGCGACCCTCGCCTGCCGCCCTGATCGCCGCGACGGCCCTGCTGCTCCCCGCCGCCGCGCCCGAGTCCTCGCCGAAGTCCGACACGCCGCCGCCGCCGCCGCTCGGGCTGCCGCCGGTCGACTGGCCCGACGACAATCCGTACTCGGCCGAGAAGGCCGAGCTCGGCCGGCTGCTCTACTTCGACAACCGCCTCTCCTCCGACGAGTCCGTGTCGTGCGCCAGCTGCCACGCCCCGGAGAAGGCGTTCACCGACGGCTCGGAGGTCTCGCTCGGCATCGGCAAGCAGAAGGGCGGCCGCAGCGCCCCGACGGTGATCAACCGCGCCTACAGCACGTACCAGTTCTGGGACGGCCGCGCCACGTCGCTCGAGGACCAGGCCAAGGGCCCGATCGCCAACCCGCTCGAGATGACCGCCCAGAAGACCGCCGACGCGGCCCACGAGGCGACCGTCAAGGTCCTCCGCGGCATCCCCGGCTACGTCGAGCGCTTCAAGAAGGCCTTCGGCACGGGCGAGATCACCATCGACCACGTGGCCAAGGCGATCGCCACCTTCGAGCGGACCGTCCTCTCCGGCAACGCCCCCTACGACCGCTACCAGAACGGCGACACCAAGGCGATGACCCCCGAGCAGGTCCGCGGCATGGACGTCTTCTTCAACAAGGCCGCCTGCGACTAGTGCCACCTCGGCTTCAACTTCACCGACGGCTCGTATGTGAACATCGGCATCGGCATGGACAAGCCCCGTCCCGACCTGGGTCGGTATCGTCGTCTCGCTGCGGGACGAGGACCGCGGCGCCTTCAAGACCCCGACCCTCCGCGAGGTCGAGCACACCGGCCCCCTACATGCACGACGGCCGCTACCGGACGCTCGAGGAGGTCGTCGAGCACTACGACCGCGGCGGCATCCCGAACCCGCAGCTCGACCGGCGGATCAAGCCGCTGCACTTCACGCCGCGGGAGAAGGCGGACCTCGTGGCGTTCCTGAAGTCGCTGAGCGGGGAAGGGTGGCAGCAGGTCAAGGCGCCGGAGGAGTTCCCTCGGTAGCGAACTCGCGGCTAGACTACAACGCTTGAAGAGATAGGGCGCCAGCCCGTCGGCGGGCACCCTGGCGGCGCACGGGACCCGTCGATGTCCGACGAGCTGATCAAGATCAACGCGAAGTCGTCCTCGCCGCCCGACCTCGCCTGGCGGGGCGAGTCGCTGGCGGAGCTGGCCTTCGCGAGGGTCCCCGGGCTGATCGTCAACAAGCACCTCAAGGGGCTGGGCGACGGGCTCGCCTACGACTACCTCGTCGCCACGGAGGCGGGCGCCTGCTTCTTCGTCAAGGCCGAGGCGTTCACCTCGGCGGGGCTCGACGCCGAGGCCGAGCAGGTCGACGCGACGGCCGAATGGAGCCGGCGGGTCGACGCGGCCCTGGTCCGCCGCGCCCACGAGTGCGGCCGCTCATTCTTCCTCTTCCTCTTCGACGCCGACACCGACCACGGGCGCTTCCTCCGCCTCGACGCCCTGCCGGGCCCCGACCCCAAGGCCAGGACGGTCGACGTACGGCTCCCGCGCGAGGACGCAATCGACGGCAAGGCCCTCGAGCGGATCGCGGCGGCCCTGGAGGCCGCCCGGGCCGCCGAGTAACCGCGCAGGACGCCCCCGATGTCGAAGACGCCGACCGTCTCCAGGATCATGATCATCCGCCACGCCGAGAAGCCCGACGGCGTCAACCAGGGGGTCGACCCCGACGGCTCGCCGGACGACGAGGCGCTGACGGTCCTCGGCTGGCAGCGCGCCGGCGGGCTTGTTGCTCTCTTCGACCCCGCGCGGGGCCCGTTGCAGACCGCCGCGCTGGCCAGGCCCGGGACGATCTTCGCGTCGCAGTCGTCGCCGACCAAGCATAGCCAGCGTCCGTTCCAGACCGTCGCGCCGCTGGCCGAGCGGCTCGGGCTCTCCCCCGTCACGTTCGACCATACGAAGATCCACGACCTGGCCGACGCCGTCCTCGCCGCGACGGGGGCGGTCCTCATCAGCTGGCAGCACGAGGACATCCCGGCGATCGCGCAGTCGATCGCCGACAAGTCGAAGCTCCCCGTGACTCCGGTCTCCCCCTCGCCGTGGCCCCCTCCCGAATGGCCCAGCAAGCGGTTCGACCTGGTCTGGGTCCTCGACCTCGTCGGCTCCGACCCGCCGACGTCGTGGACCTTCACACAGGTGCCGCAAGGGCTGCTGGCGGGGGACTCGGCCGACGTGATCACGGGTTCCGAGACCTGACCGTCGGGCGCCTGTCACCCGCTTGCGTCCCCCCGCCCGCCGTGCGACCCTCGACGGCCGATCTCCCCATCACGCCCCGAGGAGCGTCCGCCATGACCGCCCGACGTCCCCTGCCCTTCGCGATCCTCGCCGCGCTCGCCCTTGCGACGGGCCTGCACCTCGCCCGCGCGAAGGATGAGCCCTCGGCCGGCAAGTGGATCCCCCTGTTCGACGGCAAGAGCCTCGAAGGCTGGACGCCCAAGATCAAGGGATACCCCGCCGGCGAGAACTACGCCGACACGTTCCGCGTCGAGGACGGCGTGCTCAAGGTCTCTTACGACAAGTATGACAAATTCGACTCGAAGTTCGGGCATCTCTTCTACAAGACGAAGTACGGCAAGTACCGCCTGCGGGTCGAGTACCGGTTCGTGGGCCAGCAGTGCCCCGGCGGCCCGGGCTGGGCGAACCGCAACAGCGGCGTGATGGTCCACGGGCAGACGCCCGAGAGCATGGGGAAGGACCAGGACTTCCCCGTCTCGATCGAGGTCCAGTTCCTGGGCGGCGACGGCAAGAAGCCGCGGACGACGGCGAACGTCTGCTCGCCGGGCACGCACATCGTGATGAACGGCAAGCTCGTCACGCAGCACTGCAACAACTCGACGTCGAAGACTTACACCGACGGCGAGTGGGTCACGGTCGAGGTCGAGGCCCACGGCGACGGCGCGATCAAGCACTACGTCAACGGCGAGCTCGTCCTCGCCTACGAGAAGCCGCAATACGACCCGGGCGACGGCGACGCCAGGAAGCTCATCGAGGCCAACGGCGGCGAGAAGCTCATCAAGGAGGGGACGATCTCGCTCCAGTCGGAGAGCCATCCGATCGAGTTTCGGAAGGTGGAGATCCTGCCGCTGGATGAGTAAGGGCGGATCGATTTCGTCGCCGTCGTTGGATGGCTTGGCATCGTCTGGCGATGCTATCACGAGGAACGAAAAGGCCGATGTTCGAGCGGGGCAGGCGATATCATCGGCAAACTGATTTGCACGGGCCCTTCGGCGGCAATCGCCAATCAGGCATCGCGCCCTGCGCATCTCATCCGTTCGTCTTCCTGTTCAGTTCGCCGCGAGGGGAAGAGTTCGGCTATTGTGACGGCTGGACCAGCCCAACTGCATACTCTTACACGGGCGAGGGCCAATATGGCGATATGGAGATGGCTCGCGGAAATCGAGCCATCATGGCCCACGAAGCCGACGGCCGAGAGCTGCATCTGTTCGAGAAAGTTGGCAGTGGAACCTACGAGTATCTGGGAAGGTTTCGATACGCGAACCACCAGGTCAAGCAGGGGCCGGATATCGACGGGCAAAGTCGCAGCCAGATCCTATTCCACCTGGAGTTGCTCCCTGAGCAACCGCGAGCGGCAGACCAAGACCACTGAAGCACTTCGCCTTGTGGCACGGTGACTTGGCCGTCGAAGGAGTGAGGTCGCGATGATGGCGCGGGCCTTCTTGGCGTCGGTCTGGCTTGCGATCGGCTCGAGCACATTCATCGCCAGCGCCGGCGAGGACGCGCCGCGCGCCCGCGTCTCCGAAGTGACAATCCACGGCGACATGGACTGCCTCCGGATCCAGACCCCGACGGCGACGTACGTACTCAGCAAGAAAGGCGCGGGGCTCGCCTCGCTCATCGACGCGGCCGGGCACGACTGGATCTCGTACCGGCCCGGCGGCAAGTCCCGCGGCGAGTATCGCGGAATGCCCAAGTGCGGCCAGCCGACGAAGTTCTTCCACTGCGGATACGGATACGGCCAGTACAAGATGGAGAATGTCTTCACGAGCCGGATCGCTCATCAATCGCCCGACCATGTCCGGGTCGCGTCGGAGACGCGCGACGGGAAGACGGCCGGCACCTGGGACTTCTACCCCGACCGCGCGACGTTCACCCTCCTGCGGATCGATCTCCCGACCTACTGGTTCCTCTACGAGGGAACGCCCGGCGGCGAGCTCGATCCGAAGGGGGATTTCGTCCTCCGCCCCGACGGCACTCGCACCGACCTCGATACGCCCTGGTCGGCGGTCGTGCCGTGGGTCTGCTTCGGCGCGGCGGAGTCGCGGTCGGGTTTGGTCCTGGTCAATCACCACGCGCCCGAGCCCGGCGAGACCGACTCGTACGTCTCGTGGCCGTTCGTCAAGGACGCCGACGGGTCGTATCAGGACATGACCGTCTTCGGGTTCGGCCGGAAGGGGTACAAGGAGCTGGTGCAGCACGTCCCCGACCTGAAACGGCTCCCGGCGCGGTTCACGATCGCTGTGGTCGATCGGGCCGACTTCGCGACGGCCCGGGCCGCCGCCGAGCGGACGCGCGGCACCGGCGACCTTCGCCACCCGTGAGGATCGGACCGGAAGGCCCGGGCTACACGCCCCGCCCGCCCTGCTTGGGTCGATCGGGCCGCGCGTGGGCCGAGTCCGTCGTCGAGGGCGACGGTGACGCGCCTTCCGGGCGGGCCACCGAGGCGGGAGGCTCATGATAGGGGGCCTTCGCCTTGTAGAGATCGAGCCGCACGCGGCCCTCGGCGACCTCCTCGCGGGACTTGTACAGGGCCTGGGCACGCTCCTGGTACTTCACGGCCCCCTCGAAGTCACCGCGCTCGGCCAGGGCGGCGGCGAGGGCACCCAGGGGGTACGCCTCCTTGCCGTGGGTCAGCTTGCACGCCCTGGTCGCGTCGAGGACGGCCTGCTTGCCGTCGCGGAGCTTCGCCGAGGGGCTCGTGGCGAAGAGCCAGGCGCGGGAGACGAGGGCCTCGTCGCAGTCGGGCTTGAGGCGTATAGCCTCCGTGAGGTCGGCCAGGGCCCGCGCGTCGTCGCCCTTGCCGTGCTCGGCCGAGGCGCGGTCGACCAGGGCCAGGACGTCGTCGCGATCGAACCGAAGGGCCTGGGTGTAGTCGGCGATCGCCTTGTCGAACTCCTTCTGGCGGAGCATCACGTTGCCGCGGTTGTGGTAGGCGCGGGCGAACACCGGGTCGATCTCGACGGCGCGGGTGAAGTCGGCCAGGGCGCGGGCGTACATCTTCTTCTGGAGCCACACGAAGCCGCGCTTGTTGTAGGCGCGGGCATACTGCGGGTCGATCAGGATCGCCCGCGTGAAGTCGGCGATGGCGCGGTCGAGGTCCTTCTTCTTCACCCACGTGTAGCCGCGGTTGTGGTAGGCCAGGGCGTTGTCGCGGTCGATCCGGACCGCCTCGCTGTCGTCGAGCAGGGCCTGGTCGAGGTCGCCGAGCACGGTCCAGACCGCGGCGCGGTTGACGTAGTTGCTCGCGTCGGAAGGGTTCGCCTCGATCCGTGTGCTGAAGTGGTCGACGGCCCGCTCGATCGGGATCGCGTCGACGACCGCGATCCAGCCGCGGGCGGCCCCGTCGTCGGAAATGACCCAGAGGCGATCGTCCTCGGCGCGCTCAACCTTGTAGACGCGGAATTCCTGCCGAGTCCGGCCGGCCGGCTCGACGTCCTTGCGCGCGGGTCGGCGGCGGCGTGAAGTACGCCGCCAAAGGGAATGACCACGCGGCGGCCGGCCCAGCCGGCGGCGGCCGGGGTCGGGGCCTGGGCCTGGGTCCGGGCGGCCTGGGAGAGCAGAGCGGCCGTCAGGATCGTGATCAGCGACCCGATCGACGGGGCTGGGTGCATCGCCGTTGGTCCTCGGGGCCGGCCCCGGCGTCCACGTCGGGGACCATCCTCGAATCGGTCGACGCCCGTAGTATGCGCAACCTCGGGGGCGGGCTCAAGCGTTTTTGCCGGCCGTCCTTCAACGCGACGTGGTGTAGCGCGCCTGCGGCAGGGCCCGGCCGGTGGAGAGGCTCTCGGGCACGCCGTTGGGGTAGTCGCGCTCGATGGCATCGCGGATCGCCTCGATGCGGGTCTCGGGAAGCGGGTGGCTGGAGAGGATCTCGGGCTGGCGGCCCGAGCCGCCGGCCTGCTTGAGGATCCGCATCACCTCGAGCATGGCGCGGGGGTCGTAGCCGGCCTCGGCCATGTACTTCAGGCCGTAGGAGTCGGCCTCGGATTCGTCGCCGCGGCCGTAGTGGAGCTGGAGCATCTGGTTGGCCATCATCGCGGCCATGGTCGCCTGCTGGCCCTCCCGGTCGCCCGAGGTGCCGACGCCGACGGCCGTGGCCAGGAGCTGGCCGAGCTGCCCCTTGGCCATCTGCTGGGCCGAGTGCCGTGCGACCACGTGGCCGATCTCGTGGCCGAGCACGCCCGCGAGCTCGCCCTCGTTGTCGGAGCTTCTCGTAGAGCGACTTGGTGATGAAGATCTGCCCGCCGGGCAGCGCGAAGGCGTTGATCGTCCCGTCGCGGTCGTTGAGCAGGTGGAAGTGGAAGTTGCCGGCATAGGGGCTCCGCTCGGCGTCGCCGCGCCGGACCAGCTCCTGCCCGACCTGGGAGACGACCCGCGCCCTCGGGTCACTCGGAGGGATGTCGCCGCCCATCTTCGCGGCCATCTCGGGCGCGGCCTGGAGGCCCAGGGCCTTCTCCTCGTCGACGCTCATGGCGATGTGCTGCTTCTCGCCGGTGACGGGATTGACCTGGGTATTCATGAAATACGTCACGATCGCCGAACAGCGCGATCAGGAGGCCGATCCCGTACCGGACGAGCCGGCCGAGGTCGATGCCCCCCTGCGGCTGGCCGGAGCCGTCGTCGTAACCATAGCCGTAGGACATCGCGCTCTCCCTTCGCTCGTCGAGACCCGCCGGCGCCGCCTTCGATTGCATCGACTCGCGGCAAACCCGGTGCCGGCTCCGGCGTCGCCATTCTAGCCCGACTGGCGAGGTCCGGGAAAGTTGAAACGCAGGGGCGTGATTTCGGGTAATCTGGCCGACGACGGTCATTGAACAGGGGACCTCGTCGAACGAGGGTCCGACCGCCCGGCGACGCGGCCGGCGCGGTCGGCCTTCATCCGGGGAAGCGATCCGATGCCATCCGTCGAGGCGGGGCACGACCCGGCCGCGGCCGGGGAGGAGCACGGTCCGGGCCGCGCGGGGCCGATGCTCGCGCTCTGGGTCGGGCTGATGATCGCGCTCCGGGCCGTGCTCTGGGTGACCGGCTTCGAGCCCAAGGCGCTGGCCGACGCCGTCGACCGCGGCGCCGCGCGTGCCGAGGCGAGCCGGATCGGCGAGGTCGGCGACGACGTCATCCGCAAGGCGATCCAGCTCCAGCGCGACACGCTCCCGTTCTGGACCACGCTCGCCCGCCTCGGCGACTTCGCCGTCGAGCCGGCGGCGCTGATGATCCGGGCCCTGGCCGTGGCCACGCTGTTCGCCGCCGTCGCCGCGCTGACGGGTCGGCCCGTCAATTTTTCCAATGGTTTGGTGGAATCGGCGAAGATCCAGGGGATCTGGGTCTTCGGCCTGGCCGTGCGCGTCGCCCTGGTGATCGCGCTCCGGCGTGAGGACGTCGAGACGTCACTGGCCGTGCTCCTGCCCCCCGGCATCCACCCGGCGGCGACCGTCCTGCTCGCTCGCCAGGCTGACCCGTTCGCCCTGATCGGCTGGGCCGCGCTGGCCTGGGCGGGGTGGCGCCGCGGGCAGGTGAACCTCGCGACGGCGATCGTCCTGTGCGGGATGCTCGCCATGACGGAGGCGATCGTCCGCGTGAGCTGCGGGCTGATCGTCGGGGCCGGGATGAGGCTGTCGATCCTGCCCGATTGATGCGATGATGCCGGTCTCTTCGAAGGCTGTCCCCCCATGCGACGTGCCCTGATCGTCTTCGGCCTGCTGACGGTCGTCGCGGTGACGATCGCCGCGGCCAACCTCCGCCGCGACGCGGGCGCCTGGCGATCGACTGGCGGCTCGTCAAGGAGACCCCCCGCGAGGTACTGGCCGAGCCGCCGGGCCTCGGGTCGATCGTCCAGACGGTCACGGCGCCGGGCGCGGTCGAGGCGGTCGACGAGGCCGAGATCGCCTCGCAGATCGTCGGCCGGGTGATCGAGGTCCGCGTCAAGGACGGCGACCGCGTAAAGAAGGGCGACGTCCTCGTGAAGCTCGACCCGACCGAGGCGAAGGCCCGCGTCGACTCGGCCTCGGCCCGCGATCGACCGGCTCGCGGACGGCCATCGACCAGGCCGCGCCGCGACCTCGAGAAGACCAGCCGCGACGAGTCGCAGATGTCCAAGCTCCGCGAGCGCGGCTTCTCCACCGTCACCGAGCTGGCCGACGCCCGCACGGCCAAGGCCAAGGCCGAGCTCGCCATGGCGATGTGCGAGAACGACCTGCGCGAGAGCGAGGCGATGCGCAAGACCGTCCGAGCAGGAACTGTCGCGCACCCAGATCCTCGCCCCGATCGACGGCGTGGTCGCGGGCCTGTCGGTCGACGTCGGCGAGGTCGTGATCGCCGGGACGACGAACCTCAAGGGGTCGGTGCTGATGACCGTCGCCGACCCGCGCCGGCTCCGCGTCCGCGCCGACATCGACGAGACCGACGTCCCGCTCGTCCGCCCCGGCCAGCCGGCGAAGGTCTTCCTCCAGGCCGACGAGCGCAACCCGGTCGCCGGCACGGTCGACCGCGTCGCGCCGAAGGGGACGAAGAAGGACGAGGTCGTCAGCTTCGAGACGCTGATCAGCGTCGCCGAGGACCAGCCGGTATTGCGCCAGGGCATGTCGTCGACGGTCGAGGTCGAGGTCCGCCGCGCCGACAAGGCGGTGAGCGTCCCGGTGCAGGCCGTGGTCCACCGCCGCCGCAAGGACCTGCCCGACACCGCCGAGGTCCGCGCCTGGTCCGAGCGCAATGCCCACTCCCCCGGCGAGAAGGCGGCCGAGGCCGAGCTGCGGTACATCAAGATCGTCTTCGTCGTCGAATCGGGCGTCGCCCGCGCCCGCCCCGTCGAGACCGGCCTGAGCGACGAGCGGCGGATCGAGATCCTCTCGGGCGTCGGGCCGAACGATCGGGTCGTCGTCGGCGCCGTTCCGGGCGCTGGACGAGCTGAAGGACGGGAGCCCGGTGGTGCCGGTGAAGGTGCTGACGGAGGGGGGGCGGAGGTGAAGTCGAGCTCTCGGTTTGCCGTGCGCCGAGTCAGGCCCTCGATCGCCAGGCCGAGGGATCGCGGTGGCCGTGGACGACGGCGAGGATCTCGGCCCGGTCGGTCAGCAAGCGGTAATACACATTGTAATTATATTTGAGCACCCGTACTCGCCGGACGTTCTTGTAGACGACGGCGGTCAACTCGGGCATCCGGCTGATCCGGTCGAAGGCCTCCTGGACCTGCGCGACGAACCGGGCCCCCTGCCCGGCATGTTCCTCGTATCACTCGGCCGCGGCTTCGAAATCCCTGGCCGCGGCCGGGCTCAGGATGACCGGGAGGCTCATCCCCGGAATCGCCCGAGGACGCGGGCCTTCACGACCTCCCAGGGAACGCCCATCTCGGGATTCCGGTCCATCTCCTCGATCCGCCGGTCGAGCTCGGCCTTCATCTCATGGTCGATCTCGGGCTCATGGCCTTCGTCCACGAGCCGGTCCCAGAGCTCGTTCACGAGCCGGATGCGCTCCCCGACCGGCCAGGCGTCGACTTCTCGGAGGACGGCTTGCAGGTCCATGAATCAACTCCTCCGCATGATCGACGGCAATCCGTCGTGGGCCGCGGGCAGCACGTTTTTCATGCCCATCGTAGCGGTCGGGTCCGATGCACTCCAGGCCCATGCGGGTGGGGTCGATCCCGGGCCGGATGCGCCCTTCCCGCCGCGGCGAGCCGAGCAGTGGCCGGCCCGGGGACGAACCCGGACGACACCCGCCGGCGCTATGACGTGCGATCCGCGTCTCAATCGGCCTTGCCGAAGTGCGTGCGAAAGAGCGCCTCCGCCCGAACCCGGCCCTCCTCGGTGACGACCACGGACTTCGCCTGGCGCTTGGGGTTGCCGATGTAGCCCTTCTCGTGGAGACGGTCCAGGGCGTCCCAGTCGTGACCCTTCCAGGCCCGATATCCCGGCTTGTCACGGAACATCGTCAGGTACAGGAGCGCGAGGACGGCCTCGTCGACCTTGTCGAGATCGTAGTCCATGGGTGTTTCACCTCGGCGCCGCCGGCTCCGAGATGATCTCGGCCGTCCGTGGCGGCGGGGCCGTCGGCAAGGTTGCCGGGGCTTCGTAAAGCCGCAAATAACGGTAGTAGACCTCCAAACTCAACGTCGCCAGCGCCGTGCAGTAGATCCGCCCGCCGTGCGTGCCGTACTGGCTCTCGTCGGGGTCCCAGCTCCCGGAGGCGTGGCCCTGGAGCCGCTGGCGGCGGAGGATCTCGTCGCGGGTCCGCACGTTCCAGCGCGACCAGGCGTCGCCGCCTTGCTGGTACATGGCCAGGGTGCCGTAGTAGAGGTAGTACAAATTGAACTGAGTCCGCTCCGGCTCGGCGCCGCGCTGGAGGAGATACTGGGCCGCCTCGCGGCTCGACGAGCCCGGGCCGCCGACGCCGAGGAACTGGCGGCAGACCCACGCCTCGGCCGTCATCGTCGGCGTGACCTTCTCCCACGGCTGATACCGCGCCAGGCCGTTCGAAGGGCCGGCGGCGACCTTGTTCAGCCAGGTGAGTACGCCCTGCTTCGTCGGGCCCGAGATCGGGATGCCGACCTCCTGGGCCGACTTCAGGCACATCACGACCCAGCCGAGGATGCTCGTGTCGCCGACGGCGTCGCCGGGGCGTAGCGCCAGGCGAGGCCGTCCTGGGCGCGGGCCTTGAGCAGGAAATTCACCCCCCGCTCGACCGGGACGCGGAGCTTGGGGTCGCCGGTCAGGGCGTAGGCCTCGCACAGGGCGAGCGTCGCCATCGCATGGCAGTACATGCCGACGGCCTGGCTCCGGCCACGGAGGTCGCCGTCGGGCTTCTGCGAGAGCCGGAGGAACTCCAGGCCGCGGGCCACGGTATCGGTGTACTGGCCATCGAGATGCGTGTAGCCCGATCCGAGATAGGCGAGCAGCGCCAGGCCCGTGAGCGCCGTGTCGGCCTCCCAGTAGTAGCACTCGCCGAAGCAGACGTCGCCCGGGGGACAATGCGTCGTGTAGTCGTCGTCGCCCTCGACGACGGTGCCGTCGCGGTACTTGGCCGTGGCGCCATCCCAGCGGCCGTCGGCGTCCTGGTGCTTGCTCAACCAGAGGAGGGCGCGCTCGACGGCCTCCTCGCTGGCGCTCGAGGCCCCGGCGCGGTGGGCGAGCGCCGAGCGGTTGGCGTCGAGCCGCGACCGGTAGATGGCCGGCACGTCGGCCGGCGGCCGGGTCAGGCCCGTGGCCCCCGCGATCGCCGGCAGCGCCGGGGCCCCGGGCGGGGCGATGCGCGGCAAGTTGCCGGCGCTCGCCTCGGGCCGGCGCTCGTTCCGCGCGAGCGATCCGATCTCGCGCGGCGGCCGGGACTGCCGCCGCGTGTCGAGCTCGGGCAGCGACTCGCCCGGCGCGGGCGGGGCGGGCAACTTGGGCGATGACGGGGCGACGACCGACGAGTCGGTCGCGGGCGCCAGCGGCACGGGTGCGGCGGGGCGGGCCACCGCGCCGACAGCGGGCGTGCCCGTCGTCGAAGGGGCCGCGAGCGGCGGGGCGACGACCGCGGCATTCGTCACCGCCGCCGGCCGCTTCGGGTCGAGCATCGCCAGCGGCGAGACGCCGGGACTCGTGCCTTCGCGGGCCCGGGCCCGGGCGTTCGGCTCGGCGGCGAGGGCGGCGTCGGACGGCGCGCCGACCCGCGGGCCGACCTTGGCGCGGCGACGTCGGAGGGATCGACGATCGCGACGTTCGCGGGCGGTGCCGACGGGGTGACGCCGGGCCTGGGCGTCGAGCCGTCGCCCGCAAGCACGCCGGGGATCGTCGGCGTCGGCGAGGCGACGAGGTTCGCCGGAGGCTCGGGCCTGCGCTCGATCTCCGCGGGCCTGAGCGCGACCTCACCGACCCGATCGGGCCGCATCCGTCCCGAGTCGACGATCGGGATCTCATTCGCCGCCTCGATCGGCTTCGCGGCGACGGCCGCGGCCACGCCCGAGGGCTCGGCCGGCGCGGCCGAGGGCGTCGTCGCGGGTCCGGGCGTGGGCGCCGAGGCTGTCGGCGGCGGCGGGTTGACCTCGAAGACCACCGACTCGGGCGCGACCGGCGCCGACTCGGGCCGCGTCGAGTCGATCGGCTTCGGCGCCTCGCCGGGCGTGATCGGCCGGATGCTCGGGTCGGCCAGCCCGGCGGAATCCCCCGCTCGGTCCCAGTCGGCGACGGCCCGCGATGACTTCCCATCGCGCCCTCGAACCTCGGCGGCGTCGGCGAGCGTCCCGCTCGGCGTCGGCGCCAGCTGGACGCGGACGGGCGGGGCGTCGTCGAAGGCGTCGGGCTGCTCGCGGAGCAGCGCCGCGATGGCCGGGAACGTGCTCCCGTAGAGCAGGAGCCCGACGTGCGCCGTGATCGAAAGCACCAGGCACTTCCGCAGCGCCCGCCGCGACCCCCAGCTCGTCCAAGTCATCAGCCCGAGCACGACGGCCACGAGGCCGAGGCTCGCCCAGGCCCCGACGTCGGCGCGGAGGAGCTGCAGGAACGATTCGAGGTCGAGGCCGGTCATGGTCGTGGCCCGTCGGGTCCGTCTCGGGGTCCAAGGACCATCAGCTTACGGGTTCGGGCGGGGATGGGCCAGATGAAGGGGTGGGTCAGGGCTCGGGGATCTGCAAGTCGCGGCAGATCTTCCGCGCGAGGAACTCGTTGATCTCGTTGTGCCGCGGGACGGCCGACGTCGTGTTGGCCGCCGGGTTGACGTAGACGCTGTGCCGGCCCCCTTCGCGGAGGAGGTAACAGCCGTGGGATTCGAGATGGCGGATGAGATCGCGGCGCTTCATGCGGTCAGGACGAACGGCTCTTTGGTCGCCGGACGCCCCTGGAGGCTTCGCTCGGCGAGTTCCCGGTTCGCCTCCAGCACGAGCGCAACCGCTTCCTGAAGGTTCTCGCGTGCTTCGTCGAGCGTGGCCCCCTGCGTGTTGGCGCCGGGGAGCTCTTCGACGAAGGCGATATAGCCTTGGGGGACTTCAAGGAAGACGGCGGTTAGCTGCACGGGATGTGCCTCGCGATTCCGTCCAGATGGCGGGCGATGTTCGATCCACCGGTCCTGGCTCGTCGGGTCTGTCACGAGCCCAGACCACTAGCCTACAGATTTCGCCGGAGAGGGGCCAGGTGAAGGGCCGCATCAGTCCGAGTGGGCAGGGGGCGGCGATCCGGATTAGAGTGGATATCGACCCGCCACAACCCGAGGGATCAGGATCATGGACCCGAAGGCCCGGACCGTGCCCGACGCCGCCCTGGAATTGCGCGAAGGCGACCGGGCCGCCACCGCGCAGACCCACCTGGCGACGCTCGCGCCGGACGTGGACGAGATGGACGACGAGGGGTTTCTCGCGGAGCGGGACCGGCGGTCGGAGGAGGCTCGTCGCGACCCGTCGGCGACGATTTCCTGGGAAGAGCTGAGGCGTGAGCTTCGTGCGGGTGAAGGTTCGGCATGAACGTCCGCTTCCACCGGCTGGCCGACCGCGAGTCTCGCGAGGCCCGGCGATGGTACGAGCGGCTATCGGCGCGTCCGGCTCCGGCGATTCCCGTATCGGCTGATCTACGAGACCATCACGCCGGCCCGGGCGGCATGAGTCCGGGGACTCGACGGGATCGAGGGTTGCGCAGGTCGGATTACCGAGACTTAATGTTTAATACTTGGCGAATCTCGTTTTACTGCATAAACTTGCGGAAAATTGGGTTCGGTCGGTAATTCCACCTCGCCGCGCAGCGACGGCCTACAGGTCGTACAGATCCTCGTCCCCCTCCATCGCCCGAGCGATCGCATTGGGGATGTCGATCCGCATCGGCTGGTGGGACGCCCGGGGGTAGCCCTGGGAGGGCCGGCGATAGTGGGGATCGGGTGCGTGAGAATGAGCCGAAGACGGCGCGGGCCGGGCGGGCTCGGGTGGTACGGCCAGGGCAATGGCGTCGACCGTCTGGGCGCCGAGCTTCTCGAGGTCGCCGACGAGCTTCTCGACGCGGCCCATCAGGCCGTCGTAGGCCACGAGGGACAGGATCGCCATCGCCACGCCAGCCGTGAGCGGGCCGAGGGCCGAGGCGATCGCGGGGGCCCAGGCGAGGCCGGGGGTGTTCAGGGCTCGCGAGGCGGCGAGCAGGGTGCCGAGCAGGCCGAGTAAGGGGGCCATAGCGGCGATCCGGCGGAGGGTGCCGACGTTGCGGCGGAGCGCGTCCGATTCCAGGCGGACGGCCATCGTCGTGGCGCGCTCGAGGTCGACCGTCGGGCGGCCCCACCGCTTCACCGAGGCCAGGGCCACGCGCGAGGCCGGGCTCGGGTTCAGCTCGCAGAGGTCGAGCACCTTGCCGCGGTCGAGCCGGACGTCCTCCATCCGGTCCTTGAACCGCTTGAGGAAGTCGGGCGGGACCACGCGGCGATGGCGGAGCCGGATCGTCCGGCCCAGGAGGGTCAGCACGGCCAGGACGCCGCAGGCCACCAGGCCGCCGGTCGGGATGCGCTCCGCCGGGGGGGTCGCCTCGTACCAGGCGATGACCTTCAGGGCGGCCCGGGCACCGAGGCGGATGGCACGGTCGGCGATCGCTCCGGCGTTGCCATCGGCCCCGAGGCAGATCAGGAGGAGGAAGGAGACCCCAAGAGCCCGGGCAGTCATCGGTCGAGGCATGGCGAGGGGTCCTTCCCTTAGGATTCGACCGGCTGCCCTATCCCCCCGCCCTCTGGCGGGCCGCATCGAGCCGATCCTTGGCCTTCGCGGCGCCGGGGTCGGTCGGGAATCGGGAGCGCAGCCTCTCATAAGTTTCGGCCGCCTCGGCCCATTGCCCCAGTTGTTCGTGGACTTTTCCCGCCTCGAGCAGGGCGCTGGCCTGCCAGGCCGGGGCATCGTAGAGGTAGTCGACCTTGAGGAATTCGGGGAGCGCCTTGCGGTAATTCTTCTCGTGGAAATAGGTTTCGCCGCGCATGAACTGCGCCGCGCGGCCAACTCGCTCCCCTTGCGAGCCTCGATCACCCGGGCATACGCGGAGCGGGCCTCGTCGAACCTCGCCAGCCCCTGCAAAGCCCGGCCGCGGGCATAGTCCACGTCCGCAGCATGCGGGTCGTGGTCGGATGCGGACTTCAAGTCGGCGTCGTAGGCATCGGCCGCGGCGAGGGCGTCCTTCCAGCGTTCGAGCTGGACCAGGGCCTGGGCGCGGCGGCGCTTCGCGGTCCGGACAAGCCCCTCCGGGTCGCCCGGGGCCGCCGGCTCGGCGAGCAAGGCGGCGAAGCCGGGCTCGGCCGTCTTCGCGTCGCCGGCCTGGAAGGCCGATTCGGCCTGCCAGAATGCGGCCTCGCGGCGATAGGGGCCGTCGGGATGGTCTTTGCCGAGCCTGGCGAACGTCGAGTTCGCCGACTTCCAATCCTTCGCCTCGGCCTGGGCCCGGCCGAGCCGGTAGAGCGACGACTGGACGAGCATCGGGCGCGCCTTCGAGCCCTCGGCGACGACTGGCGCCAGCAGCGGCCCGACCTTGTCGTATTGCCTGGCGGCGAAAGCGGATTCGGCCAGGTTGTAGCGGGCGTCGGCGGCCCTGGGGCTGTCGGGGAAGTCCTTGAGCAGCCGCTCGAAGAGGGCGTCGGCCTCGGCCGGCTTGCCGGCGTCGACGAGGGCCCAGCCGCGCTCGGCGAGCAGGACGTCGGGGGCCTCGGCCTTCGCGTACGACGCCTCGACCTTCGCGAACGCCTCGGCCGCCTCGGCGGGCCGCTTCGCCTCGACAAGCAGCCGGGCCCGACCGAGCGCCGCGGGACCGGCGGCATCGGACTTGGCGTATCGGGAAAGGACGTCCGCGTAGGCCGATAGGGCGGGCTCGACCTGCTTGAGCGATTCCAGGGCTCGGGCCCGGGCGAGGGCGGCGTCGGGGGCGCGGGGGTCGTCGGGCGTGTCCTTGAGCAGGGCTTCGAAGGCGGCCGCGGCGTCCTGCGGCCTGTCCTGCTTGAGCAGCGCCCAGCCGAGTCCCGAGCGGGCCTGGGCGCGGGCCGACGGGTCGGCCGCCTCGACCGCGAGCCGGAAGAATCCCTCGGCCCGATCGTATTGCTTGGCCGACATGGCCGACTCGGCCAACCCGAGCCGGGCGGCGGACAACGCCTTGCTCTTGGGGAATCGCTTTGCCAGGGTCTCGACCGTCGAGCGGGCCTCGTCGGGCCGCCCCAACTCGAGTTGGGCGCGGGCGAGCTGGGCCAGGGCGAAGTCGGCGACCTCGCCGTCGGGCTGGCCCTTCAGGTAGGCCTCCAGGGGCGGGATCGCCTCGGCGAACTTGCCGGACTCGATCAGGCCCTGGCCGAGCATGAACTGGGCGTCCGGCGGCCGTGGAGGCGGTCGGAGTCTTGGCGAGCTTGTCAAGCAGCTCGTTGGCCCTGGCGGACTGGCCGTCGGCCCGGTAGGCGAGGCCCAGGTAATAGGTCGCCGCCTGCGCCGTGGCGGGGCCTGGCTTGTCCGGGCCGAGTGCGGCTTCCAGCAAGGTGATCGCGGCCTTCGGGTCCTTCTCGGCCAGGGCAACCCGGGCCTCGATCAGGTGGGCGTCGGCCAGGCGATCTGTCCTGGGGAACTTCGCGGGGAGCGACTGGGCGAGGGCCTTCGCGGCCGCGTAATCGCGGGCCTCCAGGGCGATCCCGGCGGCGCGGACGAGGGCGTCGTCGGCGAGCGGGTCGTCGGGGAACGATTCGGCGATCTTGAGAAACCGACCCCGCGCGTCATCGAGCTTGCTCAAGGCCTGCGCCGCCTCGGCCGCGTGGAACCTCAGGAGCGGGCCGAAGGACGTGGCGGCGAACTCTCGATGAGGCATCGTCGAGCGCCGCCAGGGCCTCGGCCGCCTTCCCGCGGGCGAGCAGCGATCCGCCCAGGGCATCGGCGGCCTGCGCGGCAAGGTTCGGGTTCGAGCCCGCGCTCAAGGTCTTGAGGAGGGCCTCGGCCTCATCTCGGCGGTCGAGCTTGCCGAGCGCCTCGGCGCGGCGGAGCCTGGCGTCGGGCGCGAGCGGGCTCTTCGGCGACGCCTTCTCGAGCGCCTCGAACGCCGAGACCGCCCTGTCGAACCGGCCCGCGGCCAGCTCGATCCGGCCGACTTCATACCTGGCCCGGTCGGACCACTCGGGGCCGCCCGTCGCGACCAGCTCGTCGAGCGTCTTGACCGCCGCGTCGGTCTCTCCCTGCAGGGCCAGGGTCCGCCCCAGGCCGAGACGCGCCCGGGCCGCGAGCCGGCCGCCGGGCTTGCTCAGGACCTTCTCGTAAGCCTGGCGTGCCCGGGGCAGGTCGTCGAGCCGGAGCGCGACGTCGCCCGCGTGCGACCAGGCGGTCTCCTCGTGGCGGTGGCCGGGGTTCTCGGCGAGGAACTTCTCCAGCGACGCCCTCGCGGCCGGGAGATCGCCGAGCAGGTAGGCCGTCTCGCCGACGCGGAAGAGCGCGGTCGACGCGTTGGGGTGGTCCTTCGGGGCCGCCTTGAGGAAGGCCTCGAAGGCCTGCCGGGCCTCCTTGTAGCGGCCGAGGAACAGTCGAGCGTTGGCCAGGCCGAAGCGGGCGTCGTCGGCGTCGGGGCCGGCCTGGGCGGTCTTGAGGAATCCCTCGTATTCCTCGGCCGCCAGGTCGTAGCGGCGGTCGCGGAAGAGGCCGTTGGCGAAGTTGAGCGCCTCGGGCACTCGCCGCGCCTCGGCCGAGGGCGCGGGCCCCGGCGCACCCGGGGCCTGACCGCTCGCGGGGCCGGCGGCCAGTCCGAGCAGCAAGGCGCAGAAGCCGGCCGACCGCCGCAGGTGCGTGGGCAACGAAGAACGCACGGGTCCGTCTCTCCTTGGACGAAGGGCGCGGGCCGACCGACTCCGGATCGGATCAGGTCGGCGCTCGGCGGCTCCCTGCCACCCCTTCGCGCGGGCCGTCCGTCCGCCCTTCGGGGTCGAACCGAGGTTATACCCCGGAGAGCCGATCCCGCTCAAGCCGGGGCACGAAGCGCCCGCGGGGTCTCACACCGAAAGAAAAGGCCCTCCCGCGATCGGGAGGGCCCTTGGGGCTGTGCGTTAAGGGTCCGCGGACGGCGGCTCAGGGGATCAGATTGGTGGACTGACCGGGCAGCAGGCTGATCGTCCCGAACGGGCTCGTGGCGCTGGCGATCTGCCCGCCACCGAAGAGACTGGAGAGATTGTTCCCCGCCACACCCAGGCCGCCCGTGTTGCCGAAGAGTCCGGTCGTGCCCCCGTTGCCGACGCCCAGGCCGAACAGGCTGCCCGCGGTCGTCGTGACCGGGATCGTGGATCCCAGGCTGTAGCCGAGCGCGCCGGTGTTGCCGAAGAGGTTGGTGTTCGAACCGAAGCCCGCGCCGACCATGCTGTTGTTGCCGTAGTTCAGGGCGTTGCCCAGCGTGCCGAGGCCGGCGTTGAAGGCGCTGCCGAGCGTCGAGGTGCCCGCCAGGCCGCTGCCGAACAGGTCGGCGTTCGACGGCCCGAGCCCCGCGCCGTTCGACGAGCCGAAGTTGGCGCCGAGGATGGAGCTGTTGCCGAAGTTCAGGGCGTTGCCCAGCGTGCCGAGGCCGGCGTTGAAGGCGCTGCCGAGCGTCGAGTTGCCCAACATCCCGTTGCCGAAGAGCCCGGCGTTTGACGTCCCGAGGCCCGCGCCGTTCGACGAGCCGAAGCCCATGAGGCCCGTGTTGAAGGTGCTGCCGAACAGGTTGCTGCTCAGGCCCGAGCCGAGGGTCGACCCGAAGCCCGTATTGAAAAGACTCCCGAGGCCGCTGAGCCCCGCGTTATAGGCCGAGCCGAAGGCGTTATTCAGCCCCGAGGACAGATTCGTGCCGAACAGGCTGAGCGTCGGCGTGCTCGGCGCCACCGTGCCGAACAGGCCCGGAGCCGTCGTGACGCCCGAGTTGTTGCCGAAGAGGTTGTACGCGCTGAGCGTCGGCGTATTCGGGGCGACCGTTCCGAACGCGCCGGGGGGCGTCGCGATGGTCGAGTTGTTGCCGAAGAGGTTGTACGCGCTGAGCGTCGGCGTGCTCGGCGCCACCGTGCCGAACATGCCGGGCGTGGTCGGGACGGTGGTCCCGGCACCCGGGTTGCCGAAAAGATACGCTGCGGGGGACGCCGCGCTGAGGGCGATCCGATCTTCCAGGGCCACGTCGAGGTCGGGGCGGAAAACCCGTTGCACACGCATGGTTGTTCATCTCCTTGGCGTATTCGATCGAGTGCCTGCCCCCTGGGCGGTCGGGGGACGTCCCCCCGGCCGTCGTGCGACCGGGGCATGGGGCACCACTGCGGATCAATCTCGGGGTCGACTCCCGACCCCTGTCTATGCGGCCCCCGACGGGGCCGGGCCTGGTTCGGATCGGCCGGGATCCACCCAATGCAAAGCGCGGACCAACACGAAGGCAACCTCCCACGAATTTCGAATGGAAACGTGAGCGCATGAGCGAGGCTGAAAGACGGCCGTCCGCCGGAAAATCGTTGGATATGCCGCACCAGATTTGCTAGGTTCACCACGGTCGCCAGAAATTTTCCAAGGAAAAGTTGCTACAGAGGACTGGAAAAGCGTAGATTACCCAGAATCCGCATCCTTTCTTGTCGTATACTGGGTGCGGACCGTGCGACTCGGGCGTGGAGTGGGTCCCGTCTGGGATCGCGCGGAAAACGTTCGATTCCTCCGGAGGTAGCATCCATGAAGGTCCTTCGTGCGTTGGGCGTCCTCGCGGCTGCGGCCGCCGTGTCCTCGGCGGCTCACGCGCAGAGCCCGCAGATGCCGGCCAAGACGACCCCGCAGGCCGTCCCCCCCAGCAAGGTGACCCCGGCCGCCCAGGCGCCGAGCAAGGCCATGCCGGCCGCCCAGGCGCCGAGCAAGGCGATGCCGGCCGCCCAGGCGCCGAGCAAGGCCATGCCGGCCGCCCAGGCCCCCACCTACGGCGCCCCCCAGACGCCGAGCAAGCAGACCCCGGCCTACGGCGCCCCCAGACGCCGAGCAAGCAGACCCCGGCCTACGGCGCCCCCCAGACGCCGAGCAAGGTCACGCCCGCCCCGCAGGGCGCCCCGCAGATGCCGGCCAAGACCACCCCGCAGGCCGTCCCCCCCGCGCCCAGCAAGTGAGCGCGGGCTTCGAGGCCGGTCCCATACGAAAATCCCCGGCTCATGGCCGGGGATTTTCGTTTTCCTGAGGCCGGTCGCTCGCGCTGGCCCCTGGCAAGAACCCAGGCCATCGGGTAAGCTCAAGGCCCTGGACCGGGGCGCTGCCCGGGCGGGTTAACCGCCGGCCGGCGTCCCGGGCTTCGTCGATCGGGGTGGGTTCCGACCCGACCCCCGATCCGGCCGTCCCTCGTGGGCCGGGCTCCGGCCCCGGGGACGCTGTCGTTTCCGGACCAGACGGCTCGGTCCGGCCAGGACTGCGCCGCGTCAAAGACGGGGAGGAACCCCCGCCGACGCGGCCTCCGGGCCCTCGACGCCGGCCGGTCCCCTTTGCCTAAGGAGCTTCGGGCCGCCATGATGATCTACGTCGGGAACCTGGACTACGCCGTCACTTCGGATGAGCTGCGGGCCCTCTTCGAGCCCCTCGGGGCCGTGACCATGGCCGAGGTCCAGTGCAAGGTCCGCACCGGCCAGTCCCGCGGGTTCGGCCTGGTCGAGATGCCCAACGAGGACGAGGCCAAGGCCGCGATCGCCAAGCTCCACGGCCATCCGTTCCGCGACCGCGAACTGACGGTCAACGAGTCCCGCCCCCGACGGACCGTCCGGGATCAGTACGCCGGAGGCGGCTGGTACGGGAGCTGAGCCGATCTCCGTAGGGTCCGCCATCGCGGACCCTACGGCGACTCGCCCCAAAGTCGCGGGCCCTCGGTCGTTGCGACCGACGACCGCCCCGCGTAGACTCGCGCGATTGGGACTGACCCGCGATCGGACGACTCCCCGAGCCCGCCATGGCGACGACCACCGAACGCAACGACCGCGAGCGCAGCCTGGCCGTCTTCGTCGATCTCGAGAACCTCGCCATGGGGTTCCAGAATCAGCGCAAGACGAAGTTCGACATCCAGAAGGTGCTCGAACGGCTGGTCGAGAAGGGCAAGCTGATCGTCAAGAAGGCCTACGCCGACTGGAGCCGCTACCAGGCGTACACGACGCCGTTCCACGAGGCCGCCATCGAGCTGATCGAGATCCCCCGCCGGAGCCAGACCGGCAAGAACTCGGCCGACATCCGCCTCGTCGTCGACGCCATGGACCTCGCCTGGAGCAAGCCCCACGTCGACACCTTCGTGATCGTCTCGGGCGACTCCGACTTCTCGCCGCTGGTCTCCAAGCTCAAGGAGAACGGCAAGCACGTCATCGGCCTGGGGATGAAGGGCTCGACCTCCGAGCTGCTCCGCGACAACTGCGACGAGTTCATCTACTACGAGGACCTCGAGCGCCAGGAGCAGGACGAGCAGGAGGTCGCCACCAAGCTCTCCGCCGACATCCCCGAGCGGAAGCGCGAGGCCTACGCCCTGCTCCTGGAGGCCTGCGCCGCGCTGCGGCGCGAGAATCACGAGGTCCTCTACGCCTCGATGATCAAGGACACGATGAAGCGGAAGAAGCCGTCGTTCGACGAGAGCTACTACGGCTAGCGGAGCTTCACCCACCTGCTCGAGGACGCCGACAACGCCGCGATCGTCGACATCGAGCGGAACCCCAAGAGCGGCACCTACATGGTGACCCGGTTCGGCGACCGCGAGCCGCCCAAGATCCTCCGCGACCGCCAGCTCCCGGGGCCGGCCGGCCGCTCGCAGAGGTAAGCGGTCCGGAGCAGACCGACGTAAAGTGCCAACTGGACGTTTTATCCGCCCCTATTCGTGTCTCAGGGCGTCTATCGGGTTCAGTAACGCGGCCTTGGCCGCCGGGACGAGCCCGAACACGACCCCTGTCGAGGCCGAGATCCCGAATCCCAGCGCCACGGCCCAGCAGGGGTACGACGACGTCGACCATCCTCGGGTGCAGGCTCGCCAGCGAGCAGAAGCCGTAGCCGAGGGCGATCCCGAGCCCGCCGCCGACGACGCTCAGGCTCACGGCCTCGGTGAGGAACTGGAGCAGGATGTCGCGGCGGCGGGCGCCGACGGCCTTGCGCAGGCCGATCTCGCGGGTCCGCTCGGTGACGCTGACGAGCATCACGTTCATGATGCCGATCCCGCCGACCAGGAGCGAGATGCCGACGATCCCCGAGAGCACGGCCGTCGCCACGAGGCTCATGTTGTTGAACGCCTCGAGGATCTCGTCCTGGGTCCGGATCTGAAAGTCGTTCGGCTGGGCCGGCGAGAGGCCGTGGCGGCGGCGGAGCAGGTTGGTGATCTGCGCCGGGCCTCGGGGACGGCCAGCTCGCCCGTCGCCTGGGTCGTCAGCGCGATCTTGTGGATCGTCATGGGATACATCTTCAGGGCCATCGGGAAGGGGACCAGGATCAGGTTGTCCTGGTTGTTGCCGAGCAGGCTCCCCTTCTCCTCCAGGATGCCGATGACGCGGAACCGCTGCTTGTCGACCAGGATCGTCTGGTCGACGATCTCGTCGTCGGCCCCGAGCCGGTTCAGCACATCGCGGCCGACGACGCAGACGTGGTGCGCCCGCTCGATGTCCACCGGCGCGAACGGGCGGCCGACGGCGACGGGGAAGTTGCGGATCGCGTGGTACTCGGCCGAGACGCCCTCGAGCTGGGTCGTCACCTCCTCGCGGCCGTAGTGGACCGTGATGTTCTGGCGGCGGATCAGCGGCGAGACCCGCCGTAGGGCCGGGCAGCCGTGGGCGACGGCGTCCATGTCGCGGACGTCCAGCTCGATCCGCCCGAGCCGCTTCCCCGCCTCGCCCGGGGGCCGCTCGGGCCAGACCCACATGGCGTTGGTGCCGAGGCCCTGGAGGAAGCCCGCGACGTACGCCGTGAACCCCTGGATCACGCCGACGACCGTGATCGTCGACGCCACGGCGATGATGATCCCCAGCACGGTCAGCATCGACCGGAGCTTGTGCGTCCAGAGCTGCTCCAGGGCGTTGCCGACATTCGCGACGATCAGCATGGCGGCCCGCCCTCAGTTCCGCTCGTCCGACTCGACCCGCCCGTCGCGGATCTTGACGATCCGCTCGCACTTCTCGGCCACGTCGGGCTCGTGGGTGACGACGACGATCGTCTGGCCTTCGCGATGGAGGTCGGCGAAGAGGTCCGAGGATCTCGTCGCCCGTCTGGGTGTCGAGGTTGCCCGTCGGCTCGTCGGCGAGCAAGAGCGAGGGCCGCTGGACGAGGGCCCGGGCGATCGCGACCCGCTGGCGCTGGCCGCCGGACATCTGGTTCGGGCGGTGGTCCATGCGGTCCCCGAGCCCGACCCTCTGCAACGCCTCGACCGCTCGGCCGCGTCGGTCGGGCCCGCCGGAGTAGGTCAGGGGCAGTTCGACGTTGCGCAGGGCCGTCTGCCTCGGGAGCAGCTCGAACGTCTGGAAGACGAACCCGATCTGCCGGCCGCGGACCCGCGCCAGCTCCGACTGGGCGAGCCGGGCGACGTCCCGGCCGTCGAGCCAGTAGCGGCCGGCGGTGGGGACGTCGAGGCAGCCGAGGATGTTCATCAGGGTCGACTTCCCCGAGCCCGACGGCCCCATGATCGCCACCAGCTCGTTGGGGTCGATCGCGAGGTCGACCCCCCGGAGCGCATGGACCGTCTCGGCCGCCATCCGATACTCTTTCGTGATGCCCTCGAGGCGGATGACGGGGTCGGCTTTCGTCACGAGTCAGGCCCAGTACGGGGTTTCGGCCACGATCTGGTCGTCGTCGCGATAAACGATCTTGCCGGGGCGATCGGTCGTCACGAGCCGGACGGAGACGCCATTCTCGCGGAGGAGGTAGACCAGGTCCCAGATTCGCCGGAGCGGTTCCTCCGCGTCATCGCGGAACCAGGCGACGGCGTTGCGGGTCCACTCCCCGGAACCGAGCTTTGCCTCGAACGGCGGGCAGGGCAAGTGGTCGTTGAACCAGGCGAAGGTCTCTTCGAGGAGGTCGACCTCATAAACGTAGAGCTTCCCGTCGTCGCGGAGGATGCGGGCCTCGACGAAGACGCCGGTCAGCCAGTAGGCATTTTCGGCGTCGTCGCCGACGACGAACCGGACGTACATCGGCTCTGCTCCGGCGAGGGACGGTCGGGGGAGAGTACCCGGCCGGCCTGGGGAAAGATTCGGGATGGTCCGCCCGGATGTCAGAATGAACCGAGAAGCCGTGGCGACTGTTGGTTAAGCTGGGGGCCTGGCCCAGTCCGACACGTCGGCCGTCGGGCCCGGGTCCGAGGCGTCCTCCGACGGACCGAACCCGAGCGTACGCCCTTGGTGCGGCCTCGTGCGACTTCGTGCGGTTCCTCCCGCCGGTTGCTTCGGCCGCACGAAGTCGCACGAAGCCGCCCGAAACCTGGACGCTCGGGTTCGGTCCGTCGGATCAGACCCGGTCCCGACCCGGGGATGGCCCTCAGTTCAACCAACCGATCGGCCCTGTCCGGGAGGGCGACCGCATGGAGATCGAAGTCGGGAACGCCTCCGAGCTGGACACCCGGGGCACGGGCTGGTTCGTCGGGTTCGGCACGTGGACGAGAGACGGCCAGCTCGACCTCCGGCATGTGCCGGAGCAGGCGCGGTCGCGCGGGCTCTGCCTGAAGTGGATGGACCACCCGGCGGGCGACCCGCGGGGCGTCGGCAAGCCGCCGAGCGAGGGGCGGACGCTCTCGATCCTGGCGAGCGACGGCGGGCGGTTCCGGATCGAGTTCTCGGACGACCCGGAGTTCCCGGCGGGACGGACGGTCCGGCACACCCTCGCCCGGCGCGGCGACTTCGTCGCGTGGGGCGAGGGCTTGCATCACCGCTGGTTCGTGGATAGGGATTGCACGATCGTCACATTACGATGGGTCCCGGACTCTCCCTGACGCGGGCCGCTCATGCCCGACTACGACCGCGCCTTGCAGCACATCGACGCTTACTGGCCCCGGCTCGTCCGCGAGGCGACCGGCGAGGGCCCGCGGGGCGACACGCTCATCCCCCTGCCCCGGCCGTACATGGTCCCGTCCGACGGGCCGATGTTCCGCGAGATGTACTACTGGGACAGCTACTTCATCAGCCTCGGGCTCGTCGGCACGGGGTTCGAGCCGCTCGTCGCCGCCATGGCCGAGAACATGGCCGACCTGTTCCGCCGGTTCGGGATCATCCCCAACGCGAGCCGATACTACTTCCTCTCGCGGAGCCAGCCGCCCTTCTTCGCGCCAGGTCTGGCTGGCCTATGAGCTCGAGCGGGCGAGGGACGAGGCAGGGGCTATGGAGCTCCTCGCGGCGCTGATGCCGGTCGCCGAGGCGGAGCACGACGCCGTCTGGATGGGCCAGGCCCCCCCGCACGACCGCCGCGTGCACGCGGGGCTCTCGCGGTACTACGACATCAACGTGATCGACGCCCTGGCCTGCTGCGAGAGCGGGTGGGACCATTCGTCGCGGTGCGACGGCTCGCGATGGCTCTGGCACCTGCCGGTCGACCTCAACGCGATCCTCCTCGACCGCGAGGTCCTCTTCATGCGAGCCGCCTCGGAGCTCGGCAAGCCGCAGCTCGCCGAGCACTGGGGACGGCGGGCCGACGAGCGGCGTCGGGCGATGCAACCCTGATGTGGGACGACGACCTCGGCTTCTTCTTCGACTACGACTTCGAGCCGACCCGGCTCCGGCGCAACGTCGAGCACCCGTCGCTCGCCGGCTTCTTCCCGCTCTGGGCAGGGCTGGCGTCGCCGGAGCAGGCAAGCCGGATCGTCGGCGACTGGCTGCCGCGGTTCCTCAAGGCCGGCGGGCTCGTCACGTCGCTCGAACGGCACGACGGCTGCCAGTGGGACGCGCCCAACGGCTGGGCACCCCTGCAATGGATCGTCGCGCGGGGGCTGGAGGATTACGGGTACGTCGCCGAGGCCGACGAGGTCCGCCGTCGCTGGTGTGACGCGTGCGCGGCCGTGTTCGAGGCGACGGGGAGCTTCTGGGAGAAGTACAACGTCGAGGAGGTCGGCAGCCCCCCTGCCCCGGGGCTCTATGACTCGGGCACGGCGCGCTACGGGAACGTGAGCGGGTTCGGCTGGACGAATGCCGTGTTCCGCGACTTCGCGCTCGCGCTGCGGGGGCGATCAACGGGCGTGACGGGGTGATTTGACAATCGTCGTGGGTCGCGCCTGGCTCCGAAGGGATTCGGGGCGTACAATCGGCGACGGTGATGGTCGGATCGCGGTGCGCGGAAGCGACGGGGAGGGCGACGTTGGACGCCTGGATCGCGGCATCGTCGTTGTGGGCCCAGGTGTCGCCGCCCGGTTCCGGGGGGGCGGCGAGTGCCCCGGCCGGCGGGAATCCGGCGACGGCCATCTTGCCGTTCCGGCGGTGGTACGCGGGGCTGACGCTCTCGCCGCCGGTCAATGCGCCGGGGCTCGACTGGCTCTGGGCGGTCGCCCTGGGGCTCGCTGGCGCTCCTGGTGCTCGTCGTCGTCGTGCAGGGGCCGGGACGGGCGCTCGGGCAGCTCTTCGACATCCCGGGGCACGTGCGCCTTTTCGCGGCGGCGATGGCGCGGCTGAGGCGGTCGGGGCGGATGCTCGCGGCCGTCGTCGGGATGACGGTCCTGACCTGGACGATGGGCCAGACATTCACTTTCAGCGATCCGCAGGGACGAGACGACCTGACGGCATTGAGCAGGGGCCGCTGGCTCCCCGGGCTGGCGCTCGAGCAGGGGGTGCTGGCCGGGGCGACGCCCCTGCGCGACGTGCTGGCGCTGGGCAACATGATCCCGGTACTGATCGTCGCGGCGATGCTGGTCTTCCAGTTCTCGTCGGATCGCTGGGGGAGCGTGACACGGGTGATCTCTCCGCGGGCCTCGCGCGACGCGGCGTGGGGGACCGTGGCCTGGGGGTCGGCGGCCCTCTACGCGATCTACCGGACGATCGGCCTGATCTACGGCGTGCCCGACTTGCCGATGACCGGGTGCTTCGGGCTCGAGGTCCTGCTGGTGCCGCTGCTCATGCCGGTCGCCGACGGGATCTTGCTGGCGTGGGTCGTCGTCGAGCTCAGGAACGCCGGGCTGGGCGACTCGCCCGAGCGCGAGCGGCTCGACGTGCCCGGGGCCGTGGCGCTGATGCCGGCGGCGACGCTCGCCTGCGTCTTGCTCATGCCGGGCCGGTACGTGGCGACGCTCGTGGCGCTGGTGTTCCTGTATCTGACGGCCGTACCGGCCTGGGCGATGTCGTATTTCCGCTGGCAGCTCGGCTGGGGGGTGATCGACCTCCAGGCAGCGGGCCTGCTCGGCGTCGGCGCGGCGGGCGCACTGGCGTGGTCGCGCGGGACGTCCGGATCGCTGCTTGGGGGCTACGCGCGGATGCTTCGGCACGAGGGAGGACACCTCGTCGCCTTCCTCCTGGCCGGGGGGCGCTGGCCTCGGGCCTGGCGGCGGCGGCCTACACGCTCGTCCTGGCCTTGCCGACGCAGACCTGGGTGCTGGCGGCGGCCGACAGCTACGCGCACTACGCGACCCTGCCCGTGGGCCTGCTGACTCTGGCCGGGCTCGTCGAGCTCGGGGAGCGGTCGCTGCCGACCGCGACCCCGGCACGGGCGGCCGTCGAGGAAGAAGTGCGGGTCGTCGTCGAATAACCCGGCGGGGGGCATGTCGAGGCGATGCGACGAGGGCATCGGCTTCGCTTGACACGTGGGAACGATCGGGGTTGTAATGCAAGGGACGGCCCGGCGCCGCGGGGATGGTCATACGACCTCGGCGCCCTCCGCGAGGGAGAAATCAGCAAAACGCCCGCTCCCGCGGGCAGCCCGGACCGGTCCGGCCGTCGCCTCGCCGATCGCCTCGCTCCGCTCGATCTCCTCAAACCCCTTTCGATCAGCTTGACAATTCGGGATGGCCTCGGCTCGTCGCGAGGCCCCTCTCCACGCGCGTGCCGATCGGGACCGACCCCGGCCGGCGCGAGGTCACGGATGCGCACCGACCGACGGCTCCACCACAAAGGAGGGAGACGGCCCTATGTCCTCCGGAACGGATCTGATCGCCCTGATCGCCACCCGCCAGAACCTGGCGGATTACCAGAAGAAGCACTGGCACGGCTCGTTCGCCGACTACCTCGACATCGTCCGCACGGAACCCCGGGTCACGCGGACCGCCTACCAGCGCGCTCTACGACATGATCCTGGCCCACGGGACCGAGGAGGTCCTCGTCAACAAGGAGAAGCTCATCCGCTACAAGTTCTTCGACGATCCGGAGAACGCGCGGCCAGGACGCCATCTTCGGGCTCGACCGGACGCTGATGAGCCTGGTCAACATCCTCAAGAGCGCCGCGCACCGGCTACGGGACCGAGCGGCGCGTCCTGCTCCTGCACGGGCCGGTCGGCAGCTCCAAGAGCACGATCGTCCGCCTGCTCAAGAAGGGGCTGGAGCACTACTCGCGCACCGACGACGGCGCCATCTACACCTACCAGTGGCGCGAGGAGACCCCCGAGGGGATCGAGATCTGGGCCGACTGCCCGATGCACGAGGAGCCGCTGCACCTCGTCCCGGTCGAGCACCGCGGCGCGGTCCTCGACGAGCTCAATCAGCACGTCGCAGCCCGGCGGCTACGAGATCACCATCGACGGCGACCTCTGCCCGTTCTGCCGCCAGATGTTCAACGAGCGGATGGCCCGCTACGACGGCGACTGGTCGCAGCGTCCTCGAGCGACATCCGCGTCCGCCGCCTGATCCTCTCCGAGCAGGACCGCGTCGGCATCGGCACGTTCCAGCCCAAGGACGAGAAGAACCAGGACGCGACCGAGCTGACCGGCGACATCAACTACCGCAAGATCGCCGAGTACGGCACCGAGAGCGACCCGCGGGCGTTCAACTTCGACGGCGAGTTCAACATCGCCAACCGCGGCATCATCGAGTTCATCGAGGTCCTCAAGCTCGACGTCGCCTTCCTCTACGACCTGCTCGGGGCGAGCCAGGAACACAAGATCAAGCCGAAGAAGTTCGCCCAGACCGACATCGACGAGGTGATCATCGGCCACACGAACGAGCCGGAATACAAGAAGCTCCAGTCCAACGAGTTCATGGAGGCGCTCCGCGACCGGACGGTGAAGATCGACGTGCCGTACGTCACGCGGCTCTCGCGACGAGATCCAGATCTACGAGAAGGACTACAACTCGCGGAAGGTCCGCGGCAAGCAGATCGCGCCGCACACGCTCGAAGTCGCGGCGATGTGGGCGGTGCTGACGCGGCTCGAGGAGCCGAAGAACGCCGGGCTGACGCTGCTGCAGAAGCTCAAGCTCTACAACGGCAAGACGCTGCCCGGCTTCACCGAGGACAACATCAAGGAGCTCCGCGAGGAGGCCGAGCGCGAGGGGATGCACGGGATCAGCCCGCGGTACGTGCAGGACAAGATCTCCAACGCCCTGGTCGCCCATGCCGACGGAGCGGTCGGTCAACCCGTTCATGGTCCTCAACGAGCTCGAGGCGGGGCTCAAGCACCACTCGCTGATCAACAGCGAGGAGGTGAAGAAGCACTACAAGCACCTGCTCGCGGTCGTGAAGGAAGAATACGAGGACATCGTGAAGAACGAGGTCCAGCGCGCCATCGCGGCCGACGAGGACGCCCTCTCGCGGCTCTGCGGCAACTACATCGACAACGTCAAGGCGTACACCCAGCGCGAGAAGGTCAAGAACAAGTACACCGGCCAGACCGAGGAGCCGGACGAGCGGCTGATGCGGTCGATCGAGGAGAAGATCGACATCCCCGAGAGCCGCAAGGACGACTTCCGCCGCGAGATCATGAACTACATCGGCGCCCTGGCGCTCGACGGCAAGCAGTTCGACTACAAGACGAACGAGCGGCTCCAGAAGGCGCTGGAGCTGAAGCTGTTCGAGGATCAGAAGGACACGATCAAGCTGACGAGCCTGGTCTCCAGCGTCGTCGACAAGGACACGCAGGAGAAGATCGACATCGTCAAGAGCCGGCTGATCCGCAACTACGGCTACGACGAGGACTCGGCGACCGACGTGCTGAACTACGTCGCGAGCATCTTCGCCCGCGGCGACGTGAAGCGCGGGAACCACTGAGCCTCGAGGGCCGCGCAGCCCGAAGGCCGCGCGGCCGTTCTCGACGGAGGCACGACATGGCGACCGTCACCGAGCCCGAGGCGGCTCCCGAGGCCCTCGAAGCGCTGCCGCGCGACTATCCGCCCCACCGCCTGACGGTCGAGCGGTACGAGCGGATGGTCGAGGCGGGCATCTTCGGCGAGAAGGAGCCGATCTTCCTCTGGCACGGGAGGCTCGTCGAGAAGATGACCATCGGCCCGGATCATTGCAACGCGGCGGCCGACCTCATTGCGATGTTGATCCGGCTCATCCCGGACGGCTGGCACGTCCGGGCGGAGCAGCCGGTGCGAATTGCCGATGATGGGATGCCCGAGCCTGACGTGATGGTCATCCGCGGCGCAACGCGGGATTACAAGGGGCGCATCCCCTCCGCCCAGGATGTCAGCCTGGTCGTCGAGGTCGCCGACTCGAGCGTGTGGGCCGATTCCGGCGCGGTGCTGGAGACTTACGCGGCCCAGGGCATTCCCATCTACTGGATCGTGAACATTCCCAAACGGCGGGTCGAGGTCTACCGCGAGCCGACGGGCCCGACCGCCTCACCCAGTTACCGCGCGTGCCGTCAATACGGCCCCGGCGAGCGGGTGCCGGTGCGTGCTCGACGGCCGCGAGGTCGGCGAGGTCGCCGTCGATGATTTCCTGCCGTAGGCGCGTCCTGTCCGGGGCCGTTTCGCGTGAGGGCATGCCCGTTTGGCTTGGACATCTCGGGGCGATCGGAATAGAATTTGCACAGGGGATGGCGGGTCTCATGGTGACGGGTCCGTGCCGGACGCCGACATCTCTGCATCGCACCCACCCGCCGGTTTCTCCACCGATCTTTGAATTCGTGCCGCGCCGGACCGCCTCGCTCGCGGGCAGCATCTGTTGCGCCATCGGGCAGGGGTCGGCGGTTGAGGCGACACAATCGGTCGGCCCTCGCGAGGGGGTCCGGCCGTCCCGCGACGGCGAGGGGAGGGGCCGTGGTGCGTAAGATCGAGCGGGACCAGAACCGGTTCAAGCAGATCGTCCGCGGGAAGATCAAGTCCGATCTGCGCAAATACATCACCCACGGCGAGATGATCGGCAAGACGGGGGGCGAGCTGGTCTCGATCCCGCTGCCGCAGATCCAGATCCCCGAATTCCGGTACGGGACGAAGAACTCGGGCGGCGTCGGCCAGGGGCCCGGCGACGTCGGGACGCCGATCGGCCGATCGGGCGAGGGCGACGAGCCGGGCGCCGGCCGGGGATGCGCCGGGGCATCACATCCTCGAGGTCGAGCTGACCCTCGACGAGCTCGCCGAGATCCTCGGCGAGGGCCTCGCACTGCCCCGGATTCAGCCCAAGGGGCGGGCCAACATCATCGAGGAGAAGGACAAGTACACCGGCATCCGCCAGACCGGCCCGGAGAGCCTCCGGCACTTCAAGCGGACCTACAAGCGGGCCCTGAAGCGCCAGATCGCCTCGAACACCTACAACCCGGACGACCCGCTGGTCATCCCGGTCCGCGAGGACAAGCTCTACCGCTCGTGGAACCCGGTCGCGCTGCCCCACTCGAACGCCGTCGTCCTCTACCTGATGGACGTCTCGGGCTCGCATGACCGACGACCAGAAGGAGATCGTCCGGATCGAGGCGTTCTGGATCGACACCTGGCTCAAGAGCCAGTACGACGGCGTGACGACCCGCTACGTCATCCACGACGCGGTGGCCCGCGAGGTCGACCAGCACACCTTCTATCACACCCGCGAGATCGGGCGGCACGCGGATCAGCTCGGCGTACAACCTCGCCAACAAGATCATCGACGCCGACCACCCGCCGATCGACTGGAACGTCTACGTCCTGCACTTCTCCGACGGCGACAACTGGGGCGAAGACAACCGCCACTGCATCGCCATGCTCCGCGATCAGCTCCTGCCCA
This sequence comes from uncultured Planctomycetota bacterium, assembly GCA_963819805.1. Taxonomy (GTDB): domain Bacteria; phylum Planctomycetota; class Planctomycetia; order Isosphaerales; family Isosphaeraceae; genus CAMFLR01. The sequence goes on along the minus strand of CAWFXY010000052.1, from coordinate 169,115 downwards.
AGTGCAACCTGTTCGGCTACGGCCAGGTGGAGAGCCCGTACGGTTCGGGCGAGTTCTACCGGGAGCTCGAAGAGGCGTTCGAAGAAGTGCCGAACCTGGCGCTCTCGGAGATCCGCAACAAGGAGGGGATTTACGATTCGATCAAGGAATTCCTCGGGCGCGGGCGATGACCCATCGAATCGACGCGGACAGGTTTCCATCGAGGCCAGCCATGAGCGTCCCGACCGAGTCCACTGACATCACGAGCCGAACGTCGCGGGACGGGATCGCCCTTTATCGGCTCGACGTCGGGCAGTACCTCAAGATGATCGGCGCGGGCGTCTTCCGCGAGGAGGATCACGTCGAGTTGCTCGGGGGGCTGCTCGTCGACAAGATGACGAAGTACGAACGCCATAATTTCGCGGTGGGTGGACTGGCCGACGCCCTGCGTCGGCTGCTCCCAGGCGATTGGGTGGTCCGCGAGGAGAAGTCCGTCGTTCTCGGCAGGCGTTGGCGTCCCGAGCCGGACCTCGCCGTGGTTCGCGGGCCCCTGGGGCGATTCCGCGAGCAATCCCCGGGGGCCGAGGACATCGCCATGCTCGTCGAGGTCGCCGACTCGTCCTACCGGGTCGACCGCGGCGCGAAGTGGCGACGCTACGCGGCGTGTGGCGTCATGGCCTACTGGATCGTCAACATCGACGCCGGGACGGTGGAGGTCTACACCGACCCGGCGGGCGAGGGGCGAGAGGCCCAATACCGCGCGTCGCGGTCGTTCGGCCCCGATGACGCGGTCCCCGTGACGATCGACGGCCGCGAGGTCGGCCGGGTCACGGCGAGAGAATTTTTGCCCTGAGTTCCGGGAGAGAACCGCGGCTGGCTCGCGAACGTCTACAGGAGTGGGAGAAGGAGGGGCGAATCGAGATGGCCACGATCCGCGTCCCCTACCCGGCCGACCCCGAGGGGAGGCGCGACGTCTTCGAACAGATCGTCGCCAAGCTCACGCCGTTCGGCACCTGCGAGGGGACGCCCGATTCGGGAACATTGAGCGGATCGACTCCGATCGGGCAGTTTGCCGGGTCGTATCGGAGCGAGCCCGGGTCGGAGGTCCTGGAGATCGAGGTGACGAAGAAGCCCTGGCTCGTCCCGACGTCGCTCATCGAGGGCGAAGTCCGCAAGCAGATCGCGAAGGCTCGAATCTAGCGGGGTGACGTCCGATGTCCATCATGAGCACCGAGCACAACCTGCCCGCCGACCTCCGCGACCTCCAGGTCGAGATCGAGGGCCACGCCGCGCGCCTACGGGCTCGACTTCTACGAGACCATCTTCGAGGTGCTCGACTACGACGAGCTCTCCGAGATCGCCGCCCTCGGCGGGTTCCCCACCCGCTACCCGCACTGGCGGTTCGGCATGGAGTACGAGCAGCTCTCCAAGGGCTACCGCTACGGGCTCCAGAAGATCTACGAGATGGTCATCAACAACGACCCCTGCTACGCCTACCTCCTGCGGTGCAACCAGCGGGTCGACCAGAAGCTCGTCATGGCCCACGTCTACGGGCACAACGACTTCTTCAAGAACAACATCTGGTTCAGCCACACGAACCGCAAGATGATGGACGAGATGGCCAACCACGGCAACCGGATCCGCTCGCTACATGGAGCGGTTCGGCGAGGACGACGGTCGAGGAGTTCATCGACAGCTGCCTGTCGCTCGAGAACCTGATCGACATGCACTCGCCGTTCATCAAGCGGCCGCGACGACGGTCGACCGCTACGACTTCCAGCCGACGAGGAGGAGGACGAAGTCGGGCGTCGTCCGGTTCCAGAGCAAGGACTACATGGACGACGTACATCAACCCGCCCGGCGTCCTGAAGGAGCAGGCCAGGAAGAAGGAGGCGCGAGAAGCCGCAAGCCGCGGCAGTTCCCCGAGCAGCCCGAGAGCGACGTCCTGCTGTTCCTGCTCGAGCACGCCCCGCTCAACCCCTGGCAGCGCGACGTCCTGGACATCGTCCGCGAGGAGGCGTACTACTTCGCCCCGCAGGGCCAGACCAAGATCATGAACGAGGGCTGGGCCTCGTACTGGCACTCGACGATCATGACGACCAAGACCCTCGACCCCTCGGAGGTGGTCGACTACGCCGACCACCACTCCGGCACGATGGCCACCCAGCCCGGACGGCTCAACCCGTACAAGCTCGGCATCGAGCTGTTCCGCGACATCGAGGAGCGCTGGAACAAGGGCCAGTTCGGCCCCGAGTACGACGAGTGCGACGACCTACGAGGCGCGGCAGAGGTGGGACAAGGAGCTCGGCCTGGGCCGGCAGAAGATCTTCGAGGTCCGCAAGATCCACAACGACATTACCTTCATCGACACGTTCCTGACGCCCGACTTCTGCCGTCGGCACAAGCTGTTCAGCTTCAAGCACAACGACCAGGCACGAGATCTACGAGATCGAGAGCCGCGAGTTCAAGAAGATCAAGGAGCGGCTCCTGTTCGGCCTGACCAACTTCGGCCAGCCGATCATCCGGGTCAAGGACGGCAACTACCGGAACCGCGGGCGAGCTGTACCTCCAGCACGAGCACTTCGGGATCGACCTGAAGCTCGACCACGCGCAGGACACGCTGCGCCACCTCAACCGCCTCTGGACGCGCCCGGTCCACATCGAGACGAGCGTCGACGGGCGGTCTACACTCCTATCATTCGACGGGACGGATCAGACGATCCGCCCGCTGGGAGGAACCTCTCATGAGCCTTCTGAGCCGAAAGATCGCCGCCGAGGTTGACGCCAACCCCGGCCCCGGCACCGTGTCGGTCGCCGAGGGGCCGTACACGCTTGACGACTGCACCTGACCGCCGCGAGCCCGGTCGGCGTCGCCTTCGACGCCCTGGAGTTCGCCGACGTCCGACCGGGCCGACCGGTCGGCCGACGACCTGCGGGCGTGGGGCGACCGCCTCGCCGCCCGCCTGACGTACCTGATGGAGCCGCTGGTCGTCATCGAGGTCGACGCCGAGGGCGGCGAGGCCGAGCTGCGGAGCCAGTCGCCGACGACCCGCGACGAGGTGCGGGTCTTCTACGAGATCCGCCTCCGTCGCGAGGGGACAATGCACCTCCGCCGCGTCGCCTACGACCCGTCCGACCGCCGCCGCAAGGTCGTCGCCTGCCAGCTCACGCGCGAGGCCCTCGAGCGGCTGGCCGACGACCTGGTCGCCACCGTCGCCTGAGGAGACGGCAGGCGAGCCGTTTCGCGGAAAGGAATCGGCTTGAATTCCAGGGAGGCGGGCCGAGCCCTAGCCGCCTCCCGCCGGTCGACTCCGCATGGTATCCTGGGGCCCGATCGACGACCGATACGGCCCGAGGATCCGAAACGGACCCATGCTCCACCCCTGGCACGACGTGACCCCCGGCGAGAACCTGCCGACGGAGTTCAACGCCCTGGTCGAGATCCCGATGGGGTCGAGCGTCAAGTACGAGCTGGACAAGAAGACCGGCCTGCTCCGGCTCGACCGCGTGCTCTACTCGGCGGTCTACTACCCGGCGAACTACGGGTTCATCCCGCAGACCTACGCCGAGGACGACGACCCGCTCGACGTGCTGGTGCTCTGCCAGGAGGCCGTGGCGCCGATGACGCTGGTCACGGCCCGGGCGATCGGCCTGATGACGATGATCGACACGCGGCAAGCCCGACCACAAGATCCTGGCCGTCGCCGTCGGCGACCCCGAGTTCAACAGCTTCCACGAGGCCGCGGAGCTGCCCCCGCACCGGCTGATGATGCTCCGCCGCTTCTTCCAGGACTACAAGATGCTGGAAGGCAAGTCGGTCGAGGTCGACGAGATCCAGTCGGCCGGGACGGCGCTGCCGATCATCGAGGACTCGCTGCAGCGCTACAGCCAGCACCGCCGCAAGGGGTTCCACTGAGGCCGATGCGCGCCGTCGTCGTCGGCGGCTCGGGGCAGATCGGCGGCTGGCTCCTGCGGATCGCTCGCCGAGCGCGGTCACGAGGCGGTCGGGACCTATCACACCGTCCCGTAGCCCGGTCTCGTCCCGCTCGACGCCGCCGACCTGATCAGGCTCGGCAGCCTGGCTCCGCGTCCGCCGACCCGACGTCGTCTTCTATCCGCCGGGTTCACCTGGGTCGACGGCTGCGAGCGTGACCCGGCCAGGGCCCGCGCCGCGAACCTCGACCAACCGCTGAACCTCGCCCGCGCGGCGGCCGAGCTCGGGGCGCGGTTCGTCTACTTCTCGACCGACTACGTCTTCGACGGCGAGGGCGGCCCCTACGACGAGGCGCTCGCCGACCAATCCCCTCTCGGCCTACGGCCGGGCCAAGCTCGAGGCCGAGAGGGCCCTGGCCGACGACGCTGGGCGATCGCGCAGCTCACCGTGCGGACCTCCTGGGTCTTCGGCCCGGAGCGTCAGGGGAAGAACTTCGCCTATCAACTGGTGAAGGCCCTCGGCCAGGGGAAGTCGCTCGACTGCCCGTCCGACCAGATCTCGAGCCCGAGCTACGGGCCCGACGTCGCGCGGGCGGTCGTCGGGCTCGTCGAAGGAGGCGTTTCGGGGCTGATCCACGTCGCCGGCCCCGAGGTGATGGGGCGGGTGCACTTCGCGCGGGCAATCGCGGGCGCCTTCGGTCTCGACCCGTCGAAGATCGTCCCCAAGACCACGGCCGAGTTCGCTCAGGAGCGCGCCACGTCCTCTCAGGGGCGGGTTGCTCACACCCCGCCTCGACGCGACCCGTCTCGGCTCGATGCGGCCGCTCTCGGAGACGCTGGCCGACTTCCTGGCACGGCTCTCGGCCGATGAAGGCTGGGCCGTGCCCGGGTGAGGCGGCGGATCGCCGGCGGACCCCCGCCCTTTCCCGGCGCCGCGAGGTCGGCTAGAGTGTCGGGAGTCGCCTCGGCGACAGATCCGGCAGAGTCGGCGGAGGGTCACGGATGACGCTCCACGACCCGGCGATAATGCCCCGTTCTGGAGCGACAGCCCCGCAGTTGCGGACCCGGGCGACCGAGACGATCGGGACGACAGAGTCGAGGAGTTCCGCGCGAGCGAGTCCGGACATGGCCGAGGCCGAACGACTGAACGTCGGTGACCGCCCGATCAACCTGACCCAGGTCCTGAAGCTCGCCGGCTGGGTCGTGCACGGCGGCGAGGCCAAGGCCCTGATCGCCGAGGGGCGGGTCCGCGTCAACGGCGAGGTCGAGACCCGCAAGCGGAAGCAGATGGCGATGGGAGACATCGTCGCAGCTCGAGGGCGGGCCGTCGCTCGTCCTCGATTCGAGAAGGCGTCCGGAGAGGGGACCAGAACGCGATGAAGCGGATCGGCATCCTGACCGCCGGGGGCGACACCCCGGCCCTCAACGCCACGATCGCGGGCGCCGTCGAGCGGCCAACCAGCATCGCGTCGAGGTCATCGGGATCATCAAGGGGTTCAGCGGCCTGCTCAACCCCCAGGTGCCGCACGTCCACCTCAACCCGCTCTTCCAGGCGCATCCCCGAGCTCGACGCGACCCGGGGCGGGACGATCCTCGGGGCCTCGCGCGACTACGTCGACGCCGACGACACCGAGACGATCGCCCGGGTCGCCGAGCGGCTCGAGCCGGCTCAAGGTCGAGGGCCTGATCTGCGTCGGCGGCGACGGCACGCTCAACGGCATGCAGCCGCTGAGCAACTACCTGCCCGTCGTCCTCGCCCCCAAGACGATCGACAACGACCTCGGCCTGAACTACCCCGACGAGCCCAACGAGTGGATCCGCGAGCCGGCCGAGCGACGCCCGCGCGGCTATCGTCTACAAGAAGCGGCCCGGCCGCGAGTTCGGCCTCGACGAGATGGTCAACTACGTCACGCCCGGCTACGCCACGGCGGTCTACGTCTCGTCGCTGAGCGTCCAGCGGATCCGGACGACGGCCGAGAGCCACCGGCGGATCGCGATCATCGAGGTCATGGGCCGCGACTGCGGCATGATCGCCCTGGGCACGGCCTACGGCCAGCCCGACATCATCCTCGTCCCCGAGTCGCCGGTCGACCCCGGCCGCCTGGTCGAGCGAGTGCATCGCGATCCTCGACATCCAGAAGCATGCCGTGATCTGCGTCTCGGAGGGGATCGTCGACACCGAGGGGCACATCCTCGGCGCCGTCACGCGCCAGCAAGGACCCGGCCGGCAACATCCAGTACACCGGGGCGGCCGAGGCGGTCAAGCGGCTCCTGGTCGAGCGGATCGGCGACGCCTTCTTCACCCGCAAGCGCCGCAACGAGAGCGCCGACGCCGCGATCTTCGTCCGCAAGATCGGCCACACCCAGCGCGGCGGCCGGCCGATCCTCTTCGACCGCTTCTACGCCTCGCAACTCGGCGGCAAGGCGGTCGACCTGCTCGCTCGAGGGCTACCACAACTGCGTCGCGACGCTCCAGTACCGCGACGGCGGCTTCGCCCTCGACAGCGTCGACGCCAACAAGCTCCGCGACCGCTGGGGCATCATCCACGCCCGGCCGCTCTCGCCGACCTTCTACGACCCCAAGCGGTTCCAGCCGTCGGCCAAGGGCGTCGAGTACCTCCAGGCCATCTTCGCCAACGCGCTGGGGGCCGAGGACGTCGAGTGCCAGCGGCAGCTCTTCGACACCGGCAACCTCGTCCACCCGTACGACTCGGTCAACGTCCACGTCAACAAGCGGATCCGCCGGATCGACCCGAACGAGTGACGTCGCTCCCGGTCGGGCCTCTCCTTGCGCCGAGCGAACCCAAGCGTGCAAGAAAAGGTCGGCTTCGATCGGTTAGGTTCGCCTTTTTCCCCGAACCAGGTCCTCGGGGCTATCCCGGGGCTCGGGATGAATACCTCGACAGACCAGCGGTTTCGCAGAACGATTCGCTCGGGAAATACGACCCTATCGGGTAGGGGCGCAGCGTGGCCCGCGCCTCGGCCGATCCGTTTCGCGCGAAGCTGACAGGTGCAAAATCCCCGATCTTGTTGACTAACAAAGTCTTGTCGAAATCCCGACCCCAATAAACTGACCGCCCGCCGCCGCGATGGTTAGAGGCCAGCGGCGAAGCACATGGAGCCAACTCATGGCGACCCGCATCCACCGCCCCGCGGACCTCGACCTGCCGACGCCGCCGCCGCTGCCGCCCAACGCCAGCGCCGGCCGTCGGTGGCGGTTCCGCCGCGACCTGACCATCTACGTGGCCTATCGGAGCGGGCTCTCGCAGCGGCACCTGGCCGAGGTCTTCGACCTGCCCCGCTCGCGGGTCGCCGCGATCATCAAGGGCTTCGCCGCGCTGTGCGGGCATGAGCCCGGCTGAGCGACGTCGGCGCCCGCGTCCCATCGAATCCGCGAGCCAGCCCCCGGACACCACGAGGGGCCGGCCCGCGGTACGCCATCGTCTTAATAAGATCATTAGAACATGGCTTCCAAGTCAAAGAAGAAGAGTTGCGTCCCCGCGAAAAATCCCCCCGCGGAGGGCCAGCCCGCCGAGGAAGGATCCCCTCCCCCGAGGGGCCGCGACGCGAAGGGGCGCTTCACCAAGAAGGATCGCCCCGCCGAGGAGGATCGCGCCCCCGAAGCCCCGAAGATCCTCCCGCGGCTGGCGACGCCGCAGGCCTTCACCGACTGGCTGAAGAACAATATCGGGATCGACATCAAGCTCCCCGCGACGGCGGTCTGCCACGGGCACTCGTCGCCCTGGGACATCTTCCGCGCCATCTTCGAGGACCGTCCCCAGCTGGCGCTGGTGGTCGGCGGGCGCGGCACGGGCAAGACGTACCTGTCGGCCCTCGACACGCACCTGACGAGCCTGAAGTGCGCCGGGCACGGGACGCGGGTGCTCGGCGGGAGCCGGGCGCAGTCGGAGCAGATCTACCGGGCCCTCCGCGAGTTCGTGAGCCTGTGGCCCGAGGCGAGAGACCCCAAGCCGGTCAAGTCGCTGCGGAAGGGCGAGGCGGTCTACCAGAACGGCTCGGAGGTCGCGATCCTGGCGGCGTCGAGCACGAGCGTGCGCGGGCCGCACGTCCCCAGCCTGAAGCTCGACGAGGTCGACGAGATCGCCGCCGGAGCACTTCGAGGCGGCGATGGGGATGTGCATGAACCGGCGCGGCGTGCCGGCGCGTCGGTGCGTCATGACCTCGACCTGGCACCGCGTCGGCGGCCCGATGTCGCGAGCTGATCGAGCGGGCCAGGGCGGGCGACTTCCCGCTCTACACGTTGCTGCATCTTCGAGGTGCTCGAGACGATGCCCGGACTGGAGCGGTCGGGGAAGAACCTGGAGAACTGCCCGGAGTGCCCGCTGGTCGAGTAGTGCCACGACGTGCTCCCGCGGCGGGACAGCCGAAGGCGAAGCGGTCGAACGGCCACTACGCGATCGACGCCCTGATCCAGAAGGTGCGGACGACCAGCACGCGGACCTTCGAGGCCGACTACCTCTGCCAGGGGCCCAAGGCCGACGGGCTCTGGTTCCCGACGTTCGACGCCGACGACGCACGTCAGCGAGCGGGCCGAGTACGACCCGGCGCTGCCGGTCCACCTGGCGATCGACTCGGGCGTCTTCACCGGCGCGGTCTTCTTCCAGGTCGACGCGCGACCATCGGCGGCGACGGCGCCGGTCGAGGAGGTCCACGTCTTCGCCGATTACCTGGCCGAAGGACCTGCCGGCCGAGGAGAACGCGCGGGCGATCCTCGGACGTCGCGCGGAGCCACTGCCAAGGCCGGATCGACCGCGATCTCGACCGACCCGGCCGGCGGCGTCGCGGAACCCGGTCGGCCCGACGGTGATCGCCGAGTACGAGCGGGCCGGGCTCGGCCCGCTGGAGCGCTGGCCGCTCGGCTCGGTGGCCGACGGGCTGGCCCTGCTCGAGTCGTTCGTCCAGCCGGCCGACGGCCGGTCCCGGCTGCTGGTCCACCCGCGGTGCACGCCAGCTGATCCAGGCCTTGCGAGTCGTACCGCCGGGCCAAGCGGGGCGGCCAGTGGCAGGACTACCCCGAGGACCCGCAGCACCCGCACGAGGACCTCGTCGACGCGCTCCGGGGCGGCCTGCGGCTGCTGCTATCCCGAGGGCCGCGTCCCGCCGCCGAGCCTCGCCCGGGTCCCGGCCCGACAGGTGTTCTGATGGCACCAACGCCGAATCCGGCCTCGAACTGATCCGCCGCCGCCATCCCGAGTGGCGCGAGCACCAGCTCCGCTGGCGCTGGATGCTCGACTCGCTCGAAGGGCGGCGAGCGCTATCGCCAGGCCGTCTACGGCGTACGACCGCCGCGGCCTGCCGGTCCGCAACCTGATCCGGCACAAGCGCGAGTACCCCGACCCGCGCGACGGCGTCGGCGCGACGTGGGACCTCGCCGGGTCGTCTGGGCCGCCGGCGCGCCCGGCCCGGGCACTCGGGCAGCGACCCGGCGAGCCTCGCCACCGACGACGACTACGAGCTGCGCCGGGCCCGGACCCCGGTCCCGACGTTCGTCGCCGAGGTCGTCGAGACCCACCTGTCGCGGATCTACGCCCGCGAGGTCAAGCGCGTCGGCCCCGATCGCGCTCGACGGCCTGGTGGGCCGACGTCGACGGCTGCGGCACGTCGATCGACCAGTGGATGACCGAGACGGTCGCCCCGCTGCTGCTCGACGCTCGGCCAGCTCGACCTCTGCATGGACCATCCCGCCGGCGCCCGACGGGGAGGTCGATCGAGACCGCGGCCGACGTCCGAGCGGCTGGGCCTCGACCGCTGCGTCGCGTCGTACATCCTGCCCGAGAACATGCTCTGGTGGCGGCTCGACCCGACCGGGCCATCGCTACGAGGAATGCCTCGTCCTCGAGTTCCACGAGACCGACGACGGGCCCGAGCCGCGCTATCGGCACTGGACGGACGACGGAGTCGACGCTCTACGACGAGGAGGGCGAGGTCGCTCGCGGTCGACCCCGCACCCGTTCGGCCGGGTGCCGATCGTCCGGGTCTTCGACCGCCGCAAGCCGCGGTGCAAGAACATCGGCCAGTCGCGATACGAGGGCGTCGCCGAGCGGCAGCGCGAGTATTACAACCGCGACTCGGAGCTGATCCTCTCCGACACGACCCAGGCCCACCCCCTGCTCCAGGGGCCCGAGGACTTCGTCCAGGCCGACGGCACGATCCCGATCGGGCCGAGCTGGCTCCTGCCCAAGAAGAAGAACACCCAGGGCGGCTCGGCGACCTACGAGGGGTTCGACGTCGTCGACTTCCCCAAGGACGCCGCGGAGTCGATCCGCAAGAACAAGGCCGACATCCGCGACGACGTCGACCGCGACTCGGCCCTGGTGCGGCCGACGGGCCGCGAGGGCGTGGCGCAGTCGGGCCTGTCGAAGGTGATGGACCACGTCCGACGGCAACAACCGGCTGGCCAAGATCGCCAAGGTCCTGGCGCGGGCCGAGGAGGTCGCGGCCGAGCTGGCGCTGGTCGTCCTGCGGCGACGGCGCCGCCCGAGCCCGACGCGCACGAGCCGGTCGAGATCGTCTACCCGACCGAGTTCGACCTGTTCACGGCGGGCGACGTGGCCGCGGTCGACGGCGACTTCCAGGCGATCGTCGCCCGCGCCGGGGCGTTGCCGATCACCGAGGGCCTGATGCTCAGCCGCCTGATGCGGCTCTGCCTGCCGGGCCTGAGCGACGCCCAGTACGCGCGATGCGACGCCGAGATCGAGGGGCACCTCGAAGTCCCGCGCGACGGCTCCTGATGCGGCGCCCGGGGGTAGTGAGCGGGAGTGCTTTCTCTAATCCCCGGTCTCGCGGCAACTTGCGGCGGAAATATCTCGGAAAAGTGGCCTGTTCCGCACCATGAGTTTGTCGGGGCGTGCCGATCGTTGGCCTGCCCGCGAGGATTCTACCCGGGGAAATTCGGAACTGTGGATCTGCTCATCCCGCTGAGTTCAGCCGTGGCCGTCGGACTGTTGGCGATCGTCGCGGTGCTTGCGATCGTCGTTCCGATGGCCCGGGGCCTGTTCGCCGGCCGACGTTGAAGGGACGCGAGGTTCGACCATGAGCTCCGCTTCGATCGAAGGCGACGACATGGAGGAGATTGGCGTCGCGGGCCTCGGCGACGAGGTTGTGACGTATCAGCCGTGTCGAGCTGGAGGAGTTGCGGGCGCTGGCCCACTCGGCGTCGCGGCCCGGCCGCGCGGCCGATCCGGCCGCGGGCCGTCGCGAGGAGGAGCTGGCCAGGGAGCTGGCGGCGCGGGATCGCAAGGTCGCCGACCTGGAGTCGGTCTATCGCAAGGCTCTGCGCGACCGCGAGCTGGCGACCGCCCTGGCGGGCAAGCCGCTCGTCGCCGGCGCGGCGGTCCAGTTGATCCGGCTCTGGCGCGACGACTTCGACGTCTACGAGGAATCGGGCGAGTACCGGGTCGCGGCCCGCGACGGCCGGACGGTGGCGCAGTGGGTCGCCGACCGGCTGGGCAAGCCCGATTACGCCCACTTCTGCCTCCCCCCGTCCCGCGGCGGGTCGGGGGCCAAGGGATTGAGCCAGTCCGGCGCCCCGGCCGCGACCGCCCCGGCTGCGAAGACGCTCGGCGAGGCGGTCATCTCGCAGTGGCGCGAGTCGGCCGCGGGCCGGGCCGCGCCAACGGCCGGTCTGACCGGTTGGGGCCGGCGGGGCTGACTACCTCGCCCATGGTCGCGTCGCCCTCTCCTTAACTGTGTGTGTCGCCGGTCCGGGTCGCCTCGTCAGGCGCCTTCGCGGCGATCCGTGACATCGTCCATCAGCGGAGTTCGTCCACTATGTCCGAATGCGTATCTGCAAGGGATCCAGACCTCGTTCGCGAACCAGGCGCAGATCAGCAACGACATCTACGCCGTCACGTCGAACTGGTTCATCAACCGCTGCCCGCTCGTGACGCGGACCCCGCGGGTCCCCGTCGGCTCGACCACGTTCACCATCGTTCGGCGCGGGTTCCGCACTCGCACGGCGTCGGTGGCCGCGCCGATCGGCATCGCCGATTCGACGATCACCCTGTCGGACGCCAGCCCGTTCATGAACGGCGACGTGCTCGAGCTCGTCTCGGGCGAGCAGGTCGAGCTCACCGCCGACCCGAACCTGCCGGCCAACACCGTCGCGGTCCGCCGCGGGATCGAGGGGACCACCGCCGCGATCGGCGTCGATCGGCGACACGGTCCGCCTGATCTCGAACAGCCGCACCGGCGCCGAGATCAACCAGAACGGCGTCGCCCAGCAGCCGGTCGGCATCTCGCAGTTCTGCCAGACCTGGCAGCACCCGGTCCAGATCGGCGGCTCGCTCCAGGCGGCGACCAACTACGCGTCGGCCGGCGCGTACACGCCGTTCGATCAGAACAAGATGATCGCGCTCCAGAACCTCATGGACGACATGGAGGTCTCGTCGTACTACGGCCGCGGCGAGGACCCCGCCCTGGTCAGTCGGCCGAAGCAGAAGGGCCTGCGGACGCTGATCCAGACGAACAACGTCACGGCCCCGGTCAACGCGGGGGCGTACAAGGCGTCGGACCTGATCCGCGACACGCTCCAGTCCTGCCGCGCCAACGGCGGCAATCCGGACGTGCTGCTGCTGTCGGCCAACTTCATGAGCGGGCTGGCGACCTGGGGCCTGGCGGCCCAGCGGATCGACGCGGGCGTGAACGTCTTCGGCGACGCCGATCAACGTCTTCGAGGCCCCGATGCTCGGCGGCGGCGTGGCGATCATCGAGGCGCCGCTGCTCAAGCCGTTCACCGCCATCTGCCTGACCTCGGCCGAGGTCCGGATGCGGATGAAGCGGAACGAGTTCTGGCAGCCCCGCGGCACGCGCGGCGACGCCTATCGAGGGCGACTGGATCGCCGAGGGCGCCATCGAGCTCGACAACGAGTCGCATCATGCCTGGGTCGAGGGTATCACGGCATTCTCGGCCAGCTGAGTCGGACTGATCGCGGGCGGAGGGGTGGCGATCACCCCTCCGTCCGAACCCCCGCCCTCTTGAAGCGGAGTTTCCGCATTGGACCACCGACCCTTCTCCGGCTTCCCTCCCTTCCTGGAGCGGGCGACCAAGGAACTGGGGCTCGAGGCCTCACACGCGAGGGCCGCGCCCCCCTCGGCATTTGCCGCGATGGCGAACCTCTGCGCTCAGGCGTCGATGGCCAGTCCGGCGCACGCTCAGAATATCCTCAACGAGGCTGCTACTCTCCGCGACCGGCTGCGGGTCGCCGCCAGGGCGGCCGATCTGATGCTCGACGAGGTGGCACGGGCGTTGATGCCGGACCCCGCCCCGGCTCCGGCCGCCAAACTGGCGCCGCGGCACCGCACCGGCGAGGGCCCCGGCCGAATCGAGACGAACCGTCCGACATCTCGCCGACCCTGATTCGACACTGTCTGGGGCGACCATGAGCACCGCGACGATTCCGACACCCTACGCGACGGATGAAGACATTGCCTTGAGAGCCCCGGCCGACTTTGCGCTGCTCTGCCCGAGGGACCAGAAGCTCGCCTGTGGGTCCGACGGGGTCTTTCTGCCCTCCGACCCCTGGACCCTCACCTCGGCTTCGGTGGACTTCCACGCTCAGGGCCTGGTGGCTGGGCAGGTGGTTCAGCTCGAAACGCCCGGGGGCGGGTCGATGGCCGGCGTCGAGTGCCTCGTCATCGTCAGTACCTCGCCGGGGTCTGTAACCTTAAGGCGCAAGGGCCAGCCTGCCGGTGTTGGTATGCCGCCGGGCGGTTCGGGCGGCCTCGGGGGCGTGAGGTTCAAGGTGGCAACCCTCGTCCCGCAGATCACTCTGACCTCGGCCGACGTCAACCGGCGGTTTGGGATCGCGAACGGATCCTATCCCGGCCGAGCCGCCTCGGAATTGGCAGACCCTACCGAGATTCGGGACGCCGTGGTGCTGACCGTTCTCTACCGCCAGTACCTCGACGCGAGCCGTGAGGTCGCCGGTCCAGCCGACACGTTCGCCGCGAAGGCGCAGGCGGTCAAGGTTGAGCTGGACGACCTACTGGCCCGGCTCGCCGTACATTGGAACCGCGCCTGCAACGACGACGCTCTCGGCCCGCCCACCACGCGGTTCAGCACCCGTATGAGTCGCTAGCATGGCCATCGTCTATCAGATCTTCTCGAACAACGGCGCAGGCGGTCCGATCGATTACTCGACCGTCGTCGCGACCGTCTCGGACACGTCGTACACAACCGGAGACCTGGTTCCGTCGGGTGACTATCGCTTCGGGGTCCGCGCCAAGGACACGGTGACGGGGCTCGCCGAGGCTAACACCCAGGCGAGCGTGCGGGTCACTCTGGACGTCAACGGCAACGACATCGGCCTGGTCCCGACCGCGCCATTTGCTGTGGCGGCCCGGGCGACGACCGGCGGCGGCTGCCAGGTGACATGGTCCTATTTCGCGGCCGTCGAGGCCGGGGTGCCGACGCAATTCTGTGTCTACTTGACCGCAGGTAACTCGCCTTCCTTGACGACGCCTTCCGCCACTATCGCCTATCGGCCAGGCGTGACGGGCTACTCTTGTCAGCTCGCCGGGCTCTCCGACGCAACGACCTACACGGTCTCAGTCGTCTCGCTGGGAGCGATCGCGTCGGCCACGAGCGCCAGTGTCTCGGCGACGGTTATCGGTGACTCGACACCTCCCGCCAACGTCGATTTCCTCGCGGCGGTGGCCGTCCCGTGAGCGCGAGTCGAACCTCCGGTCTTGCCATGAACGCCCCAGGGGGGCTGGTGGGCATGCCGGCTTTGCAACCGTTAACGTCGTAATATTGGCTAGGTATTGAATATCTAGATCCGCACACAGATGGAGCGCCTGCAGAAAAAGGCGCGTCATGGCAGCAGTGATCGGCCAGACCAATCCCAACCCGCTGCCGATCCGCGGCAAGCTCTGGATCGACGCCCGCGAGTACGGGGTGTCGCCGCAGAACTCGGACAACGGCCCGGCCCTCCAGGCGGCCTGCGACGCCGCCACGGCGATGGTGACGTCCATCACGAGCGGATTCGGCTCGGGGATCGGCCCGACGGTCACCGTCTTCATCCCGGCCGCGAAGACGCCCTACTATTTCCACACGCCAGTCTATATCGAAGCGAGCAACGTCGAGATCAAGGGCGAGGGCACGGGGACGCAACTCTGCTCGGCGTCCGCCTACGGCTTCCCGATCGTCTACCTCGGCCTGTACCGAGTCGACGGCTCGCCCGCCCCGAACGCGACCTATCGGCCCGACATCTGGAACGGCGGGAGCCCCAAGCTGGACACGTCGGTCGTCACGGCCGCCAACCAGAAGTGGGGGCTGCGGACCAACGGGAACGGATTCATCATCTCGCAGGCGTCGATGCTGTCCCAGGGCCAGCCCTCGCCCACCGTCTCGGGCTACGCCGACAACTGGCGCGAGACGCCGCAGTTCACCGTCGAGTTCGCGTGCGAAGGGTTCTCGTCCGGCATGATGCCGGCGAACAGCAAGATTTGCGGCGTCGGCAGCAATAACGTCAGCGACACGCCCTCATCCAAGAACGTCTGGTCGCTCAACACGTCATCGGCGAACACGTTCGTCCTGACCTTCCACACTCAGACGGCGCGGTTCGGGACCATCACGTCCCACCAGTTCTCGTTCTCGTCCGGCTCCGCAACAGGCGTCCAGAAGATCGCGGTCCAGGTCGATTGCACGAATGCTGTTGTGACGGCGTTCGTGAACGGTTCGCAGGTCGCGACCACCCAGACATCGGGGACGTTCGTCGCCGGCTGTTCTCTCAACGAGAACATGTACAACCCGTTCACCGTGAACGCGGCGGGGACCGGGATCGGCGGGCGGGGGTGGGACCGATTGGGCGTGCTACGGCATGGCCGTTTCCAACTCGCTGCGCTACCTCAACCGGGGTACGGGCCAGACCGCCATCGCCTCGCCGCAATTCTCGGGCAACTCGTCGGGGGCCACGAGCAATGGCACCAACACCGGCAACCGGGTCTATCTCACCGTGCCGGGCTGCCCGTCGGGCGGCACCTATACCGTCACCTTCGGCGGGGTGACCTCGGCCCCGATCGCCGCGAACGCCAGCGGCGCGACGCTCCAGTCGGCGCTGCAGGCGATGTCGTCGATCGGCTCGGCCCTCACGGTCACGGCCTCCCAGGTCATCACCCAGAACGCCGGCTACCAGTACCAGATCGACATCGCGAGCGGGTTCACGTTCCAGACCGCCCCGGGCATGTGCGACGGCTCGCTCATGACCGGCCAGTCGCTCAAGGATGTTTATCGGTTCTATCCGTATCCCTACAGCTATTCGGGCACGTTCGACGCCTACGGCCTGGGCTATTTCGCGTTCACCGAGAACCCGACGAGCAGCCCGCCGCCGCGGCACCTGGCCGTCCAGGGCGGGGGGCCGGTCGGGAGCTACCAGTGCTCGGCGATCATCCTGACCGTCGGCGACCCGAGCAGGCTGCCCCTCATCACGAACAACAAGATCACCGACCTCGTCATGGACTCGGGCGCGCCCTACGGCGTCCCGCTCGTGATCGCCAAGACGCTCGACACGCACGTCAGCGGCTGCTCGTTCGCGGGCGGGACCTATGGGGTCGCCCACTTCCCGTGCTCGGCAAACTATTACGAGCGGTTCTACGACTGCTCGTTCTCCGGCCGCGACGCCTGCTTCTACGGCGATTCGGTCATCGTGACGTTCAAAGACATCACGATCGCCAATAACAATCGCTACGCCTTCCGCTTTCTGGGCTGCGAGGCAAACCTACGGGGCCTGCGCGACTACAACTACGGTACCGACCCCTGCTGTTTCGTCGCGTTCTTCTCCGGGAGTTACGGGGGCATCGGGACCTTCGAGGATATCCAACTCGACTTCGAGGGCGGCGCGCTCAATCGGGCACTGTTCTACGTGGACCAGACCGGGGCGGCCCCGTCATGGCTCCGGGTCCGCGACTTGTACGCGGGCGGCGTCGGGCGCCGCGCCCTTCTTCCAACTCCGGAGCTGGTCGACACCCAACAACGACCCGGTCGCGACGATCGACGTCGAGACGATCATCGGCGACTCGACCGGCGGGATCGTCGACTCCAACGCCGCGAACTGGATCGGCGAGATCCGCAACGTCAACAGCGACTACGGCTCGTACGTGACCGGGGACCAGACCTACGGGCGGCCCGCGGTCGTGGTCAAGGACATGAAGTCGTGGACGTTCCCCCGCTGGGGCAACTGGTTCAGGGGCACCGCGAAGCTCACCCCTCCCGGCCCGGCCGACGGGCAGTACGAGGAATTGCGCGTCGTCAAGGACGGGACGCACGGGTCGGCGACGCCCCCGCAGTGGAAGGGGCTTAACGCGAACCAGGCCGACCCGAACGCCTCGCTGGCCGCCTACGCGATCGACCACACGGCCATCTCGGCGACGCTCTCGGGGCAGGCGACCTCCTGGGGGCGGGTGTCGGCATACGTGGGGGGCGTCTGCTCCGCGGCGACGCTGTTCGGCAACCCGTCCCTCGGGTCGAGCGTCGACCTCGTCCTGGGCGGGGCCGGGCTCGGCGGCACGTTCACCGTCTCGTATGGCGGCCAGACCACATCGGGCCTCTCGCCCACGACGACGACGGCCGCGCAACTCCAGACGGCGCTTCGGGGCCTCTCGTCGATCGGGGCGAACAACGTCAACGTCAGCGGGAACACAGGCGGCCCGTACACGATCACCCTGGCGGGCACGCTGGCGAACCTGGCGGGCGGGGCTCTCGGCTTCTCCGTGGACGGGTCGGGGCTGACCGCCACGGGGCCGAGCGTCGTCGCGACCGGGGGCCTGAGCAACGACGGCTCCATCACGTTCTACGGCGTGACCGGGGGCACGTTCACCTTGACCGCGAACGGCGGCCACACGACCGCCCCGATCGCCTGGAACGCCGACGGCCCGACGGTCCTGGCGGCCATGAAAGCGGCCGCCATCCCGCCGACATACAATTCGAGCGTCATGGTCAACGTGGCCATCCCGGGCTCGTTTTATTTCATTTATGCTCACGTAACCATCGACGCCACGAACCTGACCGGCGGCGCCACGGCGTACATGAAGGCGTCGGCCGACTCGGGCAACGGGTACGCCTGGTCGATCCCGCCGACCTACTACGTGGCGTTCCAGTCGACGGCCCCGGCCTACGCCTGGACGGGGGTCGTCGGCAACTCGGAGCCGCACGCGGGCACGACCGGCTATCACCGGGTCGCCGTCGCCAACAACACGACGACCTTCGGCGCGTCCTCATCCGGCGCCAAGACGTCCGGCGCGACGATCACGTTCCCGGCCGCGACGTCGTCCTACACGGTCCAGGCCATCTCGTTCTTCTCGACTCAGACCGGCACGCGGAGCTTCCTCACGCTCCAACTGGCGACGCCCCTGGTCGTCGCGCAGGGGACGGCGCCGACGATCAATCTCGGTGCGCTGACCTTCACGCACACGCCGTACACCGGTACCTTCGCCGGGGGCATGACGGACTATGCCTGGGGCAAGGTCTACGACCTCCTCTTCGGCGGCGTGTCGTTCACTGTGCCGTCAACCTGGTACGCCTCGCTCTCGACGGCCGCGTTGTCCAGGACCACGACGACGCTCTCGGCCGAGCCGTCGGGCAACGGCTATGCTCGCGCCGCGATCACCAACAACGCGACGAACTGGCTGGTCCCGTACTCGAACGACTATTTCGCCCAGGCGGGCGACGCCCGCAACGGCGTGTCCATCGCTTTCCCCGCGCCGACCGCCGCCTGGGGAAGTATCGTAGCGGCCGCACTGACGGACGCAGCCTCAGGCGGAAATGCATGGTTCGTGGCGCAGCTGACTGCTCCGGTGGCCCCTGCGGCCGGCACGCACGCCCCGACGTTCGCTACCGGCGCCTTCACGCTGGCAACCGCCTGAGGGCGTCGGACGGTGACTTGCGGGCCGTTCTCGATGACCCGCGACCGGAGCCGGGGCCGCCGCGCCAGTCGTGGTCCACCCGGCCTTCCTTAACGGACGTTGTTCCTTTCGTTCCCTGACGGCCGACCGCGGCGCGTTGAGGAGGTCTCCGTGGCGTTGCGCATCCGCTTCCTGGGGCCGACGGGTTTTACCCTCGGCTATTCAATCGAGCGTCTCTCCGACGGCTCGCTCTATGACTTCAGCACCTCGCAGTTCACAAGCGGGACCCCGACGACGCCGCTGCGGTCGTTGCCGGAGAACACGCCCAGCTTCCCCGGGCAGTATAAGACGACCTTGAGCCCGACACCGGTCTCGCAGTTCACCAACGGGGACTACGCGGTCACGGTCGTCGACCAAGTGGCGAACCTCTGCATCGGGATTCATGGCGCTGTGATGTCGGGCGGCGACGATACGTCTGTAATCCCAGGAGGGCCCGTGGCGAGCGTCACCGCTCCGGTCACTGTAGGAACGAATAACGACAAGACGGGCTACGCTCTCAGCCAGTCATTCCCGTCGAATTTCTCGAGCCTCTCGATCACGGCCGGCGGGGCCGTGACGGCGGGCACCGTGGCCGACAAGTCCGGATATGCGCTCAGCCAGGCTCTGCCCGCGAACTTCGCGAACCTGGCGATCGACTCAGCGACCGGCGGGATCACGGTCAAGGGATACGCGGTGGGACAAGACCCGGCGAGCCTCGTGCTTGCGTCGCCCGCGAACAAGCTGGCGACGGACGGCGTGGGACGTGTCATCGCCGGCACGGTCGCCGACAAGGTGGGATATACACTGGCTGCGGCCGGGCTGGACTCGATCACGGTTGAGACGGGGATCAACGCCCGGCAGGCCCTCTCACCGATCCTCGCCGCCTCCGCGGGCGTCATCACGGGCGCCGGCACGGGGACGATCGTGATCCAGGGTGCTAATGCAAGCACCTCCCGGATCGTCGCGACGACCGACAACGCCGGCAATCGACTGTCGGTGGTCCTCGCGCTGCCCAACTAGAAAGGCAGGGTGATGGCGACTTCGCTCTACTTCGCCCCGACGTATTTCGCTCCCACGTACTTCCCCCCGCTCGCGCCGTCGCTGGTGCCAGTGCCGCCGTTACCGGTGCCGCCGGGTTCGACGGTAGGTTACGGCGACATGGACGCGCATAGGTCGATCCTCGGCGCGCTGGAGGCGACCGGCGCCTTCGCGTCGGTCGTCTTCGCGATCCCGCCCGAGAAGCTGGCGCTGGCCGCCGGCTTAACACCGCTCGTCTCGCTCGTGCCCGATGGATGGGAGGAGTACGATGACGTCGACCCGACCTCGATTCTCCGTCGCGTCTCCTTCAGTCTCTTCCTCCTCGTCCGAGACGATGAACCCCTTTCGCGGCTCGGCCGACTCGCCGGGCTCGATAACGCGGCCCACGCCGCACTCGAGGGATCGAGCCTCGGCGGCGGCTGCCTGCCCGCCCTGACGCGGCTCCGCCGCGCCGGTCTTGACCCGCGATCTCTCCATCCCGAGCAGGTGGCCCGGATCGCCGGAGAGTTTACTTATATCGTCGCTCCATTTACCATCCCCGGTGCGAATCCGTAGGGGGCTCCAATCGTGTCGGCAACCAAGCGACTCCTCAACTGGACCGGCGTGACGTTCACACCGGTCGGCGGTCAGCCCACCGTGATCACGGGTGTGACCTCGGTGGCCATTGACAGCGGCGGCAGCCTGCTGAAGTTCGCCGGCGACGGCGACCGGTACAACACCACCGTCGTCAACGACTTCAACGACCCGACGATCACCGTGCAGGCGGCCGATCTCGCCGCGATCCGAGCGAACCCCGTCGGGACCGTCGGTACGTTCACGGCGACGCACAACGACGCCAAGAACGGCACCGGCTCCGGCTCGATCACCTATACATTCTCGAATGCTGTCGTTGCCCAGACCAATGTCAAGGGCTCGCACCGGCAGTTCGGCCAGGGCACGCTCGTGCTATCCTCATTCTCGAGCGATGGCGTGACGAACCCGCTCTCCGTGAGCGTGTCGCCGTGAGCGCCGACACGACGATCGATGCGGTGCGCTCACCGATCGGGTATGCCGGCGCAGGTCGCTCCTCGGCCCGTCTCTTGCGACTGGGATCGGAGTTCGCGGCCCTCCTCGGCTCCGAGCGGATCTTCGTCCGCCACCAAGGCGGAGAGCACTTTATCACCGCTCGCCCCGACGACACTTTGATGTTCCCGCGCACCAGCCCGCGTTCGGGCGAGTCGCGCTATCGGTGGGAGGACCGAGGTGACGGCGTCTCCTACGGATATCTCGAGCCCGAGGCCTAAGCCGACCGAACAGACCCGGCGCAAGCTCGGCGCGGACGGTGTCCCAGTCCGACTGGCCGATGGCGAGATGTGGCTCCTGGCCATCCCCCGCTACCGCGCGGACGACGGACCGCTGACGGATCCCGACGTCGACGGGGAGATCGATAGGCTCTTCGACCGGTCGGCCGCGAGCGGCGAGGTCGCCCTGGTCGACGTCTGGTCGGCCGCTCGTTCGCTCCTTCTGGCGAATTACGACCTGACGGACGCCGAGTTCGACGACCTCGCCCACTTCCGACCCGGCAGGCAGTGCGTCGCGTTTGCCACGACCGTGCTCGAGGCCGTCTTCGGGCCGCCGCAAGCAGTCCGTTCCTACACCGATTGGGTCCGCGCCAGCTTGCTCGCCAACGGTGTCGTGCCGACGACGATCCGGCCGGGTGACCTGGCGAACGTGCTGGCGATCCTTGTGGCCACGCGGCGGACAATTCCGGCCGCACAGTTCATCGACGCCAGCCGCGCGGCCGAGGAGCAGGCCTCGTTGGAGAGCCTCGTCTGATGCCCTTCCCCGCGCCCGAAGAGACTCGCGATGACGACGTGCCAGCCGTCGAGATCGAGATGGCGGACGGAAAGCTCTGGGGCCTCGCCCTGCCCCAGCCCTGGGTCCGCCCTGTCACGCACCGCGAGACCGATCCTTTCGGTCGATCTCGGGTCCGGATCGAGCTGGTGACGCGGGTTGGATACCCGCCCGACGTCATGCGACTCTGGGACTCGGTCGTGGCGGCCAGCCGAAGGAACGTCTCCCATTCGGGAGACGCCTTTGTGAGATTCACGGTCGCCGTGCTCCGGCTGGCCCACGAAGTCGAACTTGAGGAGGCCGAGGCACTGGTTAACCCAAGTCGCGTCGACCTTGTTCGCGTAGCGAAGTTGCTCATCCCGGCGGCCTTCGGCGATGCTCGTGAGATCGGCCCGATGGGAGGTGAGTCCCCGTGATCGATCGATTCACAAAACCTGACCGCGGCGTTTCCTCGTGGGGTGCTGCCCTACCCGATTCGCCGCGCGAGGGAGCGTTTGGCCCGCGCCACTCCGTCAGCCCGCCGACGATCGATAGCTCCGACGCCGACAGTTCACCGGAGTCTCCAGATCGTCCCAGCTCGACCGGCGAAGACGCGAATGGGCTCGCCCGGACGCTCCGGGAACTCATCCATTCCCTTCCGCGTCGCCCGGTCGAGTCCGCGCAGGGGACGATCGAATCGACACCCGACTCGGTCGTCGGGGCCGTCACGCCCACGTTCGAGGATCCGTGCGCAAATGGGCGACGGGTCGAATCCGAGCGTGGCGTCAGCGGGAGCGAATTGCATTCTCCGATGTCTGGCCGTTCAGGGCCTCCTGCCCCAGGTCGCCATGAGGACGCAGGTACACGCTCTGAGAGCGGCGAGTCCGATCGGCGTGAGCCTATTGCTGCACTTTCTGTAGATACCACGGTCTACGGACGCGCGCATGGAGAGCCGGCCGAGTCCCAGACCGCACATCGGCACGAACCCGGTGAAGGGCCGATCGCCGAGGCCGTGTTCTCCGTCGATCGGATAGGGGCGGTCGAACCGTCTGGAGCGCGGGCCGCCGAGCCGACTCCTGCTCGCGTCGCGGATAACTCGAGCGCCGGCCTGATGGTAGCGGCGATCACGAGAAACGGCGAACTCGATACGGATCTGGGCCGATGGACATCTCGCGCGAATGAGGCGGTGCCCGCGCCGATAATGGAAGGCATCACCTCGTCCGTCCGGACGCCAGCGGAGACGGTTGCGGTTGGGCCGGTCGGCCCCGCAGCTCGTTATGCCGAGGGCTTCGATCGGACGTCGGGCGAGTCAGCCTCCGCGACGAGTTGGAGCGGTTCATCGGACGTTGATCCCCTCGGCGTTCGACCCGGCGCGGTATCACCTGCGGACGAGGGCTCGATCGGCATCGACCTGAACCCGACGAATGCGTTGCTTGGCCAGATCCTCGACGAGCTGCGCCGCCAGCAGCAGTCGGCGCCGATCGCAAGCGGCCGGATGGTCTATCCCGAACGCTAATCCGATGGCAGAGGTCCACCCGACATGCCTTCCTACGGCGGGTCCAACATCTTCGGCACGGCTGTGACGATGAGCACGGTCGCCCAGCCGCGCGCGAAGCAAGTCAACAGCTTCTTCGGCCTGAGCGGGCTCGAGGCGCTCGACGGCGGCTCGCGAGGTCGTTTCACCGAGGTCGGCGGTCTTCTGTACGGGCCGAGTCCGGCATTGCTGGCCGCGGCGGAGTCGACATTCCGCTCGTTCGATGACGGCGTGGCTCGTGTTCTGGTCGACAACCTGGGAACGGCCTGGGGCAATGTCTGCCTCCAATCATTCCGGCCGTTGGGCCGTGTCCGGCAGTCCCCATACGGGTACTTCTTCCGCGCCTACAAGGCGCGGTTCCTCCATCTCGAGTGACCGGATGCCGTTCTCTCAAGCCCAGGTCTCGGACCTCCGAATCGACGACGACGGCCCGGAACTATTCATCTCCTGGTCGTCCACGGCGGCGGCCGGGACGTGGTATCAGGTTTACGTCAACCGGCGACTCTCGTGGTCGGGCCGCTCGACGCGGTGCCACGTGCCGCGGCCCGCCTGGCCGGCTGGTTGGAACGTCTGGGTCGATGTCGGCACGGTGGACCCAGCCGAATTGACGGTGGACTTCTCGACGTCCCTACCGGCGGCTTCCGGCCTCGGCACCCGGGTGCAGCTCTCTTGGGTGGGAGGGACCTACCTCGACCCGACGGGCAACGACGACGTCCGCGGCTTCCGGATTTACAGCTCGAAAGTGCCGAGCGGCACAGTCGATTACACGACGATACTCGCGACGATTGCCGCCTATCCGGGTGGCTGGATCAGCGATGGCTTCGGGCTGGGCGGCTTCGGCCAGGGCGGGTTCGGTCGTGCGGCGACGGCATACCAGTGGGAGAGTGCACCGCTGACGTCCGGATCCTGGACGTTCGCCGTGGTCCCCTATGACGCGGCGGGCAATGCGCGTGAGCCGGGCCAGGTGGCCACTGTAGCGGTGAGCGAGCCCCCGCGTCCGCCTGGCACGGCAGCCGATGGAACATCGCTCTCTTATTCTTATGGCGGACCATCTATTAGGACCGCGACCCTGACTTGGCTGCCCAGTCCTTCCCAGGGGTGAACTCGATGGCGACGACATATACGACGAACGTCCGGCTTCAGAAGCCCGCCGCGGCCGACCGCCTCTGGGACGTTCCCCTCAACGCCAACGCCGACTATCTCGACAGCCTCGCGTCCGTCGGTGGCTTCGCCGTAACTACGCTGGAGGTCCCGAGCGCCTCGCTTTCGTGCCGGATCGCAGCCGGGACGTATCTCAAGTCCAATGGAACCCTAGGGTCCTATGCCGGGGGGTCGCTCACACTGACCGCGAGCGCGAGCTTGGTCATCTGGCTGACGGACGGGGGTACCGTCGGTTCCGGAACGGCCTGGCCGGTCGCGCCCTACATGCCGCTCGCGCAAGTGACGACGGCGGCGAGTACGATCGCGCAGATCGTCGATGCTCGTGTCCCCTATCAGACGGCCGGGGCGAACACAGCGTTCGTCTCGAAGGCGGGCGATACAGTCGCCGGCACGTTCCAGGTGGCGAACCCATCGACCGGGACGGACGTCATCTCAGTCGACCCGCTTAACCAACTGATCGGCTTCTTCGGGTCCGTGCCTGCCACGCAGGCGGCCAAGGTGACGGCGTTGACCGATGGCACGGGCGGGACCGCGGGCACGACGCTGGTAAACGTCGGTGCAACATTCTCGCAGGCGACTCTCAACAACAACTTTGCCTCGCTGACGGCCACGGTCAACGCCCTGGTTGGCGCTCTGAAACGGCACGGCCTGATGTCCAGCTGATAGGGACAATCCATGAGCGCATCCGCCTCCATCGCGCCCGGCGACGTCCCCCTGGTCCGGCCGCCCGTCCCCGTCGGCGTCTTTCGGCTCGTCGGCGGCCAGTATGAGCCCCTGCCGAACATCGAAATCCTGACGATCCACTCGAGCGAGGGTGCCGATCCCGGGGCTGCGCGGTTTCGCTACGTGTTCGACCCCCTAGGGCCCGCGGATGAACCGCGGGCGTTTGAAGACGCGATGGCCGTCGACAGCGATCTGCCGGGCGTCGTCCAGAACGACGACCGGCTGGTCGTAATGACCGTCTATCCCGACGGCTCGCCTCTGATTCTCTTCGATGGCTTCGCGCAGGTGCCCGAATTATCTTACGCCCCGTCACACGAACTGGTGACGTTCTCGGCCTTCGGGGTGGCCGTCCGTGAGTGGGACACACCCACCGGAGGCGCGCTGGTGCGCGACGCCGATCATCCGACAGGTGGCGACAACATCGACACCGACCTTCTGACGCACTTCAATCCCCAGGGCCAGCCGAACGCCACTCCGGCTGGTGCCGACGCCGAGGATAATTCGGGAAATAGGTATCCGATCTTCCTCGACCCGCTCGTGGTCCGTGATCCCGACGTCCGGCGCGCGTGGACGCTTCCGATGGCGATCCGCTACCTCTGCTATCACGAGAACGCTGGCCAGAAGTACGTCCTCAATCCCGCGGGCGACGCGATCGACTCCCTGCTCAACAGCAGGTCCCCTGACGGCGGCGCCGGGCTCGACCTTACCGACCCGTCGACCTACACTAGCGAGCCTCTCGAGGTCCCCGACTACCCAGCGACGGGCAAGGCCTGGCCGAACGCCGTCGAGGACCTGCTCCGGCCCAACGGCTTCGGTATGGCCTTCCGTCTCGCAACCGACGGAGGTGACCTACCCTCGACCTCGCTGGACCTCTTCCGGCTCCAGGATAGTTCGCCGGCCGTGGTGAAGGACCTCTATCTCCAGACGCGTGGAGCGACCCTCGACCCGGCTCAAACGAACATGAACGTCGCGCGATTGTCGCGCGATATGACCGGCGTGGCGAATGCCTACACGGTCGAGTCCCAGCTCATCCGCTATGAGGCATCGTTCGTCCTTGCCCCGGGATTTCCAGTAGCCGCGGCCGACTCCCGGAGCGCGGCGAGCCTCGCCGCGTTCAACTTGAACGACCCGGCGTTTTCGTCGATGAACCACGACAAGTATCGCCTCTATGTGTTCGACGAGACGGGTGAGGGCCACTGGGACTGGCCGTCCTCGTCGATCGTCACGACGGTCGCGCCCCTCGATTTGATCCTCTCGGGCGACGACCCGGACCACCCCCAGCCCTACGCCAGGCGAAGGCGGATACCCCTGGGCGAGTTGTTCACGCGTGACTTGAACCGGAAGCCACTCCGCGCCCAGCTGTCGATCTCGACCGACTACGCGGGACAGCAGCCTGCGGTCTGGGACGGATCAGGCACATGGCAGCCAATCCACGGCGGATTCGAGCTGCTGCGCGACCGGCTCGGGATCTGGATCAACTTCGCCAATCCCAACGGCTGGGCGATCGGCCCGTCGAGCGCGGCGAACACGCCTTTCCCTTCCGGCGTCGTGCGCGGCATCGAGGCACAGACGGGCGCCATCGGTAAGAAGTTCTCGCTTCGCCTGACGTGTGTCATTGAGGGAGATCGGACGATCCCCGCGATGGCTAACCGCCGGCCATCGAGCCCGACAACGTACCAGGTGCTGCGCCGAGTCGACGCGCGAGACCGCTACTTCAAGAACTTGATCACACCAAACAGCGAATTCAACGCGACCAATTCATTCGTCACGTCCCGGGATGACACCCAGGGTGCCCTGGCCGAGGCCGACGCTCGGCGCCTCGCGGGCGAATCGGGCGTGGTCCGAGGGACGGTCACGATCCCGAGGTTCACCAACGCTTATCAGATCGGCGACCGAATCCGCTCGATCATCGGTCGCAACCTCTCGCTAAGAACGAATGCCGGTGCACCTACGGAGGAGGGCGAGGTATACCCGGCCGTCGTCGGGCTGACCTGGGACTTCGACGGCAAGCAGCACACCATCCTTCACCTGTCAGACCAGCGAGGTCGACGTCCGTGAGCGCCCCCGACGAAGCCAAGCGACTTCGCATCCGCGACGACGCGATCGCAGGTGACCTCGGCGCGGTGCCCTATCTCGCCGACCCGGGCACGCCTTGCCTCGTCGCTCAGACGACAAAGGTCAGCACATACCCGACGGCGGCGCAGAGCTTTTTCGCCTGCTCACCCGTCGCGGTTTTCGGCGCCGAGGTTGAGGGAGCTCAGGCAACCCTCACCGCGTTGGCGCCGATTTTTTACGCGCTGAATCTCGGGAGCGCCATCCCTCCCATGGGTTCGGACGTAATTGCCTCGTTCGTCGGCAATCGCTGGGTGTTCCGCTACGATGCGTGACCTCGAGTACAGTCTCCGACCGCGGCAGGATCGCGATGCAGCCGAGATCGTGCGCCGTGCGGTCGGCCTCGGGCCGGCCGGACAGCCTGCGTTCGTCGGGCGGATTGTGGCCGACGTGAAGCAGCCGACGGCGCCCGGTTATTATTACCTGGTCAATCCCGTGGCCGTGCTCGGGCTCGAGGTGGAGGGCATGACGGCCACCCTCGTCGCGGACGCCACGAGGACGGCGCTAGTGTGCGTCATCGGGACGAAGGGGCCGTCGGCAGGTGACGACCTGGTTTGCAGGTTCGTCGAGAACCGTTGGGTCGCCGAGCGCGACTGCGCCGCGCCGCCCCCTCCACCTCCGCCTCCGCCCCCCGCCAACATCCCCGGCTGCACTTGCTCTGCCGCCCCGGCCACGCTCACTCTGAGCGGCTCCGGCCCGTGCGTTCCAAGCGACTTCCAGGCGTGCACGATAGCCTGGCAGGCGACGCCATCGTGGGCCTCGGGCCTGGCGCTCGGGTCTTCCTGCTTCCTCTCGACGGCTCGTTTCCTCGACCCGTTCACTGGCGGCTATTTCTACTACAACCTCAACTGCAGCGCGATCTACTTCCATCTTAGCCGCGTTTACGACGGAACGACCGACTATGGCTTCACCGGGACGCCCTACCAAGACGCGACGATCTACACGTGGCGGATTGGCGACCCCGGTAACTCGTGTAGCCCGTTCCTACTCTCCAGCGGCACCATCTACCCAGGCGGGAACATCGCCTGCGTCGTGACGATCAGTGAATGAGGTGGGGCGATGTCGGGCAGGCCGAACGCCGCGATCGGGACGGCCTCTCCGATCGCCAATTCCGACGGGTCGATCACATTCGCGGGGTACATCATCCCCGCGGGTTCGGCGCAGCGCGACGACGTGGCGAGGCTCCGGGGTGACGACCCAAAGGCAGCCTACTTGATTGTCGCTCGCTACCAGGGTGACCGTGGCGTCTGCCGGCGCTGGCCCGCTTTCGCGGCAATGACCGGCCTGGGGGGTGGAGCATGAAATGCTCTCATTGCCCGGTCGAAGAGGGATTATGCCTCGGCGAGCGTACGTCTCGACTCTGCGACCTGGCGACGATGAGGCAAGATTATCGCCGCTTACTGGTCGATCAGGCTAGGCAGCTCGTCGAGGCGGGGGGGCGGATGCCATCCTTGGATGAGCTCCTCGGCTTGGTCGCGACATGCCGCCATCGGGGAAAGACCCTCCCACACTATCTCCAGGTCGGATGTGGCTGTGGCGAACTGACGCACTGCGGCGACGGGCGCGGGCGCATCCCGGGACGCGTTACGTTGCGCGACTGCCTCGCATGCGTTTCGGTCCGCTCGGCCGTCGGAGACGGACGCAACGGGATCCGGCCTGAAAAATAGAACGCGAAATATATCATCACTCAAGTGAGATTGAGCTTCGCATCTCCGCTCTTCACGCAGTCTAAGTTCGCCACAGAGCAGCAGCCCGGCGGGAGCTCGGCCTCCTCGATCAGCATGTTCGGGATGTCATCGCTGATCGCAAACCGCGTCCCGCATCTCGAGCATACGAGGCGCTCGCCCTCGCGCGTCAGCGGGGCTTTGCCCATCGGGCAGACCAGCAACTTCAGCAGCTCTTCGCTCAGCATCGACCTATCATTCCCGTCGGCCCGAAGTCTGCCTCTCGGGCAGACCCCATCCGCCAGCACGACCGCAGTCGTGACGCATGAACAGCATATCATCGCCCGGCTACGAACGCCAGCTTCTGATCGACGATGAATCTTGAGGAAGTTCGTCTGTTCACCGCATCCATTCGCGATATACTCAAGAGGCATCGCGTCGTCCGGCTGCCCCTCGCGGCATGTACTCCACGCCCGACGAAGCGCTCCGTGACCGAGTCCCTGTGGCCGGATGGGCCTGATGTCCCCGCTTTTCATCGTTCGGTACGGCCAGATGCGCTTCCTGGGCGAATTCACCGGCCTGGATGGCCATCCACATCCGCGGGGCGAGCGTGTGGTCGTCCGTACAGATCGAGGGACTGAACTGGGCGAGGTTCTCTGCCGGGCGACCGACCGCTCGATGGCATTCATCGACAACCCGCATCGCGGCGCAATCGAGCGGGTAGCTACCGATTTCGACCTTAACGAGGAAGCGGGGCATGCTGAGCGCTCGGCGCGTCGTCGGGAGGCTTGCCGAGAGTTCATCACCAAACGTCGACTCCAGATGGACTTGGTCGACGTCGAGGTCATCCTCGGCGGTGAACGGATCGTTTTCTACTACCTCGCCGAGAAGCGCGTCGATTTCCGCGAACTGGTTAAGGATCTGGCGCGGACGTTCCAGACTCGAATCGAGATGCGGCAGATCGGCGTACGCGATGAGGCCAAGCTCCTTGCCGACTATGGCGACTGCGGCAAGCCGGTATGCTGCAACACCCATCTCTCCACGATGCCGCCCGTCTCGATGCGGATGGCAAAGATCCAGAAAACGACCCTCGATCCTTCCAAGATCTCGGGGCGTTGCGGGCGGCTAAAGTGCTGCTTGCGATATGAGTTCGACATCTACCAGTCGCTCGAGCGAGAACTGCCGGCTGTTGGTTCGCGGGTCGTGACAGCCAAGGGACAGGGCCGGGTGCTGGCCTTGGAGGTTCTTGCCCGCAAAGTGGTCGTGGAATTCGAGGATCGCCGTCGGTTGCTCGTCGCTGGTGACGACATCCTCGGCGCCGACTCGAAGTCCCGCCCGCCGCGCGACGAAGACGATGACCGCGTCGAACGGTGATGGTTCGGCGATGCCAAATGAGAATTGGGGAAATGAGCATGAGCCTTCACGACGGCTTGGCCGCGGTCCTCGCTCGGGACCCTCGATATTCGATCCACGCGTACGCCTTCGTCTTCGAGGCAATCTCCTACACTAAGAATCTTCAGGCCGGCGCACGACCTGGGGGGCGCCAGGCCAATGCCCGCGGTGCGGCTTCGCGGCACGTTACCGGACAGCAGCTCTGCGAGGGGGCCTGCCTCATGGCACTCGCGCAGTACGGGTATCTCGCCAGGGTCGTGCTCCGCCAGTGGGGGCTCCGTTCCACTTCCGATCTCGGCGAGGTCGTCTACAACTTGATCGCCTCGGGCGACCTACAAAAGAATGCGAGCGACTCGCGGTCCGACTTCGACGGCGTGTTCGACCTAGAGCTGGCGCTGACCCGGGATTTCCGCCTGGTGCTCGATGACGTCGCATGAGCCTATGGGGTCGACCGGCATCGACCGAAGGCAACGGGGCTGCTTAATCGTCGCGATCATCGCCTTCGCGGCCTGGGCGATCGGGCTCGGTTTCTTCGCCTTCGCCACGGCTGAGAAGCCGCGCCCCGCAGGCCTGGCCGCGCCCGACTAGTCGCGCGGTCTCTACACCAGTCCACCAGGCTCGGCCTGCCGCATCGATGAAGGCATGATACGGTTCCCGTGAATCATACGTCTCCCAGGAATCATTCACAGGGATCGAGGTACTCGCATCGGCAGATGCTCCGGACCTTGGCCGGGTCGAGGCAGGCCGCGCGCGAACCGGCCATCGCCGCCGCCTCGACCGCGTCGACGTCCTCGTAGACCCGGTTGGACCGGTGGTGCTGCCGCAGGTACGACCAGAGCCGCTCCACCGGATTCAGCTCCGGCGAGTACGGCGGCAGGCCCACGAGCGTCAGGTTCGGCGGCGCCCGCAGCGCCCCGGCCGTGTGGTAGCCGGCGCCGTCCCAGACGAGCACGACGTGGATGCCCTCAGGGATCGTCGCCGACAGGCCGTCGAGGAAGATCTGGATCACGGCGCAGTTGACGTGCGGGCAGATCAGCCCCTCGGCGCGCCCCGTCGCCGGGCAGACGGCCGTCGGGACGTGGAGGTTGCCGTAGGCCGTCTGCTTCGGCGCCGTCGGCCGCGTGCCCCGCTCGGCCC
This sequence comes from uncultured Planctomycetota bacterium, assembly GCA_963819805.1. GTDB lineage: Bacteria > Planctomycetota > Planctomycetia > Isosphaerales > Isosphaeraceae > CAMFLR01. The sequence goes on along the minus strand of CAWFXY010000052.1, from coordinate 137,729 downwards.
AGACCCCGGTCAACGTGCCCTTCTGGCCGAAGCGGGCCTCGTCCTCGAACCAGACCTGGACCCGCTCCTCCGGGTGCGCCGCCTCGACCTCGGTGACCCGCTCGGGGAGGCTTTTTTGAAGGCCTCCTGCGCGGAGGCGTCGGCCGCCGGGTGCCGCGGGCGGGGCCGCAGCGGCTCGAAGCCCAGGCGGTGGAGCAGGTCGTAGGTCGCCTGGAGCGAGCGGACGACGCCGAACTCGTCGCGGAGGATGCGGCGGACGTCCTCGCCGTGGAAGGTGCAGGCGCCGTCGGACTCGGTCAGGCCGGCGCGGAGTCGCTCCTTCAACCGCTCCTCGTCGGCGGCCGAGAGCGGCCCCTTGCGGCCGCGGCCGGGCCGATCGGCCAGCGCCGCGGCGCCCCCGGTGTTGCAGCGCGCGACGCAGGCGTAGACCTGGCGCTCGCAGACGAGCACCTCGGCGGCGCGGCCGAGCAGGGCGAGCCGGACGGCCATCAGCCGGCGTGCGATCCGCGCCAGGGGATCGGAGCGGATGATGTCGGCCAGCGCCTCCGGCGTGTCATGGGCTTCGACGTGCATGGCGGCCTCCTTGCAACGGCCGCCATCCTAACCGCTCAGGCCCCCGGACTGCGAATGAATCCCGGGAACCGTATCATTCGCAGTCCCGGGTCTGATACGGACCCAGAATAATTCCGGCGTGTAGTGGCGTCGTTCGCCTGCTGCTGGCATGATGGGCCCCGGTCACGGAGGACTGACCTAGCCCCCTTGGCCGATCCTGCTGGCGAATCTTCAGGCCGGCCGGGGAAGGCCCATAATACGGATCCAGAATAATTTCGGCGTCCAGTGGCCTTTCCTCGGTCGTGTTGGCATGATGGGCCTTCGTCACGGAGGATGCCCATCATGCACATCGAAGCCCGTCATGACCTCAAGTCACTCCAAGCCCTGACCCGTCAACAGGAAGGGCGGAGAGCCTGGAAGCGGCACCAGGCCGTCGTCCTCGCCAAGCAGGACAAGACCGCCGAGGAGATCGCGAAGGCGCTGGACTGCGGCGCCCGCACGGTCCAGACCTGGGTCAAGAACTACAACGCCGGGGGCGTCGAGGCGCTGGCCGAGCGGCCCCGCTCCGGCCGGCCCACCACGCTGCCGCGCGACCAGGAGGACCGACTCCGACGGCGGCTCGACGCGCCGCCGAGGTCCGGGGACGGCACCTGCGCCCTGCATGGGCCGGACGTCCGACGCATCCTCGAGCGCGAGTTCGGCGTCATGTACACGCTCCAGGGCGTCTACGACCTGCTCCATCGCCTCGGCTATAGCAGCCTGATGCCCCGGCCCCGGCACAAGGACGCCGACCCCGAGGCGCAGGAGGCCTTCAAAAAGGGGCTCCCGGGCGGATCGCCGAGGTCGCCGCGGCCCACCCCGACAAGCGGGTCGAGGTCTGGTTCGAGGACGAGGCGCGATTCGGGCAGCAGGGGACGCTGACGCGGGTCTGGGCCCGGACCGGGTCGCGGCCCCGCGCGGTCAAGCAGACGCAGTACGACTGGACCTACGTCTTCACGGCGGTCTGTCCCGAGACGGGCGCGGCGGCCGGATTGATCCTGCCGCACGCCGACACCGGCGCGGCCAACCTGATGCTCGCCGAGCTGTCGAAGCGGCTCGCGCCCGACGTGCATGCGGTGCTGATCTGGGACGGCGCCGGCTACCACACGAGCCGTGAGCCGATCGTGCCGACGAACATCACCCTGCTGCCGCTGCCGCCGTACGCGCCGGAGCTCAACCCGGTGGAGAACCTGTGGCATTACCTGCGGAGCCACCGCTGGTCGAACCGGGTGTACCGCGACTACAAGGCGTTGCTGAGGGCGGCGACGGCGGGCTGGCGGGCCGTCTGTCTGGGGCCGGAGACGATCAAGTCGGTCTGCGCGGCTCCGTACCTGGCAGAGCGCCGGAATTATTCGTGATCGGTATAAGGCGCCTGAATGCTGTCACTCGGGCGCTCTCGACGGGCCTCTCCATCAGCCAGGGCCCGATACGCGCCAGGTCGATCGCGGCCGCCGTCGCCACGTGCTGCAGACGGGCCTTCGCCTCCCCGAGATAGCGGCACCTCCGCATCCCGAAGCTCCGCACGCCCTGCGAGATCGTCCAGGTCGCGGCGGAGGGCCTCCACGACCTCGTCGCCCTCCCGCCGGTCCTCCTCATGGGCCGTCATGGCCGCCTCCACCGCCGCGGGCTGCACGACGCGCAGGAGCTGGTGGCCGATCTCCCCGTCCGCCGGCAGGCCGCCGAAGGACATGCATCTCGTCTCCCCCAGGTCGACCCACCCCCGGATGCAGCAGTAGCGCGGCACGTCATGACCGGGACCCGTGTGGCGCACCGTCATCTTGCGGCCGCAACGCCGGCAGCGCAGCTGGCCCGTCAGGAGGCAGGGTCGATCATTGTTCCAAGGTGGGTCGGGATGGTAGCCTCGTCGCCGGAAGGACCAACCCGCGATGGAGCGCACCATGCCGACCCTCCCCTCCTCGTCGCTTCTGAGCTACCTCGCCCTCGTGCCCGACCCGCGCTCCGCCCACGGCCGGCGCCATCCCCTGCCGGCGATGCTCGCGGCGGTCTGTGGCGCTATCCTCTGCGGGGCCCGCGGGTTCAAGCCCATCGCCCAGTGGGTCCACGACCAGGACCTCGCCCTCGTGCATGCCCTGGGCTTCACGCGCCGCCCGCCGAAGTGGGGGGCGTTCCGCAAGCTCCTGATCGCCCTCGACCCGACGAGTTTCGAGGAGGCCGTCGCCCGCTGGGCCGAGGCCGTCGCGCGGCGGCTCGCGGCCGAGCGGCGGGCCGGCGGCCCGGAGCCGCTCGCGCTGGACGGCAAGGCCGTCCGCGGCAGCATCGGCCGCCACGAGGGGGCCGTCCACCTGCTCTCGGTCCTGGCCCAGCGCAGCGGCCTGACGCTCCGGCAGGCCGAGGTCGGCGAGAAGACGAACGAGCACAAGGCGGCCCTGGGGCTGCTCAAGGGCCTGGTCCTGGAGGGCCGCGTCGTCACCGGCGACGCGGCCTTCTGCCAGCGCGACCTCTGCCGCCAGGTCGTCGCCGACGGCGGCCACTACTTCGTCGTGGTCAAGGAGAACCAGCCCGAGTTGCTGCGGGACATCAGCGACGCCTTCACCCGGGCCGCGGACGCGGCCTTTTCCCCCTCGCCAGCGGGCGCGGACCGAGCGGCAGTTCACCGGGCACCGCACCACGGACAAGCGCGGCGGCCGGGTCGTGTCCCGCCGGCTGCGGGCGACCGACCTGCTGAATGACTACCTCGACTGGCCGGGCGTCGCGCAGGTGTGCCAGGTCGAGCGTGAGGTCCGGCGGCCGGGCCGCGCGCCGAGCCGGGAGGTGGCCTACGCGATCACCAGCGTGCCGCGGGATCGGGCCGACGCGGCGACCTTGCTGGGCTGGTGGCGCGGCCACTGGGGGATCGAGAACCGGTCGCACTACGTGCGGGACGTGACGATGGGCGAGGACGCCAGCCGGATCCGGACGGGGTCGGCGCCGCAGGTCCTCGCCGCGTTCCGCAACGCCGCGATCGGCTGGCTCCACGAGCGCGGCGTCGACAACATCGCCGCCGCCCTGCGCAGGAACGCGGCCCGAGTCCCTGACCTACTCAAGGAACTCAGTATCTTGAAACAGTGATCGACCCTGGTCAGGAGGGCCGCCCCGCGCCGGCGGTCCGGGACCCCGCGGCGTTCTCGGCGATCGCACCCCGGATCCGCTCGGACCGCTCCCAGTCAATGTAGCCCTCGTGCGCGTGCGGGATCAACGCGAGCCAATCGCCGCGGGGCTTGCGCCGGACCGCCTTGCGGGGCGCCCCGCGATCGTACCGCGTCGCCGGCTCGGTCTTGCCGTAGGCATAGGCCCCGCCGTACGCCGGGTGCGTGAGGATCCGGTAGACCGTCGCATAGGCCGGACGCTTCCAAACGTGCGCTCCTCCCCGGAAGTTGGTCCATCGCATTTGAGAGCCGTTATGGGATAAGCGGCCCCGGGTCGGAGGGCCGGGGCGATGAAGAAGAGCAAGTTCACCGAGGGGCAGATCGCCTTCGCGCTGCGGCAGGCCGAGGCCGGCACGCCGGTCGAGCAGGTCTGCCGCAAGCTGGCGATCAGCCAAGAGACGTCACCGGATTGCCCCCATCGTCACACTTCTGCGGGTTGCGTCGACCGGCCATGGACGTCCTCCTCATTCCCGATGAGCCGCCGGATCGACTCGAGATCCGGCCTCTCTCCCAGGCCGGTGACCACAAGCCGCCGACCTCCACCCTCGCCGATCCGCCGCGAGGCGACCACCCCCCGGCGGGCCCAGCTGTAGACCGTCCCCGGCGGCACGCCGAGCCGCCGCACCAGGTCGGGGACCAGCCACTCCCCCGGGCCCAAGTCGAGGGCGTCGCGGCGCTCCCGGCCCAGGCCGTACCGCTTCAGCAGGCGTCGCACGGCCGCGGCCGTGAACGGGCGCCCGTCCGCCGCCCTGAGTCCCTCGGCGTCGAGCCGCTCGGCGATCCGCGGCGCCCTCAGGCCTTCGCCCTTCATCTCCCGTACCCTCCGGCGTAAGCCCTCGGCGTCGGCGAGCTGCTCGAGCCGCGACACCGGCCGTCGCAAGCGGGAACGGGTCTCGAGGCCCCCGGCCCAGCGGACCCGGGCCTCGCACCACTCGGTCTCGCCCTCGACGGTGACGACCACCTCCTCGATGACCTGCCGAAGGACCTCCTTGCGGTCGGCGTCGGTCGTGCCGTGCGCGTCCCAGAGGGCCGGCAGGTCGGCGGCCAGGCGACGGATCCGATCCTGCTCGTCGCCATCCGGTGCGCTCGGCCGCGAGCGGAGGAACCGCTCATGCCCGTCGGACAGTTCGCGCTGGGCCGCCAGCTTCTGCTCCCAGGCGGCCTCCAGCGTCCGGGCCACCAGCCGGTTCTCCGGCTCCACGGCGTCGAACTGACGGCGGGCACGCTCGGCCTCGAACCGGGCCCGCTCCAGCCGCCGGCGCCACTGCCCCTCGGCCAGCTCGAACTGCCCCCGGAGGTCGGCGGCGACCCGCAAGCTGACCTCCAACGCGGCGGGGGTCAGTGCCTGGAGCACCAGGCGGGTGACCTCGTCGTCCAGGGCGCGGGCCGCCAGGCCCTGGCAGCGCGGCGCGCCATAGTTGACCCGCGCCGCGTCGCAGAAGTAGCGCGGGCGGCTCGCCTCCCCGGCGTACCGCGTCATCATCCTCGCCCCGCACCGGCCGCAGACGACCAGGCCGGTCAACAGGGCCCGCCCGCGGCGGGTCGCCCCCCGCGCCTTGCGCAGTGATCGATTCTCGGCCAGGCGGGCGACGTTCGACTCGTACCGCCCCCAGGTGATGTAGGCCGGGTATCGGTCTCTCAGGAGGACCTGCCACTGGTCCGGCGGCACGCGCTGCGGCCGCCCCCGTCGCGGCCTGCCCCGGGCCTGGAAGCTGCGGCCGTAGACGTACGCGCCGGCGTACATCGGGTGCATCAGCATGTTGCGCAGCGCCGCGGAGCTGGGCCGCCGCCACTCGAGCCGCCCCTTGTCGGGCCCGCAGTCGGCGCGCACCGGCACGAGCAGCCCCCGCCCGACCATCCAGCGCAGCAGGCCGGTCGCCGACCCGATCCGCCCGAACTGGTCGAAGACGAGCCCGACGAACGACCGGACCTGCTCGTCGGGGTCGAGGCCGACCTCGCCGGCGGGCGTGCGGACGTAGCCGATGGGCACCTTGCTGACGAGCTCGCCGCGGCGGGCCTTCTGCAGGGCGCCCTGCCGCATCCGCTGGCGGAGGATATGCAGCTCGGCCTCGGACATCGTGCCCTTGAGCTCCACGAGATAAGGCACGGGGAATTACACATCACCCTCCGGTTGCCTCGCCGCTGACCGCCCCCAGCCACGGCTGCGGGCTACGTAGCCAACTGAGTACGTGTCGAACTTCAGGCCCTTCGCCGTCCGGAGACCCTCGGCGTTCAGACGCTCCGCCACGCCCGAGTCGTCATACCTCGGCAGCAACTCCCGGATCCGCTCGACCGCGGCGACGGGTGTCCTCGGGGCCCACGCCCCGACCGCCGGACGCGGCACGACGACCTTCGTCCGCGCCCCGGTGTGCCACTCGACCTCGATCCGGATCCGACCCGCCTCGGTCACCCCGTCCAGGTACACCCGGTGGACCAGGAAACGCAACGGCTCCTTGCGGTCCTCCATCCCGGTCGTCGTCGCGCCCCAGACCTTACCGAGGTCGGCCGCCATCTCTCGCACCCGCCGCCGCTCGGCCGCCCCCAGCGGGCTGGCCGACCGCCGGTCTAGCACCTCGGCCTCCCGCGTCAGCCGCTCCCGCTCCCGCAGCGACTCCTCCCACCGCGCCTCCAGCTCGGCCGCGACCAGCCGGTTGGCCGGGTCGGTCGCCTCGTACCGCCGGCGGGCGATCTCGACCTCGTAATCGGCCCGCTGGATCTGCATCTGCCGCTGCCTGCGGGCCTCGGCACGCTCGGCCTCGTATGCGTCCAGGGCCCGCAGCGCCACGTCCACTTGCGCCGGCGTGACCGCCGCCAGGAACAGCTCGGACACGGCCGCGTCGACAGGGGCCGAGCTCATCATCTGGCACGTCGGCCCGCCGTCGACGTACCCCGCCACGCACCCGTACCCCGGCGCCCGCTTCTCCTTCGTCGAGTAGTAGAACACGCTCATCCGGGCCCCGCACCGGCCGCACCGAGCGATCCCCTGCAGCAGCGCCCAGCCGCGGCGAGGCGCCCCGCGACTGCCGGCCCGGAACCAGTTGTCCCGGAGCGTCTGCTGGTTCCGCACGAACTGGTCCCACGTGACGTAGGCGGGGTACGCGTCCCGCACGCACACCGGCCAGTCGGCCAGCGGCCGGGACGTCGTCTTCGCCTTCCCGGTCGCCGGGGAGCGGTCGAACGGGTCGTACTCCTTCTGCCCGTACGCGTACGCGCCGGCATAGGCCGGGTTGTGCAGGAGCCTCATGACGGCCCCGAAGGTCGGTGCCTTCCACCGGACCTCGCCGTGCCCCGGGCCGCCCCAGGCCTGGGCCGGGACCTGGAGCTTCTCGCGCCGAAGCCGGGCGACCACCCGGCGCGCCACCCGCAGCTCCGCGAACAGGTCGAGGACGTACTGCACCCGGGCCTGGACCTGGCGGTCCGGGTGCTTGACCACGGCGCCGGCCTCGGTCCGGACGTAGCCGACCGGCAGGGGCCTGGCCAGCTCGCCGCGGCGGGCCTTGCTCCACCGCCCGTCGTGCAGCCGGCACCGGATCGTCATCAGCTCCGCCTCGCCCAACGTCCCCTTCACCCCGAGGAGGAGCCTGTCGTTGGGGTCCCTCGGGTCGTAGATGGCGGACTCGTCGGCCAGCAGCGTCTTGGCGATCCCGCAGATCTCGACCAGGCGGTGCCAGTCGACCGACGAGCGGGCCAGGCGGGACGCCTCGAGGGCCAGCACCAGCCCGACCTGGCCGGCCCCGATCTCGGCCAGCAGCCGCTTGAACCCGTCGCGGTGGTCGGAGCGGGCCGCGGACCGCCCCTGGTCCTCGTCGATCGTCTGCACGGCCGCGGCCGGCCAGCCCAGCGCCTTGGCCCGGTCGACCAGGGCGTACTGACGGATGGTGCTCTCGCGGTTGCCGCGGACCTGGCGCGGGGTCGACTGGCGGACGTAGACGACGGCCTGGCGGCGGACGTGGTCAGTGCGGATCTTGGGTTCGGTGGCCATCACCCGTCCTCCTCGGGGTCGGGGGAGCGGACGGCCCCGGAGCACGAGCCGGGACAGGCGCAGGCCGAACCGCTCGCGGTCGGCGGGTGGCAGCAGGGCCCAGAGGGCATCGGGCGTCACGCCTACGGACGGCGTCGGGCCGAACGGGTGGGCCGGAGCCGCTGGCAGAGCCGGGCCATCCGCGGCAGGGCGCTGGCCGACAGCAACGGGCGTCCCTCGGCCGACGGGAAGGTGTCGTCGGGCAGGTCGGTCCAGGAGGCCGGCGCGGCCGTCCTCCGGCCGTCGGGCAGTTGCAGGACGAGCCATGGTGTGTCCTCCCTCCAGAAGTAGTCCGTCACGGTGGCGAACAGGTCGCCGAGATCGCGGCGGTGCGCCCCGAGGATACCCACCCGGTGGCCGCGAATGTGGAATGGTTGTGGGGTATGTTGCACCGCCCTTGGGCCCGAGCAGGAGCCGGTCGTTGTAGCAGGCCGGGTCGTAGAGGCCGTCGAGGTCGCAGATCAGCGTGCCGAAGAGGCGCACAGCTCCAGCAGCTGATACCAGTCCTTGCAGCTGCGGGCCAGCCGGCTCATCTCGACGCCGAGGATCACGCCTACATGGTCGAGGGCGACCTCGCCGAGCAGCCGCCGGAAGCCCGGCCGGCCATCGGCCGAGGCGCCGGAGAGCCCGAGGTCGTCGTCGATGACGAGCACGCGCGATCGCGGCCATCCGAGGGCCGCGGCCCTCTCGACCAGCCCGTACTGCAGCTGGGTGGACTCGCGGTGCCGCCGCACCTGCCCGGCGGTCGACTGCCGCACGTAGACGACGGCCAGGCGCTCGCGGTGGCGGTCGGCGACCTTGTGGTCGAAGGCGAGCGCGGGGCGATCCGCGTCAGGATGGCTCATGGCCGGCCCCCCGTCCCGGCTCGGTCAGCCGGCGTTCGACCATGGCCCCGAGCGCGGCGATCAGGCGGAGGCGCCTCGGGGCGGGCAGCCGATCCCACAGGCCGATCGGCGCCGTGGGGCTCAGGCGATCGGGAGGCGGGGGGGCGCGGCGGCGGGCAAACGTGTGGCTCTCGTGTGCATGGTGACTCTCCCTCGTCCGGCGCGCGATGCCGCGCGATCCATCGGCTCAGGCCCAGCAGGGCGACGATGGCGATTATCGCCGGCCCATCGCCGGTTGGAAGAGGTGTGCCAGGTGGGGCAGTCTGATGCTGTCCCTCAGGCCACCTTCTTCCGCTGGAAGAAGCGGTTCGGCGGCATGGGCACGGCCGAGCTGAGGCGGCTGCGGCAGCTCGAGGAGGAGAATCGCAAGCTCAAGCAGCTCGTGGCCGACCTCAGTCTGGACAAGGCGATGCTCCAGGACGTCCTGTCAAAAAAACTAGCGTGGCAGAGCCGGCTTGATCGGTGGACAGGTATTGGATACTCCTGGGGACTCGAAACGCCCCGGGAGGTGCAAGGATGCCCCGACTCACCGGCCGGCCGAAGCCGGATCGCGAGATCGAGCCTGACGGCCGACACCCGCGCCTGCCCGATATGCGGCGGGCCGCTCTGGGCCGCCTACAAGAGCCACCGGGTCGTGATCACCCTCGACGGGCCGATCCGCCTGGCCGTCCAGGTGCGGCGATGCCGCGACGCCGACTGCCCGAGGTATCGGGCCTCGCTGCGATCCGAGCAGGAGGGCCGCTTCGCCCTGCCGCAGCACGAGTTCGGCCTCGACGTCATCGCCGCGGTCGGCACGCTCCGCCACGCCGAGCATCGCAGCGTCCCGGAGATCCACGCCGAGCTCGTCCGCCGCGGCGTCGCCATCTGCGTCCGCAGCGTCGGTAACCTCCTGGACCGCTACGACGAGCTCCTCGCCTTGTCCCTGACCGACGCCGCCCGCATCCGCCGCCTGACCGCGCCGGCCGGGCGGGTGATCCTGGCGATCGACGGCCTCCAGCCCGACGTCGGCCACGAGGTCCTCTGGGTCGTCCGCGACGTGCTCTCGGGCGAGGTCCTCCTGGCCAGGAGCCTCCTGTCCGGGACCAGGCGCGATCTCGCCGAGCTCCTCGGCCGGGTCCGCGACGCCCTGCGCGTCCCGGTCGCCGGCGTGGTCTCCGACGGCCAGCGGTCGCTGGTCCAGGCGATCGCCGAGGCCTTCCCGGGCGTGCCGCACCAGCGGTGCCAGTTCCATTACCTGCGCGAGGCGGCCCGGCCGATCTACGAGGCCGACCGCCACGCCAAGGTCGCAGCTCAAGGCGCAGGTCCGGGCGTCCGGCCGATCGAGCGGTCGCTGGAAGGCCGCGACGACGCCTGAGGCCGGCGCGCGCGCGGGGCTACTGCGCGGCCGTGCGTCGGCGCTGACCGACGACGGTCGGCCGCCGCTGGAGGCCTCGGGGCTGAAGCTGGAGGGGCGGCTCCGGGCGGTCGCCATGAGCCTCGACCGCGTCGAGGCCAAGGGGGGCTCCCGGCGCCGCTGAAGCGGCTGCGGGCGCTGCTGGCGAAGGGGCTCTCGGCGACCGAGGCGGCCTGGCCGGACGTGCGTCGGGCCTTCGGCTGGGTCCATCGCGCGGCGGAGGTCCTGGCGAACGGCCCGGGCGGTGACGGGGCCGCGGTCCGGCGCCGGCTCCGCGGGCCTGCTCGGGGCGATGGGCCGCCACGCCGGTCAGCCGGCCGGCTGCGCCCGGCGGTCGCGCCACTTCGTCAAGGTGACGCGGAGCTACTGGCCGGGCCTGTTCGCCTGCTATGACACGGCCGACCTGCCGCGGACCGAACAACGACCTGGAGCAGTTCTTCGGCTCGCACCGCTATCACGAGCGGCGGGCCAGCGGGCGGAAGACGGCCTGCGCGGGGACCGTGGTGAGGGGCTCAGTGCGGCTGGTGGCCTCGGCGGCGACGCGACTGCACCGCGTCGAGGCAACCGACCTCGGCCGGCCGATCTCGGGCAGTGGAGAGTCGCTGCGCGACGAGTTGGAGCTGCGACAGCGCGGGCGGACGCTCGGGCGACGGTTCCGGCGCGACCCGCAGGCCTACCTGAGAAGTCTTGAAGGCGAGTTGATCAAGCCGACTCTGCCACCCTAGAAAAAAAGTCTGAGCCCCGCCCGGCGGCGCGAGCTGGTGGCGGGGCTGCGGGCCGCCTACGGGGAGAGCGAGCGCCGGGCCTGCCGGGCGCTGGCCTTCCCGCGGGCGAGCCACCGCTATCGGAGCCGCCGCGACCCGCAGGACGCCCTGCGGGTCCGCCTGCGCGACCTGGCCGGGGCGCGCTTCCGATACGGCTACCGCCGGCTGCACGTCCTGCTGCGGCGCGAGGGCTGGGCGGTCAACCACAAGCGGACCTATCGCCTCTACTGCGAGGAGGGCCTGGCGCTTCGCCGCAAGGCGCCGAGGCGTCACGCCAGCTGTCGCGCCCGCCCGGCACGGCCGGCCGCCGAGGCGGCCGACCGGGTCTGGGCGATGGACTTCCTGAGCGACGCCCTCTCGGATGGCCGCCGCTTCCGCGTCCTGACGGTCGTGGACACCTTCACGCGCGAGGGCCTCGCCGCCCGGGCGGATTTCCGGTTCACCGGCGATCAGGTCGTCGCGGCCCTGGAGGGCCTGGCCGCCGAGCGGGGCGCCCCGGCGAGCATCCGGGTAGACAACGGGCCGGAGTTCGTCGGCCGATCTCTGGACCTGTGGGCCTACTTCAACGGCGTGACGCTGGATTTCAGCCGGCCGGGCAAGCCGACGGACAACGCGCACATCGAGGCGTTCAACGGCCGGCTGCGCCAGGAGTGCCTCGACCCGCACTGGTTCTTGTGCCTGGACGACGCGCGGGAGAAGATCGAGGCGTGGAGGGCGAGATACAATCGGGAGCACCCCCATCAGCGCCCTGGGCTACCTGACCCCCGGGGAGTTCGCTGCGACCAAGGCCGGGCACGAGGGGCCGAAGCCCATCGCGAAACTCTCATTATGAGTGGACCAGAGTTGACGGCAGGCCCACAGCGGTCGGAGCACTAACATAACGGAGGCATCACGGCCGGGGGCAGGTCAAGCCGTGTCGGGACGCGTGATGCCTATCTCCAAGCCGTCGGTGGCGCATCAAGGTGTCTGTTCCCGCCGGAGAAACGTTGTCGCCTTCGGGTCGATCGATCGGCCGCTCGGGGGTCGGATGGGACAAGTTTAGCGCCCGTTGTTGCCCGCCGGCGATTGGTCTCCCGAGGACTCGGGCACGCTCCCGGTGTGGAACGCGTTTGCCGGTCGGGTCGTCTGCCCGGCCGACAACGCACGCTCCCCTCCGGAAGCCCGGTCAGCGGAAGATCCGCTGGGCGAAGTAGTAGAGGTTGTTCCTCCACTCGGTCGCGTCGTGGCCGTGGCCGTCGACGTGCCAGACGTGCGGGATGTCCTTCTCCTTGAGATAGGCGTGCACGCCCTGGCTGATGCGGATCAGGTTGTCCTTGTTGCCGCAGGCGACCCAGAGGAGCTTGAGCTGCTTCTTCGCCGCCTCCGGGTCGGGGATCAATTCCGACGCGCGGCTTCGTGTTCGGGGCCGAGGAGAAGCCGCCGATCCAGGCGAAGGTGTCGAGGTGGGCCAGCCCGAAGTTGAGCGTCTGGCCGCCGCCCATCGACAGGCCGGCGAGGGCCCGGTGCTCGCGGTCGGCCTGGACCGAGTAGTGCGACTCGATCGCCGGGATCACGTCCTTGAGCAGGTCCTGCTCGAACGCCGCGAAGGCCGGCGCGGCGGCGTAGATGTTCCCCTCGGGCCGGTCGTTCTTCTGGGCGCGGCCGTTGGGCATGACCACGATCATGGGCACGGCCTTCCCCTCGGCGATCAGGTTGTCGAGGAGGAGATTCGGCTTGGCGAAGCGCTGCCATTCCGTCTCGTCGCCGCCGATGCCGTGCAGCAGGTAGAGCACCGGGTACTTCTTCTCGGTCGAGTAGCCCGGGCGGCGTGTAGACCTGCATCTTGCGGGTCGTGCCGACCGACTTCGAGTCGTACGAGACCATCTCCAGCTTGCCGTGCGGCACGTCCTTCTCGGCGGCGATGCCGGACGGGCGGATCGGGGAACGCGGGGACGTCGTCGGCGTTCAGGACGATCGGCTGCCGCTGCCCGGGGCCGGGACGGCGGCCGACCGAGGGGGCCTGCGTGCGCGAACAGGAGCGGGGCGAACTCGTTCAGGCAGCGGCGCCAGGTCAGCCACTCGTGCGACGTGCCGGGCGACTCGTAGTAGACGTGCTTGATCCCGGCCTTCTCCAGCGCCTCGTGATAGTTCTTCACGCTCTCGTACATGCGCTGCGGCTCGGTCGTGCCGATGCCCAGCCAGAGGAGCTTCACCTTCTTGTTGAACTCGTCCGCGTCGGCCATCACGCCGCCGTGGGCCGTCTTCGGGTCGAACGGCCGCCGCCGAAGCCGCCGCCCCCGCCGCTGAAGCCGCCGATGTAGCGCGAACAGGTCGAGGTGCTTGAGCGTGATCTGGAACGTCTGCATGCCGCCCATCGAGAGCCCGGCCATCGCGCGGTGATCGCGGTCGGGGATCGTGCGATAGGTCGCGTCGATCATCGGGATCAGGTCCTTGACCATCACGTCCTCGAACGCGCGTGAACATCCGGCTGAAGTCGGGGCGCGGCGGGGAGTCTGGCCCGGGCTGGGCCGGGCGCGGCGGGGCGGTGCGGCGCGGCCGCCTCGCCGGGCCGGCGGGCGTAGCCCTGCTCCATGACCACGATCATCGGCCTCGCCTTCTTCGCGGCGATCAGGTTGTCCAGGATGAAGCTCATGCGGCCCTGGTTCGGCCAGCCGGTCTCGTCCTCGCCGCCGCCGTGCTGGAGGTAGAGGACGGGATACCGCGTCTCGCGATCGGCGTCATAGCCGGGCGGGGTGTAGACGAAGATGCGCCGCCAGGCCTCGGTCGTCTTCGAGAAGTACCAGCGCTCGCGGACCTCGCCGTGCGGCACGTCCTTCGGCAGGTAGTAGTCGACGCCCTTCTCGGGGACCTCGATCCCGCTGGTGTCCTTGCCCGTGCCGTAGAACGTCTGGCTCGCCGGGTCGTTCACCTGCACGCCGTCGATCCACATCCGGTAGTAGTGGAAGCCCGGCACGACGGGGTTGGTCGTCGTCGCGGTCCAGAAGCCGTCCTCGTCCTTCGTCGCGGCGTACCGCGTGTTGTCGAAGAACCCGAATTCGACCTTCTGGGCGTCCGGCGCCTTGATGCGGAAGGTGACGCGCAGATCGTCGAGGATCCGCGGGTACTCGGCCCCGCGGATGTTCGTGGATGCGGGCGTGCCCTCGGCGGGTTTCGCGTCCTGGGGCGCGGCGAGGAGCGCGGGAAGCAGGCCGACGAGCCACAAGGCGTTCATCGCGGGGTCTCCCTTCGGGGCGGGGTCGGACAGGGCCAATTGCGCGAGGAGAGGAACGTCTCGGACGATTATCCGGCGGATCGGTCACTCGAAGCCTTCGACCGTCGCCGCGAGGACGATCGGGGCCGAGCGGTCGCTGCCCTTCACCAGCTCGATGCGGGCGATCGTCTCCTTCTTCTTCGGGACGACCGTCAGGTAGCGGACCTGCTGGCCCCCGAGCTTGTACGCGAGCTTCGAGCCCGGCACGTCCTTCGCGCCGTTCACGTCGGCGAAGTGGACGCCGTTCTTCAGCTCGTGCTCCTCGGTCGAGCCGTCCTCGTACGTGATGCGGACGATCATCGAGACGGACCCCTCGCGCCCGGCCGGGAACCCGAAGATCGACACGCCGCTGAGGAGGTGGATCGCCTTGGCCGTCGCGTTGACGGGCAGGCTCACCTCCTTCGGCATCTTCGGCGGGATCGTCCCGAAGCGTGCCCTGGAGCATGACGGCGTTCGGCGACGCGGTCGCCCTGCGGATCGACCAGCGCGAACGGCACGCCGTCGACGACCTTCGGGCCCCAGTCCTCGAAGACCAGGCGCGACGGGGTTCGGCCCGGTCTCCGAGACGAGCGGCTTCGTCGTGGTCACCGTCGCGACCTTGCGGAGGTCGAGCGGCAGGTACTTCCCCTTCTGCGCGAGGAACTGGAGGAGGTCGGCCAGCCCCTCGGCCGGGACCGTCTTCTCGAACCCCTCGGGCATGAGCGACTTCTTCGAGGAGGCGAGTTCCTCGATGTCGTCGCGGAGGATCGTCTGCTTCTTCCCCTCGGCGTCGAGCAGCTCGATGGACGTCTTCGTCTCGCCCGCGAGCAGGCCGTTCAGGACGCGGCCGTCGGTGGTCGAGACGGTGTACTGGAGGAAGTTCCCCTCGACCGATCGGCTGGGGTCGAGGATGTGGACGATCAGCTCGCTCTTCGGGTGCGCCGCCATGCCGGTCAGGTCGGGGCCGACCTTGCCGCCCTCGCCCGAGTGCGTGTGGCACTTGGCGCATTCCTTCTTGAAGACCTCCTTGCCGCGCGAGGCGTCGCCGCCCTTCAGCACGACCGGGGCCAGGGCCTGGATGACCTTCTCGCGATCGGGGTCGGGCAGGCCGCCGCCCTTGGCCAGCAGGGCCTTGGCCCGATCGGCGATCGACCTGTCCGGGTGCGCCGCCAGGGCCTGCGACTGCGAGAGCGTCAGCAGCGACATCGGCACCTTGCCCGCCTCGATCGCGCCGACGAGCGAGCCCGTCCAGTCCGTCTTGCCGAGCAGCGCCAGCGCGACGGCCTGACGCGCGGCCGGCGTCATCGGCCCCATCGCGTCGACGAGGGCCGTTCCGACCTCGGGCGAGTCGCTGCGTGCGACGGCGGCGATCAGCCCGCTCGCCACCTCGGGCGGCGTCTTCGCCGTGACCAGCGCGATCAGGTCGCGAGCGGCCTGCGGGTCGGTCTTGCGGAGGTCGATGAGTTGCCGCGCGGCGTCGATGCGCGCGGCATCGCTCTTCGCCGGGTCGGCGGCGACGGCGAGCAGGTCCTTGGCGAGCTGCGCGACGTAGCCGTCGAGCCCCTTCACGCCCCAGCGCGAGGCGAGCCCGAGCATCTGGCCGCGCGAGTCGGTCGCGAGCTTCGGCAGGAGCGCGGCGATCGCCTTCTCGGCGTCGGCGTCGAGCTCGGGGGCCTTGTCCCTCGGCCAGCCCTTCGCGAAGCCGGCGACGATGGCCTCGCGGACCTTCGCGTCGGCCTCGGGGAGCTGACGGAGGATCTCGCCGAGCGTCGGGATCGCCCGCACCGCGAGCGTAATGCTCGGACACGCGCGAGACGACGGAGAGGGCTTCGGGGCTCGGGGCTCTCGTCGACTTGCGAATCGCGGCGCTCAGGAGGAAGCCTCGACGCGTTCTTGGCCCCCGCCGAAGCGGCGGCGTCGGAGAGCCAGCGGTCGTTGTCCACCGCTCCCGCCGAACAACGGCCGAAGCGACGGCGCCCGACGCCGTCTCGCCGGCATCCGCATCCGCCAGGGCGAGCAGCGCGGCGAGCCGGACGAGCTTCTCGCTGTCCTTCAACAGCTCGTACTTCACGATCGAGCGGGGCCGCGACGTTCGGCGGGAACGCCAGGGCCGCGTTCCGCCTGACCGACGACGACGGATGCGTGAACGCCGCCTTCTGCACGCTCGCCAGCGATGGCTCGACGCCGTCGAGCACGCCGAGCCCGCTCGCCGCCCACAGGGCATGGATCACGGCCGGCGAGAGGCCGAGGGCGTCGCGCGACTGATCCTGCTCGATGATCCCTGAGCAGGTCGTCCTTGACGTCCGTCTTGCCGCGCTCGACCAGCAGGCGCTGGGCGTGCAGCCGCCAGAACATGTTGTCGCTCTTGAGCGCGGCGATCAGCCCCTTCGGATCGTCCTTCGAGAGCTTCGGCTGCTCGCTCGGCTTCCCGTCCTTCGCGACGATGCGGTAGATGCGGCCGTGCGTCTTGTCGCGCAGGGGCGTCTCGTACGCCGCGCCCTTGCCGGTCTTGTACCCCTCGGGCGTCGGGTTGTGCTGCACGATGAAGTTGTACCAGTCGATCATCCAGACCTGCCCGTCGGGGCCGACCTCGGCCAGGATCGGCGAGGTCCACTCGTCGTCGCTGGCGACGAGGTTCCACGCGTTGTGCGAGTGGAAGTCCGTGCCGTCCTGGTGCAGCGTGAACGTGGCGACGAGGTGGCCGGTCGGCTCGGCGACGAACGCCGTCCGGTTCCAGTAGTGCTTCGGGAACGTGCGGGCCGTGTAGAGCGCCGAGCCGGCGCCGGCGGTGAAGCCGCCGTGCCAGTCGACCTGGCGGACGTTCTCGGTGATCGGGAAGAACCGGTTCGAGTCGGCCATGTTCGCCAGGACGGCCGGGGCCATCCCCTTCACCGACTCGTAGTAGCGGTTCGGGATCGGCATGTAGACGCTCGGGCAGCCGTTGGCCGTCGAGCCGAAGAGCAGGCCCTCCTCGCTGATGCCCGACGCCCCACGAGTTGTTGTTCGTCGAGCGGAGGAATTCGAGCTTCGAGCCGTCCGGCTTGAACCGGAAGAACCCCTGGCGGAAGTTCAGGCGCTCGCCGCCGACCTCGCCCGTGAAGCCGGCGTAGCCGATGATCGCGTAGATCCAGTTATCGAGGCCGTACCGCAGGTTCGACGGCCCGGCGTGCGTGTCGTTCGTCTTGAAGCCGGTGAACAGGACCTTGCGCTCGTCGGCCTTGCCGTCGCCGTCGGTATCGCGAAGGAAGAGCATGTCGGGGGCCTGCGCGACGATCAGACCGCCGTTGGCGTAGCAGAGCGACGTCGGGATGCTCAGGTTGTCGGCGAAGACGGTCACCTTGTCGGCCTTGCCGTCGCCGTCGGTGTCCTCGACGATCGAGATCCGGTCGCGCCCCTGCCCCTTCGGCTGCATCTCGTTGGGGTAGTCGACCGTCTCGGCGACGTAGAGCCGGCCGAGGTGGTCCCAGGTCATCGTGATCGGCTTGCCGATCTGCGGCTCGGAGACGAACAGCTTCGCCTCGAAT
This sequence comes from uncultured Planctomycetota bacterium, assembly GCA_963819805.1. GTDB lineage: Bacteria > Planctomycetota > Planctomycetia > Isosphaerales > Isosphaeraceae > CAMFLR01. The sequence continues at coordinate 120,177 of CAWFXY010000052.1, read as the reverse complement.
CCCTCCGGCAGCGCCAGGTGCTTGATGCGACTCCTCGGGCGACGAGCGGCTTCTGCATCTTGCGGATCGGCTCGCCCAGGGTGCCCCAGCGGGCGCCGGGCGTGTAGAGCGGGATCTCGGCCTTCTCGTACTCGAACGGCTTGAGCCCCTTCGCCACGCGGGGCCGCGAGTCGAACACGTCCCCCTTGTTCGCGGCCCAGCGGATGCCGCGCTCGACGAGATCGTGGAAGCCGGGGTGGCCCCAGGTGCGGGCGTCGTGGCCGTAGGCGGTGTAGAAGACGCGCCCCTTGCCCTGCGTGCGGACCCACGTCCAGGGCTCGGAGCCCGTCTGGTCGTCGCGGGTCTGGAGGACGTGGCGGTCCTTCGTGTTGTGCTTCGTGTGGACGTAGGTCTCGTCCCAGGTGCGGAACGGTTCGAGGCCCTTGATGATCGGGTGATCGGGGTCGACGACCGTCGTCTCGAACTGGCCCGTGCCGTGCTTCTGGAACTGGGCGCCGACCAGGGCGATGTACTCGGGCGAGTTCAGGAAGCAGAACGAGGCGCAGTGCAGGGGGACGAATCCGCCGCCGCCCGCGACGTAGTCCAGCAGCGCCTTCTCCTGGTCCTTGCTGATCTGCGTCGTGTTGGCGTAGATGACCAGCGCGTCGTACTTGCCGAGCGTTCTCGGCGTTCAGGTCCGAGACCTTGTCGGTGTACGTCAGCTCGATGCCGCGACCCGGCGAGCACGGGGGCGAGCTGCTCGAATCGATCGGCCGGTCGATGCGGCGCCGCGGTCCCCCAGGAACAGCACGGTCAGCGGCTTCGCCTTCGGCGAGGGCGGATCGGCGGCGTGGACGTCGGGGCTGAAGAGCCCGAGCGCAAGGAGCGAAAGGGCGGCCAGGCGGGTTCGGAGCCTCATCGATCGAATTCCCTCGCGATGCGAGCCGGCCGACGGAGTCTCGGACGGACGCCCGTCCCACGCCGGCGAAACCTGCGCGAACCGAATGCTTCCCCAATTCCGGCTTGACGGCCTTTCCAGGGATTTCCGGCCGGGCGCCGCCTCTCGGTGCGGTAGCGTCCGAGACCCGAACGGCCGACACCACGACCTCGGAGACGCGCGGCCTCTGCGTAGCCTATTAGGAAATCCGCCCCGGAAGTTACAGCGTCCGTCAGAAATTTCGGTCGGGCTCGGACCGGCGGGTCGCCGGGACCGGGTTCGCCGAGCGTGCCGCCCGGACGCTGTCCCAGAACTCGCGCAGGGAACGCCGCTCGGCTTCGGGGAGCGCCGAGAGGGCCGGCTCGTCGCGGATGGACGCCAGGGCCGGATCGACCTGCCACCGGCTGAGCCGTCGGGCGACGCCCGCTCGCTGCGGGGCCGTCCCCGAATTCAGGATCGCCGTCGAGGCCGCGAGATCGGCACGCAGCCATTCGACCGCCTGGCGGCGCCACTTCGCCCGCGAATCGGCCCCCGATCCCGCGAGCTCCCGAACGCCCTCGGTCCCGGCGCGGGCCGCGGCGCGGGCGGCCTGGAATCGATTCATGGCGACCAGATCCGCCGCGAGATCGGGAGACGCGGCGAACGCCTCGGTCCCAGAGTCGGGCCGCCTCCTCGGGCCGGTTTCGCGCGAAGGCCAGGCGGGCGAACGACGCGGCCTCCTCGGCGTTCGCCGGTGCCTCGCACCCGTTCATCACGGCGGGAAGACGCGGTTCGAGGGCGATGAGCTTCTCCGCTCGCGATGCCAACATCTCGGGCGTGATGAAGGGGTCCGGCGGCGGCCCCGGCCCGATCCGGGCCAACGCTTCGAGTGCCGCGTGCGGCTCGCCCGCCTCGATCAGCGCCCGGCCGAGGAAGAGATGTGACGCGGAAATGCGGGGATCGAGCCGCACGGCCTCGCGAAACTCGGCCACCGCCTCGTCCAGCCGACCGGCCGATTGCAGGGCGTGAGCGAGCGCCTTGTGCGCCACGCCCATCGCGGGGAACAGGCGGACGGCCTCGCTCTGCTCCCGGATGGCGGCGTCCCAGTCGCCGCGATCCGAAAAGGCCAGCGCGATCTGATCCCGAACCATCCAGTCCTTCGGCTTCAACCGTTTCGCCTCGGAGAATTCGGTGTGGGCCTCGGACGACTCTCCCAGCGCGAGCAGCGCCGAACCGAGCGAAACGTGCGAGAGCGGGTCCTCGGGCCGAAGCCGGGTGCACTGGCGAAACAGCTCGGCGGCCTCGGCGGGTTGGCCGCTCAGCAGGATCGCTCGGCCCAGGCCGCCCAGGGCCAGGGGGCTCTGGGGCCTCACGCCGGCGGCGACGGCGTAGAAGCGGACCGCCTCCTCGGGACGATTCGAGGCCATCAACTCGCGACCCAGATCGGCGTTCACCCAGAAGTCGTCGCGATGCGAGGCCTGCGCCCGCCGGAGCAGTGCGATCGCCGTGTCGCGTCTCCCGAAGATTGCGAGCGAGGTCGCCAGCCTGGTGACGCTCGTGACGGGGAGATGTTCGACATCCGCGGTGGCCGCGAGTCGCTCCAGCACTTCGAGCCGACGGGCCGGACCGCCTCCCATGCGGCCGACCGTGTCGCGCAGGCGGTTCCTCCACGGGTCGGGATCGGCGGCCCTCGCCACCGCGACAAGGCGATCGGCCCCCGCCGGGTCGTGCAGCACCCGACCGCGGCGCAGGATCGCCCACTGATCGAGGGCACTCGCAAGTTCCGGGGCGACCGGGCTCGCCGCCAGCAGACGACCGGCGGCCGAGGGATCGAGCGAATCGACGTCGACGCCGTAGGCGCGAAACGCGGCCGCGTAGTCGGAGTCGGCCTTCCGTTCGTCGCTGTGCACGCCGAAATCGTTGAGGACCGCGGCCAGACGTTCGACGATGCGGCGGTCCTTCTCGACGGCCTCGATCGTCTCGCGTTCTCGCATGAGTTCGTCGAGGAACTGGCGGACTCGCTCCTTCTGCTCCGGGCTCGCGTCGTTGCCCGCGAGGAGCGTCTCCGCGCGGCGGGCCGCCTCGATCGCCTCGACCCAGAGGATCGGGTCGCTTCCCGCGGCGATCGCCTTCTCGCGCTTCTTCACGGAGTCGGCGAGGGCCGCGTTGACCGCGACCTCCACGGCCCCGAGGCGCCGGCGTCGTTCGCGGTCCATCCACCCCCAACCGGCCGCGCCGATCACGCCCGTGATGAGCACCGAGGCCGCCAGGGCGAGCGTCAACTGACGACGACGACGCTCGCCCGCGGCCCGCGCTTCGGCCCTCACCGTCGCCAGCTCGGCATCCCGCAATCGCCCTTCCACGCCGCGCAGGTACGCGGTCAGTCCCGGACACGACCACGCTCGCGTCGCGGGGTCGATGTTTCGGCACGGCCGCCAGGCACGCCCGGGCCAGCGCCACGAGCTCGGCATCGGCCCCGCAGGCGTCGAGTCGCTGCGAAGGCATCCGAGAGATCGGCCCTCTCGGCCTTGCGGTAAACCTCGGATGCAGTCTTCGCCCACGAACGCCGGCTGGCCGGTCAGGATCTCGCACAGGATGGAACCGAGGGCGAACACGTCGGCCCGCTCGTCGAGCGTGTCCATCGCCCCACGCGCCTGCTCCGGGGCCATGTACGAGGGGGTGCCGAGGACGGACCCGGGCCGCGATTCCATCACCTCCGAACCGTCTCGCCAGGTCCGAATGGCCGATGCGTCATCGCCGGCGGAGACGGCCCGTCCGTCGTCGACCAGGCCGCCCTGATCGAGCACCTTCGCGAGGCCCCAGTCCATCACCTGGACCTCGCCGAAGCTGCCCACCATCACATTCGACGGCTTGAGGTCGCGATGGATCACGCCCTTCGAATGGGCGTAGGCCACGGTCTGGCAGACCTGCTCGAAGATGGCGAGGAAGCGCGTGCGTTCCTCCTCGGGACTCCGTCGCGCCGCCAGCAAGACCGCCAGCGTGCGACCCCGCACCAGCTTCATCGCGATGAACATCCGGCCGTCGGGCAGACGCCCCAGCTCGTGCACCGGGACGATCCCCGGGTGCTGGAGCTGCCCGCCGATCTGCGCCTCCTCGACGAACCGCCGGACCATCTCGGGATGGTCTCGGTGCTCCTCGCGCATCACCTTGACGGCCAGGTCGCGGCCGAGGTAGAGGTCGCGGCCCTGGAAGATGGCTCCCATACCCCCGCGCGCCAGCTCGCCCACGAGCTGATATCGCGCGGACGGGTCGGGACGCCCGTGACCTTCCACCGAAGTGGGCCGGATCAGCGGAGCGTCATCGGACGACTCGCGCAGGTGGACCCGCGCCATCGCCGCTCCTGAAGGGAGCGGCCCCCGCCTCAGTGCGATCCGGATGCGTTCGGATCGAGCGCGAACGCGGCCCCGAGGCGAAGGAGGCACCGGGGACAGAGCCCCGCCGGGGAGTTAGCTCGGCAGACGTTCTCCGCAGTCGGGACACGTTTCGACCGCGCTCATCGCACCCGCCCCATTCCCGTTCGCATCCGACACCGAAAGCCACCTCTTCTTCATTGGGAAAATGATCGCGAGTGTTACGGACCCTTCGCGGGCTCAGCCCGCCAGGGCGGCGAAGAGGGCCTGGATCTCGTCGTCGACCTGGGCGGCGTCCCCGACGGTCGCCGCGATCTCCTCGCGCAGCAGGACGCCGTAGCGGCGCCGGAGGCGGTGGACCGCGACGCGGATATTCCCTTCGGTGGTCCCCAGCCTCCGGGCGATCTCCGCATAAGGGCGCGACTCGGGGTCTCGGGTCAGCACGGCGATCAGCTCCTCGAACCTGTCCGACCGGCCCGAGTCGTCGTACTCGCGGCGGAGCCGGTCGACGACGCGGCCGAGAAGGGTCAGGGCCCAGGTCCTGTCGAAGATCCGCTCCGCCGTCATCTCGTGGGCGGGCTCGAGGGCGTAGCGGCGCTCGGCATCGAGGGGGTCGATGGCGAGCTGCGGCCGGCCCCCGCCCCGCTTGGCCGCGTTCTCCCGGTCGCGATCGCCCGCCAGGTGCCGGGCGCACACGGTGCGCAGGAAGGCGCGGAAGCGGCCCCGGGCCGGGTCCGCCCTCGCGATCAAGTCGCGCTCCAGGACGTAGGCGAAGAAGTCCTGGGTCCGGTCCTGCGCCTGCTCGGGCGAGAACCCGCGGTGACGGACGAAGGCGTAGATGGGGTACCAGTACGCCTGGCACAGCATCGACAGGGCCGCCCGGGCCTCCCCGTCGTCGCGGTCGGCCGCCGTGGCCACGCGGCTCCATTGCGTGGTGGGGAAGCGGCCGGGGGCCCGACCCTCGGGTTGGAGTTGCGGCATGATCGCCCCCTGGAGCCGAACGCGTGAGACAGGATCTGCGGGAAGACTCCGCCGATTATCGCCTCGGAACGCAGCGGTGACGAGAGCCCCGGGGTCGCCGGAGGAAACCCTCGTAGCTCGAGGTCACACCGATCGGCGGGTCTCGACCTGTTCGCTTCCGTGTGCGGTGGCCCTGGAGGGTCACCCCCAAGCCTTGAGCGCCGGGGCGCTTCGTGGGCCGGCCTATTCGCCTCGGTGCCGTCGGCCGGGGCAGCCTCGAGACAATCGACTTCGGCTCGGCGGACCGGCGCGCGCTCGGCCACCGAGGTGAGCTCTAACTTCAGATCGGAATTGGCAGGGCTGTTTCCCGCCCATGTCAGGTGCGGCGAATCGCGACCTGAGCACTCCAAAGGGTAGCGACGGTGTGTTGGGAGGGCAGGCCTCGGCAGATTCGTCGCGACCCGCAGGATCGCGCCAACCAACCCAGGCCGACGTCGAGGCGGAAGAGATCCGACCTCCTGTCGAATCCTGACCATGCCGCGTGCCGAGTCCTCTTTGCATGGTGGACTTCCTGCTTCCCCATCTGCGCCATCCCGGGGAGGCCTAGGAATTCGGAGGTCCAGCGGCCAAGGAGGCAAGGCCTGTCATGATCAGGATCTTCCGAGCGGCCGCGGTCGCGGCAATTCTGCTGGGCTCATCTCCTGACCTGACCCGGGCCGAGTCGCTTGCCGATGCCTGGGCGATCGCCCTCGGCGTCAACCAGGGGCTCTCGGCGCAGCAGAGTCAGAGCGTCTCCGCGGGCCTGAGCCTCGAGGCCGCCCGCGCGGCGAGGCTGCCGACCGTCCAGAGCCAGAACTACAACTTCCTGCTGACCAACGCGCCGGCGACCAAGAGCAGCTCGCTCCTCGGTTCCTCATCCGGGGGTACGGGCTCGGGGGCGTCATCCCTGCCCGTTCCCCCTTATGTCCGCTTCCTGGGGCCGAACCAGAACGACCTGCCCGTCTCATTCACACTCGCGACGCTGCCGCTCTACACGGGCGGCCGGCTCCTGCGGACCATCGACGCGGCCGGCCATCATCTCCAGCAGCAGCGTACGGTCGAGTTCACGACGGCGCTGGACCTCAAGCTGACCGTCGCCGAGGCGTACGTCGCCGTCCTCCGCGCCCAGCAGGACGCTCGAGGTCGCCCAGAGCAACGTCGGGACGCTCACCGCGTTCGCCCGGGACACGATCAACCGCCGCGCCGAGGGCCTGGCGATCCGGAGCGACGAGCTCGCCGCCGAGGTCTCGCTCGCCAACGCCCAGCTCTCGGAGATCCAGGCGCAGACCGACCTCGTGTCGGCCTGGTCGACCTACAACCGCTACCTCTGCCGGCCACTCTGGACCGTCGTCGAGATCAGCGAGTTGACCAGCATCCCGAACGACGCCGACTGGAGCCAAATGGCCATGCAGGCGATGCGTTCGAACCGCGAGACCGCGACCGACGCGGCCGCCCCCGAGGTCGTCGACCTGACGAACCGGGCGTTCCGGATCCGCCCCGAGCTGGCCGGCCTGACGGCCCAGGCCCGCGTCCTCAACGCCCAGGCCGAGGCGGCGCGCGGGAACATCCGGCCCCAGGTGGGTATCGGCGGCGGTTTCATCTTCCTCGGCACCAGAATTTGGCCCCCGAGGGCATGGGCGTGCTGATGGCCTCGGCCACGTGGACCATCACCGACAGCGGCGCCACCCGCCGCCGGTCCGCCGCGATCCGCGAGCGCGAGCGGGCCGCGCTGAAGCAGCGGGCGGACCTCGCCGCCGACGTCGCCCTCCAGGTCCGCACCCGCTGGCTCGACGCTCCGCCAGGCCCGGCTCAGCGTCCCGGTCGCGCGGCTCGCTGTCGTCCAGGCCGAGGAGAACAACAAGGTCGTCACCGACCGCTACCACCAGCGGTTGAGCACCTACACCGAGGTCCTCGACGCCGAGACCCGCCGCGTCACATCGCTGAACAACTTCTACAACGCCCTCTACGACGAGAGCCTCGCCGGCTTCCGCCTGGGCCGCGCCGTGGGGGACCTCTGACGTCGGAACTGGCCGACTGGACCTCGGTCGACCGACGCCCCGCTCAGCGCCCGAGATCTCCCGTGGCGTCGATGATTCCGCCACCCACCGGCATGGGGTGCGAGAGCCTCTTGGCACCCGGCCGGAGATCCAACTTGGAGAGGTGGACGGCGCGGAACGCGTGGCTGTCGTAGGCGCGGAAGTAGAGCACGCGATTGCGGAGGTCCTTGATCACCGACCACCGCGTGAAGTTCGCCTTCACCAGGACCTCGTCCTGGATCAATTCGAGGCCGCGCGGGATGGTGATGCTGCCCAGGAGGTGCTCGGCGAGGATCACGCCCCCTTCAGCGTCCTCGGGGGTCCTGGCCAGATGCTTCATGGCCGCGACCCTCACGAAACGGGAGGGAGGAGTCCAGTCGCCCGGGATGCCCAGCAGGCCGCTCCCGGAGCCGATCGGCGACAGGACCGACGCCCCGACGCTGACCGGCCCGGCAGACAGGGCCTTGAGGTTGAGGAAGTTGCGCACGTTGATCAGATGCCAGTCGAACGTCGGGGCGTTCGTCAGGACCCCGGCCGCATTGTCGTGGACCTTCGGCCCGTCCTTGGTGAACTCGAGGACGATGGACCGCCCGCTCGCGTCGTGGACGGACGCATGGAGCGGCATGATCAGGTTGAGCGGCCCGATCGGTTTGCCCCAGACGTGTACCCCGGCGAAGGCCGCCTTGACCTCGTCCACCGTCGCGAAATTCCCCAGCACCCAGGGGCACAGGTCGAGTTGCGCGATGGACTTCTCCGGCTCCGCCGCCGCCGCCTGATCCTGGTAGGCCGTGAAATCGGGCATGGACAGCCAGCCGAACGAAAGCCCTTTCTCGTTCAGGCCGTCCGCGAGGTTCTCGGCGCGGTTGCCGGGGTCGATCAGGCGGCCACCCATGTCGATGGCGACATAAGCGTACCTCGACGTCCAGCCGACCCCCTCGCGCATTCCGGGCGCGTCGCTGCGCCACCGCTCGCCGGGCGGGAAGGCCCTGATGAACGAGAGGACCGGGACTTCGAAGTCCATCGTCCGGCCGATGATCACCGTCCCGTCCGCGGCCTTGATGCGGAAGTCGGTGCAGCCGGACGATTCGGTCGCGGCGACTGCGGCGAAGAGGCCGGCCGTCGCCGCGAGGGGGATGCTACAAGATCGCATCTTCATCTCGGATCTCTCCTCGATCAGGAAACCACCGAGGCTGTCCCGGAAGTCTGAGGATGCGGTACACGTCGCGCCGCACCCCGCTCACCAGTCACTCTCTCTAAGCGGCGGGTCTGGGCATCAGACCTTCCCGGCTCCGACCTGCTCGGCGACCTTCCCCAGGCTGAGCCGACCGTCCTCGATCTCCAGGACGATGTCGTCCGGGTTGATGAAGCGGCGGTCGTGGGTCACGATCACCAGGGTCTTCTGCCGGTCGCGGAGCAGCCGGATGATCTCGTCGCCGCCGGCCCGGTCGAGGTTGCCGGTCGGCTCGTCGGCGAGGATGAGCACCGGGTCCTTGATCAGCGCCCGCGCCACCGCCACGCGCTGCTGCTGCCCGCCCGAGAGCTGATGCGGCCGGTGGTTGAGGCGGTGACCCATCCCGACCTGCCTTAGGAGGTCCGCGGCCTTCGCCCTCAGCGCCGGCGTGATGCCGAGCGGGATGTAAGGCAGGAGCACGTTGCCGAGCGCCGAGAGGTTGCCGATCAGGTTGAAGGATTGATAGATGAAGCCGACCTGGTTGCGGCGGTAGTCGTCCTGTTCGGAGTCGGTCATCGCGGTGATGTCCCGGTCCTCGACGTGGATCGTGCCCGAGGTCGGACGGTCGAGCGCACCGATCAGGTAGAGCAAGGTGCTCTTGCCCGAGCCCGAGGGGCCGACGATGAACGTGCACGACCCGCTCGGGACGCGGAACGTCACGCCGCGCAGGGCCTCGACCGTCTCTTCGCCGGTGACGAACGACTTGCGGACATCGGTGACTTCGATCACGGCACGACCTCAAGCTATGTGAACAGGCGGCGCGTCACGTCGCCCCGTGGCGGATGGCGTCCATCGGCGTCATCGTCGATGCCTTCCACGCGGGGTAGAGTCCGGAGACGACCGCGACCGCCACGGCGGCGGCCACGCTGATCGCGACGAGGTTGTACCCCAGATGGAGCTGGAAGCCGGAGATCGAGCGGTTCAAGACGAGCACGACGCCGAGCGCCACCGCCGAGGCGAGCGCGCCGGAGATCAGGCCGAGCTGCCCGGCCTCGGTCACGATCAGGACGAGGATGTTCCTCCGCGTCCAGCCGTTGCTGCGCATGACGCCGAATTCGACGAATCGCTCGTTGGTGCTCATGAGCATCGTGTTGGCGATGCCCACGCCTCCGACCAGGAGGGCCAGGCCGACCGCCGCCAGCAGGAAGAGGTCGAGCTTGCCCATGATCCCGCTGACCGTGACGCTGAACTGGCTGATGCGCTGGACGACCACGCCCGGGAAGGCGGCCTGGACTCGTGCGGCGAGCGCGTCGGTGTCGGCGACCTGGACCGCCTCCACGGCGAATGTCGAGACGGCATCGTCCGCCACGCCGAGGAGCCGCCGCGCCACGCCGATCTCCATGACGATCGTCATGTCGGTGACGAGCGAGCCCGTGTCATACAGGCCGACGATGGTGAAGTCTTCCTTGCCGATCCGGATCGTCTGACCGACCCGCTTGTCCTTGCCGTCGGCGTTCTGGTACTCGTGCGCGATCCGCGTGCTGATCACGACGTTGGGCTTGCCGATGTCCCCGAGGTCGAGGAACCGTCCGCCGCCGCGCTCCTTCGGCAGGAGCGACATCGCGAACACCGGGCCCTTGAGCTTGAGGTGCTCGGGCAGATCCTGCCCCTCGATCATGACCATCTTCGCGAGATTCTGCACACCCGACTGCCGCGGTTGGGTCAGCATGCCGATCGCGGCCGCCCCGAGACCTCCCCGGCCATCGATCGGCGGTGCGATCTTCCAGACCTCGGGCGCGACGACGCTGACGCCCTGGACCTTGCGCAGCCCCTGCTCCATGTCCGCGGGCAGGTCGCTGAACACCGGGCTCGGCGAGTTCACCCGCAGGACGAGCAGCCCCTCCATCTTGCCGAGCGTGCCGCCGACCAGGTCGCGTATTCCCTGCGAGAGGCTGAACAGCCCGAGGAACGCGAGGATCGGGATCGTCAGTCCGACCACGGCCAGCGCCGTGCGCGAGGGCCGGGTGACGAGGTTCTGCCAGGCGAAGACCCACATGACCGTTATCCCGAGAGGTGAGGGACGAGGAGCCATCCGACCTCGGCGCCGATGGCCGAAGGGCCGGCGACGGCGAGGGCTATGCCATCGTCCCGATCGTCTTGCGGAAGCGGGCGAGCGCGATGCCGAAGAGGACCGTGCCGATCAGGCCGAGCGCGACGAACGGCCGCCAGACGACCGCCGAAGCCGGCCCCGCGATAGAGGATTTGCTGGGCGAGGATGACGAAGTGCGTCGTCGGCGCCCCCATCATGATACTCCCGACGCCGTGAGGCATGCTCTCGCGCGGGGTCAGGCCGCCGGAGAGCGCGAGCAGCGGCAGCAGGATCAGGATCAGCAGCAGGGCGAACTGCGGCATCGTGCGGGCGTAGGTGGCCAGGAAGATGCCCAGCGACGTCGTGGCGAACAGGTGCAGCGCGGCGCCGAGCAGGAACAGCGGGATCGATCCCTGGATCGGGACCGCCAGCACGCCCCGCACGACGACGACGAGGGACAGGGCGCAGGCGACGAGCACCACCAGCCCCATCGACCAGATCTTGCTCGCCATGATCTCGAAGGGCGTCACCGGCATCACCAGCAGGTGCTCGATCGTGCCGCGCTCGCGCTCGCGGATCAGCGCGGCGCCGGTGAGGATCAACGACAGCATGGTGACCTGGTCGATCACCCTGATCACGGACATGAACCAGAACCGGCTCAGGTTGGGGTTGAAGCGCACCCGAAAGGCCAGGTCCACCGGCGGCCTGGGGTCGGTCCGGTGGTGCTGGAGGAACGCCTGCACCTCCTCGCTCACCATCATCTGCACGTAGCCGCTGCCGTTGAAGGCCTGGCTCATCCGGGTCGCATCGACGTTGAGCTGGATCCAGGGCGAGCGGCCGGCCAGCACGTCCTCCTGGAACCTGGGCGGGATGTCGAGCGCGAAGGTGTCGAGCCCGGCGTCCATCCGGGCATCCATCTCCTCCCGCGTCACCAGCTTCGCCGGCAGGAACCACGGCATCTGGAAGGTGGTGACGATCCGGTTCGAGAGCTGCGACCGGTCCTCGTCCACGATGGCGATCGGCGCCTTGTGGAGCGTGTCCGGCACCCCGACCGCGGCCGCATAGATGTCGAACGTGAACGAGAAGACGATCAACACCAGCATGACCGGGTCGCGGGCCAGGCTCCACAGCTCCTTCACGCCCAGGTGCAGAACGTGATCGGCTCGCATGGCTCAGGTCTCCTGTTTCTTCAGCAGGGCGGCGCTCGAGCCGATCAGCACCACGAAGGCGACGAGCAACGGCCAGTACGAGGCGTGCAGGTCGGCGAAGCCGAGAGCCTTCGAGAACGTGCCGCGAGTGATCGTCAGGAAGTACGTCGTCGGGTAGATGCGCCCGACGAAGGCACCGAAGCCCTCCAGCGACGGAGACGGGGTCGAGCAGGCCGGAGAACTGCAAGGCGGGGAGCAGGCGTGAGGACCGCCGTGCCGAAGATCGCCGCCACCTGGGTGCGCGTGAAGGTCGAGATCAGCAGACCGATCGCGGTGGAGCAACTGACGTAAAGCAGCGCGCCCACGGCCTCGGCCGCGAAGCTCCCCTTCAGCGGCACGCCGAAATAGGTCACCGAGATCACCACGAGTAGCACGAGATTGATCATCCCCGTAACGACATAGGGGAGCTGCTTGCCGAGCAGGAATTCCAGGCGCGTGGTCGGCGTGACGTAGAAGTTGATGATCGAGCCGAGGTCCTTCTCGCGGACCACGGAGAGCGTCGCCAGCATCGCGGGGATCAGCAGCAAGCAGAAGGGAGATATTCGCCGGCACGAATGCCGGCAGGCTCTGGACGTCCGGGTTGTAGCGATAGCGAAGCGCGACCGTGGCCGGTTCGACCAGAGGGCGCACGCCCAGGCCGACCTCCTGGCGCAGGCCGAGGCGATGCCGGGCGACGTTCGGCGAGCCAGAGCTGGTGCATGGCCAGTGCGTAGCTCCGGATCGTCTCGCCGCGGTTCGGATGGGCGCCGTCGATCCAGATGCCGACCTCCACCGCGCCGGCCGCGCTCCAGGTCGCGCGCGAAACGCGGGGGGATCTCGACGGCCATGCTCAGGTCGCCCGACTTCATCCGCCGGTCGAGCTCCTCATAGTCGGCGATCGGCGCCTGCTCGACGAAGTAGCGCGGCGTGCCCTTGATGTTGAGCGTGTAGTCGCGACTGGTGTTGGTCTGGTCGCGGTCCAGCACGGCGAAGGTCAGGTGCTCGACGTCCAGCGTGATGCCGTAGCCCAGCACGATCATCAGGATCGCGCTGCCCAGCCCCGCGAGCGTCAGGCGGATCGGGTCGCGAGTCAGCTCCATCAGCTCGCGGTGGCTGTAGCTCAACATGCGCCGGAAGCTGAACCGGCTCGTCGCCGGGCGTTTCGGCGGCAACGGCCTGCTCGGCCGCGGGCCGGCCGCGGGCCGGGTCTCGGACAGCCGGGCCCTTGGATGTCGCCTCTTCCAGGTAGGCGATGAAGGCCTCTTCCAGCGTGGCCGCGCCCCGCTTCGCGACGAGTGCGGCCGGCGTGTCGCTCGCCAGCACCCGGCCGGCGTTCATCAGCGAGATGCGGTCGCAGCGCTCGGCCTCGTTCATGAAGTGGGTGGAGATGAAGATGGTGACCTTGTCGCGCCGGGACAGCTCGATCAGGTCCTGCCAGAAGCCGTCCCGCGCCACCGGGATCGACGCCCGAAGTCGGCTCGTCGAGGATCAGCAGGTCGGGCCGGTGGACCAGCGCCACGGCGAGCGACAGGCGCTGCCGTTGTCCCAGGGGGAGCGACTCGGGCAGCGCGTCCATGATCTGGTCGAGGCCGAACCTCTGCGCCACCTCCTCGATCCGACTGGAGATCTCCGCCGCCGGGACCTCGAAGAGCCGCGCGTGGAGGACGAGATTCTGGCGGACCGTCAGCTCGGAGTAGAGCGAGAACGCCTGCGACATGTAGCCGACCCGGCGGCGGACGGCGAGGTCGTCGGCATCGACCGCGCGCCGAACAGCCAGGCCTGGCCTTCGGTGGGCGGCAGCAGGCCGCTCAGCATCTTCATCGTGGTCGACTTGCCGCAGCCGTTGGAGCCGAGGAAGCCGAAGATCTCGCCCCGCTCGATCCGGAAGGCTCACGTGGTCGACCGCGACGAAGTCGCCGAATCGCTGGGTGAGGCCCCGCGCCTCGATGGCCACCTCGCCGGCCCCCGCCGGGCGGGGCGGGATGTCCAGCTTCGTGTGGCCCCGACGCTTCTCCTCCGGCAGCAGGGCGATGAAGGCCTCTTCCAGCGAGGTCGTGCCGGTGCGCTCGAGCAGCTCCGCGGAGTGCCCCGGTCGCGAGCACCCGGCCGCCGTCCATCGCCACCAGCCAGTCGAACCGGGCGGCCTCGTCCATGTAGGCGGTGGCCACCAGGACGCTCATGCCCGGCCGATCGGCGCGGATGCGGTCGATCAGGTCCCAGAACTGGCGGCGCGACAGGGGATCGACGCCGGTCGTCGGCTCGTCGAGGATCAGCAGGTCGGGGTCGTGGATCAGCGCGCAGCACAGGCTGAGCTTCTGCTTCATGCCGCCGGACAGCTTGCCGGCGGGCCGGTCGGCGAAGGGCGCCATGCCCGTGCTCTCCAGGAGATGCGCGATGCGGCGCTTCCGCTCGGCGCGGCCCTGGCCGAACAGCCGGCCGAAGAAGTCGGCGTTCTCGAAGACCGACAGCGTCGGATAGAGGTTCTTGCCCAGGCCCTGCGGCATGTAGGCGATGCGCGGGCAGAACTCCCGGCGGAACGCCGCGTCCGCCATGTCGCCGCCCAGCACCAGGACGGTCCCGTCCTGCACCCGACGCGCGCCGGCGATCAGCGACAACAGGCTGGACTTGCCCACGCCGTCCGGGCCGATCAGCCCGACCATGCAGCCGGCCGGCAGGTCGAGGTTGATCGCGTCGAGCGCCCGGGTCTTGCCGTACCGGAGGCCGACGTCGATCAGGCGGGCCGCCGGCATCGGGGCGGGCTCGTCCCGACCGGGCGGAGTGTGACGGTCGGCCATCGGGGGTGCCTCGTTCGCGGCCGTTCGGATCATTCGGCCCTCGTCGAAGGCGGCGGCGTCCCGGGAGCGGAGGAAGGCGGTGGCAGCTTCACTCGCAGGCGTTCGGGCCATTCGGCCGAGGGGTCGAGGCGCACGTAGGCCACGCCCGGCAAGCCGGTCTTGACGTCGGGAAGGTGCGACTTGAGCACGTCCTTATCGACCTTGGCCTTGACCCGGAACGTCAGCTTCTGCCGCTCCACGGCCGTCTCCACCGTCTTGGGCGTGAACTGGGCGACGTCCGCGACGAAGGTCACCCGGGCCGGGATGACGTACTGCGGGGCGGCATCGAGCACCAGCCGGGCCTCCGCCCCGATCTTGACGCGGCCGGCCGAGGGTGTCGGGCAGGAAGAAGGTCATGTACACGTCGCTGAGGTCGACCATGTTCAGCACCTTGCCGCCCGCGTTCAGCACCTCCCCGGCCTGTGCGATGCGATACTGCACGCGGCCGTCGCGCGGCGCCTTCAGGGAGCTGTCGTCGATGTCCGCCTGGATCCGCTCGCACTTGGCCCGGGTCGCGTCGACGTTCGCTTCCGCCTCGATGAGTTCCGATCGGGCGGTCGCGACGGTGGCCACCGCCGCCGTCAGCTTCGCCTTCGCCTCGTCGAGCTCGGCCTTCTCCGAGAGGTGGTCGCGCGGGCGGAGTCGAGCTCGTCCTCGGTGGCGGAGCCCTTGGCCGCCAGGTTGTTGATCCGGTCGAAGTGCTTCCCCCGCGCGGCGAGCCGGGCCTCGTGCAGCGCCACGACCGATCCGGCGGCCTCCTGCTCCCGCTCCCGTTGGGTCACGGTGGCGCGGGCCGCCTCCACCTTGCTCTTCGCCAGGCGGTGCTCCGCCTGTGCCTCCCTGAGCTGGGCCGAGAGCACGTTGAGGTCCATCTTCGCGACGACCTGGCCGGCGGAGACGTAATCCCCATCGTCCGCCAGGACGTCCGCGATCCGGTTGTAGAGCTTGGTGGCGACATCAATCTCCGTCGCCTCGACACGCCCGTTGCTCTGGGCGAATCCCTCGGGGAGCGGCTCGACCCGGTGCGAGACCCACCACAGGAAGTAGGCGAGGGCCACGATCGCGACCAGGCCCGCCCGGAGCAGCCATTTCAAGGCCGTCCGCACCCATCCCGCTCCCCGCCGGGACGCCGGGGCGCTGGCGACGCCCGCCGGCGCGGGAGGCCGGCCGCTGTCCACAACCGGCGAACTCGACCCTCGAACGGCCTGGTCGGCCGGGGGACGTTGCTGATCGACCTCGGTCGTCGCCATGGTCACACCCCCGGGTGCTGTGCCGTTCCCCGTCGCCGGATGCCCGCCGATGGCGCATGAAAACAGCCCCGGCACGCGATGATCCGCGCGACGGGGCCGCCATAGCCACCAGGATCCGCCCATCGGGAGCGGACACTTTTGAGAATGGTATAGATGCGCATGCCTTTCTGTCAATACTGTGCGGACGATCGGCAGGGCCGTTCATTTCCTAAAGCGACGTCAGGGGACAGTGCCGCGGCGCGCACCGCGGGCGCGGCCCCGCCTCGGGGGCTCTCTTGGATATTAGGGTGTATTGATTTCAGCGCGACGAACCGTCCCCGCCGCCGCTCGCGGCGGCCCGGATCGGGGCCTCCGGGCCCCCCATCGGGGCCGGGTCAGGTGCCGGGACGGCCCGCACCTCGGCCGCGCCGAGCGAACCCGGCGCGGCCCCGTCGGTCGACCCGGCGGCGGCCGGATCGATCGACGTAACATCTTTCCTTGAATCGAGTTCCGACGAACACTCCTCGGCCGCTTCGTCCGCGGGCCCCGCCTCCTCCATCGCCCCCGCCAGGTCCGCCCCCGACCTCTCCAGCGCGATCAGCTGCTGAATCGTCGCCCGCAGCGACCGATCGATCGCCATCTCGTAGCGATGCCGCAGCTTCCCCTCCTCCGAACCGTCGCAGTAAGCCGCCGCCACGGCGCAGGCGCGCAACTCGGCCGGGTCGGGCATCGTGGCGCGGAGCTCGCGGAGCCGGGCGACCTTCTCGGCCACCGCACGCTTCAGCAGCTCGACCGCCGCGGCGCGCTCCTCCTCGGGCAGCGGGAAGATGACCACGCAGTGGCCGTAGTCGAAACACGGGTTGTTCGCGAACTCGGCGTTGTTCGCCGCCAGCAGCCGCGCCGAAGCGCGGGGGATCGGGCCGGCGTTGTGCGGGTACTCGTCCAGGCGGTGGCGGGTCACGAGCATGAGCCGCTGGTGGTAGTGCGGCTGGTCCCAGGCGGTGGGGCCGGCCTCCAGGGCGCGCTCGAGCTCGCCGCAGGAGTCGATGACGCGGTCGATCCCGGTCGCGTCCATCTCGAGCAGGCTGAGCGCGCCGGCGGGGTCGGTGGCGGCGCGGGAGACGGCGCGGTCGGCGCGGTTGAAGCGTTCGAAGTCGAAGGCGTCGCCGGCCAGTTCGGCGCGGCGCCGAGCCAGGCGGTCTCGGCCTTGACGGCCCTGTTGAGCCGCCAGGTGGCGACCGCGGCCCGCTGGACGAGGACGGCGCGGGTGTGGGTGGCGGGCCTCCAGTCGTCGTTCCAGGCCTGGAGCTCGGCCTCGAACCTGGCGGGGTCCTCGCCGGGGAGGATGGGGTGCACGGCGCAGAGGCCGTGGGTCACGCCGTTGAACTTGGAGACGTCCTTGCCCTCGGGGGAGGTGGGGCCCCTGGACTTCTTGCCGTTCTCGCGGCTGGCCTGTCGCTGCTTCTCGGAACGCTGCATCGGAGATGTCCCTTCGTTGGTTGGGGCGGGGCGCGACGTCGCGCGCGGAAGTCATACCCCTACCATCGCAATTTTGGGCGGGATTGTTCTCCGGGAGGGCGAGGCCGGCCGAACTTCCCCTCCCCCCTTGTGGGGGAGGGTTAGGGTGGGGGGTGGCCGGCGATCGGCCGCGCGCCTTCGGGCACGTCGGTCCTGCTGACCCCCCACCCTGCCCTCCCCCACAAGGGGGGAGGGTGAAGAAAGAGCCGCCGCTGAAGCGGGGGGGTGGCCCGGACCATGAGTGGTCCGGGCCTTGCTCTGTCGAAAACCTCGTCTCGAGCCCTCGGAGGATTTCGACAGAGCAACACCCGTGCTCACGGCCCGGCCAGGTGCTCCAGCAGGATCCGGCGCAGCTCCCCCACCGCCGCCCTGCCCTGCTCCGAGCCGTGAGTGCCCGGGGCGATCGCTTCCGAGGCGGCCCCGTCCAGGTGGGCGCTCGCGAGCGGGACGACCAGGTCGCCGGGGGCGTGGCCGGCGAACCGGAAGGCGATCGTGTGGTACGGAACCCCCGGCGCCACCGGTAGCCCCGCGATCGCGTCGAGCAGCGGGCTGTCGACCCTGAGGTTGCCGATCGCGTTGATCGACGCGCCCGCGAAGTTCTCGTCGCGGATCACCCCTGGGCCGTTCCGGGCCTCGATCTCGCCGACGATGGCGGTGTACTCGGCCGCCGGCCGGATCCGGCCGCCGTAGTACCGGCCGAGCACGCCGTTCGCCAGTCGGCTCCCGCGGTGGGGGGTGGCGATGAAGACCACGCGGCTCACGTAGGGGCGGGGGCGGAAGAACAGGAGCTGGTCGAGCTTTGCGCGGGTCGCGGGCGAGGCACGCAGTCGCTCGGGCGGGACGCTGAGGGCGCCGTCCCAGACCCGCCGGCCCGAGTCCGACACGATCATGTGCGCGAGGATGCCGCCCATGCTGTGCCCGGCGACGACCATCCGGCGAAAGGCCGGGTCGGTCCCGTACGCGGCCTCGGCGGCGTCCAGCGCCTCCCGGAGCCGCTGGGCCGAGCGGGCAACCATCGCGCCGGTCGGGTAGGCGAAGACCCAGAACTGGTAGCGCGCGGCCAGCGCGGGGTCGTTCGAGAAGTCGTTGATCTCCTGGAGGAACGCCACCGGCGTGGAGGCCAGGCCGTGGATGAACACCACCGGGATCTTCCCCGGCGCGTAGGGCCGGAGCATGTAGAGGCCCGGCTCGATCCGCGCGTCGAATTCCGTCGTGAGGACGCCGCGGATCGCCTCCGTCCGGAGCCGGTCCTGCGACGCCTGCATCGCCAGCTGGGCCGTGCGATCGGTCGCGAGCGTCAACGTGCGCCCTCCGACCCGGGCCGAGCTGACCTGGAACGGATCGTGGAAGACCAGGCCGAGCGGCAACCGTCGGTACGCCGCGCCCTCGAGGCCGCCGCCGGGACTCGCCACCACGGTCGCCGCGATCCGGAGCTGGGCCGGGAAGAACCGCTCATCCGTCTCGGCCGGGGCGCGGCGGTCGACGCAGCGCGTGCCGACGACCGGGACTCCCAGCCCGTCGGTCCGGAACCGGTGCCGGATGCGAGTCACCCGGACGTCGTCGGCCAGCACGACGTCGGCGAACCGCCCCGGGTCGACGAACGGGTCGGTCGCGGCCGCCGTCACGCCGAGGCTGGCCAGGCCCGGCGACGGATGCTGGCCCGCGGAGGCGCATGCGTCGTGCGAGATCTGGATGAGTCGGGCGACCGCGTCGTTATGGACGAGGATGGCGCGGTCGCAGCAGCCGGCCGACGGGTCGGCCAGGGCCAGCGCCGCCGCGGCGGCCGCCGCCCGCAACGGCGGGACCGCCGAGGCCGGGTCGTGCCGCGGCCGACGCAGGGCGTCGCGATACCACAGTTCGGCCAGCGTGAGCGCGAGGTCGGGCTCGCGCTCGGGGCCGCACGCCGACGCCCCTTCCAGCCGCAACGCGGCGCCCCCCGGGTCGACCATCGCGGCCGCGAGGAGCCCGTGTCGCGCGAGCACCCCCTTCGCGCACTCGCCCACGCCGAGGACGCTCGCGACCCGATCGGCCGCGTCGCGCGCGGCGTTGCGCAACGGCTTGTCCCGCCCCGAAGCGGCACCGGTCGAGACGGCCAGGGCGAACGCGATCACCAGCCCTCGGGAGGGACGCGGCGGAGCGAATGGGCGTCGTGCGCTGCCCGGCGGAGAGACGCCGTCAGGTCTCATGATTCGCCCCGCGCGTAGGATGGAATGGCGACGGCGGGTCCCGGCGAGCGCGCTTTGCGCGTTCGGAAACCCCGTCATCACCGCTTTCTTCGGATTTTTCGGAATCCCGGATGAGACATATCCGGAATTCAAGCCGGGGCCCCGGCCTGGGCAGGGACGGCCATCAGGGCGTGGCAGCCGCACTTGGGTCGGCCGCTCCGGTCCGTTCCCAGCTCCAGGTGGCGTCGGCGTGGATCCTCAGCACCGCGTCGTAGAGCTCGGCCGGCACGGTCCCCGCCGTCGGCTCGAAACTGACGTAGGAGATGGAGCAGGCGGTGAGTCGCTCGAGGGTCGGCCGGAGAGTTTCCCGCCCCAGCGCGGTGCTCGGCCGATCCAGGAAGGCGAACGCCGGCCTTCCGAGGATGAGGCGGGTGACCGCGAGCTGCTGCTGCTCCCCGAGCGAGAGGGTCGCCGGCCAGTCCTGCTCGGCGCCGAGCCCGCCGGCCCGCTGCACGACGGGATCCAGGCCGCCGTCGCGGATGGCCGCCAGGATCCGCTCGTCGGAGACGTCCTGCCCGGCCCGGGCGGGATCAGGATGTCGCCGGAGCGTGCCCGGGGGCAGGTACGGCTGCTGGGGCAGGAAGAGGATCGCGTCCAGGGCCGGGCGGACGATCCGCCCTTCCCCGTGAGCGCCAGACCCCGGCCGTCGCCCGGAAGAGGGCGACGAGGGCGGCCTCGTTCGGGCCCGTGACCAGCACGCCGCATCCCCGGGGGATCGACACCGAGACCTCGGCCAGCGAGCGGGGCGTCGTCTCGCGGCGACCGGAGCGTGAGCCGCTCGTAGGCGACCCGGCCGTTGTCCTCGACCGTCTCGATCCCCGGCCCGTCGGCGTCCATCGTCTCGACGGCCCCGCCGAGCTCGCTGAGCCGCGCGACGACGGCCGCGAACGAGGTGATCGAGCCGACCTGGTTGATGAAGAGCGAGAAGGCGCCGAGGAGCTGCGTGAAGGCCATCGTCGACTGCGTGATCACGCCGAACTCGACCTCCCCGCGGATGAACCGCGGCGCGACGATCAGGGCGGGGATGATCTGGATCAGATAGTTGTAGCCCGTCGTGAAGAAGCCCAGGTTCCGATTCACCGACGTGATCCGCCGGGAGTTCTCCACGAGCTCGTCGATCCGGCGCATCAGCCGGGCCCTCAGCCGGTCCTCGCGTCGCAGCAGCGCGATCGACTCGGCGTTCTCGCCGACGTGGATCAGGGCCGATCGGAAGTCGGCCTCGCGGTCGGACTGGCGGTAGTTCAGGCCGACGAGCGGCCGGCCCAGCAGGACGGTCGTCAGCGTGCCCAGCGCCGCGTAGCCGACGGCGACGACGAAGAGCAGCGGGCTGATCGTCCAGAGCACGCCCGAGAACGAGATGGCCGCCAGGGTCGAATTCAGGATGATGAGCGAGAACGACAGCGTCGTGGTCGTGAACGCCCGGATGTCCTCCGCGATCCGCTGGTCGGGATTGTCGATCTCGGCCGACTCCTTGAGCCGGAGATAGGTCCGCCCGTCGAGATAGTGCTCGGTCACCTTCCTGGTCAACCAGGAGCGCCAGAGCAGGCCGAGCCGCTCCTCGGCGAACCGGTAGAGGACGGCGACCACGCGTCATCAGGCCGCGAAGAGGCCGATGTAGATAATGGCCAGGCGGACGAACCCGGGCATGTCGCGGTCCGCGATCGCCGTCATGAAGTCGCGGCCGACGTAGCTGCTGACCACGTTCAGGCCGTTGACCGACAGCGCGAACGCCAGGAGCAGGACCATCAGGCCGATGGCCCTGCCGCGCACCTCGGAGCCGAGCAGGTCGCCCACGGCGCGGAAGAATCGGCGGAGCGTCCGGAGATCGAACGGCGGGGGTTGTTCGCTCATGCGGATTCCTCGGCAGGATAAGGGCGGGCTCACAGCCGGCCCCCGGCCAGGCCGGCGCGGCACAGCCTCGGTCGCCGCCGGCCCGCACCGCCGCATGATGTCCGAAACCGGGCCCGTGCGGTAGCCCTCGACCGGCCGTATGGGACGGACCCTTGTCGCCACGAACGACCGCCTTGAGAATGGATCCACACCCGCGGCCCGGGCCATCGTCGTCGGAGAGGTCCGAATCCTCATGACACTCGGCAAGGTCCTCATCCTCTCGGCGTCGGCGGGGGCGGGACACCTCCGCGCGGCCGAGGCCATCGAGCGAGCGATCGCGGCCACGGGCGCCGCGGAGTCGGTCCGGCATGTCGATGTCCTCGACTACACCAATGCCCTCTTCCGCCGGCTCTACTCCGAGGCCTACCTCGAGATGGTCGAGCGGGTGCCCGACGTCGTCGGCTGGTTCTACGACTACTCCGACGACCCCGAGAAGGACGACACGCTCGAGTCGGCGTTCGACAAGCTGAACACGCGACCGTTCGTCCGCATGATCGGGGAGTTCCGGCCCGATGTCGCGATCTGCACGCACTTCCTCCCCGCGGAGATCATCTCCTGGCTGACCGGCCAGGGGCACGCTCGCGACCCGGCAGGCGATCGTCGTCACCGACTTCGACATCCACGCCCAGTGGCTCTGCGCCGAACTACGCGCACTACTTCGTCCCGCTCGACGAGACCCGCGCCCACCTCGAGGAGCTGGGCGTGCCGGCGGCCAAGATCACCGTCTCCGGCATCCCGGTCGACCCGGCCTTCGCCGCGCCGAAGGACCGCGACGCGATGCGCGAGAAACACGGCCTCCGCCGCGACGGGGCCGTGATCCTGATCTCGGCGGGCGGCTTCGGCGTCGGAAAGATCGACGCGCTGATCGGCTCGCTCCTGAAGCTCCGCCACCCGGCCCAGGTCGTCGCGATCTGCGGGCGGAACGCCGAGATGAAGGACCGGCTCGATGCGCTGGCCGCCGGGCTCGATCCGGACGCGAACGTGGCCGCTCAAGGTCGTCGGCTTCACGGCCGAGATGGACGAATACATGGCCGCGGCCGACCTCATCGTCGGCAAGCCCGGCGGCCTGACCACCTCCGAGGCCCTGGCCCGCGGCCTGGTCTTCGTGGTCGTCGCCCCGATCCCCGGCCAGGAGGAGCGGAACGCCGACCACCTCCTCGAGGAGGGCGCCGCGATCCGCTGCAACAACCTGCCGGTGCTCGCCTACAAGATCGACGGCCTGCTCGACGATCCCGCCCGCCTGTCCGCGATGCGGGCCAACGTCCGCCGCCTGGCAAGACCTCGCGCCGCGTTTGACGTGGTCGCCAGGCTGGCGGCGCTCAAGGGCGACGATCCGACGTAGCTCTGGCGTCGGGTGTCTGATACCAGATCGGGCGAAAGGCTAACCTTGGAAAGCCTTCCATGCTCACGTGGCGACAGTGCCGACGAGGTTACCGTCCGGCGCCCGTGGCGGCCGTCGGTCGGCCCAACGATACAGGGCCTGCTTCGTGGCCTCCGCGGCGGCGACATAGACGGCGACGACCAGCGCCATCGCCAGCGTGATGTGGGCGGGCAGGCGGCAGAAGCCCAGCGTCGAACCCAGGGGCGTCGCGGGGAGGATGACGGAGGCGACGACCACGGCGACGACCGCGATGAAGAGCGCGGTCCCCGGTCGGCTCGCGAAGAAGGGCCGCCGCGTCCGGACCACCAGGAGCACGAGCGGGGCCGACGCGGCCGACTCCAGGAACCAGGCCGAGCGGAACCGCACCGGCGAGGCGTGGAAGAAGAGGAGGAGCAAGACGAACGTGGCGAGGTCGAACAGCGAGCTGAGCGGCCCGAAGACGAGCATGAACCGCCGGATCGAGCCGATGTCCCAGCGACGGGGGGCCCGGACCAGCTCGGGGTCGACGCGGTCGGACGCGATCGCCATCTCGGGGAGGTCGGTCGAACAGGTTCATCAGGAGGATCTGCGTCGGCAGCAGCGGCAGGAACGGCAGGAGCGGCGAGGCCACGGCCATGCTGAGCATGTTGCCGAAGTTGGCGCCGACGGCGATGTAGACGTATTTCAGCGTGTTGGCGAACGTCGTCCTCCCCTCGCGGACGCCGTCGACCAGGACGCCGAGGTCCTTCTCGAGGAGGACGATGTCGGCCGCCTCCTTGGCGACGTCGACCGCCGTGTCGACCGAGATGCCGACGTCGGCCGCGTGCAAGGCCGAGGCGTCGTTGATCCCGTCGCCGACGTAGCCGACCACGTGCCCGCCCTGCTTCAGGGCCAGCAGCACGCGCTCCTTCTGGTTCGGGCTCGACCTCGGCGAACACGTCGACGCCGCCGGCCCGGCGGACCAGGGCCTCCTCGGTCATGCCGGTCGATCTCCGCGCCGGTGAGCACCTCCGGGCGCGGCAGGCCGACGGCCCTGGCGACCGTCGCCGCGACGAGCCGGTTGTCGCCGGTGAGGACCTTCAGCGTGATGCCGAGACTCGCCAGCTCGGCCACCGTCCGCGCGGCGTCCGCCTTGGGCGGGTCGTGGAGCACGAGGAAGCCGAGGAAGATCAGCCCCGACTCGCGATCATTGGAGGAAGCCTCGCCCGGGCCCGAGCTCGCGATACGCCACGCCGAGCGTGCGGAATCCCTGCTGCGCCGAACTCCTCGTGACGCCGATCGATCTCGGCCGCGGACCTCGTCCAGCTCCGAGGATCGTCCCCGTCGGCGTCTCGGCGCGCGTGCAGACCTCGAGGACGTTCGCCGAGGGCGCCCTTGGTCACCAGGAATCGACCCGACGGCCCCTCGACCGCGACGCTCAGCCGCTTGCGCATGAAGTCGTAGGGGATCTCGGCGAGCTTGCGATAGCCCGAGATGTCGGGCGAGCGGTGCGCGCGGATCGCCTCGTCGATCGGATTGGGGAAGCCGGACTCGAACGGCCGCGTTGAGGTAGGCATGGAGGAAGACCCGCTCGCTCGGCCCGCCGTCGAGGTCGACGGCCTCGCGGACGCGGACGACGCCCTCGGTGAGCGTGCCGGTCTTGTCGGAGCAGAGGACGTCCATGCTGCCGAAGTCCTCGATCGAGGCGAGCCGCTTGACGATGACCCTCGCCCTCGCCATCCGCCGGGCCCCGTGGGCCAGGTTGATGCTGACGATGGCCGGGAGCAGCTGCGGGGTCAGGCCGACGGCGAGGGCCAGGCTGAAGAGCAGCGAATCCAGCGGCGGGCGGGCCAGGAGGACATTGGCCGCGAAGATCACGAGGACCAGGACGAGCGTGACCTCGACCAGGAGCTGGCCGAGCCGCCTGACGCCCCGCTCGAACTCGGTCTCGGACCGCCGGAGGCCCGTCCGCCGCGCCACGCGGCCGAACTCGGTCGCGTCCCCCGTGCGGACCACCACGGCCCGGCCGACGCCGCTGACGACGTGGGTCCCCATGAAGAGGCAGTTCGTCCGACCGGCCAGCGGCGTCTCGCCGGGCAGGACCCCGTTACCCTTCTCGGCCGGGTAGGTCTCGCCCGTCAGCGTCGCCTCGTCGAGCGCGGAGGTCGGTCGAATCCAGGACGAGGCCGTCGCCGGGGATGATCATGCCCGCCCGCAGCGCGAGGAGGTCGCCGGGCACGACCTCCGCGACGGGGCACCTCGACCGGCTCCCCGTCGCGGATCACCGCGGATCGGACCTGGACCCGGGCCAGCAAGGCCTCGACGGCGCCGGCGGCGCCGCGTTCCTGCCAGTAGCCGAGCAGGCCGCTCCCGAAGACGATCCCCAGGATGATCGACGCGTCCACGCGCTGGCCCAGGACGAACGAGAGGACGGCCGCGGCGAGGAGGATCAGGACCATCGGGCTGGTGAACTGGGCCAGGAGCAGCGAACCGGTCGCCGACCTCCAGCTCGGCCTCAGCCCGCGGCCGAGCGCGAGCGCCCGACGGCGCGCCTCCCCCGCGGATAGCCCCCCCTCCCCGCTTCCGAGGCGACGCAACGCGTCCGCGGCCGGGAGGGCCCAGAAGGCGTCGGGGAGCACGCCCGGCGGCGGGCCGGTCGATCCGTCCGGGCCGGTCCCGCGGGGCTCCTCGGATGTCCGTTTCATCCGCGAACGGTCCCCCTGCCCCGATCAGCCGGCCCAGCCGGCCCAGCCGGGAGGTGGGCGCGTGCGGTGTCGGTGGGGACATACGCCGAGCCGCGGAAGATCTCATGTGGGGCCGTCCGCATCGGAGCAGATTACCCCGTGGCGGGCACGGATGGCGAGAGTCCCTTGTCGGTCAGGGACGTGCGGAAGGCCTCGACGTCCCGGACGGCGTGCTCGGCGACCTGCTCCTTCGCACGGGCTGGGGATACACGCGCACCTGCTCGAGCCGGTCGAGCAGGTGTGACGTGGCCTCGTCCAGCGATCAATGGAAGCAGAAAACGGCCGTCCGGCTCGAGCCGAGCACCCTGCGGGTCGTCGAGCCGACGAGGAACTCGCGGAGGCCCGGCTGGCCGTAGGCCCCCATCACCAGCAAGCCCGCGCGGAGGTCGCGGACGCGGGCGAGGATGACGTCGGCGGGCTCGGCCTTCGAGGCGATCGGCACGGCCTGCGCGTCGATCTCGTGCGAGCGGAGGAACTCGACGGCCCGGTCGGCGACGCCTTCGGCGTCGTCCCGATCGTTAGCGACACTGACGACGTGGACCGGACGCGACCGCGCCAGCCCCGACGCCTCGAAGGCGTAGAGCGGCCCGAGCCGCCTGGAGGCTGCCGTCGAACGCGACGACCGCCGCCGCGCCCCCGACGGCATCCCGCGGCGCGACCACGACCGGGCGGGGGCTCTCCTTGAGGACGGTGGTCAGCGTGTCGTCGTCGCGAGTCTCGCGGCCGTACCCGAAGTGCGTGTGCCGGCCGAGCACGACGAGGTCGAATCGCTGGGCCTCGGTGAGGATCTGGTAGCCCGGCGACCCCGTCACCTCAATGACCTTGTATCGGACGAACGCCTCGTCGCAGCGGAGGGCGAAGCCGCTGAGGACATGGGCGGCCCGGCGGTGCTCGGCCTGCACGAGCGTCTGGGCCGCCGGTTGGCTGTAGGCCCCGGCGAAGAGGGCCGCCTGGGAGGCGTGTATGCCCGGCTCGTCCGCCACGGCGACGCCCGCCGCCAGCGCGCCGTGCTCCTTCGCCCATCGCAGGCCGAGCTCCAGGGCGGCGTCGCCGTCCTCCGAGCCGTCGAGGCCGATCAGGATGCTTCGCAGCATGGTCGGGGCTCCTTCCGGGAGGTTCAGTTTCGGTTCGGGGTGAGGTGCGCTCGGCCGGCCCGGCCGACGGCGGCAACCGGGGGCTTCACGGTGGAGGACTTCAGCTGTGCGGTGCCGCTCGCGTCCTCGGGCGGCCTCGCGACGGCGCGGCGGGCCGACGCGGACGTAGATCTCCTCGCGGTAGATCCCGACCGAGTCGGGCGCCTCGATACCGAGGCGGACGGTGTTGCCCTGGATGGCGACGACCTTGATGCGGATGTCGTCGCCGATGTGGATCGACTCGTTCGTCTTGCGGCTCAGGACCAGCATCGCTCCGACCTCCTGTTGGAGAATCCTCGTTGGATCAAGCCCGGGACGTGTTGCTGCGATGGCGCGGCCGCCCCGCTGGCCGTCGGCCGCGGCGAGGAGCGTCGTCGTCCGCGCCGGGCGGCGGACGACCTCGATCTGATTGAGGACGCTGCGGACGCCCTCGACGCCGTCGACGACCGCGTGGGCGACCTGCCTCAGGTACTGGGACGGGAGGCGGCCGGCGAGCCGTGCCACGCCGCCGGCGACCTCGCAGGTGACGTCGCGCAGCGACAGGTAGCCGGCGGCCACGAGGCGCTCGCGGGCCTCGCGCTCGGCGGTGGATGCGGACGCGTCGGGCGGACCGACCCGGCCGTTTGTGCGGGCGAGTTCGCGTTCGGTCGCGATCATGGGCGCCGGCTCCCGGGTGCGGATGGTGCGGTGCACCACCGTCGACTCGAGTGCGGCAGCCGTTACCGCGGAGATAGGGCCGGGGAGGGTGGATTCCCCGGTCGTCCGGTCGGGGGACGGGCCGGCCGGCAAAAAAACAAGCCCCGGCCGTGCGACGGTTCGCAGGGCGGGGCCACCTTAGCCGGCGTCGGTGCCCGTCATGAGCAGCGACGCCGGCATCCTACCAGATCGTCCCGCCGGGTCAAGCGGGGACCGCTCGAGATTTCTCGATCCGGCCGCAATGCCCCCACGCGCCCTGGCGAGCCGCGAGGCGGCGACGGAGGCCCACGGCGGCGGCACAACCTGAGCCGAGGTGTTTCCGCGCTTCGTCGAACGGCGCGACCGCACTCAGCGAGTCACGACGCGGCGATGAAGAATGCCGCGCCACTCGTGGCCGCGCGGGCGCACCAACCGAAGGTGCTGCGAACGGCCTGCGCCACGTCACGCTTCCGGTCCCGTAAGGCCTGCGGAACCCAGGTGCTCGAGGGCCCGCGAGACGGACTCGGCATCGGCGCCGCCGGTGTCGATGACGCGGGTGGCAGCCTCGACGGCGGCTCCGGCGGGCTCCCACAGGCTCTCGGCGCGGAGGTAGATGAACCAATCTGCGTCCGAGGCGTCGCCCCGGCGCGAGAGGAGCCGCGAGCGGACGACGCCCGGGTCGGCCCGGCAGAGGAGAAGCAGCACGGGAACGCCCCAGCGTCGCGCCGCGTGCAGGAAGAGGCGACGAGACGACTCGGCCCGGAAGCTCGCGTCGACCAGCGGGCGCCGACCCTCGAAAAGATGGGACTCGGCGCGCCGGAGGCATTCGGCATAGGTCCGCTCGGTCCACTCCGGCGCGTAGATCCCCGACTCGAAGCGGGACGTTCCGGCCGCGGATGCCCCACCGCCGGCGAGCTCCTTGCGGACCTCGTCCGATCGGATCGTCAGGAAGCCGGCCCGATCGCCCAGTCCCCGCGCCAGGGTCGACTTGCCCACGCCGGGCAGGCCCCCGACCAGGACCAGGCAGGGCCGCCGCCGCGGGACCTCGAGCTCGCCCAGGGCGAGGAGCCAGTGGGCGCGGGCCCGCTCCAGGGCCGTGCCGCGATCGATCGCGGGGACCTCGGGCTCGGAGGCCTTGAGGCCCTCCACCTTGGCCCGCACGGCCGCGCGATAGGCCGTGTAGAACGGCAGGAGCGCTCGCCCCTCCTCGTCGCCCGAGGCACTCGCGTAGGCCTCCGTGACGGCCCGAGCCAGGTCAACCCGCCCGTGGAAGGAGAGGTCCATGGCGAGGAAGGCCACGTCGGCGATCGGGTCGGCGCAGCGAAATCGGGCGTCGAACTCGACGGCGTCGACGATCACCAGGTCCTCCGGGGCCCGGCGCTCGGGGAAGAGATAGACGTGGTCCAGCCTCAGGTCGCCGTGCCCCTCGCGCGGCACGCCGCGATCGGCCCGGGACTCGACCAGGGTTTGGATGGACGCCAACGATCGTTCCGTCAAATCCTCGAGCCGCTTCAGTACGGGCCGGCTGATCGTGACGCCGACCTGGCGGGCCGCCTCGACGAGGTTCGCCCGCCCGTTGGCGGCGACGATCGCGAAGCGGCCGTGCTCCGAGATCGCCGGTCCCGCGTCGGCCCGCGCGTGGAAATCGGCGAGCCGCCGGGCGACATCGGCCAGATCCGCGGCATCGACCTCTCCGCGGTTCACCCGCTCGCGGAGCGTGGCGGACTCGGGCAGGCGCCTCATCTTCACGGCCCACTCGACGACCTCGCCCCGCCCCTCCACGCGGACCGCGCCGTCGAGGGTGACGGGGACCGCGCCCAGGTAGACGCCCGGGGCCAGCCGCCGATTCAGCCGGACTTCCTCATCGCAGAGATGCCGTCGCCGCTCCAGGGTCCCGCAATCGACGAAGTCCAGCACGAGCGGTTTTTTGATCTTGTAGGCATAATTATCCACCAGAAACACGACCGAGAGGTGGGTCTGGCGGACTTCGACGTCCGCGGCGGTGATGGGGTAGGCCGCGGGATCGGAGAGGGCCGCGATCAAACGGGCGAGTTCCATAGGAATCGGCTTCCCCAACAAACCGAGGCCGGCCCGAAGTCCCGCGGCGATTCTGTGACCGACGCCGTCATTATCGGGACAGCGACGCCCGCGGGGATAGATGCGGCGAGGACCGGCGCTCGGCCTCGAGAATAATCCGACGGGCGCTTGACAGGCCTTCGTCCGGTCCATATCTTGGCCTGCGTCGGGTGCTCGTGACGGGCATCCGGACCGGTCGAGATGGCCCCGCCGTGCGTAGCGACGCATGGACGGGGTTTTTTCATTTCCCGACCGGACCGTCCGGCGAACGGACGAGGGGCCGCCTCCGGGCGACCTCATCATCTCGCGGTAACGGCCGCCGCACACCAGGCTCCCGCAAGGGCTACTCGCCCGCCGGGAACCTCGGAGTGATCGGTGCCATGAGTCACCGCGGACCAGTCCCGTGCGGAGCTGAGCGTCGGGCCCGGGGCGGCGGGCGATCGCGCCGCGCCTCGCCCGCGTCTCAGCCCGAGCACGGATGATCGAGTCGGTCGGGGTGTGCCCGCGGGGTCTCGTCCCGCGGGGCGAGCGCACGCCGGGTCCTGTCAGCATCGGAACGATCGAACCAGCGAAGGAGACGACCATGCCCGACGTCAAGGAGATGGCCAAGCCGAGGAGCAACGGGCCGCAGGCGGAGGCGAAGGGGGGCACCGCCCTGGCAGAGCGCGACGAGCGGAGGGCCGGCCGGCTGGCGAGGCGGCACGTCGCTCGCCGCGGCGGCGGCGGGCAGCCCGTTCGCCTTCATCCGCCACTTCGCGGAGGAGCTGGATCGCCTCGTGGACGACTTCAGCGTCGGGCACGCCTTCCACGTGCCGAGCTTCGTCAGCCGCGGCCACGAGATGCTCCGCCGCGAGGCGGGGATGGTCGAGGCCGACTGGTCGCCCCGCGTCGACGTCCTGGAGCGCGACGGCAAGATTGTCGTCCGCGCCGACCTGCCCGGCCTGTCGAAGGACGACGTCAAGGTCGAGGTGTCCGACGACATGATCACCATCGAGGGCGAGCGGAAGCAGGAGGCGAAGGACGAGCGCAAGGGCTACGTGTACAGCGAGCGCTCCTACGGCCGCTTCTGCCGGAGCATCCCGCTGCCGCAGGGGGCCGACACGTCGAAGGCGACGGCCGAGTTCCACGCCGGCGTCCTCGAGGTCGCCGTCCCGGCGCCGCCCGCCGGGAGGCCGGCGAAGAGCCTGGAGATCCGCGAGAAGAAGTGATCGAGCGAAACGTCGGCGGGGCTGCCCCATCACGGGGCCCCCGTCGGCGGGGCCCGAGTGTCGACGCGGCCGAGATCGGCGTCCCGGTCACGCCCTGGGCCCGCTGAGGATGGCCCGGGGGCGGGGCCGTGCCCGGGAGGCAACCGACACGTCCCTTCGCCGCGCGGCTGATCCGCATCCCGAGAGGAGTCGAGAGATGACGCCGATCCTGTTCGAAAACCGGGCCCAGGCGGGACGCCTCCTGGCCACGGAGCTCTCCAATTATGTCGGTCGGGGCGACGTCCTGGTGCTGGCCCTCCCGCGAGGCGGGGTCCCGGTCGGGTACGAGGTCGCCCGCGCGCTGGGGGCGCCGCTCGACGTGCTCGTCGTCCGCAAGCTCGGCGTGCCGGGATACGAGGAGCTGGCCATGGGCGCCCTCGCCACGGGGGGCGCCTGCGTCCTCGACCGGGAGCTGATCCACAACCTGAGGATTCCCCGCGCGCTGATCGACGAGGTCGTGGCGCAGGAGCGTCGCGAGCTCGCGCGCCGCGATCGCGAATACCGCGACGATCGGCCCGCGGCCCGTGTTAGCGGCCGGTGCGTGATCCTCGTCGACGATGGGCTCGCGACCGGCTCGACGATGCGCGCGGCGGTCGCCGCGGTCCGGCGGCTCGGCGCTGGGCGGGTCGTCGTCGCCGTGCCCGTCGCCTCGCCCGAGGCGCGCGAGCGACTCCGGCGCGAGGCGGACGAGGTCGTGTGCGTCGCGGCACCGATGCCGTTCCACGCCGTCGGCATCTGGTACGAGGACTTCTCGCAGACCACCGATGCCCAGGTGCGCGAGCTCCTGGGACGAGCCGGCGGGATGGCCGAGCCCGTCACAAAGTCCGCATGAGGGAATGGCCCGATGACGACCCTGATCCGACCCGCGTCCTCCGAGGACGTCCTGCTGAAACAGGCGATCCGCCGCGCCGCCCATCCGCTCGTCGGCGCGGCGTGCGACTACGACCCGCTCCTGGAGCTGATCGGCGACGCCCGCTTCGTCCTGCTGGGTGAGGCGAGCCACGGCACGCACGAGTTCTACCGCGAGCGTGCCGCGATCACCGCGGCGGCTGATCCGCGAGAAGGGCTTCACGGCCGTCGCCGTCGAGGCCGACTGGCCCGACGCCTATCGCGTCAACCGCTACGTCCGCGGCCGGGGCGACGACCGCGACGCGGCCGACGGCGCTGGCCGGCTTCCGCCGCTTCCCGGCCTGGATGTGGCGCAACGCCGACGTGCTCGACTTCGTCGGCTGGCTCCGGACGCACAACGACTGCGCTCGCATCGGCGCGCCGAGCGTCGGCTTCTACGGCCTCGACCTCTATAGCCTCCACACGTCGATGGCGGCCGTGATCGCCTACCTCGACAAGGTCGATCCCGAGGCGGCCGGTCGGGCCCGCGCCCGCTACGCCTGCTTCGACGCCTACGGCGAGGATACCCGAGCCTACGGGCTCGGCGCCTCGACAGGCCTTGGCCCCTCGTGCGAGCGCGCAGGTCATCTCGCAGCTCGTCGAGATGCTCCGCTCTGCCGCCGCCTACGAGCTGCGCGACGGCCGGCTCGCGGAGGACGACTATTTCTACGCCGAGCAGAACGCCCGGCTCGTGAAGGACGCGGAGGAGTACTACCGCACGATGTACCACGGCGACGTCTCGTCGTGGAACCTCCGCGACAGCCACATGGCCGCCACGCTCGAAGCCCTGGTCCGCTTCCTGGACAGGCAGGGGCCGCCGGCGAAGGTCGTCGTCTGGGCCCACAACTCGCATCTGGGCGACGCGCGGGCCACGCAGATGGGGATGCGCGGTGAGTGGAACCTCGGCCAGCTCGTCCGCGAGGCGTACGGCCGCGACGCGGTGCTCGTGGGGTTCACGACGGACAGCGGTACGGTGACGGCGGCCTCGGGCTGGGACGGGCCGGCCGAGCGGAAGGCTGTCCGCACGGCCCTCCCCGGGAGCTACGAGGCCCTATTCCACGACGCGGGCCCCGAGCGATTCCTGCTGCCGCTCCGCGGCGGGATCGTGAAGAGCCTGCACACGCCCCGTCTCGAGCGGGCCATCGGTGTCATCTACCGGCCCGAGACCGAGCGGGCGAGCCATTACTTCCACGCGAGCCTCCCCGCCCAGTTCGACGCCGTGATCCACTTCGACCGGACCAGGGCCGTGGAGCCGATGGAACGCACCGTCGAGTGGGACGAGGGCGAAGTCCCCGAGACGTTCCCGACGGGCGTCTGAGCGCAATCGTTGGCCGCGCGGTGGACAAGATCTCCTTCCTAAGCGTCAGGAGTGCGGACCATGGTAATGACCAAGATCAGAGACGCTGGGCCCGTCGACCGGGAGGTCCTGATCCCGTTCGCCAGCCGCCGGCTTGGCGGGTCACTCTCCCTGCCGCCTCGGGCCGGCGGGCTCGTCCTCTTCGCCCACGGTAGCGGGAGCAGCCGGAACAGCCCGCGCAACCAATTCGTGGCGCGGTCGCTGCAGGAAACAGGCCTTGGGACACTCCTCTTCGACCTGCTGGGCGAGGACGAGGCCGAGGACCGCCGGAAGGTTTTTGACGTCGAGCTGCTGGCCGCCCGGCTCCTGGGCGCGGCCCTGTGGCTCGGCCGGCAGCCCGAGGCCCGTCGCCTCCGCCTGGGTTACTTCGGCGCCAGCACGGGCGCGGCGGCGGCCCTCGTCGCCGCGGCTCTCCGCCCGGACCTGGTCGGGGCGGTCGTCTCGCGGGGCGGCCGGCCCGACCTGGCCCGCGACCATCTACCAGACGTCCAGGCCCCGACCCTGCTGCTCGTCGGCGGCCTCGACAGCGACGTCATCGAGCTCAATCGCATGGCCCTGGCCCTGCTCCGCTGCCCGCGTGAGCTCACCATCGTCCCGGGCGCGACGCACCTCTTCCCGGAGCCCGGCGCCCTCGAGTCGGTCGCCCTCGCGGCCGCGGGATGGTTCGGGAAACACCTCGCGGCGGGCCGCCCCGCGAACGATGCAGACGATCTCCACCATTCGGAGAGAACACGATGACCCTGGCCGCGAATGAGCACAGCGACATACTCCTCGATCGGCCCCGCCGGCGCGGGATGGTCGTGAGCTGCTACGCCGATATGACGGCGGACGAAGCCCGCAGTCCTCGCTGGCGCACTCATCTCGAAAACGAGGCCAGGACCATCCGCCTTGGGCTGGCCGGCGACCCCGAGGCCCTCGGCGAGTTCGAAGCGAGGTATGAGGCCATCCGATGCGCGCTGGAATCGCCCGACGCCCGCCACGGGAAGGGTATGGCGGTCTTCGCCGGCCCCGAGGGCCACCCGCTTTCGCTGTCCGCCGACGAGCCCTACGCGAATTACCTCGTCGTCGACGAGCGGCCGTACCTCATCCCGTTGCTGGTCGCGGAGCATCGCCGGCGCGAGTACCTCGTCGTGGAGACCGATTCCCATCGGGGCCGCATTCACGCGGCGGGCCCGGGCCGGTCGCGGCTCCTGGGCGAGTTCGATGCGGAGATCCCCAGGAAGCAGCGGTCCTCGGGCGAGCGCTGGGGCTGGAAGCAGAGCGCAATCGACCGGCACCCCAAGGGCCTGATCAACCACCACTGGGACGACCTGGCCCGCGCGGTCGAGAAGGCGTGGGACGCCCATCGCTTCCGCGGGATCGTCCTCCTGGGGGAGCACGAGGTTCTGGAGAACTTCCGCGCGCGGCTGCCCAAGCGGCTGGCGGGTCGAGTCGTCCGCGAGGTGCCACATTCCTGGCGCGACGATCCGACGGGGATCGGCGAAGTCCTCGCGCCGATCGTGGCCGAGGCGATCCGCGACGAGGAGGAGCGTCTCCTGACCGACGCCGTCGGCCGGCAGCGCGAGGGCCTGGCGCTGGCCGCCGCACCGCAGGAGGTCCTTACCGCCCTGGCCGACGGGCAGGTCGCTGATATCCTGCTCGGTCCCGACCCCGGGGAGCTTGCCTCGCATTGCACGGGCTGCGGCTCGACCTTCGCCTTCGCTCGCGACACGTGCCCCTACTGCGCGGCCAGGTGCGAGCGGACCCGGCTTTGGCAGGAGATCGCATCGATGGCCGCGCGCCACGATGTCCCCGTGCATTTCCTCGACGCCGACCCGCGGCTGGCCGAGCTCGGTGGGGTCGCCGCCCTGCTCGCCCGCGACGAGCCGCAGTGGGCGAAGGGCGACGCCGCCCTCGAAAACGGCGGATGATTCGAGCAGCAGCCGCCGACATATCGACGTCGGCGCCTTTTCGTCGGGAAGGAGGAGATCATGTCGGGATTCCGTACGATCCTCGTCGGCGCGGACTTCTCCCCGCTGTCCGAGGCGGTCTTCCATCAGGCCTGCTCGCTCGCGGAGAAGCAGCTCATCGTCCTGCACGTGGTCGAGCCGACGCTCGTGCCGAGATGGCCCGCGACCATCGGCACGCCCGACGTCCCCTGGCACGTCGGGCCGGTCGAGCCTCCCGATCGCGCGTCGACCTGCCCCGAAGAACTCCTGCATCGGCGGGACTTCGAAGATCGGCTCCGCGGGCTCTACGCCCCCGACCGCCCCGTCCCGACGGAGTATCGCCTCGGCTATGGGCTCCCCTCGAATGAGATCCTTCGGGTCGCCGAGGAAGTGGGGGCGGACCTGATCGCCCTGGGCGCCTATGGCCGCGGCGGCCTGGCCGGGCTCCTGATGGGGAGCACGGCCGAGGCGGTCATGCGGCGGTCCCGCTGCCCCGTCCTGGCACTGCGTCCCCACGGTGACCGGAGGGGCGGGGCGGAGCCCAACGACCGGGAGTTCGCCCTGCGGCCGATCCGAATCATCCTTCACCCGACCGATTTCTCGAGGCGATCCGAGCCCGCCCTGGAGCTCGCGGCCTCGCTGGCCCGGGACCGCGGGGCCCGGCTGATCATCGTCCACGTGGCCCCCGACCCAGCGTGCGCCGACGGGCCGCCCTCCGGGCCCGATGACCCGCGGACCTGCCGGCGCCGGCTGCGGGACATCCGAGCCCGGCAGAACCAGCGCGGCCTCGCAGCCCCCGTGGAAGTCGCGCTGCGGCACGGTGACCCCGCCGGGGCGATACTCCGGGCCGCCGACGAATTCGGCGCGGACCTGATCGTCATGGGCACTCACGGGCGGACCGGCCTACGCCGGCTCCTCATGGGCAGCGTGGCGGAGGGCGTCCTGCACGGGGCACGCTGCCCGGTGCTGACGGTCAAGGCCCCGTTCCCCACCGCCGTCCCGTCGTCGCCGCAGGTGATCTCCGCATCGATCTAGAGCGTCGACACGGCCGTGGTCCCATTTCCCAGGAGCATCCCATGCAGCCGATCCGGGTCATCCTGCACCCGACCGACTTCTCGGACGACTCGACCGAGGCGTTCCGCATGGCCCTCGCGATCGCTCGCGACCGCCGGGCTCGGCTGATCGTCGTCCACGTCGAGCCCCGCGAGATCGTCGACGGGCGGTTCATCGCGGGCCCGACGCCCGAGGCCTACCGGGAAGAGCTGTGGGGCCGCCTGCGCCGGTTCGAAGACGCCGGCCACGGCGTTCGCGTGGAGCCTGTCCTGACGGAAGGATCTCCCGTCGCTGAGATCCTCCGCGCGGCGGAGGAGTCGCACAGCGACCTCATCGTCATGGGGACCCGCGGGCGAACGGGGCTGGGCCGGGCCATCCTGGGCAGCGTCGCCGAGTCCGTGATAAGGGCGGCCGCGTGCCCCGTGCTGATCGCCAAGGCCCGCCGAGATGACCTCCCGGCTTCCGAACCGGTCGCGACCGCCGATGAGCTTGGGGCCCCGCATCGGGCGATGTAGTGCGAGAGCAGTTTCAGGACCGGGTCTGCGTCCGTCCCCGCCGCGTTCAGGTTGATCTGGAAGACGTCACTGTTGTTGGTCCCCGAGAACGTCAGCGTGTCGTTGTCCGCCGCGTTCCCGTCGACGTAGACCAACGGCACGGCGGTGAAGGCCCAGGAAGGACGCCGCCCATCAGAGCCGGGACGGAGACGTCTTCCTATCCCCTTCTCTCGCAGGCGATTGCGGGAATCCAAGCCATTCGTATGGCGGACCGAAACGCGTAAGACGAAGTTCGTCTCTGCGCCTCTGTGAGCCGGTTGGTGGTGCACGCGGGGCAGGCTCGGGGCGTCTCCGTCTCTCCTCTCCCGAGGGCACAAATCCCCTTTCGCCCGAACGTTGGATGCCCGCGAGACGGTCGCGGTGTCCGGACCGTTCGTGAGGTCGGCCGACCGGCTTGGCCCGCGTCGGGTGATGGGCACGGCTGTCGGTCCTTTCGGCAAACGGAAGAGCGGGACGACAAGCTCGCGTATTGGCGCGCGCTCTGCTCAGTTCGTCCAGGACGACCCAACCCGGGGCCTGGCCGGACCACCTGAGGGATGTCGAAGATGTGGCGTCGAGCGTTTTTCTTCATCGTCTGGGCGATGGGTACGGCGACGGCCCAGGGCCGTGAGAAAGTTGAGCTGGAAAGGCTGGTCGACAGCCTCCTGGCGCGGATGTCCGTTGAGGAGAAGGTCGGCCAGCTCCAGCAGTACAGCGGGGTGGAGATCGGCGAGCGTGAGGACGCGGGTCGCTCGCTGTTCGTGAAGGGGGGGGTGGGGTCGTTCTTCGACGTCCACGGGGCGCGGGCCGTGAACGCGCTCCAGCGTCGGGCGATTGCCGGGTCGCCGAACCGAATCCCCGCCGTCTTCGGCTACGACGTCATCCACGGCTATCGGACGATCTTCCCGGCGCCGCTCGGTCTGGCCGCCACCTGGGAAACCCGGGCCGTCGAGCGGGTTTCGGGCCTGGCGGCCGACGAGGCGCGCGCGGCGGGCGTCGCCTGGGTATTCTCGCCCGTGGTCGGGATCGCGCGCGACCCGAGGTGGGGGCGGATCGTCGAGGGGGCCGGCGAGGATCCCTGCCTGGCCACGGCCATGGCCCGTGCGCAGGTCCGCGGCCTCCAGGGCGGTGATTCGGTCGGCCCGACCCGCGTCGCCGCGTGCGCGAAGCACTGGGTCGGATACGGGGCGGCCGAGGGGGGGAGGGATTACAACACCACCGACATCTCCGAGAGGACATTGCGCTCGGTCTACTTCCCGCCATTCCGCGCCGCCAGGGACGCGGGGGTTGGGACGTTCATGAGCGCACTGAACGACCTTGACGGCATCCCGGCCTCGGCCAACCCGTTCACGCTCGGGGCGGTCCTCCGCGGCGAGTGGGGATTTGAGGGGCCCGTCGTCGCCGATTACAAGGCTGTGGGTCAGCTCATCCCGCACGGCCTGGCCGCCGACGGGGTCGAGGCAGCGCGGCTCGCGTTCTCGGCGGGGGTCGACGTCGAGGAGGAGAGCCATCTCTTCGGTGCCCACCTCCCGGGCCTCGTCGCCCGGGGAGAGGTCCCGCTCGCCCGGCTCGACGAGGCGACTCGCCGAGTCCTCCAGCTCAAGGCCCGCCTCGGGCTCTTCGACCGGCCCTTCGCCGACGAGGCCGGGGAAGCGGGGGCCATGCTGAGGCCCGAGGCCCGCACAGCGGCCAGAGAGGTCGCCGGCCTGTCGCTCGTCCTGCTGAAGAACGAGGGAGACCTGCTCCCGCTCGGCCCGGCGGTCCGGTCGATCGCCGTCATCGGGCCCATGGCCGATGACCGGATGTCGTGCCTGGGCCCCTGGCACGCGGCGGGGCGGGCCGACGACGCCGTCACCCTGCTCGAAGGGGTCCGCGCCGAGGCCGCCGCAAGGGAGGGCCCGGTGCGAGTGTCGTACGCGAAAGGCTGCTCGGCGGAGGGGCATGACGGGGGCGGGATCGACGAAGCCGCCCGGCTCGCCCGGGGCGCCGACATGGCGATCGTGGCCGTCGGCGAGCCCTGGAAGATGAGCGGCGAGGCCACCTCGCGGTCCTCGCTCGACCTCCCCGGGCGCCAGCTCGACCTGATCAAGGCCGTCCACGCCACGCGGACGCCAACGGTCGTCGTCCTGATGAACGGGCGGCCGCTGACGATCGGATGGGTCGCCGAGAACGTCCCGTCGATCGTGGAGGCCTGGTATCCGGGGGTCGAGGCGGGGCACGCGATCGCCGACGCGCTGTTCGGCCGGATCAATCCCGGCGGCAAGCTGCCAGTGACCTTTCCCCGGGTCGTCGGCCAGGTCCCTATCTACTACGACCACATGGCGACGGGCCGTCCGGCGTCGTCGACGGACAAGTATACGTCAAAATACATTGACCAGCCCATCGGGCCGCTCTGGCCGTTCGGCCACGGGCTGAGTTACACGCGGTTTCGGCTGTCCGGGCTGACTC
The DNA here is from genome assembly GCA_963819805.1 of uncultured Planctomycetota bacterium. GTDB lineage: Bacteria > Planctomycetota > Planctomycetia > Isosphaerales > Isosphaeraceae > CAMFLR01. The sequence continues at coordinate 81,312 of CAWFXY010000052.1, read as the reverse complement.
TCGACACGAAGGAGATCGGCCCCGACGGACGGTTGGGGTTGAGAGTCGAGATCAGGAACGTCGGAGACCGCGCCGGGGACGAGGTCGTCCAGCTCTACGTCCGCGACGTCGCGGCGAGCGTCGTCCGGCCGGTCCGGGAACTCCGCGCCTTCGAGCGGGTCACGCTCGGGCCGGGAGAGGCTCGCACGCTCCGCTTCTCGCTCGGGCCGGAGGAACTGGGCCTTTACGACAGGCGGATGCGGTTCGTCGTCGAGCCGGGGGAGTTCCGGGTCTTCGTCGGGACAAGCAGCGTGGGTGGGCACGAGGCGCGCTTCGAGGTCGTGGCCCGCTAGGGGCGGCCGCCGGCGCCGGGTTCGCCCGCCGGCCGGGGGCCGGCGGTGAACCGCTCGGGGGCGATCATGGGGCGGATGACCCGCTCGACCTTTCCGTCGGCGAAGAGGTGCTGCATGGCGTCGTCGCAGAGGGCATTGGCGATCGCCGCCAGGATCATCCCCTGATCCAGCGCGAGGACCTGGTCCGCCACGGCGCCGGTGGAGACGTCGACCGAGTCGCGGAATCCGAGCGGGCCGTAGATTCCGGGGAACCGTCGGACGAGGGTACGGAGGTTGTCCATCGCCTCGCGCGGGGCGAACGCGAGCGCCAGGAAGGAGGCGTGCGGCGTGACGACGGCACCGGTATTCGAGGCAGACGGCCGCGCCTGCCCCGGCTTGGCGTCGCCCGCGCCGCGGTCGGAGTCGAAATAGCCCGCGGGCGCCGATCCGAGGGCGTCGACGCCGTAGGTCCGGTATCCGCCCGAGGGGTCGGCGCAGGGCGAGAACCCCCACACACCAAGGCGGCGGACGTCCAATCCGTGCTCGATCTGGGCGCGGACGTAGAGCGGATGATTGACTCCCCAGCTCCCCGGCGCCCAGGCGGCCTCCGGTACGAACAGCGGGACCATCATCGCTTCAAACATGCTTCCGCCCCAGCTCGGGACGACCCGTAGTCCCCGGACGTCGTAATGTCCCTCGAAAAGGGAGACCCCCAGGTAGACGCGCCGCTCGCCGATGGGGCGTGCCTGCTGCGCAGAGCGCTCGGGCAGCGTGCGATAGATCCGGTAGTAGTGCTCGGGCGGGACCTGGCCGCGGGCGATCGCGACGTAACTGGCGATCCTCGGCTCGGTATTGACCAGGCCGTAGGGGGTCGTGAACGATCGGTCGTCGATATGGTAACCCCCGCGGAGCTGGCCGGGGTGCTTCTCCGGGTCGGCGGCGTCGAATGGCTCGTAGAAGAAGGCGAAGTCCATCGGCCCGAGCAGGGCGTCGGCCCGCGCACTCGAGCGCCGGCCGGGCGTTGCGCACCATGATGAGCGAGGCGGCGAGCCAGCCGTTGTCGACGGTCGAGAGGAAACGCGGCGGCCTCCCGAGCTTTCCGCCGGAGGCGATGGCCCCGGTCCTGGGGTTGTAGCCGATGAGAAAGAAGCCGCGATGCCGCTCCAGGCGGCCGAGTGCCGCGAGGGTTCGGTCGAGTCGGTCGTCGGCCTCGACGGCCGCGATGAGCCCCAGCCGCTCGGCGGCGAGGACGCTCCAGAGATAGGAGGCGATATCCGTCGGCGACGTCGACTCGGAGGGCCTGGCTGACCCGTCGCGGCCGATCTCCGACTTGTCCGCCGGTAGGCCGCCGGGCCCGGCCATCACCGCCAGGGAGTGCCAGGTGTCCCGGGCGTAGCGGCGGAGGTCGTCGCGATCCGCCGGGGTCAGCCCCGAACTGCCGGCGGCAGCCGGTATGGCCATCGCCGCGAGGCACGCGAGAGGGAGCAAGGAGAAGAGGATTCGGGTCATCGCTCGGCCCTCGACCGCCGGGGATTGTCGCGGCCACACCGGGAATCCGCATCCCGCATGCCTGCGCCGGTGCCGAATTTGCGGGACAAACGGGCGCCGCGCCTGTCCGCGTCAGGGGCGTGGCGTGGGGGGTATCGTGACGGGCATTGATGCGGTCGGCTGGGGGAGCGCGGTCATCCTGCTCCCGACGTTCGGTGTCCAGGTCTACAAGCAATGGAGGAGCCGCGACGAGCCGGTCCCCGGCTCGTCGCTCTGGTTCTTCGGCCTCGCCCTCGTGGGGACGGGCGGACAGGCGGTCTATAGCTGGCTGGTCGGCAACGCGGTCTACCTCGCCCTGAACGCCGTCCTCGTCGTCACCAACGGCATCGGCCTGGCCATCGACGTCTACCGGTGGCGACACGGGCCGTCGGGAGCCGGGACCGCGGGCGGCGGCCGTTGACGACGACGCCCGTCCACCATGGTGTCGCGCCGCGACCTTGGCACGGACCTTGTAGATCAAAGCGGAGTCCATCGCCAGGCCCGAGACGTGGGCCTCGCGTGGCCGCGCGCCTCATGGCGGTTCAAACCGAGGAGCATCGGGTGGCCGAAGGATCCGCGAAGAAAGGGGCCTCCGCGAACCCGACCGTCCTGGCGATGGACCACCCCATCACCCTGATGATGATGGTCCTGGCCCTGATCAGCCTCGGGATCCTCGCCTACGGCAAGATGCGGGTCGACATCTTCCCGTCGCTGAATACGCCCAAGATCTACGTCTTCTTCGACTTCATCGGCATGAGCCCCGACCAGATCGAGGGGTTCATCGTCAACGAGCTCGAGTTGTATTTCCAGTACGTCGACGGCGTTCAGGACATCAAGTCGCGGAACATCCAGCAGGTCGGCCTGGTCGAGCTGGGGTTCTTCCACGGCACCGAGATGGGCCAGGCGATGGCCCAGGTCGTGGCGATGTCCGACCGTGCGATGGCGTGGATGCCCCCCGGGGCCCTGCCGCCGATGATCATGCGCATGGATGCGGGCAGCGTCCCGATCGGCTACCTCGTCTTCACGAGCGAGGGCGACAAGACCTCGCTCGGGGCGATGGGCGACCTGGCCCAGAACATCATCCGGCCGCTCGTGCAGAAGAACGTCCCGGGCACCGTCGCCATCTCGCCCTTCGGGCCGAACATGCGGTCGATCATCGTCAACGTCGACCCGAACAAGCTCCTGGAATACAACCTCGACCCCCAGGACATCGTCGACGCCCTGAAGACGGGCAACGTCGTGATCCCCTCGGGGAATATCTACGTCAAGGATTCGATGCCGATCGTCCACAACAACGCGACGGTGGTGGACGTCCAGAAGCTTGGCGCCATCCCGATCAAACTGGGCCGGAACGTCTATATCCGCGACGTGGCGACGATCCAGGACGACACCGACATCACCTACGGCTACGCGCTGGTCGACGGCAAGAAGGCGATCCATTTGCCCATTATTAAGAAGGACACCGGCTCGACGCTGACGGTCGTCTCCGACGTCCACAAGTCCATGGCGCAATTCCGCGCCGCCGTCCCCGAGGACGTGAAGATCAGCTTCGAGTTCGACGAGTCGCCCACGGTGGTGCACGCGGTCGAGAGCGTCGCCACCGAGGGCGCGATCGGCGCGGGGCTGACCGGGCTGATGATCCTCCTGTTCCTCCGCGACGTGCGGAGCGTGCTCGTCGTCGTCGCCAACATCCCGCTCGCCCTGACGGGGTCGCTCGTCGGGTCGTGGGTGACGGGGAACACGATCAACATCATGTCGCTGGGCGGCATGGCGCTGGCCATCGGCATCCTCGTCGACGAGGCGACCGTCACGATCGAGAATACGCACGTCCAGATGGGTCGGACGAAGAACATCGCCACGGCGGTGCTCAACGCCGCCAACGCCACGGCGGTCCCGCGGCTGCTGGCCCTGCTCTGCATCCTCTCGGTGTTCATCCCGGCGTTCGTCATGCAGGACCCGCTGCGGTCGCTGTTCATGCCGCTGACGCTGGCCGTCGGCTTCGCCATGGTCTCGTCGTACGTGCTCTCCAGCACGTTCGTGCCGATCATGAGCGTCTACCTGCTCAAGCACAAGGAGCAGGGCGAGAAGCAGGGCGGGCTGTTCGACAAGGTCCTGGGCGCCTATCACGGGGCCGTCGACTGGTTCATCCGGCTCCGCTGGCTGGTGGTGCCTGTCTACCTCGCGGCGTGCGTCGCGGTCCTGGTGGCGCTCGGGCTCGAGCTCGGCACCGAGCTGTTCCCGAGGATCGACCAGGGTGAATTCGTGCTCCGCTTCCGGCCCCCGCCCGGGTCGAGCTACGAGCTGACGCGGGAGATGGGGCTGAAATGCCTGAAGGAGATCGAGAACGAGGCGGGGAAGGAGAACATCGAGATCACCATGGGCTTCGTCGGGCAGGTCGCCCCGAACTTCGGCATCGACAACATGGTGCTGTTCATGCGGGGGCCCGACGACGGCTGGCTCCGCATCAAGATGAACCCGGACAGCGGGATCCATCTCGACGAGTTCCGCGAGCGGCTCCGCAGGGTCCTGCCCGAGCGGGTCGTCCCGTGGCTGACCGATCGGCTCAGGAAGGGAGGAGGGTCCGGCGGCCTGCCCGAGAAGGAGGCGCGGCAGCAGGCCGAGCTGTCCACCTTCGGGTTCGAGCCGGGGGACATCGTCAGCCAGGTCATGAGCTTCGGCTCCTCGAAACCGATCGCGGTCCGCGTCATCGGCACCGACTACGACGGCGTCCCGAAAGCACGCCGAGGCCATCGCCGCGAAGCTCAGGGAGATCACCCACCTCCGCGACGTCGGCTTCGAACAGACGCTCGACTACCCCACGGTCGAGGTCGACATCGACCGCGAGCTGGCGGGCCTGGTCGGCGTGACGCCCCAGCACGTCAAGCACGCGCTGGTGATGGCGACGTCCTCGACCCGGTTCACGAACCTGAACTACTGGATCAACGTGAAGACCGGGTTCGACTACCTGGTGCAGATCCAGGTGCCGCCCCTGCGGATGGACAAGCCGGAGGACCTCGAGGAGCTGCCGCTGCGGTCGGTCAACCCGGTGGTCCCGCTGATGATCCGCGACGTGCTCAAGGACGGCTCGGTCCACACGAGCGTCCGGCCCGGCGAGTACGACCGCGACATGTCCCAGCGGTTCCTGACCGTGGTCGCCAACGTCGAGGGCGAGGACCTGGGCCGGGCCGCCTCGCAGGTCCGCAAGGCCGTCAAGGACGTCGGCGACCCGCCCCGCGGCGTCCGCGTCGAGGAGCAGGGCTCGCTCCCGCAGATGACCCAGATGTTCGAGGCGCTGGGCATCGGCATGGCGGTCGCCGTGTTCGTCATCCTCGTCCTGCTGACGGCCTACTTCCAGTCGCCGCGCCTGGCCATCATCTCCATCGGCGCCGTGCCGGGGGTCCTCGCCGGGATCGTGACGATGCTCGTCGTCACCGGGACGACGCTGAACATCGAGTCGTTCATGGGCTCGATCATGTGCCTGGGCGTCTCGGTGTCGAACTCGGTCATGATGGTGACGTTCATGGACGAGCACTGGAAGGCGGGCAAGCCGTCGGACGAGGCGGCGCTGATCGGCGCCAGCGAGCGGCTGCGGCCGATCCTGATGACGGCCTGCGCCATGACCGTCGGCATGGTGCCGATGGCGCTGGCCCTGGAGCGCGGCAGCCAGATGGAGGCCCCGCTCGGCCGGGCCGTCATCGGCGGCCTGGTGATGTCGACGTTCGCCACGCTGCTGGTGCTCCCCTCGATCTTCGCGCTGGTGATCGGGCGGAGGGAGCCCGGCTCGCCCTCGCTCTACCCGGGCAATCCCGAGAGCGCACACTACGACCCCGCCCTCTAGATCGACGCGGGAGGGAGACCGCGTGACACGGACCAGGTTGGTGGATCGGATGCCTTTCGGCGGCCCGGCTTACTGCCTTGTGGCCGCGCTCGCGGCGGCGGGCTGCTCGGAGGAGAAGAAGGTCGCCCCGAGCGTCTCCGAGCCGCCGGTCCTCAACGTCATGCACCCTCAGATCCGCAAGATCACGCGCGTCGTCGGGCAGCCGAGCTTCGTCCAGGCCTACGAGCGCACGTCCGTTTATCCGAAGATGACCGCCTATATCGAGAAGTGGAACGTCGACATCGGCGACAAGGTCCAGAAGGGCGACGTGCTCGCCGACCTCTTCGTGCCCGAGCTCCGAGAGGAGTGGGCGTCGCGCAAGGCCTCCGTCGAGTACGACAGGGAGCGGGTCCGCCTGGCGCAGAAGGACGTCGAGGTCGCGCGGGCCGACGTCGAGGCGGCGCGGGCCCGCCTCAAGGAGACCGAGGCGATCCTGGGGAAGTACGAGGCCGAGGTCAAGCGCTGGGAGGTCCAGGTCAACCGGATCGCGCGCGAGGTCGAGCGGCACGTGATCGCCCCCCAGATCCTGCTGGAGTCCCAGAACGAGCTCAAGGCCGACATCGCGGCGCGGGAGGCCGCGAAGGCGACGATCGCGAAGGCCAGGGCCGAGCTCCAGGCCGACGAGGCCGCCCTGGCCCGCGCCGAGGTCAACGTCGGCGTGGCCCGCGCCGACCTCTCCGTGGCCGAGAGCGAGGCGAAGCGGCTCGAGGCCGAGGTCGGCTACCTCAAGCTCTTCGCGCCGTTCGACGGGATCATCGTGGCCCGCAACGCGAACAGCTGGGACTTCGTCCTCCCCCGGACCGGCGACCCCACGGCCGAGGGCCGCGCCCCCCACCTGTCGCCCGACGAGCAGGCGGCCCCGATCTACGTGGTCGACCGCACCGACATCGTCCGCATCTACGTCGACATCCCCGAGCGGGACGCGAACTTCATCCAGATCGGGTCCGACGCGCGGGTCAAGCTCTGGGCCTACCGAGACGAGTGGATCCCGGCGTCGGTCACCCGGCTCGCCTGGGCCCTGAACACCCACAGCCGGACGATGCGCGCCGAGATCGACCTGCCCAACTCCGGCGGCCAGATCCTGCCGGGGATGTACGCCTACGGCAAGGTCGTCGTCGATCGCCCCGAACGTCAGGGCCCTGCCCAAGTCGGCCTTCACCCACGCCGGCGGCAAGTCGTTCGTCTGGCGGTACGTGAACGGCCGGGCGATGCGCACCGAGGTCGAGACCGGGGCTCGCGACGGGCAGTGGATCGAGGTCACGAACCGTCACGTCGAGTCGAAATCCGAGACCGAGGAGCAATGGGTGCCGTTCGAGCCCTCGGAGCAGGTGCTCCTGGGGCCGAAGCTCTCGACCCTCACCGAAGGCGAGCCGGTGCGCGTCTCCGGGCCGCCTCCGGAGCTCGAGGCAGAATTGCAGGGCGTCTCGGCCGGACCCACGGGCGCGGATGTGATGCCGGGAACGAACCCGACCGGGAAACGGTGACGTGAGCAGGGGGCGCGATTCCGGGGCACAAGCCTTGCAAAGGATGACGGGGGACGGCTCGACGCCGGGGAACAACTCACATGGAACCGCACGACCGCGAGGGGAACGAGGGCGACGAGCGGCCCGAGGAGTCTCAGGGTCCCAATTCGTCCGACCGAGAGGAGAACGCGGGGCCGGCGGCCCGTCCTCAGGTCGTCGGGACCGCCGATCCGCAGATTGGTCGAGGCGTCGCCGGGAACTCCGGCTGGAGCGGCCAGCCCGGCCAGACCACGGCCATCGAGACGAGCCAGATCCGGGGCCAGAACGAGGCCTGCCAGCCCAATCTCGTGATCGTCCCCGTCGAGGTCGAACGTCCGCGGGACGGCCGCTCGGCCGGCGGGGATGGTCAAAAGAAGAAGGAGAAGGGCGGCAAGGAAGCCGAGGGAAAGGACGCGGACGCCAAGAAGGGCGGGTCGGACTCGGAGCACGACAGCGACGGCGACGAGTCGGACGATTCCGAGGACTCCAAGAAGGATAAGGATAAGAAGAAGCGGGACGACAAGTCCTCCCACGGACCATCGATGACCCGCATCCTCCTGTTCGCGGGCATCGTGGCCCTGGTCTGCGGCATCGCCGGGGCCTTCGGCTATTCGTATTTCTTCGGGCCGTCGAAGTCTGGAGACCAGAAGTCGTCGGGCAAGGGCTCCGACTCCGGCAAGGGTTCAAACTCCGGAAAGGGGTCGAACTCGGGAGGCGGGTCGGGCTCGGGAGGCGGGTCGGGCTCGGGCGGGGGGTCGGGCTCGGAAACGTCCCAGAACGGGGATGAGCACGACAAGCTCCGCGAGGCTGAAGCGGCCTGGCTGGAGGCCGTCAAGGAGCTCCACGCGGCCCAGGCGCAGGTAAAGGCATTGGGGCATGAGGAGGAGGAGACGAAGGCGATCCTGGATTTCCTCAAGCGGACGCTCCTGTCGGCGGGACGTCCGATCGACGCGCCGCTGTCGGAGGCCTTCTGGTCCGGCGGCCCGGCCAAGGACCTCTCGTTCCGCAAGGCCATCGACGTGACCGAGTCGCAGGTCGCGGAGACTTTCACGGAGCGCCCCCTCGCCGAGGCCGCAGTCCGCGAGATGCTGGGCCTGGCCTACCTGAGCGTCGGCGACCCCTCGAAGGCGGTCAAGCAGTACGAGCGCGCCTTCGCACTCCGGCAGGCCATGCAGGGGCCCAACGCGCCCGAGACGGCCGCTTGCCGCAACCAACTCGCCGTCGCCTACAGGCTCGCCGGCCGGGTCACCGAGGGAGCACGCCTGTTCGACCGCAATCCTAACTCGCCCGCCTACGCCGCGGCGCTGGCCGTCAGCGGGGCGATGCTCCTCGCCCAGAGGAATCCCGTCGAGGCCGAGCTGAAGCTCCGCGAATGCCTGACGCTCCGCCTGAAGATCCAGCCCAACGACTGGACGACCTTCGAGACCCAATCCCTCCTGGGCGAGGCACTCCTGGCCCAGGACCGGTTCGCCGACGCCGAGCCGCTCCTCAAGTCGGGCTACGAGGGGATGAAGGAGCGCCGTCAATCGATCCCGCCGCAGGACCGGCCCCGCCTGACCAAGGCGCTCGAGCGGCTCGTCAGGCTCTACGAGGCCTGGGGCAAGGAGGCCGAGGCGATTCGATGGCGGAAGGACCTGGATACCATGGCGTCCTAAAACGCGGTCGGAGCTTCCGCGTCGCCTGGGGGAACGAGGAGGCGGCGCCCACGACTCGGACCACCTCACCCTCCAAGATGCGAGTTGGCGCACCGCCGGGCAGCATCCCGGGAATTGCCGTCAAATACGCAGACGACGTGAAATCGCCGGTTCACGACGGCCGCGGCCGGCCGAGCGGGGGGATACTCTTCTCGGCCCGAGGACGACTCACGCCGCCCCGGGGACCGCACAGGCCTGCTGCCGCCTCATCGCGCCGGGTAGGAACGGCCTTTCCACCTCGCCGGCCTCCCCACGGCCGTGCCCACGAAGGCGGACCACTGGATCGCCAGCAGGATGGCGACGCCCAACGGATGGAGCGTCGCACCGAGCGGGGACTGGTGGAATCGCGCCACGCCCGCCAGCCGGGGCGACCAGGCCGCCGCCGCGGCGAGGCCGGCCAGGGCGAGCGCCGCGGGAGGGAGCCACGGGGCACCGGCCAGGAGGGCGAAGGGAAGGATCTGGCCGCCGACCAGGACGAGGGTCGCGGGGACGATCATACGAGGCGCCGCGAAGGCCTCGCCGGCGTTCTTCGCCAGCCCGTGCCAGAGGTCGGCGGCGTCGCGGTACATCCGGCAGCACGGCCACGTCGGTGGCGTCGCACAGGTCGGTCTTCAGGCCCGCGCGGCGATACGAGCGAGGCAGCGTGAGCCCGTCGTGCAGCGAGGCGCGGATCGACGGCGTGGCCGCCGGCCCGCTCGTAGGCGTCGCGGCGGGTCAGGAAGAGCTGGCCGCAGCCGGCCGCGTAGACCGGGTGGCCGCTGCGCCGCATCCGGTCGAAGCGGCAGGAAGCCGAGCAGGATGAAGTGGATCAGCGGGATGACCAGCCGCTCGGCGAGCGTGCCCGTCTCCTGGCGGGGGATGCCGCTGACGAGGTCGGCGCCCGAGGCTGTCGAGGAACGCCGCCATCCGCGCCAGGCCGTCGGGCGCGAGCCGGACGTCGGCGTCGAGGAAGGCGAGCAGCGGGGGGCGGGCCGCCTCGGCCAGGCGCGGCGCAGGCGTGCTGCTTGCCGCACCAGCCCGGCGGCGGCTCGGGGCCGTCGATCACGCGGACGCGAGCATCCTTCGCGGCGATCTCGGCGACGATCGCGGCCGTCGCGTCGTTCGAGCGGTCGTCGAGCACGACGACCTCGACGTCGACGCCGCGGCTCGCGAGCGCGGCGGCGACCGCCGGGCCGATCGTCCTCTCCTCGTCGCGCGCCGGGATCAGGACGGAGATCGCCGGGGCCGGCGCCGCCCGGCTCGGGCATGGGAGGCGGGCCGGTAGGCGCGGAGGTTGCGCCAGAAGAGACAGCAGCGCCGGCGGCGACGGCCAGCGCCAGGGCCGCGAGGGCGAGCAGCGTCAACGCCATGCCGGAGCCGGGCCGGGTCATCGTGCTCGGGGCGAAAGTCGCCCGCGGCCGAGCGCCGCGCGGGCACGGCCGCCAGAGGTCGTAGACGCCGCCGACGCCGGCGCGGCCGGCGACGAGGACCTCGAACGCATCCGGCTCGCGGGCGATCGCCGCGCGGGCCAGCGCGTCCTGGGCGGCCTCCAGGCCGCCCGGGCGATCCGCTCGGTCCATCCGGCCGGCGGAGCCGTCGTCGAGTCGGATCGGCTCGCCGAAGTGGGCCAGGGCCTCGGGGGTGCGCTCGTGCCCAGAACGGGTACTCCAGGGCCAGCGGGCACGACGCACACTCCGGGCGAGCCGTGCGCGCGAGGTGTCCGACGCCGGCCTGGAGCCGCAGCGGCCGCTCGCGCGGGTCGGCGAACTCGCCCTGCGCCGTCACCCACAGGACGCTCCCGGGATCGCGCCAGCACGCCGGCGCCGACGCGGAGGAACTCTCGGGCGCCGCGCCGTCCCGGGGTCGACCCCGAAGAAGCCCGAGCCGGCCCGAGGAGCGGGTACCGGGCCAGCGCCGCCGCCTCGATCGGGGCGTAGTGGGTCCGGCCGGGGAAACGCTCCGAGAGGATCAGGCCGACGAGCGGGTCCCACCACGAGGGATGGTTCAGCACCACGATCAGCGGTCCATGTCCGAGGAGGTCCGGATGGCGCCCCGGCCCGCGCCAGGCGAACGGCGTGGAAGTGCCGCGCCAGGTAGCGCCGCGCGTAGCGGCGGAACCCACGACCAGCCAGCGGCGGCGAGACCCGGTGCGAGGGCGATCGCGGGTCGTCAGAGGGCGGCGTCGGACAGTCGCCGGCATCGTGGACCTCGCGACTTCGGTGCGGCCGCCGTCCCGGTCGAGGGTATCGGCGGCGATCCAGCCGGACATCAGGACCATCGGCATGCCCGGGCCCGGGTGCGCCGCGCCGCCGGCCAGGTAGAGGCCGGGGACGTCCGGGCTGCGGTTGGCCGGCTTGAACGCCCCGCCCAGCCGGCCGTGGCTGGCCAGGCCGTAGATGGCGCCGTTCGAGGACGCGGTAGCGGTCGTGGATGTCCTGCGGGGTCAGCCGTGGCTCGAAGACGATGCGCTCCTCCAGGTCGTCCAGGCCGGCGGTCGCGGCCAGCTTGTCGAGGATCGTCCGGCGGTAGGCGGGAAGCAGCCGGTCCCAGTCGTGGTGCGGGCGGAGATAGGGCGTGTGGACCAGGACGTAGAGGGCCTCGCCGCCGGGCGGGGCGACGTCCGGCTCGGTCCGCGGCCGGGGCGCAGACGTAGCAGGTCGGGTCGGCGGCCGGCTCGCCCCGGCGGTAGATGGCGTCGAACTCCGCGTGCGGGTCGCGGGAGAAGACGAAGTTGTGGTGCAGCAGGTGGTCGTAGCGCCGGTCGAGGCCGAGGTAGAGCACGACGCCCGAGCAGGCCGGCTCGTACCGCCGCCGCCGCTCGAAGCGCCGGGCGGCCCGGCCGCCGAGCAGTTCGCGATGGGTCCGCACCGAGTCGGCGTTCGAGACGACCGCGGCCAGCGCGATCTCGCTCGCCGTCGTCGGTCTCGACGCCGGCGACCGCGCCCTGCCGTCCGTCGAGCGATGCGGCCGGACGCCGACGCCGGTCCGCAGCTCGACGCCGAGCGTCGTCGGCCAGGCCGATCAGCGCCTCGGGGACGGCGCGGGTGCCGCCGCGGGGATACCAGACGCCCTCGCCGGTCTGCATGTGCGGCGATCCCGCACAGCACGGCCGGCGAAGTGTCGGGCGCCGAGCCGACGTACTGCGTGAAGTGGTCGAGCATCTGGGCGACGCGCGGCTCGGGCACGTGAGACCGCACGGTCGCCACCGACTGTGCTCCAGGCCGCATGCCGCAGCACGTCGCCCAGCATGACTCGGCTCGAACGAGCGTGCGCGGGTCGATCATGTCCCGCGGCGAGCCGATCGACCGCCAGAAGAAATAGCGGTCGGAGATGCCGCTGAGCCGCGCCGCCAGGTCGAGGAACTGGCCGTAGCCGTGCGACGCGGCCACCGCCGGGGGCGAAGGCGTCGAGCGCGTCGGTCATGGCGGCACGGTCGGCGTGGAGGTCGAGCGTCGCGCCGTCGTCGAAGAACGCCCGCCACTGGGGATCGAGCGGGACCAGGTCGAGGGCCTGTCTCCAGGGGCCGGCCGGCCTCGGCGAAGATGCGGGCCAGGACCGAGGGCATCAGCAGGATGGTCGGCCCCATGTCGAAGCGGAAGCCCTCGGCCTCCAGGGCGGCCGCCTTGCCGCCGAGCCACGCGTTGCTGCTCGAAGAGCGTCACGTCATAGCCCCGCGCCGCGAGCGTGCAGGCCGCGGCCAGGCCGCCCAGCCCGCCGCCGATCACCCCGACCCGGCCCGAGTCGCCCGATCCCATCGCCCGTCACTCCTGCCCGGCCCGCGCCGGATCGTTGGACCGTCCTGCCCGCCTCGCGGCGAGTCCCCGGACGAGCCCCATCGCCCCCCTGGCCCGAGCCGCGAGCGACGGCCCGTGGGCCGCGTGCAAGTACGCACGGACGGTCGCCGCGTCGGCCTCGGCCAGCGGCTCGAAATGCGGCCGGTGCCGGCCGCCGCGGGAGACGACCACCTTGAGCGTGGTCAGCTCCAGAAGCCCCTCGTCGCCACGGGTCGCGCCGAACCCGCTGGCGCCACGGCCGCCGAAGGGCAGGCGCGGGTCGGCCGTCGGCACGATCAGATCATTGATCTGGACCACGCCGGCCGGGATCCGCCCCGCCAGGTCGCGGGCGCGGCGGGCGTTGCCGAAGATCACAGCGCCCAGCGCGTAGGGGCACTCCGCGACCAGTCGCAGGGCGGCGTCCTCGTCGGCCACGGCGACCAGCGCCAGCACCGGCCCGAAGGGATCCTCGCGGAGCAACCGGGCCGAGCCGTCGACCTCGGCCAGGACGATCGGGCCCAGCATCTCGTCGTCCGCGCCGAGCCGCCCGCAGAGGAGTCGCGCCCCGCGGCCGATGGCGTCCCGCGCGAGCGGGCCGATCCGCCGGGCCTCATCGGCGTCCAGCCGGCGCGACGGGCCCGCCGCGACGACCTCGGGCAGCCGACGGGCCAGCGCGGACGCACGGCCTCGGGTCACGAAGACCCGGTGCGGGGCCAGGCAGGTCGCGCCGCCGTTGAACCGGAGGGCGAAGGCCAGCGCCCGGGTGACGAGGTCGAGGTCGGCGTCGTCGAGCACGAGCGCCGCGTCGCATCCCGAGAGCTCCATCGTCGCCGGCACAAGCCGGCTCGCGAGCCCCTCCAGCACGGCTCGACCCGAGGCGGACGATCCCGTCAGGATGACCCGATCGACGCCCGCGGCGATCGCCTCGCGCGCCGCGTCCTCCGATTCGGGCAGGACGGCGCACAGGTCCGGGTCGATGCCCGATCGGGCCATCAGTCGCGCCAGTGCCCGCGCCGCCGATCGGCCGCCGGCGCCGGGCTTCCAGAGCACCGCGTTGCCGGCCGCCAGCGCCTGGATGGCCTGCACGCCGGGGAGCATCAGCGGGTAGTTCGACGGGCCGAGGACCAGGATCACCCCGGCCGGCTCGCGCCGGACTTCAGCCCGGACGCCCCAGAGCCAGGGCGGCCGGCCGCCGATCCCGAGCCGCCGCGGGCGGAGCAGGCGCGCGGCCCGCCGTTCGAGGAAGCGGCAGGCGTCGGCCAGCGGCACGACCTCCGCCACGAGCGCCTCGGCCGCGTTGCGAACGGAAGGCCGACCTGCCGCCTCGGCTAATTCTCGGCATTGCCCGACGACGGCGTGGCGGAGCCGCCGGATCGCCCGCAGCCGCTCACGGATCGGCGTCGCGCCCCAGGCCGACTGCGCCCGCCGGGCCGCGGCGACTAGGAACGGGACGCCCGGCCCGCCCCCTTGCGGCGTGGAGACATCGATCGGATCGGCCTGGAGGGAGAGCGGCATGCGTCAGGAGACCCCCAGCAGGTCGGCCGCCGCCGGCCGGGCGGCCATGGCGTCCGAGGTCGCCCCGAGGTCCTGCGCCACCAGCCGCGACGTGATCCGGGCCGACTCGAAGATGACCGGCAGTCCGCTGCCGGGGTGCGTGCCGCCGCCGACGAGGTAGACGCCGTCGAGGTCCTCGAACCGGTTCCGGGGCCGGAGGTGGAGCATCTGCCTCAGCGTATGCGCCAGGTTGAACGTCGCCCCGCGGTGAATCTCGTAGGTCCGGTCCCAGTCGGCGGGCGTGACGATCTGCTCGAAGCGGATGCGCCGCTCGACGTCCCCGAGGCCGACCCTCGCGAGCTGCCTCAGCGCCAGCGCGCGGAAGCCGGCCTTCTCCCGGCGCCCAGTCGATGTTCGGGTGCTGGTGGCGTGACCGGCACCAGCACGTAGAGCGTGCTCATGCCGGCCGGGGCCAGCGTCGGGTCGGTGACGCAGGCGTTCTGGACGTAGAACGACGGGTCGTCCGAGCAGGACGTGCCGCGTACTCGATGTCGGCCAGGTTGCGCCGGTAGTCGCTCGGCCAGGTAGATCGTGTGGTGGGCCAGGTCGTCGTAACGGCCCTCGATGCCCAGGTACAGCATGAACGTGGAGCAGGAGAACTTCTTGCCCGCGATCTTCCGATCGGTCCAGCGCCGGCGCAGGCGGTCGGGCACCAGCCGCGTCATGGCGCGGGCGAAGTCGGCGTTGATGACCAGGGCGTCGGCGGGATAATCGGCCGCCTCGGTGCGGACGCCGACGGCGCGCCGTCCTCGGAAGCGGATCTCACGGACCTCCTCCGCCAGGCGGATCTCGACGCCCAGCTCCTCGGCCACCCGTGCCATCGCGCCGGTGACGGCGCCGCAGCCGCCGATCGGGTGGAACACGCCGTACTCGTACTCCATGAACGACAGGATCGAGAACAGGCTCGGGCAGTTGAACGGCGACATCCCCAGGTACTTCGACTGGAACGTCAGCGCCAGCCGGACCCGCGGGTCGCGGAAGTAGCGGCCGAGCTCGTCGTCGAGCGACAGGCAGGGCCGCAGGAGCGGCAGCACCCTGAGCAGCCGCCGGGCTCAGCAGGTCGCGCCAGCGGAGGAATGGCGACTCCAGGCAGGGGCGGAAGCCGCTCCATCTTGGCGCGGTTGTCGGCCAGGAACCGACGGAACCCGCGCGGCGTCGCCCGGGCGAGAGCGACGCGATCGCCCGCTCCATCTGGGCGACGTCGGGGGTCGCCGCCAGCTCACCGCCGCCGCCGAAGACGAGGCGGTACTGCGGGTCGAGCCGGACCAGCTCCACCTCCGCGTGCAGGTCGCGGCCGACGGCCTCGAAGATCGACTCCAGGACGCGCGGGTAGAGGAAGAACGTGGGCCCGAGGTCGAAGCGGAAGCCCTGGCCGGACAGGGTCGAGGTCCGGCCACCGACGAACGGCTGCCGCTCGAGGACCGTCACGTCGAACCCGGCGTGTGCGAGCAGCATCGCGCCAGCCAGCCCGCCCGGCCCCGCCCCGATGATCACCACCCGTTTCGACATCGCCGGTGCCCCACGGTCGCCTCTCGTCTCCGAGACGGTTGTAGGCGGGGACCGCGGGGCGTCAAGGAACGGGAATCGAGTCGAAGCCGGCGCGAACGGCGGCCTCGCCGCGGGGGGCCAGGTCAGGGCGAGGCCCGGGCGCGAAACGAACCCAATCCGGCCGGCCGTTCGACGAAACGAAGCCAATTCCCGCCGGCGAAACGAAGCCAATCCCCCGGCCGCCGAAACAAAGCCAATCCCGCTTCGCCCGCCGCCGTTCAGATCCGTGCGTCTGCGCGCGCGTCGAGCCGCACGGCGGCGGACGAAAGGCGTACGCTCGGGTTCGCTCGGCGCGGGGGCCTCGGGTCCCGAGACCCGGGGAACCCGGCGCTTCTCACGCGGATCCTCAGGGGCGTCCGCCCGACGGATCACCGCGAGGCGACCGGTTTGCGTCCGGGGGCGAGGACGGCGCGGCCATGAGCCGGTCGCGGAGGGACCGCCACGTGGACACGTCCAGCTTGTTCAGGCTGGCCGCCGGGCTGAGAGTCAGGCCGGTCTCGACCTCGACTGCCAAATCGATGCGGTCGGTCGGCTCCTCGGTCGAGCGGGGGACTTCCCAGAGGTAGGCCGTGTTCTCCTGGCCGCCCGAGAAGGCTGTGCCGCCGTCGGAGCTGAATCCGACGAACCAGACCTGGCTCTCGTGGCGGAAGGCCGGGCCGATCGGCTTGCCCGTGGCGCCGTCCCAGAGCTGGGCGGTCCGGTCGTAGCTGCCGGTCAGGACCGAGCGGCCGTCGGGGCTGATGGCCACGGCGCGGAGCAGTCCGTCGTGCCGCAGGGGCGGCGCGACGGGGCGGCCGGTCGCGGCGTCCCAGAGCCGGGCCACGCGGTCCCATCCGCCGGTGATCACGGTCCGGCCGTCGGGGCTGAAGGCGGCGACCGAGACCGGTCCCTCGTGCTCGAGCGGGGCGACGAGTAGGCGGTCGGTGCCCGTCTCCCAGAGCCGGGCCTTCATGTCCTCGCCCCCGGTGAGGATCGTCTTGCCGTCGGGGCTGAAGGCGAGGGCCAGGACCTTGCCCTTGTGCCGCATCGGGCCGCCGACGGGCCGGCCGGTCGCCGGCGTCCCAGAGCCGCGCCGTGCCGTCGCACGATGCCGGTCAGGGCGAGGCGGCCGTCGGGGCTGAACGTGACGGACGTGACCTCGAGCTCGTGGCGCATGACCTCGCCGATCGGCCGGCCGGTCGCGGCGTCCCAGAGCCGCGCCGTCCTGTCGTCGCTGCCGGTCAGGACGGTCTTGCCGTCGGGCCTGAAGGCGACCGAGACGACGCGGTCGTCGTGCCGGAGCGGTGGCGACTTGGGCCGGCCGGTCGCCGCGTCCCAGAGCCGCGCCGTCTGGTCGAAGCTGCCGGTGAGGACGGTCCGGCCGTCGGGGCTGACGGCCATCGCCTCGACCGAGTCGTCGTGCCGCATCGGCTCGCCGATCGGCGCGGCGGTCACGGCGTCCCAGAGCCGTGCCGTGTGGTCCTGGCTGGCCGAGAGCAGACGTCGGCCGTCCGGGCTGAAGCGGACCGCGCGGATGAAGCCGTCGTGGTGGAGCGAGCGCGGGGCCGTCGGCGTGACCTCCCAGAGGCGGACCGAGTGGTCGAAGCTGCCCGAGAGCACCATCCGGCCGTCCGGGCTGAAGCACACCGATCGCACCGAGTGCTGGTGCCGGACCGCGCCGCCGAGCATGGTGCCCGTGGCGACGTCCCAGATCCGCACGGTCCCGTCGTGGCTGCCGCTGACGAGCTTCGATCCGTCGGGGCTGAACGCGACCGACCAGACGCAGTGCTGGTGGGGCAGCGGCCGGCCGATCGGCTTGCCGGTGGCGCGGTCCCAGAGCCGGACGGTGCGGTCGTAGCAGCCGGTGACGACCGTCCGGCCGTCGGGGCTGAAGCGCGACGGAGGAGACCCAGTCGGCGTGCGGCAGGGGCTCGCCGATCGGGGTGCCCGTGGCGGCGTCCCAGAAGCTGGGCCATCTTGTCCCAGCCGCCGGTGAGGATCGTCTTGCCGTCCGGGCTGAAGGCGACCGACTCGATCGCGCCGCCGTGGGCGATGGGCGGCGTGAGCGGCCGGCCCGTCGCGGCGTCCCAGACCCGGGCGGTCTTGTCGATGCTCCCGGTCACCACGCGCGAGCCGTCGGGGCTGAAGGCGACGGCGTAGACGGACTCGTCGTGGCGCAGCTCGATGCCGGTCGGTTGCGACGTGGCGACGTCCCAGAACCGGCCCGTGAAGTCGTCGCTGCCGGTCAGCAGCGTCCTCCCGTCCGGGCTGAAGGCGACGGAGACGACGCGGTGGCTGTGCGGCAGGGGCGGGCCGAAGGGCTCGCCGGTGGCTGCGTCCCAGATCTGCGACCGTGCCCTCACCGCCCACGCTGGCGACGAGCCGTCCGTCGGGGCTGAAGGCGACGGCCTCGACGGACTCGGGGTGCTCCCACCGCTGGCGGAGGGGGTGCAGCCGGCTCCGCCAGGCGGCGATGTTGCGCCGCAAGGCCCCCTCCATCGCGGCATCCCCGGCCCGGCCGGCGCCGTGCATCCCGCGTGCGAGCCAGAGCAGGCCCTGGCCGATGTCGCCCTGCTCGCTGAGGTGCTGGCCGTAGGCGTACTCGTGATGCGCCGCGGCCTTGTCGAGCTGGCGGCGCTCGAGCCTCGACCTCGGTCAGCGCCGCCTTGATCTTCTGAGCGGATTGGTAGTGGTAGAACGCCAGGCTGATCGACAGGCCGATCGTCGTCAGGATCGCCGCCGCCGCCAGGCCCAGGGCCACGGCCAGCGCCTGCTTGCGCCGGCACCAACGCCAGGCGCGCTCGGTGAACGGGACCGGGCGGGCGCGGATCGTCTCGTGTCCGAGAAACCGCTCCAGGTCCTCGGCCAGCTCGCACGCCGACCCATAGCGGGCGCGGGGCGACTTCTCCAGGCACTTCAGGCAGATCGTCTCGAGGTCGCGCGGCACCTTCGGCGCGGAGCCGCGACGGCGGCACGGGGTCGTCGGCGACGAGCTTGCGGAGCGTCTCGAGCGAGGTCGCCTCGCGGAACGGCGGGACCCCGGTGAGCAGCTCGTAGAGGATCGCCCCGAGCGAGTAGACGTCCGCCGCCGGGCCGACCTCGTTGGCCTTCCCCCCGGCCTGCTCGGGCGACATGTAGCAGGGGGAGCCGAGGATCGTGCCGGTCCGCGTCTGGCCCTCCTCGACGTCCAGGTCCTTGGCCAGGCCGAAGTCGGCGACCTTCGGCAGGCCGTCGGGAGAGAGCAGGATATTCGCCGGCTTCAGGTCGCGATGGATGATGCCCTTCTCGTGCGCATAATGGATCGCGCGGGCGAGCGTCTCGACCAGCTCCGCGGCCCGGCGGGGCGGGACAGGGCCGGCGGCCAGCAGCTTCGCCAGACTGCCGCCCTCGACGAGCTCGAGCGAGAAATAGGGGCGGCCCTCGTGCTCGCCCGTCTCGTGGACCTCGACGATGTTCGGGTGGTGGAGCCGGGCGACGGCCTCGGCCTCGTGGCGGAACCGGGCGAGCTGCTCGGGATCGGTGGGCCGGCCCGGCAGCACCATCTTGAGGGCAACGCGGCGATTGAGCCCGATCTGGCGGGCCTCGTAGACGACGCCCATACCGCCCGAGCCCAGTTCGCGGATCAGCTCGTAGCCCGGCATCCGCGTCCCGCCGGGCGCGGGCGCCGACGCCACGGGAGGGGGCGGGAAGGGCCGGCTCGCCGCGGCGTCGAGCGCCTTGTGGAAATCGGTCTGGAGGGCGAGGACGCTCGCGAAACGGGGGAAACGAGCCGTGTACTCCGGCCAGGTCGGGGGCCTCGCCCGCGTCGTCGCGGAGAAGGTACTCCGAGAAGATCAGGTCGACCGCCAGGTCGTCGTCGCGGGCCAGGTCGGGGAAGGCGTCGAGATACCACTCGGCCGGAACGCGCTCGCCGGCCTGCCAGCGCTCGCGCTGGTCGGCGAGGACGACATCGGCGCGCGCGCGGGGCCCCAGGCTCTCGTCGTCGCTAAGGACCGCCGCGACGTCCGGCCGGCCGTCGCGGCGACGGTCCGCCAGCAGGCGACGGACCGCGTCGGTCGGCGCCGGGCCCGGTCGGGTCGGGGGGGCGACGTCAGGCACGGTCGGCCTCGTCGAGCTTGAGGTCCTTGGCCACGCGGTGGACCGCCCGCGCGAGCTGCATGCGCCGCGCCTGGGCCGAGCCGCCGAGCCGGCCGGCGATCTCGGACCACTCCCAACCCTCGAATCTGAGGTCGGCGAGCTGCCTCTCCTCGGCGCCGAGGCGAGCCCGGACTGCGCCGAGCAGGTCGTCGCTCGTCGCCTGCTCGCTCGGCCCCGGCACGGCCCCGGCGATGGAAAGCTCGTCGACAGGGATGCCCACGTTCATCCGCCCGTCCCGCCGCCGGGCGTGCTGGAAGCGGACCTGGAACGCCAGCTTCGTGCGCGTCATGCGGACCAGCAACTTGGTGAGCTGCTCGGGCGTCTCCAGTTCGAACTGCCCCGTGCCGGCCCGGGCGAAGAAGCTCGTCAGCACCGACTGCATGATGTCCATCGAGTCGAAGATGCGCAGCAGCCGGTGGTCCCCGAGCCGGAGCCTGACCTCGCGGCGGATCAGGCCCTCGAACCGGCCGACCAGCTCGCGCGCGGCGTCCTGATCCCCGGCGCGGACCTTCTCCATGAAGGCGTCAAAGGTCGCGGTGCTTTGCATGAGATGGAGCCCGGACGAGGGCTGAAGATGACGACTCAACGTTACCCGACAGGCGTCCGCGGCTCAACACGTTCCTTCCGCGCGAGCCGACCTGCCGCCCGTTCCTAATCATAACGTTCATCGTCGACCGGTGATCCGGCACGGGGCGGCCGGGCAGGTGCATCGCCCCGTTCGTCGCGTCTCTCGCAAAAAAAGTGAGGAATGTGTGCGATTCCCGCGCCGATTGCAATATATCTCCTGCCCACCGCCGGACGGGTCGTTCGACGGGGCCACCTTTCTTCGGTCATTTCGACAAAGTCCGGACGTTCGAGTACCTCGGGTCGATGATCCCGTTCGCGCATGCGCCGGCGGGGTGTCGTCTCGCGGGAGGCCGTGGATGCTGCGCCGTTGGAGATGTGTCGCGGCCATGACCGCGGCGGCCACGGTGGCTGCCGTCTGGGGCGCGGCGCGGGCCTACAATTCGTGGCGAGCCGACGCGGACCTCGTGGCCGCCAAGCGGGCGATCGCCGGCCATCGGACCCCCGAGGCGCATCGCCTCCTGGCCGACGCCGCGGCGCGCCGGCCCGGCACCGCCGAGGTCGAGTTCCTGCTGGGCGCCAGCGAGCAGGCCTTGGGGGACATGGCGAAGGCCGACGCCGCGTGGTCTCGAGTCCCGCCCGGCTCGCCGTTCGCCCCGCACGCGGCGATGCTCCGCGCCCGCCTGGTCCTCCGCCGCGACCGCCTGGCCGAGGCCGAGCCGCTCCTGCTCGCGGCCGTCAAGGGGACCGGGCCGCTCGCGGTCGAGGCCCGTGACACGCTCGTCAACATCTACAAGATCGAGGGCCGGTTCGCCGACGCCCGCGCCGTCGCCCTGGAGGCGAGCGGCCAGTATCCCGACCAGGCGGCGCTGCTCCGCGAGCTCGAGACGCTCGGCTCGAACAACCCGATCTCGTTCGATCGCGCACGCGCGGCGCTCGACCGGGCCGCGAGAATGCGCCGGACGACGACCGCGTCTGGCTCGGCCTGGCGAACCTCGCGACCCGCTCGGGCCGGTTCGAGGAGGCCGGAAGTTGGCTCGAGAAGTGCCTGACGCGGCGGCCCGACGATCCGGCCGTCTGGCGCGCCGCGTTCGATCGGGCGTTCGCCGTTCAGGACCAGGAGGGTGTCGAGCGGGCCCTGCGGCACCTCCCGCCCGACCGGCTCGGGCCGTCGGAGGTGCTCACCCTCGCGGCGTGGTTCGCGTCCCGAGCCGGCGACACGGCGCGGGAGCGGGAGGCGTACGAGGCCGAGATCGCCCGCGAGCCGGGCGACCTGCACGCGCTGGCGAGGCTCGCCGACCTGGCCCTCTCGTCAGGCCAGCCCGAGCGCGCGGCGGAGCTCCGCGAGCGGCGGGTCGAGCTGAATCGGATCAAGTACGAGTACGAGAACCGACTCTTCGCCATGAAGCCCGAAGACGTCCCGACGCTCGCCGGCTTCGCCGAGCGCCTGGGCCGCTATCTCGAGGCCCACAGCCTCTGGTCGCAGGCGGCCCGGTTGAATCCCGGCGACCCGGCGCCGCGCGAGGCGATGGAACGCGTCCGCCGCTCGATCGCGGCCGTGCCGCCGGGGCCGACGGTGAAGGACCTGCTCGCGGAGCTCGACGCCGCACCCCGCAAGTCGGCCGGCGCGGCGGCGGTGCCGACCGCGTTCGCCCCCGAATTCGTCGACGGCGCCGGGCGGCCGGGCTCGTTTTCTCGTTCGTCAACGGCGCGACCCTCCGAGCACCACATGCCCGAGACCACGGCCGGCGGCGTCGGCGTGCTCGACTACGACGGCGACGGCCGGCTCGACATCTACGTCACCCAGGCCGGCCATTTCCCGGACGCGAAGGGGACGACCGGCGATCGCCTCTTCCGCAACAAGGGCGACGGAACGTTCGAGGACGCGACCGAGTCCTCGGGCCTCGCGGCGTTCGCCAAGGGCTACGGTCACGGCGTGACGGTCGGCGACGTCGACAACGACGGGCACCCCGACCTGTTCATCACCCGGTTCCGGTCCTACGGACTCTACCGGAACCGCGGGGACGGGACGTTCGAGGACGCGACCGCGCGCTACGGGCTCGGCGGCGACCGCGACTGGCCGACGTCGGCGGCCTTCGGCGACCTCGACGGCGACGGCGACCTCGACCTCTACGTCTGCCACTACTGCGCGTGGGACGCAGAACACCCGAAGCTCTGCGAGGACAAGGCGCTCAAGCGATACAGCTACTGCGCCCCCCAGTATGTCCCCCCGCGGCCCGACCACCTGTTCCGCAACGACGGCGGGCGGTTCGTTGACGTGACGGAGGCGGCCGGCATCGTCGACAAGGACGGGCGGGGGCTCGGCGTCCTGATCGTCGACCTCGACGGCGACGGCAAGCTCGACATCTACGTGGCCAACGACCAGTCGGCCAATTTCCTGTTCCTCAACAGGGGCGGCATGCGGTTCGAGGAAGTCGGCGGGCCGGCGGGCGTGGCCAGCAGCGGCGACGGGACATACCAGGCGAGCATGGGGATCGCCTGCGGCGACGTCGACGGCGACGGGCGTCCCGACCTGGCCGTGACCAACTTCTACAACGAGTACACGACGCTCTACCAGAACCGGGGCGGCGGCATCTTCACCGACGCGACCTCCGCCTTCGGCGTCGCCGGCCCGACGAAGCACCGCCTCGGGTTCGGCGTGGCCCTGGTCGACGTGAACAACGACGGCCGGCTCGACCTGGCGACGGCCAACGGGCACGTCGACGACTTCCGCCCGGCCCTGCCGTACCAGATGCCGGCGCAGCTCCTGCTGGGCGTCGGCGGAGGTCGGATGGTCGACGCGACCGCCGGCGCCGGCGCGCCGTGGCAGGTGCCGCGTGTGGCCCGGGGCCTGGCCGCCGGCGACCTCGACAACGACGGCCGGGTCGACCTGCTGATCCTCTCGCACGACGTCCCGCTGGCCTACTTCCACAACCGGACGAACGGGGGGGCCTGGCTGACGCTCGGGCTCGAGGCGACCGCGGGGCATCGCGACGCGATCGGCGCCCGCGTGACCGTGACCGCCGGGGGCCGTCGTCAGACGGCCTGGCGGGTCGGCGGGGGCAGCTTCCAGTCGGCCTCCGACTCGCGGCTCCATTTCGGGCTCGGCGGCGCCCCGGCCGTCGAGTCGGTCGAGGTGGCCTGGCCGTCGGGCCGGGTCGATCACCACGGCCCCCTCTCCGCCGGCGCGGGCTACCTGCTCCGCGAGGGCGACCCGGCGCCCCGGCCGCTCCGGGGCTTCGCCGGACCGGCGCCGAAGCCGGCGGCCCAGACGACTTCGTCCCATCCCGTCATCGTTTCCTCGAGAAGGACCGATCCATGAAGTTCGACCGTAGGACCGCAGTGCTGGGCCTCTCGCTGGCCCTGATGATCGGCGCCGCGACGGTGAGCCCCGGCTGCGGCGGGCCCACCGAGGGGTCGCAGGCCGCCATCCCCGCGGAGGTGCAGAAGAAGACGGAGGACATGCTGAAGAACATGCAGAAGGACATGGCCGCGAAGCACGCCAACGACCCGAAAGGAAAGGCGCCCGAGCGCTGAGCGCATCGCGCGCACGCGGCGTGCGTCATCCGTCCCTCACGCCGTCGCCGACACCAACCACCCGGTGGCTGCCCTCGAAGCCGGCCGGAACGGTCCAGAGTTTTCCCCCCATCCCATCGTCCGTACGAAGGAGACCCGAATGCGACCCGGAACGCGGAATCGTCGCGGTTTCACGCTGATCGAGCTGCTGGTGGTCATCGCCATCATCGCCGTCCTGATCGCGCTGCTGCTGCCGGCCGTCCAGGCCGCGCGCGAGGCGGCCCGCCGCGCCCAGTGCACGAACAACCTGAAGCAGATCGGCCTCGGGCTGCACAACTACCACTCGACCAACGACACCTTCCCCTGCGGGATCTCGGTCAATCTCCAGAGCCCCGGCGCAGCTACGCCAACTGGAACTCCTGGAGCGCGCAGGGCGCGATGCTCGGCTACCTCGAGCAGACGGCGATCTACAACAGCGATCAACTTCACCTGGGGCCCGTTCCCCGGGCCCCCGTCGAACGTGAACCTGACCGGCGCCAACGCGATCCTCAACGTCTTCCTCTGCCCGTCCGACCCGAACTCCGGCGGCCGCGGCGGCGACGTGTCGATCGGCGGCTGCACGAACAACTACGCCGCTTCGATGGGCACCGACACCACGGGCGGCAACTACAACTGGGGGGCGAACAACGATCAGTTCAACTACCAGGGCATACTGGGCTGCGTCGGCATGTTCGGCTGGGGCGTCGCCTACGGCGTCCGCGACGCGACCGACGGCACCTCGCAGACGGTCGCCTACGCCGAGTGGCTCGTCGGCGACGGCCGCGGCGGCAGCGGCAGCCATTACGTCGGCAACATCGAGATGAGCGACGGTGCGAGCAACACCTGGGCGACGAACGGGCTGACCAACCTGACGAACATCACGACCGCCCTGCAGGGGTGCGCCGCGAAGTTCCAGGCCGAGCCGAACAGCTCGTCGGCCAACATCACCGACTACAAGGGCTGGCGGTGGTCGCTCGGCGCCATGGGGTTCGCGTCGTTCAACACGATCCAGACGCCGAGCGACACCACCTACCGGGTCGGCGGCTGCCAGACCGGCTCGGGCAACGAGGCGTGGCCCAACGGCGCCTGGTCGATCGGCGCGGCGAGCAACCACGCGGGCGGCGCGAACACGCTGTTCTGCGACGGGAGCGTGAAGTTCATCAAGAGCACCGATCAGCCGACCGATCTGGATGCAGCTGGGCACCCGCAACGGCGGCGAGATCGTCGGCTCCGACCAGTATTGAACGCTTCCCCCTGACGGTCCGGTCGACCCTCCCGTCAGGGCGGGCCGATCGGGCCGTTGTCGCGGTGTGAGGCCATCGCGTTGGATCTCGGAGCTTCCGCCGATGAAGTCGATGCAAAGGGCCGCGGCAGCCGTCGGTCCGGCCGCGCCGGCCGGCCAGGGCCGGGAGCTGCGCCTCGCGGCGGTCGCCGGGCTTCTGGCCGGAGTCCTCGCCTGGTCGGTGGGCGAGCTCACGGCCAAGGCGTTCCGGCCACCCATGCATATTCACAACGTCATGGGCCAGGCGATTGAACGCGCGACCTTCGAAGACCGCGCGGCCGCCGACGCGAAGAACGCCGCGTTGGCGTACACGATTTTCGGGCTTTTCCTGGGCATCGGACTCGGGACCGCGGGGGGTCTGACTCGGCGATCGACCCGGCGGGCCGTCCGCGGCGCGGCGACGGGTGGGGTGCTCGGGGCCGTCCTCTCGTTCGGGGCCGCGCTAGTGCTGCTTCCGGTCTATTTCCGGGCCGAAGACGCGTCCCAGGCCGAGCTATCCCGCGACCTCACGATCCCGCTCATGGTCCACGTCGGGTGCTGGTCGACCGCGGGCCTAGCGGCGGGCGTCGGCTACGGGTTGGGGCGCGCTGGGGGGTCGGCTCGTACTGCCGGCGCGGCGCTCGGCGGTGCCCTGGGCGGTGCCCTGGGCGCGGCGCTCTACGAGATCGTTTGCGCGTCGGCGCTCCCGCATTCCGGCTCGACGTCGCCGCTACCGTGGTCACCAACGGCGCGCTTCGTCGCGCACGTCCTGGTCGCCGTCGCCGCGGGCTTGCTCACGGCGTTGGTCGCCGACACGCCGCTCGCTCGGTTGGAAACCAAACTGACGGGCGATAGTTAGTGTGGTCCGCTCTGTTCCCCCGATGCTGGACCGGCACGAGGCTAGCTTCTTGGCCGGACAGGGTAACTCATCCCTGGACTTATATGCCGTGAACTCCCCGGGGGCCGGGCTCCCCACGGCGCCGTGGGGAGCCGCTTATTGTAATCGACCCGCCACGGACTCCGCCGTACCCCGCGCGTCGTCGACGCTCGTAAGGTAATGCTGGCTGGGGCGCTCCTCGCGGAGGTGCCCGTTGAATAACTCGACGTACGCGTTGTCCGTCGGCTTGCCCGGCCGGCTGAAATCCGGCGTCGCCCAGCGGAGGTGCGCCCGGAGGTCCGGCGCTCGGCAGGTGAACTCTGACCTGTCGTCGACGCGGAGGGACCCGGGCACGCCCCATACGTAGGACACCTCCTCGAGGACCAACCCCTTGCGTCTCGTCGTCCGCTGCATTTCATGCAAGTCGGAGTTGAGGTCGAAGCCCCTCGTTTGTAGTCTGTTACACGAAAGTGAGACTGCCACGTACGGACACGGAGGTCGACCGATGGGTGAGGCACCTCAGAATGTGGGCGGCCTGGTTTCAGTGATTGTCGCATGTTCTGGCTCCTTGCCGCGCACGCGACGGTGCATCGATGCGCTCCTGCGGTATACGCGACGACCGTGGGAGCTGATAGCCGTCACCGATAAGCGGCACATCGGCGCGTATCTGGCCGGCGTCGGCGACGCGGCCCCAATCCATGTCGAGATCGTCGACCCAGACGGAGACACGTCGTCTTTCCGTCATGCTCCCGGACTCGCGGTCGCCTGTGGCGACTACCTAGTCCTAATCGACGACGGCATTGTCGTCTCCGAGGGCTGGCTCGGTAGCCTCGCGGGGCTGGCTGAGTGGGACACGACGATCGGGATGGTCGGCCCGATGCTTAATGACGCCGCCCCGCCGCAGCGGGCGGGGGATATCGAAGGGTTCGATCCAGCCGCGATCCGTGAATTCTCGGACCGCTGGAGGGAGCAGCATCGTCGCCAGTGGATCACGACCGATCGCCTTTCCCCATCGTGTCTTCTCCTTCGCCGGCGCGTCTACGAATCGGTCGCGGATAACCCGATGCGCTCTGCCGATGACCTTGTCGAACAGGTCATCGGCCGGGGACTGTCACTCGCAGTGATCCGCGAGTTGTTCATCTACCACGAGTCTGCGTCTGCCGCCACGCTCGAGAAATCGCCCGGTTCAAGCGAGCGGCCGCCTTACCCGACACCCACGGCAATACCCGTCGAGCGTTGGCCGATCACGGCGCGGACATGTTCGGACTGCCGCAAGCCAAGCACGTCGCCGCGGGTCAGTCTGACGATGATTGTCCGCGACGAGATGGACAATCTTCCCGCCTGCGTCTCGTCTGCTGAGGGGCTCTGCGACGAGGTCGTCATCGTCGATACCGGCTCGACCGACGAGACGGTGGAGATCGCCCGGTCGCTGGCGCGACAGTCGTTCCCTTTACGTGGGTTGATGACTTCGCTGCGGCGCGTAATGTGGCACTGGATCACGCCACAGGCCGCTATGCCTTCTGGCTCGACGCCGATGACCGGATAGACGCTACTAACCGCGATCGACTACGCGACCTATTTGACCGCCTCAACGACTTCGAACCACATGCTTACGTCATGAAGCAGTTATCGGCCGGCCGCAGTGGGCAGTCGGCGGGATCCGTGGCCGACCATATCCGTCTCTTCCCAATTCGCGACGATGTCCGCTGGACCTACCGAGTGCACGAGCAGATACTCCCGGCGATCGCGGCCGCGGGCATTCCCGTACGCTGGACCGAGATCGAAATCGCGCACCTCGGTTACCTCGACGCAGGACGCTGCGATTACAAGCTCGAGCGCAATCTGCGCATCCTCAAGGCCGAACTTCGCGAGAAGCCAGGGAATCCGCTCGTCCTGTTCAACATCGGCTGGGCAGCAATCTATCGGAACGATCCGAAGACAGTGCTCGGCTACCTCCGCGCGAGTCTGACGGCGTCGTCACCGCACGATGCGCTAATCCGCAAGGTGTACGCCTTGCTCGCCCAGGCCCACCTGATGCTAGGCGAACCTGACTCGGCCCTAGCGGCGCTCGTCACGGGCCGCTCGCTGGCGCCGGACGATGCTGGGCTCCTGTACAGCGAGGGCATCCTGCGCCGCGATCGGGGCGACCTGGATGGGGCGGAGGCATGCTGGCGTCGAGTCCTGACGCATAGCCGGAGAGACACATTCTCGATCGTCATGCCAGGTGTCCACGGTCATCTGACCCGCCGCAAGTTGGCGGCCCTGGCCGAGAGCCGTGGCGATGTCGCCGAGGCGATCCGGCTCTGGAACGAGGTCCTAGTTGAGTGCCCCGGGGATCCGGAGGCCAGCCAGGCGCAGGGCGTCCTCCCTGGGTCCTCTCATACGCTTCTCGGGGATTAGAGCGGCTTCTCTTTGCCTGCGGCGGAAGGGGAGAGTACTGGGTGGGGCGGGCCTCGGTGCCCGCCCAGCAGGCCGAGGCGGACGGGCACGGAGGCCCGCCCCACACGGAGAAGACCGCTCGACTCAATAGGAAACGGTAGTGGGTCACTTGGCTTGCGTGTGGCCATAAGTCGGCGCGTCGCGGGACCGGGTCGCGGGTGCAGGCCCCCGAGCCGCCGACGCGATGGCGACGCTCCCGTTGCCGCCGCCGCCGGGCCGCCCGCTTCCCGCCCCACACGAACGGCGTCGGCGCCGCGTTCCAGTGCCGCGCCACCGCCTCGAACCAGGCGATGATCTGGGCCGTGTCGGTCGGGTGCTGGCCGTCCAGCGCCCGCCGCTTGAGGATCCGCTGGATGCTCTCGGCCATGTTCAGCCACGACCCGCCCACCGGCGTGTACAGCGGCATGATCCCGTGCGCGAACAGCCAGCAGACGAACTCCGGCGTCTTGTGCCCGGCCAGGTTGTCCAGCACCAGCAGCATCCGCAACGGCGGCAACTCGCGCAGCAGCGTCGGCTTGATCGTCAGGCCGTCCTGCCAGCGCTCCCAGGCCGCACGCCACCCCGGCGGCGCGGCTCGGCGGGCGGGTCGGGCATCGCGGCCAGGACCGCGGTCAGCTCCCGCTTGAGCCAGGGGTGCAGGACCGCGTTGGGGCAGGTCGTCACGCCCTCGAGCCGGACGTGGCCGTCGGCCGGGTGGAACAGCGTCAGGACCTTGGCCGTGCCGTCGCGGAGGTACTCGTGCGGCTGCCGCGCCGGCTCGCCCTCGGGCCGCCACGACTGGCCGGCGTAGGGCATGGTCTGGAACGGCCCGGCCTGGTCGGTGCACCAGACCGACAGGCCCATCGCCTCGCCACATCTGCGAGGCGTCGAGTCACTACTACGATGTCATGACCGCCGCGCGGCGGTCGTCGCCTGGCCGGAGATCCCGCCTGCGGCCGGCGCGTATCCCTTCGCGCTTGGTGGCAGGCTCCGGCCATGCCACCGCCTCCTCATCCGCCGGCCGACAGGTCGAGCTCGGACGACCGCCCGGCGTAGGGCCTATTGCGCCCAAGAGTTGCCGGTCGCGTCACGGTCCATCGCCCCCGGTCCTCACGGCATGATTGTGAACGGCGGGGGAAAGTGGCTCTCCCGCAACTTGCGTGACGGCCGAGCCTCGTCCTCGTGTCGGCGGACGTGCCCCTCGCCGGGTTTCGGCCCGCTTGCAAGACGCGAGCCCTCAGCAGGTCGAAGCGGGCCCGACCATACATCACCCGCTTCACGACCTTCAGCCGGTTCACAAAACCCTCGACCTGGCCGTTACTCCACTCGACGGTCAACCCGGCCCGCACCGCCGCCTCATCCCGCCGTAATGTCCGGGCGAAGGACCTCAGCCCGGCGGCCGAGGAGCCGCCGGCTGCGGAGAGCCGGTCGGCCAGCCCTCCCGCGTCTCGACCGCGGATCAGGGCGGCGAACCGCTCGGCCGGGTCGATCGCGGACCCGATCGCGGCATCGCCCGCCCTCGAGGCCTCCAGGTGGCCCCGATCCTCGGCTGATCGGGCGGCGGGCCGTGACACGACCAGGACCGCAAGGGATGATGTCCCGGCCGTAGTGGAAGGTTGAAAAGAAATCGGTGGCGGCTCCCGCTCGATGATGACGTATCATCGGGTTGTCAAACCCTCGCACAGGAGCCACCACCGATGACCCAACGCTACCAGGTCGTCGACCACCCGACAGGACGTCCCCGCTCGATCCCGCCAAGCTCGCCGCACTCCTCGCCAAGGACGGCCAACTCCTCCTGCCCATGCTCGACCTGATCGAGAACGCGCGAGTCCGCCGTCGACGACCTGATCGACGTCATGGGCCGGGCCACCATCGAGGCCGTCCTGCTCATGAGCGCCGCCGCCGTCGCCGGCCCCAAGCAGCAGGGCAAGAAGGCCGACCGCGACATCGCCTACCACGGCTCGCAGACCGGCCGGGTCGCGCTCAAGGAGCGGCAACTCCGCGTCGACAAGCCCAGGCTCCGCAAGAAGAGCCCCGCAGCCGGGGAGCCCGGCGAGGTCGAGATCCCCGCCTACGAGGCCATGCGCAAGGACGGCCGCCTCGCCGATCGGATGCTCGAGATCCTCATCGACGGCGTCTCGACCCGACGCTACGAGGGCGTCCTGCCCGAGATGGCCGAGACCGTCGGCGTCTCCAAGAGCCAGGTCTCGCGCGAGACGATCGAGGCCGGCGAACGGCTCCTGAAGGAGCTGGCCGAGCGCGACCTCAAGGGCCTCGATATCCTGGCCGTCTGGATCGACGGCCTCCAGCTCGGCGCGTACCACGTGATCTGCGCCGTGGGCGTCGATGCCGAGGGGAACAAGCACGTCCTGGGCCTGCGCGAAGGGGCCACCGAGAACGCCGAGGTGGCCAAGGCCCTGCTGGAGGACCTGGTCGCCGCGGCCTCGATCCGGCGCGGCGGCGGCTGTTCGTGATCGACGGCTCGAAGGCGTTGCGGACGGCGATCGACGCGGTCTTCGGGGCCGACAACCGGTGCAGCGCTGCCGCAACCACAAGCTGCGCAACGTGACGTGGCACCTGCCCAAGGACCAGCACGAGCAGGCCAAGGCGACGCTCAGGGCGGCGTTCAAGCTCGACGCGAAGGAGGGGATGGCCAAGATCGAGCAGTACGCGTCCTGGCTGGAGCGGGAGTGGCCCGGGGCGGCGGCCTCGCTGCGAGAAGGGCTGGAGGAGCTGTTCACGATCAACCGTCTGGGGCTGCCCAGCGAGCTGCGTCGTTGCCTGGGGACGACGAACCTGATCGACAACGGGCACTCGGCGGCTCGTGATCGGGTGCGTCGGGTGAAGAACTGGCAGAGCGGCGCGATGGCCTTGCGTTGGACGGCGGCGGCCTTCGACGCGGCCTCGAAGGGGTTCCGCCGGATCATGGGCTACAAGCATCTCTGGATGCTCAAGGCGGCCCTGGACGAGCGCGAGCGCGATCAGCCGCTTGCTCAACAGGCGGTCGCCGGATAGGGTGAGATCGCACTCCCGAGCCGCCACCACTTCCCACTACCGGCGGGACATCATCGGGAACGGCCTCCCGGGTCGGAAAGACCCCCGGCCTGTAGCTGTTCATTCTTGCGCAAGCACCGGGCCCGCGCCGTCGTGCGCTCGACCGGGCGCCGTAGTGCCCTCCCCGTCCTTGCGCCCGTGGACCATCCTGGGGGGCGGCTACGGCGTGTCCGGCGTGCGATCGGGCGGGCGCGCACGCGGCGAGCCACGGACCCTTCCCATCCCCATCGCCCATGGTGTGCGGGGGTGCGGGGCCTCGGGTCGAGGAGCCCTGGCGCGTTCGGCCGGGGTCGGGCGAGGGCCAGCGGGCCTCCTTGGCGTGCCGGCCGAGTTTCAATCCCGGACCGCCACGCGTCGTCGCGCCGCATTGGCATCAGGTCCTCCGGGCGAAGGCCTCGCCGTAGCCAAGCAGGAGGGCCTGGATCTGGAGGCTGTTGAAGCCGGGCCACATCTTGGCCAGGTTGGTCTGCTCGGCGAGCGAAGGTAGCCGACCGACGTAGGCGGGGTAGTCGGCAGTCGATGAGCAGGTCGAGGTAGGCGGTCAGGCCGAGGAAGATCCCCGCCACGCCCGCCCGGGTCCCGTTGTTGGTGATGAGCTGGTCCCAGCCGGCACGTTCGGATGCGGATGGCGGCGCGGTCGAGGATGTCGCCGTAGAGAGCCTCGACGAAGACGTCGGTGCTGTTGCCGTAGTCGTCGAAGAACTCGGGCTGCTCGACGAGGAAGGCGGCGAGCTGCTCGGGCGTTGCCGCGGCGAGGTAGTTGGCCACGTTGCCCTGCTCGGCCGGCGACGGGGCACGGTCGAGGTAGCGTCGGAAGACCTGAGTGGCCTCGATGCCGCGGAACTCGGCCGAGCCCTGGAGGATCTGGACGAGGGTGACCCCGGCGCCCCCGCCGTTGAGGTAGTTGACGGCGTTGGCGAGGCTGCCGGCGTCGGCGACGCGGTTGAGGAGGACCTCGAAGAGGTTCTCGACGAAGACCTGGTTGGCCGTGGCGTTGGTGGCGTACTGCGGCTCGTAGGCGCCGATCGAGGGCTTGGCGGCCGGCCGAAGCCGCGCTCGTCGGTCGTCGGCCCGCCGGCGGCGACGCCCTTGCCGAAGGCGGGGCTGCCGGGGAGCAAGGCCTGGGTCGGGATGAATCTGGCTGGTCGACGGGCGCGCCGGCGCACCTGGCCGCCGTTGTCGACGAGCGGGCCGAGCTTCGGGTCGCCGACGATCGTGCCCGCGCCGAACTTGCCGCCGTCGCCGGCCGGGTTGCCGAGCAGGTTGCCGCCGAGGTCGTTGAGCGTGCCGGCGGTGTAGATGAAGTCGGACGGGGCGCCGGCCGTCGTGTTGTTGGCGATGATCGTGTCCCGAGATGTTCACCGTGTTCGTGCCGGCGAGCATGATGATGCCGCCACCACCGTTCGCGGCGGTCGAGTTGCCGGCGACCGTGCAATCGATGATCGCCACAGTTGCGGCCCCCCTGAAGAAGTCGATGCCACCGCCTTCGCCGCCTGGCGCGGAACCGTTCGCAGAGTTGTCGACGATCGTGTCGTTGCGGAAGGTATCGCTCGAGGCCCCGACATTGACGAAGACGCCCGCGGCGCGGCCGCTCGACGTGTTGTGGTCGACGGTGGTGTCCTCGATATCGAAGCTGCTGGGGAGGAGCTCGAGGCCTGCACCGACGCTCGCCCTGTTGCCCGTGAACTGGGAATGGTCGATGTTCAAGGCGCCGCCACTTTCCTCGAACAGCCCGCCGCCGACGCCGAGGGCGGCGTTGCCGACAAAGAGGCAGTTGTTGACGGAGACGCCGCCGCCGGTGATGCTCGCGAAGACCCCGCCGCCGCCACCCCCCGTGAGATTGCCCCGGATCGTGCAGCCGGTCAAATTGAGCTGGGTAGTGCCGTCGGACGACAGGCCGCCGCCACCGCCGCTGGACATGTTGTCGGAGACCGTGGAGTCCACCAGAGCGGCCGTGCCGCTGGGGAAATCGGCGCCGCCGCCCTTCATGCTCGAGTTGCCGGCCAGCGTCGTATTGACCAGCCGCGTGAGCGTGCCCCCCGCGGAGATCCCCCCGCCGCTAGTGGTCGCGGAGTTGTCGAGCAAGAAGCTGTTGGTCGCCGTCAGCGTCGCGGTGCCGCCGACGTCGGCATAGCCGCCGCCGACCGTGCTGGAGGAGTTGTCCTCGATGATGCTTCCCGAGATGACGACCGACTTGTTGCCGCCCTGCGCGATCCCCCCGCCGGGCCCGCCGAGCGCCCGGTTGCCGCTGATCCTCGCACCGGACACGGCGAGGCTGGGGCCGTTAACCGCCACACCCCCGCCGCCCGAGGCAGCCGCCGCCGTGTTGTTGGCGATCACCGACTGAGAGCCGATCGTCATGGTCCCGGTGCCGTTGTCGAAGATGCCACCTCCCGTCTGCGTGGCGAGGTTCCGAATGACCTGCGTGTTGTTCAGCGTCTGCGTGCCGCTGGCGTTCGACAGGATGCCGATTCCCCCGCCGTTGCCGGCGAGGTTGCCGCTGACAATGCACCCCGACAGCACCAGGCTGGACCCTCCGCCCGCGACGATACCACCGCCATTGCCGAACGTCATGCCTCCCGTGATGTCGAGGCCGACGAGCGTGACCGTGAACGGGGCGGCCGTCGCCAAGGGATCGATGCCCAGGACCCGGTTCGACCCGTTGCCGACGATGGCGACGTCGCCGCCGCTGGTGTTCTGGATCGTCAGGTTGCCGTTGTCGGCGATGTCCAGCTCGCCGGCCGAATTATCCTGGAGGGTGCTGAACGTGGTGATCCGGTAGTTGCCGGCGGTAGGAATGACGATCGTGTCGGCCCCTGGTGACGCGTTGGCGGCCTGGATCGCCGAGCGGAGGGTGACCGTGCCGGCGGGCGGGCTGAGGATGTCGGCGTCGCTGTTCACGGTAATGACGGCCATCAGAAGGCGGGGCTCGAGCGCTTCCGGGGCCCGGAGGGCGAGCCGGGGGCGAACGGTGCCGGCGCAGCCGCGACGGCGCGATCTCGTGGTGCAGATCATGGGCTGCCTCGCTTGAAGGGGGGATCGGTCCTCTGCGACCGGACACGAGAGGCCCGCGCATCGGCCCGAAGTGTCGGCTCATTGTCGTGCCCAGAGGAGCGTCACGCAACGAAATAGAACCTAATCGAACAGGACCTGTCACACTCGAACAAAACAGCACGCATGCGCCGGCCGCGGTCGTGCGTCAGTTTGGGCGCAGGGAGGGCGTGGGTCGGCAGGTCGATCCGCCGACCGAACCCGAGCCCCCGCGCCGAGCGAACCCGAACTCCGGCGCCGGGCGAGGCCGAGCGCCCGCCGTCGGTTCGCCCTCACGCGGCGCGAAGGGCAGACCAATTGGGCGACCCTCGGGCGGCCTGCCTCATCGGGCTGGCGATATCACAAAGGCCGTTCGGCTCTGATTCTTCGCCTCAAGGCCTCTTCGTGATGGGCGACGCTCCTACACCCGCCCAGGTGTCGCCCATTCTCGCCGCCGTTCACATCTCCCCCGACCAAGCGAACGCCGGACTAGCGGATGAAGCAGAGGCCCAACGCCGCACCTAGAGCGGTTCTCCCTTGAACGTAGCGGATGTTTGCCCGATCCTCTACCCGAGGAGGGCACGGAGGATGGGCACCTATTCGATGGACCTGAGGGAGAGGGTCGTCGCGGCGTGCGATGAGGGCGTCGACACCCGGGCCGAGGTCGCCGAGCGGTTCTCGGTCAGCCAGAGCTGGATCCGCCGCCTGCTCCAGCGGCGCCGCGAGACCGGATCGATCGCGCCGAGGGCCCGCGGCGGCGGCCAGCCGCCGGCCTTCGACGCCGAGTCGGCCGAGCGACTCCGCCGGGCGGTCGAGGCCGACCCCGGGGCTACGCTCGTGGAGCTGGCCGAGGCCGCCGGCGTCGCCTGCAGCACCTCGGCGACCGACCGGGCGCTGCGGCGGCTGGGCATCACGCGGAAAAAAAGTCGCTGAGGGCCGCCGAGCAGGACCGGCCCGAGCTGAAGGCCGCGGCGCCGGGCCTGGTGGCGCCGAGTTCGCCGGGGTCGACCCGGCGCGGCTGGTCTTCGTCGACGAGAGCGGCACCACGACCGCGATGACCCGCCGCTACGGCCGGGCACCGCGGGGCCGGCGGGTCGACGGCCCGGTGCCGCACGGCCACTGGAAGGTGATGACGCTCGCCGCGGCCGTGCGGCTCGGCGGCGTCGGCGGCTGCCTGGTCCTGGACGGCGCCGTCGACGCGATGGCCTTCGAGACCTACGTCGAGCGGGTCCTCGCCCCGGCCCTGCGCCCCGGCGACGTGGTGGTGATGGACAACCTCTCCAGCCACAAGCGGGCCGAGGTGGCCGCGGCCCTGGCCGCCGTCGGGGCGGGGGTGCGCTACCTGCCGGCGTACAGCCCGGACCTCAACCCGATCGAGAAGATGTTCTCGAAGCTGAAGGAGTACCTCCGCTCGGCCGCCCGGCGGACGATCCCCGAGCTGATCGAGGCGATCGGCGACGGGCTGCGGACGGTCACAGATCGCGATATCCTCGGCTGGTTCCGCTCGTGCGGATACCGCTACGGTCAAACGTGAACCGCTCTAAGGTGATAGCGACATCCGCGATATTCAAGACCGGCCACCGGCCGACGTCCAGGAAGTCGATCACCGCCGCGTGTCGGAGTCGATCGAACAGGTTGCTGGCGGCGCCGCCGACCGCCGCCCCGAGCCCCGCCTGCGCCGCCGGCGGTTGGAAGAGGTCTCCGCGCCGGATGACCAGGATGATGACGCCGAGCGCCGCACCCCACAGGAGGAGCAACGCCGCCAGCCTGCTCCGGGGCCGTCGACCCCGTCTCGCGACCGCCACATGGCGGATCCGGAGCCATGACCCGAGGCGGATCGACCGACCCACGGCGAGGTGCCGGGCGACGACCGCCTTAGAGAGCCAGTCCGCGACTAGGACCAGGCCGGCGGCCAGCGGTAGCACGGACCCCATGTCGACCCCCGTCCCGACTCGGGACTCGGTCCCTCGCATCCGATCGGATGCGTCGAGCCAGCCCGGTGCCCAGCGCCCGGCGGCCCGCTCGGTCAGTTCGTCGTCGGCGGTCCGTCCGGCGGCTGGCTGACGACGACCGGCGGGTCGTCGAGCCGTTCGGGCTTCGGGCAGGGCTCGTACTGGCAGGCGGGCACGGACGGCTCGAGGTCGTGATGGTCGACCCCACGACCGGCGAAGTGACCCCCTCGATCACGTCACTCACGGGCGTCACCGATATCATCTCGGACCCGGTCGGCCGTCTCCTGATCGCCGACTTCGGGCCCAACTTCGACAACGAGTACAACCCGGCCTCCGGCGGGATTTTCGAGCTGAATCCCGTGCCCGAGCCCTCCTCGCTGGCACTCTGCGGCCTCGGCGCTGTCGGCCTGGCCGGCTACGCTCGTGGCCGGCGGTCGGCCCGCGCCCGACACGAAGACGCCCCGGCCGAGGACACCGGGGCGACGATGGCGTCATGGCGGAACAGTGCCTTAGCCATCGCGTCTGATCGGTTCGGGCTCGTGAGGCGGCAACCGGCCCGCGTCGTCCTCGGCAATCCTCATGACGTCCGCCAACACGGCCATCAGGACGGAAGTGGCACGGAACGGCCGGAGGCCCCTGACGGCCTCGTAGACCGCGCTGTAGGCGACCGCCTCGGCAGGGTCAAACGTCTCCATCACGGCATCGCGGATCGTCCGGTGGGGATGCGACTCATGGGTCACGGTTCGTG
Source organism: uncultured Planctomycetota bacterium (assembly GCA_963819805.1). Taxonomy (GTDB): domain Bacteria; phylum Planctomycetota; class Planctomycetia; order Isosphaerales; family Isosphaeraceae; genus CAMFLR01. The sequence goes on along the minus strand of CAWFXY010000052.1, from coordinate 43,972 downwards.
CCTCCCTCGAGCATCCTCCGAGAGCCCCGGCGTGAGAGCGCCGGCGGCCGATTACGGCTCGATCGTCTCCCGCGCAGCGGGTCACGTCAACCGGGCTCGCGCCAGGAGGCCGGGCGGGCAGGGTCTTTGCGATGGGCATGTGGGCATCGTCAGCGGAAGGATGGTCGGGATGGGAACGGAAAGCCGGGGGCGCGGGGAGCGCCCCGGCCGGACAACGGCGACCGTCAGTCGCGGAGCTCGTCCGGGAGGGCCCGGCGGGCGTCGACGTAATCGCCGTGCTCGTGCGCCTGGTGGTCGCCGCCAACCAGCCCTTCCCACCGGGCCTGCAGCTCGGCCGCGGCGAGATCCTCGGCCCGCCCGACCTCGGCCAGGCCCGCGGCCAGGCCGGCCTGCCACGCCGCCCGCTCGGCGTCCGTCAGGCGGCCCACGGGGGCGACGTCGCCGTGGCGGGCCTCCAGGGCGGCGGAGCGGCCCATCTCGAACGCGACGTCTTCGGCCGCAGGCCCACGGCGGCCCGGGCGGGCCTTGGGGGCGTGCGATGCCTTGGGCGTGGTGGCGGGCTTCGCCGACCCCGCCACGGGCGCGGCAGGGGCCTCGGCGGCCGCCTTCTCGGCCAGGCACGCCGGGCAGTACGTCCCCGCCTTGACGTGCTCGGGGTCGGACCAGCACCAACACGCATTGGGGTCGCGGTCCGGCTCCGTGGTCGACCAGACGTCCGCGTCCGTGTCGGCCGGCCAGTCGGCGGGGTCGGCCTCGACGTCCCAGGGGTCGGCCGGGGCCTGGGACGCCTCGAGGATGCCCTCGCCGAACGGTCGGCGCTCGCGGCGAGTCGGGGCGAGGGCCGAGAACTTGGCGGCGGCGTGGCGGGCGGATACGATCGACATCGGGCACTCCTGGTCACTCAGGGTTTCCACCGGGGTCGTCAGTGTTCCAGCACTGGCGGCCCCATTGCCTTCGTCTCGGGCCCGTCGCCCTTGACTACTCAATAGTAGTCTTATGTAGTCAATTAGTCAAGGCTACTCAATAGAAGTATTGAGGATTGATTCCTGATTCAGGCGAGTTATAGTTATGAGGTATGGCCTGCCCGCACCGGGTTGGCAGCCCGCCGGGGCCCGAACATGGCAGAGAAAAGGAAGCTGCCCGCGCCCGCCGCATCGACGGCCGGCCGTGTGTCCGTCATCCACCTCCAGGGCCCGGCCGAGGAGCGCGACTGGCTCACGATGGCGAATAAGAAGACCCATCTGCCGAAGGCCACGATCGTCCGCCTCGCGCTGAAGGCGTGGGGCGCATCGAACGGCCTCGCGCCTTACCCGATCGACGGGGACGACGAATAAACGGCCCGCGGGGCCCGCGAACGCCTCGCGGCCGCCCGGCGACGGTCCGGCATCTATTGGACCGCGGGCATGCGGTCGCGCGGCCCACTGGCATCCCGCGACCGGAACCGGCGGCGCACATCGCGGGTCGGCGGTGCAAGGGGCGGGCCGACGATGGGTGGCGGCCAACGCGGCGGTGTAGTCGGCCGGTGGGGCCTCGGATCGATCGACTTCGGCATCGCGGATCGAAGCGCGCAAGAGATCGGGCCGGGTCGGTCGGCGTTTCGGCCGCGGTGAAGGCCATACCCATGGCGGCCGCGACCGCCGTCCCGACCGAGAATCCGGCGACGTAGAACGTGCCGCGGTCGCCCTTTACGACTATGCCGACGCTGCCCGCCCGCCGGGGAGATTCAGGGACGGCACGCGCGATCGCGGGTCCGCTTCAGCGCCGGAACGAGCGTGAAGGCCACGCCGCCGAGGGCGAGCAGGACCACCGACGTCGGCTCGGGTACGGCGGCGATGGTGAACGACCCATTCTGCACCGTGAAAGGGATGTTCGCGCCGGTGACGTCCGAGAGCGAGGTGTCCGGACCGAGCGCGAGGGTGCCCGAGGCGCCAGGGGTCGCGCCGGCGTCGACGGAATACGAGACGTTCACCACGCCGAAGACGTCGCCGGAATTGATCACCCGGTGGCCGAGCGGGCCGAACTCGGTATCGAACACATCGAACTGATTCGTCGGGAACGAGTCGAAGGAGAACATCCCGCCCATAGTCGTCGCCGAGACCACGTAGATGTAGCTGTTCGGTGGGTTCGCCTGGGGCAGGACGCCGGTGAACGTCACGCCGGCCGGCCCGGTGAGGGTGAGCTCGATCGTGTCGCTTGCGACGTCGAAGGTCCCGCCCGTGCTGGTGATTAGCACGTCGAACGAGCCGCTGGAGCCCGGCGCGGCCGCGATGGCCGGGGCCTCGATCACCACGTCGGCCCGGCACGGGGGAGCGGCCCAGGACGCGGCGGCGAGCCCGAGCGTCAGGGCCAGGGCGGCCCGGCGGCGGGAAGGGTCAGATGCGCTCGATCGACTTTCCATGGTCGTCGCCTTGTCTCGGGGAGGGAGGGAAACCTTCGGGCCTCTCGCGGATCACACCAGCACCATCACTGGCAGCTTCTTGCCGACGAAGCGGCCCACGAGGTTGTAGTCGTTGATGTCGATGGTCCCGTCGCCGTTGATGTCGTCGAAGACGTTATAGACGGCGCCGAGCGCGGTGAAGTCGTTGCGGACGAGCACCAAGTCCTGCGCGTTAACCGTGCCGTCGTCATTGACGTCGCCGGGAAGGACGTCGAGCCGCCGGGTGAACGTCGCGATCCCCGCGTTGCCGATCGTCACCGTCACTCGGTCCGCGGTCGTGATCCCCTGGGCGAACGTAATCGTGTAATTCGTCCCGGAGCCGGAGATCGTCACCGGACCGTAATTCGCGACGTTGATGCCCGTCACGTTGACGTCGCTCGGGGACAGCGTCTCCGGCTGACTGAGCGTGATCTCGAGCTTCTTGATGCCGTACCAGGGGAGGTCGGTGTTCCGCCCGGCGGGAAGCAGCCGGAGCCCGTCCGCGGCGGTCTGCAGCGCGATCGTCCCGCTCGTGCCCCAGTCGGCCGACACCGCCGTGATGCCGGCCTGGGCGACCGCGCTGGTATTGATCGTCACGACGGCCGGGCTGCTGACGTTGGTCCCGTTGCCGACGGTGAACTCGAAGGTGTCCGAGCCGTGGAATCCCGCGTTGGGCGTGTAGGTGAGGGTCCCGGTGCTCGGGTTGAAGTTGCTGATCATCCCTTTGGTCGGGCCCTGGCCGGTGACGAGCGTGTAGGTCAAGGTCAGCGGGGGTGCGTCGTCATCTGTGCTAGTCAGGGCAATGCCGAGAGCCGTGTTCTCGGCGGTCGAGACCGTCTGGGCGTTGGCCATCGGCGTGCCCACGGCCACGTTCAGCGTCACCGTGGCCGCGGCGCTGATGTTCGTCCCGTTGCTGTCGGTGAAGGTGAAGCTGTCCGAACCGTGATAGCCGGTGGTCGGCTTGTAGGTGACAGTGGGCGAGCCGGCGGGGCCGGAGACCGTCACCGTCCCGTGCGACGGCTGCGTGAAGGCGAAGGTCTGCGTCAGGGCCGGCGTGTCGTCGTCGGTCGACGTTAGCGTGATCGCGGTGCCCGCGCTATCGTGCGCGACGTTCGCCGACTGCGCGTTGGACGTCGGCGTGCCCACGGCCACGTTCAGCGTCACCGTCGCGGTGCTGCTCGTGTTCTGGCCGTTGGATGTCGTGAAGGTGAAGCTGTCGGCGCCGTGGAAGCCGGCGCTGGGGGTGTAAGTGAGGTTGGAGCCGGTGCCGCTGAGCGTCCCATGCGCGGGGTTGCCGTGGTTGAAGGTCAGCGACAAGGCCGGGTTGTCGTCACCGTCGGTGCCAGTCAGCGTGACGGCCGTCGCGGTGTTGTGCGCCACGGAGACCGACCGGGCGTTGGCCGTCGGGGTCGCGGCGGCGACGGTCAACGAGACCGAGGCGGTATTGCTGTCGGCGGTCCCGTTATTGTCCTTGAACGTGAAGCTGTCCGGGCCGTAGTAGCCGGCGTTCGGTTTGTAGGTCACGGCGCCGGTGCTGGCGTTGAACCCGGAGAGCGTGCCGTGGGTTGGGTTGGCCACGATGGAGTAGGTCAGGCCGTGCGGCGGGGTGTTCGGGTCGGAGCCGGTCAACGTAATCCCGGTGCCCGCGCTGTCGTGCGGGACGTTCACCGATTGGGCGTTGGCGATGGGCGGCGCGACGTTTTGGAAGAACTCAGCGTAGATGTCGAGCTTGTTGGCCGTATCCTGGCGATAGATGGCCGCGACGTCCCCCTGACTATCGACGGCGACGCCCGTCGAGTCCTGGCTGATGCCGGTGATCGTGCCTACCGGGATGTCCGAAGCCTCGATCGGATTGCCCTGGGAGTCGAACTGGCGGAGGAAGACACCCTCGTCGCTGCCGTTGCTGTCGTTGATCGTATTCCAGGAGATCGTGGCGTTGCCGCTGGCATCCATCGCGACGCCGGGGGCCTGATTGTCGCCGGTGATCGCTTTGTTGGCCTGGAGGTCGACGTCGCCCGAGTTATTCCGGAGCGAGCCGTCGGCGTTGTATCGCTTGTACTCGATGTTACCGCGGTTGGCGTTGCTGCTGAGGTCGTCATTGGCCCACGCGATGATGAAATCGCCGCCTGTGGCCATCGCCACCCGCGATTCGCCCTGATTTCCGGCGGTCGTGGTGTTGACGTGGATCAGGCTCCCCGGCTGCGACACGCCCGAGGAATTGAACGGCTGCGCGTACACTTCCTGGCCGAGGTTGTTGGTCGACAGGAAGGTCGTCCAGGTAACGACGAAAGCCCCGGCCGGGTCCGCCGACACCGACGCCGAGAACTGGTTGCCGGTCGCCCCGGCGCCCGTGTCGACCTGGAGCGCATTCATTGAGCCATTGAGCGCGATCTGTGTGCCGCTCAGGCTGTATTTCTCGGCGAAGATGTCATTGCCTGCCGTCCGCGTGCCTTGGTCGGCCCAGGCGACCACCCAGTTGCCGCTGCTGTCCATTGTTACCGACGGCTGGCTCCGCAGCTTGCCGTTGTCGGCCGAGACGGTGATGTCGCCGGTCTGGGGCACGCCGGCTGCGTTGAAGACGCGGGCCTGGATCTCGTACGTGTAGTGGCCGGAGACGGTCGTGTTATCCAGCTTCCACGCGACGACGAAATCGCCGTTGGGGTCCATCGCCACTGAGGGACTCTCGCGCTCGATGTCCGCGCTGTCGGCCGCGGCCTCGACGGTGAATTGCCCGGCTCCGGCCGTCGTCCCGTTCTGGTGGACTTGGCTGCCGGTCGGGCTGTAGCGCTGGGCCCGGATGGCCGCCTCGTAGTTGGTCGAGGCCAGGTTCAGGCCGTTGTCGACCCAGACGACGATCGAGTCGCCGTTCGCGTCCGTCGCCACCGCGGGGGAGGTCTCGGAGCCGGTCGTGGTCGTATCGACGATCGCGGCCGGGCCCCGCGGCGTGATCGAGAGCAGCACCCGGTTTTCGGCGACTTCGAGAGCCGGGCGGAAATCGACCCTGACGCGCGATCCGGCGGCGCCTCGGTGACCGACGCATGGGAGAGCTCCGTATTCTAGGGCCCGTCGACAGGCAAAAAGTCCCTTTCGCCGGGACCGGCGCCAGATGCGTCGATGCAATGGCGATTATCTCGACCCGCGCGGAGTCTAAACGATCAGCCCGGCCTGATACCAGTACTTCCCGGGACGCGCCGCAGAAAAGCGGGGCGTGTTGCCGAAATCCAACATTGCGGTCAACTCCGATCCGTCGGGCGGATCCAGTACGCCCCGTCGGGCGCGATCACCGCATGCCGGGTCTCCGGCCGCTCGCCGTTGAGAATCATCGGCCTGGCGACCCCCGGCAGGAAGCGGACGTCGTACATCTCCGTGCATCCCTCCGTGAAGTCCATGCGGCCAACGACCTGGCCCGACCGGGTGTCGACCACCGCGACTCCGCAGATAAGGTCGGCGTGGCGCGCCTGCACCGGGAGTCCGGAGAAGAGATGCCTGGAGCGGACCGTCCCTAGGCCGATCAGGGCATACGGGCCGACGAAGTCGAGGCCGCGGACGAACCCGGGGAGGCCGCAGACGACCTCCGCCCGGTGATTCGTCCGGTCGAGCCGCAGCAGCTCCCCCGTGCCCGAGGCGAGGACCCACAGGGCGCCGTCGTGAAGCCGGGGCGAATGGGGCATGCAGAGGCCGCGCGCGACGGTCTCGCCACTCGGCACGTCAATGACGATCCCGCCGTCGAGCCGCCGCTCGCGCCAGCCGCCCGGCTCGTCCGACTGGCCGAGGGCGGTGACGTAGCGCGGCCGTCCCCCCTCCATGCAGAGGCCGTTGAGGTGGCAGCGGTCCTCGGGCAGGAGCCGGGTGATGAACGGGGGCTGCCAGCGGGGCAAGAAGCTGCAGTCCAACCCCGGGGCGGCCAGGCAGGAGAACCGCGTGTTGACGACCCAGGGGCCATCGGCGCCGAAGTCGACGTCGTGGGCGTTGATCTCGCCGATATAGAACGTGGCGCGCGGCAGGTAGAGGGCGTCGTACCGGCCAGGGTGGGCCTCGTCGAAGTCGGCGGCAAGGACCGGCGAATCGGCCAGGAGCCAGAGCTCGTGCCGGGTCGCCAGGAGCAACCGCCCGCCAGCGACCGCCAGGCCCATCGCCCGGTCGAAATTGCGCGGGAGGGCCGTCACCTGCCGGCCGTCCCAGCCGACAAGGACGACCTTGCCTGCCTGGTAGGTCGTCAGCGCGATCGAGCCACCGGCGCGGACCATCCAGGCCGCGAAGTCGCCCGCGAGGTCGCATCGGATGACCTCGCCGGACGGGTCCGGCGGCGACACCCTGCGCGGGGCCTCCCATGGCGCAAGCTCAGCTCCGGGCCGGGAAGATGCCCTGCAGCGCGATCACGAAATTGATCGCCACGTAGGGCATCATGTTGTTGTGCGGTTCCCCGCCGCCGGCCGGGGCGGTCGCGCTGCTCGACATCGTGACGTTGGGCGGCCCGGTCGAATACGGGGTGTCGCCCGTCCCCGACTTCCCCCAGGCGTTGCCCACGGGGGTGTTGAGCGTGGCATTGGTCCGCCCGCCTTCGGCGAGCACCGGATGGTTATGCGCCGGCAGTTGCCCGTCGCTGAGCGTCACCGCCGCCGCGCCGACCGTGTCGCCCATGTTGTAGAACGACAGGCCGGGCCCCCCGCCCATGCCGAGCGCCACGTTGCCCTGGAGGTTGGGCAGGGCGAAGGTCGACCTGCCGTCGCCGCCGAACTGCGTGCCGAGCAGCGAGAACAGCGCCGTGTTCTGGGAAATCGACATGAGCTGGCCGTTGCAAAACGCCCAACCGACCGGAGCGAAGTTGAAGCCGACGGGGCGGATCTCGCCGACGAATTGATCGGCCATCGTACGATCTCCGTAGGGTTCGCGGTCAGCTCTGCGAGGGGAAGATCCCGAAGAGGGAGATGATGTAGTTGATCGCCAGCGAGGGCTGGCGATTCTCGTGGGGCTGGTTCCCGCCGATCTGCGCGATCGCATTCCCCCCCATGGCCACAGATGGGGCGACGTTGTTGTAGAGACTGCCCAGCGTCGACACTGACCAGATCGCGTTGGTCGACGGCGTTCCCGACGTGCCGGCCCCGCTCGAACAGAGCGTCGAGGAGTGATTGTGAGTCGGGATCTGCTGGGAGTTGAGCGAAACCGACTCCGTCCCCGCCCGCTGGCCCATCACCATGCCGGAGCCCTGGTGGACCGGGACGCGGCCCCTCAGGTCGGGCAGGCTGAAGGTCGACTGGCCGTCGCCCCCGTAGGTCGTGCCGATCAGGTTGAAGAGGGTGGAGTTCTGATCGATCGCGAGGACGTGCCCCGTTGCAGAACGCCCAGCCCACCGGGGCGAAGTTGAACCCCGCGAGGCGGATCTCACCGACATAAGGTTGTGCCATCGTTCATCCTTTCTGCGGCCGGTCTCGGTTTCGTCGCGCCGGCCGGCGGCCGGCCCGATCTTGGCCTCAATTCCTCGAGGGGAAGATGCCCAGCAGGGCGATGCAGAAGTTGAGGACGAGGTAGGGCTGCTGGTTCGAGTGGGGCTGGCCCCCTAAGGCGTTGCCGAGAGTCCCGGCGATCATCGCCTGGCCCGGCGCGGCGGTCGTGTACATGAGGTCGCCCATCGCGCTCCCGGCCCAGTAGGCCCCCGCCGGGATGGCCGACGTGCCTGCCGAGCCGACAGCTCTGGCCGCATGCGAGTGGGTCGCCATCTCGGCGACGGTCAGGGTGTGGCTCTGCTCGCCGCCCCTCTGGCCCTGGGTGAACGCGCCGCCGAAGTGGAGCGCGACGTTCCCCTGCATGTTGGGCAGGGCGAAGGTCGTCCGGCCATCGCCGCCGTACGTCGTGCCTAGCAGGGCGAACAGCGCCTGATTCTGACTGATCGCCAGGATCTGCCCGTTGGCGAGCGCCCAGCCTTTCGGGGGGAAGCTAAACGAGAACCAACGCATCTCGCCGAGATATGGCGTGCCCATGATGACAACCTCCGTTGAGCACCGTCACCGCCCGACGGGCACCCCCCCCCGGGCTCTTGAGCCGGGCGATCGTGCCCGGTCAGGTGAAGATCGCCTCGTAGCGGAACCCGGGCCGGTCCTTCGCGGGGCCGATCGGGACGAGGAACACCTCCAGCCGACCCAGCGTCGGGTGCCCGATGGGATGGATCCGCTGATCGAGCATCGGCCCGTCGGGGCCGAGGAAGATCAGCGAGAACGGCGCGCGGCGGCCTCCATCGATCGGCTCGCCGACGGCTCGCGCGGCGATCAGCCTCAGCTCGACCGGACCCTCGTCGGGCAATTCGGTCGGGAACACGGCCTCGATATGCGGCTCGAAGTCCGATACGGTCAGCTTGTCCAGCACGCGGACTCCCGTCGGGTTTCCGACCTCGTGCCCCGCGATCGGACCGGCCGTCATCCTGGACGCGGCCTCGTTGTCCCGGACCGGTTGGAGTTGACCAAGCCCGAAATCCACTGTCAAGGAACTATTTCCGGATTCGGGCAGCCGCGATTGAATCATGAGGCATAATTATGATTGACTTATCGCGAGTTGCCCTCCGGCCGGCGGGCCCGGATGACGAGCCCCTCCTGTTCCGCGTCTACGCCTCGGGCCGCGAGGAGGAGCTCGCGGTCACCGGCTGGAACGAGGCGCAGAAGCTCGCCTTCCTCGAGATGCAGTACCGGGCCCAGTCCGCGTCGTATCGTGCGAACCTGAACGCGTGGTACGACGTGATCGTCGTCGACGGCCGCGACGCGGGGCGGGTCCTCGTGAACCGGACCGAGTCGGAGGTTTCCGTCGCCGACATCGGCCTGCTGCCCGAGTACCGCAACCGGGGGATCGGCGGCGCCCTGATGCGCGGCGTCCTCGACGAGGCCGCCCGCGCCCGGCTCCCCGTCCGACTCTACGTCGAGCAATTCAACCCCGCCCTCCGCCTCTATCAGAGGCTCGGCTTCCTGCCGATCGGCGAGCATGGGATCTACGTCCACATGGAGAGGTCCCCGCCGCCTGAGCGATCGTCGTGACCGGATGAGGCCCCGCACGCAGGGTCTGGAGGGGACGGCCCGCGGCTCGGTCGAGGGTCAGCTTGCGCCTTGGGAAGGGGTGCGTGACATCGGGCCGCAGCGCCTGGCGAACCCAAGCTGCTGCGCCGAGCGAACCCGAGCGAGCGCCGTTCGTTCGCCTTCGTGTGGCTTCGCGCAGGACGAGATCGGTGTGCCGGACCTCCAGCCGCCCGCGAATCGACTCGTCGAACAGCACGCTCATCATCGGAATTCGAGGCCCACGCGTTCTCCGAATCCGTGGCGGGGGGCCAAGCGCCTCGCAGCCCGGGCAGTCCCAGCGCTGGGAGGTCGGGCATCAAACGGATCCACGACCCGCGGCTCACTCCAGTTCGTCCGCCTGCGGCGGGGGTCGATTGCAGATCACCTTCAATTCCGGCAACGTCTTGCGGAGCTTGGCGAGGCCCTTGTCGCTCACGGGGGTCCCCGAGAGGTCGACGACCTTGAGGCCGGGGAGCTTCTTGAGGTTCGCCAATCCCGCGTCGCCGACCTTCGCGCCGGACAGGTCCAGCGTCGCGAGGCGGTCGAGCGCCGTCAGCCGCGAGAGACCCGAGCCCGAAACGCGGTCGCCAGCCAGCCGGAGCGCCTCCAGGTCGGAGAGCCCCGCCAGCCGGGCGAGCCCGGCGTCCGTGACCTTGGTCCCCGAAAGGTCGAGCCGCCGGAGCCGTCCGCACCTCTGCACGTGGTCGAGCCCGAGGTCGCCGACCTTTGTTCCGGCGAGGTCGAGCGATTCGAGGCCGTCGAGCCGGCCGATCGGCGCGAGGCCCTCGCTGGTCACCAGCGTCCTGGCGACGCCGAGCGACCGGAGGCCGCGGAGACTCGGCAGCCGCGCCAGGGCGCCATTCGTCAGCCCCGTGTCGTCTAGGATCAGGGTCCGGAGTGACTCCAGCGGCACGAGCTCGCCGAGTCCCGTCTCGGTCAAGCGCGTGCCGGTGAGGTCGAGCCATCCGAGCTTGGGGAGTTGGCCGACGTGGGCGAGCCCCTCGTCGCCGATCTTCGTCCGGCAGAGGTAGAGATATTCGAGGTCTGCCATACCCCCGAGAGACGAGAATCCCCGGTCGGTCACGGCGCACCGGGCGATTGAGAGGAATGTCACCCCGGGCAATCGGGCGACCTGCGCGAGGTCGGCGTCGTTCGTCTTCGGATGACCCATGAGGACGCGGACGACGGGCCGGCCGTCGGGCCCCTCGGCCCGCTCGACCTTCCCCGAACGAGCCTCGATCCCCTTCTCCGCGATCGCCCTCGCGCGGTCGTCTGCCGAGGGGACATCCGCGGCGCCCTGCCCGGCGCCGGCGTGGGGAAGCGACATCGCGCAGGCCATCAGGCCAATCGTCGCGAACGCATCGAGACGGGACCGGCTCGCAGCCCTTTCCGCGATCTCGCGTCCCATTGGCGTCGCCTCGCGCGAGTCAGCCGAAGACAGCCTCGAGTACCGCCCGATCGCCGGGCGGGCCGACCGGAACGAGCAGCAGGTGGCTCCGGCCGAGCCTGGCGTGGTCGAGCCGGTAGACGTCCTGCGGGATGGCCCGGCCGGCCGGGCCGCGGAAGGTCAGCGTGAACGGGACTCGACCGGCGGGGGCGCCGGGCATCGCGGGCCGCTCGACCACGCGATCCAGGACGATGTCACAGTCCGCATCCGATGTCGCACGGAGCCGGAAGCGGGTGCCGACGGCCTCGGCGTAGCGTTCGACCTCCGTCTCGCACGCGGCGGATGCCCCGTTGCAAGTCGCGGCCGTGCCGAGCACCAGGCCGCCGACGCCGCAGCCGACTGCCCCGGCGCACGCAAGGAACGCTCGCCGGTGAACCTCCGGTGTTGTGGACATGGGTCGCCTCCTCGTGGTTACGCATGATCGATGGGGGGAATCGCGACGCGGCGAGGTCTCCACCCCTGCCGTCGTGAGCCTCGCACCGTCGCGATGGACCCTGGCGATCGATCGAGCACGCAGAGCCGGGCCTCGTCGGCGGTATGGCCGCTCGGTGGCCAGTATGACGCGGCCTCGCGACGTTGCAAGGGTGAACCTTAGCCTCGCGACGTTGCAAGGGTGAACCTTAATACCCTTCCCGCGGCGGTCGACGAGGCTCTCGACGGCCCCGACTTCCGCGGAGTCGGCGGCGGTGCCGGCCGTCACGTGCTCCAAGGCCAACGGAAGATGGCACGAAGGTGCTCGTGGACCTTGTTGGCGGTGCGGCAGGAGTTCATCCCTTCGTCAGTGACGGCGCGCTCTGGACCCACGTGCCGGAGTACGACCGAAACCGTGCCGTCATGGCCCGGGCGGCCATCTGCGAGAAGGTCCCGCCGCGGTCGATCGGCGTCAGGGCGACGCTCCAAGTCCTGGAGGCCTTCCAGCCTTTGATCGTCTACTAACGCGCGCCGGCTGCACCGGCTCGTCTGGAGCCAGCCGGCGGACGATTCAGACGAGCCCTCGCCGGTGCTCTTCCCGCTCAGGATCGGCGGTACCCGTGCCGCCACTTCCCTGCCGACGGCCGTTCCCGCCTACGCCCCGGCCCGATCGACGAGGTGATTCCGAGGCCCAGGCCCCGTATGACGCCCCCGCACGTCGCCCGGGCCGTCCCCGTCCCGCCCCAACTGCTCTGCTCTCCGCCGGTACTCCGTGAGGGCCTCGGGGCTCGCGCCGCTGGAGGTTTCGGCCGCGTACATCTGCAACTCGATGACCTTCTCCGCGTACCAGGGATCGCTGAGCAGGAGCCGCTGGCGCTCTTCGTCGGCCGTCGGGGGCTCCGGTTCCTCCAGCGTGAGCGAGACGGGGGCCACGGGCTTGCCGCACGCGTACTCGACGACCATCCGCGCCGCGGCGAGATCGCCCGTCTTCGCGAGTGCGACGAGCTTGGTGAAGATCGCCTCCAGGTCCTCCGCTGTGACCGCCTCGAACACGGCACGGCGCATGGCGCCGATCTTCTTCAGCGTCGGATTGCCCTTGCCGTAACGGTTCCCCAGGCCGAATTGTCCGCCGGGCGATCGACCGTTATAGCCCGCATCTGACGGTTCGCTCATGTCGACCTCGACCGGGTTATGGGTGGTACGGGCCAACGGACGCATAGTGCATTCTACGCGGGCGTTGCAGTTTGGCGAGTCGAAGGGGGGCGGCGGTCGAGCCGGATCGACCGAGCAGCTCGGCGCTTGCAGCTCTCGCAGACCGGTCGGTCGGCCGATTGTCCAAGACCGCTTGATGGGGGCGGGGACGGTCACGCCGACCGTCCTCGCGCCGGGGCGGTCAGCCTTCTCAACCGGAGGTCGCACCATGAGCGTCGCCAGCCTGACCCAAGCATCGCCCGAGCCCGAACACCGGGCCTTCATGGCCGAGCTGCCCCGGATCAACAACGTGCTCCGCTTCGCCTGCCGCCGCGTGCTCGTCACCGCCGCGACGAGGCGGTCGCCGATGGCCGCGCCGCCGCCTGGCAGGCCTGGGCGGGACTGGCCCGCCGCGGCCGCGACCCGCTCGAGGTCGGCCCGATCGGAATCGCCGCCAACGCCGCGCGGTACGTCCGCCGCGGCAGGAGGCTCGGCACCGGGTGTCGCGCCGCCGGCGCGGACGTCTGCGAGAGGAAAGCCCAGTCCAGAGCAGGCTTCCATCTCCTCAGCCTCGACTCGACACCCGGGGCCGAGGAGGCCGGCGCGTCCTGGCAAGACTGGTCGACGGCCGGCAATCGCTGCACCCCCGCCGACGAGGCGTGCTTCCGTCTCGACTTCGCCGAGTGGATGGGCCGCTTACCCGCGCGGAAACGGCTCGCCGCGCGGCTGCTGGCCGAGGGGCACGCCACGGGCGAGGTGGCCCGCCGGCTGGGCGTGACGCCCGGGGCGGTCAGCCAGGCGCGGGCCTGGCTGGGCGCCAGCTGGCGGGCCTTCCAGGGCGAGGGCACAGCCGTGACGGCGGCAATGGCTTCGCAATGACCTTTCGAACCCCGACCCCCGCCCGGCCGTGTCGCAGTCGCGGTGGGCCCCACCAGCCCGCGCGCCGCGGTCTCGCGCCGGGCGCGGGCCCGGGGCGTGGGCCGACGGCGCGCGGGCTTCCCCAGCTCCCGGGAGGTCCACACCGCGACGAAGCTAGCCAAAACCGGGACGGACCTCGCGCCAGGACGCCGGGAGTTGGGGATGTCTCCCACCGCGGCGACTGCTTCGTCCATCCGGGCATCGGCGTCGTTGGATTCGGACGTTGGCCGCGGTGGTCGAGGCGCTGCGGGAGTTCAGACGGACCTACAACGAGCGGTGGTTGATCGGTCGTCACGGCGACCGGACGGCGAGCCAGGTCAGGCATGATCGCTGGTGACAAGTCGGAAGCGGAGTGAGTACGATCAAGTCCCGTCCAGAGAACCCAAAGGCGATACACCGGATCGATTCGACAAATGGAGTTGTTCAGAAACAAATCGACAATTTGCATGAGTATCGTCAAACCCCGATCTCCGCCGCCGTCACGGGCAAGATCGACATGCCATCGGGGTTCAGGTAACCGTTCACGGGTGTAGGGGCTGGCGCGATCCCGCCAGGTCGGTTACAACGGCGGCATGAGCGCCGAGTCACCCATCCCCCGAGAGCTCTGGGACAAGGTCCCTCGCGACGCGCAGGCGGCGATCCTCGCACTGGTCCAGGCCCTCGAGCAGAGGATCGCCGCGCTCGAGGCTCGGCTCGGCCAGGACTCGTCCAACTCCTCCAAGCCGCCGTCGAGCGACCCGCCCCACGTCAAGCGCCGCCCGCCTCGGCCGCCTTCGGGGAAGAAGCGGGGCGGCCAGCCCGGGCACGGGCGGCACACCCGCGAGCTGGTCCCGCCCGGGCGGCTGACGGCGGTCGTCGACTGCAAGCCGGCGGCGTGCCGCGGCTGCGGTCGGGCCCTGCGGGCGCCGACCCCGAGCCGATCCGCCATCAGGTCGCCGAGCTGCCCGAGGCCCGGCCCGACGTGGTCGAGTACCGGCTCCATCGCCTGACCTGCCGGCATTGCGGGGCCGCGACGCGGGGCGGGCTGCCCGCCGGGGTGCCGAGCGGGGCGTTCGGCCCCCGGCTCCAGGCGACCGTCGCCCTGCTCGGCGGCGCCTACCGGATGAGCAAGCGGCAGGTGCGGGCCATCCTCTCCGACCTGCTGGGGCTCTCCGCCTCGACGGGGATGGTCTGCAAGACCGAGCGGCATGCGGCCGAGGCGATCGCCGCCCCGGTCGAGGAAACCTATGAGCACGTCCGCTCGGCGGCGTCGGCCGGGGTCGACGAGACCGGCTGGCGGGAGGGCGAGCGGCGGGCCTGGCTCTGGGCGGCGGTCACCGCCGAGGCGACCGCCTTCCGGATCGCCCGCTCGCGCGGGGCCGACGCCCTGTATGCGCTGGTCGGCGAGCCGATCGCCCCGGTGATCATCAGCGACCGGTTCCCGACCTACGCCCGCGCCCCGAACCGCCAGGTCTGCTGGGCCCATCTCCGGAGAGATTTCCAGTCCATGATCGACCGGGCGGCCGGGGGCCGGGGGGTCGGGGAGAGGCTCTTGCGGCTGTCCGGGCTGGTGTTCGCCTGGTGGGGTCGGTACGAGGCCGGCTCGGTCCACCGCCAGACCCTGCGGGGCTACGTCGCGGGGCTGAGGCCGGTGGTGCGGTCGCTGCTGGTCGAGGGGGCGGCCTGCGGCTGCGCGTGGACGGCGAAGGTCTGCCGCAAGCTGCTCTCGATCGAGGCCGCGCTGTGGACGTTCGCGACCGTCGATGGGGTGCCTCCGCACAACAACGCGGCGGAGCGGGCGCTGCGGCACGGGGTGATCTGGCGGAAGACCAGTTACGGCACCGACGGCGAGGCGGGGAGTCGGTTCGTGGAGCGGATGCTGACGGCCGTTGCGACCTGCCGCCAGCGGGGCCGCGACGTGCTCGGCTTCCTGACGGCGTGCCTCCGCGCCCGCCTCGACGGCGCGCCCGCCCCGTCGCTCCTGGCCTGAACGACGACGAAGGTTGTCACATGCCGATACGGCCGTGAACGGTTACCTCCACGATTTGGCGCCCCGATACAGCGGACGGATCGTCCTCGAACGATCGATGGACGTCGCATGTTACCGGCGGGCGCCCGGCCCTCCGGTCGACGCCACCGAAGCGGGCAACAGCAAACGCGGTTTTCGCGACCGGCCACGGCCTCGGCGTGATCCCCAGCTATTTCGACGGCAGTCAACAGACCACGTTTCCTATCCCCTGTGCTGCGGGGACGATCCGAGGGCCTTGGTCGCCTCCTTGCCAAGGATTGCCGAATCGATCCGGGCCGGCGTCATGGCGTCATGGAGATGGTCCCGTGCGCCCGGCGGCCCGGCGGGTTCACGTCGCCGCGCGCAACGGGGCGCCGCTCAGGCGGCGCCGGGCGTTGCGCAACCCGCCGGGGTCGCCGAAGGCCGCCATCAGCCGGTAACGGATTCGAGCCTCGGTGTGCTCCGGCCAGAGGGGCCACGCAAGGGCGGTCGCGTCGATGGACCTGGCACTCGCCCGGGCCGTGCGAGCCGCTCACTCCGGCCCTCGACAGGGGCCCCGCCCGCAAGTATTCTGGGAAATCCGTTTCATCTCCACCTCAATCGGATCGCGCTCGCGGCCGAAGGCGCTCGACGAGCACCGGACGACGTAGCGATCTCGCCTCGTCCTCCGGTCGCATCGCACACCCACTCTTCCCGTCACTGTCGACCGACGATGGCCAGGGGCGACCTCTCCAAGATCCTCGGCAGAATCCCCATGGTCGCCGGCGACCCGCAGTCCGATAGGGAACCCCTTGACCTCCTGGCCGACGAGTACGTCGCGCGGCTCAGGAGGGGAGAGATGCCGCCGCTCGGGGAGTATGTCGAGAGGCACCCGGAGCTCGCCGGGGAGATCCGAGACCTCTTCCCGACGCTCCTGATGATGGAGCAGCTCAAGCCGGCGGCCGGCGACCCGCCGCCCGACCCGAGCGACGGCCGCTCCCCGGCGCGCGAGTCCCCGCCCGTCGAGCGGCTCGGCGAGTTTCGGCTGCTCCGCGTCCTCGGTCGGGGCGGTATGGGGATCGTC
This sequence comes from uncultured Planctomycetota bacterium, assembly GCA_963819805.1. Lineage (GTDB taxonomy): Bacteria > Planctomycetota > Planctomycetia > Isosphaerales > Isosphaeraceae > CAMFLR01. The sequence goes on along the minus strand of CAWFXY010000052.1, from coordinate 27,502 downwards.
TACGAGGCGATCCAGGAGTCGCTCGGGCGGCACGTGGCCCTAAAGGTCCTGCCGCCGCACGGGCGGCTCGACGCCACCCAACTCGGCCGATTCCGCCGCGAGGCGCGCGCCGCGGCCGGCTTGCATCACTCGAACATCGTGCCGGTCTTCGCCGTGGGCGATCAAGACGGCGTGCCGTATTACGCGATGCAGTTCATCCGCGGGCAGAGCATCGACTCCATCCTCGACGACCTCAGGCGCCTCCGGTCCCAGGAGTCGGCAAATGACGACCGGCCCTCATGCACGCCGGGGCGAGGGGAGGCTCCGGGAGCACCGGCCCACCCCGCGACGCCGGAAGGCGACCATCCGGGCCGGGCGCTGACCGAGGCGATCACGAAGGGAATTCTGGGCGGGCGGTTCACTGCTCCGCCCCGCCTCGAACCGGACCGGACGGAGTCGGGCGAGGGCTCGGCGCCCGTCTCGACGTTGACGGCGGTCGTAGCGGACGGCTCGATCGGGGACGGGAGGATCGCGGACGAGGCGCCGACGGAGAGTACGAGCCTGATCAGCCAGCCCGGCGTCCCCTATATCCGCACCGTCGCGAGGCTCGGCGCTCAGGTGGCGGACGCGCTGGCCTACGCCCACGCGCAGGGGATCTGCCACCGCGACATCAAGCCTTCGAACCTTCTGCTCGATACGACGGGGACCGTCTGGGTCGCCGACTTCGGCCTGGCGAAGGCCGAGGAAGGCGGCGGCGAGGAGTTGACCCATACCGGCGACGTCGTCGGCACCCTCCGGTACATGGCCCCCGAGCGGTTCAATGGCCGGGCCGATGCGCGGAGCGACGTCTACGCGCTGGGGGTGACACTCTACGAGATGCTCACCCTCCGCCCGGCGTTCGGGGAGCCCGATCGGCTCAAGTTGATCGAGCGGATCTCCAACGAGCCCGTGCCGGGCCCGCGTTCGATCGACCCGACGATCCCCGGCGACCTGGAGACGGTCGTCCTCAAGGCGATGGCCCGCGAGCCCCGCGAGCGGTACGCCTCGGCGCGGGCGCTGGCCGAGGACCTGAGGCGGTTCCTGGACGATCGGACGATCCTCGCCCGGCGGAGCACGGCCGGGGAGCGGGCCTGGCGGTGGTGCCGCCGCAACCCGGCCATGGCGTCGCTTAACGCGCTGGCCGCCTCGCTGACGGTGCTGGTCGCGGTCGTCTCGACCGTGGCGGCCCTATCCTATCGCGGTCAGCTCGCGCGGACCACAAAGGCCGAACGGCGGGCGCGGGTGGCCCTCGGAGCGTCCCTCCTGGCGGAGGGCACGGCCCTCCAGCGCACCGGATTGGTCGGGCAGCGGTTCGAGAGCCTCGACCGGCTCCAGCGGGCCGCGCAGGAGTTGCGCCAGGACGTGGAGGGCCGCGATCGACTGCCGGAGATCCGCGACCAGATCGTCGCCGCGCTCGGGTTGACGGATCTGCGCCTGCGGAAGCAGGTCCAGGTCGGCGCCTCGGGTGGCGTCGCTTGCGATCATCGCCTCGAGCGCTACGCCGTCGTCGAGCCGGGCGATGGCCGGACGGTCGTCCGGAGCCTGGATGACGACCGCGAGCTGTTCCGAACACCGCGCCCGGAGCTGACGACCGGGTTCCACCCGGCCTTCAGCCCGGATGGGCAATACCTCCTCATCCTCTACGGGGTCGGCACGGAGGAAGCACAGCTCGACGTGTGGCATCTGGGTCGCAACGAACGGGTCTTCCATCAGTCGACCCGCCGGAATGCCGCCTTCCATCCGGACGGTCGGACGTTAGTCTTCGAGTCCCTCGACAAGGACCTGGTCGTGTGGGATCTGGTCGGGCGCCGGTCGCTGAGGCGTCTCCCGCTGGAATTCCGCCCCTCCCGCCTGCGCTTCGACCCCGAGGGCCGACGCCTCGCCGCGAACGCCGCCGGTAATCCGACCGACCCCTCGCGCGTCCAGATCCTCGACACCGAGTCGGGGCGATCGCTCTCCTCCTGGACCGAGAACGTCGGCCACCAGGACATGGATTGGAGTCACGATGGTCGGTTGCTGGCGGTCTCTTCCTGGGATGGACGGGTCTTCGTCTGGGACGTGGTACGCGATCGGCTGGCCTCGGTCCTCCAGGGTCACACCAAGGCCGTCGTCGGATGTCTCTTCTCACCTGTAGGTTACCTGCTCGAGACGTACAGTTGGGACGCGACCAATCGGCTCTGGGACGCCGCCAGCGGCGAGCTCTTGCTCGAACTCCCGAGGAACCAGACGCCCCTGGCCTTCTCGTCCGACGGACGGCGGCTCGCGTTCCAGGATGGCCCGATGCTGGGCATCTGGGAGGTGGCCCACGGCGGGGACGTCCGTACGATCAACCCCGACCTGGTCGGCAACAGGTCGGAGCCTGTTCCCGGGGTCTGGTCGCTCGACGCGGCGTTCAGCCCCGACGGCGGCCTGGTGGCCCTGGCGACTCGCGACGGGGTCCATCTCCACGATCCGGAGACCGGCCGGGACCTGGCCCACCTGAAGGCCGGGTTCTGCGAGACAGTCCTGTTCGCCCCGGACGGCCGGGATCTCTTCACCTCCGGCGAATGGGGGTTGTTCCGCTGGCCGATCCGGGCCGACCCCGCCGGCAGGGCCGGGGCGTTGCGGGTCGGCCCGCCCGAACTGCTGTTCGAGGCGACCCCGGGCGGTGAATGGTACCGCGCGAGCTGGATGGCCGATCGGAGGACGATCGGGATGATCGACAACACCGACGGCCGGATCGTGCTGGTCGACGGCGCGGACCCTCACGCGGTCCGGAGTCGGCCCCGGACCCTGCCCGGCGATCCGGACGGCTCGACGACCTCGGTCGCCTTCAGCCCGGACGGTCGATGGGCGGCACTCGGCAACTGGAGGAGGAGCGGGATCTCTCGATGGGACCTGCTCGAGGGCCGGCATCAGGCGGATCTCGTCCCGACCAAGGACAGCAATAGCCTCGTCCGCTTCAGCCCGGACGGTCGCTGGCTGGTCTCCGGCTCGAACACGGATGATCGCGCCAACTCGGGGTACTATTTCTGGGAGGTCGTGGACTGGGGGCGCGGGCCGTTCATCCCCAATTGGCAGTCGGTCGGCCTGGGGGCGCCGGCATTCTCGCCCGATGGCCAGCTGGTAGCCCTCTGCGTCTCTCCGCAGCGGATCCTGCTGGCCGAGGCCGCGACGGGCAGGACGATCGCCCACCTTCCGAGCCTCCAGCCGCTCAGCGCCCTCTCCCTCGCCTTCAGCCCCGATGGCACGAAGCTCATCGGATCGACCCACAAGAAGACGGCCCTGCTGTGGGAGTTGAGACGCATCCGGGAGGAACTCCGGGGGATGGACCTCGACTGGGACCAGCCGCCGTTCGCGACGGCGGGTCGCGGTCCGCAGGCCGGTGCAACCGCGGCGCCGACACCGCCGGGTTCGATCCGGGTCGTCGGCGAGCTGCTGGAACCCTCGGCCCGACGGGCGTCGGATCTCACCGCGCTGGACGAGCGGCTCCGTTCCAGCCCCGAGGACGCCGAAGCCCTAATCCGACGCGGCTGGCTCCGGCACGGGCTGCGGAACCTACGCGGGGCGATCGCCGACTTCGATCGGGTGCGCGGGCTCCGGCCCGATGACGCCGAGGGCGACCGCCTGATGGGTAAGGTCTACCTGGACGCGGGAGACCTGGACGGTGCCCTGGCGGCCTTCGACCGGGCGCTGGCGCGCGACCCGGGCGACCGCGACTCCCGGCTCCATCGCGGCCTGCTCGACCTGGCCCTCGGACGTCCGGGGCGGGCCGCGGCGGATCTCGGACTGGTCCTCGCTCTCGACCCGTCCCTCGATCGCGCCCGCATCCACCGCGCCCGAGCATTGAATCGGTCGGGCCGATTCGGCGAGGCCGTGGTCGAGCTGGACGCGCTGATCGCCAGAAATCCCAACGACTTCGCCCCCTACCAGGCCCGCGCGATCTCCCTCGATGCGCTCGGGGACCACGAGGGGGCGCAGCGCGACCGGGACAAGGCCGCTTCATCGCTGCCCCGGGGCCACGTCGCGCTGAACAACCGGGCCTGGAGCCTGCTGACTTGCCCCTTCATCGAGCGGGACGCGGACTCGGCCGTCTCCCTCGCCCGCGTGGCCGTCGCCCGGGCGCCCGACCAGCAGGCGAATTTGAACACCCTGGGGCTGGCGTTGTACCGGACGCGGGAGTATCGGGAGTCGGTCGACGTCCTGACGCGGAGCCTCGGCGAAGGAGGGGGGGAGTTCGCCGCGTACGACCTGTTCTTGCTCGCGATGGCGGAGCACGCCCTGGGACGTCGCGCGCAGGCCCGCGCCTGTCTCGACCGCGCCGTACTCTGGTGCGACGGGCACAAGACCATCCTCCGTCGGTCGCTCCGCGATCTGGCCGCCTTCCGCGCCGAGGCGGAAGCCGTGCTCGACGATCCCGGGGTCAAGCTCCCGGCCGACGTGTTCGCACCCGAGTAGCCTGAGGGCCCGTCCTTCGCCTCGACCAGGGGCCGGGCTTGACCGGGCGCGGTCATGTGCCGCCCTCCGGAGGATTTTCCCCGATCACCTGTGTAATCGGGCGCACCTCCGGCAGTTACTAGGGTATGGGATCGAAGACATTGGATGACCGAACGGGCGAGGAGGGGCTTTCAGGGCGCGTCCTCACCGGCGACCGGCCCGCGCTCGCGCTGACGTTCGAGCGGAACCGCGCCCGGTTGGAGCGGATGGTCCGGCTCCGGATGGATATCCGGCTCCAGGGGAGGATCGACCCCGCCGACGTGCTCCAGGAGGCGTTCGTCGACGCCTGCCGCCGGCTCCCCGCTTACGCCGCCAACCCGGTGATGCCCCTGTTCCTCTGGCTCCGGTTCCTCACCAGCCAGCGGCTCCAGCTCTTGCACCGGCAGCACTTCGGGCCGACGCGCGATGCCGAGAGGGAGGTCTCGCTCTACTCCGGCGCCCTGCCCCAGGCCGACTCGATGTCGCTGGCCAGGCAGTTGCTCGGGCGGCTGACCTCGCCCAGCCAGGCCGCCACCCGCGCCGAGATGCAGCTCAGGTTGCAGGACGCCCTCAACACGATGGACCCGATCGACCGCGAGGTGCTGGCGCTGCGGCACTTCGAGGAGCTGAGCAACCGGGAGACGGCGGAAGTCCTCGGGCTCCATCAGGCCGCGGCCAGCAACCGCTACGTCCGGGCGCTCCGGCGCCTTAAGGAGATCCTCTCGGACGATCCCAACCTTCTCGATGACGGCCTCGGTCGCTGATCCCCGAAATCTCGCCCGGGCGGGTCGAGTCAGTGATTTATTTTCCGGCCACACGGCCCCGGCCGGTGCGGGAGATCCAACGCTGATGAGTCGCGAGCGGTCGACGTGGGACCGCCGGGCCGTCGGGGCCTGGCTGATCTCAGTAATCCTCTCCTGTCTGTCGGGGGGCTGTTTTGACGGGAAGTCGTCCAGCCTTGACGTGAAAGCGGCGAAGGCGTCGCTCGCGAAGCGGAAGGGCGACCATGGCGGGCCGGCCGGCAAGGTCGCCTCGGGTAGGCGAAAGACTCAGTGAGGCGCGGCGCGACTTCGGCCCATCCTGGTCGTACGATCCAAATAGCCAACGGGGCCGCCGATGAAATGCAGGACGCCGAGGCGAGACCGACGGGCCTTCACCCTGATCGAGCTGCTGGTCGTCATCGCGGTGATCGGCATCCTGACGGCCCTCCTGCTGCCGGCCGTCCAGGCGGCCCGCGAGGCCGCCCGGAGGGGATATTGCGCCAACAACCTCAAGCAGATCGCCTTGGCGAATTCGAATTACACCGACACATGGGGCACCTACCCGCCGGGCGTGCAGTTCACCTTCAACTACAGCACGACCGGCCAGCACGTCGCGCTGCTCCCGTTCCTCGAGCAGGCGGCGATGTTCAACGCGGTGAACTTCGACTGGACCATCTGGTCGAAGGAGAACACCACGACGCAGGGGTTGCAGCTCTCCGCGTTCATGTGCCCGAGCGATGTCCTCTCGTCGAAGATCGATGTCTTCCAGGGCGACGTCCTGTTCGATCCCGGCTATGACTTCCTCTATTACGGCCCGTTCAACGTCGCGTACACGAGCTACGCGGGCAACGCCGGGACGTGGTTCCAGCACAGCCGGAACCAGGCCCGGCTCGCCCAGAGCAACGGCCTCTTCTTCCGGTGGAGCGCCGTGCGCCTCGCCGACATTACCGACGGCACGAGCAACACGGTCCTCTACGCCGAGCACGCCGTCTCCCTGCTGACCGACCAAACGGAGCGGATCGTCGAGGGGCCCCAGTGGGCGGGGGGATGGTATGGCGCGACGATCTTCACGTCGTTCTACCCGATCAACCCCCAGCGAAAGGTGCAGGACCAGTACGGCGACGGCCTGATCCGCTCCTTCATCGGCGCGGCGTCGAGCATGCACCCCGGCGGCGCCAACGTCGCCCTCGCCGACGGCTCCGTCAAGTTTATCCTGGAGACGATCGACTCGTGGGCCGTCGACGCCAAGACGGCGACGCCCCTCGGGGTGACCCGCGACGCGAACGGGCTGTTCCAGCTCGCGCCCGGAACCCGTTTCCATGTCTGGCAGGCCATCACGACGCGGGCGGGCGGAGAGGTGATCTCGGGGGACTCGCAGTGAACGGACTTCCGGACCTCGCCTCCTCCAACGCGGGATGATCCTCCATGGAATCGCCCGGCGAACAGGGCGCGACGATCGCCGAGGTGCGGGGCGACCGCCCTTCGGCGACCCCGCGCGACGACGCGCCCCCCGCGAACGGCTCGGCCCCGACGCTCGGTGCGCCCGCGCGGGCCGCTCCGCCGGTCGATGAAACCCGTCCAGACCGGGGCGCCGGCGCCGAGGCGACGATCGATCGGGCCGGGGGGCTTGCGTCGAATGCCCTGGGCCGTGCCGCCGAGGAGAATGGCCCGGAATCGGCACGGGCCCTGCGCGCCCCACGCCTCCTGGGCGAGTACGAGATCCTCAACGAGCTCGCCCGCGGCGGTATGGGGATCGTCTACCGGGCGCGCCAGGTCAAGCTCGGGCGGGTCGTCGCCGTCAAGCTGGTCCGCGACCCCTCGCTGGCAACGTCGGCCGAGATCCGTCGCTTCCAGATGGAGGCGGAGGCGGTCGCCCAGCTCGACCATCCCAATATCGTGCCGATCTACGAGGTCGGCCAGGCCGACGACCAGCCGTATTTCAGCATGAAGCTGGTGGAGGGGGGCAACCTCTCCCGGCACATCGAGCGGCTCAAGGACGACCCGCGCGGCGCGGCCCGCCTGATGGTGAAGGTGGCCCGGGCCGTGTCGTACGCCCACCAGCGGGCCATCCTCCACCGCGACCTCAAGCCGTCGAACATCCTGGTCGACCGCCACGACGAGCCGTTCGTGACCGACTTCGGGCTGGCCAAGCGGATCGACCCGGGCAATGCCCCGGCGCCGACGGTCACCGGCGCCGTCATGGGGACGCCCGCGTACATGCCGCCGGAGCAGGCGCGGGGCGGCGCAAGTCGCTCACCACCGCCGCCGACGTCTACAGCCTCGGCGCCACCCTCTACGAGACCCTCACCGGCCGGCCCCCGTTCGCGTCCGACTCGGCCGTCGAGGTCCTCCGCCTCGTGCTCGACCAGGAGCCGGCCCGTCCCCATTCGATCAATCCCAAGATCGATCGCGACCTCGAGACGATCTGCCTGAAGTGCCTGGAGAAGGACCGAACTCGCCGGTATCCCTCGGCCGAGTCGCTCGCCGACGACCTGGATCGGTGGCTCGAAGGCCGGCCGATCGAGGCCCGCCGCGTCTCGACCCGCGAGCGCGCGCTCAAGCTGATCAGGCGGCGCCCGGGCCTGGCGGCGCTGGTCATTTCGCTCACAGTCGCCGTCCTGAGCCTCCTCGGCGGCGGTGTCTGGTTCACGCTCCGCCTACGTCACCACCTCGACCAGGCCTATCGCGGCCGCTACGCCGCCGACATGAATCTGGCCCGTCGCGCGCTCGACGACGGGCTGATCCATCAGGTCCGCGCGCAACTGGCGACCTATCTGAAGCAGGATCACGAGCTCGCCGCCCTCCGCGGCTTCGAGTGGTACTATCTCGAACGGCTCTGCGACCCGAGGCTCCAGCGGCTTTCGGACGACGGCGAGCCCCTGCTCTGCGTGGCCATCCACCCCGACAACCGCCACATCGTCGCCGGCGGCAGGGACGGGACCATCCGGATCTGGGACATCGGGATCGCGCGACGCCCCAGGGTCCTCCGGGGGCACTCGGTCCCGGTCCGGTGCGTCGCGATCAGCCGCGACGGGCGCTCGCTCGCCTCGGGCGACGACGGCCATGCGGTCCGGCTCTGGGATCTCTCGGCCGGCCGGTCGCGAGCCCTCCAGGGCCACGAGGCGGGCCTCCGGTCCGTCGCCTTCAGCCCCGACGGCCGTCACCTGCTCTCGACCGACGCCTCGGGGCGAATCGTCCAGTGGGACGTCGCCTCGGGCGCCCGAGAGTTCGGCCTCCTGCATGAGCACGCGGAAGCGTCCGCCCAGGCGCGTCAGCAACCCGGGACATCGCCGGGTTCGATGGCGGACTACACGCCCGACGGCCGGAGGATCGTCTCCGCGAGCCTGGACGAGTGGATCATGATCTGGGACGTCGCCACGCGGGAGCTCCTCGAGGAGTTGCACGGCCAGTCCAATATCCTCGGCTTCTCGATCAGCGGGGACGGCCGCCGGATGGCGGTCGCGGACCAGACGGCCTCGATCAAGGTCTATGACCTAGACCATCTGCAGGCAGATCCGCTCACATTCCCGGGGAACGCGACGAGGAACTCCGACGTGGTGATCAGCCCCGACGGGCGGGCGCTCGCCTCGGTCGACCGGAACAATCTGATCCGGCTCCAGGATTCGCGGACCGGGCAGACGTTCGACCTCTTCGAAGGGACGACGGCCGGCGTCCAGAATTGCCACGCCTTCAGCCCCGACGGCCGGATGCTCGCCACGGTTGCCCGCAACGAGATCCACCTGCGCAGGCTCACGCGCGAGACCGGGGGGATCACCCTCGTCGACGGCCTCGGCCCGGTCCGCCGGATGGCCGCGAGCGCCGACGGCCGCCGACTCGCCCTGGCCCGCGACGATGACCGGATCATCGTCTGCGACGCCGCGACCGGCCGGGCAATCCAGACACTCGACGGCCACGACCTCGGGATCTTCGGCCTGGCGTTCGTGCCGATCCACGGCGACCCTCGGCTGGTCTCGGTCGGCGGCGATGGGCTCGTCCGCATCTGGGACACCGACGCGGGCGGCCCCCCGAAATTCACGCTTCCCGGACATCAAGGGGCCGTCTATGCGGTCGCGGTCAGACCCGACGGCCGGCAGGTGGCCACCGGGGGCCAGGACGGCTTCGTCCGGACCTGGGACCCGGCCACGGGCCGCCCGGACCTTGCCCCGATCGATCACGGCGCCGCCGTCTCGGCCCTCGCCTACGACCCGGGTGGTGGGTCCCTTGCCTCGGGGGGGATGGACCGCTCGGTCTCGGCCTGGTCGACCGCTTCGGGGCGCAGGCGGCTGGGGCCGATGGAGCACCACAGCGCCCTGAGTTGCCTGGCCTACAGCCCCGACGGCACGGCCCTGGCGGGGGGAGGGAGCTTCCCCGACCGCGGCGGCGGCGTGACCCTCTGGGGGACCTGGCGGGGCGACGTCCGCGCGAACATCGAGACCCCCCGGGGTGTCGACGGCCTCAGCTTCAGCCCCGACGGCCAGCGCCTCGCGACCTGCGGCGCCGACGCCGTCGTCCAGCTTTGGGACACGTCGAGCGGCCAGGAGACCCTGACCCTCCAGGGTCATACCCTCCCCGTGGCATGCGTCCTGTTCGCGCCGCGGGGTTTGCAGCTCTACTCAACGGGGCCTGACGGCGTGGTCAAGCTCTGGGAAGGCGGCGAGAGATAGGATCGCTTGGGTTTCGATCCGGCGAGCTCCTTCTCCTCCGATCGCTCCGCCGACCGGGAGTCGATTTGAAGCCCCTTCGGGTGCCCACACCGACTCGCGCACAGGAGACCCCGCATTTCGGGGGCAAAGAAAGGACGATACCTTGGCCCGCCTCGTCCGCCCGCCGTCGGAACCCTCAAGACTGCGCGACTACTACTTCTCGTTATTCTGCCCCTCGCCCTCGATGTCCCTTTCCCCCCTCACGCCCCCGAATTCCGCCGCGCCCTTCCCGTTGAGCTGATCCCCGTCGACCGTCAGCTTGTACTCGACGGCGATGGCGTCAGCCATACCCGGCAGCTCCCGCTCGGCGGAGGACGTCAGCGTGCCGGCCGTCGGCTTCAAGCCCTCGAGCTTCGCCGTGTCCTGGTCCGGCCAGCTCATCGTCCCGGCGAGGTTGTCCCCGTCCTTCTTGATCTCCAAGGTCGATGTCCGCTGCTGCCCGCCGACCTCATACGCGCACTTCCATGTCCCGACCGGATCGACCGCCTTGTCGTCCGCCGCGCCCGCCAGACCGCATACTCCGAGCACCAGCGCCATCGAGAGAATCGCCTTCATGATGGCCTCCGAGGTCGTGGCGCGACGGGAGCAGTCCGGCATGGACCGCCACCCGCCGCCCGCAGCGACTGTATCCGTTCCGCGACCGGTGGTCAGTTCTCTGGGCGCCGGGACGAGGCAACTCGCAGCGAGCGCCCGTCGCTTCGGGACTTCCTCGGCCGCTCAACCTCGCGAGAGGAGTTGGAAGAACTTTATCGATGCTGTGCGCTTCGGTCCGCGATACCAATGGCACTTAGATTTTGCTAGCTCGTTTGAGCATCTGGAGTTTGATCTCTCTCCGCGGCCTCGTCAGGCTTTGATACGCCCTGGGCCCCTTCTTGGCCAGGCGGGGCTCGAACCGATCGGGCCGATCGGCGACCCGGTGCAATGCGATCGCCCGGAGCAGCTGCTCGTAGAGCGCCGCCCGGTGGGCCGCGCCGCGGTCGGCCTGGGCGGCGATCACCGGCCGGAATGCCTCCACCACCTGGAGCGCCGCCTTGAAGCTGATCGACCGCGGCGGTACGCCCTCGCCCGCGGCCGCCTGCGCCATCACGGTCCGGATCAGGTTGTACGCCAGGACGTGCGCCCAGATCTCCTTCCGCACCAGCTCCGGCGTCTTGCACCGCAGCCGGTCCATCTGCAGCGTGACCTTGATCGACCTCAGATCGAGCTCGTTGTTCCACCTGGCCCGGTAGAGCGAGGCCAGCTCCTCCGCGCTCGCCTGCCCGGGGTCGAGCAGGGTCGTCACGACCACGATCCACCGCGTCCGGAACCCGGGCCGGTCCACCCGGGATCGCACCTCGCGGACGGTGATCGAGTCGGGCAGCGCGTTGTATGTCGCCCGGTCCACCGACCGGATCGACGTCGGCTTCCTCCAGACGACCAGGTGGTCGTCCTTGCCCAGACGGATGCCCTTGCGGAAGTCGGCCCGGCGGTGCGCCGAGAGGCGGCTGACCGTGTCGACCCCGCGCTGCTTGAGCAGGTGCATGCCGACCCATCCCGACATCAGGCGGTCCCCCAGCAGGACGTCGCCGGGCCGGAGGACGTCCCAGAGCCGTCGCAGCAGGCTGACCTCCCCCTGGCCCTTGCCGGCGTAGCGGCAGATGCCCAGGTCGAGGATCGCCCCGCACGACAGCGAGATGATCGCGCCGATCCGCGCGGGGGCCGAGCTCGTCCCGGCGACCTGGTTGTAGGCCAGCGGGTACTCGCGGCGGTTCTCCTCCGTGTCGGGCATCGAGACGGTCGAGCCGTCGAAGAGGCAGACGCGGCGGCCCTTCCAGAGCCACCGCCGATCGACCCGCGCGTCGAGGTTGCGCCCGATGAGGCGGGCCGCGGCGGCGAAGAACCCCTCGGGCAGCCGGCTCCTCGCCTGGCAATAGGCGCCCGTCTCCGAGCTGCACGGCTCGAGCCCCTGCGCCGCGCGATGGGCGATCAGGCGGGCGACCGCGGCGCGGCAGGACTGGTCGGCGGCGAGGGCCTGGCCGAGGAAGACCCAGAGGGTGATCAGTGGGGTGAAGATCCGGTCCTTCCAGGGGGCCTTGACCTCGCGGAGGGCCTCCTCGAGGCATCCCGCCGAGAGGACGTCGGCGAAGGGGAGGCCGTCCTGCTGAACGAACTGCTGGCGGAGGGAGTCGACCTGTCGGCGAAGGCGTCCGTGCGCGTGGCGATGCATCGCTCTGGCTCCGGGTGGGCGACGTGGGTATGTCCCCATCAGAGCCGGAACGCCGATATCTTCCTATCCTGCTCTCGTGCAGGCCCTTGTGGAAATCTAAGTGCCATTCGCATCGCGGACCGAAGCGCGCCCGCCCTCCAAGGAGGGTACGGCTTCAGGTCGGAATTGGCAGGGCTTCGCCCCTGCCCCGTCAAGTGCGACGAATCGCGACGTGAGCACTCCGGGGTCGAGGAGGCTCTCGTCGTCCCGGCCGGCACGCTTGCCGTAGCGGGCGGGCGTCGGCCACTTCACCACCGTCTTGTCCGGGGACCTTCAGGCCCGGTCGAAACCCGGCGGGGAGCCGGTCGAACGGCCGTTTCCGGTAGTCCGCGCCGGGGAACTCGTAGAAGGGCGACGTCGCCGCAGCCGGCATGGAAGGTCCTGGCGTACCCGAGAGGCACTCCCGCTCGAACTTGGCCCCGGAGAAGATTCCCCGGGTCTCATAGCGCGGGGGGGAGTAGACCGACCCGAGCCACTCCTCGTACTTCCACGAGCTCGTGCCGAAGTACACGCCGCGCTCGGCCAGGTCGCGCAGCTTCGGGGCCAGCCTGGCGGCCAACTCGGGCCGATCATCCATCCCGGACTAGAGGGACACGGCGAGTCTCCGGGGCCGTCGGCTTTCAGATCAGCGACGGCCGCCGCCTCCGGGTCCGGCCGCCCTCACGGCCCGACGCCTCAGTGACCATCCGCCGGTATTCGGCCGCGTCTGCCGGGTCCAGCCCCGCGAACGGCGTCATCCACTCGGCCTGCTCGTCCTCGAGCGGCCAGGGCAGGTCGTCGATGACCTCGCTCGTCCAGACGAGCCACAGGGCGCCGGCCTCGTCGACATAGCAGATGCCCGGGTCGTCACCGTCGGCGTCGCGGTAGAAGCCGGGCTCGAGCGTCGTCGCCATCGTCCTCACCTCCACGTAGGTCCTCCGAGTCTACTCCGCGGGCGGCCCCGGGCCAGGCCGCCAGGGGACGATTGACCCGACCCATGAGACGTGTCCATATGTCCAGTACGGCGCGCCACGGGATCTACGAGCGGATTCGCCTGGTCGGCGGCCCGGCCGGCGGCGACGCCGTGCCGGTACCGAAGGGCGCGGCGACCTACGAGGTCCGAGGCGGCGATCCCGAGCCGTCGTTCTCCTCGCCGCCTCGGCCGCCGTCGGATGCCGCGCCACCCCGCAAGGCGTGGGTCGTCCGCTATCGCCGGACCGGCCGGAAGACGGACGCGGGCGAGGCGATCTTCGAGGTCTAGCAGTTGGGGGCTGAAGGCCGTCCTTGACGCGGTGCGGCCCAAGTGTTCCTCTCCGATCGGTTGATGAGATTGCCGCGTCCTCTGCGCGGGATGACGCATCCGCCCGCGGATGCCTGGTGCCGCCCGGTGGCGGTCGGCGACTCGTATACGACCGCGTGTCCGACCTGCGAGAATACGGCCGCGATGATCCGGCGCCCGGGCCGGCCGCCGGGTCCGGCAGATCCGGCCAGATCGACGGCCGCCGATCGGAGGTACGTCATGGCCGCCGACCGCCACCTCCTGTTCGGGCTGATCGCGCTGCAGGTCGGGCTCGTCGACCAGGCGCAGCTCGTCGCCGCGTTCCAGGCCTGGGCGCGCGACAAGTCCCGGCCCCTGGCCGACCATCTCGCCGACCGCGGCGGCCTCGACGCCGACGGACGAGCTGCCGTCGAGGCGATGGTCGCCCTGCACGTCAAGAAGCACGGCGGAGACGCCGAGCGGAGCCTGGCCGCGATCCCCGCCGGCCGGTCCACCCGCGAGCGGCTCGCCGCGCTCGGCGACCCCGACCTGACCGGCGACCTCGCCCGCCTCGGCTCGGGCACCGACGGGGCCGATGCCGACGCCCCCGAGCAACTCGCGACCATGAGCCTCGGCACCGCGACCAGCGACGGCCAGCGGTTCCGCGTCCTCCGTCCTCACGCCCGCGGCGGGCTGGGCGCGGTGTTCGTGGCACTCGACGCCGAGCTGCATCGCGAGGTCGCGCTGAAGCAGATCCTCGACCACCACGCCGACGACCCGACCAGCCGGCAGCCGGTTCCTGCTCGAGGCCGAGATCACCGGCGGCCTTGAGCACCCCGGGATCGTCCCGGTCTACGGCCTGGGGACCTATGGCGACGGCCGGCCCTACTACGCCATGCGGTTCATCCGCGGCGACAGCCTCAAGGAGGCCGTCGAGCGGTTCCATCGCGACGAGGCCCTGAAGCGCGACGCCGGCCGTCGGTCGCTGGAGCTGCGGAAGCTCCTGCGGCGGTTCCTCGACGTCTGCAACGCGATCGACTACGCCCACTCTCGGGGCGTGCTCCACCGCGACATCAAGCCGGGCAACGTGATCGTCGGCAAGCACGGCGAGACGCTCGTCGTCGACTGGGGCCTGGCCAAGGCCGTCGGCAAGGCCGATTTCGACCCCACGGCCGGCGAGCGGCCGCTGACACCCAGCTCCGCCAGCGGCAGCGCCGAGACGCTGCCCGGCTCGGCCCTGGGCACGCCGGCGTACATGAGCCCCGAGCAGGCCCGCGGCGACCTCGACCGCGCTCGGGCCGCGCTCCGACGTCTACAGCCTGGGCGCGACCCTCTATTGCCTGCTGACCGGCAAGGCCCCGTTCGACGGCGACATCGGCGAGGTCCTCCGCCGCGTCCAGGCGGGCGACTTCCCGCCGCCCCGCCGCCTCGACCCGACGATCGACAGGGCGCTGGAGGCGGTCTGCCTCAAGGCGATGGCGCCGAACCCGCGCGACCGCTACGCCTCGTGCCGGGCGCTGGCCGACGACGTCGAGCGGTGGACGGCCGACGAGCCGGTCGCGGCCTGGCGCGAGCCGTGGTCGCGGACGCTCGTCCGCTGGCTCACGAGGCACCGGACGGGGGTCACGGCCGCGGGCGCCGCCGTGCTGGTGGCGCTGGTCGGGCTGGCGGCGGTGCTCGGCGTCGAGGCGCGGGCCAACGGCCGGTTGACGGCCAAGAACGCCCTGCTCGATGCCGCGCTCGTCCGCGAGGCCGACCGGTTCGACCTGGCGATGGACGCGATCAAGCTCTTCCACGGCGAGGTCAGCGAGGACCTGCTGCTCAAGGAGAAGAAGTTCGAGGCCCTCCGCCGCAAGCTCCTCCGCGGCGCGGCCGACTTCTACGGCAAGCTCGAAGGCCTGCTCGAGGGCCAGGCCGACCCGAAGTCGCGCGCGGCCCTGGCCAGGTCCTATGTCGAGCTCGCCGACGTGACGACGCAGATCGGCAAGGGGAACGAGGCCCTGGCCCTGCAACTCAAGGCGCTGGCCGTCCGCCGCGAGCTGGCCTCGCGGCCCGGCGCCGACGCGGGGGCGACGCTCGACCTGGTCCGCAGCCTCTACACCGCGGGGCGTGCTCATCTCAGTCTCGGCGACGCGGCCGATACGCTCGCCTTGATCGGGGAGGCGACGACCCTGGCCGAAGGGCTGGAGGCGAAGGGGCAGGCCTCCGACGCCGCCCGGAAGCGGCTGGCGGAGTGCCTGAATTACACGGCCATCCTCCTCAACGAGCAGCGCCCGGGGATTCGAAACCCGACCAAGGCCGTGGAATACAACCGGCGATCGCTGGCCATCGCCGAGGAGCTCGCCGCCGCGAATCCGAATGAGAATGAGTCGAACGAGCTCCTCTCCGCGATCGTCACGCACCGTGGGATCTTGCTCCAGGACCAGCGGAAGGGGGCCGAGGCCGTGGAGGCCCAGCGCCGCGCCGTGGCGATCGCGAAGAGGCTGGCGGACGCCAACCCCAGCTCCGCCAGGTACCGGGATCTCCTGGGGCGGGCCTACTGGAACCTCGTCGGCAAGCTGTCGAGCTCGGGCGAGCAGGCCGAGGCGCTGGCCACGGCGGAACTCGCCGTGGCGAGCTGGCAGCGGGTGGTCGACGACAATCCGGCCGTCGCGACCTACCAGAACAACCTCGCGTTCGGCCTCAACGGCCTCGGCTACCACCTCGCGGCGAAGGGGGACTTCGCCCGGGCCCTGGAGGCCCACGAGCGCGCCCGCTCGATCATGAAGGCCCTCGCCGACGCCGACCCCAGCGTGGTCGGCTACCAGAGGAACCTCGCGCGGAGTCAGTCGGAGAGCGCCTGGGTCCGGCAGCAGATGGGCCGGTACGCCGAGGCCCTGCCCATGTACCGCCAGGAGCTGGAGACCCGCCGGCGCATGGAGGCCGCCGACCCGACGAATAACGGCTATCGCGACGACATCGCCAACTGCGAGACCAACATCGCCTCCGCGCTCCTCGCGCTCGGCGATCCGGCCGGAGCGCGTGCGCCGTGCGATCGCGCGATGGCGATCCGCCGCCGGCTGATCGAGACCGACCCGACGAACATCGACTACCGCGCCGGCCTGGGGGAGAGCCTCCTGCGATCCGGCCAGCTCCGGCGCGCGGCCGGCGACATCCCCGGCGCGGCCGCCGACTGGCGCGACGCCGTCGCGCTCTACGAGGGCCTCCCCACCCCGGCCCGCGTCGGCGAGATTGCCGGCCTCGAGGCCGACTGCCGCGCGATGCTCTCGACCCTCGCCGGCCTCCCCGGCTCCGACATCTCCGCCGCCGACGGCCCTCGCGAGGCCGACGCCGCCATGGCCCTGCTCCGTCGCGCTGTCTCCGATGGCTTCCGCATCACCGTCCTTCGCGTCGAGCCCTCCCTCGACCCGCTCCGCGACCGCCCCGACTTCCGCGCCCTCGCGATGGACGCGGCCTTCCCGACCGACCCGTTCGCCGTCGACCGCCGATAGAGTAGCGGCCCGACGCACCCGTCGCGACCGACTTCCGGCTGTGTGCGTCTTCCGCATGGGAAGGCGCACGGGCTTCCACGGGCTCCTGTCCCAGCTTGAGGCGACGCTCGAGCTTGAAACGGCGATCGCTGGCAGCGGTGCCGGCTCCGCCCGATCGGCGATGCGATGACCGTCATGCCCGAGGCCTCGACGCGGGAAACGGTCGTCCCCAGCATCCGGGCGGTCTTCGACGCCCTGGACCGGCCCGAGGCCGAGCGGCGGCCGGAGATCGCCCTGAAAAGGTACCGCGTCCCGATCCCCGGCCCGGTCTACTCGCGGTTGCCGGCGACGTTGAGCACGCGGACGCCCGCCTCGACGATCCACCGCTGGACGTCGGCCGGGGTCGTCGTCCCGGCCTCGACGACGGGGACCGGCCGGCCGAGCTCGCGGGCCGTCCCGATCGGCAGCCGTCCGCCGGGGCTCGACGCGTCGCCGATCCAGAGCGTTCCAGCGGAGTCGCGGACGTTCGCGATGGTCCGCGGCGGATACCCCAGCTCGGCGCACTCGACTAGGCCGAAGTCGGCGAGCCACGGCGCGGGCCCATCCTCGGTCGCCCAGCCCATCGGGGCCGTCCCTCCGGTCGGGATGCCTGCGGCCTTCGTGGCGCGGAGCCCCGCCTGGTCGACGCGGTTTGACCGCCGCTGATGACGCGCTCGAGCATGGCCCGATCGTAACACGCCGGGGCCCTGCTCTGGCCAACGCCCCAAGACGCCGTCTGACGCCCTCGACGCGAACGACGGCGGCGCGAACGGCATCGGTGGCACGAGCGGACACCACGACCAAGCCGACCCGCCGTGGCTACAATGACCGGGGTCCGGCCGATTGAGGCCTTGCCATCCCCACTTCCACGGAGATCGCCGTCGATGTCCAGGACCCTCTATCACCGGACCCCTGCCTCACGGGCGATCCTTGCCGGAGGCTTCGTGGACAGCGTGGGTCAATTCGGCCTATTCAACCTCGGGGAACCCGTCTCGGGCGTGTGGCTCTCGGAAGTGCCCTCCGGCACCGCCGCAGGCGCGCGAGGCGAGGACGTGCTGACCGTGGAGTTGGATCTCTCCGACGACGACCTCGCGGCCCATGATGTCGTCGACGAGGGGAAGGGGGACCGGGAGTGGTTGATCCCCGCCGAGGTCGTCAACCGGGGCCGCGTTCGGCTGCTCACCGCAGAGGACGCGGATCAGCTCCCTCCGCGTTTCTCGCGATAGTCTCGCTCCTGGCCCAGGCCGTCGCTACCGGGGCTGTCCGGTCAGGTCGTCGGACGGCCGGCGGGGACTCCCCGGCTGCGGAAGAGGGCCTCGCCTTCCGCAGATCCGAGGCCGGCCGAGTTCCTCACGTGGACGCCCATCGAGGGCCCGTTCGCGATGTCGAGCCTGTAGAGGGCGTCCGGGTCGAAAGCCCTGAACGCCCCCCGATGGAGCACGAAGTCGCCGTAATACCCGCCCTGAGTGCCCGAGATGCCGTCCATGGTCCCCGCGACGCCCGCCAGGACGTCGGACCCGAGGGAGATCGTGCCGCGGAAGGTCATCGCAATCCTCCGTTGATTGATTTCCTGATGATATTCATCATTTTTTGAATCCACCTCAATATATGCGACCCTGGTCCCGCCCGCAAGGGCCACGCCATCGCCCCGGCGATCGCCGGCCGGGGTGCTCATCGCAATCCGGGGATCCGGTCGTATAATCAAGATGTGATGGAACTAAGTAATTGCGGAATTATGGAGACGCACAATGCATCGCTCTCGAGAGGCCATGTCGATCCGCGACGCGAAATGCCGCGAGATCGCCGACGCCTTCGCCCGCGCCGGGATCGGGTCACGGCACAATCGGATGCCTCTGATGCCGGGCAGTTCGGTCGTGGCCTGGGAGGGCCGCGGTCCGACAGGACAGCGGCGGGCCATCGTGACCGTGGATGACGACGGGCATTGCCGGGTGAGCGTGACGGAGGTCTGTGCCGTCGCGGCGGGGAGTTCCGGCGTGGACATGCTGGGCGGGATGCCCTCGACGATGTTCTGCGAGCTGCCGGCCGCGACTTCGAACCTGGGCGAAGAGGTCCTCCGCAGGCTGCGGGCCGAAGACCTGCGGGTTGGCGGACACGCGGCGGAGACGGCATGGGCCGGAGACCTGGGACTCGCCGCGAAGGATAGGCCCTCGGCCATGGCACCTCTTCGAGTCGCGGCCGCGCCGGGCGACACGTTTGATTCGGCGCGGAGACCCTCGGCCTCTGTCCAAATCTATGCTGGTAATTAAGGCTTGCTTTTAATAAGGATTGTTGGTATTTTGAAGTTGCCAAACGTCTGGGTTGTCCGCCTCCGGGGGCGGCGACTCGGGCCTGGGGCGGGACCGGCTCGGGACGTCGGATATCCTCCACGTCCGCGCCGGGCCTCGCCGCGGTGAGGAGCCCGACATGTGGACCCAATCCAAAGCGAAGAGCCTGGACCTGCACAGCCACGCGATGACCGAGTTCAAAGCGGCTGCCGAGGCGTGGGACATCGGCGATGCGTTCGCCTGCGACACCTTCGCCGACGACGGCAATTCCATCTCACCTTCCGACGGCCCGTGCCCCCCCCATGTTGGCCGCGACGCCTCTCGTGGGCCGGTGGCGTGGGAGGCCCGCGAGAAGATCTTGAGGGGGACCATTGCCACGATCCTACTGGTCGCGATCGCGGCCTTTATCCCCGCGTGTGGGCCGGCCGCAGGACCACGCCATGAGCCACTCGCCGGGCCCCGGCCGTCCGCGATGGGTGTGGCTGCGGCCTCAACCTCGCCTGCGCTTGGGCCCGTGGGCGGCACAGGCCTTGCCGCGTCCGACGTGGCGAGCCGCTACCACCGGCGCGACCTCCTCCAGGGCATGAACGATTGATCGATACCTGACGGGAACGTCACGCGAGGCATTGTCATGCCGACGTCCCCTGGCCGCGGAATCCGGCTCTGGCCTCCATCTGATCGGAAGGACAGCGAGAATGAACGCCCGGTCATTCGCCCCGGGGGATGTCCCTCAGGTCGCCCCGACCTTCGGGGGCAGGGGAACCCTGGCTCGGGGCACAGGATCATGACACTCGCTGAGCGACGACGGCGCGAGGCGATTGCCTCGCTGGCATCGGCTCGGGACAGGAATACGGACGCGGCCTCTGGCCTCGAAGCCATGCGAGAACGACTTGTCGCCGAAGCGCGACTTATCACCTGTCCGGCGGGCAGTCGACGAAGGCCCGTCTGAGTGACCCGTCGGCCTTGGCATCCGCGGGCCGTCTTCCGCGACAATCCGGCGCCGGCGCGGACTCGCTGGGGCTTCCCGAGACCGGCTGCGAGGTTCGCGCCGTACGCCCCGGCCGATAGGATGGATCGGGCGCTCGGCACCCGCGGCGGCCGGGGAACCGAAGATGGCGGACGGCTGCGATCGACCATGGCACGTGTCGCTCCTCCCCGACTACCGCCGGTGCGGCCTGTCCCGCACGGCCTGGGACGTCCTGGTCGCCCTGTGCGCCCCCGCACGGAAGACGGAAGAGCTGCTATTGCTGGGTTAGCAATGAGACGCTCGCCGAGACCGTGCGCCTGCACCCGGACCAGGTCAAGCGCGGGCTCCGTGAGCTCGAGCGCGCTGGGTGGATCCACCGGCCGATGGAGGAGTGCCGGCGGACGCGGCGAGCTGGAGTGATCCTCCTCAAGGGTCCGGACGGCTTGGTCAACCCCGTGGCCGACGACGGGCCAGGCTATGCCGCGACGCTCGAGGCCTTGAGGCGCGACCGCGCTGCGTGGCAGGCACGCCAGAGGGTGCGGCCGCTTCGGGGCGCAGGGGGACGCCCCGTCCCCCCAAAGTAAGCCAGGGCTGAAATGGATTCCGGAAGATCAAGTATCCCACCCCCGTACCCCCGCCCTTCACTGGAGGGCCCTGGGAGGGCCGTGGCGCGGTCCACATGGCCGAGGTGGTCCCAACCTGCGTCCGAGGGGCGGGAGTGGCGCTATGGGGCGCATAGGCGGCGGGGCGCTGTCTGCATCGCCCTCTCGGCCCGGCCAGGCTATGCTACGCGCCATCCCCCGGAGGCCCAAGCGATGCGACTGCCCCGATTCTCGATCGCCGGGCTCATGGCGCTGACCGCGCTGATCGTCCTGGATTGCCTGGCGACGCGGGTCGGCTGGGACTCCAACGATGTTCGTGTCGCGACGCTCTATTTCGGGGTCCTGCCCTGGCTCAACGTCCTCCTGATCGGGCTGGCCGTCCTCAGAGGTCGGCGGCGGAGGTGTGAACCGGCCGCGTTCCTCGTCGGCTTCGAGGCCTTCGGCTGGGCGGTCCTCGCGTTCTCCGTGACCCTGATCTTCGTCTTCACCGCCGCATGCGAGTCGGCCATCGAAGGGATTGACCGCCTCTTGGGCCCGCTGATGAACGTGATGCCCCCGCTGGGATTCGTGGCGGCCATCGCGATCGCCATAGCGATTCTGACCCTACCACAGCTCATCGCGGCCGTCGCGGGGGGATTGCTTACTCGACACTACCGACTCGTGATGGAGCGTCGCCGCCCCAGAGCGATCCCGTCCGTCTGAGCCCCCGCCATGCCCCTCCCCCGCGTGCGGTTCACGGTGCGGCGCCTGATGGTCGCGGTGGCGATCGTAGCGGCGGTCCTCGCCGGGCTGGAGGCGCTACGGATGCGACGCGCCGAGTTCCAGCGCGTGTCCGTCCTTCATCGGCGACACCTCCTCACGCTCGGGCGTTGGGAGCTCCTCGATCCCGTAGCGCAGCGGGCCGACGAGGAGGCCCAGGCTCGCGGCGACCCCCGCAAGTCCTGGCACCTTCATCTCGCCGACAAGTATCGGCGCGCCGCCCGCTACCCCTGGCTCCCCGTCGCCCCCGACCCGCCCGAGCCCGAGTGAGGCGGAAAGCCCCGGTCATGCCGGGGGTTTTCTACTCGCTCTGAACTCCCCGGCCGGCCCTCGTCCTACGGTGTCGCGACCGGCGGGACGGCTGTCGTGGGGTCCGGGTTCGCCCGATGCCCGGTGATCCGGTCGATGCTCACTCGGTAGTAGATGTACGGCAGCCGCCCCGACGTCGCGGGCCGGACGTGTGCCGTCGATCCGGGCTGCCACCACTCGGCTTGGGCCTGCAGGACATCGTGCGCCCAGAGCCGTTCGTCGAAGCGCCGCGGGGTATCGTCGCCTCTGTCGCCACCGGCCACGGAAGCCCCGGGCGTCCGGAGCCACTGGCCTTCATTCCCAACGGTGTCCGGCAACTCCTCGTAGCGGCCCATGACCACGATGCTCACCCAGCGGTCGGAGGCCGCGACGTCGTCGAACTCGACGCAGACGAGCGGGTTGGCCCGCATCCATTCGACTTTCTGCCCTGGAGTCGTGAACCCGTAGAGGCGCGGCTCGCCGCCGGGCGGTCGCTCGCAGGCGACGTAGACGGGGACGATGTACGGCTGGGCCTCCTTGACGCAGGCGAGCCTGGCGAGCCTCGCCCCGGCGAGCACCTCGAGGCACTCGTCCCGACTCATCTCGTGGAGGATCATGTTTCGCCTCATCGGTCGACGACCGCCGCCGACACGCAACGGCGGGGCGCGTTATGGGCGCCGTGCTTCACCAGAGGATAGCCGCGCACCGGTCCGGGCGACATCCCATGCCAGCCGCTGCGGGCCGCTGAGCATCCCCCCTGCGGTCCTGCCGCTCCCGCAAGTGTCACCTCGTCTGTTTGACCCAAGGCTGTTGCGCCGGCCTGGCAACCGCTCCGCGGCGCACGCCATTGGCGGCCCGCGTCACCAGCGCGCCGATGAACCCCACCCGGCCTATGGGAAGCGCCTCGGCAAGGCGGCCGGGCCGATCCGCAATCAAGAAGTGGTGGAGGCGGGGGACGACATGTGCCTAGCCGTCCATCGCTTCATCACGAACGGCCGAGGGACCAAGGATCGCGACCAAGGGGCATCGACGCCAAGATACAGACCAACCTGATCGACGCCGGCCTATGGCCTGCCGAAACGGCTCCGTGCCAAAGGTCCCGGGTTCGCGCGAGACGTCGCGCCGCTTCTGACCCTTGGGTAGGGTATCCGGCCCCCCTCCTCTGGTAGGATTCGGGTGGCCTTTCGGCGTAGATGCGTCGAATGATTCTATCGTTCATCCCCGAACGCCGCGAGGTGACACCGTGAGGTCGACACAAGAGTATGGGCAAAGGGCAACGCCGACCCACGAGCGGGACGATCCATCCGACAGCATGCTCACCCAGGTGACGGCGCGAGAGCTCTCCGACTTCCGGGGTCAGATCGCGGCGATCGGCCAGTCGCAGGCGGTGGTCGAATTCGAGCTCGACGGGACGATCCTCTCGGCCAACGACAACTTCCTCCGCGCCATCGGCTACGCCCTGGAAGAGATCAAGGGCCGGCACCACTCGATGTTCGTCGACGAGGCGCAGCGCCAGAGCTTCGAGTACAAGGATTTCTGGTCGCGTCTTGGCCGCGGCGAGTTCCAGGCCGGGGAATTCAAGCGGCTGGGCAAGGGTGGACGTGAGGTCTGGATTCAGGGGGCTTACAACCCCATCCTCGACCTCAACGGTCGGCCCTTCAAGGTCGTCAAATTCGCCAGCGACGTGACGAGGCAGAAGCTTCAGAACGCCGATTTCACGGGTCAGATCGCGGCGATCGGCAAGTCGCAGGCGGTGGTCGAATTCGAGCTCGACGGGACGATCCTCTCGGCCAACGACAACTTCCTCCGCGCCATCGGCTACGCCCTGGAAGAGATCAAGGGCCGGCACCACTCGATGTTCGTCGACGAGGCGCAGCGCCAGAGCTTCGAGTACAAGGATTTCTGGTCGCGTCTTGGCCGCGGCGAGTTCCAGGCCGGGGAATTCAAGCGGCTGGGCAAGGGTGGACGTGAGGTCTGGATTCAGGGGGCTTACAACCCCATCCTCGACCTCAACGGTCGGCCCTTCAAGGTCGTCAAATTCGCCAGCGTGATCACAGAGCAGGTCCTCATGCGTCATCGACTCCAGAAACTCCTGGAGCAGGTAGGACACAACGCGGGCTCCCTGTCGGGCGCCTCGACGGAGCTGACGGCCGTCAGCCAGCAAATGTCCGCCAACGCCGAGGAGACGGCGGCCCAGGCCAACGTGGCCGCGGCGGCGGCCGAGCAGGTGAGCAAGAACGTGAGCACCGTCGCCACCGCGGCCGAACAAATGGGGTCGAGCATCCGGGAGATTGCCAAGAGCGCGATCGAGGCGGCCAGAGTGGCTAGCACCGCCGTCACGGTGGCCGACAAGACGAACCTGACTGTCGCCAAGCTCGGCGAATCGAGCGCCGAGATCGGCAACGTCATCAAGGTCATCACCGGCATCGCCCAACAGACGAATCTCCTGGCCCTCAACGCCACCATCGAGGCGGCCCGCGCCGGGGAGGCCGGCAAGGGGTTCGCCGTGGTCGCCAACGAGGTCAAGGAGCTGGCCAAGCAGACAGCCAAAGCCACCGAGGATATCAGCCGCAAGATCGAGGCGATCCAGGGCGACACCAAGGGCGCCGTCGACGCGATCGGGCAGATCGGCCGGATCATCAACCAGATTAGCGACATCCAGAACACGATCGCCAGTGCCGTAGAGGAGCAGACGGCCACGACCGCCGAGATCGGCAGGAATGTGGCGGAGGCGGCGAAGGGAAGTAACGAGATCGCCCAGAACGTGACGGGCGTGGCCCGCGCCGCCCGGAGCACCACCGAGGGGGCGAGCAACACCAAGGACTCGGCCGACGGGTTGTCCAAGATGGCGGTGGAGCTCCAGCAACTCGTCGGCCAATTCCAGCGACAAGTCTAAGCGAGGTTAGGCGGTAGGAACGATTCAGTAGACCCCCTCGCCTCGAATCCCGCGGGAGATGGGTGGGGTCGTGGCCCTCGGAAGCGCTGACCTTCGTGGAATGCCATGCGAGCCGGGCTGCACTTGATCGCCGAAGCGACGCTCAACGTCGAGCCCTTGCCGTTCGAGAGACTCTGGCCTTGCCTCCTGGAAGAGTAGCCCGATCAAAGCCTCGCCGGCCTGGCCCGGCCCGTCACCCATCAATGCCGGGCAAGACGACCCTATTGTCGGGCGGCAGCGAAAAGCCGGGCAAAGCCCCCTCCCCCCCGCAGCGGCTCCGGCCCGCGCATATCCCCGCCTCTCTCGGGCCCGGTCGGGTCCGCGGCAACGAAGCGATCGGCGACCCCGGAGCGGCCCGGCGATCGCGAGGGGCATTTTCCGCCTCCGCACCCAAGCTCGCCGTCTCGCGGTATCTGATCGCCTGGCCAAGTCCGGATAAACTGTCTCGGGCCTTTTGGTGAGCTGGTCATGCAGTGCTTGATGCCCCGCGGCGGATTGTCATCAGCGTGCCGGCCGGCTATGGACGTAAGTGGCGGCGGGGAGCGGAGCGGTGATCCCCGGCCGCACGGCCGCAGGTGACCTCGCCGGCCGCCCCGGCAACGTTCGTCCCGGGCAGCCCCCGGCGCCGCGGGCCCCGCCCTCGAGTTGGCCGAACGCTCGACCGGCGCGGCGGCGCGTCGATCGGTCCTCGGGCCACCTCCGGGCGCCTCCCGGACGTTCGGCCGGCACCCCGGAGGCCCGCCGGCCCCTCGTCCGACCCCGGCCGAGCGCGCCGACGGCGCCGCGCCCCCAGGCCCCCCCCGCGCACCACGGGCGATGGGGGAGGGGAAGGGTCCGTCGCGCGCGGCGGGCGCCCCGCTCCAGCGCGGGCCGGACACGTCGCAGCCCCCCAGGACTTTCTATGGGCGCCCGGGGAGGGAGGGCACCGCGGGCGCGAGCCAGGTGCTCTAGAGCGGTTCACGTTTGACCGTAGCGGTATCCGCACGAGCGGAACCAGCCGAGGATATCGCGATCTGTGACCGTCCGCAGCCCGTCGCCGATCGCCTCGATCAGCTCGGGGATCGTCCGCCGGGCGGCCGAGCGGAGGTACTCCTTCAGCTTCGAGAACATCTTCTCGATCGGGTTGAGGTCCGGGCTGTACGCCGGCAGGTAGCGCACCCCCGCCCCGACGGCGGCCAGGGCCGCGGCCACCTCGGCCCGCTTGTGGCTGGAGAGGTTGTCCATCACCACCACGTCGCCGGGCGCAGGGCCGGGGCGAGGACCCGCTCGACGTAGGTCTCGAAGGCCATCGCGTCGACGGCGCCGTCCAGGACCAGGCAGCCGCCGACGCCGCCGAGCCGCACGGCCGCGGCGAGCGTCATCACCTTCCAGTGGCCGTGCGGCACCGGGCCGTCGACCCGCCGGCCCCGCGGTGCCCGGCCGTAGCGGCGGGTCATCGCGGTCGTGGTGCCGCTCTCGTCGACGAAGACCAGCCGCGCCGGGTCGACCCCGGCGAACTCGGCGCGCCAGGCCCGGCGCGCGGCCTTCAGCTCGGGCCGGTCCTGCTCGGCGGCCCTCAGCGACTTTTTTTCCGCGTGATGCCCAGCCGCCGCAGCGCCCGGTCGGTCGCCGAGGTGCTGCAGGCGACGCCGGCGGCCTCGGCCAGCTCCACGAGCGTAGCCCCGGGGTCGGCCTCGACCGCCCGGCGGAGTCGCTCGGCCGACTCGGCGTCGAAGGCCGGCGGCTGGCCGCCGCCGCGGGCCCTCGGCGCGATCGATCCGGTCTCGCGGCGCCGCTGGAGCAGGCGGCGGATCCAGCTCTGGCTGACCGAGAACCGCTCGGCGACCTCGGCCCGGGTGTCGACGCCCTCATCGCACGCCGCGACGACCCTCTCCCTCAGGTCCATCGAATAGGTGCCCATCCTCCGTGCCCTCCTCGGGTAGAGGATCGGGCAAACATCCGCTACGTTCAAGGGAGAACCGCTCTAGCAAGAAAAAACAGCAACAGGCCGGGGGGTCTTTCCGAACCTGGGGCCCCCCTTCCGCGCCGGATTTGTTTCCAGGTCTGGCAAAAATCACCCATCGCTTATGAGTAGTCGGCCTGGCTCAAATTTGGCTATGCGCGTATGCATGTTATCGATAATCTTTTGCTGTCTATCTCAGGCTGATGCAGGGCCTTCTAATACCGATCACGAATAATTCCGGCGCTCTGCCAGGTACGGAGCCGCGCAGACCGACTTGATCGTCTCCGGCCCCAGACAGACGGCCCGCCAGCCCGCCGTCGCCGCCCTCAGCAACGCCTTGTAGTCGCGGTACACCCGGTTCGACCAGCGGTGGCTCCGCAGGTAATGCCACAGGTTCTCCACCGGGTTGAGCTCCGGCGCAGTACGGCGGCAGCGGCAGCAGGGTGATGTTCGTCGGCACGATCGGCTCACGGCTCGTGTGGTAGCCGGCGCCGTCCCAGATCAGCACCGCATGCACGTCGGGCGCGAGCCGCTTCGACAGCTCGGCGAGCATCAGGTTGGCCGCGCCGGTGTCGGCGTGCGGCAGGATCAATCCGGCCGCCGCGCCCGTCTCGGGACAGACCGCCGTGAAGACGTAGGTCCAGTCGTACTGCGTCTGCTTGACCGCGCGGGGCCGCGACCCGGTCCGGGCCCAGACCCGCGTCAGCGTCCCCTGCTGCCCGAATCGCGCCTCGTCCTCGAACCAGACCTCGACCCGCTTGTCGGGGTGGGCCGCGGCGACCTCGGCGATCCGCCC
>CAWFXY010000051.1:0-26865 GCA_963819805.1 uncultured Planctomycetota bacterium | reverse complement strand
TTTTAGGCGGATCACGTTGTCGCGTTCGGTTTGACCTTATCACCCAGATTCTCGCGTGCCGTCGACCACCTTTGAGCGCGACGCCCGAAGACTGCTCCTCCCGGGCGGGGTACATGCTGGCTCGGTCCCTACCCGGCATCGTGACACGTCTCATCCCCGTCACGGGCCCGACTCACATCGACGCCGCGACGATTATAATCACGCCCCGGGGGGAGATCCTGTCGATCGAGGCGGCCCTTGCGATGAGAGTCCTGATCGTCGACGACGAGCCGAGCATCCGGCGTACGCTCCGGCTAGCACGGGAGGCGGACCGGCATGCGGTCAATGACGTCGGGACTGCGGACGACGCGGTGCGTCTCGTCGCGGGATCCCCCTACGATGTAGCGCTGGTCGACCTCCGGCTCGGGACGGATTCGGGCTCGACCTCCTGCGATCGCTTCGGTCCCCAGTCGCCCCGGCTCGCGACCGTCGTCATCACGGCCCATGTGAGCCTCGACACGGCGGTCGAGGCGATGCGCCGGGGGGCATTCGACTACTTGACGAAGCCGTTCCCGCCGGCCCAGGTCCGCGCGGGACCTGGAGCGAGTGGCCCCGGTCCGGAGCCTCCAGGACCGGGTCGCGGACCTGGAAGATCAGGTCCGTCGCGAGGTTCCCGAGGTGGACCTTCAGGGGGGCGACCCCGAGGTGCGCCGAGTGTTCGACCTCGCTCGGCGGGTCGGCGCCTCCGACGTCCCCGACCTGACCCGGGCGAGAGCGGCACCGGCAAGGGCGTGCTGGCCCGGGCCGCTCCACGCCCGGAGCAGCCGCGCCGCCGGCCCGTTCGTCACGGTCAGCTGCCCCAGCCTGAGCGCCGAACTGCTCGAGAGCGACCTGTTCGGCCACGTCCGGGGTGCCTTCACCGGCGCCGTCCGCGACGCGGCCGGCAAGGTCGCCGCCGCCGAGGGCGGCACGCTCTTCCTCGACGAAGTCGGCGATCTCCCGCTCGCGCTCCAGCCGAAGCTCCTGCGTTTCCTCCAGGAGAAACGGTACGAGCGGGTCGGCGAAACGACAACCCGGTCCGCCGACGTGCGGATCGTCGCGGCGACCAACCGCGACCTGGAGGCGGCCGTCGCCGCTGGTTCGTTCCGCGAAGATTTGCTTTACCGGCTCAACGTCATCGACCTCGGTATGCCGCCGCTCCGGACGCATCGATACGATCGCGATGGCCAATCACCTGCTGGCGTTCCTCGTCCGCCAGCTCGGGCGCGCTGGCGGGCTTCACCGCTGAGCGATCGCGAGGCGATCGCGAGGCACCCCTGGCCGGGCAACCTCCGAGAGCTGCGAAACGCGGTGGAGCGGGCCGCGATCCTGGCCGCCCGGCCGGAGGTCGGCCCCGACGACCTCCCCGAGCGACTCGGCCGGGGCCGCGGGGTGATCGCGGGCGGACGCCGGTCGAGCTCGGCGGCCCCGTCACGCTCAGGGCCCTGGAGGCCGAACAGATCCGCCGCGTCATCGCAACGTCTTCCGGCCTCGAAGAGGCGGCCCGGACGCTTTGAATTGACGCGAGTTCCCTCTACCGGAAGCGAAAGCGGTCCGAGCCTTGACCGGTCCGGTCGTGCAAGTTGCCACTGCGGGCCTTGCGAAATGCACGACCACGGAGCGCTTCGACACGCCGACGGCCTCGCTGCAAAAATCGATAACTAGCACTGGAATCGACTTACGACCGGTCGCCTCGATTCGGAACGGCACTTGCTTTAGTGCCTATCGAAGGCGACCATGTTAACGCCGCCACGGACCGGGGCGATCGCCGGGCTCGGCGGCCCGATCGCCATACGCGGTGAGCCGGGTGGAGGCGAGGTGTTCAAGTCCGTGCCGCCCGAGGCGGGTGCCGCCCCGCGATGTAACGGGGGGGATGATGTCGCAAGAGAAACATATCCTGGTGGTGGATGACGAGCCGAACATCCGGATGATGTTCCTGACGGCCCTGGAAGTGCCGGGTCGGTTGGTGATGCCGGCCCCGAACGGCCAGGCGGCCCTCGACCGCCTCGCCGAGGGGGGGTATGACGTCGTGCTGCTCGACCTCCAGATGCCCGGCCTGGGGGGCATGGAGGTGCTGGAAGCACTCCGCGCCAGGGGCGACGACGTCCCGGTGATCGTCGTCACGGCGCACGGCAGCGTCCCCGACGCGGTCAAGGCGATGCGGCTGGGCGCGGTCGACTTCCTGCCCAAGCCGGTGACCCCCGAGCAAATCCGCGCGGCGGTCGACGAGGTGCTCGCGCGCCACGAGCCCGCCGCGCCGGTGACCACCGGCTCGGCGTTCGCCGACGACCTGGTCCGCGCCAAACGGGCGGTCAACCGGCGGGCGTTCGACGAGGCCCTCGTCTTTCTCAAGCAGGCGCTGGCCCTGAACCCCGACTCGGCCGAGGCGCACAACCTCTACGGCGTCGCCCTCGAATGCGGGGGCCGGCCCGACGACGCCCGACGCGAGTACAAGGCCGCGCTGAAGGCCGACCGCCACTACGCCCCCGCTGAGAACAACCTGCGGCGGCACTCCGTGTGGACCAACCTCAACGACGTCGACGTGCCGATCGACGTCGGCGGCGACTAGCGCTTCCTCGACGGGCCGTCGGCCGCTCCCGCCACTGGCAGGGCCGGCCGCCTCAACGGAGGGCTCGCCCGGGGTGTTCGACCCCATTCCGGTGGTCCCTGCATGATCGCCGGTCATCGAGTGAGGTCCATGTTCCGGACCCTGCGGACAAAGCTCCTGGTCGGGCTGGCACCCCTGCTGGCCATCATGGTCGGGCTCGGGCTCTGGGCGATCACGATGTTCCACCGGCTGGGCGGGAAGATCGACGTGATCCTCCGCGAGAACTACACGAGCGTCCTGGCCGCCGAGGGCATGAAGGAGGCGCTCGAGCGCATGGACTCGGCCCTGCTGTTCGCGATCGGCGGCGAGGAGGAACAGGCCCGGTCGCAATTCCACGAATTTCGGCCGAGGTTCGCGACGCAGCTCGGCGTGGAACGCGGCAATGTCACGCTCCCCGGCGAGCAGGAGATGGCCGACGCGCTGGCGTCACTTTCGGAGCGGTACATGACGCTCTCCGATCGCTTCTTAGCGCTGCCGCCGGCGGCGAAGGACGAGCGGACGCGGCTCTATTTCGCCCAGCTCCTGCCGCTCTTCAACGCGATCAAAGCGAAGGCCGACGAAGTGCTCAACCTCAACCAGAAGAACATGGAGGACGAGAACCGCCGGGCCCGGGAGGCAGCGGCGGTGTCCGTCCGCCTCATGTACGGGGCGCTGGCCAGCGGCGCGGCGGTCGCGACGATCATCGCGCTCTTGCTGAGCCAGTCGATCCTCGGGCCCGTCCGCGAGGTGACGCGCGGGGCCCGCGCCTTGACGCGGGGCGACCTCGACCAGGTCGTCGCCGCGACCTCGCGCGACGAGCTCGGCGAACTCGCGCAGGCCTTCAACACGCTGGCGCGGACGATCCGCGAGTTCCGCGAGTCGGGCACCGCCCGCCTCCTGCGAGCCCAGAAGACGGCGCAGGCGACGATCGACTCGTTCCCCGACCCGGTGGTCGTCGTCGACACGACAGGGGCCGTCGAGCGTGCGAACCCGGCCGCGCGTCGGATCCTGGGGGTCGTCGCCTCCGAGGGCGTGCCCGTGCCGTGGTCGCCGCCGCCGGCGATCCGGCCGCTCCTGACCGACGTACTCGCCGGCCGGCCAGACGTCCTGCCGACGACGCTCGAGAGCGCCATGGTCTTCCGCGACGACGGCCAGGAGCGGTTCTTCCTGCCGCGGGTCCTGGCGATCCGCGGCGACGACGCGGTGCCGCTGGGCGCGGCCGTAGTGCTCACCGACGTCACCCGGTTCCGCCTGATGGACCAGCTCAAGAGCGACATGGTCTCGACCGTCAGCCACGAGCTCAAGACGCCGCTGACGGGCGTGCAGATGGCCGTGCATCTGCTGCTGGAGGAGATCGTCGGCCCGCTCAATCCGAAGCAGGTCGAGCTGCTCCTGGCGGCACGGCAGGACTCGGACCGGCTACTGGGGATCGTCAACGACCTGCTCGACCTGACCCGGATCGAGCAGGGGCGGGTCGCGCTCGACCTGCATGCGATGACGCCCGCCGAGCTCGTCGGTGAGGCCGTCGAGCGGTTCGAGGCGCGGGCGAAGGACGCGGGGCTACACCTGAAGGCCGAGGCGCCCGCCGGCCTACCTGCCGTGGGAGCGGATCGTGAGCGAGTAGGACATGTGTTCGATAATCTGATCGGAAATGCGCTGGCTCATACCCCACGAGGAGGTAAGATCACCGTCGCGGCCGAGGCCGACGGAGACGGATTCGTCCAGTTCCGCGTCAGCGACACCGGCGAGGGCATCCCGCCCGAGCACCTGCCGCGGATCTTCGAGAAGTTCTATCGCGTGCCGGGCTCCGAGACCAAGGGCGGCGCCGGGCTCGGCCTGGCGATCGCCCGCGAGATCGTCGCCGCCCACGGCGGCCACATGGACGCCGAGAGCGTCCCCGGCGAGGGCTCCGAGTTCACCTTCACCCTGCCCGCGGCCGCCGGCTGAGCCGGGATGCCGCGAGGGAGGTACTACCATGGACCGCCGCAAGCGAATCTTGATCGTCGACGATGAGCCGAATGTCCGGCTCGTGTTCCGCACGGCGCTCGCCACGCTCGGTGCCGAGATCGCCGTGGCCGAGGACGGCGAGTCGGCGCTCGACCGGCTCGAGCGGCAGTCGTTCGACCTCGTCCTGCTCGACCTGAAGATGCCGCACGTCGACGGCATGGAGACGCTCCGCCGGCTCCGCGAGCGGGGCGACGACACGCCGGTCGTCATCGTCACGGCGCACGGCGACGTGCCGCACGCCGTCGAGGCGATGAAGCTCGGCGCGATCGATTTCCTCTCCAAGCCGCTGGCGCCGGCGATGCTCCGCGGTGTCGCCGCCGAGGTCCTCGCGCGGCATTCCGAGGCGGCGGTCGAGCCGGCCGAGCCGCGGCGTTCGGGCCCGGTCGTCGTGACGCTCGCGCCCGCGGCGCTCGACCTGTCGGCGGCCAAGCGGGCGTTGAACCTTCGCGACTTCGAACGCGCGGCCGAGCTGCTCGGCCGGGCCCTTACGATCGCGCCCGACTCGGCCGAGACGCTCACGCTGACGGGCGTGCTCTACGAGGCGAGGGGCCAGGAGCACGCCGCCTACCGCGTCTATCGCGCGGCCCTCGAGGCCGACCCCCGTTACGGCCCCGCCCTCGAGAACCTGCGCCGGTACTGCGATCACCACGGGCTCGACTTCCGCAACAGGGCGATCAACCCCGCCGCCACTCACTGACTCGAGGAGAGACGCGATGGCCGTCGTCACGTTCGCGATCGGGATGGTCCTGTTCGCGCTGTTCTTCGCCCTGGTCGCCGCGTGCGACCGGCTCTGAGATCCCGATTCGAGACGTTCGAGGAAACGATGCTGATTTTGACCGCACTCCTGACCGCTGCGGCCCTGGTCTACCTGACGTACGCCATGATCCGGCCCGAGCGGTTCTGAACCCGAGACACGATTCGACTGGAGTGTTCTACCGTGGGATCGACCTTGACCTGGATCCACTCGTACTGGGCGATGGGACTTCCGATAGCCCTGTCCTTCCCGCTCGGCTGGCTGATGTTCCGTTCGCTCGACGTGCCGCGCGAGCGCACCGGCAAGGGCCTCGACGCCTTGCCCATGTTCTTCGCCCGGCTCCTCGGCCGCCGCGAGCCGGCGCGGATGGACTGGAAGCGTTACGCTGTCGCGCTGCTGGCGTTCAACCTCGCGCTGTTCGTGATGACGTTCGCGCTGCTCTACGCCCAGCATAAGATCCCGCTGCTGAACCCCGACCACAAGGGCTCGCTCGGGGAGCTGGGCTACAAGATCGGCGACGACGATCACCCCGGTGCCGACACGGGCGTCGTCTTCAACACCGTGTGCTCGTTCGTCACGAACACGAACCTCCAGCACTACTCGGGCGAGCAGCATCTTTCGTACTTCAGCCAGCTCGCCGGGATCGTCTGGCTTATGTTCGTCACGCCGGCCGCGGGCCTCTGCGTGATGCTCGCCACGCTCCGAGGATTGCGCGGTGATAAGGACCTCGGCGACTTCTACGTCGACCTGCTGCGCGGCATCCTGCTCGTGTTCCTCCCGTACTGTCTGATCGTCGCGACCCTGCTGATGGCGTCGGGAGTGCCGATGACCCTCCAGGGCGCGGCCGCCGCCACGACGGTCGACGGCGCGGCGACGAAGTTCGACACCCAGACGATCTGCCGCGGGCCCGTCGCGGCGCTCGTCGCGATCAAGCAGTCGGGCACCAACGGCGGCGGCTACTTCGGGCCGAACTCAACGCACCCGTTCGAGAACCCGAGCCCCTGGAGCAACCTGCTGTCGATCGTCTCGATCGTCATGCTGCCGATGGCCTCGATGGTCATGGCCGGCCTGATGCTCAGGAATATGAGGCATGCGCTGGTGCTCTACGGCGTCATGCTCGCGTTCCTGATCACCGGGTCTATCATCGCCGTGAGTGCGGAAGTGAAGCCGAGCGCGGCGACGGAAGGACTGCCCGTCGCCGCGGGGCCGAACATGGAGGGGAAGGAGGTCCGGCTCGGGGCCGTATCCGGGGCGACGTGGGCGGCGATGACGACCGCGACGTCCAACGGCTCGGTCAACAGCATGCACGACAGCCTCAACCCGATCGCCGGCGCCGTGCCGATGTCGATGATGATGCTCAACGTCGTCTTCAGCGGCGTCGGAGCCGGGTTCGAGAACATGCTGATGTACGTGATCGTGGCTGTCTTCATCGCCGGGCTGATGGTCGGGCGGACGCCGGAGTACCTGGGCAAGAAGGTCGAGGCCAAGGAGGTGAAGCTGGCGATGATCGCCGTGCTGATCCACCCGCTCCTGATCTGCGGCATGGCCGGGCTATTCGCCGCGACGCCTTGGGGCCAGAAGACGGTGGCCAACCCCGGCTCGCACGGCTTCAGCGAGATTCTCTACGAGTTCACCTCGGCCTCGGCCAACAATGGCTCCGGCTTCGAGGGGCTCGCCGACAACAACCCGGCGTGGAACATCGGCACCGGGATCGTCCTGCTGCTCGGCCGCTTCCCCGCGCTGATCCTGCCGCTGGCCGTGGCGGGCTTCCTCTCGATCAAGAAGCGCGTCCCGCAGACGATCGGCACGCTGCGCACCGACAACCTGACGTTCGCCGGCATGCTGCTGGGGACGGTGCTGCTCGTCGGCGCGCTGTCGTTCATGCCGGCGCTGGTGCTCGGGCCGATCGCCGATCATCTAGTGGCCGCGAAGCCATGAGGGACCGCCTCGGCGGGCGGGACACCCCGCCCGGGGACTTGGCGAAGCGGCCGCCGGATCGGGAAAGGGGTCCGGCGGTCGTGGAGCCGGGGGGGACCCCGGGCGGGGCCCCGCCGCGGAGGGCCGGGCACGTGACCAATCGCGCGAATTACGCATCGCTTTCCCAGGATCCAACGCGATGACCTTACAGATGAATATCCCACAGCCGAAGCGGGCCGATTCCGAGGCCACGGCCTTCAAGATGCAGCGCCGCCAGACGCGGCGGCTCAAGCTCTTCGAGCCGGCGCTGGTCAGGATGGCGATCAAGAAGTCGTTCGTGATGCTCGACCCGCGGGAGATGTACCGCAACCCGGTCATGTTCCTCGTCGAGGTCGGCACCATATTGACGGCGATCATCACCGTACAGTCGATCGTCGACGGCGCGGCGTTCGGCCTGATCGTCTACCAGGCGGCGCTCACCGTGCTGCTCCTGCTGACGGTCCTCTTCGCCAATTTCGCCTCGGCACTGGCCGAGGCCCGCGGCAAGGCGCAGGCCGAGAGCCTCCGCTCCACCCGCGCCGACACGCCCGCTTTCCGACTCCATCGCCTGGGCAGCGACGAGGGCGAGGTCGTCTCCTCGACCAAGCTCCGCATGGGGGACCTTGTGGTCGTCGAGACCGGGCAGGTGATCCCGTCCGACGGTGAGGTCGTCGAGGGCGTGGCCTCGGTCGACGAGTCGGCGATCACGGGCGAGAGCGCCCCGGTGATCCGCGAGGCCGGCGGCGATCACTCGGGCGTCACCGGCGGCACGCGCGTGCTCTCCGACCGGATCGTCGTCCAGATCACGGCCGAGGCCGGGGCGAGCTTCCTCGACAAGATGATCGCGCTCGTCGAGGGGGCGATCCGTCAGAAGACGCCGAACGAGATCGCGCTGACGATCGTGCTGGCGGCGTTCTCGATGATCTTCCTGATCGTCACCGCGTCGCTCTACCCGATGTGGCTCTACTTCGCCCCGGACAAGCCGCTCGACATCCCGACGCTCGTCGCGCTGCTCGTCTGCCTGATCCCCACCACGATCGGCGCCCTGCTCGCGGCGATCGGCATCGCGGGGATGGACCGGGCGCTGGCGGCGAACATCATCGCCAAGAGCGGCAAGTCGGTCGAGGTCGCCGGCGACATCGACACGCTCCTGCTCGACAAGACGGGCACGATTACCATCGGCAACCGCCGCGCCACGCAGTTCGTCCCGCTCGGCGGCGCCGACCCGCGCGAGGTGGCCCGCGTGGCCGGCCTGTCGTCGATGGCCGACCTGACCCCCGAGGGGAAGAGCATCCTCGACCTGGCGCGGCAGAGCGCGGCCGTCGACGGCGAGGTGCCGGCCGGGTGCCGGTTCATCGAGTTCACTGCCCAGACCCGCATGAGCGGCATCGACCTTCCCGACGGCTCGCGGCTCCGCAAGGGCGCCCCGAACACCGTGGCCAAGCACGTCTATGACCTCGGCGGTTCGATCCCCGAAGGC
The DNA here is from genome assembly GCA_963819805.1 of uncultured Planctomycetota bacterium. Classification (GTDB taxonomy): domain Bacteria; phylum Planctomycetota; class Planctomycetia; order Isosphaerales; family Isosphaeraceae; genus CAMFLR01. The sequence continues at coordinate 18,063 of CAWFXY010000051.1, read as the reverse complement.
TACCAGCAGACGGTCGACGCAATCGCCTCGGGCGGCGCCACGCCGCTGGCCGTGGCGATCGAGGAGCGGATCGTCGGCGTGATCAAGCTCGAGGATATCCTCAAGCCCGGCATCCGCGACCGCTTCCTCCGGCTCCGCCAGATGGGCCTGCGCGTCGTGATGGTCACGGGCGACAACCCGCTGACCGCCAAGGCGATCGCCGACGAGGCGGGCGTCGACGACTTCATCGCCCAGGCCACGCCCGAGGCGAAGCTCGCCTACATCCGCAAGGAGCAGGAGGGGGGCAAGCTCGTCGCGATGATGGGCGACGGCACCAACGACGCCCCCGCGCTGGCCCAGGCCGACATCGGCGTCGCGATGAACTCCGGCACTCAGGCCGCCAAGGAGGCCGGCAACATGGTCGACCTCGACAGCGACCCCACGAAGCTGATCGAGGTCGTCGAGATCGGCAAGCAATTGCTGATGACCCGCGGGGCGCTGACGACGTTCTCGATCGCCAACGACCTGGCGAAGTACTTCGCCGTCATCCCGGCGATGTTCATCGTGACGCTTCCCGAACTGAAGCAGATCGACATCATGGGCCTGGCCACGCACGGCGGCGCCTACTCGGCGATCCTGGCGGCGGTGATCTTCAACGCGATCATCATCCCGATGCTGATCCCGATCGCGCTGAAGGGCGTGAAATATCGCCCGGTCGGGGCCGGCGCCCTGCTCCGTCGGAACCTGCTCTGGTACGGCCTCGGCGGCGTGATCGCGCCGTTCGTCGGCATCAAGATGATCGACGTGATGATCGACCCGCTGCTGGCGGTCGTGGGCATCAAGTAGGGTCCGCTATTGCGGGCCGTCTTCGAAGGCCATCGAAAAAGAGGTCCGCAATAGCGGACCCTACGGGAGACTGAGATGATTCGCGAGACTTTGGATGCCCTCCGTGCCTGCCTCGTGACGTTCGTGATCTGCGTCGTGGCGTACCCGGCGATTGTGTACGGCGTGGGCCAGACGCTGTTCCCGAAGCAGGCGGAGGGGAGCCTGATCGAGCGCGACGGCAAGGTGATCGGCTCCGAGCTGATCGCGCAGCCGTTCGGCTCGGACAAGTATTTCCAGCCGCGTCCCTCCGCGGCCGGCCCCAACGGCTACGCCGCGGATGCGGCCAGCGGCTCGAACCTGGGGACGAAGAACCCGGCGCTGATCGATCGGATCACCGTCGACGTCGCGAAGCAGGTCATCGCGCACGACGGCAACGCCGACGTGAAGGCGAAGCTGGAGAAGCTCGACTCGCTCCAGGCGGACCTGAAGGCGAAGACCGAGATCAAGGAAAAGACGCAGGCCGACACCGACGCGATCGCCAAGCTCGAGGAGGCCGTGTCGGCCGCGAAGTCGGACCTGAAGGCCGCGCTCGCCTCGGTGGCGAAGACGGCGAAGGCTCTCGTCCCCGCCGATCTGGTGACGGCCTCGGGCGGCGGGCTGGACCCGCACATCAGCCCCGAGTCGGCCGACTATCAGGCGGCGCGGGTCGCATCGGCCCGCCGGGCGGACGTGTCGAAGGTCCGCGACCTGATCGCCCGCCACACGGAGCGCTCGGGCCAGTCCGTCGGCGCGCCGCCCCGCGTCAATGTCCTGCTGCTGAACCTCGACGTCGACAAGGAGCTCCCCGCGGAGGAGGGCGCGTCCGCGCCGAAGGCCGAGGCGACGCCCGCATCGTCGACGCCGACCCCGACGGCGACGACGACCTCGCCCGCTCCCGCCGCGGCCCCGACGGCGGCGGCGCGGGCAGAGGCCGCCCCAGCCCCGACTGACATGCTTTTCGCCCTGGCCTCGCGCGTCGACAAGATCCAGGAGCGGCTCGACGCCGGCCCGTCCGACGCGCTCGCCGCCGACCTGAAGGGGATCAAGGCGCGAGGTGGCGCGGCTCGCGGACGTCCCCGCCGACTCCGAGCGGATCACCAAACGGCTCGCCGAGGTCGACGGCCGCCTCCAGGCCGTCGGGCACGAGGCCGACGAGGCCCGCTCGCTCGCCCGCGCCGCCAGCGACTCGGCCAAGGACCGCGACAAGGTCGCCGCGCTCGAGACGCAGATCAAGTCGCTCCGCGACGAGATCGCCAAGCTCCGCGACGCGACCCCGAAGGCCGCGCCGGTCCGTGTCGCCACCGCCAACGATCTCGCCCCGGCCGTCAACCTGCTCCGCGACCGCCAGTTCCCCGGCGCGTCCGCCGCCTTCCGTACCCTGACCGCGTCGCATCCCGACGACGCCCGCGTGTGGTACTATGCGGCGCTGGCCAATGGCTACGCGACCGGCCAGTGGCGCGGGGAGACCGAGGACCTCGTGAACAAAGGCGTCGACCGCGAGCGGGCCGGCACGCCAAGCGCGGCCGAGGTCGACGCCGCCTTCGCCGAGATCCTCCCACCCGGGCCGGGCCGCGACTGGCTCTCCTTTTACCGTCAGCGGGCCGCCGCCAAGCCCTGAGCGATGCCCGGGACAGGATCGAGATCCGTGACGCCAGTCGAGCCGGCGCGGCCCACGCCCGAGCAGTTCCTCAGCCTCATCCGCCGCCAGGAGCGGGGCCGGCTCAAGGTCTACCTCGGCTCGTCGGCGGGCGTCGGCAAGACGTATGCGATGCTCCGCGAGGGGCAACGGCTCAAGGCGCAGGGCGTCGACGTCGCGATCGGCATCGTCGAGACTCACGGTCGCACCGAGACCGCAGAGCAGATCGGCGACCTCGAGATCGTCCCGCCCCGCGAGATCCCCTACCGGGGCGTGACGCTCAAGGAGATGGACCTCGACGCGATTCTCGCGCGCCGGCCGACGATCTGCCTCGTCGACGAGCTGGCCCACACGAATGCCCCGGGCAGCAAGCACGGCAAGCGATACCAGGACGTCGAGGACCTCCTCCGCGCGGGAATCCACGTCATCACGACGGTGAACGTCCAGCACCTCGAGAGCCTCTACGACGAGGTCGAGCGGGTGACCGGCGTGAAGGTCAAGGAGCGGCTGCCCGACGGCGTGCTGGGGGAGGCCGACCAGATCGTCAACGTCGACGTCTCGGCGGAGGACCTGCTCGAGCGGCTCAAGGCCGGAAAGGTCTACCCGCCCGACCGCGCCGAGCGGGCGCTGGCGAACTTCTTCACCGCGGGCAACCTGACGCGGCTCCGCGAGCTGACGCTGACGGAGATGGCCCACCTGATCGACCGCCGGACCCGCCGCGCCGACGCCGACCGGGCGCCGCCCTCGGCCATGGAGCGGGTGATGGTCGGCCTCTCGAGCCGGAGCCCGGACGCCCCGGCCTTGCTCCGCAAGACGGCCCGGCTGGCCGACCGGCTCAACGTGCCGTGGTACGCCGTCTACATCCAGACCCCGGCCGAGGACCTCTCCCGGGTGGACGCCGCCACCCAGCGGGCGGTCGGCAAGAACCTGGAGTTGGCCCAGCAGCTCGGCGGCATCCCGATGACGTTCCGCGGCCGCGACGTGGCCGGCACGATCGCCGCGTTCGCGCAGGAGTACCTTATCAAGGTGCTCGTGATGGGCAAGACCCGCCAGCCCTGGTATCGGCGCCTCCGGTCCGGCTCGATCCTTGAGCAGGTCCTGGGCCGGGCCCGGGGGGTCGACGTCATGGTGGTGGATCTCGGGGAAGTCGGGTGAGGGCCGCGTTCGACCCCGGGTTCGCCCCGGGGCTGGACCGCCGCGTCCGCTCGACGACCGGTCCCTCTCCGCGACGGCTCGACCCTCAGCCTCCGAATGGGTAAGAGCCGCTTCCCCGATCCCATGGACGGCGGAAGACGACACGGACTCGGTCGGCTCGGTATGCCGGGTGGCCGGACCGTGTGCCCGGCGCGCACCGATCAGGACAGATTGCGCGGTCCTGAACCAGTGTGCAGAAGCCCTGTCGGTTGGGGCCCCGCCCTCGCCTCCGACCGGAGGGTCGCGTTTCGTGCCACGGCCCACGATGCCGGAGCGACTTCGACCGACTACACCGACGCGCGGTGTCGCTGGCTCTGACTCGGACGATTGTGCCGTCGACACGCGGTGGGAATCCCGCGGGCGAGTCGAGTGAATGGTGTTCGCGAGATAGGACCGACCGGGGGCCACCGTTACGGTACGGTGATTCCCTTCGACCGACGAGAGCAGCTGGTCCGCTACCGCGTTTCTGGCCCATGAGCCTTGCGACTTTTGATACGATTTCGGCCTTCGGGCCACTCGGCTACGTCCCCTGTCGCCGCTGGCTGGTCGAGCGGAGCATCGTCCGGGTCGGACTTACCGCCGAAGAGGGGTAAGATGGGCCATCTTGCCAACGCGATAACCCCGGGCCTAGGTTATGCGATGTCTGACCGGGACTTCCGCGGTGCGCCGGCCGTCGATCTCCCGGTCGAGTGGGCCGGGCTGTGTCCTCCCTGTATCCGGCGCGGACTCCGGGGGAATCCGTGACCTGTATCGGCCGCACCGGGCCTTGGCCCATCCTCCGCGAATTGCGGGGCGGTTTCGTGCTGAGGCCCGGCGCCATCGCGGTGGCGCTGGCGGCCCTGGCCATCGTCCTCTCGGAGGCGGAGAAGAGGCTGACGGCCGTGCGGGCCTGGAGCGAGTCCTCGACTCGGATCTTCCCGCCCGAGCCCGAGGCGGCCCACGTCGTCCTCGGGACGATCGCCGGGTCGATGATGACCGTCGTCTCGGTCGTCTACTCGATCCTCCTCGTGGTCCTGACCTTCGCCTCGGCCCAGTTCTCGCCGCGGGTCCTGGTCGCCTTCGTCGAGGACCGGGTCAGCCAGACGACGCTCGGAGTCTTCATCGGCACCTTCATCTACTGCCTGCTGACCCTGCCGGCCGTCCGGAGCCGGCCGAAGCCGTTCGTCCCCTCGATCGCGGTCATCGTCGCGATCGTGCTGGCGATCGCCTGCCTGGCCTGCCTCCTCTACTTCATCCACCACATGGCCGTCGTCGATCCAGGCCAGGCACATCGTCGATCGGATCGCCCGCGAGACCGAGCGGACGCTCGACCAGGTCTTTCCCGGGCCGCTCGAGGCCCCGACGGCTTGCGAGGCGACGAGCCGGTCCGAGGCCGGGCGGGTCCCGGTGCTCGCGGCGGAGTCCGGCTACATCCGGACCATCGACGAGTCGGGCCTGCTGGCGGCGGCCGAGCCGCGAACGGCGTGGCGCTGCACGTCGAGCGATACATCGGCCAGTTCGTCGCGGAGGGCACGCCCGCTCCTGCGAGGTCGTCGCCCGGCCGGCCCGGTCCCGCAGACGCTCCGCGACGACGGCCTGGGTGCCTTCGAGCTCGGCCCGGCGCGGACGATGGATCAGGACGTCGAGTTCGGGATCCTCCAGATCGTCGACATCGCGCTGAAGGCGATCTCCCCGGCCGTCAACGACCCGACGACCGCGCTGACCTGCATCGACCAGCTCGGCCGGATCCTGGTGCGGGCCGCCGCCCGCGAGCCGTCGCCGTCGACGCTCCTGCGACGCCGGGGGGCGGCCGCGGGTCACGCTCCGTCGGACGTCGTTCCCGCGGCTGCTCGACGTCGCGTTCAGCCAGATCCGGCCACTACGGCAAGGCGGACGTGGCCATCCCCCTGCGGCTGATGCGCGTCCTGGGCGAGCTGGCGGGGGCCGCTCGCGACCCGGCCCACGCCCGGGCGGTCCTCGACCAGGCGCGCCGGCTGGCGTCGGCCTGCGCGGAGGGCTTCCCGGACGGCGACCGGGGCGAGCTGGAGGCCCGTGCGCGGCCGTCGAGCGGGCTGCGGCGGCCCTCGCGGGGGGCGGCGAGGGGCCGGACGGGGCGAACCGGCGCGATGAGGCGATCGTCGAAACCGGCGAGCGAGGGATGGTCGATGGCATTGGCTGACTATCTCCTCGGCAGGCCGCTGGCGACCGACGAGGAGGGGGAGCAGCGGGTCGGCGTCTGGGCCGGCATCCCGATGCTCGGGCTCGACGCCCTCGGCTCGGCCGCCTACGGGCCGGAGGCCGCCCTGACGCTCCTGATCCCGCTGGGCGCGGCCGGGGTCGGCTATATCGGGCCGATCAGCACGCTGATCATCCTCCTGCTGCTGGTCGTCTACGTCTCCTACCGCCAGACGATCGCGGCCTATCCGCACGGCGGCGGCTCGTACACCGTCGCCCGCGAGAACCTGGGCACGACCGCCGGCCTGCTCGCCGCCGCGGCGCTGATGCTCGACTACGTGCTGGTGGTGGCCGTCGGGATCTCGGCGGGCGTCGGGGCGCTGGTCTCGGCCGTGCCGGCGCTCCAGCCGTACACGCTGCCGCTCTGCCTGGCGATCCTGGCGATGATCACGGTGGTCAACCTCCGCGGGGTCCGCGAGTCGGGCCTGGCGTTTCTGGTGCCGACCTACCTGTTCGTCGTCTCGATGCTGGCGGTCCTCGGCCTCGGCGTCGATCAAGGCGGTCGCTCGCCGGCGGACATCCTGCGCCGGTCGAGCCGCCCGCCCCCCGGTGCCGGCGGCATCGGCGGCGAGGCTCTGGATCTTGATGCGGGCCTTCGCCAGCGGCTGCACGGCGATGACCGGCGTCGAGGCCGTCAGCAACGGCGTCGCCGCCTTCCGCGAGCCGACCGTCTCCTACGCCCGGCGGACCCTGACGGCGATCATCGCGCTACTGGCCGTGATGCTGGCCGGGATCGCCTACCTCTGCCGGGCCTACGGCAGTCGGTGCGACCGAGCCGGGGCGGCCCCGGCTATCAGAGCGTCCTGTCGCAGCTCGTGGCCGCGGTCGTCGGCCGGGGGGCCTTCTACTACTCACCATCGGCTCGGTCCTGGCGGTCCTGGCCCTGTCGGCCAACACCGGATTCGCCGACTTCCCGAGGCTCTGCCGGGTGATCGCCCAGGACGGCTACCTGCCCAACGGCTTCGCCCACCGGGGCCGCCGGCTCGTCTACTCGCAGGGCATCCTCGTCCTGGCCGGGCTCTCGGCCGGGCTCCTGATCGCCTTCGGCGGGATCACCGACCGCCTGATCCCGCTCTTCGCCGTCGGCGCGTTCCTGGCCTTCACCCTCTCGCAGGCGGGGATGGTCGTCCACTGGCGGCCGGGCCGGGGGGCCGCACGCGAGGCAGTCGATGGCGGTCAACGCCGCCGGCGCGGTCTGCACGGCGCGTGACGCTGGTCGTCGTGCTGGTGTCCAAGTTCCTCGAAGGCGCCTGGGTCATGGTCCTGCTCGTCCCGGCGCTGCTGGCCCTCTTCGCCGGCGTGCGGTCCCATTACCGGGCCGTCGGCGCGCGAGGTGGCGACCGACGCCCCGCTCGACGCGCGGGGCCTGGAGCCGCCCCTGGCCCTCCTCCCGGTGCGGGGCTGGAGCGCCATCACGCGCAAGGCATTGCGGTTCGCCTTGACGATCTCGCCCGAGGTCTACGCCCTGCACGTCGCCGACGACGAGCGGGCGATGGTGGCTCTGGAGGACGGCTGGGAGCGGCACGTCCGCGAGCCGGCCCTGGCGGCCGGCCTGGTCGTGCCGCGGCTGATCGTCGTCTATTCCCCGTTCCGTCGGCTCTACGCCCCCTGAAGCAGGTGGTCTCCGAACTGCAGAAGACCCACCCCGGCCGCGACATCGCCGTGATCGTGCCCGAGCTCGTCGGCGACGCGCTGGTATCACTACCTCCTGCACAACCAGACGGCGTCGGTCATCAAGGTCTATCTCCTGCTCAGCGGCTTCCGTCGCGTCGTCGTGATCAACGTCCCCTGGTATCTGACCGGCGGCGACGCCTCCGAAGGATCTCGCTCGCCACAGGAGCCGGGGCCCCAGGCGGACTGATTCCCCTCAGAGGAGAGGCATCATGTCCAGGGTCCCAGGATAAGAGACACCCGAGCGATACAGGGCGATCGAGGCCAAGGCATTCCCTACGCATCTTGCGGTCCATGAAGAGGTCGCGGCGAGCACCCTTCAGGAGCTGCCGGGTCATCAGGACGTTTCGACGACGATGCTCTGCACGCACGTGCTCCAACGCGGCGCCTGCCGCGTGGTCACTCCGCTCAACCGGTTCTGACGCGCGCCGGGACGGTGGAAACCCCGCACTTTCTCCGTCCCGATCCCGGTCGACGTCACATGTCGCAAGGGTGCTCCGGTCCGCGATGCCGGAGCTCATTGACCCGAGATCGCTCCGGCCGACAACACCGACGCGCGCAAGAGATGCAGGTTCCAGCCCAAACGTTCGGCGTCTGCCCTTTCGGGGACATAAGTGACACTACGACCCCGAATGGGCTTTGTGGGCTGGCCGGGTCCGACCTGAGTTGGGTCTACCCCGAGTTGTCGAGGAGTGAGTCGAAGTTGTTGGATACGATGTGCTTGGTTTCGCCGGACGATTTCCGCCAGACGCATCCAATCTCTTGGATAACGGTCGCGACATCGGAAGGTCGAGCCGATCGACCTTCCAATTGAACGAACGGTCCGTCCGTCTCGGTCAATACGCGGTCACTGGGCATCTCGGCCAGAAGGGATAGTCCGCTCTTCGACCTCACCATCGCAGGACCGACGGAGAAGAAGAAGCCAAAGGCGGTGGCTGTAGTGTGTCAGCCCAAATGGCACAGAGCCTTGGTTAGAGATCAGCCTCCTCCAGGGGTACGATGATGACGACCTGGAGGATAAGCGATGGGCACGAACGGGAAGCGACGGACGTGGAGCGCCACCGAGAAGCTCCGGATCGTCCTGGCCGGCATGGAGCCCGACGTCGAGGTCGCCGACCTCTGCCGCCGCGAGGGGCTCAACCCGGTCCAGTTCTATGCCTGGAAGAAGCAGCTGGTCGGCTCGGCGGCCCGCGTGTTCGAGGACAAGAGGGGCCGCCCCGATGCGCGAGCAGAGGCGCGAGGCCGAGCTCCAGCGGCTCAAGAACGTGATCGCCGAGATCACCGCCGAGAACCTCGACCTACCTCTGAACGCGTCAATTGCGCCTCCGCTGTTGTCGCCGATTTTGTCCTCGGAAGCCGTACATACGCCCGCTCAGGCCTGACCGGGGGGCGTGACGCGGCTGTCGTCCGATCGAGGCCGACTCGTCCGTTTCTCGGGGATGCGATCACGCGGTCGCGGCCTTCGACTTGGGGCCACGCCTCGGCGGCGGTGCATGGACGGCCTCGGCGAACTCCGTCGCCCCGGCCGCGTCGAGGGCACGCCGTTCCCCCGCGGTCCAATCCTCGGGGCCTTTCGCGCCCGGCAATCCCGCGCGGCTATACGTCCGGTTCAGCCGATCTGCGGGCTCGAGCCTCGGCTCCGTTGGCGTCGCCTCGGCGACCCGCTCGGCCGATCCCTCGGCGGCACGCGCGACGTGCCGCAGCTTCGCCCGCACCCGGTCCGGCTGGGCGTAGCGGTACGGCTCATTGTTCTTGAGCATCAGGTAGGCGATCGTCACGAGCTTGCGGGCCGTGGCGACGATCGCCACGTTGCGGGCCTTGCGCTTCCTGAGCCGTCGGAAGAACGCCCCCAGGGGGCCGGGGTGCTCGGCGGCATTCTGGGCCGCCTGGGTGAGCATGGCCCGCGTGGCCGAGCTGCCCGCCTTGGTGATCGGGCCTCGATAGCTCTTCCCCGCCGATTGTCGCACGATCGGCGTCAGGCCCAGGTAGCTCGCCGCGTGGTCGCCGTCGCGGAATCGCGTGATGTCCCCCAGCGCGGCGATGAGCGTCAGGGCCACCCCGTGCGCCACGCCGGGCAGAGTCATCAGGAGCCGCACGCGGGCGTCGCGATGCGCCAGCGTCCGTAATTGGGTGTCGAGCGAATCGAGTTCCGCCTCCACGGCGTCGTAGAGCCTCAGGAATCGGTCGACTGTACTCCGAGCATCCTCGGGAAGTCCGACGGCCCTTACCCAGGCCAGGCCCTTCGCCGTGAAGAGGCCGCCCTCGGGCAGGACGACGAGCAGCCCGGCGAGGAGACTGTGAATCCGGTTCTTCAACCGCGTGCGGTCGGCCACCAGGGCCGATCGCACGCCCGTGAGCTGACGCAACCGTTGCGTCTCGGCGTCGGGCTCCCAGACGTCGGGCAGGAAGTCGCACCGCAGGAGATTTGCCAGGACCTCGGCGTCGATCTTGTCGGTCTTTACCTTGGCCTGGGCGATCGCCTTGATCTGGTGCGGGTTGCCTACCACGACCGCCGCGACGAAGGGGCGGAGGATGCCGGCGACGGCCCAGGTGTTGGTCGTGGCCTCGACGGCCAGCTTGTCGGCGAGCTCAAGATGATTCCGCGCGAAGGCCTCGAGCACCTTGCGTTCGCAGAGGATCGAGTGCCGGGCGAGGACCTTCCGCGTCGCATCGAGGATGCAAACCTCGATCGTGTGCTTGTGGAGGTCGAGTCCGACGAATCGCATGGCGACAGCTCCCGGTGTGGTGCGATCGAGCCGATGGATCGCGGTGAAGGGACGGGCCGAACGGCATCTACCTCTTCGAGCTCTGGGCTCAGCCGGGTGGGCCGGTGGGGGCGGTCGGTTAAAAAACCGGGCTCGAAGCCCATTAGGATCGCGCGGCCTGCCCCGAGTCGGATCGGCTCCGCCTCCACCACCGAGGTGGTGCTCCGTCTCTTCCCGTGCCCGGCTCGGGCATGGGACCGTGTATCGCGGCCGTCCGCAAGGAGGGATGATGCCGGAGCGGCTTCGTACTCCTCGTTCATACCCGTTAAAAAAGAGCCTCCTCCGCAGAATCTGTGGGTGGAAAAACCGCTATTCCGGTCTGCTTTCCCCGGCTTTTCAAGGAGATCCGAGCCTGTTCGAGGCCGTTGTTTGTCGTAGCCGAGAACAAGGCCTGAAAACGATGCCCTTTCGCGTTTGAATCTCTTTCTCCCCTCCCGCCTTCACCTTCGCTTCACCCTCAATCTACCGGGGCGGAGCGAAGGTGAAGGCGGGAAGGGAGACCCTCCTGTCGAGCCTGAGCCGAGCCTTTGCCGAGGAATTGCACCCACAGATCCTGCGGAAGAGCCAAAAAAGATAGCATGAAGGCCGGAGCCGTTCGGAAGGCAGACTTGAGCAAGTGACACTCTCGTCCCCTTCCCGGAGTCCCCGGCTATGACCACGACCAAGAAGACCTGCACCCTCCGCCCGGCATCCCCCTCCCTGCGCCTCGCAGAGGCCGAGGTTGTTCACGTCGGCATCGATGTCCATAAGGCGAGCTATCACGTCGCCGTCCTCAGCGACGCCCGCGGACTGGTCGCCACCTGGGTCCAGCCCGCCGACCCGAATGCCCTCATCGAACGGCTCCGCCCGATCGCCCGGCAGGTCGCCCGGATCGTTTACGAGGCGGGCCCGACCGGCTTCGGGCTGGCGCGGAGGCTGCGGGCCGCGGGGCTGGACGCCGAGGTCATCGCCCCGTCGAAGGTCCCCGCGATGCCAGGCCCCCAGGCCAAGAGCGATCGGCTCGACTGCCGCAAGCTGGCCACCTTCTCCCAGAAGGGCCTCCTCCGAGCCGTGCGCGTCCCCACCGAGTCGGAGGAGGCCGACCGACAGGTGGTGCGGCTCCGCGAGCAGCTGGCCCGCAAGCTCCGCGTCGCCCAGCAGCAGATCAAGGCGTTCCTCCTGCAGCACGCCATCGCCGAGCCCGCCGGCCTGACTTACTGGTCGAAGCGAGGCGTCGAGGCGCTGCGCCGGCTGGAGATCGGGCCGGAGCTGCGGTTCTGCCTCGACGTGATGCTCGGCGAGCGCGACCACGCCGCGGCGCGAGTCGACCGCGCCTCACGGCGGCTCGAGGAGTTGGCCAAGGCCGAGCGGCATCAGGCCGCCGTCGCGTCGCTCCGCTCGGTGCCGGGGGTGGGCCCGATCACCGCGATGACCTTCCGGGTCGAGCTGCACGAGCCGGGGCGGTTCGCCGACGGCGGCCAGGTGGCGCGGATCATCGGCCTGGCCCCGCAGGTCTCGCAGAGCGGCCCGACACGGCGCGAGGGCCGGCTGCTGAAGTCGGGCAACGCGCGGCTGAGGACCGCCCTGGTCGAGGCCGCCTGGCGGTGGGTGGCCGGGGACGAGGCGGCGGCGAGGAAGTACCGCCAGCTGGTCGCCTCGACCGGCAACGGCAAGAAGGCGATCGTCGCGATGGCCCGCCGCCTGGCGATCCTGCTGTGGCGGCTGGTCGTCCGCGGCGAGACCTACCAGGCGGCCGCCTGAGGCCGATCGGATGTGACCGCCCCGCCCGAGCGGATGTCGGACGTCGCGAGCTGGCCCCGAGTCATCGAGGATCTGCGAGTGAGGTGACCGCGTGGAGCCCCCGGCGGGCTATGGCCCGCGTAAAAAGATGGCGGCCCTCGTTCCCGATCGCAGACCCTACCCTGTGCCCCGAGCACGCATAGCAGGCTGATCCTCGAGCATCCCGGGACCGATCCACGTCGCTTGACAACCGGCCTCATAGCAGGGGCGCTCGGGCTAGAGGACCACGGCCAACTGCCGCCCGAGCTTCAGCGGCGCGTCCACGAGGAGGTCGAACACACGAGGCGTCGCAGCGGCTGGCCGGCGAAGAAGACGCTGGCGGCCCCGGGCGTCGCGGCGCGGAGCTACTACCGCTGGCTCAAGGAGGGGGCGTGGACCGGGGATCGGCCGGCCGAGCCGTCGCCGCCGGTCTCGCCTTTCGAGGCGCTCTCCGAGGAGAAGCAGGCCGTGCTCGCCTTCGCCCGCAAGCGCCCCGAGCTGCGGCATCGGGAACTGGCCTGGAGGATGGTCGACGAGGACGTGGCGCACCTCAGCCCCTCGACGGTCTACCGCATCCTGAAGGGGGCGGACCTGGTCTGCCCGTGGCGGCGGCGGGCCAGGCGGACGAAGGCTCAGGACGAGAAGGCGAGCCGGCCTGATCAGCGGTGGAGCACCGACCTGATGCACGTACAGGTCGCCGGCCGGGTCTACTACGTCGTGGCGTTCCTCGACGAGTACTCGCGGTATATCGTGCACCACGAGCTGCTCTCGGGGATGGACGGTCTGACGGTGAGCCTGGCGGCGCAGAAGGCGATCGAGACGTTGCCCAAGGGGCCTGACAGCAAGCCGGCGGTGACGCCCTTGATCCGCTCGGACAACGGGAGCTGTTATATCGCGAAGGAGTTCCGCGCGGTGCTCCGGGAGAACGGCCTGGGGCATCACCGGATCCGGCCGCATTGCCCGGAGGAGAACGGGCTGATCGAGCGTGCCAACCGGACGCTCCGCGAGGCCCTGGACGGGGAGGAGCTGACCGACCTGTTGACGGCCGGGCGCGTGCTGGCCCGGCTGGTGCGGCGGTACAACGAGGAGCGGCTGCACAGCGCGTTGGGCTACCTGCCGCCGTGGGAGTTCTACCGGGGCGAGCCGTCGCGGCGGTTCGAGGAGCGGCGGATCAAGCTGTCCCAGGCCAGGCATCGCCGCCGGGAGCGAAACCTGGAACTGCGTCAGGGGACCTTGCCACTGGAGGGGGGGAGGCCGTTACTTCCGACCGAGGCTGGTTTGTGCCACCACGGTTGAAACGCTACATGGCTTATCGGCAGTGCTCGGTCGCTGGCCGCTCGATGTTGGGGTTGAAATCGGCGGGTCGTAGACGGTCGACGCGAGCCCTGGACGGCCAAACCTTCAGGAAATCCGCCGGGCGCTCCCCGGGGGGCCATCGCCAAGTGCAGGGCCGATTATCCAGGTCGGCACGTCGAGCCTCGTGTATTCGGGGTACATCTTGCGGGCGTGGTCCTCGAACCGTCCGGGGTCGGTTGCCTCGGGGGCAAGAATCAGCATCGCAACGACCGTCCCGCACCGGTCGCACGGGATGACCTGGCTCTCGACCAGTTCTCGAGTCGGCGGGGGCTGAGGCGGCCGTGGGGCCGCCTCGTACTCGGGCACGGTGCCGGTCCGCGATTCGAGACCGGCCCGGTGGAGTTTCCGCCATCTTGCGCGACGGGTTTAATTTTCTTACCGAACGGTTCGATATCCTCTAAACGTGCGGATTTCGACCGCGTACTATTCGAACCGTTCGGTTCAAAAAGCCCCATCGCAGGGGCTGGCCTTGCTGAAGTGGTAACGGGTTTCAGCAGGCGGGCCCGGTTCGCCCAGGACCGGTTCTTCATCCCGTTAAGGAGGGCGTTTCGATGAACCGTTTCGTCGCGTTGGCGTTGGTGAGCACGGTGGCGCTGTCCGGGGCCTCAAACGCCTTCGGGCAAGAGAAGAAGCCCGGCGAAGCCGAGATCACCAAGCTGCTTCCCGGGGAGTGGGTCGGCAAGGTGGACACGCCCAAGGTCACGGGCAACCTCGAATCCGCATTCGTCAAGGACGGCACCTACACCCTGAAGGGGAAGCTCAAGATGGGGGACAAGGAGATCCCGATCGACGAAGCTGGTACATGGAAGGTGACCGAAAACCGTCTAGTTCTGACGCCCAAGAACCCGCCTGAGGGCAGCCCCAAGACGAAAGAGTTGACCATTGGTGAGATCAGCGACACGACCTTCAAGATGAAGGACCACCGTCAGCAGGTTGAATCGAGCTGGACGAGGGTCAAGGAGTGACGTGATCGACCTCGGGCCTCTTTCCCGGCGAATGCGTTCGTTCGCGGTCGCGGCGAACGCATTCGTCTGATCAGGCCGGCGGCCATTCTGCCGCATCTATTGAATCATCATCTTCGCGGTATCGGGGCGGCGGGTTAGGACTCGTCCGGCCGGTGCATTTATCGTCCCTCGCGGGATCGCACCGGCCAACTCCCCATCGCCATGTCCACCACTCCGAAAAGTTGCTCCTGCGTCCCCCCGTTACCTTCGCCACCGCTCCGATGGCTGCCGACTGGAGCGACCGAGTTCGCGAAGCGGGACTTGGACCCATCGGTGGCGAGAGGAAGTCATCGCTTCGGCTTGCCGATAACCTCCAGACGCGGCAGGAGCAACAAGTCGGCCGCCTCCTCGGCATCCCTGAGGAGCGTCTTGCGCGGCGTGCCGATCTGCGCACGCATGGTGAGGCCACGAGCAAAATCGGTGAGCTGGCTTGCGCGACGGCCACGGGAAAGTCGGACGGGATTTCTCCGGCGGTGATCCCGTCCCGGAAACGACCCTCCACCAGCGCCGCCCCGCCGGCGGCGGCGTTCTGCAGGAACTGCCGGACCTCGGCGTCGTCCACGAGCGGCGCGACGCACACGAGGAGACATCCCGGGGGCATCCTTTCTCGGTCGCGCTTTCGACGGCGTGCCTGAGGAAGCGGACGAGCGACTCGCGAAGCGTCCGCGGCGACAGCAGCGCCTTGGCGGCGAGGGCCGCCTTTCTTCTCCGCATAAGCCTTGAGGACGCGCAAGAACAACGTCCGCTTGTCGCCGAAGACGGCATACAGGCTCGGCCGTACCACGCCCATCCCGGCGACGAGATCGTCGATCGTCGCCCCGTCGTAGCCCTTCGCCCGGAACACCCGAGTCGCTTTTTCCAGCGCCTCCCCCTCGTCGAAGCTGCGCGGCCTTCCACGCGGCCTAGCGTTCTTTTGAACCATGTAGTTCGAAACTCCTTGACAATGGCCATCTTGCCTATTATCATACCGGACCGTTCGAAATTAGCAAGCCGCCCCCGGCCGCGCGGGGCCTCTACGACTCGACCTTCACCCTTCTCCACGGAGCCGCCATGGAACATTCGATTGCACTCGTCACCGGCACCACCTCCGGGCTCGGTTATGCGGCAGCCAGCATGCTCGCCGCCGAGGGCTGCCGCCAGGTCATCGTCACCGGCCGCAGCCTGGCCCGGGTCCAGGAAACAGCCGCTCAGCTCGCGGCTGAGACCAAGACCCGGGTCTTCACGCCTCTGGAGTTGGATCTGAACGCGCCAGCCAGCGTTCAGGCCGCCCTCGCCTCGCTCGTCAAGCGAGAGCTGCCGATCGATTTCCTACTGCTCAATGCCGGATTGGTCCCAACCAAGAAGCGCGTGATCACTGCGGCGGGCGTTGAGGCTTCTCAGGCCCCGCTGATCGGCCATCATCAACTGACTGTCGGGTTGCTCCGCGCCAACCTGCTGAGCCCCGACGTGCGGATTGTTACCGCCGGCGCGGAGCCTGCCCGCGGGGGCGTACCCATGTTCAAGTACACCGACGTGCCAGCCTTCGCGGCCAAATACTACCGGGGCGACCAAACCGCGGCTGTTGAAGCCCTGCTGCGCAACGGGCCGAACGTGAGGTACGTGCCCAACAATGCGTATGCCGACGCGAAGCTCATCATCGCTTGGTGGACCGCGGCGCTGGCCCGCCGGCTGCCCGCCGGCATGGCCGTGTACGCCGTCTCGCCCGGTGGGGCGACCGCCACCAAGGTGGTGCGAAACGCTGGCCCGTTGTTGAAATATCTGTTTATCCCGATCGTGAACCTCATTCCCGGCATGAATCAGACGCCGGAGACCGCGGCCCGTCGGTACCTCCAGGCGTCGGAGTTCGGAACCGACGTCTCAGGGCAATTCTTCGCCTCGGCTCAGGGGAAGTTCTCAGGCCCAATTGAGGCGCAGAGCCACCCACACCTCCACGATCTGCGCCAGCCAGGAAGCCGCGTGGCAGGCCGTCGTCAAGGTCTCCGGCGTCGATTTCTCTTCCGCAGCAACTTAAGAGCGGTGTCGGACCGCTGAGCTTTGTCGACTATGAAGCCGTGTGGCGGTCAAGCGTCTCGCTCGTGATCCTTCCCTTTCGGGCCGATCCCTTCACCGCGTCGTCACGCCGTCGGTTCCCTTCGACTATCCGAGGTCGCGGCCCGTGTCGTCGGGCCTCGGGGCCGGCCTCACTCATCCGATACGACCCGTCGCTCATTCGTTAGGCCGTCCTGACATCGGCCCATGCGGGCGATGCCGGACCGACAAAGCTGCGAGCTGGCGGGCTCGTTCCCTCGGGCGGACCTCACGGTGACTCGTTCGACCCCCTCGCGCTCGTGGTCAGTGGATCATCGGGGCCGGCGGCCGGGGCGCGGGTCAGCCGGCCGCGGCCAGCCGCTCGTCCCAGGCCGTGCCGTGCCGCAGCATCGCCCAGCACCGCACCAGCAGCTTCCGCGCCACCGCCACCAGGGCCTGCTTGCGCCGGGTCGCCTGACCCTTGCTGATCCGGGCCAGCGTGCGCGCCGCCCAGCCGTTGTACCGCTGCATCAGCCAGGCCGCCTCGACCAGCGCCTTGCGCAGCAGGCCCGGGCCGCGGCGGGTGATCCGGCCCCTGCCGTCCATCTCGCCGGACTGGAACTGCCGCGGCACCAGCCCGGCGTAGGCCGAGACCTCGCCGGCGGTGCGGAACCGCGTCGCGTCGCCCAGGTGGGCCACGACCACCTCGGCGGTGCGCGGCCCGACGCCGGGGATGGTCCGCAGCAGCCGCACCCGCTCGTCGGCCTCACCCATCGCGTCGAGCCGCCGCTCGGCCTGCTCCATCAGCGCCGTCAGGGACCGCAGCTCCTCCAGCTCCAGCGCCAGCTGGCCGCGCCACAGCTCCTCCGGGCCGCACTCGCCCAGCGGCCGGGCCAGCGACGCGATCAGCAGCAGGCCGGCCTTGGTCCAGGCGCGATGGCCGGCCGGCAGCAGGACGCCGTGCCGCTGGCAGAGGCGCCCGGATGCGGTTCTGGGCGGCGGTGCGGCGGCCGACCAGCCGGTCGCGGTACCCGACCAGGGCGCGGTACTCGCGGGCCGCCTTGCTGGGCATCGGCACGGAGGGCAGCTCGTCGAGGGCGGCCATGCGGGCGAGCTTCAGGGCGTCGTCGCGGTCGGTCTTGCCCTGACCTTCCTCCAGGACCACGCCTCATTCATGGGGTTGGCCACCGCGTAGGGCAGCCCCAGCTCGGCGCACGTGTCGGCGACCCAGCCGGCGACGGTGCAGGTCTCGAAGACGACCAGGGCGGGGCGCTCGGCCTCCAGGAGCTTCTTGAGGCCGGGCGGGTCGGTATGGATCGTGGGGAAGCGGGCGGCGGTCGTCTCGGTGTCATACAGGCAGGCGAGGCTCTTGAACTTGCCGAGGTCGAGGCCGAGAATCGTGCTCATCCGCGTGGCTCCTCTCGGGGTGAGTGTCAGAGAGATGTCACACCTCAAGGATACCCGCCTCGAGGGGGCCACGCGGCATACATGGATTCTTTAGACCGTAAAACACAACTCTCTCAAAGGGCGGGATTCCGGCTGTTTCCACGACCCGGACAGGGGTTGTGTTTTACGGTCTTAGGCAGCACAGATGTTACGCGACCGAGGCTTCACG
>CAWFXY010000050.1:0-8029 GCA_963819805.1 uncultured Planctomycetota bacterium | reverse complement strand
GTGATGGTCCTCCACACGCTCCACCTGCCGTTGGCCCTGGGCGAGGGGGCGGGCGTGCGAACTGCGCTCGAGGGCGGGACGTTCAACCTCGCCGCGCCGTCGTTCCCGTTCCTGGCCGCGACGTCGGCGCCGCTCATGCGCAACCTGGGCCTGCCCGTGGCCGTGGCGATGCCCGCGGCCGGCTTCTTCCCCATGGGCGGCGGGCGGCTCGAGGCGTGGATCGAGCCGGGCGAGCCGAAGGCCATCGTCCGCGACTCGCGGGGCCCCGTCGAGGTCCGCGCCGAGGCGGGCGTCTGCGGGCTCCCCTGTTCGATCGCGGAGCGGATGCTAGCCAGGGCTGAGGAGCGGCTCGGTTCTCTCGGGATCGACCTCGCCGTCGACCTGGCCGAGTGGCCCGGCCGCGGCCCCGGCACGGCCATCGCCCTGACAGCGACCGACGGCACCACGCCCGCCACCTTCGTCGGACTTGGCCGCAAGGGCAAGCCCGCGGAGGAGGTCGCCGACGAAACCGTGGCCGAGCTGCTCGCGTATTTATCCGTCCCCGACGCCGCGATCGACCCCCACTCAGCCGACCAGATCCTGTTACCCCTGGCCCTGGCCGAGGGCCGGAGCGTCTACACGACGCCCGAGGCGACCGAGCACCTGCGGACCAACGCGCGGACGATCGCGGCGTTCCTGGATCGGCCGATCGTCATCGACGAGGCCGACGAGGGGCCGACGAGGGTGGTCGTCGGTTGAAGGCGGCCCGGCCGACTGCGGAAGACTTTCGCCAACCGGTCTTCTGCATCCCTGCTCTGTGTCTGAGCGCGCGGTGATTGTGAAGATTTGGCCCGTCCGTTGGCCGCCGGGGCCGAGCGCCGATAGGATAGTTGGTGGCGACTTCCAGGGCCGGTCAGTCCCTTGATCGCGCAAGGATGCCGCGCGTCCCGACGGGGGACGTCGATTTCCAGCTCCCAAGCCGAAGCGAGGCCCCCGTGCCGTTCGATCCCGAGCGGGCGCGTTCGCTGTTCCTCGAGACCGTCGAGCGCGCGACCCGTCCGACCGCGCCGTGTTCCTGGACCGCGAATGCGCCGGGGACCCCGAGCTGAGGCGGCACCTGGACCGGCTCCTCCGCGACGCCGACGGCGCCGGGGCGCCCGACGAGACCGCGCCGGGGGAGACTCACCCCGGCACCGGGTCGGCGACCGACCCGACCATCGCCCGGGTCCTCCCGACGCAGTTTGACCCGGGCCCGGCCGAGGCCCGGGGCCGGGCCGCGCAAGGCGCGGGGACGCGGCTCGGGCCGTACCGGTTGCTCGAGAAGCTCGGCGAGGGGGGGATGGGCACGGTCTTCCTGGCCGATCAGGAGGAGCCGGTCCGCCGCAGCGTTGCGCTGAAGATCATCCGGCTCGGGATGGACTCGGCCCTGGTCGTCGCCCGGTTCGAGGCCGAGCGGCAGGCGCTGGCGATGATGGACCACCCGAACATCGCAAAGGTCTTCGACGCCGGCGCGACCGAGGACGGCCGGCCGTATTTCGCGATGGAGCTGGTCCGGGGCGTGCCGATCACCGATTACTGCGACGACGCCCGGCTCTCGCCCCGCGAGCGGCTCGAGCTGTTCATCCCCGTCTGCGAGGCGATCCAGCATGCACACCAGAAGGGGGTCATCCACCGCGACATCAAGCCGTCGAACGTGCTGGTGACGATGTACGACGGCCGGCCGGCGCCGAAGGTGATCGACTTCGGCATCGCCAAGGCGACCGATCGGGGGCTGGCCCAGCGGACGACGTTCACCCAGTACGGCACGATCGTCGGCACGCTCGAATATATGAGCCCCGAGCAGGCCGAGTCGAGCGAGGCGGGCGTGGACACGCGGAGCGACGTCTACTCGCTCGGCGTGATGCTCTACGAGCTGCTGACGGGCACGACCCCGCTGAAGCGCGCGGCCCTGCGCGACGCCGGGCTGGCCGAGATCCTCAAGCGGATCAGGGACGAGGAGCCGCCGCGGCCGAGCACGCGGCTGAGCGACTCGAAGGAGATGCTGGCGGCCCTCTCGGCGCACCGGAGGATGGAGCCGGCGAAGCTGGCCAGGCTGCTCCGCGGCGACCTCGATTGGATCGTCATGAAGGCGCTGGAGAAGGACCGGGGACGGCGCTACGACTCGGCGAGCGGTTTCGCGCGCGACGTCCGCCGCTACCTCGAAGGGGAGGCGGTCGAGGCCCGCCCGCCGACGGCCAGCTACCGGCTCCGTAAGTTCGCCGGCAAGAACAAAGGCGCGATCGCGACCGCGGC
The DNA here is from genome assembly GCA_963819805.1 of uncultured Planctomycetota bacterium. Taxonomy (GTDB): domain Bacteria; phylum Planctomycetota; class Planctomycetia; order Isosphaerales; family Isosphaeraceae; genus CAMFLR01. Next base: position 5,758 of record CAWFXY010000050.1, on the reverse strand, counting down.
GGCGATGGCGGCGCTGCTGCTCATCGGGGCCGTGGCCAGCACCTGGCAGGCAATCCGCGCGACGACGGCGGAGCGGCTGGCCGCGGGGCGGCTCCGCGACGTGTCGGCGGCCAACGCGCGGACGGAGGCCGCCCTGGCCGACGCGAGGACGGAGCGGGATGCGGCCGTCGCCGAACGGAAGAGGGCCGACGGTCTGACGGCGGTCGCGAAGTCGGAGGGGGAGAAGGCCGCGCGGTCGGCCGCCGAGGCCCGTGCCGTCCTCGGCTTCTTCGAGGATCGCGTGCTCGCCGCCGCGCGGCCCGAGGGCCAGCGCGGCGGGCTCGGCAAGGACGTGACCCTCCGCGCGGCCGTCGACGCCGCCGAGCCGACGATCGCCGGGGCGTTCCGCGACAACCCGACGGTCGAGGCGTACGTCCGCAACTCGCTCGGCACGACCTACCGCTACCTCGGCGAGCTCGGCCCCGGCGCTCCGGCAGCACGAGCGGCGCTCGAGCTCCGCAGGGCCGCGCTCGGGCCCGACCACCCCGAGACCCTCGCGAGCCAGGCGGGTGTCGCTCTGGGGTGCATGGACATCGGCCGGCTCGACCGCGCCATCCCCCTCTTCGAAGAGACGCTGGCCGCGCGCAAGTCAAAGCTCGGCGCGGACGACCCCGACACGCTGACTACGCAGGCCAACCTCGCGCTGGCCTACGGCGACGCCGGGCGGCTCGACCGCTCCCTGCCGCTCCACGAGCGGACGCTCGCCGCACGGGTCGCGCGGTTCGGCGCCGACCACCCCGACACGCTCACCAGTCAGAATTACCTGGCCGTGGCCTACAAGACGTCGGGCCGGCTCGACCTGGCGATCCCGCTGTTCGAGCGGACGCTGGCGGCGCGGGCCGCGAAGCTCGGCGTCGATCATCCCGACACGCTCATCAGCCAGAACAACCTCGCGGCGACCTACAAGAACGCCGGCCGGCTCGACCGCGCGATTCCGCTCTTCGAGCGGACGCTCGAGTCCCGCACGGCCCGGCTCGGCGCCGACCATCCCAACACCCTCAACAGCCGGAACAACCTCGCGTCGGCCTACCGCGATGACGGCCAGCTCGCCCGGGCGATCCCGCTCCTCGAACAGACCCTGGCCGCCCGCGCAGCGAAGCTCGGGCCGGAGCACGCCGACACCCTCGCGAGCCAGTACAGCCTCGCCATCGCCTACCGCGAGGACGACCGGACCGACCAGGCGATCGCGCTGCTGGAGAAGACCCTGAAGGCCCGGAGGTCGCGGCTCGGGCCCGACCACCCCGACAACCTCAAGACCCAGAGCCTCCTCGGCCTGGCCTACCGCGACGCGGGACGACTCGACCTGGCGATCCCCCTGCTGGAGCGGACGCTGGAGGTCGCGGCCGCGCGGCTCGGCGCCGACCACCCCGACACGCTCACCACGCGGAATAACCTGGCGCTGGCCCTGATCGACGCGGGCGAGGCCCCGCGCGCGATCCCGCTCCTGGAGCAGGCCCTCGCGAGCCGGTCGTCGAGGCTCGGCGCCGAACATCCCGACACCCTGTCCACGCAGGGCGGACTCGCCCTCGCCTACCGCGAGGCCGGCGCATTCGACCGGGCGGTCCCGCTCTTCGAACGGACGGCCGAGTCCCAGGCCGCCAAGCTCGGCGCCGACCATCCCCAGACGCTCCTCACTCGCGACAACCTCGCGGCGGCCTACCTCGTCGCCGGCCAGGCCGACCGGGGCGTCGCGCTGCTCGCGGCGACGCTCGCGGCCCGGTCGAGCCGGCAGGGCGCCGACCACCCCCGGACGCTCGCCACGCGCCATGAGCTGGCGACCGCCTACCTCGCCCAGGGCGACGCGGCGCGGTCCGAGTCGATCCTCCGCCAGGTGCTCGAGGTTCGGAAGGCCAGGCTGGGGGCCGAGCATCCGGACGTCGCGGCGACCCTCTCGGCCCTCGGCGCCAGCCTGCTCGCGCAGGAGAAGTATGCCGAGGCCGAGCCGCTGCTCCTCGCCGGCTACGCGGGCCTGAAGGCCGGCGACGCCCGCAAGGGCCGCGTCGCGGAGGCCGGCGAGAGGATCGCACGGCTCTACGAGTCCACCGGCAGGACGGCGGAGGCGAAGGCGTGGCGCGAGCGGGCCAATGCCCCGGGTCCGACGGCGGCCGACGCGCGGCGATGACCGCGTGCCCGTCGCAGGGCCGCCCTCCACCGAAGAGACGCCGTCGGGACGGGCAACACGGGGTCAGTAGGACCCGTCCGAGATCACCTCGCCCCCCGCGACCGTCCCCAGCGCACGCCACGTGAAGCCGTCGATCGACGACTTGACGAACTTCGCCGAGCCATCGGCCATCAGCACGTTCACGCCGTTGGGGTGGTAGCTCCGCGAGGTGATCGCGGCGAAGGTCGGTCCGCCGAGCTCCTCGTTATATCCGTTCAAATCCAAATCCAAACCCAGGTTCTCGGGGATGTTGCCCAGGACCTTCTTGTTCGGTGGCCAGGCGGTGGTGAAGCCCGCGGAGTGGGCGTTGCCGTCGGACCACTCGGTGTGGAACTCGTCGGGATACAGCGGGCAGAAGCCGTAGTCGGGGGCCACGGCGTAGGGGCCGGCCGTCGGGCGGGGGGACATTGTTCGGGTCCCTGATCCGCGAGAGCGGGACGGTCCGACAGTTCGAGGACGGCTGCCGCGCCTTCACCTCGGCGGCCAGCAGCGTGTTCGAGGTGCCGTCGGCGAACTCGGCCAGGCGGCGGGCGCGGTTCATGCCGAAGGCGTTGCGGTTGAACGGGCCGGAGAAACCGCCGAAGACGAACCAGTCGCCCTGGCTCACGCCGTAGTTCGTGACGCCCGACAGGCCGTAGTCGTGCGATGAGACCGACGTGTTCGGGTCGCTCGGGCAGACGAGGAACGCGACGGTCATCGCGATCGTCGTCGTGTTCGGCGGGTCTTCCTTCCAGATCGCAGAAGTTGGCCGAGTTGCACAGCGTCCCCTGCTCGCTGAACGGTAAGGCGCGGGCCAGGGCGCTCCAGCCGTTGATCCAGACGACGTTATTGCCCGAACCCGCCGCGCACATCGATGGCGGGAAGGCAGCGTTCGTCGACTCGTAGTTGTGCATCGCCAGGCCGAGCTGCTTGAGGTTGTTCAGGCATTGCATCCGCCTCGCGGCCTCGCGCGCCGCCTGCACGGCCGGGAGCAGGAGCGCGATCAGGAGCGCGATGATCGCGATCACGACGAGTAGCTCGATGAGCGTGAAGCCGCGGCGGCGGGTGCGACGCATGGCGTTGTCCACTCGGCGACGAACGTCCGGAGATGGGACCGAGCGGCAAGTATGACAGACGTCAAAGGGCAGATCAAACGAATTCCTTCGGCGAATGCTCGTCGCGGGGATCAGAAGGCGTCGGCGCTGACGATCTCGCCGCCGTTGCGGGAGCAGAGGCCGCCGTAGGCGGCGAAGCCGATGCTCGACTTGATGAAGAGGACGTGGCCGTCGGCCATCAGGAAGTTGATGCCGGCGGGGTGGGGGCTGAAGTAGTCGTCGGGGTCGAAGAAGAGGTTCGTCGAGCCGGTGCCGTTGCCGGTGTCGCCGCGGGCGAGGGTCTCGACGGGGGCGGTCTTCGTCCGCGTGCTCTGGCTGGGCGAGCCGGGCGTGATCCGGCAGATCCCGCCGCTGATGTTGCCCGGCCACGGGGTCCGGGTCAGCACCGCCCCGCGCTCGCCGACGAGGATCGTCTGGCTCGTGCCGTCGGTGATGTCGCGGACGCCGTACGACCGGTTCCTCACGAACACGCCGTTGCCCGCGTCGGGCGTCTTCGCGATGTTCACGTCGCGGCCGAAGTTGCCGGCGTAGCTGTTGGTCTGGGCGTCCGTGATCGGGTTGTTGCTCGCGTCGGTCAGGGCGAAGCGGCCGGTGAATCGGTCGGTCGGGCAGGTGTAGACCGCCAGCGGGGTGAGGACGACGGTCGAATTCGCGGGGTCCTCGATCGGCAACGTGATATTGGTCGAGGCGTAGAGCGCAGCCTGTTCGAGCGTCGCCAGGATCGCCGAGGCCCAGCCCCAGCCGGGAGAGGTGACGTTCGGGTCGGCGTTGGTCCAGGCCACGTAGCCGACGGCGAAGGTGTCGTGAGCCTGGTGGTAATTGTGCAGGGCGAGTCCGATCTGCTTGAGGTTGTTCACGCATCCGCGCGCTGCGCCGCCTCGCGGGCGGACTGGACGGCGGGCAGCAGCAGCGCGACCAGCACGGCGATGATGGCGATCACCACCAGCAATTCGATCAGCGTGAAGCCTCGGTCGTCGCGTCGCGGTCGCATCGGCTCGCCCCCGGCCCCGGAATCGTCGCGGGGCCGAGGATGACGGCGGTCGAGCGGGCGGTCAAATGAAGATTCCGAGGGCGACGGCCGTTCAATAGGCGTCGGCCGAGAGGACCTCGCCGCCGTTCCGCGTCGAGAGCGCCTGCAGGACGAGGCTCGCCGACGAGTAGAGGGTACCGCCGCCGGACGTCTTGCCCGAATCGCGGAGCACCGTCTTGAGGAAGCGGACCGAGCCGTCGCCGAAGGCGAAGTTCGCCCCGCCGGGGTGGAGGCTCGAGAAGTCGTCGAGGCCGCCGTCCTCGTCGGTGTCCGTGTTGAGCAGGTGCCCGTGGGCCTCGACCAGCGTCGCGCCCGGGTAGAAGGGGGCCCCCGTCGTCGGGCAGCGGTTCATCGGGCCGCGGCGCGTCGTGCCGTTCGTGACGACTCCGGGCCAGGCGCCGTTGACGTTCGCCCAGGCGCGCTCGCCCACCACGATGGTCTGGCTCGACCCGTCGGTGAGATCTGCCAGGCGGATCCGGCTGTTGCGGAACATCACGCCGTTGCCCAGACCGTCGTTGTTCAGCCCGGTCGCCGAGTCGGTCAGGTCGTTGCCGACCGACGCGGCGTAGCTCGTCGGCGTCATCGTGGCCAGCGTGTTGCCCGAGGGGTCGACGACCTGGAACGGGCCGGCCGTGACGTCGGACGGGCAGACGTACGACGCCATCGCGGCGCGGACGACCGTCGCGTTCTGGGGCGACTCGACCGCCAGGCCCATGTTGGCGGCGTTGAACAGCGGGCCCTGTTCGAGCTGCGGCAGGATCATCGACGCCCAGCCCCAGCCCGGGGCGGTGTCGCTATGGCCGTCCGCGAACTTGCCCGGCGCGGCGTAGCCCATGGGGAACGTCCCGAGGGCGTCGTGATAGTTGTGCAGGGCCAGGCCGATCTGCTTGAGGTTGTTCGTGCACTGGATCCGCCGGGCCGCCTCGCGGGCCGCCTGCACGGCCGGCAGGAGCAGGGCGATCAGGACGGCGATGATCGCGATCACGACCAGGAGCTCGATCAGCGTGAAGCCGCGGCCGGGATGAATGCGAGACGTCATGGATCGCGAACCCCTTCGATGATTTTGAGACTCAGTCTCAACGACGCTCCGGATTATGACGCCGGGTGCGCGGAGTCAACGCGCGAGATCGTAGGAATTCAGTGGTGTTTCTCGCCGGGGATCAAAGCCTCCTCGCGACGACGTCGAGCCGGGCTTTCGACGACGGAGAAGGCGAGTCCCACCACCGCCGCGCCGGCCCGGCGGAAGCGGCCGGCGAAAAGTCCAAGGACGAGCACGAGCGAGGCCGTCGCGAATGCACCGACGGCGAAGGGCACGGCCTCGGACAAATCGCGGTCGACGCGGCCGAGCAGGACCCGCTTGACCGGCAGCGCGGGTCAGGGAGTCCAGGGAGACTGTGAATTCGTGCGACCGCTCGCGGCGAAGGAAGTCTGCCG
>CAWFXY010000049.1:0-53520 GCA_963819805.1 uncultured Planctomycetota bacterium | reverse complement strand
TGTGTCCTTCCGGCAAGGCTGCCTGAATCCGTTTGGCTGATCTGCTAGGCTGGCGGTCCTCGTCCTGGAGGACCGCGATGGGCACGAGCAAGCGTGAGCAGTTGCCGCCCGATCTGGTGCGTGGGCGGAGCCGGTTTCAGGCGTGGCGGGGGCAGCGGAAGGCGGGCGGGCGGATTCCGCAAGCGCTCTGGGCGATGGCCATCCGGCTGGCGAAGGCGCATGGGGTCAGTCGCACCGCCGCGGTGCTCGGCCTCGATTACTACCGCTTGAAGAAACGGGCCGAGGCGGCCGCCGGCGAACCGCGGTCGAGCGGCCCTGCGTTCGTCGAGTTGACTTCACCGGTCCTGGTCGCCAAGCAGTGTCGGCTCGAGCTGGACAACGGCTCCGGGGCCACCATGCGCGTGCAACTGGTCGGCTACGACGCGGCCGACGTCGAGGCGCTGTCGCGCAGCTTCTGGGACGCCCTGTGATGCTCCAGATCACGCCCCAGATGAAGATCCTGGTCGCCGTCGAGCCGGCCGATTTTCGCCGCGGGATCGACGGCCTGGCGCGGCTCTGCCAGGAGGCCCTCCAGCACGACCCGTTCGCCGGCGCCGTCTTCGTCTTCCGCAATCGCAAGGCGACGGCGCTGAAGCTGCTCATGTACGACGGCCAGGGATTCTGGCTCTGCCACAAGCGGCTTTCCCAGGGCCGCCTCCCGTGGTGGCCCTCGGCCGCCGACGGCGGGGCACAGCGCCTGGCCGCGCATCAGCTGGCGGTCCTGCTCTCGGCCGGCGACCCGACGCGAACCGGCGCGGCGGCCGACTGGCGGCCGGTGGGGCCGCCGGCTTGACCGGGCCCTGACGGGCTCTTGCAGGAGCGCCGCCGGATTGCTCCACTGGAGCCCGGATGGGATGCCACGCCGGCCCGAGGGAGATGGCCGGCGAAGCCTCTCCTCGGTCAGCCGGTGGCTGCAGGATGCGAAACGCGCTGGAGCTCGTCGAAGTGGACAGCGACCGACTGGAGGAAGTCCTCCGCCGCGCCGAGCAATCGCTCGACGAGAAGGACGCCGAGCTGATCCGCGCGGTCTTCGAGTCGTACGCCTACGTGACCGAGTTGGTGGAGGACAAGAACACCACGATCCGCCGGCTCCGCCAGCTGTTCTTCGGGGCGCGCACGGAGAAGACCGAGGCCGTGGTCGGGCCGAAGACCGGGACGTCCGAGGTCACTGCGTCGCCTGACGCCGCGGCCGAGACCGAGTCGGCTGCCGGCGAGGGGACCACCGACGTTTCGGACGCGGCGGCGGTCTCCAAGGGTCACGGCCGCAACGGCGCCGAGGCCTACCGGGGTGCCGAGCGGATCGACGTCGCGCACCCGTCGCTCGCGTGCGGGCGACGCGTGTCCCGCCTGCGGCGAGGGCACCGTCTACGAGAAGGCCCCGGGCGTGCTGGTGCGGATCACCGGGCAGCCGCCGCTGGCGGCGACGGTCTACCAGTTGCAGAAGCTGCGCTGCCATCTGTGCGGCCAGGTCTTCACCGCGGATGCGCCCGAAGAGGCGGGCGAGACGGAAGTACGACGCCACGGCCGGCAGCATGATCGGGCTCTTGAAATACGGCAGCGGACTGCCGTTCAACCGCCTCGATGGCCTGCAGGGGGACCTGGGCGTCCCGCTGCCGGCCTCGACCCAGTGGGACATCGTGCAGGCCGTCGCGGCGAACCTCGCCCCGGCGTTCGATGAGCTGATCCGGCAGGCGGCGCAGGGCGAGGTGCTGCACAACGATGACACCACGGTCAAGATCCTGGAGCTGATGGGAGCAACGAGGCCGGCAAGAGGCCCTGGCCGATGCCGCGGAGGACGCGGACGACGCCGACGAGCGCCGGGGCCTGTACACCTCGGGCGTGGTCGCCCTGCGCGACGGCCACCGGGTCGCGCTGTTCTTCAGCGGCCGCCGGCACGCGGGCGAGAACCTGGCCCAGGTCCTCAAGCACCGCGCCGAGCAGCTGCCGCCGCCGATCCAGATGTGCGACGCCCTGTCGCGCAACCTGCCGGGCGAGCTGCGGACGATCCTGGCGCATTGCCTGGCCCATGCCCGGCGGCGGTTCGTCGATGTCTACGATCGCTTTCCCGAGCCGTGTCGCCACCTGCTCGAATCGCTGGCCGTGGTCTATCGCAACGACGCCGTCGCGCGGGAGCGTCGGCTGTCGCCCGAGGCGCGTCTGCGGTTTCATCAGGAGGCGAGCGGGCCGACGATGCAGGACCTGCACGACTGGCTGACGCGGCAACTGGACGAGAAGCGGACCGAGCCCAATTCGGCCCTCGGCGGCGCGATCGGTTACATGCTCAAGCACTGGGATCAGCTGACGCTGTTCCTGCGTCAGGCCGGTGCCCCGCTGGACAACAACCTGTGCGAGCGGGCGCTGAAGAAGGCGATCCTGCACCGCAAGAACGCCCTGTTCTACAAGACCCGGAACGGCGCCCGCGTCGGCGACCTGTTCATGAGCCTGATCTACACCTGCCAGCTGAACCAGGCCAACCCGTTCGACTACCTGACCGAGTTGCAGCGGCACGCCGACGCGCTCGCGGCCAGCCCCGGCTCTGGATGCCGTGGAACTACCGCGCGGCGCTGCCGGGGACATCGAGATGCTAACGGGAGGTTCCGACCACTCCCCGGCCCCTTGCTCCTTCGGTTCCTACCGAGTTCCGAAGGAGGGGCAGTCGTCCGGTCGCGCACGGCTCTTGCGGGCCGCGGAGTTCACGAGAGGAGCAACTCCAGCTCTTCGCGGCCGAGGTCTCGGATGAGGCTGTTGTCCGCGGTGATGATGGCGTCGGCCAGGGCGCGTTTTGCGCCTGGAGTTCGAGCACCTTTTCCTCGACCGTATCCCGCGCGATGAGCCGGTAGGCGAACACCGGGCGAGTCTGGCCGATCCGGTGGGCGCGGTCGATCGCCTGGCTCTCCACCGCGGGATTCCACCACGGGTCGAGCAGGAAGATGTAGTCCGCCGCCGTCAGGTTCAGGCCGAGGCCGCCGGCCTTCAGGCTGATCAGGAACACCTTGCAGTCCGGGTCGTCCTGGAACTGCTGCACCCGCGCCTGCCGGTCCCGCGTGCGGCCGTCGAGGTAGGCGTAGGGGATTCCCTCCTCGTCCAGCCGCTGCTTGACGATCGCCAGCATGCTCGTGAACTGGGAGAACACCAGGGTCTTGTGCCCCTCGTCGAAGACCTCGCGCAGTTGCGGCAGGAGCACGTCGAGCTTGGCGCTCGATTCGCCCGACCGCTTGGCCTTGTCGATCAGGCCGGGGTGACAGGCCGCCTGCCGCAGGCGCAGCAGCGCCTCGAGGATCTGGATCTTCGACTTCTTGATCCCGTCGCGCGCGACGCGCCCGAGCAGCGAGTTCCGGTAGTGCTCGCGCAGCTCGTCGTACAGCTTGCGCTGGGCGGGTTCCAGGTCGCAGTAGATCGTCTGTTCGGTCTTCTCGGGCAGGTCCTTCGCGACCTGCTCCTTGGTGCGCCGGAGGATGAACGGCCGGAGGGCCTTCGCCAGGAGCGCCCGGGTCTCCTCGCCGGCGTTGCGGAGGCCGAGGTCGGCCTTGCCGATCTCCGCGGCCTTGCCGAGCATGCCCGGGTTGAGGAACTCGAACAGGCTCCACAGCTCGCCCAGGTGGTTCTCGACCGGCGTGCCGCTGAGGGCCAGGCGGTGCTCCGCGCGGATCAGCCGGGCCGCCTTCGCCGACTGGCTGCTCGCGTTCTTGATCGCCTGGGCCTCGTCGAGGATGGCGTAATCGAAGGGGTAGTCCTTGAGGTCGACGATGTCGCTCCGCAGCGTGCCGTAGGTGGTCAGGATGACGTCGTAGTCGTCGAACTGCTCCCCGGGTTTGCCGCGGCCGATGCCGGTATGGTCGAGGACGCGGAGCTTGGGCGTGAAGCGAGCGGCCTCCTGCTTCCAGTTGAAGACGAGCGACCGCGGCACCACGACCAGCGACGGCGGAGGCCGGCGGCGTTTCCTGGGCGCGGTCCGCAGCTCGCGGCGGCCTCCAGCAGGGCGAGCACCTGGACGGTCTTGCCCAGGCCCATGTCGTCGGCCAGGCAGCCGCCGAAGCCGAACTCGCGGAGGAAGTGGAGCCAGCCGAGGCCGTCGCGCTGATAGCCGCGGAGCTGACCCTGGAACCCGGCCGGCGGGTCGGCCGGCGCGATGCCCTGGAACTGGCGCAGCCGCTCGCGCGCCCGCTCGAACTGCTTGTCGAATCGCGCCTCGGGCTGCTCGGCCAGCAGGACGTCGAGCAGGCCGACCTGCGTCCGCCGGAACCGAAGGTGATCCCCCTCCGGCGTGCCCACCCCGGCCAGGGTCACGTACTTCTTCAGCCACTCCTCCGGCAACAGGCCGAAGCTGCCGTCGCCCAGCGGCACGAGGTTCTCGCCGCGCCTCAGGGCCGCGAGCAGGGTGGGCAGCGGCACCTCCTGATCGCCGAAGGTCACCCCGCCGTGCAGCTCGAACCAGTCGATCCCGGACGTCACCTCGATCCGGAAGTCGCCCGCCTGGCGGTACAGCTTCCCCTCGGCCTCGACGCGCCAGCCCTCCTGGAGCAGGGCCCGCGCGGCCTTCGGCAGGTTGCGCGCGAGCAGCTCCAGGGTCTCGCCCCGGCCGTAGTCGGTCCTGCGGTGGAAGCCGACCTCCTCGAGCCTGGCCGCGAAGGACCGCTCGGCCGCCGGGTCGCGCAGCAGCAGCCGTCGCTTGTCGGGCTCGAAGACGCTCCGGGCCGGGCTCCGCGCGGGCACGACGTGGCCGTCGTACTCGAAGGAGAGGTCGCCGATGAGCCAGTTCTGATCCCGGTCGGACATCCAGCCCCGGTCGTCGCGGCGCTTGATCTTCAGGTAAGGCCGTGGCGCCGGCGCGACCTCCTCGTACCGCAGGTCCTCCGGCAGGTCGAGCCGGGGCAGGTCCGGCAGCCGGAGCAATTCCGCGAGGAATTCCTGCTTCTGCTTCGGCGGGGACGCGCACTTCACCCTGCTGTCGCAGCAGCGCGATCCACTGGAAGGCGTCGAAGTCAAGGAGCGGTGCGACGCGATCCTCCCAGAAGACGAGCCCGCCGCTCAGCAACAGCAGGGGAGTCTCCAGCGCCAGTCGCTCCTCGCCGCGACGGAGCTCGCCGGTGATCGCGTACGTCTTGCCGGCATCGTCCGGCGTCACCTTCAGCCAGAACTCCCAGGGGCCGGCGTCATCCCAGCGGAGTGGCCGCAACGAGCCGTCCGGCTCCGATTCCCGCAGCAGGCACCGGCCCGTGGCGCAGAGCATCGGCAGCAGGGCCTCGCTGAGCGCGTGCGTGAGGTGGAAGCGAGCCGGGGCGCTGTCGTAGTAGTAGCTGCTGCCATAGTAGTAGCTGCTCACTTGCTCGCGCCCGCCGGCCAGGATGGCCATCGCCTGGCGATCGGCGGGTTCCGGCAGGTGAGCGATCTCACTCAGGGCGAAGCGTCGGCCCTTGGGTTTGCTCCACTCGCCGTCCCTCTTGCGATTGCGTGTCGCCACCTCGAGCACGAGCCCATTGCCCGCCAGGGAGGCCGGGTCGATCCACGACATAGACGATCTCGTGCCCAGGAGGTAGGGCCGCGGGGCGGATCGCCGGTGTCTGCTCCGTCGTCGAGTGCAGGCGCGATAAGGTCTCCTTCCACGCCTGGGTCGTCTGCCGAGGTTGACGGGACTGGGGCTTTGAACTGGCGATGTCGTTCCGCGGGCGGGACGTCGGGAACGGTCGAGGAGTCTCGTACCACTCCTCGTCTTCGAGGTCATCCCCGTCGTCCGGGGCGACCAACGTCAGTTGCCGCACCGTTCGCCTGCCGTCTCCCTGGAGATAACCCTCGGCTTCCGCGGCGAGGAGGGTGGCCCAGATGTGCTTGCAGGGCTCGAAATAGTCCTCGCAGTACGGGCACGAACACCAGGCCTCGATCGCATCACGCTCTCGGAAGAGCTTCACGTCGTACGACCGGCTTCCCCGGACGGTCGCGTCCACGTGCCACGCATCGCCCTCGACGACCGTCACCCTCCGCGAAGCGAAGTAATCGCGGCCGCGCTCGCGTGTCCTCTTCGAAACGAGAGATATCAAGTTCGCTGACAGCACCGTGCAGTTCTCTTGGCCGGATGAGGATTCCTCGTCTGATTGTCATTGTACGAAAGGCGAGAACCATCGCACCACGCCGGCCGGAGGAACAAGGAGCCACGACTCGATTGCTGATCCGTCCTGCTCTCGGGGAAGAGTGTGACGCTCGCTCGGCGAGAGTGAGAAGACTTCTCGCCGATCACCCCAGGCTTCGCTGGCTGGGCAGAAAGACACGTCTCACCAGCGGCCAACGGGCCCCGCTTCACCCCGCCAGCGAGCCGTATCCACCGCGGGCAGATCCGTTCGCCACCCGAACGCCCATTGGCCTCCTGCCCAGCCCGGCACGAGGCGGACGGATTTTACACGCCTGCCGAAAGGACACCCGCGGCGGTGCGACTGACCCGATGTGCTTTGGCCAGCCGGATGGCCATCTCCCAGAGCGGTTGCGGAGTCCGGCCGCCTGGCTCCCGCTGCGCCCGCCATGCCTGAAACCGGCTCCGCCCGCGCACCAGATCGGGCGGTGACTGCCCACGTTGAGTCGTGCCCATCACGGTCCTCCAAGACGAGGACCGCCAGCCTAGTGGATCAGCCAAACGGATTCATGCAGCCTTGCCGGAAGGACACCGCAAACTCAACCAGGAAGAGTCGACTTCGAGAGGTCAGGAAACCAAAAGCCTGACCCGACCCCGCGGGCCGATCCTGTTCGTCCAGCCGCAACAGCCGGAATCGACTCGAGTCAGTTGCCTGATCTCGATACCAAGACAAAGTCCAAATCCAATGTTTGGCCGTCCAGAACGGCTACGGTTCGAGTCTCGGGGATAAACTGAGCTCCTCTCGATGCCCTGATGCTGTAAGACCCCGGAATGAGATTGGCCAGTGTGTACCGGCCGTTGACATCGGTCTTGGTGACAGTAGATCCGGCGATGGCCACACTGGCATTGACTAATGGGCTTCCACCGTCATCGGTCACCGTTCCGGTGATCGTGCCTGGCACAGCCCTGTCGAGAGTGAAATCCCGAACGACTGTGCCCCCGATCGGTATGGTGACGGAGGCCATACCCGGCCGGAAGCCCCTGAGGGTTACGGCCTCCGCGTATTGCCCAGGGTCCAGGACGAAACTGTAGAGGCCGGTGAGATCCGTAAAGGTGTGGGGAATTCCGAGACTCACGGAAGCCCCGCCCAACGACACGCCCCCCGAGTCGGTAACATGGCCGGTCAAGATGCCCTTTTTCTTCAGAACAAAGTCGCTGACGACGGTCGCTCCGTTGGGTATGGTTAAGGTCAAACTAGCCGACACGAAACCTGGTGCGCTCACTTCGACGTCGAACAGGCCGCTGGATGGGCCGGGGTTTATGTCATTAAACGCGTAATGGCCGCTTGCATCGGTATGTGCGGTGAAGCCCGCCACACTGACGGTTCTGCCATCGATCGGAACACCGGTCGTGTCGGTGACCAGGCCGGTGAGGGTGAACGGCAGAGCTTTTAGGAGGACGAAGTTCTGCATGGTTAGCGAAACCGCGTCGAGCACGGTAACGGCAGCCTCGGCCGGCAAGAAATCATCCCGCGTCGCCGAGACGTCGTAGAGGCCTGGCGGAAGAATTGGGCTAATATAGCGGCCTGTGGAATCTGTCGAGAGTTGAAGTGTGGATCCAGCCGCCGTCTTGATGAGTATCGATACATCGTCTAGCGAGATGGTATTAATATCGGTGACGATTCCGGCAATGACGTTGTCAGGCGTGTCGGACACCGTGAAAACGAAGGGATCGATGGAGACTGGAACAGGAGTCTTGTGGTCCAGGTTGAGCAGCGTCCGGGTTGCGAAATCGGCGTTCCTTTGATAAGCGACGCCGCTTGGGAAGTTGTTTGTGTCGGGCGTGTTGTTGGCACTGAAAATCCCGTAGAAGGAGTTCCCATCCGTCATCATATACAGGTAGTCGCCCAGGTACGGATCAAAGGCCTTCGCGGGCGTGGCGGCCGGCGTGTTGGCGAGGATATGAGTCGTGAACGAACCGAAATCATCGGTCGTCAACTCGAGGCGGGTCTGCCAGCGCTGACTGGTGCCGCACCGGTGACCTGCTGGTAGAGGAAGCCGAGTCTACCGACATGATTGATCGCCAGTGCGGGGTTAGTCGCATTCGTGACCGCCCTGATGTCTCCAGACCATGTGACGCCCGAATCGGTCGATTTCACGACGTGGAGCGTATACGTGCCCGCTGCCTGAAGATCGCCCCAGCAAACGTAAACCGTGGCGCTGTTGCTTGAGTCTACCGCAATGGAGAGATCTCCCACGCTTCTCTGCTGACCGATGAACGTCGCGGTCGATGAATTGAACGGATTGTTGAGGCCTGTTGCGATGCGAATACCGCGTTGCAAATCGCGCAGATCAAGCAGGGCATTGAACGGCGACGGCTCTGTGGCCCAGTTGTCGTCGCGAACGATGACCACGTCACATGACGTTCCGCTGACCAATGCGTAGTAGACGACGTAGATAATTCCGTCGGGGTGGATGGCGGGCCTCGTTTGAGGGCTGTCTGCGCCCCACGGTTCGACTCTCGATCACGACGGTCTTGGTGACCGCCGGAGAGGCCGTCGCGTCCAACGAGAGGTCGATGGTGGCTGGAATGTTCGCGCTCGCATGGTCGTTGCTGCCAACGTAGATGCGATCGTTGCCCGCGCCTGTGCCGCGCGACACGAAGCCCGCCTGAATGAAAGGTTGATCATCGTTCACTCTCGTCGCCAGTCTCGTCATCTGGACCAGGCCGGAGAAGTCCTTCGTCCTCAAGATATCGAAATTGATAGTTGGGAAAGAAGACCCGGGACCCCAAAGCACTCCAGCATAGAGAGTGCCGCTGGGTGAGAAACGCAGCGTCTGATCCCTGACCGGTGTGCCGCTGATGATGTCCAGAAGGCTCCAGAAAATCCCGCCGTCATTCGAGTAGAAGATGGGCGAATTCGCGCTCCCTACATTTGGGCTGGGGGTGAACGCGGTGGCAGCCATCTCCAGAGAATTGGCGGGGTTGACGGCAATATTGGGCTCGCTGTCCTGGCTCGTCTCCCCGCTTGAATTGATAGGGATCATATTGACGACCTTGATGTGGTCCGGCATCTCAAAGTCCCCCTTTTGTGAGATCGCGAGTGCGCTGCACGTCGGGAAGCCGCTCGGCGGGAAACGCGTCGAGGGGGTGGATGATCTGATAGATGGGCCGCGCGACTTCGGGTGGGGCCTCGTTTGCCTCCAGGCGCTGAAGGATCAGAATCTTGCTTTCCCCTTCACGCAACTTGGGAGACTTGTACCAGGCAATGTCCATGCTGTTGGCGTACAGGACCTCGATCTCGGCGTCCACCGGTGCGCCTTTGATGATGGACTGCACCTTGACGCGGCCAATCCACCAGTCCGGATCATGTTCGGATTTTGGAATCGAACGAGGCCCAGCAGGGACGCAATTCAGCACAGTTCCAGTCACGATCACGGCTGCAGACGCGACGCGTTCCTGCAATGGTCGCTCGCCGGTGGCTTTCACCTGCTGAGCAACCTGGCGCACCGCGTCGGGCGACCACGGAGCATAGCCGACTCCTTCCACGATCACCTGCTGCCCCAGGACGACGCACCTGGTAAAGAACAGGAGGGAGGGCTTCTTTCCGATAGGTTCCTCCTGTCCGCTGATGACAATCACTTCCCGCCCGACCATTCTGCTCAGGGCTTCAGTGCTCAGGAGGATCTCATCGACAAGGACCGTCACGGCCTTTTGAGCGGTGCCCGCCGGGAGTTGAACCTGGGCTCGGCGCCCCGGCATCACTCGGCCTCGGAATATGAATCCCGCCCCTTCGACGAGACTTGGCAAGTCGGCGTTGGTCATCCTGGAGATTCCTTACTCTTGGAGGCCTCGATTACCGACGTTCGGTCCAAGGCGGCGACCCCCTCTGGCACCCAGGGGGTCCGCCGTGCTTCGCGTCCTCCGGACAATCCGATGTCGGAATCATCCTGATACGTTGGAATCTTGCACCGCCACCGGAGGAGGCGAGCTCGAGGCCATATTTCGTCGCGACAGATGAGAGATATGCCGACCGACGGCGATCAATACGATGCAGGTCGCACTAAGGACCAGAAAAGCCGTTTCCAAGGTCCCATCGCCGTTGTCAGGCGAGACGTGAAAGATCCTCTCGATGAAATCCATGGCCTACCTCCGATGTTGGTGAGATGGCATCCCGGTACAAGTCAGGCTCCCGAATGAGGTGCGGAGCAGTGTGGCGACAACGAGAAGGGTTCAACCGGGATTTCCCAGATGAGCGTTGACCTCGTCGTCCGGGACCTCGCCCGGCTCTCCTGAACACGCATTGGACACCGGCCGCATTCCCGTGTCCAAGGAAAAACGGCGAGATTCGGAGCGGTCGGCAAGCCGGATGCCCGACCGGACGCCCCGACGGCCCCCTCGACTCGTCCCTCGGCCAGTCTCCCTCACCTCACGGCGGACCATCCCCGTCCTCCTCGGCTCGACGCCACTCCCATCCGCCCGCGGCGAACGATCACCCGGGGCTCGGCGCCGCTCGCAGCCGACCGATCCGCTCCAGAATCGCCGCGAACAACTTCCGGGGCACCGCCACCTCCGCCAGCTGGAACGTCACGTACTTGGCGTGGCGGACGACCTTGGCCCCGATCTTGATCAGCTTCTCCCGCAGCGTCGTCAGCGTCCAGTGTCTGACCGGCTGGGGCAGCGCCAGCTGCCGCAGGAAGTTGGCCAGGTTGTAGGCCAGGGCGAACAACTGCAACCGCGCCTGGTTGTCCTTGAACCGCCGGCACGACAGCTTCGTCCACTTCACCGCGTTCTTGCCCTCCTTGATCCACTGCTCCGCCGTGCCCCGCCCGTTGTAGAACTGGACCACCTGCTTCGGGCTCCGCCTCAGGTTGGTCACGATGAAGCCGACGCGGGGGAACAACTCGCCCGCGTGCCACTCGACCTTGGCCACCACGCGGCGGGCGCGGTCCCACGACTTCGCCTGATAGCGGAAGCTGTGGTAGAAGACCTTCGGCTTGTGCGAGGGCCGGCCCACCGGCCGCTTCAGCAGGTGGGCGATCTTCCGCTCCAGCACGGCGTTGGCCTTGAGCCGGATGGCGTAGCGGTAGCCCTCCTGCTTCCAGCAGCCGGCAACAGCTTGGGCGGGCGAACGCGGCATCGCCCCGGAAGAACTTGGGGATGTTCAGGTCGCGGTAGCGGTCGATCACCGGCAGCAGCACCCGCCGCCAGAACTTGGCGCTGTGCGTGGTTGCCCCGCCGGAGCAGGACCCGCTCCAGGTCGCCGAACTGGTTGAAGAGGAACAGCGGGTGGTAGCAGGTGCAGCCGAAGTGGCCGTTGTAGGCCGTGCCCTCCTGGTGGCCGTAGGTCTCGCTGACCGAACTGTCCATGTCGAGGATCAGCTTGGTCAGCTTGCGGTGCCGGTGGGCGTGGTCGATCCACTGGCCGGAGAGGTCCATCAGGTGCTTGAGGTTGTCGCGGGTGGTGAGGGTCTCGGTCTCGAAGCGGGCCATCTCGCTGGTGGAAGCCGCCGTGTGGTCCTTGGCCCGGCCGCCGACCACGGTGCGCATCGCGGGATCGACGCAGAGGCGCTCGGCGTCGTTGACATCCTCGTAGCCGGCCAGGCGGCTGTAGATCGACTGCCGCAGCAGGGCGGCGCGGCTGTGCTGCGTGTTCTGTCCGGTGCGGGTGTCGTGCAGCGACGGCGGCCGCAGTGCGGTCAGCTCGAGGGCGTCGTCGAGTTCGCGGTAGGCGAGGAGTCCGGCGTCGCTGGTGACGGTGGAGCCGTGGAATTCCAGCTTGAGTTGGCGGTCGAAATCGAGTCGGAGCGGCTCGGTTTGGCAGTCACCCATTGGGATCCCTGTCAGTTCGGCAGGAAATGAGCGGAAACCCTGGAAAACCAGGGGGATTCGCGCAAGTCCTGTGCCGAATCAGGGGCTCATCTGGGAAATCCGGGTTAAATTCAGCGACATGGGGCCATCTCGGGGTTGGAGGATGCCGCAGCGCACCGGGGCTGCGGCAGTCTTGGGAGTCAGAGCCACCGGCTAGACGGTGATCGGTCGACGAGGCCGGCTCACGGGCCTCTTCGCCATCTGGGCAGTATCGCGCTGCCGCTCGTAGGGTCATCGCGCGGCTTAGGGACTCGGGAGCGGTGATTCACCGCTCCGGGCCGATGGAGCCGCTCTCATCCGACAATCACGCGACGCGGGCGCGTGGTCCGTTCGGATTGAGACGGCGGCCGAGGGGTCGCACCACCGCCCGCTCCGGTCCGACGTCAACCGGGGCCGATTTCTTCGACGTCGATGCCGGGGGGCACATGGCGTCGCTCGCCTCGCGGGGCCGGCTTCAGGTCGACAACCCGGTCGTTGCGACCAAGACATGGGCTGCCTTGAGCGGGATCGCGGCCTCTGAGCCGCTCGACTGAGGAAAAGCAGTCGCGCCCCGGCGCTCCTGCCGATCACCGGGCTCTATTGGATCTCAGACGATCTTCGCCACGTCTTCGACGCATATGCATTCCCCGTCGTCCGTACTCACCCGGAATACGCCGGCCCTCACCGAGCCACGAGTGACGACGATCTGGCGCGACAGCGTCGTCTTCACCCGGACGGTGACCATCGTTCCATCCCCGATTTTGGCGAGTTCTTCCTCGGACATAGTTACAAGTCCTGCGGTGGGATACCCGGTCCTGATTCCACATAACGTATCGACCGGATCCATACGGTGGGCGACTGGATTGTTCTTAAAGGATCGCCGACGATTGCATGCTACGCGACAGAGACAGCACCTCCGGTCGACCATACCGACGCGCGCAACGCGCTGAACGTTTGGCAGGACCTTCCCGTACCCCCCCTGGGTGTTACCCGCCCACGGCGGCCCATCTGGTCACGTTCCGCGATGTGACGGCCGTCCCGTTGGCCCCCGAGCCCGTAGTCGGCCTGCTGAAGAGCTCCAACGCTGGCCGTCGCGCCCTGATCAACCGCCTTGGGGCGGAGGCGGCGATCGTCAACCACCCGTCCCGGTGGACTCGGGACTACGCGTCCTTGGAAGCGATCCGCACCGGCGTCTTGGTGGTCCGGGGGCGGTTCCCGCCGGTCGCTACTACTCCCTGCGGCTACCCCGGCGGGCCCACGTGCGGGCCGCGCCGGGGCGCTGGGCTACTGTGTGTGGATGATGCGCGGCACCCAAAGCATGGAGCCTGGATACTCCGGCGGCTGGGGGACTCGGCTGACGGAGTGCCAGGGGATGATTCGCGGCAAAGGGGGGCGCCGGCGGGGAGGACTGAGGCGGTGGCCCCGCCGGCGGCCCCCGCCTGATGATAAACGCTAATATAATCTGTGATGCGACCTGCCCTCGGGAGAAGGCCATGGAGAAGACGAGCGGCACGGAGGGAGGGAGCAGGTTGCCTTGGCCGTCCGACTAGAGGAGCACGCCGACGGCGGGTGTCGTCCGCAAGACGGTCATGAGCGAGTCCAGGTTAACTCGGCGGAAGGCGCGGTTCGGCGGCCTGGCAGTCGCCGAGCCGCGGAGGTGGCCCCGTCAGGGCCGGCGCCCAGCCCGCGCACTGCACTCTGAGCATGAGGGACCACGGGGGCTTGACGTCCCCGTCGGCCCGACAGCGGCGACCCGCCCCCGACTCGCGGACGGTCGCGGACCGACCGGCGTAAGGGGCACGGCCGGAGGACATCGGCGTGGCCCCGAGGGCCCTGTGACGAACTCAGACTCGACTCAGACGCCCTGCCGGCCCGAGTCGTGCCGGGCCCCGTCCGATCCCACCTCCCGGCGGCCGCGCGGGCCGGCGACTGAGGGCGGGCCCCGTGGCGATTCATTCCAGACGTCATCAGGTACGCGAACAGGTCGTGCAGCTCCTTGACGGTCAGCAGCTCGCCGAAGTTCTCGGGCATGAGCGACTTCTTCAAGACCTTGACCTCGTCCAGGTCGCGCTTCAGGAACGAGTGGAACCGGCCGTTCTCCTCGCGGAGCTGGATGTTGAAGTTCGTCTCGTTGACGCGCAGGCCGGTGATCACGCGGCCGTCCTTGGTGGCGACGGCGACCGCCTCGTACTCCGGGGCGATGTCCTTGGAGGGCTGGAGGATCGACTCCATGAGGAACTCGGGGCGCGGCGGCTGGCGATCCGGTCGAGGCTCGGGCCGATCCGGCCCCCCTCGCCGCCGACGGTGTGGCACTTGGCGCACTGGGCCTTGCCCTTGAGGTCGAAGAAGAGCGTCCGGCCGGCCTTCGGGATCGCCGGGGATGTAGGGCTTCCAGGTCGCTCTCGGACGGCGAGCGGGCCAGGCTGCGGATGTAGGCGATCACCTTGGCGGATCTGGTCGTCCTTGAGCGACTCGCCCAGCTTCTTCATGGTCGTCTTGGGCACGCCGTTCCGGATCACCCGGGCGATGTCGGCGTCGGTGCCGCCGTGAATCCAGCGGTCGTCGGTCAGGTCGGGCCCCTTGCCGCCGCGGCCGGTCCCGCCGTGACAGCCGCTGCAGAGCCCGCGGAACAGGGCCTGGCCCTCCGCCAGGGCCGCCGGGTCCGGGCGACGGCTTCGGTGCCGGCCGCCGGCGCCGCCGGCGCGGCCATCCGCCCCGGCGGCCGCGACCCCGAGCAGCCAACGACGACGACGCCAGGGCCGACCCAATCGACCCGCCGCGTGCCGTCGCGCTCATGGCGTCGTCCCTCGATTCCGGCCGCGTCGGGCCGCGGCCGGCGATCGTAGGGGATGTGCCAGCGCGCGAAGACCGGGCGAGCCGGCCCGACCGCTCGAGCTCGTCCCAGGCCCGGTCGATCGCGTCCTTCAGGTCGCGGTCCGACTTGCGCACCGCCGCGCACGATCGGGAAGACCGTCGGCCGATCCGGCCCGGCGGGCAGGAACGTCGAGCTTGCCCGGGCCAGCGCTCGTGGGCCAGCCAGGGGCCGCGCGTCGACGATCACGTAGCCGGCCCGCTCCCGCCCGGTCGCGACGGCCTCGAGGACCGCCTCGGTGCTGGGATAGGACCGCACCGCGCGCCCGTCGAGCCCGCGCACCGCGACCCCCTCCTCGACGGCCACGGGCTCGCCCGCCGCCGGCGGGCCCTCGCCCGGCCGGACGACCGTGCGGTAGCGCGACCTGGTAATACGGCCGCGAATAGAGCACCCGCTGCGCGAACCGATCGTCGGGCATGACGCCCAGGATCACGTCGCAGAGCCGCTTGGTCGCCAGCTTCGAGGGGTACGAGTCGTGCGCGGAGTAGGCCCAGTAGACCCGGAGCGAGACGCCGAGCTGCTCGGCGAGCAGGCCGGCGATCTCGTAGTCGAGCCCGGCCGGGGCTCGGGTGCGCCGTCGAGAACGGCAGGTTGTTCTGGTCGAGCCCGACCACCAGCTCGCCGGCCGAGCGGACCCGGGCGAGGCCGGTGTACGGATGCCTGGACGTCTGGACCCGTTCCATCGGCGGCTCGGGGCCTCGGTCGACCGGCCCGTGCCGGATCACGCCCTTGGCGTCGCCCCGCTCGGCGGGGAAGGTCGGGCAGGTGGTAGCGGGCCAGGAGCCGGGCGACGGTGCCGTCGGCGATCAGGGCGTCGAGCGCCGCGTCGACCTGCTGCTTCAGCTCGTCGTCCCCCGGGCGCATGGCGATCGCGATGTTCCAGCGGTCCTCCGGCACGTCGGCCGAGTGACGACCTCCAGCGCGAAGTCCGGGCGAGGCGTGCAGGGTCCAGCCCGACGTTGGCCCAGAGGTAGGCGAAGTCGATCTCGCCGTCGTCGAGCGGCCTTGAGCGTGGCGAGCTGGTTGCGGAAGAGGCGGCGGAGGTAGCCCCGCTGGCGGAGCCGGTAATCGGCGACCGAGCCGGCCTCGGTGCCGAGGCGCTGCGACCTCTCGCCCTTGCAGCTCGGCCAGCGACCGGACGCGCGGGCCGTCCTTGCGGCGGACGAGCACGTAGCCCGTCCCGTAGTAGGGCCGCGAGTAGAGGACCTTGCCCGCCAGCGGCTCGTCGTCGGCGACGGCGTTGGCGTCGACGGCCTCGCCGAGGACGAGGTCGCACCGTCGCTCGAGCAGCTCGCCCACCGCGGTCTCGCGGTGGATGTCGAGCCAGTCGATCCGGAGCTTCAGACGCCGAGCCGGTCGGCCAGGGCCCGCGCCAGCTCCACGTCGAGCCCCGGGCGGTCGTCCCGGGCGGCGGAGTAGGGCAGGTTGGCCGGGTCCATGCTGACGACCAGCTCGCCGCGGTCGCGGACCCGCCGCCAGGTGTCGGCGGCGCCGGCTCGCGACGGGCGGTCGCCGTGAACGGGGGGTGGAACGGCACGCCGTAGTTCGTCGTAGACCTTCCGCAGCTCGCCCGACTCGGCGAGCTGGGCCAGCGCCCGGTTGATCGCGACCAGGAGCTCGCGCATCCGCGGCGCGGACGGCCAGGGCCATGTTCCAGCGCTCGCGGGGGACGAACTCGTCGACGAGCCGCAGGCCGAGCTCGGGGTGCTCGTGCAGGTACCAGGCGGCGAAGTCGGCGTCGAGGAACGCGGCGTCGAGCGTCGCGGCCGGCGAACCCGTCGAGCAGCTCCTCGCGGGTCTGGAACCGGGCGACCGCGTGGTCCTTCTCCGACGAGCGGCACCGTGCCGGCCACGATCCCGACCCGCTTGCCGCGGAGGTCGGCCAGCGAGCGGACGCCCGGCGCGCTCGCGCGGGACGACCAGGCCGAACTGGGCGCCGGCGTAGGGGACGCTCCAGGCCACGCCGCGCGGCGGGCCGGAGTCGAGCGGCTGGCCGGCCACGACGTCGCAACGGCCCTCGGGCAGGCAATTCCAGCGCGCACTCGGCGCTGGCGCACCAGTGGAACTCGACCGGCCGCCCGAGGCCGCGGCCGACCCGCTCGGCCACGGCCGACGTCGAGCCCCTGCGGCGTGCCGTCCGGCGCCTTGCCGGTCCGGGGCATCGACGCCGGCACGGCGCAGACGACCAGCGGCTTCGGCGCCGGGGCCGCCGTCCGGCTCGCGCCCGGCGAGCCGGGCGCCCAGGGCGAGCACAGCAGCCGAGCGCAGGCAACGAACGAGCCCGGCGACTGCGCGGACCGACGATCGTCATGACGGGCCTCCCGTCGGGCCGGGTCACTCGGCCTTTCGCTCCTCGGGCAGGGCGAAGACGAACAGGGTATTGCCGCGCCGGGCGTTGCGGAGCCAGGGGGCGCCGTCGCCGGCGAACCCGGCCGTCCAGCCGCCCCAGCCGACGCAGACGGCGATGTACTGCCGGCCGTCGAGGCGTGTAGGTGATCGGGCCGGAGTGGTGCCCCGAGCCGCACTGGAAGTTCCAGAGGTCCTTGCCCGTCTTGGCGTCGTAGGCGGTGAAGAAGCCCTCGGCGTCGCCGGTGAAGACCAGCCCGCCGCCGGTCGCCAGCACGCCGGCCACCATCGGCGAGCGGGTGGCCACCTCCCACTTGATCTGGCCCGGTCGCCACGTCGATCGCCTTGAACGAGCCGGAGGCCTGGTTGTCGATCAGGGTCAGCGAGCTGCCCCAGTAGGGCTGCCCCTTGATGAAGAACGCCTTGCCCGAGGTGAACTTGGCGCAGTTGTTGATCACCGGCACGATAGGCGAGGCCGCGTCCCGGGGTGGTAGGCCATCGGGTTCCATTCCTTGCCGCCGGCCGCGCCGGGGCAGACGCGGACGCCCGCCTCCGTCGGCAGCGCGGCCGGGTTGACGAACGGCCGGCCCGTCTTCGGGATCGAGCCCGTCGACCCCCTTGGTGCGGTCGGTCCAGGTGACCTCGCAGAACGGCTTGCCGTAGAGGAACTCGCCGTTCTCGCGGTTCAGGCAGTAGAAGTAGCCGTTGCGGTGCGCCTGGACCAGCGCCTTGATCGGCTTGCCGTCCCGGGTGATGTCGACCAGCACGGGCTCGTTGACGCCGTCGTAATCCCAGACGTCGTGGGGGCTGTTCTGGAAGTGCCACTTGTACGTGCCGTCGTCCGGGTTGAGCGCGAGGATCGAGCAGGTGTAGAGGTTGTCCCCCTTGCGGACCTCGCCGTTGAAGTCGGGCGAGGGGTTGCCGATGCCCCAGTAGAGCGTGTTCAGCTCGGGATCGTAGGTGCCGGTGACCCAGGCCGAGCCGCCGCCGGTCAGCCAGGAGTTGCCCTCCCAGGTCGCCAGGGCCTTCCGGGCGTGCTCCGACTTGTCGTCGGCGCCGGGGACGGTGTAGAACCGCCAGAGCCGCTTGCCGGTCTTGGCGTCGTAGGCGTCGATGAAGCCGCGGATGCCGTACTCGGCGCCGCTGATGCCGATGATCACCTTGCCCTTGATCACCAGCGGGGCCACCGTGGCGCTGTAGGCCATCTTGTAGATGTCGCCGACCTCCTTGCCGTCGTCGCCGGGGACGGTGATCGGCGGTGTCCCAGATCTCCTCGCCGGTGTTGCGGTCGAGGCAGACGAGGTGGGCGTCGAGCG
Source organism: uncultured Planctomycetota bacterium (assembly GCA_963819805.1). GTDB lineage: Bacteria > Planctomycetota > Planctomycetia > Isosphaerales > Isosphaeraceae > CAMFLR01. Next base: position 35,036 of record CAWFXY010000049.1, on the reverse strand, counting down.
TCGCCATGTAGAGCCGGTCGCCCCAGGCGGCGAAGCCGCGGTTGACGGCGTCGCAGCAGAGCGCCAGGTTCTCGGGCAGCGACTTCTGGTAGTGCCAGAGCTGCGAGCCGGTCTTGCAGTCGATCGCGTAGGCGTGGTTCCACGGCGTCGTCACGTACATGATGCCGTCGATCACCAGCGGCGTGCATTCGAAGCCGTCGAGCACGCCCGTCTGGAACGTCCAGACGGGGATCAGCCGGGCGACGTTCTTGGTGTTGATCTGCTTCGAGCGGGCTGTAGCGGTGGGCGTCGTAGGTGCGGCCGTACATCAGCCAGTTGGCGTTGTTGGCGCCGGCCTTCAGGAGGTCATCGTCGTCGACGGCCCCGACCGGCGCAGGCTCCTGCGCCGCCTGGGCGGCCAGGGCCTCCGGGGAGCGTACGTCCCATGCCGTGGCGCCGAGCCAGGCGGAAAAGCCGAGCGCGGCGGCGGCCGCCGCGGCGCAGGTACGTGAGCGGTGCTGGGCGTTCACGGCAGTTCCCTCGGTTCTCCCCGCGGAACGCCTGCCGGCATCAGCGGCGACCGGGCCATGCCGCAACGGCCCTGGACGTCGACTCGCCTGTCGGTGGGCCGAAGGCCATGCCTCGCCCGGCGACGGAGGCGCCGAAGGGACGGCTTACGGGTCAGCAGTTGCCCGTACGATCCGGGACGACCGGCCGTCATCATACCGGGAGCCCCCGGTCAGTCAAGCAACCGGCGCGGGCCCGCTCCGGCACCAGAAGGGGCTTCGCCTCCATGAGGCCCGGCGCTTGACGCTGGGCGAGGGAGTCGACGCGGCCGAGGCTGCGTTTCGGGTCGGGTACGAGAGCCCGTCCCAGTTCAGCCGAGTGTACCGGCGGATGTTCGGCGCCCCGCCTCGCCTCGACGTGGCCGCGCTCAAGCTCGAAGCCCAGCCGATGGGTTCGTGGACGCGCTTCGGTCCGCGATGCCGGAGTAACCTCGGGCGACCACACCGACGCAGGATATTACCCTGCGACGAAATCATTCCGACTCCCCGGGCAAGCGCGGGCAACGGTGCGCAACGCGGCTCAGTTCTGGCTCGGCCTTGGTCCCGGTTCAGGGTACGGATTCCGGGTGAACTAGGGCCTTGACCCGGCCGGACCACGAACGCCGTCGGACGGGAGGCGCAGATTCTTCGATCTGACTGCGTCCCCGTTTCCGAGCTCTATTCTCGCCCGGCGCTCGCCACACGACCCGAGGCCGACGCTCATCGGACAGCGATCCGGGCCAGGACGTGGGTGGCCGTGGCGGAATCCTCGACTCCCTGGCCACCCGTCCGGGAGACCGGGGCACGAAGACTTCGCCCCGGCCGCCGTCCGATCCGGTCACCGGGTCGATCTGAGCGTAGAATTATACGTATTGTAAAGGACCTGCCCATCGGGGAAGGAGAACTTGGCGATGCCCCAGAGCTCCGACGGCGACCCGCCCCGGGTGATGATGGCGCCGGTGTAGGACATCCTTCCCGTCAGCCCCTGGCCGATCATGAGGAATCGGCCATTCCCGCTGGTCGTCGCGCGGAGGGGCCAGGAGAAGGCGGGGTGCAGGCTCGCGTCGGTGGGGATGAACGTGAAGCTGCCCGGGAAACTGCCGCGGTCGGGCGTCCCGAACGACATGGCGGCGGTGCCCCGGAAGGTCGGGTCCGTCAGGCCTTGAAAGGACCCGTCGGCGGTATAGCCGCCGAGGTTCGGCGCATTGTCATCGGGGAAGGGATGCAGCAGGGTTGCGCCGACAGGGACCGGTCCGCCCCGCGCGGGGACGAAGCGGAGATCGGGATCCCAGATGCCGGCGTCCCCCTGGACCCCCGCGACGGTCTCGAGGCCCCCACGAACGACCAGGCGTCCCGTCGTACTCTGGCCGGTGCCTACGATGACGTCGTCGGCCGCCACCGTCGCCCGGAAGGTGTACGACTCGAGCGGAGCCTGGTCCTCCAGGGCGAGCAGTCCCTCGCCCACGATCTCCCGGTGGAGTTGACCGGTGATGTCGGACACGACCAGGCCGCGCACACCTCCGTGGTCGGCGGCGAGAAAGAAGCCGTCCCAGTGGCCCCGAAGGTCCGGCATCCGGTCGGGCGGCCTTGAGGCCCACAGCTTGGTGACGATCAGCAAGGAACACAGCAGCATCCAGAACCAGAACGTCGCGGGGACGATTCGGCGGCTCATCGCAACCCCCTCTCTTGCGCGGTGGAGACCGAGGATCCGGACCGAAATCTCGTCGGCGAAACCCAGGCTCGATCGAGGCCCCGCGATCCGGGACAACGACGACGTTATCCCGGGCAGCCGTCGCCGAGATCGATTGCGGACGGCTGGCGGCCGGCCGATGGGGACAGGGCCGGCGAATGCGGACAGGCACCCGGCCGCGGCGGTTTTTCCTCGGCGAGGACGGCCATCGGGGCCGGGAGCCAGTCCCCATTTCCCCGGGTCGCCAGCCCTGGGTTCGTGAACCGCTCCAAGGAGTCGTAGACGACCGAGAACGTCGAGGAAAAGCGCGACTGAAGACTTGCCTGATTCCATTTCGCCGAATTCCATTTATCAAAGGTTTTACCGGTTTGCAAGATATTCGTTGAATCCAAACGAGTGAAATGAGGGCACCCCAAGTGTCGAGGCAGCTCGGGGCCTTGAAAAGAGGCGCAGTTAGTTGTCCCCCGCCCGGCCGGTCCTCGAGTGTCCTGGCTCGTTTGGTGGACCGAGATCCAGAGCACCTCGAGCGATCCCCCGACCCGGCCCGCTCGGGCCGGACGGCAACCCCGGGCGGTCGGCCTCGGTCATCCGGTCCGCGATGCCGGAGCAACTTCGGCCGACGACACCGACGCGCGCCGCATCAGTACTTGCAGGAGTCGCCTGCGTTCGGCTACGCGCCTGAGGATTGGACTCGAAGTCGGAATGTTAGGCCAGGCTTGCGCCAACTCTCCCCTTCAACATCAATTCTGGGACGCGTAAACCAACGTGCCACCCCCCCCCGACTCGGAGCACCGCGACGTGGCGATGCCCGACGGGTCAGGGCCCGACCGCTTCTGCACGACCGAGATCCTCCTCGGTCGGACCGACCGGCGAGCCCGCACAGTGATCTCGGCTCGGCGGTTACTTCTTCACTTCGATCAGGATCCACTGCTGGTTGGGCGACGGCAGTTCCTTGGAGGGATAGGTGATGATGGCGGTGCCGTCCCGCGTCGAGCCGCCCGACACATCCAGGACCGCTCCCGATCCCCGGGACCGGATGTGGTAGGCGTCGCCCGACTTGACGAAGCTCCACGCCTGACCGGGGCTGCGGTCCCGACTCCTTCTGCGCGATCGGGCCCGATCCGGCGGCGTCGAGGGCCAGGCCGGTCCGGGCGTTGACGATCCGGTAGGCGTCGCCGTCCTTCTCCAGCCTCCATGCGACGCGCGGCTCGCTCGATGCGTCCTGGACCACCTTCGATCCGTCCCCCTCGCGGCCCTTCTCGATCGCCAGCGGCCTCCGGGAAAGCGCGCTGCGGATGATGTACTCCGCGCCGGCGCAGGCGGATCGGATTTGTCCCGGACCTCCTCCGCACGCGGCAGTGCCTTGAGCGCCTTGATCACGTCGCCGGGGACCCGTGTCGCGGAGATCGGCGGCAGGGGCCGGCCCTCGCGGCCGAAGACGGGCCGCCCGTATTTCGCCTCCAGCCCGCGGAAGGTTGCGTCGAGCTTCTCCGGCGCCCCCTCGGCGAGGAAGTACGAGTCGTGGAGCTGGCCCCAGATGCCGTCGCCCCCCGCCCGCGTCAGCGGCCTCATCCCGTCGACGCTCGGGCCGAGCCACAGGCGATAGAGCGCGACCTTCGGCAAGTCCTTGTCCCGGCCCAGGAAGTTCTCCAGGAAGGAATTCAGCCCTCCGCCGATTGTCGCGACGCTCCTCTGGCCGCCGTCGGGGCTGCGGATCGTCGCGACGTGACGCCACCGGCCGGCGTCGCGATCGAAGATGTAGTAGCGGGCGTCGGTGGTCGCGGCCTCGGCGCCGCGTTGCTTGTGGACGAAGAACTGGAAGGGCTCGCCCTCCTTCCACGCCCAGCGCATGTGCGTGTGCCCCCCCTCGCCCTCGCCGCCGAACCGGCCGAACACGGCGTCGGGGTCGGCCTCGGTGGTCCTGGGGTGGAGCTGGGGCGAGGTGTCCCAGATGGAGAAGATCATGCGGCGCTCCTGCTCGCTGTTGTGCTGGATGCCGCAGTATCCGCCCGCGGGCTCCCCGGGATGCCAGTTGGCCCCGCAATAATAGATGGCCGGGTGCGTCGCCAGGACCGTGACGGTGCCGTAGAGGCAGGTCGCGTTGCGCCGACCCTCCAGGTCCCAGGCCAGGTGTTGCGCATCGACGCGCGAGCCGGACAGCAAGAGCGCGGCGGTCACCGTCGGGACCCAGGTCATCGCACGCATGGCGTCACCCCTCGCGGGAGTTCCCCGGAAATCGTGCCGACGGCCGCGTCCCAGGCGGACGAGCGGGTCGACGGGTGACATGAAGAATACGAAGAACACCCCTTGAATCAAGTCATGGGTGGCGAGCGACACGGGCTTCGCCCCGATCGGCGATCCGCTCGCGTTCGACGGCTTCCGGTCCGGACGGTGGGCCACTGCCCGATTGCCTTGCTCGCGACATGGCGCGATGGGACAATCGGCGTCTCGGGCCGTGCCGATGGACGGCCACTCGGGGCGATAGGGCTCGGTTCACCGGCCCACCGGGTTGTCGAACCCCAAGCCGGGAGAGCGTTCGGTGAATGCGACGAATCCCCCGGGCGGGGAGACCCTCCCGGACGATCCGGAGGCGAGAGCCGATCGCGACGACCCGCCGCGCACGCTCGGCCTCGACCATCCCGCACCCGAGACGGCACTGCCCGGGGAACTGGGCCGCGGCCTCGATCCCGTGGACCCTCCGACCGCCCTGATCGGGACCCCGACGATCGATTCCCGCGGACCCGCCGCGACGATCGCACGCGTCGATCCGCAACGGTCCGACGACCGCACGGCCCGGGGTGGCGAGTCGTTCGAACTGGTCGCCGAGCGGATGGAGACAATCGGCGTGGCCCGCGACCCCTCGGCCGCCCCGGTCGAACCGCAGCCCGCCGGCCCTGCGCCGCGACACCGCGGGATCGGCGCCTGCCGAAGATCGACGGCTACGAGGTCCTGGGCGAGCTGGGCCGGGGCGGCATGGGCGTCGTCTACCAGGCCCGCCAGGTCCGCCTGAACCGCCCCTGCGTCCTGAAGATGATCCTGGCCGGCGCCCACGCCGACGCCGAGGCCGTCGTCCGCTTCCTGGCCGAGGCCGAGGCCGTCGCCCGCCTCCAGCACCCGAACATCGTCCAGATCTACCACATCGGCGAGGACGACGGCCTGCCCTACTTCGAGCTGGAATACGTCGACGGCGGCAGCCTCGACGGCGGCTCGACGGCACGCCGTGGCAGCCGGGCAGGCGGCCGGGCTGGTCGAGGCGCTCGCGCGCGGCGTCGCCGAGGCGCACCGCCTGGGGATCGTCCACCGCGACCTCAAGCCGGCCAATGTCCTCATGACGGCCGAGGGCGTTCCCAAGATCGCCGACTTCGGCCTGGCCAAGTCGCTGGTGAACGACTCCGGGCTGACGCGGTCGGACTCGATCATGGGCACGCCCGGCTACATGGCCCCCGAGCAGGCCGCGGGCGGGACCAACGGGTCGGCGCGCCGGCCGATGTCTACGCCCTCGGGGCCATCCTCTACGAGCTGCTCACGGGCCGCCCGCCATTCGTCGGCGCCACGATCCTGGAGACCCTGGAGCAGGTCCGCACGACCGAACCCGTCGCGCCGTCGCGGTTGGTCCCGCGGCTGCCCCGGGACCTCGAGACGATCGTCCTGAAGTGCCTGCAGAAGGACCCCGGCAAGCGATACGACTCGGCCGCCGACTTGGGCGACGACCTGCGGCGGTTCCTGGGGGGCGAGCCGATCCTGGCGCGGCCGATCGGCCCGGTGGAGCGCGGGTGGCGCTGGTGCCGGCGCAACCCGGTCGTGGCGGGCCTCTCCTTCGGATTGGCCGCGACCCTGGTCCTGGCCACGGCGGCTTCGCTGGCGGCCTACGCCCGGATGAGCAAGCTGGCCCGCGGGGAGCACGCGGCCCGGCTGACCGCCGAGCGGGAGACGCAGGCCGCCCGGGACGCCCGCGTGCGGGAGGCCGCCCAGCGCCTCTGCGCGGAGACCAACTTCCGGAAGGCGCGCGCCGCCGTCGACGGCTACCTCACCCGGGTCAGCGAGAGCCGGCTCCTGAAGGTCCCCGGCCTCCAGCCCCTCCGGGGCGAGCTGCTGCAATCGGCCCTGCCGTTCTATCGGGACTTCCTCGCGGAGCGGGGCGACGACCCCACGCTCCGCGCCGACCTGGCCGCGACCCACCTCCGGATCGGCCGGGTGCAGGCGGAGCTTGGGTCGGTCGACGAGGCGCGTCGGTCCCTGAAGTCCGCGATCACCGCCTACCGGGCGGAAGTCGCCAAGGACCCGCAGGACATCCCCCTCCGCACCGGCCTGGCCGACGCCTGGCGGGCACTGGGCCACGTGTGGTTTGATTTCGGCGGGCAGGACTCGGCCGGGGAGCAACTGGCGGCGTGTGAGGCCAACGCCGAGCTTCGCGAGGGGCTGGCGCGCGACCGCCCGGACGATGCCGACCGCCGGAGGGACCTCGCCGACGCCCTCGAACTCCTGGCGGTTGGGCTCGACGGGGCCGGCAGGGACGGGTTGCCGGCCCGCCTCCGCGGCGTCGAGATCCGCCTCGCCCTCTTCCTCGATTCCCCGGACGACCCCAGGCTCAATTTCGGCCTCGGGGAGTCGATGAACAACCTCGCCCTCCCCCTGGGCAGATGGGAGCGTCTGGAGGAAGCTGCGGCAATGGAACTGCGGGCCGAGGAATACATCCGCTTCGCCTACGAGAGGCAGCCGCACATGCTTGAGTACGGCTGCGACGCGAACACGGCCTCCCTCAATGCCATCAGGGGGTACAGGGATCTGGGTCGGAAGGACGAGGCCGTCGCCGAGGCGAGCAAGGCGGTGGAGTTCTGCCGGCGGCTGGTCCGGGACCACCCGGCCGCCCCGCTGGCGAGGCGCCACCTCGCCTGGGCCCTGGAGGAACTCATCAAGTGCCAGCGCGACGCGGGCCGAGGTGCCGAGGCCGCGCGGACGGGCCGCGAGTTGGGGCAATCGCTCGACTTCGACGATACGCCCCAATGGATGTTCGACGCCGCCCTCTGGCACGCCCGGTTGGCCCGGTGGGCGGACGAGTGGAAACAATCCGGTGGGGACCGGGAGCAGGACGAGGCGCATCGCGAAGCCGATCGGGCCGTCGAGACGCTCCGGCGGGCGGTCGACTCGGGGTTCGCCGACCTCGAAACGATCCGGGGGGGCAATGACCTGGACCCGCTCCGCGGCCGGGCCGATTTCCAGGCGTTGGTCGCGGGCCTGGACGAGCGGCTCAAGGCACCCCGCCGCGAGGCCCCGGCCGCGGCGACATCGGTGGGCACGTCGGCGACGGCCTCGGCCTCGCGGGCCGAGCGGGTCTTCCGGGCGCGGGTCGACCGGGCGGCGGTCCTGCGCGCCGCCGGCCTGATCCACTGGGGCCGGAATCATCGGACCGAGGCGAGGGCCACGATGGACGAGCTGCGCGTGTACTGCGAGCGGCTCCTGGCTGAGCGGCCGGACGACGCGACGCTCCGGGCGATGCTCGCCGACACCAACTGGTCCCTGGGCCGCCTCGACGGGGACGCGGGCCGGCTCCGCGAGGCCGACGACGCATTCGCCCGGTTCGTGGCGACGGCCCCGCGAGAACCGGCGGCCTACCGCATCGCCGCCTCCGCCTATGCCCGGTCGGGGCGATGGGACAAGGCCGCGGAGACGCTGGCCAGGCTCGTCGAACGCGACGGCGACGAACATAGGAACTGGTGCCTCGCCGCGGCCGTGCGGGCGCGGGCCGGCGGCCCGGGCCGCTACCGGGAGCTTTGCCGACGGATGCTGGACCGCTTCCGCGAGCCCGATGATCTGGAGATCGCGGAACGGATGGCCAAGTATTGCCTCCTCCTCCCGCAGTCCGGTGCCGAGCTGGAGGATGCCGACCGGATGGCGGATCGGGCCGTCGCGCGCGGCACCGGGGGGCTCCTGCACTGGGCCGGCTCCGCCAAGGGGCTGGCCGACTACCGGCGGGGGCGGTTCGCCGAGGCGCTCGCCATCATCGAGGACGCCCAGGCGTCGGTCGGCGGCGGCGGGGAATGGACTTTCCAGGTGCCCTCCGGCTGCGTGCCGCGCGATGGCCCTGATGCGCCTGGGGCGCCGCGACGAGGCCCGGGCGGCCCTGGAGAAGGCGTCGGGCCTCTACCGAACGAACGTCCCCCGGTTCACCGCGCCCGACCCCGGTCGGCTCTGGGCCGATATCCTGATCTGCGAAATCCTGCTCCGCGAGGCCGAGGCCCTGATCGTCCTCGACCCGGCCTTCCCGACCGATCCGTTCGCTCGATAAATCCTCGACTGCCTCGTGATCGCCGCGTCCGGCCATCCGCCGGGCGATCGTCGAGGCGGCCCACAGCATGGTGCCGGCGTCGTCGGATTGATCCCGACGGGAGACGGGGCCTGATGGGATGAGCCCGACCCGCCCGGCCGGTCGCGATCATCGGGGACGGCGTGAGCGAATCCGGCCCGGGCGAGGGGCACGCAGTCGGCCGGGGATGCTGCCCCCGATCCGGACCGCGAGGGATAGCCGCGGGTCCGGAACGAGTCGTCGAGCGAGCGGGTCACGAGGCGGCCGAGCGGACCGGTCGGTCGGACTTCGACGAGTTCGTCGCCCTCTCCAACGCCGACGACCGGTAACCGTTCGGCGGAAGGTTGTCGTTGACGCTCGTTCGGTCGTCGTCGAAGAGCCTCCGCAGGGCCTCCGAGACGTCGCGGTCCTCGCGGTGGGCCAGGGCGTCGTTCCGATCGACGACCGTCACGCGGCTGCCGAGCACCACCACGTCGTGTTCTTCGGGATTCGACACGTTCTCCCCCAAGAGTTAATTCCGCCGGGGAGACGAAGCCGGCGACCTTCAACCGCGCGCGACGTCTCGGCGTCCGAGGGCGCCATGGCGGGGTCGACTGGTATCACGCGCGGCGTGTCACTTGACACGGCTCTGCGCTCCGCCCTTCACCCACCCGGCCAGGGCCGCATCATGGCTGCGGCACCGGCGCGGGCAGGGGCATGCCGCCGGGGTTGACGCCCTGCGGGTTGGCCTTGTAGCGGTTCTGGAGCCGGTCGATCTGCCGGATCTGGTTATCGAAGTTCTGGATCTTGAGGTTCTTGTCGAGCGTCGGCGGCGCCGTTCACGTCCACGCCCCGGTGTTCGGCGCCGGGGCTGGTTGGCGGGCTCGGCGCCCGGGCCGGGGCGGGGGGCGGGCCGACGTGGGTCGTGCCGCGGTAGAAGGCGTACTGGGCCGGCGCCCTTGCGGGCGACGGCCGTCACCTGGCCGCGCACGCCCTCGGCGACGAAGACGCCGCGGAGGTCGGTCTCGCCCGAGAGGAACGCCGGGTTGTCGCGTGCCGATCACCTTGACCTGGACCTTGGGCACGAGCGCCTTCGTCCCGGCGTCGCGGACCGTCACGCGGACCCGGCCGGCTGTCGGCCTCCTCCAGCACCTCCAGCTCCAGCGGGCGTGACCAGCACGATCCCCGAGGCGTAGAGGTTCGTCGCCCCGGATCATCACCAGGTAGGCCCCTTCCTTCGTCGAGCGGCAGGTCGATCGTCCTGGGCCTTGTCGTCGAAGTCCTGCGCCGTCGCCGAGCTTGATCGTCGTCTCGAACAGCGGCGTGATCCCGGCCAGGTCGATCCCGGCGATCTCGTCGAGGTTGCGGCGGGTCAGGTAGAGCCGCATCAGGTCGACCGGGTAGACCTTCACGTCGGCCTCGGCGATGTTGCGGTAGTCGAGCGTCGACGGCCGGCTTCGTCCGTCGCCGGCGGCCTCGGCGGTCGGCCCGGTTCAGGCCGAGCACGCCGCGGAGGTCCGGCGTCGGCGGCGGCGACCTTCGGCCCGGGGCGGATCGACGCGAGACCTCGGGCAGCTTCAGGTCCTTGCGGGTGAGCGACTTGACGGCGCCGGCGGCGTCGGTGAAGCGGTCGGCGACCTGCTCGTAGTACTCGACGCGCCTTGGCCGGGCTGGCGGCGGGCGTCGTAGATCTGGCCGAGGATGTAGAGCGCCTGCCACTTGTTCGGGCTCGGCTGGTCGACGCCGTTGGCGTCCTTGTAGGTCGCCGTGGCGATCGTCTCGGCGACCTCGATCGGCGCGGTCGTACTGGCCGAGGTGGAACTCGCCCAGGGCCTCGCTGTACTGGAAGCTGTCGAGGAACGTGCTCTTGGGATAGAGCTTGGCGAACCGCGCGGCGAGCTTGACGACCGCCTCGAAGTCCTCCAGCTCGAGGAACGTCGCCGACCAGGGCCAGGCTCGCCTCGTCGGCCAGCGGGTTCTTGGGCGACTGCGGCGAGGAACGACCTGGATCAGCCGGATCGCCTGGAGGAGCAGGTCGGAGCGGGTGACGCCCGGCGTCGGCCAGCTCGCGGCGGAGGGCCGGGTCGGTGATCGCCTGGCCGGCGAGGCTGGCGAGCGACCTGCGAGAGGCCGAAGAAGTCGCTCTCGATCGACGCCGTGTCGGGATACTCGCGCCAGAGGTCGAGCAGGTAGGCGATCCCGTCGAGCGTCTTGCCGCGCTGGCGGAGGACCTCGCCGACGCGGGCGTCTTCGAGGTAGCTGGCCTCGATCGATCGCCCGCCAGACGAGGTAGGCCCGCTCGTGCTCGCCGATGTCGCGGTAGGCCCGGCCGACGACCGAGCAGCTCGTCGAAGGGGATGACCAGCTCGGGGGCCTTCTCCTTGAGGACCTCGAAGTACTGGACGACCTTCCGCGGGCTGGTAGTCCTTGATGTTGATCGTCAGGAGCATCCGCGCGGCGTCCTTGGCGATGTCGTCGCGGAGGCGTGTAGCCGCCGAAGAGCTCTTCGAGCGGGCCGGCGGCCTCGGCGAGCCGGCCGGCGTCGAAGAGGGCCTTGCCGCGGGCGTAGAGCTCGTCGGGCGTGGCCTTGTAGGGGTCGGTCGACGGCTCGCCGGGGGCGAGCACGCGTGAGCTCGCCCGCCGGGCCGAGGTGCGGCGGCCCGGGTCGTAGGCGCTCGCGGATCGAGGCGGGCAGGGCGCGGTACTGGCCGGGCAGGTAGCCGTAGACGTCGTAGCTGGATCGGCCCGGGATACTGGTCGGGGGCGAAGTAGAAGGTCAGGACGCCGTCGGCCAGGTCGTATGAGCTGGCCGTGCGACTGCGACCGAGCCCTCGATCAGGGTCGTGCCGGCGGGCAGGTGCTCCTCGACGACGAGGAAGTCGCGCTCCCAGGCGGGCCGGTCGGACGGTCGATGCGGCTCGGCGTCGATCGCGACCCGGGCCCGGCCGCCGAGGCGCGACCTGGCGTGACCTGGTTCTCGAACGGCTGCGGGTTGACCGCGACGCCGAAGCCGGTCGGCAGGGTCTTGCCGTCGAGCTCGGGGTCGGCCGGCGAGGTAGACGCGGCGGTGGATCGGCGAACGGCTTGCCGTCGCGGTCCTGGTCGGGGCCGAAGTCGCGGGTGAAGCCGGTCAGCGTCACGGCGTAGCCGAACGTCGCCGCGGCCCTCGATCGTCGAACCGGACGCGGTTCGGGTCGCCGGCCTTGAGCGCCTTGCGCGGGACGAGGACGGCCTTGCCCTCGGCCGCGCCGGCGACGTCGAGCGTTGTAGACCTCGGCGTCGTTGACGGTGACGACCAGGCGGTAGCGATCCTCGGCCGCCTGCGGCCTTGCCGTAGTAGCGCGCCAGCGCGGCGAGGGCCGGGCCCTTGGCCTTGTGCGGGCTGCCAGCCGGTGCCCTGCGCGGTGGGCGAGGAGCCAGTCGACGGCCCCGGCGAGCTCGGGGGCCTGCGGCCGGACCTGGGCGATAGGCCAGGGCGGCCAGCGCGGTCGTCTCGGCCGGGCCGCGGTGCGCACGGGCGCTGGCCCGTCGCCCGCCCAGTAGCGCCGGGGCGGCCGGCCGGGCCCGGCCGGCTCGGTCTTGCCCCGCGGGCCGAGGACGTCGAGCACCTCGCTCGCCGAGCGCGGCGCGGTCGAGGTTGGCGAAGGTCAGCGCCAGGTAGGCCAGCGCGACGTCGGAGAGCCCCTGGCGGAGCCGGTTCAGGCTGTTGGCCTGCTCGAAGGTCGCCTTGCCGCGGCGTGCTCAGGGCGTGCAGGAGCGCGGCGCGGGTCTCGTGGTCGGCGCCGCTCGACCTTGGCGAACTCGCTGCGGCCAGGTAGCGCGGTCGCCTTGTCGAGGACCTTGGGGTCGGTCAGCAGGCCGAGCGGCTCGGCCGAGGCCAGCGCCCAGACGACGCGGGCCGAGGTCATGCGGTCGCTCGGCCGCGGCGCTTGCCGGCCGGTCGCCGCCGCCGCGACCCAGGGCCAGCCGCCGTCCTCGTTCTGCAGCGCGATCAGCTCGGCGACGAGCCCGCGGATGCGGTCGGTCAGCCGCTGCGGCCTCGGGGGCCGTCGGCGCCCGGGCCGTCGCGGAGGTACGCCAGGCGCCGAGGTCGCCGCGAGCAGGTCGCGACGCCCGGTCGGCCGTCGTGTTCGGCGGCGGCGGGAAGATGCGACGCGATCGGCGGCGTCGCCGGCGCGAGCGGGTAGGCGTCCGCGCCCAGCGCCAGCTCGATCAGCATCCGCCGGAGCGTCGGCGAGACGACGATCGAGCATCTCGGGGCTCTCGTACGCCCGGCCCGGCCGGCAGGCCGACGAAGACCGTCGCGTCGTCGCTCGCCGTGCCCGAGGCCGAGGCGAACGCCTGCACGCCCCAGGGGCGGATCGGCACCTCGACCACCAGCTCGTCCTTCGCCTCGCCGACGCTCGGCCGTGAGCGTCAGCCGGACGACTGTCGCCGTCGGGGACCTCGAACGGCTCGAACAGGACCTCGTCGACGCCGTCGCCCTTGAGCTCGATCGTCTTCGGGATAGACCTGCTCGCGGCTCGCCGGCGTAGACCGCCAGCCGGAGCGTCGACCGGCCCGGTGACGCCGACGTGGTGGACCTCGGCCGACGAACCGGGGCTTGTCGCCCTGGGTCGAGCGCGGCGGGGACCTTCAGGTCGACGAAGAAGTCCTTGCGGACGGCCAGGTCGGCCGTCGTCTGGCCGACCAGCGTGTCGGAGCCGGTGACGCCCCGCGCGGTGAAGCGGTACTCGCGACAGGGCCATCGGGGCCTGGAACGTGACGCGTGCCTTGCCGTCCTTGCCGGTGACGACGCGCGGGGTTCCAGTAGGCCGTCTCGACGAACCGCTGCGCGGGGCTGGCCGCGCGGCTCGCCGAGCGTCTCGCAGCGGCCTCGCTGCCCGCAGAGTCCGGCGGCCGACGTTCTGCCGGAATCGGCCGATCGCCGCCGTCGAGTCCGCCGCATTGCCGTCGACCTCGGCGGCCGTCCCAGCCTGGCATTCGCCGCATCGCTTCATGCCGCCCGACGGCGTTCTCGGCCGGACGGCCCAGGCTCGCGCTGATCTCGCCTGCGCGACCGCGCCATCGCCCGCCGAGCTCGCCTGCCGACTCCGCGGCCTGCGGCATGCCTGCGCAGGCCCGTCGTCGCCGGCGGCTATGCCGGCCGCGGCGCGCCGCGGGTCGCTCGGCGCTGCGGCCGGCAGCCGAGGTCCGCGGCAGCGGACTCGGGCGTCGACCTGCCGCCTGCGCCTGCTCGCCACGGACTCGCGATCGGCCGCGTTGGCGGCCTGCGCCGCGGCCTGCTCGGCCTCCTCGACGACCGCCTCGGCCACCGGCGGTCGTCGCGGGCTCGTAGCGGAAGGTGTTGGTCGCCTCGGTCGCGAAGGCGCCGGTGCGGGTCTGGTCGTAGAAGAACGGGCCGATCGGCGGCAGGTGGTCGCCGAAGAGCCGCAGGAGCGAGCGGTCGACCAGCGCCAGCGACGACCTCGGCCGCGACCGGGCGGCCGAGCTGGTCGACCGTCGTGACCTCGACCTCGACCTCGCTCGCCCGGGCCGACGGTCGGCTTCGCCGGCGTGACCGTCACGCGCAGGTCGCGCTCGACGCGGAGGTCGAGCCGCGCCTCGTCGAAGCGCGTGCCCGACCATCCGCGACGGCGGTGAGGGTGAAGTTGGGGAACTGCGGCCCGTCGACCGCCCAGGCGACCGGGTTGTCGCCGTCCTTGAGCCGGCACGAGCCTGTACGGGAGGATGCGGTCGGCCTCCCAGGTCAGCAGCGCCGTGCCGGCGCGGCCGCGGCTGTGGAGGTTGACGCTCGCCTCCTCGCCGACCTTGAACGACTGCCGGTCGGCCAGGAGGCGGAGCCTGGTCTCGTCCTTCTTGCCCGAGATCGTCAGCGCGCGGTCGGCGACGATCGGGTTGCCGAACCGGTCGGTCCCGGCGACGCGGAGGACGTAGCGGCCCCCCTCGCTCGTCGTCGACCTTGAGCGAGATCGACGCCTCGCCGGTCTTCGGGTCGGTCGTCGAGCGGCTTGCGCGAGACCTCGCGCTCGGTGATCCGGCCGGCCTGGGTCGACCTGCTTCAGGACGGCGACGCTCGAGCGACTGGCCGGTCGGCTCGCCCTGGGCGTCGCGGGTCGTGACGCGGAGCGGCGAACGACTCGCCGTCGAGGTAGACGTCGCGGGTCGTGCTCAGGTCGATCCGGAAGCCGCGGACGGCGAGCATCACGCCGGCCGACGGCGGCGACGTTGTCCTGCGGCAGCTGGGCGACGAGCCGGAGCGCCTGCTCCTCGGCGAACCCCTCGGTCGGGAACTCGACGTGGTACTTGCCCGCGGCGTCGGTCGTGCCGCTGGAGGATCCGGCCGTCGGGCAGGCGCGACCGCGATCGGCCGGCCCGCGAGCGGCGTGCCGTACTGGTAGCGTGGCGACGACGTCGGCCTCGACCGTCTCGCCGCGGTAGTAGACCGTCTTCGTGCAGGTCGAAGGCCAGGTCGATCTTCTCGAGCTGGTACGACTGGACCTCGAACTGGCCCGGCGAACTCGCTCTTGCCCGGCTGGTAGAGCCGGACGCGGTACGTGCCGACGGGCGCCGCCTGCGTCGAGCGGGAGCCGTCTCGTGGAACGTGCCGAACTCCGAGAGCGTCACCGGCCGGGCGACGATCTGCCGGCCGCGGCTGTCGGTCGACCTCGAGCCGGTACGACGGCCCCCGGGACGTTGGCGTACTGGCCGTCCTTGACCTCGCGGACGACGCCGCGGAGCGCGACCTCCTGGCCGGGCCGGTAGGCCGGGCGGTCGGTGTAGAGGTAGGCGCGGGCCGTCAGCCCCTGCGCCACCTTGTCGGGCACGCCCAGGCCCGAGCCGGCCGACGTCGGCCGCCGTCGAGGACCAGGTAATGCGAGCGCCGCGCGTTCGGCGTCGCCGCGGCTTGTCCCACGTCTTGCAGCAGGACGCCGTCGTCGCCGGTCGTCGCCTCGAGGATGACGCCCGCGCCGTCGGCAGACCAGCACCCGGGCGCCGGGCCGGCCCTTGCCGGTCTTCATGTCCTGGGCGAAGACGAGGACCTGCTCGCGCGAGGTCTTGACGATCGCGTCGAGGTCGCTGCCGAGGACCAGCGTCGTCGCCTGGAGCGTCTTCTCGTCGGTCACCTTGACGACGTAGACGCCCGGCACCTCGACCTTGCAGGTCGTAGGTCGTCTCGATCGGCTTGTACTTGGCGTAGCCGGGGACCGGCGACCGTCCACTCGGCGTCGGGGGCGACGAGGCCGATGTCGAGCGACTCGACGCCGCCGAGCGCGTGCTTCTTGCGGAAGTAGGCCTCGGCGTTGAGCTTGTAGGCGGTGAAGGTGAGCGTTCTCGAGGTTCCGCGTCGTGATCTTCAGGTGGGGCGTCTCGCCCGAGCGGAAGGTGCGCGGGGTGACGACCGTCAGCGCCTTCGCCTCCATCACGGCGATCCGCTGCCGCGGCCTGCGACTGCCAGGGCTCGACGGCGACCTTGCTTGAACCGCTCGATCGCCGTCGGCCGGGTCGCCCTTCTCGTTCTCGAAGATCGACGGCGATCTGGAACTGGGCGTGCGCGGCGGGCTCGCTGCCGGGGAACTTGCCGAGCGAGGGTCTCCCAGGCGGCGATCGCGTCGTCGAACTTCTTCTCGGCTGCGAAGCTCTCGCCGACCTGGAAGAGGACCTGCGGGACGCGGCGCGTCGAGCGGGTTCTGGGCGACGAACGCCTGCCAGGCGGCGCGGGCCTCGGCGTACTGCTCGCGGCGGAGGAGGTCGGCGGCGATCAGGAGCTGGGTGTCGAGGATCGCCCGCTGGGCGTCGGCCGACTGCGGGCCGTTGGGGAACTTGGCGAGGTAGCCCTTGCCAGGCGGCGATCGCCTCGTCGAACTTCTCCTGGCCCTGGAGGATCTGGCCGACCTGGAAGGTCGCCGTCATCGAGAGCTCGGCCAGGTCGCGCTTCGCCTCGTCGGTCTCGGCCCGGAAGTCCTCGCCCTTGAGGAAGGCCGTGAACGCGGCGAGCGCCTCCTCGCTCTTGCCGCGGGCGAGGTACGACGGCCCCGATCTCGTACGAGGCCCGGACGGCCAGGGGTGGGCCGGGTAGGCGGCGAGGAACCGCCGGAGGGCGGCGACGCCGAGGTTGAGCTGCGTCGTCGTCGGGCGGGTTCGGGATGCCGTAGGTCCGGGCGATCTGGTAGAGGGCCTTGGCGCGGATCTCGGCGGTCGTTCGGGCGGTCGCGGCCGGGGTCGCGGTCGAGGTCGCGGGCCAGGTCGGTCCAGGTCAGCGCGGGCGGCGAGGAGCTGGCCGGCGGCGAGCTGGGACTCGCCGAGGCGGTAGCGGGCCGCGGCCCGGTCGGCCCCCTTGGGGTATCCTTGAGGTAGGCCTGGAAGTCCGGCGATGGCCCGGGCGTGGTTGCCCCGACGCCGCCGGCTGGCGCGGGCCATCGCGAGGCAGGAGCGACCGCGCGAGGCCGTCCCCTTGGCCAGGCCGCGGGCCTGGGTCAGCAGCTCGTAGGCGCCGTTCGGGTCGGGCGGGGTGATGGGGTCGTCGGGCTTGAGGAGGCGTCGGCGAAGGCGTGGTAGACCTCGGCGAGCCGGTCCTTGCGATCGCCGGCCAGCAGCCGCTCGGCCTCGGCGCGGGCCAGCGCCTCGGCCTCCGCGGGCCGGCCCGCGGCCAGCTCGACGGCGGCCAGCTCGGAGCGGAGCTTCGCGGCCCACGGGCCCTTCGGGCTCGGCCTTCAGGGCGGCCGTCCAGGTCGCGCGGGCCTCGTCGGGCTTGCCCGCGAGCCGCTGGGCGATCCCGCGGATCAGGGCGTAGTAGGCGCTGGTCGGCCGGCTCCTTCGCCTCGGCGGTGAGCCGGTCGAGCCCGGCGATCGCCTCGGCGTACTTCCCCTCCTGCATCGCCGCGACGACCTGCGCCGGCAGCACCGGCGCGACCGGGGCGATCGCCCGTTTCGACGTCGCCGCCGGGCCGTCGGCCCCGGCGAGCACGGCGACGGAGGTCCCGATCAGGAGCCAGGCCACGAAGACACGCGAGGATCGCCCGTTGGTGTTGGTCACGGCGGATCGCTCCCGGGAGGTTTCGCCGACGGGCCGGGGAGGGCCGCGCCGGGCCGATCGAATTCCTTCGTCGCACGCCTGCCCAAGGCCCGCGTTCCCGGAAATACCGGGAGACTCGTCGCCCTCAGCCTAAGGGTGCGCGACCGGGAACCGTCCAGGTCCGGGGACGCGAGGTCGCCCCCCATGACCACGCCCGAGAGGCCGAGGTCTTAGGACGTGTGACGGTCGGCGGGACGGAGCGGCCGGCCGCGGCCGGGGCCGGGCCGCCCCTCTCTTTTAGTTATGAGCTAGTGATGATGTTGCCGTCCGCCCACGGCGCCGGGCCCGCGGCCAGGCCCGGCGGCGGGGACGCCCGTTCGACGGGCCCTCTCCCAGCATGACGCAGGCGCCGAGATGACCGGGGCCGACTCGACGTCTCCTCGCCGAGCGATGCGTCGGTCGGTCGACTATACCGAAGCGGGTTACGGGGGCGTGAGATCTCGGGCGGCCGACGATGGCCTCCTCGCGAACATCGACCCATCGAGCGGACGCCACGGGCCGTGGGAGGCGATAGTTTGGCCACGGCTATCCGGCGCCCCAGCGTGCCTCGCTCGGGTCACTCCCCGCGAACGCGCTTGCCGGGAAAATCCCGCATCCGCCCGGCGATCTCGGCTCCGTTAGTCTCCGGGTCGAAGTGCCCGGCATCGAGGAGCTGGCAATCGACGTTCTTCAGGTCGTGCCGGCACGACTCGGCCCCGGCGGCAGGGATGATCTGGTCGTTCTCGCCCCAGACGATCAGCACCGGCGGCCGGTGCTCGCGGAGATAGGCCTGCGACTTCGGGGCAGTGTGGGGCGGATTGCTCCCTAAGCCGTGGCGGCGATCACCTCGACCTCGACCAGGAACTCCGGCCGAATGAGTTGCGGGATGATCAGGAGCATCGAGGCGGGCCTCGCCTCGCCGAGGAAGCGGGACCGCACCTCCGCGTACGCCGGGACGTCTTCGGCCCGCGTCAGATACTGCGTGACCTTCACCACGTCGGCGACCGTCATGCCGGCCCGCTCCAGCATCCGGACGACATGCTCCCAGGCGAGCCTGGCCTGTCCCGCGATGTCGTCCGGCAGGTCACCGGTCGTCGAGAGTCCGGGGGTTCCGGAAGTCATCAGCCATCGCAGATTGGGTCCGACTTCGATGGCGTCGCTGTATTTGCCGATCTGGCTCGCGACGCCGATGTCATGGATGGTGTGGGGCATTCCGACTCGCCTCCCTTGACGCCGCGTCCCGGTCGCACCGCCTCGAGCGCCTCGCCGGCCGTGAACAGGGCCACGCCCAACAGGACGATGTCCTTGAGCAGGAACTGTCCCGGCATGGCCGACAGGGCCGGGAAGCCGCCCAGGCTCGGCTCCCAGCCGGGCGTGGTGATCAGGAAGCTGAGCGTCGTCAGGAACATCCCCGCGGCGAGCCCGCTCCCGATGGCCGAGCCCAGCGGCCAGACCGGGCGCAGGGCGATGAGCAGGCCGATGGCGATCTCGACCACGCCCAGCAGCGCGGAGAATCCGCCGACGCTCATGACCTTGTAGACCCAGCTCATCGGCGGGCTGTTCGCCACCAGCGGCCTGATGCCCTCGGCCTCGTAGGCCGTGAACTTCATCCCGCCGATCCACAGCAGCACGATCACCAAGCCGTAGCGGGAGATGTGCAGCCCGATCGACTTCAAGCGGTCGCTCATCAAATTCCCACCTCTCCGCCATCGCGCAGGCCGAATGACGCCAGTCTTCACTTCGCCCGGGTTGGCCTTCGTGAGGGCCGGGTATCCGCGGACGTAGATCCAGTCGTCCTTCCTGGCCGGGATGTGGCACGTCTTGCAGTCGGTCTCGTAATCGGTCGCCACGTTCTTCGCCGGGCTCCTTCTCCAGGAACAGGGCCCAGCCCCAGCCGTCGCCCCAGAGGTCGTTGTCGGGGAATCGCCCCTTCGCGTCCTTGATCATCACGAACCAGAGCTTGATGTCCGTGGCCCAGTGGGATTGCCCCGTGGTGAGCCTGTCCGAGCCGACCTTGGTGACCTCCTTCACCAGCACCGCGCCGTCGGGGAACTTGCCGTCCCGCCGGTACGCCTTGACGTCCTCGGGCCGCGAGTAGACGACGTGCATCTCGTCGACCGGCTGGCCGGGCTTCGTGGCCACGGCGTAGGTGCCCAGGTACTCGAAGGTGTCGCGGTAATCGGTCGGCCGCGTGATCCCGCCGTCCTTCGTGACGTAGGGCGAGAACTCGCCGGCCGTGCGGGCGGGCGGGTCGTCCGGCCCGCGCCGCGCCGAGCGACAACCGTGGCGACGAGCGCCGATCGCGGCCAGGCTGCCGGCGGCGAGCCGGCGTGGGATTTTGGTATTCATGGGATGTGCCGCCTGAGTTTGGGGAAGAGGGCGCGGCCCGGACGATCCGGGCCGCGCCCTGATCGATCGACTTCACTTCGACTTCGGGGCCGCCGCACGCAGGACGGGGTAGAACTGGCTGAAGACGTAGTCCTTCGCGGCGCTGGCCTGGTGGCACGAGTTGCACGACGGCGGCGTTCTGCTTCGTCGCCTCGGCCTTCAGCGGGTAATGGTGGCCGAAGCTGAAGAAGGCCCAGTTGCCCGGCTCGTCCTTGAACCGCTTCGAGTCCTTGATCGACGCCTCCAGGCCGATGAAGTCGCCCATGAAGTAGCCCTTGCCGCTGGTCGCCTCCTTGGCCCCGATGCCGACGAGTTCCTTGATCATCACGGTGCCGTCGCGGAACTCGCCGGTCTTCTCGTAGTGGGCGTAGCTCTCCGGGTCGATGTAGACGGCGTGGAAGTCGGGGAACGGGGCCTCGCCGCCGTTGAGCTCGTTGGGGGTCAGCGGCGTGCCGACGTAGACCCACTTGCGGTAGCCTTCGGGCTTCTTGAGCTTCCCGTCCTGGGTGAACTCGACCAGCGCCGCCTGGCCCTCGGGCGGCAGCGGCCCCGGCCAGCACGAACGACAGTCCGGCGATCCCGACCAGGACCGCGACTCCCGCGGTCACGCGCGAACGGTTCGATCCAAGCATGGTGTTACCTCGTCCCTTTCGGGGAAAGAGATGTCGTGTCTTCTCGCGCCTGCGTGACGGCGGCTCCGGATCGGGGATGCTAACCTCCTCGCGGATATCAAGCTGTCATTTCGATGACAGTCCCTATCGACTTTCCTCCATACCCGCGCGGGCCTGCCGCTCCCCTGCTACCTTACTGAGAGTGGCGGGTGGACACCGGACCCGCTAAAATCTGCGAGGATGTGCCCTCCGTCGAGGTTTTCGTCGTGAGCGAGGAATCCACCACCGCCGTCGTGCAGCGTTACCTGGACGCCCTGGCAGGAGATGCGCCCGCCGAGCCGATCGTGCGCGATCTCCTGGGCCGGGCCGTCCACCGGCTGGAGGGCCTGTGCGCCGATCATGCTGCACCGGAATTACCCGCGCCTGACCAGGCCGCCATCGAATCTGGAGACGGATGAGATGCTCGGCGGGGTCGTGGAAGGGCTGCTCAAGGCCATGGATTCGATCCGCCCCCGGACCGTGCGCCAGTTCTTCGCCCTGGCCAATCAGCACATGCGCTGGCAGCTCAACGACCTGGCCCGTCGCCTGGACGAACGCCCCGTCGCCGTCGAGCTGCGCGAAGAGTGCTTGCTCGCCCCGGCCAGCAGCGACTCCGGCATCACCCCGGACGGACGCCGGATGCTGGCGGCGATCGACAACCTCCCGGAGGACGAGCGCGAAGTCTTCGGCCTGGTGCGCCTCCAGGGGTTGACCCAGGCGGAGGCCGCCGAGGTGCTGGCCGTCTCGACCAAGACGGTGCAGCGGAGGCTGAATCGCGCCAGCCTCCTGCTGGCGGAGGAACTGGACGACTTGCGACCGACCGGAGTAGCCGCCGAGTCAAGGACGCGGGCGCGAGCTGACTGGCCGCGGCGTCGGTCCTGTTTCGAGAGCCATACCGCTGCCTCGCAGGCTGGAGACGGCCGATGGACGTTGAACCGCGTGTTCGATTGCTGCTCGAAGAGCTGCTGGACTCGGAGCGTACGCCGGAAGAGGTCTGCCGCGATTGTCCCGGAGTTGCTGCCGCAGGTCCGCAGGCGATGGCAGCGAAAACTCGCCTGCGACGCCCAGCTGGATGCGATGTTCCCGGCGCCGGAGTTCGGCCCGCCGTTCGGTGACCCTTCGTCGGAACCGTCCTCGACCGATCTGCCCCAGATCCCGGGGCATGAACTCCTCGAGGTGCTGGGCCGCGGCGGCATGGGCGTCGTCTACAAGGCCCGGCACCTGCGACTCAACCGCCCCGTCGCCGTCAAGATGCTGCTCACCGGCGCGCATGCCAGCCCGGAGGCTCGAGAGCGATTCCTGCGGGAAGCGGAAGCGGTGGCCGGCCTGCGGCACCCGAATATCGTCCAGGTCCACGACATGGGCGACCAGGACGGCCAGCCCTACTTCACCATGGAGTTCGTCGAGGGCGGCAACCTGGCCCAGAAGCTGGCGGGCACTCCCCAGCCGCCCCGCCAGGCCGCCGCGCTGCTGGCGACCCTGGCCGAAGCCGTCCAGGAGGCCCACCGGAGCGGGATCGTGCATCGCGACCTGAAGCCGTCCAACGTCCTCCTCACCGCCGACGGCACGCCCAAGATCAGCGACTTCGGGCTGGCCCGGCGGATGGAAGGCGAGGCCGGCCTCACCTGGACCGGCACGCGATCGGGACGCCGAGCTACATGGCCCCCGAGCAGGCCGAGGCGAGATCGCGCGACGTGGGCCCGGCGGCGACATCTATGCCCTGGGGGCGATCCTGTACGAGTTGCTGACGGGCCGGCCGCCGTTCCGGGCGGAGACGGCGGCGGAGACCTTGCGGCAGGTGATCTCCCAGGAGCCGGTGCCCCCGTCGCGGCTGAACGCCGGCGGTGCCGCGCGACCTGGAGACCATCTGCCTGAAGTGCCTGGAGAAGGACCCGCAGCGGCGCTACGCGAGCGCCGCGGCCCTCGCGGAGGATCTTCATCGGTTCCGCCGGAACGAGCCGATCGCGGCGCAGCCCGTGGGGCCGTTGGAACGCGTGATACGCTGGACGCGGCGCAATCCGGCGGGGGCGGCGCTGGCGTCGACGGCGGTGGCCTTGATCGGGCTCACGAGCGGCGGCGGGGTGTGGTTCGTGCAGCAGCGGGCCGAGCGACGGGCGGAGTTGCGCACCGAGGTCGGCAGGACGATGGCTCAGGCCGACGGTTTCGGCAAGCAGTTCCACTTCCACGAGGCGCGGGAGCTGCTGGAGCAGGCCCGGCAGCGGCTGCAGCCTGCCGGGCCGGATGACCTGCGCCGGCAGGTGGACCGGGCGCGTGCCGACCTGGCACTGGTGATGAAGCTGGACGCGGCCCGGCTGCGAGCGGCGACCCTGATGGAGGGCGTGCCCGAGGCCGTCGGGGCCGAGCCGCTCTACGAGGAGGCGTTCGCGAAGGCCGGGTTGGGCCGACAGGGAGACAACGCCGAGGCGGTGGCGGCGCGGGTGCGGATCTCCCCGGTGCGCGTCGAAATCGTCGCCGCCCTGGATGACTGTGCCAGCATCACCCGGGATCGGTCGCGGCGGGCGTGGCTGTTGGCGGTGGCCCGCGGTGCCGACCCGGACCCGTTGCGAGACCGCCTGCGCGAGCCGGATTTGTGGCAAGACGGTCGCGCCTTGACGACGCTCGTGCAGGGCCTGCCGGTGGAACGGTTGTCCCCGCAGCTATTGACCGCCCTGGGCCGGATGCTGCCCAGGGAGCACGGGGAGTCGGTGTCGCTGCTGGGCGCGGCGCAGGCACGCTACCCGCAGGACTTCTGGCTCAACTATGAGCTGGGCTGGGCATTGTACGGGTCGCGGCAGAAGAGCGAGGCGCTCGGTTACTTCCGTGCCGCCCTGGCGCTCCGGCCCAGGGCCAGCATGGCCCACAACGCCATCGGCCTGATCCTGGGCGACCTGGGCCGGCGGGACGATGCCATCGGTCACTTCCGAGAGTCCATCCGCCTCGACCCGAAAACCGCGGCCCTGCCCCACAACAACCTGGGGATTGCCTTGCAGGCCAAGGGCCAGATGGATGAGGCCATCAGCCACTACCAGGAATCCATCCGGCTCGAGCCCGAGGCATCGGCTACGCCCCACACCAACCTCGGGAATGCCTTGCGCGCCAAGGGCCGACTGGACGAGGCCGTGGGCCACTACCAGGAAGCCATCCGGCTCGACCCGTCGATGGCCGCCGCCCACAACAATCTCGGGGTTGCCCTGCGCGCCAAGGGCCGACTGGACGAGGCCGTGGGCCACTACCAGGAAGCCATCCGGCTCGACCCGACGATGGCCGCCGCCCACAACAGCCTCGGGGATGCTTTGCTCGGAAAGGGCCGACTGGACGAGGCCATAACCTGCTATCAGGATTCCATTCGGCTCGATCCCGGCTCACCCGCCATCGCCTATTTCAGCCTTGGCATGGCCTTACGCGCCGGGGGCCGCCCCGACGAGCCCATCGGCCATTTGCAGCAAGCCATCCGGCCCGAACCAAACATGGATCTAATATATATTCACCTGTATAGATGCAGATACGAAGCTGCCCTTGCCGCTCTGCAAGCCTCGGCCGGTCATGGTCTTCGGGAAGCACGGCTCGGCGAGCAGGAGCGAATGAGCCTGCGCCGACAGGCACTGGACTGGCTGCGGGCCAACCTGGAGCTGAGGACCAGGCTGCTCAAGGACGGCGCGGTTGTGGACTTGCGGTCCTTGAGCGGCTGGTCGCTCTCCGCCTGGGAAACGGACCCTGTCCTGGCCGGCGTGCGTAACCAAGCGGCGCTGATGAAGTTGCCCGACGCCGAGCGCGCGGAATGGAGCGCCTTTGGGGAGACGTGGCGGCGCTAGTCGCGGCCGACCCGGTGCAGCAGGGCCTGGCGCACGCCGCACACCGTGACTGGGACAAGGCCGCCGATTGCTACACGCGCGCCCTGAAACTCGCCGCGACAGACGCGGGTCACTTCTGGTTCGAGTACGCCGCCGTACTGCTCCTGTCCGGCGACCGGCGAGGGTACGAGGACGCCTGCGCCCACATGGTCGAGAGGTGCGGCAAGGCGCCGGTCCTGCGGGCCTACCACGTGGCCCGCGCCTGCACGCTGGCTCCCGACGCCGTCGCGGACGCGTCGCTGCCCGGCCGCCTGGCCGAGGCCGAACTCGAGGCCGATTCCGGACAATTCTGGTCGCTGACCGAGCAGGGGGCTCTGCACTACCGTGCCGGCCGGTTCGAGCGGGCGGCGGCCCTGTTCGAGCAGAGCCTGCGCGCGGCCCCGAGCCGGGCCAGGCCGTGGTGAACTGGCTGTGGTTGGCCCTGGCGCAGCAGCGCCTCGGGAAGTCCGAGCAGGCGCGCCGCTCGCTGGACCAGGCCACGGCGTGGCTCGATCAGTACCGTGACGGGATGCCGGGAGATGCCGAGCAAGAGGTGGGGCTGCACCTACACAACTGGCTGGAGGCATATGTCCTGCGCCGCGAGGCCGAGGCGATGATTCGGGGGTCGCATCCGCGCTGAACTTCGGCGGTTGGCCGCCGGCGTCTCCCGAAATGCGAGATGGAAAATGCGAGACGTCGCAAGGTCTGACCGACGTGATCGACGCTCCCTGGAAGAAAGTCTAGGCCCTGATCCGACGAGCGATCTAATCCATGGGAACTCCCGGTGCGGCTACCCGCCCCGGTCCCCCGGCGAGAACTTCACGGAACCCGGGCTGATGAGCGTCTCCGTCTCCTTGATCAGGGAGGAGATCTTCAGCACGGTCAGGGTGAACTCGGTGAGCCCGTCGATCCCGTCGGGGCAGACCCAGGCATAGCAGTCCCCGCTCCTCCCGACGTAGCAGGCGTCCTTCGGGACGTCGCGCCTGGAACCGACGTGGAACCAGCCGGGCCGGATCTCGGCCAGGTCGTCCTGGATCATCTCGATCTTCCGGCAGACGTTCGCCGCCAGCGGGGAGCGATCGACCGAGGGGCCGGGGCTCGCGCAGACGGTGGCGTCGTTAGTCGTGATCACGTGGGCATCCAGCTCGCGGGCGCTGCGATTGGCGCGGCCCTGATACTCGTAGAACAACTCCGACTCGTTCCGGAGGTCGGCGTTGGATGCGAACTGGTCCTTCAGCTCGTGGGCCAACTCGTCGACGAACCTGGGCGACGGCATGTCGGGGGCGCCGTGGGCGCGGCGATAGGCGATCCGGAGCAGGCGCAGCTCGGTCGCGTCGATCACCGGCGACATCCCCCACTGGGCCACGGCGGTCCTCGAGCCGAGGAGCTGCGGGAACCATGTGACCGGCGGCCCGATGTCCACCGCCGCGCCCCCCGAGAGCGAGTCGGTGACCTGGGTGGTCCCCTCCCTCAGATTGACGTGCCACGGCAGGGAGCCGGGGCGTGTCGCGAACTGCGCGAGGTTGTCCAGGACCTGCTGGTACTGCAACTCCGGCAGGGTGCTGCCCTGGTTGATCGTGCGTTGGCGGAGCCGGCCGGTGGTGCAGCCGGTCGAGCAGGCCAAGCCGAGAATGACCAAGATTCGAACGATCCGCATTGGCGTCCCTGCCTGATTATAGCGAACAGATTATGAGAATGATATCGGCGAGGTCCTGGTCGGGCGTGAGGATTGCGTTGATTCTGACGACCCTTGCTCACTGGCCTTCGACGCTCGCCTTACCCCGTCATTCGCGGCTCCGGAGCTCGGCCCGATCGCTGCCGCCCGGCAGCCCCCCATCCTGGATTAGGAGTGACCCGGTGGACAGAGGACCGACACGTTTCGCCGTCCAACCCGGCGGACGGAGCGGCCCTACGGGCGGCAAGGCTGGCCGGTATGCCGCCGAAAGGCTGTCTTCCGGATGACAAATCCAGAAGTTCGAGCAATTTTCATCCGGTGACGATGCGGTCGGAGGCCGCGAGGTCGTCCACGCAGAAATAGCAGCGCGTGTACTCGACCAGGCCCTCGCCCCTCATCCGGACGAATTCGGCGCTGATGACTGGCCGCGCCGCGCCGACGAGTTCGGAGAGGTCCTGGTGGCTCAGGCGGACGTCGATCGTGTGGCCATGCTTGCATCGCTGCCCCTCGTAGCAGATCAGGTCCCAGAGCGCGGCGGCCACCCGCGATCGGAGCGGCGTGGTGGACTGGCACAACAACCGGCGCTCGAGGAGTTGCGCCAGGTCGTTGACCTTCCCCCATTAAACGATCCTGCTGGCGAATTGTAGATCAGCGACCTGGGCTCGCTTACGCTCCGTCCGAGATGAGTTTCACCCGGACGGAGCCCGCCCATGTCGCTTCACCCCCAGCCGATCGGGCCTGTGCCCGAGGAGACCGCTCGCGTCGCCCGCGCCGCCTTCCACGGCGGCAACGTCTACATGGCCCTGCGCGACGAGCTGGGCACCATCTTCCGAGACGAGGAGTTCGCCGCCCTCTACCCGAGCCGCGGCCGGCCCGCCGAGGCCCCCTGGCGGCTCGCCCTGGTCACCGTCTTCCAGTTCGCCGAGGGGCTCTCCGACCGCCGCGCCGCCGACGCGGTGCGCGGCCGCATCGACTGGAAGTACGCCGCTCGGCCTGACGCTGGACGACCCCGGGTTCGATGCCTCGGTCCTCTGCGAGTTCCGGCGCCGACTGCTCGACGGCCCGGCCGAGCGGCTGCTCCTGGACGCCCTCCTGGACCGATGCCGCGAGCGGGGCTGGCTTAAGGCCCGGGGCCGGCAGCGCACCGACTCGACCCATGTCCTGGCCCGCGTCCGGGCCTCCAACCGCCTGGAGGGCGTGATCGAGGCCGTCCGCCACGCCCTGGACCGCGTCGCCGCAGTGGCCCCCGACTGGCTGGCCGCACGGGCATGCCCCGATTGGGCCGAGCGATACGGCCGGCGACCTTACTCGCTCCCCCTGCCGGCCTCCGAGGAGGGGCGCCGGCAGTTGGCCGACCAGGTCGGTAGGGACGGCCTCGCGCTGCTGGAGGCCGCCGCGGGACCCGGGGCCCCGCCATCACTACGTGGGCTGCCTGCGCTGGAGGCCTTGCGTCGGATCTGGGTCCAGCAGTTCTACCGCGACGCAGGCGGCCTGCGGTGGAGGACCGAATCGGACGGGATCCCGCCGGCGTCCCTACTGATCACGTCGCCCCATGACGCCGAGGCGCGGTTCGGCAAGAAGCCATCGACGACGTGGATCGGCTACAAGGTCCACCTGACCGAGACCTGCGACGACGACGTGCCGCACCTGATCGTCAACGCGACGACGGCGCCCGCTCCCGCTCCCGACGGTCGGGCCACGCCCGAGATCCATGAGACATTGAGCGGCCGCGACCTCCTGCCGGGCCGGCAGATAGTCGACGCGAGCTACATCGACGCCGACCTCCTGATGGCGATGCGACGGGAGCACGGCGTCGAATTGATCGGGCCGATGCAGCCGGATTACCACTGGCAGGCCAAGGCCGAGGGGGCCTATAGGACGGCCGACTTCGCGATCGACTGGCGGCACCGTCAGGCGACCTGCCCGGAAGGCCGGACCAGTCGGAGTTGGACGCCGGCCGTCGAGCCCGGAGGCACCGAGATCGTCTACATCAAGTTCTCCACGACCGACTGCCGCGCCTGCCCCGCCCGGTCGAGGTGCACGCGGTCGGACCGGCGGTCGCTGACGGTGCGGCGGCGCGAGGTGTTCGAGGCGCTGCAGGCGGCGCAGGATCGGGAATCGACGGAGGAATTCCGGGCCGAGTACGCGCACGCGCGGGGATCGAGGGGACGATCTCGCAGGGCGTGCGGAGCTTCGGGATGCGGAGGTGCCGGTATCTCGGGGAGGCGAAGGCCCGTCTGCAGCACGTGGCGACGGCGGCCGCGATCGACCTGGCGCAGTATCGGGGCCTGGCTGATGGAGAGGCCCGTCGAGAGCGCCCGAGTGACGGCATTCAGGCGCCTTATGGGCCTTCCCCGGCCGGCCTGAAGATTCGCCAGCAGGATCGTTTACTGGGGGAAAGTCGCACTCGGCCCGCTCGACCCCGGCCGCGCCCGCGGCCGGGCCGGCTTGCCACGCCGCCCGCTCGGCGCCCGTCAGACGGCCCACCGGAGCCACGGCGTAATCGCGGGCCTCGATCGCGGTCGTGCGGCCCGCTTCAAACGCAATATCCCCGGCCGCAGGCCCACGACGGCCCGCTCGGGCCTTCGGGGCGTTGGACGCCTTGGGCGTGCTGGCGGGCGTGGCGGACGCCGCCACTTGCGTGCAGGGCCCGCGGTCGGCAGGTGTGGGCCTAATAGCCTGCCCGGATCGCGCCACGATACATCGATGCAGCCAGCGTTCTCGGCTTCGCGGAGCCTTCCCCAAAAACGCCGAGGACTCTCCGTGTCGCACACCGTCATCATCGCCATCGGGGCCAGCGACCGCCCGGCGTCGGCGCGGCGTGCCGCCGCGGCGGCCTGCGGGATCCCCTCGAGCGATCGGGCGGTTCTTCGAGGCCCATCGACGGCTTATCGACGATCGTGATCGAGCGTCGTCCTGGACCGGGACAAAGCGGACATCAATCGGCGGCACACATGCCCGGCGACTCGATCAGCTCAATCATGTTCACCCATAATTTTATAGCCTGGACGATCAATTCGCGAATCGAGCACGGACCGGCCTCCGCCGGACTCCTGCCCTGCTGACGAAGAGATTGGCCTGGGGTGGACCTCGCCCCCCGAGAGGTCCACCTAATTTAACTGTATTCCACAAGGTTTTTACTTCCTCGAGGTGGACCTACGGACCTCGGGCCCACTCCCAGCTCGACTCTCGTGCCGGCCGGCCCTCGCGCCGCAATCCGTCGAGGGTTCGCACCGAGGTCCACCAGGTCCACCTTCTGACGCAAAGGCGTTTTCATCAAACGGCTTAGGAAAGGTGGACCTCGGATTCGCGAGGTCCACGCCGGGGAGGTCGGCCTCGGGGCGATCCCCGGCCGCGTCCCGTCGACCACGATCGGCGACGCCCCCGATAGGCCGCGCGATGGCGTCACGTCCCGCGGTCGCGTGGCGGTCGGCCCCCCCGGCCGAATGCGTCCGGCGCCGTCGGGCGGGACGTCACCGCGGCGAGCCCCACAGGCCCGACGTGCGCCGCACACTACGACGCGATCCCCAGTCGCAGCACGGGCCTGATCACGCCGCGTCATCTCTCATTCGTTGTCCCCGCGGGGACGGTCACGCCGACCGTCCCCGCGCCGGGGGCGGTCGGCCTTCTCAACCGGAGGTCGCACCCATGAGCATCGCCAGCCGGACCGCATCGCCCCTACCGCCCGCCCACCGGACGTTCGTCGCCGAGCTGCCCCGGATCGACAACGTCCTCCGCTTCGCCTTCCGCCGCCTGCCGCGGCACCGCCGCGACGAGGCGGTCGCCGACGGCCGCGCCGCCGCCTGGCACGCCTGGGCCGGCCTGGCCCGCCGCGGCCGCGACCCGCTCGAGGTCGGCCCGACCGGCATCGCCGCCAACGCCGCGAGGTACGTCCGCCGCGGCCGGCAGCTCGGCACCGGCTGCCGCGCCACGGGCATGGACGTCTATGAGCAGCGAGCACAGGCCAGAGCCGGCTTCCGGCTCTTGAGCATCGATTCGACGCCCGGGGCCGACGAGGCCGGCGCGTCCTGGCAGGACTGGTCCGCGGCCGGCAATCGCTGCACGCCCGCGGACGAGGCGTGCTTCCGGCTCGACTTCGCCGAGTGGATGGGCCGCCTGCCCGCGAGGAAGCGGCTCGCGGCGGAGCTGCTGGCCGAGGGGCACGCCACGGGCGAGGTGGCCCGCCGGCTGGGCGTGACGCCGGGGGCGGTCAGCCAGGCGCGGGCGTGGCTCGGCGCCAGCTGGCGGGCGTTCCAGGGCGACGAAGGCCGGTCGGGTCGTCCCGAGTTGTCGCCCATTCGATCCGCGGCGATGGTCCCGATGTCAGCGACGGCCGACTCGGCTCGCTGAAAGGCCGAACTCAGATCCCGCCGGGGCCGCGGCTCGCGGCCCGCTCTCGCCCTGCGCGGCGGTATCGCGCCGGGCTCGGGCCCGGTCGCGACCGCCGGCGCGGGCCGCTCGGTGCCCCCCGAGCTCGACGCCGTGACGCCGTTAGCCATCAGGAGTCTCGGCCGTGACGAAACAACGACCCGGCGGATCTCTGCGAGGCGTCCTCGGGTAAGTCGGACTGCAGCCGACGCCTACTCCTCGCCGCGACGCTGCCCTTGACCCGTGCGGGCCGACCGCGAGGCGGGAGACCCGGGACTTCCCCCGCAATGTCGCGGCCACCCCGGCCGCGGCATCACGCCCGGCGCCGCCTCGATGGGCCCAATCGGCGCACTCCTCCCCATGGCCGACGAACGCATCCGGCGGCAGATCGCCTTCCTCGCCGCCCAGATGATGTACCAGCGGACCGAGTCCGAATACTTCACCGCCAAGCGCAAGGCCGCCAAGCAGCTCGGGGTCGAATACCGTTACCGGCCCGGCGACCTCCCCTCCAACGCCGAGATCCGCGACCAGATCCAGGCGATGGCCCGGATGCACGAGGGCGACAAGCGCCTCGAGAACCTCCGCGACATGCGCGTCGAGGCCCTCCGCCTGATGCGCAAGCTCGCCCGGTTCCGACCCGCGGCTGATCGGCAGCGTCTGGACCGGCCACGTCCGCGAGGGCTCCGACATCGACATCCACGTCTTCTGCGACAGCCTGGCGCTCGTCACCGACGCCCTCGACGCGGCGGGCCTCGCCCTACGACGTCGAGCGGAAGCGGATCGTCAAGTACGGCGAGGAGCGCGTCTTCACCCACATCCACGTCGACGACCGCTTCCCCTTCGAGCTGACCCTCTACCCCGAGGACAAGGCTCCACTACGTCTTCAAGAGCTCGATCACCGGCAAGGCGATCGAGCGGGCCTCGATCGCCGAGCTGGAGGCCGCGCTCGCGGCCGAGGACCCCGAGATCGACCTCGACGTCGAGGTCGAGCGGGTCGAGGACCACGTCGACCGATTCGAGCTCTACCGCCTCCTGCTCCAGCCGCTGGAGGGCGTGAAGCAGAGCCCGAAGTATCACCCCGAGGGCGACGCCCTCTACCACAGCCTCCAGGTCTTCGAGCTGGCCCGCGAGGAGCGGGGCTACGACGAGGAGTTCCTCCTCGCCGCCCTGCTCCACGACGTCGGCAAGGCGATCGACCCGTCCGACCACGTCGTCGCCGGCCTCCAGGCGCTCGAAGGCACGATCACCGAGCGGACCGAGACCCTGATCGCCCTCCACATGGACGCCCACGCCTACCGCCAGGGGACCCTCGGCGCACCGCGCCCGGCAGCGGCTGCAGCAGTCCGAGGAGTTCGACGACCTGATGCTCCTGCGCGAGCTCGACATCGCGGGGCCGCGTGCCCGGCGCCGATCGTCTGCGAGCTGGCCGAGGCCCTCGACTACATCAAGGACCTCGAGCTGGCGGACGAGTGACGGGCGATAGACGGTATTCCGAGAGGCCCTTCGACCAGATGAGGCACAGGGTCGTCGTGATGCTCGGCGTCGCGGCCGCGGTCGACGGCTACGACGCCGGCGGGCTGCTTGGGGCGGCTATCGGGCTGGTCGTTGGGCTGGCGGGGATTGCCGGCGCCATGGTCCGGGGGCGATCCTGGGGCCTACGAGGACATCGTATCGACGATCGAGGCCTGAGGCGTCGATGCGGGGCGGCCCTCCGGGGCCGCCCCGCCGCTTCTCTTTAGCCCCCCGATGGTGCGGACCCGGAGCGTTCTCGGCGGGTACAGTGTTCGAGTCCATCTCCTCACCAAGCGCCCGTACCCGGTCCTTCCGTAAATCGGCACAATCCGCATCACCCTCGACGACGAAACCCGAAACGAACTCCGGCCTTGAGTACGCACCCAGCCGCCCCGAAGGCCCGCGACCGGATCGAGATGATCACACTCTCCGACGCCGGCCGGTGCGCCACGGGTCGCCGCCCACCTGGGCGACCGCCCGCAGACGGCCTGCGACCTGCTCCGCTCCTTCGCGGGCGCGAGGGACCGCCGCCCTCCGCCCGTTCCGCGGCGGGCCAGCCCTCGATGCGCAGAGGCTCGGAGAGGTCACCGGCGACTTTCGCGAGCTTCTCCGCGAGCGGCGGACCTGGACCGGCCGCCAGTTGACCGAGGCCCTCGCCGGGCGGGGCATCGCCACGGGCCCGCGTGACGTCCGCCGCGACTGAAGCGGATGGGGGCGCTCCGCCGGCTCGTGCCGGAGCTGCCGACGCAACCGGGTCTGTTTCAACCAGGCAGCACGCGGGCCGAAAACGTCGCCGCCATGAAGCGTGCCATCAATCGGCGGCACGGCCGGTTCGCCGTCGGGAGCGCGGTGACGTTGCCGCTTGCGGGGACCCGCCGCGATCGATCAAGTGGATAGACTATTTATATTATCATCACTCAGATTTGTTCCTGAGAACTACGCGGGGTCGGCCGCGGGCTGGCCCACGACCGCCGGCCGCTAGTACTACAGTTGTAACTAGACCGGCGGCTCTGCGCCGCGTTTCTGTAATGGCATCGTCTGGCGAACGCCTGGTGGGCCCTCCGCCACTCCGACCAATCCAGGGCCTCCTCGACCTCCGGCAAGCGGACCCACAGCAGGCGGACCAGCAGCCGGTGCGCTCCGCCGCCGTCACCGCGATCAGCTCCGGCCCGTGCCCGACTTTTTTCGGCGGCCCGTCGGCCAGCCTCCGCACCGCCGCCAGGACGGCGTGCGCCAGCAGCGAGAGGGTGACGTGGCGGTGCCAGCCCGTCCAGCTCCGCACCTCGTAGTCGGCCAGCCCGGCCTCCTGCTTCGCCGCCTCGAAGGCCCCCTCGACCGACCATCTCGCCCCGGCGACCCGGGCCAGCCGGGTCAGGGGCGTGCGGGCCGGCCCGGCCGCGACGTAGTACGCCGCCCTCGCGGTCGTCGAGGCCCTTGCGGATCAGCAGCCAGCGCCGCCGACGCCGGCCCGAGGTCGTGGTTGATCTCCATCCACGCCCAGGCGTACACCCGCGGCCCCTTGCTCCCGGCCGCGACGGCGACCTTGTGCCAGGCCTGCTGCGGCAGCGCCCTCGATAGGGCGGCGACCGTGGGGTACTTGCGCGGGCCCGCCCAGACGTACTGGTTGGCCCGGACGGCCAGCACGTACTGCCGCCGCTGTTCCTCCAGCCACCGCCGCAGCTCCCAGTGCGTAGACTCCGTCGCCGGGCCACCCATGCCTGGCACCCCGGCGGCGAAAGCCCGCTCGAGCATCTGCTTGGCCAGCCGGATCTTCGTAGCGAAGGCCGTCCCTTCGGGGATGCCGGCCGCCTCGCACCGTTTCGGGTCGCTGGTCCACTCCTCGGGCATGTAAACAGCGCGGTCGAGGAACGCGGCGCCGTGGGCGAGGCGTAGGCGAGGAAGACGCCGACCTGGGCGTTCTCGATCCGGCCGGCGGTCCCGGTGTACTGGCGGGCGACGCCGGCCGACTTGGGGCCAGTCTTTGAGGAAGCCGGTCTCGTCGAGGATCAGGACCGCGTCGGGGTCGCCGAGCGATCCGACGACGTACGCACGGAGGTCGTCGCGGACCGAGTCCGGATCCCAGTCGGCGCGGCCCATGAGGTACTGGACGCCGTAGGGGTCGCCGTCGCCGATCTGCTCGGCGACCTGCCAGGCGTTCTTCCGCTGCACCGGCCCGAGGAGGCCGACGAGGTAGGCCCGGACCCGGTCGCGTGTCTCGCTGCGCGAGCCGGCCCCGATCCGGTGCGCCACCTCGTCGAACTCGCTTCCCCCACTCCTGGACGTCGTCGGGGCGGACGGCAGACCCGGTGCTGGCCATGGCGACCCTCCCTGGGTTCCACGGCCAGGCTATCAGCCTCCGGAGATAGTTACAACTGTAGTACTAGCAGCGGGAAGCGGCACGTCATAGTCCCGGGGATCGCCTGGATTCAAGCGACCGCAATCCGGAAACTCGGCACCGCACTCGCTACTGAGGCCCGTCCTCCGAGGCCGCCTCGCCTCGATTCGGCGGCTCGATATCGAGGGGCGTC
Organism: uncultured Planctomycetota bacterium; assembly: GCA_963819805.1. GTDB lineage: Bacteria > Planctomycetota > Planctomycetia > Isosphaerales > Isosphaeraceae > CAMFLR01. The sequence goes on along the minus strand of CAWFXY010000049.1, from coordinate 533 downwards.
AGCCTGGCGCTTCCTCGCCGGAAGATAAACCAGGCTCGGCAGGCCGAGCAGGTCGCGAGCCGCCGCTCGGGGCTCTGCGGATCGGGTTGGTGGAACGTCAGGGGCGATCCGCATGCGGGACAGGCTCGGGACTCGAAAGGCACGGCTTCCTCCGATGAGAGGGCGATGAGGAGGGTCGTGCTATAGGGACTGACTGGCCGTCGGCCCGCCGCATGGGCAGGCAGGTGGCCCGGTCGAGCATCCAGAGCGGCAACTCGAGCGACCGCCCGGATAGGTCACCCTCGGGCCGGCAGCGGGCTAGTCGCCGATCGCCGCGCCGGACGATCTCGACGACCGTGACTCGTCGGCCGAACCACGGATGCCAGGGATAATGGACCTCGCGGAGATCATCACCGTGGGTCTTCTGCCGCGCGGTTGTACAATGAGCGGTGCCCACACAGCTCCCTGGGCAACCTGGCCCCCGAGGAGTTCGCCACATCGAAGGCCGGGAAGGGAATGGCCTCGTCCGACCGAAAAACTCTCGTTTAGCTGGT
>CAWFXY010000048.1:0-12385 GCA_963819805.1 uncultured Planctomycetota bacterium | reverse complement strand
ACACCCTTTGGGGTGGAGGTCTCCTTGGAGGAGTCGCACACCGTCGTCGTCGTGCCCTGGTCGTCCATCGAGCCGATCCGCGAGAATGAGGTGCTGGCGGTCCGCCCGCTCGCGCGGGCGGGTTGACGGCCCGGTCTCCGAACCAGCTTGCCCGATCCACTGCGGCCCGGAGGAATGACCCTTACGTCTCCTCAACCGACGAACCAGCCGCCACGCCAGGGTGTCCGCAGATCGGGCCCAGATCTCAAGCTTCGTTGAGGAAGGTTGGATCGGATGTTCGAGGACGACATCGGAAGCGAGCCGCCTGGCTTCGACTACGTCGAGCCTTACCTCTATGAAGTCGGCGACACGATCGACGGCAGATACCTTGTCCGCGCCAAGCTCGGCAACGGCGGCATGGGCGCCGTCCTGCGGGTCGAGGACAAGACGAACAAGCAATCCCTCGCCCTGAAGTACTGCAAGCCGGGCCAGAACCAGAAGCGATTCGCCCGCGAAGTGCGGATCATGGAGTCCATCGATAGCCCGCACGTCATCCCCATCGTCGGGGCGAATCTGGATCACGAGCCGCCCTACTTCCTCATGCCCCTGGGTGAACGGTCGCTTGAGGCCGATATCCCTCACCTTTGCGACGACGAATCGACTGCGCTCACCGTCTTCCGTCAGGTCTGTCTCGGCGTCCGTGACCTTCACAGCCGCAACGTCTTTCACCGCGACCTCAAACCGTCTAACGTTTTACGGCTGGCCGACGACAAGGTCGTCGTCTGCGACCTCGGGCTCGCTCGGTTCGAGAATCGCGACACGACGATTCTGACGCGGACAATCCATCGCCTTGGCACTGAGGATTACCTAGCGCCGGAGCAACGTGAGACCGACGGCAGCCGCAATGCCGACGCCAGGACGGATGTCTATCAGCTCGGCAAGACGCTCTACCAGCTCATCACCGGGAATCGGCCGCGGATGATCAAGCTGGAGAAGTTGCCGCCCGGCCTGGGCCACATCGTCCGGCGGGCGACGTCCGAGCACCCGGTGGATCGATACCAGTCAGTCGACAAACTGGATGCGGCGATTGAGGCTTATCAATCGTCGAAAGACGCGCGGAAAAACCCGCGTGAAGTCCTTGAGCATCTTGTGACTAGGCTGGAAGCCCAGGTGGCCAAGGAGCCGCCTTCGGACGCCGAGTTGGCCGAAGTGCTCGAAACACTTTCTCACGGCGCGTGGCTCGACCATGCCGGCGTCATCGAATGCGTTCACCGCGTCCCCCAGGCCTGGCTCCCAAAGATGGCGCGCGACCACGAGCCGAGGCTCTATCCCGTCATGCAGGCCTACGCCGCTGCCGTCCAGGACAGCATCGGCGGCTACGAATGGGCCTTCGCCGATCAGGTGGCGGTGCGGATGAGGGCGATCTACGATAATGGGGTCGACACGCGCACGAGGGTGCTGGCGCTGTGCGCCTTGATGTGCGCGGCCGACCGGCTTGGCAGGCACGCGCCGCAGAAGGCGTTCTGCGCCTATCTTGAGGAGATTAGAGCGGTTCTCCCTTGAACGTAGCGGATGTTTGCCCGATCCTCTACCCGAGGAGGGCACGGAGGATGGGCACCTATTCGATGGACCTGAGGGAGAGGGTCGTCGCGGCGTGCGATGAGGGCGTCGACACCCGGGCCGAGGTCGCCGAGCGGTTCTCGGTCAGCCAGAGCTGGATCCGCCGCCTGCTCCAGCGGCGCCGCGAGACCGGATCGATCGCGCCGAGGGCCCGCGGCGGCGGCCAGCCGCCGGCCTTCGACGCCGAGTCGGCCGAGCGACTCCGCCGGGCGGTCGAGGCCGACCCCGGGGCTACGCTCGTGGAGCTGGCCGAGGCCGCCGGCGTCGCCTGCAGCACCTCGGCGACCGACCGGGCGCTGCGGCGGCTGGGCATCACGCGGAAAAAAAGTCGCTGAGGGCCGCCGAGCAGGACCGGCCCGAGCTGAAGGCCGCGCGCGGGCCTGGCGCGCCGAGTTCGCCGGGGTCGACCCGGCGCGGCTGGTCTTCGTCGACGAGAGCGGCACCACGACCGCGATGACCCGCCGCTACGGCCGGGCACCGCGGGGCCGGCGGGTCGACGGCCCGGTGCCGCACGGCCACTGGAAGGTGATGACGCTCGCCGCGGCCGTGCGGCTCGGCGGCGTCGGCGGCTGCCTGGTCCTGGACGGCGCCGTCGACGCGATGGCCTTCGAGACCTACGTCGAGCGGGTCCTCGCCCCGGCCCTGCGCCCCGGCGACGTGGTGGTGATGGACAACCTCTCCAGCCACAAGCGGGCCGAGGTGGCCGCGGCCCTGGCCGCCGTCGGGGCGGGGGTGCGCTACCTGCCGGCGTACAGCCCGGACCTCAACCCGATCGAGAAGATGTTCTCGAAGCTGAAGGAGTACCTCCGCTCGGCCGCCCGGCGGACGATCCCCGAGCTGATCGAGGCGATCGGCGACGGGCTGCGGACGGTCACAGATCGCGATATCCTCGGCTGGTTCCGCTCGTGCGGATACCGCTACGGTCAAACGTGAACCGCTCTAAGACGATCGACCTGGCGTTGCCGGTCGCTGAGATGATCAGCGAGCATGGCAATCCGGGAATCCGGAAATTCAAGGGGATGAACCTGGATGCCTATCATCCCGCCATCAGGGATGCGCTGAAGGGTCTGAAAGACCCGTTCGAGGAGATCGTAGACTGGCCCGGCGCCTGACGGCGGGTGGCAGGGGTAACGTTCTCGTTACCCCGGTGCGATGAACCCCTGCCTCCGCGAAAGACCAGGGGTAACGAGGACGTTACCCCTGCCACCCGCCGCTCCGGGCTATAATGATAATGATTCGGAAGCCCGGTCGGCGGAATGTTTGGAGTCCAACGATGGCCACCGGCTCGGACCTGCGATCCACCCACGTCGGCTACGTGAACCGGAACCGCCAGATCGTCCTCCGCAAGTCGGACGAGCCGGGGAACGACCACAACCAGCGGATCTACGTCCTGGCCTGCTTGAATCCCGAATGCCGCCACCAGTATGGCGCGAATGGATCGGACGTCTTCCAGCGGCGATGCCCGGATTGCCAGGGCGGGAAGCCCGGCCTGCCGGTCCCCGCGACAAGATCGCCCGAGGACGTCCTGGCCGCGATCGATGCCTTGCCCGACGAGGACGACGGCCCGCAGGTTGGCGAGGGGCATGATGCCATCCTCTATGGGACGACCAGGCAGGATGCCGGGGGACGCTGATGGTCTTCGCGGACACGGGGGGCTGGTTCGCCCTCTATGAGAGGTCCGACGCGGACCACGCGCGGGCCCGGGCCTGGTTCGCGCAGAACCGGGAGCCGTTGTTGACGACCGACTACGTCGTCGACGAGACGCTCAGCCTCTTCAAGTATCGCGGCCACGCCCGCCGGGCTCTCCTGTTCGGCGAGGACATGTGGGGGCCGTCGCCCATCGCCTCGGTCTATCATGTTTCGAGGGCCGACGTCGCCGCGGCCTGGGGCGTCTTCCGCAGGTTCGCCGACAAGGACTGGAGCTTCACCGATTGCGTCAGCAAGGTCGTCATGGAGAAGCTCGGCCTGACCGAGGCCTTCGCCTTCGACCATCACTTCCGCCAGTTCGGCTCCGTCCGCATGGTCCCTACCTGATAGAGACAGGGTCCGCTCTCAATTTGTCCTCACCGCGAACGGGGATATTCCGAGATTCTGCCACGGTCTGGGCCATCTGGAAAGCTTGATAGGTAGCGGCGCTTGGATGTCGAATCAGGCCGGCGTCTTCTTGCAGTTCCCCTCGTCTTCTTCGACCAGCACGTTGATCCGCCCTTTCCGCGCGGCCTTGACCAGCGCGGCGTGGTCTCGCTCGGTCTGATCGGCGTAGGCGACCGAGAACGTCCCCACCGCCTCGTCGAACTGGTCGCCCTTGCCCAGATAGCCGCTGATGGTCGCGGAATCGCCGGACTTGGCGTGGGCGCGGGCCAGGGTCCAGCCGCAGAGCTCGGCGTACATCTTGATCTGTGGCCCGCTGACGCCTTCCATGGGGGCGGACATCTTCATGTCGCGGAGCTGCCTCACGTAGAAGTCGAAGCCGAGCCGCCCCCGCACCCAGCCCAGGAAGATGTCGCTGGACGACTGCATCAGCCTCTGCCCGACGACGACCCGCTGCCCCTGGTTGCCGTACGGGCACCGGCCCGCGTAGGGCTCGAGGACGGATCGCCGGGCCTCCTTGACCTGGAGGATCAGCGGATGATTCTCCTCCGAGAACAGCAGGAGGATGGCGCAGCGGGTCCCCACGCTGCCGATGCCGACGGCCTTCATCGCGTAGTCTTCCAGCCGGTACCGATCCAGGAGCGCCCGGCGCTCATCCGGCAGGGTCTCGCGGTAGGCCTCGAACCCCTCGCGCATCCGTTCGTCGAAGTCGGAGTCGGCGGCGTGATAAACGATCGGCGGCTGGTCGACGAAGCGGTATCGCCCCCCGACCTGGCTGACGATCTTCGGGAACAGGTGCTCGATGATGCGGTCGTGGGCCTTCTCGGCCAGCCGTTCCCGCCGCCTCCGCGTCGCCGCATCCGGGGCCATCTCGATGATGGTCTCCACGTCCAGTCGCGAGTACCAGACCTCCATCGGGCTCATCCGCGAGTAGTCCCGCAGGCGTTCCCGATAGGCGCGCCACGCACTCGACGGCCGCCTCCCGGCCGTCGTCGTCGGACAGGCCCTGATCGCGGCCGGCGACGACGAAGCTGGTCGCCAGACGCTTGAGGTCCCATTCCCAGGGGGCGGGCAGGGTCTCGTCGAAGTCGTTGATGTCGAAGACCAGGTTGCGCTCGGGGGTCGCGAACAGGCCGAAATTCAGGAGGTGGCAGTCGCCGCAGGCCTGGACCCCGATCCCCGTCGCCGGCAGCGAGGCCAGGTCGCACGCCATCAGCGCGGCGGAGCCTCGCAGGAAGGTGAAGGGGCTCCTCAGCATCCGCCCGTAGCGCAGGGGCACGAGATCCGGGAGCCTCTCCCGATTGGATTCCTCCAGGATGTCGATCGGATCGCGGCCCCCGGCCCGCGGCTCCCATCCGGCATGGACGGCGCGGGGCAGGGCGGCCCGCTGCTCCTTCCCGGCCTCGATCCGCTCCGCCCTGGACCGGAACGGGGATCGGGGCGGGAGGATCGACGCCCCGGACTGACCATTCAAGGGTTCCGATAGCATCTTAGAATTCTATGAGAGTTATTGCTGTCCAGAGGCCCGAGCCCAACGGACCCGATCGAGCGAGACGCGACCAGGAGCGACGACGATCGAGAAGGGGCCATGCGCGCAGCCCCATTCCTGTCGGATCTCGCCGCCGGATCGCGCCAGGGCTACGACCCGGTGTATCGGCGTCGATACGCCACGTCGCTTGACGTAAAACTTTCTATGACCAATGTTACCGTTGCACCAATAAAGTCAAATCCAGACGGCTTTTTTTCATCAAGTTCACTCGCCTCCGTGTCGAGGCCGGGACACAATCCGGAGCTCGAGGACCAGAGGGGCGAATTGTCGGCAGCAAGGAGGGGGCGAGGAATGGCCTCAGCTCGGCCCCGGCATCTCGGCCGCCTCGAACCGCTCCGGGTCGTACCCCAGCAGGTGATTCCGGCAGATCAGGAGCGCCACGCCCGGCGGCACCTCGTCGATCCAGGTCGGGTCGCCGTCGCGCATCCGGCGGAGCACCTGGCGGGCGTAGACGCTGAGGTACTCGGGGTTGTAGTCGCGGACCGGGCGGATGTGGCCGTTCTCGAGCAGGTGGCGGTAGAGGTGCTGGAGGTTCGCCGCCACGCGGAGGTCGTCGGCCGAGACGATCGCGCCGGTCGGCGGGTCGAGGACCGGGTGGGCGTAGATCCGCAGGTCGTTCTTGAACAGCCGGCCGAACGACTCGAGGATGCCGCCGGCCAGGTTCGTGTAGTACTTCTCCTCGAAGATCGCGCGGAGCGTCGAGACGCCCATCGCCAGGCCGATCGGCTTCGTCGTCTGGCGATGGAGGAAGTTCGCCAGCAGGTAGAACTCGCCGAAGCTGGAGATCAGCACCGGGTGGCCGAGCGTCCGGAGGATGTCGACGCGGTCGAGGAAGTCGCGGTCGTTGATCGCGTCGCCTTCGAGCAGGTTGTTCAGCGTCATCTCGGTGACGACCAGCGGCGTCTCGCCCTCGTTGGCCGGGTCGCGGGCGAACTGGTCGAGCGCGCGGTTGAGCATGTCGACCGTGACGTTCGTGACCGGCCGGAAGCTGCCGCGGAGCAGGAGGATCGACCGCTTGTGGAACGCCTCGGCCGGCTGGACCACCTTGCCGCCGGGCGTGAACATCGCGGCCTTGGAGAGGCCGCAGTGGACCAGCTCGAGGCTCATCCAGCGGTTGTCGACCCTCGCGAACGCCGGCCCGGAGAACTCGATCAGGTCGACCTCGATCCGCTGGCCCGAGAGGTCGTCGAGCAGCCGGAGCAGGACCTGCGCCGGGTCGGGCTCGTAGAGCGCGGCGTGGATCAGGTTGACGCCGAGCACGCCGGTCGCCTCCTGCTGCGCGACGGTCTCGCGGTCGAGCAGGCTGACGTGCAGGAGGATCTGCGACGGCTCGCCGCCGGGCCCCGACTGGAACCGGATGCCCATCCAGCCGTGGTGGTTGTCCTTGCGGGTGTAGCTCTTGGCGGCCACGGTGTCGGCGAACGAGAAGAAGCGCGTGTTCTCGCCGCGGGCCGCGGCGAGGTGCTCGGTCATGGCCTGGAACTCGTGGCGGAGCATCGTCTCCAGGCGCTGGCGGCTGACGTACCGGCCGCAGGCGCCGTAGATCGAGTCGGAGACGGTCATATCATAGGCGGAAATACTCTTGGCGATCGTCCCCGCCGCCCCGCCGACGCGGAAGAACCACCGCGCCACCTCCTGCCCGGCGCCGATCTCGGCGAAGGTGCCGTAGGTCGTGTTGTCCAGGTTGATCTGGACGGCCTTCTGGTGCGTGTCCAGCCTCGGGGACTGCATCGTGTGCCCTTTCCTGGTCGCGTTCTCCGGGGATCGGTTGTAGAGGCGGGGGCCGCCGTTGTCAAACCTCCTCGGGAGCCGGCCCGGATCGAGGCCGCCCCCGGCGGCGCACCGCGGGCGCGGCCCGGGCTCGGGCGACCCTGTTTGGATTGAGATCGACTTATCTCACCGCCGCGATCGGCGCCGCCGGCGCCGCGCGGGGGCCGGATTCGGGGCCTTCGGGCTTCGAATCGGGGCCTCCGACCGGGTCGGGACGATCCTGGGCTCAGCCGCGCCGACCGAACCCGGCGCGGCGGCCGTCGGGGACTCGGGCGAGGCGGGGATGATTTTCGTATCTCTTTCGGTATCATGGGGTTGTGGATCGTCATCGGGCAGGTCCGCCCCGGACTTCTCCAGCGCGATCAGCTGCTGGATCGTCGCCCGCAACGACCGATCGATGGCCATCTCGTACCGATGACGGAGCTTCCCCTCCTCCGAGCCGTCGCAATATGCGGCCGCCACGGCGCGGCGCGCAACTCGGCCGGGTCGGGCATCGTGGCGCGGAGCTCGCGGAGCCGCTGGACCTTCTCGGCCACCGCCCGCTTCAGCAGCTCGACGGCCGCCGCGCGCTCCTCCTCGGGGAGCGGGACGACGAACACGCAGTGGCCGTAGTCGAAGCACGGGTTGTCCGCGAACTCCGCGTTATTCGCCGCCAGCAGCCGCGCCGAGGCCTTGGGGATCGGACCCGCGTTGTACGGGTTCTCGTCGAGGCGGTGGCGGGTCACGAGCATGAGCCGCTGGTGGTAGTGCGGCTGGTCCCAGGCGGTCGGCCCGGCCTCGAGGCGCGCTCGAGCTCGCCGCAGGAGGCGATGATGCGGTCGATGCCGGTCGCGTCCATCTCCAGCAGGCTGAGCGCGCCGCCGGGGTCGGTGGCGGCGCGGGAGACGGCGCGGTCGGCGCGGTTGAAGCGCTCGAAGTCGAAGGCGTCTCCGGCCAGTTCGGCGCGCCTCCCGAGCCAGGCGGTCTCGGCCTTGACGGCCCGGTTCAGCCGCCACGAGGCGATCGCGGCCCGCTGGACGAGCACGGCGCGGGTGTGGGTGGCGGGCGGCCAGTCATTGAACCAGGCCTGGAGTTCGGCGTCGAAGGCGGCGGGGTCCTCGCCGGGGAGGATGAGGTGCACGGCGCAGAGGCCGTGGGTCACGCCGTTGAATTTGGAGACGTCCTTGCCCTCGGGTGAGGTGGGGCCGCGGGATTTGGCCCCGTTGATTCGGCTCGCCTCGCGCTGCTTCTCGGAACGCATGGGTGTTCGGCCTTGGGTTGTGATCCTGGGGTCGCCGCGCGCGACGTCGCGCAGAGCATCTATCCCTAGGATCGTGAATCGGGCGGGGATCGTTCTCGGAAAACGGTGGCACTGGTGGCTCTCGCCACCGGTGGGGTCTCCCGCCCGGACACTGGTGGGAAGACCCGCCGGTGGCACCCGGCGAGCCACCAGTCCACCCGGCCGGGTCTACCGTGAACTGCCACCCAAGCGGGTCTGATCGCAATCCGGGGCCGGATCGTTCTCTACGTTGCCCGGGGGACTGTCGCGGATGTAGGATCGGTGTCCAGGAAAGCGGTCCCGGATGAGGCGGCGAGGCGATCGATGACCATCCCGGACGACGCGGAGATCCGCCGGAGAAGCTCACACGCTATCTCCTAAGTGCCGCGCCCGTGGGACGATAAGTCGAAGTTCCTCGCCCGGGCGGGCTTCACCGCCGAGAACCCCGACGACCTGATGGCCGAGTTGCGACGTCTTGCGATCGGGGCGGACCGGGTCGAAGATGGGACCAATGAGTACGGCACCTTCTTCCGGGTCGAGGGCGAGCTCGTCGGGCCCGGCGGCCGCGCCCTGGCGGTGGTGACGGTCTGGCTCCGCTGGCACGTCGACGCGTCGTTCCACTTCGTGACCTTGAAACCCCCGAGGAGGCCGCGCCCATGAGTCCGGAGCTATTCCAGCGCGGGGCCCTGCGCCACGACCTCGACGCCCACGGGCTCAAGGCGGGCGATGTGGCGGTGCTGATCGACCGCGTGCCCCACCCCGCCGGGGGCGAGGAGGGGGTCGTCCTCGAGGTGTTCAACGCCCTGGGGGAGTCGCACGCCGTCGTCGTGGCGCCCGGGTCGTCGATCGAGCCGCTCCGCGAGGATGAGGTGCTGGCGGTCCGGCCGCTGGCGCGGGTGGGTTGACGGCCGGCCTCGCAGGTGCCGGTCGTCGGGATTCAGTTCTCCGCTTTCTCCGCATCCGAATCGTGCTAAATTTCAAGGTGTTAAGTCGTTGCGGAGACGATGACCATGAGCACGGCCACGAGTCACGCCGGCCAGAACGAAGTGACGATCCTCGCCCGTATCCTCGGCAATGAGGATGGACAGCTCCCCGAGGAACAGGCCCGTTATATCCTCGGGCTTGGCTTCAGCGACCAGGACAAGGCTCGGATGCATGACCTGGCCGTACGGAATCAGCAGGATGCCCTTTCGGCCGCTGAGAAGGAGGAGCTGTCCTCTTTCGGCAAGGCCGGCGATCTGCTCTCGATCCTCAAATCCAAGGCCCGTCGCACGCTGGGCATCAAGCTCAAGAAGCCGGCCAGATCCTGATTTGAGGCGGCATGGAAGCGGCTCTCAGCCGGGAAGTGTGGCGACGGGCAAATGGCCGCTGTGAATACTGCCGGCTTTCTCAGGAATTTGACGATAGGCCGTTCGAGATCGACCACGTCCGATCCGAGAAGCACCACGGGCCCACCATCGCCAGCAACCTCGCCCTGAGCTGCTTCCGATGCAATTCCTTCAAGGGTAGTAATATAAGCGGCTACGACCGCAAAACGCGCGCGATCACGCCGCTGTTCCATCCGCGACGCCACAAATGGACGCGGCATTTTCGGTGGGAGGGGGCCTATCTCGTCGGGCTGACCGCGACAGGCCGTGTCACCATCGACGTGCTTGGCATCAACGATCCATTCCGCGTCGAACTCCGCGAAGAGCTGATTGGGGAAGGCGTGTTCCCGCCTCCGGAATAACAAAGCGCGATAACATAATGGCTGCAGCATTCGACATCATCGGACAGCCGGACGGGTCATTTTGAATCCCGTGCACGACGGCGCAAGTTAGGCGATCTCCTCGCCGATGACGCCCGGTCCCGCGGGTATCAGGCGCCGGGTCGCACCGGTGGCTCGCCCCGCCAGTGCGATCCAACGCCGCTCACGTCTCGCGGCGCCGCAACCCCTCCCAGAGGATGCCAACGTACTCCTCGAGCCTGCGGTCGTTCGTCGGCGCGGTCCCGTGGGCGAAGGCGATCCCGAGCGCCCAGTCGTGCGCCAGGCTCAGGAGGAGCCGGGCGAGGATGACGGGGTCGGCGGCCGCGAGCCGATCGCGCTTCGCCAGGGACGCGAGCCGCTTCGCGAGCCCGTCCCGGAGCTCGGCGGGGCCGCCCGGCGTGCTGCGCGAGAGCGAGGTGGGGTCGAACGACGGGTGCGTCATCACGCGAAGGGCCAGCGGGATGACCTCGGCGAAATAGTCGCCGAGCCGGCGGAGCACCGCCGTCAGGTACGCGCGGGCGTCGTCGGGAGGGTCCTCGGGACCGAGCAGCGCCTCGATCTCGGGGCCCTGGGCGTGCATCGCGGCGAAGAAGAGGGCGTCCTTGCTGCCGAAGCGCTGGTAGAGGATGGCCTCCGAGATCCCGGCGGCCTGCGCGACCTCTCGCGTCGTCGCCGTGTGCCCGTGCTCGCGGAAGACCCCCCGCGCGATCCGCAGGACGGCGTCGTCGGAGATCGTCTTCGGTCGCCCCATGGGCCCAGTCTAGGGCCATCGACAACCGCGTGCCAGGCCGCCTCGTCGGGGACCACAGGGAGCCGCAGAGACCCCCCCCTGGACAAGTAAGCGAGCAGTCGCTAACATACACGCCGCTTCGTTCGCGGGGCCTTCGGGCTCGCGGTCGCCGCGTCGGCGACGCCCCGGGCGGCCTCGGGCCTCAAGGAGTCTCGGTCATGACGCGGAACCTGCTCAGTCGCCGTGCGCTGCTGGCCTGCGCCGCCCTGATCCTGGCCGGTGGCCGGGCGTGGGCCGACGACAAGGGCGACAAGCCCGGCCCGTCCGGGACGTGGGAGAAGAAGGACGCGGAGCCGAAGCTCGAGTTCTCCGCCGGCGACAGGCTGACGATCCGCCCCCACGGCGACAACCGGGACCTGCGGATCGAATGCTCCTACTCCGCCACCAAGGACGGCCTGGTGAAGGTCAAGGTCAAGGGCATCGAGGGGCCCGAGAAGGTCGTCGAGCACGTGAAGGAGTTGGTCCCCATCGGCTTCGAGTTCCAGTTCAAGTGGAAGGCCGAGCAGGGCGCGGCGACGCTCGATGCCGTGGAGGGGAAGGATGTCGATCCCCTGAAGGCTCACCTGGAAGGGGAGTACGCCAGGAAGCCGTGAGGGGAGCGCGGGGCATCGCGGCGGGTCTTGTCCCCGGGGGGCCCGGGCGGCGACAATCCCAGGGCCGCCCGCGCGACTCTCGATGCGACGCCCCGAGGTGCCCCGTGCCCGTCGATGACGCGAAGTCTCCGCTGAAGATCGCGGTGCTCGGCAACGGCGGCAAGCCGGAGGTCGTCGCCGAGGCCGGGCGGCTGGCCGGGGCGCTGAGGGCCGCCGAGGGGGTCGAGCTCGTCGGGGTCGACCTCGACGGCGAGACCGACCTGTCGGGGCTCGAGGCCGACGTCGCGGTCGTGCTCGGGGGGACGGGACCGTCCTCCACGCGGCGCGGCGGATGGGGGACACGCCGACGCCCGTGCTGGGGATCAACCTCGGCCGGCTCGGGTTCCTCGCCGAGCTGACGCCCGGAGGAATTCCTCGGCCGGCTGCCCGACCTCGCGGCCCGCCGGTACACGGTCGATTGCCTGATGACGCTCGCCTGCACGCTCGACCATCCCGGCGGGCGGGCCGAGTCGTTCCGCGGGCTCAACGACGTCGTCCTGCGGGCCGGGCCGGAGTTCCATCTCATCGAGATCGGCCTGGCCATCGACGGTGAAGGCGTGATGACGTACCGGGGCGACGGCCTGATCATCGCGACGCCCGTGGGCTCGACGGCGCACAGCCTCTCGGCCGGCGGTCCGATCCTGCCGCCGGACGCGCGGATGTTCGTCGTCACGCCGATCTGCGCACACGCTCACCCAGCGCCCGCTGGTGGACGGGGACCACAAGGTCTACGAGATCATCCCGTGCGGCTCGGCGTCGACGGTGCTGGTCGTCGACGGGCAGGTGCAGGTGCCGCTGGTCGAGGGGGACCGCGTGTCGGTCCGCCGGGGCTCGGCGCCGTTCCCGATGGTCCGGCTGCCGGGGCACAGCTTCTACCGGACGCTCCGCGAGAAGCTCGGCTGGGGGGCGGCGCCGCCGGGGGTGCGCGGGGCGTCGGCGTGCGAGCCGA
>CAWFXY010000047.1:0-92527 GCA_963819805.1 uncultured Planctomycetota bacterium | reverse complement strand
TCAACGGGCAGGCCCGCGGGCTGCTGACCCAGGCGGCCCAGCACGCCGGCCGCCACCCCGGCCCGATCGGGGCGTTCTTCCGCCGGCTGGCCAAGCGGAAGAGCCGCGCGGTGGCGATCACGGCGGTGGCCCGCAAGCTGGTCACGATCGCCTACCTGATGCTCAAGAACAACGAGCCGTACCGGTACGCCAAGCCGGAGCTGATGCGCGAGAAGTTCGCCAAGCTCCAGGGACCGGCCGCGAGTCGGCCGAGGCCCCGCCGACGCCGCGCCCCGGCCAAGGCGGAGGAGGGCCTGGCGGAGGTCTACCGGTCGGCCCAGCTGCCGCCCGTGACGAGCCCCGAGGGCCTGCCCGCCGGCGAGCGTCGGATGCTCGCCGAGCGGGAGCTGGAGGATTTCGTCCGGGGCCTGTACGAGCCGGCCGGCCCCTCGGCGCGACGGGCCGATCCCGGTCACGAGGCGGGTGGGCGGGCGACGAAGTCGCGTGCTACGGCCCGAAGGCCGTGAGGCCGAACTGACCCTTTATTTTAGATATCCGCTCGCATAGATCTGTTCGCCGGCCGGCTCCCGAGTCGTGTGGGGTGGTCGCCGGGCCTCGGTCTTCAGCACTCTCGGGGATTTGCACCTCGAACTGCCGCGATCTCGGAAGCGCTGTCCGCGTGCCCGATCCGGCACCGAGGCGAGCGACCCCGGCGACCGGGGCCGCCCGGGCGCGCCTGCGCCCCTGCGCATCGCCGGGCCGATATCCCCGCCCTGCTGAGGCCGATCGGAGCAAGACTCTGCTCAGACGGACGGGGTGTCCGTACCGAAACGTGAGCCTCGTCCAACGCGGGTCCTGACGCGTTCAGAGTTATCTATCATGTATTGATTATTTGACGGATTGTGCCTTTCGTCGCTGGGTTAACCACGCCTTCTCAACAACAACGACGCGGTCGGGCGTCAGGGCCGTAACGGCCTGCGGCACGCTCTCCTTAGACTCACAGCAGATGCCAAATTGTTACACCATTAGACCGGAGCGGCGGATTGGGTCATCGCGATTGGCAACCCCCGGGAGCGTCGGTATCGCGGACCGGAGCGTCCCGCCGACCCGGGAGATCTCGAACGCATCTCGCTTGCCGTTCGAACCGCCTCGGGTCGCGGTTGGCTTGACGTCCCTCGGCTCACGCTCGGATGATTGACGGGCACCGGCGGAGGAGACCCGCCTGGCGCCAGGATGGCGGATCTGGTCGAACGCGTACGGCATCCGGACCCGGGGACCACGCGGGTCCCTTGACAATCCATAATATTCCATCGGAAGTCTTGCAACGCCATGCCAACGACAGAGTGGACGAGGTTCTCCCACCCCGGCGGGGTGTACCGGCTCGAGTACCCGGCCCACTGGGAGCATCTCGAGAAGGATCAGGCGCGCTCCTGCGGGTTCGGCCCGCGCGACCGCGACGACGTCGGGCTGTGGATCTCCTTGATGCCGATCAGCGTCGACACCGATCGACTGGTCGACGAACTCCCCGGGATGCTCGGCCAGGTGATCCGGTCGGGCGTGCGGGAAGGCGAAGTCCGCCGCGATCCGACCCTGCGCCACCACGGCGTCAAGGTCGATGCCCAGGACGAGGGCCAGGGAGGCCACCACTGGCTGATCGCCGGCGGCGACGTGGTCCTGTACGCCAGCACCGACGTGCCGGCCGCGGAACGCCACGTCTGGAACCCGATCTTCGAGCGGCTGCTGGCCTCCCTGGAGATCACGCGAGAGGACGAGCTGGCCCTCCGGCAGCTGACCGACGAGGTGCTGGTGCACTTGCAGGAGCGCCATCCCGAGGAAGACTTCCAGCTCGACGAGAAGGGGATCCGTGGCGACAACCGCGTCGTGTATCTGAGCAACCTCCATCGCGACGTCCGCGCGGCCCCGGCCCGTCGGTCCGAAATCATCCGGCACTTCGTGCGGAGCCTGGGCGATCCCATGGACCCGTCGATCGTGCATGGGACCTGGTCCGAGGCGCAAGACCGACTGCTCCCCATCTTGAAGCCCCGGAGTTACGTCGGCACCGAGGCCGTGGGCGAGGGCCTGTCTCATCAACGAATGGCTCGACGACGTGGTGATCTGTTACGCCCTCCGGAGCAAGAACATCTTCCGCTTCGTGGCCGACCGCCGACGCGGACCGCTGGCAGATGGACGCACAGGCCATCCATCGGGTGGCCATCGAGAACCTGTCCCGGCTCGACTGGCCGACCAAGCTGGAAGGGGCGCGACTGCAGGACGGGGGGCGTGTGATCTTGATCGCGACCGGCGACGGGCTGGCATCAAGCCGCCTGCTCCATCCCGGCCTGCACGAGCTGCTCAGCGGGCCCCTCGGGAGCCCGTTCCGGGCCGGAATCCCCGACCGAGACACCCTCGTCGTCTATACCGACCGCCACCGCTCCCGGCTGCAGACCGAGCGCCAGCTGCGCAAGGACCATCGCAAGTCGAGCTATCCCATCACCCCCCGCCCCTTTCTCGTCACGCCCGACGGCATGGCGCCGGCCCGGAGGTGAACCCAGGTCACGCGGGCGGCCGAGGCCCGTGGAACGCTTCAACAAAGCGATCGATCGCCGTCCTGTCGCCCTCGAAGCCCGGTCGTCAGCCCCGGTCACGCCGGCACGTCGGTGCGGTCGGCTGAGGACGCTCCGGCATCGCGGACCGACGCGCACGCCTGCCGAGGCTCCCCGGATTGCTTTCGCACCGCTCGTCCCCGGGATTTCGACGACGATGGGAGTGTGCCGCCCCGATTGTCGACCGGGCGATGTGCAGTCGGTTCGGCCCGCTCAGGGCTTGGCCAGGGCCTCCAACACGGCGCCGAGGGCGGGCTTGGGCTTGAGCGCCCGGTCCCAGAGCAGGGGGTGATTGGTGCGGCCCGACACCGGAAAGAAGTTCAGCCACGACGCGCCGTCGTGCGAGCCCCAGAAGGTGACACGCGTCAGCACGCCGGGATGCTTCAGGACCACCCGGAAAAGCCGGCCGTAAAAGAGGGCCTGGGCCTCGGCCACCTCCGTCGGCAGGCCTTCCCGATACGGGTTGGCTCCGCCCTGCTCGCGGGCGGCGACGTCGGCGCCGCGGCCGCGACGCGGCAGGACGTCCACGTCCAGCTCGGTGAGCATGACCTTCACGCCCTCGGCCGAGTAGGCCGCGACCGCGCGATCGACCCGATCGACGGCGTCGGGATCGTCGAGCCTCAGGTGGCACTGCAGCCCGACCCCGTCGAGGCGCAGCGCCCGCGGCCTTGAGTTCGCGGATCAGGCGGATCGTCTTCTCGAGCTTCTCGGGCTGCTCGTTGCCGTAGTCGTTGTAATACAGCTCGGCGTCGGGGTCGGCCGCGCGGGCGAACTCGAACGCCTTGACGATGTAGTCGTCGCCGATCGACCGGCGCGCCGGGGTGTTGCGTAGGTACTCGCCCTTCGCGTCCCCGATCGCCTCGTTAACCACGTCCCAGCCGACGACCTTTCCTTGGAAGTGGCCCACGACGCCGTCGATATGGTCCTTGAGGTTCTTCAGGGCCTCTTCGCGAGGCAGAGGCCTGCCGTCCACGCCCCGGAACAGGAAGGCGGGCGACTGGCTGTGCCAGCAGAGGGTATGCCCCACCACCTTCATCCGGTGCTCGCGGGCGAAGTCGACGATCTTGTCCGCCGCGGTGAAGCGGTACTCGCCCGCTCGTGGGTGCAGGGACATCGGCTTGAACTCGTTCTCGGCGGTGAGGCAGTCGAACTGCTCGGCGATCATCGCCGCCAGCTTCGGGTTGTCGAGCTGGCGCGACGAGACCGCCGTGCCGACGAGGAATCGGCCGTCCGCAGCCTCTCGCAGAGGCCGGGTTGCCGCCGGGTCGCGGGCCGGCGTGGCGCGGACCTCCTCGCACACGAGGTAGCCGCCCGGCCGCGAGCCCGAGAAGCGGACGGAGGCGATCGCCGGCGCCTTCACCGCCAATTCGAAGCTGGGGATCGGCTCCTCCGGCCCGGTCCGCTCCGGCACCCGGTCCCGCGCGACCCGGTCCACTGCATTCCCGCCGGCGTCGAACGCCTCGACGACCGCCTCGCTGCCGATCGATCCCCAGAGCACGAGAGTGACGCCCGCCACCGGCTTCGGAAAGCGGACCTCGACCGGGATCGACTCGTTCGCCATCGCATTCAGGATGCCCTTGCGCGGCGTCTTCAGGTGCGGGAAGAACATCAACCTCCCAGCGGCGCGGCTCTTCGTCGGGGCGTGCGCGAGGGCGAACTCGACGCCCCGATCGCTGTAGCTCGGCATCGGCTTGCCGGCCTCGGCCGCATCGAAGGTGATGACGACCGGGCCCTCAGCGGGCGCCGCGAGGCTGCCGAGGAGCGCCAGGAGGATCGTTCGGGCGTACATCATGGCTCAAGCGGTCTCCAGGCCGGTCATCGTGCCCGTCGAGGGGCCGAATCCGGCCTCCTCGATCCCCATACGCCGGAGCATCGACACGAACAGGTTCGGCAGCGGGTAGTTGCGTCCGCGGTCGAAGGCCAGGTGCTGGCCGTGCCGGAAGCCTCCGCCGGCAAGGAGTGTCGGGAGGTTCGTCGTCGAATGCGCGTTCGCGTCGCCGAGGTTGGAGCCGTACAGGACCATCGTGCGATCCAGCAGCGTCTCGCCGCCTTCTCGGGCCGATTTCAGGCCCTGGAAGAGGCCGGCGAGGAGCTTCATGTGCCACTTGTCGATCGTCTTGAGCTGCGCCAGCTTGTCCTCGGCCATGCCGTGGTGCGACAGGTTGTGATAGCTGTCGGTGATCGTCGCCCCGTCGATCTGCACGACGGGCGTGCCGACGCTGTTGAGCATCAGGGTGATCGCGCGGGTCGAGTCGGTTTCGAAGGCCAGGCGCGCCAGGTCGTACATGGCCCGCACCTTGGCCATGTACTGCGCCGGGTTGGCCGGGTCGGCCGGCGGAGTCGCCTTGACCCTCGGCTTGGGCTTATCGGCCCATCCGCGGGACTCCTGGAGCCGGTGCTCCAGGTCGCGGACGCTCGAATAATACTGGTCGAGCCGGGCCCGATCGCGGACGCCGACGTCCTTCTGGAGGGATCTCGCCTGCTCGGAGACCACGTCGAGGATGCTGCGCCCCGCGTCGATCTCGCGGACCTGCCGCTCGATCTCGGCCGGCGTGCCTTGCAGGAAGAGCTGGTTGAACACCGCCGAGGCCCGGCCCTCCGGCGGGATCGCGACGCCGGTGCGCGTCCACGACAGGCTCCGGCCGCCGTTGACCGCCAGGGTGAGCGACGGGAACCGCGTGAGCGTCCCGATCTTTTCGGCCACGAGCTGGTCGAGCGAGATCGAGTTGCGGAACGAGCCGCTGGCCGGGTGCGGCGCGGCGGTCAGGAAGCACATGTCCGAGGGGTGGCCGCCGTCGACGAACGGGTGCGACACGCCGCTCAGGACGGTGAAGTCCTCGCGGTGCTCCTTCAGCACCTCGAGGTACGGCGAGAGCGTGTAATCGCGGCCGGCCCCCTCGGGGAAGAACGGCTTCGGCAGCACGCCGAGGTTGTTGCAAATGGCGAGAATCCGCCGAGGCGCCGGGCCGGGCTTGTCGCCGTCCGCCGATCGCGCGAACCGGGCCCGCATCGATTCGAGGAACGGCAGGGCCATCGCCACGGCCGAGCCGCGGAGGAAGCGTCGCCGAGAGATCGGCCGACGCCTCGACGCGAACGGGGCCACGGACCCGGACCCGTCTTGCGGGCTCATCGCCGGTCCCTCCTACTTGTTACGGAAAAGGTCGCTCTGGATGATCGCGTGGACGAGGCTGCGCACGCCGTGATGGCCGCCCTCGGTCGTGTCGAGGATGGTCTCGATCGCCTCCCGATCGGAGAACCGCACCGGCGCGCCGGTGGCGAAGACCGTCAGCTGCCGGGCCAGGTTCCGCGCGATGGGCCGCTCGTCCTCGGCCAGCAGCCTCTTCAGCTCGCGCACGTCCCGGAACGGCCGGCCATCGGGGAGGGCACCGGCCGAATCGACCGGAAGGGCGTGGTGGAACGCGAACGCCTGACCGTTGATGCCGAACCCCTTGACGGGGGGGACCTTCTCGGACACGGCGCGATAGCGATCGCGCCGGCCGCCCATGACGTCGAAGCTCTCCAGCGCGAAACCGGGCGGGTCCATCTTGCTGTGGCAGGAGGCGCAGCTGGCGTTCGTGCGATGCTTCTCCAACTGCTGGCGGATCGTCACCGCGCCGCGGATGTCCGGCTCGACGGCCTCGACCGTCGGCGGCGGTGGGGGCGTCTCCAGTCCCAGGATGCGCTCGGTGATCCAGTGGCCCCGGATCACCGGCGAGGTCGTCGTGCCGTTGGCCGTGACCTTCAGGACGCTCGCCTGCGTCATCACCCCGCCGCGGAGGCTGTCGGCCGGCAGCTTCACCTTGCGGAACTGGACGCCCGGAGACGCCGCCGATGCCGTAGTGCTCGGCCAGCCGCTCGTTGAGGAAGGTGAAGTCGGAGTCGACGACGTTCCGCGACGGCAGGTCGCCGCGCACCAGTTCGGCGAAGAAGAGCCGGGTCTCCTCCACGGCGGCCAGCTTCAGCGGGTCGTCGAGCTCGTAATCGTTGTAGAGCGTGGTCGACGGCGCGGTGTCGTCGATCTTCCGCAGATCGAGCCAGTAGTCGGTGAACGCCTCGACGAAACGGCGTGACCTCGGGTCGTCGAGCATCCGCTCGGCCTGGGCGTGCAGCACGTCGGGCTTGCCCAGCTCGCCGCGGTCGGCCAGGTCCCGCAGGGTGTCGTCGGGGAACGAGTTCCACAGGAACAGCGAAAGTCGCGTGGCGAGCGCGCGGTCGTCGAGCCGGCCCGGCTTCTCCTCGACGAACACGAAGCCCGGAGACGCCAGGACGGCGGTGTAGGCCGCGAGCATTGATCGGCCGAAGCCAGCCCCCTTTGCGAGCTGGTCGTCGAACAGCGCGAGAAACCGCTGCGCGTCCTCTTCGGCGACCGGCCGGCGATACGCCCGCTTCAGGAACGATCGCAGGAGCCGCTCCGCATCCTCCCGAGGCGCCGTGGATTCGACTTCATAAAGCGCCTCGCGCAGGGCGCCGCGCCCGGGCCCCCCCGGCCCTGGCGGGCGTCTCGGGCCGGCACCCGGCGCCGGGCCGGGGCCGCCCGGCGCGCCGGGGGCAACCTCCAGCGACACGCCCCCGCGCGACGGCTCGGAGGGCACCAGCGCCAGCGGGCCGAACAACCGCTCGTAGCCCGGCGCGACTGCCGGGTCGTCGTCGAACGGGCCCTCGACCTCGATCCACTGGACGGCGTAGCCCGGCATGCCGTCCTCGGTGGCGAGCGGGTTGACGTACTGCTCGTCCGTGCCGTTGACGCGCGTGCGGAAGAGCCGTGAGCCGTCCGTGCGCACGACCTCGCCGGCCGTCAGGAAGACGTCGATCTCGCTCACCGACGTCTTCGGCGTGAAGTCAACGGCGCCGAGCGGGCGGGTCTGCCCGCCCCCCTGCGCGTACACGCCGATCGGCTCGTTGCGGCGGCCGGGATAGACCTCATCGAGGTTCGGGCGGTGCCACAGGAGCGTGTGATACACCGGCGCCTTCGCGGCCCCCTGGCCCTCGTAGAACCACCGCGCCACGCCGCCCCCGGCGACCCAGATGGTGTACCCGGCGATCCGCAGCTTGTAGCGCGCCGCGACCGGCGCCCTCCAGGCGTTCCAGCCGTAGCCGCCCGCGTCGCTGAAGATGCTCGACACCCGCCCGACGGCCTCGCGCTCGCGAGTCTCGGGGCTCGTCGCCGGGGCGCGGCCGGCGCGGACGTCGGGCTGGGCGTGCGCGTCGAGCACGGGGAACGAGAGCCGGTCGGGCAGCGTCCCGTTCTCGCGCGGCCACCAGCTGCGCAGGCTCGGCTCGTCGCGGGCATACAGCCTTCGAGTGGCCTTCGCCGGGTGCGCGACGTGCCTCGCCATCGCCTGTCTCATGGCGTAGTCGGCCGCGTCCATGAACCGCGCGATCTGGAGGTACGAGACGTCGAGCGCCTCGCCGCTCTTGTTGAAGTGATACGCCTCGCCGTCCTCGGGCAACCGGTTGGCGACCTGCGCCAGGGGACGCCCAGCAGGTCGCGCAGGGCGTTCTCGTATTCATAGCGATTGAGCCGGCGCTGGACCGAACGCCCTTCGCCGGCCAGGGCCGCCCGCTCCGCGGAGGCGATCGACCGCGCCAGACCCTCGACGAACGCCTTCTGCCGGGCCGCGTCTGGCCGCTCCTCGGCCCTGGGCGGCATCTCGCCGGCCTTCACGCGGTCGTGGACCTTGATCCAGATGGCCAGGTTGGCGGGATCGCTCGGGGCGAAGGCCAGGGCCGTCAGTTCGAGCCGGCCCTTCTTGCTCGCTCCGTCGTGGCAGATCGCGCAATGGTCGACGACGAAGGCATTGTCGGGTCCATCGGACGCGAGCGTATCGCCGGACGGGGCCGCGACGAGGACAAGGATGGCGAGCCCGAGAAGTCGAAGGCGGGACCTGTCTCGCCCAGCCCCGAGAGATCCGTGGCGCATCATCGCTCGCTCCTCGTCGAGTATCGTCCGCGAACCTGCGCGCCGAAGCTCCGCTAATCGTGGAACAGTAGCGGCGCGAACTGGTGGAGGCTCCGCCGCCACGTCTGCCACTCGTGGGCCGTGTTCGGGGATTCGTAGTAGATGTTCTTGATCCCGACCTTCTCCAGCGCCTCGTGATTCGCCTTCGCGGCGGCGGTGTTCTCCCTGCTGCCGTAGCTGACGAACAGCACCTTGACCTTCTGCATGAACGTCGACGGATCGGCCAGGGCCGGGTCGTTCGCCGCGACGCTGCCGCCGCTGAATAGGCCGATGTGCGAGAACTTGTCAAGGTTGGCCAGGGTGATCTGCCGGGTCTGTGCACCTCCCATCGACAGCCCCGCCATCGCCCGATGCGGCCGGTCGGCGATCGTGCGATAGTTGGCGTCGATGAAGGGGATCAGCTCCTCGGTCATGATCCTCGCGAAGCCGGAGAAATCGAACCTCGGGCGAGGGGGCCCCCCGGCGCCGCCAGGTCGCGGCCCGCCGGGTCGCGGCCCAGCGGCGAAGTTGTTGCCGCCGTTGTCCATCACGATGATGAACGGCTTCGACTCGCCCGCGGCGATCAGGTTGTCCAGGATCAGGTTCGCGCGCCCCTGGTTCCCCCACCCGGTCTCGTCCTCGAATGCGCCGTGCTGAAGATAAAGCACAGGATACCGCGTGCCGGTGTCCTTGTCATAATCGGGCGGCGTGTAGACGAAGCAGCGGCGCGTGGTGTTGGTGCTCTCGGAGAAATACAGGACCTGGCGGAGCTGGCCGTGCGGGACGTGCTTGACGGCGTAGAACTCCTCGTCCGCGGCCGGGATCTCGATGGCGCTGCCCCAGCGGCCGGCGCCGTAGAAGGACTTACTGCCGGGGTCCGGCACGTCGGCGCCGTCGATGTTGATCCGGTAGTAGTGGAACCCCTCGTCCAGGGGACGTGTGGTGCCGACCCACGCGCCGTCCTCGCCCTTCGTCAGGGTGATCCCGCCCCACTCGGGGACCTTCACGCTCTGGGCCCCGGGCGCCACGATGCGAAATCGCGCGCGGCGCTCGGAGTTGACCCGGGGATACTCCTTGCCGCCCTGGTTCGAGGGCGCCGGCTTGAAATCCTCCACCGCCGGCGCGGTCTGCGCGGCGCGGACTGGGGCTGCGTGGTCTGCGCCAGCGCGATCTGGCCGGCCAGCAGGGGCAGCAACACGAAACCCATCGGCGATGCTCTCATGACGGCGCTCCTTGGTCCTGGAACAAAGGTTGGGCCAACGGACACAAGTGACTGGCGTTACTATGCCTTTACGTCCGGTGCATAGGAAGGCGCGGAAGCGGCCCCGGGCCGGGTCGGCCCTCGCGATCCCGTCGCGTTCCGGGACGCAGGCGAAGAAGTCCAGGGTCCGGCCCCGCGCCTGCTCGGGCGAGAACCCGCGGTGGCAGACGAAGGCGTAGACGAGGTGCCAGTACGCCTGGCGCAGAAGCGACAGTGCCTCCCGGGACTCGCCGTCATCGCGGCGGGCCGCCGCGGCCACGCGCCCCAATTACGGGGTGGGGAACCGGCCCGGCGAGCGCCACGGGGTTGGAGTCGCGGCATGATCGCCCCTGGAGCCGAACGCATTGGAAGGATCGCGGCGGAAGCTCCGACCGATTATCGCGCCGGAACGCCGCGATGACGAGGCCCTGGGAGGCGCGAGGACGCCTTCGAATCGGGCGGTCACGCCGATCGGCTGGTCCGCGGTGTTCGCTACCGCGATCGGCGGCCTTGATGGGGCTCTCCGGGACCCGCCCCGGGGGACTCGCCGCGGGTTGCCCTGGCCGCTTCGGTGTTGTCGGCCGAGGCTAATTCGATCCGATCGAGTCCGGCATGAAACTATGAAGGACCAAGTCAGGAGAGCGGGGCCCAGGTTGCATCCCGTGGTCCGCCATGGCGCAACGCGCCGCCGATGGTATGAATGGGAGCAACCGCATACTCTCATAGCGCTCCGCTAAGGCGGATGATGCCGAATGGATGGCTGGGTAGTCCCGTGATCGTCTCGCTCCGGTCTTGACTGAGGCTTCCTGATGGATGGCGGACCGAAGCGTGCAAGCGCGCGGTCTATCGCCGAGCCAACGACCGAAGTTGGCTTGACGCAGCGGCGGGCCAAGATCGCTACCTCGCGTTCGCACATGGGTGGTCACGACCATCCTGGACACCAGAGAACAACTTGCCCACTCGGTTGCCCTCCGACACACGCAGCCGCAGCGCCGTCTCGTTCGACTCGGGGCGGGGAACACCCTATGCCTTTAGTTAGGAACATGCTATAGGCATCAAGCGTCATAGACATGATGACTGATAAACATGGTCGCTTACGACGCAACGAAACGTACCAGCTTGGTGCCGTCCGAATCGGGGTCGCGCGGGCGTTCCCGAGGGCAAACACATCGACGCCCCGGCGCGGCGACCAGATCCTCATGCACGGGATCACTCCCCAGGGCGATTTCGGCACAACCGGGCCCATGACTCGATCAACGGTCGCCGCCCCGACCGCAGTGCAGCGCCCCGACCTTCGTGCCGCACCGATCTCGACGCCGCGACTCGCGTCCCCGGCTGCGCGTTTCCTGAAGATCGGCGACCGCATCCCTCCTTTCATC
The DNA here is from genome assembly GCA_963819805.1 of uncultured Planctomycetota bacterium. Lineage (GTDB taxonomy): Bacteria > Planctomycetota > Planctomycetia > Isosphaerales > Isosphaeraceae > CAMFLR01. The sequence continues at coordinate 81,388 of CAWFXY010000047.1, read as the reverse complement.
GCCGTTGATCGTGGCGACGGCGGGCCTGGGCCCCGCACCGGTTTCACGGACTGGCCGACACGTCGTGGCGGACCGCGGCCTGCCCGGCGGTCGCCCTCGCTTCGCGCAAGGCAATCTCGACGATCACCCACTCGCGCCAGGTGAAACCCGGCCAGCCGTGGTGCGCGGCGACGGTCCGTTCCCATTCGACGTGAAGTCGATCGGCCTCAGCGAGTGCACCGCGGGCTTCGTCGCACCGGTCGAGGCGCCAGAGCGCCATCGCCAGGAACACGTCAGCCTGCTCCCTCACGAGGGGAGTGTCGATGCCGAGCTGTCGGCTCTTCTCCAGCGAGGCCACCGCTTCCGGGAGCCGTCCGGCGCGGTACGCGGCCGCCCCGCGGGCGAGCTGAAAGGAGGGGCTGGACGGCGTGGTCTCGGCCGCCTGCCGGGCCAATTCCAGGGGTATCGTCAAGTCATCGACGGCCCCCGGGGCCAGCGAACAATTCCTGGCGGCCCACGCCATATCGCGCGGATCGACGCCCGGCCCGACCTGGCGGATGATCGCGGCACAGTGGTCACGATAGCCGCGCAGGTCGCCCTGGTGCAGGCGGAGGAGAGCGAGGTCAAACCGAGTCGCGTACGAATCGTACCCGGCGGCCAGCAAGCCTTGGTTCCGAGCGGAGGCGAGCTCCCACCTGCCTTGACCGGCCAGAATGCTGGCGATCGCCCTGTGCATCTCGATCACGTCGGCGTGATCGGGGCCGTAATGTCGCCGGCGGCCGTGCAATACGCGCTCGTAGATCATCCGCGCCTCGTCGAGCTCATTCGCCTCGCTCAACCAATGCCCGCGGTTCTCCAGGGCATCGAACGTCTTGGGATGTTCGGGGCCCAGGATACGCGTCTGGGCTTCGAGCACCTGATCGATCAGGGGCCCGGCCTGATCGTGCTTCCCCAGGTACCGGAGCACGAACGCCAGGTTATTCATGGTGCCGAGGGTGCTGGGGTGATCCGGTCCCAGCACCCGCCGGCGAACCTCCAGCAGCTCGCCGAAGAGACGACGGGCCTGCTCCTGGTCGTCCCGGTCCCGCGCCAGCAGTGCGCGGAAGCCCAGGGAGTCCAGAGTGTCGGGGTGCTCGGGGCCGAGCACCCGCTGTCGCGATTCCCCCACGCGCTCGAACAAGCCCCGGGCTTCCTCCCACCGTCCCGCGTCGCGAAGGACCACGGCGAGATCGCTCGAAAGGGCCAGCGTCTCGGGGTGCTCCGGGCCCAGGAGCGCACCGCGAAGGTCGCGGGCGCGGGAGAGGTGACGCTCGGCTTGATCTAAACGGCCGATCTTCTGATCGGCGATGCCGAGCGTGCGGCGGATCGAGGCCTCGACCAGGGGCTGACCCGGGAACTTGCCCTCGATCGCCCGATCGGCGCGGGCCAGGACCTCGTCGACGGAGACGGGCCGGCCCAGCTTCTTCTCCGGTGTCGCGGCGCCGATCATATCGTCGATGAAGAACCCGATCACCTCCTGGGCCTCGGTGGCATGGCGGTCCGCCACCCGGAGGGCCACGTGCGTCGCCTGGCGCACCGCGCGCTCGGACCGGGCCAGCCGATTGTAATGGTAAGCGGCCACCGACGAGCCGATCGTACCACCGACCAGCAACAGCCCCAACAACCAGAGCAGGCTGGCGACCGCGGGGTTTCGCCGGCACCACCTCCAGGCCACGCCGAGCGGCCCGAGCCGCCGCGCCGCGATCGGCCGGTCCTCCAGGAACCGGTTCAGGTCCGACGCCAACGTGGCCGCGGTCTGGTAGCGGTCTGCCGGTTCCCGCGCGATGGCCTGGTGCACGATCGTCGCCAGGTCACGCGGCACGGCCGGGTCGAGGCGCTCCAGCCGCGGGGGCTCCGATCGGGTCAACTGCTGGATGAGGGCCCCGCGGTCGGTCTCGCCGAAAGCGGGTCGGAGAGCTAGCAATTCGTACAGGGTCAACCCGAGCGAGTAGAGGTCGCTCCGCTGATCGACCTGGCCGCGTAGCCGCTCGGGCGCCAGGTAACGAAGCGTGCCCAGGAGGTCACCGGTGTCGGTCAGGCTCTCCTGGCCGACCACCTTGGCCAGGCCGAAGTCCGCGACCCAGACCGTGCCCCGATGGTCCAGCAGCAGGTTCGAGGGCTTGATATCGCGGTGGATGACGCCCCGGCCGGCGGCGTATTCGAGGGCCTGGGCGATCTGGATCCCGATGCGTACGACGTTGCGGACGTACGAGCGGCGGGCCGAGCTGCCCTCCGGCGTCGTCGCGCCGAGACGCAAGTTCAACTGGGCGGGGGCGGACCCGACTCCGGACGCCGAGGCCGACGCGTCGGCGCCGCCCGCTTCGCCGCCGACGGTCCGTTCGGGGAACCGTTCGGCCCAGAGCGAAAGGGCCACCTCCGTCGCCGCCGCCATCGACCGGCTCACGACGGGCGCTCGGGGCTCGTGTGTGGAGGCGCGGCTGCGATCGTTGCCGTCGTGCATACGGCGCAGCAGCTGGAGGATCTTATCCAGCGGCTGCCCTTCGATGTACTGCATGACGTAGTAATGGGTGCCGTTCTCCTGCCCGACGCCGAAGACCGGCACGATGTTCGTATGGTGGAGCCGACCGGCCGCACGGGCCTCGCGCTCGAACCGTCGGATCCTCTGGGGATCGACACGGTGGTCCGGCAGGACCTTCAGCGCCACGCGGCGGCCCAGCGAGACCTGCTCCGCCTCATACACCACCCCCATGCCGCCCCGGCCCACCTCGCGCAGGATGCGGTAATCGCCCAGCAGCGCCGGCGCGAGGCCGGGATCGGCAACCGCGGGGGGCGCGGTCCCGGCGAGCTTCGGCAAGGCCGAGCGCCCCAGGTCGGCCAACCGCTCGAGGTCCGGCAGGAGTCGGCGAATCGCCTCGGCGTGCTGCGGGTATCGAGCGACGTAGGGCTCCGGGTCCGACACGACGCCGGCCTGGAGTTGGCGGGTAAGGTCCTCCGCAACCTCGGCCAGGATCGCATCGAGCGAATCGGTGGGGTCCCGGCGGCACGCCGGATCGATCATGACCCGCCCTCCAGGAGCCGCCGCAATCGGAGCAGGGCGCGGAGCAGCCGGGATTTCACCGCGCCGTCGCCGATCCCCAGCACCGCCGCGATCTCGCCAATTTCCAACTGTTCCAGGTGGCGCATCACCAGCACCTCGCGATCGCGCGCCGGCAGTTCCGCCAGGGTCGCCTTCAACTCCTCGTGCTGCTCCCGCCGCAGCAGGCGGCCGCTCGGGCTGGTCGCGCTGTCGAGCAGGCGGCGCACGAGCAGGATCCCCGACTCATCCGGCAGGGCAAGCTCCCAGGGCTCCTCGCGGGCGACGCTCCGCCGCTGCGACTGGACATGGCGACGGTGGAGATCAACCAGCCGAACCCAGGCAAATTGACGGAGCCAGGCGTAGAACGGAAGCGGGCGTTCCGCCAGGAAGTCGTCGAGCTTTCGACTGGCGTCGAACAGGATATCCTGGACCACGTCGGACGGATCGACCCGCCGCGCGACGCGGCGGTCGAGTCGGATGGCGACCATGCGACCGAGTTTGTCCCGGTGACGCGCCAAGAGCCGCTGTCGCGCCGCATCGTCTCCGGTGCGGGCTTGCTCAATTAGAGTCTCGGTGTCCGGGCATTCGGGAACCACGGGGGATTCCTCCCCTATTCCGGACAGCACAACCCGCACGAACGGGTTGCCCAAGGACGGCCCAGCGGGGTCATTCTAGACGAAACCGGCGCCGCGTGACGGGTTCGAAATGAGATGTTCCCGGCCCGGCCGCCCCCGCCGAGCAACAGTTCCTGACACGAGCTGGGGCCGCTTTCACGGACCGCCGGAAGGAGCTGATCTTGGTCCACACTCGTGGGCCCATGGGACCGGTCACCACCGCCCTTGACCTGCACCTTCAGGAACCCGACTGCCCCGAGGGTTGTCGTGAGCGCGACCCGAGGGCACGACATGGCGGGCGGGTCTCGCGGCGTGATCTGTATCGCCGCGGCATCGTTGGCACCATCGCACGCCCTCTTGCGTCGTCCAAGCCCCGTGGCTCTTTTCCCGTCCGTCCAGATCCTCGAGCCGGCCGGCAACGCCCCCGCGACGGGCCGCTGCGCCTGTCCAGCCCGCCGTCGTCGGCCGTCGGTGAGACCTCCGGGCGATGAAGGAGGCCCTCGGCGATGGTCACATCACCAGACCCAGAGGGCACGCGGCCCCGGTAGGGGACGTCCCCGCCCGACGGAGTCGGGCCCAGCCCGCAACGAGGACCAGGCCCAAGGCCGTCATCGCGAGGCCGGGGGGTTCGGGTACTGATGAGCCGGGGAATTGCACATGGAGGATGATGCTGGAGGCGCCCGTACCGAACAGGCCCTGGTAGTTTTCCGCGACCGAATTGCTGGTGAACGACAGGCGGGACGGGTCGAAACCGGCGATGCTCGTCGGGTCGATGTTGACCGCGGTAATCCCGGGATCGGGGCCGACGACCGTCAGGCGGACGCCGTTGTAGGCCGCAGAGAAGGCGGTCCCGCCGTAATCGGTCACGATCGAATCGTCATCCACGTGCACCAGGACGGCCGCGGCGCTGAAGTCGAACGTGAAGCCGGGGGTGATGATCTGGTTCCCGAGATCCTGATATACCGTCGCGCCGTCCGGGAAGAGGTACTCGCCGTGGACGGTCAGGCCGAGGAACCCCGCCTCGGCCCGCGCCACCCCGAGAACCATGATCCCCAGGAGCGTCATGGTGGGTCCGAATCGCCTTACTATGGCCCTCATTGCAGCCTCCCGCCGAGTGTGAGGGACCGGTCCCCCTCGGGGCGAGGGCCGCGGTCCGGGATGAGGGCGAGAATATCTCCTCGCCTACTCCGAACCACGCAATCCGGCGGAACAAGTTGCGAAAAAAATCGCGTGGCCGGTTCATTTCACCCGAGACTAGCGTCGCGGCACGGAATTCGGGGTCCCACCGGCCGATGGCAACCAGCCTCCGTCGTGGATCGCTGCGCACCGGCTGCGTCAGTGATCCCATCCATGCCGGCAATCCGAACCCCCCGACGTCACCTCCACCTGTTGCGCGATGAGGCCTCCCCGCTTCCGCCGCGATGAACGCCGACGCGTGCTTCATGGAGATCACGCCCGGCCCCCTCGCCGGCGCGACAGGCAGGCGCCCGCGGTCCGCGATCACTTCGGCCGCCAAGGCGTCGCCTCTGCGCATTCGAGGTCCGCGTCGGTCGCTGAAGTGATCGGTTCATCGGACTGTCCAGGGTGGACTCCGAGGAACTTTCACGCCCCGCGCCAAGGTCGGCTGGAGCCCGGCATACGAGCCATGCGCGCTTCGGTATAGTCGGCCGAAGTTGCTCCAGCAGCGGACCGGCGCGCGCAAGCCCATCCGAAAAGCCGCATGACTCGGCGGCCCCTCCCGGCGATGATTCGGACGAACGTCAGATTGCAATGGCGTCCTGTACTGTCAGAAGACGAAGCCCGACCGATGCGTCTTGCGCCGTGGCCGCTCGCGATGCTTCCGCGGGCCGCGGCCACAGGGCCTTTGGCGGTCGCGGGGCGAGTAGTCGACGCGAAGCGACAGCGCGTCGCGCGGGCCGAGGTGTGGGTCTCCGGTTTTACGCCGCCGGGCCTGCGCCGGGACGCCGATGCACTCGCGACCTCTGACGCGCAGGGCCGGTTCCGCCCGATCGTACCCGCTCCGCAGGCTCCGCGACGGCTTCGGGATGCTCTAGGCGAGCAACCTCGACGACCTGGCCGGGAAGTACGTCGCCGGCCGGGGGACAGGCTGCGACCTCTCGGAGTTGGTGGGGGTCTCGCCCTTCTTGAGGGATAGACAGGGCGCGTCATTGGCAGCTAATCGAACCACGTCGATTGAACTGGGAATATGGGATATGACAATCCATCCCGGTCGTGGTGGACGGGACAGGGCTGGGGATTCACCTCCCGGCGGGCTCGGAGAGTCGGCCAACAGCGTCGCCGCGGTTCCGGTAGAGGTCCGGGATCGCGGCGACCGAGGGCGATCGCCCGGTCGAAGTCGGCGATCGCTCGGGCGAAGTCGCGCCGGGCGGCGTGAACGCGCCCGCGGCGGACCCGGGCCTCGGCGTCGTCCGGGTTGAGCCCGAGAGCCGCGTCGAGGTCGGCCAGGCACCGTCGAGGTCGCCGAGCCGTCGATGGGCCTCGGACCGGGCGCGGTACAGCTCGGGGTAGTGGGAGGAGATCGGGCCGAGGAACGTGATCGCGCGGGCCTGGTGCGGGTCTAGGGCCCGGTCGAAGTCGGCGACGGCGCCGCGGAAGTCGTCCAGGGCCACCGACGAGAGGCCCCGATACAGGGACGCTTCGGCGTGCCCCGGCTTGAGCCGGAGCGCCTCGTCGCAGTCGGCGACCGCCCGCTGGTGATCGCCCCGCGCGGCGTGGAGGTACCGGGCACGCCGGGCGCGGATCCAGGGGCTCGACGGGTCCAGTCGCAGGGCCGCTTCGAAGTCCGTCTCCGCATCCTTGTGATGGCCCGCCATTGCCGCGACGGACGCCCGGTCGGCCAGCTTGATCGCGTCCAGGGGTCGACCTTCGAAGGCCCGATGGTAGTCGGCCAACGACCCGTCATAGTCGCCCAGTTGGGCCCGGATCCAGCCCCGGAGGCGGAGGATACTCCTTGTCGTCGGGACTGGACCGGAGGGCCCGCTCGACATCCGCCAGGGCCCGCCCGGGGTCGTGCCGAACGCCAGGGCCAGCCCACGCTGGCCGTAGAAGAGGGACGTTTCCCGGGTCGAGCTCGATCGCCAGGTCGAAGTCGGCCACCGCCCCGTCGAGATCGCCCGAGGATCTGGCGGCTCGAGGCGCGATGGAAATGGGACCAGGGCTCGCGCGGGACGCGGCGGATGAACTCGTCCAGGTCGACGCGGCCCCGGTCCCACTCGCCCAGCGAGGTGAGGGCCGCGCCGCGGATGGAGTAGGCATCCGTCAGGTGCGGGGTCGAGCCGGAGGGCGGAATCGCAGTCGGGATCGCGCCGAGATGGTCGCCGGTCGCCTGCCGGGTGTGGGCCCGGACCTTCGTACGCGGCGGCATCTCCCGGATCGAGGCGGATCGCCTCGTCGAAGTCGGCCCGGGCGCGGTCGAACTCGCGGCGGTCGAGGAAGACCCGACCGCGGCCTCGGTACGCCCCGGCCGATCGCGGGTCGAGCCGGATCGCCTCGCAGAAGTCGGCCAGGGCCCGGTCGGTGTCGCGCCTCTGGAAATGGGCCCAGCCCCGGGCCTGGAGCCGGGACCCGGTCGGCTCGATGGAGATCGCGCGGTCCCAGTCGGCGATGGCGCGGTCCGTGTCGCCGGCCTTCGCGTAGGCGACGGCCCTCGCCTGGAGGGCGGCCGGGTCGTCCGGCCGGTCGAGGAGTCGGGCCGTCAGGCGGTCGATCTCCGGCGGGTCGAGCGGCGGCGACGGGCGGCGCGGCGTGCGTTTCCTTCGCGGGAGGCGCGGCGGGCGATCGGCTCCATCGTCACGCGGACGACCTCTCGCCCCCCCTCGCCAGTACGAATCGGCGGGTCGAGAGCCGGAGGCCGTCCTTCCCCTCGGAGAGTTCGAGGTCGTATTCCCCGGCATGGAGGTCGACCTGGCGGCCCGAGGCGGGGTCGACGATTCGTCACCAACCGCCCGCCGCGCTTGACCTCGACTCGGACCTCGGGGTCGGACGTCTCGATGACGAGCTGCCCCTGATCGGTGAGGATGCGGACGACCTGCGGGCCGAAGGCGGCACCCGCCCCGGCGAGCCCCAGGACGACCAGGAGGGCCAGGCCGATCGGGGTCAGTCGCCGTCGCGGCGCGGGGGCCGGGCTCGGCGACCGCTCGATGGCCTCGATCGCCTCGACCACGGCGCGGGCCGAACCGGGACGACGCCGAGGGGTCGCGGGCCAGCAGCGATCGTGATGAGCGCGGAGGCGACCGGTGGCAGCCCCGGGTTGAGCCGATCGGGCGGCTCGGGCGTCGCCACGGCCAGCGCCGTGAGGACCGCGAGCGTGTCGGGGCCGTCGAAGGGAACTCGTCCCGTGGTCATGTGATAGAGGACGCAACCGAGGCTGAAGAGGTCGCAGAGCGGCGTGATCGGGCCGCCCCTTGCCTGCTCGGGGCTCATGTAGTGCGGCGTGCCGGCGATCTGGCCCGACTGGCTCCGGTCGGCCTCCGGCTCCAGGCTCCTCGACAGGCCGAAGTCGAGGATCTTCACCCGGCCGCGGTCTCCTTCGAGCCAGAGGTTCGCCGGCTTGATGTCGCGGTGGACCAGCCCGCGGCGATGCGCGACGTCCAGCCCCTCGGCGACCTCGCGGGCGACCCGGAGGGCCTCGGCCAGGGGCAGTGCTCCCTTCGCGGCGGAGCCGGTCGGCGAGGGTCTCGCCCCGGAGCAGCGGCATCGCCAGGAAGAGGACCCCGCGATCCTCGCCCGCCTGATAGATCGCGACGACGTGGTCGTGGTCGAGCGCGGCGACGGCCTGGGCCTCGCGGAGGAACCGCCGCCGCGCCTCCGCTCCGGCCGAGAGCGACCGCTTCATCACCTTCAGGGCGACCGGCCTCCTCAGGAGCGGGTCCTCGGCCCGGAAGACGATCCCCATCCCCCCCGCGCCGATCGGCCCCGTGACGCGATACGGCCCGAGCCGCCCGATCTCCCCGGGCCCCTCGGCCGGGGCGAGGAAGTCGAAGACCTCCTCGGTCATCCCCGCCCCGGGGCCGTCCGGGTCGGCGGGATCCGGATCGAGATCCGTCGTCTCGAGTGCCCGCCCCGGGGCGAGCAGCCCCGGCAGGCCCCGGCAGAATCGCTCCGCCAGGGTGTCGACCTGCCGCTCGGTCGGTCCGGGCGGCCCGCCCCGGAGGCCCTTCATCAAGGGATCTTCGGACGAAATCTCGTGGATCGACGAGGCACAGGAGTCGCACGACTCCAGGTGGGATTCGATCCCCGAGGCGTCCTCGTCGGGGAGGTCGGCGCGGAGGAATCGCTCCAGTTGCGAGCGATCGGGACATCGGGCCGTGGCGACCATGATCGTCCTCTCCCGCAGATCCTCCCGAGCTAGCCTGCGATCCAATCTAATCGATCCGACCGGGCTCGGAAATCACCCCCGCCCCGCCGGCCGGGGGTGACGGGACCGCATCGCTCTCGATTCGGGAGCCCTGGCGATCGTCGGGCGTCACCGACGGCGGGGCGGCCGCCCCCGTCTGTCATCCCTCGGCGCCTCGGGCCCGCCCGGCGCCTCCGCCATGCCGCGCCCGCGGCGACCGCGATGCCGACGCCCATCAGCGCCGCCGACGTCGGCTCGGGGACCGCCGACGATCGGGGACGAAGAGGATGGCCCTCGGGGCGTCGTAACCCGGTGGCGAACGTGGTCGCCACGCCGCCGCCGGGACCCACCATTTTCACCGTGGTGTCGCCGGCGTTGACGACGTAGAGGTTGCCGGCCGAGTCGAACGTCAGGCCATCCGGGGCGCTGAACCCGGAGGCGAACGTGGTCGCCACGCCGCCGCCGGGACCCACCTTGCCTATCGTGAAGGTGCCGTCGCGGGCGTAGAGGTTGCCGGCGCCGTCGATCGCCAGGCCGAACAGGGCGGAGTAGAACCCGGTGGCGAACGTGGTCGCCACGCCGCCGCCGGGCCCCACCTTGCTGATCGTGCCACCAAGGCCGTTGGCGGCGTAGAGGTTGCCGGCCGAGTCGAACACGATGCCCTGCGGGGCGCAGAACCCGGTGGCGAACGTGGTCTCCACGCCGCCGGGCGTCACCTCGATCACCGAGTTGGTGTTGGAGTTGGCGACGTAAAGGTTGCCGGCGTGGTCGAACGCCAGGCCGGATGGGTTGCTGAACCCGGTGGCGAACAGAGTCGCCGCCGCCGCCGCCGGGCCCCACAACGCTGATCGTGTTGTTGCCCTGGTTGCTGACGTAGAGGTTGCCGGCGGTGTCCAGCGCCAGGCCGAACGGGTTGCTGAACCCGTGTGGCGAACGGGGTCGCCGTGCCGCCGCCGTCGCCTACCTGGCTCACCGTACCGTTGCTAAGGTCGGCGATGTTGGAGACGAGAAATCCGGCGCGGGCGTCGCCGGACCACGTGACCGACAAGGCCCAGGCCAGCGCCAGGCCAGCCCACTGCGACCACCGCCGACCCCGGCGGGCGTTACCGGGGGACGTCTCAGAGGTCGCCCATCGAACGTGCTGCTTCCTCATCGCTGCGGTCTCCTTCGATCGACAGGGTGTGTCGGCCCCGGCGCCGATCCTCGCGCCGGTCCGCGTCCCGATCCCAGGGATCTGACGATGGAGGGGGGGCGGCCATCGTGGCACGATCTCCCGTCGCCTCGAAGGAGGTATTAGGCGCGCGGGCCGGCCGACCTGTCGCGAAAATCCGCGAATCCCGACGGCGGTCGTCAGTCCAGGAACCCGTCCAGCTCCTGGTGGAGGCGGCGGAGGACCCGCGACTTGGCCAGGTAGACCGCGTTGACGGTGATACCCAGCTCGCACGCGACCTCGGCGGCCGGCCGGCCTTCGACGACGTTCTCCCAGCAGGCGCGCCAGGTGGCCGGCTGGAAATCGGCCTTCATCACCTGGAGGGCGCGGAAGGCCAGCAACCGCCGGTACTCGTCCTCCTCGAACCAGCGGCCCGGCGGGTCGTCCTCCCCGTCGACCTCACCTGAGGTCGATCGCCTCGATCGGGAAGGCGCGGCGTGCGGCGCTGCCGCCGCCAGGCGTTGAGCGTGACCGTGCGCAGCCAGCCGCGGAAGGTCTTCGACGAGTCGTACTCGAACTCCGGCAGTCTTGCGGATGAGGACCGTCAGCACGTCCTGGACGAGGTCGGCCGCGTCCTCCGGACGGGCCCCCGCACGCCGCGCCCAGTCGTAGATCAGCGGGTAATAGAGGCGGACGAACCGCACCCAAGAGGCCTGATCCCCGGGTCGGCGCAACTGCTCCAGCAGGCTGACGGGCGTCGTGTGCAAGCGGGTCCGCCGATAGGGCGATCGCAATTCTACGATAACTCCCGATCCGTCGATGCAACCGGCGCGTCGACGGGGGGGGGAGCCTTTCCAAGGATACCCGGAGTCGATTCATCCTTCATCATCGGGAAAGAGCGAATGCGATCGTTGTCACGATGGCGGCCTCGGCTCATGCGTCGTCAGTTCGGCGGGATCCCCGCACTGCGCCGTTTTAATCGGGCCGTCCATCGACGAAGGCGCTCCGTATCTTCGCGATCGGCTCAGGCAATCCAGGACCCTCGCGACAGGTCGGCCGTGGCCCAAGCCCTTTCTCGCGCAACCTCACGACCTCTGCGTGGACGTAACTAGCTTCGGTATGGTCGACCGGTTCAGCCGGCGTCGGCGAATCGACGCCGGTAGCACGGGCACGCGCTGCCGCTGCCCCTCACCAACGCCTGGAACGCCGTCGGCTGCGGTAGCGTCATGATCACCCTGAACGCCAGGGGCGCTCTGCGGGCGTAGTGCCGGTAGGTGATCCCGCCGACCGAGTGGCCGACGATCTCCACCGACGACTCGGGGCACGTGCTCGTCCGCGCTCCCGTCGGGGCCGGGCCTGCGCACTCCGAGAGACTACCAGCCCCGGCTGCCGATAAGAAGTTTGCTCCGGCCGCGAGGGCCGGTTATTGTGACCCGTTATTCGCACAGGTGATGACGGGTCGAGTCATGACGAAGGGGTCTCGATCATGGCTATCCGGTCGCGGAGTGCCCGGGCCGCGACAGCCCTCGCGGCGGCGCTGGGGCTGGCGGTGGTAGAGGTCGTGTCGAGCGCATCGCACGAGCAGGACCAGGCCGCCCCCGCGACGGTCGGGGTCGGGTCGGGTCCTGCGCGAGGTGCTTCGGTCGCGATGCCGCGCGGGCTGATCGGCCTGGCGATCACGCTCGGCCTGGGGGACGCGCGGCGGACCGCCTGGGACGGCGAGGTCACCGTCTCCGAGGGGCGCGTGCTCGGCCTCGAGGTCGCGCCTGCCGCCGTCGACGCCGCGATCGAGGGCGGCCGGTTCCGCGTCGAGGCCAAGAAGCAGGCCGCGACCAACAAGAAGAAAGCCGCGGCCAACAAGAAGAAAGCGCAGCAGAAGGCCAATGCCGCGCCGGCCCCGTCCGTGGTCCGCGCCAACCTCGACGCCCCCGAGACGGCCACGGTCACCGTCCGCACGGGGGAGGGAACCTTCTCCTTCAGGCCGGCGGACCTGACGCGGGGCGAGCGGACCATGTTCCTCGACGGCCGGGCGGCCGCCGAGCGCGAGGAGGCCGCCGTCCGCCTGACCGGCCGCGGGACCGAGGACGACTTCCCGTCCGCCGCCCGCGCGCCGGACGGCACCGTCTGGCTCGCCTACGTCGAGTACACGCCCGAGGTCCCCCACCTGACCAAGGCCGGGTCGAGGAAGGAGTTCGACTCGCTCGTCCCCACGAAGCACGGCGATCGCATTCGGCTCCGTGCCTTCGACGGGACCACCTGGTCACCCGGCGTGGACGTGACGGAGACCGGGCTCGACGTCTGGCGGCCGGCCGTCGCGGTCGACGGCGCGGGAAGGGTTTGGGTCGCCTGGGCGCAGCAGGTCGACGGCGACTGGGAGATCTTCCATCGGGTCTACACCCCACTCGGCCCCGGCGCGGCCTCGGGGTCGTGGTCTGAACCGAAGCAAGTCACCGCCGAGAAGGGTTCGGACTTCCACGTCGTCGCCACGACGGACGCGAAGGGCCGCGTCTGGCTGGCCTGGCAGGCGTTCCGCCGCGACAACTACGAGGTCCTCGCGCTCGCGCTCCCCGAGCGGCCGGAGCTGCCTCATCCCGGGGCGTCGGTCGTCTCCGCCAGCCCGGCCGACGACTGGGGCCCCGCCATCGCCGCCGACGGCCACGGGGGCGTGTTCGTCGCCTGGGACACGTACGACAAGGGGAACTTCGACGTGATGATCCGCGACGTCGCCCGCGCGGGGCCGCCGGTCGCCGTCGCCTCGTCGTCCCGTTTCGAGGCGCGGCCGAGCCTCGCGGTCGACAGGGGGAACCGGGTCTGGGTGGCCTACGAGGAGGGCGACGAGCAGTGGGGCAAGGATTACGCTCACGCGGGCAGCGTCAAGAACGTCGGCTTGGCGAAGAACTCGGGGTTCGCCCTCTACGTCAACCGGACGGTCCGGCTGAAGTGCCTCGACGGCGGCCGGCTGCTCGCCGCCGCGCCGGGCGCCGAGCCGAGGTTCGGCGCGATTGCCGACCGGAACAAGAGCGTCCCCCGGCTCGCATCCGGCGGCGACGGGACGCTCTGGATGCTCGTGCGGCACCACCCCCTACCCGGCGGTCAGGGCGAGGTCTGGGTCGGGTCGGCCCTGGCATTCAGACGGCGAGTCCTGGTCGGCGCCGCAGACGCTCGCCAGCTCGGCGAACCTCATCGACAACCGGCCCGCCCTTGCAGCCGTCGGCGACGACCTGCTGGCCGTCTACAGCACCGACCACCGGCAGAACGCCAACACGCGCGTCGAGGACGACCTCTACGCCGTGCGGCTCGCGGCGACGTCGGCCGCGTCGACCACCCCGAGGCTCGCCGACGACCCGCCCGCCCCCGCGCCGACGCTCGCCGCAGTCCACCCGGAGGAAGCGTCCGACATCAGGACGATCCGCGACTACCGTGTCGCGATCGGCGGGAAGACCCTGCGGCCCCTGCGCGGGGAGTTCCACCGCCACACCGAGATCAGCTCGCACAGCGACCAGGACGGTCTGCTCGAGGACACCTGGCGGTACGCGCTCGACGCCGCGGACCACGACTGGATGGGCAACGGCGACCACGACAACGGGTTCGGATTCGAGTACATGTGGTGGATCATCCAGAAGAATGACCGACTTGCACCTCAACCCGCCCAGGTTCGTCGCGGCGCAGACCTACGAGCGGAGCGTTGTGTATCCCAACGGCCACCGCAACGTGATGATGCCGAGGCGCGGCATCCGGCCGCTGCCGCGCGGCGGCCTGCCGGGAACGCTCGAGGGCGGGCACGCCCGACACGAAGCTGCTCTACGCCTACCTGAAGCACTTCGGCGGGATCTGCGCCTCGCACACCTCGGCCACCGACATGGGGACCGACTGGCGCGACAACGACCCGGAGGTCGAGCCCGTGGTGGAGATCTACCAGGGGCACCGCCACAACTACGAGCACCTCGGGCGCCCCGAGGTCCGCCACCGAGGCGACGCAGATCGGCGGCTACCAGCCCGACGGGCTTCGTCTGGAACGCGCTCGAGAAGGGCTACCATCTCGGGTTCGAGAGCAGCAGCGACCACGTCAGCACCCACCTGAGCTACGCGATCCTCTACGCCGAGGACACCTCGCGCCCGGCCCTGATCGACGCCTTCAAGAAGCGTCATTGCTACGCGGCGACCGACAACATCCTGCTCGACGTCCGCTCGGGCGACCACCTCATGGGCGACGCGTTCGCCACGACAGGAGAGGCCCGGCCTTCGAGGTCGTCGTCAAGGGGACCGCCCCGGTGGCGAGGCTCCACGTCATCCGCGACAACAAGTACGTCCTTTCCACCGAGCCGAACGCCCGCGACGTGACCTTCCGCTACACCGACGACGACGCGAAGCCGGGCGAGTCGCACTACTATTACGTCCGCGTCGAGCAGACCGACGGCAACCTCGCGTGGGGTTCGCCGATCTGGGTGACGTACGAGGAGTGAGGGACGCCCCGACGTGCACCGGGAATTCCAGCCGGGGTTGATGGCCGCGGGCTACACCTACGACCATCACCACCACGATCACCACCACGACCGCCATCGCGATCACGACCACGCGGCCGAGCTGCGGGCGCTCGTGGCGACGACGGTGGTCGTGGGGCTGTTGCTCGGTCTCGACCTGGCGCTGGGCCTCGCGGGGATCGAGGCGTACCGGAGGCCGTTCGGCGTCTCGCTCTCGCTGATCGCGGCGGTGATCGGCGGCGGGCGGGTGGTCTACCTGGCGCTGGCGGCTCTGCTCGAGGGACGGGTCGGCGCCGACATCGCGCTGGCCGTCGCGTGCATCGCGGCTGGCCTGATGGGCGAGTACTTCGTCGCGGCCGAGGTCGTCTTCATCGCGCTGGTCGGCGAGTGCCTGGAGGCGTTCACCTTCGAGCGGGCGCAGCGGTCGATCCAGAGGGCTCCTGGAGTACCGGCCGAGAACGGCGCGGGTGATCCGGGGCGACGAGGAGGTCGAGATCGCGGCCGATGCGCTCGCGCGTCGGGCGACCGCCTGGTCGTCCGGCCCGGCGAGCGGATCGCGGCCGACGGGACGGTCGTCGCCGGGCGGTCGGCCGTCGACCAGAGCGTGCTGACCGGCGAGGGCCTGCCGGTCGACAAGGGCGAGGGCGACCCGGTCTTCACCGGCACGGTCAACCAGTTCGGCCGGCTGGAGGTCCGGGCCGAGAAGGTCGGGACGGAGACGACGCTGGGCCAGGTGATCCGCCTGCTGGCCGAGGCGCAGCGGAACAAGTCGCCGCTGGAGCGGACGGCCGACCGCTACGCGCGGATGTTCCTGCCGGCCGTCCTCGACGGCCGCGGCCGTCGTCTTCCTCGGCACCAACGCGGCCCGGCTCTGTGGCCTGGTGTCGCGACGGGCGTGGCGCCGGCGATCGACCTGATGCCGACCCTGGCCGTGCTGGTGGTCGCCTGCCCGTGCGCCCTGATCCTGGCGACGCCCGCGGCCGTGCTCGCCGCGACGGCGCGGCTGGCCCGGCGCGGGGTCCTGGTCAAGGGAGGGGCGGCGCTCGAGCGGCTGGCGCGGGTCGACGCGCTCGCCTTCGACAAGACCGGGACGCTGACCGAGGGGCGGCCCGAGATCGGCGACGTCCTCGCGTTCGACGGCGCGGACGCCGACGAGCGTCCTCTGGCTCGCCGCCGTCGGCCGAGCGAGCCGAGCGAGCACCCCCTGGCGCCGCTGCTCGTGGCCGAGGCGCGGTCGCGCGGGCTCGACGCTCGCCGACGTCGACGACTTCCAGGCCCAGCCCGGCGCGGGGGTCCGGGCCATGCTCCGCGACGGCGGCGGCCGTCCGTGTCCTCGTCGGCAACCTGCGGCTCGTCCGCGAGCAGGGGCTGGAGGTCGCGGCCGAGGTCGAGTCGGCTCTGCAGGGCGCTCGACGACTCGGGCCAGACGGCCCTGCTCGTCGCCGATGGACGGAGCGCATCGTCGGGGCGATCGGGGCGCGCGACCGGGTCCGCGCCGAGGCGCACGACGTCATCCACGACCTGAAACATCTCGGCCTCAAGGACCTGACGATCCTGACCGGCGACCGCCCCGCCCCGGCGCGGGCCGTGGCGAAGAAGGTCCACATCAAGCAGGTCGAGGCCGAGCTGACCCCGGCCGGGAAGGCCGAGTGGATCGCGCGGCGGCAGGCCGAGGGGCGCGTCGTCGCGATGATCGGCGACGGCATCAACGACGCCCCGGCGCTGGCGACGGCCGACGTCGGCCTGGCGCTCGGCGGCGTCGGCGTCGACATCGCCGCCGAGGCCGGCTCGGTCGTCCTGATGGGCGACCCGCTCGAACCGCTGCCCGAGGCGATCCGCCTGGCGCGGCAGACGGTGCGCGTGATCCGCCAGAACATCCTCCTCTTCGCCTTCGGGCTGAACGGGCTGGCCGTCGTCCTGGCCGGCCTGCGAGTCCTCGGCCCGGTCGCCGCGGCGATCATGCACCAGGTCGGCTCGCTGCTCGTCCTGCTCAACGCGATCCGCCTGCTCGGATTCGAGCGATGGGGGCAGTTGGGCGTCGTCCGCGCCTCGGGGCGTGTCGCTCACGTATTGCCGCTCGTGCCGCCCGTCGGCCGGGTTCGACTGGGCGTGGAACCACTGGCGGGGCCTGACGCGGACGTTGGTGGTGGCGTCGGTCGGTCTCTACGCGGCGTCCGGCATCACCCTCGTCGGGCCGGGCGAGATCGGCCTGCTCCAGCGTTTCGGCCGTCTCGTGCCGACCCGGTTGGGGCCGGGGCTTCACGTCCGATGGCCGGCGCCGGTGGAGAGGGTGACGAAGGTCGAGCCCGACGCGGTCCGCCTCGCGCGGGTCGGGCCGTCACCGACGGCCGGCGGGCGGGGGCCGGTGGCCTGGAGCGCGACGCATGGGGCCGCGCGCGACGAGTCGGCGCTGTTCTTCACCGGCGACGAGAACCTCGTCGAGCTGGCCGGCGTGGTCGAGTACCGGCTGACCGAGGAGGGGGCGGCGGCGCTCGTCTTCGGGGTGGCGTCGGTCGATGCGTCGGTCGGGGCGGCGGCCGAAGGGGCGTTCCGCGAGGCGGTCGGCCGGACGCCGCTCGAAGACATCCTGGCGGCGGGCCGGCGTCGGTTCGAGACCGACGTCGAGGCGAGGCTCCGCCGACGGCTGGCGGAGACTGGGCTGGGCGTCGCCGTCGATCGGGTCCGTGTGACCGACGCCCACCCGCCGCGCGAGGTCGTGCCGGCCTACCGCGACGTCTCCGCGGCCGTCTCCGATGCGGCCCGCTACCGCAACGAGGCCGAGGCGTACTCCGCCGAACAACACTGGTCGGGCTGGTCCGAGGCGCAGGCCAGGCGCGATGCCGCCACAGCACGCGGGCACACCGCTCGCGAGCCGCGCCGAGGGAGACCGCCGCGCCTTCCTCGCCCGCGCCTCGGCCCACGCCGCGCGGGCCGACCTGACCGAATTCCGCCTGCTTTGGGACACCTTCGCCGCCGCCTACGCCGGCCGCCCCAAGCTCATCCTCGACCCGAAGGCCGGCGGCCGGCGGCATGTCTGGCTGGGCGACGTCGAGGGCCTCGGGCCAGCGAAGCCCGGGGCGCCGGCGATGCCCGCGCGTGCCCTGATGGAGCCCGATGATTGAAGGGCCGGGACATCTCATGAGAAAACGAATCCGCCTCGCCCTCGCATCCGTTGGCCTGTTCGCCGCGCTGGCCGTCGCGCTGCTCGGCCGTCGCGTGTCGACCAGACGGAGACGGTCTACGTCACCGAGTTCGGCCGGCCGGTCCGGCTGATCGAGGAGCCCGGGCTGCACTGGAAGTGGCCCTAGCAGAGCGCGGCGTGGGTTCGACCGCCGGCTCCAGCTCGACGCGCCGCCGCCGCGGGAGATGCTCACGAAGGACAAGAAGAACCTGGAGGTCGCCTGGTACGTGAGCTGGAAGATCGCCGATGTCGAGCGGTTCCTCCGCTCCGTCCGCACCCTGCCCGACGCCTCGGCCCGGCTCGAGGACATGGCCGCCTCGGTGCTCGCGGCGGAGCTGGTCGGCGCACGACCTGACGGACCTGATCCGCGTGGGCGACGCCTCGGCGCTCGACGCGATGATGACGGGCGCCACCGGCCGGATCGCCGACCAGGCGAGCAAGGAATACGGCCTGGAGGTCGTCGACGTCCGGCTGCGGCGGCTGAATTACCCGGAGGAGGTCCGCTCGGCCGTCTTCGAGCAGATCCGCAGCGAGCGGAGGCGCGTGGCGGCGGCGACGCGGGCCGAGGGCGAGAGCCAGGCGCGGACGATCCGCAGCGCCGCCGACCTTGAGCGGGCCCGGACCCTCGCCGAAGCCGAGGCCGACGCCGCCCGGCTCGTCGGCGAGGGCGAGGCCCAGGCCGCACGGATCGCCAACGACGCGCACGCCGCCGACCCCGCCTTCTACCAGTTCCTCAAGACGCTCGAGACCTACCGCGCCGCGCTCGACGCCAGGACAACCCTCGTCCTCTCGGCCGACAGCCCGTTCCTGAGGCTGCTTACCGCAGGGCGTCCCCGAATCAACGCCCCCGGCCGGCTCGCCGGTGGCCGCGCCTTCCGGCTCGCCCGCGTCCCGGTCGGGCGTCGGGTCGCGCGTCAGCGCGTCGCCGGTCGAAGGGGGACGACCATGAGCGTCCGTCGCGTCGTGTGGGCGGTCGTCGCGGTCGGGGCTGGCCGGCTACCTAGCCACGGGACTCACGGTGATCCAGCAGGACGAGGTCGGGGTCGTCCGCCGGTTCGGCGCGGTCGTCGGCGAGCCCTGGGCGCCGGGGCTGCACTGGGGCTTGCCCCGGGGCCTCGACCGGGTCGACCGCGTGGCCCGCGAGCAGGCGCGGACGGTGACCGTCGGCGTGCGCGGGTCCGGACGCCGCTCCGCTCAGCCGGTCGCCCGACCCGGTCGCCGACGACTTCCTCACGGGCGACCTGAACCTGGTGGCCGCGCAGGCGCAGATCCAGTTCCGTGTGGTCCGCCCGGTCGATTACCTGTTCGCGTCCCGCTCGGCCGACGCGGCGATCGAGGCGCTGGGCGAGTCGGCGCTGGCGTCGGCCCTGGCGGGCCGGGCGATCGACGACGCGTTGACCGCGGGCCGCGCCGAGGTCGCCGAGCGGATACGGCGCGAGATCCAGGCGGGGGCCGACGCACAGGGCCTGGGCATCTCCGTGCGGGCCGTTCGCCTGGTCCGGGTCGCGCCGCCGGCCCTGGTGGCGCCGGCGTTCGCCGACGTGGCCCGGGCCCGGAGCGACCGCCGACAGGCCGTGACCCGTGCCGAGGAGTACCACGACCGCGCCCTGGCCGACGCCCGCGGCCTCGCCCGCGAGACCGCCGACCGCGCCGCGGCCCGCCACGAACTCCTCGTGCAGACGGCCCGGGGCGAGGCCGACCGCTTCGCCAGGCTCGCCGCCGAGGTCGCGCAAGAACCCTTACGCGGCCCGGCAACGCCTCTACCTCGAGGCGGTCGCCGAGCTCCTGCCGAAGTTCTCGCGCAAGGTCGTCGTCGCGCCGGGGCGGGATGTCGACCTGAGCGTCATCGGGGAGAAGTGAGCCGGCGCGGCCCTTTCGTGGGGCATCCATCGGCGGTGTGAGTCGGAACGATGAGACCGATAGTCGCGGGCATCCTGACGGCGCTGATCCTGGTGGCGATGCTCGTCATGGGGTCGCGGACCGGCGTCAAGATCGATACGCCCGCACCGCAAGGCACCGAGATCGGGGCGAGCCCGGCGGAGGAGACGGTGCGGAGTCTGCTTCGAAGCGGCCAGGAGGGGGACGTGGCGGCCTACCTGGCGGCGTTCACCGGCCCCTTGATGGCGAGGCTCGAGCGCGAGGTCGAAGGGCGGGGGCGGTCGACGTTCGCCGACGACCTGAAGCGCGCGGCCGCGGCCCGCAAGAGCCACGCCATCTTCGCCGCCGAGCCCGACGGCGATGCCGCCGCGCGGGTCGCGGTCGAGACCGTCTACCCCGACCGCAACGAGCGCCAGACGTACCGCGTCGAGAAGACGGCCGACGGCTGGCGCGTCGCCGACGTTGCGACGGTCATGAGCCTTCAGCCGGCGGCGAGGTTCGGGGCCCCGGCCAGTTACATCGCGCCCGAGGGGGTGCCGGTCCAGGTGCCGCCGCCGGCGGTCGGCCTGACGGTCGAGACCGGCGACGACCCCGACGTGCCATGAGCCCGAGCCGGTCGTCCCGACCCCTCCCTGTTCGAAGAGAGATGCCCCGTCGAGGAGCCTTGCCATGCGATCGCTCGTCGCCCTTGTGACGCTCGTGGGACTGATCGGGGCATCGGCCGTCGTCAGCCAGAATGACGGCGGGGAAAGGAAGGGTGCGGCGGGGCCCGCGCTCGACCCGTCGGTCACGTCCGTCCGGATCCTGCTCGGCGTCGGCGACGAGGCGCCGCGGCGATGGAACGGGCGGGTCAAGGTCGACAGAGGTGAAGTCGTCGGCGTCGAGGGCTGGCGGTTCCGCAAGGGCGACATGACCACGGGGCGCGACTCGTGGGAGGCGACGAGCCACACGATCCGCAAGGCGGCGGCCAAGAAGGCGGCCGGCGCCGCCGCGCAGAAGAAGGCGACCGGGCCGACGTCGACCGGGGCGATCGTCACGCCTAACGGCGTTGTCGTCTCGCTCAGGGCCCCCGACGACGCGACCCTGGACGTCGAGACCGAGCGGGGCAACTTCTCGGTCCGGCTCGCCGACCTGGCGCGGGGCGAGGTGCGTCCGTACCTCGACGGCCGCGCCTCGGCGCAGCGGGTCGCGACGGCCGTTCCGCTCGTCGCCGGGCCCGAGCAGGAGGACTTCCCGGCCGCCGTCGGGGACGGGAACGGTGGGGCATGGGTGGCCTACGTCGTTCACACGCCGCTGGGCGGAGAGCACACCGCCGCGCTCGACGCCCGGCCGAAGGACTTCGCCGAGTTCGCCCCGACGGGCGGGGGCGACCAGGTCAAGCTCGTTCGCGTTGTCGACGGCACGGCGCGGCGAGCCGCTCGACGTGACCGGCGGAGGGCGTGACGTCTGGCGTCCGGCCGTCGCCGCTCGACGGCCGGGGGCGTGCCGTGGTCGTCTGGTCGGAGAACCGCGGCGGCAACTTCGACCTCTACGCCCGCCGCTGCGACGGCGCCGACGGGTCGTGGTCGGACGAGGCCCGGCTCACCGACCGACCCCGGCGCCGACACCGACTCGTCTCTGGCAGTCGACCGCGATGGCGCCGTCTGGATGGCCTGGCAGTCGTGGACCGACGGCAAGGCCGACATCCGGCTCGGCAAGGCCGAGGCCGGCGCCGGCAGCCAGGTCGTCAGCGAGCCGGACGTCAACGACTGGTCGCCGTCGCTCGCCGTCGACCCGCGGGGCGGGTTCGTCGTCGCTTTCGACACGTACCGCGCCGGGAACTACGACGTCGTCGCTGCGGCGTTGCGGCGCCGGCGGCGCGCCGGTCCGGCGGTGCTCGTGGCGAGCTCGCCCCGCTACGAGGCCCGTCCGAGCCTGGCGATCGACCCGCGCGGGCGGGCGTGGGTCGCCTACGAGGAGCGGACCGAGAACTGGGGCAAGGACGCCGAGAACCTCGTCGACGGCAAGGGCTCGACCCTCTACCGGCAAGCCGCCGTGC
Source organism: uncultured Planctomycetota bacterium (assembly GCA_963819805.1). GTDB lineage: Bacteria > Planctomycetota > Planctomycetia > Isosphaerales > Isosphaeraceae > CAMFLR01. The sequence goes on along the minus strand of CAWFXY010000047.1, from coordinate 59,635 downwards.
GCGTGCAGTGCGTCGACGGACGTCGGTGCTCGACGCCCCCGACCCTGTGGCAGCCGCACCAACGCCGCTCCGGGCCATGAACAGCTTCCCTCGGATCGCGGTCGATCCGCCGCGGGCGCGTCTGGCTGGCGTTCCGCCACCGCCAGGAGGCCGTCTGGGGCAACAAGTCCGTGCAGGTCGTGGGTGGGGTCTGGGTCGAATTCGTCACCGTCGCTCGCCGGCCCGACGCTGGGGGCCGCCGACGCCGCTGCCCCGGAGCGACGGCCTGCTCGACAACCGCCCGGCCCTGGTCGCCGCGCGGCGACGGGCCGCTGCTCGTCGCCTACTCGTCCGACGGCCGGATGCACCGCGAGGTCGACCTGACGCCCGAGCTCCAGGCCCGATATCAACCGCAGGCGGGGACGCCGCCGGGCGTTGTCCAACAACGACCTCTTCCTCGCCGCAGTACCCGTCCCCGCGGGGACCGACGCCGGTGCGGCCGAGGCGCGGGAGGCGCCGACGCGGGCCGAGGCCGCGGCCCCGCCGGTCCATCCGACGAGCCGGCCGACGTCGCCCGGATGCGGGCCTACCGCGTCGACGGCGGGCGGCAAGACCTACCGACTCCTCCGGGGCGACTTCCACCGGCACACCGAGATCTCCATGGACGGCGGCAGCGACGGCGCGCTCGAGGACATGTGGCGCTACGCCATCGACGCCGCCGGCTTCGACTGGATGGGCAACGGCGACCACGACAACGGCGGCGGCAAGGAATACACCTGGTGGCTCGTCCAGAAGACCACCGACCTCTACCACAGCCCCCGCGCTTCGTCACCCATGTTCACCTACGAGCGGAGCGTCGAGCTATCCCGCACGGGCACCGCAACGTGATGTTCCCGAAGCGCGGCGTCCGGACCCTGCCGCGCCTGGTCGGACAAGGACGGGCGTCGTCGACGCCGACACGCCGATGCTCTACGACTACCTGAAGGAGCTCGGCGGCATCTGCGCCTCGCACACCTCGGCCACCGGCATGGGGACCGACTGGCGCGACGTCGAACCCGACGTACGAGCCGATCGTCGAGATCTACCAGGGGCACCGCAACTCCTACGAGCACCTCGGCGCGCCGCGAGTCGCGCGGCGGCCCGGCGAGGCGATCGGCGGCTGGAAGCCGCTCGGGATGGTCTGGAACGCACTGGCGATGCAGTACCGGCTGGGCTTCCAGGCGTCGAGCGACCACATCTCGACGCACATCAGCTACGCCGTCGCCCTCGCCGAGGAGGCGCACCCGCGAGCGCGATCCTCGACGCCTTCCGACGCCGCCACTGCTACGGCGCGACCGACAACATCGTCCTGGACGTCCGCAGCGGCGACCACCTGATGGGCGACGAGTTCGCCGCCGACGGGCCCGGTCACGCTCAAGGTCATGGTCCACGGCACCGCGGCCGATCGCGCGGGTCGACGTCATCAAGGACTTCGTCTACGTCTACTCGACCGAGCCGAACACGCCCCGCGTCGCCTTCGCGTGGACCGACAACGAGACGCGCGCCCGCGGGCCTGAGCTGGTACTACGTCCGCGCCGTCCAGGACGACGGCCAGCTCGCCTGGGCGAGCCCGATCTGGGTCCGGACGGGCCAGCGATCGGCGCCGCCGCGATGAGACTGTCCGGAGTGTGAACGGCGGGTTTGTGCGGATGCACATCCTCTATCACGCGACCAGCGAGGACGTCTTCGGCGTCGAGATGATGGTGGAACTCCGCCGGCACGGCTACGACGTCGGGCCTGGCACCCTCTACCCGATGCTCCAGAGGCTCGAAGAGGCGGGCTACCTCACGTCCCACACCGTGGTCGTGGGCGGGAAGCAACGGAAGTATTACCGGGCCACCGTCGAAGGGGGCCGTGCGTTGGAGCAGGCCAAGGCGAAGCTCCGCGAGCTGATCAAGGAAGTGCTCCACGACGACCCGCCGACGTCTTCGATCCGGTCCGAATCCCGCGGCGAGGACCCGGACGACTGGGAGAAGAAAACCCGCTCAAGGGGACCACGATGACGCGACGACATGCAGTGATGATCATGAGTATTTCCTTCCTCACGGCCGCCTCCGCCGGATGTGACCGGGTGGCCCCCGCCGCCGGCCCGTCGCAGACCGGCCGGGAAGAGATGGAGGCACGCATCAAGGCGCTGGAGGGGCTCATCCCGGACCAGGCGCACATCATGGCCGACGTCGGCGAGCACTTCACGAACCTCTGGTTCGCCGGTCGGGCCGAGAACTGGCCGCTCGCCGACTTCTACCTGGGGGAGACCAAGTCGCACCTCCATTGGGCGGTCCGACGCATACCGATCCGCAAGGACAACCAGGGCCGCGAGATCAACCTCACGAACATCCTCGGAGCCTTCGAGAACAGCCAGCTCGCACAGCTCAAGCAGGTCATCGACGGCAAGGACCGGGCCGGCTTCGAGCGGCTCTACAAGGACAGCCTCACGGTCTGCTACTCGTGCCACAAGACGGCGGACAAGCCGTATCTCAGGCCGCAGGTGCCGGCCGAGCCCGCGACCCGCGTCATGAACTTCGACCCCAAGGCCAACTGGCCGCTCTGACTTTCCGCGTTCGCCCTGACGTATCGCTCTCAGCTCCGGGCGTGACCCGAGGGACCGGCCCAATGAACCCGATCGTCTTCGCCATGCGGCGGCCGCTGACGGTGATGGTCATGGTCGCCGCCGTCGCCCTCGCCAGCTTCGTGGCCATCGCCCGGATGTCATCCGCTATGATCCGCATCGATTCTCGAGCCATCAAGCTTGGGCGTGGCGTCGGGACGAGGGGGGAGTTGGTGGACTGGTCGACCCCGCCGTGGGACGAGCCGTCACTCCGCCCGAGCCGTGCTGAGAAGCGTCGAGACCGGCGTCGTTCGTTGCTGGGCGAGGAGACTCGCGCAGTGATGCGGCCTGGGGTGACGCAGGCGGAAATCCAGGCGGTCGCCGAAAGGTTCGAGAGCTGCGCCGCGTGAAATGCATCAGGTCCGGAAGGTACAGTCCGTGCGCAACCGCCGAGAGCAGCCTGGCCTCGGGATGTCTCGCGTTCGTGGCTGGGATATAATCACTCGGCGGTCCGGACCCCGGAAACATCGCGCGGTGCCGGTGCAACGGGAGGGGGCGGGGCTTCCCGACCGAGGCTGGTCATGACGCTACTGACGGGCGTCGTCATCGCGACGGTCCTGGCCCAGGCGGCCCCCGAGGGGGCGCCGAACCGGGTGGAGGTCCCGATCCAGGCGGTGAGGATCTCCGACGACGACGGAGGGCGCGCGGCCGCAATCTCCGCGCACCAGGTGAAGCGCTGGGTCGATTACGCCAACGCCGTCTATGCGCACTCGGGCGTCCACTTCCGCTACGAGGTCGCCGACGGGCTGGCTGAGCGGAAGAGCACGCTCCTGAACACCATCGACGGCACGGGCGACCGCGACTGGCTCGAGTCCAAGCGGGCGGGCAACCGGGTGGCGGCCGAGCACCCCGGGAAGCTGACGGTGCTCTTCCGCCACGGGCCGGGCCCGAACCCCACCGGGCACGGGTTCTCATGGATCGATTACGACTTCGTCGTGATGGGTGGGTTCGACGTGTCACACGTCTGCGGGAGGCAGAACATCGGCTCGCTCGCCCACGAGATCGGCCATTATCTGGGGCTGAGCCACGTCTTCACGCGCGAGTTCGCGACCGTCGCCGAGGCCGACGCCTGGCTCAAGGACCACAAGGGCGACCCGTCCTGCTTCGACGGCGACGGCCTGGCGGATACCCTGCCCGACCCGTTCATCCAGGCCATCCAGTGCCGGTCGGAAGTGAGCGTCGTTCTCCAGGGCAGGAGGGTCGCGTTCGACCGGACGAACGTCATGGGATACTGGGGCCACCCCCGCGTGACCATCACGCCGCAGCAGGCCGAGATCGTGCGATGGTTCGCCCATCGGCGTCTGCAATCCGGGATGCTGCTGCCGACGAACCGCGAGGCGCGACACCCGCTGGAGGCCGAGGCCCTGGAGATCGCCGAGCGGCGCGCTGTCCAGGCCAATGTGCAGGCCATGGACGGGTTCGGGGCCGGCAACTGGAGCGGCGGCACCCAGGTCTATGTCAAGGGAGGGCCGGGGGGCCGCCTGACGTTCGTCCTCCCCGTCGAGAATTCGGGCCGTTATCGGCTGGGCGCCTACCTGACGATGGCTCCGGATTACGGCCGGATCCAGCCCCGGCTCGATGGCGAGCCCCTGGGCGGACCGATCGACCTCTACGCGCCCCGGGTGATCACCTGCGGCCGCGTCGAGCTGGGCACGCGGACCCTCCGGGCCGGCCGGCATGCCCTCGCGATCGAGATCACCGGCAAGGACCGGGCCTCGACCGAGACCAACGCGGGCATCGATTGCTTCGAGATCGCGCCCGAAGCGGGTGAGTCGAAACCGCCCGGCGCGCGATGAGGCCGGGGCGCGCCGGGCGCCACCTCGGGTTGAAGGCGCCTCGTGTCTCGAGCGGGAGGACCGAGTGATGACGATGCTCCGATTCGCCGTGCGTGCTCCCGCCCTCGCGGTCGTGCTCGCGCTCAGGGCCGGCGGCCACGCCCGGGGGGCCGAGCCCCCGCAAGTCAAGGGGCGGCGGCAGATCGAGGCGTTCGATTACCGGGGGGTGACGCTCGACGGCGGCCGGACGGGGGCGATGCTCGACGAGGTCAAGGAATATTACCTGCGGATCCCCGACGACGACCTGCTCAGGGGCTTCCGCCTCCGCGCGGGCCGTCCCGCCCCGGGGCGCGACCTGGGCGGCTGGTACACCGCCGACAAGTTCCACGTCTTCGGCCAGATCGTCTCCGGCCTGGCGCGGCTCCACGCCGCGACGGGGGACCCGGCCTGTCGTCGGAAGGTCGAGGCCCTGCTGGCAGGGTGGGCCCGATGCATCGCCGCGGACGGCTACTTCTACGCCTCGGCGACGCCCTACGCGCACCATTACATCTACGACAAGATGGTCGGCGGGCTCGTCGACGCCTATCTCTACTGCGACGACCGCGACGCACTCGAGTCGCTGGGCCGGATCACCGCGTGGGCCGAGCGGAACCTCGAGCGCTCCCGCCGCGTCGACGACACGAGCACCGAGTGGTACACGCTGAGCGAGAACCTCTACCGGGCCTACCTGGCGACCGGCGACGCGCGGTACCGCGACTTCGCGGCGGAGTGGGAGTATCCCGAGTACTGGGATATCTACGCGCGGCGGGCCGACCCCTTCGCCCCGCGCCCCGGCGGCCGGCGCAACGACTCGTACCACGCCTACAGCCACGTCAACACGCTCGGGGGCGCCGGCGCCGCCTTCCTCGTCGCCGGCGCGCCGCGCTACCTCGACATCCTCCGCAATGCCTATGATTATCTGCAGGATCACCAGTGCTTCGCCACCGGCGGCTACGGCCCGGACGAGCGGCTCCTGCCCCGCGATCGGGTGCTGGCACACCTGGGGACGACCGCCAACACGTTCGAGACCCAGTGCGGCACGTGGGCGGGCGTTCAAGATGGCGAAGCACCTCCTGACGCTGACGGGGACGCGCGGTACGGCGACTGGGTCGAGCGGCTGCTGATCAACGCGATCGGCGCGAGCATCCCGATGACGGCCGAGGGCCGGGTGATGTACTACTCGGATTACAACGCCCACGGGGGCCAGAAGCGGAACATCGACTTCGGATGGTCGTGCTGCACGGGGACGCGGCCGCAGGCGGTGGCCGACGTCTGCGACCTCGTCTACTTCCATGACGCGGAGAGCCTCCGCGTCAACCTGTTCGTCCCCTCTCATGTGAAGTGGTCGCACGGGGGGGCCACCGTCGTCCTGCGCCAGGCGACGCGGTTCCCCGAGGATGAGACCGTGGAATTGGCGGTCGAGACCGACCGGCCGGTCGAGTTCGGGCTCAAGATCCGCGTCCCGTCGTGGCTGGCCGGATCGCCGACGACGAGGCTCAACGGCGAGCCTGCGACGTTCGAGCGCGAGCCGTCCCACTGGATGACGCTGCGCCGGCGATGGAGCAACGGCGATCGGGTGTCGTTGACGCTGCCGATGCGGCTGTGGAGCAGCCCGCTGGTGGCCGGGAGCACGTACCCGACGGCGCTCCTGTATGGGCCCGTGGCCCTGGCGGCTCAGGCCCCCGATGCACGCTTCGTCGCGAAGCTCGACCTGACGCACCTCGATCGCGCGCTGACGCGGTCCGAAGGCGAGCTGCTGACGTGGCGGCTGAACGCCGATCCCGCCTGCGGGTGCGGCCCTTCGCCGCCTACAAGGAGGGGGATCCCTACTATCTCTACGCCGACCCGGCGGCGATCTGGCACATCCCGTTCCGGTCCGTGACCTTCGGGGGGAAGTGGAACGAGGCGGCGCAGTTCCGCTTCACGAACGAGGTCGGCGCGACGGCGGAGGCCGCGTTCGAAGGTGCGGGAATCCGCTGGTTCGGGTTCCGCTACGACGACGCGGGCCGGGCCGAGGTGGCCATCGACGGCGTGGCGGTGGCTGAGGTCAGCCAGTACGGCCCGGGGCGGGACCTCCCGTTCGAATGGTCTCGCAAGGGCCTCGGGCCGGGCCGCCACACCATCAAGCTGAGGGTGCTCGAGCGGAAGGACGCCCCCTCGCGCGATCGCTACATCAACGTCGCCGGGTTCGAGATCATCCCCGGGCGCGAGGCGTCAGGACGCCGGACCGGCCCCGGGCCCGCTTAACGCGATGTCCTCGGGACCCGCACGCTCTCGGTCGCGTTCACCTTCGGTTCGTATGGGTGAAGATCAGGGCGGCCCACGTCTGCCTGTGGACCTTCACGATGACCGAGGCATGGTCACGGGGCCGGAAGGACGAGGAATCGGCGAACCGCTCGACCTCGCCGTGGGACGAGCCGTCACTCCGCCCGAGCCTCGCGGACAGGCGGCGGGCGCGGCGTCGTGTTCTACCGGGCGAGGAGATTCGCTCGGCGACGCGACCGGGGCCGAGGCCGGCGCGGGGATGAACCGGGACGGGGTCCTAGGTTTCGAGGGCTCTCAAGATGGACGTGGAGGCCGTTGTCGAGGAGATCGCGAAGGACTGGGTGATGATCCGTCCGGCCCTCTCCGAGTTCCGCAGGGAAGTCGAGCTGGAGCGGCTCCCCGGGCTGATCAATCGGACGCTCATCGCCTGGCTCAGGTCGCGGCCGGCGGCGAGGGTGAGATCGACGCTGGCCGTGGTCGGAGGGGGCTCGACGGTCGCGGTACACGTCTGGCTCGATCCGAGCGGGTCGGCTAACCTCGGGTAGCTGCCGGTCGAGGGACGCGCCGAAGCCGCCTGATCATCGACGAGCTCCCGACCCGGCAGGCCGATCGGGCCTGAGAACGAAGCGCACGTCCGCGAGAGGGCCCGTGCCCGACGACGATCGACGAGGTTCGCCGTCCCTCCGCGCCTGATCCGCCGCCGGACGCTCGCCATGATGGCGCCCCGGCCCCACAGCCCCGAGCCCGCGGGAGTCAGACCCGTGCCCGACCGCCCCGCCGACCGCCGGCCCGTCCTCGCGTGGGCCCTGCTCGGCTCGTGCCTGGTCGCGGCCTCGCCCCTGCTGGTCGACGGGCCGGCGAAGGCCTTCCGCGCAGGGGCGGCCGCCGTCGACGTCACGCCGCCGCGGTTCCCGATCTCGATGAACGGCCAGATGGCCGATCAGGTCGCACGCTCGGCCTTCGATCGGCTGCACGCGCGATGCCTCGTGCTCGACGACGGCGACACGGAGGTCGCGATCGTCGTCGACGACAGCTGCATGATCCCCAGGGCGCTCTTCGACGAGGCCAAGGCGCGGGCGGCCGAGGCGACCGGGATCCCCGCCGAGCGGATGATGATGTCGGCCACGCACACGCACACCGCCCCGGCGGTCATGGGGGTCTTCCAGACCGAGCCCGACGCGGACTACGCGCGGTTCCTCGCGGGGAAGATCGCCGAGTCCGTAACGATGGCCCACGCCGGGCGGAGGGCGGCGCAAGTCGGCTGGGCGGTCGGGCGCGACCCCTCGCAGGTGTTCTGCCGCCGCTGGCTCATGAGGCCGGGCACGGCCCAGACCAACCCATTCGGCGGCACGCGCGACGACCGGGCGCAGATGCACCCCGGCTACCAGAACCCGAACGCCATCGCCCCCACCGGCCCGGTCGACCCCGACCTCTCGCTGCTGGCGGTCCGGGCGGTCGACGGCCGGCCGATCGCGCTATTGGCGAACTACGGGATGCACTACGCCGGCTACGGCATCCCGCCCGGCACGGCGTCGGCCGACTACTTCGGCCGGTTCGCCGCGAAGGTCGAGGCGGCGGTGGGTGCCGACGCGGGCGGTGCCCCGTTCGTCGCCATCCTGTCGAACGGGCCGTGCGCCGAGACCCACTGCTACGACTACGGCAAGCCGCGGAAGGAGGTCACGATCGAGACCGTCTCCGACAGCGTGGCGAGGGTCGCGCTGGACACGTACAGGACGATCGAGTTCCGCGAGCGGGTGCCCCTCAGGATGGCGGAGCGCCGGCTCCGGGTCGACCTCCGGCTGCCCGACGCCGCCGAGGTCGCCCGGGCGCGGGAGGTGCTGGCACGAGCGAAAGGGCGGCCGCTGAGGGGGCTGGAGGAGATCTACGCCCGCGAGACGGTGCTCCTGGGCGAAAGGCCGCGCGGCGCCGAGTTGGTGCTGCAGGCACTGCGGGTGGGCGGCCTGGGGATCGGTGCGATCCCCAACGAGGTCTACGCCGAGACGGGGCTGGAGATCAAGCGGCGGAGCCCGCTGCGGCCGACGTTCGTGATCGAGCTGGCCAACGGCGCCATGGGCTACATCCCGCCGCCGGGGCAGCACGCCCTCGGCGGCTACACGACCTGGCGTGCGCGCACGAGCTGCCTGGAGGTCGGGGCCGAGCCGAAGATCCGCGACGCGGCGATCGGGCTCCTGGAGGCGGTCGCCCGATGACGGCCCGACGCGGTCGCGCCGCGGCGACGCCGAGGACGTGCGCGTCCGGACGGGGCCGTCGCTGAGGTTGAGTTCGGCGGGTCCCATCCCCGCGGGCGCGGATCGGGGCGTGGTTTGGGGAGACGTCGCCCAGTCGCGGACGGCGAACACCGGCGCAGTCCGCGATAAAACTGCCCGAGAGAGCGTCGGCACGGCGGACCGAAGCGCGCCGGAGTTGATTCCGCTGACCCAATCCACACTCGTCCTGAGACCTACCCGCGCGGCTTCCACGACCGCGAGATCAAGCGGCTCCAGATCCTTCAAGGAATCCTTCCGTGTCTCACTTCTTACGATACACGTCGGGCACTTTCTCGGTCTCGCCCAGCATCTCGAGCGCCTGGTCCACGAGTTTTTCCAGCTCGTCGAGCTTTCCGGCGTTCGCCAGCGGCTGGGCGCCTTCCATGAGCTTGCCCACCGCCGAGGGGTCCTTGCCGCTGCGGTGCCAACGCTCGATCCCCGCGCGCACCCGCTTCATCTTCGCCTGAATGCGGAGCTCCGGGTGATCCATGGAGACGGGCTTCTCCACCAGCGGTTGTCCCGTCAGGAACTTGTGATAGGCCGCGATGGCTTCCTTGACTGAAGGCGCTGTCCCAGAGGCGCCTGGGGAGATCCTCGCCCGTGGCGCCCATATTCACGCCCACGAGGACGCAGCCGTGGTTGTAGTGCCAGGCGAGGTAGGTCTCCCAATCCACGACGGATCCGGGAATGCCCGCGTTCGCCTCCACGCCCGCCCAGGGGGGATTCCCGTGCTTCTCCAGCTCGTCATAGATGGGCTTGAAGCCCTCCCCGAGGACCTCGACCGCATAGGTGGTCCAGCCGGGCCGGGAATACTTGTTGAAGGCCGTCCAGATGGGAGCGTTCATCATCTCGATGGGCGCGGGTGCGGCGACGTGGGGGTAGAGCTTCTCCGCGGGGATACCCGCATCGACGAACTGCTCGCACCAGAAGGCGATGGTCTCCTGAACGATCTTCGCGAGGGCCTTTCGGAAATCGTCCGGCGGATGGTCCGCGCTGAAGCCACGATCCAGGAGCGCCCGGTAGCCGAGCGGTCCCGCGGGCACGCCGTCTTCCTTCATCATCTTCGCGAGCTCGGGATTCGGTTTTGAGTAGTCGTCGATGCTTGGCTCCGAGCCCACCAGCACTCCCGCGAAGAGGGCTTCCTTGCCTTCCGCCTTGAGTTTCGCGATCTCCTCGCGGAGGACCGGCCCGATGACCTTCGAGACGATCCGCGTGACCTCGGCTCGCGTCCTCTTGCTCGTGAAGCACATGTTCGGCGGCAGGCGTTCGAGCACGCCGTGGTTCAGGTAGTGCACCTTGTTCGGCGGTCCGTCCCAGCCGTGCCACTCGACGTTGTACTTGTTGTTCGGGTCGTAACCCGGCTTGTTCGGATCGAACCAGTTCCAGAGGTCCGGGCGGTGCTTCCAGGCGAGATGGAAATCGAAATGCAGCATCACCGCCATGTCGTGCTCGCGCGCCGCGGCGAATGCACTCCGAATGCGGTCGGGCAATTGCTCCTCGAGTTCAAAGGTCGGAGTGGGGAGGCCGAAGCCCAGAAGCCGGGTCTTGCCGTCGCCCTTCATGCCGACCCGCTCGGCCAGTTCCCCTGCTTTCTCGGGGGAACTCCAGAAGAGGAGGTATTTCGGTTTTTCCGACGCGGCGGGTGCCTTGCTCTTCGCGGGCGGGGCCGGACCGCCTGGCTCTCCCGCATCGGCCCAGGCACAGGCCAGCAAGAAGATGGCCAGTCCCGTCGGGGGCCGATGCGTTCCCTCTCCGTTTCGGAGAGGGGACGAGGAGCGAAAGATCAAAGAGCGAATGCACCGGTCGGTCCGAGTTGCCACCTTGAGAGAGACGTCCGCCGATACAGACAATGGCCATGTTCGTGGCCGCCGTATGTGCTCGATGAATGGTGTTAGCCGCCACTGCCCGCCGCCGGGCAACCAGCCCGGGCCCGTCTGGCCATCAGCTTACCAAAACGCTCTCCCGCGTCTCTAGCCCAGCCGTCTGCCGCCCCCCGGCAGCGGGGATCGTGGCCGTCGGACGCTGGGCGTGTCTGGCGTGCTCGAGGTGGCCGGCAGATCGGGACGATGCCACGAGGGTCGGGCCGACTCACGAGTACAGCCACCGGTTGGCACGCGGGGCTGCCGGCGGCCCGGGCCGGCTGCCCCACACGCACAGGCCCCTTGGAAACCGGCACCGACTCGGGTGAAGTGAAGGGTCCCGGCCAATCGGCGGCCTGCGAACGATCACGTGGGATCTGATCCGGAGAATCCACCTTGAGGACATCGGCCCTCTTCGCATGGCTCCTGGGATGGCTCGGAGTCTCATGGACCGCCGCGGCCGGCCCGGGGGCGCGGACGCCGGTCGATGGCGCGGAGGTCGCCGCGGCGGGCCGGCTGGGCCGCCTGACGGGGAAACTCCCGGCGGTCGGGGCGCCGAGGCGCCGGCTGTCCCCGAGGCGAGGCAGGAGCGGCCGACGGCCGACGGCGGGGAGGAAGGGGCCGCCGGCTGGCGCAAGTTCGCCGACAACCCGGTCCTGGGGGGCAACCTCGGGACGTGCTTCGACGTGTCGCTCTCGCGCGAGGGACACACCGATCGCATGTGGTTCTCGTGGCGGCCGAAGAAAGCGGTCGCGCTGGTCGAGGGGGTCGACGGCGTCCACTGGGGGCCGCCGGTCATCGTGCTCGGGCCGAACCCTCGGACGGACTGGGAGGAGGACGTCAACCGCCCGGTCGTGGTCAGGCGTCCCGACGGCTACCACATGTGGTATACCGGCCAGGCGCGCGGGCATTCGTGGATCGGGCACGCGGCCAGCCCCGACGGCAAGACCTGGACTCGCACCGGGACCCGGCCCGTGCTCGCCCCCGAGGCTCCCTGGGAGAAGGCCGCGGTGATGTGCCCGCACGTCCTCTGGGACGAGGAGACGAGGCGGTACCGGCTGTGGTACTCGGGGGGCGAGCAGTACGAGCCGGATGCCATCGGCGTCGCCACGAGCGTCGACGGCCTATCCTGGACCAAGCACGCCGACAACCCTATCTTCCGCGCCGAATCGGCCCGGGCCTGGGAGCGGCACAAGGTGACGGCCTGCCAGGTCGTCCGCCACGGCGGCTGGTACGTGATGTTCTACATCGGCTTCCGTGACATCGACCACGCACAGATCGGCCTGGCCCGCTCGAGGGACGGGATCTCCGGCTGGGAGCGCCACCCCTCCAACCCGATCCTCCGCCCCGGCGCCGGGAAGTGGGACGCCGACGCCATCTACAAGCCGTTCGCTATCCCCGGCGACGGCCGCTGGCGGCTCTGGTACAACGGCCGACGCGGCTCGGTCGAGCAGATCGGCATGGCGATCCACGAGGGGGACGACCTCGGCTTTCCCGGGCGATGAGCCCCGGGACTGCCGGCACGGCGACCGAGACACCAATAGACGCCGGGATCGTTGTGATTCCGCATTACACCCGGACGGAGGCGCGACTGCCGCCTGCGCAGCCCTGTCGAGCTACCCAACGAACTCATCGGCGGGCCGGCGGATCAGGGCCTGGCGGAGTTGCTTAGGGACAATCGACTTCGGCATCGCGGACGAATGGCACTTAGATTTCCGCGGCGGCTGCATCGAGAGCAGGATACGGAAGATCCTCGGCGATTCCGGCTCTGATGGGGACGTACCCGCCATGATCGCTACCACCCGAGCCAGAGCCGATGCATCGCCACGCTGGCACGGACGCCCTGACTCGCCCGACCTTCCAGCGCTTCGACCCTGCCGCTGCCGCCAGCGAGTCCTCACCCCAGGCCGGCACGGCCGTCGCTCACTTCGCTGACGTACCTCTCGGCGCCGCTGCGCTCGAGGAGGCACTCCGCGAGGTCCGACTACCAGCTGGAAGTGACCGATCTTCACCCCCCTGATCGAGCCCTCTGGGTCTTCGCTCGGCCAGGCCCTCATCGCCGACCGGCCCTGCCGCGACGGTAGCCCGGCTGGTCGCTCGTCGCGCGACGACAGCGGCTCGAGCCGTGCCAGCCCCGAGACGGCGCGTCTACGGCCAGGCGAGGCACCGCGACCCTGCCCGCGCGTCGCGTTCTTACGCCGCCTGCGAAGCCCGGCACTCGCTCGGGTCGTAACCTCGACGCGTGCGTCGATCGGCGGCTGGCTCTGGGCGACCCGCCCTGGGCCTGCCTCGTCGACTGGCTCGACCTGTACTCGATGCCCGAGCACGGACGATCGGGAACCGCCGCGAGTACCCGCTGGCCTACAACCAGGTCCCGGTTGACGAGCTCGCCCCGTGCGGATCGGCGCGATCATCTCGCTGCCCGTGCCGACGCCTGATCCTCGACCTGGCGCATCTGCCGCTACGCCGGCACGGGTCAGCCGGAGTCGTCCACCGCACTCGTGCGACGGCTCTGGGAGCGTGCTCCGCGCCCGGCGACGTCCTGCTGGGCGACCGCCTGATGTCGCGGCATCGGTCGGCATGCACCTGGTCAAGCGGCGGCTCGACACGGCTCAGCCGCGTCGACGGCGCACCGCCAGGCCGACTTCCGCAACGGCGTCGCGGCTCGGCAAGGACGACCGGCCTGGTACGTCTGGAGGAAGCCGACGTCGATCCGGTCGGTGACCGGGCGACATACAACGCGCTGCCCGACTCGGTACACGGTCCGCGACGGTGCGATCCCGGTCCGCTGGATCCACGTCCGCGATCCTGGAGGGCACGCGCCGCGATCGTGGTACGTGACTACCCTGACTCGACCCGGGCATGCGAGCCCGGCGGCGCTGCGCCTCGCATCTACGCGGGCCAGGTGGAACAACGAGCTGTATCTTCCAGGAGCGATCAAGGTCTACGCTGCAGATGGACCGGCTGCGGTGCACGACGCCGGAGCCGGTGCCGGACGCACGATCTTGCGGCGCACCCGTGCCTGGCGGGCTACTACCTCGATCCGTCGACCGTGATGTACGCACGCGCGGCCCGAGTCGAGGGCGTATCCGCCGCGGTCGATCAGCTTCAAGGCTGCGCTCCAGGTCATGGAGGCGTTCCGGCCGGTGATCGCTTCTCGGGCCGACCGCAGCGCGGCTCACCGTGCGGCGCTGTACGGCATCTGGCGCCGAGGCGATCGCATTGCCACCGGTCGCCGAGCGGCCCGATTCGGTCTCGAGCAACTCCTGGCCAGACGTGGCCCTGCGCGTATCATAGCCTGACGTAGGCCTCGCCCCGGACGCAGAGATCAGACTCCAGATCGCTGCAAACGAGCTAGCAACAATCTAAGTGCCATTCGGCATCGCGGACCGACGCGCGCAAAGTCCCGGATAATCAAGCGGCGAGCTGGCGCTTCAACAGAGCCGCCGACTCGTACAGCTCTGGCCTGTCATGACCTCGGGAACTGGGGAGCCTTCGGAACGTCGCGAGCAGCGCCCGCGTTCGACGCGGCTCTACTGCTCGGCACAAGTCTCGCCAGGCCGAGCGTGGCCCAGGAGCTGGCAGCGCAGGTGATTGGCGTCAAGAGGTTCGCGCCCCCGGGCGAGCCATCGGGGGTCGATCGAGAGATCATTGGCCAACTGCCGTTCGGCTTCTGCGTGGCGACGAGGAAGTCGATCCCACGCCTGATCTCGGGCCGTTCGGCCGTGTAACCGGCGAGTGACAGGACGTACAGGGTCTGGCCGGTGGCGAAGGCGTCGCTCTTCAACTCGGGAACGGTTTGGCTCCAGCCGCCGTCGGCGCGTTGCAGGGCGAGCAACTCGTCGACCGCGGACTGCGATTGGTCGCGTGGCCTTCCGGAGCGGATCGCCAACAGCAGCCTCAGGACCTTCTCCTGATGAAGGGCGGAGGGCGTTGCGGCGTCGAGCCACGCGATCGCCTTCGCCAGTGCCGCGCACCGCGATTCCGGCGCGTCGGGCCCCGACTCCCCTTGCAAGGCCAAGATGATCCAGACGGCGTCGGCGGCCTGGCTCTCGTTGATCGGCGGCCGCCGGAGGGAGGCGAAGAACTCCCACGAACCGTTTGGTTGCTGCTTCCTGGCGATCTCCTCCGCGATCAGCTTCAGGCTCTGTTCTTGTCCCTTTCCAAGTTTCGGCAACGACCGAGCGGCGATAGCCAGGAACGGGAGCCCCATGTTGAGGCCCCGACCCTGCGGTCGCGGGTCGGCCGGGTCGGCCGGGTTGGGGAAGATCTTCGAGGCCATCAGCTTGTCCCTGCTGCCCAACAGAGACTCGGCCGCATCCGCAACGAGTTTCTTGTCGATCGCGTAGCCCTGCCGTTCGGCGTCGCCCAGCGCCCAGAGCGGCATGGCCACGTGGTGGCAGGCGGCGCACTTGCGCGTGTTCAGCCAGGCAGCGCTTTCGGTTTGCAGATACACAATGGCGCGATCGACCGCCTGGTTGACTTGGGGCGGTGTCGCGCGCGGAACGGAGGTCGGCTCCCCAGCCAGGCCCGGTCGGGAGAGGCAAAGCCCCAGAAGAAGCCCGACCAACAAGGACGCACGAGCCATCGCTTCGATCTCGATGAAACCGGAATGATCGGCGCCAGATGGGAGTTTACAGCGTCACATCCCGGCCTGCCAGCGCCTGTGTGTTCAGCCCATCTCGGTCGGACGCATCCTTCCGTGGCATCATCGTCGTGACGATGCGCGCGATCTGAGAAGCGTAGGGGTCGTCGGCCGCATCACCCGACGTCGGCGATCTGCCTCCGGAAGCGCGGATACTCGATGTCGCTCCCTCGCACGAGACCGAGAACGCGGCCGCCTGCAGGAGGGTCACGATCGCCTTGAAGAAGGCGCACAATGCGCACGCTTTCCACCCATCGAGGGGCCCGTTCGCTGTGCCGGCTCCGACACGACGGGTCTGTCCGATTAACCGGCCGAAGGCAACGCCCATCGATGTCCGCGACGGCGAATCGTTTGGACCCCCCGATCGACTTCCGATTAAACTGTCGTAAGTCCGTCTCGCCCGCGGGTCCGCGGCTCGCCTCGCGGGCCGCGCGACGTGGGGGTCCCCGACAGCCCCGCCCAACCGGGCGCCCGCTGACATTCGCCATGAAGCTTCCGCCTGCAACGATCGCCCTCATCCTCCTGTCCCTCGCCGGCGCGAGCCACGCGGCCGACCTGCCGCGCCCGGAGCGGGAGTTCCTGGAGGACCATTGCTTCGGCTGCCACGACGCGACCGTCCGGAAGGGCGGGCTCGACCTCACCGCCCTCCGGCTCGACCCGACTGACCCGGCGATCTATGCCGGGTGGGTCACGGTCCACGACCGCGTCCGCGACGGGGAGATGCCTCCGCGATCGGCGGGCCAGCCCGAGCCGGCCGACCGGCGTACGTTCGTGGACGGGCTCTCAGATCGTCTGGCGGCGGCCGACCGTGACCACGCCGAGGCCGCCGGCCGGGCCGTCTGGCGGAGGCTCAACCGGTACGAATACGAGAATTCCCTCCGCGACCTCCTGGACGCCCCCTGGCTCCAGCTCCGCGACATGCTCCCCGAGGACGGCGAGGCCCATCGGTTCAACAAGTCGGGCGACGGCGCTCGACGTATCGCACGTCCAAATGGCCCGATACCTCGGGGCCGCCGAATATGCCCTCCGCGAGGTGACGGTCAACCGGACCGAGCGTCCGGAATCGAAGGCCGTGCGGTACTACGCCCGAGACCAGCCGAACCTCGTGCGATTGATGAAGTTCGGCCCGTTCAACCGCAGTCCCGAGCGGTCTACTTTCCCGCTCCTCGGCGCCAAGGTCCAGCAGGACGTCCTGGAAGAGAAGGTCCCCGCGACTGTCGGCGACGCCGACCCGATGGTCCGGGAGCAGGAAGCGTTCGGCGTGGTGGCCAGCAGCTACGAGCCGATCGAGCCCAAGTTCACGCGATTTCGTGCCCCGTCGGCCGGCCGGTACAAGCTGCGGTTCTCGGCCTATTCATTCTGGGCCGGGCCGGGGAAGGGGCCGAAGTGGTGGATTCCCGACCGGACCGACGCCTCGAAGGGGCGGACGACCGAGCCGATGGTCATCTGGTCGGAGATCCCGCCCCGCCAGACGCGGACCCTCGGCCGGTTCGACGTGAACCCCGAGCCCGGGGTCCACGAGATCGAGGTCTGGCTGCTCAAGGGGGAGACGATCGGGTTCGACGCGGCGCGGCTGTTCCGGTCTCGGCCGCCTAACTGGCATAACCCTCTCGCCACCCGCGAAGGGTGCCCGGGGGTCGCCGTCCGCTGGATGGAGGTGGAGGGACCGATCCAGGACCAATGGCCCCCCGCCGGGCATGCGCTCCTCTTCGGCGACCTGCCGCTGAAGCCGGCGTCTGGTGGGGCCGCGACGGTCGCTTCCGACCGGCCCGATGAAGACGCCGAGCGGCTGCTCCGGGCGTTCGTCCGCAAAGTGTATCGACGGCCGGTGCCCGATGCCGAGGAGGTCCGGTTCCTGCCGGTCATCAAGGACGAACTGGCCTCCGGGGCGTCGTTCGCCGACGCGATGTATGCCGGCTACTCGGCCGTGCTATGCTCGCCGGAATTCATTGGTCTGACCGAGTCCTTGGGACCGCTCGACGACCACGCCCTGGCCGCCCGCCTGTCGTACTTCCTGTGGAACTCGCCGCCCGACGACGAAGCTCCGCCGGCTGGCCGATCGCCGGGCGCTCCGCGATCCGGAGACCCTCCGCCGGCAGGTCGATCGATTGCTGGACGACCCGAAGTGCCGCCGGTTCGTCGACGCCTTCCTCGACTACTGGCTCGACCTCCGCAAGATCGCCGCGACTTCGCCGGACGAGATGCTGTATCCTGACTATTACCTCGACGACCTGCTCGCCGACTCGGCTGTCGAGGAGATCGCGCCTGTACTTCGCCGAGATGCTCCGGGTCGACCTGCCGGCGCGGGCGGCCGTGGCGTCGGATTTCACCTTCCTCAACGACAGGCTCGCCGAGCACTACGGGTTGCCGACCGTTGGTGGCTCGGCTCTCCGCCGCACGACGCTGTCGGCCGATTCGCCCCGCGGCGGGCTCCTGACGCAGGCCAGCGTGCTCAAGGTGACGGCCAACGGGACCACCACGTCGCCCGTCCTGCGGGGCGCCTGGGTGATGGAGCGGATCGTCGGCAAGCCGCTCCCCCCGCCGCCGCCCGGCGTGCCGGCCGTCGAGCCGGACACCCGCGGGGCGACCACGATCCGCGCAGTTGGAGAAGCATCGGTCTGTGACGTCATGCGCCGTCTGCCACGCTAAGATCGACCCGCCGGCTTTGCGCTGGAGAGCTTCGACGTCTTCGGCGGGCTCCGCGAGAAGTATCGCGCCCAGAGCGAGACCGACCTCGTGCCGGGCTTCGGTAAGAACGGCCAGCCGTTCAAGTTCCGGATGGGGCCGGCCGTCGACCCTTCGGCCACGCTGCCCGACGGCCGGACGTTCCACGACGTCCGCGAATTGAAGCGGCTCCTGCTGGCCGACGAGCGGCAGATCGCCCGCAACCTCGTCGGCCAGCTCGTCACGTACGCCACCGGGACGCCCGTCCGCTTCGGCGACCGGGCCGAGGTCGAGCGCATCGTCGACAGTACGGCCAAGCGCGGGTTCGGCACCCGCTCCCTCGTCCACGCGATCGTCCAGAGCGATCTGTTCCGGTCCAAGTAGCGAACGAGCCACGCCATGACCACGCCCGCCTTCGCCTCGAACCGTCGCCCCGTTTCCCGACGCGCGTTCCTCCGCGGGGCGGGCGTGGCCCTGTCGCTGCCGATGCTCGACGTCATGCGTCCCGCGTTCGCCCGCGAGGCCGGACCCGGCGAAGGCGCCGCGGCGATGCTTCGGCGATCTGCAACAACCTCGGCCTCCTCCCCGACGAGTTCTTCCCGGCCTCGACGTCGGCCGGGCGCGATTACAAGCTCTCGCCGTACCTGGAGGTGCTGAAGGATCACCGGGACGACTTCACCGTCTTCAGCGGCGTGTGGCACCCCGACGTCGACGGCGGCCACCCGGCCGACAACTGCTTCCTGACCGCTGCGCCGCATCCGGGCAACGGCGGGTTCCGCAACACGATCTCGCTCGACCAGTACGCCGCCGAGCGGATCGGGCACCTCACGCGGTTCCCGTCGCTCACCCTGGGCGTGAACGTGGCCCGGGGGCAGCGGAGCCTCTCCTGGACCGGCACCGGCGCCCTGATCCCGTGCGACGAGAAGGCCTCGGAAGTCTTCCGCAAGCTGTTCCTCCAGGGCAGCCCGGCGGAGATCCGCGAGCAGGTCCGCCGGCTCGACCGGGGCCAGAGCATCATGGACGCCGTCGCCGGCCAGCTCGGCGACCTGCGCCGGGGCCTCGGCGCGACCGACCGCGACCGGCTCGACCAGTACCTCACCGGCGTCCGCGACCTGGAGAAGCGGCTCGTCGCCGCCCGCGAATGGGAATACCGGCCGAAGCCGAAGGTCGCCGCCGAGCCGCCGAGCGACCCGTCCGACCCGCGCGAGTACATGGAGAAGGTCAGGCTGATGTACGACATGGCCCGGCTCGCGTTCGAGACCGACTCGACCCGGTTCGTCACCCTAATGCTCGACAGCGTCAACTCCCCGGCCATCGAGGTCGACGGCAAGGACACGACCGACGGCTATCACAACCTGTCGCACCACGGCAAGTCGGCCGCCAAGCTCGACCAGCTCAAGGCGATCGACCGCTGGCACATGAAGCTCCTCGGCGAGCTCTTCACCGGGCTGAAGGGGTTCCGCGAGGGCGGCGAGACGCTGCTCGACCGGACGATGGTCCTCTACGGCAGCAATCTGGGCAACGCCAACACCCACGTCACGACCAACCTCCCGGTCCTCCTCGCCGGCGGCGGCTTCCGCCACGGCCAGCACCTGGCCTTCGACCGCGAGCGGAACTACCCGCTGCCCAACCTGTTCGTCTCGATGCTCCAGCGCCTCGGGCTCGAGGCCGACCGCTTCGCCGCCAGCACCGGCACCATGCGGGGGCTGGAGGTGTAGCGATCCCGGGCCGCCTCGGGGGCCCGCCGCACGGCACTGGCGGGCGACACCGATCGTCTCACCCGCGGGCGAGACGACGGCCACGGCCCGAGCGCCGGGCGACCCGACCGCCGCGTCTTCGACGGGGACCAAGGCCACGCGGCGGGCTGCGCGGCATCGGCCTGCGCCGGTCCACATCCCACGGCGACAGCCGATGCCCTGCCGATCCGACGCGTATGAGACGGCGAATGCGCGACCGCCCCGGAGGGCGAAGAATCGCGAAAGAACCTCGTTCCCCGCGTCTCGGAGGGACCGCCGGCCGGCCTCGAAAATGGGTGTCGCTGTTGCGCGCGTCGGAGTCGTCGACCTCGGGCTTGTGAACCAGAGCACGTGAGATTTCGTCGCGGGATTCGTGTGTGGTGAGTCGGCTGTGCCGTTGCAGTGCCCCTCCCTGCCCTGACCGTCCGTATCATCCTTGCAGCCGAGGCTTTGCCCCTTTAGCTTGGGATGGGCCGGGTTGTCTCCGGTTACGTGCCGCGGGCGTAGGGAGCGATCCGAGCGACGGGACGAAGGCGACGGGTTGATGTCGGGAAACGTCAGGCAGGAGGACGCGATGGCACCGGAGCACGGGCCGAGCTCCCCGATGTTCCAGATCCGCGGCTATCAGCTCCTGGAGCGGCTCGGCAAGGGGAGCATGGGGGAGGTCTTCCTCGCCCGACAATTGGCCCTAGGCCGGCTCGTCGCGATCAAATTCCTCATGCCGGAGGGTGCGGCCGATCCTGAGCACGACCTGGCCCGCTTCCGCCGCGAGGCGGAGCTGATGGCCAAGATCTCCCATCCGAATGTCATTCCGGTCCATGACTTCGGCGAGGCCGACGGCCGCCCTTACCTGGTCATGGAATACATCAAAGGGGGCGACCTGCGGCGCCGCATGCCCGCCGGGCATGCCATGCCCATCGATGAAGTCCGCCGCATCATCCTGCCCGTGGGGGAGGCCCTCGCATACCTGCACCGACAGGAGATCATCCATCGAGACTTGAAGCCGGAGAACATCCTCTTACAAGACGACGAACACCCCCGCGTTGCTGACTTTGGGATCGCCGTCCTGAGGGCTGGTGCCGGCTCGCTAACTCGGAGCGGCTGCGGCCTGGGGACGCTGGGGTACGTCGCCCCGGAGCAGCAATACAGCCTGAAGGTGGACGAGCGCGCCGACCAATATTCGCTGGCAGCCCTAGCGTACGAGATGCTGACCGGGCATCTGCCGTTGGGCGTCTTTAAGCCCCCTTCGCAACTGAACCCGCGGCTGGGCCCCGAGGTCGACGCGGTGATCCTTCGATCCCTCGAGGAGAGTCCGAAGAATCGCTTCGCGACGATCCGGGAATTCACCGCCGCGCTCGATCGATCTCTTGCTTCGACGCGCAGCTCGGAGCGATTGGGCTCGCGAAGGCTCGCCTGGGCGGGGCTGGGCCTGCTCATCTTCGCAGGGGCGATCTCTGCGTACACTGTGTGGCCCTCGGTGCATGTCACCGCGCCGCCCCGAGGCCTTCAAACGGTCCCTCAGCAAGCGGACACCTCGCGTGCAGGGTCGGCCTCCCGCGGTGGCGACACGGCCCCGAAGGTGCTCGTTTCGCTGTCGGAGAAGCTGAAGGAGTTGCGGGCCAGGAAGATTTGGGAGTCGCGGGGGAGCCCGACCGGGCCGGCCGGCGAGGCCGTCAAGGACGAGATCTGGCACGAGGCGACGCGGAGCGTCGAGCAGGAGCTCAAAGAGCTCGCTTACGCAATCTGGGAGTCGCGGGGGAGCCCGACCGGGCCGGCCGGCGAGGCCGTCAAGGACGAGATCTGGCAAGAGGCCGAGCGTCGGCTCTACGAGAAACTGGCTGGGAAGGCCCTTCCCAACCCCACGACCAAGTAAGGGCATCGAACCGGCATCACCCCGGGTCGCGCGCGGCCCGATAGTGGCCTCGGGGGCATGCGGAAGCAGGCGAGGAGATGGATCGGGCGGGTACGGCGATTATCCGAGGCACTGACCACGTCTTGCATCGCTCGATAACCTTGAGTGCTTTCCCTCACGCGGTATAAGCCCGTCGTCCGGGAGGCCTGCTCCAGGCCTGCTTCCGGGACACCTCCCGGCGATGACTGTCCAAGACTGTCCGATCCGCTCTCTTGCTCGAATGTCCTGCGGTGCGGTCGAGTTCCGTTTTCTGTACGGGTGGCGGAGGCAGGACGATGGACACCCGTCTTCAAGAGATCGCCCTCTGCCTATTCCGGGAGTCCAACGACGCCCTGTTCATCTTCGATTCGAAGGACCACAGCGTCCTCGACGTCAATCCCGCCGCGATGCGCCTGACCGGCTTCGATAAGGAGGCCGCTTGTGCCCTGCGATTGCACGACCTTTTCGCCGGGGCCGAGCCCGGTAGCCTCGGCCGCCTGGTCGACGCCTACCGTCGGACTGGCTTCTACCACTCGCGGGAAGGCTACTATCTGAGCCGGCAATCCGGCGAGCCGATCCCGGTCAACGTGAGCGTCAGCCGGATCCACACGACCCCCGAACCGCTGGGCCTTGTCGTCGCGCGGGACATTACGGAGCGGGTCCGTGCTCAGGAGGCGATACGCGAGTCGGAGGACCGCTATCGCGGCCTGGTCGAGTCGGCCAAGGTCATCATCTGGTCGGTCTCCGCCGAGGGACGGATCGAGTCACTGAATCCCGCCTTTGAGGCGATCACCGGTTCGGCCTGCGCGGACTGGATCGGCCGGCCCTTCGCCGAGTTGATCTGGTCGGAGGATCTGTCGGTCGCCAACAAATCATTCGTCCGTGCCCTGCAGGGGGAGTCCCTGACGCCCTTCGAACTCCGCGTCCGATCGGCGGGCGGGGAATACGTGATAATCGAGGTCCTGTCCGCCGCCCGCCAATGCCACGCCGACCGGGCGGTCGTCTCGGGGATCGCCCGCGACGTCACCGAGCGCAAGCGGGCAGAGGAGGCCATGCAGCGTGCCGAGGAGATGCGGCGTGCCAAGGAGGCGGCCGAGACCGCCGACCGGGCCAAGGGCGAGTTCCTTGGCCACATCAGCCACGAGATCCGCACCCCGATGACGGCGATCCTCGGCTTCACCGACGTCCTGCTGGAGGACGACCGGGTTTGCGCTCTCCCTGATCACCTGCTACACGGACTCCAGACCATCAGGCAGAGCGGCAACCACCTGCTTAACCTTATCAATGACATCCTGGACCTCACGAAGATTGAAGCTGGGCGGCTGCGCATCGACTGCGAGCCCTGCTCGCCCGCAAGAATCGCCGGAGACGTCCTGGCGTCGATGTGTCCCAGGGCCGATGCCAAGGGTCTGACGCTGGCCCTCGAGTCCAACCCCGACGTGCCCACGACGATTCAGACGGACGCAGTCCGTCTCCGCCAGATACTCATCAACCTCTTGAGCAACGCGATCAAGTTCACCGACTCGGGCGGTGTTCGACTCCAGATCCGCCCCGATCGAGGGTCCGAAGCGGCCCCGACCCTTCAATTCACGGTGATCGACACCGGCATCGGGATGTCGGAGACCGACGTCGGCCGGCTCTTCGAGCCGTTCTACAGCTCCGATGCCGGTACCACGACTGAATCCGGAGCCGGGCTGGGGCTCGCCATCAGCCGACGATTGGCCGATTTGATAGGAGGCAAGATCGACGTCCGGAGCCGACCCGGTGAGGGGAGCACGTTCACACTGACCCTCCCTATCGGGCCGATGGGACCGCCTAATCCCTCATCATCGGGAGGGGCGCCTCCCGCCGGGTCCGACTCCGGCGTCTGCTCGCTTCCTCCCCAATTGGCCATCGGCGGCCGAATCTTGCTCGCCGAGGACAACGAGGCAATCCGGCATCTCGTGGCCCTTCGGCTTGAGCAGCGTGGGACGGAAGTCGCCGTCGCCTCCAACGGTCGGCAGGCTGTCGATCTGGCCATGGCTGCCCAGGAGGCGGGTCGGCCATTCGACTGGATCCTGATGGATGTGCAGATGCCGGTCCTTGACGGCTACGCGGCGACCCGAGAACTCCGCGACCGCGACTATCGACGGCCGATTATCGCCTTGACGGCCTATGCGACCGCGGAGAATCGCGAGGAATCCCTGCGCTTCGGCTGCGACGATCACCTCGGTAAGCCAGTCGACTGGGACCGCCTGGTGCGGGTGCTCGCCGCGCATCGGAGCGTTATCGCCGAGGTCAAGGCGTGAACGACGCGGTTCCACCGAAGAGCTCGGACGAGGTCGATCCGGGCTGACAGAGGCGAAGGACGCTCGCGAGGTGAGCTCGATACCTCGGACCATCGGTCCTGGCCTGCCCCAAACCAATCGGACGCGCGTGGGCTCTGCAGTCGAGGCGAAGGCGCGCCGTGGCGGGGTTGATCGACGAAGGTCGGCCGCGAGCGACCATTCGGAGCCATGGTCGACCCGAGGGTCAACCGGGTCTGGTAATTGATGCGGCATGAGTTATGCCTCGCCGGTCAACCGTCGACCCTGGATTGTCCGAGGGACGCGCTTGGAGGGCCGTTGGCTGCGGCCGATCGATGGCCGTTGGACCGAGTTCGAAGGCTCGCCGAACTGGCATCCCTGTTACGTTGCTTGGCCACACCAACGGAGGGTGCTTGATTGGCGAATACAAGCGATCCTCATTACTCGCGCAGCGATCTTCTGTGCGGTCGCCCGCGGCGTAGGCGGACCGAAGCAGACAAGGACCATGTCGAACGACCGTGCTCTCCGAGGAACGCCGGGCGAAAGCCGTGATACCGATCACGAATAATTCCGGCGCTCTGCCAGGTACGGAGCCGCGCAGACCGACTTGATCGTCTCCGGCCCCAGACAGACGGCCCGCCAGCCCGCCGTCGCCGCCCTCAGCAACGCCTTGTAGTCGCGGTACACCCGGTTCGACCAGCGGTGGCTCCGCAGGTAATGCCACAGGTTCTCCACCGGGTTGAGCTCCGGCGCGTACGGCGGCAGCGGCAGCAGGGTGATGTTCGTCGGCACGATCGGCTCACGGCTCGTGTGGTAGCCGGCGCCGTCCCAGATCAGCACCGCATGCACGTCGGGCGCGAGCCGCTTCGACAGCTCGGCGAGCATCAGGTTGGCCGCGCCGGTGTCGGCGTGCGGCAGGATCAATCCGGCCGCCGCGCCCGTCTCGGGACAGACCGCCGTGAAGACGTAGGTCCAGTCGTACTGCGTCTGCTTGACCGCGCGGGGCCGCGACCCGGTCCGGGCCCAGACCCGCGTCAGCGTCCCCTGCTGCCCGAATCGCGCCTCGTCCTCGAACCAGACCTCGACCCGCTTGTCGGGGTGGGCCGCGGCGACCTCGGCGATCCGCCCGGGAGCCCCTTTTTGAAGGCCTCCTGCGCCTCGGGTCGGCGTCCTTGTGCCGGGGCCGGGGCATCAGGCTGCTATAGCCGAGGCGATGGAGCAGGTCGTAGACGCCCTGGAGCGTGTACATGACGCCGAACTCGCGCTCGAGGATGCGTCGGACGTCCGGCCCATGCAGGGCGCAGGTGCCGTCCCCGGACCTCGGCGGCGCGTCGAGCCGCCGTCGGAGTCGGTCCTCCTGGTCGCGCGGCAGCGTGGTGGGCCGGCCGGAGCGGGGCCGCTCGGCCAGCGCCTCGACGCCCCCGGCGTTGTAGTTCTTGACCCAGGTCTGGACCGTGCGGGCGCCGCAGTCCAGCGCCTTCGCGATCTCCTCGGCGGTCTTGTCCTGCTTGGCGAGGACGACGGCCTGGTGCCGCTTCCAGGCTCTCCGCCCTTCCTGTTGACGGGTCAGGGCTTGGAGTGACTTGAGGTCATGACGGGCTTCGATGTGCATGATGGGCATCCTCCGTGACGAAGGCCCATCATGCCAACACGACCGAGGAAAGGCCACTGGACGCCGAAATTATTCTGGATCCGTATGACTCAGGACGGGACGTCTACCGCCGCGCGGCATGGGGTCATCGCGAGCGGACCGGAGTCGCCCCCTGTCGGAGTCGCCACCCGGCCGCGGTCCGTCTGCTCATCGGGCGGCGAACACGACCCGACTCGGGGGGAGCGGGCCGCAGCCCGGCGGCGCGATCATCGCCCGGCGGGCTGCGCGGGGGCGGCGGGGGGTCGGCGGGACCGATCATGGCCTTTGCTTCCTTGTAGGCGAGCCAGAGGATGATGTCGTCGTGGTCGCCGTTGCCGCCGAGCGGGTTCTTCTCGTCGGCGGGAAGCGGCTTCATTCGAGCGGCGGCCTCGGTCGCCACCTTGCGAGCCTCGGTCCCGTCGCCCTGCCGAAACAGGCTCATCGCACGGTACAACGCCGCCGTGACAGAGACTCTATAGTCGTTGCTTCCGAGCTTCTCTGCGGCGCGAAGCGCAGTGTCCGCCGCCTTGTAATTGCGGTTGCGGTATTCGGCAATGCCCAGGGCCATCTGGAAGTAGGCCAGGTTGGGATAACCGGCCCCCAGCTCGACCGAGCGCCGGGCGAGCGCAGCGCGGCGGCGTGCGTCCGGGCGTCGGATGGACTCAGGTTGCAGATCTTGGACACACGCTCGGCGAACGTCGGGTCTTTGGTTTGCTGGCCGATCTTGAGCGCCCGCTCGCGAGTGGCGGCGAGCTCCTTATCGCGGGCGAGCCAGGCTTGCAGCGCCGCAGTCCTGAGCAGCAGGACCTGGGCCATATTGAGAGACATATCGGAATCATCGAGGGTTTTCAGCCCCTCGCGATTCGCCTCGTCCGCGTCCTGAACCCGTCCGACCGACGCGAGGCGCTTGGCGAGGTTGTAGTAATTCGTGATCCGGGCCACGCGCTCCAGGGGCGTCGCGGGCTGGGAAGGCTGCGGCTCCTGCTCCCGCGGCGGACCGGTCCCCGGGTGCCATGCGAGGCCGATCCGGCCGAGCTCGGCCTGGATACCGGGGACGTTCCAGATCTCCAGCCCGCCGTCCGCCAGGCCGACGCCCAGGCGCTCGCCGTCCGGGCTCCAGGCCAGCGACCAGATCGGGCCGCTTTCCTGCGGCAGCGTGAAGGCAGGCGAGCCCGATCGGGAGCTCCACAGGTTGACCGTCGACGAATCCTTCACGGTCGTCAACCACCGGCCGTCCGGGCTGGCGGCGATATAATGCCCCTCGCGACCGAAGCTGGACACCCTCCGCGCGGCGCGTGCGTCCCACGTCTCGACCATTCCCTTCCCGGTGACGAACGTGACGTGATCGCTATCCGGATAGAACGCGAGGTTGTGCCAGCCCAGCATCAGCGGCGGCCCCGGGAACGGGATCTCTCGGTTGTTTTCCAGGTCCCAGAGGCAGACCAGAAAGGCATCATCCACCCACGCCAGTAGCTTGCCGTCGGGGCTGATGCGAATGTACAACGATCGTTGCCCAGGCAGATGGACGACTCGTCGGAACGATGGGACTGAAGTCGCTCCCGCTCCCTTTTCATCGTTCGCCACGCGCCAGACCGTCAAGCCCTGGCCGCAGGCGGCCAGGGTCTTGCCGTCCGGGCTGAAGGCCACGGCCATGGCAAAGCCACCCAGCTCGTCATCGGGCGGGGCGGTCTCTTTCAGGGTCGCCACGTCCCAGACCCTCACGGGCTGCAATTTCGGCGGGAACTGGCCCGTGGCCAGCAGGCGGCCGTCCGGGCTGAAGGCGACGGATTGGATCGGCGTTTCGAAGGGCGGCAGGGTGCGCAGGAGCCGCCCCGTCTCGGCGTCCCAGAGCTTGACCAATCGGTCCTTGCTCCCCGATGCCAGCATCTTCCCCCCCGGGCCGAAGGCGACGCTGGTCACGCCGCCCTCGTGCCCGGACAGCGGCGGCTTCTCGCCGGAACCGGACAGCTTCCAGATGCGGATGGAACGGGCGCCCGCCGTGGCGAACGTGCCGCCGTCCGTGCTGAAACTCACCAGCGAAGAGTCCGCCGTCCCGACATCCCCGGGGTGGTAGAGGGTCGCCACTTCCTGGTGGCGGGACACGCTCCAGAGTTTGATGACGCCGGTGATCGTGCGGTACACCAGCAAGCGGCCGTCCCCGCTGAAGCCGGCGCCCAACACCGAGTCGGAGCGGAGAAGCGGCCTGGGCAGCGATTCCTGCAGATCGAGCAGGACGAGCCCGTCATCCCCGTGGAAGCACGCCAGGAACCTCCCGTCGGGGCTGATCGTCAGCGCGCGCGTGTTCTGGCTCGTGTTCGCGAAGAAGACCTTCTTCGGCGCGGCGGCCGGCAAATCCCATACGAGTGCGTGGAGCTTCTGTTCTCCCCGGACACACTGGGCCACGCGCCGGCCATCGTCGCTCACCTGGAACCCCCCCAGGAACAGCTCGGAGGGGACCTCGAGCTGTGCCTTGACCTCGTGGCGGGCGACGTCCCAGAGGGCGAGCGCCGAACCCTCCTTCCGCGCCGAATAGACGGTCGCGAACCTCCCGTTGTTCGACATCCCCGCGAGATTGGCACCCATCTCACTGGCATGCACGGCAGGCGCAGCCTTCATCCCGAGATCGGGCCAGGCCTTGATCGTCCCCTTGGGCCCGATGGTGATCAGCCAGCGTTTCTCCGCGTCGATGCCCAGGCCGATCGCGGATTCGGCCATCCGCGCGGCCACGCCGCCCGTGCGGACGCTGCGGAGCTCGATCGTGTCGTTGTCCAGCGCGACGGCCAGGTTTTCCCCGTCGGGCGTGAGGGCAATGTCCCGGATCGTCGACGGGAAATCCTCCCAGGTGATCGGTTCCAGGCCGACGAAATCGCCCAGGCAGTTCACGGCTTCCTGGCGAAGCCTGTCGCTGTCCTTGTCGGGTGTATCGAGCTGGAGCGCCTCCCGGAGAAGGTTGAAGACCTGCCCCCGGTAGCCCATGGACCGTGCGCGGCGCAGCGCGCCCGCCTCCTCGACGCGGGCGTGATACAGGTTGGTCACCGCCTGCTGTCGTTCCGCCTGGGCGACCTTCTGGGCGTGGGTCGCCCTGGCGTGCTCGGCGGCGAGTGCGGTGTTCTTGTCGGCCAGGTCGGAGTTGGCCCGGCGCTGCACGGCGAGCACCGCCGACATCCCGCTGATGGCCGCCAGCGCCAGCAGCGCCGCCGCTCCAAGCACGAGCCGCCGCCTCTTGCGCCGCTCGGCCGCCCGCGCCAGGGCCGTCGCCTGCTCCCCCTCGATCCGAACCCGCTCCAACTCCGCGCAGCGCGCCCGCTCGTCGGCCTCCGCCCTCAGATCGGCGACGGCCTGCGCCACGGCCCCTGCGTCCGCCGGCCGATCCGCCGGCTCGAACGCCAGGCATCTCTTGCAGAGCGCCACGAGCTCCGGCTCGGCACCCGAGGCATCCAGCCGGGCGAAGCAGTCCTCCAACGTGCCGCGCACCGCCATCACGCGCACCGAATCGTGTGTCTCTCCCACGTACGGCGGCTTGCCCGTCAGGACCACCGCCAACAAGGCGCCGAGCCCGAACACGTCGGAGCGCGCGTTGACCCGTTCGATCTGGCCGACCGCCTGCTCCGGCGGCATGTACGCGGGCGTGCCCACCATGCTCCCGGCCGCGGTATTAGACGACGAGTCGGGGGTCGAGCTGATCCGCGTCCAGACCTGGGTCTGCTCCGCCCCGAGCGGCAGGTCGGCGGGCCGCTCCTCGCCGAGGACCTTGGCCAGGCCCCAGTCCATGACCTGGACCTCGCCGAAGGCGCCCACCATCACGTTGGCCGGCTTCAGATCGCGGTGGATCACCCGGTGGGCGTGGGCGTAGCCGACCGCCTGGCACACGGCCTCGAAGATGGCCAGCAGCCGGCCGCGCTCCGCCGCCGGGTCGGTCGGCCGTCTCAGGATGGCTTCGAAAGTGCTGCCCTTGATGAGCTTCATCGCCAGGAAGGGCCGGCCATCGGCGAGCGTGCCGACCTGGTGGACCGCCGGGATGCCCGGATGCTGCAGCTGACCGGTGATGCGCGCCTCGATAAGGAAGCGCTGGGCGCCCGATGAGTCGATCGGGTAACGCTCGGCGAGCAGCTTGATGGCGACATGGCGATCGAGCGCGGTGTCGAGCGCGCGATAAACGACGCCCATGCCGCCGTGGCCGATCTCCTCGCACAATTCGTAGCCCGGCGGGCTAGCAGGAGGGGCGACGGCCGGCTCGGCGGTGGCGACTGCGAGAGGTCCGGCGGTGTGAGACGGATCTTCGGCCATGGCGGCTCTGCCAGGGTTGCTTTCACCGCAGGTGGTCACTCTAATCCACGGACCGGCGGGATGCCAGTCGGGCATCGGCCGCCGGCGCCCGAGGCGATCGTGCCGTGGACGCACGCGCTCGGGCGCGGCTCCTGGGTCCGGCGGCTATGGCCGGAGCGGTCGCGGCAGTAACATAACAGGTGGACTCACGAAGATGTCCTGCCGGTAGTTGGAAGTGGCGGCGGCTCGGGTGTGCGATCTGACCCTATCCGGCAACAGCCTGACGGGCAAGCCGCCTGTCGCGGTCTCGTTCGTCCAGGATCGCCTTGAGCATCCAGATGTCCTTGTAGCCCATGATCCGCCGGAAGCCCTTCGAGGCCGCCTCGAACGAAGCCGCCGTCCAACGCAGGGCCATCTCGCCGCTCTGCCAGTGCTTCACCCGACGCATCCGATCCCGCGCCGCGGAGTGCCCGTTGTCGATCAGGTTCGTCGTGCCCAGGCAGCGGCGGAGCGAGCTCGTCAGCCCGAGCCGATTCACCGTGAACAGCTCCTCCAGGCCCTCGCGGAGCGAGGCCGCCGCCCCGGGCCACTCCCGCTCCAGCCAGGAGGCGTACTGCTCGAGCTTGGCCGTCGCCTTCGGCCGCCTCCAGCTTGAACGCCGCCCGCATCGTCGCGATGGCCTGCTCGTGCTGATCCTTGGGCAGGTGCGACGTCACGTTCCTCGGCTTGTGGTTGCGGCAGCGCTGGACCGGTTGATCGGCCCCGAACACCGCGCCGACGGCCGACCGCAGGGCCTTCGAGCCGTCGATGACGAACAGTCGCGGCCGGGCCGGATCGAGGCCGCGGCGGACCAGGTCCTCCAGCAGCGCCGTGGCGACCGCCGCGTTCTCGGTCGCCCCCTCGCGCAAGCCCAGGACGTGCTTGTACCCCTCGGCATCGACGCCCACGGCGCAGATCACATGGTGCCCGCCGAGCTGGAGGCCGTCGATCCAGATGGCCAGCAGCTCCAGCCCCTTCAGAAGTCGCGCTCGGCCATCTCTTTCAGGAGCCGTTCGCCGGCCTCGATCGTCTCGCGCGAGACCTGGCTCTTGGACACGCCGACGGTCTCGGCCATCTCCGGGAGCACGCCCTCGTAGCGGCGGGTCGAGACGCCGTCGATGAGGATCTCGAGCATGCGGTCGGCGAGACGCCCGTCCTTGCGCATCGCCTCATAGGCCGGGATCTCGACCTCGCCGGCCTCTCCGGGCCGGGAGGCCTTCCTGCGGAGCCTGGGCTTGGTCACGCGGAGTTGCCGCTCCTTCAGGGCGACCCGGCCGGTCTGGCTGCCGTGGTAGACGATGTCGCGGTCGGCCTTCTTGCCCTGCTGCTTGGGGCCGGCCACGGCGGCGGCGCTCATGAGCAGGACGGCCTCGATGGTGGCGCGGCCCATGACGTCGATCAGGTCGTCGACGGCGGACTCCGCATTCTCGATGAGGTCGAGCAGGGGCAGCAGGAGTTGGCCGTCCTTGGCGAGGAGTGTGGCGAGCTTGGCGGGGTCGAGCGTGGATCTGCTGTCGGGTCGGTCGACGATCTGGTAGCGTCGGGTCATCGGTGGTGGCTCCTGTGAAGGTTTGGCAACCGGAGGATATGTCCCTCGAGCTGGGAGCCGCCACCGATTTCTTCGATCAACCTTCCACTACGGCCAGGACATCATCGGAGTCACGGCCGGGGGCATGTCAGTGCCTAGTAGCTGTCCGCGCTGACGACCTCGCCATTGGCCTTGGTGCCGAGGGCCCACCACGTGGCCTGGTTGATCGAATCCTTGACAAACCGGACGCTGCCGTCGGCCATGAGTACGTTCACGCCGCCGGGGTGGGAGCTCTGCGCCTTGGAGAACTCGCACTCGTTGTTCTGGCTCGGCGCATCGGCGCACCAGGACCAGGGATTCACCTGGGAGTTCGGCGTCGCCACGGTGTTGAACAACGTGTCGGCCGCCCCGCCGCGCATCCAGTAGTTGCCGCTGACGTTGCTGATATTGGCCCCCGAGGTAATGGCTGCGTTGCAGAGCTGCATTCCAGCCTGGACCGCGGGCCAGTTCGCCGAGGCGTCGTAAACTTCGGCCGCGGCCGGGAGAGCGACGGCAAACACACCCGTGCCCCGGTTCACGTTGGCGGTCGTGCCGTCGCCGACCCTATTCTCCGAGAAGGCGATCGTATTCGACGTGCCGTCGATGCAGTTCTGGATGCCGTAGGATCTCCACCAGGTGAACAGCCCCGTACTGCCGGTCGTGACCTGAACGGTGGATGGGGTCGTGGTCGTGCCGAAGGAGGCGAAGTAGCTGTTCAGGAGCACCTCGCCCCCGGGGCTCACCGCGACGCCCACGTTGGGATCGGACGGGCACATGAATACCGCCACCTTGGTCGTGCAGGCGGTTATTTGGATGGGGCCGATGGTGGGATCTTGCGCAGCCACGCCGAAGTTGAAGTTGATCGAGTTGTAGAGCGTCGTCAGCTCCAGGAACCCGAGCATCTGGGCCTGGGCACTGAGACCGTGAGGCCCCGCATAGGTCCTGGGCAATTGCGTCACGTTCGCCGATGACCCGATCGGGAAGCCCCCGAGCGCGTCATGGTAGTTGAGCAGGCCCAGCCCGATTTGCTTCAGATTGTTGACGCACTTGATGCGCCGCGCCGCCTCGCGAGCGGCCTGGACCGCGGGCAAGAGCAGCGCAATCAGAACGGCGATGATCGCGATGACGACGAGCAATTCGATCAGCGTGAAGCCCCGGCAACGTCGCTGTGGCTTGATCATGGCTGCCTCGCCTAATGGGAGCGATAGGTTGTTCGGCCCGCGCGGGTCCGCCACATACAGAACGAAACCGTTGGACGCGCCGACAGACTGTGTGTTAGCCTTCGATGCGCTGCGTACTTATGGCGCAGCTGCGAAGGCGGGCGATCGATGAATGAGGCCCCCGACCCCGCGGAACTGGCGACCTCGCTGCTGTTGCCCCACCTGGCGGTCGGCGGCAACGAGGAGGCGTGGCGGGTCTTCGTCGTACGCTACCGGCCGCGCATTCTCCGCTGGTGCCGCCGGCTCCAAGCGGACGATGCCGAGGAGGTCGCTTCGCGCGTGCTGCACAAGCTCGTCGTCGGGCTGGCCCGCGGGGTATACCGTCGGAACGCCCCCGGCAGCTTCCGCGGCTGGCTTCGCCGGGTCGTCGGCAACGAGGTCGTGGACTTTGCCCGACTGCAGCGCCCCGGCCAGCCGGCCGGCGACGTCCTGAAGTGCTGGCCCGACCCCGTCAGCGTTGACGAGCTGGCCGGCGAGCTCGACGAGGAATTCCGGGCCGACTGCGAGCGCACCGAGCAGGTCTGTGCCCGCGTCCGCGGCCGCGTGCAACCGCACACCTGGGAGGCCTTCACCCGGACATTCCTCCAGGGTCAGGAGGTCCGCGAGGTGGCCCGCGACCTCGGCATGACGCTCTCGGGCGTGTACAAGGCGCGCGACCGGGTCCGCCGGCTGCTGGAAGAGGAAGGGCAGGCTGAGTCTCCCATGTCCGTTGGAAACGGTGCGTTGCCATGAGCACGCACCTGTGCGACGAGCAGATCCGCCGGCTTTTGGGCGGCACACTGCCCGACGACGAGCTGCTCGAGGCCGACGCCCATCTCTGGGATTGCCCCGACTGCAGAGACGCGCTGCAACGGCTGACGGAACCGACACCGGACCTGCCCCCGCTCGGCGCGCCGCGGTCCGAAGCTGCCGCTCCCCAGGGCGCCCTGCCCGCGGTGCCTGGCTACGAGATCCAGGGGGAGTTGGGCCGCGGCGGCATGGCGGTCGTTTACAAGGCCCGGCAGCTCCAGCCCAATCGCATCGTGGCGCTGAAGATGATCCTCGCCTTTGAGCACGCCAGCCCAACCGATAGGCTGCGCTTCCAGATCGAGACGGAAGCGGTGGCCCGCCTGCAACACACGCATATCGTGCAACTATACGAGGCAGGCGAGGTGCGTGGCCAGCCGTTCTTCTCGCTGGAGTTCTGCGACGGCGGCACGCTCGCACAGCAGTGGAAGAAGCAGCGGCCCACCCCGCTCGAGGGCGCCGGGTTGATCGAGACGCTGGCGCGGGCGATGCACTACGCGCATCTGCGTGGGGTGGTCCATCGCGACCTGAAGCCGGGCAACGTGCTGCTGACTGGGCCGGAGCGTCTGGCGAAGATCACCGACTTCGGTCTAGCCAAGCGCATCGACGCCGAGGCCCGCGACCTGAGCCAGTCGGGTGCGATCATGGGCACGGCATCGTACATGGCGCCCGAGCAGGCGGCCGGCAAGGTCCACGACACAGGACCGGCGACCGACGTGCATGGCCTGGGGGCGCTGCTGTACGAGTGCCTGGCGGGCCAGCCGCCGTTCTATGCAGAAACGGCCCTCGAAACGATGCAGCAAGTGCTGGAGCGAGACCCGCTGCCGCCGTCGCGCCGGGGGGTAAGGGTGCCGCGCGACCTGCAGACGATCTGCCTGAAGTGCCTGCACAAGGTGCCGGGGCGTCGTTACGCCAGCGCCGAGGACCTGGCTAACGACCTCCGGCTGTTCCAGGCGGGCGAGCCGATCCGGGCGCGTGCGGTCGGAGCGACGGAGCGCACCTGGAAATGGGCGCGGCGGCGGCCGGCGCTCGCGGCGCTCCTGGGCGTAGTGCTGCTGGCGATTGTCGGCCTGTCGGCTCTGTCCGTCGTTGCTCTGGACCGGGAGAAGAAGGCGCAGCGGGAAGCGGACAAGGCCAGGAAGGCGCGCGACTTCCTGGTGGGAATCTTCCGCATCAAAGACATTCAGGCGGGCAACACCACAACCGCCCGGCAGATTCTCAACGACGCCGAGCGGCGCATCCCCATCGAGTTTTCCAATCAACCGGAGCTGCGCGAAGAGCTGCTTGCGGCCATCGAAAACGTGAACCGCAACTTGGACCGAACTATTCCGGCCGCCATGATCCTGGAGGCACGCGGCGCCGTCAAGCTGCGCTCCGCCCGCGGCGACGGCGTCCGAGCGGTGCCGCAAACGCTACTCTATCCCGACGACCGCCTGACCCTGGCCGCGGTTGCGCACCTGCAGATCGTCTTCATGTCCGACTTGCATAAGGAACGGCTGGAACCGGGCCGGGAGGCGACCATCGGCCGCAAGGGCTGTTCACCGCCCGCTGCGGTGCGGGATCGCGATGACAGCGTATTGATGACGTTCGTACGTCTGCCGAAGGGGACCTTCTACATGGGCTGGGATGGGACGCCGGGTTCGGCGAAAGAGACGGAGATCACGGAGGACTTCGAGATCGCGCTACACAACGTGACGCAAGGGCAGTGGGAGGCGATCACGGGCAACAACCCAAGTTGGTTCTCTCGCGCGAACGGCGGCAGGAATTGGGTTCTGGAGATCTCCGATGAAGAGCTGAAGCTGTTTCCGGTCGAAAATGTTTCCTGGGATGACACGCGTCAGTTCATCAAGAAGCTGAATGAAAAAGAGGCCGGGTGTGGTTATTTGTACCGCCTGCCGAGTGAGGCGGAATGGGAGTACGCCTGTCGGGCCGGAGCCACCTCCGAGGAAGAATGCTCGTACCTCTTCTACTTCGACAAGCCAACAAACGACCTGTCGTCGGCAATGGCGAACTTCAACGGCAACGAGCCGTTCGGCAAGGCACCGGCGGGACCATGGCTTACGCGGCCGACACGCGTGGGGGCCTATCCGCCGAACAGGTTGGGTCTGTGCGACATGCACGGAAACGTCTGGCAATGGACCGACACGGCGCAGGGCTCGGGCCGAGTGGACCGGGGCGGCAGTTGGCGCGACAACAGCTGCGCCTGCCGGGCGGGGGAACGCTTCAAGTTCCCGCCGACGGTCCAGGCCATGAACCTCGGCTTCCGTCTTGCCCGAGTTCCCGTCCGCGAGCCGGGTAGAGTACCCTGACGCTCCCATCTACCGCGTCCGTCTGACCGAGGCCTGGTCCCCGGCGGACAAGGCATACTGAAGCGCGCGGCTCCACGAGCAATCCGGCGCGGAGTTGCGCGCTGCGGCGCAGGTGGCCGACCGCCTGGCGGAGCGTCGGCCGGGGTACCGCCCGGCGCACGAGGACCGTCTGCACCGGCTGAAGCGCTTCCCGGATACACGCAGGACGACAGCAGCAGCCGCGCGCGCAGCCAAGAATAGACCCAGTCCTGCCCCTGGCAACCTGCGCGATCCGCAGCCGCAGGCTAGGATCGGCGCGCTGGGATTCGCGGGGTCGGCCTCTGATTTTCAATCGCTCAGTTGTATTCGGGATGGTAGCGAAGTCCCGATCAGAGTCGGGCTACAAGATCCGGAGGCGACGGAAGCACGGATGCGATATTTTGCCACGTGAACGCGGACGACATTCAAATCGCACGCTCGCGCCAATGAGGATCGGCAAAGGAGAGCTCCGCGGTAGTTTGACGGTTGACCTCGGTGCCAACTGTCACCCTCACCGAATCAGATCGATGATCACGGCCCTGACGGAAGGCGTCAGGCAGTGCCAGCTTGCGACCAACTCAGGGAGTGCCTCGGCCGTCCCTGTCCATTTCCGGCCGACCACCAAATGACTTGTCGTAACAACATCTAGGGAAAACAGTTACGCAAACAGGGACGCGGGTGCAAGTCCCGCCGCCCCGCCACCCCAATTCTTACCCGGATGTCCAACGTGCAACCGGACTGCTCACTCGTCGGCGACCGACTCATTTGAGAACCTTTAATTAACCGCAACCTGCTTCGGTGTCGTCGGCCGAAGGCGTATGGACGGCGGGTTAACAAAGCAGCCTCGTCCTACTCGCCGGCGGGTACGGGCCGGGCCCTCAATGACGTCGAGCGCCGGCCGGCATCGGGAGAGGCCATGTCGCGCCGTGCAGGGACCGGCATGCTCGCACACCGTCCTGGCTCCCATTCAGGTGGCGTCTGTACACTCGTGGACAGCCATCTGGTAGAGCATGTGGGAGTCGCATCCGCGACCGGTGGGGAGCGCGGGCGGTCCAGGGACGCGGATCGCCCCCCGCGTCGCCGTCGCCGAAGACGAGAGGGAGAACGAGGGGGGCCCTCGCGGCCTCGATTCCGATGCCGGTCGCGGAAATCGAGCGATTGGCTCCGGCGGTCGCCACGCCCAACCAAGGGGGCGAGGTCGGGCCTGCGCGGCAGCGCAAGATCATCCACGTCGATATGGACGCGTTCTACGCCTCCGTCGAACAGCGGGACGATCCCGGGCTCCGCGGCAAGCCCGTCGCGGTCGGCGGCTCACGCGAGCGGGG
The DNA here is from genome assembly GCA_963819805.1 of uncultured Planctomycetota bacterium. GTDB lineage: Bacteria > Planctomycetota > Planctomycetia > Isosphaerales > Isosphaeraceae > CAMFLR01. The sequence continues at coordinate 22,423 of CAWFXY010000047.1, read as the reverse complement.
CGTCGTCGCGGCCGCGAGCTACGAGGCGCGCTGTAGTGTGTCAGCCCAAATGGCACAGAGCCTTGGTTAGAGATCAGCCTCCTCCAGGGGTACGATGATGACGACCTGGAGGATAAGCGATGGGCACGAACGGGAAGCGGCGGACGTGGAGCGCCACCGAGAAGCTCCGGATCGTCCTGGCCGGCATGGAGCCCGACGTCGAGGTCTCCGACCTCTGCCGCCGCGAGGGGCTCAACCCGGTCCAGTTCTACGCCTGGAAGAAGCAACTGCTCGGCTCGGCGGCCCGCGTGTTCGAGGACAAGAGGGGCCGGCCCGACGCCAAGGAGCAGACGCGCGAGGCCGAGCTCCAGCGGCTCAAGAACGTGATCGCCGAGATCACCGCCGAGAACCTCGACCTAAAAAAGGGGCGCTCGGGCTAGAGGACCACGGCCAACTGCCGCCCGAGCTTCAGCGGCGCGTCCACGAGGAGGTCGAACAGACCAGGCGTCGCAGCGGCTGGCCGGCGAAGAAGACGCTGGCGGCCCTGGGCGTCGCGGCGCGGAGCTACTACCGCTGGCTCAAGGAGGAGGCGTGGACCGGGGATCGGCCGGCCGAGCCGTCGCCGCCGGTCTCGCCGTACGAGGCGCTCTCCGAGGAGAAGCAGGCCGTGCTCGCCTTCGCCCGCAAGCGCCCCGAGCTGCGGCATCGGGAACTGGCCTGGAGGATGGTCGACGAGGACGTGGCGTACCTCAGCCCCTCGACGGTCTACCGCATCCTGAAGGCGGCGGACCTGGTCTGCCCGTGGCGGCGGCGGGCCAGGCGGAAGAAGGCCCAGGACGAGAAGGCGAGCCGGCCCGATCAGCGGTGGAGCACCGACCTGATGCACGTACAGGTCGCCGGCCGGGTCTACTACGTCGTGGCGTTCCTCGACGAGTACTCGCGGTATATCGTGCACCACGAGCTGCTCTCGGGGATGGACGGTCTGACGGTGAGTCTGGCGGCGCAGAAGGCGATCGAGACGTTGCCCAAGGGGCCTGACAGCAAGCCGGCGGTGACGCCCTTGATCCGCTCGGACAACGGGAGCTGTTACATCGCGAAGGAGTTCCGCGCGGTGCTCCGGGAGAACGGCCTGGGGCATCACCGGATCCGGCCGCATTGCCCGGAGGAGAACGGGCTGATCGAGCGTGCCAACCGGACGCTCCGCGAGGCCCTGGACGGGGAGGAGCTGACCGACCTGTTGACGGCCGGGCGCGTGCTGGCCCGGCTGGTGCGGCGGTACAACGAGGAGCGATTGCACAGCGCGTTGGGCTACCTGCCGCCGTGGGAGTTCTACCGGGGCGAGCCGTCGCGGCGGTTCGAGGAGCGGCGGATCAAGCTGTCCCAGGCCAGGCATCGCCGCCGGGAGCGAAACCTGCAACTGCGACAGGGGACCTTGCCACTGGAGGGGGGGAGGCCGTTACTTCCGACCGAGGCTGGTTTGTGCCACCACGGTTGAAACGCTACAGCGCGAGTTCGGCGTTCGCTCCGCCATGCCCTCGGTCACCGCCAAGCGGAAGTGCCCGGAGCTGATCTTCGTGAAGCCGCGGTTCGACGTCTATCGGGCGGTGTCGCACCAGATTCGCGCCATCTTCGCCGAATACACACCGCTCATCGAGCCGCTCTCGCTCGACGAGGCCTATCTCGACGTCACCGAGAACCTGAAGGCCATGTCCTCGGCCACCGAGATCGCCGAGGAGATCCGGGCGAGGATCCGCGCCGAGACGAGTCTGACCGCATCCGCAGGCGTCTCCTACAACAAGTTCCTGGCGAAGATGGCCTCCGACGAGCGCAAGCCCGACGGCCTGTTCGTCATCACGCCGAGGATGGGGCCGGCGTTCGTCGAGGCCCTGCCGGTGGGCAAGTTCCACGGGATCGGCCCCGTCACTGCGGCGAAGATGGAAAGCCTCGGGATCCACGACGGCGGCGACCTGAAGGGCCAGACGCTGGAGTTCCTCCGGGAGCACTTCGGCAAGGCGGGGCCCTATTACTTCTGCGCTCGCCCGGGGCATCGACGAGCGGCCCGTCTGCGCCGATCGCGTCCGCAAGTCGGTCGGCGCCGAGACGACGTTCGGCGCCGACCTCTTCACGGCCGAGGAGGCCCGTGCCGCCCTGGAGCCGCTCATCGCCAAGGTGTGGTCCTACTGCGAGAGCTCGACGATCCGGGGCCGGACGGCGACGCTCAAGGCCAAATACGCCGACTTCCAGCAGATCACCCGCAGCCGGACGCTCGACGCTCCGGTCGCTTCGCGGGCCGTGCTCGAGGAGATCGTCGTCCACGCTCCTGGAGCCCCTCTTCCCCGTCACCAAGGGCATCCGGCTGCTCGGCGTGACCCTCTCCTCATTCGATACCGAGCAGGAGCACGGCGTCGGTCACCAGCTCCGGCTGCCGCTGTCGACCGAATGAACCGAACGCGGCGATCAGAGAGCCGACGACTGATTGATCGATCATCGAATACGGTCGTTCATGGCGGCAGCTCGGTCGCTGCGTACTTACGAGCGCAGGTAGGGCAAGGCCATAGGGTCCCCGATCACGCTGGATCGCCGGCGAAACGGTCAGGACGACATCCCGCAGGACGCGTCGGACTGGCTGTCCGATCGGGACAAAGGGTCGTGGCGGCTCGCCTACACGTCCGATCACATCGAACGCATCGAGGCCATGGCGGCGGGCCGGGGCGTCGACCCGGACGAGCGGACGGCTCGGGAGTCGTGGGAGATCGCCGCGAGAGGCGACGAATGACCCACGACCGATCGACTCCCGAAGTCACGTAACTCACGACGCCGGGGACCCGGCTTCCGCCTTCGTCAGCAGCTTGTTGGCCCGAAGCCACTCCTCGAGGCGGTCCATGAAGTGGTCGGCGCCGCCTCCCTTGTTCACGAAGCCGTGCGCGCCCATCTGGAAGACGTGCAGCTCGGCCGGGCCCTTCGCCTTGCGGTAGGCCGTGAACAGGTCGACCGTCCGGCCGACCGAGCCGGCGTCGTCGGCGGCGACCGCCAGGAACAGCGGCGGGGCGGGGCTCGGGATCTCCTTGACCTCGCGGGCCCCGTAGATGATCGCCGCGAAATCCGGCCGCGTCTCCGCCGGCCCGAAGAGCGCGTCCGACGTGACCATGCCGCCGGCCGAGAACCCGATCATGCCGACCCGGTCGGGCCGGTAGCCGAACTCGCCGGCCTTCTCGCGCACGAGCCGCACGGCCTGCCGGCCGTCCTCGGCCGCCAGCTTGACGACGTCTTCCCTGGCCGGGGCACCGGGCCATTCGTGGATGAGCCGGTATTTCAGGACGAAGGCGTCGACGCCCATCGCGTTGAGCCGCCTGGCGATGTCCGCCCCCTCGTAGCTCATCATCAGGGCCCGGAACCCGCCGCCCGGCGCGACGACCATGGCCGTGCCGACGGCCTTGCCCTTCTCGGCCGGGTAATGGAGCAGCACGGGCCGCACGACGTCGGTCACGATCGGCAGGCCGTTCGGCCTGGTGACGGACTTCTCCTGCCAGTCCCATTTCTCCGAGCCCGGGGCTACGCCCGGGTAGAGCGGGATCTCCGTCGGCTGCGCGGTAGGCGACTGGGCGAAGGCCGCCGAGGTCCAAACGAGAGTGAGGGCGGCCAGGTGGCAGCGGATCGTTCGGTGCATCGACGGCTTCTCCATCGGGCCGACGCCTGTCGGTCGAGGACGGTAAACGCCTGCCCATCTAACGACTTCGGTTTCGCCAACCTATCATTGACCCGGACCCCTTGCAAGGAGCCCGGCTGATGATCGATCCCGACGACACGATCGGCCTCGACCTCGAGGAAGCCCGCGCCAGGATCGATGCCGTCCGCGAGAAGCTTCGGCGGGCGCTGAAAGGTCGTGAGGGCGATCAGGAGGCGGCCAGGCGCTCGCTGGCGTGGCTGAAGCGGCTATCGGCCGACGTGGCGAAAGTGGAGGGCGTGGTGGCGGCGGAGGTAGCGGAGACCCGCTCCTGAGCAACTGGCTCCCCTCGGAGCTACACGCCCCGGACTCCGAGAGGCTTAGCGCCGAGAGAATCGGCGCGGCGAGGATGCCTTGCGGAGGTCCCAGGCCTGGTCGAAGGTCCAGGTGATCCGGGCCGCCTGATCCGCGTCGGGCGCCGCCCCGACCGGGAGGAAGAGGACGTTCGCTTCCCGACGCGCGAGCACCCGCCCGGCCAGGACAGCGCGGAGCAGCCAGACGGCGTCCTCCTCGCCGGGTATCTCGACGCCGACCCATCCGACATAGCGGTGCGGGATGGTCGGCAGACCGGATTCGGACAGGCCGGCCAGTACCCGGGACAGAGCCGCCTGGTACGCGGCCGGATCGGCCGAGACCTCGCTCGGGGCGGCCGGCTCCCAGAGGCCGTCCCCGGCCAGGGACTGCTGGGTGTAGCTCAGGTGGCCGTCGAAGTAGTGCGACGACTTGGCCAGCGCCACGACGACGTTCTTCATCTCCTTCTCGACGCGGAAGGCCGGCCCGGCCGGGAGCTGGAGCACGGACCCTTTCCGCCGGGCGGACACATTCTCCGCGGTCACGGCGAACTGAAGCCAGGCGGCCTCCTGCAAGGACCCGCACCGCACGCCGATCCAGCCCGGCGTGATTTCATCGTCGACAGCCAGGGCCGTCGTCATCCCGATGGCCCGGCCGATCTCCGCGACGACCTCCCGGTAACGCTCCGAATCGGCCTTCGCTTCCGCCTCGGACACCGGCTCCAGGAGGATGCCCCGGTGGGGAGGGCCGCCGGCCAGGGCCAGGTCGCAGAACGACGTCCAGATCTGGTCCCAGGCGACCTTGCCGTCATGGGCGTACTTGACTCCGGCCGAGCCCATCGAGGTCGGGGACACGTCCGAGTAGCAATGCTGGTACCGCGGCGGCACGAGGGCGTTGATCCTCTCGTCGAGCGACGCCAGCTCCGCCGTCACATTCCGATGCCCCATCAGCCCCCCATGCGATCAAAGTAGTTCTGCTCGAGATCGGCCGCGTCTATCTCGTCGGTCTCGCGCGCCTTGGCGAACTCCCAATCGTCCTGGCTTCCTGCCCGGGACAGGCCGTGCATCACCCTGAGTATAACCTTCCCGTATCCGCTGGTCCTCCCGGGCTCGGCCGAGAACCCAATCGCCTTGCGAGCTGGAGCACATCCCGCAGGTGGGCGAACGGCTCGTCTCGCAGCCGCTTACATGGCTGCACCGGTTTCGTCGGCATCGCAGCCCTCCGGCCCCCGCCGTCCGCGGTTGCAATCGGCTCTCCCTGCCCACGGCGACCGGATGCCGTGCGTTCTACACCGCCGACATCTACGACGCTTCGGTATAGTCGCCCGATTCAACCGGCATCCGCGTATCTTCGGCGGCAGCAAGGGCACTCGCTACCGCTTCCCTTCACCAACGCCTGGAACGCCGTCGGCTGCGGCAGCGTCATGATCGCCCGGAACGCCAGCGGGGCCCGGTGGGCGTAGTGGCGGTAGGTGATCCCGCCGATCGAGTGGCCCAGGATCTCCACCGACGACTCGGGCACGTGCTCGTCGTGGTACGTCGCGCAGGTCTTGCGCAGGTCCTTCAGCTCCCACGGCTCCTCCCGGCCGGTCTCGATGTCCAGCCTGGGCTTGATGCCGGCGAGCGAGCAGAGCGCCTGGAACCGGGCGTTCGGCCGGGCCCCGCCGCCGAGGAAGACCGGGGCGTCGGGCCGCGGGTCGGCCGGCATGATGTCGCGGAGGTGGGCGTGCACCACCCGGTTCATCGGCCGGTGGAACGCCTTGCCCGTCTTCACCCGCCGGTAGAACAGCCAGCCCCACGGCGACCGCTCCTTGACCTCGCGGTCGGGCGAATGCCGGTCCCACGAGACGTGCCGCCAGAGCATGGGCTCGTGGGCCGGCGTCGATTCCCAGACGGTCCCGGTGTCAACGCCGTAGTTGAAGAACACGACCAGGGCGGCGCGCCAGTACCGGCCGATCGGCAGGGGAGCGTCCCAGCCGCGGGGCCGGCCCATCGCGTGAGTGGCGAAGTAGAGGGCGTTGATCTCCGCCTTGGTCAGGTAGTGGCGGCCGGCGACGTCGCGCTGGTCCCTCGGCCCGGGGAACCGGGGCGGCGCCTCGATCAGCTCCTGCTCCCAGGCCCAGGACAGGACGGCCCGGAGGTGCTCGCGGGCCTTGTTGGCGGTGCGACCCGGGTTGGTCCCCTCGTCCTTGACGGCCTGCTCGTGGACCCAGTCGAGGAACTCGCGGACGTCCTTGCGCCTGAGCTGCTCGATCGGCCCCCCGCCGCCCCACCGCTCCCACTTCCTGATGGTCGAGGTGTACTCGTTGCGGGTCCCGCGGGACAGGCCCTTGGCGCGGGCGTAGCTCTCCGCCGCCGACTTGAAGGTCGTCGACATCACTTGGCCCCTCGCGAAAGTGGCCCGCGCGCTCTTTCAACGAGCGGGTCATCGCTGATTGAAACACTCAAACCCACATCCAACGATCGAACTTAAGTCGTCCGTGGCGTTCGCGAATTCCTTTCGAAGTGGAGCGAAGTCTTGGCGACAATGCCGGTTAAGATGCTTTGCTAGCCGGCAGGGGACGATCGCCAGGATCGAGGAACCTTTGGCGAGTCTGACCTGAAGGCAGCAACCAGCGCGACATGGAAGTCACCCTGAACGTGTGGCGTGGGTCGACCCGGTCGTGGGAGGAGAGTCATGGCGATGAAGAAGACCAGGGGGACGAAAGGCGAGGTCGGGATCAAGCTGTCCACGCCCCAGCGCAAGCTTCTCCTGAACGCCCCGATCTCCATCCACGAGGAGTTTGCCGAGCCCATCCGCGGCGCCGCGACCACCGCGCCGGTCATGCTCACGCTCGACGACTGGGAGGATCTCGCCGGCCATGTCGCCGCCGAAGCCAACCACACCACGGACAAGGCGCTCCGCAAGAAGCTCGACGCCCTCTTCGCCAGGATCCAGGACGTGCTCGAAGCGCACTCGGACGAGGAGCCGCCCCGACCTTTGAAGATCGATGACGCTCGGCCGGAGAAGCAACTGACGGAACACGTGGTTCGACTCACCGAGTGGGCGGCGCAGGTCCTGATCGGTGCCGAACAGCTCGGGATCAAGGCGAAGACGGTCGACCGGTTCCCACTTCTCGGGGTGGAAGGGGTGCTGCTCCTGATGCCCCCGACCATCGACGAGAAGATCCAGAGGAAGCTCGCCGCCAAGAACCCGAAGTTCACCGTTGGAGAAGTTGGCGTGCTGCTGATGGCGGTTGCCGACGCAATGCTCGACGCCCCACCCTCGCAGGGCTTCGCCCTGATCCTGAGCGCCAAGAGCCTCATGGACTGCCTTGAGTCCGAGGTGACCGGAGCGATGGAGCCCATGGCGGCGGCCCGATCAACCGAATCGATCTATCGGCTCAGGATCACCCTGGCGGACGTCGAGCCGCCGGTCTGGCGTCTGGTCGAGGTTCCCGACTGCTCACTCGGCGAATTGCACGAGGTGATCCAGGTCGTCATGGGCTGGGAGAACAGCCACATGCACCAGTTCGTCCTGAACGGGACCTGCTACGGCCACGCCACGAGCGATCTCGACATGAAGGACGAGGAGAGCATCCGGCTCGGCCAGATCTTCAGCGGCAGGAAGAAGTCCCGGATTGTATACGAGTACGACTTCGGCGACTCCTGGCGGCACGAGGTGCGTCTTGAGAAGAAACTGGACCCAGAACCCAAGGTCAAGTATCCCCGGTGCGTCGAGGGAGGCAGGGCATGCCCGCCCGAGGACTGCGGCGGTGCCTGGGGCTACGTCGCCTTCCTGGGAGCGATCAACGACAGGAAGCACCCGGACCACGGGGACTTGAAAGAATGGATCGGCGGCAGGTTCGACCCCGAGAGATTCTCGGCTGACAGAGTGAACAGAGAATTGCGACGCGCGTTTTGAACCGGGGCGGGGGCAAGGGCGACATCAGCATGGCGGACCTAGGCCGCGAGCGCAAGAGGATTGCGTTGCGCTTGACCTGGACCCGTCGTACCAGTCCGCCTTCGCTGATGGCTATGTCTTGTTCCTGCCGAACGAAATCGCGGCGGCCCGCGTCACGGCCTCTCAGATCTCTCGGGTAGCAGCGTGGATTTCACCGTCGATGCGGGCTATTCTCCCGTGGTTTGGCCGCGCTGAGGGGTGATGCCTGGGGGATGTCACACCACGCCATCGCGATCCTCCGTCCCGCAACGGCGCCCGAACGACGGGGAGTGCTGGCCGCGACAATCGGACGGCGACACCTTCATCCTGATCAGCTCGGATGGACCTGCAGGGCAAGTTGTCTGAACCCGCAAAAAGACTTGGCTCCCTGCGCTCACGGGTTGGTATGCGATGGCACGATCGAAGAACATCACGATCCACGTTCCGCGTGCGTTGCGCTCCTACTGCGAGGGCGCCTCTGAGCTCATGCTATCGGCCCCAAGCGTGCGCGCTGTCCTCGATGAACTGGAGAAGCGACATCCTTCGTTGTACGGTGGCATCTGCGATGAGACGGGCGCGGTGAGGCGACACGTGAACTTGTTCGTGAACGCGGACCACGTGCGCGATCGTGACGGGCTCGACACAATACTGGTGCCAGGGGACGAGATCATCATCCTGCCCGCGGTCTCGGGAGGTTGATGTCGGGGGAAGCGGCCGGGGTCATCACCAGAGCTCGTCGCGTATGTCGCCGCGATTCTGCCCGTCCTTTTCGGAGTCTCAACATGCCGGAACGAGTCATTCTCACCATCGGGACCAAGAAGGGCCTGTTCGTCGCCGAGGCGGCGAAGACGCGGCGCAGCTTCGCGCTGCGCGGGCCGTTCGGAACCGGCGTGGCCGTGTACTCCACGCTGATCGACACGCGCGGCACGCCGCGCCTCTACGCCTCGAGCTGCAATCCCTTCTTCGGCATGAAGGTCCTGCGCTCGACCGATCTCGGCAAGAAGTTCAAGGAGACGAAGTCGGCGCCGGCCTTCCCGAAGGATGACGGGCGCGCGCTCGCCAACATCTGGTCGCTCGAAGCCGGGGACCGGCAAGAAGGACCTCTGGTGCGGCGTCGAGCCGGCGTCGCTCTTCCGGAGCCGCGACGGCGGCGATTCCTGGGAGATGGTTCCGGGCATCAGCAACCACGAGCACGCGCGCAAGTGGCAGCCCGGCAACGGCGGGCTCTGCATGCACACGATCATGCGCGACGGCAATCGCGTGCATCTCGGCATCTCGACCGGCGGCCACTATCTGAGCGAGGACGGCGGCGAAACGTTCATGGCGTCCAACCAGGGCGTCGGCGCCGGCTTCGCGCCCGATCCGTATCCCGAGTTCGGTCAGTGCGTGCACAAGATCGCGCGGCCACCCGGACGCGCCCGGCCGGCTCTACATGCAGAACCACGGCGGATGGGCCGACTGGAACGGGCCTGGCGGGCCGCGGCCGGACATCGGCGTGCTGCGCAGCGACGACCACGGCCACACGTGGCGGTCGATCGCCAAGGGACTGCCGTCCGACTTCGGCTTCCCGATCGTCGTGCACCCGCACGACCCCGACACGGTCTACGTCATGCCGCTCGAGCCGATGACGCGCACCTGCCCGGGCGGCGCGCCCGCGGTCTGGCGCAGCGAGAACGGCGGCGACTCGTGGAAGCGGCTCGCACGCGGGCTGCCGAAGAAGGAGAGCTACTTCACCGTCCTGCGCGACGCGATGGACATCGACGACCTTCAAGTCGCCCGCGCTCTACTTCGGCACGACGACCGGCCAGCTCTGGATCGGCCGCGACGGCGGCGAGGAGTGGGAGCTGCCTGTTCGACTCGCTGCCGCCGATCCACTGCGTCAAGGTCGCGGTGGTGTGAGCCCGACACCAGTGCGGCCGGCAGGACGAGATTGCCGAGCAGGACGGCGGGTGTCGCTCCGCCGCGTTCGAGCATCGCCGCGACTCGCGTGCCGAGACAGGGGAACCCCCTCGGGACGGCCGAGGGCGGAGAGCGAGAAGCCTGTTGAGGATACCGGTGTTTTCTTCAACACCGGGCTTCTGCCGCGGGCATTTGTCGGGAACTCGGCGGCCCCGGCGGCTCCGCAGACACCCGATATCTGGAGACGTACGCGTACACCGGCCGAGGGTGACAGTCGTTGAGCGACGAAGAAGGCGCGGCAGCATGAGCTCCGATCCAGCCGACACAGTCCGCGCGTTCGACCCGGCCCCGGCCAGGCCATCGAGCCCTGTCGGCCGGGGATTTCGACGAGAGGCTGACGCAGCTCCAGGAAGAGTTCGAATCGCTGCGGCGGGAATACCGGTCGCTCTCTTCCGCACCCCGTTCATCGTCGGGATTGGTCTGGCCTCGGCGATCCGATTCGACCTCGAGGGACTCGTCCTGATCCGGAGCATGGAGACGGACCTCCACGCCGTTCCCGTGGAGGGGCTCTCCGGAAGGAGCTTCCGCGTCGCGTTCTCGCAAGACGGCTCCACTGGCGCCGCCGGTGGCGTCGGTTTGCCGGATCTCCCGCGCCCCGTCATAGGCCCGACCCACGCCGCCGGGATGGGGCCGAACTCCCACGGCTGATGACCCAGTGCCCCGCGGGCGGCGGGTCGAACTTCGGCGGCCACCGGTGCCGGACGTGGACAACGTCGGCCCGCTCAGGGCGCTCGCGCACGCACCTTGCCGGGTCCGGGTAAATGACGATCGGCCCGCCGCATCGCCGTGGCCGCCGGCCGGGATGACCATCAAATCGTGGCCCCTCGCCAGGAGTCGGAGGCAGTGCTCGCGGTTCGACAGGGCGAACGACTCGATCGGCCACTGGGGGCCTTACCAGACGACCGCAGTCCCGCCGGGTGCAGAAATGCCGAGCGCACCCGCCAGTCGATCGCGATCGCGCCGCGCCCGGCCCGAGGCGGGTCCCGCGGAGAATCCATCCCATGCGCCGCCCATGAGGTGACCCATCCGCGCCGCGCATCGCGGTCAACGTGCCTGACCACCGGGACGGGGCACGGCGCCGCCGTCTCGGCCCCTCGCCCGCCGATCGGGGAGGCCTTCGAAGCGCTCGGCCAGCGATATCCGAAGGGTCCGCGCCATGGTCCTGGGGTTAAGCATCGACACGTTCCGCTCCCCGCGCTCTACGGAGCCTATGAAGGTGCGGTGCAGGGCGCACGACTCGGCGAGCTGCGCCTTCGTCAGCCCGGGCGCGACCCGCCGCGCGCGGACGCGGTCGCCCAGGTCGCGGAGCCTAAAAAACACCCGTTCTCGCGCCATGATAGGGTGAACGGCGACTAGCACGCGAAAAGCGCCGCCGTCGCCCCGGCCGGCCGCGCCCGATCTGCCTTGGACGACGTTTCGGAGGCCCGATCGGCCGGGATACACGCGTCACATCTCCGGGCGCATCGGTCGTTCTCGGCTGCGCCATCATCCCGCGAGCCCCGACTCCCGCCCGGCCCGATCGAATTCCTCGCGGGTAACTTCCAGGGTCTCCGATCGTCCACACGCGAGGCACTCGATGCCGATCCTGATCGCGTCGCCGTCGCCCTCATCGTCGACCAGCTTCGCCGCCCCCGGTTCGTCATCGCCGCACCGGCATGCGACGCCCCGCTCGCGCCGGAGGCGGTTGGCGATCCGCTGAAATTCCCGATTCACCGTGGTCTCCGCGCCGTCCGACGGGTCGTCGTCGAGCCCGCGAATGCCGGGAATCCCGCCGCCCGGGCCCCGACGACGGCGGCGCTTGCTGTAACTGCGGTCGACCTCGCGGCGCTTGCCCGCCATCTCCGCGTAGAACTGGATCAGGCGGAGCAGGACCCCGATGCGGCGGCCGTCGACGGGATCGGCCAGGAGGTCGACGAGGGCCCCGCGCAGGAAGTCGAACCTGTGCCACAGCATTACGAGCGGGAGGCCGCCCAGGTAGGCTTGCGTGGAGTACAGGGCCTCGAACGCCGCCCGCTCCTCGGCCGTCGGCGGCGTCGGCAGGGTCAGGAGGAACGCGTGCATCTGCAGGCTGACGCAGTCGCCGGCATAGCGGAATGAACCCCAGACGAGCTCCAGGAGCGCCTGGCGGACGACCTCCCGTGGAATCGGGCCCCCGCCCTTCACCTGCTTGGAGATGCGGTGGACGAGGCCTTCCCGCTCGTCGAAGAAGAAGCGGCCGAACTCGTCGGTGCCATCGAGGAGGTGGGCCCTGAGCTGCGCCAGCAGCCGACCCTCGACGATCTCCATGACGACGGGGCCGACGGCGTCGGAGGCCGGCCCGAGGTCGAACAGGACCAGCCGCGCGTGCGTGAGGGCCTCGGCCGCGGAGAGGCCCGCCGGGTTGAGCGGGTCGAGCCGGGCGGCCGCGTGCAGGCCCGCGGCGATGCACGCCCCCGGGCCGGAGACGAGCCCGCCCCCGGCGCCCAGCTCGGCCCGTCCCCGGCGGATCAGCTCGTCGACCGACCAACGGCCTTCCCAGGCGCCGGGCGCCATGCCGACCCGATCGGGCAGAATGTCCGCGTCGTGGTGCCCGGCCCGTTCCGACCCGGTGACCAGCAGGTCGGCCCGTCGCCTGAACGCCCGGGCCAGGTGCTCACGCAGGCGGGGCCCTTGCTGGAAGATCAGCCGCATGGCGTCATAGCTCGAGACGCCTTGGGCGTCGAGGCCGTAGAGCCGCGCGACCACGGCAAGCCCCCCGAGCGATGCCTCGACGACGAACGTGCCGAAGGGCTTCGCCGGCCTGAACCGGCGCGCGCGGCCGGGCCGGTCAGGCCGTCGATCTCGAGCCGGAAGCCCTGCGGCAACCGCGCCTCGAGCTCCGGCCCCGGGCGCCACGTGTGGCGCGTCCGCGACATGACAGGGCCCGGGCCGGGCCCGGGGGAGCTCATCAAGGCTCCCGGTTCACCGATCTCGACGCGCCCGAGCCATGATGGCCGGACGACCGACCCCGTCCCTTCCATGGGCGACCTCCGGTGCGAATCCCTGCACCCGTCAGACGTCTTCAGCCCCCCGCCCCCAACCCCAATTCCCCATCGTACCCCGTCGGTCCGGAGGAAGTCAAAGCCCGCAATCCGACCCCACTCTCGTTGCCGCGTGGGAGGATTACTCGTGCCAACGGTGTGAAGTCCAACCGGAGGGCCAGGTTCCGTCCGCGGGACGACCTGCTCGTCGCGATCGGCCCGCGCCCCGGCTGCCCAACGCTCCCGAAAAATCGTCCGGTTTTCCATCAGTCGTCGGATGGGATCTCAGGCCGAGCGGGGAGGTGGCCGCCCCGACGGCCCGGTCGGCCGTGACGCGACCCGGCGGGCACCGCCCGCACCGGGCGCGATGAGGACGACATGGGGCGCCCGGACGGCGACTTGAAGCTGACCAAGGCCGAGCTCGCCTCGGCCTTCGCCGACCCGCATTGGGCGGGCCTGTACCCGCCCGTGCTGACGGTCGACCATGCCGCCGGGCTCCTCCAAGTCCCGAAGGGGACAATATATGAATGGTCGTCGCGTGGATTGCTCAGGGGCTGCGGCCGGCGCGTCGGCAAGCACCTGCGGATCTTCCGCGACCGGCTGCTGACCAAGGTCTTCAACGAGGGGTTGTAAGCCCGATGTCGCACAAGAAGCCCGGCAACGGGTCCGAGGCCGTGGGGGAGGTCGTCCGGATCTTCCTGCGCGGTCGGTCCTGGTGGGCCAACCATCAGCACGGCGGCCGCCAGCATCGGCGGAGCCTCAGGAACGCGAGCAAGAAGGAGGCGCAGCGACTGGCCCTGCGGCTGGATGCAGAGCTCGACGAGGGCCGGCACCGCGAGCGCCCCAGGCCCGCGTCGGTGGACGAGGCGATCGCGCAGTATCTCGATTCCCAGCGGACCGAGCGGCGCTCGGCCAAGACGCTGGCGAAGTACGGCGCCGTCCTCGACCGCGCCTCGGCCGTGCTGGCGGCCCGCCGCGCCGCGCGCCTGCTCGATCTCGACATCAAGGCGGTCGACGACTATCGCCGCGCCCGCGTCGCCGACGGCGTGGCGCCGAAGACGCTCTACACCGAGACGGTGATCATCCGCCAGCTGGTCAACTTCGCCCTGAGCCGGGGGCTGATCGCCGAGGACCCGCTCCGCGGCCTGAGGATCCGCGAGCCGAAGCCGACTCCCAGCCGTGCTGGGCGGCCGAGGAGGTCGAGACGATCCTGGCGGCCAGCCCCGAGCCGCACCGTGCGGCGTTCACGATCCTGGCCGACACGGGGATGAGGTTCGGCGAGCTGGCGCACCTGACCTGGGACGACGTCGACTTCACCCGCAACGTCCTGCATATCCGCGCCAAGGGCGACTGGAAGCCGAAGACGGGCGACCGCCGCGCCGTCCCGATGAGCCCGCGGGTGTCGGCACTCTTGCGGTCATCGCCTCGCCGGGGCCGCTGGGTGGTGACGGCGCCGCCCTCGCCCCTCTACCCCCGCGGCGACCATCAGGTCTCGGGGCGTCGGCTTCTCCGCGTGCTCAAGCGGGTCCTACGTCAGCTGGGCCTGCCGGGGCACCTGCACACGTTCCGGCACGCGTTCATCTCGACGGCGCTGACGTGCGGGGTCGCCGAGGCGCTGGTCCGCGAGTGGGTCGGTCACGTCGACCCTGACGTTCTGAAGTTGTACACGCACATCGCCTCCGAGGCCTCGCAGGCGGCGATGAAGCGGTTCGTGGGCGAGGCCCAGGGGAAGGAGGTCGTCGATGGGACGGCGCGTCCCGAGCGGGGACCGGACTCGGTTTCAGTACAAATCCAGCACACGGAAGGAGACGTGTTCGATGGACCGATCGCAAAGTGAGTGCGGCCGGCGAGTTAGGCCGGCCGCTTCGTGGACTAGCGGAGAGGGGGGGGATTCGAACCCCCGATACGAGTTTCCCCGTATAACGGTTTAGCAAACCGTCAAGCGGTTGGCGCAACTACGTATTCGCGTAAGCGGATGCGCGATCAACCGCCCTGCTCTGCCCATCATTTGCCCATCGGGGGCGAAACCTCGTCTGAGTTGGCATTGGTCGTCGAGGCCTGGCCGACCCTCCCGGAGCCCATCCGCGCCGCGATCCTCGCCCTCGTCGGGACCGTGGGTCCGGGGGAGGCCGATGAGCGACATCCCGAAGGCCCTCCGCTATGCCGATGCCCTGGCCTCGGCCGAGGAGCGGATCGTCGTGGCCCTACCAGGCATCCTCGACCTGCTGATCGGTCGGGCCAGGGCCGGCGACGCGAAGGTGGCGATCTACCTCTGTGATCGCGTCATGGGCCGAACCGCGGGCGCAAAGCTCGCGCCAGTCGACGACCGCCAACCACCGCTCACGGCCGACGCCTTCCGGCTCGACGAGGCCGGGCGGCAGTCGCGGGAGTTACCCCGGCGGATTGTCATCCCTGGTTCAGACCCCCGCCCTCGGGCGACCGAGTCGACGCATTCCGGCGCGAGGGACATCGAACCGAATGGGCGGTCCGGCTCCGCCCATGTCCCCGCGTCGAGCGGGGCAGGCGAAAGGACGTAGTACACATGGCGATCGTCTATCGGGGTGGCCGGCCCTACCTCTACAAGAGCGTCCGGCGCAACGGCAAAGTCACTTCCGAGTACCGCGGGTCTGGCCCGGACATCACCCTTATCGATCGGCTCGAAGCCATCGATCGCCAGCGGGCCGAGGACGCCCGGGAGGATTGGAAGGCGGAGGTCGAGAAGATGGAGGCGGAGGATCGGGACATTGAGGCCTGGTTCGCGATGGTGGAGGCCGTGGCAGACGCGACCCTGCTCGCGGCGGGATACCACAAGCACCACCGGGGCGAATGGCGGAGGCGACGAGATGGCCGATGACATCGCGGTAAAGAAGTCCGGCGGAGACCCACTACCCCCGAAACCCGCGGGGATCGAGGACCTCCTGGACAAGGCGACCCGGGGCGATCGGAGCTGCCTGCCCGAGCTCCGCACGTTGCTGACCGACCCCAAGCAGGGCAGGCTGCTTCAGGTGTACGGCTCGCCGCCCGCCTGGCTCGAAGGCAAGCTCGTGAAGGATGCCTCGGGCAAGAACCTCGCCGTCGAGGAGGCGTCGACGCTGGAGCTGGCGAGGGTGAGGAAGGAGCTGGAGGGGCCGGACCCGACCCCGGCGGAGCGGCTGCTGGCGGAACGGGCGGCGATCTGCTGGTGGCTCGTGAGCCGCTACGAGTGGATCTATGCGAGCTCCGAGGGCCTGTCGATCAAGCAGGCGGAATTCCACCAGGGCCTGATCGACCGGGTGCATAACCGGTTCCTCTCCGCCCTCCGGACCTTGGCGACCGTCCGAAAGCTGGCCCTGCCGGCGCTGCAGATCAACCTGGCGAGGCAGCAGGTGAACGTCGCCGGCGGGTCGGCTTGACCGTCGTCGTGCGGCGCGGGGACAGGAGCGGCCCCACGCCCGTGGGGCGGGTCTTCCCCTGGCCAGGGCACCCCTTCCAGGGGGGTCGATTTGCTGGGAGATCCAGAAGCCTAGACGGACGTCGGGCGTGCGCGCTGCGCCGAATTTGAGAGCGTTTTTTTGCCGGTATTCATACGTCGATGCGAAAGCCCCTCCAACTGCCGTCGCAGCGTGCGAACCTCGTCTACTCGCTCGGGCGTCTCGGCGCCCCGCCACGGCGCCGCGAGTGCGGTTGGCAGAATCCGGCCATCCGATGTGGCGAATCGCACCTTGGGGCTTCCAGGGCCATTCTGCGACGTCTGGCGATGGCGTTTCCTCTTCCGACCATCCCCGCAACGTCCGGCGGCGCCCCTCCTTAAGGTCTATAATCACTTAAGACGCGATGGCGGAGATCACCGACCGCCTGGAACCGGTCGAAGGGCAGCAACGCGTGCCCGGGCGGCGGTGGCCGGGCAGACGACGTCCATCCGGGATGCGCGAGCCTGGTCCGCTGCGCCATCGAGTTCCTGCGACAAGCGGACCCGGGTACTCAACGTGGCTCGGCCGCGAGTGCTTCCGACATGGCTTGTAGCCGTTTGATGTCCTCCTTCGTGAGCTGCATGTACTGCGTGTTCGTCCCGACGAATTCGGGCGACCGGAAGCTGTAGACGACGCGGATCGCGTACGCCTCGGCATCCCGGCCGGCTGTCTCTGCGAGGATCTGGCCCACGAACTCGCGGACGCTGCCGACTCGCTTGTTGCCGACCATCCAGAACAGGTTGCCCTCGACGATCTGGCCGATCTTCAGTCGCTCGTAATCGTTGCCCGGGTCGAGGATCAACGCCCCTCGATCCTGGTAGAGGTCGTATGCGGATTTCAGGCCCGGCGTCAAATCGGCGAGCTGCATGCCGAGGACCTCGTGCTTCTTCAGGTCGGCGGGTAGGTCCAACACCTGCAGTCTCACCTCGAGGCCGACCCTGTCTGCGTCCAGGCCTATCGACAGGCTTGCCTTCTGCTTGATCGTGAGGGCGCTCGCGACGACGAGGGTCGGGCCTTTCTTCAGGCCCAGCAGGGCGAAGCCGCCGTCGGCGTCGGTAACGGTCGCCTTGCGGTCGGAGCGGTCGGTCAGGCTGGCCTCGACCATCGCCCCCGGCGCGGGCTTCCCCGAGGCGTCGAGCAGGGTGCCCGTCAGCTTGACGCCGGTAGGCATGACGACACGCAGGGACGCGAGCTGACCCGCCTCGATCGCGTCGACGTCCTCGATCTGGGCACTGATATGAGCCGGGTGGGAGAAGAATATCCTCCCTCTGGAAGGTTGGCCCCCGAACGCCTTGAGTTCGATGGGGTAATTGAAGATCTCGAACGACCCATCGGGGCCGGTCGCGGTCCTCTCGACCCCGGCCGAGCCGTTGCCGATCACAAGGTTGGCGGCGACTTGTGCGGCCGGGATCGGCTCGCCCCGATCGTCGACGACCATGCCGCGGTAATAGCGCGGTCACGAGCGCCAGGTCCGCCTCGGCCTCCTTCCCGGGCGCGACCTCGACGTCCTTGGGATCGCCGCCGGCCATGAGCGTCCCCACCAGCCGGCGGAAGCCGGGCACCATCACATCGATCGAGACCTTGGCGGGCTCCGACAGCCCGGGGATTTCCAGCCGGTAGCGGCCTTCTGCGTCGGACTTTGCTTCTACGACCAGGTGGGGCTTGCTGACATCGATGAATCGCATGTCGGTGGCGGGCACCGCGACACGCACGCGAGCCCCGACGAGAGGAACGCCGCCGTCCTTGTTCGTCACCCGGCCGCGAAGCACGGCCGCGCCGGGTTGCTGGTTTTCCAGCGGAAACCCCGCGTGCGGATCGAAGGCGACGGCGAGCGGGAGGGTGACGAGTCCGGCGACGAGCGTGAAACCCAGTGCGCCGCCCGCCCGAGCCGTCGACAGCAACGTCAGCGTCATGATCCGCCTCCCGGGGTTGCCCCGTCGATCCTTTGACAGTTGTCCCATAGCGACAGGGTATCCGCCCCGAATTCCTTCATCAAGAGAAATGCAGTCGAGCCGTCTAAGGCCACCGGCGCCTCGCTCGGGTTCCAGTCCGGTGCTTCCCCGGAAACGTCTGTAAGGTGCGCCGTAGGCCGGATGGCCAATCCGAGGGACTGCGCCGTCGGCGGGGTCATGCCTTCGGCCGCCACCCTGCCGGTATCGGGCGAGTCCGCCTATCGCGGCCGGCGCCGAGACGTCCAGCCGGGTTGGGTTCCTCCGATCCTGAACGGCGGGAGCGAGTCCCGGCTGAGGGATTGCCGCACCTGTTCTTCGCCTGTTCCTCAGGTGAGATCGTGGGCCGGATCGGACGGGCGAATTCCCTGTTAATTCCCTGATAACGACGGTCGGCCCGCTGTTCTCTCGCTGTTATTCAGGGGTTGGGCTCTCGGGCCTCCGACGCCGGGGCGTAACTACCTGTCGGGTCTGTCGAGGCCCACGCGGCGACTCCCTCGCGTGCGCGACGTACGGCGCGAAACCCGCGCGGGCTGGGGTGTTTTCGCCCGGCGTGTATTCGCCGGAAGGCAACGCGGCCAGGGGGCCGATCGCCGGGAGGTCTCCCTGATAACTCCCTGATAACCAGGGATCGGCGGCCGAATGGCCCGGGCATCGGCCCGGCTGTTTGCGGCGTGGCGGCGGAGGGCCAGGCCGAGGAACGAGCGGAGACTCATATGTAGAGCGGGACGGAGTGCGCGAAGGCCACCCCATGCTGTCCGGGGGAAGTCGATCTTGCGACAATCGCGTCCTGCCCAACACTGACGACTCCGTCCCCGGTCCCGGGCGAGATCATGGTGCGGACGGCCCTCGCGGTCCGCGACGGCTGCGGCGGCGTCTCGTCACCGGCGGGGGTGCCGACAGGAGTGCATCCACGATGGCCGATCAGACACATCGGGACGATCCGACCCGTCGCGACGTCGCATCCACCGAGAAGGTCGCGATCGGATGCGTGTCGGCCGACGCGACCCGGACGTCCGAGACCGCGCTCGGCGAGAGCGATCGGGAGCCCGAGACCGGCCGCGGCCCGGAACCCGCGCCACCAGCGGCGCCGGAGACCACCCTCGGCACATCGGCCGATTTCCGGCCCGTCACCGTCGTCGACGGGCCTCGGCACGCGGTGGCCGGCCGCGGCGCCCCGTCGATCCCGGGCTATGAGATCGAGGCCGAGCTCGGCCGGGGCGGGATGGGGGTCGTCTACAAGGCCCGGCAGGTCCGGCTGAACCGGACCGTGGCGCTGAAGATGATCCTGGCCGGCGACCACGCCTCGGACGAGGCCGGCGTCCGCTTCCTCGCCGAGGCCGAGGCCGTCGCCAAGCTCCAGCACCCGGGCGTCGTCCAGATCTTCCACATCGCCGAGCACGGCGGGCACCCCTACATCGAGATGGAGTACGTCGGCGGCGGGAGCCTGGCCGACCGGCTCGACGGCATCCCCCGCCCGCCTCGCGAGGCGGCGAGGCTGGTCGAGGCGCTCGCCCGCGCCATCGCCGAGGCGCACCGGCTGGGGATCGTCCACCGCGACCTGAAGCCGGGCAACATCCTCATGACGCCCGAGGGCGCGCCGAAGATCGCCGACTTCGGCCTGGCGAAGCTCCTGGACGTCCGAGTCGGGGCTGACGCGCGACCGAGTCGATCCTCGGCTCGCCCAGCTACATGGCCCCCGAGCAGGCCGAGGGCAAGACGAAGCAGGTCGGCCCGCGCGGCCGACCTCTACGCGCTGGGGGCGATCCTCTACGAGCTGCTGACCGGCCGCCCGCCGTTCCGGGGCGCGACGGTGCTCGAGACGCTCCAGCAGGTGAAGACGGCCGAGCCGGTGCCGCCGTCGCGGCTGGTGCCGGGCCTGCCGCGCGACGTCGAGACGATCGCGCTGAAGTGCCTGCAGAAGGACCCGGCGCGGCGCTACGACTCGGGCGAGGCCCTGGCCGAGGACCTCCGGCGGTTCCGCGCGGGCGAGACCGATCGTGGCGCGGCCGGTCGGGTCGGCCGAGCGTACCTGGCGATGGTGCCGGCGGAACCCGGCCGTGGCGGGCCTACTCGCGACGCTCCTGATCGTCCTGACCGGGGGCCTCATCGCCGTCACGACGCTCTACCTCCGGGCCGACCGGCTCCGCGATGTCGCCGACACGAACTTCGCCGAGGCCGACCGCGCCCGCGGCGTCGCCGCATCGAATGCGGAGACCCTGGCGCGGCAGCTCTACATCAACCGGGTCAACCTCGCGTACCGCGAATGCCTGGCCAACGACGTCACCACGGCCGATCGGCTCCTCGAGTCGTGCGACCCGGCCCGACGTGCCTGGGAGTGGGACTACGTCCGGGCCAGGTGCCACCTGGAGTCGTTCAACCTCGGCGGCTATGACGACCACACCATGGCCGTGAGGAGTCCCCCCCACGGGATGTCGCACGACGGCGCGTTCAGCCCGGACGGTCGGAGCATCGCCACGGCGAGCGACGACGGCACGATCGTCCTCTGGGATGCCGCGACCGGGCGCGAGTCGAAGGTCCTCCGCGGCCATCGGGGACGCGCCCTTTGCCTGGCGTTCGACCGCGAGGGACGGCGAATCGTCTCGGGGGGCGACGACCGGTCGGTCCGGATCTGGGACGCGGCGACCGGCGGCGAGCTGAAGGTACTCACCGGCCATTCCGAAGGCGTGACCGACGTGGCGTTCAACCCCGCGGGGGACCAGGTCGCGTCGGCCGCCTTCAACCCGGCCGCCACCCGCGAACGAGGCAATGAGATCAAGCAGTGGGACGCGGCGACGGGCCGGGAGATCCGCGCCCTCTACCACAAACCCAGCTGGTACGTCGGCTCGGTGGCGTTCAGCCCCGACGGACGTCGGCTCGTCACGTTCACCTCCTGGGGAGGCTTCCGGGTCTGGGACGCGGCGGATGGGCACATGATTGCGGAGGTCCACCGGATCGGCGACCAGGAAGAGGGCGTGGCGGTCAGCCCCGCGGACGGTCGGGTCGCGGTCGGGAATCCCGAGCACGCGATCGTCCTCTGGGACCCGGACGGCCGCCGGCCGGCGCAGTATCTCCGCGGCCACACCGCGCGGATCAACGACGTGACCTTCAGCCCGGACGGGAGCCGCCTCGCCTCGGCCGGCACCGACGGGACGGTGCGGCTCTGGGAGGCGGAGACCGGCCGCGAGATCGCCTGCTTCCGCGGCCACACCTCGATCGTCGTGTCCGCGGCCTTCAGCCCCGACGGACGGCGGCTCGTCTCCTGCGGCGCGGACGGCGCCACCAAGGTGTGGGACGTCGATGCGTCGTCGGAGGTCCTGCCCGTCCCCACGACCGGGTGGGGCTTCCGGGTCGCCTACAGCCCCGACGGGCGTCGGCTCGTGTTCACCTTCTACGGACAGATGTCGATCCTCGACGCGGCCACGGGGCGAGTCCTCCGCGAGATCGTCATGCCCGACGGGTCGGGGGGCGTCACCGGCCTGGCCTTCACCCCCGACGGCCGTCGGCTCGTGACCTGCTCCGAGTTCGCCTGCCCGGCGATCGTCTGGGACGTGGAGACGGGGGCGCGGCTCTTCGACCTCGCGGGGCATCCGGGCCACCCCCGGGCGGTCGACGTCAGCCCGGACGGCCGGGTCATCGCCACGGCGGGCGACGACGGCACCGTCCGGTTCTGGGACGCCGACTCGCGCCGACCCGGCCTCGTGCTCGGCGGCCATGACGGGGGCGCCTTCGGGGTCACCTTCGATCCCGAGGGCAAGAAGGTCGCCACGATCGGCTGGGACGGCGTCGTCCGCCTCTGGGACGTGGCCGGCGGCGCCTCGCTCGGCGTCTTCCGGGGGACCGTCCAGTCCAAGTCGACCTCCCATTTCGGACACGCGCTCGCCTTCGACGCGGCCGGCCGACGGCTCGCGGCGACGAGCGACGACGGCACGGTCCCCGTCTGGGACCTCGACTCGACCGCCCCTCCCCTGATCCTCCGCGGCCACTCCAAGGAGGTCCGCGGCGTCCTGTTCGGCCCGGGCGACCGGCGGATCACCACCGCCTCGGAGGACCAGACGATCAAGCTCTGGGACGCCTCGACCGGCGAGGAGGTCTTCACCCTCCGCGGCCACACCGGCGGCGTCCTCGGCATCGCCCTCAGCCCCGACGGCC
>CAWFXY010000046.1:0-52519 GCA_963819805.1 uncultured Planctomycetota bacterium | reverse complement strand
GTCGCGTCGAGCGTCTGCCCGGGCCGCTCGCGGGCGACTCGCGCCGCCGCGAGCTGGCGCAGCTCGTCATAGACCATGGGCAGCAGGTCGGCCGCCGCCTGACGATCGCCCCGGTTCGCGGCCTCGAGCAGTCGTGTGACCTCGCTCATGGTGCGACCGCCTCGTTTTCGAGCGGGGTCGCGTCCCATCCCCAGAGCCGGCCCTTTTCGTCGAGCCCGGCCCAGATCTCATGGCCGTCTGAGCTGAAGGAATACACGTTGGAGGCGAGCGGGCCACTTTTCAGATGGATGGTCAGGACCTCGGCCCCGTTCGCGGTCTCCCAAAGCCGGAGCACGCTGTCGCCCGCCGCCATGAGGCGGCTCCCGTCGGGACTGAATTCCAGACAATCGAACTGGTGGGACGTTCCGGTGAGCCGAAAGAGCGGCGCGGTAGATTCGCCGCGCAGGATGGGCCGACGGGGAAGAGGCGGACAGTCGCGGTGCCCCCCGCAAACATCGGCCGCTCCCGGATCGCGACCAAACGTCCATCGCGAGAAAAGGCCGCGGCGGTGATGTCATACGATCCCACCGGGAAACGAGCCCGCTTCGGCCATGGTCGTGGCGTCGTACCAGACGATGGCCCAATCGTCGCTCCAAGCGCCGCTGCCATGGGAGACCACCAGGTGGCGGCCGCTGGGATCGAATCCCACACCCTGATAGCAGCGAGACGCTTCGGATGACCAGACGGCCTTGCCAGCGTTCAGATCGATGATCCGTACGAACCGGGGGATACGCGACTTGCCGGCCAGTTCCTGAGGGCAGCCGAGCAGGACGGCACGCGCGCCATCCGGAGACAGGGCGATTTCCTCCCAGATTCCCCGCCCCAGCGTGACGCGGCAGCGTTCTCGTCCGGTCGCCAGGTCCCAGGCCACGGCCAGACCATCGCCCTGGTTCGCGTGCCAGACGATCGCCTGGGTCTGACCATCGGCCGACGCCGCGGGGCCACGGGCGTAGCCCGGCGGGAGCGGAGCCAACCGGCCACCGACCTCTCGCTCCGACGCATCGACGATCCGCGGCACCTCCCTGGTATTGTCGCTCACGGCTTCGGGATAGTAGAGACGGCGTGAGCCGTCCCCGTTGATTCGCAATCGTGCAGGATCGCCGTCGGCCTGGAGGAACGAACGTCTCAGGCGAGGCCGTGGGGCCAGGTCCCACTCGCGGACGACGCCGACCTTGTCGAGCGTGACGAGCCGGGATCGTCTCGGCTCCAGCGAAACACCGGCGACGTTGGAATCGTGAACGAATGACGTCGAGACGTCCTTTTCGTCGTCGGCCGGACGATCAAGGCCGTACACAACAACGCGTGCCTTCCGCAGCGTGGCAAGCCGGGAGCCGGAAAGCAGGATCGTCTGGGTCCCGAAGGGTAGGTCCTTCATGGTTTCTGGGAGCCGATGGGTGGAAAGCTCGCGGCCGTCGCGGGCATCGAGCACGATCGCGCGATTCGCCTTTACCGGAGTGCACCCGAACGAGCAGGCGGTCCCGACCCGGGACGAACCACGCCTCGCTCGCCCGCTCGTCGGCGGCAAAGTCCACAGCCCAGGATTGTCGGCCGCTTTCTACCTCGTGCAGGCGCAACTGCCCCTTGCCGGATGCCGACGAGGTCTCGTAAAGGAGCACCCTGGCGAGGTCAGGGCTGGCCGCGAAGAAAAACACCGTCTTGGGCTCGCTCTGGGGATCGACGCTCATCCGCGCCAGCTCCTTGCCATCGGAGACGTGGACGACCCAAAGCGCTATCAACTTTGACGTGCTCCCCCGCCCCTCTCGCACGTCCGTGAGGAGCCGCTCACCATCCGTCGAGAAACGCGACGGTCCGTTCCGTGAAGACGGGCCGGGTCGACGTATGGACGAGCGTCCCGTCTTTGACTTCCCACACGCGGGCCTCGGCGCTGTGCGTGCCGCCTTCCCGCGGGACATGGGTCGCCAGGAGCCTTTGCCCGTTGTCGGAGAACGAGCACGATGTAAACACTCCCGGGACCGGGGGCGCGCTCCAAAGTTCTTGCCCGCTGCTCGCGTCCCAGACCCCGATCGTCGCCGTGTAACGAGCCAGGTCGTCCACGGCTCCGGCCACCCTCGTCCCGTCGCGACTCACCGCGCCGATGAGGCCCGCCGCTCGCTCCTGCGGCGTCAGACCCTGCAAGCGAACGCTCCGCGCTTCCTGATGCGCTGCCGGTTCCAGTAATGCCACTCGAATCCGCGCAGGTCTTCCTCGCCGGGCTTCGGGACCCATTGCCGCAACAGTTCGACCGTCCGACGCGGCGCATCGCCCGATTCCCAGGCCGCCTGCGCAGGCTCATCGCGCTGGCGTAGAGCGTCCGGCGCTGGCGGTCGGTCAGCCGCCGGAGCGAGGCATTGGCCGCGCCCGCCTCGCGCTCGCCGGCGGCCTCTCAGTCGCGGCGATCGCACTCCTCGCTCCTGAGAGCCGCGTCGCGTTCCACTCCCAATCGGCGTTCGGCCCGCACGGCCCGCTGGTAGGCGAAATAGATGCCCGATGCCCCGGCATATGTGAGGCCCAGGAACAGGCTGACGATCCACACGGCGGCCCGATTGCGGCGGTAGAACTTCCTGAGGCGATAGCTGAGCGTCGGGGGACAGGCCTCCACCGCATCCCCCTCGATGAAGCGCTCGACGTCGCGGGCCAGCCCGTTTGCCGTCTCATAACGGCGGTTCCGGTCCTTCTCCAGGCACTTCATGACGATCCAGTCGAGCTCGCCGCGGACCACGCCGGCGAGCTTGCCGGGTCGGTCCCGCGGTGGGCGGAGACATCGGCCAGGGTCGAGCCCAGGGAGCTCAGACGGGTGCTCGGGCGCGGCGGCTCTTCCTCGCGGATGATCCGCCGGATCTCGTCGAACGCCGCCCGGCGGAACCGATCGCGGTCGAATGGAGTCGTGCCGGTCAGGAGCTCGTAAAGGAGGACGCCGAGCGCGTAGACGTCAGCCCGGGTGTCGACGTCCACGCCGCTCATCTCGGCCTGCTCTGGGCTCATGTAGAGCGGTGTGCCCAGGATCTGGGCGAATCGGGTGTAGATGGTCTTCTCGGTCAGAGACTGGCCCACGGCCTTGGCTACGCCGAAATCGATCACCTTGGGCACGGGCTTGCCGTCGATCATCGTCACCAGCACGTTGGATGGCTTGATGTCGCGGTGGATCACCCCCTTCTGATGCGCGTGCTGGACGGCCTGGCACACCCGGACGAACAGGCCCAGGCGATCCTTGGGAGCGAGCCTCTGCGCATCACAGTAGTCGGTGATCGGCACGCCGCGGACGAGCTCCATCACGAAGTAGGGTCGGCCGAAGGGCGTGCTCCCGGCGTCGAGCACGCGGGAGATGTTCGGGTGATCCATCAGGGCCAAAGCCTGTCGCTCGGCCTCGAACCGGGCGACGACGTTGCGCGTGTCCATCCCCGGCTTGAGGACCTTGAGCCGCGACCTTGCGGCGGATCGGCTCGGTCTGCTCGGCGACGAAGACCAGGCCGAAGCCCCCCTCACCGATGAGCTCCATCAGCCGGTAGGACCCGATCCGGTCGCCGACTTCCGCAGCGGGTGGGCCGCCGCCGGCGCCGGCTTCTTGATGATCGCCCGTCAGTGCGAGGTCGGCCGGCGGCCGGTCCAGCGGGTTGTCGGCGGCATGGGCCGACAGCAGCGCCTCGACTTCGCGCCGGAGCGCCGGGTTCCCGGCACACGCTTTTTCCAGGTAGGCCGCCCGGTCGGCGGGGCGCGGAATGGCCAGGGCGGCGGCGAAGACGGATTCCTCGGTCATGGCGGCCCTTCGCGGCGGTTCTCGTCGGGACTCTAGCCACATATGCGCAAGTCGAGGCCGGGACGCACCACGAAATCCCGGACCGGGGGCGAATTCCGAGTGCACCGGATGCGTGACCTGGTCGCGTCGGTCGAAGACATGGAGATCGCCGAGGCCGCGCGGTCCCCGACCGGCGGCAGCTCCTCGGGGCGTTCCTGGGCGTGTGAAACCGCAGCAGGACCGAGACACTGAACTGCCGCGGAAGCTCAATCCTTCGGTGGGCGTATCGCCGTCCGCACCCGGATTGGTCGCTACCGATTCGGCATCCCGCCCTGCCAGTTTACGCGGCTCTCTTGCGCCTTGCCGCGGGGTGAGACGCAAACCGGACGTCGGGCAGAAGCGCACCGAGCTGATCCGCAGGCAGCGACGGCAGGCGGCCGAGGACGTCCCGCGGGTAGGCGAACGGGTCGATATCGTCGTGCCTGCGGGTCCGGTCGGGGCGTAACGGACGGCCGGACGGCCACCACGGTCGCTGCCCAGGAATGTCCAGTTACGCCGTCCGATGGCCAGGGCGCGGAAGACTTGCGATTCATGGACCGACCCCAGCACGCCTCGGTGCGGTCGAGACTTTTGGCCGCGTCGATACGCTGGTCAACAACGCCGGGATCTTCATCTCCAAGCCGTTCACCGACTACACCGAGGCCGATTTCATCCGGAAGATTTCCGTGAATCTGGCTGGGTTCTTCTACGTCTCGCAGCGGGCCGTCCGGCAGATGCTCGCGCAGGGTGGCGGGCACATCGTGAGTATAACTACGACGCTCGTGGATCAGCCCGTGAAGGGCCTGCCGTCCGCGCTGGCGTCCCTCACAAAGGGGGGCCTGGATGCCGTGACGAGGTCGCTGGCGATCGAGTACGCCGACAAGGGCATCCGCGTGAACGCGGTGGCGCCGGGCGTCGTCAGGACGCCGATGCACACGCCCGAGTCACTCGCCTCCCTCGCGGTGCTGCATCCGCTGGGGCGATTGGCCGAGATCCAGGAGATCGTCGACGCGGTCCTGTACCTCGAGTCGGCCACATTCATCACGGGCGAGACCTTGCACGTCGACGGCGGCGCCAACGCTGGACATTGGTAACACCGATGAGGAGACAACCTTGCCCATCGTGACGATCCAGATCACGCGCGAAGGTACGACCCCCGGGCAGAAGGCCGCGCGCATCACGGGGCGACCGATCTGACGGTGGACGTGCTGACCAAGCCGCCAGCTCTGACGTTCGTGGTGATCCAGGAAGGAGGTCGAGATGGAGGACTGGGGCGTCGGCGGCCTACCGGTGAAAGAGTACCGGTTCTAGAGCGGTTCTCCCTTGAACGTAGCGGATGTTTGCCCGATCCTCTACCCGAGGAGGGCACGGAGGATGGGCACCTATTCGATGGGCCTGAGGGAGAGGGTCGTCGCGGCGTGCGATGAGGGCGTCGACACCCGGGCCGAGGTCGCCGAGCGGTTCTCGGTCAGCCAGAGCTGGATCCGCCGCCTGCTCCAGCGGCGCCGCGAGACCGGATCGATCGCGCCGAGGGCCCGCGGCGGCGGCCAGCCGCCGGCCTTCGACGCCGAGTCGGCCGAGCGACTCCGCCGGGCGGTCGAGGCCGACCCCGGGGCTACGCTCGTGGAGCTGGCCGAGGCCGCCGGCGTCGCCTGCAGCACCTCGGCGACCGACCGGGCGCTGCGGCGGCTGGGCATCACGCGGAAAAAAAGTCGCTGAGGGCCGCCGAGCAGGACCGGCCCGAGCTGAAGGCCGCGCGCCGGGCCTGGCGCGCCGAGTTCGCCGGGGTCGACCCGGCGCGGCTGGTCTTCGTCGACGAGAGCGGCACCACGACCGCGATGACCCGCCGCTACGGCCGGGCACCGCGGGGCCGGCGGGTCGACGGCCCGGTGCCGCACGGCCACTGGAAGGTGATGACGCTCGCCGCGGCCGTGCGGCTCGGCGGCGTCGGCGGCTTGTGACCGTCGGCGAGAAACCGTGGCGCGGGTCGGTCGAAGACCGTGGCGCCCGGTGAGTTCAAGTTACCCTTCGATCGGCCCGTCGTCGACGGCCGACGGCCGGCCCTCGGGCTTCGCACGCCCGCGCCGCCGTCGCGCCTCCCTCAGCCGGTAGCTGTCCCGGCCCGTCTCGATGATCGTGCAGCGGTGCGTCAGCCGGTCGAGTGTCGCCCCCGTCAGCCGCTCGCTGCCCAGCACCTCCTTCCACTCCTCGAACGGCAGGTTCGTCGTCACGATCACGCTCGACCGCTCGTACGCCGTGCTGATCACGTCGAAGAGCAGCTCCGCGCCCACCTTGCTCGCCGGCACGTACCCAAGCTCGTCGAGCACCAGCAGGTCGAGCTTCGCCAGCCGCGCCCGCAACTGCCCCAGCTGCCGTTCCTCCCGTGCTTCCATCAGCTGCGTGACCAGCTCCGTCACCCGGTGGAACCGCACCCGCTTGCCCCGGCCGCACGCCTCCGCCGCCAGCGCCGTCGCCAGGTGCGTCTTCCCACTCCCGCTCCCGCCAATTAAGAGCAGGTTCTCACGTCGCTCGATGTACTCGCACTTCATCAACTCCAGGACCATCAGCTTGTTCACCGACGGCGCGGCCGCGAAGTCGAACGAGTCGAGGCCCTTGATCGTCGGGAACCGCGCGGCCTTGAGCCGACGCCCGGCCGCCCGCCGCTCCCGCTCGAGCAGCTCGAGCTCGGCGAGCTGGAGCAGGAAGCCGAGGTGATCGACATTCTCCCGGGCGCACCGCGCCGCCACCTTCTCGCACTCGCCGTGCATCGTCGGCAGCTTCAACGCCTTGAGGTGGTGCTTCAGGAGCACGGCGCTCTGGGTCTCGATCCTCTTCATGAGGCCACCCCCGCCAGGCTCGCGTAGGCCGAGAGGTCGGGGATCGGCACGGCCACCGACTTGAGGTGCGGGCGGCCGTCGAGCGAGAACAACCCGGCCGGCCGCTCGCGGCGGTGCTCGAGGATCAGCCGGACCGCGTCGGCGTCGGGCGTGCCCAGCTCCAACGCCCGCCCGACGGCGCGGGTCAGCTCGCCGGGGTCGGCCCACTCCAGCAGGCGGAGGACCTTGATGTACTGCCGCGTCCCCGCGCCGGCGAGCTCGGCCTCGAGCCGGCGCCGCAGGATGCCGAAGCAGACCGGCAGCTCCCAGCCCGCGAGCGGCGCGGCGAAGTCGAGCGCCCCGGGCTTGCGCTCGAGCACGGCCAGGTAATGCACCGGGTCGTAGATGACCTGCTCGCGGCCCCAGCACCGACGGTGGGTCGCGACGACGCGGTCGCCCGACGCGATGCGGACGTGATCCACCGTCCCGACGACCGTGACCCGGTGATAGGCGAACTCCGTCGGCACCGAGTACTGATTGCCTTCGAAGCTGACCAGCGACAACGAGCCGACGGACCGCGGCTCGACCCGCGCCGCCGTGAACGCCTCGGCCGGCGGCGGCAGCAGCGCCGGCCGCTCCTCCTCGAGCCGCTCGGCCTTGCTCGTCGGCTTGCCCCAGGTCGTCCTCTCCAGGTCGGCGCGGCAGCGGGCCTCGAGCGCCGCGTTGAGCGACTCCAGGCCATCCCAGACCGCCGGCACCGGGACGAGGAAGTGGCGCCGCGCGTAGCCGACGAGCACCTCGACGTGCCCCTTCTCGTTGGGGCGGCGGACCCGGCAGAAGTGCGACTCGAACAGGTGATGACTCTTCAGCCGCACGAACTCGCCGGTGAGCTTGCGGTCCCGGCCGCCGACGATCTTCGCGACGGCGATCTTGAGGTTGTCGTAGCTGATCCGCCGCGGCACGCCGCCGAAGAAGGCGAAGGCACGGACGTGGCCCTCGAGGAACGCCTCGGTGCACTCGCGAGGGAAGGCGCAGCAGAAGATCGCGTCGGAGTACGGCAGCGTCATGACGAACAGCGCCACCTTGGCGGCCCGGCCGTCGAGGGTGACCTCGGCCTCTCCGAAGTCGACCTGGGCCTCGCCCGGCGGGTGGGCCAGCGGGACGAAGACCTCGGCCGATCGCTTCCTCCAGTCGGCGACGGCCTGCTTGACGACGGTCAGACGCCCTTCGTAGCCGTGCTCGTCGCGGAGCCGCTCGAAGATCCGCACGGCGGTGTGCCGCTGCTTCTTCGGGGCCTTCCTGTCGTCCTCGAGGATCTGGCGGATGACATCCAGGAACGGCCCGATCTTGGGCCGCGGCCGCGGCACCGCACGGCGATAGCCGGGCGGCGTGGCGTGGCCGAGGATCTTCTGGAGCGTGTCCCAGTGGATGCCGTACTCGCGGCAGGCGGCGCGTTTGCCCAGGCCGTCGACGAGGACGCGACGGCGGATCTCGGCCCAGTTCTCCATGTCGGTGTACACCCCGGTGCCTCCCAGCGTGGGCCTACGAAGGCGGTCAAGGAACCCGCCATCGTCGACTCATGCCAGGAGGTTGGCCAAGGGCGCCACGTTTTCTGACCGACTGTCGGTCACCCCGACCCGCGCCACGGTTTCTCGCCGACGGTCACAGGTTTGAGTATGGCCGACAATCAGACGCGGCCGGTCGGGCAGAATCCGTCGCCGACCACGCTGGGCCTGACCATCGGGTTGCCCATCGGCCTGGGCCTCGTGTTCGTTCAGATCGCCAAGAAGGCCGCGACCGAGGCCGGTGGGGGCAGCTTCGCGGCGATGCTCATCTCCGTCGTGGCTGCGGCCATCGTCGCCGGCGACCGCCGCCGTGGCGGTGTGGTGGGTGAGGCGCCGGGGTTGAGCGCCACCGCATCCCTTCCTTCACCCGCCCGAGCCCGATTGAGGCAAGCCCGATGACGCTCCCCAGTGTGCGGTTCACGTTGCGGGGGATGGTTGTCGATATTTCGCGGATCACTCTGGTACTCGTGGTTTGCATACTGATCGTTCGGTGGGCCGACTCATCGGCGAAGCTCAACTACTATCGAGCGAGCGAGCGGGCCTACAGACGCTTGGCGAGAGATGCGCCGGAATGGGACGTGTCTCGGGCAGTCGTCTATCGACGGAGGGCGGACCACGCGACACGCATGAGAGAGAAGCACCGGTACGCTATCTGGAATCCCTGGCTCTCCGTCGCCCCCGATCCGGCCGAGCCCGAGTGGGTTGATCACAACGCCCCGCCCTCGCGTGTCGCGAGTCCCCTCGAACCGCCACCGGAGCGACGAACTTCTGTCGAGAAGAGCGTAAGCGTGTAGCGAATCCGCCTTGCGCTTACCTCGGAGGCTAGAGGCCGTAGAGAAGACCGTCTGCGAGGAGATGCCGTGTTTCTCGGGCCCGGATGATGGGGTGCCGTTTTAAGTCCCTACCTTACTCTCCCCGCTCGACCCATTGGGCACGCCAAGCAGGAGCGTCGAACGGATCGGCGAAGTATTGAGTCTCGTGCGTCACCTTACCGTTCCGGAACTCCATGATACTCACGGTGTAGGCGGTCTTGCCTTCGTAGGTGATGACGTATTCGGTGACCCAAAGATCACCCACTCCTGCGATCCGCCGGACTGCGAACCCTGACGGCCTCCCGGGGTGGTGGCTGCGGATCGCCTGAAGGTTACTCCGGCCGCGGATGACTTCGCCCGACTGCGGGTACTCGCAAACGGCGTCGTCATGGTAGATCTCGTGCTCGGCATCCTGATCGCCCGCGGCGGATGATGCCCAGTGTCGATCGATGGCCGCGCGAATATCTTGCTCGTCCATCGTCGTTCCCCTTTAAACTACTCCTGCTATGGTTGCCACCGCCGCCAAGACGCCGGGTGCCGGGACACACACACTGCGTGAATGGGCCACTCAGCATCATCTTGCCTTTGGCGTGTCATTCCTCGACGTATTCGACGTGGTCCCAGAATCCCGGCTGCTCATGCCATCGTCCTTCGGTCCCAATTGAAAGGATTTCGGTCGCTGCCGTTCTCGGCTTGCCCTTCTGATCAAACCCACCCATCCTGCGGCGCCTCGGCACCGAACCAGCGTTCCGTGATCACTTTCTTTCGCGTATAGAAAGCAACGGCGTCGGCCCCCTGAGTATTGAAGTATCCGTAAATCGAATCCTTCCAGCCGCCGAACGGGAAGAACCCCATCGGGGCCGGCACGCCGACATTGACGCCGAGCATCCCGGCCTGAATGCGTTCGCGGAAGATGCGGGCCGCCGCCCCGGATTGCGTGAAAAGGCAGGCCGTATTGCCGTATCGGCTGCGGTTCGCCAAGATAATCGCCGCGTCCAAATCTGGGGCACGCATCACGCTCACCACCGGGCCGAAGATCTCCTCCCGGCCGACGAACATCTCCGGTGTCACGTCGTCAAAGACCGTGGGGCCGATGAAGCAGCCCCTTGGCCTATGGGGCACGGTCCGCGAGCGGCCGTCGAGGCGGAGCCGTGCTCCTTCCGCTACCCCTCGCTCGATCGCAGCCCGGATCCGCTTTTCCTCATTCGGGTTCACCACGGGACACAGCGTCGCGTCGTCGTCCAGGCCGTCCCCCAGCTTGAGTTCGCCCGCCGCGCGGATGAAGGCGTCGACGACGGCGTCCTGCGCGCTCGGTCGCCGACGACCACCAGCACACTTCCGTCAAGACAGCGCTGTCCCGCAGATCCGAAGCACGATCCGATCAGGTCGGGCAGGATGCGTTCCAGGTCGGCGTCGGGCATGACGAGCAGATGATTCTTCGCCCCGCCGTGCGCCTGAACTCGCTTGCCGTGAGCCGCCGCGATTCGGTAGACCGACTCCGCCACGGCAGACGTGCCGACGAAGGAGACCGCCTGGACATGCGGGCTGGCGACGAGCCGCTCGCTGACGTCTTTGCTTCCCTGCACCACGCCGACGACGCCTGGCGGTAGGCCGGCGTCGGCGAACATTTCCACGAGTCCGGTGCCGGTGAGGGGCGACTTCTCGGCGGGCTTGAGGAGGAACGCGTTCCCGCAGGCGACGGCGACCGACATCATCCACAGCGGGATCAAGGCCGGGAAA
The DNA here is from genome assembly GCA_963819805.1 of uncultured Planctomycetota bacterium. Classification (GTDB taxonomy): domain Bacteria; phylum Planctomycetota; class Planctomycetia; order Isosphaerales; family Isosphaeraceae; genus CAMFLR01. Next base: position 41,775 of record CAWFXY010000046.1, on the reverse strand, counting down.
TTGAACGGCGGGATGCCGACCACCACACCCATGGGTTCGCGGAAGGTGAGGCAATCGACATCCCGCGAAACGTCGGTCAGGGTCTGGCCCATCATCTGGGACGGAATGCCGCAGGCAAAGTCGACGACATCAAGCCCGCGCCGCAGCGCGGCGCACGCCTCGCTCAATAGCTTGCCGTTTTCGCGGACGATGCTGTGTGCCACGTCCGAAAAGTTCTTCTCGAGCAGCTCCCGGAACCTGAACAGGACGTGGGCCCGATCCGGCGCCGGTGCGCGCGCCAGCCGGGGAAGGCCCGGGCGGCGGCGGTGCATGCCTCGTCGACCTGCTCCGGTGAGGCCTCGCGCACCGGCGCCAGCAGCTCGGCCGTGTCCGCCGGATTGAAGATATCGCGGCTCGTGTTGCCGCGACCCTCGACCCAAGTCCCGCCGATTAGGTTCAGCGCGGGAGCCGAACGCGAGGATGTCGCGGGCGACCGATCCTGGGCAGTGTTGGCGCTCATGAAGTCCTCCGGGAAGCTGGGAATCAGCCCCGCGTCTGAGCGGAGGGAGTCGCGCTCAGAGATTCACCCCGCCCATGTCCTCGTAGCGCTCCCCGCTGGTCGCTCCTTTGGGTGCAGCCTCGTCGATTCGCTTCAGGTCCGCGCTCGTGAGGGTGATCGCGAGGGCGGCCACGTTCTCTTCCAGGTTCTTGCGGCGCTTGGTGCCGGGGATGGGGAGGACGCCTTCCTGGGCCAGTAGCCACGCCAGCGCCAGCTGGGCCGGCGTCACATTCTTCGTGGCGGCGATCTCCTTGACTCGATCCACGAGCTGGAGGTTCTTTTTGAAGTTCTCGCCCTGGAACCTTGGCCGATGGCGTCGCCAGTCGTCCACCGGCAGGTCCTCGAAGCGGCGCAGCTGGCCGGTGAGGAAGCCACGCCCGAGCGGGCTGTACGCGACGAAGCCGATGCCCAATTCTCGGACCGTGGGGAGGACCTCGTCCTCTGGATCGCGGCTCCACAACGAATACTCAGTCTGGAGAGCAGTGATCGGGTAGACCGTGTGAGCCCGGCGGATGGTCGCGGGTGCCGCTTCGCACAGGCCGAGGTAGCGCACCTTCCCCTGTTGCACCAACTCCGCCATGGCACCGACGGTGTCTTCGATGGGGACGCTCGGATCGACGCGATGCTGGTAGAAGAGGTCGATGTGGTCGACCCCCAACCGTCGGAGCGAGCCTTCGCACGCCTCGCGCACGTCGCGCGGGGCTTCCATCTATGCTCCCTCCTCCCTTTCCGTCCGTGCCACCCACGAAGCCAAACTTCGTGGCCACATTTACCTCGTGACGCCGTCCACGGATCGCCTTGCCGACCAACTCCTCGTTGGTGAACGGGCCGTACGCATCCGACGTGTCGAGGAGTCTAACTCCCAGGTCCAGAGCCCGGTGGATGGTAGAGATGGACTCGCCTTCGTCGGCGGGCCCGTAGGCGTCGCTCATGCCCATGCAGCCGAGCCCGAGAGACGAGACGACCAGTCCCTGGTTGCCGAGCGGATGCGTCTTGATGGGATCGCTCATGGTGTAGCCTTCTCAGATCATACGGGTTAACCGAGTGATCGGACGTCGCACTGAACGCCTAACACATCAGACAGGATGGATGACTGAGTGCAGGGGGATTTCGGCTAGAGGAAGTGGCCGTCGGGCGGATGCCATCCGGCTGGCCCACCGATGTTGGAGCATAACCCCAGGCCTGGTCGTCTTCCAGGAGCTGCTCGAGGCCATCCGGGCTCAGGAGGCGATCTTGCGGCGGGACCGGGGATGGGCCGCGAACCACACATCGGGCAACAACTCCGCGAGCCGGTCGATCGGCTGGGTCGGCAGTCGCGGCGTACACCCGGACCATGCGAGAAAGGACGTGACCGACGAGCTCAGCCGGCAGATCGCCATGCACAGCGACCTCTCCAAGGCGATCTTGAACACCGTCGAACAGGTCCCGGGCTACGTGCGGATGAACGCCATGCGGCTGATGCAGCAGCAGCAAGTCCAGCGGATCAACAACGCCGTGCGTCGCGGCGCCGTCCAGGGCCCCGCCATGCACCCTTGGGTCAATCAGGCGAGGTAGGGTCGCAGAGAAGCCCCGGCATGACCGGGGACCTGTCGCCACGAGCCGAGGGCGACGCGGCCTCTCGATCGTCGGGACCAGCCCACCCACAAGGGCGAAAAGGCCGCGAGGACTACGGAGGCGAAGATGATCGCCACCGCGGTTCGGAGGGCTCGGCTGACATGTTGCCTCTGCGTTGTTCCGACGGCGGTTTATCGAAGATATGCGACGGTCAGACCCTTCGGCGAGACTGGTCCGACCACACTTGGAAGAGTGCGACACCGGCACTGCTTTCAGTGCCCAATCACCCGCCGCGAGATAGCCGGAGGGTAAGAGCATTGCGCGCTTCGGCGGCGTCGGCCGGAGCGATCTGGGGTCAATCGGCTTCGGCATCGCGGACCGAAGCTCGCAGCGCGACCGTCGGATGCATGTGCTGCTTTCTTCCCTGCCGGCCGACCCGTCGCTGTGGTGGCTCTGGATCACTGAGAGGGAGATGGGTCGGTCCGGAGCTGGACGCTTCCAAGGCCAGATCCCAGGAACCTTGCGGACCGATGCGGCTGAGCGACTCTGGCCGTACTTCGTAGAAATCTTTGCGAGGTATGTGAGTTGCCGACAGCGTGCGAGAGTGGTTCACGCAGGTCACAGGCCGGAACGCTCACGACCGCGCGGGCGACGACGCCTGGTCGAGGGAGGAGGAGTCATGGCTCCGTGACCGCACGACCTACTGAATCGGGCTCAGCGGGTCGCCCATTCGAGCCACGCGGCGACCCTCTGTATGGCCTTCGAGTTCTCTGGACGGGATCTTGTCGGACCGGAGCGCTCTGGCCGATCCCCGTGAGATGGCTTGTGCTCAGGAGTGGAAACAAGTATTTCAACGTCGAAAAGGCGGTCCCGTCGTGGTCGCTGGTGGTGCGGACGAGGTCGCCGTGCGGCGACCTCGCGCGCGTCGTCCCGAGCGTCCTGGCGAGTTACGATCTGCCCGACCTGGCCGCGGCGCTCGGACCACGGAAGATGACGATCCGAGAGCCGGTCGACCCGGCTGCCCCGCGCCGATGTTTCCCGTAGGGTCCGCAATAGCCGCCCCTACGCACCTCAATCGCCCTCGCCCACGACAATGGCCACGGCGGTCGTCTCGCCGGATTTGGCCGTGAAATCGCGGCCATGAAGACGGTAGGCGGCGCCCGGGATCAGGGAGGGGAAGGTGAGGACTCCCTCGGCGTCGCTCTTGGCCTCGCGGAGCTGATCAGGGGCGAGGTTGACCTGATAGACCAGGTCGGCCAGGGCCTTGCCGGCGGAGATGTTGGTGTCGAGGAACTCGGCCCCGGGGGTTATGACCAGCGAGAGTTCGAGCGCCGCCCGGCCTGCCACGGGCTTCCCCGCCTTGTCCCGGAATCGGGCCTTCGCCGAGCCGCAGGGCGTGAGGCGGACCGTCGCCGGGCCGTCCTTCGCCGACGCGCCGGAGAGAGCGACGGTCGCTCCGAGCTGGCGCGTCGGGTCGAGGACGTAGACGGTCGTCGGCGCCTCCGGGTCGAGGCCGGGCATGTCGAGCCTGCCGTCGACGACCGGGAGGGTCGGCGGGTTGCCGTTGAAGCCGATGAACTCGAACCAATTCTCGGAGTAGGGGACGTAGGAGCGGCCGAAGGCGATCGCCCGGGCGACGGACTTGCCGTCGGGGCCGACGACCCGGCAGGGGACGGTCACGCCGCGGCGGAGCGTCAGCGCGATGTCGTGCTCCTTCGCGTCGGGCTTGAGGTCGAGGTGGGCGAGGGCGTCGGGATACATCTCGAAGCTCGGCTGGCGGCCCGAGCCGAGCGTGTTGAAGCTGGTCCGGACGTGGAGATAGTCGGGAGTCGCCGCGGCGACGAGCAAGTCGCCGGGCCCGCGGGGGACGACCATCGAGAACGCACCATCGGCACCGCTGGCCGCGTCGGCACCGTAGCCGCTCCACAGCGGATTGTCCCGGTGGACCTGGTAATACTTGACGCGGGCGCCGGCGACCGGGCGGCCGGTGGGCGATTCGACCAGCCGGCCGCGGACGGTCACCCCGCCCTTGAGCTTGATCTCCCGCTCCTGGCGGAGGGCCCCGGACGGCCAGTCGACGTCGGTCTCGCGGCTCAGGTAGGGCTCGCCCGGGGGCGGATAGGCCGTGACTCGATAGCTGTCTCCCGGCCAGAGGCCGACCCGCGCCCGCCCCCGGGCGTCGGCCACGGCTTCGGAGGTCTTGCTCGGCATCCCTTTCTTGTTCGAACCCCACGCGGCGACCCGGGCTCCCGCGGCGGGCCGGCCGTCGTCGAAGGTCACGCGGGCCTCGATCGTCCGCGCCGGGGCGAGGACGAACGTCTTCTCGGACGTCCGGCCCTCTTCGTCCTGGCCGAACCGGAATTCCTGGCGGGCGAACCGATCGCCGTCTGGCTCGACGATGACGTCGGACATGGGCCCCATCCCCGGGATGGTGAATCGGCCTTTCCCGTCGGTGACGAGCGGCTTCGGCCAGGAGTCCCAGGGCACGTCGACGTGATCGAGTGCGTAGCCGAAGAGGCCGGCGACCACGGTGGGCCGGAGCTTGACGCCGGCGACCGGCCGTCCCTCCAGGTCGATGAGCCGGCCGCGGATCGGCCGCTCGGGGCCCATCGTGATCGTGGCCTCGATCTGGGGGGCGTCGACATCGAGGTCGCCTCGCCCGTCCATCCCTCGTCCCGGGGCGACCGCCATGACCGTCAGGGAATCGACCCGGGACGACGACGTCCGGCGGACGTCGAGCGCGAACTTCCCGTCGGCGCCGGCCGTGGTCGAGCCGAGGATCTCGAATCGCTGGAAGGTGCCGAGGTCGCCGGCCCGCCGCCGCTTCCTGGCGATCGCGTCGATGCGTGCGCCGGCGATCGGCTTGCCGTCGGCGTCGACGACCCGGCCCGCGACGGGGACCTTGCCGGTCGGCTCGGCCTCGGGGACGGCGGCCGGGACGGCGCGGGGTGCCGGAGGCGAGGTCATGGCCGCCTTCGGGCCCTCGGCGGGACCGTCGGATGAGAGCAGGGCGGCCCCGACGCTCAACATGCCGGCGACGGCGACCAGGGCCGCCGAGGCGACCTTGATCCGGACCATGTCCCTCACCGCCGCCTCGGCGAGGGCGACCGCGGCCGGGGCCGCCCCGCCCGCCGCGAGGGCGGTTGCTGCCCGGATTGTCGTCGCGGACAGCCCTTCCGGGACGGCCGCCTCGGCCCGGCAGGCGGCGAGGAGAGCCGTCGCCCCGCCGGCCGGGGCGAGCCCGCGGCGTGCGAGCCGATCGCGGAGCAGCGCACGGCCCCGCGACAGCCGGCTGGCAACGGTGCCGGGCGTCCAGCCGAGCTGGCCCGCAGCCTCCCGGCGGGTCAGCTCCTCGAGGTCGCAGAGGAGGATCGGCGCCCGGAATCTCTCCGGGAGCCGGCCGAGCTCCTCGTGGAGGGCCCGCCGATCGTCCCAATCGTCGCCGACGCCGGATGAAGCGATCGGCCCGGCCATCGCACCGGCCCTCCTCTCGACCTCGCGGCGGCGGGCGGCGTCGATGTTGGCCCGGACGGCGACCCGCCGCGCGACCTTGTAGAGCCAGCACGCCAGGGAGTCGCCGACCCAGATCGAGCCGGCCCTGCGCACGAGGACGAGGAAGGTCGCCTGGAAGGCGTCCTCGGCGTCGCCCGCGTCGCGGAGGACGCCGCGGCAGGCGGCGAGGACCGTCGTCCCGTGCCGCTCGACGATCGCCGCGAATGCCGCCTCGTCGCGATCGGCGACGAAGCGGTCGAGGAGCTGCGCGTCGGTCAGCCCCGCGACGACCCCCCGGCCGTCGAACAGCGTGTGGATCTGCCGCAGGGCGGCCCCGAGTCGTGCCGTGCTCATCGCACCCCCTCCCGTCGTCGTCGGATCTACCCCTTAAAGGGCCGGCCGGCGCGTTCTGATCCGGAATTCCGAAAAGGGGCGTGGCCTCTCATCAATCTATCGCGCCAGCGTGGGGAACTCCGTCACGCGGAGGTCGGTGCAGTCATAGGGGATGAGCGTTAGGTCTTCGAGCGGCTGGCCGCTCGCGACAGGACTCCTCGGCGGCGGCGCGGCCGCGTTCTTCTCGAGGGACCACCCGGGCAGCCGTGGACCCTTGACCTTCGCGACGACGGGGGCGCCGTCCTGCGAGAAGGGGCGGTCGCCAACCGGCCGCTCCTCGAAGGTGATCGAACGCCCCGGGCGCTCGCGGTCGATCGCCAGGGCGTAGTTCCACGGCGACTTCGGATAGACCTCCCAGTCGGCATACGGGTCCTGGCCCCGAAGTTTTTTCCACTCGCCGTCGATCTTCAGCGAGTAGACGAGCGGCCCGCGCTCGATGGCGACGGCGTCGATGGAGCCCTTGTAGAGGGTCACGGGTATCGGGAAGCGGAGCGGAAACTCGTGCGTCCCCGCCGGCCATCGGTTCGCCATGACTCGCGTGAACGTGCCCGGCCGGAGCCAGCGGCTGAGCATGTTCGCATCGGCCGACCACGACGGTATGCGGACGTAGAGCGGCAGATCCATCGGCTCGGTCAGGATGACCTTGATCGTCACCTCGTCGCGGAACGGGTATTCGGTGATCGTCTCGATCCGCACCGGCTTGCCGCTGACGGTCGTCTCAACGACACCCGGCGCGTACGCCAAGGCCGCAAGGCCGCCGTCGAGCGTGCGGCCCCAGATGTGGGTCGTGAATTTGGGCCATCCCTGGTGCATGTTCGCCGTGCAGCAGCCGAAGGTCAACCGCCAGGCCTGGATCCAGTGCATGTCGGCACAACAGACGGATCGACCTACGGTCGACCGTGGCGACGAATGGTCAACCGGCCCTCACGATTAACAACGCGCAAGAGAGCGTCGGTGTGGTCGACCGGAGGGGCGGGCGCCCGCCGGTAACATGCGACGTCCGACGATCGTCCGCAGACGATCCGCCCGCCGGATCCGGGCGGCGAATCATGGAGAATCGAAGCCCGGCACCCGCCGGCAAAGTCGCGTCCATGACCGAGGAAGAGCTCGCCAGGATTCGGGACGGGACGACCGTCGTCGTTCGCGTGAAGGGCACCCCGTCGCGGAGGACTGTCGTCGCCCGCGGCCCGGTTAGGGCAGGCATCTGCCGGGCGAGCGCCGATGACGGGGAGTGCATCTGCCGAGTCGAGGACTTGGCCAGGGTCGGCTGAGATCGAAGTGACCCCGGGGATGATACGAGAATCGCCCTCGGTCGCGGTGGCCGGGGTGAGAGGCTCGCGACGTCGTCCGCGAGACCGGTCCGGGAGTGGAACCGCGCGGAGATGCATCTCGCGATGGTCCGGGCCCCGTGCACGGCCCGGACTCGGGCCTACGGCATGGCGTTGCGCGTAAGACCGATTCGGCGCGCGAAGTGCGTGACCATCATGACGGCGAGCGACCCCGTCGTCCGCGCGGCGGCGGTAGGGGCCCGGCGTCGCGGGAGTCGACCGCCGGATCCGGCTGGATGCGACCGGAGTCGGGAGAAAGACCACCATGATCCGCAAGCTCAGGTCGGGGAAGTACCGGCTCTACTCGAGGAAGGTCGATCCGAAGACAGGCCGACGCAGGAACCTGGGAACGTTCGACTCGCGCGAACAGGCGGAGCAGCACGAGCGCGCGGTGCAGTTCTTCAAGCACGGGGGCTAGGAGTGGCGGGTTGCCGTCCCGCTCCCTGGCCGCGGTGCAAGGCCGAGGCCGAACGCCCGCGGCCGGCCCCTGGGGTAAGGCACTGCCCGGATCCCGCCGGCCGTCCGGAGGGCGCGGGGCCACCCGCCTCGGTCACGGCTCGCCCGGCCCGAATTCACGGTCGAAGCGGTCCCGAAGCTCCGGATTGCCCCGCTCCTGAACGAGCTTGGCTATCCGCTCGCGAATGCGCAGCTCGCTCTCGAAGATCCTCAGCGCCGACAGGGCGGCGATCGCCGTCGGCTCGGCCTCCGATGCGACGAGCTCCATCAGGTAGTCGGTCGCCGCGGGCAGGCGGATGATGGCGATGGCCAGGAGGACCTGCTGCCTCAGGTCGGGCGAATGGCACCGCGGCCAGCACGCCTGGAGCGGTTCGAGTGCCTCGGGCAGGCGTGACCGGCCCAGCGCCAGGGCCGCGGCCTCGCATGCGGCGGGGTCGCCCGGCTCGAGGAACCCGGCGACGAGCGGCAGGTTCTCCCCGGGGTCGACCGCGAGCAGACCGCCCAGGCACTCGGAGAGGACGTCGGGGTCGCGGTCCCCGATGCGGCCTTGAGGCGGAGGACCAGGCCCGCGCCTTCGGTCCCGACGGCCCCGAGCGCCACGGCCGCCGCGATCCGCACGTCCTTCGCGGGATCGGCCATCGCGTCGACCAGCACGGGCAGGGAGCGCGGACCTTCGACCCGCGCCAGCGCGACGATCGCGGCCGCGCGCAGGGGCGGGGCGGTGTCCTCGGGCCCTCCCCAGACCGGCTCGAGCTGCACGTGCCGCGCCGCCTTATGGAAGACGTCCGTGTCCTGATGCTCCATCCTGTCGAGTGCCTGGACGATCGCGATCTTGGCCCGGCAGAGCTTGTCGTCCTTGAGCGGGTTGACCAGGAAGCGGTCGAAGGCCGCCTCCAGGTCCTTCGCCAGCTCGACGAGCGCGTCGTCGCCCGCGATCGCCGCCGCCGCCGCGACCACCAGGTTCGACCGGTCGCCGATACGCTTCCGCAACTCCGCCTTCTGCTCGCCGGAGAGAGCCCGCCCGCGGAGCTCGCGAATCGCCGCCAGCTTGTCGTCCAGCGATGCGCGGGGTGCCATGATTCGCTCCCGACGGGAGAGGAGGAGTGGGGATGGAACGCGGCGGTGCGAGAGGCGGAAGCGAGGCGCCGAAGGACGACCCGCGGCGCGATCGTGTCATCGCCGGCCCGATCAGTCTCGCCGGCCCACGGAGTGCTCTCGGTGCGGCTTCCGCAGGATGACGACGAATCGGGGCCGGGTCAAACCGGGGACGACCGCCTCATGGCTCGCGTCGTCGAGCCGGGACCGTGTCCCCCGCCTCGAGCGCGTCCCGCCCGGAGCCTGGCCGGAGGCCCGCAGCCGGGAAGTACCGGGACGGCGGACGGAGGTCATCCGCGAGGCCCGTCGCTACGGAGGATTGCACGGACCGGGGAGCCATCGCCCCCGGAGAGCCTCAATGGCAGGGCGATCAGCTCGTAGGCTCCCGGCGCGACGCCGGACAGGTCGACCGACTCCAGGATCGCGATCCCGGAGCGGAAGAGGGCGTGGTGGATAGGCAGGTCCTTGCTGTCGAGCGCGTTGACCGAGGGGACGTCCAGCCCGAGCAGGATCACGCCCGCCCGTTCGAGTTAGCCCGGCACATCGGCGTGGAGGAGGGGGAGCGCGTCCGGAAAGCGAGTGTGGTCGACCCAGCCGTCGGTCCGGAGCAGGAGCCGGTGGGTGCCCGCCAGGTCCAGCGGGGCGAGGTCCTCGACCCGGATGATGGGCCGGCCGCGGACGTCCGCGACGCGGGCGGGGCCGAGGAACGGGTCGAGGCCCAGGGCGTCGACGGCCGGGCCGGAGTCGTCGAAGTGGTATGGGGCGTCGACGTGGGTGCAGATGTGGACCGAGGTGGAGACGCGCCCGACGTTGACCGGCGCCCCGCCGGCCTTCGACCAGGCCAGGTCGAACCGATAGGGCGTGTCCCCCGGCCGGCCGGGGAGCCCGTCGCGGAGGGTCAGGGTGATGTCGAAGATGCGCATCAGGTGATCAGCCCTCGCTCGGGGGAGTATGCCTCGTACGCGCGACCCTCCATGATCCGGCGGAGCCGGCCGACCGCCTCGCGGCAGTCCTCGAACCGGATGTAGAGGGGGGCCGGCGCGATCCGGATGATGTCCGGGGGCCGGTGGTCGGGGATCACTCCCGCGGCGACCCAGGCCCGACAGATCCGCGCGGCCTCGGGGTGGACGAGGGCGAGGTGGCCGCCTCGCCGGTCGTCCTCGATCGGCGTGACAAGATCAAACCCGAAGCCGGCCAGCTCGGTGTCGGCCAGCTCGCGGAGATAGGCGGTCAGGCGAGCGACTTGGCGCGGATCGCCCCGATCCCGGCCTCGCGGATCGTCTCCAGGGCGCCGATCAATGGGGCCATCGCCAGGATCGGCGGGGTGCCGATCTGGAGGGCCCCGGCCTCCGCCGCGGGCTCGAAGCGGTGCGCCATGGCGAATTGGCGGTCCTTGCGGCCCCCGAACCACCCGGCCAGGCCCGGGGCGGCGCCGAAGTGCCGGCGGTTCAGATAGAGGGCCCCGACGGCGCCGGGGCCGCCGTTCAGGTACTTGTACGAGCACCAGAAGGCGCAATCCACCCCCCAGGCGGACAGGGCGTGCGGCACGACGCCGACGGAGTGCGAGGCGTCGAACGCGACGACGACCCCCCGGGCCCGTCCCTCGGCGGCGATCCTCGCAACGTCGAGCAGTTGTCCGCTCCGGTAGGCGACCGTCGGCAGGACCGCGAGGGCGACCTCGTCCGTCAGTGCCGCGACGATCGCCCCCTCGGAGAGGGTCCGGCCGTCGGCGCTGTCGACGAGGACGAGGTGGGTCGCCGGGTCGAGCCCGCGGAGCCGCAGGTGGCTCTCGATCGCGTAGAGGTCCGTCGGGAAGCTCAGGGCGTCGGCGAGGATTCTGGCCCGGCCGCGGGCCGGCCCGTAGAGGGTCGCGAGGAGCTGGTGGAGGTTGACCGTCGTCGAGTTCGCGACGACGACCTCGCCATCGTCCGCACCGACCAGGCCCGCCATCGACCGGCCGAGCCCCTCGGCCAGGGTGAACCAGGCCGGCTCCCCGTCGATCCAGCCGCCGATGCGCGCGCCTTCCAATCATCGAGCACCCGCAGCGTCGCCGCCTCCGCCGCCCGCGACAGGGGCCCCAGAGAGTTGCCGTCGAGGTAGATCGTCCCGGCCGGCAGGTAGAAGTCCGACCGGAAATGAGCCAGCGGGTCGTCCCCGTCGCGCGCGACCGGCGCATCCGAACGCGGCCCGTCCGCCATGCCCATGACCGCCCTTCCTCCGGCGTTCGAGCGAAACCCTTACGACGCCCCGCCTCGCCCTACCGGATCTTATCATGCCCCGCCGCGGACTCGCGAGGCGATCGGCCTTCCTGCCGGCCGCGGTGCCCCCGGTGTCGCAGGCCGGCGCCGGCGGCTGCTTCCGCGTGGCCGCCGTGCGACCGGGACGAGCGATCCTCGGCAGCGTCGAGATCCAATCGAATAATTCGCAATAATCGGGACCGACACTTCGGGCGGGAATTATGCGAATATTGCGAATCGGTTTGAAGGTTGCGCGGGTAGCGAACGGCGTCCTCGGAGCGACGCGCAGGCGAACGGTCGGACAGATCGTCGCCTCCGGCCGTCAGGGGAGTCGAAGGTGGCGAAACCGAAGCCGGACGACGTCTCGATCGGCAAGTTCGACACCCTCGCCACGTACACGTACGCCGAGGCCTTCCTGGGCGGGCTGTCCGAGGCCGAGGCCTAGGAGCGGGGCACGGTGGTGGCGATCATGGGGTCAAGGCGAGCCAGGGTCACCGTGACGATCACAGAGCCGAGAAGGACGCCGCCGTGAAAAAGAAGCGGAAGACGATCATCGCCGTAGCCATCGAGCCCGCAAGAGCCGTGGCGAGCGCGGAAATCTGCGCCACGGCGGGAGTCGCGCGATGCCTGATCAATGAGCATGGCCAGCGGCCACAGGGGCGGGTCGGTGTGATCCATCCGGTGGCGATCGAGCGTCGTCGTGAGTACCATCAAAGCCCGGTCCAGAGAACTCGGGGCGAGACGGATCACCGGGGCGCCGGGGACCTTGCCGAGTCGTCGAGGGGGAGGCGAGACGCGTCAGCCCCGCGACAAAATAACACCCACCCCGCCCTCCGAGTCGCGATCGGGCGACCGGGCCTTCGACGGGAGTAACGGAGCATGTCTTCACGAACGTGTCCGCTGACCTGGCTCGCGGCGATCGTCCTTCTCACCCCGGCGAACCCCTCGCTCGGCGGCGACCAGACCGAACCCCGGCCGCGGGCGGAGTTCGTCCCTCTGTTCAACGGCCGCGACCTCTCCGGCTGGTACACGTTCCTCCAGAAGCACGGCAAGAACAGCGACCCCGACCACGTCATCACGATCGAGGACGGCGCGATCCACCTCTACAAGCACGCCGCCGAGGGCTCGACGGTCGTCATGGGCTACATCGGCACCGAGAAGGAGTACGGCGACTACCACCTCCGCTTCCAGTACCGCTGGGGGACCAAGAAGTTCCAGCCCCGCCTACGCGCTGAAGCGGGACGCCGGCTTCTACTATCACATCCTCGGCCCCGACGCCGTCTGGCCCCGGGCGCTCCAGTTCCAGGTCCAGCAGACCGACGTGGGCGACCTCATCGCCCTCTACGGCTTCCAGCTCGACACGAGGACCGACCCGAAGACCTTCGGCAACGAGATCCCGACCTTTCGGCCCGCCGACCAGGGGGGCAAGCCGCGCGTGCATGGGGGGCAAGGGGATCGCCTATCAGGGGCGGCTCCCGGGCGACTTCGAGGTCGACGGCTGGAACACGGCCGAGGTCATCGCCAGGGGCGACACGACGACGCACATCCTCAACGGTCGGGTCGTGAACCGAGGGCCGAAGCGTCCGGCTGGTCGACCCCGAGAAGCCTGGGGCTCCCGCCCAGGCCGATCACCCGCGGGCGGGTCGCGCTGGAGATCGAGGCGGCCGAGATCTTCTTCCGGAACGTCGAGATCCGAAGCCTGGACGGCGCCGGTCGTTGAGTGGCCGTCGCGGACGCCCGAGCATCACCGATCGGAGGCGAGCGGGGATGAGCCACCGGAGTCTGGTCGCGATCCTGATTGCACTGGGCGACGGCCGCGTCGGTCCGAGCCGGCGAGCTGAAGGTAGGGGCGGCGGCCGTCGACCTCGTCGCCGACGACGCGATGGTCATCGGCGGCGGGATCGGCCCGCACAAGGTCGTCGGGCAGGAGGGGAAGCTCCGCGCCTCGGCCGTCGTGATCGAGGACCCGCGGGGGGCCAAGGTCGCCCTGATCGCCTGCGACGTCCTGATGGTCGAGCGCGACGTCCTCGACGCGGCGGCCCGGCGGATCGAGCGCGAGACTGGGCATCCCGTTCGACCACATCCTGATCAACGCCACGCACACCCACAGCGCCCCGACGACCGTCACGATTCACGGCTACCGGCGCGAGGAGGCGTTCACCCGCCAGGTCGGCGACAAGGCGGTCGAGGCCGCCGTCGCCGCGGCCCGGCGGCTCGGGCCGGCGACCGATGCTCTTCCGGCTCGGCGAGGAATCGTCGGTCGGCCGGAACAGCCGGCTCCTGCTCGCCGACGGGACGATCTGGTGGACCGGCTCGTATCAGCGACGCCGTCCGTCCGACCGGCCCGTTCGACCCCGAGCTGCCCGTCTGGGCCTTCCGCCGACCCGACGGTGCGCTCGAGGCCGTCCTGTTCAACCACTCGACGCACACGATCGGCACCGCCAAGCCGGGCGTCCGCTCGCCGTCGTTCTACGGGCTCGCCGCCCAGGAGCTGGAGAAGGAGAAGGGGGGGACGTTCCTCTTCTTCGAAGGGGCGTCGGGCTCGACGCACAACCTCGACCTGAATACCGCCCGAGATGACGCTCCGGATCTCCCAGGCCGTCGTCCGACGCCCTCGAGAAGGCCGAGCCCCGCTCGGTCCGTCGCGTCAGAGGACTGCGCGAGCGAGTTCCCCTTCACGGTCCGCCAGTTCGACGAGGCGGCCGACGAGAAGGCCGTGTCCGACTACTGCACCAAGCGGATCAAGGACCCCAAGGCGGCCGAGTACACGATCGGCATCTTCCGCGCCATGCGGAAGGAGCTGGCGCCGCACCGGGGCGAGACGCGCAAGACCTGGATCCAGGCGATCCAGATCGGCGACACGGCCGTCGTGGGGGTCCCCGGCGAGTTCTTCACCGTCCTCGGCGAGGAGATCAAGCGCCGGTCGCCCTTCCGCTACACCTACGTCTTCGAGCTGGCCAACGACTATATCGGCTACATCCCCGACCGGAAGGGCTACGAGCTCGGCGGCTACCAGACCTGGACCGGCCTGCACAGCTACCTCGAGCCGGGGACCGGGGAGGCGATCGTCGCCGAGTCGGTCAGGCTCCTCGAGCGCCTCCACACCGACTCCGCTCCCGCTCGCACCCCCTGAATATCCCTCCAGGACGCCACCGCAGTTCGAGTCGGACGGCCCCGTAGTGGACAAGATCATGCCCCGCCACTCGCGTCTCCGACGCATCGTCCTGTTCGCGCTCCTCGTCGCCCCGGCCCGGACGGGGGCGGGCGAGGGCGGGGTCGCCCCCAACTCGCCGGCCGAGGAGCGGGCGACGTTCCGCCTGGCCGACCCCGGCCTGACGATCGAGCTGGTCGCCTCCGAGCCGGAGGTCGTCAGCCCCGTCGCGATCGCCTGGGACGAGGCGGGCGGGATGTTCGTCGCCGAGATGATCGACTATCCCGTGCACGCCCCGTCCGGCCGAGTCAAGCGGCTCGAAGACCGCGACGGCGACGGGATCTACGAGCACGCCACGGTCTTGCCGAGGGGTTGCCGTTCCCGAACGGCGTCCTGCCCTGGAACGGGGGCGGCCTTCGTCACGGCCGCGCCCGACCTCTGGTATCTTCAAGGACAACGACGGCGACGGCCGGGCCGACGAGCGGCGAGTGGTCCTGACCGGGTTCGGCGAGGGGAACCATCAGCTTCGGGTCAACGGACTGACGTGGGGCCTGGACAACTGGGTCTACGGGGCCAACGGCCGGAGCGAGCGGAGAGATCCGCCGCCCGGACGACCCGACCGCGAAGGCCGTCTCGATCCGCCGGCACGACTTTCGGTTCCGGCCCGACACGGGCAGGTCGAGGCCGTGGCCGGCTTCAGCCAGTTCGGCCTGCCCCGCGACGACTGGGGCGACCGCTTCCCGTCGTGGAACACCGTCCCGATGCGCCACGTCGTCATCGAGGCGGAGATCCTCGGCCGCAACCCCTACCTCGCCGACTCGGACTCGGTCGCCGAGATCCTCGACCCGAGCGGCGGACAATCGCCTCTTCGCGATCAGCCCGCCCCAGACGACCGTTCAATCGCGAGTCGGTCGCGACCTTCAACGCCAGCTGCGGCCCGACGATCTATCGGGGCGACCTCCTCGGCGACGCGTACCGCGGCAACGCCTTCGTCTGCGAGTCGCTGACGAACCTCGTCCACCGCCGGATTCTCGTCCCGGCCGGCCCGACCTTCGCGGCGCGCCGCGTCGAGCAGGGCCGGGAATTCCTCGCCTCGACCGACCCGGCGTTCCGCCCCGTCAACCTGGCGACCGGCCCGGACGGGGCCCTCTACGTCGTCGACTTCTACCGCGAGATGGTCGAGCATCCGCAGTTCGTCCCGGCCGACCTGAGGACATCGGTCGACTTCCGCCGGTGGAGCGATCGGGGCCGGATCTGGAGGATCGCGCCCGCGCTTCCGCCACGACGAAGGCGCCTCGGCCGGTCGGGGCTGCGACGACGGACCTCGTCCCCCTCCTGTGCGACCCCAACGGCTGGCGCCGCGATACGGCGCAGCGGCTGCTCGTCGAGCGGCGCGACGCGAGGGCCGTCCCCGCCCTGGTCGACGCGGCGCGGGCATCAAGCCCACTCGGGCGGGTCCACGCTCTCGCGACCCTCGACGGCCTCGGTGCGCTCGACGACTGCGCAGCTCGCCCACTCCCTCCACGACCCCGACGCGGAGGTCCGGCGGGCCGCCGCCCGGCTGGCCGTCGGCCGGTCGGGGACGGCCCGCGATCTGATCGCCCTGGCCGACGACCCGTCGATCCGGGTCCGGTTCCGGGCCGCGATCGCGCTGGGGGACCTCCCCGACGGCGAGTCGACCCGGGCCCTGGCCCGGATCGCGGCCCGGGACGCCGGCGATCCTTGGGTTCGGCTCGCGGCCCTGAGCGGGCTCCGCGAGACGGCCTGGCCGTTCCTGCGGTGCGTCCTCGAGGACCATCCCGACTGGCTCGCCTCTCCGCCCGACGGCGCAGGCCGGCTCCTGGGCCAGGCCGCGTCCATCCTCGGCGCGCGAGGGCGGCCCGAGGAGGTGAGCGGGCTGCTCGGCCGGCTCGAGCCGGGCTCCCCTCGCGCCGGCGACCTCGGCCGGATCGCGCTGCTCTGGGGGCTGGCCGACGGCTACTCCCGGGCGGGCCGGCCCCCGCGCGACCTCCGGCCGTCCGCCGCCCCAGCGACGGCGGGGCCGGCCCGCGGGATCGACGCTCTGCTCGATCGGGCGAGTGATATCGTCGGGGCGGACGCCGCCCCGGTCGAGTCGCGGATCCAGGCCCTCCAACTCCTCGCGAGGCTCCGACCCGACGAGGCCGCCCGGCTGATCCCCGACCAGCTCGGGCCCGGCCGTGCGCCGGCGCTCCGGTCGGCCGCGACCCGGGCCGTCGCGGACGTCGGCTCCCCCGACCTCGCTGCGCGGATCCTCCGACTCTGGGGCGGGCTCGGGATCGCCGCCCGTCCCGAGATCCTGGCAACCCTCCTCGGGGATTCCAGGCTCTCGGCCTCCGTCGTCGTCGCCCTCGAAGACGGATCGATCCATCCGCAGGAGCTCGACCCGGTCTCTCGCGACCTGCTCAGGCGCCTCCCCGATACCGGTCTCCGAACGCGGGCGTTGGTCGTCCTCGCCAGGTTCGCCCCGGCGGATCGCCGCGACGTCCTGCACGCCTATCAGCCCGCCCTGTCGTTGCCCGGCGAGGCCGGTCGCGGCGTGGCGATCTTCGAGAAGCATTGCCGGACCTGCCACGCCCAGCAGGGCGTCGGCCATCGCGTCGGCCCCGACCTCTCGGGCGTCGCCTCCCGCCCGGCCGCCGCGCTCCTCAACGACATCCTCGACCCGAACCGGGACGTCACGCCCGACTTCGTGGGTTATCTGCTCACCACCAAGGGCGGCCGGACCACTTCGGGCCTCCTCGTGGAGGAGACCCCGACGAGCCTGAAGCTCCGGCGCGCAGGGGGGAGGAAGAGCCGGTCCTTCGGTCCGAGGTGGAGGACTTCCGCTCGAGCGGCCGTTCCTTGATGCCCGAGGGCTTCGAGCAGTCGATCGGCGTCCGGGAGATGGCCGACCTCATCGCCTTCCTCCGGACGCCGTGAGCGGCCCCTCCTCGGGTGGACCCGAAAAGCAGAGCACGTGGCCCAATAGGCTGCGATGGCTAATCTAAGCTCGACTGCTGCCGATTTCGCGGGCCCGCCGCGGCGGTAATCTGAGGGGTTGCTGAAGCTCCCCAGGATACCGGCCGAGGACGGACCCGCCATGATCCTACCACCCGAGGCGCTGCCGTTGCTCGCGCGCTCGGCCCCCGCCCTGACTCGCCCGACCTTCCAACGCTTCACCCTGCTGCTGGCCGCCGCGATCCTCACCCCCGGCCGGCACACCGTCGCTCACCTCCTGCGTACCCTCGGCCCGCTCGCGCCGGGGCACCGCACCGACTATCAGCGGGTGCTGTCCCGCCGCCCCTGGTCGGGGCTCCGTTTGGGCTGCGCCTGGCCGGGCTCATCGTCGGCCGGCTCTGCCCGACGGACCCGGTGGTCCTGGTCGGCGACGACACCGTCGACGGCCACCCCGGCCGGCACGTCTACGGCAAGGCGAGGCACCGCGACCCCGTCCGCTCGTCGCATTCCTACACCGCCTGGAAGTACGGGCACCGCTGGGTCGTCCTCGCGGTGCTCGTCCGGCTCCCCTGGGCGACCCGCCCCTGGGCTGCCCGTGCTGGTGGACCTGTACCGCTCCGAGCAGGACGATCGGGAACGGCGCCGGCCGCACCGCACCCCGGCCCGGTTGATGTGCCGCCTCGTGCGGCTGCTCATGATGCGGCTGCCCGGCCGACGCCTGGTGCTCGTCGGCGACAGCGGCTACGGCACGCACGAGGTCGCCCGATTCGTCCACCGACACCGTGAGCGGCTCGCGCTGGTGAGCAAGCTGCACCCCGAGGCCAACCTGTTCGACCCGCCCCCGCCGTACCGCGGCATCGGTCGGCCCCGGGTCAAGGGCGGCCGCCGGCCCAAGCCGCGCGAGGCGGTCGAGGCGGCCCGACGGCGTCGGCGGCTCGGCGTCGGCTGGTACGGCGGCGGGACCCGGCGCGTTTCGGTCGTCACCGGGGCGGGCCACTGGTACAAGGCCGGCGACGGTCTGGTCCCGGTCCGCTGGGTCCACGTCCGCGACCTGGAGGGCACGCACCGCGACGAGTACTTCTACACGACCGACCCGGGCATGGGCCCGGCGGCGATCGTCACCCATTACGCGGGCCGGTGGAACATCGAATGTACCTTCCAGGAGGGACGGGCCTACCTCCGATCGGGGACGACGCGGGGCCGGTGCCGGCGCACGGTCTTGCGGGCGGCCCCGTGCCTGTTCGGGCTCTACTCGGTCGTCGCCTTGCTGTACCACGCGCTGCCCGAGTCGAAGCGATCCGGCGGCGTGCACTGGCCCGGCAAGGCCGGCGTGACGTTCTCGGACGCGCTGTGCTCCGTGCGGCTGTGGATCTGGGCCGAGGGGGTATTTCCACGCGCCGGGGGCCGGTTCGGTCTGGAGAAACTCCCCGACTTCTTGCGCAACATGCTGGAGGTAGCCCTCGCCCCGGCCGCATAGCCGCCTTCAATCGGCAGCAGTCGAGCTAAGGCACGCTCGATCAACGCTACACCTTCGTTGTGTTTTTTTTCGCTTCACGAAGAACCGACGGTGTCTCGCGTCGGATCCATGCCATGATGTCAAGTATATCGCAGCCGGTTCGCTCCAAGTGCTTTTGAAATCCATGCAAAGCGAGCTCTTCGTCCGCGATTCGCTCAGACAGCGAGGCCTGTGAACGGCAGCGAGAATGGGCGACACCTGGGCGGCTGCAGGAGCGTCGCCCATCTCAAAGAGGCCTTGAGACGAAGAGTCAACGCCGCACGGCCTTTGTGAAATCGCCCGCCCGATGAAACAGGCCGCCCGAGTGTCGCCCAATTGGAGCGCCCACCGTCGCCCAATTGGTCCGCCCTTTACATTTTCGAGGACTTACCGTGATTCGCCTCACTACCTCGATCGCGCTCTTCGGCTTGGTAGCGAACGCCTGCAGCAAGGCGCCTGCGGCGGCGCCAAGGATCGCCGACGCCGCCGAAACCCGATACCTGACCTTCCAGCTCATGACCGGCCTCCACGGGTATGCGGGCCCTCCGCCGCCGCCCGGCCGCTTGTCGCTCGGCAAGTCGCAACTCGAGGCATTCGTCCGCGAGGTGGTCGGGGCGATCGGGGCCACGGGCGACGCGCGGCACAAATTGGGCTTCGCCGTGGGGCCGCTCTGCCTCGACATGCCCGACGAGGAGACGCGCCAGTTCGTCCGCGACTCCTTCGCGGTCGCGCGGGAGTACGACGTGGCCGTCGCCTTTCACGTCGACGATTCGATGAATTGGGGGCGGCGCAAGGACCTGCTGTCCGACCCCGACAACATCGAGGCCGCGGACTGGAGCGGACGGCCGAGCACCGGCCGGCGCGCGGACTGGGGCCCCGAGCCCACCAGGTTCCCGCCCCAGATGTGCTTCAACAGCCCGGCCGTCGCGGCCGCGGTGACGGACCGCGCGGCGGCTGATCGGCGCGGAGATCGCGCGAGAGCTGACGGTCTTGAGGTCCCGGGAGAAGGAGCACCTGTTCGCGGGCGTGATCGCCGGGTGGGAGACGCAGATCGGCCGCGACTTCGAGACGGGCCGCCCGCTGGGTTACCGCGCGCTGCTCCATCGCGGATTCAGCGCAAGCCATCCGCCCGCCGATGCGGACCTCGAACGAGTCCGGGTCGTCAGGGAGTTCATCGACCTCTGGGCCGACTCGCTCCACGCGGGCGGCGTCCCGCGCCGGCGGATCTTCTGCCACATCGCGTTCACGGACCAGGGGCTCCGCAAGCCGGACGCCGGGGAGTCCTACGCGGCGAAGCTCAACTTCGCCCCGCCGGAGGTGGCCTTCAGCCCCGCGTATCGTCCGGGATTCTCCACCTACCCCGAGGGATCGACGTTCAAGGAGATCTACGGCGTCCTGGCGGGGCACGGTGCCCCCGGGTGGATCTCCGCCGAGGGGGCCAACGTGTCCCCGACGAGCATGCCCGGCGAGCCCACGATGGAGACCTATCTGGGGCGGATGTTCAACCACGGCGCGGTGCTGGTGAACGTGTTCTCCTGGGGCATCGGCGGCGAGGCGATGCGCGACAACTTCTTCCGCCGGGCCACCGAGAACCCCGAGGCGCTGGCCGCCTATGCCAAATTCCTGCGGCATGCCCCGCTGGTCGAGAGCGCCCCGACCGGCTTCTCCGGCGAGACGTTCCGGGCCAAGATGGGCCGCATCCAGAAGCAGCTCCCGGGGTGGGTGCAACGATCGGGGAAGCAGGCGCAGGCTAAGCCGCTCACCGAGAAACTCCAGGCCTATATCAAGGACAGGAAATGGCTGGAAGCGGACGAGGTGGCCGATGAGTTGCTGTCGCTGATGGGGGGCGCGAAGCCGGCCGAGACGAAGCCGTGAGGGTGCCGAACATGGCGAAATCGAACTCTGACGACGTGTCGATCGGCAAGTTCGACATCCTCGCCACGTACGCCTACGCCAAGGCGCTGCTGGGCGGCCTGCCCGAGCCCGAGGCCAAGGAGCGGGGCATCGTGGCGGCGATCATGGGGGCCAAGGCCCGGCTCGGGCACGGCGGCGATCACAACGCCGAGAAGGAGGCCGCCGAGAAGAAGAAGAGGAAGACGGTCACCGCCGAGTCGTTCGACCGGCAGGTCGCCGACAAGATGGGCCCGTTCTTCGGGGACGTGTTCCTGCCGGCTCTGAAGCGCCTCGCCGAGGCGGGACTGTCGTACGAGGACGTGAAGCGGGCGGTGAGGATCCCGGGCACGTGGGGGGCGAAGATCACCGGCGAGCAGTTCCGGGAGCGGGTCGATGACCTACCGAGGCGGAAGCGTTGAGATTCCGGCCGTCCGCAGGTGCGGCCTCCGCACGCCGCGGGACGAAGGCGATAAGCTCCTCGGGATCACGCGTCTTCTTCACGGCCCCAACCCTCCGGACCCGACGCCGTCGATCCCATCGCTGTTCTCAAATGCGATGGACCAGCTCCCGGCGCGAGCGCAGAGCGGCAAGTTGGTTCGGGAGATCGCGTGAGCGGGCCGGGGAGGATCGCGGCCCTCACCAGTCCACCACCGAGCCGTCGTCGGCGTCGTACGCCTCGCGGTTCTTCCAGTCGTGGCCGATCTTGCCGGCCAGGGCGTTCTCGTCGAGCTCGATGCCCAGGCCGGGGCCGGTGGGCAGGTCGAGGTAGCCGTCGCGGACGATGAACGGCTTCTTCAGGTAGCCCTCGCCCAGGCTGACCTGCTCCTGGCAGAGGAAGTTGGGGATCGACGCGGCGATCTGGACGCCGGCGGCCAGCGAGATCGGGCCCGAGCGGGTTGTGCGGGGCGATCGCCGCGTAATAGGCCTCGGCCATGCCGGCGATCAGGCGGACCTCGGTGATCCCGCCGGCGTGGCAGAGGTCGGGCTGGAGGATCGTCGCGGCCCGCTTCTCCAGGACCTCGCGGAAGCCCCACTTGGTGAAGACGCGCTCGCCGGTGGCGATCGGCAGGTGGGTGCCGCGGGCGATCTCGGCCATGACGTCGTGGTTCTGGGCCTGGCAGGGCTCCTCGATGAACATCGGCTGATACGGCTCGAGCGCCTTGATCAGCAGCTTGGCCGTCGCCGGGCTGATGGCGCCGTGGAAGTCGATGGCGATGTCGACGTCGTCGCCCGCCGGCCTTGCGCAGCTCGGCGAACTGCTCGGCGGCGTAGCGGACCTCGGCCGGCGTCTCGACGTAGCGCGCGGGCCGGCGCTTGGCCGGGCTCGGTCTTGAAGGCGGTGAAGCCGCGGGCGAGCCGCTCCTTGATCCGCTCGGGCGTGCCGGCGTGGGCGTAGACGCGGACCCGCGTGCCGCGTCGGGCCGCCGAGCAGCTCGTAGACCGGCACGCCCAGCGCCTTGCCCTTGATGTCCCAGAGGGCCATGTCGATGCCGCTCAGGGCGCTGGTCAGGATCGGGCCGCCGCGGTAGAAGGCGTGGCGGTAGATCGCCTGCCAGTGGTGGACGACCTGGCGCGGGTCCTTGCCGACCAGGTAGGGCTCGATCTCCTTGACCGCCGTCGCGACGGTCTCGGCCCGGCCCTCGACGATCGGCTCGCCCAGGCCGACGATCCCGGCGTTGGTGTGGACCTTGAGGAACAGCCAGCGCGGCTTGACCAGGAAGGTCTCCAGCCTGGTGATCCGCGAGCCGGTCCTTGCGGGGCGATCGGCGCGTCGCCGCCGGCGCGATCCTGCGCCTGCGGCCTCGGCCCGGTGAAGGCCGCCCAGGCCCAGGCCCGCGAAGGCGCCGGCGAGGACGTCGAGCGGCGGTCGATCTCGCGGCGTGGGCATCGGGACTCGCGCATCGGTGAGCAACGTTCGCGTGGCGAGACCGGCGATGCATGCGCCGATCATCCACCGCCGCGCGAGGGCGGTCAACGAGCCATCCGGATGACGGCCGGCCGCCGGTCGGGTGTCGACAGCCGTCGCGGTCGGCGGGTAGCTTATGGACCGCCCGAGATCCGCTGCAGGCCCCGGCCGTCGTCCACCGACGAGGACGCGGACTCATGTCCGGACCGCGCGACCTCATCCGACGAGCCCGAGCCTCGCGCCGTCGGGCCGAGCGGACTCGCGCGTCCGCTACCGGGTCCTGGCGTTCACGGTCGCGCTGGCGGGCGATCACCTACCTGGACCGGGTCTGCATCGCCCAGACGGCGCGACGGACATCGATGGCGCGACCTGGGCCTGAGCGAGAAGCAGATGGGCTTCGTCTTCAGCGCCTTCACGATCGCCTACGCCGCTGTTCGAGATCCCGACCGGGGCCTGGGGCGACCGGATCGGGACGCGGCGGGTGCTGACGCGGATCGTCGTCTGGTGGTCGAGCTTCACGATCGCGACGGCCGCGGCGTTCAACTACGCGTCGCTGCTGGCTGATCCGGTTCCTCTTCGGCATGGGCGAGGCGGGGGCGTTTCCGAACGTCTCGAAGACCTTCTCGCGGTGGTTCCCCGTCGCCGAGCGCGGCACGGCGCAGGGGATCTTCTTCGCCGGGGCGCACCTGGGCGGCGGGCTGACGCCGATCCTGGTCACGGCCCTGCTCGAGGTCATGCCCTGGCGGATGATCTTCGTCGCTCTTCGGCGTCGATCGGCTTCGTCTGGGCCGTGGCCTGGTTCCGCTGGTTCCGCGACGAGCCGGCCGAGCATCCCGGCGGTCGGCGCCGGCGGAGCGGAAGCTGCATCGAGTCGGGCCGGCAGGCGGACGCGTCCGCACCGGCTCGACGCCGCGGCGCCTGGGCCGGATCCTGTCCGACCGGAACCTGATCGCGCTCTGCCTGATGTACTTCACCCAGGCGTACGGCTTCTACTTCAACATCACCTGGCTGCCGACCTACCTGGAGGAGGCCCGCGGCTTCTCGGCGATCCGCTGCTGGGCCTGCTGGCGGGCCTGCCGCTGATCCTCAGCGCGGTGGCCGACCTGCTGGGCGGGCTGACGACCGATCGGCTGGCCCGCGGCTTCGGGCTGCGGGTCGGGCCGGTGCGGGGTCGGCGGGCGCGTCGCTGCTGGTCGCGGGCGTGGCGCTGATCGCCGGGGCGACCGCCGAGCGACCCGCTCGCTCGCCGCGCTGCTGATCGCCGCTGGCGGGCGCGGCCGACAGCTTCCTGCTGGGCGCCGCCTGGGGCACCTGCCTCGACATCGCCGGGCCCCACGCCGGGCTGGTCACCGGCTGCATGAACACGGCCGGCCAGATCGGTGCCGTGCTCAGCCCGATCATCCTCCCGCACTTCAGGGATCCGGCCGTCCCGCTCTGCATCGCCGGCGCGCTCTACCTCGCCGGGGCGTCGTGCTGGCTGTTCGTCGACCCCGGCCGTCCCATACGCCTCGACGAGCCCGCGTGAGGCGAGCGGATCGGCCGGCGAGTGCCGGGCGACGCCTCAACCCCGTTCGCCGCGGCATCGCGGACGCGCTTCCAATCGGGCGGCCCGCCTCATCGGGCCGGCGATAACAGAAGCGCCGTTCGGCCCTGCTTCCTCGCCTCAAGGCCCCTTCGATGGGCGGCGCTCCTGCTGCCGCCCAGGCGTCTCCCATTCTCGCCGCCGATCACAACCGGCCAGTCGGCTTCCAGGTATACCGAGACGGACGACCGATCTGGGAACGGGACGGAGAACGGATTTGAAATCGCAATTCGTCCGAGGGGATGGGAGCGGCTGCGTCTACCGCGGCGCTCGCGGAACGGCCGGTGAGTCTGCCCGGGAGTGTGTCAGGCGGGACCGTCGCCGAGGGCCACCCACGCGAATCCGTGCGGCACCCGCCGCGTCGCCTCCTCGCGATCGTGCGTGAGGCGAACACGCCACAGGCCCGGTCGCGCCGCGATGCGGGGGGAGGGCTCGCGCGGGCCGCGTTGTGGAGGTGGCGCAACGACCCATTCGGGATGAACGTCCTCGGGTTCCCCGCCGGCCCTCGACCGCTTCGCCGGCCGGCTGAAGTAGGATCGCGTTCAACGTGATTCCGAATCCACGGCCCGACGTGGCTCCGGTCAGCGAGGGGCCGGCGAACTGACCGCTTCCGGTCGCAGCCAGCGCCCGAACCAGGCGAGCATCTCGGCCCGCATCTCCGGCGTGTAGGCGTGGCCGACCTCCGGGTAGAGCACGCTCCGGAAGCGATCGCCCGCCCCCAGCGCCTGGTACGTGCCGCCGACGGCCCGCTCGAGGGCGCGGACCCCGTCGGCGGGCGAGCCGGCGTCGAGCTCCCCGGTCAGGGCGAGGAACGGCCGGGGGGCGATGAGGGCCAGCACGCCCTCGGCTGTCGAAGTGCTCGAGCAGGCCGTTGACGAAGTAATAGACGCCGTGCTGGCGGAGCTCGCCGTGGGCGATGAGGTTCTGGTAGCGAGTCAGGCAGGCCACGGCCACCACGGCCGCGACCCGCTCGTCGACCGCCGCGAGCCACCAGGCGCGGGTGCTGCCCATGCTCATGCCGGTGGCTCCGATCCGGGAAGCGTCCACCTCGGGGCGGCTGCAGAGGTAGTCGAGCGCGACCTGGTCGTCGCGGACGAACATGCCCCAGAGGGTGCGGCCGAGCCACAGGTTCAGCTTGAACAGGTCCTCCTGCTCGGCCCGGCCCGATTCCGCCGGCGCCCGACGGCCCGGTGCCGGCGCGGTCGCCGTGCCAGTACGAGTCGGGGGCGAGCACGGCGTAGCCCGCACGCACGAAGGCCTCTCCGAGCGACTCCGCGCCGCCGTTGGTCCCGGGGATGATGACCTGCGTCTTGTCGGGGGTCGAGGAGTGGAGCCAGAGGATCGCCGGCACCGGCCCCTTCCGGCCGGCCGGGACGAGCAGCAGCGCCGTCACCTCGCCGTCCACGCCGTTTCCGAGAGACGACCTTTTCGAGCGTGTAGCCCGCGGCGGAGCTCTCGGGAGATGATCCGGGCTCGCGGGGGCGAGGGCCGGGGCGGCAGGTCGCCGAGCGAATCGATGACGGCCCGGAGGACCGCCGGCCGCTGCTCCTTCCAGGCGGCGGCGTCCGCCGGGATGCGGAACTCGCCGACCTCGAGCCGCCGGTAGGCCTCGGGGACCAGCCGATCCCGACCGGGCGGCAATCTTGCGGTACTCCGCGGCGGCCTCGGGCCCGGAGGCCGGCCGCGGCAGGCGGCCGATAGCGGCGGACCGTCACCTGGCGGAGCACGCAATCGGCGACCGCCTCGGCGAGCCGATCGGACCCGGCGTCGGTGTAATGGGTCCCGTCGGGTCCGAGCATCGCCTCGGGGCCCCCCTGCTCGACCACCCAGTGCAGGTCGTGGACGGGGACGCCGAGCTCGCCCATGACCGCGGCGGCCGCGGCGTTGTACCGCCGCACGTCGGCCTCGGTCCGGTCGAAGTCCGCCCCCCGTCGCGCGTGGCGGTCGTCGAGGATGGGGGTCGTGTCCGCGAAGACGAGCGCGGCATCGGTCCCGTCGCGGATGCGGGCGACGATCCGTCGCAGATTCTCGGCGTACCGATCGAGCTCGACCTGATGGTGCCCGTCGGACTTGGACCGCTTCAGGTCGTGCAGGCCGCAGTTCAGGTGCACGACGTCGGGCCTCTGCCGGACGACCCACTCGTCGAGGTGCGCGAGCACGTTCGCGCTGTCGCCGCCGTTCTCCGGGCGGGCTGATGACGACGGCCTTGCCCGAGAGCCGCTCGGCGACCTTCGGGCGCGTAGCCCAGGCGGATGGAATCGCCGATGAGGACCACCCTCGGGAGCCCCGGCCGGGGGGGTGGCTGGGACTGGCCGTAGCCCGTCGGGCACACCGCCAGCAGGCCGACGACGGAGAGAAACGCCGCCATCGAAGTGCGCATTGCCCGACCTCCCGGATCCTCCGCCCTCAATGCCCGGCCTTCTTGTCCACCACGATCAAGGCCCGGGCCGACACAACGGTTGTCGACGATGACCCGACATCTGGGTTCACCCCCGGGCAATGCGCAGCACCACCGGTACTTCATCAGGTGCCTCAGCGTGATCTCGCTGAGTTCCTCGGGCGTGATCGCCGCAAGAACTCAGCAGGATTCTCTCAGATCATCTTATATTAAGTTTTGGGCGGCCTGGCCGATGGCGCCCACGCTATCGATTCCCGGGCACCGAGCCTTACTTGATCTGGATGTGACGGTACTCCATCTGGCCGCGGTCGCCTTCGAGACCGATGGGGCCGGTTTCCGGCAGCTTGAACTCGGCTTCCAGGACCTCGCCGTTGCAGGTGCAGCGGGCCACGCCGCCCTTGACCACGACCTCGATCTGGTTCCAGTCCTGCGGCTTGTATTTCTTCAGGTCCTTGTAGGGGCCGGCCACGAGGTAGTCGCGGCACTGGAGCTGCGGCTTGCGGATGAAGATGCCGCTGTCGGCGTTGACGCTGGCGCGGAACTCGAGCTTGAGGGTGAAGTCCTTGGGGAACTCCTCCACGGTGTAGAGCTGGGAGATGAGCCGCTCCTGGCCCTTGGGGAAGTTCACGGTGAGGATGCCATCCCGGGCCGAGTACCGGCCCGCGTCGCTCGACTCGGTCTTGCCGTCGAACTTCTCGGTGACGTCGCCGACCCTGGGGGATTGCGGTCCACCTTGGCACGGAAGCACCAGCCGGTGAGGTCTCGGCCGTTGAACAGGCTCCTGAAGCCGGGCTCCGGCTGCCAGTCGTCGGCCCGGGCTGCGAGCGGGAACGACAGGAGTGCGAGCAGCGTGAGTGGCGCTCTCATCGGGGACATCCTCGGGCCTGGTAGAGTTGAAGCCGATCGATGATCCCCAGGCGGTCACGACGGTACAAGGGGCCGACGCTGCTCGGCGCGGGTGCGCGAGCGAAGGTGGTCGGCGATCTCGCCGTGGCGCGTTTGCGGGTCCGCGTCCCACCTCTCGCTCGAGTAGAATGCGGCCCATCCCTCCGGGGTGTCGTTCCGGGCGATATCCGTCCGCCGGGAGACCACCCGCCGGGCGGAGATGGACCCGTTCACTCCCTGGACGACGATCTGGCCGAGAGCTATGCTCCGACGCCTGTGGCCCATCGCATGACGGGGAGCCGAAGCATGACGAACACGCGGACGGCCATCGCGCCGGGCATGGCCATGATCGTGTTGACGGCATCCTCTTTCGCCGCCGCTGGCGACCCGCCGGCCAGCCCCGAGGTCACGGCGGCCATGCAGCCCTACCTGGACCAGTACAAGTTGGCGGGGGTCATCGGCATCATCGCCGACAGGAATGGCAAGGTTCACTACAAGAACCTGCTTGGCTATGCGGACGTCGAGGCGAGGAGGCCGACAAGCGAAGACAACGTGTTCTGGATCGCCTCGATGTCGAAGATGTTCGCCGGAGCATCCATCATGATGCTCGTCGACGACGGCAAGGTCAGCCTCGACGACCCCGTGACCAAGTACATCCCCCAGCTCAAGAAATGGATGGTCGCCAGGAAAAGGACCAATCCCACGTCCTGCTAAAACCTCCGGTTCGGCCCGTCACGATCCGACACGTGCTCAGCCACACCAGCGGCCTGGCGGACACGTCCGAGCTCCAGCAGGTCACGGGGTCGGACAGCACTCCACTGAAGGCTCGCGCGTTGAGCTCGGTGACCGGCCCACTGCAGTGGCAGCCCGGCGACAGGTACGCGTACGGCAATCAAGGCATGAATATCGCCGCGCGGATCGTCGAGATCGTCGGCGGCATGCCGTACGAGCAGTTCTTGCAGAAGCTCTTCTTCGACCCGCTTGGGATGACGGAGACCACTTTCTGGCCGAGCGAGGAGCAAGTCGCCCGGCTCGCCGGTGCCTATGGTCCGAATGAGCACAAGTCGGGCTACGCCAGGGGCGGCATCGGCTTCCTGACCAAACCGCTGGGCGATCGGGCTCGTCGTTTCCCCGAGGCCGGGGGCGGCCTCTTCTCCACCACGCACGACATCCTCCGCTATGGCCTGATGCTGGCCAACGACGGCGAGCTGGATGGCAAGCGCTACCTGTCGCACAAGGCGATGGACGAGCTGCGGAGGGAGCAGACGGGGTCGACCAAGGTCAATTACAGCCTGGGTTATCACCTCCGGAACGGCATGTTCGGCCACGACGGGGCCTACGGGACCGATTTGTCCGTCAATCCCGAGGACCGGCATGGTCGCCATCTTCATGGTGCAATGCACCGGCGGCGATCAGTGGGCGGCGCCGAGACTCGTTCCTCAGGACGGCCACGCAAGTGTTTCCGAAGTGAACCCGCAACCGCTGCGGCACCGCGATGCCGCCGGATGCCGTGCCGAGGCGGAGCAGCACCCCCGTGCGGTGCCTCGCTGCCTGCGCCGGACGCCCCGGCTCCGCCGGGCGAGACGATCGAGGGGCGGGCGAGGCGTCGGGGCAGCACCCGGGTCGAGGGTTGCCGGGCAGTAGGTGCGATCCATCGCTCGTCCGTCGACCGGGTGCGGCTTACGCCGCGCCGGCGCGCGGTATCGTCCCTGGGGGCCGGGGCCGGGGCCGTCGCGCGCGGGCCGACGTTGACCCCCTTCCCCGTCAAGCCGCACACGCACCGTCCGGTAGGAGGCGACCATGCACCGACGGGCCCTTCTGAGGCTGGTCCCCGCGGGGGCCGCCGTCGGCTTCGCGGGGGCCCTGGCGGGCCGGGAGGTCGCCGGGGCCGAGGACGGCCGCGAGCCGCCCAGGACGCCCCGGGGCCTGCCGCCCCTGAAGATCACCGACATCAAGACGATCCTCACCGCCCCGGACCGGATCCGGCTGGTCGTCGTCAAGGTCCTCGACCAGCGAGCCGGGCCTCTACGGCCTCGGCTGCGCCACGTTCACCCAGCGGGCGCTCGCGGTGCAGACGGCCGTCGACAAGTACCTCAAGCCGTTCCTCGTCGGCCGCGACGCCGACCAGATCGAGGACATCTGGCAGTCGTCCTACGTCAGCTCGTACTGGCGGAACGGCCCGGTGCTGTTCAACGCCATGAGCGGCGTCGACATGGCCCTCTGGGACATCAAGGGCAAGCGGGCGGGCATGCCCGTCTACCAGCTCCTGGGCGGCAAGTGCCGGTTCGCCGCCGCGCTCTACGCCCACGTCAGCGGGCGCGACGTCCAGCGAGGTCGAGGACCGGGTCCGCGCCGCGATGGCGAAGGGCTACCGGCACGTCCGCGTCCAGGTCGGCGATCCCCGGCCTGGCGACCTACGGCGCCCGGCGTCGACCGCGAGCCCGCCGAGACCGGACGCCGTCGGCGCCGACCGACCCCGAGGCAGGTCTGGGAGCCCGGCCCGTACGTGCGGACGGTCCCCAAGCTGTTCGAGCACCTGCGGGCGACGGTCGGCGACGACGTCGAGCTGCTCCACGACGTCCACGAGCGGATCTCGCCCGAGCCAGGCGGTCCAGCTCTGCAAGGACCTGGAGAAGTACCGCCTGTTCTTCCTCGAAGACCCGCTGTCGCCCGAGGAGAAGGACCACTTCCGCCTGATCCGCCAGCAGTCGAGCATGCCGATCGCGATGGGCGAGCTGTTCAACACGCAGCAGGAATACGTGCCGCTGATCGCCGACCGGCTGATCGACTTCATCCGCATCCACATCTCGCAGATCGGCGGCCTGAGCATGGCGCGGAAGGTGGCGGCCCTGGCGAGTTCTTCGGCGTGCAAGACCGCCTGGCACGGCCCGGGCGACGTCTCGCCGGTCGGCCACGCCGCCGGCCTCGCGCCTGGAGCTGGCCAGCCACAACTTCGGCATCCACGAGGGCGGCGTCTTCCCCGCCCGAGACCCGCGAGGTCTTCCCCGGCTGCCCCGAGATGAAGGACGGCTACCTCTACGCCAACGAGGCCCCCGGGCTCGGGATCGACATCGACGAGAAGCTGGCCGCCAAGTTCCCGCATCCCCGACGAGCCGACCTTCGACCACCGCTGGGGCACGACCCGGCGGCGCGACGGGACGGTGATCCGGCCCTGACGGCCGACCGGGGAGGACGACGAGCTTGATCGACCTGGTCCCAGAACTACGACCCGCTGCACGCCTGGCCGCTCTCGACGCTCGTCTCGGCCCTGCCGGTGCTCACGCTCTTCTTCGCGCTGCTCGTGCTCAAGGCGCGGGTCTGGGTCGCGGCGCTGGCCGGGGCTGCTGGTGGCCGTCGTCGCTGGCCCTGGTCGTCTTCGGCATGCCGGCGACGCTGGTCGCCGGGGCGTGCGGGCTGGGCGTCATCTTCGGCTCTGGTCCGGATCGCCTGGATCATCGTCGCCTCGATCTTCCTCTACGACATCGCCGTCGAGACGGGCCAGTTCCAGGTGATGAAGGAGTCGATCGCGGCGCTCTCGTCGGACAAGCGGCTGCAACTGATCCTGATCGCCTTCTGCTTCGGGGCGTTCCTGGAGGGGACCGGCGGCGGCGGGGCGCCGGTGGCGATCGCCGGCTCGTTCCTGATCGGCCTGGGCTTCGACCCGTTCCAGGCGGCGACGCTCTGCCTGGTCGCCAACACGGCGCCGGTGGCCTGGGGGGCGGTCGGCAACCCGATCCGCGTCCTGGCGGCCGTCACCGGCCTGCCCGAGCCGGCCCTCAGCGCCATGACCGGCCGGATCCTGCCGCCGCTCTCGGCGATCCTGCCGCTCTGGCTGGTCCGGAGCATGGTCGGCTGGCGCGAGACGCTCGAGGTCTGGCCGGCCCTGGCCGTCAGCGGCCTCTCGTTCGCCGGGGCTGCAGTTCTACTGGTCGAACTACCAGGAGTCCGGGCCTGGTCGACATCGTCGCCGCCCTCGTCTCGCTCCTGGTGATGGTCGCCTTCCTGAAGGTCTGGCGGCCGAGGACGATCCTCGGCCACGACGCGCCCGGCGACGGGCCCGCCAGGCCGCGGACGCGACCGCCACCATTCGGTCGTCGCCGTCCTCAAGGGATGGTCGCCGTTCCTGCTGGCCTCGGTGTTCATCTTCGTCTGGCGACCCAGCCGGCGGTCGGCAAGGCACCTGAACTTCGCCGGCCTTGAAGCAGCCGATGCCGGGCTTGCACCGCGCGGTCGTGCGAGTCCCGCCGGTCGTGCCGACCCCGACGCCCGAGGACGCGATCGCCGACCTGAATCTCCTCTCGCTGCCCGGGCACGGCCGTGCTGCTCGGCGGCGTCCTCGCGGCGCTCTGGCTCGGCCTGTCGCCCGGCGCGGATCGCGCGGATCTTCGGCCGGACGGTCGTCCAGCTGACGCCCTCGCTGCTGGCGATCAGCTTCATGGTCGGCCTGGCGTTCGTGACGCGCTACTCGGGCATGGACACGGTCCTCGGCCTGAGCCTGACGCGGACCGGCGCCGGCGTTCCCGTTCTTCGGGACGCTTGCTCGGCTGGCTGGGCGTGGCCCTGACGGGCACCGACGCCGGCTCGAACGCGCTCTTCGGCAACCTCCAGAAGGTCACGGCCGAGCGGCTCGGGCTCTCAGCCCGATCCTGATGGCGGCGGCCAATTCGAGCGGCGGCGTGATGGGCAAGATGATCGACGCCCAGTCGATCGTCGTCTCGAGCACCGCGACCCGGCAGGTCGGCCGCGAGGCGGCGATCTTCCGGGCCGTCCTCAAGCACAGCCTGGCCCTCGTCGCGATCGTGGGCCTGATCGTCGCCGCGTTCGCGTTCCTCGCCCCCGGCTGGATCCCCGATGCGGCGGGGCCTTGAGTCGTCAGAGGATCCGGTCGAAATCGCGCCGGCCCGAATTAGCTGAAGCGGGATGGCTAAGCGAAAGGTCGGGGCCGCCCCGCGGGGCGGCCCCGATTGTTCCTGATATCACGCGTGGTTCGCGGCCGTTCCTCACCGCTGAAACCGTCCCCGGACCATCGCCCGCGCGGCCCCGGCCAACCCGAGGCCCAGCCCGATCACGGCGCCGAGCACGCCCCAGGCGCCGTAGCCGACGACCGCCGCCGCGACTCCGAGCATCACGACGAGCCGGTCGCTCGGCTGGTTGAAGAACCGCCGCTTCTCCGCTCCGCGGAACGGCAGGACGACGTCGTACAGCTCGCGCAGCCCCGGGCCGGTGAAGCCCGAGGACCGGCGCCCGCGGCGGCCGCGTCGTCGGCTCATCGGCCCCCCTTCGCCGCGGGCGGCACTTCGCGCGGTCCGTCGGCAGCCTCCGCCCGGACGCGGCGTGACCGCGCCGTCGCCGCGACCCGGCGTCGGACCCGCCGGGCCAGGGCGGCGATCCATCGCCGCTGCTCCTCCTCGGTCATCCTCCTCATGGCAACACCTCGTCGGTCGTGATGCCCGGCGGCTCAGCCCGCCGCGGCGGCGCGGAGGCCGGAGATCAGCCGGCTCGCCTGGGCGGACGAGACGGTGCCGGCGTCGAGGCCGTGCTCCGCAAGCAGGTCGTCGGGCTGAATCCCCCGCGACCTCGCGATGGCGCCCAGGGCACGGAGCTGTCGCGGCGTCGCCGGCCGCGCCCGCGTGTCCTGAGACCGTTCTTCATCGCGATGGTCGGCCCGGGCAATGGTCGGGGCCGTCGGGCCGGCGAGCCGGGCCAGCTCGGCCGCGACGGCGCGGCGCAGGCGGCGTAGGCCGACCGCACGCGATCATCGAACTCCTCGGGGGCGTCGCGGAGCAGGCCGGACTCGAGCTCCAGCTCGACGCCGCACGCGGCGCCGATGGACCCGTAGGCGGGCTGTCCGACCTTGCGCGAGACGCCCACGCTCAGCTTCAGGGGCATGGTCCCTCCTCCGTTCAGTGATGAGTGGTCGGGGCGGGCCTCGTGTCGCCGCGGGCGAACGACTATCCCGCGACGTCCTGGAGCCGGATCTGGCGTAGCTGGGCGACCGTGCTCGCCAGGAGCCGCGACCGCCGCCGCTCGCCCCGCAGGGCCGAGACCAGCCGTGCCGACCGCAACCTCGCCTCTCCGAGCGCCGCGTGCAGTACGGCGGCGTCCACGATCAGCGCCGCCATCCCGCCGGGCGCGGCCGGCCGCGGCGACGGCCAGGTCTGATGACTCGTCTCGGCCTCGGCCTGTGGCGGTGCAATCGTCGCGGCGACGATGCGGGCCGGCGCGGGCACGACGGCCACCGTCGACTCGACCCGGACGGCGTCGTCGGCCGGGCCCGCGAGCGCGGCCTCGCCCGGCGACTGCCAGGTGTAGGTCCGCCGGCCGTCTCGCGCGTAGAGGGCGGCTTCGGGCCCTCCCGCGGCGGTGCGTCGTCCTGGCCGAGGACGAGACCGACCTGATGATGTCCCGCCGCTGCGGGCCGGTTGGTCGCCGCGGGACGAGCCGGCGGAGGTCCAGATCAGCGGCTGGAACGCCCGGCGGGTGACCTTCGGCGCGCTGAACCCGGTGACCGGGACACAGCCGCTGCTGCATCGGCCCGCGGGGCGGGCCGATGACTTCCAGGCGTTCCTCCCGGGAGGTCCGAGGGCGATATCGGGGCTGGCCGGTGGCGCTGCTGCTCGACGGGGACCCCGGCCCCACGGCGACGGGATCGAGCGGACGATATTAACGAAAGGACGGAGAGCGTCCGGTAGACGACACCGCACATGGAATGAGTCGCTCCGCCGCATATGCTCGGGGTTAGTCCATCTGATCCCCAATCGACGGGCATCGCCGTCGGAGCGGCCGCGGACCTGGCGGTAGGACTTCAATGGCCTCATTCCCGATTTCTCAGTCCCGGTTTCCGGCGGGCGCGCGGATAAAGGATATGGGGACCCACCTGGGCGAGACGCCCGGCGACGCCACCGACCCGATCGACCGACTCCGCGGCGGCGACCGCGGGGCCCTGGCGGCGCTCTTCGACGAGCATCGCGACGGTCTCCGGCGCATGATCGAGCTCCGCATCGACGCGCGGCTCCGCGCCCGGCTCGATCCCTCCGACGTCCTCCAGGAGGCGTTCCTCGACGTCTCGCGCGATCTCGACGCCTACCTGGCCGACCCGAAGCTCCCTCCACTGCTCTGGCTCCGGCTGCACGTAGGCCGTCGGTTGACCACGTTGCATCGCAAGCACCTGGGCACGAAAATGGAGGACGCAAGACTAGAGATCTCGCTCTACCAGGACGCCCTGCCCGAGGCCAGCTCTGCCGCTCTGGCGTCTATGCTCCTGGGTAGGCACACGTCGCCGACCCAGGCGGCCCAGCGAGCCGAGCGGCTGCTGCGTGTCCAGGAGGCATTGAACAGCCTCGACCCCATCGACCGGGAGGCGCTCGCGCTGAGGCACTTCGAGCAACTCGGCCGCGCCCAGGCGGCTCAGGTGCTCGGGATCACCCAAGAGGCCGGTGCGAAGCGCTACTTCCGCGCCCTGAAGCGGCTCAAGGACGTCCTGGCAACGGTGCCCGGCGGCTCGGAGGACCTCTGACATTGTCCACATCATCCGGCTCCCGCGACTACGGCCTCTTCGACGAGCTCGCCGAGGAGTTCGCCGAGCGCTATCGCCGCGGCGAGCGTCCGGGCCTGGAGGAGTACGTCGACCGCCTGCCCGAGATGGCCGAGGAGATCCGGGAGATGTTCCCGGCCCTGGTCGAGGTCGAGCAGGCCGACGGCGAGGCGAGGGGCGAGGCATCGCCGGCGCCGCGGGCCGCGACCCCGCGGCTCAGCCAGGTCGGCGACTACCGGATCCTCCGCGAGATCGGCCGGGGCGGGATGGGGGTGGTTTACGAGGCCGAGCAGATCTCCCTCGGCCGCCGCGTCGCCCTGAAGGTCCTGCCCGGCCACGCCGTGGGCGACCGCAAGTCCCTGGAGCGGTTCCGCCGCGAGGCCAAGGCCGCTGCGCGGATGCACCACACCAACATCGTTCCGGTCTTCGAGGTCGGGCGCGAGGGCGAGTCCGCCTTCTACGCGATGCAGCTCATCCAGGGCCAGGGGCTCGATCAGGTCATCGACGAACTGAGGCGGCTCCGCGCCCCCGATCGAAAGCATAACGCTCACGGCCATGCCTCGCACCGGTTATCCTCGGGCCTCGCGAACGTCACCCGGGCCGGCTCCGCCTCGTCGAGCCTCAGGAGGCGCGAGCTGGGCCGGATGGCCGAATCGCTCCTGAGCGGCCGGATGGCGACCGAGGCGATGCCTTCGCCCCCGCCCGGGTCGCCACCGGCGGCCGGATTCGACGCCACGGAGCGCTTCGACTCCGACGCGACCGCGGGCCAGGCGACCGCGCTCACGATCGGCGACCGGCCGCCGGCCCTGCCCGCGCCCAATCTGTCGGGCTCGGCGGTGCTGCCGGGCGGCACGCACGTCTCGGGGATCGACTCCTCGGGCCGCCGCCAGCCGTTCTTCCGGAGCGTCGCCCAGATCGGCCGCCAGGCGGCACAGGGCCTGGCCCACGCGCACTCCCGCGGGATCGTCCACCGCGACATCAAGCCGTCGAACCTCCTCCTTGACACCGACGGCATCGTCTGGATCACCGACTTCGGCCTGGCCAAGGCCGACGAGGACGGGCTGACGGCGACCGGCGACATCCTCGGCACCCTCCGCTACATGGCGCCCGAGCGTTTCCGGGGCCAGGGGGACGCCCGCGCCGACATCTACGCCCTGGGCATGACCCTCTACGAGCTGCTGACCCTCCGGCCGGCCTACGACTCGTCGGACCGGATGAAGCTGATCGAGCAGATCAAGGCCCATGAGCCGGCCCGGCCCCGCTCGATCGACGGACGCACGCCCCGCGACCTCGAGACGATCATCCTCAAGGCGATCGACAAGTCCCCGGAGGGCCGCTACTCGACGGCCGAGGCGATGTCCGAGGACCTGCGGCGGTTCCTCGCCGACGAGCCTATCAGGGCGCGGCAGATCAGCACCTCCGAGCGCTACTGGCGGTGGGCCAGGCGCAATCCGATGATCGCGACGCTGGGCGGGGTCCTCACCGCGGTGCTGGTCGCGGTGACGATCGGCTCGGTGGTGGCGGCGGCCCGGTTTTCGAGTCTGGCAGCGGACGCGAGCGATTCCGCGACGGCCGAGCGCGCGTCCCGCCGCGAGGCGGACCACGCGCGGGCCGCGGCCGACGCTGATCGTAAGAAGGCGGAAGCCGCGAGATCGGCCGCCGAGGCCGAGACCTACCACGCCATGCTCAGCGAGGCGAAGGCCCTTCGGGCCGGGCGACAGCTCGGCTGGCGCGACGAGGCCCTGGGAAATCTCACGCAGCTGACAACCATGCCGACCCCGCGCCGCGACCTCGTCGAGCTGCGGGACGAGGCCGTGGCCGCCCTCAGCGAGCCGGACGTCGTGGAGGTCGTCCGGCTCGAGGGGTTCCGCGGCAGGGCCTGGTCGCTCGACTTCCATTCCAACTCGCGGACCCTGGTCACGTCCACTTTCCACGGCGACGTCCACCTCTGGGACATCCCGCGCCAGCAGCATTCGTGGGTCGTCGTCGATCCGGCGGCGCAGGACAGGGTTAACGCCTGGCCGACGAAGGCGGATCCGATCGTCCACGCCCGGTTCCTGCCCGATGGCAGCCTCGTGCGGGGCACGTGGAGTCATCGCGTCGAGTTCCTCGACCCCTCGGGGCGACCGTCGGCCCGTCCCGCGATCGACGGAGGCAGGGCGCAGGCCGTCGCGCTGGCGATCGATCGCCAGGGCCGACGCCTGGCGATCGGCTGGAACGACGGCCGCATCGAGCTCCGCGACCTCGTCACCGGGTCCCCGCCGCGGTCCATTCAGGGCAATCCCAGCCTGTTCGCTCTGAGCCCGGACGGCCGATGGCTTGCGCTGCCGGGCCCAGACAGGACTGTCGAGATCCGGCCGACGGACGGCGACGGCCCATCCCTCACGCTCGGGCGGATGCGCGGGGAGATCACCTCGCTCGCCTTCAGCTCGGACGGGTCCACCCTGGGCTGCGGATCGTGGAACCAGACCGCGACGCTCTGGGACGTGGCCCGCCGCGAGGAACTGCTCACGCTCCGCGGACATAAAGAGAAGGTCACGGATCTCGCCTTCAGCCCCGATGGAAAATGGGTCGCGACCACCAGCCAGGACTACACCGCGCGGATCTGGGACGCCCAGAGCGGTCAGATGCTGGCGGTCCTTCCGGGCCCCGGGATGAATCTCGCCGTCGTCTTCAGCCCCGACGGTCGCTACGTGGCGGTGTCGAACTCCGATCAGTCGACCGGGGCGCCGGCGGTCAGCGTCTATCAGATCCAGGGGCGCCGCGAACGGCGTTTGCTGGCCGGGCACCGCAATGGGACTCAGTGCTTGGTCTTCGATCCCCGCTCGTCGCGTTTGGCTTCGGGGGCCGATGATCACCAGGTCATCGTCTGGGATCCGGATTCGGCCGGTCCCCTCCGCCAGTGGACGGCGCACACTACCTACGTCTCCGCGCTCGCGTACAGCCCGGACGGCACGCTGCTGGCCACCGGATGCGGCGGCGACGGGAGCGTGCCTTTCCGCGACCTCAAGCTGTGGGAGACCGACAGCGGCCATCTGCGCCGCGTGCTCTCTGGCCACAAGACGGGCGTGAACGCCATCGCCTTCGACCCGACGGGACGCCGGATCGCGACCGGGGATACTACCGGACAACTCATCCTCTGGGACCTGGCCACAGGGCGTGTCCTCCGCCGCGAGACGGTGGGGCCATCCTGGATCTGGTCGATCGCATTCATCGATGCGGGACGCCGGCTCGTCACCGCGGTCTCGAACGGCCCGCTCGTGCTATACGACCTGGAAGGGACCGACCCGCCTCGGCGCGTCGCCGTGCCGGGGGGAATGCGCCGATTCATCGTCGACCGGACGAGGAACGAGCTGATCGTGGCGGGAAGCTCGGCTATCTTGACCCGTGTCTCGCTGCCCGATCTGACCCTGGGCCACCACCTGGAAAAGGGGCATGACCGCACGATCGAATCGCTCGCCCTTCACCCCGGTGGTCGGCTGCTGGTCACCGGAGGGGCGAACGATCGCAAGATCATCTTTCGCGATGCGGCGACCTTCGGACCCCTGCTGACCTTGCCGAGCTGGACGGGCATGGTCAAGGACCTGGCATTTGACGCCACCGGCCGCTGGCTGGCGATGGCCGGGGCCGACTCGGACGTCGGGCTCTGGGACCTCGAGTTGGTCCGCGACGAGCTGGCGCCCCTGGGCCTGGCCTGGGACCAGCCCGCACCGACCGTCGTATCATCGACCGGCTTCGCCTCGGCGGTGGCGCACCCCAAGCGTCGAGTCGCTGTCGTCGGGCCGGGAAATATCAATCAGGCCGAAGTGCAGGAGACTCGGGGTCTGCTGCAGGCCGGCATCGCGGCCTCCGAGCACGGCCTGTACTCCGACGCGGTCGTGGCTCTCGAACGGGCGAGCGTTCGGTTCGAGTCGCTGCGACGCCGGAACCCTAACGACCAGCTCCTGTCCCGTCTCCATGCCATGAGTCTCGGCTTTCTGGCCGGCTCCCTGCGCGACCTGAAGCGGCCGGGCGAGGCCCTGGCCCGTGCGCGAGAGTCGCTCGCCGCGTACGAGTCGATGAGCGTGCCGAACCCCGGCGACCTCTACAACATGGCCTGCGCCTGCGCCATGGTTTCGGCGCTGGACGATCGAGGCTCGCCTGACCGGGATAAGGACGCGAGGCGGGCGGTGGCGTACCTCGGGAGAGCGATCGAGGGCGATCAGGCGAGGATTCTGCCCATGGTGGCTCCCGATCGCGACTTTGACGCCATCCGCACCCGCGCCGACTTCCGCGACATGTTGGCCGAGGCGAGCTTCCCCCGCGATCCCTTCAAGCAGCCCTCACCTCTCGCCCTCTTTGAGTCGCTGTCGGCGGCGGAGAAGCAGGAACTCGGTGCTCTATCACGGCGGATCGAGCAGGACCCGACGGATTATCGGGTGTGGCGTGGCCGCGGCGGTTTCTTTGCCCGTCGAGGCGCGTGGGCCCCCTCACTGGTCGACTTTCGCAAGGCACTCGAGATCAGGCCTCCCGCGAGGTGGGTCGAGCCGGACGACACGATCTTCGCGATGGAGGCCGCCGTCGTGCTGCTCGAGGCGGCAGACCGAGACGGCTTTCATCGCCTCGCCCGGGCGATGCTCGATCAATTCGCCGGCTCGATGGATCCGAGCGCCGCCGAGCGCACCGCGAAGGTGAATCTGCTCCTCCCGCCGCCGGCGGACGATTTGAAGCGCGTGGAGGGATTGGCCCAGCGGTCGGTCGATCTGGGCCACGGCAGCGACGTCATCGGCTGGTTCCACCTGGTTCGCGGCATGTCGGCCTACCGATCGGGCGAGTCCGCGACGGCGGTTGAGTGGCTCGACAAGGCGGGCGAGTCGGACCATTCGGGAGAGCACAGGAGCACCTGCAAGTCCTACCTCGCCATGGCCGAGTCCCGGCTGGGTCACGGTGAGCGTGCCCGCTCCTTGCTCGCGGAAGCCGGCGAACTGATCGCCGCGCGGGCCGCGCGGGAGGACGTCGGGGATTCCTGGCACGACCTCCGGATCGCCGAGATGGCCCGGCGCGAGGCCGAGGCCTTGATCAACCCGACGTCGTCCGATGCCAACGGGTCGAGCGAGCCGTGAGTGGAATCGAGGTGACGGTCCGGCGCCACGGAGACCGGTGTACTGCCCTGGCCGCGGTCTATGGCGAGGCCGCCGACGAGCCCGCCCCGACCGATGCCGAACCCGATCACGCGGCCCGCGAGCGATCGGGCGGCCGCTCCGCGGTCCCCCGCGCCGGGCGGCTCCCGGACGCCCGGCCGGCGCGCCACCGAGGCCCGCGGGCCCTCGCCCGACCCCGGCCGAGCGCGCCACGGGCTCCGCGCCCGAGGCCCCGCCGAATGCCACGGGCGATGGGGAGGGGGAGTGGCCGTGGCTCGCCGCAGGCGCCCCGCCCCAACGGATGCCGGACACACCGTAGCCCCCCAGGATGGTCCACGGCGCGCCGGGCGTGGGGGCCGATCCGCCTCGGATAGTCGGCGCCAACGGCGCGGGCGGCATGCCGCCGTACCGATAACCGGCGCACTCTTCGCCCCGTCGGCCCGGGTACGGCGGGATCGGACTCTACGGCGTGCCATCGGACGATCGCCGGGGGCGGGCCGGGATCATGCGGCCAGCTCGCCGTTTGCGGCCATGGCCTCGGGCACGCATGTCTCGCCGTCGGCGAGGTCGACGTCGCAGCGGCTGCAGAGCGGGTGTTCGATCACCAGCGATTGGGGACCGTGGTCGGCGGCCAGGGCGGCCGCGAGGCGTCCGATGGCTAAGTTTGTCACGGTGCGGACCTGCCTCGGGACGCGGAGGCCCGCGCGCCGTCGGCCCGCGCCCGGGCCCGCGCCCGGCGCGAGGCCG
Organism: uncultured Planctomycetota bacterium; assembly: GCA_963819805.1. GTDB lineage: Bacteria > Planctomycetota > Planctomycetia > Isosphaerales > Isosphaeraceae > CAMFLR01. Next base: position 1,013 of record CAWFXY010000046.1, on the reverse strand, counting down.
CGGTGCGCAGGCGGGTCGGCCCGCCGCGACCGCGACGCGGCCCGGCGGGGATCGGGTCATGTACCGGTCATCGGGGGCCCGCGGCCGTGCTCGCGGCCGGGCCCTCGCCCTGGAAGGCCCGCCAGCTGGCGCCGAGCCACGCCCGCGCCTGGCTGACCGCGCCGGGCGTCACGCCCAGCCGGCGTGCCACCTCGCCCGTGGCGTGACCCTCGGCCAGCAGCTCCGCGGCTCGCCGCTTCTTCTCGGGCAGGTGGCCCAGCCACTCGGCGAAGTCGAGCCGGAAGCACGCCTCGTCCGCGGGCGTGCAGCGATTGCCGGCCGCGGACCAGTCTTGCCAGGACGCGCCGCTCTCGTCGGCCCCAGGTGTCGAGTCGAGGCTGAAGAGTTGGAAGCCGGCACTGGCCTGTGCCCGCGGCTCGCAGACGTCCGTGCCCGTGGCGCGGGTGCCGGTGCCGAGCTTCCGGCCGCGGCGGACGTACCGGACGGCGTTCGCGGCGATGCCGGTCGGGCCGACCTCGATCGGGTCGCGGCCGCGGCGGGCCAGGCCCGCCCAGGCGTGCCAGGCGGCGGCGCGGCCGTCGGCGACCGCCTCGTCGCGGCGGTGCCGCGGCAGGCGGCGGAACGCGAAGCGGAGCACGTTGTCGATCCGGGGCAGCTCGGCGACGAAGGCCCGGTGCGCGGGCGGTAAGGACGGGCTCAGGCTGGCGACGCTCATGGGGCGACCTCCGGTTGAAGGCCGGCCGCCCCCGACCGGGGACGGTCGGCAAGTGACCGTCCCCGAGGGGACAAACGAGGAAATGACAGAGACCGACCCTGCAGCCGCGCGATTTGATCGAGTGATCGAGGAGAATGCGCGGCTGCAGGGGGGCCATCACGGGATCATGGCGCGATAAGGCCCCGGTTTTAGCGGACGAGCGGGACGTGTGTGCCTTCACTGCGATCCGCGGATATCACCACGACAAGGTGGGCGAGGTCTGGGTGTACACTCCGAGGCGATACAAAACGGCTTATAC
>CAWFXY010000045.1:0-13480 GCA_963819805.1 uncultured Planctomycetota bacterium | reverse complement strand
GAGTCCTGCGCTCGACGATAATACCTTCGACCTGTTGCATGGCCTGGAAGGGCTTACGGGGGCCCTGAAGCCATATTCGTCGGCGATCTGCGCCTCTCGCTGACCGCTTCGCCGGTCCGCTTGCCGGCGAGTGCGGGACTTCCGGACCAGCCGTCCAATCGACGCCGGGCTCTTGGCGAAGATACTGATTCGCTTGTATGAGCAGTCAGAACACGACCGGGCGTTGCGACGGAATTGCCTTGACGCTTGGGACGGCTTGCTCCGTCAGGGCTTGGGTTACGACGTGCTTCAGAACGTCGACGCGTGAGGGTCTCGGCCGGTCCGGCGCCCGGGGCGATCCCCGGGCCCGGTGCCTTCCCTTAGAGCGGTTCTCCCTTGAACGTAGCGGATGTTTGCCCGATCCTCTACCCGAGGAGGGCACGGAGGATGGGCACCTATTCGATGGACCTGAGGGAGAGGGTCGTCGCGGCGTGCGATGAGGGCGTCGACACCCGGGCCGAGGTCGCCGAGCGGTTCTCGGTCAGCCAGAGCTGGATCCGCCGCCTGCTCCAGCGGCGCCGCGAGACCGGATCGATCGCGCCGAGGGCCCGCGGCGGCGGCCAGCCGCCGGCCTTCGACGCCGAGTCGGCCGAGCGACTCCGCCGGGCGGTCGAGGCCGACCCCGGGGCTACGCTCGTGGAGCTGGCCGAGGCCGCCGGCGTCGCCTGCAGCACCTCGGCGACGGACCGGGCGCTGCGGCGGCTGGGCATCACGCGGAAAAAAAGTCGCTGAGGGCCGCCGAGCAGGACCGGCCCGAGCTGAAGGCCGTGCGCGCGGCCTGGCGCGCCGAGTTCGCCGGGGTCGACCCGGCGCGGCTGGTCTTCGTCGACGAGAGCGGCACCACGACCGCGATGACCCGCCGCTACGGCCGGGCACCGCGGGGCCGGCGGGTCGACGGCCCGGTGCCGCACGGCCACTGGAAGGTGATGACGCTCGCCGCGGCCGTGCGGCTCGGCGGCGTCGGCGGCTGCCTGGTCCTTCGACGGCGCCGTCGACGCGATGGCCTTCGAGACCTACGTCGAGCGGGTCCTCGCCCCGGCCCTGCGCCCCGGCGACGTGGTGGTGATGGACAACCTCTCCAGCCACAAGCGGGCCGAGGTGGCCGCGGCCCTGGCCGCCGTCGGGGCGGGGGTGCGCTACCTGCCGGCGTACAGCCCGGACCTCAACCCGATCGAGAAGATGTTCTCGAAGCTGAAGGAGTACCTCCGCTCGGCCGCCCGGCGGACGATCCCCGAGCTGATCGAGGCGATCGGCGACGGGCTGCGGACGGTCACAGATCGCGATATCCTCGGCTGGTTCCGCTCGTGCGGATACCGCTACGGTCAAACGTGAACCGCTCTAGCCATCAGGACATGAAGGCGATCTCTCCTTCGGCGAGCGCAGTCCGGTCAGCAGGGGCCCGGGCATTCGCGTTCCCGACCATGGCTAATTTGCGGGCGACGTTCGGGACCTGTAGACGGTTGATCTGCCGCATCCGACCTCCGTCGCCACCTCTCCCACCGTCTTGCCCTCGCCGAGGAGCCGGACGATGCGCGAATGGACCGCGGCGCCGAGCCGGGAGTTGCGGCCTCTCCGGTAGGTCCTGCCCTCGGCCGCGGCGGCCTCGACTTCATCACGGTGGGCCCAGTCATAGGCCCGGCGGACCGTCGGCTCGGACTGCCCGAGCTGGGCGGAGATCTGCACGAACGAAACCAGCCCCTCGTCCCGTAGCCGCACGACCTCCGGCGCGATGCGGATGTACGGGCGGCGCAGCCGCGATCCGCGTCGTCCTCGTCGTCGTCGGGATGGGGCCGCCAGCCCGGGCGTATTCCAGCGCCGCCTTCGCCGTCGCCTGGGGAATGCCCAAGGCGCTCGACGCGGCGAGGATGCTCGCACCGCGCTCGACCAGGTCGGACATCTTGGCCGCGTGGTACGCGTAGGAGGGGGTCGCCTCCAGCCTCGCCACGACCTCTCGCGGCATTGTCCAACCACGTGTCGCGAGGTACTCCCAAGTCTCCCTCGTTGGATGATCCCGCGAGGCCGCGAGATCCGCCAATACCGGCGTGGCGTCGACGGTGAACCTCGCGACCCATGTCGGCCGCTTCTTGCCCGCCTCGACGACCTGCTCGACCACGATCGGCCCGGTCAGCGACCTCAACACCGGAGCCGCCGCCGCGAGGTCCCGGCCGAGCAGCCCGCCGAGGTCGGACAGGATCGTTTCGAGGTCGGTGACCGCCATCGGCCCCGGAGTCGGCGAGTTCCGCGCCTTCAGCTCGCCGAGCCGCGCACGCAGCTCCTTGAGCCGCCGCTCGTGCTCTCGGATCCGGTCGGCCACGGCGCGGAGGTCCTGGTCGCCTTCCTCGTCCAGCAACTTGACCAGGCGGTCGCGCTTGGCCTTCGTGGACCTGATCTCGGCCTCGAGCGGCCCGCCGTCCTCGAGCGGACGGGCCGAGCCGGCCGCCAGGAAGCGGTTGGCCTCCTCGAGCACTGCTCCGAGGAATTCGGGGGTCATGATGCGGCGGCGGAGCTCGCCGAGGATCGCGCCTTCGACGATGCGGAGCGCCTTGTATCCCTTGAAGGTGCACCCGCGCTTGCCGTGGATTCCATTGAGGCAGCAGAAGCTGGCGTACTTGCCCGAGCGGCCGAGCATCAGCTCCGCCCCGCAGCAGCCACAGCGCGGCCGGATCAGGACCTTCGGATAGAGTTCGCATCGCGACACGCCGCCCTCGGTCTTCCGCTCGTTGTACGCCTTCCCGGACGCCTCGAGCCGTCGCCGGACCTCCTTCCACAACCCCCCACGGGATGATCTGGAGATGTCTGGCCCGCCTGACCTTCCACTCCCTCCGGGGCCTCTCCTTGGCGGTCACGACCCCCGTCTCGGGGTCGCGGACCTGGTAGGTCTTCCTGAAGATCTCGATGCCGGCATACGTCCGTCGACGGAGCATCTGCGCGATTCCGGATGAGTCCCGGGACCGCTTGCCGCGGACGGCTCTCTCGGTGCTCTCGTCGCTCGACCTCGACGCCACCCCGCCGTTCGACTACGCGCACGACGACTTCGGCTACCGCGACCGGATGTCGCAGCCGGTCATCGAGGGCTCGGGCGACGAGCCGACGCCCGGCTCGGGCGGCCCGCTCAAGCCCGGCGAATTCCTCCTCGGCTACCCCGACGAGGACGGCCACGTGGCCGTCCAGCCCGAGCCGGACGTCCTCCGCCGCAACGGCACCTACGCCGCCTACCGCCGCCTCGAGGAGCACGTCGGGGCGTTCCGCGAGTTCCTCCGCGCCAATAGCCAGACGCCCGAGGAGGAGGAATTCCTCGCCGCCAAGCTCATGGGCCGCTGGCGGAGCGGGGCACCGCTCGTGCTGGCGCCTGAGAAGGACGACCCGGACCTCGGAGCCGACCTGCGGCGCAATAATGACTTCAATTACAAGGAATCGGACCCTCACGGCTACGCCGTGCCGCTGGGATCGCACATCCGTCGCATGAACCCGCGCGACACGGCCGCGAACATGAACCGTCGCCGCCTGATCCGGCGCGGGGCCACCTACGGGCCACACCTGCCGGAGGACGCGCCGGAGGACGGACGGGAGCGCGGGATCGCGGCCTTCGTCATCTGCGGGAGCCTGATCCGCCAGTTCGAGTTCGCGCAGAACGTGTGGGCCAACGACAGGAACTTCCACGAGCTGGGCAACGAGCGCGATCCGATGATCGGCAACCAGGACGGCACGCTGGAATTCAAGATCCCCAAGCGACCGATCCGCAGGACCATCAAGGGCCTCCCGGCGTTCACCACCGTCCGAGGCGGGGCCTACTTCTTCCTGCCCGGCCTGGGCGCGCTCCGCTACCTCGCGACGCTGCCCGATGGCCGCCCGAACCCGCACTGAATGCCCGAGCATCAAGAGGACATAGCCATGGGCGCGTCAACGCAGACCGGTCGGACCTACAACCAGAACCACATCCCGCGGCCGTACACGCCGGGCCGGCGACGGTTCAGCATCTACTGGACGTGGAGCTACCCCTGGGAGTGCAACCGCGACACGACCGAGCTGGATAATCGCTTCTCGACCATGACCGAGGTTCGCCGTGTCGCCTGGCCGGGCTTCGAGAAGTCGGAGTGGGACAAGATGAACTTCCTCCAGGGGATCGCCGGTACCCTGGAGCTGTTCCACCGCTCCACCCTCGCCTTCCAGCAGATCGTGGGCGAGACGACCGGTCATCCGGTGGCCGTCTACCAGCGCATCGACCAGGCGGGCTACAGGCTCCCGATCGACGAGAGAGTCCTCGCGGACACGGACACCTTGATGGTCTTCGGCCTGGACCACCTCGTCTCCGAGCAGGACGCCGCGCGGGATGAGATCGACGCAATCCGAGCGTGGCTCGATCGGGAAGGCACGTGCCTGCTCCTGGCGCCGCATCACGATGTCGGGTTCACCGACGACATGAAGCAGCGCCAGATGGAGTACAAGCATCACGGCGACGAGCTCGTGCCGCGCCAGCAACGCTTCGGCCAGCACACTCGCTCGCTGATGCAAGGGCTCGGAGTGCCCGTGCTCAACCAGTTCGGGCTCCGGCCCGCCGTCGTGCAGGGGACCGACCAGATCGCGCTCCTGACCGTCAACAAGGACCTCGACGAGCTGGGCTTGCTGAATGGAGTGACCACGTTCAACTTCCATCTTCACCTTCCGCATTACGCGTTGACGACGACAGATGAGGAGTCCATTCGGGTCTTGGCCAGCCAGCCGATCGACCTGTCCCGGCCTCACCCCTTCACCGCCGCCGGGAACAGGGAGTTCAATTCCTTTATATGGATGCCGCCGAAGGGCGCGCGCGGCGGCGACATCCTGCTCGCCGACTCAACGATCTTCACCACCCTCTTCGGGGGCACGGAGAGCCTCGAACGCTTCTGGCGGAATATGGCCGAGCTGCGTTGAGGCAATCCCTCGCGATCTGACGCATAAGAGGCGACAGCTTCATCGGTGTGCCGCGGAAGTCGCCGAGCGGTGACGGCGCCGCCCGGTCGGCCCGTTCCCGGGCCCGCACTTCATCCGGCCCTGTTCGCGATCCTCGCCTCGCCGCGACGGCCGGCGCGACCGTCCGCCGCAAAGCGTCGACGACCACGAATCGGTCTCGTCGGCCGAAGTTGCTCCGGCACGGCGGACCGACGCGCGCAACGCGTCCGTCGTTTGCCACAGTCGGTGGTCGTAGGATTATGCGCGACGGCCCAGCGTTGCAGGGCGGGAGAAGCCGTGCGTGCGGCTTCCCCGGACCCCGAACTCACGCGATGACGGACATCGCAAGACAGCGCCCGGCCCGCGACAGCGTCGCCATATTCTCGGACTTCGCCTCGGCCTTAACGCAGGGGTTGAGGCCAGGGCTTCGCGATCCGGACATCACGTCCGGTGCTCCAGTCGCGGTAGTACGGGCGCGACGACCCATGACGTGCGGGGTCGCCGACGCTCGGCCTGATGGTGTGGAAGCCGTAGCCGGGGGCCGCGAAGAGGGTCGCGTAGAAGAAGTAGCCCGGGACGATCGGCGTGGTCGGTGCCGGGTAGACGGGGCGGCGGACCGCTGGGACTCCAAGCTAGTACTACAGTTGTAACTAATCCGGCGGCTCTGCGCCGCGTTTCTTGTAATGGCATCGTCTGGCGAACGCCTGGTGGGCCCTCCGCCACTCCGACCAATCCAGGACCTCCTCGACCTCCGGCAGGCGGGCCCACAGCAGGCGGACCAGCAGCCGGCGCGCCTCCGGCGCCGTCACCGCGATCAGCTCCGGCCCGGCGCCCGACTTTTTTCGGCGGCCCGTCGGCCAGCCTCCGCACCGCCGCCAGGACCGCGTGCGCCAGCAGCGAGAGGGTGACGTGGCGGTGCCAGCCCGTCCAGCTCCGCACCTCGTAGTCGGCCAGCCCGGCCTCCTGCTTCGCCGCCTCGAAGGCCCCCTCGACCGACCATCTCGCCCCGGCGACCCGGGCCAGCCGGGTCAGGGGCGTGCGGGCCGGCCCGGCCGCGACGTAGTACGCCAGCTCCTCGCGGTCGTCGAGGCCCTTGCGGATCAGCAGCCAGCGCCGCCACGCCGGCCCGAGGTCGTGGTTGATCTCCATCCACGCCCAGGCGTACACCCGCGGCCCCTTGCTCCCGGCCGCGACGGCGACCTTGCGCCAGGCCCGCGCCGGCAGCGCCTCCGATAGGGCGGCGACCGTGGACTGGCGCGGGCCCGCCCAGACGTACTGGTTGGCCCGGACGGCCAGCACGTACTGCCGCCGCTGTTCCTCCAGCCACCGCCGCAGCTCCCAGGCGCCGTAGACCTCGTCGCCGGTGACCCACGCCGCCGGCACCCCGGCGGCGAAAGCCCGCTCGAGCATCTGCTTGGCCAGCCGGATCTTCGTAGCGAAGGCCGTCCCTTCGGGGATGCCGGCCGCCTCGCACCGTTTCGGGTCGCTGGTCCACTCCTCGGGCAGGTACAGGGCGCGGTCGAGGAACGCGGCGCCGTGGCGCGAGGCGTAGGCGAGGAAGACGCCGACCTGGGCGTTCTCGATCCGGCCGGCGGTCCCGGTGTACTGGCGGGCGACGCCGGCCGACTTGGTGCCCTTCTTGAGGAAGCCGGTCTCGTCGAGGATCAGGACCGCGTCGGGGTCGCCGAGCGATTCGACGACGTACGCACGGAGGTCGTCGCGGACCGAGTCCGGATCCCAGTCGGCGCGGCCCATGAGGTACTGGACGCCGTAGGGGTCGCCGTCGCCGATCTGCTCGGCGACCTGCCAGGCGTTCTTCCGCTGCACCGGCCCGAGGAGGCCGACGAGGTAGGCCCGGACCCGGTCGCGTGTCTCGCTGCGCGGGAAGCGGGCCCCGATCCGGCGCGCCACCTCGTCGAGCTGCTTCCCCCACTCCTGGACGTCCTCGGGGCGGACGGCAGACCCGGTGCTGGCCATGGCGACCCTCCCTGGGTTCCACGGCCAGACTATCAGCCTCCGGAGATAGTTACAACTGTAGTACTAGGCATGGGCGGGCGAGCCGCCGAGCACGAGGCCACCGCTCGCCAGGACGGAAGAGAGCACCGCCGAATGGACGTGATTCATCGTTCGAATCAGATGTTAATATGTAAACATTGTCTTCGACGGCCCCGACGGCGGGACCATCGCGCCGTCCTGTCTCGACGGCCTTGGACGTGCGGCACCCTGGCGCACGCGGCGCGAGGACGGGACGGGGACCGAGCTATGGGGGCGCGGGTAACCGGCGCGGCCGGCCCCCAAGGTCGGGGGCCGTCAGCGCGGACGCCGTGCGCGGGCGGGACTTGAGGGAGGCCGGCCCGGGGTGGGCTCACAGGACGAGATGGGACGTGCGGAGGTAGATCGGGCACTTGGAGAGCCCGGCCGCACGAGGAGGGGTGAAGGCGAGCGGAGCCCGAACCGGAGCACGCCCCGGCTATGCGGCGGAGACGGCCGATGTTCCCGGGTCGTGGGACTCGCCCGAGGCGCGATCTCCACGGCCCTCGTCGCGGATCGCGGACGAATCGGAGCGGCACCGGCAGACCACAGGGTTGCAGGCCGTCCGGGCCGAGGGGGCACCCAGCCCCGACGGTCCTGAAATGGGCACCGATCCCGGAGAAGTTGAGACGCAGCACAGGTTGCATTGGCCGGCGGGGGTCATGCGGCATGCGGTGAGCACCGCACATCGTCGACGACCGGCGAAACCCGCTTCGGCCGCCCCTGAGGTCACCATGATCGCGCCAAGGATCCCGATAATGTAGTGTTTCAGCCCAAATGGCACAGGCATGGAGTTAGCCGGAAGAGGCTCCGAAATGAGAGCCCGTGATCGCACCTAGTCTGTCTCCAGGTCTCTGGAACGACTTGGGATGCGGAGATGGCCCGCGGTCATTACTTGGTGCCCAGCCCGGTTTGTGCCACTTCCGTTGACGCAGCACACTCGTTCGTGTCGCCGCCCCTGGGTAGACGGCCAGAGAAATCGCATTTATATTACCCGTTAGTGTCGATACAACAAAATCGATCACCGCAAAATGGGAGATTTAGATGTCTAATGCCACGATCGACGAGTTCTTCAACGCGGTGAGGTGTGACCAGACCCTGCGGCAGGAACTGGAGGACTCGCCGAGCGAAGAGGCGTTCTTCCTCACGGCTGTCCGTCGCGGCGCGGAGCGCGGCTTCGTATTCACCGTCGACGAGGTCAGGCATGCGTCGAAGAATCACCAGATCCCGTCTCAGCTAGCGGAGACGTACGCCCGCAGGCTCCGCGCCGGCGAGTGGGAGGATGTGACGCACTGGCGGTTCTGCACTTGGACCTGGCTCGGGTGCTGACGGTCCGAGGATAAGGGCATGTCGGAACTCATGGAAGAGGTCTCGGGCATCGTCCGTGGCGCTCGCCGGCTCCGTGAGCAATTTGCCCGCGGGCCTAGTCTTCAGCGGAGCGACGATTCCGACCCCACTGAAGAGGTCGTTGCTCGCTGGCTCGGCCGCTGGTGCGACCGGGCCTCGGCGGGTGATACAGAGGCTTTCGCCGCGCGACTCGGATGGGACGGTCTTGATGTCGACCGCGCGCGGCGAACGCTCGGGATGGCGCCGGCTTCCGACGAATCTCTGCCCCGCTGGAGCGAGACGCTCCTCGCCGTCCACGACGCCGCCCGCGCGGACCTCCCGTGGCGGGGCCGAAGCGACGGCGAGCCGATCCCCTTCGAGGATGTGCTTGCTCCGGCCGTGGGTGTCGCGTCCGCGCGGCTCGCCGCGTGCGCGGCGTCGGGAGTCCGGCTCCTGGCGCCCGCGCGCTCTTCGCCCTGGAGCGGAGCCTGCTCAAGCGGCTCGCGCTACACGCCGCACCGGTGCTCGCGGCGGAGCTCGACGCCGAGCGGTCGCCCGGCGAGCGTATGACACTGCGGTGGCTCGGGGCCGCGGCGGGTGCCGGTGGCGCCTTCGCATATCAGAGCTATGTTCGCGGTGTCCTCGACGACGGCCTCCTCGCCTTCTTCCGCCGCTCTCCGGCCTTGGCGCGCGTCGTCGCGACGGTTGTCGATGTCTGGGTCGAGGCCAATGCCGAACTTCTTGAACGACTGGCGAAAGACCTCGGCGACATCGAGGCACGCCTCGGCGTGGGGGTCTCGTCCGACGGTGTCGTCGCCGGCCTCGAGGCGGGGCAGTCAGATCCGCATCACCGCGGCCGGTCTGTCGCGCTGCTCTCCTTCGCGAGCGGAGGGGGCGTCGTCTACAAGCCACGGGACGTCACGGCTGAAGCCGCGTTCCACGACTTCGTTGCGTGGTGCAATGCGCACGGCGGGCCGCTCGATCTCGTCGCCCCCCGCGTCCTTGGCCGGAGCGGCTACGGATGGGTCGAGCGGGTCGAGCCGAGGCCGCTGAGCGACGCGGGCGCGGCCGGGCGCGCTATCGCCGCGCCGGAGCGCTGCTCGCGGTCCTCCACCTCCTCGGCGGGACCGATGCGCACCAAGAGAACCTGATCGCGTCGGGCGAGTACCCTGTCCTCGTCGATGCGGAGACCCTCGCTGCGCCGAACGCGGTCCTCGACGCGACGGCGCCTGTCAGCCCGGCCGCCGAGCGGCTCGCACGATCGGTGCTCCGGACGGGGATGCTCCCAGGTCGCATCGGCGATGAAGACTCGGGCCTCGGCTACGACGTGAGCGCCCTCGGCGACCCGTCCGGCGTGTTCCCGAACGTACCGAAGTGGCGAGACGTCAACACCGACGCGATGCGAATCGTGCTCGAGCCCGGCACGCTCATGTGCCAGCACCTCCCCACGCTCGACGGCCGTTACGTGACCGCACGTGAGCACAGCCGTGAAGTCGCCCGAGGCTTTGCCGACATGTCCGGCTGGCTCGTCGCACGGAGACGGGCGTCCTGGCCGACAACGGTCCGCTGTCCGCGTTCCGCGGAGTCGTCACGCGGTTCGTCTTCCGTCCCACCGCCGTGTACGGTGCGATCCTTCACGGGAGCCTTCGTCCCGAGCGGATTGCAAGCGGGATCGAGCGGAGCCTCGAGCTCGAGGTCCTTGCCCGGGTCTTCGCGGGGGACCGCGATCGGCCGAGAGCGTGGCCGCTAGTCGCCGCGGAGCGGGAGGCCCTCGAAGATCTCGATGTCCCCTACTTCACGGTCCGGGCGACGTCAACGACCCTTGACCTCGGCCCGGGGTGGCCGGCGATCGCGTCGTTCTTTCGGACCTCAGGTTTTGACGCGCTCATCGATCGCGTGCGCGGGCTCGACCCGCTGGATCTCGACACGGAGGTGGAGATCATCGAGGGAGCTTTCGCGGCCGGCGCGCCCCCGACGGCCGCGTCGGCAATCGCGGTCTCGACGGTCGAGGAGCCGGCGCTCTCGACCCTCGCGCTGGTGGCCGCCGCCGAGGCCATCGCCAGGATGATCGCCGATCGGGCCGTTCGAGGGCGGGGCGGGGCCGCCGACTGGTTCGGCCTTGTGCCCGTGGACGATGTGGGTCATTTTGAGATTCGGCCCGTCGGCCCCAGCCTGTACGAAGGCGTATCAGGCACGGCGCTGTTCCTCGCGGCCATCGATGCCGTCCGCGGCGATTCCAGGCACCGCGACCTCGTGCTGGGAGCGGCGGAGACGGCGGTGCGAGCGGCGGAACTCGACAGAGCGCTACCCATCGGCGGTGCGACGGGGCTCGGCTCTGTCGTCTACGCCCTCGTGCGGATCGCGGGGCTCGCCCGGATGCCGCACCTCGTCGACGCCGTGCGCGGATCGCCGCGCGGATCACAGCCGCCCGGATCGCGGCTGATCGTGATCTTGATGTGATATCCGGGGCCGCCGGCGCAATCCTCGGCCTCCTCGCGCTCCACGAGGCGACGGGTGACGCGAGTGCATTGATGGCGGCCGAGGCCGCGGGCCTGCATCTCGTCGAGTGCGCCGCCGCTACCGAGGCCGGACCGAAGGCCTGGAATGGTCGATCTCCGCGGGCTCTGACCGGCATGTCCCACGGGGCTGCGGGGATCGCCTACGCCTTGCTGCGGCTCTACGGGGCGACGGGAGAGCGGCGCTATCTCGACGCGGCGGCGGAAGGGATCGCCTACGAAGCGTGCGTCTTCTCGAAGCGGGACGGCAGATGGCCGGATCTGAGAGCGCCAGGCTCGGCGGCGAGCCACGCTAGCCCGCGGACGAGCTGGTGTCACGGCGCGCCGGGCATCGGCCTCGCTCGACTCGGAGGACTTTGTCACCTCGACGGGCCCGATATCCGCCGCGACATCGAGACGGCGATCGCGACGACTCGCGCCGCGTGCTTCGGTCCCCTCGATCATCTCTGCTGCGGCGTGTTCGGCCGCGTCGAGACGCTCCTCGTTGCCGCGACCGTACTCGGCCGCGCGGATCTCCGCGAAGAGGCCGTCGGGAACGCGGCCGGGACCCTCGACCGTGGGTTCTGCGTCGGCCACTCGGCGCCGGAGTTGGCGCCGGGGCTCTTCCGCGGCATCGCGGGGATCGGCTATCAGTTTCTGCGGCTCGCGTACCCGGATGCGGTGCCGTCCGTTCTGCTCTGGGGCTGAGTGACCGTATGGGCCAGATTAAAGTAATTGAACGAGCTCATCGACCGACCCGCGAGCGATTCGAGGCGGACTACGTCGTCCCCGGGCGGCCCGTGGTGCTGACGGGCATGATGGACGACTGGCCGGCCATGTCCTTGTGGACCAGGGACCGTCTCGGGGCTCGGGCCGGCTCGCGCCGCGTCGTGGTCGGATCGGCGGCGGCCGGAGATTTTTCGATCAGCCCCGAGGCAGGACCGCGCTACGACCGCGAGGAGATGACGTTCGCGGAGCTTCTCGCGCGCCTCGACCGGCCGCCGGGAGAGCGCGTGTACTATCTCCAGGCCGAGTGCCTGGAGGAGAAGCTCCCGGAGCTCCTCGCCGATATCCGAGTACCCCCTTACTTCGACCCGGGGCGTCTTACCGGCTGCCGGCTCTGGATCGGGCCGGGTGGTCAGCGCGTCGCGCTCCACTACGACGTGAGCCATAACCTCCTCGCCCTCGTTCGCGGGGAGAAGCGCCTCACGCTCTTCGATCCCGATCAGCTCCCGTTTCTCTATCACTCGCCGCTCGAGGGCCCGAACTCATCCTTTGCCTACAGCCGCGTGGACCTCGATCGACCGGACCTCGTGCGCTTTCCGGAGTACGCCCGGGCCGAGCCCGTGAACGTGGATCTCCGCCCGGGAGAGATGCTCTTCCTCCCGGCGTTCTGGTGGCACCACGTCGTGTCGTCGGGCGAGAATGTTGCCGTGAACTTCTGGTGGCAGGTCCTCCCGAACGCCGACCTCAAGTCTCTCGGTCTCGCTTTCGCGAGCTTCCACGACGTGATGAAGACATTGCCGAGAGAGTGGCGGGCGCACGTCGCGCGGCTTGCGAACGAACTCATCTTCCGCGATGGGGAGGAAACCAGCCGGGCCACCCAGCGCGAGAGGGGCTGAAGGGGGCTTACCAGGGCTAGAGCGGTTCACGTTTGACCGTAGCGGTATCCGCACGAGCGGAACCAGCCGAGGATATCGCGATCTGTGACCGTCCGCAGCCCGTCGCCGATCGCCTCGATCAGCTCGGGGATCGTCCGCCGGGCGGCCGAGCGGAGGTACTCCTTCAGCTTCGAGAACATCTTCTCGATCGGGTTGAGGTCCGGGCTGTACGCCGGCAGGTAGCGCACCCCCGCCCCGACGGCGGCCAGGGCCGCGGCCACCTCGGCCCGCTTGTGGCTGGAGAGGTTGTCCATCACCACCACGTCGCCGGGGCGCAGGGCCGGGGCGAGGACCCGCTCGACGTAGGTCTCGAAGGCCATCGCGTCGACGGCGCCGTCCAGGACCAGGCAGCCGCCGACGCCGCCGAGCCGCACGGCCGCGGCGAGCGTCATCACCTTCCAGTGGCCGTGCGGCACCGGGCCGTCGACCCGCCGGCCCCGCGGTGCCCGGCCGTAGCGGCGGGTCATCGCGGTCGTGGTGCCGCTCTCGTCGACGAAGACCAGCCGCGCCGGGTCGACCCCGGCGAACTCGGCGCGCCAGGCCCGGCGCGCGGCCTTCAGCTCGGGCCGGTCCTGCTCGGCGGCCCTCAGCGACTTTTTTTCCGCGTGATGCCCAGCCGCCGCAGCGCCCGGTCGGTCGCCGAGGTGCTGCAGGCGACGCCGGCGGCCTCGGCCAGCTCCACGAGCGTAGCCCCGGGGTCGGCCTCGACCGCCCGGCGGAGTCGCTCGGCCGACTCGGCGTCGAAGGCCGGCGGCTGGCCGCCGCCGCGGGCCCTCGGCGCGATCGATCCGGTCTCGCGGCGCCGCTGGAGCAGGCGGCGGATCCAGCTCTGGCTGACCGAGAACCGCTCGGCGACCTCGGCCCGGGTGTCGACGCCCTCATCGCACGCCGCGACGACCCTCTCCCTCAGGTCCATCGAATAGGTGCCCATCCTCCGTGCCCTCCTCGGGTAGAGGATCGGGCAAACATCCGCTACGTTCAAGGGAGAACCGCTCTAGT
>CAWFXY010000044.1:0-20695 GCA_963819805.1 uncultured Planctomycetota bacterium | reverse complement strand
TGGTGGACGCCCGCACGGTGAAGGAGCAGCTCCTCTACGAGATGCACGACCCCGCGGCCTACGTCACGCCCGACGTCGTGGCGGACATCTCCGACGCCGAGGTGGGACAGCTCGGCCCGGACCGGGTCGCGGTCCGCGGGGTCCGCGGCCGGCCGCGGACGGAGACGCTCAAGGTGCTGGCCTTCTTCGCGGGCGGGTGGCTGGGGGAGGGCGAAATCTCCTACGCCGGGCCGAACGCCGAGGCCCGGGCGCGGCTGGCCGCGGACGTCATCCGCCGACGCATGGGCGAGGGCCTGGAGATCCGCTACGACCTGATCGGGGTGCTGAGCGTCTTCGGCGACGACGACGGCCGCGCCCTCGGCCGGCTCGCCCGCGGGCGACGCACGGGACGTCCGCCTGCGCGTGGCCGCGAGCTCATCCCGACCGCGCCCGCGTGGAGGCCCTGTTGCGCGAGGTGACGGCCCTCGTATACTTGCGGCCCGGCCGGCGGCGGGGGCGTGCGGACCGCGATCACGCCCCGGATGAACTCCGCCTCGTGCCTCGTCCCCCGCGGCCGGGTGCCGTCCTCGTTTGCCTTCGTGGAGGAGTGATGGCGAGCGATTTCACCCGCGTCCCGCTCCACCGCCTCGCCCACGGCCGCGCCGGGGACAAGGGGGATTCCGCCAACATCAGCGTGATCGCCTATCGACCCGAAGTCTTCCCGCTGCTCGTCGAGCAGGTGACCGAGGCCCGGGTCGCCGACCTGTTCCGGGATCGCTCGCCGTCGGCGGTCCGGCGGTACCTGCTGCCCCAGATGCACGCGATGAACTTCGTTCTGGATGGGGTGCTCGACGGCGGCGTGAACGAGGCCCTCGGCCTGGACACGCACGGCAAGACGCTCGCGTTCTTGCTGCTCGGGCTGGAGCTTGACGTGCCGGCGGATCTCGCTCGCCCGCAATAGAGGACCGCCGATGCTTGCAGCCCTCGGCCTGGTGACGCTCGCGGCCCTCCTCGCGGCCATCATGAGCAAGCGGGTGTCGCCGCTCGTCGCGCTCATCGTGGTGCCGACCGTCGCGTCGCTCGTCGGCGGGTTCGGGCTGGAGACCGGCCGGTTCATCGTGCGTGGCATCCGGGACGTGTCCCCGTTCGCGGGGATGTTCGTCTTCGCGATCCTCTACTTCGGGATCGTGACCGACGCCGGCCTCCTCGACCCGGTCATCGGACGCATCTTGCGCGTGGTCGGGGCCCGGCCCCGGCGGGTGGTGGTCGGCACGGCACTCCTCGCGCTGGTCGTTCACCTGGATGGGTCGGGTGCCGTCACATTCCTCGTGACCGTCCCGGCCATGCTGCCCCTGTACGAGCGCCTGGGGATGGATCGGCGCGGTGCTCGCTTGCGCGGCCTCGCTGGCCGCCGGTGTGAACTTCCTGCCGTGGACGGGGCCCACGGTCCGGGCCTCGGCCGCGCTCGGCATCCCGGCGGCGAAGCTGTTCTGGCCGCTCATCCCGGTCCAGGCCGTGGGACTGCTCTACGTGTTCGTGGTCGCGGACTGGCTGGGCCGCCGGGAGGAGAAGCGGCTGGCACTGACGAACGATCGGGCGTCCGAACGGCTCGTCGAGCGCACCCTCTCCGCGGAGGAACTCGCCCTGCGGCGCCCTCGCCTCTTCTGGCCCAACCTGGTGCTCACCCTCTGCGTGGTGGCCGGGATGACGAGCGGGGTCGTCGAGCCCGTCGTGGTCTTCATGCTCGGCACCGCCGCCGCGCTCGTGCTCAACTACCCGCGCGTCGACCAGCAGAGGGCGCGGATCGACGCCCACGCCCGGCCCGCGTTGACCATGGCGGCGACCCTGATGGCGGCGGGCGCGTTCACCGGGATCATGCGCGAGTCCGGCATCCTCGCGGCGATGGCGCATGCGATCGCCGGGAACCTCCCGCCCGGGATGGCCGGGCACGTCCCGTTCGCCCTGGGGCTGGCCGCCATGCCCCTGAGCCTGGTGCTCGACCCGGATTCCTTCTACTTCGGCGTGCTGCCGGTCGTGGCGGAGGCCGCCGCCCGGCACGGGGTGCCGTCGGCCCAGGTGGCCCAGGCGGCCCTGCTCGGGCAGATGACCACCGGGTTCCCGGTCAGCCCGCTCACGCCAGCGACGTTCCTGATCGTGGGGCTGGCCCGAATCGAGCTCGGCGACCACCAGCGGTTCTCGATCCCGTTCCTGTTCGGCGCGTCGGTGGTGATGACGCTGGCGAGCGTCGCCTTCGGCGTGTTCCCGATCTAGGCGTGTCTGTCGGACCCTCTCCCAACGCGAGGTGCATCATGCGTCAGCGTCCGGTCGATATCCGCCCCGTCGTCGCGAGACGACTCGTCGGGAGTCTTGGCCTCGCCGTCCTGGTCCTGGTCGCGACGACTCCGGCCCGGTCGCAACAGGCATTGCCTCGGGCGAGGCCGGAAGACGTGGGGGTCTCGTCGGAGCGGTTGCATCGCATCGACGAGGTCATGAAGCGTCACATCGACGAGCATCACATCGCCGGGGCCGTGACGCTCGTCGCCCGCAAGGGGAAGGTCGTCCACCTCGCGGCCCACGGCCTGGCGGACGCCGAGGCGGGCAAGCCCATGACCACGGACGCCCTCTTCCGCATGGCCTCCTCCACCAAGCCGGTGACGGGCGTCGCCGTCATGATGCTGGTCGAGGAGGGCAAGATCCGGCTCGCCGACCCGGTCTCGAAGTACATCCCCGGCTTCAAGGACCTGAAGGTCGCGGTCGAGAAGGACGGCAAGGTCGAGCTCGTCCCGGCCGAGCGCCAGGTCACGATCCGCGACCTGTTGACGCACACGTCCGGCCTGGGCAGCGGCGGGATCGGGTCGAGGCAAGCCCCGAACGGGGCGCTCTGGCCCGGGAACGCCGACGACACGCTGGAAACCTACGTCGCCCGGTTGGCGGGGGTCCCCCTCGACTTCCAGCCGGGGTCGAAGTGGAGCTACAGCGGCCTCGCGGGGATCGACACCCTGGCGCGCGTGATCGAGGTCGCGTCCGGGAAGCCGTTCCACGAATTCGTCCAGGATCGCATCTTCACGCCGCTCGGCATGAACGACACGACCTTCCTCCACGGGCCGGACGAGGGCGCCGACCGTCTGGCCGCCGTCCACCGGCCGGGTCCCGACAAGGTGAGCAAGATCGCCCCGTTCCTCCGCTTCCCGAAGGGATATTCCTCGGGTGCCGGCGGGCTGATCTCGAAGGCCGAGGACTACGCCCGGTTCGGCCAGATGCTCGCCAACGGCGGCGAGCTGGACGGCAAGCGGCTGCTCAGCCCGCGCGCGGTGGAGCTGATGTCGTCCAACCACGTCGGCGAGATGTTCGGCGGCCAGCTCGGGCGCCCGAAGGGGATGGGGTTCGGGCTGACCGTGGAGGTGGTGTCCGACGCGGTCCGCGCGGGCACGTTCCGATCCGAGGGGAGCTTCGGCTGGGACGGGGCGTTCGGGACCCATTTCTGGGTCGATCCGAAGGCGAAGCTCGTGGCCGTCCTCCTCGTGCAGGCACCCGCCGGCCCCGTGACCGCCGGCATCCAGCGGGACTTCGAGACGGCCGTGATGCAGGCG
The DNA here is from genome assembly GCA_963819805.1 of uncultured Planctomycetota bacterium. Classification (GTDB taxonomy): domain Bacteria; phylum Planctomycetota; class Planctomycetia; order Isosphaerales; family Isosphaeraceae; genus CAMFLR01. Next base: position 17,126 of record CAWFXY010000044.1, on the reverse strand, counting down.
GTCACCGACGACGCGCCGAGACCGCGGTCGGCCGCCGCCGGGCCCGGCCCCTCGATTTGGGAGCGCGAGATCGCCGCCTTCGAGGAGGCCGACCGCCGCAACCCGCCGCCCAAGGGCGCGATCCTCTTCACCGGGGCCTCGACGATCCGAGCTCTGGACGACCATGGCCAGGGACTTCCCCGACCACAAGGTCATCAACCGCGGATTCGGCGGGTCGCTGCTGCGGGATGCCACCCATTTCGCCGACCGGATCATCTTCCCCTACGAGCCCCGGCAGATCTTCCTCCGGGCCGGCTCGAACGACCTCTATGTCGGCCGCACGCCCGAGCAGGTCGCGGCCGACTTCGAGGAGTTCGTCGCCAAGGTCCGCGAGCGGCTCCCGCGCGCGGAGATCCTCTACATCAGCACCAACCCGATCCCCTCGCGCTGGGGCGAGAACGACAAGTGCCGCGACCTGAATCGCCGGATCCGCGAGCTGGCCCTACGCCTGCCCCGCGTGAGCTACGTCGACGTCTTCGACGTCAGCGTCGACGGCGAAGGCATGGCTCGTACCGAGCTGTTCCGGGCCGACAGGCTCCATTTCAACGACGAGGGCAACAAGCTCTTCGGCGACCGCATCCGCCCCTTCCTGATCGACACGAAATAATCGCCCGGGAGAGTACCCGTCACAAGGGCTCGCGAAGCGGGGCGCCGATTGGGTTAGGACGTTCGCCAACGAGACGGCCCCTCTCCCACGGGCCCACCGGCGCGGTCTGGAGGGCGGCAGCTCGCTTCGGTGTCGTCGACCGAGGTGTGTCGGACCGAAACTCGCAGGGTACAGTGAGCGGCGTGTATATGGTCGACACGTCTTCGGGAGGAGGAGGCGCGAGTCGACGCACTTTCTGGTTTAGAATGGTTATCGGTCGGCGCGTCCATCGTGTTTCCCGGAATACCTGCTAGCCGTTCCGAACCCAACAAACCGCGGCGGCGTCCGCGATCTCTGAGCGTAAGATGATGACCAGGGCGCGGCGATGGCATTAACGGCAAGGAAACCGCTGGCAGCGTGCGTCACTTTGGCCGTGGCCTGCCTGGCCGGGTGCGGCAGGGTCGCGATCCTGGACACGCAATATCCCCAGTGCATCCGGAACCTGCTGAAGATCGGCTTGGCGTTGCACAATCATCACGACGAGGTCGGCTCCTTCCCAAAGGCGGCGATTTCCGACAGCCAAGGCCGACCAGGGCTGAGCTGGCGGGTCGCCATCCTGCCATTCCTCGGCGAGCGGGAACTGTATGCGAGGTTCAAGCTCGACGAGCCATGGGACGGCCCGCACAATAAGCCGTTGCTGACCGAGATACCTGCGGTGTATACCTGCCCGGCGCCCCGCGCGGTCAGCCAGGATTCACGCACTACCGCGCATTCACGGGCCACGGCGAGTTCCTCGAACCAGCGTATGACAAGAGACTCGAACAGGTCTGGTGGGTTGGCGACGACGGCACTGAGCACTACGCCGGCGAGCCTCATAGCGGGCTGCATATCGCGGCGAGCTCACAGACGGTACGTCGAACACGCTCATGGTGGTCGAGGCGAAGCAGAGTGTGCCCTGGACCAAGCCCGACGAGCTACCGTTCGACTCCACCGGGCCGAGTGACCCACTGTTCGGTGCCGGCTCGGCGGTACACCACGGCGGGTTCAACGTTGTCTTTGCCGACGCCTCCGTATGGTTCCTGCCGAACACAATTGCTCCGGGCCTGTTCCGTGCCTTGATCACCCGCGCCGGCGACGAGGTCGTTTCCCTCGAAAGGGCTGCCACACTCCAGGGCGGCCGCGAGCCGCTTCACCGCCCGACTGTCGATGACCGACTGAAGGATTCCGAACCGGTGATGCGCAGATGAAGCTTCGCCAGCCCGGGGCCTCCGCGCGATCTCACTGAGACTGTGACCTGCCGAGAGATTGCTCACGCCGTTGCAGTGTGAATCGACGTGCGTCCCTGTCTTCGCCCCAAGAAGTGAATTGCTCGCGGCAACACGTTGTTCGCGACTCGTGGGGGACGAGGGTGGGGTCCGGGGGGCGGAATAGCTGTTTACGTCCGGCCTTGAGACGGGCCACGCTTGCCAGGGCCGCTCAGTATAGGCGGGCGGGCACAATCATGTGGGTCTCTCACTGGGTTGCTGTGTTGTGGAGTTGTTGATCCCGCGACCAACCTTCCGGGCGCATCAGCCAGGCACCGCAGGATTGTGAGCCCCTTCCACGCCATTTCGACGGCTAACGTGCTGGTTCTACTCAATGGGGAGATGAAACCCGCCTTGGGCCCGTCCTCGCGGCCTTGGGGGCCGGCGTGCTCGATGCTTCGGTGTTGAGACGATGAAGGAAGCCCCTGTCAGTCGGGTAACCTGGAACTCCGTGGCGGCGATTCCGAGGTACATCGACTTCAGGAGGTGCACATGTTCTACGTCGGTCTCGATATCCACGACAAGCGCATCGCGATCTGCGTCCTCAGCGAGGCAGGGCAAGTCGCCCAGTCGCGCCCAGGTTCGCTCCATGGACGAGATGATGCGGAACCTTGAGTCCCTGCCCGACCGCTTCGAGGTCTGCTACGAGGCCAGCTGCGGCTACGGCCACTATCACGACCTGCTCAGCCCGATCGCCGCGGCTAGCCTCTCTCTGTTTCTGACGCAGATTTGATCATACAAATGAATAAGCGGCTACCCCTTTCGGGATATTTGTGTGTTTCCACTGGCACCCCGACCCGAGGCACACATGCCCAGCTGGGAGGAGATCGTCCAGGTCGAGATCGGTAGCGGGACTCAGGTCGCATCCCGAGGTCCGACGTGGCGCATCGCGACGCCGCGGTTGTGAATGGGAGCGACCGCATACACTCTCATGGCGCTCCACCGAGGTGGATGACGCAGAATGGATGTCTGGGAAGTCCCGCCATCGTCTCGCTCCGGTCTTGACAGAGGCTTCCTCATGAACGTCGGACCGACGCGCCGCCGATAGTGGTCCGCTGCGGCGGTCCGGGACGCTGCGGGCCGTTCCGAGGTAGCTCTGCTGTCGCCGGGCCTCGAGAAGCCGCGGGTATTCCAGGACCATCGGCGCCCGATCCCGCTCCCTGCGTGGTCGGAGCCGCACTCAAGCGAAAGCGGCCGCTGGAGTTGCTCTCGGGGTCTGACTCGGCTCATACTGGGCCCGGCTTGCCGAAATCTGCGGCTCAGCTCGGCGGTCGAGGTGTGGAAGGTGGAGGCGACTTTACCCGCGGACCTTCTCGTTTCGCACATTCGGCTGCTGCGGGCCCATGCTGGTTCTGGCGGCGTTCTGGATAGGGGCGACGGTTTGGTACTCGGTCGACGTGGCGCACCGGCTCCTCGCTGGCGAGCGGACGTGGGGCGAGCTCGTCGCCGCCGCTCCGGCACTCGTCCTCTGCCTGGCAATTGCCGGCTCGCCTCTGTACTTCCGCTGGCGATCGCGTGTGCAAGCGGAGGCGTGCCGTCTCCCGCCGGCCGATCCTCCGCGCTGGATCGAGCTCCGCGACCTCTTGCTTCAAACCTTCGTCGCCGCCGCGGGCCAGGGCCGTTTGCCGGGCTGGGTATGTCGTGGGAGCGCTGAACGAGCTCGCGAAGCGGGAGCCGCTGAAGGCCGAATTGGTGAAGCTCCGTTACTTCGCCGGCTTGTCGGTCGAGGAGGCTGCCACGTGCCCTGCGCATCTCCCCGATCACCGCCAAGCGACACTGGGCTATTGCCCGCGCCTGGCTCTTCGACTTCCTGTCCGACCATGAGGAAATGGGCCCTGGAAGAAATAAGCTGCCGAGGCCGCCAGAAAGGACTTTGAAGCTCGCAAAAACCAGGGTGGCGGCCCCGGTCGGCTTCAGCCGCTGGTTCGGCGGTGGACAACGATCATGCAACATGAAACTGAAGCCGGCTCCGCAAATTTCAGGCATGAGCTCATCTCGCTAAGGTTAGCTCAGTCGCTCGTCGAGGCGGACCGTGACAGCGTCGCCAGGGCCTTTGCCGATCGCCGCGCGTAACTCTGTCTTCACGGGCAGCTTGTGAGTGCCATCGCCCAGGGCCATGAACGAACTCTGGAATGGGTGACCATCGATGCTGCCGCGGACCTTGACCAAGCCGCGGGTACCAAAGAACTCGGCCGATCCCGCCATGACCACATAGGTCCAGCCTCCCGGTTTCGGGCTCTTCTGAAGAACCGCAGTAAACTCTCGGTCGAGGGATTGTCGCTTGCGGGAGACTCTCATCCGATCTCCTTTCCGCTGTGTTGGAGGCACCAGCCACGCCGCCGAACGAACCAAGCTAACCGGCCGCGAGCCAGCGCCGCCGGCGAGCGGTCGATTCAGCGAGTGGTTGGCCTGGCCAGACTGTCAGCACATCAAAGCCTGGTCAGCATGTTAGGTTCAGCTCGGTCAGTATAACCGGGCAGCAGTCAGCCTATCACCCCGCCGGTCAGCCTATCGCCGGCGCCGGCCATCTCTCCCGCTGCCCGCTGAACCATGGTCGCGAGCCGCGATCACGAGCCAAGCGGAATGCGGAGTGACCGCGTCTCCTCCCCCTGTCAGTCTGAAGTAAGGCCGGTTACGGCCGCCCCCCGCCACCCTTCCGATAATCACTATGAACGATTTGCTGCAACTTTCACCGTGGCTTGGCGGGACGGCTTGTCCCAATTCCGGACCTGTTTGCGCGCGTCGGTCTGATCGGCCCGGCAATAGCCTGGAGTACGTGTCGATAGAGCGATTCTCGGTGGAGAAGACCGCGGTGCGCCTGGTAAGCAATCAAGGGCTGAAACGCTTCGAGGACTTGAAGCGTCGCCTTGAAACTGACGGATCGAGGTAGGATTCCATACTGGCTGGCCGCCTGAGCCATGAGCGTGCGGATCAGATTGTAGGCCAAGACGTGTGTCCAAATCTCCTTCCGAACCAGTTCCGGTGTCTTGCAACGCAACATGTCCATCTGGAGCGTGATTTTGATCGATCTCAAATCGAGCTCATTATTCCACCTGGCCCGGTAGAGCGTTGCCAGATCCTCTTTGGTCGTTTGCTCGGGGTCCAGCAAGGTCGTCACGACAACAATGAACCTGGTCCTGAAGCCAGGCTGTTCCACGCGAAACCGGGCTCTCTCGCACCGTGATTGAGTCGGGCAGCAAGTGGTACGTCCGCCGATCCACCGAACGGATCGACGTCGGCTTGTGCCAACAGACGAGTGATCGTCTTTGCCAAGCCGAATTCCTCGGCGGAAGTCGGCACGGCGGTTGGCCTTGTTGAGCCGACCCACCATCTCCACACCGCGCTGCTTGAGCATGCAGATCCCGGTCCAGTTCGACCATCAGACGATCACGCCAGCAGAACGTCACCGGGCCGGAGGATGTCCCACAACTGACGCAGTAAACTCACTTCTCCTTGCCCTTTCCCCGCGTAACGGCAAATCCCCAGGTTGAGGATCGCTCCACACGAGAGAGAGATGATGGCCCCGATCCGCGCAATGGGGAACGCGGTACCCGGCTTCTGGTTGTAGGTGAGGGGATACGCCTTTCGGTTCTTCGGCGTATCGGGCATGGAGACCGTCGATCCATCAAACAGGTAAACGCGGCGGCCTTTCCAGAGCCACTGGGGCTTGACCTGTGCATCCAGCTTTCGTCCCACCAGACAGGCCACGGCGGAGAAGAACTGTTCGGGCAGACGTTTTCGCGCCTGGCAATAGGCGCCCGTTTCCGAGCTGCACGCTTTCAGCCCCTGCGAGACGCGATGCGCGATCAGTCGCGCCACCGCGGCACGGCAGGAGTGATCGGCGCTGAGGACTTGGCCCAGGAAGACCCAGAGCGTCACCAGCGGCGTGTAGATACTGTCGTTCCAACAGAGCTCGATCTTCTCGAAGACCTGCGTGAAGCACTCCGCCGAGAGAATCTCGGTGAAGGGGAGACGGCCTCTCTTGAAGAAACTGCTGTCTGAGGAAGTCGACCTGCCGAGAGAATCGTCCGTGAAGAGTAGGTCGCATGGCACTGGCTCCTAGCCGGTGAGGGAAGCGTGAACTTCACCATCACAGCCAGGAAGCCATGATTTGCCTATCCCATTTTCAGAAAACCATTTGCAACAAATCTACGTGCCATTCGGAAGTAACTTGACTTGAATCGACTTCGGTAGAGTCGGACCGTCGCGCGCAACAGGAAGGAAAGGTGACTCGCTGTCTCGCACAACCCCAGCAGTACTCGAAAAGCGAGCTCTCTAGCCGATCTCACTTCACCTCCGTTGGAGTGCTCGCAGCGCGTTTCACTGGTGATACCGGTACAGCAAGGCCTGGAGCTCCTGTTGTTATCCGAGGGATACTTCTGGAACATGCGATCTTGACTGATTATCCTTATGCTGACTGACAGGGTTGCAGCTCTTTGGTTCATCCCCGCGCGTATCCCAACGGATGCGACAGAAAGCCGATGAGCCCTACCGTCTGCCCTAGCCTCGAGGAACTGTCGGCCTTCGTGCTGGGTGCTCTAACCGAGCCCGAGCTCACCGAGGTCGCCGCGCATCTCGATTTTTGTACCCGATGCAAGGACCAGATCGAAGGGCTGAACGACCCTGTCTCGAAGCAAATCCGGCGAATCTGGGATGCTGGCGAAGACACGGTGAGCGAGCCGGCGGAGGCTGCCGGCCCTGATGGATCTGGCGCTCTCACGGCGGTTCACGAGCCGTGGGGTGACCCCTTCTCCGCACGGGTGGTGATCGAGCAATTAGGCTCGGTCGCCGGGCCGCCGACTGGCCAGCACACTCAGACCGCGACTTCGGATGGCACCGCGCCGCAGCGACTGGGGGAGTACCGCATCATTCGCGAAGTCGGCCGCGGCGGCATGGGCATCGTCTACGAGGCGGTCCAGGAATCGCTCGGCCGCCGCGTGGCGTTAAAAGTGCTTCCATTCCAGAGCCTGTCTGATGCCAATCACCTGGAGCGGTTCCGGCGTGAAGCCCAGGCGGCGGCCAAACTACATCACACGAACATCGTACCGGTCTTCGGGGTCGGCGAGCATCGGGGCGTCCACTATTTCGGCATGCAGTTCATCGAGGGACAGCCCCTGAACAGTGTGCTGCAAGAGCTGAAAGCCCGGCGCCGCCCCGGTGCACCTATGTGGGAGAGCCAGCTGAGTCGCCAACCTGGGTCCACGCGGAAGGGCACGGCCTGGAGCTGACCGTCACCCTGGCCGAGGGGCTGAGGACCGGCCGTTTCCCGGGTAAGGAAGAATCGCGCGGCGATCGCACCGAGGATTTGAAGCTTCCCCGCACCGACCCGGCCAGCCCGTCTTCCACCAGAGCGGCGGGCATGCCATCGCGATGATTCAGGGCGACGATTCCGAACTGGGCAGCCAGTCGAACGCGAAGTATTTCCGCAGCGTTGGCCGGCTCGGCGTGCAGGTGGCCGAGGCTTTGGAGTATGCCCACCAGCAGGGCATCATCCACCGGGACATCAAGCCGTCGAATCTCCTACTGGACACGCAGGGCACTGTCTGGATCACCGATTTCGGTCTGGCCAAGGCGGAGGGGACCGTTGAGCTGACCAGCCGAGGCGAACTGTTCGGAACGCTGCGATACATGGCTCCGGAGCGGTTCCAGGGCCAGGCCGACCGGCGCAGCGACGTCTTCAGCCTGGGCCTGACTCTCTACGAGATGGTCACGTTGCAACCGGCCTTCGAATATGACGAGCGGGCGCAACTGATCGAGCGAATGCTCCACTCCGATCCGCCAAGGCCGCGCCAGCTCGATCGCCGCATTCCCCGGGACCTGGAAACGGCTATCCTCAAGGCGATTGCCAAGGAGCCGGGTCGGCGATACCTGACAGCGGGAGAGATGGCCGCTGACCTGCGACTATTCCTTAGCGACCGACCAATCCAGGCCCGGCGAAGCACGGCAATCGAACAGTTCGGGCGGTGGTGCCGCCGCAACCCCTGGCTGGCCGGGGCCAATATCGCCGCTGCGGTCCTGACAACCATTGTCGCCATCGGCTCGACGCTGGCGGCCTGGACCTTCCACGACCAGCGCGACCAGATCGGCCGGAACCTCGACCATATCCAGAGCGCAGAGACAAGGGGCCGCGAAAGGCTTCTCGAGTCGCTCACGGCCCAGGCAAGCGCCAAGCGGCACAGTCACCAGTTGGGACAGCGGTTCGGCAGCCTCGACGCTCTGGCCCAGGCGGCCGCGATTGCCCGGGACCTGAAGCTGCCAGACAGACGGATCGACCAGCTTCGCGATGAGGCGATCGCCTGTCTGGCCTTGCCCGACTTGAGACCCACCGGTCGAGTGATTCACCGGCCCTCGGGAGCCTTTGATGTCGCCTTCGACCCCACCATGTCGCGCTATGCGCTTCCTGATTCCGCGACGGGACAATCCAGGTCCGGCTCGTCGCCGACGACCTCGAAGTCGCACGATTCAGTGCGCGAGGCGATCGAGATTTCTTCGTCTTCGGCTTCAGTCCTGACGGGCGCTACCTGGCGACTAGGGATTCTCCCGGCCATGCCCTAACGGTCTGGGACATCGAGCAGCGCATGGTTTGCCTGAACGACCCGGGCTCCGTAACAGGCTACTCGGCCAAGTTCAGCCCGGACAGTCGGCGAATCGCCCTGGCCCACCTCGATGGAGAGCTCCTCGTGTACGACCTCGCGACCCACCGTGCCAGCCGGTGCAGGCGCGGGCCAGGGCCGGCGCGCGATCTCGCCTATCGGTCGGACGGAGCCCAGATCGCGGTCATTTACCCTGAGAAACCACCGTCCTGCCAGATAATTGAAGCGGACTCAGGAAAGCTTCTCCGGTCGATCGTGCTGCCGGCCTTGGGAGAGAGTGTCGCCTGGAGCCCCGACGGTGCCATGCTTGCGACGCCGTGCGAAGATCGCAAGATCTATCTCTGGGACGCTGCCACCGGTATCCGGAGGTCGACCCTCGAGGGCTCTACCAGACTTGGCTTGCGTGCGGCCTTCCACCCTGCAGGAACATTGCTGGCCAGCAACGGCTGGGAAGGGCAGCTCCGGCTTTGGGATCCGGTCCTGGGAAGGCCGGTGCTGAGCGTGACAAGCAACCTCTGGCCTGAATTCCAGAATGAGGGACAAATTGTCATTGCGTTCGAGGACAATCTTACCGGGTACGAGGTCGATCCGGCGACTCGAATACCGGACATTCGCGCATGTTTCCAGCGAGCCGATAGATTATCTATCCGCGGCGCGTTCATCGTGATGGCCGGCTTCTGGCCGTGGGCACGAATCGGGGAGTGGCGATTTGGGACCTGGCGCTCACCAGGGAGCTCGCCTTCCTACCCATCGGGTATGCCTCGCAAGTGGTGTTCGAGGCCTCCGGCGACTTGGTGACCTTCGGCTCGATCGGCGTGCGGCGGTGGCCCTTCAGGCTCGACTTGGACCGGGGGGAATTTCGAAATAGGTCCACCCACTCAACTCCCGTTGCCAGCGGCCGACTGTGGAATCGCCGAGGACCGGATGGGCCGCATTATGGCGTGGGCAGACCATGACCTTGCCTTCGTCGCAACTCCCGAGCGGACGGTCCATGTGGGCCCGGTGGACGACTGCCGCTTCGTTGCTGTCAGCCCGGACGGGGAATGGCTGGCAACCGGCAGTCATGTTGCGACCAAGGGCGCGCAGGTCTGGCGCATCCGCGATGCCGCCAAGGTGGCCGATCTTCCCATTGACTATGGCACAGAGGTTGTCTTTAGCCCCGAAGGTGGGTGGCTCATGACGACCAACGCACCCTGCCGGCTCTGGACGGTTGGCACTTGGCTCGAGGCACGGCAAATCGGCGGTGAGGGCCGCTGTTTTTCTCCCGATGGCCGCCTTGTAGTCGTGATGGACGCGACCAAGGTGCTCCGTCTGGTCGAGTGCGTGACCGGCCGTACGATCGCTCGTCTCGAAAGCCCTGACCTGTGCAATGTCTGGACGGCTGGCTTCAGCCCCGATGGGGCACACCTGGTGGTAACCACCAATGACGGTCCTGCCGTGCACGTCTGGGACCTCCGTGCCATCCGCCGGCACCTCGTTAACATGGACCTTGACTGGGACGCGTTGGCCTTTTCCGATGTCGACCCGGCTGACCCATCGGCACCCCCCTTTCCTCCGCTTCGAGTCGACCTAGGTCCTCTTCCGATCACTGAGTCACTCGAGCCCGGATTCTACGAACCCGTGCTTCTGGACCTGGAAACAGCGCTGGCGAGTAATCCGGACCAGCCCAGCGTCAGCCGAAGGCTGGTCCGGCACTGCAACCATTTCGCGTGGAACCTGGCAAACGCGTCCGATTCGAGACGCAACCCGCAGCGTGCGCTGACCCTGGCCCGACGGGCTGTGGACCTGAGCCCGAATCAGGCCTCCTACCTCAATACGCTGGGCGTCGCCCAGTACCGCGCAGGACGTAACGCCGAAGCCGTCGCAACCCTGGATCGCAGCCTGGCCGTCAATAGCGGGGAGTTCGCCGCCTTCGACCTTTTCTTCTTGGCCATGGCACATCACTGGCTGGGACACCGAGCCGCGGCCCGCGAGTGCTTTGACCGCGCCGTGCGTTTGCTGAGCGAGCAGAAGAACCTTTCCGACCAGCACATCCACGAGCTGACCATCTTCCGCGCGGAGGCCCAGGCCCTCCTGGAGAGCCCGTCGCCTGCGCTGCCCGCCGAGGTGTTCGACTCTGAGCCGCCGGACCGGCCATAAGATCCTGTCCGCATGGACGGCAACGCCAGTGAGCGGCCGAAGTATGGATCACGCCAAAGCAGCGGCCCAGATGGCAACTCATGACAGATTCTCTACCCTCTGGCCTAGAGGCAGCCCCATCATTACCGCCTGCTAGGGCGCGTCGATCTGATCGACGCGCGAAAGGCATCTGGTGGCAGCCGCGGCCGGCCGGGCTATCCACCGATCTGGGTACGGCGAAGACCTCGCAGTTCTGCTCTATCGCATGGGTGGCCGTTAAGAGGGACCCCCTCAGTGGGGCGGCCACGATCACGACCACGGCGATTACTCAACATCTACTAACGTGATTGCGATGCTAACACTGGTCTGGGTGGCTAATTGGATGCGGCCCGCGATTCAGCCTCGAGGGCGAGTGCAACAAGGCAGTTCCTCTGTTATCTTACGAGGGGGTGGGTGCACCTGTGAACATTTAGTGGGGGAAGAGGCAGTCTCCGATGGTCGCTGAAAGCAAAGAGGGGGATTAGGGTGATCGGATGAGTGGAATTCTATCCGTTGAGAAACGACTTAGCGGAAGGCGTGCTCGTGAAATGAAGAAAGTAACGAGTCCCTAGAGAACCGAATAATGCCGCGCGTAATCGTCGTCGAGGACAGCCCCACCCAGGCCCAGCACCTCGGCTTCATTCTCGAGGAGGTCGGATTTGACGTTGTCCTGGTCCCTGAAGCCGAAACCGGCTTTCAGCGCCTGGTCGACGAACACTTCGACGTCGTTCTCAGTGACCTCCACCTCCCCGGCGACAGTGGCTTTGACCTCTGCCGACGACTCAAGGCCGACCCCAAACTCCGCCATCATCCCCATCGTCGTTTGCACCAGCGAGGCCGACCCGGTAAACGTGCTGCGCGGGCTCCAGGCCGGCGCCGACGGCTTCGTCACCAAGCACCGCGAACCTGCGGAGATCCTTGGTTGCATCGCGCGCGTCCTGAAACGCCCGTGTACCCCTGAGCCTTCGCCCCGCACGCGAGTCTCCTTCCTCGATCAGGAATTCGAGCTGGCAGCCGGCCGTGAACAACTTCTGGATATCCTCGTCTCCTCATTCGAAGATGTCGTCCATATCAACGGGCAATATCAAGAAAGCACGGTCGCACTCCGCGAGGCGAACCGGAAACTGGAGCAGCGCAACCTGGAATTACAGAGGTCGGTGGAGTCGGAACGTCGAGCTCACGACGAGCGGAAACGGGCCGAAAGCCACCTCGTTCAGAACGAGAAGCTGACCTCGCTGGGCCAATTGGCCGCCGGCGTGGCGCACGAGATCAACAATCCGCTGGCCTTCGTACTCAATAACGTCGCCATCCTCCGACGCGAGCTGGGCAACCTGGAAGCGATGCTCTGCCTTTACCGAGAGACCTTGGCTCCCCTTGCCGTGGAGTGCCCTGAGCTGGTCAAGCCCATCGAGGAGTATGCTGAGAAGGTCGACCTTCCCTACACCCTCAAGAACCTCGAACAGCTCCTCGAACGCACCGCCGAGGGAGCGAAACGCATCCAGCGCATCGTGGCCAGCCTGCGTGACTTTGCCCGGCTGGACGAACAGGAACTCAAGGAAGCAGACCTGAACTCGGGAATCACCTCGACGCTCGATCTTGCCCGCGGCCGGGCCACCGAACTTCAAGTCGCTCTGGAGACCGCTCTGTCCCCCTTGCCCCTGGTCACTTGCTATCCCGCGAGAATTAATCAAGTGCTTCTCAGCCTGGTGACGAATGCCCTCGACGCCTGCAAGCCGGGCGGATGCGTCACGGTTGGCACGTGCACGAAGGCGAACGGCGTGCAGATCGCGGTCAGCGATACGGGCAGCGGCATCCCCCCGCATGTGCTGGGCAAGATTTTCGACCCGTTCTTCACGACCAAGGCCCAAGGCAAGGGTACGGGACTAGGATTGAGCATCAGTTACGGGATTGTCCGATCTCACGGCGGAACAATCGCCGTCGAGTCCACCTCTCCCAGCGGAACGCGCATCGTCGTCGATCTGCCGATCCAACCCCCGCCCGACGGCGAACACGTCAGGCACGACCCTGGCAACCTGACCGGGAAGGTCGATCCGATCTGGACAACGGAACTGGCGATCAACCGGCCGGGGAATTCGCATTCCGTGCCCATTTGCCCGGCAGCTCTGGGAGGAGTCCCGTGATCGCAAACTCTGGTTCGGTGCCGGATCGTACAGCCGTGGCTGATCGCGCCGGCGGTCGCGGTCATGAACCGCCTCACCTACCCGCGGAAGTTCGCGCTCATCAGCCTGTTATTCGTGATCGCCTCTAGCTCTTGTCATGGGCCTCCTGATCTCCGAGATGAACGCACGGATCGAGTTTGCCCAGAAGGAGATCCAGGGCATTCGGTATTTTCGCCCCCTGAGGCAACTCTTCGAGCATGTCCTCCAGAGTCGATCGCTGGCCCACGGATACGGCAACGGGAAAGGTCTCCCTCCGCCCCGGGGTGGTCAGGAAACAGGCGGAGATCGCCGAGGACCTGGCGACCTTGCAGGCCGTCGAGAAGGAACTCGGTCCCAGCCTCCGGACGACGAACAAGCACGACGCGCTCCAGGAGAACGCGCGATTCCTCAGAGAGAAGTTGGTCAAACTGGAAGCCGGTGACAGTGACGAATTGCACAGGCAGCTCCTCGCGGAGATCCATGACCTGGTGCTCTATGTGGGCGATACCTCGAACCTGATCCTGGACCCCGACCTGGACAGCTATTACTTGATGGATGCCATCGTCAGCGGGCTCGTTCGAGGCCAAGACCTCTTGGCCCGTTCGAGCTCGTTGAGTAGGAGCATCGTCCGGGGCAAGACGCCCAAGGTCGAGGAGAGGATGGAGTTCGTCAGCCTGGCCAGCCTTGCTGCGTTCCAATCGGGAGGCGACCGATCGAGCGCTGGGCATCTCGTTCCGGAACAATCCCGCGGAAAACCTGAGAGCCGCTCTGGAGCCGGCGCTGCGTGAGCATCTCGCCGCCACGGACGCACTCCTGCACGCGATCGACGGCGAAGTCATCAGGTCCGAGGCCATCGCCATCCTGCCCGCCGACTACGACAGGCTCGTCCAGAACTGCCTGGAAACCAACTATTCCCTCTGGGACCTGGCCGCCGTCAACCTGGTAGGCCTGTTGCATGCCCGTATCGACGGGGTGATCCGGAGGAAGCACTTCGTCGAGACTTTCGCGGTGGTGATGCTGCATCTCGGTCGCCTATCTCTTGTTGGCCATCTATCTCGGCGTGCTGACCACCGTGCGGCAACTGAGGGAGGTCTCGGAGCGCATGGTCGGCGGCTCTGTTGACCAGGTCGTCAGCCTGGACACCAGGGATGAGCTGGGTCAGGTGGCCACCTCCTTCAATAACATCGCCACGCGCCTCTGCGCCGAATGGGCCCAGGCACAGGAAGAGAGCGCCCGGGCCCGGGCGGCAGAGGCGGAGGTGCGCGTGGCCAAGGACGCCGCCGAAGAGGCGAACCGAGCCAAGAGCACATTCCTCGCCACCATGAGCCACGAGATCCGCACGCCGATGAACGCCATCATCGGGATGACGGAGCTAACCCTCGACACGGACCTCACTCCCGAGCAGAGGCAGTACCTCGGGCTCGTGAAGGAGTCGTCCGAGTCGCTCTTGACGCTGATCAACGACATCCTCGACCTCTCGAAGATCGAAGCGGGCAAGCTCGACCTCGAAGCGATCGACTTCTCCCTGCACGAAAGCCTGGGCAACACGATGAAGGCGCTGGCCCTGCGGGCACACAAGAAGGGGCTCGAACTCGCCTTTCATGTCGCTCCCGACGTCCCCGAGACGCTCGTGGGTGATCCGGGGAGGCTTCGTCAGATCGTCGTCAACCTGGTCGGCAACGCCATCAAGTTCACCGAGCAAGGCGAGGTGGTCGTCCGTGTCGAGAAGAGTCGCAGACCGCCGACGAGGTCTGCCTGCACTTCCGGGTGACCGACACGGGGATCGGCATCCCCCGCGAGAGGCAAGCCCTGATCTTCGAGGCGTTCACGCAGGCCGATAGCTCCACGACACGGCAGTATGGCGGCACCGGGCTCGGCCTGACGATTTCGTCCAGGCTCGTCGCCCTGATGGGGGGACGGGTCTGGGTCGAGAGCGAGCTCGGCCAGGGGAGCACGTTCCACTTCACCGTGCGGCTAGGAGTGCCGAAGGACCCTGGGATCACGCAGGACTCCGCCGTGCCGACCATGCGTTGCCGACCTGCCGGTGCTGGTCGTCGACGACAACGCGACCAACCGTCTGATCCTGGAGGAGATCCTGACCAAATGGCGCATGAGGCCCAAGACCGTCGCGGATGGCTCCAGCGCGCTGGCGGAGATGAAGCGAGCGGCCGCCTCGGGCGAGCCGTACGCCTTGGTGCTCACGGACGCGATGATGCCGGGGATGGACGGCTTCACCCTGCTCGAACAGATCAAGGAGCAACCCGAGCTGGCCCGTTCAACTCTGATGATGCTCTCGTCCGCCGACCAGTCAGGGGACGTCGCCCGCTGCCGGCGGTTGGGGGTGAACGCCTACCTGATGAAGCCGATCAAGCGCTCGGAGCTGCTGGACGCCATCGTCACGGCTTTGGGCGACGTCCGAGTTCGCCGATGGACACCGGGACTCTCGCCTCCCGACGTTCCACCGTCTCGAGTCGGGCGATCTGTCGGCTCCGTCGCGGCGCCTCCGAATCTTGCTGGTGGAGGACAACCTCGTCAACCAGACGCTGGCGACCATCCTCCTGGAGAAGCGCGGGCACACGGTGAACGTCGCCGGCAATGGCAAGGAGGCCCTCGCCGCCTGGGAGAAGCAGGCCTTCGACCTGATCCTGATGGACGTGCAGATGCCCGAGATGGATGGCTTCGAGGCGACGGCCTGCATCCGCGAGCGAGAGAGGGGGACAGGCCGGCACATCCCGATCGTCGCGATGACTGCCCACGCCATCAAGGGCGATCGGGAGCGCTGCCTGCAGGCGGGCATGGACGGCTATGTCTCCAAGCCGATCGAGGCGCGGCGACCTCTTCCGGGCCATCGCCGACGTCGTGCCGAGTACGACGGCGGGATTTATCTCCCCGGAAGGCCCGTCCGAGGCGACGCCCCCTCCTCAATGGTCCCGAGGGTGTGCTGCCGGATCGGAACGCGACTGCTCCAGCGAGTCGGAGGCAGTCGGGAGAAAGTCGAGAAGATCGTGGCAGGTGTTTCAAGGCGAGGTTTCGCGATCGATGGCCGAGATCCGAGCCGCGATCGATCGCGGGGACGCGACGAGGATCGAACGAACCGCCCACTCGCTGAAGGGAGCGATCGGGTTGTTCGGCAAGTCCGCGGCCTACAACGCAGCGGAGACGCTGGAGTAGATGGGCCATGCCGGCGACCTGACCGACATCGGGGATGCCTACGAATCTCTCGAGAAGTCGGTCCACGAGCTCGAATTGGCTCTCGCGGAAATTGTCTCGCGCTCGAACGATCGATGACTCAGCCGTTCGCGTAAGAGTGCGATCCGCGATGCATTGCGCTAAGGCATCCGGAGACCTCGTCCATGAGGTCGAGGATATCCGCGGGGGGGAGACCGGCAAACACGAGGCCGAATTTGCGGCTGGAACACGACCCTACGGAGCTGGTTCCACCTTCGCGGCCCAATATTGTTGACAGAAAGGACTTGCCTGTCCAGAAAACCACCAGAAGCCGTTGTCCCCGGCGGCGACACCTCCCAGTCATTGTTCGAACGGCGTCCTGCCGCCCCGACGTATTGCCTACTGGCTGTAGTCGACCGGGCGCCTCGGTCTGATCGACCGAAGTATCCGCGAGCAGATGCGGCGCCACGATGCGGGGCCACGGCTTCTACGCTGCTGTACCATTGTCGGCCCCCGGGCCGGGAACGGCGACCACGGTTCCCTCACGAGTCGTCGAGGCCTTTGCCCTCCACCGGAACGATGACGCGGAAGCGGGCTCCCTGGCCGGCATGGCTCTCCAGCTCGATGCGGCCCCCATGATCCGGGACGATGCTCTGGGTGATGCTCAATCTCAGACCGGTCCCTTCGCCGACGGGCTTGGTGGTGAAGAAGGGGTCGAAGATCCGGGAGTGGATCTCCGCCGGGATGCCGCAACCATCATCCGTGACCCTCCAGCCCCTGCGATCGGGAAGGACAGGCACTTCGAGCTCGAACGTCATGGCGTCACCAGGCACTCCAGGCGCCCTGCCTACCCGACTTGAACGTGGGTGACCGTGCGGACGCGACGGCCCTCGGGGAGCGACGACTCGTGGTCCGCCGCACCCGCCCAGGGCGATGGACTTGACCGTGACTCACGGCTTGTTGGCGTTCCCGGGCCGAGAGTGACGGCCGTTCAGAAGCGGACAGGGTGGCGTGACATTCGACCCGATCTGGCCGCGATAGGGCATGAGGCAACAGTGAAGGCGGTCTGATCGGCCGGAGCAACGTCGGTACAACCGACTTCGGTGTCGTCGGACCGACG
>CAWFXY010000043.1:0-22208 GCA_963819805.1 uncultured Planctomycetota bacterium | reverse complement strand
CAAATTCTTGCGCACCGGTGGGTAAGCCTGGATTCCGGTTGTCAAGGTGTTCAAGGTAGGATGGGAACAGGAGGAGGGTCCGCATCAACCCGACAGTGCACGAACGGATGGCAATATGAGCGAAGACTCCGAAAAGCAAGAAGCGAATCAGATAAGGCCCAATCAGCCAGTGATTGTAGGGGCAGGCTCAAACATTGGATTTCGGGATTTCGCCACGGCCGTGGTCGTTCCGCGAACACGGATCTACCTTGGATCTCCCCGCAGAGGCGGCTCAAGCGCTTAACGAGCTCATGAGCCGTACGGGCGATAGTCCCTCCGACCTCTTCCGGAAAGCACTCGGACTTTACAAGCTCGCCGAAGAAGCGAAGCGCGAAGGGAAAGCGGTTGGAGATCGCAAACACTCCGGATTCGCTCGAAACCCAGTTCGTCGGGCTCTGAGGTAGTCGCTCCATGGCGGCGACTCCCAAGAAAGCCGACGTCGGAGAGGCCATTCCGGGTCTGGGAAGCCTGCCTCTAGAAAAGGTAGAGTACAAGCGTATCGAGGACGAGCAGAGTAGAAGGCTCTCCGGCTTCACAAGGACCGCTTGAATTTCTACATAAAGGAACTGGGGACGCTGGCCTTCGCGGCGGTGCTCGTTGTGGTGGCCGTGGGCTGCTGCCTGGCCTTTCTGTTCAGCCCTCAATCTTCCTCTGTCGAAAAGGACTGGCGCGATCGGTCCTCATGTCGGTCCTGACCGGCGCTGTCGGGTTTGCTTTCGGCAAGGCTACCATTTGATTCTTAAATGTCTTTGAAGATTGATCGATGATGGAGAGCGACACTTCCGACAGCCCCCAAATCGGGCTGACCGCGAAGCCCCGGGGCCGGCCCGATCCTTTAGTTTAACTAAAAAATCGGGCTGACCCCAGAGCCAATTCTCCCACCACTTCAAGCGCCTCGTCGGCGTCACGCCAAGTCAGTTCCGGACGCCCTCAAGAATCGCCTAAAAGCCCTCAAGTCTCGCCAAGAGACCGGGCGGCAAGGCCTCTATTATTCACTCAAGACCCCGGCGCAAGTCTCGCCGGTGACGTGGCTGGTTGTGCCGACGAATCCCGCTCGGGCGGCTTCGAGAGTCCGCTCTCCGGGACAGCGATAACCGGAATGAACGAACCGGCCGGGACGTCAGCCTGAACCCCTCATACGCGTCACTGTCCACGGAAGCAATCGAGAAAGGACGAATTACCATGCACCGTCGAATCGGCATCCTGAGTTTCTCCTCGCCGGGCCAC
This sequence comes from uncultured Planctomycetota bacterium, assembly GCA_963819805.1. Taxonomy (GTDB): domain Bacteria; phylum Planctomycetota; class Planctomycetia; order Isosphaerales; family Isosphaeraceae; genus CAMFLR01. The sequence continues at coordinate 20,942 of CAWFXY010000043.1, read as the reverse complement.
TACTATCCGCTCACGGCGCTCGGCAGGCGACTGCAATCGCGAGGCCACGACGTGGTCTACTTCCAGGTGGCCGACCTGGAGAAGCCCGATCCGGGCCGCTGGGCTGCGGTTCCGCCAGATCGGCCAGCGCGACTTCCCCCTCGGTTCGCTCCAGCCGCGACGAGGAAGGCGGCAAGCTCGAAGGACTCGCCGCGCTGCGGTGCGGGATTCGCGGAATCGTGATGAAGTCGCAGATGCTCTTCCGGGACGCCCCGGCCGCGATCCGCGATGAGGGCGTCAATGCCCTCATTGTCGATCAGATCGAGCCGGCGGGCGGGACCGTGGCCGAACACCTGGGCTGCCATTCGTCAACGTGGCGGCCGCCCTGCCGGTCAATCTCGACGTCAGCGCCCGCCCGTCAGCTTCCCGTGGCCGCACCGCACCTTTGGCGTCCTGGGCCGACTGCCGGAATCGGGTGGGCAACGCAGCCAGCGAGACTGACCTTCTCGGGACTCGTGCGGACGATCAATGGGCAGCGCCGGGCGTGGGGGCTTCGCCCGATCAAGGGTTTCAATGATATGTTCTCGGGCTGGCTCAAATCGCGCAACTGCCAGCAGCTCTGGAGTTGCCGGGCCGGCGCCTGCCGCCGGGCTTCCATCACACCGGCCCCTGGACCGATGCGGACGGTCGTGCACCGGTCGACTTTCCGTGGGAGCAGATCGACCCGAGTCGTCCCCTGGTGTACGCCTCGATGGGGACGCTCCAGAACGGAGTCCTCCGCACCTTCCGGATGATCGCCGAGGCGTGCGTCGGCCTGGACCTGCAACTGGTGATCTCGCTCGGCGGCGGGCAGAATCCGGCGCTGCTGGACGATCTCCCCGGCGATCCGATCGTGGTCGGCTACGCGCCCAGCTCGACCTGATCCGGCGGTCGGCCCTGACGATCTCGCACGGCGGGCTGAACACGGCCCTGGAGTCGCTGGCGTGCGGCGTCCCGATGGTCGTCCTGCCGGTGACCTACGACCAGCCGGGCGTCGGCGCTCGGGTCGAGTGGGCGGGCGTGGGCCGGTCGATCCCGGTCGCGCGGCTGACGCTCGAACGCCTCCGCGTCGCGGTCCGCACCGTCCTGGGCGATCCGGCCTATCGCGAGCGGCCGGACTGCTTCAGTCGAGCATCGAGGCCGCCGACGGCCTGAACCGTGCGGCGGACCTGATCGAGGCGGCGTTCGGCGCGGCCGCAGCGCCCACGTGCGCCGGAAGAGACCAACACGCCGGCGTTTGGATCGCGGATGACCACCTGAGTCCGTCGCCAGCACGTTGCTCGCGCTGGCTCGGTCGATCAACCGCTCGCCGCACTGTGCCGGACGGCCTGCCGCATCCTAGAGGAGCCGCGATGTCAGACCAATAAGCCATCTGGTGGATTCATGAAAACCGCGCTATGCGACATGCTGGGGATCGAGTACCCGATCATCGCCGCGCCGATGGGTCCCGACCTGACCGGCCCGGAGCTCGTCGCCGCGGTGAGCAACGCGGGCGGCCTCGGCATCCTGCAGGCACAATTCTGCTCGCCGCCGGTCTTCCGCCAGGAGATCCGCCGCGTGCGGGCGCTCACCGCCAGGCCGTTCGGGGTGAACCTGCTCCTCCACTTCCCCGTCGAGGACCAGGTCGCCATCTGCCTGGAAGAGCGGCGTGCCCATCCTCTCCTTCTTCTGGGGTGATCCGACGCCGTACGTGGAGCGTGCCCACGCGGCCGGCGTGAAGGTCTTCCATCAGGTCGGCTCGGTCGCGGATGCCCGCCGGGCGGCGGACGCGGGGGTGGATGTCATCATCGCGCAGGGCGTCGAGGCGGGCGGCCACGTGGCCGGGCGAAGTCTCGACCCTGGCCCTGGTCCCGCGCGTGGTCGATGCCGTCGCCCCACGGCCGGTAGCCGCCGCCGGCGGCATCGGAGACGCCCGCGGCGTGGTTGCCGTCCTGGCCCTGGGGGCGCAGGCCGCGGTGCTGGGCACGCGCTTTCTGGCCAGCGCCGAGTCGCGCGCCCACCCGCACTACAAGCAGAAGTTGCTGGAGGCCGACGAGGGGGACACGGTTCGCACCATCCTGTTCGGCCACGGCTGGCCCAACGCCCCGCACCGGACCTTGCGGACGGCGTTCGTGCAGCAGTGGCTCGGCCAGGAGGCCCGGGGCCAGGAATCGCGCACGGACGAGCCGGCGGTCGGCCAGACCGTCATCGCCGGGCAGCCCATGCCGGTGCTGCGGTTCATGGGGTTCCCGCCGAACTGTGACGCCAGCGGGGATATCGAGTCGATGGATTTGTTGGCGGGCCAGGGCGTTGGCCTGGTCGGCCAGATCAAGCCGGCCGGTCAGATCGTTCACGAGTTGGTAGAGGAGGCACGGCAAATTGTCACGCAGCGATTCCCGGTTTGAGCCGCAAGCGAGGTAGGCTCGGACTAACCAACGGCTGAAGCCGACAGGGCCGCCTGAAGTGCGCCCCTGGGATCGAACCGGTACGCTAGTCAATGCTGGTCTCCCGGGAGCGTCCTCCGATGCCCAAGCGCCGACGCCGGTCCTTCACCGCCGAGTTCAAGGCCCAAGTCGTCCTCGAACTCCTCACCGGCCTGTCCAGCCAAGCTGAGGTCGCCCGCCGTCACAAGCTGAATCCCGAGGTCGTCGCCCGCTGGAAGGAGACGGCCCTCGAAGGGCTGGAGAGCCTCTTTCAGGCTGGGGAACAAGGCGATCGGGATCAGGCCCGCATCGCCGAGTTGGAGCGGATGGTCGGGCGCCTGACCATGGAGCTGGAAGCGGCAAGAAAGCCTCAGCCTTGCTGCCATCGGCCCTGAGGCGAGGCGGCGGGTCATCCTGACGCTGGCGCCCGAGTACCCGGTCCGCCTGATCTGTCGGGCGACCGGCTGGCGCCGCGGCATCGTCTACCACGAAGTTACGCACGCCGCCGACGAGGGCCGGCTGCGGCGGGCGCTGGGGCGTCTGGCCGCCGGCTGGCCGACCTACGGCTATCGGCGGCTGACGGCCATGCTCCGTCGCGAGGGCTGGCGGGTCAACGAGAAGCGGATCCGGCGGGTGGTGCACGAGCTGGGGATCTGCGGCAAGGCCCCGGTCAGGAAGTGACGGACGACCGACAGCCGCCACGACTTGCCCCGCTACCCCAACCTGGTCGAGGGCCTGGAGGTCACACATCCCGAACTCGACTGGGTCGCCGACATCACGTACCTGCGGCTCCGCGACTAGTTCGTCTACCTGGCGGTCATCATGGACGTCTTCACCCGCCGCGTCCGGGGCTGGGAACTGGGGAGAAGCCTCGACCAGGGGCTCACGCTGGCGGCCCTGAAGCGGGCGATGCGTCGGAGACGCCCCGAGGTCCACCACTCCGACCAGGGTGTGCAGTACGCCGCCACCGCCTACACAGACCTGCTGGCCGGTCGTGGCGTGGCGATCAGCATGGCGCCGTGGGCAAGCCGGAGGAGAACGGCTACGCCGAGCGCCTGATGCGGACCATCCGAGAAGAGGAGATCGACCTGACCGAGTACCGCGACTTCGCCGATGCGTACGGGCAACTCGGTCGGTTCCTGGACGACGTGTACAACCGCAAGCCGATCCACTCGGTGCTGGGATATCTGACCCCTCGCGAGTTCGAGCAGCAGTGGCTCCGGGGGCAGAAAGCCATCGCCATGCACTGACCGGGGGAGTGAATCCGATGGCCTCTCGCTTGCGTTCCGGTAGCGATGGCGCGTACCGCTTCAAAAGAAGCGATCACCCTACCCGACTCACCCCCTGTCTGCGCCAGTGATGGCGCCGGGTCAAGCTCTACACTTTCGTGGGGCCGACGATCGACCAAGCGGCCAAGGCCCCTGGGCTCGCGCATCGCACGGCCGAACGCGGCGGGCTCTTCGCTAGGGCTTGGCTCTTCGGCCACTTCGCCCCGAGCCTGACGACGAGTCCCCGCCTGGGCTGTCCTTGACAGCTCTCTAGAATTCCGCTGTACCCTCGACAACCGTGCCTGCCTCCCCAGGCCCGCGAGGGGATTGCTCTTCAGAACTGCTGACAACCATGATTGTCAGCAGGGGGAGGAGCGAGAGCGGTCGCCGAGCTCATCATGGGGGGAGCAAGTCATGCGACAGGACGAGCCGGGACGCAGCGACCCGATCGGGCCCCGGGACTGGCGCAAGATCATCCCGTTCGAGGCGGCCGCGTCGAGCGACCGGCTGGGGTGGGCGGGCCTGGAGGCGGCGCGCTACCGACAGGGTGCCGGCCTTTGAACACAACCTCCCGGCTAATACCCACCACCACCTCATCCTTTTTGCCCGGCCGCCGGATGAACTGGACTTTCGGTATGAGGGAGTGAAGCGGCGCATTCCGCCCCCTGCCGGAGTCATCTCCGTGGTGCCGGCCGGCAGCCCGCACCGGGTGCGCTCGAGTGGGTCCAAGGACGAGGTGCACATCCACCTGAAGCCGGGGCTGGTCGGGCAGGTGGCCGCCGAGGCGTTTGAACTCGACCCGGCCCGGCTGGCAGTGCCGCCGCTCGACGCCCTGGACCTCCCCCAACTCCGGGCCGCGATGCTGGCGGTGAGCCACGAACTGACGGCCGGCGGCACGGGGGTCGGCTCGCCGTCGAGTCCCTGGCCAACCTGCTGGCCGTCCACCTGATCCGACACGTCCTGGCGCCCCGCCGGGCGGCGCGGCCGGGACGGCTCGCTGCCGCGGGGGCGGCTTCGCGCCGTCGTCGAGTACATCGAGGACCACCTCGACGCCGGCCTGACCCTGGAGCAGATAGCGGCAGTCGCCCGTCTCAGCCCCTACCACTTCGCGCGGCAATTCAAGGCGGCCACCGGGCTGCCGCCGCACCAGTACGTCATCGCCCGCCGTGTCGAGCGGGCGCAAGCAGCTCCTGCAGGTGGACGGCGACCTCTCCCTGGCGGAGGTCGCCGTGCGCGCCGGCTTCTCGGATCAGAGTCAGTTCTCCCATCACTTCAAGCGCGTCGTCGGCGTCACGCCGGGACAATTCCGTATGTCCGCAAGAATCGCATAAAAGGCCGCAAGCCGCTCCAAGAACCCGGAGCGCGAGCCCTCTACGATTCAATCACGGTCGAGGCGCGGCGTGTTGCCCGAGCTTCGCCGGTGGCGACGACCGGTCGGACGACCGGCTCCCAGCGGCGTGGTACGGCGTCGCCGACGGCCCCGGTTCGCCGAGGACGCGTTGTCCTCGGGGCTGGCTCCCATCGCGCAACGCCCCCCGGGAGTTGCCGATGGATCGGGGCGGCCTGCCCCGTCATTCACCTTGAGAGGAGTCGACGAGATGGAGACCGAAGGGACGCTGTCGGCCGTGTGGGATCAGCACCTGGCTTCGGAGTTCGGCGCGAAGAGCGCCGATCAAGCACTGGCGACGATGACAGCGGACCCCCACGTCAACCACGTCCCGCTGATGATCGGCGGCCGGGGGCGCACCGAACTGCACGACTTCTACGCCAACCACTTCCTGAACCAAATCCCGCCGGACATGGAGATGGTCCCCGTCTCGCGGACCATCGGGCAGGGGCGGGTCGTCGATGAGCTGATCATGCGGTTCACGCACTCGATCCGCATGGACTGGCTGCTGCCCGGCATCGCGCCGACCGGCAAGCGCGTGGAGCTGCCGTTCGTCGTCATCGTGCAGTTCGAGGGCGACAAGGTCGCGCACGAGCACGTGTACTGGGACCAGGCCTCGGTGCTCGTCCAGGTCGGCCTGCTCGACCGCACGCTGCCGGTCCTCGGCGGCGAGACCGCGGCACAAGTGCTCGACCCCGGCTCAACCGATGAACGAGCTCATCCGTCGCGCCTTGGACGAGATCGGTGATTCGCAGGCGTAAGTCGAACCAACCACTGGAGGACCTCCGATGCCCACCGACGCCACCCCGTCGCAGGCTCCGCCCGATGCCGAACTGCTCCGGCTGATCTTCGGCAAGAACGTCTCGATGGCCATCGCGGTCGTCGCCAAGCTCCGCGTCGCCGACCTCCTCGCCGACGGCCCGCAGACCCTCGCCGACCTGGCCGCAAGGACGGAAACACACACGCCGTCGCTCTATCGGGTCTTGCGGACCCTGGCGAGTGTCGGCATCTTCGCCGAGCAGGCCGATGGCCGTTTCGCCCTGACGCCGATGGGCGAATACCTGCGCACCGGCGTCAAGGGCTCGCTGCGCGGCATCGCCGACCTGACCTGCTCCGATTGGAGCTGGCGGCCCTGGAGCCAGATGCTCGAGACCGTCCGGACTGGCCGCGCCGCCTTCGACAGCGTCTTCGGCGAGTCGGTCTTCGACTATCTCGGCAAGCACCCCGACGAGTCGGCCGTCTTCAACGAGGGCATGACCGGCTTCTCGTCGAACGTCGCCCCGGCCGTGGCCGAGGCGTACGACTTCGCGGCCTTCGAGACGGTCGTCGATGTCGGCGGCGGCCACGGCGTGCTGTTGAACACGATCCTTCAGGCGTATCCGGAAGTGAACGGCATCGTGTTCGACTCCCCGCATGTCGTGGCCGGGGCCGAGGACGCCATCCGCGAGGCGGGCCTGACGGAGCGCTGCCGGGCCGTCGGCGGCGACTTCTTCCGGGGCGTGCCGGATGGCGGCGACGCCTACCTGATGAAGCACATCATCCACGACTGGTCCGACGACCAGGCGACGACGATCCTGCGCAACTGCCGCAGGGGCGTGAACCCCGGCGGCAAGCTGCTCCTGATCGAGATGGTCGTTGCGCCCGGCGACGCGGCGGACCTGGTCAAGCTCATCGACCTGGAGATGCTCGTGAATCTCACCGGCCGGGAGCGGACGGAGGCCGAATTTCGGCAGCTCCTCTCCGGGGCCGGCTGGCGGCTGACCCGCGTGCTTCCGACCAAGTCGCCGACCCAGATCGTCGAGGCCGAACCGGCCTGATTCGTCCCCGGGCGACGGGCCCGCCTTCGCCTCGGTGACCGGGAGACCGTGGGGTCTGAACCGGAGCCGACGGCTTGAGTTGCCGGAGCATCCAGACATGGTGAACTCCAGTCACGATTCACCGGACTCACAGAGCACGGTCGCTTACCCGGAAGTGCCACCGACCGTCGCTGTTGGTCCCCGGCCCGGGCCGGGGATGGCCCCGCCTCCCGCCGGGCTCGGCCCCGGCCTGGAGCGAGCGTTCCGGGCGGGCGGGTACGAGGTGCTCGGCGAACTGGGCCGCGGCGGGATGGGGGTCGTCTACCTCGCCCGCAACATCCCCCTGAATCGCCCGTGTGCGCTCAAGACGTTCTCGGCCGGGGACGGTGGCCCGACGGCCGCCGCGCGGCTCCGCGCCGAGGCCGAGGCGGTCGCCCAGCTCCGGCACCCCAACGTCGTCCAGATCTATCGCGTCGGCGAGGTGGCCGGGGTCCCCTTGCTCGAGCTGGAATACCTGCCCGGCGGCAGCCTCGCCGACGCCCCCGACGGGGCCCCGAGGCCCGCCGCCGAGGCCGCCCGGCTGATCGAGCCGGTGGCGCGGGCCGTCGCCGAGGCGCACCGCCTGGGGATCGTCCACCGCGACCTGAAGCCCTCCAACGTCCTGTTGACCGCAGACGGGGAGCCGAAGGTCAGCGACTTCGGCCTGGCCCGGTCGCTCGCCTCCGACGTCCGCCTGACCCACACCGGCCAGCTCGTCGGCACCCCCTGCTACATGGCCCCCGAGCAGGCCGAGGCCGGCGCCGTGGAGGTCGGCCCGGCGGCCGACGTCTACAGCCTGGGGGCGATCCTCTACGAATTGCTGACGGGGCATCCCCCGTTCCGTGCGGCGACGACCCTCCAGACGCTCGACCTGGTGCGGTCGCGGGAGCCGGTCCCGCCGCGGCAGATGCAGCCGGCCGTGCCGCGCGACCTGGAGACGATCTGCCTGAAGTGCCTGCAGAAGGACCCGGCGAGGCGCTACGCCGGGGCCGAGGCGCTGGCCGAAGACCTGGGCCGCTTCTTGCGCGGCCAGCCGATCCTGGCCCGGACGACCGGGACTGCCGAGCGCGCCTGGAAGTGGGCCCGGCGCAACCCTGGCGTGGCGGCGCTGTCCGCCGCCCTGATGATGACCGCGGCCCTCGCCTTCGTCCTGGTCTCCTGGCAGTGGCGGCGCGCCGAGGCCAAGGCCGTCGCGGAGGCCCTGGCCCATACCGAGGCGAGGCGGGCGCATCGCGAGGCGGTCCGGGGACGAGCCGAACTCGCGATGGACCACGGGCGAGCCCTCTGTGAGCAGGGGGAGATCGGCCAGGGGATGCTCTGGCTGGCGCGCAGCCTGCGGCTGGCGGCCGAGGCCAGGGATGATGCGCTCCAGCGCGCCGCCCGCATCAACCTGGCGGAATGGTCGGCCCGGCTCGCTCGCCCCGTGGCGCAGCTCCGTGCTCCGGCGCCCGCCCGCGACCTGGCCTTCCGGCCGGACGGCCGGGCGCTCGTCGCCCTGGGCGATGACGGGGCGGTGCATTCCTGGGACACCGGCACCTGGCGCGAGGCCGGGCCGCCATGCTCCGCCGCCGATCCCTGCGACACGAGGGCCGACTTCGTGGGGCCTCTCGCGTTCGACTCCTCGGGGAGCGGAACGCTGGCGATCTTCGATCGGGCGGGCCGACCGCACTTCTGGGACGCGGGCCGATGGCGTCGCACAGAGCCTACGCTGACGTGCCCCCAGCACGCAGCCGTCCGAGCCGTCGCCTTCGCCGATGGTGGCCGGCGCCTGCTCGCGTGCGACGCCGAGGGCCTGCTTCGCTGGTGGGACGCGACGACGGGGCAACCGGTCCGCTGAGGAACCCCTGCGAACCGCGGCAGGGATCGCCGCCATCGCCATCAGCCCCGACGGCCGCACGCTGGTGGCCGGAGGCGACGACGGGCGGGTCGTCCGATGGGACTTGCCGAGCGGGCAGATCCTCGGCCCGACCCTGCCTCACGGCTCGCCCATCCGTAAGGTTGCCTTCGTCGGGGGTGGTCGACGGATCCTCGTGGCGACCCGGGACGAGCAAGTCCGCGTATGGGACCCGGCGTCATCGGGGAGCATCACCCTCCCGCCCGAAGGTGCGACGGTGACGAGCCTGGCGATCTCCCCCGACGGCGATCGCTTCGCGACCGGCACCGAAGGCGGCACCGTCCGGCTATGGGATTCGACCACACTCCGCCAGAGCGGGCCGACGTTCAAGCTCGTCGGGACGCGTGCGGTGCCTGGCGTTCAGGCCGGACGGCCGGGCCCTGGCCATCGGGCTGGAGGACGGGACGATCCCGATCTGGGAGGTGCCGCGGGTCCGGCCCGATCGCCCCTCCGCTGCGCACCCCAGGGCCGATCCGTGCCGTGTCCTTCGGCCGTGACGGCAGGCACCTCCTGACGGTCGGGGGCCGAGATCTCCAGCGATGGAGCCTTGACCGGCGGGGAGAGCCGACTCGCTCGGTGCCCGTCGGCCGGCCCCGGGACGCTGACGAGATATCCGACGGACCATCCGGGCCGTACGGGATCACGGCGGTCAGCCCGGACGGGCGGCTGATCGCCACGTCGACCGCGAGCGGTCCCGGAGGGCATCCCGAGTCCCAGGTCCGCCTCCTCGACGCCGAGACGGGGGCAGTGGTCGGGGAAGGGCCCAGAGAACCCCATCCCCACTCAGGCGTCGCCTTCAGCCCCGATTCCCGGCGGCTCCTGACCTGGGGCCCCCAACCCGGGACCGGCATGCTCCGTGAGGTCGATGTGATGGGCCCGGGCCGGCCCCTCTTGCGGTCGCTCGGGGTGGCCATCCATCAGGCCGCCTTCGGCCCCGACGGCGGGACCCTCTTGCTGGGCTGCCGCGACGGCAAGGCGCGACTGTGGGACGTGGCGCGTGACGTCGAGGTCGAGGCCGGTGCCCGTCCGTACCACGCGTACCCGATCACGGCCGTGGCCTTCGACCCCCGGGCTCCAAGGGTGGTGACCGGCTGCCACGCCGGCACGGTGCGGCTCTGGGACCGGGCGAGTGGGGCCCTGCTCCACGACGTCCGGGGGAACGCGGGGGAGGTCACCGCCTTTGCCTTCAGCCCCGACGGGACGACACTCGTAACGGCGAGCCTCGACGCCACGGCGCGGTTCTGGGACGTCGCCTCGGGCCGTCAGCTCGGCCCGCCCCTGCACCACACCGACGCCGTCCTGAGCGTGGCCTTCCACCCGGACGGGCGGGTCGTCGCGACGGGGACCAGGGACGGGTCGGCGTGGCTCTGGCGTGCGCCCGCCGCCCCCATGGAGGGCGACCCCGCCCGGATCGCTCGAGTCGTCGAGGAACGAACGGGGCTCCGCTTTGTCGAGCCCTGAAAGGGCTCGTGACTACGACCAACTCTCTCCTGGACGCCTTTTCCTTCCGAGAGGTGTAACGCCCCTACATCACGGCAGGATGCCTCCGGGTCAGCCTGGCGGATTCCGCGTCAAGAAGCAAACTCGGGAGCATGAATCTCGGCCGTTAGCTGTCGCCAGGTGGTTCCTGTCGCCGTACCATAACGATGGTCCTCAGGTGGTCCAGCCTCAGGGGGCGCACTTCAGAAGATACCTCGGCTCAACCGACTTCGGGCTTGTCGCACCGACGCGTGCAAATGAGCGATTTGGCCTACTCACTGTTCACAAGGCGGCTTACCCGAGAAGCATGACGATCCGGGCCGGTCGAGGGGAGAGGCTCAACCGGTGCCTTCTGGCACGTCCGCAACACGCAGCGGCGTGTCGCTATTTCGCTTTCATCAACATGCCAAGCGGCAGCAGGGGGCCGATCGGCATAACAGGCTCTGACAAAACCTGGGCAACGGCCCATTTTGCCTGGCTTCGACCAGGGGTTTTGTCGGCCTGTAAGGTCGAACGTCAGCAAGCCGTCCCGGACCAGCGGGAGCGCTTGTAGCAGCCGGTCCGCCTCATCGACCGAGTCCACGCTCATCAGGAAGATCACGCCCTCCTCCTTCTCCCGCAGCCAGAACTGCTCCATCTTGCCGTCGAGGTAGAGCTGTAGCGTCGCCGGAACTTCCCTCGGCAGGTAGCGCTGCCGCTGTTCCGGTGAGAGGGGCTTCAGCGTGCCGATGGCCATCGCTTTCATGAGCTTCTCCGTGGTCAAGGGTCATCGAACGTCGGGCGCGAGGGTTGTGTAACCATCCTGTCTGCGTCTCACGTACCATGGACGCGTTACTCGAAAGCCCTCCGGTGCTTGGTGATGAACGCCTCGAGTGTCATCGGCGGCCGACCGCCGAGCTCCTCCACGAGGTCATTCGTGCCCGCGAAAATCCCGTTCTTGTGGTCGATCGCGACCTCCTATCACCGAAAGGCGGCCTGCGCACCATCACGATAGCTTCGCCGCCAAACTTTTCTCGGCCTCGCGGAGGATCTCCGCCGACAGCTCCGGATCGGTGACCATGCGCGCCATCGTCACCGCGCCAATCATCGTCGCGGCCGCGACCAGCGCGCGGCGCCGGGCCTCCGCGGTGCCGGCCTGCCCCGCGAGGATGGCCACCAGTCTCACGAAGCCCGCCGTCGCCGCCTCGCGCGCCTCCCTGTCGGACCGGGAGAGCTCGCTGCCGAGCGCCGCGAGCGGGCAGCCGGAGGCCGGATTGTCTCGGTGGCGGGTCGAGAGGTACGCCGCCACGGCGGCGCTCATGGTCGGGTGGGCAGCCATCCCTTCGAGCAGGGCGTCCAGGGCCGCGGCGGTGGCCTCCGCGACGAGCTGGTCCTTCGACGCGAAGTGCTTGTAGAAGCCGCCGTGCGTCAGGCCGGCCGCCTTCATCAGGTCGTTGAGCCCGGTCGCGACGATCCCGTTCTTCCGGAACTCGCTCGAGGCCGCCTCGACGATCCGCCTGCGGGTCTGCGCCGCCTCCTCCCTCGATTTCCGCATGGAGGTTCCTCCTCTGGATTTGTTTTTGGATTGTGGTTGACATCCAAATTCTGGCCGCCTACCATTTGGATGTCAACCACAATCTTAGTCGCCTCCAGCGGAGAATTCCCATGATTCCGGGCAAGGTCTTGGTCACCGGCGCGACGGGGGACACCGGCCGGGCGACGGTCGACGAACTGCTGGCCCGCGGCCACGAGGTCCGGGCGCTGGCCCACGCGCAGGATGACAGGTCGAAGCGGCTCCAGGAGCGGGGCGTCGAGGTCGTCTACGGCGATCTGCTCGACTTCGGCCAGGTCCGCGCCGCGCTGAGGCGGAGTGCAGCGGGCCTACTTCGTCTACCCCATCCGCCCCGGCATCCTTCAGGCGACGGCGTACTTCGCCCAGGCCGCGAAGGAGGCGGGCGTGGATGGCATCGTCAACATGTCGCAGAAATCCGCCCGGGAGGACGCCAGGAGCCACGCCGCGACCGATCACTGGCTCTCCGAGCGGGTCTTCGACTGGTCGGGGCTGACAGTCGTCCACATCCGGCCGACCTACTTCGCCGAGTGGCTGCTGTACCTCGCCCCGATGATCAAGGCCGGCCTGCTCCACGTGCCGTTCGGCACCGGCAAGCACGCCCCGATCGCCGCCGAGGACCAGGGCCGCGTCATCGCCGGCATCCTGGAGGACCCCGCCGCCCACCAGGGGAAGATCTATCCCCTCTTTGGCCCGGTCGAATACACGTACGAGGAGACCGCGCAGGTCCTGAGCCGGGTCCTTGGCAGGCCGGTTCAATACAAGCAGGTCGCCTTCGAGGACTTCCAGAAGGCGTTCGAGGCCGGCAGGAAGACAATAGGCAGGCCCGTCAATGACTTCCTCTTCCAGCACCTGCGGGAGGTCGCCATTGATCACCAGAACGGCATCTTCGCGGGCACGAATGACCTGGTCCAGAAGCTCGGTGGCCGGCCGCCCACCACGCTCGAGGCGTTCATCGAGAAGCACCGCGCGGCGTTCGTCTGAACCGGTTTGGAGCGCCGTTCTCGACCGAACTCGAGAGCCATCGTCCGTAGCCGAAAGAGGAGACCGTTGCGTCCAGGCTTATCTTGGGGGGTCACACCGACTCCGGGCCGCCGTCAGCGGCGTGGGAGCGGACGGGCGTGTTGGGAGACCGGGGCGACCGGTGCGTCGCGTCGACGGACGAGTCCGGGAAGGTCGCAGCATAGAACCGCGCAGGCCTCCTCGGCGTCCCGGTTGAACCAAAGACAAATCGTGTTCTTTGCTGGCGTTGCCACGTCACTTCTCCACCGGTGGAAGGTGCGTCCGGTGGCAGTGTATAAACGATCAGGATGCACGGCAATCGCAGTTTGGAAACGAATGGAAAGACCGGAGCGGGATTCGAACCCGCGTTGCCGCATTTGCAGTGCGGTGCCTCGCCTCTTGGCTACCCGGTCAGATGGTGGGTGTGGGAGGATTCGAACCTCCTCAGCCCGAAGGCACCGCGTTTACAGCGCGGCCCGGCTCTCCAACTCCGGCGCACACCCGTGGAACGGAAGCGGCAGGATTCGAACCTGCGGTGGTTTCCCACACCTGGTTAGCAACCGGGCACGATAAGCCTCTCTGACACGCTTCCAGATGGCGGATGGGGAGGGATTCGAACCCCCAAGTCCTTTCGGACGGCAGTTTTCAAGACTGCTGCCTTGCGCAGTTAGGCTACCCATCCGTTTGGCTCCGAACGAAGCGGACCGAGCGTCCACCGCTGATCAGGCGGACGATCGAATCCTCTCCGCTACCGAACGGATTTCTTGGGAGATGGGCCGGAGTCGAACCGGCGAGGACGGGCCACGCGTCAATACGACAGGTGGCCCCGACTGGAATACCACGAACAATGACTCGCAGATCGCGCCGGGAGCACGAGAGGGGTGACGAGTTGTTCGGGATGGGCGGTCATGATCGAACCGTAGCATGGTCTGGGGACGATGCGCTAATCGCGGATTTGACACAGGATCAGCCGGCGAGGTTCGCGACGCGTTCGTGCTCTGGTAGGTACTGCTGGACCACCGCGCGAGCACGCTCCACATATTCCTGCTTCTGGCCGACGGGAGCGACGTAATGAACGACGCTTTCCGCCGCGCTCCAGCCCGCGAGGCGAGCGATCACCCACGCCGCGAGATAGTGAGAGGCGAGGCAGCCCCCGGCCGTGGCGACGTTCCCGTGGGCGACGAACGGCTGGTCCAGGACCCGGACTCCGGCTTCTTCGACCCACGGCTTCGTCGTGGAATCGGTGCACGCCGGGACATCCGCGAGGAGTCCGAGCTTCGCGAGCACGAGCGCCCCGGAGCACTGGGCGCCGATGATCTGGCGCGACGGGTCCAGCCCGAGCTCTCCCATCAGGCCGGAGTCGCGCACCACGTCTCGCGTGCCCCTCCCGCTGCCGACGATGACCGCCTCGGCCTCGCGGGCGAAGCTCAGGGGAGCCTGGGACTGGACGACAACCCCGTTCATCGACGCGACCCGTTGGGCGGGACACACGATCAGGGCCTGCAGTTCCGGCCTCTTGACCCGGTTGAGCATGGCCGAGGCGACGAACGAATCGAGCTCGTTGAAGCCTTCGAATGTAAGCACCGCGATCCGCATACGGCCTCCGAGGTCTAACGGCACCGCTCAGCCGCCCGCGGGGCATCAGTGAGGTCCGTGGCCCGGACACAAATGATACCCCGACGGTTCGCTGCGGATGATGGTTCGGCGTTCCGGGCTTCGCCCGGAAGATCCACGGGTAGAAGTCCTTCGTCTTCCTGCCCGTCGGCGAGATCGGGGTGATAGACACGCGCCTCCCCCTTGGAGACCGTCGGTCGGCAAAGGAGACTCGGAGACGGACTCACTCCCCCGACCAGTCCATGTGGTCGAGGTCCTCGATCATCCCGGCCTTCTGCGTCGGGTGCCATCCCAGCCGCTCCTGCGTCAGCGCGCTCGACGCCGGGCTGTCCACACCGACGAAGAACCCGAGCCAGCCGAAGTGACCGGCGGCCTCCTCCGGGCGACAGGGAGACGACCGGGATCTTCAGGCCCCGCCCGATGGCCTCCGCGATCGCCCTGGCCGTCACGCCCTCCTCGGCGACCGCGTGATACCTCGCCCGGCTCGGCCCCTTCTCGAGGGCCAGCCGGTAGACGGGGGCGGCGTCGAGCACGTGGATCGCGGGCCAGCGATTGAGCCCGTCGCCGACGTAGGCCGAGACGCCCTTCTCGCGGGCGACGGCGATCAGATAGCGTGACGAGGCCTTGCTTGCTCCGTGTCGTGGACCTGCGGCAGGCGCACCACCGACACGCGCACGCCGCGCGCCGCGACCGCCATCGCCGTCGATCTCCGAGACGCGCGGGGGTTCGGGTGAGTTCGGGGATCGTAGTCGTCCTCGGTCGTGAGGCTGCCCCGGCCGTGGGCCGAATCCCAGTCCCGGAGGTGACGACCAAGGGGCGGTCGGAGCCCGCGAGCGCGTCGCCCATCGCCTCGATGGCCCGCCGGTCCGTCTCGCAGACCTCCTGGAACCGCGAGAAGTCGTGGACGAAGCCGAGGTGGATCACCCCGTCCGATGCCGCCGCGCCGCTCCGCAGGCTGTCCAGGTCCTCGAGGTCGCCGCGGTGCACCTCGGCCCCGGCGGCGGCGAGCGCCGCGGCACCCTCGTCCGAGCGGGAGAGGCCGAGCACCGTGTGCCCCGCCTTGATGAGATCCTGGACGACCGCGGTGCCGATGAAGCCCGTGGCGCCGGTGACGAAAACACGCATGGTGAACCCTTTCGGTGAAGGCGTGGAAATCCAGGCGGCCCGGAGGGCCGATCACGTCGAACTCGTGGCAAATGACCGGTCAGGCCGATCGCTACTCGGGCGGAGCCCGTCCATCAGCAACTGCCAGACGTCGTCGTACGCCGCGTCGATGGCCGGGTCGCCCCACTCGGCGGCGTGGGCCGGGTGATGGAACTTGGACGTGGCGACCAGCACCGCCCGGCCCATGGCCGTGGGGTCGACGGTGCGGAACGTGCCTTCCTTCGACGCCGGCGGCGATGATCGTCGCGACCAGACCGATCATCTCGTCGATATGGGCGGCGACGACGGACTTCGCGTCGGCCGCCAGCGTCCC
This sequence comes from uncultured Planctomycetota bacterium, assembly GCA_963819805.1. Taxonomy (GTDB): domain Bacteria; phylum Planctomycetota; class Planctomycetia; order Isosphaerales; family Isosphaeraceae; genus CAMFLR01. The sequence goes on along the minus strand of CAWFXY010000043.1, from coordinate 5,017 downwards.
GTAGGCGGTGAACAGCTCGGGATCATCCGTGGCACGGCGGCGCTTGACGGCGATCAGGGCGTCGATCAGCTTTCGCAGCCGCTGCGGGGCCGGCCCTCGCTCCGGCGACGATGGCCCGCAGCGGAGGCATGGTCGCCTCGACCCACCGGCCCACGACCAGGTCCCGCAGCTCGGCCTTGCTCCCCACGTGCTTGTAGACGGCCGTGTGGCTCACGCCCAGTGCCCGGGCCACGTCCACGACGGTCGCCTTGGACGGGCCGAACCGCCGGATGACGTCCTCGGCCGCGGCCAGGATCCGATCGAGGGTGAGCGGGGCGTCGGGGGGCATGGGGGACTCTCGATGGCTTCAGGACTTCGCGGCGGCGATCCCGTCCAGCTCCGCCAGGGCGTCCGCGGGCAGCGTCAGCTCGGCCGCGGCCAGGTTCTCGCGGAGGTGGCCCCGCGACGACGTGCCGGGGATCAGCAGGATGTTGGGCGAGCGGTGCAGCAGCCATGCCAGGGCGACCTGCATCGGCGTGGCCCCGAGGCGGCCCGCGACGTCCGACAGCGTGGACGATTGGAGCGGCGTGAACCCGCCGAGCGGGAAGAACGGCACGTAGGGGATGCCCTGCCGGGCCAGGTCGTCGATGAACGCGTCGTCCTTGCGGTTGGCCAGGTTGTAGAGGTTCTGGACGCACACGATCTCGGTGATCGCCTGCGCCTCGGCCAACTGGGCGGCCGTGACGTTGCTCAGGCCGACGTGGCGGATCAGGCCCTGACGCTGGAGGTCGGCCAGGACCTCGACCTTGTCCGCGATGGACCCCTCCGTCGGCTCGAGCATCCCGCCGACGCGGAGATTCACGACGTCGAGCGCGTCGAGGCCGAGGTTCCTGAGGTTGTCGTGGACGCCCGCGATCAGGTCGTCCTTGCCGTGCGCAGGCTGCCACGAGGCGTCCTCGCCCCGGACCGCCCCGAGCTTGGTGACGATCACCAGGCCCTCGGGGTACGGGTGCAGGGCCTGCTGGATGATCTGGTTGGTGACGTGCGGGCCGTAGAAGTCGCTGGTGTCGATGTGGTCGACGCCGGACTCGACGGCCTCGCGGAGGACGGCGACGGCCTCGTCCGGGTCCTTGGGCGGCCCGAAGACGCCGGGGCCGGCCAGCTGCATCGCGCCGTAGCCCATCCGGTGGACCGTCAATGACGTGCCGGGGAAGGTGAACCGGCCTCCGAGCTTCGTTTCGCTCATGCTTTGGCTCCTGTGGGTGTCGGACAGGAGCAAGTGTAGGCGGGCAAGTTTCAGAAGTCAAATCTTGAAACACGAAACTCGTGGGCGTTCACGATCTGGAATGATGCCGACACGCTTCGGCGTGGTCGACCGAGACCGTCCTCGTGAGGCGACCCGCCGGCGATCAAGAAGACGCATCGCGACCCTTCGGATCGTTCTGGAGGAGTCGATCCTCCGATACCGTCCCGATGGTCCGTGTCCGCGGTGGCTCGCCCGGCAGGTTGGGCAATTTCGGTCGCGGCCGGGGCAACCAACCGACACCGTCCCCGCTCATCGTCGGCACCACGACATGGTCGACCCGGCGTGACGCCAATCAGACGGTCGAAAGGGCCGCCTCCTCACCGTGGCCGTCGATCCCGGGCGGTTCGGGGGTCGACCGGCGGCGGTCGAAGCCGGGAGAGTCTCGGCACGGGGTTTGGAGGCGTTCTGCCTCCACGCCGGTCGAGTCGACGAGCGCGAGGATGGCGAGGATGATGTGCTCGGGGAGCGAAGCCCACGCCGCGCAAAGGCGTGCAAGCCGGGCGTCAACCGCTGCCAGTTCGTGCAAATTGGCGTCTGGGTCGCGCTGCTGAGGCGCTGCCAGCGGGGACTATCTCAGATGCGGCGGACAAGCGCGGACAGTTTCACCAGTGGACGCAATGGCAGTAAGAGGGTCGCAACTCACGTCCTGCGTTGAGGTTGCTGCCGAGCTACTCGCCGACGTTGAGCAGCAAACTGTCCGCTCTGTCCACCAGGCCCAGCGGCCAGGGTAAGAAAGTCCCCTGCCAGCCAGAGGGACAAAATCCGTAAGTGCCTATTGCCAGAGGGACTTGCGGAAACCGGACTTCGGGTGCAATTCCAGCCGACCCCAGACCGTCACCTCCAGCCATCGATGTGCAGCCTGGACACCTTGTACCTAACTTTTGGCCGAACCTCGGGGCGGCTGGCATGGACCGCCTCAGCTCGCCCGCCCACGCGTGCAGAGGGTAATCGGGAGGCTCTTGACTGCCCCGCTCAGAATCGTGCCCACTGGCATTCGCCCTCTTGACAGCGTCCAACTGGTGGCTCGCGGGACGGCCTGTAGTTCGGGTGACATGGCAGAGATGGCAGAGATACGCCTGGAAATCCGCGGAAATCCCGGTAAAATCTGAACGGCACCGGCAGGCCGGGAGGCGATGAGAATCGCCCTAACCGCCTGTCGCCGAAGACGTTGCCCCGGGCTCGGATTGCTGCGAGCAGCTGACTCTTAATCAGCGGGTTATAGGTTCGAGTCCTATGGGGGGCACTCCCAAAGCCCGCCTCATCACGAGGCGGGCTTTTTCATTTCCCAAGACGCAAATCGCCTATTCTTAAGGCTTTGCGGCACATCACTGGGGTTCATTGGACGCCCCTACTCCCCCAAAGCGGGGTCGATGGGAGGAGTGAGCCATAGTGAGTTCTCGTGAATTGGCGCAACAGATTTTGCACCTACTTGGACTCCGGGAACCCTGACGCCGATCTCCTGACGAACTGACACCCCCGAGTGAGGCATTCGACTACCCGGCGTGGGTGGTTCTGAAACGCCTCCGACCTTGGTGTCTCATGTCCGACCAAGCTCCTTGCTCCGACTTCTGCCTCAATTCAAACGTTCTTGCGTCAGGTATTACCCCGGCAAGGAAGTTCCGCATGCTGCTGCATATTACCCCGACGCCAGCGAGGGAAACGCACCGATCCTCGCGCTTTGGGTTGGTATATGACCTTCTTTGCTGCCGGGGTAATAAGCTTTGGAAAGGAGGAAGAGACTCGAACTCTGAAACCTTTCGCTGAAATCCTGCGGGTACGAATCCCGCCTGGCAACGCTGGACCAGCAGCCAGAAGCGAGTCTTGCGTGGTTGGGGTTGATGTCCAGGAGTGCGTGTTTGGTTTCCCGGGTCTGGTCATGCCCGGCGCAATGCGGCACATAAACGAGCGATGACCCGGAGGGAGGGACAATAATCGGAGGCGGGTGTGTGTCAGGGAAGTACGGCGACGCGAGGAGTCGCGAAGCAGCGTGATCTTGGCCACCACGCGACATGCCCGCCTCGAGCACTACAGACAATTGCAATTGCACCTTGGAGGCTCAACCCCGGGGAACCAAGCCACTGCCCCCGGAGATCCGACCGGGCCGATGTTTTCGGGAGGGCGAGGGGGCACCGCTCGAAGGGTAGTCCGCCGAGCCGCATTCCCGCCAGGCTGTCAGTTTGTTATTTGCTGATGTCCATGTCTTGCAGCGAGCCCAGGCTGGAAACATTGGGCCAGAACGCGGCCACGCAGAGCACAACGAGCACTGTGCCAATGCCTCCGCCGACCACCGAGCCAACCGTTCCGAACAGCCGCGCGGCCAAGCCCGACTCGAACGCGCCTAGCTCGTTGGACGAGGCGATGAAGATGGCGTTGATCGCGGAGACTCGGCCCCGCATCTCGTCCGGAGTGAGCAACTGAACGAGCGTCTGGCGAACGACCACGCTGATGTTGTCGAGCGCACCAGTCAGCAAGAGCATGGCAAACGAGAGGTAGGGGTTTCTGGATAGACCGAAGACGATTGTCGCGATTCCGAACCCGGCCACGGCCCACAGGAGCGACTTGCCGGCCTGCCGCATCGGAGGTCGGTGGGCAAGCACCAGTGCCATCAGAAACGAGCCGATCGACGGGGCAGCGCCAGCCAGCCCAGGCCGGACGGGCCGATCCTGAGGATGTCTCGGGCATAGATCGGCAAGAGCGCCGTGGCCCCTCCCAGGAAGACCGCGAGCAGGTCGAGCGTCATGGTCGCCAGGATCAAATCGGTGCGGAACACGAAACGAAGCCCGGCCAAAAGCGAGCGGCACAGACACGGGCTGGGAATCGCGCGGTGCGGCACGAAGCCGCAAGGAAGCGGTCAGACCGATCACGACGGCCGAGCAGCCGGCGTTGAGCACGTAGCAGGTCGTGGCACCGCCGGTCAGGGCGATGACCAGACCGCCCAGGCCGGCCCCGCCATCGCGGCGACCTGCCAGGTGCTTGTGTTCCAGGTGACGGCCGACAGCAAGAGCTCACGCGGCACAACCTGGGGAAGGATCGCCCATCGCGCAGGCCGGTTCAGCGCCTGGCCAATCCCTGTGACCACCAGAAACAGGTACGTCAAGCCGACGGGTCCGCGCCGTGCCGAAAGCAGGGCAAGGCCCATCGTTGCTAGCAGAAGTAATGCATGAGCCAGAATGATCAGCCACTTGCGGCTGTGCCGGTCGGCCGCGTGTCCGGCCGGGATCGCCAGCAAGATCACGGGCAGCACCTGCGCCAGGCCCACCATTCCCAGCGCTAGCGGGGAACTCGTCCGCTCATACAGCTCCCAGCCGATGGCGACCCCCTGCATCTGATTGCCGACCATCGCCACCATCCCGGCGAGCACCAGGCGCCGAAAGTTGGGATCGCGGAGAACCGTGTAAGGGTCATGCGCGACGAAGCGCCCGGGACCCTGATCCGTACCCTCGCTGACAAACGGTTCCGGTTCCGGCCGGTCGGGTCCTGAATCGTGATCCTGACGGGGGGGTTCGGTTGGGTTCGGCTCCATGATGCTCGCGTACCTCAAACTTGTCAGTCTCGACGATTTCCGCCGCCGTGAGCGGCCGGATCTCGATATGACGCAATTCGCCGGTGGATTCCCAGGTGGCGAAGCCCAGCGGCTGGTTCCTGCGGGTCTCGATGCGGGTCGCAATCCGCCGGTCGCGATGATCGACGGCGACGATCTCCTTGTCATCGATCAGGCAACGGATCATCTGA
>CAWFXY010000042.1:0-23260 GCA_963819805.1 uncultured Planctomycetota bacterium | reverse complement strand
CGACTGCTGCCGATCGAAGGCGGCTATGCGGCCGGGGCGAGGGCTACCTCCAGCATGTCGCGCAAGAAGTCGGGGAGTTTCTCCAGACCGAACCGGCCCCCGGCGCGGAAATACCCCCTCGGCCCAGATCCACAGCCGCACGGAGCACAGCGCGTCCGAGAACGTCACGCCGGCCTTGCCGGGCCAGTGCACGCCGCCGGATCGCTTCGACTCGGGCAGCGCGTGGTACAGCAAGGCGACGACCGAGTAGAGCCCGAACAGGCACGGGCCGCCCGCAAGACCGTGCGCCGGCACCGGCCCCGCGTCGTCCCGATCGGAGGTAGGCCCGTCCCTCCTGGAAGGTACATTCGATGTTCCACCGGCCCGCGTAATGGGTGACGATCGCCGCCGGGCCCATGCCCGGGTCGGTCGTGTAGAAGTACTCGTCGCGGTGCGTGCCCTCCAGGTCGCGGACGTGGACCCAGCGGACCGGGACCAGACCGTCGCCGGCCTTGTACCAGTGGCCCGCCCCGGTGACGACCGAAACGCGCCGGGTCCCGCCGCCGTACCAGCCGACGCCGAGCCGCCGACGCCGTCGGGCCGCCTCGACCGCCTCGGCCGCGGCTTGGGCCGGCGGCCGCCCTTGACCCGGGGCCGACCGATGCCGCGGTACGGCGGGGGCGGGTCGAACAGGTTGGCCTCGGGGTGCAGCTTGCTCACCAGCGCGAGCCGCTCACGGTGTCGGTGGACGAATCGGGCGACCTCGTGCGTGCCGTAGCCGCTGTCGCCGACGAGCACCAGGCGTCGGCCGGGCAGCCGCATCATGAGCAGCCGCACGAGGCGGCACATCAACCGGGCCGGGGTGCGGTGCGGCCGTGCCGTTCCCGATCGTCCTGCTCGGAGCGGTACAGGTCCACCAGCACGGGACCGCCCAGGGGCGGGTCGCCCAGGGGAGCCGGACGAGCACCGCGAGGACGACCCAGCGGTGCCCGTACTTCCAGGCGGTGTAGGAATGCGACGAGCGGACGGGGTCGCGGTGCCTCGCCTTGCCGTAGACGTGCCGGCCGGGGTGGCCGTCGACCGTGTCGTCGCCGACCAGGACCACCGGGTCCGTCGGGCAGAGCCGGCCGACGATGAGCCCGGCCAGGCGCAGCCCAAACGGAGCCCCGACCAGGGTGCGCGGGACAGCACCCGCTGATAGTCGGTGCGGTGCCCCGGGCGAGCGGGCCGAGGGTACGCAGGAGGTGAGCGACGGTGTGCCGGCCCGGGGTGAGGATCGCGGCGGCCAGCAGCAGGGTGAAGCGTTGGAAGGTCGGGCGAGTCAGGGCGGGGGCCAGCGCCGCGAGCAACGGCAGCGCCTCGGGTGGTAGGATCATGGCGGGTCCGTCCTCGGCCGGTATCCTGGGGAGCTTCAGCAACCCCTCGCACTACCGCCGCGGCGGGCCCGCGAAATCGGCAGCAGTCGAGGTCAGAGAGGGTCGATCAATGGGATCTGATCAATCACTGGCGGGCCAAATGTATGACCTCGCAGCCACGGCAGGTCAGTCCGAATTGGATCTCGGGCGCGAATACGAATCCTCTACTCGCTGTCGCTTCATCCAGCGTGGGCCGGTCTATCGCAGGAGGATCAACGCCGAGCCCAACTCTTCATGGAGGTCCGGGAGTTGAATCGAGCCGGCGGCGAACGATTCGACGGACCAGTCTATGAAGGTGTTCTCCATCTGAACGCGCTCGACCCTCGAGTAGCGCTCGATGTGGTCGGTACGGCTTTACTCGAGCCAACCGGGTATCCATCACCCTGCCGAGGCATGGCAAGTCAGCGCAAGGTCCACCCCAACCCGCTTCGAACCGGAGGTTTCCAGTTTGGGGCCCAGCAGACATATGTGTTCCTCCCCGGAGCGATGCGCACACTATCCAGAATCTCCCGAGTTGTGGAGCACCTACGTTGAGGCATTTGGGGCGGCGCATCTCAGCGACGATGGCGAGCTGTTAGAGGTTCGCCTCTCCTTCAGGGACGAGTTGGTCTGGTCGTTCCCAGAGGCTCCGGCGCGGGCCGAGATCGGCTGGCGAGCCGTGATAACCGAACTGGGCGCGCCAGGGGCTAGTACGTGAAGTGGTCGAAATCCCCACTTGGCCACAACCCACTGGAGCCTGGAAGTTTCCGTTGATCGCAGGAATTCCGCACTTGGTGCAAGCCATAGAGTTCAATCGTGGGCGCCAGACCGACTCGGCAATCGCTGCTTGTGACGAGGTACTCCGGATCGATCCCTACAACACTTCAGCGCTTGTCCTTCGCTCCGGTTGCCACTACTTAAAGGGAAACTTGCACAGGCTATAGAAGACCTTTCCCGGGCGATCGCAATCCGCCCCTTCGAACCGCGTAATTATGCTGCGCGTAGCAAGGCGCAGCGCAGTCAGGGGAGACTTGAGGAAGCTCTCGCAGACGCCGAACTAGCTACGCGGTTGGGGCCGGACCGGGCAGATGGATTCGTCAGCCGCGGGCAAGTATTGGCCGAATTGGGCAGACTCGAAGAAGCACGAGCCGACTTTCGCAAGGCCCTCCAGTTCGATCCGACGAATAAACCGGCCCGAGACTCACTTGCTGGAATCGGCGAGTGATTTTTCTTTTCGCGACACCCGATGGACGCCGACCTGGCCCGCATCTCTATCCGGCTGAGCCTCCCCGTGCCCGAGCAGGTCCTTGAGGGGAAACTGCCGGATGTATCCAACGCTTGCCGGTTCGACGGATTGAAAGTTCACCGCGAATCGCGCTTCGCGACCGGAGTCCGGCGCCCTCGGGTGGAAGTCACGCGATGGGGACGTGGACCAAGGAGCTTATCCTCCACCTGGAGTGGACTCCTGTAGGGCCCGACGTCGAGGTGATGATCGCGGTCTATGATGCGAGCGTGGTCGGGGCCCGGATACCGGACAAGAAAGCCCGCGATCAGGTGGCCGATGTCCTGCGGGGACTCGTCCGCCCGGATCGCCCGATTGGCAATCACGAGACGGTGCTGGCGCCCGGCGAGGCGTTGAGCGGCCCGCCGCGGCCCCGTCCGCGACTATTCCCGTTGTGCGCGGGAAGACGAATTGAGCGACTTATTCTGTGGCGATCTCCCGCTGGGCCGGTACAGCTTCGCCCGGACGACGGACACGGTGAATCACGGCCGACCGCTGTTCCTGTCGAAGTTTCCGCGCACGGGTCAACTGATGATCTATAACGGCGTCCTCCTGTGCGCACCGCAAAGCTCCGGCAAGACAGAATTGCTCCTGCGCTGGGCCGCCGCCGCCAATCATGCCGGCTATTCCACCCTGATCGTGGACGTAAAGGGCAACGTGCGGGACAAGCTCGATCGCGCCCGGGCGCAGTGGCAAGGCGAGGAGTTCTGCTTCTCGACTCGCCCGGGGGTTGCCTCCGACCGGATCAACTTCCTGGCCCCCGTGGCCCACGACACGCCACTTGACACGCGGCAGTTGGAAGCCCTTGCCGGCGCCATCCTGCCTGCCGAAGGATGGGACGGTGAAGGCGGCGAGGCGGAGATGTTTTACCAGAGCCGTCTATTGCGGATGACCGCACTCCTCCACATCCTCAAGTTTCGCCACTTGTACTTTTACGGGTGGGTTGCGGTCCGATCGCCGGAGGCCAACCCGCCCGGTACATACACTCGCGTTCGGGTCGATGCCCCGGGCGTGGCGACGCCGACCCTGGCCGAGCTGTACGATCTGGCGACCGACGAGGACCTGCTTTGCTTCTGGATCACGCAGATCCGACAGGCGGAAGAGCGCCACCGCACTCACGGGAGGGGGTCCGCCCTGCCCGAGAAAGGAGTCGACGCGTGGGCCCGCGACATCGCCCCGATGATCCATCCGGACTCTCTTCCCGGGGTGGGCCAGCACCGGGACCCGAAGACGAGCTATCGAGAATTCACCTATGGCGTCGCCCTGGCCCTGCAACCATTTTCCGAAGGCGTTCTGAAACAGCGCACTGCCCCCACTGGGCCCGGCCGGCTCTTCGACTTCCAAATGCTGAACCGCCACAAGGACGACCCGCCGGTTACGTTGGTCTTGGAGGTGGGAGAGGACGACCCCAAGCAGGCAGCCGCCCTCATGTCGCTGACGGTGCGCGCCCTGGAACCGGTACTGCATTCACGCATGCGAACGGTCCCGCGCCCGGGTGCGAATTCCGACGACTGGCAACCGCTCCTGCTCCTACTGGACGAGACGTGCCGCATCCGCGGGTTCAAGCCGGTAGACTACATCACCTTCGCACGGGAGCGCCGGGCCGGCTGCGTCCTTGTCTACCAGTCGCTCACTTGATCGGCCCACCAGCGGACGTGGACACGGTCCTGACCAATGTGGGCACCCAGGTGTATCTGGGGAAACTGGCCGGGGACACGGCAGCGGCGTTCAGCCGTCTGCTTCCACCCGAGGATCGAAAGATCTACGTCACGAACGAGGCGGATGGCAGTGTGCAGTCACGCTGGGAATCGCGACCGTTTTTGACCCAGGCTGAGTTGTACCACCTGCCTGCAGGCAAGTGGCCGGCGCTGGTCCACATTCACGACCTGCCTTGCCGCAAGCCGTTCCTGGTCGATCTCGACCACACGATCCAGGTGATGGGACAGAATTGAATCGAACGTCCCCGGCACGAGGCGATACGTCGGCGCCTCAATACATCGGCGGCCTCCCCTCCCTCGCATCCCTGATCCCCGCGTCGATCATCTCGAGCCGCCAGCGGCCGAACTCGCCCATCGCCCTGACCTGCTCCCGGAGCCGCCGAAGGTCGAGCGGGAACCCGTGGGCCGGCGCCGAACGGTCGTCCCCTATGTCGTCCGCAGCCCGATAAAGCGGGGCCGCCTCTTCCTCCATGCCGACTTCCTCCTGATCAACGCCGTCGACGGGGTCGGTCATCGGACGCTCTCACGCCACGTCGGGATCGCCCTCCCTGAGGCGCCTCGGCGCTCCGTCCTCGCTCATCCCGTGGTGGGTCGAGTCCCCGCCGCGATTGTCGTCCGGAAAAGACCTGGCGTGCGGACGGTCATGGCGAGCCCGCTTTCCGGACGGGGTCGATTAGAGGCCCGGAGCCGCGGCGGGGGGGGCCGCGGGTTCCGGTCTATCTGGCTATCGCCGCTGTGTGACAGGCGGAGCATCGAGACCGGCCACCAGGGCGGACGGAGGTTCCCCTGTGTGTTTGCGGGGCCTAGCGACCCATCCCTTGCGCTAGCCTCCCGCGGGCAATCTTCCCATGTCGACCCGCACCTCGACCCGTCCATCCGGGGGAGCGGGCGGCGGATAGTCGGGCCGGTCCCAGTCGAGTCCCAGCGGCTTCAGACCGGCACGCAGGGCGCGGAGGTCCCAGATGTAGAGCAGCCCGCTGTCGTGGCCGCGGGCGATCAGCCGGCTCTCGTCGGGCGAGAAGCAGACCGGGAGCACGCGCGTCTCCTCCGGGACGGTCAGCCGGGCCAGCTCCTCGCCCGAGTCGGGATCGACCAGGCGGGCGTCGCGGTACTTGCCCGAGAGGGCGAGGAGCCGGGATTGGCGGGCGAAGGCGAACTCCCCGCCTTCCCATTCAGGGCCGATCTTCGGGCCGGGCTCCCACGTCCCGACGCTCCAGAGGCGGAATCCCCCTCCCGTGGTGAGGAGCCACCGCCCGTCCGGCGAGAACCCGACGCGGCAAAGGCCCGCCACGGGGAGGGCGGCGACCTCGCGGCCGGACGCGACCTCCCAGACGCGCGCCCCGATTCCCCTGGGGTTCTCGTGGTTCCCGCCGGCCAGCCAGCGCCCGTCGGGGCTGACGGCGGCACTTCGCATGTCCTCGCGGGCTCCGATGGTGACCGGCCCTCCGGGCCGCCGGAGGTGGATGCCGCGGGCCCGGAATTGGAAGGCGGCGACGCGGCCCTCGAGGGCGACGGAAGTGGGCTCAGCGAGATCGCCCTTCGGATCGAGCACCTCCGGAGGGCCGACCCGGATGACCCGGCCACCCTCCTCGGCCTGCGTCGGCCAGCGGAGCAGGCCCTGCGGGCCGCTGGTGAGGAAGGCCGCCGCGGCTTCGAACGCCACGACTTCCGTCATCGGCAGCGGGATCGTCGCGAGCTCTTCGCGCCCGTCGGCTCGGACGATCGAGAGCCGGTCGTGGGACGCGAGGAAGAGGAGCCGGTCGTCCGGGGCGAACTGCGCGCTCGCGGTAACGATCGCGCGGGGCGAATCGGCCGGTCGGCCCGATGGTCTTCAGCTCCTTGGGCGCGATGAACCGATACATTCGGGCGAGCCGGCCGCCGGGCAGGTCGACGAACGTGTGTCGCCCGCCGACGGAGAACGACCAGCCGCCGATAGGTGTTGCCAAGATCTGAGAGTCGGAAGTGAGATCCCAGACCTTGAGACTCGCGGACCAGTCGTTCGTGAACAGGTAGGCCCCGTCGCCGCTGAACACGGGGCAGGTCCCGCCCGTCCTGTGCCCGGCCAGTGGCGGGCCCGCCAGGGTTCCCGAGTCGACCTCCCAGAGGCGGACGAGGTGGTCGTCGCAGTCGGTGGCCAAGGTTCGGCCATCGGGACTCCACGCGACCTGCGTGGACCGGTCCGGATGCGGGAGCGAGGCCACCAGCGAGCCGTCGCGCGCGTCGACGACGCGCACTGTCTTCTCGTATGAGCCGAGCGCCAGGTGAGGGCGGCCGGGGCGGAACGCCATCGACGAGTAGCGGCGGGATACCTCGGCAACTTTACGCGGTCCCTCATTCCGGCGGGCCGGATCGAGCGCGTGTATCTTCACGGTGCCGTCCTCATGGACGAGGGCCACGTGCTTCTCCTCGGGGTCGAAGGCGGGGGTCGTCTCGACTCGGCCGGTGCCGCGACTTCCACCGGGCGCGTCAAGGATCAGCGCCGGCTCGAAGCCGCGGAGGTCCCAGACGCGGCTCCGGGCGTCGGCCCCGCACCGCTGTACGAAGTACGCCCCGGACGGGCTGAAGTACAGGGTAGGATTCACGGGGGGGCCCGTCCCGGCGACCCGCGAGAGGAGGAGGCCGTCGGCCAGTCTGCGTATCTCGACCGTGCCATTCCGATCGACGGTCGCATAGCGCTCGAGCTTCGCGTCGACCGCGACTCCGTACAGGCGGGAGTCCTCATCGGGCAGGTCCCAGGCGAGGGTGTCCTCCACGTCGGGCAGGACCAGGGCGGCGATCGCCTCGGTCCGCAACTCGTCGAGCGAGTGGCGCGTCGGGACGGGCAATTCGAGGGCCGAGCGAATCGCGGCGAGGGCGCCGGTCCGCTGGCCGCGGCGGTGGCTGTCGCGGCCCGCACGCGCCTGGGTGAGATAGGACTCCCAGAGCCTGACCTTCGAATCGGCCTCGGCAACTCGGGCCTGCCCGAGGGCCCGGTCGAGGCGGAGCGACATGATCGACGCGCCGACGGCGACGGTCGTCAGCAGGGCTGCGATCCCGGCGATCGTCGCGGCCCACGCCGGGTTGCGCCGGCACCACAGGGAGAGCCGCTCGGCCGAGCCGACCGGCCGCGTGTGACGCAGCGGCGCTCCGTCGAGGAAACGCCTCAACTCGTCGGCGAGCTCGCCGGCCGAGGCGTATCTCCGGTCCGGCTCCTTGCGCAGACACTTCAGGCAGACGAGCACGAGGTCGCGGGGCAGGCCCGGCTGGAGCAGGGACGGCGAGGCGGGCTGCTGCGTGCGGACCTGCTCGATCGTCTCCAGCGCCGTCGCGGCGCGAAACGGCGGGCGGCCGGTGAGGCACTCGTAGAGGATCGCCCCGAGCGAGTAGACGTCGACGCCGGGCCTGGCCGCGCGGCTGCCCCCGGCCGCCTGCTCGGGGGCGATGTACGAGGGAGTGCCGAGGATGGCCCCGGTCGCCGTCAGGTCGGCGCGGCCGTGCTTAGCCAGGCCGAAGTCGGCGACCTTGGGCCGCCCCGCCTCGTCGAGCAGGACATTCGCCGGCTTGAGGTCGCGGTGGACCACGCCATTGCGATGTGCGAAGTCGACGGCGCGCGCGACTCCCTCGACCAGCCCGGCCGCGTCGCGCGGCGGCATCGGGGCGCCTCCGAGCCGATGCGCCAGGTTGCCCCCGGGCACGTATTCGAGCGTCAGGAACGGGATCTCGCCGTGCCGGCCGACGCCGTGGATCTGGACGATCCCCGGGTGGCGGAGCCCGGCGATCGCGTCGGCCTCGCGGAGGATTCGCGACCGCTGCTCGGGCGAGCCGTGCGCACCGTCGAGGATCATCTTCAGCGCCACGAGCCGGGCGGGGTGCTCCTGCCGGGCGAGGTAGACGACCCCCGAGCCGCCCCGGCCGATCTCGCCGAGGACCTCGAAGCCGCCCGGCGCGGACGCGACGGCCGCACCCCGGTGGTCGCACGGCTCCTCCTCGTCCCAGGGGATCGTCGGCGGCCCGGACTCCGGAGCGTCGGGCAGCGTGGTCGCCGCGAAGGCGAGGCGCAGGCCGTCGAGGATCGGGTCGGACGCGCGGTCGAGCCGCCGCGCCGCGGCCTCGCACGCCGGGCAGGCCTGGACGTGGGCCGACGCCGCGAGCGAGTCGGGCTCGGCCAGGTCGCCGAGCACGTACGCTCGCAGCTCGCGCTCGCTCAGGCATCCCGGTCCGGCGGCCAAGGCGTCTCCTCCTCGGGGGTGACGGGTCGCGGAGATACGCATTATAATTACTCGGGCGTGACACCGCCTGACCCGGCGACGGATCGGCTCCGCGCGACGGCCGACCGCCCGACACCCACGGAGCCGGCACGATGCCCGGATCGCCCGGTCTCTCGAGCGGCGGGCGCGGCGCCCCGACCCCGCTGAGCGTGCTCGAGCGGGCCCGCTCCAACGACCCCGGCGCGTGGGATCGGCTCGTGGGACTCTACCGGCCACTGGTCGAGTTCTGGTGCCGCCGGGCCGGCCTGGCGTCTGGCGACGTCGAGGACGTGGCCCAGGACGTCCTCGCCGCGGCGGCCCGCGGTCTCGGCGAGTTCCGCCGCGACCGCCCGGGCGACACCTTCCGCGGCTGGCTCCGGGGCATCGCCCGCAACCAGGCGCTGATGCACTTCCGCCGCAACCGCGGCCGGCCCCGCGCCGAGGGCGGCTCCGAGGCCCTGCACCTCCTCCAGGAGCAGCCGAGCCCGCCCGACCCGTCCGACGCCGACGAGCCGGGCGAATCGGCCGAGGTCGGCCAGCTCTACTTCCGCGCCCTGGAGCAGGTGCGCAGCGGGTTCGAGGACCGGACCTGGCGCGCCTTCTGGCTCTCGGCGGTCGAGGGCCGCGCCCGGCCGACCTCGAGGGTGAACTGGGCATGTCCTCGGCGGCGATCCGCCAGGCCAAGTCGCGCGTCCTCCGCCGGCTCAAGGCCGAGCTGGGCGAGCTGCTCCGGTAGGGGCGGGCACTCGCGGCTGTCACACGCGGGCAATCTCCTAATGGGCCCGGTCCCGTACCGCTGGCCGGGCGCGACGGCCCGGACGAGCCGCGGCGGGTTGCCGGGCGCCTGATATGGTTGGCGCTCGGGGACGGCACGCCACGCGCCCGGCGATCGAAAACCTCCCGTGGATGCCGGCCATCCCGACTGCCGGGCCCTTGCGTCTCAGCCGGCCGGACAGACCCTGCGCGGACGGATTGTTGGTGGTTGAGGTTCTTCGGCCGGCGGTTGGTCGGTGGCCGAGCGGACGTCCGCCTTAATTTTGGCCCCGCTATTGGCAGGCCGCGACGCCGGGCCGGGGCCGGGCGAGGCTCGTCTCCGTCATATTTATTGACGCCGCCGGCGAGGGACATGAACCGGGAGGATGCGATGAGAGCGTTGAAGATCGTCGTGGCCGGCGGTGGGATTGGCATAAGGGTCTCGAAATACCGGGCCCTCCCACGTCCGATCGAGCCATCCGCCGCGCCTCGGGCCCATGTGCGGGTGGACTCGGAATTGCGGCGGCTGGCGCTGCTCTCCCGGCGGACGAGCCAGCCCGGGCGATGAGCTGGCCTGCCTCGGCCTGTTGGAGTTGGCGGACGATGAGCTATTTCGTCCCATCGGCTGACCGAGATGCCGGTCGAGAACGTCGAAAGCGGCGGAGACGCCGGAGTCGACGAGGCCGCGCTTCGCGCCGCCGCCGAGGGCGGTAAGTCCGACCGGGACAGCCGCACCCCATGACCCGAGCCGCCCCGCCGAGATCGCCTCTCACACGGCGGCAATAACCTCTATCGGGGACGTTTCACTCGTCCCCTGAGGTGACGGTCCCGTGGCCCGCAACGCCACCGGTCGGAGTGGACCGGTTGCGCTCGCCTCCCATGCCCCCCACAAAACGAGGTGATGAAGTGCTCCTCCGATACCGCAGCGACACCGATCCCCGTGCGACCTGGTCACTCTTCGTATCGATCCTCGTCGCGATCACCTGCGGAGGGCCGTGCACCGCGGGCCGACGTATCCATTTACGTCTCCGGCGACGAGAATGAGTTCGGGACGCTCGACCTGACGACGGGGGCCTTCACCCAGATCGGCATGTACCCGCTGCCGTACATGCGCGGCAACGTGGATTTCGCCTTCGGGCTCGGCTTCACCGGGCCGGGCCAGCTCTCCGTGCTGGATGAGCGGGGCAATTATTACGCGGCCGACGCCTCGAACGCGGGCCTGACCCTCCTCGGCACGATCCCCGACATCTTCCCGACCGGCGGCGGCGGCGACGGCCGGGGGAGCCTCTACTTCTACGACAATAACACCGGGAACCTCGACGCGATCAACGTCGCCACCGGCGTCCTCAGGACGGTCGCGGCCTTCCCCCCCGCCAACGACGGGCTCGTCGCGTTCGGCCCGGACGGGAACCTGTACCTCTCCGGGCAGGGCACCACCAACGGTGACGACCTCTACCGGGTCGATCCGACGACCGGGGCCGTCATCGACCTCGGGGCGACCGGGGTCCCCCAGCTCTTCGCCGGTGTCTTCGTCGGCCCGACCCTCTACGGGTTCGACCCGCTCGGGGGCATGTACACCCTCGATACGACGACGGGGCTGGCGACCGCCGTCGGTACCTACACGCTCCCCGACGGCGGGTCGATCTTCGCCGCCGCATACCAGGCCGTCCCCGAGCCCTCCTCGCTCGCCCTCGGCGGCCTCGGCGCCGCCGCGCTGGCCGGCTATAGCCGCCGCCGTCGTTCGGCCCGCGCCTGAGACGACGAAGCCCCGGGCGACTATACCGAAGCACTTAAGCCAAGCTGCAGAGCGCGGCAAGCCCGTATGACGGCGAGCTTGGCATGTGAGGACCACTGCATCTCGGGCCACGGGAATTGCACCCGCGTCCCGGGTTCCGCAAGTCGTTTCTGCGAATGATACTTGCGTCGCACATGGATGCCAGTGGTTGCACTATGTCTGCACTGAGGAGGCACTGTCGGAGCTTGTCGCCGCCTGGCACGGCCTGGCACCGGAAGTCAGGGACGAGATCGTGAAAATCGCGCGCGGCCGGGGGGATTCCTCGCCCGTCGGCGAGTAGGCGACGTTGATGTTCGGTATCCGTTTAGTAAACGACACCGACGCGACTTGTCACTCATGCCACCCCTGACCCGTCGGGCTCGCGCCGGGAATTCCCCATCCCTTTCCGGAATCTTCTCGCACCCGGTCCCTTCCGCAAATACGCTGAATTCCTGAGGTTAGGAGTCGACCTCCGTCCCGACGAGCGGAATCGTGTAACTTTTCCCGCCGATCCGTAGGTCTTGTCGTAGGGGAGGTCCGCGACATGGCTCAGAACGGATCGGAAACCGACGCGCTGCTGGAGCTGGCCGGCCACGGCGACGAGCATGCCCGCCGGAGGCTGCTGGACCAGCACCGCTCGCGGCTCTTGCGGATGATCGCGGTGCGGATGGATGGCCGCCTGGCGGCCCGGCTGGACCCGTCCGACGTCGTCCAGGAGGCCCTGGCCGACGCCGCCCGCGAGCTGCCCGACTATCTGCGACGGCGCCCGATGGCGTTCTATCCCTGGCTGCGTCAGCTCGCCTGGGATCGGCTCCTCCTCGTCCACCGCCACCACATCGAAGCCCGCCGTCGCAGCGTCGACCGCGAGCGGTCGCCGTCGGGACCGCGGCTGCCGGACGAGTCGGCCGCGTGCCTGGTGGACCGCCTCATCGCCGGGGGCACCAGCCCGAGCGGGCACCTCGTCCGGGAGGAGATCCGCGCACGGGTCCGGGAGGAACTGGCCCGGCTGGCGGTGCGCGACCGCGAGGTCCTCGTGCTCCGCTACCTGGAGATGCTCTCCAACCGGGAGATCGCCGAGGTCCTGGGGATCACCGAGGGGGCCGTCAAGGTCCGCCATCTCCGCGCCCTGGAGCGTCTCCGGGGCCTGATGGGCGACGGGGACGCGGGGAGCCTCCGATGAACCAGCACGCCAACGGCTCCGCCGTGTCCGCCGGGACCGATCCCGACCTGGTCCAGCTCATCGACGAGCTGGCCGACCGTCACCAGGCCGGCGAGCCGGTCGACTGGGACGTCGTCGCCCGCGAGCACCCCGATCGGGTCGAGCGGGTGCGGGCGCTCTGGCCCGCCATCGCGGCGATGGCCGAGCTGGGCAGCGTCACCGGCGGGCGCTCGCCCGTGGCCGCCCTCGCCGGACGCCGAGCCGCGCGCGGCGATCGGCGAGCTGGGCGACTTCCGCATCCTCCGCGAGATCGGCCGCGGCGGGATGGGCGTCGTCTACGAGGCGACCCAGATCTCGCTCGGCCGCCAGGTGGCGCTGAAGGTCCTGCCGTTCGCGCCCGTCCTGAGCGACAAGCCGCTCCAGCGGTTCCAGAACGAGGCGCAGGCGGCGGCGCACCTGAACCACCCGAACATCGTGCCCGTCTACGCCGTGGGCTGCGAGCGGGGCGTCCATTACTACGCGATGCAGTACATCGAGGGGCGGACCCTCGCGGCCGTCATCGCGGAACTGCGGCGGCTGGATCGGGCGGGTGAGGCCCGGCCGTCAGCCGAGCCGAAGGACGAGCTGCGCCTTCACCCTGGCCGCCGAGCTCGCCTCGGGCCGGCTCGCGCCCGACCCGACGGCCGGGCGCGGACGGTGCGCCGACCGCGTCGTACGCGCCGCCGGCCGCCCGGGTCGAGCGGACGCACCGCCCCGCCGACGCCGACGCGGGGGCAGGCTCGACCGAGCGATCGACCCGCACCACCGCGTTCTTCCGCACGTCGGCCCGCCTCGGGCTCCAGGCGGCCGAGGCGCTCGACCACGCCCACGAGCAGGGGATCCTGCACCGCGACATCAAGCCGTCGAACCTCCTGGTCGACGCCGCACGGCAACCTCTGGGTCACCGACTTCGGCCTGGCCCGCATCCAGGGCGACGCCGGCCTGACGATGACCGGCGACCTGCTCGGCACGCTCCGCTACATGAGCCCCGAGCAGGCGCTGGCCAAGCGGGTGGTCGTCGACCACCGGACCGACATCTACTCGCTCGGGGTGACCCTCTACGAGCTGCTGACCCTGCGGCCCGGCGTACGACGGGGCGAGACCGCCAGGAGATCCTGCGGCGGATCGCCTTCGAGGAGCCGCCGGCGCCGCGGAGGCACAACCCGGCGATCCCGGTCGACCTCGAGACGATCGTCCTCAAGGCGATGGCCAAGGACCCGTCGGGCCGCTACGCCTCGGCCCGCGACCTGGCCGACGACCTGAGGCGGTTCCTCAACCACGAGCCGATCCGGGCGCGGCGGAGCGGCCCCGCCGAGCGGCTGATGATGTGGGCGCGGCGGCGGCCGGCGATCGCGGCGCTGGTCTGCCTCGTGGCGCTGGTGAGCACGGTGGGCTTCGCCGTGAGCGGCGTGGCGTGGGGACAGGCGGCACTGGCTCGGGCGTCGCTCGCCGGGAAGAACCGGGAGCTGGACGACAAGGTCACGGAGCTCGACCGCAAGGCCGCCGAGCTCCGCCAGTCGGTCTACCTGACGAAGATCTCCCTGGCCGACCGGGAGATCGCCGCCAACAACCTCGCCCGCGCCGACCAGGTCCTCGACGAGTGCCCGGCCGACCAGCGGGGGTGGGAGTGGGCGCTGCTGAAGCGGGCGCGGCACGGGAACGTGCGGACGGTGTCCGTCGGCAGCTCGTCCGGCGACCAGTACCTCGCCTACAGCCCCGACGGCACGCGGATCGCCACGGAGGGGCCCGACGCCACGATCGTCATCCGCGATGCGGCCACGCTGGCGCCCGTGCAGACCCTGTCCGGCCACACGCAAGCGGGTCGACTCGATGGCGTACAACGCCGACGGCACGCGGCTCGTCTCGTGGGGCACGACTTCACGGTGAGGGTGTGGGACACGGCGACGGGGCTCGTGGTCCTGACCATCCCGGGGTTGCCGCAGGAACTCGGGGACGTGGCGTTCAGCCCCGACGGGCGGTCGGATCGCCGTCGCCGGCGCGGTCGCCGAACCGGCCAGGATCGGCTGCATCCGGATTTACGATGCCGTGACGGGCCGCCTGGTCCGGGAGATCCGCCAGGGGACCTCGAACCTCCATGCCTGGCGTTCAGCCCCGACGGCCGGAAACTCGCCGCGGGGCACGAGCCGGCGGCGGGGCCGTCTTCATCCTCGACGCGACCACGGGAGCCCTGCTCCAGACGCTCGCCATCCGGGACAAGCGATTCGCCGTGACGTGACCTGGCCTTCAGTCGCGACGGCTCTCGCCTCGCCGCGTGTGCGGGGGATCACCTCCGCTTCCGGCCGGGTGAGCTGCATCTCTGGAACGTCGCCGACGGCAAGGAGCTCTTCTCCGTGCAGGCCCACACCGACGCCGTCACTCGGCGTGGCGTTCCACCCCGACGGCCGGCGGCTGGCGACGGCGGGCGTCGACGGGAAGATCCGGATCTGGGACACGAAGACGGGCCTGGAAACCCTCTCCCTCCGCGGCCACCCGGACATGGTCCACGGCATCGGCTTCAGCCCCGACGGTCGGAAGCTCGCCGCGGTCGGGATCGACGGGACGCTCAAGGTCTGGGACTCGACCCCCTCCGACGACCCCGGGCGGAAGCTCCGCGAATTCCGCGACGGGACCTCCCGGCCGCTCATCGTCGGCTACAGCGGCGACGGCCGATTCCTCGCCACCGGCGACGACCAGGGCCAGGTCGTCGTCCGCGAGGCGGGCAGCGGCAATCTGGTCCGGTCGTTCCGCGCCCACCCCGGGCTACGTGTGGGCCCTGGCGTTCAGCCCCGACGGCCGCCGGCTGGCCACCGGGAGCAGGGACACGGACGATGGGAGTCAAGGTCTGGGACACGACGACCTGGTCCGTCCGGCAGACCTTCCGCGGGCACGTCGACAGCGACGGCGAGGCGGTCTGCGGCGCCGTGGCGTTCAGCCCCGACGGCACGCTCGTCGCCTCGACCGGGCTGTGGGACTGGGAGGTCTGCCTCTGGGAGGCGGAGACCGGCCGGCAGGTCCACCGCCTCGAAGGTTTCAGCCGCGCCACCTCGTGCGTCGCCTTCAGCCCCGACGGCCGCGTGCTGGCCACCGGGAGCATCGACGGCACGGTCCGGGTCATGGACGTCCGCACCGGCGCGCTGGTCGCCACCCTCCAGCCGCACAACAGCCGCGTCCTCGGGGTCGCCTTCCGCCCCGACGGCAAGCAGCTCGCCGTCGCCGTCGGGGAGGGCAGCGTGACGTTCTGGGACACGTCCCGATGGGCGAAGACGCTCACCGTCCGGCCCCACGACTCCGAGACGTCGGCCGTCGCCTACAGCCCCGACGGCACCATGCTCGCCTCGGCCAGCTACGACCAGACCGTGAAGCTCCTCGACAGCACGTCCGGCGCGGTGCTGTTCAGCCTCTTCGGCCACACGGCGACGGTGAACAAGCTGGCCTTCCGGCCCGACGGCCGCGAGCTCGCCACCGCCTGCGTCGACGGCGCCGTCCGGATCTGGGACATGACGCCCCAGCCGGAGCCCCGATAGTCACGCGGAGCGAACTCTCGCTCGAGTCCCCCCTGCGAGGAGACGCCCGATGTCGCGCAAGACTCGTCGAATGCGTCACGAGGCCGGCTTCACGCTGATCGAATTGCTCGTCGCGATCACGATCATCGGCCTGCTGGTCGCGCTGCTGCTGCCCGCCGTCCAGGCGGCGCGCGAGGCGGCCCGCAGGATCGGGTGTACGAACAACCTCAAGCAGATCGCCCTGGCGACCCTCAACTACGAGTCCGTCTGGTCGATCCTGCCCCGGGGCGGCTTCCTCCAGAGTCCCGCCGCCGGTGTCGGACCGGTCAACCCCGACGGCAGCCTGAACGTCTCGGGCAACCTGTTCCTCGTCCCTCCTGCCTCACCTGGAGCAGAGAGCCCTCTACAACGCGATGAATTTCGACGTGAACGTCTTCACGGCGATCAACGCCACCGTCTCGGCCACCGGGGTCAACACCCTCTGGTGCCCGAGCGACCCCGGCGTCGAGCGAGCCCCGGACGGTGCCCGACGGCGACTTCTACGACCCCGGGCCCTTCACCATGAATTACTCGAGCTACTCCGGCAGCATGGGGACCTGGTGGATGCTCCCGAAGAACAACGCCCGGATGAACGGCCCTTTCCTCGGCGAGGGCGCGATCCGCGCTCGCGTCGATCACCGACGGATTGAGCCAGACGATCGCCCTTGGCGAGCACACGCGGGCGATCCTCAGCGCCGACGATCAGCTCGAATGGCACTGGTGGGCCTCGGGCACCTTCGGCGACACGCTCTTCATCACCCTCTACCCGATGAACCCGCAACGGACCATGGCGGACTTCCCGGACATCGGCGGCGCCTACACGCTGGCGGCGTCGAGCCAGCACCCCGGCGGCTGCAACTTCGCCTTCCTGGACGGCTCGGTCCGCTTCCTGAAGGAGTCGATCGACTCCTGGAAGGTCGACCCGGTCTCCGGGCTACCGCCCGGCATCTCCTTCGACGCGAACGGTCTCGTCCAGGTCAAGCCGGGGACGCGGTTCCCGGTCTACCAGGCCCTCTCGACCCGCAACGGCGGCGAGGTGATCAGCGCCGACGCGTTCTGATCGTCCCGTCTGAGAACACGGGGCTCGCCCGGAGATCCCTACCCCTGTCCCAATCCCTGACGCGCTGTTCATCGGCCCTCTGGCCGGATGGAGACGACGAAGGTACGCGCCCGTCTCACGTAACAGGAGATTTCTCGAATGAGCATGCTGACAGTGACGATCGTCGCCGTTGCATGGCTGGCGATCCTGGCCCTGGGCTTCCTGCTCCTGGGGGCCTTGCGCAACCAGTCGCTGCTGGGCTGGAGGCTGGAGCAACTGGAGGCGACGGCGCCGACCCGGGTCGGTCGGAGCGGGCTCAAGCCGGGTAAGGTCGCCCCGGACTTCACGCTGCCCAACGCAACCGGCGGAGAGGTCGCCCTCCGCGACTTCGCCGGCCGTAAAGTGCTGCTCGTCTTCACGCAAAGCGGGTGCGGGCCTTGCCACCGGATCATGCCCGACCTGAATCGGTTCCAGTCGGCCGGCAAGGCCCAGGTTCTCGTGGTCAACAACGGCGAGCCGGAGGCGACCCGCGCCTGGGCCGAACAGGTCCGGGCGCGGTTCCCGGTGGCGATGCAGGAGGAGTACAGCCTCTCGCGACGGTACGAGGTCTTCGCCACCCCGTTCGCCTTCCTGATCGACGAGCGGGGCGTGATCGCCTCCAAGGGCATCGTCAACCGGCGGCAGCACATCGACTACATCCTGGACGGCGCCCAGGCCGAGCACGACGGGCACGCCGACCGGGGACCGTCCGGAGCGGAGGGAGGCAAGGCAGAGGAAGTTCTTTCCGGTTCTGTTCTCACCTGAAGGAGGTCCGAGATGTTGGAGAAGCTCGGTCGGCTGGCCGAAGGGCTGGCGAGTCATGTCGGCACGTCGCGGCGGGGGTTCCTCGGCCGCGTCGGGAAGTCGGCCCTGGGGGTGGCCGCCGCCCTGGGGGCCCTGGCCGTCACGGCGTCGGCCCAATCCGGCAGTGTCGTCTGCTGCAAGTACAGCTGCCGGAACATCCCGTACAAGACCCATCGCGTCCTGAAGGTCTGCCAGGCCGCGGGTACCACGTGCGCCGACGCGATTTACAGCGGCATCGACCCGTGCAAATTGAAGGAGACGACCACCAAGAGTAGTTGCAGCAAGTGCTAACGCCGAGGAGGCCGTTTCGCCGGGGGGCCGCGTCTGCTCACGGCGGCCAGGCCCCCCGGGAACAACCTGGCTGAACGCGACGCACCAGCCCCGGTTCCCGGCTCCCCGGCCCGGGACGACGGCGGGCGAAACAGTCTTCAAGCCCGACCGGAGAGGAGTTGGACATCCATGGGTCTGTTCGGGTTCATCGCCCACCTCGTGCTCTGTGGCCTGATGGCGGGGCTGGGCCTTCTGATGTGGGGCGTGCTCCGGGTGCAGGGCCGGTTGAGCTGGCGGCTGGAGCAGTGGGAGTCGGCCACCCCGCGCCGTCGCCGCGGTCTAGGCGTGGGTTCGCGTGCCCCGGACTTCGCCCTGCCCGCCGCCGGGATGGGCCGGGTCCGCCTGCGTGACTTCACCGGACGCACGGTCCTGCTGGTCTTCGCCGACGACCCCCGCGGTCTCCTGGCCGAACTGAACCGGCTCCAGCGCCGGGGTGACCATCAGGTGCTGCTGGTCCGGAACTCGGCCGGCGACGGCCGCGAGGGCATCCCCGTGCTCCGGCAGACAGGGGGCAGGCTCTCGCGACGGTACGGAGTCCTCGAGACCCCCTTCGCCTTCGTGATCGACGAGCGGGGCCGGATCGCCGCGAAGGCGCTGGTCCGCAGCGGCCTGCACCTCCAGTTCCTGCTGGACGCGGCCCGGACCGGGGCAGAGAGCGAGTCCGGCCAAGATCCGCCAGCCGAGGCGGGAGCCGACCAGGCCGCCGCGCGGCTCCGCGACTTCCGGCCGCGCCCGGACGACATCTTCGTCGTGACCTACCCGCGCTCGGGCACCACCTGGATGCAGATGATCCTCTACCAGCTCACGACCGACGGCCGCATGGACTTCGCCCACATCACCCAGGTCTGCCCCTGGTTCGAGCGCGCCCGCAAGGCCGGTCAGGACCTCGAACCCCTGCCCGGCCCTCGCGTCTTCAAGAGCCACCTGACGTACCGCCGCATCCCCAAGGGCCCGTGCCGGTACATCTACGTGGCCCGCGACGGCCGGGACGTGGCGGTCTCCTACTACCACTTCTACCGCAGCCACATGGGCTACAAGGGGGACTTCGACGAGTTCTTCGTGAAGTTCCTCGCCGGGGACGTGAGCTACGGGTCCTGGCTCCGCCACGTCGAGGGCTGGTGGGCCCGCCGCGACGACCCGAACGTCCTGTTCCTGCACTACGAAGAGCTGGTGAATGACCTGGCTGGCAGCCTGCGGAAGATTGCCCGCTTCTGCGAACTGGACGTGGACTCGGAGCGGTTCGGTGACATCGTGGAGCGCTGCGGTTTCGCTTTCATGAAGAAACATGAAAGCCAGTTCGACCCACTCCTGGGGATGCTCTGGGAGCGGGGGCGCGGCCGAACGCCCATATCCGCGACGGGCGAGCCGGCGGCTGGAAAGAGCACTTGAGCCCCGAGCAGCAATCCCGGTTCGACCGGGCGCTCGGCCGACGGATGGAACGGCGGGGGATCGATCTCGGCACCCCGACGAGTTTGCGTTGAGGTGTAGGTCCACGCTTTCGGTCTCGTTTGCAACTCCAGACGGGAGGATTGTCGCATGAGGCTTCCCGAGACCTCCGGCCGTTCGCCGGCGCGGGCCTTTACCCTGATCGAAGTGCTGGTGGTGATCGCTCGTGATCACCCTGCTGATGGGGCTCTTACTACCTGCCGTGCAGCAGGCGCGAGACAGCCCGCCGCGCCCGGTGCGTGAGTAACCTCAAGCAGGCCGGACTCGCCTTGCACCAGTTCGAGGCGGCCCAGGGCCGGTTCCCGCCGGGCTCGGTCCTCGGGCCGTTCCCGGAGGCCGGCGTCGCAACCTCGGCGACGCACGGCGTCTGGCCCTTCCTCCTGCCCTACCTCGAACAGCAAGCACTTTTCAATCAGTACAACTGGGGCGTCGACTTCAGTGGCACGGCGAACCATACCGCCGTGGGCACACAGCTCGGGGTCCTCCAATGCCCTTCGGCCAACCCGAACCGCGTGGTGTCCACGGATCATGTCGAGGGCGCGTTCACCGGTGGCGGTGAGGGTGCCTGCATCGACTACGGCCCGGTGGCGAGCGTGAACGCCCTGCTCGCGCAGCTGGGGCTTGTCGACGCGGGGAATAATCAGGGAATCCTCGCGACGAACGTCATGTGCCGCCTGGCCGAGATCCCCGACGGCACATCGAACACGCTTCTGGTCGCCGAAGACGCCGGGCGGCCGGGGCTGTGGCGGGCGG
This sequence comes from uncultured Planctomycetota bacterium, assembly GCA_963819805.1. Classification (GTDB taxonomy): domain Bacteria; phylum Planctomycetota; class Planctomycetia; order Isosphaerales; family Isosphaeraceae; genus CAMFLR01. Next base: position 2,983 of record CAWFXY010000042.1, on the reverse strand, counting down.
GTCGCCTGGCTCCCGACGCGTTCGCCTTCGGCGGCCCCTGGGCGTCCAGCGCCAACCCGGTCGTGATCTGGGGCGCCGGCGACGACGGCAAGACGCCGCTGGGGTCGTGTGCGATCAACTGCTCCAACAACCAGCAGCCTTACAGCTTCCACGCGGGCGGTGCCAACTTCCTGTTCGCCGACGGGTCGGTGCACTTCCTGAAGGACGGCCTGGACCTGCGGGTCCTCGTCCGCCTGGCCACGCGGGCCGGCGGGGAGGTGATCGCGGGCTCTGATTGGTAACGGAGTAGACCATCGACGCGGCTCGACCGGCGAAGGCGGCCGACGAGTCCACCGAGCGGGTCGTCATTGGCCCGCGACTTGAGTCGAAGAACCTGCCATGGGGGTCATCACGTCTGACCCCCATTTCCTCGATCCCGGTTTCACCCCGAAGGGCGCGTCCGAGTAACCCGTGTGACCGTCGGCGAAACCGTGCGCGGGTCGGGGTGACCGACGGTCGGTCAGAAAACGTGGCGCCCTTGGCCACCTCCTGGCACTGGGTCAGGCTGGAGGGTGCCTTACCGCCTTCGTGGCCCACGCTGGGAGGCACTGGGGTGTACACCGACATGGAGAACTGGGCCGAGATCCGCCGTCGCGTCCTCGTCGACGGCCAGAGCAAACGCTCCGTCTGCCGCGAGTTCGACATCCACTGGGACACGCTCCAGAAGATCCTCGACCACCCCGAGCCGCCCGGCTACCGCCGTGCCGCCGCCGCGGCCCAGGCCCAAGCTCGATCCCTTCCTGCCCGTCATCCACCAGATCCTCGAGGACGACAAGAAGGCCCCCAAGAAGCAGCGGCACACCGCCCGGCGGATCTTCGAGCGGCTCCGCGACGAGCACGGCTACGACGGCGGCCTGACCATCGTCAAGGAGGCCGTCGCCGCCTGGAGGACAGCGATCCGCCGAGGTCTTCGTCCCGCTGGCCCACCCCCCCGGCGAGGCCCAGGTCGACTTCGGCGAGGCCGAGATCACCCTCGACGGCCAGGCCGACCAAGGTGGCCCTGTTCGTCATGACCCTGCCGTACTCCGACGCGATCTTCGTCTGCGCCTTCCCGCGCGAGTGCACCGAGGCGTTCCTCGAGGGGCACGTCCGGGCCTTCGCCTTCTTCGGCGGGGTGCCGCGGCGGATCAGCTACGACAACTCCAAGATCGCCGTGGCCAAGATCACTCGGCGGCCGCGGACCGCAAGCTCACCGACGCGTTCCTGCGGCTCAAGAGTCATCACCTGTTCGAGTCTCACTTCTGCCTGGTCCGCAGGCCCAACGAGAAGGGGCACGTCGAGACGCTCATCGGCTTCGCACGCCGCAACTTCCTCGTGCCGGTCCCGGTCGTCACGGGATGGCCTGGAGTCGCTCAACGCCGACCTCGAGCGGCCGTGCCGCGAGGACCTGCGCGGCGACGACCTGGGGCAAGCCGGCGACCAAGGCCGACCGGCTCGACGAGGAGCGGTCGGCGCTTCCTGCCGCTGCCGACCGAGGCGTTCGTGGCCGCGCGGGTCGAGCCGCGGTGCGTCGACTCGCTGTCGCTGGTCAGCTTCGACGCCAACCAGTACTCGGTGCCCACCGAGTTCGCCCATCACCGGGTCACGGTCGTCGCCTCGGTGGACCACGTCCGGATCGTCGCCGGCGACCGCGTCGTCGCCGACCACCGCCGGTGCTGGGGCCGCGAGCAGGTCACCTATGACCCGGTGCACTACCTGGCCGTGCTCGAGCGCAAGCCCGGGGCGCTGGACTTCGCCGCCCCGCTGGAGGGCTGGGAGCTGCCGGTCTGCTTCGGCGTCCTGCGGCGGCGGCTCGAGGCCGAGTTCGGCGGCGCCGGGGACGCGGCAGTACATCAAGGTCCTGCGGCTGCTGGAGCGGGCCGACCCCGGCGAGCTGACCCGGGCCGTCGGGCGGGCGTTGGAGCTGGGCGTGCGCCGACGCCGACGCGGTGCGGCTGATCCTGGAGCACCGGCGGGAGCGGCCGGTGGGGCTGTTCTGCCTCGACGGCCGGCCGCACCTGCAAGTCGGTGGACGTGCCGATGCCCGACCTGTCGGCCTACGCGAGCCTGGCGGCGGAGGTGGCCTCATGAAGAAGCATCGAGACCAAGAGCACGGTGCTCCTGAAGCACCACCTCAAGGCGCTGAAGCTGCCGACGATGACCGCCGAGTGCGAGAAGGTGGCGGCGCGGTGCGCCAGGAGAACGTCGATCACCTCGGCTTCCTGCTCCAGCTCTGCGAGCTGGAGCTGCTCGACCGCGAGCGGCGGGCGGCGGCGCGGCGGCTGAAGGCGGCGCGGTTCCCGATGCCCAAGGCGCTGGACGCGTTCGACTTCGCGGCGGCCCCGTCGGTGAACAAGCCGCATGATCCTGGAGCTGATGAGGTGTGAGTATATCGAGCGGCGTGAGAACGTCCTGCTGATCGGCGGGAGCGGCTCGGGGAAGACGCACCTGGCCACGGCGCTGGCGAGCGGAGGCGTGCGCCCGGGGCAAGCGGGTGCGGTTCTTCCGGGTGACGGAGCTGGCCACGCAGCTGCTGGAGGCCCGCGAGGAGCGGCAGCTGGCGCGGATGAAGTCGCAGCTGGCGAAGCTCGACCTGCTGGTGCTGGACGAGCTGGGCTACGTGCCGGCGAGCAAGATCGGCGCGGAGCTGCTGTTCGACGTGATCAGCACGGCGTACGAGCGATCGAGCGTGATCGTGACGACGAACCTGCCGTTCGAGGAGTGGAAGGAGGTGCTGGGCAGCGAGCGGCTGACGGGGGCGACCCTGGACCGGCTGACGCACCGCTGCACGATCGTGGAGACGGGGAGGGAGAGCTACCGGCTGAAGGAGGCGCAGACGGCGGCGCGGGCGGCGAAGCCCGGCCGGCCGTCGGCCGTCGACGACGGGTCGAAGAAGGGTAACCTGAAGGGCCCGGGCGCCACGTCTTTCGGCCGGCCCGCGCTACGTTTTCTCACCGGCCGTCAC
>CAWFXY010000041.1:0-20702 GCA_963819805.1 uncultured Planctomycetota bacterium | reverse complement strand
GCGGCCGTCGTGACCGGGTTGATGACCCTCTCCTCGTCGGCCTGACGCTCCAGACCCTGCCCGCCGGCCTGGTTCGCTCCTCGGACCGGGCTGGTGCACAGGCAACGGTGATGGTTGCCCGTCCTTCGTGAGAAAGATCACCGATGATGGCCGCCTGCGCGAGGTCGTATCGCGGGCACAACTACGACAATCACGATTTGTGTCCGCGGCCCCTGCGCTGATCCAGCGGCGTCCGCGGCGCTTCGGCCGTGGTTTGCTTGCAAACCACGGCCACCGGGAATCCCACTTGTCTGGGAGGTGAACACCCGCCGCTCACTCCCACTCGATTGTCCCCGGCGGCTTGCTCGTGACGTCGTAGACGACCCTGTTGACGCCCTTCACCGAGTTGATGATCCGCGTCGACGCCCAGGCCAGAACCTCGTGCGGGCAGCCGCAACCAGTCGGCCGTCATGAAGTCGTCGGTCTCGACGGCTCGCAGGGCGATCACGTTCTCGTACGTCCGCCCGTCGCCCATCACGCCGACCGACTGGATCGGCAATAGGACCGCAAACGCCTGGCCGATTCCGCCGCTCGAGTCGGCGAACCGCAACTCCTCGAGGAAGATCACATCGGCCTGGCGGAGCACGTCGAGCCGTTCCTCGAGCCGCGCCGAGGCAGCGGACAGCTAGCCCCGGGCCGGGGAACGGATGGCGCCAGACAGGCGATTCGGGAGCCCCAGTTCCAGCCCGAGCCGGGCGCACCTCGTCCTTGAACAGGTCCCGGAGCGGCTCGATCAGCTCGAAGCCAAGCTCGGCCGGCAGGCCGCCGACGTTGTGGTGGTGCTTGATCGTCGCGGCCGGGGCGTCGGGGCTGCCGCCGGATTCGATCACGTCGGGATAGAGCGTGCCCTGCGCGAGGAAGCGGGCGTCGGGGATCGACTTCGCCTCGTCCCGGAAGACGTCGATGAACGTGTGGCCGATCCGGACCCGCTTCTCCTGCGGGTCGGTCACGCCGGCCAGCGCCGAGAGGAAGCGGTCGGACGCGTCGATCACCCGCAGTTCCGCGGACGAATGCTGGCCGAACGCCTCGGCGACCGACTCCCGCTCGCCCGATCGCAACAGTCCATTATCGACGAAGATGCAGACGACCCGGTCCCCCAGCGCCCTCGTCAGCAGCGCCGCCGCGACCGCCGAATCGACGCCGCCGGATAATCCGCAGACGACCCGTCCCGTCGGCCCGACCTGGTCGCGGATCGACGCGACCGCGCGGTCGACGAACGCCTCCATCGTCCACGACCGGGGCGACTTGCAGACGCGGTCGAGGAAGTTGCCAAGGATCAGCGTGCCGTAGGGGGTGTGGCCGACCTCGGGGTGGAACTGAAGGCCATACACCGGCCGCTCGCGGTGTCTCACGGCCGCGACGGGGCACGTCGCCGTCGCCGCCAGCGGGAGGAAGGCGCCGCCGGGGTCCTTGACCTGGTCGCCGTGGCTCATCCAGACGGTCATCTGCTCGGGGACGTCGTGAAACAGCGGGTCGTCCGGCGCGATGACGTGGCATTCGGCGCGGCCGAACTCGCGGTCGAGCGACGGCTTGACCGAGCCGCCCAGGGCCATGCAAGCGAGCTGCATGCCGTAGCAGAGGCCGAGGACCGGAACGCCCAGCTCGAACAGCCGCGGGTCGCACCGCGGCGCACCGTCGTCATAGACGCTGGACGGCCCGCCCAGAGGATGATGGCGAGCGGGTCGAGCTCGCGCACGCGCCGGCGCCGATCTCGTGGCGGACGATGGTCGCGAACGCGTGCCGCTCGCGGACGCGCCGGGCAATGAGCTGGACGTATTGCGAGCCGAAGTCGAGGACCAGGACGGGGCGTCCGACGGGGCCTGGGCTTGCCATGAGCAGGCCGGACCTCCCAAGCAGAGGGTTGAGGGGTCAGAAGCCCATCATACCCCGCGGGACGCCCCGTTGAACGCGGCGGCCGCGTCAGGCCTTGGCCGTGTCGTCGACGATCGTCGCGGTGGCGGCGTTCTTCATGATCGACTCGATGGCGTGCTTGCAGTCGGCCTTGGCCGAGTAGCCCTGCCCGCCCGTGGCGACGATCTGCCCGTTCGAGGCCTTCAACCTCCAGCGGAACTCGCCCTTGGCGTCCTTGTAGAGCTCGAACGTCATCCCGGCCGCGGCGCAGGGTCGTGCCCGCGAGGGCGAGTCCTCCGGTGATCGCGCGCGAGGAGGAGGCCCATCCAGTGTCTGCGTCCCGTGTCCATCGGTCGTACTCCAGGGGTGTCGAGGGGATTGGGCGGAACGTCACTTCGATCGCCTCTGCGCCGGCGGCGTGTACCGCGGGCCCGGGGCCTTGCCGCGAAATCGGAGCTGGATCTCGTGCTTCACGCCGTCGAACCGGGCGACGAAGAATTCGAGGAAGCCGCGGAGGCCGAAGAGAGTGCGATCGTCCGTGCTGAAGGCGGCGAGATGCGACCAGCGGATGGGTCCGTCGGAGTCACTCAGTTGGAAGTCAACCCAGCCGAACATGGCCGTGACCGAGCCGCCCACGCCTGCGATCTCGACGCTCCGTGCGGGTAAGAGCTGGACCCCGAGCCGATCGACGGCCGACCAGGGGAGCATGGTTTCCGAGGCGCCGGTGTCGAGCACGCCCTCGTAGGGCCAGCCTCCTCGTGGACCGATGATCTGGACACGAGCCATGGGGCGGTGAATGTTCGGAGGCCGGAGGCCCCCGGCCGTCGGAGATTCGAATTCGCGGTAATAGGCCGACATTCCGGATCGCCCCGACCGGATCGCTACTTGTACGTGTACGTGTACGGCGGGGGCGACTCGTAGATCAGCGTTTGGACGTCATACCCGAGCCGCTCCGCCTCGTCGCAGGCCGCCGCGAAGGTGTCGCCCGCCGTCACGACCCTGTCGTGCCCAGGCGACCAGGCAATCCATTTGTTCGGATACATCCGCGACGACTCCAGAGAGAGCCGCCTGAACTCCTCATTGTCGATCCCGTACGGATTGTTCGGCCGCGGAACACGCTTCTTGCCCGCCGCCGCTTTCTTCGTCCTGGTCGGCTTCCTGGTCGGCATGATCCCCTCCTGTGCCGGAACTCATGCCGGCACTTCCCCATTCTCAACGCCAGGCCATGCCCGTCAAGCCGCGCCTACCCCCGCCCCAGCTCGGCCGAGCGGAGCGTGGCCGCCTCGACGGCATTCATCAGCCCGGCGCGGACGCCCGAGCGCTCCAGCGCGTGGAGGCCGGCGATCGTCGTGCCGCCGGGGCTGGTGACCTGGTCCTTGAGGACGCCCGGGTGCAGGCCCGTCTCGAGGACCATCTTCGCGGCGCCGAGCACGGTCTGAGCCGCCAGGGCCGTGGCGACGTCGCGCGGCAGGCCCATGCGGACGCCGCCGTCGGAGAGGGCCTCGATCACCGTGTAGACGAACGCCGGGCCGCTGCCCGAGAGGCCGGTCACGGCGTCGAGCAGGGGCTCGGAGACGCGGAACGAGCGGCCGACGGCGTCGAGGCACGAGCGGACAGTCGCCTCGTCGTCGGGACGGGCGTGGGGCCCCAGGCAATAGGCCGAGGCACCCTCGCCGATCAGCGCGGGCGTGTTGGGCATGACGCGGACGAGCCGGCGCGGGCCGAGGCCCTCGGTGAGCGTCCCGAGCGTCACGCCCGCGGCGATCGAGACGACCAGGTGGTCGGGCCCGACGACCGGCCTCAGCTCGGCCAGGACGGCGGCCATGCTCTGCGGCTTGACGGCCAGGACGAGCACGTCGGAGGCCTCGGCAACCCGGGCGTTCTCGGCCTCGGCCCTCGCCCCGGCCTCGGCCGCGAGGGTCCGCCGGGCCGATTCGACGGGGTCGCTGACGGTGATCGCCCCCGGCGCGGCCGTCCCGGCGCGGATCATGCCGCGGACCAGGGCGGTCGCCATCTTGCCGGAGCCGATGAAGCCCCAGCGGGTCGCTCGGGGCGCGGGGTCGGCCATCGTCGGGGCTCGCTCGGGCCATCGGGAGGACTGCGCCGAGCGTCCAGACTAGGGCGAACCCCGGCCGCGGGCAAGCCGTGGGCCGATTGGGTTCGTTTCGTCGGGGTCTCGGCCCCGAGTCGGGCGCCGACCGAACCCGAGCGTGCAGGTTACGTGCGATTTCGTGCGGTTTCGTCAACCTTTTGGGCGAGTGGACGCCCCCGGCGGACCCGGCTCGACCGGCCGGTCAGCCCGGCCATTGGCCCCTGGCTCAGGGCTGTGGCGCGGCCGCGACGGCCGCCCTCGCCCCGCCGCGGAACGGGGCGGCGGGCCCGATCAGGGTCTCCCAGCGTTTGAGCTGACCCTCGGTCAGGCTCTCGTACACGGCCCGGCCGAGCTTGTCCTCGTCGGCCGCGACCGGCGGTCCGCTGCCGCGGCGGCCGTGGTGCTCGGCGACGACCCTGGCCAGCGCCTGGCGCTGGGTGTCGGTCAGGGCGAGGTTCTCGGCGACGATCGGCCGCGTGATGACGGCCGCCGGTCCCTCCCACTGGAGGTCGAGCTGGATCAGCCGGTCGCGCTGGGCGGGCGTGAGCTTCCGCTCGATCCAGAGCCGGCTGGCGGTGTCGATCTCGCCGCGGAGGGCGACGGCCTCGGCGTCGTTCCGGCCCTTCAGGCGCGGGCCTTCTCGCGGAGGTTGTCGAGCGTCCGCTCGGCGTCGGCCACCTGCTCGGGCGCGAGCCGGAGGTCGGCCTGGACGTCGGCGCGGGTGATCAGCAGCATCGGCGTGGCGCGGATGCCCAGGCGGGCGTCGGGAAGGCCCTCGCCGCCGAGGGCGCCGCGCGCCAGGGCAAGTGCCGCGGTCAGTGCGAGAATGGACGCGATCCCTCGGCGCATCGTGCGGCTCCTTCCAGCTCGTCCCGGCCCGCGATCACGCCGGCCGCCGCCCGGGCCGGCGGGCGGAGGGGCGCCTTCTTATACGTCCGACCGGCCGATTCGCGAAGGCCAGTCGCGAAGGGCGTGGGGTCGTCGACGTCCCGGGTTCTCCGTCCCCGAAACGACGACGGCCCTCCCGTCGAAGGGGAGGGCCGTCGCCAGGTCGTTTCGTGGACCGGGAGCGTCAGCCGCCCGAGGTACCGCCGCCGCGGCGCTCGCGGAGGCTCTTGCGGGCCGGGGCGGCTCCGGCGGCGTCCGGGGCGGGGGCGGGGGTCGTCGCGGCCGCTCCGGCGGCGGCCGCCGGAGCCGGGGCGGCCTCGCCGTCGGCGTTGCCGTTGTTCGCCGTGTTGGCGGCGTTGCGGTTGTTCCCGCCGGGGCCTCCCGGACCGCCCGGGCCGCCGGGGCCGCGGTTCTGGCGGAGCTTCTCCAGGTCGAACGGCTCGCCGAGCATCTTGTCGTACTGGTCGCGCTGCTTCTTCGTCAGCAGGCGGGCGATCGCGGCCTTGGTCTGGTCCTCGAGCGTGCTGGTCGCGGCGTCGATCTTCTTCTGGACCGCGTCGCGCTTGGCCTGGAACTCGGGGTTGTTCATCAGCTCCTGCATCGCCTGCCGATTCGGCCGGCCGCCGCCACCGTTGCCGTTGCCGTTGCCGTTGCCGTTGCCGCCATTGTTGCCGTTGTTATTGTTCTGCATGAACTGGGCGAAGAGCTCACGCATCTGCGAGCCGGCCTCGCGGCGGGCCTGGTTCTGGCCGTTGAGGATCTCGGCGATCTCCTCGGCGCGGACGTCGGGGATCTTGAGCTGGGCGATCAGCTCGGGCGTGCGGAAGGCGTTGAGGCCCTGGCTCTGGAGCCTGATCTGCGCGACGCGGACCCGCTGCTTGGTGTCGAGGACCTTGACGACCATCGCCTCGGTGTCCTTGTCGAGCTGCTGCATCGTGGCGCGCATCTCGTCGAACTGGGCCCGCTGCTCGTCGGTCATGTTGCCGAAGAAGCCACCGGGCCCGCCGGGGCCACCGGGCCCGCCAGGACCGCCGGGGCCACCCTGACCGAATCCGCCGGGGCCGCCGCCGCCGTTATTGCCGCCGCCATTGCCGCGCTGGCCGCCGGCGTTGTTGCCGCCGTTGATGGCCGCGACGTCGGCGTTTGCATTGCCGGCGCCCGCATCGGCCACCGGATTGCCGTTGGCGTTCCCGCCGCGGTTGCCGCGACGGCCACCGCCGTTATTCCCGCCGTTGGCATTGCCGCCGCCGTTGGCATTGCCCCCGCCGTTGCCGTTGGCATTGGCGCTGCCGCCGTTGCCGTTGCCGCCGTTGTTCCCGCCGTTGCCACGGTTGCCGAAGCCGAGCGCGGTGAAGAGGGCCTGGCGCTTGGTCCGCGAGGCCTTGCTGATGGTCTCGATCTTGGTCTTCTGGGCGTCGGTGAGCTTGATCTCTTCCTGGACGGCCGGGTTCTCGACGAGCTGGAGGATCGACTGGCCCCCGCGGCCGCCCGGCCCGCCGGGCCCTCCCCAGCCGCCGCGACCCCCGCCGCCGGGACCTCCCGGACCGCCCGGGCCGCCGCCCGGACCCTGGGCGAGAGCGAGCGTGGCGGTCGACAGCGACACGGCCAGCGCGACGGCGAATGATCCTCGACGGACGGTGTTCATCGCTGAGACCTCCCAAAAACGGCCGCGGCCTCGACCCGATCGGTGTCGGCCCCCTGCGTCGGGGCGCCCCCTCGCATCGAGGCGGACTGCGGGCCTTATCTCGCTCCGCGCATTCACCATCATAAGCGACAGCGATGCAAGGGCCGGCCGGCGAATCTCCTGGATTTCTTGCCGACCGGGCATCCAGGCATCGCTCACCGCAGTGGACCACGCCTCGGGGCGGCCCGGCGGGCGTCGGACGGCACGGGCACGCGCGGGGCATTCGGGGCGGGGAGCGCTCGCCCATCGGCGGCCACAAACGGGGCGCCACGAAGCCGCAAGTAGGCGTCCCACTGGCTCTTGCGGAGGACGCCCGCGATCCGGCCGAACGCCGCCTGGAGCATCCTGTCGTTCGACAGGCGGGCGAGGGCGAGCTTCTCCTGGAACGCCTCCTCGGGCGCCGGCGGCTTCGGGCCGTCGCGGCGGGGGACGTCGCGGGTGGTCAGCGGGAACTGGGCGTTGTTGACCATCTCGGTGCGGGCCTCGTCGAGGATGTCGCGGATCGCCCGGGCCTGGTCGTCGTCCAGGACGAGCTTCTCCAGCACCTCGGGCCGCACGAACGCCATCGGCCCGTCAAGCTGGAGCCGGATCTGGGCGAACCGGGCTCGCTGGGCCCGCGTGAGGATTCGCGTCGTGGCGTCGATGACCTGGTCGTTGAAGTCGGTCTGGATCGCGGCGAGCGAGTCGATGTCCCTGATCGGCAATGGTGCGTAGACGTTCTGGTCGGTAACGTCGGCCTCGTCGTCGATCTGCCGCTGGCCCTCGACCCGGGCCCGGTCGACGGGGCCCAGCTTCCGCTTCTGCCCGGCCGTCAGCTTCAGGTCGGCCTGGACATCCGGCCGGGCGAGCACGACGCCGTCGGGCTCGCGGAGCCCGAGCGGAGGCAGGGCCGTCGGGGCCACCACCATGCCGGGGACGAACGCCGTCGGCGCCTCGTAGGGCGTGTCGTCCTGGTCCTGGCCCCGCGCGGCCGGGACGAGGCCGAGCATCAGGCCCAGAAAGAACATGCGGCGGATCATCATCGGCCCTGCCCTCCGAATGCCCGCTCCGTCGCCCACTTCCAGTCTAATTCATCGGTCCGGACGGCCGAATCGGAAAATCCGGGCGTCGAATTGCTCGCATCACGGCGGAAACGCGAGCGGCGATGAGAATTGCGACCTGCGCCTCCCAGGCCCGACGACCGGTAATCGTCCACTCTCCGTCCCAACACGCGCCGCGGGCGGTTTGACGCGTGGGGTTCGGCGGGGCATATCTCCGTGCCGGGAGCGCCGCGGGACGGGAGTCGTCGCGCTGCGCCCGGGGTTGGGCGTGCACCCATGGCCGTGGCATCGCGAAACGACCGGCTCGAAGTCCCGCTCCGCGATGCGCTGGCGGGGAGCCTGGGCGAGTCCCGGTTCGGGCTCTGGTTCGGCGAGGGCGTCAGCCTGGGCGTGGCCGGCGACGCGCTCGAGGTCGGCGTCCCGAACGCCTTCTTCCGCGACTGGATCTCCGGCCATTTCTCGCGGAGCCTCGTCGAGGCCGGCGAGCAGGTGACCGGCCGGCAGCTCCGGCTCGCCTTCCGCCTCGACGACGAGGCCCCGCCGCCGATCGGCCACGTCGTCGCCCCGGAGCCGATCCCGTCGGACCGCCCGCACGCCCAGCCCCAGCCCGCGCCCAAGGCCCCGGCCGATCGGCCCAAATCGCGGTCGCGGTCGAAGACGCCCGCGCCCGGCCCGGCCCCCCTGCCCCCGCTGGCCGCTCCTCCGGGCCGGCCTGCGCGACGGCTCGACGACTTCGTGACCGGGCCCTGCAACCGGATGGCGTTCGCCGCCGCCCAGGAGATGGCCGCGAGCCTCGGGCGCGGGGTTCAACCCGCTGGTGATCCAGGGGGGCGTCGGCCTCGGGAAGACGCACCTGCTCGAGGGGATCGCCGCCTCGATCAAGGCGACCCGGCCGGGGATGCGGCTGGTGCAGACGACGGCCGAGTCGTTCACCAACGGCTTCCTCGACGCCATGCGGACCGGCTCGCTCAACGCCTTCCGCGCACGCTACCGGGGGGCCGGGGCCCTGGTCGTCGACGACGTCCATTTCCTCGCCGCCAAGCGGGCCACGCAGGACGAGTTCCTCCACACCTTCAACGCCCTGGTCGCCGAGGGGGCGCCGATCGTCCTCTCGATCGACCAGCACCCGCGGCAGGTTGTCGAGACTGACCGACGAGCTGGTGACCCGGTTCCTGGGCGGCATGGTCGTCCGGCTCGACTCGCCCGATCCGGCGACCCGCAAGGCGATCCTCAAGGCCAAGGCCCGCGCCCGGGGCGTCGACGTGCCCGACTCGGTGCTCGCCTACGTCGCCGACAACCTCCGCGCCAGCGTCCGCGAGCTCGAGGGCTCGCTGCACAGCCTGATCGCCCACGCCACGCTCGCCGGCAAGCGGCTCGACCTGGCCCTGGCCAAGACCGCCCTCCGCGACACGATCCGCCACACGGCGCGGGCGGTCGGCCTGAAGGACGTCGAGCGGGCGATCGTGGCCTTGTTTGGTGTGACCGCGGACGACCTTCGCAGCGATGGCCGCGCCCGGGCGGTCAGCTATCCCCGGATGCTCGGCATGTACCTGGCCCGCAAGCACGTCGGGGCCTCGTACAGCGAGATCGGCCGGTTCTTTGGCGGGCGGAACCACTCGACGGTGATCTCGGCCGAGAAGAAGGTCAAGAAGTGGCTCGCCGAGGAGGACCGGATCCACCTGCTCGACGGGTTCGAGACGACGGGGGAGATCCTGGCGAGTTTGGAGCGGGCGATCGGGGGGTGATCTACCTCGGCCGCCAGATCCACGCCACCAGGAACGCCGAGGCCGCCAGCACCGCCAGGCTCAGCACGAGCTTGTAGGCCACGAACCGGCGGCCGGCGCTGCGGGTCTCCTCCTCGTCCGTCTCATCCTCGAGCGCCCGCCGCTTCAGGCCGTCGATCGTGCTCAGCCCCACCCAGTAGACGAGCCAGAGCACGAGGAACCCGAAGCCGTGGTCGAGCCACTGGCCCCAGGGGACGTTCGGCAGCGAGGGCTTCCACTTCGAGGGCAGGCTCAGGGGCGAGTCGGGCTGGTAGACGACCAGCCGGGTCGTCTGCGTGGCCCGCGAGCGGCCGTCGGCGACGGCGATCGTCAGCGAGATCGGCTCGGGCGTCCCCTTGAGGGGCGTGCCTCGGATCAGGCCTTTTTCGGGGACGAACGCCAGCCCCGGCGGAAGCTCGCCGACGAGCGTCCAGCGGCGGTGGCCGTCGCCGCCGTCGGCCGCGAGGGCGAGCTCGTAAGGACGGCCGGCGATGGCTTCGGGGAGGGTGTCGGGGGTGGTCACGGCGAGCGGAGCGGCCTCGTCCCCCTCGCCGGGCGACGACGGCAGGTCGACGGCCTTGGGCAGCAGGGCCATGATGACCATCGTCAGCAGGAGGATGAACAGCAGCGCGCCGGTGAGCTTCGTCACCACGACGGCGACGAACGAGTCCTCGCCCGAGCCGCCGAACTCCATCCCCGAATGCCCGCGCCGCGATCGTCTCATGGACGAGAGCCCCTGCGAATCAAGCCGCGTCTTCGGTCGTCACGCTGAAGCCGGACTTCGGGTCGTTGAACAGCTTCTTGACGATCGTCCGGTAGAGCGTGTTCCCCTGCTCCATGCTGACCTGGAGCAATTCGATCGCGTCCTTGAGGCTCGTCAGAGTCCGGGCGAGCTGCTCCTGGCTGGCGCGGCTGGAGCGTTCGAAGGAGCTCGACCACGAGGCCGAGAGGCCCTCGATGGCCGCCGAGGTCCGATCGACGCCCAGGCGGATCGCGTCGAGCTGCGGCGAGGGCTCGACCGGCTCGGCCATGATCGCCTCGATCCGGCCCAGGGAGGCCGACGCCCTTGCGGACGACGTCCGACGTCGCCGCCGACGCTGGACAGCCCCTCGCCCAGCCGCTCGATCGCGTCGGCCCCGCGGTGCAGGCCGGCGAGGGCCTTCGGCAGGGCCTGGACCGAGTCGGCGAACCGGTCGACGTGCGGGCCGAGGCCGACGCCCAGCCGCTCGCCCAGCTCGTCGAGCTTGCGGGCGATCTCGGCCAGGGCCGCGTCGTTCGGTGTGGCGAGGCTCCGAGGCCCGAGAGGGCGTGGGCGACGACCCAGCGGTCGACGCGGGCGAGCAGGTCGTCCGAGCGGCGGTGGACCAGCGTCTGGACGAACATCAGGGCGGCGCTCAGGAACAGGGCGAGCAGCGTGCTGTCGAAGGCGATCTGGAGGGCCGAGGTGACGCCCGTCAGGTTCGACATGAACCCGTCGAGGTTCTTGACCATCGGCAGGACCAGGCTGATGTTCATCAGGGCCTTGCTGATGCCCTCGACCGTGCCGATGAAGCCGATGACCGGCAGCAGGTAGAGGATGTACTTCGTGAGCGTGAACCGCCCGGCCGCCTCTTCCTGGTCGAGCCCGGAGGCCTCGCGGCTCAGCTCCATGATCTGCTCGACGGGCGCACCCGGCCGAGGTCGCCAGCCCGCGGAGCCGCGAGGGCAGGACGCGGCGGTCCGAGGCGGCGATCTTGCTTGGATCTTTCAGGAGCTTCGAGGCCTCGGCGAAGGCCGACTCGTCGCCCTTGAGCCGCAACAGCTCGCGACCCAACGTCACGACGGCCCAGACGTAGAGGCTCGTCCCGACGTACTGCTCCCAGCCCCGCTCGAACATGAGCGTGGGGTTGAAGACCATCAGCGCGACGGGGAAGAACAGGGCCACGCCGAGCAGCGCGAACGTGGTCGCGTAGGCGAGCCGCGGGGCCTCGTGGCCGGTCGCGTGCGGCGACGCGGGTCGCGGGGCGGGCGTAGGCATCCGAGTGTCCCCTCCCTGGGATTCGTCGGGCCGGTTTGGCACGAACATTCGTCTCTATCCGGGCGAAGTACAATAGGGTGTCGACCGATTTCGGTCTACCCCGGAAAGGATTGGCACCAAGATGCCGCAGTTCTCCTGGAATCTCGGTCGGGTCGCGGGGATCGACCTGTTCCTCCACCCGTCCTTCTTGCTCCTGCCCCTGTTCGTCCTGTACCAGGGCGGCGGAGCCTTCTCTCTCGTGATTTTGGCCGCGGTCTTCGGCTGCGTCGTGCTCCACGAGCTTGGCCATGCATTGATGGCCCGGCGGTACGGGATCGGCACGGCCGACATCACGCTCTACCCGATCGGCGGCGTCGCCCGGCTCGACCGGATGCCCCGCGGCGGCGGTCCCGAGCTCGCCATCGCGCTGGCCGGACCGGCCGTCAACCTGGGCATCGCGGCCGCGCCTCTGGGCGCGGCCTCGAGGTCTTCGGGCCGTGGATGGGCGACTCGCTGCTCGTCGTGCTGATGGTCCAGTTGCTCTGGATCAACATCGGCCTGCTCGTCTTCAACATGCTGCCGGTCTTCCCGATGGACGGCGGCCGCGTCCTCCGGGCCGCGCTCTCCGGTCCGATGGGCCGGGTCCGCGCGACGGAAGTCGCCGCGACGATCGGCCGCGGGATCGCCGTCGTTGCCGGCCTCTACTTCCTGTTCCACGGCCTGCTCTTCCAGGCGGCGCTGGCGATGTTCGTCTTCACCGCGGCCTCGGCCGAGCTGGCGTCGGTCCGCCGCGAGGAGTGGAACCGCCGCCAGGCCGACGGCTGGCCCGCCCCGCCCGCGGGCTATCGCTGGGTCGACCGCGGCGACGGGGTGTTCCGCCTCTCGCCGATCACGGTCACCTGGGTCCCGCCGCGGGACGGCTCATGGCGCTGACGCCGGTCGTCGAGCTCGGGGTGTCCGAGGCGTACGAGCTGCTCACCGGGCGGTTCGGCGTGACGGACCTCCCGCCGCTCGACGCCATCGAGAACGAGGACTGGGGCCGCGACCTCTTGCTGTCGCGGTTCGAGACGATCCCCGCCGAGGCGCTGGCCGAGGCGGGGCTCGTTTTTCAGAGATGGGGGAACGATCAGGTCCCCTCCCCCCTTGAGGGGGAGGGCAGGGTGGGGGGTGGCCGGGGATCGACCGCCAGCCTTTGCCTGCGTGTGTGCGCCGCTCACCCCCCACCCTGCCCTCCCCCTCAAGGGGGAGGGTGAAGAGGGCCGCCGGGGATGCGAGATCGTTATCCGATTGTGTAGGATGGGTCCTCGCGCGACCCCGCCTGCCCTGGTCCCCGAGCCCCGCATGACCGACGCCCTCCGCAACTCCCCCTTCCTCCGCGCCTGCCGCCGCGAGCCGACCGACGTGACGCCCGTCTGGCTGATGCGCCAGGCCGGGCGGTACATGTCCGAGTATCGCGAGGTCCGCGAGAAGGTCGGATTCCTCGAGCTCTGCAAGAATCCCGAGCTGGCCACCGAGGTCACCGTCACCGCGGCCGAGCGGCTGGGCGTCGACGCGGCGATCCTCTTCGCCGACATCCTGCTCATCCTCGAGCCGATGGGCTTCGAGCTCGAATTCTCCAAGGGCGAAGGGCCGGTCATCCACAACCCGGTCCGCGAGGCCGGCGACGTCGACCGCGTGTTCGCCCTGGACGACCCGCATCCCCTCGAACTACGTGTTCCGCGCCGTCCGGATCGATCCGCGCGGCCCTGAAGCCCGACCTGCCGCTGATCGGCTTCGCCGGGGCGCCGTTCACGCTGGCGTGCTACGCGATCGAGGGCGGCTCGTCGCGGCACTACGAGACGGCCAAGACCTTCATGTACAGCGACCCCGGGGCGTGGGACGTCCTCATGTCCCGGCTCGTCGACGGGACGATCGCCTATCTGAACGCCCAGGCCGAGGCCGGCGTGCAGGTCCTGCAGCTCTTCGATAGCTGGGTCGGCACCCTCGGACCGGACGACTACAAGCGGTACGTCCAGCCCCACATGAAGCGCGCTGTTCGCAGGGGCTCCCGCCCGACGTCCCGACCATCCATTTCGGCACCGACACCGGCACGCTCCTGGAGCTCCAGCGCGACGCCGGGGGCCACGTCATCGGCCTCGACTGGCGGGTCGACCTGGCCACGGCCTGGGACCGGCTCGGGCCGGGCGTGGCCGTGCAGGGGAACCTCGACCCGGCCGTCCTGTTCGCGCCCGAGGAGGAGGTCCGGGCCCGCGTCCGCCGCATCCTCGATCGCGCCGGGGGCCGGCCGGGCCACATCTTCAACCTGGGCCACGGCATCCTGCCGAACACGCCCGTCGCCAACGTCCTGGCCCTCGTCGACGAGGTCCACGCCCACCGCCGCCCGGCCTGACGCCGGCGGTGGGTCCTCTCGGGACCTGGACGACTACGGACCGAACCCGAGCGTACGCCTTTCGTTCGCCTTCGTCCGCGTCCGTGCGGGATGAGGCCGGTGTGCCGGGCCCGGGACCGCCCGAGGACCCCGCCGGCCCGCCGCTCCCCGTCGGGACAGCGGCGGATTACAATGGGGCTCGACCCACCCCCGCCCCGACCCTCCGACCGGCCCGACCATGCCCATGCCCTTCGACAGCGTGCTCCTGCTCGCCTATGGCGCCCCGGAGCGGATAGAGGACGTCCGGCCGTTCCTCGACAACGTGCTCCGCGGCCTGCCGGTCCCGAAGGAGCGCGTACGAGGCCGTCGTCCACCATTACGAGCTGATCGGCGGCAAGAGCCCGCTCAACGAGCTGACCCGACGGCAGGCCGACGGTCTCCGCCGAACGCTTAGAGAAGCGGGGCTCGAGCTGCCGGTCTATGTCGGCATGCGGTTCGCGAAACCCTACATCTTCACGAGCATCCGCGACCTCGTCCGCGACGGCCGTCGGCGGGCCGTGGCGATCGTCCTCTCACCCTACCGGAGCGAGCCGAGTTGGGAGAAATACCACGAGGCCGTCGCCGAGGTCCTCCAGGCCGGCGACCCCGACACCGCCCCGCGGATCGAGTGGGTCGAGCCCTGGTTCGACCACCCCCTCTTCGCCGAGGCCCAGGCCGATCAGGTCAGGAAGGCCCTGGAGACGCTGCCCGCCGACCGCCGCGCCGCCGCGAAGCTCCTCTTCACGGCGCACAGCATCCCGACAGCCGTCGCCGAGCGGTGTCCGTATGTGGCCCAGATCGAGACAGCGTGCCGGAACGTCGCCGAGCGGCTCGGCGGCCGGCCCTGGGAGCTCGACTGGCAGAGCCGCAGCGGCAACCCTCGCACGCCCTGGCTCGAGCCCGACGTCAATGCGAGGTTGCGTGAATTGCAGGGAGAGGGCGTTCGAGACGTCGTAATTTGTCCCATCGGGTTCATTTCGGATCACGTCGAGGTCATGTATGATCTCGACCTGGAGGCGGCCCAGACCTGCCGTGAGATCGG
Source organism: uncultured Planctomycetota bacterium (assembly GCA_963819805.1). GTDB lineage: Bacteria > Planctomycetota > Planctomycetia > Isosphaerales > Isosphaeraceae > CAMFLR01. The sequence goes on along the minus strand of CAWFXY010000041.1, from coordinate 5,900 downwards.
ACTGGGGATGGCCCGCGCGGGGACGGTCAATGACCATCCCGCATTCCTCCGCGCGCTGGCGGACCTGGTGAAGCGGAAGGTCGCGGCGGGCTGAGGCTCGCGCGGGATCTCGCATCGAACGAGGGCGGGCAGAGCCCGGCACCTGGGTCCGGCGAGCGTTGCGCGACTTGTGACATCCGACGTGCGTGGGCATTTTCTCGTCGATGTCGGCAGACCCCTCGGGAGGCTCCTCCAATTCCCACGATCTCAGAGCGTCTGCGGGGCAAGTTGTATTCGGCGGCCTCTCTGGTGGAGTTCGCGGGGGCATTTCGTAACTGGGCCCCGGTCTGGACCGCCTATCGCACGGGCGGCACGCTACCGCCGCTGGAATTCCGGGGGGGCATCGAGCTTCACCACGGCGAGGGCGACGACCCCATTTTCCTGTTTCGCGAGATTTTCCGCGACCGGTGCTACACCTCTGAAGTCTTCTACGTGCCCAAGGCGGGGGACACCGTGCTCGACCTCGGGGCCAACATCGGGGCGTTCGCTCTTTTCCTCGAGTTGCAGGCTCGCGGCATTCGGGTCCATTGCTTCGAGCCGTCGCTCAAGTCGTGCGCGACCCTGGAGCGGAACGTCGAGGCGAACGGGCTGGAGGACCTGGTCACGGTTTACCCCTATGCGGTCTCCAACCATCGGGGGACGGTCGCGTTGCAGCAGACCGGGACCTCGATCACACGCTCCCTTTTTCGGGAAGAATCCTCCGCGGGGGACGCGGAGCCCGTGGAATGCATCGGCCTGGCCGAGGCGATCGAACTCTCCGGCGCCGAGCGAGTGGACCTGCTCAAGGTCGACGTCGAGGGGGCGGAGATCGAGGTCGTCGAGGGGATGGACCCGGCGGGCTGGGGCAAGGTCGAGCGGGCCGTGATCGAGTTCCACGACCAGTTCCGACCCGGCTGCCGCGAGCGGGTGACGCAGGCCCTCGCCGCGGGGGGCTTCGACAGGATCGAGGCGGTCGAGGAGCCCACGGTGGCCGGGCTCGGCTTCATCCGGGCGTCGCGCGACTGACCGCGGAGGAGTTCGAACGGTGAGCGATCGGCGGCCGAACGACCGGGTGGTGATCGTCGGGGGCGGCCTCGCGGGCCTGGCCGCCGCGCACCGCGTCGCCACGCGCGCCGGGGCGATGAGGCGGCCGGTCGAGCTGACGGTGCTCGAGGCCAGGGACCGCGTCGGCGGCGCCATCTGGACCGAGCGCGAGGGCGGGTTCCTGCTCGAGGGCGGCGCCGACTCGTTCATCACGAACAAGCACCACGGGGTCGACCTCTGCCACGAGCTCGGCCTGGGCGACCAGCTCATCGAGCCCGACACCCGGTTCCGCCGCTCGTTCGTCGTGCGCGACGGGCGGATGATGCCGGTGCCCGAGGGGTTCGTCCTCATGGCCCCGCGGCGGATCGGGCCGATCCTGACGACGCCGGTGCTCTCGCTCGGCGGCAAGCTGCGGATGCTGTTAGACCTGGTCCGCCCGCGGCGAGTCGATGAGGCCGAGGAGAGCGTCGCCGCCTTCGTCAAGCGGCGGCTCGGTCGCGAGGTGCTCGAGCGGCTGGTCCAGCCGCTGGTCGGGGGCATCTACACAGCCGACCCCAACGAGCTCAGCCTCCGCGCCACGCTCCCCCAGTTCGAGGCGATGGAGCGCGAGCACGGCGGCCTGATCCGCGGCGGCCTGGCCGACGCCCGCGCGGCCAAGGGGGCCGACCGCAAGGTCTCCGGGGCGCGCTACGGCCTGTTCACCAGCCTGATCGACGGCATGGACACGCTGCCCAGGGCCCTGGCCGCGGCCCTGCCGCCGGGGACCGTCCACTTGAACGCGCCGATCCGCCGCGTCGCGAAGCCCGAGCCCGGCGGCCCGTGGCTGGTCGAGCCGCTCGACGGCCCGCCGATCGAGGCCGAGGGACTGATCCTCGCCACCGAGGCCCACGCCTCGGCCCGCCTGCTCGACGCCCACGACCCCGAGCTCGCCCTGCACCTGCGGTCGATCCCCTACGCCTCGTCGGCGATCGCCACGGTCGCCTTCAACCGCGACGACGTGGCCAACCCGCTCGACGGCTTCGGCGTGGTCGTCCCGGCGATCGAGAACCGGCGCATCCTCGCGGTCTCCTTCACCAGCAAGAAGTTCGCGGGCCGCGCGCCGGCGGGGACGGTGCTGCTCCGCGTCTTCGTCGGCGGGTCGACGCAGGCCGACCTCTTCGAGCTCGACGACGACGCGATCGAGGCGCTCGTCCTCGAGGAGCTGGCCGACCTGCTCGGCGCGCGGGCGCCCCCCTGCTCGTCCGCGTGGCGCGGCACCCGCGGGCGATGCCGCAGTACACCCTCGGCCACATCGACCGCGTGGCGACGATCCGCCGCCGATTGTCGCGACATCACCGGCTCATGCTCGCCGGCAACGCGTTCGAGGGCGTCGGCATCCCGGATGTGATCCGCTCGGGACACGAGGCGGCGGAGGCTTTACTCAGGGCCCTGGCCGATCCGGCGAACATCGCGGCGGCGTGACCGACCGTCTGAAGGGAACATTCATGGCGCGATCCCAATGGGCCCTGGTGTTCGCCGCGATGCTCATTTCGCGGGGCCCGCTCCGGGCCGACCAGTTCGACGCGATCGACGGGTAAGCAGCTCGCCGCGGCCTTAAAGGGCGGCGACGCGAAGGCCGTCGACCGGCTGACCGTCTCCGACCTGGGGACGATGCCCGACGTCCTGAAGGACGCCCGGGGGCGCTGCTGGGCATGAAGACGAGCCGGGGAAACGTCGCCCGGCTGCTCGTCGTGCCCGAGCTGAGGAAGGATGAGGGCGGCGGCCCGCCGATCCCCGTGTTCGTCGTCGAGCGGTTCGACACGTTCGACGCCGCCGACCTCTCCGCGCGGCTCGCGGGCGGCCGCGCCCTGATGCTCTTCCCCGGCTTCCGGCTCGACCTCGACACCGGCCAGGTCGTCCCCGACGGCCAGGGCGGCGACCTCGCCTTCACGAAGGACGGTGAGCCCGCGCTCGTCCCGCTCAGGGGCTCGTCGCTCTTCGCCCTCGCGAAGGCCCCCGCCCCCGATCCCACGAAGCCGCCGCAGCCGACGCCGGGCCGTGCCGTCGTGCCGGGCGACTTCGCGGGCCGCTACCGGCTCCATGCCAACGGCCAGTGGTCCGGCACGCTCGACCTGAAGGTGGAGGAGAAGGGCGATGTCTCGGGCCAGTTCCGCTCCGATGCCCATGGCGCGTCGTACCCGGTGACGGGCCAGGTCGCGTCGGGCGCGCCGAACAAGGTGACGCTGGCCATGAAGTTCCCGCGGTCCCAGGGCGACTTCGAGGGCTATCTCTGGACCGAGGGCAAGGGCGCGATGGCCGGCACGTTCCGGCTGCTGGACAAGACGTATGGCTTCTTCGCGATCCGCGACGGGATGCCCGTGAAATCGCGCGGTCGGGCATGCCCGCAGAGGCCGGCAATTGACCGCGGTTGTCGCGGCCGCGACAATGGCCCGAGTGTTGTGGCCTCTGCGAGGGGAGTGCGTGTGCGGCTGGTGCCGGCCCTCGTCTTCAAAACGAGTGGGGGGTCTGGAGACAGGCTCCCGGTGGGTTCGATTCCCATGCGCTCCCGCCATCCCGCGGGGCGATCGGGCGGATACGAGGCTCCCCCCCTCCGGAGAACGCCGATGCTGCTCGCCTTCGACGACGTGGGGCCCGGCCCCGTGGTGGTCCTGCTCCACGGCTTCCCGCTCGACCGCTCGATGTGGGAGTTCCAGCTCGCCGAGATCGGGTCGGTCTACCGCGTCATCGCCCCCGACCTCCGCGGCTCGGGCTCGACGGCCGCCCCCGACGGCATCTACACCGTCGACCTGATGGCCGACGACGTGATCGACACCCTCGACGCGCTCGAGCTCGACGACCCCGTCGTGATCGGCGGCCTGTCGATGGGCGGTTACGTGGCGCTCTCGCTGGCCCTGCGCTATCCCGAGCGGCTTCGCGGCCTGATGCTCATGAACACCCGCGCCACGGCCGACGCGCCAGCCACGGCGAAGGTGCGCGAGGACCTCGCGCGCAGCTCGAGGCGACCGGCAAGCCCGACCCGGTCGTCGACTCGATGCTCCCCAAGCTCTTCGCGCCGTCGACCTATGCGAATCATCCCGAGCTGGTCGATCGCGTCCGCGACCGCGCCCTGCGGTCGAACCCGCGCGGCCTGGCCAACACGCTCCGCGGCCTGGCCGTCCGGCCCGACCGGACCGCGGAGCTGGGCCGGATCAGCGTCCCGACCCTCGTCCTGGCCGGCGCCGACGACCAGATGATCCCGACGGCCGACTCGGTCGCCATGTCCGACCGGATTCCCGGTTCACAGCTCGCCATGATCCCCGAGGCGGGCCACCTCGCGCCGCTCGAGAACAAGACGGCGGCGGACGGGGTGATCCTCGAGTTCTTGCGCGAATTGGGGGATTGAACTTAGCTCGACTGCTGCCGATTGAAGGCGGCTATGCGGCCGGGGCGAGGGCTACCTCCAGCATGTCGCGAAGAAGTCGGGGAGTTTCTCCAGACCGAACCGGCCCCCGGCGCGTGGAAATACCCCCTCGGCCCAGATCCACAGCCGCACGGAGCACAGCGCAGGTCCGAGAACGTCACGCCGGCCTTGCCGGGCCAGTGCACGCCGCCGGATCGCTTCGACTCGGGCAGCGCGTGGTACAGCAAGGCGACGACCGAGTAGAGCCCGAACAGGCACGGGGCCGCCCGCAAGACCGTGCGCCGGCACCGGCCCCGCGTCGTCCCCGATCGGAGGTAGGCCCGTCCCTCCTGGAAGGTACATTCGATGTTCCACCGGCCCGCGTAATGGGTGACGATCGCCGCCGGGCCCATGCCCGGGTCGGTCGTGTAGAAGTACTCGTCGCGGTGCGTGCCCTCCAGGTCGCGGACGTGGACCCAGCGGACCGGGACCAGACCGTCGCCGGCCTTGTACCAGTGGCCCGCCCCGGTGACGACCGAAACGCGCCGGGTCCCGCCGCCGTACCAGCCGACGCCGAGCCGCCGACGCCGTCGGGCCGCCTCGACCGCCTCGCGCAGGCTTGGGCCGGCGGCCGCCCTTGACCCGGGGCCGACCGATGCCGCGGTACGGCGGGGGCGGGTCGAACAGGTTGGCCTCGGGGTGCAGCTTGCTCACCAGCGCGAGCCGCTCACGGTGTCGGTGGACGAATCGGGCGACCTCGTGCGTGCCGTAGCCGCTGTCGCCGACGAGCACCAGGCGTCGGCCGGGCAGCCGCATCATGAGCAGCCGCACGAGGCGGCACATCAACCGGGCCGGGGTGCGGTGCGGCCGGCGCCGTTCCCGATCGTCCTGCTCGGAGCGGTACAGGTCCACCAGCACGGGCAGCGCCAGGGGCGGGTCGCCCAGGGGAGCCGGACGAGCACCGCGAGGACGACCCAGCGGTGCCCGTACTTCCAGGCGGTGTAGGAATGCGACGAGCGGACGGGGTCGCGGTGCCTCGCCTTGCCGTAGACGTGCCGGCCGGGGTGGCCGTCGACCGTGTCGTCGCCGACCAGGACCACCGGGTCCGTCGGGCAGAGCCGGCCGACGATGAGCCCGGCCAGGGCGCAGCCCAAACGGAGCCCCGACCAGGCGGCGGGGACAGCACCCGCTGATAGTCGGTGCGGTGCCCCGGCGCGAGCGGGCCGAGGGTACGCAGGAGGTGAGCGACGGTGTGCCGGCCCGGGGTGAGGATCGCGGCGGCCAGCAGCAGGGTGAAGCGTTGGAAGGTCGGGCGAGTCAGGGCGGGGGCCAGCGCCGCGAGCAACGGCAGCGCTCGGGTGGTAGGATCATGGCGGGTCCGTCCTCGGCCGGTATCCTGGGGAGCTTCAGCAACCCCTCAGATTACCGCCGCGGCGGGCCCGCGAAATCGGCAGCAGTC
>CAWFXY010000040.1:0-15110 GCA_963819805.1 uncultured Planctomycetota bacterium | reverse complement strand
GCCCGAGAGCGTCGATGAGCGACGATTCAAGCTGAGATAATCCAACCCGATCGCGATCAGGAGCTCCAACCTCGTGCCGGCCTCGCGGACGATCGTCTCGGCGATCGCCCGGTGCCGGGCCGTCGGCTCGAGCGATCGGAGGAAGTCGAGCAGCGGGACGAGGTGCATCTCGCCGATCTCGAACAGATTGCGGTCCGCGAGCGTCACGAGCCGTCGTGTGCGCTTGAGCCGGTGCCGCCGCACTCCGGGCAATCGTATTCGACCATCACCTTCTTGAGGTATTCGTCCATGCCGGCGTTCGACGTCCCCTGCTTGCGATACTGCCGGTACGAATGCTCCAGTTGGGTAACGACCCCGTTGAATTTGATCCTCTTGCCGACGTGCTGATGCCCGACCTTCGCCCCCGGAGGTAGGAGGACTTCGAACTGCTCCCCCTTTGTGCCGTAGAGGAGCACCTGGACGTGCCGCTCGGCCAGGTCCTTGAATGGCGTGTCGAGGCTGAATCCATAGTGTGCGGCGAGGCTGTGGAGGAGGCGGCCGCCCCAACTGTCGCGGCCGTTGTTCATCGCCGCGGTGACGAACGCGCCCTCGTTCAGGGATCGTGTCGGGTCCGGCACCAGGAGCGAGGGATGGACCCTCATCGCCGTCCCGATGCCCGAGCACGTCGGCAGGCGCCGGCCGGGTCGTTGAACGTGAACTGGGCCTGGCTCATCTCGCCGGCGACGAGGCGATGCCGCGAGCAGCCGAACCCCCTGTAGAACCTCTCGTGCTCAGGGCCGGCCTTCTTCGGCCTCGTGATGTGGAAGCCGAGCAGGCCGTCGCCGAGCTTCAGCCCGTGTTCGAGCGACGTCACGACCTGGTGTTCGACCCCCCGACCGACGACGAACGAGTCGATCACCGCCTCGATCGTGCAGGCCCGATCCTCGTCCAGCTCGATGTGGCCGCCCAGGTCGTGGGGCCTGCCGTCGATCCGCGCCCGCCGGTAGCCGTTGACGCGGATCTGATCGAAGAGATATTCGTAATCTTCCCCGTGGATCTTGTACACCGGCGCCCGCACTTCCACCTCCGTGTCCCTGGGGAGCGACAGCAGGTGTTCCATCATCTGATGGGGCGTGCGGATCGCGAGGGCCTCGCCGCACGACGGGCAATGCGGCGTCCCCATCGTCGCGTACAGCAACCGCAGGTAGTCGGAGATGTCCGTCATCGTGCCGACGGTCGAGCGGGGATTCGACCCGACCGTCTTCTGGTCGATGGAGACGACGGGCGAGAGCCCGTTGACGAAATCGACGTCCGGCTTCTTCAGCTGGCCGACGAACCGCTTCGCGAATGTCGACATCGACGCCAGCAATCGCCGCTGGCCTTCGGCGTAGATCGTGTCGAAGGCGAGGGACGACTTGCCGGAGCCGCTCACGCCGGTGACGACGACCAGCCTGTCGCGGGGATCTCGACGTCGACATTCCGCAGGTTGTTCTCGCGCGCGCCGCGAACCTCGATGGTCGTTCGCATGGTTAAGGTTCGAGGAAGTACGCGGGTTCTTCCACCCGTTCCAGGCTGCGCCTGGTCAGTTTGAACGGCGCGGAGACTTTTTGGAGCCGCCCTTTCCTTTCGAGCCACTCGCAGGCGGCTTCCAGGTGCCCCGGATGCATCTGAGAGAAAGCGAAGTGGTCGCTGATCTCCGACAGCGGCACGACCCGGTCGTGCTTCTTGAGAAACGCCAGGAGCGGCTTCAGGTGAGCCCGGTAATGCTTCTCGAGATATCCGTCGGTCGCGTCGAGCCGCGGAGAGCACGCGCGGATTCCTGCGCTTGGAGAGAACGTCGATGTAAATCGTCTGAAAGAGATCAGGGTCGCCCTCCATCGCGCGGTAGATGACGTCCTGCTCGCAAATCTGACCCCTCCTGATGATCTCGGTGTGCGCGATGCCGTGCGCGGCGGCGACGATTCCCTGGGCCGCTAATTCCAGGTCTCGCTTGAGGTCCAGGCGCGTTCCGCGCGTGGCGATGCTCATGGATCGTCCAGGTCGAGAATACGAGGAGCTCGCGTTCTTGGTCCTTGATCGCGACCGAGTTCGCCTTCGCGAACCATCCGTCGATCGAGGGATCCTTGCTGTAGACAATCTGGCGATGGGCGAAGAAATTGCACGAGAAGGCGGTCCGCGACATCCCCTCGACCATCTTCTTGAACCGTGCGCGAGGGATCACCTCGGCGTGGATGTTGATGCCGTTCTCGACGAGGATGCGGAAGATGCGCTCGCCCTCGCCGTCGCTCGGCAGTCGCCGGCTGACGCCGTCGGCCTCGATGATCCACAATCCGAGCGTCTCGCGCGCCCAGGTCGTCTCCGCCGACAGGCTCCTGACCAGCACGACCGCGAGGACGTACCGATCCTCCGCAACGCGCTCGGTGAACCGACTCAGCGCGGAGTTGAAACGGGCGACTTCCGTTGCAATCTCTTTTTGAGTCATGCGCGGCTCCTCGCCCCCATCCGTGGGGCAGGTCGGCTCCACCTCCAGGGATATCTGTCCGATATTATCGGCCTTGGATTGTATCGCCTCCGAGTTCTCTGGAGGGGGACTTGAAGGTACTCGCGCTACCGCCACGCCACCGGGCAGGTCAACGCCAGAGTAGGACAAGACGTTCTTCGTCAACCTCAGCGGTGCGTCGACCCACGCACGCCTCGTCCGCGGCCAGGCCTACGGGATAGTCCTCGACGACGACCTGCCCTCGCAGCCCGGGGATCCGAACCCGGACCCCGGCGACAATCCGTACGGCAACTCTTACGGCTAGGACGGCGGCCAGTGAGGTCTTACCGCCAAACAAGCCCCTCACCGGCCCGGCACGGCCCCCGGCGCTCGGTCTGCGCCCGGAAGCGACGTCTCTGGATTTCTATCTCAGACCACACGGAGAGGCGGCGAGCTCGCTACAAGTTGTCGCAATCTACATACTTTATAAATGATAGCATGCTCAATAATAGTTGGGCGTGACGCTCGTGCCAGAAGTAACAATCAAGCCGAACGATCCGTGCCCCGGCCGGCTTCGGCCACGCCTCCCGGGGAGGGCCGGACGCGGGCTCGGGGCGCGCACCGCCGGCTGGGCGGCGGGGATCCTCGCGCTGGGCGTAGGTTTCACCGACCAGGTCGACAGCCCCACGGTGGCCCCGGCGACGGGTCTCCCCTTCGTCAACGAGAACGGCCCGGTCAAGGCCATTGCCTTCCGGCCGGACGGCAGCCTCGTCCTGGCGACGTATGGGAACGTCCGGCAAATTGTGGCTGACCGTCCTGATGTCGTGTGCCCGGATCTCCCGGGCCCCTGCCTGGCGTTTTCCCCCGACGGCGCGCTGCTGGCCCAGGGGGAGGAGTCGCGAGTTACGGTCCGCGACGTGACCACGGGGAGGACGAGACTCGAGATCGCGAGCCCCACCGGCACCACGCTCGCCCTCGCCTTCAGCCCCGACGGCGGGACGCTCGCCGTGGCGGGCGATCGCGGCGTCAGCGTCCGGGACCTCGCATCGGGCCGCGACCGGGCGGGCTCACCTTCGGCTCCCGTCGGGGCGACCAGTTTGGCGTTCACCACGGGCGGTCGGATCCCGGCGATAGGCGACCGGAGAGGTTACGTGCAAGTCTGGGATCTCACGGCACGTCGGCCGCGTGGCGGGTTTCGTGCTCACCCCTAGGCCGTGACATCGCTGGAGTTCTCCTGCGACGGTCGGAACCTCGTCTCGACATCCTTTACGGACACGGCCGCGCGGCTCTGGGACACGGCGACGTTTCGCCCGCTCGCGTCGCTTCATGACCACCTCGCGCCGGTCCAGGCGGCTGCATTCGCGCCCTCCGGCCGGATGCTGGCCACCGCCGGGAGGGAGGGGGTCGTGCGACTCTCGGACACCGCCACCGGGCGGGTGCTGGCCGTCCTTTCCGGCAATGACAACGGCATCTCAGCCCTCGTCTTCTCGAAGGACGGCCGCATCCTGGTCGGCGGGCGCCGAGCGTTTGGGACCGATCGGTCCAGCACTTCCGCGCGTACGCCGTGAGGCCTCGAACGGTGCCCGCCGTGGCGCCGTCGTGGGCCTGGCATAGCCCCCGTGGGTCAAGCAGGCGAGGTGATCCGGGCATAGTCGGACTCTCCTTCGGCGGCGCATCGACTCGCGACCGGGGGGCGTCGGGCATGGGATGTCGGCCGGGACGGTGCGCGGCTATCCTCTGGTGAGGCACGGCGCCCTTAAACGCGCCCCGCCGTCGCGTGTCGGCGGTCGTCAGCCGATGAGGCGAACCATGATCCTCCACGAGATGAGTCGGGACGAGTGCCTCGAGGTGCTCGCCGGGGCGAGGTTGGCCAGGCTCGCGTGCGCGAAGGACGGCCAGCCCTACATCGTCCCCGTCTACGTCGCCTTCGAGCGACCGCCCGGCGGCGAGCCGCGCCTTTACGGATTCACGACGCCGGGCCAGAAGGTCGAATGGATGCGGGCCAACCCGCTCGTCTGCGTCGAGTTCGACGATGTCGATGCCTCCGACCGCTGGGTGAGCATTGTGATCATGGGCCGCTACGAGGAGTTGCCCGACACCATCGGGAAGGAAGGCGAGCGGCTCCGGGCGCCTGAGGCATCCGAGGCCGGCGGCGACAGCGGCGACGATGCCCCGCGACGCCTCGACGAACGGCTCTGGGCGTACGATGTCCTGCAGGCCCAAGCCGAGTGGTGGCAGCCCGGATCGACGGCGCACGCCCGCCCAGCGGAGTCGGGGCGGCTGCCGTACATCTACTACCGAGTGAGCATCGACCGGATCACCGGGCACAGGGCGATCCCCGACCCCACGATAGCCGTCCCGCCGGTCGCGACACCGTAGGACGAGGGCCGGCCGGGGAGTTCAGAGCGCGTAGAAAAGCCGGGGCATGGCCGGGGCCTTGCCGCCGCACGCATCCACGGGCGCTATAAGCGGAATCCAGCTCTTGTGATACCAGTGGGCCTTGCGGAGTTGTACGATGGCCGCCGTACGAACCGCCCGACGAACCCGGCCGAGGCCGGAAGGGTGACGAATGGCGACCGACCGCAAGGTCCAAGAGGCCGCGGCCCGAGGCGTGGCCGTCATGGTCCATTTCCACAACGGGCCGAAGACGAAGCAGGCGAGGGAGGTCCTGGTCGCCGAGGTGCAAGCCCTCGCCGCCTGGGCTGACGGCGCGGGGCTCGACGCGGAGGCCAGACGCCTCGGCATCGTCGAGCCGGTGAAGGCGGGTCTAGACCTCCGCTACCCGGACGGGGAGGCCAGTCGGCTCTACGGCGAGTTCATCGCGGCGTTCGAGGGGTCCAGCGGCCTGATGCTGCGGAAGGCGTAGGGCCGGGGGGAGCCGGCCGGATCAGTCCTCGCCCGAGCGACATCCCCCGGCGGCCATGTCAGGTCCGTCATCCGGGTCGCGACACGGCCGGCTCGCGCCGCCCCTACTCCCTCGGCCGGCGAATTCCCAGAAAGTTATGCCGACCGCCCCCGCCCGTGCAGTAATAGGGTCGTCCTGCACAATCGGAGGACTCGGTCATGGCAAGTGGACAGGGCGGCGGGGTCATCGCTGAGGTCGACCGGCTCTACCGGCTGGGGACCGCCGCCGCGATGACGGAGGGGCAGCTCCTGGGGCGCTTCGCCGCCGACCGCGACGAGGCGTCGTTCACGGCGCTGGTCGCGATCCACGGGCCGATGGTCCTGGGCGTCTGCCACCGGGTCCTGTCGGGCTCGGATGACGTGGACGACGCCTTCCAGGCGACCTTCCTGGTCCTCGCCCGCAAGGCCGGGTCGATCCGCAGACCGGACCTGCTGGGACCGTGGCTCCACGGGGTCGCCCGCCGGGTCTCGGTCCGGATTCGGAGCCAGGCCGCGCGGCGACGAGCGGTCGAGAGGCCGGGCGCGGAGCTTCTGGCCATGACGCGCGACATCGACGGCGATCGCCACGAACTCGGGGCGATCCTCGACGAGGAGATCGGCCGGCTCCCGGAGCGGTTCCGACGGCCGCTGGTCCTCTGCGACCTCGAAGGGCGGACCCGGGAGGAGGCCGCACGCGACCTCCGATGGACGACCGGGACCGTCCGGGGTCGGCTGGCAAAGGCCAGGGAGATCCTCCGATCCCGGCTCATGCGGCGGGGCCTCGCCCCCTCGGGGGGGTGCCTCGTGGCCCTCCCCCCGCTCGATGCCGCCCCCGCGGCCGTGCCCCCGCCCCTGGCGATGGCGACGGTCCGGGCGGCCCTGTCCTTCGCGGCGAGGTCGACGTCGGCCGGGACCGCCTCGGCATCGGCGTCGGGGATCGCCGAAGGAGTCCTCAGATCCATGATTGTATCACCTATGAGAATCGCCGCGACCGCCCTCCTGGCCGCCGCCGGGCTGGTCGCCCTGCCGTATCTCTTCGCCTCGGAGCCCAAGGCCGCCCCCCCGGCGACCCGGGCCCGGGCCCAGGCCGCCCCGGCGTCCGTCTCCCCGGCCGAGGAGGTGATAGCACGGATGGTCAGGACTTACGCCGACGCCCGGTCGTATCGCGACGAGGGGGAAGTCACCCTCGTCTTCGTCAACGCGTCCGGCAGGCAGACGCAGAAGAAGCCGTTCGCGACGATGTTCGTCCGACCGAAGCTCTACCGCTTCGAGTTCACGGAGCGCGGCACGTTCGAGGAGCCGAAGCGCTACGTCATCTGGAGCGACGCCGCCCCCGACCGGGCGAAGACCTGGTGGACCATCCAGCCGAACATCAAGGAGGATTCGCTTGCAATGGCCGTCGGGGCCGCCGCGGGCGTGTCCAGCCTTTCGTCCCTCACGATCCCCCGCCTGCTGATGCCCCGGGCGATCCAGGGCCATTCACCGGCCGACTTGAAGGGCCTCAAGCTCGTCGGCATCGAGATCGTCGACGGGGTCCCGTGCGATAAGGTCGAGGGGACGAATCTCCGAGGCGACGTGGATACTGTCTGGATCGACAAGGCGTCGTCCCTGGTCCGGAAGGTCTCCGGCACGTCCAAGATCCCCGGCGCCTCGGTCGAGCAGACGACTGTGTATCGTCCGCAGGTCGACGTCGAGATCGCGGCGAAGGAGTTCGCGTTCGAGCCGCCGAAGCCGTGACGATCGGGGCATGCGGAGGATGAATTCTCGGAGGCGCGGACGCACGCGGGAAGGGGCCTCTGACCTCCTCCCGCGTGCGTTTGCGCCTCCGGCGTCCAGATCGACCAGGGTGTTGTTGACCCCGGGGTGCCGCCCTGTTTTCATGCCGGGTGGCTGGAGTCGAGCGCAGCGAGCCCCCGGCGCGGGAGCCGAGGCCATCGCGCAGGGGACTCGTTGGGTCGCGACGTGCTGACCCCGGCGGTATACGTCCTTCCCCGAATCCGGGCGGGAGTTCCCGTGCGGTTTGGTTCACAGGCGGGGCACGGGCCGGAAGACGCGTTTCGCGCTCCGGTCCGCGCTGCCGGAGCAACTTCGGCCGACCACACCGGCGCGCGCATCAGCGACACCTTATCCGTCCCTCCAGCTGAGAGCCGCCACCGATTTGATGGTTTCACCTCGGTCCAGCGTGCGACTCGACGCAATCGCCAACCGCGGTGTTGAATCGCATTCGGTCGCGACGGCTTGGGGCCGATCCCCGGGCCTCAGCGCGACCCGCCCGCCCTGGCGAAGTCGTAGAGGAAGATGCCGTAGCCGACGCCCGCCGGGTCGCGCGAGCGTGCCATCTGGAAGGCCATGAAGCGGCCGTCGTCGCTCACCACCGGGTTCGATGCCTTGTAGCCCGGGTACTTGTTGAAGTAGGTCAGCCGCTCCCAGGTCCTCTTGCCGTCGAGCGACAGCTTCCAGATGTCGACGTGCCCGGGCCCCCGGCCGCTGAGGCCCTCCCGGTCGCATTCGACGCAGGGTCCACCGGCCGTCCGGCGAGATGCCCTCCGGCTCGTCGTACTGGTCGGGGGCGTCGGAGTAGTTCGTGACCCGCTTCGTCTCGAGGTCGACGCCGCAGACGTCCGTCCCCTGGTGGCCGTAGGCGCTGAAGGTCACCTCGCGCTCGTCCGGCGGGCGGAAGTTCTGCGCCTCCAGCGTGCAGCGGAACGGCAGGTCGCGGCTGTCGAGCACCAGCCGTCTCTCCCCCAGCTTCGGCGTGCCGCCCTCGTAGACAATGTCGGCCTCGTAGATCCGCGAGTTGCCGGTGGGCATGTCGCCGGGGTACTGGGCCGCGACGTGCGTCCAGGCGATGTGCAGCCGCTTGCGGGAGACCGCCGGCCCCTCCGAGCACTTTGTGCCCAGCGCGACCGGGCGCTTCGTGCCCGCCCTTGTCGAGGACGGAGAGGTAGCACTGGACGCGGGCATCCCCGGGGTGCTCGGGGTCGAACCGCTCGGGGCCGGACAGCAAGAGATCGCCGTTCGCCAGGTAGAGGGCGCGAGTGTAGCCGTGGTGCGGGTAGTGGCCGGTCAGCAGGCGGGATCGCTTCGTCCCCATGTCGACCTCGTAGACGTCGCCGAAGGTCTTCTCCAGGAAGAGGACCCGCTTGCCGTCGTGCGAGAAGTCGGCGCGTTCCCCGAATAAGGTCAGCCGGGTGATATGCGGCGGCAGGTCCCCGTCGGGCGACGTCGCGGGCCCGTCGTCGGCCAGCGAGGCCGTGGCAAGGGTCAGGGTGAGGGCGGCGCTCAGCACATTGCGGGCGTTCATCGTCGGCTCCGTGTTCGCGGTTCCGGTGGCGATGCCTCGCCCCCGTGATACGGCATCGGGGCGCACCCCGCAACTCGTCCGCCGCCACCGCTGTCGCGTCATCGGTGCCTCGCCGGGCGGGTCGGCCGACCTCCACCGCTTCAACTATCCCCGGCCGACGATCCCCGGCCTGGGCGAGGAGCGACAGGGGCTCTCGCCGGTCCAGCGCGGCCTCTGCACCGACCTCGTCCGCGTCCCGATGACCGGCTCGGCCGACTCGCTGAATCTCGCCGTGGCGGGGAGCCTGCTCATGTACGAGGTGTATCGTGCCAGGTCGGCCCGGCGTGGAAGGCCGCCCCGAACATGAGCGTAGCGCGTCGCTAGCTGTCCCTCTACCCGGCCGGTCACAGCGCCGGCCTCATCTCAGCAGCCGGTGCACGTCCTTCAACTTGGCGGCGATGTCGATCTCCTGCACGCAGGCCGGCAGGCAGTCGCCGCAGCCGACGCAGGACGTGCCGTTCACTTCGCGGTCACGCCATCGGCCTGCTTCCGACGAGCTGCGTCGGCCCGCTTCGGGCTCGGGGACGGTCAGGACGAGGTCGGGCAGGCCGAGAGGCCATTCGCCGGGGAAGGTCGGGGGCGAGGGGGCGTCCTTGGGATCTCCCTCGGGCGCGACGCCGTCGGCCCACGCCTCCGGGGTCGCGATCTCCTTGGGCGAGGGCAAGCGGGCGTCGCGGAACGGGCCGTCCTCGTCGGGCGACGCCGGCCAGGGGGGCATCCGGCGGTCGGCCGCCAGCGCCGCGAGGTCGTCGGCACGCTTGCGGGCCTGGTCGAACGTCAGGAGGGAGAACGGTGCGACCTGCCCCGGGCGGTGGCAATCCTCGCGGTGCGTCTGGTGGATCGGCTCCACGTCGCGGTGGTACGTCGCCGAGGCCGAGGACGCCGCTGCCTGCTCGGGCAGCGGGCAGCCGACCGCCTTGACTTCGGGCTGATCGACGGGCCGGCCGTCGAGGACGGCGGCGACGGCGTCCCTCAGCTCGTGCGTCGTGGGGGCCGCGTTCCGCTTCGTCCGGGCGGCGAAGGCGTCGTCGATCCGACCGCGGTAACGGACCCGACCGGCGTCATCGAGGACGAACGCCTCGGGGGTCACGGTGGCCTTGAAGTGCCGGGCCAGGGCGAGGCCCGGGTCGCGGGCGACGGGGAACGTCAGGTGATATTCGGCGGCGTGCGCGGCGAGCCGGGCGGGGGTCAGGTCGGGGTCGACGAAGACACCGACCAGGCGGAATCTCTCGGCGGGGAAGGCATGGGCGATCGCGTCGATGGTCGGGCTCTCGGCGTTGGCGATCGGGCACTCGGCCGAGAGGAACACGATCGCGAGGGCCCCGCCCTTGGGGGCGTCGACGGGGACGGGTCGTCCCTTGGCGTCGCGGATCGTCGGCAGGTCGCCGGTCGCCGCCGAGGTCGAGGGAAGCGAGGCGAGGAGGAGGCCGAGGTACGCGAGGGGCCGGATGAGCCGCGGGAGCCCTGGTTTCATGGAAGTGTCCCGGCCGGTCGCCGGGCCTCGCTCTCGGACTCCCTCCGGCCGAACAGGATGGTTCCCATGCCCCCGACGGAAGCAAGACCGGCCATCATCGGGGTTCTAAGCGTCGGAACATCATGAATCTTGAGCCCGTCCTTGCTCGAGCGGCGCTTCACACGGCATAGATTGCGTCCCCATATCAGCCATCGATTTCTTTTACCATTACGTATCGATCCTACCAGTTCGCCCATTCCTCGCCGAGTCCCAGCAGTTGCCGCCTTCCGCTGCCTACAGGGACGGCTTGGCCATCTGCTTCAGCTTGTTGCGGACGCGCTGCTTCAGGAAGATCTCGGCGAGGTCGTCGGTCGCCTGGGGCTTGGTCAGGTCCTGGCCCTTCTTCACGACGGCGAGGAAGCCCTCGCACATCTCGTCGTCGGCGCCGAAGCCCCAGGCGACCCGGCGGGCGGGATGGTTCGGGTTCCCCGCGTGGTCGGAGTTGTCGTAGTGCGCGACCACCTTGACGGTCGAGCCGCGGGGGAGCGTGATCGGCTTCTGGAAGTAGTAAGCGTTCTGCCAGTCGGGGTCCCACTCGGGGATGTTGATCAGGTCCTCGGAGCGGCCGTTGGGGTAGGTGACGGCGATGAGCATGTCGCGCCCGAGCTTGTGCATGTGCGGGCTGACGGCCAGGACCTCGACGTCGGTCGGGATGTACCAGGTCGCCTTGACCTCGATGTTCGGCTGGCCCGCCGGGAGCTGGAAGGTGCGGTTCGAGGCGGTGTTCCAGTGGAGCGCCTGCTTGATCGGCGTGCGGGAGAAGTAGACGCCGATCCGCGTCCGGTCGACCTCGGGCTTGCCGCTCGGGTGGTAGTGGACCTGGAGGACCACGTCGCATTGTCGGGGCAATCGCTGGCCGATCCCCGCGGGGAGGGGGTGGGGCTCGTGGCCGGCGGCCCAGAAGCTCAGCTCCTCGTAGAGCGCGATGCCCGGCCCGGAGAACGAGGTGTAGCCCGGCCCCTCCTCGGCCGCGTCGCGCTTCCGCGCCTCGCCGGTCGTGTCGAGGAAGGCGTTGATGTGATGCACGACCTTGGGGCTCGTCGGGCGGAAGTCGACGGCCGAGACGTAGACGTCCTTGGCGAGGTTGGTGGGGATCACGAAGCAGCGGTAGGTGTCCGGCCCGGAGGCGGGGACGCGGAAGTCCTCGGCCGGCTCGAGGACCAGGTCCGGCGGCCCGAGCTTCCAGCCCTCGGCGAACCGGGGCGGCGGGGGCAGGTGCTTCGGGTCCCCCTCCGGGGCGCCCGCCTTGGCCCAGGCCCCCAGGACGGCGATCTCCTCGGGCGAGAGCGACTGGTCGTGCTTGAGCTTCGGCCCGACCCCGGCCTCCGGCTTCCAGGGGGGCATCTGCCGATCCGCCGAGACCTCGGCGATGTCCGACGCCCGCTTCCTCGCCTGCGCGTACGTCTCCAGGGCGAACGGCCCGACCTGGTGGC
Organism: uncultured Planctomycetota bacterium; assembly: GCA_963819805.1. Classification (GTDB taxonomy): domain Bacteria; phylum Planctomycetota; class Planctomycetia; order Isosphaerales; family Isosphaeraceae; genus CAMFLR01. The sequence continues at coordinate 3,480 of CAWFXY010000040.1, read as the reverse complement.
TCCGGTGGCAGTTCTGGCACTTCTGCTGGAGGATCGGCGCCACGTCCTTGGTGAACGTCGGCGGCGCCTGCCCCTTCGCCGGCGCCTGCCCCTTCGCCGGCGCGTCGGCCCGGGCCGCCGGCGGAGTCGGGCCGGTCGCCCAGGCGATCATCCCGACGACGGCCAGGAGCCGTGCCGAGATCGGCCCGATGCCGGAGCCCCGGAAGAGCGGCGAGATCGTCATGGCGTAGGCCGATCCGGAGATCGCCCCGATTGAGAGGGTGACGTCCCCCATCCCCGACCCCGAAGGCCGGGCGCGGTGGGCGACGTTGTAACGGACTGACGGGCCACGAATCCGGCGAGGTGATCGAGCACCCGACTCTTATGCAAATCGGCTGCCGAGGGGCCCGCCAGGACGAGATCCCGTCGCCACGGGGGCTGGGCGAGGCCGGGGCTCTCCGGAGGGGCGACCGCCGTTGGTCGGGTCCGATGGGTGGAGAGCCGATTGGAGCAGATCGCCCGGCCGGGGGCCACAAGAATCTCCGCAACCCCTCGCGATTCGCTCCGATCGGGCCGTCCGAGGATGGGCCGGTGGGCTATACCGGATCGGGTGATGCGGGGCCAAAGGCGAGGCCGTTCCTAACACGGTTCGCCCGGGGCCGACCGCCGCAGGGCCTCGAACTCCCGCCGAAGCCGCTCGACTCCGGCCTCGGCCGTCCGCCTCGCGTCGGTCTCTTCGACGACCCGCCCGGTGGTGGTCGGGAGCCAGCGGCCGTGGGCCGGGCTGCATCAGCGGCGGGCAGGCCATGCTCAGGGCCATCGGCGTCCTCGTGGGCCGGGAGTACAGATCGCCTTTCGCGCGTCGGTCCGCCTTGCCGGAGCAACTTCGACCGACTACACCGACGCGCAGTGTCCCTGGCTCTGGCTCGGACGATTGTGCCGCCCGCACGCGGTGGGAATCCCGCGGGCGAGTCGAGGGAATAGTGTCTCCGAGATAGGACCGACCGGGGGCCACCGTTACGGTACGGTGATTCCCTCCGCCCGACGAGAGCAGCCGAGTCGATGACCTGCTCGCGAGGCTACAAGCCGTGCGCGACCGGGTACGGATGGCGCGGCCGATGGGCGCCACGAATCGGTCTCGGAAATCCGCGGGACGAGTGTCGGTCGGCAATCAGGCTGGGGGGCAATCAGATCGATTCCGGCCGGTCCGCGACGTCCCGGATTCCGGCAACCACGCTCCGGTCAGCCAGGGCCCTCCCGGCGAGCACCCCGCCCCGGCACCGGACCGGGTCAGGCAGGCCAGAAGGTTGAGCATCGAGGCGTCGAGGGGCCGCACGCGCGTGGCGTCGACGAGCCGTACGGACCCGCTCGTGGGCGTGGGCGAGTCGGGCATGAAGACCGTGCAGAACCCGGGGGGCCCACGCTCGACCAGCAGGGCGAACGCCCAGCCGTCGTCGGTCTCCACCAACGACGGCTCCGGCCGCGTCTCCCCGCTCAGGCCCGGGAAGCTGCCCACCGCCCCTCGCACCAGGAGATACCCCGGCACCCGGTAGAGCACGGAGCGCTCCAGGCGGTCGCTGAGCAGGCGGCCCGGCCGCGTGCCCACGAAGAGGCCCGCGATCAGGAAGACCAGCGGGGGCGCCCGCGGCGGAGCCTGCTGGAGACTCTCGCCACACTCGGCCAGGCCCGCAAGGCCGCCGACGGCCGATACCTGCGGGCCTGACTCCTCGACTATGCGGCGGTCTGATCCTGTGGACAGGGTCGTGTTACGATCGGGCCATGCTCGACCGCGTCATCAGCCGCGGCCAGCCGGTGTCGACAAGTTGGGCCCGACGCCGCGAACGTCCAGCACCAGGTTGATGAAGGCCGCCAACTGTCTCCGCCGCGGCGCCGTCGCCGGCCCGGCCATGCAGCCGTGGGTCAACCAGGCGAGGTAGGTTGGGCGACACACGTCGGTCGCCCTGCATCCCATTGATCGCAGCACCAGGTTCATCGATTCCTGATTGCCAAACCGCGTGGCGCGCGATCTTAATATTAGGGAATTCATCCCGTTCGTTTCTGCCGACGGTACAGACCGAGGCGGGAGTGGTCGAGATGCCAAGTTATCTCGCGAGCAGGCAGGCCTTTGCCGGAGCGATGGCCGCCTTGGCCCGTTACCACGACGGGTCCAGGACGATGAAGGACGCGGCCCGGTTGAGCGCCGATGTCCAGCTCGTCGGCGAGGTGCTCGGCACGGCGGACATGGATGACGAAGCGGCCCGCGACCGCTTCATCGAGGCCGTCCGGGTGGGCCTGTTGCTCCGCTACTCGGACGAGGAAGCCACCCAACTTTTCCACGAGTTCGTCGCGGCGTTCCCCGGCGCATCGGGTCCGATGCTTCGAGAGGCGTGAGGCCCGCGCGTGCGTCGTCCGGCCGGCGGAGCGCTTGCGTCGAGGTAGGCCCGCAGAAAGCCCCGGCATGACCGGGGCCCCGCCACCGCCACTCGTCGGGGCCCGCGATTGACGATGCCGGAGGGGATATCACGCCGCGTGGCGATCGAACCGCCGGCCGACGCGAATGAAGAGGCCCGAGAGCTCGTCGCCGTCGATCACCAGGCGGTATGTCGCGACTTCCTGCCCGCCGTCGAGCGCGCATCCGGCGAGGTAGGCCCGCCCCAGCTGTCTGGCGGGGTGGCCCGCGGCGACGACGACAAGCCACGCGGATTGGTCGAGGCGGCGGGACGGATCGAGGACGGCGTCGGTCAATGCGTGATAGCCGGACGATGCGGGGTTCATACAACTATTACGATCGAGAATCTAAAGCCGGCCACATATAACTTAATTTGGTCAAATATAAATCACGCCTGCAGGGAGCCCCCTGCCTGTGCCCAGCTCAATCGCCGAGATCGGGCGGCCGCGGGCTCCGACCTGCGCCTCCCGTCGACCAACCTCGACACCAAGCTAGCATAAGAGTAATTCGGATTTTTCGATACCACTTTGCTTTGCGGCGCTGTAGGATGTCCTTTCCTCCAAACCGCCCGCGGAACCGGGTCGAGGCCGGAGGGTGCCGCGATGGCAACACAGCGCGAGGTCCTCGAGGCGGCGGCCCGCTGCATGGCCGTCATGGTCCACTACCACAACGGGGCGAGGACGAAGCTGGCGAGGCAGGTGCTGGTGGACGAGGTGCAGGCCCTCGCCGGATGGGCGGACGCCGCGGGGCTCGACGCGGAGGCCAAGCGCGTCGGGATCGTCGAGCCCGTGCAGGTGGGCCTCCTCCTGCGCTACACCGACGTGGAGGCCGGTCGGCTCTTTGGCGAGTTCGTCGCGGCGTTCGAGGGCGGCGGCGGCCTGATGCTGCGGAAGGCGTAGGCTGACGGGCCCGGCACCACGGCGCGGGGAAAGCGCCTTGGGCAGCATCGCCCAGCGGCGCCCGACGGCGGATCGGCCCCCGCGGAGGGCCGGCGCCTCAAGGGCCATACTAATGTATGGCATGAGCCCGCGTCAATGGGTTACGCCGGGAAG
>CAWFXY010000039.1:0-19123 GCA_963819805.1 uncultured Planctomycetota bacterium | reverse complement strand
AGGCGCTTAGGGCGGTGGAGGGGCTCCGTGCGGGGCTGTCCCGTGCCGGGGAGAGCAGGACGGTCCGGCCCGTGGCGGACGAACGGGTCAACGCGGTGCTCCCGTTCCTCTCGCGCGAGCTTCGTGCCGTAGTCCAGCTCCAGAGGCTCACCGGGATGCGCTCGGGGGAAGCCTTGATGATGCGCACCTGCGACCTGGACATGTCCGGCAAGACCTGGGAGTACACGCCGGGTCGACACAAGACGGAGCATCACGGGAAGCGACGCCGGATCTTCCTGGGCCCGCGTGCCCGCGAGATCCTGCGACCCTGGCTCCGGCCGGACCTCGAGGAATATCTGTTCCGGCCCGCCGAGGCCGAGGCCGAGCGTCAGGCCGGGCGGCGTTCCGGTCGCCGGACGCCGATGACGCCCTCCCAACTTGCCAGGTCGCGGAAGGCCCAACCGAAGAAGGCACCCGGCGACCGCTACGACTCGCGGTCCTTCGCACACGCCGTGGCTCGGGCCTGCGACCGGGCGTTCCCTCATCCCACCTTGTCAGGGGTCGGGATGAAGGACCTCTCGCCCAACCAGCGCAAGGAGTTGGGGGCCTGGCGTAGGGCCAACCGGTGGCATCCCCACCAGCTCAGGCACAGCGCCGCGACGCAGATCCGCAAAGAATTCGGCCTGGAGGTTACCCGCGTAGTGCTGGGCCATGGCTCCCCGGCGGTGACAGAGAACTACGCCGAGGTCGATAGGGGGCGGGCCGTCGCGGCGATGGAGCAGTTCGGATGAAGGCCTTAGCTCGACTGATGCCGATTTCGAGGGCCCGCCTTGGCGGTAACATGGGAGTTGCTAAGCTTCCCAGGACACCGACCAAGGGCGGCCCGCCATGATTCTACCACCCGAGGCCCACCCGCTGCTCTTCGCCCTCTGCCCCGCCTTCTCCTACCCGACCTTCGACCGCTTCGCCACGCTCATGGCCGCCGCCGTCCTCACCCCCGGCCGCCGCACCGTCGCCAACCTGCTGCGCACCCTCGGCCCCCTGGCGCAGGGCCACCCCACCTCCTACCAGCGCGTCCTCTCCGCCGCCTCCTGGTCCGGCCTCCTCCTGGGGCTGCTGCTGGCCGGGCTCTCCTGCTGCACCACCTGCTCCCGGCCGACCCCGTCGTGCTGGTCGGCGACGACACCGTCGATGGCCACACGGGCAAGAGCGTCCACGGCAAGGCCCGCCACCGCGACCCGGTCCGCTCCTCCCACTCCTACACCGCCTGGCGCTACGGCCACCGGTGGGTCGTGCTGGCCGTGCTGGTCCGCTTCCCCTTCGCCACCCGCCCCTGGGCGCTGCCCGTGTTGGTGGACCTGTACCGCTCCGCGGAGGACGACCGCCGACGCCAGCGGCCGCACCGCACCCCGGCCCGGCTGATGTGCCGGCTGCTGCGCCTGCTGCTGCTGCGCTTCCCCGGCCGCCGCTTCGTGTTCGTCGGCGACGCAGGCTACGGCAGCCACGAGGTGGCCCGCTTCTGCCGCCGCCACCACCCCCGGCTGACGCTGGTCAGCAAGCTGCACGCCGACGCCAACCTGGTCGAGCCGCCGCCGCCCTACGCGGGGCGGGCCGGCCGCGCGTCAAGGGCGGCCGCCGGCCCAAGCCGCGCCAGGCGGCCGCGGCGGCGCGGCGGCGGCGGCGGGCGACGGTCGCCTGGTACGGCGGCGGCACGCGCCGGGTGGAGGTCGTCTCGGGCAGCGGCCACTGGTACCGGTCGGGCCGGGCTGGTGCCGCTGTGCTGGGTGTTCGTCCGCGACCGCGGCGGCACGCACCGCGACGAGTACCTGTACAGCACCGACCCGGGGCTGCTGCCGGAGGCGGTGGTCGGCTACTACACGTGCCGCTGGAACATCGAGACCACCTTCCAGGAGCTGCGCGCCTGCCTGGGCCTGGAGAGCACGCGCGGCTGGTGCGCCCGGACGGTGCTGCGCGGCCCCGTGCCTGTTCGGGCTGTACACGGTCGTGGCGCTGCTCTACCGGGCGCTGCCGGAGTCGAAGCGGTCGGGGCGTGCGCTGGCCGGGCAAGTCCGGGGTGACGTTCTCGGACGCGCTGGCGGCGGTGCGGCGCTGGCTGTGGTCGGAGTGGGTTTTGCCACGGGCGGGTGCAGGCACGGCCCTCGAAAAACTCCCCGACTTCTTGCGCAGACATGCTGGAGGTAGCCCTCGCCCCGGCCGCATAGCCGCCTTCAATCGGCAGCAGTCGAGCTTAGATTCGCATAATCCGCTACAGCCAAATGCTGGCAGCGGAGGCCAGCCCGTCGCCCTGGGGAGCCCTCGAACTTGCGCCGGTCCACGCTCGACTGCGAATCAAGGGCGCAGCATGACGACCGAGGCGTGCTCATTTTAGCAACCGACGTTTCTGGCAGGTCGCGGAATCGGACGAAGCGGAATCCACGTAAGAGTTTGCGGTAATCTACGTGCCATTCGTCGACGACACCGAAGCGCGCAAGGCACGTCTCGCCGCGGCCACAACGACGGGGCCGCGCCGCACGCGCGGCCGTCCCCGGCTGCGGCCGCGGGCCGTGGCGGGACAATCGGAGGCGGCGCATGTTCTGACGAGTCCCATCGATGTCGATCCTCGATCTCATAATGTGAAATGGTGCCGCTCCATCATCTCATCACCGCCGTCGCTGACCTCGGCCCTGCATCAAGCCGGCGGGACATGGCCGGTCGCGCAGCGCATGAGCCGGTCGGCGGCAACGTCTCGCCCCTCCGTGGGCGAGCGGCCGGATCGTCCAATCCGGCGACCGAAGCATGGCCATTGATCGTCGACAAGAGACCAACGATTCGGGATCGACAGCTGCACAGAGCCGGCCCATCGTCGTCAGCCCGGCGGCAGCATGGTGCCGATCCGCTGGCTCACCGCCTGGTCATCCAACTGGCTGACCGACGGGCCCCCGGTGATGTCGCCGAACAGCGTCGCCGGGATCTCGGCCATCCACTGCTCGTCGACGATCGTCAGGTCCTGCGCGTCGACCACTCCGTCGTCGTTGACGTCCCCGGGCAGCACCGGCAGCACTCCGCTGAACGCGGCGATCGACGCGTTGCCGATCGCGATCGTCACCAGGTCGGCCGTGTTGATCGGCGTGGCGAGCGTGATCGTGTAGGTCGTCCCCGAGCCCGCGATCGTCACCGGACCGTAATCGGCCCCGATGGCGCTGGTGATCGTCACGTCGCCCGGCGCGAGCGGCACGCTGGAGTTGAAGGTGAGCGTGATCTGGTCGATGCCCAGCCAGGGCAGGTCGTTCGTGCGACCGGCCGGGAGGATCGGGCCGCCGGGAGTCGAGGGCAGGTTCAGCGGGGACGTGCCCGAGGTGCCCCACGACACCGACACGCCGCCGACCGCCGCCGGCTGGATCGAGAAGGTCGTCGAGGCCGAGGCGGTCCCGTAGTCGGGGCTGCCGGGGAAGGAGGCCACGACCGTGTAGACGCCCACGTCCGATGGCGCCCCGGGCAGGGGCGTTCCGGTCGCCGTGCTCCCCGCGTAATACGTCAACGACGGGGTGACGCCCTCCAGGCTGGTCGCCGCGACGCCGTCGACGCCCGCCACCGTCGCCGTGGCCGGGAACGCGGCCCCGTTGGACACGCCGCCCGCATCGCCGACGCTCACCGTCGGCGTGGCCGGACTGATGGAGAATGTGGTCTGGGCCGACCCGCTGCCGTAGTCGGCGTCGCTGCTGGCGAAGTCGGCGACGACCGTGTACTCGCCGACGCCGGCCGGCGGGGTCGATCCCAGGTTGGTCCCGCCGGTGCCCGCCCCGTCATAGTAGGTGAAGCCGAAGCTGCCGGCGACGGGCGTGACGCCGTCGACGCCCACCGCCGTGGCGGTCGCCGGGAACGGATTGCCGTCGAATGTCCCGCCGGCGTCGGTGACGGTCACCGTCGGGATCGCCTCGTTGATCGTGTCGGTGATGGTCGTGCTGGCGATGTTGTTGTAGTTGGCGGCGCCGGTGAAGCTCCAGGAGTCGGTGGCGTACGTGCCGGCGTTCGTGTGCGTCGTGTTCAGGGTGACGGTGCCGACGGTGGCGCCGGTCTCGCCGTTGACTCCGGTGATCGACGTGACCGTCGCCGTGTGCGCGGTTCCGTCGTAGGTCACGGTGTACGGCGTGACGACGACCGTGGCATTGGCCTTGTTGATGGTGTCGGTGATGGCCGTGCTGGCGATGTTGTTGTAGTTGGCCGTGCCGGTGAAGCTCCAGGAGTCGCTGAAGGTGGCGGCGTTGGTGTGCGTCGTGTGCAGCGTCACGGTGCCGACGGTGGCTCCGGTCTCGCCGTCGACGCCCGTGATTGACGTGACTGTCGCCGCGTGCGAAAAGCCGTTGTAGGTCACGGTGTAGGGCGTGACGACGACCGTCGCGTTGGCCTTGTTGATGGTGTCGGTGATCGTCGTGCTGGCGATGTTGTTGTAGTTGGCGCCGGCGAAGCTCCAGGAGTCGGTGGCGTAGGTGCCGGCGGCCGTGTGCGTCGTGTTCAGCGTCACGGTGCCGACAGTGGCCCCGGTCTCGCCGTCAACGCCGGTGATCGAGGTGACCGTCGCGGTGTGGGCGAGGCCGTCGTAGGTCACGGTGTACGGCGTCACCACGACCGTCGCGTTGGCCTTGTTGATCGTGTCGGTGATCGGCCGTGCTGGCGATGCTGTTGTAGTTGGCGGTGCCCGTGAAGCTCCAGGAGTCGCTGGCGTAGGTGCCGGCGGCCGTGTGGGTCGAGTTGAGCGTGACGGTGCCGACGGTGGCGTCCGGTCTCGCCGTCGACGCCGGTGATCGAGGTGACCGTCGCGTTGTGGGCGACGCCGTTGTAGGTCACGGTGTAGGGCGTCACCACGACCGTCGCATTGGCCTTCTTGATCGTGTCGGTGATGGTCGTCTTGGGGATGCTATTGTAGTTGGCGCCGGCGAAGCTCCACGAGTCGGTCGCGTAGGTGCCGGCGGCCGTGTGGGTCGAGATGAGTGTGACGGTGCCGACAGTGGCCCCGGTCTGGCCGTCGACGCCGGTGATCGACGTGACGGTCGCCGTGTGGGCGACGCCGTTGTAGGTCACGGTGTAGGGCGCGACCACGACCTTGGCGTTGGCCTTGCTGATCGTGAAGGTGGTCTCGGCGCTGCTGTTGCTGTAGTTGCTGTTGGTGCTGGTGAAGGTGGCCACGACCGTGAAGGTACCGGCGTTGGAGGGTGCGTTCGACGATGACGTGCCGGTCGCGGTGCTGCCGACGTAATAGGCGTAGGTGAAGGTGCCGCTGACCGGCGTCGTGCCGTTCGCGCCCACGGCCTTGCCGGTGGCCGCGAAGCCCGTTCCCTTGTAGGTGCCGCCGGCATCGCTGACCGTGACCGTTGGCGTCAGCCTGGCATCCGGATCGTAGGCGCCGAGCGACGGAGTGGTTGTCGTCGGGCGCGTGTAACCGCGCTGATCAGTGGCGGGGAGGCCGAAGCCGCTACCAACAATCCCCTTCTGGTAAGCGGGACTGGCGGACGTGATCGCCATCGTTTGCGTCGGCCCGCCGTTGTTCTGGAGTGGGCCAAGTTGGGGGTCGCCGCCCATGGTGCCGTAGGCGGCGAAGGTGCCGAGGGGGTTCTGGAACAGGTTGTTGTAGCCGATGACCGACGTGTTGCCGGTGTCGGGCTGGTAGCCGTCGGAGTCATTGGCAGCAGACACGAAGTCATAATTGGTCCAGAAGCCGCCATAGAAGGCGACTGGGGTCGGGCCGGCCACGATGCTGTCGTTGAGGGTAATTTGGGCCGTGGTGTGCGGCAGCACCGGTCCGGCCTGGGTGGCGATGCCGTTGTCGCCGAGGCTGTAGATGGCCTGGCCGGTCGTGCTGGCGAAGTTGGAGGCCAGGGTGGTAAAGTTGATGAGAACCGAGCCGTTGAGGTTGAAAACGGCCCCGCCGATGCCGCCGCCGTCGGTACCGGATGTGCCAGCGCCATAGGCACCGCTGCCCCCCTGAGCGGTGTTGCCGGTGAGGGTGGAGTTGGTCATGGTGAGGTAGCCGCCATAGTTGAAAATGCCGCCGCCCATCCCCGCCCCGCCGCCGCCGCCCCAGCTAAAATTGGCGCCGGAGCCGCCGCCGAAGCCGCCGGAAGGGGTGATTCCGTCGTGGGCAGTGCCGCCGCCGCCGCCGAAGCCGCCCCGGCCTAAGCCGAGTGGACCGCTTTGTTCGCCCTGGGCGAGTCCTCCTCCGCCGAATCCGCCGAGCCAGCCGAAGCCGCCCAAGGCGCCGACGAACGACCCGAGGGTGCCATCGGCGCCGCCGGGGTCGCTGACGCCGCCCGATCCGCCGATCGCCTGGTTGCCGGACAAGGTGTCGTCGACCAGCGATAGCGATCCGGCGTTGACGACGGCACCTCCCAGCCCGGCCCCGCCACCGTTGCCCCCCGAGGAGCCGCCGTGGGCGAGCCCGTCACTGAGGGTCAGGTACTGCAGCGTCAGGTTGCCGCTGCTCGCCACGTAGAACAGCCTCAGGCGGTACGGAGCCGCCGTCGTGTCGCGGGCGATGGTCAGGCCATTCGGGCCGCTCGGCCCGATGATGCTCACCGGCCTGGTCACCAGAAGCGCGGAGGGGCCGAAGGTGTCATCGCCGTCGATGCTGAGATCGAGAGTGGCCGGCCCGCTGGCGGTCAACGCCGGGGCGAAGGTGATGGTGTCACCGGTGCCCAACGGCTGGGTCAGGTTGATGTGGCTGAGCTGCTGCGCGGACAGGCCGGTGGTGCTGCCGGAATCGACCACCTGGAGCGCCTCGCGCAGAGTCAAGACGTTATTCAGCGTGGCGCTGTCCAGCAGGCTCGTGACGGTCAGCACGGCCGGGACCGCGCGGTCTTCCAACACCTCCAGCCCCAGCCGCACCCGCCTGCGCCCGGCGTCCGGTCAACGACGCGGCGACCAGAACGACGACCCTGGAACGGACGCGATGACGGAGACGTCAACATGGCTGCGCTCCTCGGAAGGGTGAAAGGCTAGGCCTGTCTCCGGCCGTTGCCGCCGTCCTCCTCAATGCGAGATCGGCGGCGAGATCACGCCACGGAATCATTCGCATTTGTCGAAAACGCGAACCGGCGATGCCGGCGCGGCGCGGTCGGCCACGCCGGCCTCCGTGGAGGAGAGGAGGCGTGATTGCGGAGCGGTTCCGGGGAGGGGAGAAAGCGGTCGTGTCTCAGTTTGGTGTGGTGTCTCAGTTTGACCTGGATCTCGGGTCCGGGGTGCCCGGAACCGACCCCGGCCGGTGCCGCCGCGTCGGCCAAAGCCAATTCGCCGTAAATCGATATCATCATCGAATTTGAATCGGATTTCCGGGCCGGCCAGCCGATCCGGGAAAACCGCGCTTAACTTCTGAATTTCCAATGATTTGCGGAAAATTGGCTTCGGTCGGTAATTCGACTCCGCGGGGTGCGATCGGCGCCGCCCCGCGGAGCCGACGGGCCATTACGGCGACCCGGACCCGAGCCCCCGACCCAAACTGAGACACCACCGAGAAAGCGACGTCGCTTCTGCCGATCTGTCATGCGCCGATCGTCGGGCGGGCGGTCCGGAGCATCCCCGGCGGACCGCTATTTCCTCTGCGAGTCCAAGAACTCCCCGGCCGGCCGATCGTTGATCTGCTGGAGGCCCGCGAGGGAGCGGAGGACGTCGGCGTCGCGCTCGGCCTGGAACTCGATGGCGAGCTTTCGGAGCGGCATCCCCTTCAACGGGGTCAGGTCGGTCACGGGCGCGTGAATGATCCGCAGCGACTCGAGCGGCAGGCCCTTCAACACCGACAGATCATTGACGTGGGTGTAGTCCAGAACCAACGATTTCAGCGTCGTCATTCCCTCGATCACCGACAGGTCGGATACAGCCAGTTCGCCCAGATTCAGATAGACGAGCGGCATCCCCCTCAGCGGCGAGAGGTCCGTCACCCCACGGGACTGATACAGGCCAAGGTGCATCAGCGGCATCCCTCGCAAGGGCGCGAGGTCGACGACCGGGAGAATCTCCGCCTCGAGACTGCGCAAGGACATCCCTCGCAGCGGCGACAGGTCCGACACCCGCGAACGGCTGCAATGAAGATAGACGAGCGGCATCCCCCTCAGTGGCGACAGGTCGGACACGGCAGTCTCGTAGCAGAAGAAGGTCTTCAGGGACATCCCCTTCAGCGGCGACAGGTCGGCCAACTGTCCATGGCTCGGGTGGCTGCCATGACAGTCGAGGTTTGCGAGCTGTGACAGTGCGCGCACCGGCGCGATGTTCGTGACGTGGTCCGACGAGAACTTCAGCGCGGTCACGACCCCGCTCTCGATGGTGTGCGTCAGCTTACCGTCGAAGGCCGGGTTCAGCTCCTTCAGCCGGGCCGCGACCGCATTGACCTGCTCCTCGGCGGGCAGGGTAGCCGTGTGCCGCTCCCACGCGGCGGCCTCGGCGGTGACGACCTCCGCCGATGTCGGCTCGCGGCTGATCCGCACCACCTCCCGGCGCACCGTTCGTCACCGTGACCAGCTCCCGGCGGAGGAGCTTGCCGTCCTTCGTCGCCTGCACCTGGTACTGGCCGGGCGTCAGGCGGATCTCCCGCGCTCCGGCCCCGCGGATGACCAGCTCCTCGCCGTCCAGCGACACGCTGACGCCGGGGTCGTCCACCTCCACGACGAGCGTGCCCTCGCCGGAGAACAGGCGGATGACCGTGCCCCGCACGTTCGTGACCCCCGTCGCCTCGCCCAGTCCCAGGCCGGCGAGCAGCGCAGGAGGACCACCGCGGCCGCCGCCGCGAGCCGGCGCGGCGGCGGGACCGCTGCGTTCGCCCGCGGCGGCTTCGCGACGGCGGCCGGGCGGACGGCGCCCGGCCCTGTTGCAGCTCCGCCAGGCGCCGGGCCAGCAGGTCGGCCACTTCCTGCGCCGAGGCGCACGCGGTCGGCCGGGTTCTTGGCGTGCAGCCGGGTCACGAGCTGCTCCAGCCAGGCCGGCAAGTCCGGGTTGATCTCGCGGATCGGCCGCGGCGTCTCCTCGCAGACCCGCTTGAGCACGGCCACGGTGCTGGGCGCGCGGAACGGCGGCCGGCCGGTACACAGCGCGTACAGCACGCTGCCCAGGCTGAACAGGTCGGAGCGGAGGTCGACGGGCTCGCCCTCGGCCTGCTCCGGCGACATGTACATCGGCGTGCCGGCGACCACGCCCGACTGCGTCAGGCTGGCGTCGTCGACGGCGCGGGCCAGGCCGAAGTCGGTGATCTTGACGCGCTCGACGCCGTTCTCCAGCAGGATGTTGGCCGGCTTGACGTCGCGGTGGACCAGGCCCTGCTCGTGGGCCGCCGCCAGCCCCGCCGCGATCTGCAGGCCGATGCGCAGGATCTCCTTCAGCGACAGCGGCCCCGTCGCGGTCGAGCTTCTGCTGGAGCGTCGGGCCGTCGATGAACTGCATGACCAGGTAGGGCACCGGCCCGGCATCCTCGACGGCGTGGATGGCGACGACGTTGTCGTGGCGTGACGGCGGCGGCGGCCTGGGCCTCGCGCACGAAGCGCTGGCGGGCCGCGCTGCTCGTCGCCAGCTGGGGCGCCAGCACCTTGATGGCGACGACGCGGTGCAGCTTGTCGTCGAGCGCCCGGAACACGATCCCCATGCCGCCCTGGCCGACGACCTCCAGCACCTCGTAATGGCCGAGCCGGCCGAGCGAGCCCGGCTTTCGGGACGGGGCCAGGAAGTCCAGCCCGCCGCCTTGACTCGCCAGCTGCTCGACGACCGGCTGATTCAGGAAGTCGCGTCCCGCTCGTGCGAGTGGAGCAGGGCCTCGATCCGCTGGCGTAACGAGGCGTCGGCGCCGGCAGGCCTCGTCCAGGTAGGCCGCCCGTTCGGTCGGGTCGTCCTTTTCCAGCGCGGCCAGAAAGATCTCGCGCTCGGTCATGGCTCCCTCGCCCGGCTAGCGGGGCGCAGTCGCCCCATTGGATTCTCTATCAATGCGAAATCCGGGTCGAAATCACGCCACGGAATTCCGGACGTCCGGGAATTAGCCGCCCTCGATCTCCTGGTGCAGCCAGGCCCGGGCGTACGCCCACAAGCGATCGGCCGTGCGCGGAGAAACGCCCAGGACGTCGGCGATCTCCCGAAGCGACAGTCCCGCGAAGTAGCGGAGCTGCACCAGTTCCGCGGCCTGCTTGTCGGTCGCGGCCAGCTTGGTCAGGGCCTCGTCCAGGGCCACCAGGTCCTCGCGGAGTTCGGGGGCGGCCAGCAGGCTCTCGGCCATCGTCCATGCGGTCCCGGTCACCGCCGCGCTTGAGGCTGGCCTTGTGACGGGCGTTTTCGACCAGGATGCGGCGCATCGCCTCGGCGGCGGCCGCGAAGAAGTGCCCGCGGCTGTCCCAGTGCTGTTCTTCGCTCTCGCCGACCAGCCGCAGGTAGGCCTCGTGGACCAGGGCCGTGGGCTGGAGCGTCTGCCCCGGCGTCTCGCGGGCAAGCTTCTGTGCGGCCAGTTGCGCAGCTCGTCGTAGACCAGCGGCAGGAGCTGGCTGGCGGCGTCCGGGTCGCCTTCGGCGATGGCGTGCAGGATCTGGGTGAGCTCGCTCATGAAGGCTGATTGTAGCTCCCGGGCGCGAGGGCGGCGATGCCCGGCTGGTGGAAGTACGGTCCGGTTGGAGTAGCGCCCTCTCGAGACGAAGAAGCCTTTCTGTTCCGAAGAGTGTTGATGTAAGGCGCCGTGTCCTACCCATTCAAGGTCGTGCCTTACCTAAATTGGTGCAGCCGCGATTATGACGGTCCGGCCTGCACTCGCCTCACCGAGGGGCGCAAGCAGGATTCGGCACAGAACCCCGCTCGTCAGTCGACGGCTTTGCATAGCGCGCCTCGGTCCGCGATGCCGACGCTCTCTCGGCCAGTTTTATCGCGGACTGCGCCGGTGTTCGCCGTCCGCCACCGGGCGACGTCTCCCCAAAACACGCTTCGATCCGTCGCCGCGGGGATCGGGGACCCGCCGAAGTCCACCTCAGCGACGGCCCCGTCCGGACGCGCACGTCCTCGGCGTCGCCGCGGCGCGATCGCGCCGGGCCGTCATCGGGCGACCGCCTCGAGGAGCCCGATCACCGCGTCGCGGATCTTCGGCTCGGCCCCGACCTCCAGGCAGCTCGACCGCGCCCGCCAGGTCGTGTAGCCGCCCAGGGCGTGCTGCCCCGGCGGCGGGATGTAGCCCGTCGCGCCGTTGGCCAGCTCGACCACGAAGGTCGGCCGCAGCGGGCTCCGCCGCTTGATCTCCAGGCCCGTCTCGGCGTACACCTCGTTCGGGATCGCGCCGATCCCCAGATCGCCGACCCGCAGCGCCTGCAGCACCAGCTCGGCGTCGCGCGGGCCCTCGCCCAGGAGGACCGTCTCGCGGGCGTAGATCTCCTCCAGCCCCTTCAGGGCCCGGCCCTTCGCCCGATCGAGCACCTCCCGCGCGGGCGACCTCGGCGGCGTCGGGCAGCCGGAGGCCGACCCGGAGCCGCCGCTCCGCCATCCGGAGGGGGACCCGGTCGCGGAACTCGATCGTCCGGTACGTCTCCAGCGCCACCTTCGCCACGCTGTCGGAGACGGTCTCGATCGTCACGTCCTTTCGCGGCTTGCTGTAGTCGTAGCAGTGGGTCGCGGCGCACGGGCCGTTCGACAGGATGGCGACGAACGGGGCACCCCCGGCGCCGGCCCCGGCGGCCGCCTCGACCTTCGCCGCGAACCGGCCGAAGTAGTCGGCCGACGCCGTGCCGGGCGGGATGCCGTAGCCGGCGTAGTGCATCCCGTAGTTGGCCAGTAGCGCGATCGGCCGGCCGTCGACCGCCCGGACCGCCAGCAGCGAGAGGTCCGGGTCGACCGGGCCGGTGGGCGCGATGGCATTCGGGTTCTGATACCCGGGGTGCATCTGCGCCCGGTCGTCGCGCGTGCCGCCGAAGGGGTTGGCCTGGGCCGTCCCCGGCCTCATGAGCCAGCGGCGGCAGAAGACCTGCGAGGGGTCGCGCCCGACCGCCCAGCCGGCCCGCGCCGGGATCCGCCCGGCGTGGGCCCGCGCCACTGCCTCGGCGATCTTCCCCGCGAGGAACCGCACGTAGTCCGCGTCGGGCTCGGTCTGGAAGGTGCCCATGACGGCCGGCGCGGTGTGGGTGTGCGTGGCCGACATCATCATCCGGTCGGCGGGGATCCCGGTCGACTCGCTCGCGCGTGCCTTGGCCTCGTCGAAGAGCGGCCGGGGGATCATGCAGCTGTCGACCACGACGATCGCGACCTCCGTGTCGCCGTCGTCGAGGACGAGGCAGCGCAGCGTGGAGCCGGTCGGAGGCCGAGCGTGCGACCTGGTCGGCCATCTGGCCATTCATCGAGATCGGGAACCGGGGCGGCGTGACGTCCACGGCGGCCGCGCCGGCGCGGAAGGCCCTCGCCGGGCCGTCGTCGGCCGGCCGGGGCGAGGCCGCCACCAGGCACGAGCCGAACAGCGCCCACGCGAGGAGAGATCGGCGATCGGCGGGGCGGTCGGTCACGGGTCTGACTCTCGCGGGCTCGGGGCTGTCGGGCCGCGGCGCCATCATCGCGGGCATGCCGCGGCGGATCAAGCACGGCGGAGAGCAGCGGTCGTCTTCCGATCGACGGCCTCGGGGCGCCGCCGTCCCGCGGTCTGGCGTAACGCGAACATATGAGGAAAAACCAAGTCAATCGAAGTCCTGCGGGACTTCGAGCGCCGAAGTGTGGTCGGGCGGCCGGCGCCCGGCGTCCTCGCGGGAGATCTTCCGCAGGACCGGCCCGGGCGACGCAAGCCCCCGCGCCGGCCGGCCCTCGTAATCCATCGCGGTGTCGCCCGAGAAGAACGCCCGGTCCCGGTCGCATGCAGGATGCGGTCCCGGTACGGAATCAGGAAGTCGCGGGCCCGCTCGGGGTCGCCGGGGGCGAGGCAGCGGGCGGCGCCGCCGCGTCCGCCGCGGGGGTCGGGGAAGGCGTCGAGCCGGCGGGCATGGCGCGTGAGGTCGTCCTCTTCGCCCTCCCCGCCGCCAATCGGGACCGTCCCGGGGCATCCCGGCGCGCAGGACCGGCCCTGTTCAGATCGGCTCGTACTGGGTTGCCTGACCGCGCTGGTCGTCGCCCGCCGGGGCCCTCCGCCGGGGGGGCGGACCTGCGATCGGGCCGGCAGCGATCCGCCACGGGCCCGCGGGCGAGCGTCGGCCTCTGCACGTCGCGAGAGCCCGCCCCGGGCCGCACCGGCGCGAGAGCCCGGGCGCCCGGGAGCGACGTGCTCCGCCGGCTCCGGCCCAGGGGCCGAGGACGATGTGGGGCGCGACGGCGACGGGCGGCCCCGCGTCGCGCGGGCGTGCGCCGGGCGAGCGGCTTCGGGGTTTGAAGGCGTCACAAGCGGGCGTCCTCGTGCGTCCGCCGGGCCGGGGTCCGGCCCGCGAAATGCCCCGCCCGGTCCGCGGGCCGCCCGCCCGGCGAGGCCGTCGGCGTGGGCACTCGAGCGTCTCGCCGCCGCGATCCCCGTAGGGGGCTAGGAAAACGAGCGGACGGGCGACTCCCCCGGACCGCTGGGGAGCCGCCCGCCGGGCCCAGTCATCGCCGAGCTGTGAACGGCGGCGGAAAAGTGGTTCTCCCGCGGAGTTCGTGATGAGCGTCCGTTAGGATGACCGGGGTCTACCTGGCTCTCCCCGGCCATCCAGGATTCGCCATCATGGACGTCCACGACCTCCTCCCGCCCGGCTCCGGGCTCCGTGTCCGAGAGCTCGCCATCGCCCCGGGCATCGTCGCCATCGTGGCCGAGCCCACATCGTCGGTCGCCGAATGCCCCGGGTGCGGGGCACCGTCCGAGCACGTCCATGGCCGCTACACTCGCACCGTCGCCGACCTGCCCTGGCAGGGTCGGCGGGTGGTCCTGCGCCTCGCCGTCCGCCGGTTCCAGTGCCGCAACGCGGCGTGCCCCAAGCGGACCTTCACCGAGCGGCTCCCGGCCGTCGCCCCGTACGCGCAGACGACGACCCGGCTGGCCGCGGCGCACCGGTCGATCGGCTTCGCCCTGGGCGGCGAGCCCGGGGCACGGCTCGCCGGTCGGCTGGCCATGCCCACAAGCCCGGACACGCTGCTGCGCCGCGTCCGCGACAGATCCGACGCCGGATCGACCCCGTCGCCGCGCGTCCTGGGCGTCGACGACTTCGCGTTCCGCAGGGGCCGGACCTACGGCACGATCCTGGTCGACCTCGAGCGCCGCCGCGTCGTCGACCTGCTCCCGGACCGCGAGGCGGCCACGCTGGCGGCCTGGCTGCGGGCCCACCCGGGCGTCGAGGTCATCACGCGGGATCGGGCCTCGGCCTACGCCCAGGCGGCCAACGAAGCCGCGCCTGGCGCGATGCAAGTGGCCGACCGCTGGCACCTGCTCAGCAACATGCGCGACGTCCTCGAGCGGGCCCTCCAGCAGCGGTCGAAAGCGATCCGCGAACTCCTGGCGCCGGCGAGCGAGGGCGGCACGGCCGGTCCGGCGGCGGGAGATACATCGGAACATCCGACCGATTCCCGCGACTCGGCGGCCCGGGCCCGGCGACAGGAGCGGTTCGACGAGGTCAGGCGGATGCACGGCGAGGGGCACTCGATCCGCGGCATCGCCGCGGCGCTGGGCCTGCACTACCGGACCGTCGAGCGCTACGTCCGATCGGACGCCTGCCCGGACTGGTGTCCAGGGCGGCGCGGGCCGAGCGCCTTGGACCCGTTCGAGGCCTACATCCGACGGCGGCTCTCGGAGGGATGCCGGAAGCGCTGCCAGATCCGCCGCGAGCTCGAGGCCCTGGGCTATCGCGGCGGCAGGACCGCGGTCCGCGACTATGTCCGACGGCTGGAGCGAGAGATGGGCATGCCGAGGAGTACGACCCCGCCCGCGCCTCCGCCGCGGGCCGAGGTCCCGTCGGCCCGCCGCCTGGCGGTCTCTGGTCGTGTCACGGCCCGCCGACCGATCGGCCGAGGATCGGGGCCACCTGGAGGCCTTGCGGGCGGGCGATGCCGCGATCGGGTCTGCGATCGACCTGGCCGAGCGGTTCGCCGCCCTGATCCGCGGTCGAGACGCGGAAGGGCTGGCCGACTGGCTCTCCGCAGCCGGCGGCTCCTCGGCCGCCGGGCTGCGGTCGTTCGCCCGAAGGTTGCGACAGGACGAGGCGGCGGTGCGGGCGCGGCGTTGACGGTCGAGTGGAGCAACGGGCCGGTCGAGGGTCACGTGAACCGGCTGAAGATCGTCGCAACAGACTACCCCGATTGTCACAGCCCCTCGCTCGCCGGATACACTGCCGGTCGTGCCGTGGACGGCGTACCTGGCGCTGGTCGACTGGGTCCGCCGACGCCGGCCGGCCGAACCGGGAGGATCCCCATGCCACGCCCCCACAACCCCCAGCGCCCCCCCGCCCGCTGACGACGCCGATCCGGGTTCGACCGGATCAACTCTGGGCCACGCTGCCCGAACCCCACCGCCGGCAACTCCTGCGGCGACTTCGCGAGCTCGTCGCACGTCGCCTCCGACTCGCCGCCCCGCCGGGGGCCGGTCATGAATAACCCCGTATCCGATCCCGCCGCGGGAAAGATCCGACCCCACCACCTCGACCGGCTGGCCGTGGTCTACGTCCGCCAGTCCACTCCCAAGCAGGTCCTCGAGAACCGGGAGTCGACCGACCGCCAGTACCAGCTCGCCGCCCGCGCCGAGGCCCTGGGCTGGCGATCGGATCGCGTCGTCGTGATCGACGACGACCTCGGCCTCAGCGGCCGCACGGCCGCCGACCGCGCCGGCTTCCAGCGGCTCCTGGCCGAGGTCGGGCTCGACCACGTCGGGCTGATCCTCGGCTCGGAGACCAGCCGGCTGGCCCGCTCGTGCAAGGACTGGTACCAGTTGCTCGAGCTCGCGTCCGTCTTCGGGGTCTTGATCGCCGATCACGACGGGCTGTACGACCCGGGTCAGCACGCCGACCGGATGATGCTGGGCCTCAGCGGCATGATGTCCGAGGCGGAGCTCCACGTCATGCGGAATCGGCTCGACCAGGGGAAGCGGAACAAGGCGGCCCGGGGCGAGTTGTTCTCGTCGGCCCCGATCGGCTACGTGCGCGGCCTCTCGGGCGAGATGATGCTCGACCCCGACGAGCAGGTGCAAGGCGTGGTCCGGCGGATCTTCGACACGTTCGCCGCGCGGGGGAGCGTCCGTCAGGTCCTGGTACAACTCATCCGGGACGGCATCCGGCTGCCGATCCGCGCCCGCGGCGGGGCGAATCGCGGCCGGATCGAGTGGCGCGAGCCGGTCCCCGCCACGGTGTACAACGTCCTGAGGCATCCGATCTATGCCGGGGCGTACTGCTACGGCCGCTCGCGATCGGACCCGCGGCGGAAGGTACCCGGCCGACCCCTCTCGGGCCGGGTACGCGTGCCGATGGACGAATGGGCCGTCCTCCTTCACGACATGCTCCCGGCTTACATATCATGGGAGGAATACGCGTACAATCAGGAGCGGCTCCGGCAGAACCGGTCCTCGTTCGAGACGTCGGGGGCACCGCGCCACGGGTCGGCCCTGCTCGGCGGGTTGGCCAGGTGCGCCCGTTGCGGTTGGCGGATGCACGTGTTGTATCGCGGCCGGCCGGAGTCCCCGCGCTACGTCTGCCACCGGAACGACCCGCCGCGACCCGACCGGCCGCGGTGTCCCAGCGTCTCCGCGCGGGCGATCGACGCGGTGGTGAGCCAACAACTCCTGGCCGCGTTGGCCCCGGCGGCGTTGGAGCTGAGCCTGACGGCGGCCGCTGGCCTGCAGCACGAGGCCGATCAACGGGACAGGGACTGGCAATTGAGACTGGAGCGGGCGCGTTACCAGACCGAGCGGGCGCATCGCCAGTACGACGCGGCGGAGCCGGAGAATCGGCTTGTGGCGCGGGATCTGGAACGCCGCTGGGAGGAAGCCCTGCGTGCCGAACGCGCCTGCAGGAAGAGTTCGCGCGATCCCGATCGGGATGCCCTCGGGAGCTCACCGGCGCGGATCGGGAGCGAATCACGGCCCTGGCCGCGGACATCCCCGCGCTGTGGGCGATCGCCGGCCCGGCGGATCGCCAGGCGATCCTGCGTCACCTGGTCGAGGGGGTCGAGATCGAGGCCACCGAGCATTCGGAAGCCACGCGGTTGACGATTCGCTGGGTCGGCGGGGGAGTCAGCCGACACGAGTCGGTCCGGCCCGTCCACACGTACGAACGGTTGGGCGAATTCCCCCGGCTCCTGGAGCGAATTCGCGAGCTGATGGCGGCCGGACAGCGTTCGGGGCTGATCGCGAGCCGGTTGAACGCGGAAGGGTTCCGGTCGCCGAGAGGGAGATCAGCGGTTCACGGCGGACCGGATCCGGCAGATCGTCTGCCGGTTCGGGCTTCGTGCGCGTCGTTCCGCACTCCCGGCCGACGCGCCGCGGCTGGAGCGTCACGAGGCGTGGATGACGGACCTGGCCGAGGAATTGGCGATCCCGATCCCGACGCTGATGGCGTGGTGTAAACGGGGCTGGGTCGAGGCGCGGAAGGTGGAAGCGGTGGTGCTCCGCTGGGTCGTCTGGGCGGACGAGGCGGAGAAGAGCCGCCTCAAACAGTTGGCCGGCGGTCGGGCCAGCGGGTTACGGCATCCGTACCCGGTGGAGTTGACAGACGCCGAGGCGACTGCGAAACAAGAAAGTGTGCAGTGACTGACAGATACAGGCTCGAGATCCGAGTCGGACCGAGCAACGGCCTGTGACAATGGAGGCATCATGTCGCAGCAATCAAGGCGTCAAGCGGGCGATGTACGGCCGGGCCCGCTTCGACCTGCTGAGGGCTCGCGTGTTGCAGGCGGCCTGAAACTCGGCGACGGGCCGCGTTCGCCGCTACGAAGAGAGGCCTTGCAAGTCACGTAAGCTGCGGGAGAGCCGGCTGGATTCATTCGCCACAAGTGTGATATTCTCGCATCCGCGCGCATAGTGCATGCCTCAAGCCGCCTGACAAATTCGCCGAGCAGACCGAGGCCCCGGTACTTCTGTAAAACCGATTTTCTCTGCCCGGGCGGAATAGGCTTTGAAGGATCGGCGAAGGTCACCATGCCGACATAGAGATCGCGCGGGTAGACCTCGTGATTGGCGACAATCATTTCTCCCGGCCAGCGACAATTAGAGCGGTTCTCCCTTGAACGTAGCGGATGTTTGCCCGATCCTCTACCCGAGGAGGGCACGGAGGATGGGCACCTATTCGATGGGCCTGAGGGAGAGGGTCGTCGCGGCGTGCGATGAGGGCGTCGACACCCGGGCCGAGGTCGCCGAGCGGTTCTCGGTCAGCCAGAGCTGGATCCGCCGCCTGCTCCAGCGGCGCCGCGAGACCGGATCGATCGCGCCGAGGGCCCGCGGCGGCGGCCAGCCGCCGGCCTTCGACGCCGAGTCGGCCGAGCGACTCCGCCGGGCGGTCGAGGCCGACCCCGGGGCTACGCTCGTGGAGCTGGCCGAGGCCGCCGGCGTCGCCTGCAGCACCTCGGCGACCGACCGGGCGCTGCGGCGGCTGGGCATCACGCGGAAAAAAAGTCGCTGAGGGCCGCCGAGCAGGACCGGCCCGAGCTGAAGGCCGAGCGCCGGGCCTGGCGCGCCGAGTTCGCCGGGGTCGACCCGGCGCGGCTGGTCTTCGTCGACGAGAGCGGCACCACGACCGCGATGACCCGCCGCTACGGCCGGGCACCGCGGGGCCGGCGGGTCGACGGCCCGGTGCCGCACGGCCACTGGAAGGTGATGACGCTCGCCGCGGCCGTGCGGCTCGGCGGCGTCGGCGGCTGCCTGGTCCTGGACGGCGCCGTCGACGCGATGGCCTTCGAGACCTACGTCGAGCGGGTCCTCGCCCCGGCCCTGCGCCCCGGCGACGTGGTGGTGATGGACAACCTCTCCAGCCACAAGCGGGCCGAGGTGGCCGCGGCCCTGGCCGCCGTCGGGGCGGGGGTGCGCTACCTGCCGGCGTACAGCCCGGACCTCAACCCGATCGAGAAGATGTTCTCGAAGCTGAAGGAGTACCTCCGCTCGGCCGCCCGGCGGACGATCCCCGAGCTGATCGAGGCGATCGGCGACGGGCTGCGGACGGTCACAGATCGCGATATCCTCGGCTGGTTCCGCTCGTGCGGATACCGCTACGGTCAAACGTGAACCGCTCTA
>CAWFXY010000038.1:0-283922 GCA_963819805.1 uncultured Planctomycetota bacterium | reverse complement strand
ACCGGCGGGCGCATTGGCTGGTTTTGGGCCCGGCTCAGGGAGCCGCAGGTGCCGTGCGACGGTCTCGCGGTTGACGCCCAGCTCGTCGGCGATGCGACGCTGGGACCAGCCGCGCCGGTGCAGTGTACGGATGGTCTCGCTGATGGCCATCTTGAGCAGATTCGCCATGGTGGGCCTCCCGGGGCAGCGTCGTTGCCCCGGAGCCTACCCGGCTCATCTGGGTCTCCTCAAAATGGCTGGTTTTCAAGCGCCCTCGGTGGCTGGGTTTGAGCGCCCGCTGACACCGAAGGCGCGGCCCCGGGGGCGCCGCCCGCCCTGTCGTCGGGCTGCGCCGCCCGCCGCCCATCGCCGGCCGATCGGGCGACCGCCGCCGGTGAAGGCCGGGGAGCCGGGCGGGCGTCCGGTGCCCTCGCGGGACGGCCCGGCGGCCGGCCATCCGCCGTGGGGCAGGCCGTGGGCCCCGCCGCGGTCCGGGCGGTCGTCCCGGCCGGCACGGCGATGGGCGGCGGTGATCGCCCGCCGCCCGGGCGGGCGTGGCCCCGGCGCGGAGCCGGGCCCGGAGCTCGGCGATGACTGGGCCCGGCGGGCGGCTCCCCAGCGGTCCGGGGAGCGCCCGTCCGCTCGTTTTCCTAGTACTACAGTTGTAACTATCTCCGGAGGCTGATGGTCTGGCCGTGGAACCCAGGGAGGGTCGCCATGGCCAGCACCGGGTCTGCCGTCCGCCCCGAGGACGTCCAGGAGTGGGGGAAGCAGCTCGACGAGGTGGCGCGCCGGATCGGGGCCCGCTTCCCGCGCAGCGAGACACGCGACCGGGTCCGGGCCTACCTCGTCGGCCTCCTCGGGCCGGTGCAGCGGAAGAACGCCTGGCAGGTCGCCGAGCAGATCGGCGACGGCGACCCCTACGGCGTCCAGTACCTCATGGGCCGCGCCGACTGGGATCCGGACTCGGTCCGCGACGACCTCCGTGCGTACGTCGTCGAATCGCTCGGCGACCCCGACGCGGTCCTGATCCTCGACGAGACCGGCTTCCTCAAGAAGGGCGCCAAGTCGGCCGGCGTCGCCCGCCAGTACACCGGGACCGCCGGCCGGATCGAGAACGCCCAGGTCGGCGTCTTCCTCGCCTACGCCTCGCGCCACGGCGCCGCGTTCCTCGACCGCGCCCTGTACCTGCCCGAGGAGTGGACCAGCGACCCGAAACGGTGCGAGGCGGCCGGCATCCCCGAAGGGACGGCCTTCGCTACGAAGATCCGGCTGGCCAAGCAGATGCTCGAGCGGGCTTTCGCCGCCGGGGTGCCGGCGGCGTGGGTCACCGGCGACGAGGTCTACGGCGCCTGGGAGCTGCGGCGGTGGCTGGAGGAACAGCGGCGGCAGTACGTGCTGGCCGTCCGGGCCAACCAGTACGTCTGGGCGGGCCCGCGCCAGTCCACGGTCGCCGCCCTATCGGAGGCGCTGCCGGCGCGGGCCTGGCGCAAGGTCGCCGTCGCGGCCGGGAGCAAGGGGCCGCGGGTGTACGCCTGGGCGTGGATGGAGATCAACCACGACCTCGGGCCGGCGTGGCGGCGCTGGCTGCTGATCCGCAAGGGCCTCGACGACCGCGAGGAGCTGGCGTACTACGTCGCGGCCGGGCCGGCCCGCACGCCCCTGACCCGGCTGGCCCGGGTCGCCGGGGCGAGATGGTCGGTCGAGGGGGCCTTCGAGGCGGCGAAGCAGGAGGCCGGGCTGGCCGACTACGAGGTGCGGAGCTGGACGGGCTGGCACCGCCACGTCACCCTCTCGCTGCTGGCGCACGCCGTCCTGGCGGCGGTGCGGAGGCTGGCCGACGGGCCGCCGAAAAAAGTCGGGCGCCGGGCCGGAGCTGATCGCGGTGACGGCGCCGGAGGCGCGCCGGCTGCTGGTCCGCCTGCTGTGGGTCCGCTTGCCGGAGGTCGAGGAGGTCCTGGATTGGTCGGAGTGGCGGAGGGCCCACCAGGCGTTCGCCAGACGATGCCATTACAAGAAACGCGGCGCAGAGCCGCCGGATTAGTTACAACTGTAGTACTAGGGACCCTCCTGGGATTCAGCGGACCTATCGGCGTCGGCACCTACACGGTTCTCGCCACCTTCTTCAGCGCCGACCCGAACTACGCCCTCGTGCAAGTCTCGACCACCTTCTCCATCAACCAGGCCGCGCCGACGGTGGCCGTCAGCGACGCCGGCGGGACATTCGACGGTAATCCCTTCCCGGCGACCGCCACGGCCGTGGGTGTCGACGGCGTCACGCCCGTCGCCGGCGGCTTCGGCTTCACCTACTATGACGGGGCGGGCACCGGCGGGACCAACCTGGGATCGACCCCGCCGGCCGGTGTCGGCGAGTACACGGTCGTCGCCGACTTCGCCAGCAGCGACGCCGATTACAGCAGCGGGTCGGCCCAGACCACATTCTCCATCACCCCGGCCACGCCGACGGTGAGCGTCGGCGATGCGGGCGGCGTGTCCAACGGGGCCGCGTTCCCGGCCACGGCGACGGTGACGGGCGTTGATGGCGTCGCGGCGACCAGCCTGGAGGGCGTCAACCCATCGTTGACGTATTACGCGGGGAGCACGGCGACCGGAACTCCCCTGCCCGGGGCACCATCGGCCGTGGGGACCTACACGGTCGTGGCCTCCTTCCCCGGCAGCCCCGACTACGGGACCGCCTCGGCCTTGGTGACGTTCTCGATCCAGCCGGCGGCGGTCAGCGGCCTGTCGGTGTCCTGGGGCACATCGGGAATGGCCCCGCTGAACCTGCCCTCGACTCCCGACGGCCCGATCCTCCCGGCCGGTCGCACGAACGACCTGCCCTGGCTGGGAATCGATCAGATCACGCTCACCTTCAACTCCAGCGTGCCGCTCGCGCCGGGCGACGTGACGATCACCAGCGCCATCGGGGCCGATTACGGTGCGGTAACCGTCGTCGGCTCGGGGATGACCTACACGATCACGCTGGCCTCGCCGATCAACACGGCCGACCTGGTGACGATCGCGATCGGCAACACGTCGATCGCCGCGTTCAGCGGAGTGCTGCCGGTGCTGCCCGGGGACGTCAACGACGACGGAGTGGTCGACGAGCAGGACCTGACGATCGTCGACGAGCAGTGGATGGCCGAGATCCCGGCGACGCTATTCGGCGACATCACCGGGAACCCGACGGTCAGCCAGTTGGATGACCAGGCCGTGAGCCAGCGGATCGGCACCGTGCTGCCGCCGGGCTGACGACGATGGGCCGGCTCTGTGCAGCTTCTATTCCAAATAGATGTTCTTATAAATGATCAATGATACGGTTCCCAGGAATCAACTTCCTGGGTCGAGGTACTCACATCGGCAGATGCTCTTGACCTTGTCCGGGTCCAGGCAGGCCGCACGCCACCCGGACATCGCCGCGTCCTCGACCGCGTCGACATCCTCGTAGACCCGGTTCGACCAGTGGTGCTGCCGCAGATACAGCCAGAGCCGCTCGACCGGGTTCAGCTCAGGCGAGTACGGCGGCAGGCCGACGGCCGTCAGGTTCGACGGCACCCGCAGCGCACCGGCCACGTGGTAGCCGGCCCCGTCCCAGACGAGGACCACGTGCGTCCCGGCGGGGATCGTCGCCGAGAGCCCGTCCAGGAACACCTGGACCACGGCGGCGTTGAGCCGCGGGGCGATCAGGCCCTCGGCCCGCCCGCTGGCCGGGCAGACGGCCGTCAGGACGTGCAGGTTGCCGTAGGCGGTCTGCTTCGGGGCCGTCGGCCGCGTGCCGCGCTCGGCCCAGATCGTCGTCAGCGTCCCCTTCTGGCCGAATCGGGCCTCGTCCTCGAACCAGACCTCGACGTGCTCGCCGGGCCGGGCCGCGGCGACCTCGGCGACCCGATCGGGGAGGCTTTTTTGAAATCGGCCTGCGCGGCCGGGTCAGCCCCGGGGTGGCGGGGCCGGGGCCGCAGCGGCTCGAACCCGAGGCGATGGAGCAGGTCGTAGGTCGCCTGGAGCGAGCGGACGACGCCGAACTCGTCGCGGAGGATGCGGCGGATGTCCTCGCCGCGGAGGGTGCAGACCCCATCGGCCTCGGTCGGGCCGGCGCGGAGCCGCTCCTTCAGCCGCTGTTGGTCGTCGGCCGAGAGCGGGCCCTTGCGGCCGCGGCCGGCGCGGTCGGCCAGGGCGTCGGCGCCACCGGCGTTGTAGCGGCCCACCCGGGTGCGGACCTGGCGCTGCGACAGGAGCACCTCGGCGGAGACCTGACCGGCGGTGCGGCCGAGCATCGCGAGCCGGACTGCCATCAGGCGTCGTGCGACCCGGGACCGGGGCTCGGCGCGGATGAGGTCGGCCAACCGATCGGGAGTGTCACGGCCTTCGACGTGCATGGCGGCCTCCTTGCGGCTGGCCGCCATCCTACTGACTCGACACCGTCAGCGGCAGTTGATTCCCGGGAAGCGTATGACATGATTCGGTCGAAGGATTAGAGTGTGCGACCAGACGCCCACCGAGGGGCGAGACGTTGCCGCCGACCGGCTCACGAGCTGCGAGTCCGCCCATGTCCCGCCATTTTGATGCGGGACCGAGGTCAGCGACTGCGGAGAGATTATGGATCGGCATTCTTTAAGATTATGATATCTATGATCTAGATCGATTTGACTCATCAGTACATGCGCAGACTCCGATCGTCCCGCCACGGCCCGCGGCCGCAGCCGGGGATGGCCCCGCGTGCGGCGCGGCCCCGTCCTTGTGGCCGCGGCGACACGTGCCTTGCGCGTGTCGGTATAGTCGCCCGGAGCTACCTCGGATCATGACGTAAGCACGCCGGACCGAAGCACGCAATGCGCCTACCGGACCTCGTCCGGCAGGTGAGCTGAACAGGACGGGAACCCCACCCGAATTAGGGGACGGCGGATCACTCGTGCCTCAAACGGTGTCCGGACGAGATCGACCACGATCCGGTTGTGACACGCGACGGGCCCGGGGTTCACTTACCCGGCGCAGGCCGGGGGGCAGCATCCCCGGGGACGATGCCCATCGACCATCGGACCATCTCCAGCCACATCGTCTGGATCTCGGGCCGGTCCCAGACCTCGTCGGAGTGGCCCAGGCCGTTGTAGAGCGACGCGCCCCTTGCCGTAGTCGCGGGCCCAGATGACGGCGAAATCGCCGTCCTTGCGGTGGACGCCCTTCGCGGGTGAGGTCGACCTTGCCGGCGTCGAGCCGCAGCAGCACGCGGACCTTGTCGCGCGAGAAGTCCTTGATCTGGTAGATCTCGTCCTTGAGCGTGAAGCGCGCGGGGGAGGTGGCCCATGCCGGGGAAGGCGGGGTCCTCGACGACCAGGGGGGCGTCGAACGTCGCCCCAGGGGTGGCCGTCGAAGTAGCCGCCGAGCATCTCGCCGTACTCGGGCCAGCGAGGTGAACGTGATGGCGGCGCTGTGGATGCCGATGAAGCCCTTGCCGTCGTCGCGGACGAACGACAGCAGGTCGGCCTTCTGCGACTCGTCCATGTCGAGGTCGCCGTCGGTGAAGAAGGCGACGGCGTCGAAGTCGTTCGAGGTTCTTGGCGCCGTACTTCAGCGGCTTCTTGGTGATGGCGGTGCAGTCGGTGCGGAAGTACGGTCTCCCACTGCCCCGAGCTCGCGGCCCAGGTTGTAGAGCGTGACCATCGCGGTGGAGATCGACTCGTGCTGATAGCCCTTGCTCTGGCCGATGACCAGGAGCCGCCGCTTCTTCTCCTGCGCGGCGGCCGTGCCGGCGATCGCCAGCACGAGTGCCAAGGACCAGGACGCCTCGCATGGCGCATCGTCGGTGCCTCCCGTCACTCACCGACCGACCGCCTCGCCGACGTCCGCGTCGATGATCGCCCGCATGAACTCGGCGGCGAGCCGGGCCTGCTCGTCGGCGTACTCGATGCCGACCGTCTGGCCGTCGACGACGGGCAGCTGGTGGCAGAGCTCGTAGCCGATGTAGCCGTCGTAGCCGATCTCGGTCATGGAGCGGACGAAGTCGCGCGTAGTAGCGGTTCGTGTCCTCGCCGACGACCCCGTCGTTGCGCTCGAAGCCGCGGATCGAGCCGTCGGGCCGGCGCTCGAACTCGCCGCCGAAGTGCGTGAGCACCTGGAGCGGGCCGACCGCCCGCGCCCCCTCGCGGATGCCGGCCGTGCTCCGGTCGGGCATGAGCGGGGCGTCGAGGCAGACCTTCAGGTGCGGCGAATCGACCTCGCGGACCATCCGCAGGAGGTCGTCGTGATCGTTGATGAGCGGCTTGTGGTTCTGGAGGGCCAGCGTCACCCCGGCGTCGCCGGCGTAGCGGGCGCACTCGACCAGGGCCTCGCGGCACCAGCCCCAGATCTCCTCGGTGGAGAACTTCTCGTGGACGATCGGCCAGTAGCCCTCGGCGATGTCGTAGGTGGCGAGCTGCGGGTGCCGCGTCACGCCCCACCAGGCGAGGAAGACGCGCAGGGTCGGCGCGCCGAGGTCGGCCGTCATGCGGATCAGCTCGCGGACGAAGCAGATCTGGGCCTCGCGGACCTCGGGCACGGGGTTGCTGAAGTCGTTGTTGGCGGCCACGGCGTAGATGTCGATCCCCTCGCCGTCGGCCGAGCGATCGCAGCTCGCGGCAACGGGCCGTCGGCCAGTCGAGCGGGTTGCCGTGCGGCCGCTTGCCGTCGATCTCGATCCCGTCGTAGCCGTACTCCTTGGCCCGGGTGATCATCTGCGGGAGCGTGAGCGCCTTGCCGCGGTACCAGAGGCCCAGGTAGGTGATGCTGTAGAGTCCCAGCTTCATCGCGATTCCTCTCTCGTGGTCGTCGGACCGTCGGACGGCCGTCACTTGGTCTTCCCGGCCGCCCAGAGGACGGCGTTGTGCACCAGGGTCCGGTAGGACGGATGCCCGAACGCCGAGTGGCCGTGGCCGAGCTGGATGGCGACCACCCGCGACGTCTCGCACGGGCCGATCCAGGCCAGGTTGCGTGTCGCTCGTCGGGTTGTCGGTGGTCAGCAGCGGCCGGATCTTCGGCGACATCTACAGGTTCTTGTACGCCTCGTCGAGGATGTGGAACGGCGCGATGCCCGTCGAGGACCGGGTGCGGCCCGGCGGGGGTGACGGAGATCTGCTGGTCGTTCTTGACGCTCGACGACGGGGCCTCGCCCTCGCGCTGGAGGCGATAGCGGCCGCCGACGACCTCCTCGGACCACCAGGTCCAGTTCTGGTAGTTCAGCAGGGCGTGATGCAGGACGACGACCCCCTTGCCCGCCTCGACGAAGTCGCGGAGGTTCTTCCGGCCGGCCTCGTCCAGGTCGCGGGTGAAGTCGTACATGATGATGACGTCGTACTTGCCGCGCAGGTCCTTCTTGAAGGCGTTCGCGGCGGTGTCGACCGGCAGCCGGTCGAGCTCCTCGTAGCCGTCGAACAGCGAGTAGAACGCGGCGTCGTGGTCGTGCCCGCCGGTGATGAGCAGGGCCCGGATCGCGCTCGGCGGCCGGGCGGGACGCCGCGGTCCCGGGCGGCAGCTCCTTGATCTGATGTTCCGGAACTGCACGAGGCTGGGCGGCCCGGTCCATTCCCCCCGCTTGTTCTTCGAGCCGTGGTGCTGGAGGGCGAGCCGGCCCCGTCGCCGGCAGGTCGGGGATCGTGGCGCCCGGGGATCACCGTCGTCCCGTTCAGCACGACCGTCGACCGTCTTGCCGTTGACCGTGATCTCGAAGTGGTTCCACTCGCCGACGGGCTTGTCGGCCTGGTGCCGGGGCGTGACGGCGGCGCGGAGGTCGGGCGGGGTCTTGCGGGTCGGTCCGGATGCTGTACATCTCGCCCGAGCCGATCGGCCAGCACCAGATGTTGACCTGGTAGATCGCCGTCGCCGCGGAGGAAGACGCCGGAATCGGCGTCGGGCAGCGGGAGCTTCAGCTCCTTGCCGTGGATGTCCTTCGCGTGGGTGCCGTCGGGCAGGATGTACGGGATGTTCTTGTTGAGGAACGGCGCCTCCTTGAGCCGCCAGTCGAGCTGGAGGACGAAGTCGCCATACTCGCGCTCGGTCCAGAGGTTCTTGTCCCCCTTGGCCTCGCTCCCGGCGTCGTAGTCGATCACGCCGTCGACGACCTTCCAGTGGCCGTTGTCGCCGTCGGGGACCTTCCAGCCGGCGAGGTCCTTGCCGTTGAAGAGGGGCGTGAAGCCGTCGGACTCGGGGGCGTCGCCGCCCCGGGCCAACGACGCCGATGAGCAGCCCGGCGGCCGCGATCGCGACGAAGCGGCTCGAGATCATGGGCGGTCTCCTCGACGTCCCCGGGCGTCGCCGGCTCCGCTCGGCGGGCGGATATACCGGACTATAGCGGCCCCGGCGGGGCCGCTCTTGATCGTCAGCGGCAAGTTTTGGAACGGGAGCGGCGTCGCCCGCATCGCGGGCGTAGTGCTCGCGGTAGTCGCGGGGCGTCCGGCCGAAGTGGCGGCGGAACTCGCGGGTGAAGTGGCTCTGGTCGGAGAACCCGCAGCCCGACGCGATCTCCGCCAGGGTCTCGCCGGTGTAGACCAGGGCGCGGCTCGCCATCCGCAGCCGGAGCTTGCGCAGGTACGTCTGGGGCGTGAGATGGAAGCTAGCCTGGAACTTGCGCTCGAACGCCCGGACCGACATGTGGGCGAGCCGAGCCAGTTGCCGGTTCGTGATCGGCGTCCGGTAGTGGTCGCGTAGATGGGCCAGGACCGGGCCGAACTCGTGCCGCGGGGCGTCGGCCTGCCCGGGCAGCGCCAGTCGGCGGGTGATCCCGGCGGTGCCGATGACCGCCCCCCGGTCGTCGACCAGCGGGATCTTGTTGGTGACGTTCCAGACGGCCCGTCCGTCCGGCTGGCCGACCAGCTCGATCCGGTTGACGATCCGATGGCCCGCGAGTACGTACTCGTCATCGAGGCGGAACTGATCGGCCAGGAAAGCGGGCGAGAAGTCATAGTCGGTCTTGCCGATGACGTCGCCCGGCTCGGGGGCCGCCCCGACGCGCCGGCCATCGAGGGAGTAGTTGATGAGGAACGCCCGGTTCACCCAGCCGTAGCGCCCGTCACGATCCTTGACCCAGGCCAGGACGTCGTCCACGTGGTCGAAGAGCGCGGCCAGTTGAAGCCAGTGTCGCGGCAGTCTCATCCGACGTCGCCACTCCCGAGCGGCACCGAGATGTCCGAATCGTCGCGTGCCGGGCCCTTCGGGGCCTCCTGAGCGGAGAATCGGCCCGTTCGCCACGTCCGGCCGAAGGGGTTTTCCCACTCTAAGGGTGGCCAACGCTCGGTTCGATCTCAAGGGCACACTGCACCCGACCGACTCGCGCGATTCCTGCGACGGCGGACGACGCGATCGTCGGGGCAATCGAGCCATCTCCGACCGGCGGCCGGCCACCTGACCGCGACGGCCGATCGGAAACCGTTCGAGTTGGCGAAGCAGCGCGCTCCGGTATGGTCGGCCGAGGTTGCTCCGGCTTGGCGGCCCGAAGCGCGCAAGGAGCGGAATGATCCACGGCGGCTTACTCCCCGTCCATTTCGACCGGTTGGTGGTCTCGCGATCTACCGAGGATCCGCTGCCCAAGTCAAACCTCCTTCCAGAACGTCAGGCGATGGCTCTCTGAGGGCGCATTCGCGTCACCGGCGGGCCAGGACTCGAAGTCTGGCCGCTTCCGCGCTAGGCGTTCGCCCATCGGGGAGACTCGGTCGGGAGGATCGTCGTGGAACGAGTCGGAATCGTGCCTCAGTGGGGGACGTTCGACCCCGCCGGGGCGCGAGGGCCCCGGCGGCGCCCAGCGCCATCAGGCCGAGGCCCGCCGGCTCGGGGACGCCGCTGGCGAGGACCGCCACGTCCGCCGACGACTCGTAAGCCCAGCCGATGAGAGTCCTTGACAACTCGTCGGCGACGCGGACGCGCGTTCAGCCGTAATGGGCGAATGATGCCCGTGGACTTGCAACCCCCTCGAGTTCATGCCCCGCGGGGCGGCTCGCGGAGCCGCGGAAACTCACCGGCCCCTCGAGAACCGCGGGATCGCGTGCAAGGAATTCCAGAAAGCGTAGCCTCGTCGGGAGGTCCCGATTTCTCGCGAGCGGTCAAGGGAAGATGTCATCGTTGCTCGTGGACGCATGATTCTTCTTGATGACCGTGAGGCCGTCGAAGGCGAATGTCCCGAGGCCGTAGACGCCGCCGCCGATGCCCTTGCCGACGCCGGCCGAGGCGCCCTTTTCCCCTCCGACGGCCTCGTTGTGCATGATTGCGCTGTCATTCGCCGTGGCGCTCGAGCCGGCCTGGACGGCGAGGCCGCCTCCGGAGCCGTCGCCGCCGTCGCCACCCTTGGCGATATTGTGGGCGAGGGTGCTATCCCCGAGCGTCAGGACCGAATCGTCGACGAGACCCACAAGGGCGTAGAAGCCGACGTCGATACCGCCGCCTAGGCCGTTGCCGCCGACGGCCCCGGAGCCCCCATCGCCGCCCCGGGCCTCATTCCGGCTGAAGACCGAGTCGGTGGCCGAGGCGGTCGAGTTCCCGGAATTGTCGAGGCCGCCGCCGACGCCATACCCACCACGGAAGCCGCTGCCTCCGGTGCCGCCCAGGGCCCGGTTGCCGTCGAGATGACTGTCATCCAGTGTCAGCGTCGCGGAACGACTGTTCTCGATGCCGCCCCCCAGGGCGGTGCCGCCGAGCCCGGCGTTGGTCGACCCTCCCCGTGCCAGGTTGCCGATCAACGCGCTGTCGCGTACGGTGAGCGTCGAGCCGGAGGCATTGGCAATGCCGCCGCCCAGGGCGCCGCCGGTAAGCCGGTAGGCGGACACGGCGGTCCCGCCATCGCCTCCGACGGCCTGGTTCCAGGCGAGCGTGCTGTCGACGACGGTCAGCATCGCGCCGAAGACGTTGATGATCCCGCCGCCGACCGCCTCGCCGCTCGTGCTGCTGCTCGTGCCATCTCCTCCGGCGCCGCCGAGGGCCTGGTTGCCGATGAGCGTCGAGCCGGTGAGGACCATGGTCGCGGTCTGGTTGTCGATACCACCGCCGTTGTTTGTGGACTGTGTGCCCCCGCGAGCCACGTTGCCGACGAGCTTACTATCGAGGATGGTGAACGTGCTGTCGGCATAATTCATGATCGCCCCGCCGACGCCGAAGCCCCCCTCTCCGCCGGCGGACTGGTTGTCTTTGAGGGTGGAGTTGCTGAGCGTCATGGTCGCTCCGGGGCCCTCGCTGTCGAGGGCGCCGCCGTTGCCGGCGACGCCTGCGCCCCACCGGCCACGTTCCCGACGAAGACGGAGTCGCTGACGGTCGCGATGGAGGGGTGCGTCAGGTCCAGGCCGGCGTTGTTCTCGATGGCGCCGCCGATGCCGAAGTCGCCCGCGCCGGCGCCGAGCGCCTGGTTGTCGCCGAACGTGCTGGCGGTCACGGTCACGGTGGCGCCGCCGAAGTTGTCGAGGCCGCCGCCGACGCTGCCGCCGAAGAAGGACGAGCCGCCGCCGCCCAGGGCCCGGTTGCCGGTGAATGTCGAGGCGGTGACGATGGCCGAACCCTCGTTGAGCAGGCCGCCGCCGAAGACATCGACCGCGTCGGAGCCGGCGGTCGCCGTGTTGTCGATCAGGGCACTGTGTTCGAGGGTCAGGATCGCCCCGGCCTCGTTGAGGATGCCGCCCCCGCCGAGGCCGCCGACGGCCTGGTTGTTGGACACGGTGCTGTGGTCGAGCAGCAGCGTGCCGGCGTTATCGATGCCGCCCCCGACCGAGGCCTTCCCGTCGGCGATGGTCAGACGGGCGAGGGTCACAGTCGCCCCGCTGCTGATGTCGAAGACCCGACCGGCGGCATTGCCACTGATGGTCAACTGACCGGCACCGGGCCCCTCGATATCGAGGCTCTTGGTGACCTCCAGCGCACCCTGCTTCAGCGCGATCGTCCGGCCATCGAGCCGGTGGTCGAAGACGATGGTGGATCCCGGACTGGCGGCGCCGATCAGCGCACGCAGCGTCCCGCTCGAGCCGTCGTCGTCGGCGCTCGTGACGGTCAAGGTGCTGAGGACCAGGCGGGATTCCAGTGCCTCCAGTCCAGGCGCAGAGCGCGCCGAACGGGGGCCGATCTCCGACCGGCGCTTCCCGGGCGAGCGCCTGGATTGATGTGCTTGCGCTTGCAACCAACCGAGGGCAGAATAGCGAGACATGCTGCAACTCCTTCGGTGCGGAGACGAGGGGAATGCTTCGGTGGGGCGCACGCCTCACCGGGAAACACACGCGGGGAGAGCCCTTCGCTGAGCGGTCGCGGGGCGGCCCGCGAGACCGAGAAGAGCCAACGGCGGCACCCGGCGCCGCCGTGCGAAAGCCAGGACGCCGATCGCGCCGGCCGCGAGCATCAGGAGGCTTGCCGGCTCGGGGACTGCGCCGGCCCTGGCCGTGCCGACGACGTCGGCCACATTGAGGGCGCCCGGGTTTTCCTCGTCCGTCGCGACGAAGTCGAGCGTGTTGATCCCCGCGACGAACCCGCCGGTGATCGTGAAGGCGTGGAGCACCTCGAAGTTGCTCTCGTAGGGAGTGCTGTCGTCCAGCGTGAATGTGCCGGTACCGACGGCGTCCATCCCGTTCATTCGGATCTGCCCGTCATTGTCCACTCCCCAGATCCCCGAGATGCGCGCCGTGTTCGGGTCGAACCCCGTCAGGTCGAACGTGAGGCGGAAGGTATAAGGGGAATCGACCGCGCCCCCATAACCGGAGGGGGTGACCCAGATCCAGCGCGAACCCGGCTCCTGGGCGCATAGACGAGCTGGCTCTCCGTGATGAAGGCCGGCTGGTTCGCCGTGACGACCGGCCCGGCGACGACCGTCCAGTGCGGATCGGTCGCGTCGACGGGCAATAAGGAGCCGCTGGCGTCGACGCCCGTGTTGAAGAGGGGTAGCTGGTCGGCGCTGGTTGGCCCCGCCAGGGCCAGGAGGGCGATCGGGATCGTGGCCGACCTCATCAAGATCCGCATGGCTAGTGAGTTCCTGCTAAGGTATGGGAGACGCTGTTATGCGGCCGGCAATCGGATCGGATCATCGGGCCGGGCGGTCGATCCGCCGCCGCGCCGCGCGGATCAGGCCCAGGACGGCCCCGGCTGCCCCGAGGAGCAGGCCGGCCGAGGGCTCGGTCACTGCGGAGGCGGCGCCAAATGCGGGCGTCAGCTCGAAGACGGTGCCGGCGCCGCCGGCCCCGCCTTGATAAGTCGTCCCGTACAGGCTGCCGGCCGGGCCGAGCGTCAGGCCGCCATAGGGGCTCAGTCCGTCGGCGGAGTTGAACGAGGCGAGGGTCGTGATGGAGTCGCTGCCCCGGGCGATCTCGAAGGCCGTCCCGTCCCCGTGGGCCCCGCCGCCGATGGTCGTGCCGTAGAGGTTGCCGGCCGCGTCGAACGTCACGGCCGATTCCGGGAGCGCCCGTTGGTGTAATCGAACGAGGAGATCGTGGTGAGGTTCCACGCGGCCGCCGCCGGGCCGGCCGGGAGCAGGCAGGCCAGGCCGGCGAGCATCGCCGCGCGGCGAGCGGCCGGGCTCCGAAGGGGGATCGATGTCTTCATGTCACGGTCCTTCTCGAGGAGTTGGCTGCACGCAGTCCGGGCCACCCGGGGCATCCGACGGTGCGTTTCCGCCGGCCCCCGGGGGTCGGGACGATCTCCCGCGAGGCCGGGCATCGGGCCCCGGGCGATCGGACGGGCGAATCGACGGGCCGCCCGTGATCACGACGGACTCCGGCCCCGCCCGGGGGGATCGTGGGGGCCGAAGACCGGCCCACACCACCGCGTCTATGTCTGGGATTGCGCACCGGGCGGCCGAGTCCACTCCCAGGCGCGAATATTCAACGCGGCAGGAGCGCCCCTCTCGTCGAAGCCCGGATGGGTGGCATGGATTCCGGCGTTGACGAGGCCGCATCGGAGGCGATCTCGGCGGAATTCCGAAGCGCGGTCCAGTCGTCGACGACTCGACCGGCCGCCCTCCTGAAAATATTTCGAGAGATTTGCTGTGGAAGTATGAGTCGGGCGCGCAATCTTTATTCTTATGACGCCGAACTCGCGACCCTCGGGCAACCGCCTCGGTCCCGGCGCCCGGGCACCGACCGGGCGACGGCGCAGGACGCCGGCTCCCTCTTCATGGACCATTGGGATCGCCTGCGGCGGATGGTCGAGATCCGCCTGGACCGCCGGCTCCACGGCCGGGTGGACCCGTCGGACGTCCTGCAGGAGGCGTACATCGAGTTCGCCCGGTCGTTGCCGGGATTCCTCCGCAACCCGGAGATCCCGATATTCCTGTGGATCCGCCACATCACGGGCGTGCGGCTCAAGGCGGTGCACCGGAGGCACCTGGGCACCCGGGTCCGCGATGCGGGCCGGGACGTCGGGCTGGGCCGCCTCGTCATGCCGCACGCCAGTTCCGTCTCGCTGGCGGCCCAGCTGCTCGGCGGGCTCACGTCGCCGAGCCGGGCGGCGGAGCGGGCCGAGCTCCAGGCCCGCGTCCAGGACGCGCTCGACGACCTCGCGCCGCTCGACCGCGAGGTGCTCTGCCTGAGGCATTTCGAGCAGTTGAGCAACGCCGAGGTGGCGCAGGTGCTCGGGATCGGCGAGACGGCGGCCAGCAACCGCTACGTGCGCGCCTTGAAGAGGATCGGGAAGATCCTCCAGGGGGCCTCGGGATGGCTCGACCGGCCAGCCGGGGCGCCCCGCCCGGAGACTCCATGAACGACCGAGGCTCGGAGCGGAACCGGGTCGAGGTCCTCGCCGAGGAGTTCCTCGCGCGCTACCGGCGGGGCGAAGGCCCGAGCCTCGACGACTACGCGGCGAGGTATCCGGAGCTCGCCGGGGAGATCCGCGAGGTCTTCCCCGCGCTGCTCCTGGTCGAGGAGGCCGGTCCCAGGTGGGCCGCGCCCGGCGAGGCGCGCGTGCCGCCGCGCGGGCGGCGACCGCGTGCCGGAGCGGCTGGGCGACTTCCGGATCGTCCGCGAGGTCGGCCGGGGCGGGATGGGGGTCGTCTACGAGGCGATCCAGGAGTCGCTCGGGCGGCGGGTGGCCCTGAAGGTCCTCTCCCGGGGCCTGCTCGACCGGCCGTCCGCGCTGAAGCGGTTCCGTCGCGAGGCCCACCTGGTCGCGGCGCTGCACCATTCGAACATCGTGCAGGTCTTCGGCGTGGGCGAGGACGAGGGCCACCATTACTACGCGATGCAGTTCATCCGCGGGCAGACGCTCGAGGCGGTCCTCGAGGATGTCCGCCGATTCCGCGGCGGCGGAGGGGACGCGCCGGGGCCGACCGGGACCGACGCGATGACCGGCGTCGCCCTCGGCCTGCTCACCGGGCGCCTCGACGCCGACGAGACGATCGACGAAGGCGAATACGGCTCGCACCGAGACGATCATCGGCCGGGACCGAGGCGTCGCCCGGCGGAGGGCGCGTCGCGGAGTTCGGGCAGACGACCGTGGCGGCCGCCGATCGGGACAGCCGGTCCGCGTATCACGACCGGGTCGCGAGGGTCGGCCTCCAGGTCGCCGATGCGTTGGCCTACGCGCACGACCAGGGCGTGCTCCACCGCGACATCAAGCCGTCGAACCTCCTGATCGACCGGCAGGGCACGGTCTGGGTCGTCGACTTCGGCCTGGCCAAGCCCGACGGGGGGGACGATCTGTCGGCGACGCGGGACGTCGTGGGGACGATCCGCTACATGGCGCCGGAGCGGTTCGACGGCCGGTCCGACCCCCGGGGCGACGTCTACAGCCTGGGCGTGACCCTCTACGAGCTGCTGACCCTACGCCCGGCCTTCTCCGCCTCCGACCAGGCGCGGCTGGTCCGCGAGGTCCTGGAATCCATCCCGCCGCCGCCCCGCACGATCGACCGCCGGGTGCCGCGCGACCTGGAGACGATCGTCCTGAAGGCGATGGCCAGGGAGCCCTCGGCCCGCTACGCGACGGCCGCTGCGCTGGCCGAAGACCTCCGCCGGTTCCTCGAAGACCGGACGATCCTGGCCCGGCGGAGCACCGCGCTCGAGCGGTCGTGGCGATGGTGCCACCGCAACCCCGCGGTGGCCTCACTGCTCACCTCGGTCGCGGTGCTCCTCACGTTCACCGCGGTGTATGCCTCCGTCGCCGCGACGCGCTATAAGGGGCAGTTCGAGCGGGCCAGCCAGGCCGAATCGCTCGGTCGAGAGAAGCTCTTCTCGGCCTACCTGGCCGAGGCGCGCGCCAGCCGGTACGGCCGACGGCCGGGCCAGCGGTTCGCCTCGCTCCGCTCGCTGGAGGAGGCGGCGAAGATCCGCCGCACGCCCGAGATCCGCGACCAGGCGATCGCCAGCCTCGCCCTGCCCGACATCGACGAGGTCTACCGATCTCCCCGGCCCTTCGACGGCTGCCTCCTCGCCTTCGATTCGACCCTGGAGCGCTACGCCCGCCTCGACTGGGACGGCGTCGTGAGCGTCCGTCGCGTCGCCGACGACGGCGAGGTCCGCCGCTTCCCCTCGCCCGGACCGATCGCGAGGGAGAGCTTCGTCCTGGCGTTCAGCCCGGACGGCCGTCGACTCGTCGTGGACTACGGCCTCGCGGATTCCCGCAAGCTCATTCGTCTGGGGCCTCGATCGCGATGAACCTCTCCTGCTCGGAAGAGGGTTCTCCCTACTACGGGGTGCGATTCAGCCCCGCGGGGGGTCGGATGGCGATCTGGCGAGATCGGGGGCCGGTGACCCTCATCAATCACGAGTCGGGGGCCGTCGAGGGTCGCTGGGACGTCGGGGGGATCGTCGCGAGCATGGCGTTTTCCCCCGACGGGCGGCGGGCGGCCGTGTGCTTCCATTCGGGCGCCCTGAAGCTGCAAATCCGCGAGGTCCCGTCGGGCAAGATCGCTGCGCGAGTTCGACTGCCCGGGCGAGAGCACCCTCGACTGGAGTCCCGACGGGACGACCCTCGCCGTCGGCTCCTCGAGCGTCAAGCGCGTCGAGCTCTACGACGTCGAGACGGGCCGGCGGACCGGGGTGCTCCCCGGCGAGATGCACCAGGGCCTGACGGTGAAATTCCAGCCGGCCGCGGGATGGCTGGCCACCCAGAGCTGGCGGGGGAAGCTGCAGCTCTGGCGGACCCAGACGGGCGATTCCGCTCCTCTCTCTCCTGCCGGATACCTGATCGACTTCCGCGCCGACGGCTCTCGGGTCGGGCTCCTCGTCGACGACCATCGTCCCGCGATCTTCCGGATCGCCGACGGCCGGGAGTTGCGCACGCTCGTCCGCGAGCCCGCGCGGCGGCAGGAGGGCGTCAGCGGCGCCGCCCTCCATCCGTCCGGGCGGTTGCTGGCGGTCTCCATGACAGACGGCGTCGGCCTCTGGGACGTCGACCGCGACGTCGCCGTCGCCTCGCTGCCCATCGGGCACACAAGGTCGGTGCTCTTCGGGCCGACGGGCGAACTCCTGACGGCCGGCGTCGGCGGAATCCTTCGCTGGCCCGTGAGCCACGACGAGGGCAAGCCGGGCCTGGTTCGGATCGGGCCGCCGACGAGGCTCGAAGGCTTCCCATCCGGACGGTTCCTCGCCCAGAGCCGCGACGGCCGATACCTGGCCATCGACGGGCCGGCCGGCGCGACGATCGTCGACGATCACGGGTTGAGGAGCCCGACCCAGCTGGGCCCCCAGCTTGACGTCCGATCGCTCGCGATCAGCCCCGACGGTCGATGGGCGGCCACCGCCAGTCACCTCGGCGGCGAGGGGGTCAAGGTATGGTCGCTCCCCGACGGACGCCTGGTCCATGAGCTGGCCTGTCCCGGCGGAATCGCTGGGGCCGAGTTCAGCCCCGATGGCCGCTGGCTGATGATGAATCTGAATCAGGGGCGATCCGGTAGCTGTCGCCTCCGGACCGTCGGCGACTGGAGGGAAGGCCCGCTGACGACGGGGGCCGGGCTCGGCTTCTCCCCCGACGGCCGGCTCCTGGTCGTGGATCGCGGCAAGGGGATCGTCGCGCTGATCGAGGCGGGGACGGGGCGGGTGGTCGCCGACCTGGAGGACCCGAACCAATGCGGGTTCGGGGCGGCGGTCTTCAGCCCGGACTCTGCGCGTCTCTACCTCCCGACCGACGATCACCGGGCCGCCTATGTCTGGGACCTGCGATCGATCCGCCGCCAGCTCGCCGCGATGGGCCTGGATTGGGACTGGCCGGCGCTTCCGGAACCCGCCGCACCCGCGACTGCCGTCGCACCGCTCCGGATCGTCGTCGACACGGGCCGGCATGACTTCTCCCGGCTCCCCTACTCGCAGGCCGAGATCGAGCGGCTGGACACCGCCCTGGAGACCGACCCCGACGAATGGTACACCTTGATCCGTCGCGCCTGGATCTCCACGCAGTGCGGCCGGGACGCGGAGGCCGTCGCCGACCTCACGAAGGCGCTGGGCATTCGGCCGGGAGATTACCTGGCGCTGACGACCCGGGCCGGAGCCCTGCTCCGTCGGGGGCGGTACGAGTCGTGCCTATCCGACTACGAAGCCGCACTGCCCGCCGCCCCCGACCAGGCCGCCGCGCACAACAACCTCGCCTGGATCTATGTCACAGTCCCCCCGCCGGCGCGTGACGCGACCAAGGCCCTGCCCCATGCACGGCGGGGGGTCGAGCTGATGCCGGGGGTCGCAGGCTACCATAACACCCTCGGGGTCGTCCTCGCCCGCCTGGGGCGTCATCGCGAGTCGGCGGCCGAGCTCGAGACCAGCCTCGCGGCGTCGAGCGGCGGGGCAGCGGCATACGACCTCTTCTTCCTCGCGATCGACTACCATCGCCTGGGGGATCCCGCCCGGGCGAAGGATTGCTACGACCGCGCCGTCCGGCACGAGATTGAGTCTAGCCTTCCGAGCGAGCAGACCGAGGAACTTCGAGCGTTCCACGCCGAGGCCGAGGCCGTCCTGTCGGCCCCGATTCGGTGACGACGGGGATGACCTCGCCTCACCCCCGCCGGCCCCGTCGCGAGCAACTGGGACCGGATGGATTTCGCACCCACTGAACCTTCGTGCTTCGGTCTGGTCGTTCGGAGCGATCGCGGGTCAATCGGCTTCGGCAGCGCGGACCGACGCGTCGATCGGCATATGGACCCGTACAGCGGGGCCGCGATGTCCCCGAGAAGGCGTCCTCCAACATGGCCAAACCCGGCTCCAGCGTGGACCCTGGGCAGACGATGCCAAGAGGCCGGCCCCGACTGGCTGGCCGCGGCTGACGCCTCAGACATGCGTCGGAACTGTCGGATCAGGACTGTCCTGGACCCATCCACGCCCAAACCCGGAAAGACTGCACGGAATCCCAGAACCTCCGGGGCGCTGGGATTCCCTCCCGGGTAGAGCGGGAGGGATCGGCCGTCCGACCTACGGATGCACGACGTGCTCGGGTGCGGTGCGGCTGGCCAGTCCTCGCCGCAGAGAGGCCGACCTTCGCCATGAGGCGGGCCGGCGGCAGCCGGGCGGATTCTCGTCCACACCTGGCCAATGGAATCGCCGGATACCAACGGCGGCTCTCGGGCTAACGGGCGCGATCGACCCGACCGTCTGTCCGATCGAAGGCCGCGCCTCAGATCCCGGATTGGTATGATTTGGCCGTTTATTGGGTTATTGTCGACGGTCTGCTTGTCTGAGTCGCGATGGGTGAAAAGGATGTTCTTCCTGCAGAATCACCCCGATGCGCCACTGTTCATCGCCGCCTCGGGAGTCTCGGCCCTGTTGGCCGCTTTCGCCTGGCGGCGCCGCCGGTTGCCAATGGCCCCCGCGTTCGCTGCGATGATGCTCGGCCAGACGGCCTGGGCCCTGGGTTCTGGGTTGGAGTTGCTCTTCGCCGACTTGCCAACCAAGTTGCTTTGCCTTGACCTCATGAATGTGGGTGTCGCTACCACCCCACCGAGCCTGCTCGTATTCGTCCTCCGCTTTACAGCCCGTGACCATTGGATATCGCGGCGCGTCATCGCGTTCATCTTCGCCCTCGCGCTGGTAACGATCCTGATCTCCTGGACCAATCCGTGGCATCACCTCTACTACAGCTCGATCAGGCTCGAGCGCTTCCACGGTGCCTGGACCGGTATCAAGGCGCCACAGGCCCCTGGTTCTGGCTCAACGCGACCTACCTCTACTCACTGATGGCGGTAGCGACGGTCCTGCTCTTCCAGGCGTTTCTCCGATCGGCCTCACTCTACCGGGCCCAGGTCAGTCTGCTGTTGCTTGGCGTGTTAGCACCCTGGCTGGTGAACGCACTCGACCTGTCCGGACGTAGTCCGATCCCGCAGCTTGACCTAACGTCGATGGTCTTCAGCGTGACCGGGCTGATGCTCGTCCCAGGCCTGCTACGCCTCAGGATCCTCGACCTGGTGCCGGTGGCACGAGACCTTGTCATGCAGGGGATGCGCGACGCGGTCATTGTCCTCGACCCCGGCATCCGGATCGTAGACCTGAACCCGGCTGCGAGGGAACTCCTGGACCGACCGCTTGAGCGGATCGTCGCGGAATCGGCGACGCTCGCGGTCATCTCCTGGAAGGAGCTCGCCGAACAATTAGAAGCTCTGGGCGAACGTTCGGTC
This sequence comes from uncultured Planctomycetota bacterium, assembly GCA_963819805.1. Taxonomy (GTDB): domain Bacteria; phylum Planctomycetota; class Planctomycetia; order Isosphaerales; family Isosphaeraceae; genus CAMFLR01. Next base: position 263,431 of record CAWFXY010000038.1, on the reverse strand, counting down.
GAGATCGCCGGCCCCGATGCGGCCGGCGGTGCAGTGTTCGACCTGCGGATCTCCAGCCTCAATGACAATGGCCAGCCCGTCGGTTGGGTGCTCGTGCTCCGAGACGTCACCGAGCGCAAACAGGCCGAGAAGGAGCGAGAACGCAGGGCCGGCGCAGGAGGCCGCCCGGGCCGTCGCCGAGGCGACCAACCGCGCCAAGGACCGGTTCCTGGCTGTCCTTAGTCACGAGCTGCGCACCCCCCTGACCCCCATCATGGCAGCGGTCTCGATGATGCTCGAACGCGATGAGGCCCCCGAAATCCGGCCGACGCTGGAGATGATCCGCCGCAACGTGGAGCTGGAAGCACGGCTGATCGACGACCTGCTCGACATCACCCGGATCGGGCGCGGTGCCCTGCGCGTCGACCCCCGCACCGTCGACGCGCACGAGGTCATCCGCCAAGCCGTCGACATCTGCCTCGCCGAGATCGAGGAGAACCGGCTCGTGTTGGAACTCGACCTTTCTGCCGCGGATCACCACGTCGAGGCCGACCCGGTCCGGCTCCAGCAGGTCGTCTGGAACTTGCTCCGGAACGCGGCCAAGTTCACGTTCCCCGGCGGCGCCGTGACCCTCCGCTCCCGCAACCAGACCGACCCCGCGCCCGTCGGACGGCCCCGGTTGGTGATCGAGATCAGGGACACCGGTATCGGTATCGAGGCGGAGGCACTGCCCCGGATCTTCGAAGCCTTCGAGCAGGTGGAATCCCCCCGGGGCCACCGTAGCGGGTTGGGGCTGGGGCTGGCGATCGGCCGGTCCCTGGCGGAGGCCCACGGCGGCAGCCTGACCGCCGTCAGCCCGGGACCGGGCCGAGGGAGCACCTTCGTGCTCGAACTGCCGACGGTCCCCCGGCCGGTCGACGTGGAGCCCGCCCCGGCCCCGGCCGAGACCGGCCTGTCGCGGCCGCATGGGCTGCGCGTCCTCCTGGTGGAAGACAACAAGGATACGCTGAAGTACATCGCGATCGTGCTCGAGGCGCGGGGCCACGAGGTGACGACGGCCGAGCGGCTGTCGGATGCGCTCCGAGCGGCGACCGGTCGGGACCTCGATCTGGTCATCAGCGACATCGAGTTGCCCGACGGTACGGGCCTCGACCTGATAAGACAGCTCGGCGGTCGCGGGGTGCCGGGGGTCGCGATGAGCGGTTACGGATCGGAGGAGGACGTCAAGGCGAGCCTGGAGGCAGGGTTCTCCCAGCACCTGACCAAGCCGGTCGACCTCTCCAAGTTGGAGGCAGCGATTGAAATGGTCACGTCGGTTTCCCGATCAGCAGCCGTCGGCGAGCGATGCGACCCGAGTGTCACAGGTTCGACGGAACTCTCCCAGCATGGGCGAACAGGAGCGGACGGTTTCACCGGCGATGAGGTAGGCGACCAGCTTGGAGGGGTGGAGGGCGTCGGCGTGGACAAGGGGACATGACAACGAGGAGCCGCGATGTACCTCACAAGGACGCGCTCGGTGACGGTCCTCCCTCCCAGGGGTCCGCCACGCCGTTTCGTCGGTTTTGTCGGAAACGCGGTGCAGTCGGAGAGGCCACTCGCTCACCCGGACCATCGCCAGCATCCCGGCCCGGATCGGCGCAGGCAGGGCGGGCCAGCCGTCGATGACGGCGGTCAGGTCGGGAGCTGTTTTCCGGGCTGCGCGCTTCCCCTGCGCTGCCGGAAAGGGGGCGGTCAGAGCGCAAATCCTTGCCAGCATCGGTGGTTTTGGAAACGGTGGGCCGGTCTCGAAAAACCCGCATTGCTGTTGCGCGCTTCGGTGGGGTCGGCTCGGCTGATCCCCGGTCGGGGCGAGTTGCGGTGGCCGTAGTCGCGGGCCTGGGAGTCGGCCCCGAGCGGCCTCATCCCCGATTTCTCGGTCCCGATTCCCGGCGCGCGCGGATAAAGGATATGGGGACCGATCCGGACGAGACGCCCGGCGACTCGACCGACCCGATCGACCGGCTCCGCGGCGGCGACCGCGGGGCCCTGGCGGCGCTCTTCGACGAGCATCGCGACCGGCTCCGGCGCATGGTCGAGCTGCGCATCGACGCGCGGCTCCGGGCCCGGCTCGACGCCTCGGACGTCCTCCAGGAGGCGTTCCTCGACGTCGCGCGCGACCTCGACGCCTACCTGGCCGACCCGAAGCTGCCTCCGTTGCTCTGGCTCCGGCTGCACGTCGGCCGGCGGTTGACGACGTTGCATCGTCAGCACCTGGGCACGAGGATGCGCGACGCGGGGCTGGAGATCTCGCTCTACCGGGACGCCCTGCCCGAGGCCAGCTCCGCCGCGCTGGCGTCGATGCTCCTGGGGCGGCACACCTCGCCGACCCAGGCGGCCCAGCGGGCCGAGCGGCTGCTGCGGGTCCAGGAGGCGCTGAACAGCCTCGACCCGATCGACCGCGAGGTGCTCGCCCTGCGACACTTCGAGCAGCTCGGCCGCGCCGAGGCGGCCCAGGTGCTCGGGATCATCGCAGGAGGCCGGGGCGAAGCGGTACTTCCGCGCCCTGAAGCGGCTCAAGGACGTGCTGGCGACGCTGCCCGGCGGCTGGAAGGGCTCTGACGATGTCCACGACATCCGGCTCCCGCGACTACGGCCGGTTCGACGAGCTCGCCGAGGAGTTCGCCGAGCGCTATCCGCCGCGGCGAGCGGCCGAGCCTGCAGGAGTACGTCGACCGCCTGCCCGAGATGGCCGACGAGATCCGCGAGATGTTCCCGGCCCTGGTCGAGGTCGAGCAGGCCGACGGCGACGCCCGGGGCGAGGCGGTCCGCGCCGTCGCCGGCCGCGGCCCCGCGCGCTCAGCCAGATCGGCGACTACCGGATCCTCCGCGAGATCGGCCGGGGCGGCATGGGCGTGGTCTACGAGGCCGAGCAGATCTCGCTGGGCCGCCGCGTGGCGCTGAAGGTCCTGCCCGGCCACGTCGGTCGGCGACCGCAAGGCCCTGGAGCGGTTCCGCCGCGAGGCGAAGGCCGCGGCGCGGCTGCACCACACCAACATCGTGCCGGTCTTCGAGGTCGGCCGCGAGCGGCGACGTCGCCTTCTACGCGATGCAGTTCATCCAGGGCCAGGGGCTCGACCAGGTCATCGACGAGCTGCGGCGGCTCCGCGAGCCCGGCCGGAAGCGCGACGGCCACGCCCGGCCGCCCGAGCGCCCTCGAGGCCTCGCGACCGTCACCCAGGCCGGGTCGCCGCGGCGGCGATCCTGCGGAGGCGCGAGCTCGGCCGGATGGCCGAATCGCTCCTGAGCGGCCGGCTGGTCGACCGAAGGGATGCGGACCGCCCGCGCCGACTCGCCCGCGGCCGGCTCGGCGCCACGGAGCGGGTCGACGCCGACGCGACCGCGGGCCACGCGCCGCGCTCGACGGTCGGCGACCGGCCGCCGGCTCCGCCCGCGCCCGACCTGTCGGGCTCGGCGGTGCTGCCGGGCGGCACGCACGTCTCGGAGGTCGACACCTCGGGCCGCCGCCAGCCGTTCTTCCGGAGCGTGGCCCAGATCGGCCGCCAGGCGGCGCAGGGGCTGGCCTACGCCCACGCCCGCGGCATCGTCCACCGCGACATCAAGCCGTCGAACCTGCTGCTCGACACCGACGGGGTCGTCTGGATCACCGACTTCGGCCTGGCCAAGGCCGACGACGACGGCCTGACCGCCACCGGCGACATCCTCGGCACGCTCCGCTACATGGCGCCCGAGCGGTTCCGCGGCGAGGGCGACGCCCGCGCCGACATCTACGCCCTGGGCCTGACGCTCTACGAGCTGCTGACCCTCCGGCCGGCCTACGACTCGTCGGACCGGCTGCAGGCTGATCGAGCAGATCAAGACCGAGGAGCCGGCCCGGCCCCGGTCGCTCGACGGCCGGATCCCGCGCGACCTGGAGACGATCGTCCTGAAGGCGATCGACAAGGACCCCGAGCGGCGCTACGCGACGGCCGAGGCGATGGCCGAGGACCTGCGGCGGTTCCTGGCCGACGAGCCGATCCAGGCCCGGCAGGTCAGCACCTCGGAGCGCTACTGGCGGTGGGCCCGGCGCAACCCGGTGATCGCGATCGCTGGGCGGCGTGCTCACGGCGGTGCTGGTGCTGGTCACGGTCGGCTCGCTCCTGGCGGCGAACCGATTCGCGAGCTGGCCGAGCCGCAGAGCGAACTCGGCGACCGCCGAGCGAGGGGCACGCCTGGAGGCGGACCGGGCGCCGCGTCGACGGCCGAGGCGGCGGCGCGGCCGCGGCCCAGGCCGAGACCTACCGCGCCATGCTCAGCGAGGTCAAGGCCCTGCGGGCCGGGCATCAGCTCGGCTGGCGCGACGAGGCCCTCGGCCAACCTCGCCCGGCTGGCCGTCATGCCCACCCCCGCCGCGACCTCGCCGAGCTCCGCACCGAGGCCGTGGCCAGCCTCGGCGAGTTCGGCGTGAAGGAGGTCGCCCGGCTCCGTGCTTCGGGCTTTGCCGCCGCCACGCTCGATTTCAGCCCCGACTCGCGGACGCTCGTCACCGCGTCCGGCGATGGGGTCCTCGACCTGTGGGACGTCACCGGCCCCGCACACCTGCAGCGACACGCCGGCGCGGCACGCAACGATGACCGCAACAGGGGAGGGATGGCGCGATTCCTGCCCGACGGCGGCCTCGCGTTCCTCGACCTGAGGGGCCGAGTGGCCTTCCTCGACGCCTCGGGCCGGGAATCGCGCCGGACCCCGATCTCGCGCGGCGACGCGAAGGCCGTGATGCTGAGGGGCGACCGGCAGGATCGCTGGCTAGCGGTCGGCTGGAGCGACGGGCGCGTCCGTCTCTACGATGCCGACACCGGGGCTCAGCGGGGCGAGTTCGACGGGGTCGGCCGAATCGACTTCACGTTCAGCCCGGACGGCCGGTGGCTCGCGCGGCAGACCCTGGGCGGGTCTGTCGAGCTCTCGCCCGCCGACGGACAAGGCGACGGCTTTACGCTGCCGATCCATGGCGGGATCTCCCTGACGCTGGCGATCAGCCCGGACGGGAAGGCACTCGCCGGCGTGGACGGTCGCGCCGTCGTGGTCTGGGACCTGGTCTCCAAGCAGGAATTGCTGAGGCTGACCGGGCACAAGGAGACGGTCACCGCCGTGGCGTTCAGCCCGGATGGGTCGACGGTCGCGACCACCTGCGGGGACGCGGTCACCCGGATCTGGGACGCCCACGACGGCCGGCCCATCGCGTCGCTCCCGGGGCCGGCCTACATGCAGGCGCTGGCGTTCAGCCCCGACGGGACGTTCCTGGCGGCTGCGGCGAGTAGCTCGGAGGTCTGCCTCTACCGGCTCGAAGGGCGTCGAGAGCAGCGGCGCCTGATCGGCCACCGGTTCGGGGTCCATCGTCTGGTCTTCCACCCCGAGCTGCCCCGGCTGATCTCCTCCTCCGACGACCGCGCCGTGAGGCTCTGGGACGCGAGCTCGGCGCGCCCGTTGGGCGAGTGGCAGGCGCACGACAGCTGGGTGACCGGGCTGGCCATCAGCCCCGACGGCTCGCTGATCGCGAGCGCGCACGGCGACGGCGGCACCGAGGACGCGTCCGTTCGACTCTGGGACGCCGAGAGCGGAGCCCTGAAGAAGAAGCTCGCCGGCAATACGAGGGGGGTCTGGGCCCTCGCCTTCGACCCGACCGGTCGGCGCGTCGCCTCGGGCGACACGGCCGGCACCGTCCTCCTCTTCGATGTCGACACCGGCCGGATCGTCCGGCGCGAGGGCCTGGGACAGTCGCGAGTGTCTTCCGTCGCCTTCCTGGACGAGGGTCGCTCCCTCCTCGTCGGCCAGAATCACGGCGCCGTGACCCTGCTCGAGCTGGACCAGTCCGGCCCGCCCCGTCGCGTCCTCCTGCCGGGCGGATGCGACCGACTCGCGGTCGATCGCCGCGGCGACCGGGCGATCGTCGGCGATTCCGGGGGATCATTGATCGCCGTATCGCTCCCCGATCTCTCCGTCGTCCACCGACTCGGCCGAGGCGCACGGCGCCGCGATCAAGTCCCTGGCCCTGAGCCCCGACGGGCGCCTGCTCGCCACCGCGGGCGAGGATCGTCGCGTCGTGCTCCGCGACCCCACGACCTTCGACGCCCTGCTGACCTTTCCCGACTGGCCCGGCCCCCTGCAGGACGTGGCCTTCGACGCCACCGGCCGCTGGATCGCGTTCGCCGGGACCGACTCGGAAGTCGGGCTCTGGGACCTGGGCCTGGTCCGCGACGAGCTGGCCGCCATGGGGCTCGCCTGGGACCGGCCCGCGCCCGCGATCACATCCCTCGCGGATCTCGCCCCGGAGGGACAACAGCCCAGGTCCCGGGTCCCGGTCATCGCGCCGGGAAACATCGACCCGGCCGAATTGGACAAGGCACGGCGCCTCTTCTCCTCCGGCGTCGCGGCCTACGAAGAACGACGCCTCCCCGAGGCTTTGGCCGATCTCGAGCAAGCCCGCGACCGCTTCGAGTCATTGCGGGCGCCCCGACCCACTGACGAGGTCCTGACCCGGCAACATGGGACGAGTCTCGGATTCCTGGGAAGTACCCTCAGGGACTTGAAACGTCCGGGCGAGGCCCTGGCGTCCTTTCAACGGTCGCTCGCCGTCCTCGAGTCGATGCTCGCGCCAAGGGCGATCGACCTGTATAACATGGCCTGCGGTCGTGCCATGGTGTCGGCCCTGGACGATCGGGCCACTCCCGACGAGCGGGAAAACCACGCCACGCGGGCCGTGGCCGACCTCAAGACGGCGATCGAGAGCGACCCGCAGAGAATCCCGCCCATGATCGCTTCCGATAGCGATCTCGACCCGCTCCGTGCCCGCGCCGACTTTCGCGACCTGATGGCCGACGCGGGATTCCCCCGCGATCCGTTCAAGCAGCCGTCGCCGCTCGCCGGATTCGAGTCGCTGGCGACGGACGAGCGGCGATCGCTGAGCGAACTCTCCCGGCAGATTGAGCGGGATTCGGCGGACTTCCAGAAGCGGCATGCTCGCGGCGACTTCCTCGCTCGTCGAGGCTCGTGGGCCGCCGCGGCGGTCGATTATCGCAAGGCGCTCGAGCTCAACCCGCCCACGAAGTGGGACAACCCCGACGGCACGATCTTCGCGATGGAGGCCGCGGTCGTGCTGATCCAGGCGGGTGACCGCGACGGCTATCGTCGCCTCGGGCGGGCGATGATCGACCGATTCGCCGGGTCGATGGCTTCGAACGACCTGGAACGCACCGCGAAAGTGAACCTGCTGTTACCCCCGCCGGCGGATGACCTGAAGCGACTGGAGGCGATGGCCCGGAGCTCGGTCGATCTGGGCCAGGGCACTCCGTGGCTCGGCTGGTTCCAGATGGTCCACGGCATGTCGGCTTACCGATCGGGCGAGTTCGCGAAGGCCGTCGAATCGTTCACTCTGGCCGGCCAGTCCGACCAGGGGCAGGAGCACAGGAGCACCTGCAAGTCCTACCTCGCCATGGCCGAGCTCCGTCTGGGTCACACGGAACAGGCCCGCTCCCTCCTCCGAGACGCCGGTGAACTGATCGCGGGGCGGGCCATGCAGAAGGACATCGGCGATGATTGGCACAATTTCTGGATCGCCGACATGGCACGCCGCGAGGCCGACGCCTTGATCAACCCGGCGTCGGCCCCGGCGACCGAGCCGGCCGGGCCGTGAGGGAGATTATGGAGGCCGTCCGGCGCCTCCGGGTCCGGTGTATAGCCCTGATCGCGGTCTATGGCAAGGCCGCCGATAAGCCCGCCTCGACCGATGCCGAACCCCATGAAGCGGCCCGCGAGGAAGTCTAGCCCGCCGGTGCCGAATGGGCCGCCGTTAGTCTCGCAGAGGTGGAAATGGCGGATCTCCCGGCCGTGCTCGCGGACCGTATCGAGCAGTGATCGCTCCTCGATGTTCACGTGGATCGTATCCAGCATGTAGCCCACGGCCCGCGAGCCGACTCGTTCGGCCATCGCCCGCGCCTCGGCCGCAGTATGGTTGAACCCGACCTGGAAGTGGCTCACGGGCTCGAGGACGATCGAGACGCCTTCCGTCTGGGCGTCGTCGGAGACGGACATCAGACACCCCGCGATTCGGCCATTCGCGACCTCAACGTCCGGCTCATCCGACCGCAGACCCTGCATCATCCCGACGACCAGCACCGCGCCGAGCCGCCCCGCCAGCCTCACGTACCCCCGCAGGCGTTCGACCGCACGCTCGCGCACGCCGGCATCCGGGCTGGAAAGGCAGAGGCCCTCGTTCGCGTACGACCACCCCGAGAGCAGCGAGACGACCGGCAGCCCGTGCCGCGCGACGAGCGCCTCGACCTCCTCGATCGCATAGCCGAGCGGGTGCGTCGCCGTCAGCTCGATCCCCGCATAGCCGAGCGACTTGACCAGGTCCATGCGGCGATCCAGCTCGGCAAGTACCTGGACGGGCTCATACGAGAGCATGCTGATCTTCATGGCGTCGGCTCGCGGGGAACGATCGACCGCACCTCAGGCATGTGGAGGCGGTGCGGCATGATACGATAACCGGTCCGCGAGTCCTCGGCACCGGCGGCCTACCACCTCCCTCCTCGCCCTCGCTTTGGCGGAGCGTCAATGCGGCCGCGATCGGCGTCGCCGTCCGCAATGGCATCGTCACCCTCACGGGCTCCGTCCCCTCGTTCATGGAGCGATCCCCGGCCGAGAACGCCGTCGAGCGCGTCTACGGCGTCGAGGCCTGGCCGGCCATCTGCGGGATCCGGATGATGACGAACTCGGCCGGCCGGAGCGCTGCGAACCCGACCACGACGTTGACGAGGCCGTTGTCCCGATCGGCCGCGGTGGTCGTCCCGCCGTCGCACCTGACGAAATAGGCTTGCTCCGGCGTCGCGCCCTGGAACGCGCCCTGTCGGAACAAGGCCTGCAAGAACGCGCCGACTTCGAGGCGAATCCGGGCCCACAGGGGCTCGTCGTTGGGCTCGAACACGACCCATTGCAGCCCGCGGTCCAGGCTCTCCTCGAGGAACAGGGCCATGCGTCGAACCGGCACGTACTTCCACTCCGAGCCGGTCGTGTGGCCCCCCTGGGCTGTGCGGGCGCCCCAGATGACGATGCCGGGCGCGCCGAAATCGCGGATGCAATTCAATCCGACGGAATTCAAGAGATCGTTCTGTTGGTCGTCCAGCGGCACGGCGACGCCCGTCGCCCCGGCCAGGGCGGTCGCGCCCCCCTCGGGGGCCTTCCAGGCCCCGTGGTTGGCGTCCGTCGTCGCGTACATCCCCGCGACGAAGCCGCAAGGGGGGTAGTCGCGCGGAGCATCCCGGTCGAGGGGGTCGGGCCCATAGACCCAGGGGAAGTAGATCGCCGCGTTGCCGTTTGCGCCGGGAATCGCCGCCCCCAGCCCGCCCGAGTAAGCGGCTTGAGCCCGTGCGAACGTATCGATATTCGGGTCGGAGTCGGCGATCAAGAAGGCCCTGCGCTCCTGGCAGAACCGGTTGAGCCGCGCGAGCGTCGCCGGCGTCGTCTCGCCCGGCACGCAGAGCAGGTTGAAGAGGTCGACGCGGTCCAGGAGGTATGCGCCGGTCGTCGAGCCCGCGGCGGGCAGGAGCGCCGCCTCGAAGCTCGGGGTTCCCGGATCGAGGACGGTTCCGGCATCGCCGGAGACCAGCCGCGCGATGTAGGCCTTCCGACCGCCGTTCAGGAAGAAATGATAGACCGCATAACCCAGGAGACTCCGCGAGTCCATTCCGCCGAACCGGGAATGGAAATCGGACCAGCTCGACACCAATTCGGCCCGGTCGGCAGGCCCCCGGGGCGCCCAACCGGCGAAGGCGGCAATCGATGTCGGTACGCCGGTGATAGTGTGGGCGCCCGCGGGAAGATCCTCGACATGGACGTCGGGATCGACGGTGGTCGGCATGGCGGGATACCCCTGTTCGATTCACCATGGGAGGCCGCGGCCGCCCTACATACATATCGAAGACAGGCACGACGGAGAAGCCGCCCCGCCGCAGGTTGTCGATCGTGACCCGATCGCCCGGTGCGTCGCGGACCGTCGTCGCCCCCGTAGGCAGACCTCGGGTCGACGGCCGTCGCGTCGCGGCTCCGGCTTGCAATCTAGGCGCGAGGCTCATCACAATCGGGGCCGAGGCCTTTCATCCCGTCCCGAATCGTCCGGATCAGCCCGCTCATGAAAACCGAGCACGTTGAGAGTCTGCACCCGTCGCCCGTGCGGGCCTGGGGTTTTGCCCTGATGGCGGGGGCCGCGGCGGGGCTCGTCGCCTGGCTGGGCGGAGAGGCGGTCGTGGATCGCTTCGCGGCCGCGGGCACGCCGAGGAATGTCTATGGGACGATGGTCTCGCAGCCCAGCTCCGACTCGATTCGCGTGTCGGAGCTTAAGAACGGGATGCTCGCCTTCGCGATCCTCGGAGCCGCCGTCGGTGGCGTCATGGGCCTGGCAGGCGGCCTGGCGCGGGGTCGGATGCGGTCGGCCCTGTTCACGGCGGCGATCGGTCTCGGGCTCGGCGTCGCGGCCGCCGTGGCGACGACCTGGGCCGACGGACTGGCCTATCGGAGATGGTTCGACCAGGTGGCCGATAACCTCCTCGCCACGCTGCTTTTCCACGGCGCGGTCTGGTCATCTATCGGCGCCGCGGGCGGCCTGGCCTTCGGTATCGGCATCAGCGGACGGGGCGGCGCTCTCCGGGGCCTTCTCGGCGGCCTTCTCGGCGGATGGCTCGGCACCCTGCTCTTCGAGGTCATCGGCAGCGCCGCTTTCCCCCTGGATCGGACCTTCCAACCCGTATCGCTTTCCTGGGGCTCCCGGCTCGCCGGGAGGTTGGCCGTCGCCGTCTGTGTCGCGATCGGAACGGCGCTGACGTTACAGCTATCGGGCCAGGCCAAGGCGACCCACGTCGATGCGACCCGGCGCGACACGCCGGGAGAGGTCCATTCGTAAACTCCGGGGCCGGATCGCATTCGCTTCCCCCGGGCTATTGACCCGGTCGCGATCCGGCCATCCCTGGCGACGGGCTTCGGCGAGGAGACCGCGATTTCGTCTCGACGACCGGAGCAGCGTCGCCGGTCGTGCGCAGCCCGCTTGACACATGTCGCGATAGCCCCGATATTGAGGTCGAGGCATCTCGCCACGCCCTAGCGATTCGATCGTGCTCGTCCTGATTTCTCGGAGGTTTCATGCGCCGCGCTCTGCCTTGGCTGCTCGGTTTCATCATCGCCCTCGGCCCCGCGTTCCTCGGCTGCGACGAGGGGAAGAGCAACCAGATGGTCGTCCCCGAGAAGCCGGACGTCGATCGGTCAAAGGCGTCGATCGAGTACACCCAGAAGCGGCTCGCCGAGGAGAAGGCGAAGAGGAAGTGAGGCCGGGCCGGCATCGGATTCCTGTGCCCATCACGCCGGGCCCCATGGCGTGAGCTCTCTTCCTTTCCACACGGAATCATCCCATGTCGAGTATCCGGAGACGGAGCCGCGGGTTCACGCTGATCGAGCTCCTGGTCGTGATCGCGATCATCGCAGTCCTGATCGCACTTCTGCTCCCGGCCGTCCAGGCCGCCCGAGAGGCCGCACGGCGGGCCCAGTGCGTCAACAACCTGAAGCAGATCGGGCTGGCGATGCACAATTACCACAACGCCCTCAACTCGTTCCCCCAGGGCGCCGCGGCCAGCTACAACACGCTCGCGGGCGGGTGCGTCGCCTGGAACGGCTGGAGCGCCCAGTCGCTCATGCTCCCCTACATGGAGCAGTCGGCGCTCTACAACGCCGCGAACTTCATGATCGACCCGATCGTGACCGCTGGGCAGATCAACACGACGGTCGTCTACACCAAGATCAACTCGTATCTCTGTCCCTCGGACAACAACAACCTGGAGAGTAACAACTACTACGCCAGTAAGGGGACGACGACGAACAATGACACCAACGGCACGGTGACGAACAACCCCCCCCCGAACTGCGGGGCTAGCGGCGCGGCGAGCACCGGCGTCTTCGGCTACAGCGTGGCCAACGGTATCCAGTCCATCACCGACGGCACGTCGAACACCGTCGCCTACAGCGAGAGCCTGCAGGGGAGCGAGATAAATCAGGTGGTGAAGTTCGCGAGCGGCGTGGATGCCAGCAGCGGCACTGAGCTGTTCGACGCCAACACGAACATCCCGGCCACGTTGTCGACGCTCCAGACCTGCACGACGCAGTGGCTGGCGGCACCGGCGGCCAACAGCCTGAGCAACAACAAGGGCCAGCGCTGGGCCTGGGGCGCCGAGGCGATGACCATCTTCTGCACGATCGTCCCGCCCAGCTCGTCGCAGTACCAGTGGGGGATGTGCCGCTTCGGATGCACCAGTTGCGGCGTCGACTCTTCCGACCACTCGAACATCACCAATGCCAACAGCAACCACTCCGGCGGCTGCAACGTCCTGATGGCCGACGGCTCGGTCCGGTTCGTCAAGTCGACGATCTCGATGCAGACCTGGTGGGCGCTCGGGACCAAGGCCGGTAACGAGGTGATCGACGCCAGCTCGTTCTGACTTTCGGCCCGGCGGGCCGCCATCCGGGCGGGCCCGCCGGGCCCCAGACCGTTGCGCGAGCCGCCGCCAGATTTGTCCGTCATGAAGATCTCCACTCCAGCCTCGTTTCGGAGCCGCAAAGCGTTCGTCTGCTTTCTCGCCGCGGGGATGGCCGTCGCCGGGCTCGCATGGGCCGCGGCGAGGGCCGTGGTAACCTGGCGCGAAGATGCCGAGGTCGGTATTGCCCGGCGCGACGTGGCCGAGGGGCGATACGGAGCGGCCCGCGACCGCCTGGCGCGACTCGCGGGGCGGCAGCCCGCTCGCGATGAGGTGGAATACCTCCTGGGGCTCTGCGAGGCGTCCCTGGGTCACATCGGCCCTGCCCTCGAGGCATGGGGTCGGGTCCGGGTCGAGTCTCCGATGCGCGCGGCGGCGCTGGCCCGGGGCAAGCTCGCCCTCGACCACGGCCGGCTGGCGACGGCCGAGGTGAGCCTCTCCGGGCTTGCCGATAGTTCCGGGCACATCGGCGAGGAGGCGCGGCGGTTGGCCGATCAGGTCGACCTTTACCTCGGCCGCGCCCGGGCGATCTCCCGACGGATCGAGCTTCGCTGGGCATCGTCGGCCGATCCGGCGGCCCAGCTCCGGCTCCACTGGCTGCTCGAGAGCCAGCCGTTGCCCGTCGAGCCTGTCCGCGCGGCGCTCGATCGCTTCGAGGCCGAGGCATCCGACGACGACAGCATCTGGCTCGCCCGCGCCGACCTCGCCGATCGGACAGGGCGGCACGACGAAGCCGACGCCTGGCTAAGACGCTGCGAGTCGAGGCGGCCCGACGATCCGGAGGTCCTCCGCAGACGGCTGACATGGGCCCTCGATTCGGGTCGCCCCGAGGTCGTGGCCCTTGTCGCGGCGCGGCTTCCAGCGGCGGGGGTCGAACCGGATCAGATCGCCTCGATCGCGGCGCGTCTCGCGGATCTCCGCAACGACCGCGAGGGCGAGCGGAGGGCGCTGGAGCGTCTCGCGAAGCTTCGCCAGGGTGACGCCCCCGCGTGGGGCCGCCTGGCCGAGCTGGCGGCGCTCGCGGGCCAGCCCGAGCGATCAATCCAGTGCCGCCGCCGCAAGGCGGAGATCGATCGCGACAGGGACGCCTATCGGATGCTCGTCGGCGTGTCCGAATCGCTCAAGGTGGCGGACCTCGCCGGACTGGGCCGGCTCGCCGAGCGGCTTGGTCGGGTGTTCGAAGCCCGGGGCTGGTGGACCCTCCGCCTTCGCGAGGTCCCCGGCGATTCCGAGGCAAAGTCCGCCCTCGCCCGCCTCACCGACCCGGACCGTCCGCCACCACCGAACGGCACGCTGGCCGAGCGAATTGGCCTGGGCGCGGAGCCCGCGGTCGCCGCCCGTCGCGAGGCACCTCCGGGCATCCCCGCGTTCGCGGACGAGGCCGAGTCGTTCGGCTTGAAGTTCGTCTACGATCAGGATCCGAGCGTTCTGCACCGACTCCCCGAGACGATGGGCGGCGGGCTCGGGCTGATCGACTACGACAGCGACGGCCATCTCGACGTGTTCTGCGTCCAGGGCGGGCCCTTCCCCGGCGGCTCCGCCGGTCCCTCGGGGGGCGACCGGCTCTTCCGCAACCGCGGCGAAGGCTCGTTCGAGGACGTGACCGAGCGGTCGGGCCTCGCGTCCTTCGCCAGGGGCTACGGCCACGGGGTCGCCGTCGGCGACTTCGACAGCGACGGCCATCCCGACCTGTTCGTCACGCGATGGCGTACCTATGCCCTCTACCGCAACAAAGGCGACGGCACGTTCGAGGACGCGACCGGTCGTGCGGGACTGGCAGGACCGCGCGGCTGGCCGACGAGCTCGGCCTTCGCCGACCTCGACGGCGACGGCGACCTCGACCTCTACGTCTGCCATTACCTCGCGTGGGACCCCGAGAAGTCGGAGCCCTGCCGCGACCCCACGCGCCCGAGCGCTACAACTATTGCGTGCCCAAGGCGTTCGCCGCCGAGTCCGACCACGTCTTCCGCAACGACGGCGGCCGGTTCGTCGACGTGACGAAGGAGGCCGGGATCGTCGACGAGGACGGGCGCGGGCTGGGCGTCGTAATCGCCGACCTCGACGGCGACGGCCGCGTGGATATCTTCGTGGCCAACGACATGTCGGCCAACTATCTCTACCGCAATCTCGGCGGCTTCCGATTCGAGGAGGTCGCCGCGGCATCGGGATGCGCGTCGAACGCCGAGGGCGGCTACCAGGCGGGCATGGGCATCGCGTGCGGGGACGTCGACGGCGACGGCTGGCCCGACCTCTGCGTGACGAACTTCTACGGCGAGTCGACCACCTTCTATCAGAACCTCGGGGCCGGGCTGTTCGCCGACCGGACCGTCGCCGCCAACCTCGCCGCGCCGACCCGGCACGTCCTCGGCTTCGGGGCGTCGTTCCTCGACGCCGACGACGACGGCCGGCTCGACCTCGTCCAGGCGAACGGCCACGTCAACGACTTCCGCCCGGGGACACCCTACGCCATGCCCGCGCAACTGTTCCTGGGCGCCGGCGAAGGCCGGTTCGTCGACGTCTCCGACCGCGCCGGGACGTGCTGGCAGGTACCGCGCGTCGGCCGCGGACTGGCCGTGGGGGACCTCGACAACGACGGCCGCCAGGACGTGCTGATCCTCGCCCAGGGTGGACCGGTCGCCTACCTCCGCAACCTCGGCTCGCCCGCCCAGGGTCGATCGCTCACGCTCCGGCTCGAGGGTCGCGCCTCGAATCGCGACGCCGTCGGCGCGGTCGTGCGCGTGACTTCGAATGGCCGGACTCTAACCGCATGGCGACTCGGAGGCGGGAGCTTCCTTTCCGCCGGCGACGAGCGGCTCCACTTCGGGCTGGGGACGTCGGAGCAGGCCGAGGTCGAGATTCGCTGGCCGAGCGGCCGCGTCGAACGTCACGAAGGTCTCAGGGGCACCGCCTATCGGATCATCGAGGGCCAGCCGCGGGCCGAGCCGATGTCGGCAACGCGTGGTCGCTAGCGGACAGTCACGCGATGGCCGGCCGCCGCGTTCGGGAAGCGGAGCAGCAGAGTCCTCGTCCCGGCGTCCCAGGTGCGGACCTCCACGGGCAGCGGCTTGCCGTCGAGCAGGACCTCTTGCGGTTGCGCACTCAGGGCCAGGCGAGCGACGGCCTCGATGCGGTCGGGCCCCTCGGCGTAGAAACGAGAAGCTGCCGTCGGCCGATCGTCTCCGCGCCGAGCACCTTGCAGGCCGAGGCGAGCACGGCGGGCCGGTCGGCGCGCGGGCGCGGTCGAGGTCGAGCAGGAGGCGACGGCTCCCGGGCGTCAGGCGTGACCGTCTCGATGATCGGCAGGCGCGGCGTCGAAGAGGTCGATGAACCGGCCGTTTAGGACGTGCGGCGGCGCCGCCGACCGACTCGTCGAGGCCGGCGGCGACGACGTACGGCCCGCGGCGGAGCGCCAGGTGGTTCGTCTCGGCGGTAAGTCCAGCGCCGACCGCCTCGCAGGCCCGCCGGACCAGGCCCGCGGAGCGGGTCGGCGCCGTCGGCGCGGTAGGTCAGCGCGGCGGGGCTGCGTCGCGTCGTAGATCACGGTGCCCTTGCCGACCTTGTGCGAGCCCGGCCGCGGCGTCCTTCGCCAGGCCCAGCTGCTCGAAGAGGTGCTCGCGGGGCGCCTTGTAGTTCATGCCCCTGCGAGGCGTCGTTCCACCAGGAGCGGACGCCGTTGTACGGGTCGGATCGTCGCCGACGAAGACGAGGGCCGCCGCCCTGTCACCCAGTCGGCGAGCGCGGCGTGGACGTCGGGCGTCATCGGCTTCATCCCCTCGTAGGTCATCAGCAGGACCTTGTGGCGGTTCAGCGCGCCGGGGATCGTCGCGTTCTCGAGCTGGACCGGCTCGGCCGGGATGCCGTGCTTGAGCAGCGGCATCGCCAGGCCGTAGAACGAGCCGAGGTCCTCGTCGGACGGGCTCGGCTCGCCGCGCTGGAACATCATCGTGTCGGAGACGACCACGCCGATCCCGCGCGTGCCGCAGTCCCAGGCGATGTCGTTCTGCTCCATGTCGTTGAGGGCCGTGATGACCGTCATCAGCTCGGTCGCGTAGGCGCGGCGGGATCGGCTCCGCTGACGACCGGCTCGCCGCGCTTGCGGCGGCGCCGGTCGACGGTCGGGTACCGGCCGCGGAAGATCCGCTCGGGCCAGGGCATGACCTCGTACCGCCAGACCTGCGGCCAGAGCAGCGAGGCGGTCAGCGTGCTCTCCCAGTTGGTCCGGTAGTCCTCCCAGGAGTGGTCGGGGTTGTCCTCGATCGGGTCGTTGAGGAACCAGACGCGTGCCGCCGCTCGGCCTGGACGACGTTCATCATCGCGCCGTATTCGAAGAACGCCGTCTCGAACGTCCGCTCGCGGCTGGCCCCGCGATAGACGTTGGGCGTCCGCGCCGTGCCCGGTCCAGACCTGGGCGATGAAGCCGTCGGCGCCGACCTCGATCAGGCTCGACTCGGGGCTGACGATCTTCCAGTGCGCGTAGTTGATCAGGCTGTGCGTCGGCACGTAGCACTTGACGTGGCGACCGGTCCGGGCGTTCTCGGCCTTGACGAAGTCGAACACCTGCTTGAGCGCGCGGCGATAGAGGTAATACTTCAGCATCGAGGCGCGGTACTGGGCGTCGGGCGAGGTGTGCGGGGCGATCCAGTCCTCGCTGATAATAGGCCTTCCACTCGCGCTTGAAGCCCTCGCAGTAGCCGCCGCGGACCCAGAACTCGGGCTCCTCGAGGTGGATCGCCTCGGCGCCGGCGTCCATCGCCCGCTTGACGCCCTGGCAGAGGAACTTGCCGAAGCTCTCGCCGGGCGACATGTAATAGACGTCGCCGCCGTGCGAGATCACCTTGCCGTTGCGGTCCGTCTGGGCCTCGTCGACGTGCCGGACGCCGTCGAACCGGCCGTAGAGGTAATCCTGGTACTGGCCCCACGAGACGCCCGTCATCAGGTGCGGGATGTACCCCTGCGCCTTCCACTGGGCGATCCGCTCGGGCAGGGTCGCGTCGATCCCGTAGCAGATCGCGACGTCCGAGCCGGAGCTGGAGCATCGGGTCCCAGCGCGCGTGGGTCTGGAAGCAGGTCCGCTCGCGAGCCTGGCCCGGATCGGCGGGCCGCGCGACCGGGGCCGGCGGCCCGTCGGCGGCCGGGGCCGCGAACGGGGCGGCGAGGATCAGGGACAGCGTCACGAGTGGCCTTCGCACGGCGTTCTTCATCGGAGTCGTCTCATGGATCCGGTCGGCTGGCTCGTGCCATGTCTGCGGGTTCTCTGGGAGGGAACTCGATGGTACTCACAGCCCCACCGGCTCGCTACCCGAGGAATGGGTCGTGTGTAAGTTCGCATGGACGATTCCCAATCCGACGGCTGCCGGGCCGCCGGAGACGAACGTATTGGCCATACCCGCCGGTCCGAACACCTCGTCCCTCATGAACGTGCCGAACGATCTCTTCGACGCCCGGGCGATCACCAGCCCCAGGAGAATGCAGGTCGTGTTGTTGTACTCGTATCGCTGGCCGGTCGGGAACGCGAGCGTGGACCTGTCGCGCTGCCGGGCGAATTCGGCGACGTAGTCTTCGTTCGCCCGGTATCCCTTCGGGCCCGTCTTCGGCTCGTCCAGCGTCATGTAGTCGGGAAGGCCGGAGGTGTGGTGGAGCGGATGGGAGAGGGCGAAGTGCTTGCCTGTCGGATAATCAGGCAACTTCGGGAGGATCTTCCGGACGTCGTCCTCGATCGAGAGCTTGCCTCCTTCCCGGAGCATCAGCACGGCTGTGGCGGTGGATGTCTTGCCGACCGAGGCCAGCTCGAACATCGTCCTGAACGTCATCGGCGTCTTATCGAAAAAGTCCCAATTCATACCACTCGCGCCGTCGTGGTCGCAGATCGGTTCCCAATCCGAGCGGGCAATCCGGAGTCATCAGCAATGCGGATCTCCGCTCGCCGCAGCGACGATGCAACACTGGTGCAAGATCACGCCGGGAACGATCAGCGCCAAGTATCCGCCGACAACGAGGCCGAACCAAAGGAATGCACTGAACGCCTGGCCCTTCTAGAGTTGGCCGGGCCCCGGAAATACAAGGCTGAGAATTGCTGCCACGCCGGGGCTCCAGCGGCGATTGCGAACGGCGACGAGAATGGGCGACACCTGGGCGGGTGTAGAAGCGTCGCCCATCTCGAAGAGGCCTTGAGGCGAAGAATCAGACCCGATCCGCCTTTGTGACAGCACCGGCCCGACGAGGCAGGCCGCCCGAGTGTCGCCCAACGGGGGCGCCCACCGTCGCCCAATTGGTCCGCCCTTTACATTTCGAGGACTTACCGTGATTCGCCTCACGACCTCGATCGCGCTCTTCGGCTTGGTAGCGAACGCCTGCAGCAAGGCGCATGCGGAGGCGCCAAGGGTCGCCGAGCCCGCCGAGACCCGATACCTGACCTTCCAGCTCATGACCGGCCTCCGCGGGTATGCGGGCCCTCCGCCGCCGCCCGGTCGATTGTCGCTCGGCAAGTCGCAACTCGAGGCGTTCCTCCGCGAGGTGGTCGGGGCGATCGGGGCCACGGGCGACGCGCGGCACAAATTGGGCTTCGCCGTGGGGCCGCTCTGCCTCGACATGCCCGACGAGGAGACGCGCCAGTTCGTCCGCGACTCCTTCGCGGTCGCGGGAGTACGTCGAACCCGACATGGTGCAGCCGGGGTCGAATCACGGGAATCTCGGACTCGCCCAGGCCGCGGCGACGTCACTTTCGAAGTTCAAGGGCAATGTGAAGCCGGTGGCAACGGACCCCTTCTGGGACCGCGAGGCCCGCGCGGTAATCATGAAGGGCCAGGGGAATCACAAGGACGAAATTGATAAAGTCGCCTCCGATGCAAGTTATCGCTTTCTGGGCAGTGCCAAGACCTTCTGCGCGATCGGCAAGGCCTTCGGCGAGTCCATGATCGATTTAGGCCGCGCCGGCGCCAGGAAGTGAACAAAGAAGTCGCCACCGTTCCGTACGTCGCCGAAAGCCCTTCCTGCGTCCCGTCCGCCAACCTGCCGACTCCTCACCGAGAAAAAATAGAAATCTTGATGTGCGGTGAGGCGCGCGGCGGCAAGAAGACGCACGTCTCATTGAACACCGATGCCGGGAAGAACCCGTCATCGGCCAGGACCGCTGCAGCCGGGTGTTGAGGCTGCACTTCCGCCGCTCCAGCAAACCAATGGGCCTGACGGTGGCCGGAAATCGGCTGGTCATCGACACGAGCGTGAAGATCTGGGAATATAGCAAGACGCCCCATCTGCTTGCTTCCTGCCGCGCTCGTCGGTCTGCACCGGCAACGTCTCGACGCACGAGACGCCAACGACGTCCCCATCTTAGAGGAACGACAATATGCGGCTGCGCACCCTTCTCGCCACTCGGCTAGGCCGCCGGCACCGCGCGATCCAGACCAGAAAATCCAGGTGCGCCCGCAACTCGAGCAGGCTGATGCTGGAGATCCTGGAAGAGCGCCTGGCCCCGGCGGTGGCGATCAGCCAGTCCTACGGGATAGTGGAAGTGCATGCCGATAACCTGGGGGACGTCATCGATGTAGCGACGGGCAAGGGCGCATTGGCAATCTTGTTCACGATGCCCGGTGGGGACACGGTTTCCCTTGATTCGACCTTCAACTCCCAGCCATCCGCAAGCTACTCACTGCTCCAGATCCCCGGCACCAACCTCTACAGTTTCGTGGAAAGCTTCGGCACCATTCTCGACATCTCTGGCCCATCCGGGGATACGGCGGACACCGTCCGTTGCCAAAATCAGACCTCCGGCGCTTCGATGGTCTACCTGGGCGTGACTAACGTTGGAACGACCGATTTCGAGAATGGGGATTACCCCTTCTCGACCACGGGAAACCTGGTCGTCTCCAACGTTGGAACGATCAATTTCCAGGCGGGCGCCGTCGTGGACGTGGGGGGAACCGGGGGCCTGACCGCCTCGGCCGATACGATCAATTTCCAGGAGAGCGCGAGCAAGCCCTACACGGAAGTGAACGCGACGAACAGCGTGAACCTGACCTCCGCGAACAGCCTCACGTTCCGGTCGACGGGCGTGCCCTACCTGGGGAGCGTGACGCTCAACGACGGTCCTCCCGCGGGACAACCCTTCGCCGGCGACCCCTACATCACCGGACCCGACTGGGGCTCGTATGGCTACGCGCCCGGCGATTCGATCAAAATCATGAACGCCGGCGCCCTGTCCAGTGGCCCGTACACCGTCGCCCCCGGCGGCATCATCGGGCACAACATGTACCTCGAGGATCCCACTAACAAAATTGGTACTTTGAACGGAGCAAACCTGTCAGGAAGCTTCACCTATGTCACCGTGCAGTGCTCCGGCTTCACTCCGGAAATCCAGGCCGGCGAGGTGGACCTGAACGTGACCGGTGCTGGGGGCACGATCTCGGGCGCAGTTTCCGGGACCGCACTTGCCGGGGGCGGGCAACTCCCGAATTTCGTGCTCCTGAATGCCACCACCGCGGGTGGCAACATCACCATCCAGGATCTTCCTCCCACAAGTACGAATTTGGTCCTGGGGACCCTGAACGCCGGCACCGGGACGATTCAGCTGGCCGTGAATGGCACGGTCTATGCTGGCGCATTGCTGGATGTAGTGTTTGATCAGCCTCCGTATAATCTTCTTCCTAACCCTTACAGTTCGTACGCAAACGCCATCAACCTGACCGCGGGCGCAGTGGACCTGACGACGACCGGGCCCGGCAGCGCCATCGGTTTTCCCGACTATCCGATCACGACCCAGAGCGGATCGGGCCAGAGCCTGAAGCTGACGGCCGCCACCAACGACGGATCCGTCTACATTCAGGATCACAGTCCGGCAGGGCTGACGATCAACTCCATCGTCGCCGACCAGCAGGGACAAGCTCCGATCGTGAGCAATGGTCAAGTCGTTTACAACGACACCCCCGACAGTTCCTCTCCAGCTTACGTTTCTGGACAAAGCGACGTCGTCATCAACAGCCCCGTCATCAACAGCCAGGACGGTTACCGGCCGGTGGGCGAACCCGTCACAGTAAACTCCATCAGCGCCACTGGGAGTGTGGCCATATACGGTGAGTACATACTGGAAGGCAATGCGCTATCGCCAAACATCATCTCCCAGAACGTGGCCCTCGTTGCCGTGGGCTTCGCGGAATACAAGGGGCAAGTGACTTTTGCCCAGGCCTCTACCGGCGATACGTTGACCCTGCCCAACGGAGAGCTTTGGAGCAACCAGTTCTTCTTCAATGTCTCCGATAACACGATTGTCGTCTCCGGCGCACTCTCCAGGGCGGACGACGGCGTTTTTGCCATCGCGAGCATCTCCGGTTCCACCCTCACCCTCAAGCAGAGTTACGCCCTCATCCCGGAGGAAGACTATGTCTCGGTGGGAGATGGCATGATCGGGCTGGCGAACGCTCCCATTTCTTTATCGGACGTTCCCCTCTTCCTTGCCAACACGAGCAACGGCAATATCGACCTGGCGGCCGGTATGGACAGCACGGCGCACTACGTCAACGCCGGCGGCGGGCCAGCAAATAACATGGCGAACGATGTGTCCGTGACGAGCCAGGCCGATTTCCTGGCCGTCGAAGGTATCTTCGCGACGGGCGAAGCCGCCGTGACCATGAACAGCGGGGTGTTGGTCGAGGCCGATGGCGGCACGATCATCGACTTCGCCGGAAGCCCCGTCGCGCTATCCGGCATCATCGCCGGCCAGACCGTTTCCCTGACGGGCCCGTACAACATCGGAACTGCCTCGACTCCCTTGCGGGTAGACGCCACGAGCGGGCTCAGCGTGGACGCGACCGCCACCTCGCCGGCTTCCGCGGGCATCTACATAGAGGACACTGCCACTTCCGCTCTTGCGGCTGTCGAGGTCAGTACTTACGACGGTAGCGTGACGATCCTGTCCGCGGCGGGTGGCGAGCTCTCATTCCGCAATAGCGTGCTTTCGGAAACGTTTGGCGCGGTCGTGGACTTCGCGAACACGGACGACGCCGACGGCTCGGCCGGCGACGTGATTGTAAGCGGCACGGTCCACGTGAGCAGCATCACGGCCGGTATCAGCGCCGATGGCACGGCCGGCGCGGGACAAATCCTGACGAACCCGACGACCTCGGGTTTGATCACCGGGATCGGCGGTCCCTCGAGCATGATCATGCTGCTCGCGGGCAGCGGCATCGGCAGCAATTCGGCAACCCCGGTCGATATCAGCAACGTCGCGATACTGGATGCGAGTACGGATACTGGCGGCGTCTATATCGCCAATGGTGGGGCCTCTGGCACGTTGACCCTGAGCGCCTCCACGTCGGCCGGGAACATCGACGTGAAGTGGAACGGGACCATCGACCTGGGCAGCGAACTGAGCAGCGCGGCGGGTATTGTTCTGGCCAGCATCTCCGCGACGGGGACAGTCTCCCTCAACGCGGTGGGCGGCGCCATCGCCGACGAGAACGACTCTACCGTGTCCGCGCGCACGCTCTCCCTGACGGCAACCGCCGGCATCGGCACAGCCGGCAGCCCCGTGAAGACCACGTCACGCGGCATTCTCGCTTTGACGGCGGCCGCCGGAGGCGGGCTGTTCGTTGACAGCAGCGCGGCGCTCACGGTGGATTCGGCGACGGCAGGGAACGGGGACCTGTCCATCAGGGCCGCGGGAAACCTGACACTGCTGAGCACGGTCGATGACCCGACGCGGAACGTCACGTTGACCGCAACGGCCGGCGCGTTGGCGACCGGCAACGTCACGACCTCAACCCGCCCCATCACGACGACCGGGCAGCTGGCGGTGACCCCCATCGTCATGGAGACTTACATTACCCCGGGCGCCGTACTGCTGATCGACGCGGGCCAGCCCGATCAGGAAACGGTGACTGTTACGCGCGGTGACCGCGACCAGCTTCACGGCCACATTCGCGACCACGCATGCGGCCAATTTCACCATCGGCACGGCAATCACGGCAAACTCCGTCAGCGCCGACAGCGTCGCTCCGATAAGCGCCGGCACCCTCACGATCACCGCGGAGCAGATTGGCTCGCCGAAGGACATTATTCAAACCAACGCAACGACCATAAACGCCACGGCGAACTACGGCGGCATTTACCTGGGTAACGACAACACCCAGCCCTTGACGCTCACCGCGGCCGCGGTTGGAACGTCCGACAGCGGTGTGGCGCCGAACAACATCACCGTTTCCAGCAAAGGCAATATCGTCCTCGTCCAGCAGTCGACCGCCCTGTCCCAGCTGGCCACGCCGATACCGGTAGCGATCTTCACTCCCGGCGGGGCACTGAACCTTTTCGCCGGCTACACGCTGAGCGCCGACGGTGCGACTCCTCCGACCCTGGTCAACCCCTCCGCGACGATCACCAGCACCACGACCCGCCCGGCGGCGACCAAGGTCACGTTAAACGCCGGTCAAGTGGCCAGCGTGAGCGTTAGCCCCGGTTCTGCCGGGACCACGACCGCTCCCTATACGGCCACTCCCACGGTGACCTTCTCCGGCGGTGGCGGCAGCGGCGCTACGGGTGTTGCCACCATGTCGGTGTCGGGACTCGCGATCACCGGCAGCGGCCGTGGGTATGCCGCTGGCACGCTGCCGCTCGTCTTCAGCGGCGGCGGCGGCACGGGGGCCGCGGGAACCGCGACCATCTCGAACGGCATGGTCGCGTCGGTCACCATCACGAACGGCGGCAGCGGCTACAAGTCCAACCCAACCTGGATCGTCGCCGGCGGTACCACCCAGGCCACGGGAACCACGACTTTGTCCGTGACCGGCATCACCGTCACCAGCGGCGGCAGCGGCTATAAATCGGCGCCGACCGTCACCATCTCCCCCCCCGGAGATGATATCTACACCGGCACGTATGATATTAATGGATACAGCCCCACCAGCGCCAATCCGCCGCCGGCGCCGGGCTTCCTGGCGTCGCTGGTGATCGAGAGCAATACCCCGGAGGTCCTGGTCAGCCCGGGAGGCACCGGTGGCACTCCGGCTCTGATCACGCTAGCGGACCTCACGACGTTGCTGCTGGCGGCCGAGATCAACGGCACAACCTCGGTGCCGGTGCCCTTCGGCACGGAGACGTTGACGCCCAACGGCACGACGGGGACGGTGACGATCACGGCCGCCGCCATCACGATCGACGACCTGGGGCAAGACGGCAGCGCCGGCACGGCAGTCATCCCGGGCGGCTGGTCCCTGGTCCTCGAGGCCACGGGGCCCATCGTATTTCTTGACCTGGGGGACACGATCGCGACTTCGGGGACCGGCACAATCACCGTTGCGGCCGGGCCGAGCGTGTCCGACGTGGCCGCCCTCGGCAACCTCACGACCGGCGGCGGCGCCATCACCGTCGGCGCCGGCGGCAACATCGCCCTCGGCAAGCTCAACGCCGGAACCGGCACGGTCTCCGCCACATCGACCTTCGGAGCCATCCTCTTCAGCACAGCGAGCAGTCCGGCCAGTCCCAACATCACCGCCAGCTCAACGACGCTCGTGCAACACATTCAGCCCGTCTCGTCGGGCCAGAGCGTCGCCCTGGCCGAGCTCGAGGCGGCGCAGGTGATCGCAGCGGCGGACGCGGCCAGCGCCCGGGCCGTCGCGGCCGCGGACTCGGCCGGCGCGCAGGCGGCCGCGGAACTGGCCTCGGCCAATGCCTTCGAGGCGGCATTGACTTCCATCCAGGCCGCGGTGACGGCCGATAACCGGACGTATCAAGCGGACGTCCAGATCACCGCTGGAGCGAACAGCATTGTCACCACCGATGCAACGAAGGTCGCCGACCTCACCAGCAAGGTGACCAATCTCAACGACGCCGCGGGGAGCATTGGATTCATCGCCGCCGTTGCACAAGAAGCCACGGCGGCCCTTGACCTAACCGCATCTGGTGAAATACAGGTTCCAGTCTTGGGCACGGTACTCAACATAACCGTCGCCGGATTGGGCTTTGTCAGCGCCACCATCGGTTTGCTTGGCGCAACCATAGGCGCGGCCGGGCTCCAAGCTCAGGCCGACCTCAACATCGCCAGTCAAACGTTGAACACCGACTCCGGTTATTTGGCCCAGGCTCAGAGCAATGAGGACCAGGCGGCTGCCCGTTTGCAAGCGGATATGGATACGTTGACGGCTTTCGCGGCCGCGTACGACGTCGCGAAGCAGGCCTACACCTCTTCGGAGCAGGCCTACATCAATGACCAGACGACCAGCGCGCAGGTCCAGTCGCAGGGGGACAACGCACAGGCAGTTGCCATTGCGGGCGTCGTCTTCGCCTCCCCGCCACAACCGCTCAACTTGACCGGGTCCGTAGACATCACGGGCCACAGCCCGCTGACCGTGAGCGATACCACGGCGGTCGGCGCCATCAATCTGACGGCGATGCCGGAAAACGTGCCCACCAATACTCCCGGAGATGACCTGACCGTCAACTCGGGCGTGACCGTCTGGTCGACGGGCTCGTCCGTTAATCTCCTCGCGGGAGACAACGTGGTCATTCAGCCCGGCGCGACGATCGAGGCAGCGTCCACGATCACGATCACCGCCAACGGCAACGACGATTCGAACGGCGCGACCGTGACGGTCGCCGGCACGCTCAGCGCCCCGTCGGCCTCGGTCGGTGTGGCCTACGCGACGGGCAATGAAACGTTCAACATCGCGCCCTCGGCAACCACGCCGATCTCGGTGGACGGCGGCAGCGGCGGCAGCGGCAACACGCTGAACTTCAACGCCGAGGGACTGCCCGTGACCATCTCGGGCGACACGATCACGGCGGGAACGCTGGCGCCGGTGACCTTCACGAACATCCAGGTCGTCAATATCACCAATGAGGCCGGCAGCAGCTTCAGCGTCAGCGACGCGAACGGCACTTACAACGGCAAGGCGTTCAGCGCCACGGTTCAGATCAATGGTCCGGCGAACCTTGGCAACATCACGCCGACGCTCACCTACTACAGCGGTACCCTCGTCAGCCCCGCGCACAAGCTCTCCGGCGCCCCCGTCAACGCGGGCACTTACACGGTGCTCGCCACCTACGCCAGCAACACCTTCGTCACCGCCCTGGCTGCGACGACGTTCACGATCGACCCGATCGCGGTGATCTTGACGGGCAGCCGCACCTATGACGGGACAACGGGGGCGTCGTCCAGCATTCTGAAGGTGTCCGACGCGATATCCGGCGACACGGTGAATGTCGCGTCGGGCACCGGTACGCTGGCGGGCCAGGATACCGGGGACCAATCGATCACGTCGTTCGGTACGCTGACACTGGGCAACAACGCCGCCGGCGACTACACGCTGACGGGCGGCACCGGCACGGTGACGATCAGCCGGGCGACCTTGACGGTGACGGGCATCACGGCCAGCAACAAGACCTACGACGGCACCAAGACGGCCGCGCTCAACACCGGCGGCGCCGTGCTGCACGGTGTCGCGAGCGGCGACGCGGGCGTGACCTTCGATGTCTCGGCCGCCACGGGCACGTTCGCGTCGCCCGACGCCGGCACGGGCATCGCCGTGCAGGTGGCCGGCATCACCTTCGACGGCACGACCCAGGACGGCATGGCGGCGAGCGTGGACTACACGCTGACGCAGCCGACGACCACGGCCAATATCAGCCGGGCGACCTTGACGGTGACGGGCATCACGGCCAACGACAAGTCCTACGACGGCACCAAGACAGCCGCGCTCAACACCGGCAGCGCCGTGCTGCACGGTGTGGCCGGCGGTGACGCGGGCGTGACCTTCCATGCCTCGGCCGCCACGGGCACGTTCGCGTCGCCCGACGTCGGCACGGGCATCGCCGTGCAGGTGGCCGGCATCACCTTCGGCGGCACGACCCAGGACGGCACGGCGGCGAGCGTGGACTACACGCTGACGCAGCCGACGACCACGGCGAAAATAACCAAGGCCAACGCGGTGATCGTGGTCACGCCTTACACGAGCCCCGGCACGGTTTACAACGGCCTGGCGCATACGGCGGCAGTCACGTCGATCACCGGCGTCAACGGCGAGACGGGGGCCGCCGTCGGCAGCGTCACGTTGCACACGACGCACACCAACGCCGGCGTCTACGCCGGCGACTCCTGGAGCTTCACGGGCTCTGGCAACTACAACGACATTGCCAGCACGACCATAGTCGATCGCATCGCCCAGGCCGTCGCCACCACCAAGGTCACATCCTACAACATCTCCTACGACGGCAATGCCCACACGGCAACCGGCACGGCCACGGGCGCCGGCGGCGTCAACCTGGGCAGCGACCTGACCCTGACCGGTACGACGCACACGAAGGTCGGAACTTACAGCGGCGACCCCTGGAGCTTCCACGACGCCAGCGGCAACTACCAGGATGCCTCGGGCACGGTCAACGATGCGATCGCGCCATCAGCGGTGAGTTTTATCCAGTCCGTTTACCACGACCTGCTCGGCCGGCCGGCCGACCCCGCCGGCCTGACCACCTGGACCAATCTGCTCAACACCCAGGGCAATACCACTTCCGTCCGCGCCCAGGTGGTGGCCGACATCGAAGCGAGCCCCGAATACCGCCTGGACGAGGTCGATGCCCTCTACAAGCAGTATCTGCACCGCTCCGCCGTCGGCGATCCAGGCGCGCAGGGCTGGGCCAACGTCCTGGGCGCTGGTTATACCGTCGAGCAGGTGGCGGCGCTGGTCGCCGGCTCGCGGGAATTCATCGCCACCCAGACCGACGGCACGATCGGCAGCTGGTTGAACGCCTTCTACGTGGATGCGCTGTCTCGGCCGGTCGATTCGGTCGGATTGGCCTCCTGGAACTCACAATTCGCGGCGGGTTCGAGCCGGATCCAGATTGCCGGAGATATCTTCGCGGCCGACGGGCTGCCCGGTTCGCCGGCCAATGAATATCGCATCCACCTGGTGAACGGTTTCTATACCCAATACCTGAGCCGTTCGGCCAGCGGCGACCCCGGCAGCCTGCAGTGGGCGTCTCTCTTGCAGCAAGGCGCGACCGACCAGGCGGTGATCGCCGACATCCTGGGCAGCACGGAGTATTACAACAAGAAGCCGTGATTGCCGCCTGGCGAGCGCGGCGATTCCTTCGGGAGCCTCAGTCCCTACACCTGATCATGGCGCGATCTCGGCGCGATTTGATGGGGGGCGTGACCGGGCCGCGCCGCGCCATCAGGGGCTGCCCAAGCCGAAGGCCGCTCGGGGCAGGCATCGGAGACGGCGCGAGTCCATCGAGGGAGATGCGACGTCTTGCAACGTTTCGACGCGCACTCGCGGATGAGCATTGACGCCCGATCGGGCTGAGCAGACCGAAGGAGACGCCCTTCTTCCGGCCCCCCTCCCTGCGGAGGGGGCCTGTAGGGCGTCGCCATCGATCGGGGTTTCACGGATTGGCCGGGGCCGGCCCGGTCATGGGGATCACCTTGCCGACGGCGCTGGGGACGAACACGCGGAACTCGTATCCGGTGCCCGGCGTGGCCGCGAGCGAGGCGCCGATCAGGATCGGCTCCTTGGGCAGGTCGTCGAGCTTCGGGCCGCCGCCGGGGATCTGGGCGAAGACCTGGCTGACGATGGCCTGGGCGCTCACGAGCACGAGCGCGTTCACCTGCTTCGGCAGCTTGCCGAGCGCCGCCGCGAGAGCGGGCGAGCCGCCGAGGGTCCCCTGCCCCTTCAGGTAGGCGTCGAGCATGGCCTTCGCCTGCTCCCAGCTCGGCGCCGTGATGTGGAGCATCCGCTTGTCGTCGATGCCCATCCACGACGTGAGCTTGTCGCCGCCGAACATCGCCTTCATCTGCTCGGCCTGGGCCGGGTTGCCCGCGGTGAGCTTGGCGAGCTTGTCGGGATCGACCGTCATCTCGACGCGCGTGAAGCTGAACCCGCCGTACGTCTCGGCGTCGGCGGTGACCTTCACGTCCTTGTAGATGTTGAGCGGCGAGTCGCTCGCCTTGGTGGCGGCCATCATCGCCAGGCCGGCGGCCAGCCGCGCCTTGGGGTCGGAGACGGTGTAGACGTTGAACGCCTTCATCCCCTTGGCCATCGTCATGGCCGAGATCGACTCGACCCGGCCCTGCTCGCGCTGCTTGGCGAGGGCGGCCTCGAACTCGGGCGTGGGCTTTCCGCCGGACGACATCATCTTGAGCGCGAGCTTCTCCATCGCCTCGAAGGCCTTCGCGTCGATGTTCATGTAGACGAAGAACGCCGCGTCGGCCGGCAGCTTGGCGAGGCTCGACGCGTCGCCCGTCTTGGCGCCGGCGATCGACCTGGCCGTCTTCGAGTCGGGCTTCACCGTCAGGTCGCCGTCGATCGTCAGGCCGTCGGCGGCGAAGTCGAAGCTGAGGGCGAACGCATCGGCCTCCTTGACCGAGTCGAAGATGCCGGAGTACATCGACTTGACCATGTCCATCATCGAGCCCATGGCCGGCTGCTGCTGGGCCGCCTGTTCGATGCCGGCGATCGCGGCCTGCTTGGCCTGGTCGATCTCCTGGCCGTAGCGAGCCGAGAGCGTGGCGATATTGACGTAGAGGCCGAGGTCGCCGGAGAAGAGCACCTTCTGAAGACCGGGCGAGATCGACCCTCCCAGGGATTTGGCGCCGGGCCTGGCGAACGCCGCGATCAGCGTCTTGTCCGGCCCGAAGGCGACGGTCCCCGGCCCCTTGGCGGCATACCAGGTCTGGCCGTTCTGGCCGGCGAACGAGTCGAACCCGCCCTCCTCATGCTTGAGGACGGGCTCCTTGCCGCCGGACGCGCTCGCCAGGACGCCCTGGTACGCCGTCGACTTGACGACGATCGCGAACGGGGGCGCATTCGGGTCCTCGGGCTTGATGGCGCGGAGGAGGGTGAGGAACGGGTCGTTGACGCCGTGGTCGCCCGCCACGGCCTTGACCTGGTCGATCGCCTGGTCGAGCGCCGGCGCGGCCTGCTCGGCCGCGGTCGGGCTCGCGGCCTTGAGCATCGCGAGCAGGTCGTCGCGGATCGCCCGGACGCCGCGGACTCGGATCACCACATCGGCCTCGGCCGGGACCGCATCGAGCCATCCGTCGGCGGCCGGGGCCTGTCCCAGGGTCGCGAGCAAGAGCCAGATCGGGAGGCATGACATCGTCCGGACTCCTCGGGCGTAGGGGGGGCGCGCCACTCCGTCGGACACTCTGGCGGCGCGAGAGGTGTCGTCTCGGGAGATTCACGCTAAAGGCGTCCATTCGCCGCCACAAGAGGGTCGTTGGGCGGAATCGCCGCGGATTCGGCAAACATTCACAATCCGACGGTCGCGCAGAGCGGTACGACCCGCCGCCGCGACCGGGCGGACCGCCACCGCCGCCGGTCGCTGAAGGCCCCGCCTGAAAGGACGCCGACGAGCTAGAAGAGGCGTGAGGAGTGCCCCAGCCAGCACGACTTCACGAGCATCGACGACGCGGGGGGCGGGTCTTTCCACCAGCGTCCGGGCGGGAGGCCCCACCGGTGGCAAGAGCCAGTGCCACCCTTCGCGTCGCGACCCCCGACCGTCGCTCCAGATCGGCCGGCCTCGACCTCGGGAGAGAACGATTTCGCCCCAAATTACGATGGTAGGGGTACGACTTCGGCGCGCGACGTCGCGCCCCGCCCCCCAACCAACGAAGGGACATCTCCGATGCAGCGTTCCGAGAAGCAGCGACAGGCCAGCCGCGAGAACGGCAAGAAGTCCAGGGGCCCCACCTCCCCCGAGGGCAAGGACGTCTCCAAGTTCAACGGCGTGACCCACGGCCTCTGCGCCGTGCACCCCATCCTCCCCGGCGAGGACCCCGCCAGGTTCGAGGCCGAGCTCCAGGCCTGGAACGACGACTGGAGGCCCGCCACCCACACCCGCGCCGTCCTCGTCCAGCGGGCCGCGGTCGCCACCTGGCGGCTCAACAGGGCCGTCAAGGCCGAGACCGCCTGGCTCGGTCGCCGCGCCGAACTGGCCGGCGACGCCTTCGACTTCGAACGCTTCAACCGCGCCGACCGCGCCGTCTCCCGCGCCGCCACCGACCCCGCCGGCGCGCTCAGCCTGCTCGAGATGGACGCGACCGGGATCGACCGCGTCATCGACTCCTGCGGCGAGCTCGAGCGCGCCCTCGAGGCCGGCCCCACGGGCTGGGACCAGCCGCACTACCACCAGCGGCTCATGCTCGTGACCCGCCACCGCCTGGACGAGTACCCGCACAACGCCGGCCCGATCCCCCGCGCTTCGGCGCGGCTGCTGGCGGCGAACAACGCCGAGTTCGCGAACAACCCGTGCTTCGACTACGGCCACTGCGTGTTCGTCATCCCGCTCCCCGAGGAGGAGCGCGCCGCGGCGGTCGAGCTGCTGAAGCGTGCGGTGGCCGAGAAGGTCGCCCGGCTCCGCCAGCTCCGCGCCTCGATGCCCGACCCGGCCGAGTTGCGCACCGCGCGGTGGCGGCGGCGTACTGCGATGGGTCGGAGGAGGGGAAGCTGCGGCATCGCTACGAGATGGCGATCGACCGGTCGCTGAGGGCGACGATCGGGCAGCTGATCGCGCTGGAGAAGTCAGGGGCGGACCTGCCCGATAATCATCCGCAAGTCTCTGATATCCAATCAGATACGACAGAAGCGCCGCCCTCCGCCGAGCCTCCGACGGCCGCCGCGCCGGGTTCGGTCGGCGCACCGGAGCCCGGGCCGACCCCGACCCGGTCGGAGACCCCGATCCGAAGCCCGAAGGCACCGAATCCGGCCCCCGCGCGGCGCCGCAGACGCCGATCGCGGCGTTGAGATAAGTAGACGTCAACACGAAAGAGCTTGCCCGAGACCGGGCCGCGCCCGCGGTGCCGCGCCTGCCCCGGGAGGGGAAGCCAGGCGTCTTGCCGGCGGGACGCGGTTATGATGGGACGACGACGACGAGTCGCCGACCGGACGCACGCCCGCGACGCCTGGAGACCCCGCCGATGCCGACGCCCACGACCCGGGCCCTCTCCCTCGCCTGCCTCCTCGCCATCACGATCGACGCCCGGGCCGACGAGCCCTCGAAGCCGACGGCCCCGCCGAGCGAGGCCAATCCGGCCGTGCCCGCCGCGGGGCACTCGGTGCACGGCGAGGCGTTCAACGACGGGCCCCGGCAGAAGGCCCGCCTGATGGCCGGCCAGGGCAAGGCCGACTTCCCCGTCACCACCAGCAAGCCCGACGCGCAGGCCTTCGTCAATCAAGGCGTCGGCCAGCTCCACTCGTTCTTCTACTTCGAGGCCGAACGCTCGTTCCGCCAGGCCGCCCTGCTCGACCCCGCCTGCCCGATGGCCTACTGGGGCATGGCGATGGCGAACGTCAACAACTCGAAGCGGGCGAAGGGCTTCCTCAAGGAGGCTCAGGAGAAGGCGAAGGCGACCAAGGTCTCGCGCCGCGAGCAGCTCTACCTCGACGCCCTCGCCGCGCTCTACAAGGAGGGGACCGACAAGGCCCAGAAGAGCGGGCACCTGCTCGGCCTGGAAACCATCGTCCAGGAGTTCCCCGGCGACCTCGATGCCCGGGCGTGGATGGCGATGGTGACGTGGCAGAACGAGGGCCAGTCGGGCATCGGCAGCCGGCAGGCCGTGGATACGGTGCTCGACAGCGTGCTCGACCGCGAGGCCATGCACCCGGGGGCCCACCACTACCGGATCCACCTCTGGGATAGCAGCAAGGCGAGCCGCGCCGAGCGGTCGGCGGCGACCTATGCGAAGACGGCCCCCGGCATCGCCCACGCCTGGCACATGCCGGGGCACACCTACACGAACCTCAAGCGCTACGCCGACGCCGCCTACCAGCAGGAGGGCTCGGCCCGCGTCGACCACGCCTACATGATCCGCGACCGGGTCATGCCGTTCGAGATCCACAACTATGCGCATAACAACCAGTGGCTCTCGACGAGCCTGTCTCATATCGGCCGCGCCCGCGACGCGATCGCCGTCGCCCGCAACCTCGTCGAGCAGCCGCGCGACCCGCAGAAGAACGGCGTCAACGACGGCGGCTCGCCCCAGCGCGTCGGCCGGATCCGCTGGGCCGAGGCTCTGGCCAAGTTCGAGCTCTGGGACGAGCTGATCGCCGCGACCGAGTCGGGCGCCCTGGACTGGTCCGACATCCCGATCGAGCAGAAGGAGAAGCACCACGCCCTCGGCCTGGCCTACGCCGCCAAGGGGGACGCGGCGAGACTGGAGGGTGAGATCGCCGGTCTCAAGGCCCTGCAGTCGAAGGATGCCCCGAAGCCCGAGGCGGCCAAGCCCGGGCACGCCGCGGCGGCGCCGGCCCAGCGTCGCTCGGCGCCGGCGGGGCTCGACGCGGCGCTGGCCGAGCTGGAGGGCTTGCAGCTCAACGCGAAGGGCGACTACTCAGCCGCCATCGAGAAGTTCAAGGCCGCGAGCTCGATGCGTCCCGAGTCGCTTGCTCGCGCCCACCTCGCAGCGAAGAACTTCGGCCTGGCCGAGGCGGCGGCCCGGAAGGCGGTGACGCAGGGCACGAACCAGGTCCTGCCGCTGGCCGAGCTGGTGGAGGTCCTCCACGCCAACGGCAAGGACAGGGAGGCGCAGGAGACCTACAAGACCCTCGCCCCGCTCGCCCGCCAGGCCGACCGTGACACACCGATCTTCCGCCGGCTCGACGCCCTCCTCGCCGCCTGGAAGGCGACCGGCTGGACCCCGCCCTCGGCCGACGCCCCGACCGACGAGGCGACCGCCGGCCGCGTCGACGTCGCGTCCGTGGGCCCGCTGACCTGGTCCCCGTTCGGGGCCGAGCCGATCGTCCTGGAGGACACCGAGGGCAAGCCGTGGTCGCTCGACGCCCACAAGGGACGCAACGTCATCGTCCTCTTCTTCCTCGGCGGCAAGTGCGCCCACTGCATGCAGCAGCTCCAGGAGTTCGGCAAGGAGGTCGGGGCCTTTCAGAAGTTGAACACCGACGTCGTGGCCGTCAGCACCGACGGTCTCGAAGCCTCCCGCTCGCTCAAGTCGAACAAGGACGGCATCGCCTTCCCGATGCCGATCCTGCCCGATCCGAAGCTCGGCTTCTTCAAGGCGTATCGCTCGTTCGACGACTTCGAGACCGCGCCCCTGCACGGCGCCTTCCTGATCGACGCGAAGGGCTTTGTCCGGTTCCAGCGGATCTCGGCCGATCCGTTCCTGGATGTTGATTTCCTCAAGAAGGAGACGGCGCGGGTGGGCAAGATGGTGAAGTGACCGCTCCTTGTAGGGTCCGCCATGCGGACCATCTTCGATCTGGGGCCCTCGAGACGAGGAAGATGGTCCGCATGGCGGACCCTACGAGATCGAGGAGATCGGGATATGACTGTGCAGACGAAGCCCCTCGTGGAAATCACGCGTCAGGCCATCGAGATTCTTATGCGAGAGATCGGCGCCGCCGACACGATCCGCTTCATTAACCAATTCACGACCGGCTCCGGCGACTACACGGCGGAGCGCGATGCACTGATGGGTCCGATGAGTCTCGATGAGATCGTCTCGGAGATTAAACAACGCCGTCCCGCCGCCTCGTGAGCGTCGACGCGCAACCTCGGCACCCGCCGGCGCCAGCTGCTATGATGAGGCCATCGTCCTCGCGAGAATCCGACCCTCGTCCGTGAGCCGAACGCGCCCGATGCCCCCTCCGACCGCGCTTCCCGAACTCCCGCAGATCGACCAGGCCGCCGCGCTGCGGCTCCGGCCTCTGGCCGACAAGTCGGTCGGCTCGCTCGTCGTCCACGAGATCTACCGGAGCCTCCAGGGCGAGAGCGCCTACGCCGGCCTGCCCTGCATCTTCATCCGCCTGACCGCGTGCCACCTGCGGTGCGGCTATTGCGACACGCCGCATGCCTTCCACGGCGGAGAGACGCTCACGCTCGACGAGGTGGTCGACAGGGCTCTGAGCTCTCGGCGATGACCTGGTGGAGATCACCGGCGGCGAGCCGCTGCTCCAGGCCGAGGTGTTCCCGCTCATGACCCGGCTCGCCGATGCCGGCAAGACGGTTCTGCTCGAGACGTCGGGATCGATCGACGTCGCGCCGGTCGACCCGAGGGTCCACATCATCCTCGACGTCAAGACGCCGGGCTCGGGCGAGGAGGCGGCGAACCTGGAGGCGAACCTCGGCCGGCTCAAGGCGAGCGACGAGGTGAAGTACGTCGTCTGCGACCGCGACGACTTCGACTGGTCGGCCGAGCACGCCAGGCGACACGGGCTCGCCGGCCGCGTCGGGCTGCTCGTCAGCCCCGCGCACGGGCTGGTCGAGCCGGCCGAGCTGGCCGCGTGGGTCCTCGAGTCCCGCCTGCCGCTCCGGCTCCAGTTGCCGCTCCACAAGCGGATCTGGGGGCCGGAAGCCCGCGGCGTCTGAGCCCGCGCTGCCTTAGCGGAACGCGCGGAGGTTGTAGCCGACGAGGCCCTGCAGGAGCATCAGGGCGGCCAGGATGAGCGCGACCATCGCCACGGTCCAGGTCAGGTTGACCGCCACCTGGCGGACCCCGCGCACCGAGCCCAGCCGCACGTCGACGCTGCGGAGCGCCAGCAGGAAGCCGGCGATGAGCATGATCGTCGCGGGGATCAGCACCGAGTACTGGCCGACCTTATGCACCCACATCGCCGACGCCCCTCACATGGTGCGAGCCGCGGATCCGCTCGACCCGAGATCATGCCTGAGCAGATCCCGCGCCAGGCGCGTCGTGATACGGTCCCGAACGCGCCTCCCCAACGAATCATAAGATAGCCCTCGATAGCGAGGGAAGGGGTCAGGTTCGGATGGAATTCTCCGCAAACTGCGGAGAATTTTCGGGTCTTAGCGATCCTCCGAGCGGCAGTCGCAAGTCGAGAGGCGGACGGACGATCGACGTCACGCCGACGAGTCCAGGTGTTCGTC
Organism: uncultured Planctomycetota bacterium; assembly: GCA_963819805.1. GTDB lineage: Bacteria > Planctomycetota > Planctomycetia > Isosphaerales > Isosphaeraceae > CAMFLR01. Next base: position 227,084 of record CAWFXY010000038.1, on the reverse strand, counting down.
CAGCAGATCCTCGTCCGGCATCGCGAAGAGCCGGCGGGCATTGGCCGTCGTCGCCCGCGCGAGCTCTGCCAGCGTGATCCCCCGGATCTCGGCGAGCCGCGCCGCGGTCAGGGCGACGCGGGCGGGCTCGTTCGTCTTGCCGCGGAACGGGTGGGGAGTCAGGTAGGGGCTGTCGGTCTCGACCAGGATCCGGTCGAGCGGGACGCCGCGCGGCGGCGTCGCGGAGGGGGTCGAGGCTCCTGTTCGCGAACGTGAGCATGCCGGCGAACGAGAGGTGGAGGCCGAGGTCGAGGAAGCCCTGGGCGTGGTCCCAGTTCCCGGTGAACGAGTGCAGGACGCCCTTGACCGGGCGGCTCAGCGCCCGAAGCTGCGTCGAGGATGTCGTCCTCGGCCTCGCGGCAGTGGATGACGACCGGCAGGTCCCGCTCGCGGGCGAGCTCGAGGTGGCGAGCGAAGTAGTCCTGCTGGACCGGGAACGGCGTGCGGTCCCAGTAGCGGTCGAGCCCGGTCTCGCCCAGGGCGACGACGCGGGGGTGGCCGGACAGGGCGACGATCCTGGCCCAGTCGTCGGCGGCCGGCCTCGGCCGCGTCATTGGGATGGATCCCGACCGCGGCGAAGACCCCGCGGCGCGGGCCGGCCAGGTCGAGCACCGACGCGCTGTCGAGGGCCGTCGTGGCGATCGCGACGACCTGCACGACCCCGGCCGCCCGAGCCCGGCCGAGCACCGCCGTCGATGTCGCGGCGGAGCCGGGGTCGTCGAGGTGGGCGTGGGTGTCGACCAGGGCCGGCGGGGTCATGACGCCTCGGTCGTCGCCTTCGGCCTCGAAGTAGCCGACCAGCTCGAGCCGGTAGCCGGTCACGCGGAAGCCCCGCCGGCCGAGGCGGTCGGCGAGGCCGGGGTCGAGCTTGGCGATCAGGTCGGGGTCGTAGTCGGCGTCGGCAGGTCCTCGACCGTGCCCGAGCGGAGGCAGCGGAAGTGGTAATGGTGGTCGCGGCGGGCGTCGTAGCGGGCGGGCCGTCGCTCGGCCGAGAGCTTGGTGGCCAGGCCGGAGGCCGACGAGGGCCTCGAGGGCCTTGTAGACCGTGGCGAGGCTGATCGTGGGGATCGTCAGCGCGGACCCGGCGGTAGACCTCCTCGGCCGTCGGGTGGCCGTCGGCGGAGCGGAGGGCCTCGTAGACGGCCAGGCGCTGCGGGGTGAGCTTCCAGCCCGGCGGCCTCGCAGGGCGGAGTGTCGGAGCTCGGCGGGGTCGTCGACCTCGGGGCCATCGCGCACAGGCCTCCGGCGGCCGGCGGACGCGGCCGGGTCGTCCATCGAGGATTGCTTCGCCGTCGTTGGACAGCTTGACAGGAGTCAATCCGCGGATAGTTTAAACCCTTGGGGCCGTAGACGAAACGGCAGGCGCAACGTCGGGTCCGACGCGGCGCGGACGACCCTCGGCCGGGGCAAACTCCTCCGGCTCGATTCGGGAGTGCGCCGCATGCCCTCGGTCGTAGGACGTCGTGGCGACAACTCGATCCGCGCCTGACCCGCTCGGGCGCCGGCTCGGCGAGTCGTTCGCCCCGTCCACCGACCGTCTCGTTTCGCCTCGGAGGAGTCGCATGAGCGTCGATCTGGTCCGCATCGTCGACAGCATCCACCGCGACAAGAACATCCCCAAGGAGGTTCTTGTTCGAGGGGATCGAGTCGGCGCTGGCCACGGCGGCCAAGAAGCACTACCCCGACGCCGAGGAGATCGAGGTCACGATCGACCGCGACACCGGCAAGATCCAGCACCACGGCCGACGGCACAGAACGTCGACCCGCCCGACTTCGGCCGGATCGCCGCCCAGACCGCCAAGCAGGTCATCATCCAGAAGATCCGCGAGGCCGAGCGCGACAGCCTCTTCGACGAGTTCGAGGACCAGACGCGGCGACCTGATCACCGGCACCGTCCAGCGGTTCGAAGGCGGCGCCGTCACCGTCAACCTCGGCAAGACCGACGCGCCTCCTGCCCCGCTCCGAGCAGATCCCCGGCGAGAGCCACCACCCCGGCGAGCGCGTCCGGGCCGTCATCCTCGACGTCCGCAAGGTCGGCCAGCGGGTCAAGATCATCCTCAGCCGGACCCACCCCGACTTCGTCCGCCGCCTCTTCGAGCTCGAGATCCCCGAGATCGCCGACCAGATCATCTCGATCCGGGCCCTGGCCCGCGAGGCCGGCTATCGCTCGAAGGTCGCCGTCACCTCGATCGACACCAAGGTCGACGCCGTCGGCGCCTGCGTCGGCGTCCGCGGCACCCGGATCAAGAACATCGTCGACGAGCTGGGCGGCGAGCGGATCGACATCGTCCGCTGGAACGAGTCGCTCCAGGTCCTGATCCCCAACGCCTTGCAGCCGGCCGAGATCGACGAGGTCATGCTCTGCCAGCTCCTGGGCCGGGCGATCGTCCTGGTCCGCGAGGACCAGCTCTCGCTGGCGATCGGCCGCCGCGGGCCAGAACGTCCGGCTGGCGTCGAAGCTGGTCGGCTGGGACATCGAGATCATGACCAGCGAGGAGCTGGACGAGCTGATCGAGAAGGCCGTCGGCGACGTTCACCAAGATCGAGGGGGTCGACACCGAGCTGGCCGAGAAGCTCGTCGAGCAGGGCATCCTCAGCTACGACGACCTCTCGGTCATGGAAATCGACGACCTGGTGAACACGATTGAAGGCCTGACCGAAGAACTGGCGGTGGAGATCGTCGGCCAAGGCCGAGGTCCTGGCCGAGGAGCAGGCCGACGAGATGCCCGCGGCGCAAGGGGGCCCGGCCCCAGCAGCCGCCGGCGCCGGCCGCCGGGAGTCGCCGGTACGACGATGCCGACGCCCTGGCCGCCGGCGGAGAGCCGCCGGCCGAGGCGCGAGCTGACCTCTCCGAGTCGGAGCGGCGAGCCCGAGGCCGAAGCTCGACCGGAGATGGGCCCGTCGAGCCCGACGAGGCGACGGAGTCGACGAGCCGACGAGCGAGCTCCGCGACCTGGCGATGGCCGCCGAGGAGGGCCACTCGAGCGACGGCCGCGAGGTGACCTCGGCCCCCAGCGACGCCGACCAGAGCGAGACGGAGCGGATCGTGACCGAGGCGGTCGAGGTCGGCCTCGACCCGCGTACAGCGAGCACGAGATCGTCGCCAACGAGGCGGGCGACGGGCCCGAATTTCCCGCCGCTACCCCCCACGGAGCACTTCCCGGCCGAACGAGGCCGGGGAGCGTGATTCGGAAATGCACCAACCATGAGGCCCGCCAGCGGGCCATCCCGCGTCGACCGGCCGCGTCGTGCGCGGCCGCCTCCTGCTTGATCCGCCCGACTCGCGGGTCGGCGGGCGGCAGACCCCCGGAAACTGGGCTTGGCACGATCGGTCGGGCGAGTTCACAATACCGATCGGGCCGGCCCGGGCAGCCGGGCCGGTAGCCCAGCCAGGAGGAGTTGCCGTTGTCCACGCGTGTCCACGAGTTGGCGAAAGAGCTGGGAGTGAAGAGCCAGGAGCTGCTCGACCGAATCCAGGAGTGGGGCTTCGAGGTGAAGTCCAGCATCTTCGCCGGGCTGGACCCGGCGACGGTGGAGCAGGTCCGCGGGCGTTATCACGCCAGTGAGCCGGCCGGCACGACGGCCGCCCCGGTCGCCAAGCCGTCGCCGCGCCCCGGCAGCCCCGCACCCCCGGAGACGCCCGCCATCCGCTCGACTTTAGCTCCCGAGCGCGCCCGCGGCCCCCGCCGCCGCCCCTCCGGCGGCCCCCGCGCCCGCCCCGCCCCGAGCCCCGAGCCCAAGGCGGCCCCGGTCGCTGCCGAGGCCCCTGCCGCTCGCCGCCCCGGCCCGCCGCGCCCGGCCCCGCCGACCATGGCCGCTCGCCCCGCGGCCCGCGGCCGGCCACCGCACGGCCCCGCCGATGGCCCGGCCGAGCGGCCTGACCGGCGCCCCGCGGCTCGGCAGCGGCGCCGGTCCCCTCTCCCGGCATACGCCCGCACCGCGGCCAGTCGGGCGGCGGCCCCGGCCAGCGGCCAGGCCCCGGCCCCGGGCGTGCCGATCCGGCCCGAGCCGAGGCCCAACCCGGCCACCCTGCCGCCGCTGAAGCCGAGCGACTACATCTCGCCGACCGGGCGTGCGGCCCGGCGGGATGCGCAACCTGAACACGCCCTCGCCCGGCAGGCGGACCGACGGCCCCGGCCCCGAGGGTGACGCCCCGCGCCGCGACCGCCCGATGGGGAGGCCGCTGCCGCAGGTCGCCGCGCCGAGCGCCGCCCACACCGCAGCCCCGGCGGCCCGAGCCGGGCCGGGGGGCCCCGAGGTCCGGGTCGCAGCGGCCCGAGATGAAGTTCACCCGCGAGCAGATGCTCGCGATGCGCGAGTCGGGCAACCTGGGCGTGTCGCCGCCGGCCCCCGCGGGCCGCGGCCCCGCGATGCGGCCGGGCGGCCCTCCGCGTCCCGGCGGCTTCGCCGGCGGCCCGGCCCCGCTCCAGGGCCGCGGCCTCGCCCCGCGCCCCGGCCTCGCCCCGGCCGCGCCGCCGCCGCCGGTCATCGACGAGGAAGAAGAGCGCAAGAAGGGCAAGGGCGTCGGCGGCGGCGCCGCCGACCGCGCCGGCCGCCGCGCCAAGCGGAACGCGCGCGCCAACGACAGCGAACCGCGTCAGCTCCCCGGTCCCCGTCTCGGCCATCACCGGCGACGACGACGACGGCGGCCGCCGCAACCGCCGCGGCCTGCACGCGGCCAGGACGCCGCGGCGTCGTCGACCCAGGCCCGGAAGACCCACGCCGAGATCGAGCCGCCGATCACCGTCCGCAGCCTCTCCGAGGCGATCGGCATCAAGGTCAAGGACCTGATGCGGAAGCTGATGAACACCATGGGCCTGAGCCCGAGCCTCACCATCAACTCGACGCTCGACGACGAGGCCGCGGTCGATGCTCGCCATCGAGTTCGGCGTCGAGCTCGAGATCGTCCACGAGCGGACCGCCGAGGACGACATGCTCGACGTCGTTCGAGGACGACGGCACGGTCGACGAGTCCGAGTACGCCGCGCGGCCGCCGGTCATCACGATCCTCGGCCACGTCGACCACGGCAAGACGTCGCTGCTGGACCGGATCCGCCGGTCGAACGTCGTCGACACCGAGAGCGGCGGCATCACCCAGCACATCGGCGCCTACCAGGTCGAGCACGAGGGCAAGTCGATCACCTTCGTCGACACGCCGGGCCACGAGGCGTTCACCGCCATGCGGGCCCGCGGGGCGAACGTCACCGACATCGTCGTGCTGGTCGTCGCCGCCGACGACGGCGTCATGCCCCAGACGCAGGAGGCGATCGCCCACGCCAAGGCGGCCGAGGTGCCGATCGTCATCGCGCTGAACAAGATCGACCTGCCCAACGTCAACCTCAACAAGATCTACGGCGAGCTGTCGCAGCAGGACCTCGCCCCCGAGGAGTACGGCGGGCAGACGCCCGTCGTGAAGACCTCGGCCATCACCGGCCAGGGCATCGACGAGCTGCTCGAGATGCTCGGGCTGGTCGCCGAGACCTACTGCGACCTGAAGGCCCAGCCCGACGCGCCCGGCGACGGGGACGTGCCTCGAGTCGCTCGATCTCCGAGGGCCGCGGCGTCGTGGCCACGCGTGCTCGTGCAGGACGGCACGCTCAAGGTCGGCGACGTGATGGTCTGCGGCGACGGCTTCGGCCGCGTCCGGGCCCTCTTCGACGACAAGGGCCGCGCCGTCGAGGAGGCCGGGCCGTCGACCCCGGTCGAGGTCTCGGGGCTCGACGCGGTGCCGACGGCCGGCGAGAAGTTCGCCGTGATCGACGACATCTCGCGTGGCCCGCGAGATCGCCGAGCACCGCCGCGACCGGTCCCGCGGCGACGGCCCTGGGCGAGCGCCAGGCCATCACGCTCGAGAACCTCTACAACAAGATGGCCGAGCAGAAGGTCAAGAGCCTCAACCTGATCCTCAAGGCCGACGTCCAGGGCTCGCTCGAGGCGCTGGTCAAGGAGCTCGAGCAAGCTCGAGAACCCCGAGGTCCCGATCCGCATCCTGCTCAAGGGCGTCGGCGGGATCAGCGAGAGCGACATCCTCCTGGCCGACGCCTCGCAGGCGATCGTCATCGGCTTCCGCGTCGCCCCCGAAGACCGCGCCATCGCGCTGGCCGACGAGAAGAAGATCGACATCCGCCGATACGACATCATCTACCAGGTCACCGACGAGATCAAGAAGGCCGTCGAGGGCATGCTCGTCCCCGAGATCAAGGAGGTCCACCTCGGCCGCGCGGTGGTCCGGCAGATGTTCAAGATCTCCAAGGTCGGCACGGTCGCCGGCTGCTTCGTCACCCAGGGGACGATCGAGCGGTCGTCGAAGGCCCGGCTCATCCGCGAGGGCCGCGAGATCTACAAGGGATCGCATCGAGGCCCTCAAGCGGTTCAAGGACGACGTCAAGGAGGTCCGCGAGGGCTTCGAGTGCGGCATCAAGATCGCGAACTTCGACGACCTGAAGGTCGACGACGTGATCGAGGCGTACCGCGTCGACGTGATCCGGCGGACCCTCTGACCGGCCCCGGCCCGGCTGCCGGCCCCGTCGCCGGCGGCCCGGGCCCCCAGGGCGGGAGGGCCCGATGCACGTGGCCGCGCTCCGGCTGGAGATCCGCGTCAGGGACTGCTCGGCGGCACGGGTCAAGCGGCGCCGGGTCCGGGCGATCGTGGAGAAACTTCACAAGCATTTCAACGTCTCCGTGGCCGAGGTCGACCGCCGCGACCACCCGTGCGAGGTCGTCCTCGGCGTCGCGTCGGTGGCCGAGACCCGGCGCGAGGCCCGCGAGCCGCTCGGGCGGATCGCCGACGCGATGGCGGTCCACCCCCGGGTCGAGCTCCTCGGCCACGCCCTGATCGAGGTCTGAACGAGTCATGCCGTCCCACCGCAGCCTCCGGATGGCCGAGGCGATCCGCGAGGTCGTGTCGAACGCGATCCTCTTCGAGGTCTCCGACCCCCGCGTCAAGGGCGTCACCGTCCTCCACGTCGAGGTCGCCGGCGACCTCCGCTCGGCGACCGCGTTCGTCTCGATCATGGGCACCCCGGCCGAGCAGGAGAACGCGATGCGCGGGCCTGAAGAGCGCGACCGGCTATCCTCCAGTCGCTCGTCGCCGCCCGGCTCCAGACCCGGTTCACGCCGGTCCTCGGGTTCAAGAAGGACGAGGGGATCAAGAAGTCGGTCGAGATGTCGCGCCTGATCGAGGAGACCCTCGCCGCCGACCGCGCCGACCGCGGCGAGCCGAGCGAGAACGAAGACGACGCGGACGACGACGAGCCGGACGACGACGATAGACCCAGTAGACGTGACCCACACTACCACCGCGGACGAAGCCCCATCGCCATGGCCACACAGAGCAAAGCGCAGCATCTCGCCGACATCCAGGGCTTGCTCAAGAAGCGGTACAAGCCGTCCCCGGCGCCGCCGAAGCTGACGGTGTTCGAGTCGGTCGTCTACGGGATCTGCCACGAGGACGCGACCCGCACGCAGGCCGACGCGGCGATGGAGGCGTTCCGCACGGGCTTCTTCGACTGGAACGAGGTCCGCGTCAGCCCGATCACCGAGATCCAGGGCGTGTTCGAGAAGCTCCGCATCCCCGACGCCGAGGAGCGCGCCGGCCGGCTCCGCAGGTTCCTCCGCCAGCTCTTCGAGAAGTTCTACGGCTTCAACCTCGAGCCGCTGCTGAAGAAGCCGCTGAAGGACGCGACCAAGTCGCTCCAGGAGTTCGAGGCGCTGCACTCGCGACTTCGTCCTGGCGACCGTGATCCGGCTCGGCCTCGGCGGCCACGCCATCGGCATCGACCGGCCGACCCGGCGGGCGCTCGAGCGGCTCGGCGTCGCCGAGCCGAAGCAGGACGACCGCACGCTCCGCGCCGCTGCTCGAGCGCGCCGTCCCGAAGAACCGGGGGAACGAGTTCGTCGACCTGATCGAGGACCTCGCCCACGACACGTGCGTCGAGGGCGAGCCCGACTGCCCGCGCTGCGAGCTGCGGAAGCCCTGTCCGACGAGCAAGATCCGCAAGCCGGAGCCGTCGGCGAAGGCCGGGGCGAAGGCGCCGGCGGCCGCGCAGGCCGGCCCCGCCGCGAGCGCCAGGTCGAAGCCCGGCCCGGTCGCCAAGGCCCCCGCCAAGGCCGCCGCGAAGGCCCCCCCTGCCCCGAAGGCCGTCGCCAAGGCGGCGAAGGCGGCGATCTCGACGAAGGCCGCCGCCAAGCCCGTGGCCAAGCCCGCTCCCGCGAAGGTGAAGGTCGCGGCCAAGCCGTCGCGGCCGGTCGCGGCACCCGTCAAATCCGGCAAGGGTAAGACCGGCCGGGCGAAGTAAGCGGCCCCCCCCAGCTGCGGCCATCCCCCGTCGCCTCCTCCCGGGCCGACGCCGGGATGGCTGCGCGCCGCAGGCTGTCCAATGTTTTTCCTGCTATGCCTGGACGACCCCCTGGCTCGGTCTACAATCCGCCAGGCGAGTGGCGAGCTCTATTCGATGTGAATAGCAGCGGACGTCACGGGGTTCTCGCTCGTACAACCCACGTTTTCAGGAGTTTGCTGATGCGTACCTTGCTCAGCCTGATGGTCGTCTGCGCGCTGGCCGCTCCCGCGGTCGCGGCGGACAAGAAGGACATCGTCGACACGGCCGCGGGCGCCGAGGGCTTCAAGACCCTGGTCGCCGCGGTGAAGGCCGCGGGGCTGGTCGACACGCTCAAGGGCGACGGCCCGTTTACCGTGCTCGCGCCCACCGATGAGGCCTTCGCGAAGCTGCCCGCCGGCACGATCGACACGCTGCTCAAGCCCGAGAACAAGGACAAACTCGTCGCGATCCTGACCTACCACGTCATCCCGGGCAAGGCGATGAAGGCCGACGTGGCCAAGCTCGACGGCAAGCAAGTCAAGACGGCGCAGGGCAGCCCCGTGAAGGTCGCCGTCGGCGACGGCGGCGTCATGATCAACAACGCGAAGGTGATCGCCACCGACATCGAGTGCTCGAACGGCGTGATCCACGCCATCGACACGGTCATCCTGCCGCCGGCCAAGGACTGACCAGGTTCGCGGCGTCTCTCTGCCTTGTGCCTTGTGCCTTCCTGCTTTGTGGATCAAGGCAGAAAGCACAAGGCACAAAGGCATACAGAGTGAGCGTTCAAGCCGGGCCCCGGACGAGCTTTGTCCGCCCGGCCAGATAATCCTCCAGCCCCGTCGCATACCAGGGCGAGAACGGCCGGTCGCTCGGCCCGCCGGGCAATGGCGGTGTGGAGCTCGTCCGTGGCCATGTCCGCCGTGATCCGGATCGACGGGCCCGCCGGCGCTCAGGCGGCCGGCGATGCGGGCCACCTGGCACTGGTCCACCGTCGCCCGGCAGCCGTGGAGGTCGTAGGGGCCGCGGTCGAACCCGAGCCAGCGAGGCAGCTTCCCGCCGAGCAGGATGTGGCCGAAGAGCTGGGGTCCATCGCCGGCCCGGTAGGGCGTCGGGTCATCGGCCAGGGCGACATCCAGCGCGGCCCGGTAGACCTCAGCCCGGGTCCGGTTGCCGAACCAGCGGGACCGCTCGGAGAGCAGCACCCGGTCGAAGACGAAATAGAACTCGACGAGCAACACCGTCTGCTCGCGGAGATGCGCCAGCGCCGAGGCGCCGAGCCGGCGGCCGAAGACGTCGTCATAGAGAGCGCGATAGAACCGCTCGAACAACGTCGCTCCGAGTGAGCCGCCGCCGTACTCGCCGTCCCATCGGGCGAGGACCTCCGCCCGCGCGTCGCCGCGTCGCTCGTCGACGAGCGGCCGGACGAGCGGCATGAACCGATCGGACTGGGTCGACCTCAGGTCGAGCTGGAGCCGCGTCATGTCGTCGACCGTCAGCTTTCCCGTCGACGATTCGAGGACCTGGCGAATCCGCTCGGCCCGGTACGGGTTGAGCGATACGTTGATGGGCTGGAGCTTGCCGAAGGCGTTCTGATCGTCGTTGGCGGCGACGATGACGCCGCTCGGCGGGTCGAGCCGTCGAGGCAAGTCCTCGGGGTCGGCGAAGCCCTGCCAGTCGTTCGCCGGGTCCCATCCTGGCAAGGGGACGAGGCCCGCCGCGCCCGGCCGGCGCACGGGCATCCGGCCGGTCATCTGCGACCCGATCGAGCCCGAGCCGTCGGCGAGGACGATGTTCCAGGCCGAGTTATTGAACCCCCCGGCGATCCTTCGCCCTTCCTCGACCGTCCTCGCCTCCAGCAGGTCGGTCAGCGCGGCGACGGTCGACGCGGCCGTGCCCGTCGCGCACGACCACCGCGAGGCGAGATAGAAACCCGGCTCGGCGAGGTCGCCGTCGATCGTCCCGTGGTCCTCGGTCTCGTGGAATCTCACGGTGACGGGCGGCTTCCCCTTCCGCTCGATCGTCTCCTCGCGGATGCGGAGCGGTACCCACGCGTCGCCCCGGCGGCAGCGGCCGTCGCGGCACTCCTCGACCCAGGAGTCGACGCAATCCATGTAGGAGTACGTGATCCCCCAGGCCAGGTTGGCGTTGCGACCGATCGGCACGCCGGGCGGCACCCGGCATCGTGGCGCCCATCGCATAGCGCGGGACGCCGTCGTCGCCGACCCAGCGGAGGACTGCCTCGTACCAGACGGGCGGGATCCGGTTGATCTCCAGGTGCGGGTCGTTGCAGAGGATCGGCTTGCCGGAGGCCGTCCGCGAGCCGTCCACGACCCAGCTATTCGACGCCGCGGCCCAGGGAATCCCCGGCTCGGACCAGAGCTCCGCCGGCACGACCGGGTCGCCAATCTTGACTCGTCGGAGCAGATCAACGTCGAGCCCGTCGAGCTGGCCCGGGAAGAGTTCCTCCAGCGCGCTGGCCGGGACGCCCGCCTGGACGCATTCGACGACCCACCGCTCCATCTCGCCCTGCGTGGCGCCGAGCGAGACGTAACCGATGACCTTGCCGGTCAGCACCGTGTCGGCGAAGGTCCACGGCTCGAAGCCGCCGCCGTAGCCGAGCAGCCTGAGCTCCCAGGGCAGCCCGAAGTCGGCGAGCCCGGCGTTGACGCCGGCGCTATAAGCCTCGACTGTTCCGCGAGCGGCGCCGGCGAGCGCGGCGAACTCGGCCTCGGAGTCGCCCAGGAAGTCCATCCGCCGGAAGTAGCGGTCGATGGCGAGCATCCGGTCCGACCCCTCGAGCCAGCGGCTGCCCTGGCCGCGGCCGAGGATGCGGACGAAGAGCATCTGCAGGCCGCGGTCGCGGGCGTGGCAGTAGCCGAGGCCGCGGATGGCGTCGTCGCGCGAGCGGGCCTCGATGATCGCGACGCCGTGCTCGTCGCGGCCCAGGCGGATCGGGCCGGACGTCCCGGCGAGCGGGCGATCGGGTCGACTCATGGGGCCTCGTCGGGTCGTCGGGGCTCGGCGTCATGGTCCGGGTCGGCGGAGCCTCCCTGTTTACCTTACGACGGCCTGGAACGATACCGTCCCCTCCACGCCCGGCATCAGCGAGTCGGGCAGGTCCCACCGCAGCTCGAGCGTGTCGGCCTTGTTCGGGGCGGCGGTGAAGATGGTGTCGGCCGGGCCCTTCGCCGAGTTCGGCACGTATTCGAGCCGCGGCATCAGGCTGTCGACGATCGACACCGCCCGGATCGGCGTGTTGCCCATGTTCTTGAACCGGATCGTGTAGGTCACGACGTCGCCGGGCTCGGCCTGGTCGACGTCGACCTGCTTGATGATCGAGAGACCCGGCTTGTTGGGCGGCGTCTCGACGCCCGCGATCTCGCGGGGCGTCCACGTCATCACCATCTGCCCGCCGCCCTGGATGACCCCCGTGATCCGCAGCGCCTCGGGCTTGTCCAGCTCGATCGGGCGGACGGCCTTGCGGCCGAGCACGGCCTTGTTGCGGACCTTGAGGCTCTCGGGCCCTTCGATCGTGGTATGGCCGCCGATGTGCGTTGCGATGTCGATGCCGGCCAGAACGCGAAGCTCGGTGTGCTCGCCGGCGTAGATCCGCCCGGCCAGGCCCGAGGCCCGCGAGCGATGGCGTGCGGCCTCGAGCGCGGCGTTCTGCTCGTACTTGCGCGGGCCCTGGCGGACGGTGCCGGTCTCGAAGTGCTGGAGCCTCGTGGACGTGTCGAGGTGCTGGACGTTCAGCGACTCGTTCGCCCCCAGGCTCAGGCGGACCGACGCGAACCGCGGGGCGTAGATGCAGACCGTGTTCGTCGGCAAGATCCGCTGCCGGCGGTTGTCGTGAAAGGTCACGAGCGCGTCGCGCGGGTCGATCCCGCGGAGGCCGCCGTCGCCGCCGAAGTGGATCGGGATGTCGCGGTCGCCGCCGTCGCAGAGATATTCGTCGCGCGGGAGCCACGGCCGGCCGGCCGGCGGGGCCGTCCCCACGACGGGGCCGCACGGCAGGCCGCAGCGCTCGCCGCTGGGCATGGTGAACGGGCACCCGCCGCGCGCCAGCCCGTCGCCCGCGGCGAGGTTCAGCTCCTCAACGATCGGCTTCCGCAGGCCCGAGCCGGACGATCGCCATCACTCGCCCCAGGGCCGAGGCGACCTTCAGCGGCTCCTCGGCCGGGTTCAGGTCGACGCTGGGCGGGGCGTCCTTCTCCGTCTTGAGCGGCACGGCGAAGTCGGGGTTTTCGAGGTAGACGACCCGCGTGACGAGATGGGCGAAGTCCGTGGCGTCGTAGAGGTCCTGGAGGTCGAAGACGATGCGGATCGGGAACTTGCCCGGGTCGATCCTCGCCGGCCGGTGGAGGTGGCCGACGACCTCGACGACCGGGAAAAGCTCGACATCCGGTCGGACCGGGATGTTGGAGAGGCGGAGCCGATAGCCGACGCCGACCTTGAGGCCGACCGTGAGCAGGCCCTTACCGTCGCCCTGGGGCACGGCCTCGGGCGCGGGGCCGAGCACCTCGATCTTGAGGCCCTCGGGCCCCTGGAACCGGACGACCTGGACGTCGGCCGGCAGGCCCGGCGCGGCCTCGGCGGGCTGGTCGACGGTGACGGCCGTCCCCGGCGGGGCGGCAAGCGGCGAGGTGCCGTCGCGGAGCGTCCCGACCGCGGAGCTCGGCGCGGGTCGGTGACCTTCGGCCCGTCCTGGGCCAGCGCCGGCAGCGCGGCCGCCAGCGCCAGGCCCAGCGTCGGGGCGAGTCGCGCGGGCCGGCGGTGGCGGCGGTCGCATCCTGTTCGGCTCATGGGCGTTGTCCCGCTCGGACTGTCTCGGTCTTCGTAGGGTCCGCTGTGCGGACGTCCGGATTCCGGGTCCTCGCCTCGCCGAGGTCCGCACAGCGGACCCTACGAGGGACTGGTCGGACGTCGAAGCCCCGGCCGACCGCGGTGTTTGACGCGTCCGGCCGGGGCGAAGGATGGTCGTCGGAGGTCGTTGGCCGCTCAGTTCCCGCCGGCCGGGGCCGGGATGGGCTGGGGCGGCTCGATCGGCGGGATCGCCGCGGGCGGCTCGGGCGACGGGGCCGGCAGCGAGGCGGCCGCGCCGGGGCCGGGCGTGGTCACCGGCGCGGGGGCCGGGGCGGGCGGCGTGGCCGGAGCCGGGGCCGTCGGCACGACGCCGGCCGGCGGAGCCGCGGGAGCCGGGGCCGGGGCCACGGGCACCACACCGGCCGGCGGGACCGCCGTGGCCGGACCGGGGACGACGGTCGGGGCGGCGTCGACCGGCACGCTGTTGATCGTCGGCGGCATCATCACGGTGCCGGCCGGCGGGAGCTCAAGGTTGATCCCGCCCAGGCGGACGATCAGCAGGATCGTGCCCCGCTTGTCGGCCTCGAGGATCGGGTCGACGCCCGGCTCGAGCCGCGTCGAGATCAGCGTCTCGGGACCGCCGGGGACGGCCAGCTCCTGGTACTTGGGATCGGGCAGGTAGATGACCTTCGTGACGAAGTTGCCGCCGTCGACGACCTGGTCGAAATCCTCGGCCGTGAACTGGACCGGGATCGCGTTGTGGGTCAGGTAGGCGTCGGTGGCCGGGGTCGACGGGGCGACCTCGATCGTCGGGTAGAGCGACACGCCGGGGCGGCCCTGGACGTCGCTGATCTTGAGCCGGTAGATGTAGCCCTGGAGGAAGTTGAAGCGGTCGGGCACGACGAGGCCCGGCGTGTAGACCCGCTCGCCGCCGGGGCCGGCGCTGGTCTGCCAGGCGATCTTCATATCCTTGGGGTCGAGGAAGATGATCTGGCTGCGGACGTTGGGGAACCGCCGGCCCGGCTGGCCGGCCATCCCGCCGCCCATGCCCGCGGCACCCGCGGCGCCGCCGGCTCCGGCCGGGCCGATCGGGCCCCCGGGCGGGGGTGCGCCCTCCATGACGGCGTCGTGGCGGAAGAGCTTCAGACCGCCGGCATACGGCTTCGAATACCCGTCGCCGGTCGTCGCCGCGGCCACGAGCAGCAAGGCTAGAGTCTGCATCGGACCTCCTTGAACCCCGCGGCGCCGCGAAGGCGTTCGGCCGGGGATGCGCACCATCCTAGTGACCTACGGAATCGACGCGCGCCGCGGCCGCCCGGGGATCCATCCCCGCACGCCCAAGACCGTTCGCATCGAAGTCGACCGGACGCCGGCCGCCCGCGCGGGGCGCGGAGCCCGGGCCCGGGGGGGCTCTGCCCCGCCCATGCCCGGCCGGCCTTGCGTCCTGCGACGCCTAGCGATTAGGATCGGGCTTTCCATTCGTCCCCTTGAGAAAATGCCCTCCATCCCGACCATGCCCAAGAACCGCGCCATCTACGCGATCACCGTCGGCCTCCTCGTCCCCCTGACGGCGCTCGCCCAGGGCCCGGGCGGCGGCCAGCCGCCCGGCCAGGCCGGTTTTGCTCTGCCCGTCCCGAAGGAAGAGAATAAAGAGGCCAAGCCGACCAAGGCCGAAGAAGCCCTCGACGAGGCGATCGCCAAGCTCAAGGCCGCCAAGTCGCTCTCGGCCGAGAGCGTGATGTCGGTCGACATGCTCGGGCAGAAGTTCGAGATCAAGGGCACGTACCTCAAGTCGGGCAATAACCGCGTCTATCTCAAGCTGACGCTCAGCGGCCTGGGCGACGCCTCGGCGACGACCCTCCAGGCCTGCGACGGCACGACGCTCTGGGACTTCCGCCAGGTGCTCGACACCCAGAGCTACTTCAAGTACACCATCGGCCCGATCCTGCAGCGGCTCGACAACCCCGCGCTCGACGCCTCGATGCGGGAACAGGTGATCACAGACCTTGGCTTCGCGGGCCCCGAGTCCCTCCTTGCCGGCCTCCGCAGGAAGGTGGGATTCAACCAGAAGGCCGCGGACACGCTCGAGGGCAAGAAGGTCTGGGTCATCCGCGGCGACTGGAAGGACCGTACCGGCCTGGTCGCCCCGAACCAGCAGCCGCTGCCGCCGACCATCCCCTTGCCGCCGTACATCCCGGCCAACGTCGCGGCCTGGATCGGCCAGGACGACGGGTTCCCCTACAAGGTTGAGATGTACGGAAACATCCCCTCGATGCTCGCGGCGGACACGCGGCGGATCGGCCCCGACAACAAGCCGATCGGCGCGAAGCCGCAGGCCTCGAAGGTCGACCCGAGCCGGATCGTCCTGACCTACACCGACGTCAAGATCAACCCGCCCATCAAGCCAGAGCTCTTCGGCTGGCAGCCCCCGGCCGATGCCAAGGGCGTCCAGGACCTGACCGAGACCATGCTCGCCCGGATCGACCAGGCGATCCAGTACCAGACCGCCATGAAGAAGTCCGAGGCGGCCAAGGCCGCCGAGCCGACCCTTCCCGAGGCGATCACCGTCCCCAGGACGACCGACCCTGCCCCGGGCGCGGCACCCAAGTAAGCCCTACGCCTCGCCGAGCGGCCCGCCCTCGGGCAGCAGCGGGCGGAGCGGGCATCGCTCGCACTTCGCGACGCTCGCCCGGCACCAGAGCCGGCCGACCTGCTCGAATCCCTCCGAAAGTCGGGCCAGGCCCGTCGGATCGTCGGGCAGGGCGGCTTCGACGAGCGAACGTGCCTCGTCATAGGCCGCCGTCGGCTCGAGCCAGCCGTGGCGCACGAGCACGCGATACGTCGCCCGGTCGACCGGATAGGCCGCGCGCCCGAGTCCGCGGAGCAGGATCGCATCGGCCGTCGCCGCGCCGACGCCCTTGATGCCGCGGAGCCCTTCCCGCAAGGCCTCGGTCGACGCCCCGTCCCGGAGCGACCCGGCCGCCCAGCGGGCGAGCCTCTGGAGGGCGGGGACGAGCTTGATGAGGCCGCGTGCCCCGGCCTCGCGCCAGGCGTCGGCGATCGCAGCCTCGTCGGCCGCTGCGAGGGCCTCTGGGTCGAGCCAGCCCTCGTCGCGGAGGGCGTCGATCGCCTGCTCAACCGCCCTGTCCTCGCCCCACTGGGCAAGGTAAGCGGTCACGACCGACTCGAAGGTGCCCTGGTGCGGAGGGCGTTCCTCGGGCCCGTCGAGCGCCGCGAGGATCACGGGGATCGCGTCGGTGAAGTTGGGCACCGTGGGCCCCGGACGGGTCAGGCCGAGGCCTGGGCCTTCGCCAGGGCGGCCGAGTACTCGCGGACCAGCCGGCTCTTGCGGCGGGCCGCGGTGTTCGGGTGCAGGACCCGGCGGACACCGGCCTTGTCGATCTTCGAGATCGTGGCGCGGAGGTCGGCCGTAGCCTTGTCGAACTCCTTCGCGACGACGGCGGCGAGGGTCCGCTTCGTGTAGGTCTTGATCAGCTTCTTGGCGATCCGGTTGTGCAGACGGCGCTTCTGGCTCTGCTTGAGGCGCTTGATCGCGGACGGGGAATTCGGCATGGGCTGGGTTCCAGGGGCGCGGCGACTCCGGCCCTTCCTGACGTCGTCAATGGAATCGGCCGGGACGACCCGCCCCGGCGAAGTCCCCACCTTAGCAGAATGCCTCGCCCGCATTCAAGGGCGTCTTTGTGGGGTCCGCAATCGCGGACGCTACGAATCACACCTCGCTCGCCGCGCCCGCCAGGGCCTCGACGCCGACCCGGTGGCAGAAGTCCCCGAAAGTCTCGCCCTCGCCCCGCTCGGCCTTGTACCGCGCCAGCACCGGCACGAGCTCGTCGACGACCCGCTCGAACGGCACGTAATCCTTGAACTCGACGTTGAGCCGGTCGCCGAGCGTCCGGCCGCCGAGGAAGATCGTGTACGTGCCGGGCCCGGGCGTGCCGTCGGGGTTCTTCGAGGCCGAGCGGCCGACCAGGCCGATGTCGGAGTTGTAGGGCCGTGCGCAGCCGTTCGGGCACCCGGTCATCCGGACGGTGAACCGTTCCGAATCGAGCCCGAGCCGCTCGAGCTCCTCTTCCAGTCGATCCATGATCGTCGGCAAGGCCCGCTCGGCCTCGGTCACGGCCAGGCCGCACGTCGGGAAGGCGACGCAGGCCATCGACCAGCGGCGGACGGTCGTCACGTCCTCGACCCGCGCGATCCCGTGCTCCGCCAGCAAGGCTTCGATCCCCGCCCTGTCCGCCGGGTCGATGTCGATGAGCAGCACCTTCTGCTGGCACGTGAACCGCGCCGGAGTGCCGTACTTCGCGAAGAAGGCCCGGAGGCCGCTCATCAGCCGGAAAGAGCCCTGGTCCTTGATCCGCCCATTCTCGACCGGGACGCCCAGCCAGAGCTTGCCGTCGCCCTGCTCGTGCCAGCCGAGGTGGTCGTGGACCTCGGAGACCTCAACGGGCTTCGGATCTTCCAGCGGGTGGCCGAGGTACTCCTCGACCTTGGCGCGGAAGGCCGGGATTCCCCAGTCGTGGATGATGTACTTGAGCCGGGCCCGCTTGCGGTCGGAGCGGTTGCCGAAGTCGCGATAGACCTTCAGCACCCCCTCGCCGACCTCCAGGATGTCTTCGCGCCGAACGAACCCGAGCGGCTTCGCGAGATAAGGGAACGTCTTGTCGGCGCTGGGGGTCGTGCCCAGCCCGCCGCCCACGACGACGTTATAGCCCACGAGCGTGCCGCCCTCGACGATCGCCAGGTAGCCGAGGTCGTTGGCGAGTATGTCGGTGCAGTTGTCCTCGGGCAGCGAGAAGGCCGTCTTGAACTTGCGCGGGAGGTACGTCTTGCCGTAGATCGGCTCGACCGGGTCGTCCGCGGGGGCGTGGGTGACCGTCGGCTCGAGCTTCGGCAGCGACGGATTCTCGACCTTCTCGCCGTCGAGCCAGATGTCGTAATAGCTGCTCGACCTCGGCGAGAAATGGACATTGAACCGGTCGGCGTCGGCCTGCATGGCGTCGCGGATCTCGTCGCGGATCGGCGCGGGGCACGCGAGCGTGTTCCGTTTGACGTCGCCGCAGGCCGAAAAGGTCGACAGCAGCGATTCGTTGATCGCGCGGATCGTCGACTTCAGGTCGACCTTGAGGACGCCGTGGAGCTGGATCTCCTGCCGCGTCGTGATCCGGAGCGTGCCGCTACCCTCGGTCCGGGCGAGCTCGTCGAGCGCCAGGTATTGCGCGGCCGTGCATTTGCCGCCGGGCATGGCGACGCGGACCATGAAGTCGTAGGCCTTCTCCTTGCCCTCGCGCTTCAACTGGGTCCGGACGTCGCGGTCATCCTGCTGGTACGTGCCGTGGAACTTGAGGACCGTGGCGGCGTCCTCGGTGAAGTGCGTGGCGTCGTTCTTCACCTCGTCGGCGACGAGCTGGAGCAGGTAGCGGCTCGCCTCCTTGATCGCCTCGACCTTGCTCAAGGGTTTGCCCGCCCCCTGCCGTTCGACGTCCATCGCGACCCAACTCCTGCCGGCGAAGGCGAAACCGCCGAAAGATCACCATTTACGTCAACTTAGAGAACAATCCCATTGTACGGGTTCGCGCCCGGCGATTCAATCGGAGCCGCGGCCGTGTGCTGGGACCTCACTTGCGGATCATGCGGATCTTGGGCTTATCGCCGAAGAGGCGCTTCAAAAGGCCCTCGACGTCGTCGAAGTTGTTCGTCTCTACGGAGAGGTAGTCGAGGGACGTCAGCCCCTTCATGGAGTCCGGCAGCGTCTCGAGCTCGTTGCGGTCGAGGCTCAGGGAGCGGAGCCGGGTGAGCGTGCCGATCTCGGGGTCGACCTTGCGGAGTCGGTTCTGACCGAGGTAGAGGAATTGCAGGCCTTTCATCGCGAAGACGGGGCGCGGGATCGCTTCGAGCCGATTCTCGATGAGGTCGAGCGTGCGGAGCTTGCCGAGGCCGGTGAACGAGGCCGGGAGAGAGCTCAGTTCATTGATCCGAAGCCCGAGCTTCCGCAGGCTCGCGAGCCGGCCGAGGCTCTCCGGCAGCTCCTTCAGGTGATTGATGCTGAGGTCGAGCTCCTCGAGGCTGGCGAGGTCGCCCAGGCTCGCCGGGACCTCGTGCAGGTCGTTCATCATGAGCTTGAGGGTTTTCAGCTTCTTGAGCTGGCCAACCTTCGGCGAGAGCGATTCGAGGCCGTTGTTGCCGAGGTCGAGCTCCGCGAGGTTGACCAGGTCGAAGATCTCCTCGGGCACCTCCGGCAGTTCGTTGGAATTGACGATGAGCCGTTCGAGCTTCTCGAGCTTGCCGATCTCGGGCGGGATAACCTTGAGCGATTCGGGCAGGTTCTTGTTCGACGTCTTCACCCCATAGAGCTTGAGCTCCACGGCGCGGCCGTCGCGGAAGATGGCGAACCGCTGGGGCTTCAGGTCCCGGATGCCGTTGGCCTTGAGCAGCCTACGGACGATCCCCTCGTCGCCGCCATTCGGGTCGTCGGCCGCCGTCGACGTGGCGAGGAGCGCGGCGACGATGAGGAACATGCCGCGGAGCGTTCGACGATCGTTCATGAAGGCGTCTCCATGATCCGACGTGGAAGTTGGGGCGTCCGCACGGCCCATCGTAACGTCGCCGATCACCGATGCGGAAGTCGCGACCCCCCCAGGTTCGGGCGGTGTCGACCGCCTGGGCACGGCCAGACGCGGCCGATAGACTGGGCCGGGAAATCCCCCGACCCGGCGAGGCCACCCTGCACCATGCCCGGCTATCGTCTCGAAGGCCCGAAGCCGGCGCGGATGTACGAGGTCATCCTGCCGAAAAAGCTCGGCTACTTCGGCAAGGTCCAGGAAGTCCTCGAGGACCTCTTCAGCGAGGCCGCGATCCGCAAGGTGCCGTTCGTCCGCCGGACGATCGCCGCCCACCGCAAGGCCAACCGCTCGTTCGACGAGGAGGGCTGGATCAAGACCCTCGCCCGCGCCTCGCGGGGCTACTCGATCTACGAGATGGACGGCCGCTACGTGGGGCCGGCGGGCCCGATCGACGAGCGGGTGCTGGTCATCCGGTTCATCTTCCACGACCAGGGCGGGCCGGCGGGATCCTCGGGAGATTTCTTCGCGGCGGCGCTGGAGGTCGTGAATCACCTCGTCGCCCACCGGTTCGCCGAGGAGCTGGGCGTCGAGGAGGAGATCTGGTTCCTCGAATACACCGATACGCAGCTCGCCATCTGGAGAAAGGACGAGTCATGACCGGGACAAATGCCAGCGACGTGATCGACCGGTACGAGCGCGGCGGACCAATCCTGGAGCACGCCATCGAGGGCCTCACCCCCGAGCAGGGCCGCGAGCGGGTCGGGCCGGGCACGTGGAGTATCTCCGAGGTCGTCGCGCACATGCTGGATAGCGACGTCGTCGGGATCGAGCGGATGAAGCGGGTGATCGCCGAGGAGAACCCGACGCTCCAGGCCTACGACGAGAACGCCTGGATCGACCGGCTCGACTCCCGCTCGATGCCGATGGACGAGGCGGCCTCGCTGTTCGCGGCCAACCGCAAGTGGATGGCCCGCGTCCTCCGCAACGTCGCCGAGGCCGACTTCGCCCGCTCGGGCCTGCACACCGAGGACGGCCCGAAGACGCTGGCGAAGCTGCTGGCCGGCTACGTCAATCACCTCGACCACCACCTCCGCTTCCTCTACGGCAAGCGCGGCGCGCTCGGGGCGGGGATCCCGCGTACCGCGGTACTCGCAGGATCTAAGATCGATGGGACGCCTCTTCGCCGGCACCCCCTGGGACCGTCCGCCGACCTGCGACCGCTGCGGCAAGCTCGAAGCCGAATGCTCGTGTCCGCCGCCGGTAGTCGAGCCGAAGCGAATCCCCCCCGAGTCGCAGACGGCGCGGCTCCGGCTGGAGAAACGGCCGAAGGGCAAGCACGTCACGACCGTTTCCAACCTCGATCCCGAGGGGAACGACCTGCCCGACCTCGCCGCGAGGCTCAAGGCAAAATGCGGCACGGGCGGGACGCTCAAGGACGGCGTGATCGAGCTCCAGGGCGATCATGTGGCGACGGCCGAGGCGGCCCTGAAGGCCGTCGGTTACCGGACCCGGCGAGGTTGACGGGTCGTTTGATTCGCGACAAAGGTCTTGACCGGGCCCGTCCGCGGCCCCGAAATGGCCGTGGGGGCGACGCGATGAACTGCGTCTCGCCTCGACGTTGAAGACGACCCCGGGGGCGCAGATGAAGTTGCCGTGGCGGGGAGAGGCAAGGGGCCGGCTCGTCGCGCTGACGGTCCTCCTGCTGGGCAGCGCCGTCCTGTTCGCCGTCAGCATCCGGCAGGTCGTCCACTATTTCCACCGGCCGACCTACCGGCTGCGGATGCTGAGCTACCTCGTCCCGAACCGCCAGATCCTCGCCCGGCGGCTCGTGGCCGAGGCGGGGAAGCGGGGGCTCGTCGTCGAGCAGACCCCGAAGGCCTACGGCGGCCTGGAGGAGCTGAAGCGGCTCAACGACCTGAAGGAAGTCGACGTCGCCCTGGTGCCCGGCGGCGTGGGGCAAGAGAAGGAGTTCCCCGAGGTCCGGCAGGTGACCGCGCTCGGGATCGAGACGCTCCACGTGATGGTCCGCCCGGAGCTCTACGAGTCGGCGAGCCGCAACCTCTCCTCGCTCCGAGGCAAGCGGCTCAACGGCGGCCCGCCCGGCTCGGTGGCCCGGGTGTTCTGCCGCGAGGTCCTCCGCTTCGCGGGCCTGCACCGGCGCTCGGCGGCCTATCCCGACGGCTACACCGACGAGGGGATCTCCTCGCAGGAGAGTCTCGAGCGGCTCGAACGGATCGCGGGCCTGCCCCCCGCCGAGCGGCAGGCCGCGATCGAGGCGCTTCCCGACGCGTTCTTCTTCCTCTCGCCCCTGCCCTCGTTGCAGGGCCGCCGCCTGGCGTCGACGGCGGGTTATCGGCTCGTGTCGCTGCCGTTCACCGAGGCGTTCATCCTCGACCGGCTCCGACTGGCCGAGCCGGAGGAGGACGCCGAGCCCGAGGCGATCGACCGGGCCGCGATCATGCCCATGACGATCCCGACGCACCTCTACGGCACCGACCCGCCGATCCCGGCCGAGCCGTGCCGGGCAGTGGGCACGCGGCTCCTGCTCGTCGCCCGCTCGTCGGCCCACCCCGAGGCCATCGCCCAGTTGCTCGGGATCGTCCACGACACGCCGCTCGCCGGGCTGATCCAGCCGCCGCCGGTCGGCGACCAGTTACCGCAGTTCCCGCTCCATCCCGGCGTCGAGCTCTACCTGCGGAGGCACCAGCCGATCCTGACCTCCGAGCGCCTCTCCGAGTTCGCCACGCTCGTCGGCGCGGTCGGGGCCTTCGGCAGCGGGATCGTGGGGCTCTACGGCTTCCTGCGGATCATGCAGCTCCGCCGCTTCGAGTCGTACTACCGCGACGTCCGCCGGATCGCCCAGGTCGCCCGTGGGGCCGAGGTCGACCCCGATGCCCCGCCCGACCCGGCCGCCCGGCGGGCGTATCTGCTCGACAAGCTCGACGACCTCCGGAGTGAGGCGACCCGCGACTTCGCCGAGGGCGGCCTGCGCGGCGAGGGGCTGCTGGCGGGAGTCGTCGCGCTGGTCAACGACACGCGGGCGAGCCTCAGCGATCCCTTCCCGCGTGAACCGGCCGGCAATGGCCGGGGTACGCAAGTCCCGTAGGGTCCGCCATGCGGACCATCCGCGGGCAGTGGACCTCGCGCCAGATGGTCCGCATGGCGGACCCTACTCGGGATCAAGCAGCGCGGCGATGCAGATCTGCGACCACGTCTCGAACTCATCCCAATACCGCCGCAATTCGAACACCTCGACGAACTCCGGATCGGCCAGCCCCTCCTCGCGAGGCTTGACGGAAGGCCGCGCCAGCTCATAAACGTGCACAACGCCCAGATGCACGGCCCCGACGGGATTGCTGTCGTCGTTGATGAGCCCGACCCGCCGCAACGTCCCCTCGGACCCGATAGAGACTTCCTCGTCCAGCTCGCGCCGCAGCGCCAGTTCGTACGCGTCGAGGGTCGACTGGCCGTCGGCGTCTTCTTCCGCGACGTGCCCGCCGACCCCGAGCGAGCGCAGGGCGTGCAGCCGCGACTCGCCCTGCTGCTTGCCGCGGCGGTAGGTGAAGATAAGGTCGCCCGAGCGGAAGATGACGTAGGGGATGATCTGCTTGAAACCGGGATCGTCCTCGACGTCGCGTCGGGCGTGAAAGCTGCCCAGGCCCGGCGCGAGGAGGTCCGACAGGTAGCGATCGACCTCGGCCGAGAAGCCCTGGAATCGCCCGAGCCGGTCGAACTCGGAACCCGGCACCACCAGCACGCGCTCGTCGAGACCCACGTCGATACCTCCGGCTTGAGCGGCCCTCTCCATCTCAGGGAGATCAGGTTACCCGGGTCCCGCGGCCTCGTCCACGAACGGCTCGATTCCCGGCCTCCGAAATGCCGATGGAGAGACATGGGTCGATCCGTCCCGCCCAGCCGAGCTTGACAGGATGGCCCGTATCCGTAGAGTCGCCCCTCGGATCGCGTCCGAACCGGCCGATCGCCCTTCGAGTCGAGCCGGCCATGAGCCCCGACGAGCCGCCTCCCGCGCCGGTGCATCGATCCGTCCTGGTGGATGAGGTCGTCCACTGGCTCGCTCCCCGCGACGGGATGACGATCGTCGACGGCACGGCCGGCGCCGGCGGGCACGCCGCGGCCCTCGCCCAAGGCGTGGGTCCGACGGGCCAGGTGATCGGGCTCGATCGCGACCCCGAGATGCTCCGGCTGGCCGAGGTGGCGACCCGAGGGCTTCCGGTCACGCTCGTCAGGGCCCCGTACAGCGACCTCAGCCGCGTCCTGGATGATCTCGGGATCGGGAGAATCGACGGACTCCTGCTCGACCTCGGCCTCTCGTCCGACCAGCTCCACTGGGCCTCGCGCGGGTTCAGCTTCGCCAACGACGGCCCCCTCGACATGCGGTTCGACCCCGAGTCCGACACGACCGCGGCCGACCTCGTCAACGGCCTCTCCGCCGACGACCTGGCCGACATCATCTATCAATTCGGAGAAGAGCGCCACAGCCGACGGATCGCCCGGCGGATCGTCGAGGAGCGGCGGGTCGAGCCGATCACGACGACCGCCCGACTGGCCGCGATCGTCCGCAAGGGCGTGCCCGGCAAGTGGGGGCCGATCGACCCGGCGACCCGGACGTTCCAGGCCCTGCGGATCGCGGTGAACGACGAGCTCGGCCACCTCGACCGGATCTTGAAGGATGCCGCCGATCGGCTCAATCCCGGCGGCAGGTTCGCGGCGATCAGCTTCCACTCGCTCGAGGATCGCCCGGTCAAGCACGCCTTCCGCGACGATCCCAGGCTCACCGTCCTCACCAGGAAACCCGTGACGGCCTCCGACCGCGAACTGGCCGCCAACCCCCGAGCGCGAAGCGCGAAACTGAGGGTCGCCGAGCGATGCCCGACCACGAACCGACCCGAGGCGACGAGCCGTCGCTGACCCCGCCGGCGGGGACCGAGCCGAACCTGGAAGACCAGGCCCATTCCTCGCGCCGGTTTCCGCGGATCAATCTCGCGGCGATCGCGGCCTCGATGCCCAGGTTCGGCCGCAGGAAGGCCGCGACGCCAGAGGCTGGCGGCGAATCCGCGTCGCTTGGTGAGGAATACGCCGTCGGCCCGGAGCCCGAGACCGGCGCGAGGCGATTCCCGAACATCCCCTGGCACAGGCTCCCGCTCGCCAACGCCCGCCGCGAGACGCGCGTCGGGGTCGCGGCCCTGGCGTCGTTCCTGATCCTCGTCTCGGCGCTGGTCGTCCATCGCGTGACGCGGAAGGTCGAAAAGACCGACGAGCCGGCCGCCTCCGGCACCCTCCTCGCGCTCAACGGGGCCGACGACAAGGCGAAGGCGACGGAAGCCCCGGCCAAGGACGACCCGGCGCCTCCGTCCCAGGATGCGACGGAGAAGCCATCAACGCGGCGGCACGACCCGGACAGGGAGAAGCCGCAAGAGGACGCGACGCCGCCGACCCCCACGCTGCCCAACCCACCGGCGGAGAGCCGCCCCGCGACGTCCGGACCGGCGCCGACGAAGGATGTTGCCGTCGTCCCGCCCGCGAAGCCGCGAACCGATCCAGCGCCCCCAAAGCCGGCCGAGGAGCCCATCGCGCGGCCCCAGCCCGTGGCCGCGACTTCCAAGCCCGCCGACCCCCCGCCGAACCCGCTTTCCGGCAATCCCGCGCCGGCGTCGCCTGCGCCGGCGGTGAGCGAGGACCTGCCCGCGATGCCCTCGACGACCCCGGCGGTCGAAGGCCCCGCGATCGAGCTGCCCCCGGTCGCCCCGACGTCGCCCGAGCCCAGAAAAGGGTGCGCCGACGCCCGCCGAGCCGATCGTCGAGCCATTGCCCGCGCCGGCGCCCGCGGCCCCGCTCAACCCCTTCCCGAGCAACGACCCGCTTCCGGCACCCGCCCCAGAGCCGACGACGCGACCGAACGGACCGGTGCCCCAGCCGCGGACCGATCCGGCTCCCGGCCAGTTACCCGAGCCGACGCCCGTCGAGCCGAGGGCGACGACCCCGCCTCCGAACGTCCGGCCCGAGGCACCGGCGCCTGCGCCGGCCATCGCCCCGGAGCCCACCCCCGCGGAGAAGCTGCCGGCCTTCACCAAGCCGCCGATCGAGTCGGACCCGGCCCCTCCGGCCGACCCCGCGGCGCCTCCCGGCCGGCGCGAGGCTCGTACGCAGCCTGGGCAAGAAGAGGATGCCCGACGTGGCCGCCCAGCCGCGGCTCGCGCCCGAGCGAGCGGTCGCCGACGCGCCCCTGCCCCGCGAGGCTGTCGGCTCTCGCGACCAGGAAGATCCGATCCTCCACGTGGTCGACAGCGGCGAGAATTTCTGGACGATCTCGCGGACGTATTACGGCTCGGGCCGTTACTACAAGGCCCTGCACGCCGCCAACCGCCGCGCGGTGCCGAATATCGAGGAACTCTACGTCGGCACGACCGTCAAGGTGCCGCCCGTCGAGGCCCTCGACCCGTCGCTGATCGAGCCCCCGTCGCGCTCGAGCGACGACGCCGCGACGCGGGCCAGCCGCTCGTCGACGTCGGCCACGGCCAGGCCGAGGACGACCGACGACGGCCGGGCGGTCTCCGGCCGCACGCGGGCCGAGGTCGCCCGGGGCCTTTCCTCACGCTCGCGAGACGTCGACGAGCCGACCCGGCCGACCTACCGCGTCCGCGCGCACGACACGTTGCGGAGCATCGCCCGCGACACCTTGGGCGACCCCCATCGCTATCGCGAGATCCTCGACCTGAACCGTGACGCCGTCGACGACGGCGGCCGGCTCACGCCCGGCGCGACGCTGAGACTGCCCGAGGACGCCGCAGTCCGCGATCGCTAGAGCGGCTTCTCTTTGATCCCGGCGGCTCTCCGTAGGATCCGCTGTGCGGACGTCTTCGATCCCAACCGGTCCCCCGAACGTCCGCACAGCGGACCCTACGAAGACCGACCGACACAAAAGGAAACGGCGCAAGGCAATCCGCCCGCCGACCCGCTCGATGAGCGGGCCCGCGGGCGGCGCGGGGGCCGTCGGTCGGTCAGGCCTCAGGGCCCGATGATGTTGCCGGTGGTCTGGTTCCCGGTCGCCCCGGAGCCCGAGACCTGGATCGCGTTGGTCGTGTTGCCGGTGATCGTGTTCGCGGCGCCCGAGGCGGCCCCGCCCACGGTGTTGTTCGGCGCGTTGAGGATGGTCACGCCCACGTTGTTCGCCAGCGAGGCGTTCGCGCCGGCGGCCCGGCCGATCAGGTTGCCCTGCACCAGGTTGCTCGCGGCGCCCGTGTTCACGATGTACAGGCCGATCGACGCGCTGCCGGAGATCGTGTTGCCCAGCCCCGCGGTGGTCCCGCCGACGGTGTTGGTCGGCGACCCGTTGAGGATGATCCCGTACGGCGTCGAGCCGAGGCCGCTGGTACCCGCGAGGTTGGTGCCGACCAGGTTGCCCGTGATCAGCGTGCTTCGACGAAAGCGGTCCGGCGACGTTGATGTTGACGACTCCGCTGGCCGCGACGACGTTCCTGGCCGCGACGCTCGATCCGCCGATGGTATTGCCCGTCGCCGCGCCGGTACCCGAGCCGTCGACGGAGATGCCGAAGACGGAATTGCCGATCGCCGTGGAGCCGTTCAGGGCGGTGCCGATCAGGTTGCCGTCGACCAGGTTATTCGTGCCGCCGCCCGCGAGGTGGACCCCGGCCGACCCGTTGGCGGAGATCACGTTGCGGGCGCCCAGAGCGGTCCCGCCGATGGTGTTGCCGGGCCCCTGCACCAGCACGCCGTCGGTGCCGTTGCCCAGCGCGGCGGTGCCGTCGGAGCTGGTGCCGATGTAGTTGCCCTCGACGAGGTTCGCGGTGGCCGAGGCGCCGGTGATGAGCACACCGTCCTTCGTGTTGCCGGAGAGGACGTTCCGCGCGGCCGTCACGGTCCCGCCGATGGTCGTGCCCGACGTGTTGTCGAGCACCACGCCCGCCTGGCCGTTGGGCCTCGCGCCGGTGCCGAAGACGTCCGTGCCGACCAGGTTGCCGTAGATCGCCGCGCCGCTGGCGCCCGAGGAGATGTGGATCGCCGTAGTTGGTGTTCCCCGAGATGAGGTTGAACGCCACGGTCACGCCGGGCGTGCCCTGGACGAGGATGCCGTCGAGGGCGTTGGCGCCGAGCGTCAGGCCGTCGGCGTCGATGCCGACGTAGTTGTTGATGATCTGGGTGTTGGTCGCCGCGGAGCCCGTGACCAGGACGCCCTCCGCGCCGCTGTTGGCGATCACGTTGTAGGCCTGCGGCGCCCCGCCGAGCAGCGTGCCCGGGACGTTGTTGATGTAGACGCCCGACTGGCCATTGGGCAGCGCCGTGTGGCCGCCGAGGTTCACGCCGATCAGGTCGCCGGAGATCTGGTTGTTGGCCGCCCCGGCGCCCGAGATCTGGACGCCGTAGCCGGCGTTGGCCGCCGATGACGTTCGTCTGCGAGCTGCTCGAGCGCCCCGATCGTGATGTTCGCGGCCCCGACGATGTCGACGCCGTCGCCGCCGTTGCCGAAGGCCGTCATGCCCGTGACGTCGGTGCCGATCAGGTTGCGGCGGAGCACCGAGCTGAAGCCGCCGTTGATGAACACGCCGTCGACCGTGTTGCCCGAGATCACGTTCTGCTGGAGCACGCACGCCGGCCGTGCCGTCGAGGATGATCCCGCTGGCGTTGGGGGCCTTCGCCTGCCGCGTGGATTGAGGCCGATGATGTTGCCGACGACGCCGTGCCGTTCGAGTCGGTCCCGTGGATGTCGATCCCGTAGTTGGTGTTGCTCGCGATGACGTTGCCGCCGCGCGCCGGAGAGGCCGCCGATCGTCGTGTTCGTCGAGTCGAACACCGCGACGCCGTTGCTGTTGCCCCGGCCGCCGTTGCCGCCGCCGTCGAGGCCGATGTAGTTGTCCGCGACGCCGTTGCCGTCCGACCCGCTCTCGATCGTGACGCCGTAGCTGCCGTTGCCCGAGATCACGTTGCCGCCCGCGGGCCCGCCGATCGTGTTGTTGTTCGAGCCGAAGACGAACACGCCGTTGAGCGCGTTGCCGTGCTGGCCGGTGGACGACGTCGCCGATGTAGTTGCTCGCCAGCAGCGTGCCGGTGCCGCCGATGAGCAGCACGCCCGACTGGCCGTTCTCGACGATCCGGTCGGAGATGATCCGGCCGGAGGTCTGCTGGAACTGGATGCCGTTCTGGCCGTTGGCGATGCCGACGAGGCCGGTGACGTCGGAGCCGATGTGGTCGTACTCGATCAGCGTCCCGGTCGACGAGGCTCTGGACGTCGACGCCGTTGTTCGTGTTCCCGGAGATGAAGTTGCCCATCGGCGAGCTGGTGCCGCCGACCGTCGTGCCGGTCGACGCGTCCTCGATCAGGATGCCGTCCTGCGTGTTGGCCAGCGCGGCCGTGGCGCCCTTGTTCATGCCCACGACGTTGTTCGCGATCACCGTGTTCGTCGACCCGTTGACGACAATGCCCGGCCCCGCGTTGCCGGAGATGACGTTGCCGAATCCGAAGCCAGCGACGCCGACCGCCGTGCCGGTCTCGCCCTGCACGTTGACGCCGAACGAGCCGTTGGCGATGGCCACCGTGCCCGCCGCGTTCGTGCCGACCGTGCTCGCGCGCACCGTGTTGCTCGCGCCGGACTCGAGCGAGATCCCGCCCGAGGTGTTGCCCGAGACCAGGGCGTTGGAGATGAGGTTGCCGGAGCCCAGCTCCTCGCTGACGCCGACGCTGTTCGCCACCGCGGCGTTTCCGGCCGCGTTCAGGCCGACGATGTCGTAGGAGACGACGTTGTTCTTGGACCCCGACCCCGCCAGGTCCACGCCGCTGCCGCCGTTGCCCGAGATCACGTTCAGGTTCGCACCGAGCCGCCGATCGTGTTGTTCGGCGAGTTGAAGACGAAGACGCCAGCGACCGTGTTCTTCGCCGCGGCCGTGCCGGCCAGGTTGATGCCGACGTAGCACTGCGAGACCGTGTCGCCGCCCGGCGCGAGGATCTCGATGCCCGCGCCGCTGAAATTGACGATGTCCAGGCCGTTGATTTTCGCGCCGCCGCGCCGAGCGACACGCCGTTCGAGCCCGAGCCCGCGCCCGTGCCGTCGAGGACGATCGCCGGCTTGCCGCCGCTGGAGCCGTCGATGGTCACCGGTTGGGTGATCTCGGGAAGGGCCGAGGCGGGCGAGATCGTGCTGCCGCTCGGGAGGCTGAAGGTGATCGTGCTCGCCCCGCTGATCGCGTTCGCCGCGGTGATCGCCGACCGGAGCGTGACCGTGCCCGGCGGCGGACTCAGCGTGTCGGCCGTGCTATTCACCACGAAGGAGGCCAGCAGCCTACGGGACTCGAGGCCCTCGACGGACGGGCGGCGGAGGAGACGACGCGGGCGGGGGTGCTTTGGCATGATGCAATCCTCGGTGCGAATGGAGACGGCCGACTCACGGCCGCCGAGGGGCCCCTCGATGCGGGCCGGGCGTCAGGGCCGCCGGACACCCATGTCCGGCGGAAACGAATCGACTCGGGCGCGGACGACGGCTCGGAACTGATGAACTGCCCGCGACTCGTACGACGCGTGCCGTCTCGCCCCGTAGGTCGGAGGACGATCGTCTCATCGGCCCGCCCCCGAAGGTCCGGGGCCGATGAGGGAATGGCAAGCACGTCTTGAGTCGAGAGGCTCCGGCGGTGGGGTCAACTCCATGCATGCAAAAGCTGAACCCTTCGGGCTCGCTGTTGCAGAAAATCACAGTCCAACCTTCGAGACCATCAGGCATTGGGCTCGCCGGCCGTGGCCTTGCTGGCCTTCCGCTCGGCCCGCGCCGCCCGCTTGGCGGCCTTGGCGGCCTTCGCCTCGGGCGAGTTCGCCTGGCCGCTCGGATAACGCTCCTTCAGGCGCACCGCCTTGCCCGACCGCTCGCGGAGGTAGTACAGCTTCGCGCGCCGGACCTTGCCCGACCGCTTCACGACGATGTCGGCGATCCTCGGCGAGTGGACCGGGAACTTCCGTTCCACACCCTCGCCCTGGACGATCCGACGGACCACGAACATCTCACGCGTCTTCGTCCCCGATTTGGCGATGACGACGCCATTGAAGACCTGGATCCGCTCCTTCTCGCCTTCGAGGATACGGACGTGGACATCGACCGTGTCGCCGATCTCGAACTTCGGCACGGTCTCCTTCATGCTGGAGCGTTCGACCAGCTCCATGAACTTGTTCTGCATGGGCTCAGCCCGTCCTTTCCGTCGTCTGGGGTGGTGATGATTCGGGTGTGATCGGGCCGCGGCGGTCGGCCGTCCTTCGCCTCGATTGCTCGCGCCGCCAGGCCTCGATCGCCGCGTGGTTGCCGCCGAGGAGGATCTCGGGGACCGCTCGCCCCCGGTACTCGCGCGGCCGTGTGTAGTGGGGATATTCCAGGCTGCCGTCGGGTCCGAACGACTCGTCGGACGCGCTCTCGTCGTCGCCGAGTGCCCCCGGGATCAGCCGCATGACCGCGTCGATGACCACCATCGCCGCGACCTCGCCGCCGGAGAGCACGTAGTCGCCGATCGAGAGCTGTTCGGGCCCGAGGGTCTCCAGGATTCGCTCGTCAAAGCCTTCGTAACGTCCGCAGAGCAGCACGACCCGCCGCTCTTTCGCCAGTTCCCGGACCCTGTCCTGATCGAGCCTGCGGCCCTGGGGGGTCAGGGCGATCAGCCGGCCCGGCGTCTCGCCTTCCGCCCGGACCGCCTCGACGGCCGAGACGACCGGGGGGGCCATCAGGACCATCCCGGGCCCGCCGCCGAACGGCCGGTCGTCGACCTGCCTGTGCTTGCCCTCGGCCCAGTCGCGGATGTCCCGGAGTCGCACGTCGACCAGGCCGCGCTCGATCGCGCGCCGGAGGATGCTCTCGCCCAGGAACCCGTCGAAGAGGCCAGGAAACAGCGTCAGGACGTCGAAGACGATCGCGGGAGTTGGCGGGGTCGCGGACATCGCGGGCCTCGGCCCATCGTGGCTCAGGCCTCGGTCGGCGCGGGTGCTTCTTCGGGGGCCGGCGCCGGTGCCGGGGGCGGCGCGGTCTGGATCGGCTCGGGCTGCTCCCACGGCTCGCCCGGCAGCGGCTTCTTCACGCCGAGCCGGTTGAGCAGCGCCTGGACCTTCTCGCTCGGCTGGGCGCCGACGGAGAGCCAGTAGCGGATCCGGTTGGCGTTGAGGACCGTGCGCGCCTCGACGTTGCGGACCATGGGGTCGTAGTGCCCGAGCTCCTCGATGGCTCGCCCGTCGCGGCCGGTGCGCGAGTCCATCGCGCAGATCCGGAAGAACGGGCGGTGTCGACGGCCGAACGACTTCATGCGGATGCGGACCACTCTCTTCTCCTGGAAAACGGACACGGCTCGGACGCATGGCAAGACCGGCGGGTTACTGAGTCGCAAACCCCCTTGGACTCGGGGGACGGGGCCGGTCCCGAGCCTACGGCAGCCCCGCGCCCGGCCTTCACGCCGGGCAAACCCTGTCGAACGGCGAACTCCTGCAACCTCTACTTCGGGGGCTTCGACATGTCGATGACGCCGAACGTCGCGAGCACCCCGATCAGTGTGAGCATCAACCCGAGGAACGTATAAACGGTCCGGGCCCCCGTCTTCGAGATCATCGCCGACAGGAACCGAGCCCAATGATTATTCCAGAACCACCCCCAGTTTGAGAAGGTCGCTGTCAGGACGAACAGGCCGACGGCGAGGAAGACGAGGCCGATCGCGAGGGATTGGGGGTTGGGCACGACGGCCATTCCTCATCGGGAGACGGCGCGAGCTGGCTTGTGAAACGTCTCGAGCGGGACGAAGCCACGATACGGCCGGCTCGCCAGGGAGATGAAGACCCGGGGCATCTCGATCCCCTCCGACGAATCCTCCAGGACGTCGAACGGGCCGTGCAAGTGGGTCTGTCGGACCAGCTTCTTGATCCTCTTCCCCAACGGCGTCTCCACGTCATCCAGGGTCAGCTTCTTTTTCAGGCCGCCGATGGCGTCCCACCAGGCGAAGAAGAGGTTCGGGATTACCGATCGTGCTCGAGAAACTCGCCAGACGGTGATGGCGGCGAAGAACGGCGACCTGTGTTCTTCGTAAGCGATGATCGACCTGCAGAACAGAACGGCGAAGGCGAGGAGGATCGAATCCGCCCCGTCGCGAGGCGTGTCCGGCACGAAGTCGAGCTCGAATCGTCTCCGGAAGGGGGGACTCGGTCGAAAAAGCCGGCCCCGCGGTGTTGCGATAGGTCGGCGAGGCGTTCCTTGACGAGGTGCGCTTCTCCCCGGACGTTGGTCCGTCGCATTCGAGAGAGATTATGGGACAATCGGCCCCGGGTTTTGGACCGGGGTGATGAAGAAGACCAAGCTTGGACCAGATCGCCTTCACGCTGCGGCAGGCCGAGGCCGGCACGCCGGTCGAGCAAATGTGCCGCAAGCTGGCGACGGGCCAAGAGACGTCACACCGGATTGCCCCCATCGTCACGCTTCTGCGGGCTGCTTCGACCAGCCATGGCCGACGGAACGATTCGAAATCCGGCTTCTCGCCCAGGCGGGTGACCACCAGTCGCCGACCTCCACCCTCGCCGATCTGCCGCGAGGCGACCACGCCCCGGAGGGCCCGGCGTAGACCGTCTCCGGCAGCACGCCGAGCCGCCGCACCAGCGGGCGACCGTTTCGTTGCACCTGCCAGTCATATTTCTGATCCACCATTCCTCGAGCTTGCGGCGGGCGAAACGGCAACCTACGACTTTGGCGCCATCGGACAATCTAGGCTCAGTCGACGTTCATCGTGTGTCGTGGGTAACAGGTTAAGGGCGACGCAGAGCTCGCACCTCCCCGCGACGGCATGGATGCTGTGCGATACGTCATCGCGGACGAGTTGTGGTCGGCCGTGGAGCCGCTGGCGCAGGAGGCGAAGCGGGACAAGGGCGGCCAGCCGCCGGTCCTGCCGGATCGGATGTTCTTCGAGGCTCTGCTGCACGTCGCGCGGACGGGCATACTGCTGCGGGGACCTGCCCGCGGAGTTCGGGGCCTGGGACGCCGTGTACAACCGGCTCCGCCGCTGGGTCGCCTCCGGCGCGATGGCGCGGCTGTTCGAGGCAATGACCGCCGGCCCGCGGTTCGGTAAGGTGCGGAGGATCCTGATCGAGTCGACCACGGTCCGCGCCCACCGGCACGCGGTCTGCGCCGCGCAGGGAAAAGCGGATCGAGGGGGCCGCTCGGCGCGGCGGCTGGGCCTTGGCCGCAGCCGCGGTGAACTGACCAGTTGGATCGTCGTCACCGCGGCCGACGAGTCGACGGCGATCGAGGTGGACATCAGGCCGGGGCAGGCGCGTCGCGCCGCAGCTGGAACGGATGCCGGGCAGGACGGCGGCGCGGGTCGAGGAGATCGGCCAGGTCGTCGGCGACAAGGCCTTCGACGGCGGGCCGCGCGCGCCTGCGCGGCGATCGGGGCCGAGGCGGTGATTCCGGCGAAGGCGAACCGGGTCGACCCCGAGCCGCTGGACAAGGCGGCCGTTCGCGACAGGGACCGGGTCGAGCGGTTGTTCGCCGAGCTTAACGAGTTCCGCCGGGTGGCGACCCGGTACGAGAAGCTCAAGGAGACGTTCCCGGGGATGTTCCATCTCGTCCTCGGATTCATCTCCATCAAGGCGAAGATCAACGTCAACAAGGCCGAGTTCAGGCCGATTAGTTCTTCAAACATTGGACCGGCGATGGGCTTCGGCCTTTCTACGCCCGGTCAGAGCCTTCAAAGCTTTGACAGCCCGATTGAGGATGGGATTGTGCTCTATCTCCTCCAGGGCCTTTGATGATTTGTGTACGAATCCGGAGCTTTATTTACAATGACGATCGAATGTGATATCCAAGAACATCGCCGGGGCGACTCGAGTACCATTCACTCCGTTCGTCGACCTGCATCCTCGTGGTGGGTCCGCGCGTGGGCGATTGACCCTGGCTGCACCGACGATGCCTGTCGGGATGGGTCCGAGCGAGCGAGCGCCTCCCGATGCCCACGACGAACGTCCTCATCACCGTCGATACCGAATTCTGCCCGAAGACGAGCCACCTACCCGGCTGGGATCCGGAGGAGGATTGGCGTCGGGACGTGTACGGCACGACGTCGCACGGGGACTTCGGCGTCGAGTATCAGATGGACGTCCTGGATGCCTCCGGCCTCAAGGCGGTCTTCTTCGTGGATTCACTCTTCGCCTGCGCGTTCGGACGCGAGCGTCTCTGCGAGATCGTCGAGCTGATCCAGGGCCGCGGGTTCGACGTCCAGCTCCATCTCCACACCGAGTGGCTCGGACGGATGAGCGAGTCGATCCTGCCCGGCCGGACCGGCAAGTACCTCAAGGATTTCTCGGAGCGAGAGCAGTCATTCCTCGTGGGCAGCGCCCTTGAGGCCATCCGGGCCGCCGGCGCCCGGGATGTCTGCGCCTTCCGCGCCGGGAACTACGGGGCAAACGTCGACACGCTGCGCGCTCCGGCATAATGGAATCCTCTACGATAGTAGCTATGATTATCCGCTTCTTGGTTCCGCGTGCGGGATATGGACGCCCGAGCCGGTCCTACAGCCCAGGCTGCTCGAAGGGGTGATCGAAGTGCCGATTACGTCCTTCGTCGACCGGCCTGGGCATCACCGGCATCTGCAGCTCACGGCGTGTTCTCACGGCGAGATTCGCGCCGCATTGCTGCAGTGCTGGAGCCGCGGCTGGTCCACGGCCGTCCTCGTCTCGCACAGTTTCGAGCTCGTCGGGCGACGCGTCCCGGGCCGGCCGGTCCTACCGGACCACGTCGTCATCCGGAGATTCGAAAGCCTCTGCCGTTTCCTCGCCCAGAACCGCGACAAGTTCCGGGCGACGACGTTCTCCGAGCTGGGCCCGGTCCCCCTCACCGGGGCCGCGCCGGGAGGCGCGTTGCGGTCGAACCCGGTCCGGACAGTCCACCGGATGGCCGAACAGGTGTGGCGAACCCTCGCCATCCCATGGCCCGGGCTGCCTAGCGCCGCGGCTCATCCGCGCCGCCCGGCCGTCAGGGACGTACGGGACCCGGCCGGGCGGGGGCCCGGTGAGGGGAAAGT
The DNA here is from genome assembly GCA_963819805.1 of uncultured Planctomycetota bacterium. Classification (GTDB taxonomy): domain Bacteria; phylum Planctomycetota; class Planctomycetia; order Isosphaerales; family Isosphaeraceae; genus CAMFLR01. Next base: position 191,287 of record CAWFXY010000038.1, on the reverse strand, counting down.
CCGGCCGGCGCCGAGATAACAGAATGCCACGAGTCTTAGAGGCGGTCTTCCGATGCACACGAGCCCTTTGATCGTGACCACGAGCTGGGACGACGGACACTCGCTCGACCTTCGAACGACCGAGCTGTTGAATGAGTTTGGGATGAAGGGGACGTTCTATGTAACCTTCAACCATCCGAACGAGCCCGAGATCACTCCGTCCGAAATCCGGGAGCTCGCCAGCGCCGGGATGGAAGTCGGTTCCCACACGCTCAGTCACCGACTCCTGATCCACGTACCCAGGGAAGAAATCTTCAACGAGCTCGACGAGAGCAAGCGCCGGCTCGACGACCTGCTCGGCGAGCCGATCCGCTCGATCTCGTACCCCCTGGGTTACACCAATCCGGCGGTGATCGAAGCCTGGCGCCGCGCCGGCTACGAATTGGGCCGGACAACCGAGGCGTTCCGATGGTCGCCCCGCTTCAAGCCGGAGCGCATGCCGGTCACCGTGGAATTCCAGCCGGCGACCCGCAAGATGATCGCGCGGCACGCGGCACGCGATGCCAACGTGCTGGGGCTTTGGCGGTGGCTAATGAATACCGGGGCGGAGACGAATCCCGCCGAGTTGGCCCGCCGGCTCTTCCGGTGCGTGGCGGCGCGAGGAGGGATCTTTCACCTCGTGGGACGCTCCGCCGACGTCGATGCGATGGGAGGTTGGGGTGATCTGCGGGCGCTCTTCCGCGAGATCAGCTCCCAGCCCGGAGCTCGGTTCCTGACGAACTCTCAGGTCCTCGGGGCCGTCCGGGATCACGAGTCGTCGTCGTCGGGCGGTCCGGACTCCCTGACCTCCGCAGCAAGCGCTTGATCCGCTGCTTCAGGCCGAGTCGGTCGAGCAACTGGCCCGAGAACGCGGACGCCCGATCGAAGAGCCGGTGGCTCGACACGAGGGCCGTGTACCGCATGCCCCGCGGGAAGCCATAGACGGTGGCGCATTGCAGGCGGTCGGTCGCGAAGGACCGTTTGTATTGGGCCTCGCCCGAGCCGAGCGACATCACTCGAAAGCGGCCCTCCTCACAAATGTCACCGAGCATGTGATAGAGGAGGACGTTCCCGGGGGCGTGCGGCGCGGTCGCGGGCTCATACCCGGTGTAGAGGTAGTTGAGCAAGTCCCCCTGCGCGACGCAGAGCCCATACGCTATCGGCTTGCCGGCGAGGAAGAGGAGGTACGCCCGGACCCGATCGTCTCCGGCGGCGGCGAGCAACCCGGAGACGAAGTCCGGATCGGATGGCAGCCCAATATCGATCACACGCTCCTGATAGGTCACGGCCGAGACGGCGCGGGCAAGTGGGTAGAAGGCGCGGACCTCGTCCGCCGAACGATACAGGCGGAAATCGATCGGCCTTTCCGAGGCCTCCGCGAACCGGCGGACCTTGCGTGTCGCCTCATGGCGGTGCTTGGCCGGGAGGGCCTTCAGGTACGAGTCGAACGAATCGCCGAGACCGAATGAGATAGTGGCTGTGGATCGATGAGATGTAACAGATCCTGTCATCCGACCGGCTGATGGTCGGCGGTTCGCCCTCGATCGGGTGGCTCGGCAAGAGGAAGACCTGGTCCCGACGGGCTTGTCGGGCCGCGGCCTCGATCCGCCGATGGAGCCCCGTGTCGAGGAGTGCGACGTGGGTCCTGAGTTCGAGTGCGTCGAACCAGATCGACCAAAGAGTGCGGCCACCCACCTCATAACGCAGGCGACGGCGGACTTGGCCCCAGGACTCCTCCTCCATTCCCGGTCTCCCAACAATGCGACAATCTCGGAAACGTGGTATGTCCGCGTGTCCGGAGACGGGATGTCGCCGCTAGGACATTGCTAAATTATGACGACGGGTGTCGATAGCAAGCAACGCGAACAATCCCAGAATCTGCGGGCGACTGTGCGGACCGGACGCGCCGTTGTATCACGTAGAAATAACGCGTGATAATCTTATTATACAATTCTATATGAATTGCATATTCGCCGATGAACCGCCCCAGGCCGTGATGGCAGTCGTTATGCTACCTCGTACGACGAAGGTGCGGGCACTCGCCCACGCCACCGCAAGCACGCTGCTCGCCGTCCTCGTTTTGACCGCGGGCAAGTCGTCATACTTGCGACGGGCTTGAGATCGGCCTGGACAGAGTCTCTCCGTGGGTTCTCGCCCGTCGCGACGGCCTCGGGTAAATTGATCCGCACGGGCTCGCGATGCGAGTACGGTCGCCAGATCGGGATCGACTCGCGGGCATCTCCGGGGCGACGCGCCATGCCGTCGCCGAGGTCTTGCAAGAAATCTCGGGTGTCGAGGGGACGGTGGGCAGAAGCCGCAGGTCGATCCTTAGCAGCGCTTTCCTCTTGGAGTCCGGAGTTGGAACGATGCCGATCCTCCCGTCGGAGCCGGACATCTATCCGCCCAGCTTGTGGGAGGCGGCCGAGAATCCCGAGGTGTTCGATGGGTCGCGCTGGTGGTGCCTGCACACGAAGCCGCGCCAGGAGAAGGCCACTGCGCGACAACTCTTCAGCCGCCAGATCCCCTTCTTCTTGCCCCAGATCGCACGAGAAAGTCGGACCCCCGCCGGGCGGAGGTTGCGTTCCTTTCTGCCGCTCTTCCCGGGATATGTCTTCCTCCTCGGTGACGAACAGCAACGAGCAGAGGCCCTTGCCCGCAGCAATTTGGTTCAAGTGCTCGAGGTCGTCGACCAGTCCGGCTTGGAGCGTGACCTGCGCCAAGTCCACCGTCTCCTCTCCTCCGGCTTCGATCTGACGGCAGAACCACGATGGCCAATCGGGTCCCACGTCCGGATCGTATCGGGTCCGCTGACCGGTCTGGTGGGACTGGTTGTGCGCCGAGGCAAGTGCGACCGGTTCACCGCCCTCGTTCAATTCATCGGGCAGGGAGTCACCGTGGACCTCCAAGACTGGCAGGTGGAACCGGAGCCGGCGACATAGGTTGCGTACTCCGAGGTGTGCGGTGAGCGCGAGGCGTCCGTCGGAATGACCTGTGAACGGCGGCGGAAAAGTGCAGCGCCGGGCGGGGCCGGCGGGCGGCGGAAAAGTGCAGCGCCCTTGGTCTGACTCGCCGCTTTGTCCCACGATGCAGGCCGATAGGCCGACCATCGAGGGACCCGGGCCACCCAGGAAAGGTCCGCCTGGTTCAACCTGACCCACGACCGTCCAGTCAGTAGGATGGCGACAAGCCGCGAGGAGGCCGCCATCTCGCCGGGCTGGACCGCCGGCAGAAGTTGATTTCCAGGAAGCGTTTCAGTGCCGCGCAGGCGGTGGGGTTGCCCGCGCAGTGTTCGACCTTCGCGCCCATCACGGTACTGTCGATAGTGCAGACGGCCCACCGCGCTCGCCACCCGGGTCGTCGACGCCGGCCGCCCCGGCATCCGGTCGGGGCCCAGGTCCCCGGGCGCGGGCAGCGCCCCCGGGTATCGTCGACGACTCATGCCCAACCCCGGAGGCCATCGATGTGTCACCGCCTCGCGGTGGGCGGGTAATCAGGGCTCACGAGGTCCGCGCCGCGACCTTTGTCGGCGGCCCGGTTTGTATCTAGAGTCTTCGAAAGTTCTATAAAGTGAGGCCGCTCCAGGGGATGGAGACTTTCCACGGTCATCCCCAAGTCCTTCGCCTTCTGCAAGGCTTGGGCGGCGTCGCTCTTCCTCCGGGCGGCCTCATAGGCCCGGGCGAGGTGGAAGTATTCGGCGGCCGTCGCCTTCGCGGCGATCGCATCTTCGAGGTCCCGTATGGCGAGTTCGGGCAGACCCTTCGCGAGATGGGCGAGCGCCCTGGTGTCGAGCAGGTTCGGGGTCTCGCCGACCAGTTCGATGGCCCGATCGACCAACGAGAGAGCGACGTCGGCGTTCGGCACCGTCTGCACGGCCAGGAGCCATGCCAGATTGTTCAGGGGGGCGTCCATCGTCTTATATCGCTCGGAAATACGGCGGTAGATCGCCGCCGCGTCGGAGTAGCGCCCCTGGAGGACCCTCAGGTTCGCCAGGTCGAACTCGATGGGGACCTTGTCGGGATGGGCGCGGATCTCCGACTCGAGCCGCCGGGCGACGCGTTCGCTGCGGCCCGAGAGGCCCTTCTCCTCGTAGAGGATGACCACGCTCGTGTTGGCCACGGCCTCCGGCGGGCAGGAGGCCCAGGCTCCCTCGGCCAGATCGAGCGCCTCATCAATCCGGCCGAGCCGCCCCAGGAATCGCGCGAGGGACAGTACCGACTGGGGCTGGCGGGACCCCGTCCGCTCGGCGAAGCGCCGGTAGAGCACCTCCGCGGCTCCGATCTGCCCCAATTCCTCGAGGAGGCGGGCGACCGGCTCGAGCCGGGCGTCGTCCCCCTCGGCGAATTTCCCGAGCAGGTCGGCCGCTTCCTTCCCGCGGCCCCGTGCGGCGAGGATGCGGGCCTTGAGTTCGATCGTGGCCGGGGCGGCGGCGGCGAGCCGTTCGAGTCGGACGAAGTAGGCCGCCGCCTCCTCGTTCCGATTATGGCGGAGCATGGCCCGGATGACTCGGGCCAGGACAGCGGGTGCCTCGCCCGCGAGAGCAACCAGCTCCTCCAGCCGCTCACGGGCCTTCGCCCAATCCCCGTCGGACTCATGGAGCATGGCGAGGACGTAAAGGTCGTCGGGCTCGACAGGCTTGCGACCGACCAGATTCTCCAGGATCGCGATCGCCTCGCGGCGGCGCGCGCGATCCGGCTGGGCCGCGAGGATCCTCGCCCTGGTGCGCTGGTCCTGCACGTCGTCACCCGATTCCGACTCGGCCCCGGAGGCGAGGCCGAGGATCTCCAGGGCCTTGAGGGCCTTCTGGTGGCCCTCGCCCGTCATGACGAGGGCCAAGATCCGCCGGGCCCAACGAGTATCTGTGGATGCGCCGCCGAGATCGACGATCCGCTGGAGCCGGGCCTGGGCCTCCGGGACGCGACCGTCCCGAAGGAGGAAGGAGGCAGAGGCCCGGAGAGCGACGAGATCATCGGGCCGTGCCTTGACGGCCCCTTCGTACAATTCCCGGGCGCGGTCCCGATGGCCGAGGGCCTCATGGCATTGGGCCAGGGTCACGGCGGCCCGGTCCGCGGGGAGGGCCTGCTCCGCCTTCTTGAGGACGGCCTCCGCCTGGTCCTTCTGGCCCGTCCCCGCGAGATAAAGGATCAACGTGAGCCAGGCCTGCGACGATTGGGGTGCGAGCGCCGTCGCCCGGCGGAGGGCCGGGTCCGCGGGCTTCCCGGCCGCCCACTGGATCTGGCCGAGCCAGATCAACTCCTCCGGGTTGGTCGAATCGGCCGCGACCGTAGCCTGGGCCAATTCCAGGGCCCGGCCGGCGTCGCCGCCCTGGAACGAGACCTGGGCGACCATCCGCCGCAGGTCGCCCGAGATCGGGAGGCGCTCATCCTTCAATTTCTGCACGAGCGCCGCGGCCTCGGGGAGCCGCCCCCGCGCCGTGAGGATCTGGAGCACCTTGGCGAGGGCCGACGGGTCGCGTTCGCCCAGGTCGACGACGGCCCGCAGATACTCCCGGATCGCGCCGTCGCGGTTCCCGTTGAGCGCCTCGACGTCCCCCAGGACGAGCGGGATCCGCGACCAGGACGGCCGGCGTGACGCGGCGCGGAGCAGCTCCCCGCGGGCCTCGAGCAGCGGGGCGCGGTTGCTCGGCTCCTGCTGGGCCTTTCGGAGCAACACGAGGGCGTGCCCATAATGACCGAGGGGGCCGTCCTCCCCCTCGATCCGGCGGATCTGGGCCAGTTCCTCCTCCGACTCGCGCGCGTCGCCGGACTCCATCGCCCGGTTGAAAAGGGTGAGGCGGACGCCCAGGTCATCGGGCTGGGCCTCGGCCAGCTTCCGCCAGATCAGGCGTGCCTTCTCCCCGCGGCCCACTTGCAGATACGCGGCGGCCAGCTCCTTCCACATCCCGGTCCGTTCGCCGCTCGGCAGCGCCCCGCCTCCTTCTCGAGGCCCTCCAGCGGGCCGATCGCTGCGTCGCCGCGGGACGCCCAGTAGTCGACGCGGGCCAGCCGCAGCTCGATCCGGTCTCCCAGCTTGCGCCTCGCCTCGTCCAGGACGGCCAGGGTCGCCGCCGGGTCCTTCTCCCGGCCCGCCAGGTTGGCAGACGCGACCCAGAGATCGATGTCCTCGGGGAATTTGGCGAGCGCCTGATCGATGAGCTGCCGCGCGGGGCTGATCTCGCCCCGGGCCGCGAGCGATTCGGCGCGGATGATCGAGAGGCGGGGGGCCGCGTCTGTCTTCCGTGACTCAGCCAACCCCCGCTCGATGGTCCCGAGGGTCTGCTCGACCTCGTCCCATCGCTGCTGTTCGGGCGGCCGGCGGAGATTCTGCACGATCTGGAGCCTCGCCAGCAGGAGGCCGGCTTCGGGTGCTCTCGCCATCACGATCCGGTACTGCTCGAGGGCCGCGTCGATCCGGTTGAGGTCGACGAGTGCCGCGGCCAGCCCGAGGCGGCTCGGCGCCCAGAGCGGGTCGGGGTCGCGGTCGATCGCGACGGCCTTCTGGTAGGCGTCGTAACGCTGGTCGACGTTGCCGAGCTTCTCGTAGCACCGACCGAGCTGGACCAGACACCGCTTCGTGAAATCCTCCGAATCGGGCGAGGACGCCAGGAGCGGGTAGACCCCGTCAAGGGCGTTCGCCCCCCGCGCCCACTCCCCTCGGGCGACGAGGCCGCTCGCCGCGAGGAAATCCAGGATCTCCGGGCGGACCAATCCCCCGCGGAGCGTCGCGATCACCCGATCCGCCTCATCCGCCTTGCCGACCCGGATCAGTGCGTCGGCCAGGGTCAGACTCAGGATTGTCCTCTCGGCCTCCCTGCCCTTGGGCTGAGACTCGACACCCTTGCGGAGCCAGGACAGGGCCTCCTCGGGGCGGTTGGCCTGCAGCTCGAGCTCCGCGATCGCCTGGTACAGGCCGGGATTGCGGGGGTTCCGCTCCAGGCCGTGCTGAAGATGGGCTCGTGCCGCGGCCAGGTCTCCCTTTCCGCTCGCCGTAGCCGCGGCGGCGAGGAGTACATCGGCGTCGTCGGGCGCCAGTCCGAGGGCGTGGGCGACGTCTCCTCCCGCGTCAACGCCCGGAACCGCGAACCGGGTCCGATAGCGGGCCCGCTCGAGGTAGGCGGCGGCCGACTGGCCGTTGTGCGCGATCAGGCCGTCCTGGTCCTTGCGCGCATCCATGACCCGATCGGCCCGGGCTGCGTCGCCGAGGCGGAGCCGCAGGAGGTCCGCGAGCCGCGTGTAGGCCTCGATCTGCGTCGGGGCCAACCTCCGGGCCTTCTCGTAATTGACGGCGGCTTCGCGGAATCGTCCCGCGGCCTCCTCGCAGCGACCGAGGAGATAGGTCAGCTCGCCGTCGTCGGGCGAGGCTCGCAGAAGATACTCCACCTGGGCCTGGGCATCGGGGAACTGGCCCGCCTGGATCGCGAGGTCCATCAGCTTGCGCCGGATGTCGGTCCGCCCGCCGTCGAGCCGGACGACCTTCTTGTAGACCGGCTCGGCCCGGGCACGGCCCGCGAGCGAACCGCCCGGTCCCTCGAGCAGCCGGGCGTACCGGATCAGCGTCTCCACATCGTCGGGACGGAAGGTGAGGTATCGCCTGTAATAGTCCTCCGCCTTATCGGCCTGTCCCTCCGTCTCGGCCGCGACGGCTCGCGCCAGCAGCCCCTTGACGTTGCGCCTGACCTGCACGCCGTGCAGCAAATACACACCGAGGCCAAGCAGGACTGAGCCGCCGGCCAGGAGGAGCAGCAGCTTGAGATTCAGTTTGCGCCGAGCCATGGTAGCGACACCCTCGTCGTTAGACGGCGGCGAGCGGCACGTATGCCATGGCGTCGCCACCCTTGCGGAACGGCCCCGGATCCCTCCCGAAGCCAGCGGCTGTGGCCGGGTGCCGTCCCATCCGGCCTTCCGGCGATGATAGTAGACTACGTGCCCCAAAGAAGTTCTTGAAGACTGTTGATGTCAATAAACCCAACGCGGTTCAGTCGCCCGGGGATCAAAATTGGGCTCGGTCGGGGCCAGACGACTGCGTGGTGACCCTCCGGATTGGGTTCGGTCGGCGCGACACGAAGGCCAGGAATTGGCTTCGTTCGGTCAGGGACCATCCGCTCCAATCGCGGACCGCCAGTCGCCCCCGGATCGGCTTCGATCGGCGCGGGCCCGGAGGGCCCGTCTCGGATCGTGGTCGTGCGTGCGCCTCGGTTTTTCGGCCGTCGAGCATCCTCGGCTTGCCAAGGAACTACCCGATATCATCACAATCGGCGCGGCTCCCGTTCCACCGCGTCGCTCTGAAACGTTGTGCCGGAAACGGGATCAGGAGCCGTTTCGCAGGGAAACGGCTCCTGACTCCTTTCTCATGACTAGCCCGGCCGCGGGCCGTTTCGCCGAAAGACCCCGGCGGGACGCCCGCGGCCGGGTGGGGTTCGGGGCGGCCCGGGGGCCGCCCCTGGAGAGTTAGATACCGGTGATCTCACCCACCGGGATCAGGCACGGGCCCGGCGACGACGGGCGAGGGCCGTAAGGCCAAGGAGCGGCAGCGCCGTCAGGGCCAGCGCGATGCTCGACGGCTCCGGCGTCGGCAGGAGGTCCGTCCGTCCGGTGAACTGGAGGTTCGCCCCCGCGTTCAGCGTGATCGTATAAGTCTGGAAGACCGAGTAGGTGCCCGAGAGCCCGGTGGCGATGGACTCGCTCGAGTCCTGGGAGTAGGACTTGCCCACCCCCGTGATGCTGGGCGACAGGGTCGGCGCCGCGGGCGTGGCGGCGGCCTGACTAAAGAACGAGATCGTGTTGCCCGCGCCCGCCCCCGTAACGGGCGTCGTCCCGCCGAGGCTCTCGAGCAGCAAGACACCCGGCGGGGCGAGCGGCGCCGTGAAACCCGTCGCCTCGAGCGTGAAGGTTAGCGTGTGGGCGACCGAGTTGGTGTTCTTGATCGTGAGCGTGGACGACAGGACCTCGCTCAACGGGTCCGTCTGCGTCTCCGACAGCGTGATGCCCGTGAACGTGAAATCGTGGAAGGTCGAGGAGGCGGCATTGTAAGTCACCCCGGTGCCGCCGCCGTCCGTGGGGGCGCCGCTTGCCAGGGTGGTGGGCCCCTGCTGGGCGTATCCCGTCTCCGTGGCCGTGAGGATGAGGTCCGCCCGCGCGATCGCGGACGAGCCCAGGGATGCAATCAAGGCCATTCCGGCCGCCCACAGACTCCGGCGATTCAAAACCTTCATGTTGTCCTCCTGGAGCGAGAGGGGGAGTCGATTCCCCGCGGGGGAACGACGGCACCTCTTCTCCGTGCCCTGAATTAGATAAGGATTCACTTACGCTATTACGTCTGTCATCCGATCGGGAAAGCCGCGCCGAATTGGACCCTCCTTTTTGTCATAGAATAAAACATCACACGATTTTGGAATCATGAAAGAGGACGATTCTCTCATCCATCATGTGACGGTTGACCATTCGACACCCCGGCCGAGCCAGGGTGGGGCGATCCGAGATGGTCCTTTCGTTGGACATCAAATCGTCCACCCTCCATCTACGTCGAGCGACCACCCTGACTCCGGGTCAGGTTCGATGTGGCTTTTTTTCAACATCGCGGAGCACGACCACATCGTCTGGCGAGATCGCGTGGGCCCCGTGCCCAACTCATCACTGGCGCCGCCTGCCGAATTTCAGGCCTCCTTCCCACATCGGAAGAAGCATTCTGCGTGGCAAAGAGCCTGATGGGCCGCACCCGTACGCGTCTCCGAGCATGGTTGCGACTGCCAGCCCTGATTTGTAAACAGTCCTAGCCAGGGAATCAACGATAATTTCCCGAACAACACGAAACCGCTTAAGCCCGCACGATACGGCATCGGGGCGTGTTGATTTGCCGCAGCGCATTGCGGGTATCGACGATCAGTGACGCGTGCTCCGCGATCCAGGCCCAGTCGTAGGCCGAGTGGTCGGTCGCGACCAGGATGCAGTCCTGAGAGCGGAGGTAGTCGGCGGTCAGGTCCTGGCTGGCCATGCGGAGATGGGGATAGTGCCTCATCGGCGGAAGCACGGGGATGTGGGGGTCGTTGTACTGGATGGCGGCCCCCTTCTCCAGGAGCAGGTCCATCAGCTCGAAACCCGGCGATTCCCGCGGGTCGTCGACGTCCTTCTTGTAGGCCATGCCGAGCAGGGTGATCTTGCTCCCCTTGACCGGCTTGCCCTCGTCGTTGAGGGCGTCGGCGACCTTGTTCACGACGTAGGTGGGCATCGCCGTGTTGATCTCGCCCGCGAGCTCGATGAAGCGGGTCGTCAGTCCGTACTGCCGGGCCACCCAGGTCAGGTAGAACGGGTCGATCGGGATGCAGTGGCCGCCCAGACCCGGGCCGGGGTAGAAGGCCTGGAAGCCGAACGGCTTCGTCTTCGCCGCGTCGATCACCTCCCAGACGTCGATGCCCATCTTGTCGTAGAGGATCTTCAGCTCATTGACGAGGGCGATGTTCACGGCCCGGTAGGTGTTCTCGACGATCTTGCAGGCCTCGGCGACCTCGGGGGTGGAGACCGGGACGACCCGGACGACCACCTGGCCGTAGAGGGCGCAGGCGATCTCCTTGCTCGCCCGGTCGAGTCCGCCGACGACCTTGGGGATGGTCGGGGCGGAGAAGTCGGGGTTGCCCGGGTCCTCGCGCTCGGGGCTGAAGGCGAGGAAGAAGTCGGTACCGGCCTTCAGGCCTCCAGCCTCCAGGATCGGCTGGACGACCTTGCGGGTCGTACCGGGATAGGTCGTGCTCTCCAGGACGACGAGCTGCCCGGGGCGGAGCCGCTCGGCGATCGACCTGGCCGAGTTGATGACATAGGTGAGGTCGGGCTCGCGGGATGAGGTCAAGGGGGTCGGGACGCAGATGATGATCGCGTCGGGCTCATCGAGTCGGCGGAAATGGTCCGTCGCCTCGAAGCCCCGCCGGGTCATCTCGCCGACGGCCTCGTTGCTGATGTGGCCAATATAGCTCTCTCCCCGGCGCAGGGCGACGACCTTGGCCGAATCGACGTCGAACCCGAGCACCGCGATGCCCTTGTCGGTAAAGGCCCGCGCCAGCGGCAATCCGACATAACCCAGCCCGATGATCCCCACCCGCAGCGAGCGGTCTGCGATCCTCCGGAGCAGGCCCTGGGCGAGGCGGCCCCCCCTCCTCGTCAGAGGATCCTGCTTCGCCGACGCGCGATGGTCCGTGGGACGACGGCCGGGAGGAGGTGGAAGGCTTGTCGATCATGTGCGAAGTTCTCCGAATAGTCGGGGTTCCGGTCGATCTCACGGGAAGCGAACTCGCCGGCCCCCTGCCGGCGATGATAAACTATTAGCGTGCTCCGGCGAATGAGCTGACCTTGGCCAGGGCAGATCGCGTGTGTGCCAGGGGACGAGCCGGCGCGGCAAACGTCGCGGGCCGCTCGATCTCCGATCGCACGGCTCCGAATCTCTCGTCTTCTTTATCATGTGCATATGACTTGCCTTGTGCATGAATGCATCCGTGAATGTAACGCCTGACTTACATCGTGGGTCGCGAGGGAGCACATCCCCTGCGAAATCAAACAAGCCTGGCTTGCAATCGCCCGGTGGCCCAGGCCTAATGGAGCCCCCCTGGCCTTCTAAGGTTTGCATCCGTTGTCGCCAGACAGCCGCAGTTCTACGAGGCTTTCCGGCGCTGCGGGGCTCCCATCCTCCGATAAGCGAGACTAGAGCGTCGTCTTCTTGAGGTCGCGTGCCCACCCAAGCGCGTGCCGTCGCGTCACCGTCCGGGCCCTTGACGTTGTCGTCGTTGCCGAGGCTGCTGCATCCGGGCCTTAGGGCACGCGATGAGGCGTGCCCGTTGCCGGCCCGCGTCGAATAGAAGGAGGCGACTTGCCGACAGCGCCTAGCGACTCGGATCCGTCCTATACTGGCCATGGAAGATCGCGGCCTCACGTCGTCACGGCAGCGAACTCCAACGGTATTCAACACAATCATCCTTCATCAATTATGACTATATCAAGCATTCATCGATTCGCAACCGGACGAAGCTCGCCGACCGGCCGACCGGCCGACCGGGCAGCGGCTCCCGCGGATGCGAGTCGCCTTCTCGATGGGCGAGAGCGGACCTCACTCGCCTTCGCGCCAGTCTCACATCCCCTCCATGACGCCTGACCTCGCGGCGGGTCGCCGGATGATCTCTCGCCGCATCGGGGGGTCACTTGCGTCCGTTTGGCTCGGGACTCGCGGACAATATGAGCGGATGAGGGCGCAGCAATCATGGATCTCGAAGTCATCGATCGATCTCGCCCCTCACTGCACGAGGTGACACGGTCTCGGGCTGGGATCGGGGAATTCGAGGCTTTGACCGATACTTCGGCAAACCGAGCAGCGATCGCGAGGTGCGGACTCGTGGCGGAATCCGGCTCGCGGTGACGTTGCCGCGGGGCAACGCGGCCATTTTCCTCGCCCCCGGCATCCGAACCCGGACCCAGGTGTTTCCAGCCACCGGATTCTGTGAACTAGGCTTCCCTCTAGGATGCACGGACGAACCGCGTACAGGGGATCGTCCGGAGCCCCTGCTCCCTCGCTCGCTTTCCATTCGAGGCAGCCTCCAACGGCATTTCCCTTTCGCTGAGGCCGGGGCGCCTAAGACACCACCTTCAGATCCCAGTGGAGGTTTTCGATGCCAGGGTATCGCGGGATGACGCGTCACCGGAGCCGACTTCTGAGCCGAGCGACGAGCCGCCCCCCGGTCTTCGAAACGCTTGAGCAGCGTCAACTGCTCGCGACGACGTGGCAGTACGACTTCGGCGCGACGGGGTCGCCGGTGGCCGCCGGCTACGTCCCCGTCGCCACGGCCGCCTACTCGGCCGCCGCCGGCTACGGCTGGACCTCGGGACAGGTCGACACCCGCGACCGCGGGGCCCTGCCCGGAACCTCGGCGCTGACCGAGGACTTCGTCACCACCGCCGCCGCCACCTTCGCCGTCGCCGTGCCCAACGGGACCTACTCCGTCACCGTCACGCTGGGCGACGCCGCCTACGCCCACGGCCCCATGGGCGTCTCGCTCCAGGGCCAGCAGGTCGACTCGCTGGCCACGGCCGCCGGGCAGTTCGCGGCCAGGACCTACACCGCGGTCGTCTCCGGCGGGCAGCTCGTCCTCGGCCTGAAGAGCCTCTCCGCCAACCCCTCCGACCAGGTCACCATCGACGCCCTCGCCATCATCGCTAGTGGAACGAGTCCGTCGCCGCCCGCCCCTTCCGCTTTTCAGCAATACGACTTCGGCCCTTCTGGGTCTCCGGTGGCCGCCGGCTACGTCCCCGTCGCCACGGCCGCCTACTCGGCCGCCGCCGGCTACGGCTGGACCTCGGGACAGGTCGACACCCGCGACCGCGGGGCCCTGCCCGGAACCTCGGCGCTGACCGAGGACTTCGTCACCACCGCCGCCGCCACCTTCGCCGTCGCCGTGCCCAACGGGACCTACTCCGTCACCGTCACGCTGGGCGACGCCGCCTACGCCCACGGCCCCATGGGCGTCTCGCTCCAGGGCCAGCAGGTCGACTCGCTGGCCACGGCCGCCGGGCAGTTCGCCGGCCGGACCTACACCGCGGTCGTCTCCGGCGGGCAGCTCGTCCTCGGCCTGAAGAGCCTCTCCGCCAACCCCTCCGACCAGGTCACCATCGACGCCCTCTCCATCGCCGCAGCCGGGTCTGCCCCGACGCCTCCGGCCTCTCCACCTCCAGCCTCTCCTGCTCCGCCGCCTCCTCCTCCTCCGCTCACGCCAGGGCCGCATGTCACCACGTCGACACCGACTGGGAATACCTCGGGCCCGGTCAGTCAGATAACCTTGACGTTCAGCGAACCGATCCAGGGCGGCTCATTCACTCTCGCTGATATTGACAGTCTGATTGGTCCGGCCGGTCCCATCATTCCGCTGGCAGCGAACGCGGTCGACTCTGCTCACTACACGATCGTCTTTCCCGCGCAATCCGCGCCGGGAACATACCTCCTGACGGTCGGGCCGAATATCCTCGACATGTCGGGCAATGCGATGGATCAGAACCGGGACGGCATCAACGGCGCGGTTCCCCAGGACGAGTATGTTACGAGCTTCGTCCTCACCAACACGACCGTGCCCAAGGCCGGCATCGTGTCGGTGGTGGCGGAGAACATCGGGAACGCGAACCTCGCGAATTCGCCGGTCCGTTTCGCCGAGGTATTCGCGGATGGCGACGTCCCGGCCGGCAGCCGTCTCGTGCTGTCCCTGCCGGACGGCACTTCCGTCCCCTATACCGCCGCGCGGGTGAATACGTGGCCCGACGGATCGCTGCGGACCGCGGACATCCTGGCCGAATTGCCGAGCGGAGCGAGTGGCACTACGACGATCACCCCCGGCAACACGCTGCCGCTGACGTTCACGGCCCAGCCCGGGGCGTTCAACAATGCTCTGCCGGCGGGCAAGACCGTCGCGGATATCGTCTCCGAGATCGTGAACGGGACCGCCCCGATCGGCGTCGAGCTGGACGGCTTGACGAATTCCGCCGGCTTGACGGTCGGGTCGGGCACCTGGGTTGCGGATTCGGCCACGGCCTTCGGCCTGACGGGGACGGCCGGCGGCTATACGTGCGTGGCAACCGGCCCGACGGTGGCGGACTTCGAGGCGCGCATGATGTTGCGCGACCCGAACCGGGGGAACGCGCAGAACGCCAACCTGTGGGTTGAATTCTACATCACGGCGTTCCTCAATCCGTCGACGGGTGCGGTGCAGGAGCTCAGCTGGCGCACCTGGCTCGACCAGGGGAACATGGCCGCGATAAATGATTCCTTCCAGGCGAAGGTCAAGCTGACGCTCGGCGGCAACATCGTCCGCTCCTGGGGCTTCGCCTCGGACGGACGCGACATGACCTTCGCACCGTCGGCCGTCAACACGGCGAACTCGCAGATCACGCTGCCCGGAAACGGCTTCGTCAACGGCGAGGTCGTCCAGTTCTCCTCGACGGCGCGCTGCCCGGCGGCCTCCTGCCCAACACGAACTACTGGGTGCGCCAGGTCGGGCCCAACACGATCCAGGTCTACAACAATCAGCTTTCGGCCGGCCTGAACGCCTCCCCCTTGACGCTGACGACCCAGGGGACTGGCACGCTCAGGATTACGGCCTTCGTCCAGATCCTGCCGTTCCAGTTCCAGGCCCTGGCCGGGGTCACAGGGAATTACGACTGGTCCGCGGGCGAGTCCACGTCGCTGATCGCGAACGAGACGCCTTACATCATCCACGACTCCGCCTATTACAAGCTCACCGGAATGGCGCCGCCGCTCGACCTCTCGGTGAGCATGGTGGCGAGCCCCGCCCCGCAGCAGTGGGCGCCGGGCACGAACGGCGCCTTCGACACCCACTACGGCGACACCGGCGCTCGCGACGATGTCGGCGGGGTCTGGGACGAGTGGGCGGCCGAGGGCTTCGTCAACCCCGCCGACTACGCCGGCTACAACCAGACGGCCCTGGTCCAGGCCCTGGCGATGGGCGACGACCCCATCAACTTCGTCAACCCCGCGACGTTCCAGATCCCAGTCCTGAACAAGGGGTCTTACGCCGGGCTCGGGCCGGCGATGTCCAACAGCTATTACTTCAACTCGGGCGTCCATTCGCCGGACATCCCGACCCCGCTCGGGACGATGAACGAGTACACGAAGGATGACGGCACCCACTCCTCCTTCGTCACCTATGCGGTCTATCTCTTCGATGGCGGCCAAGATCTCCTGGACCTGATCAATTCCCAGGCGAACGCCCTCTTGATGAGCAAGGTCCCGAATTCTGGCTACATCACGTCCCGCAACCTGACCTACAACGGCCGGACCTACTACAGCTACATGCCGTCGAGCGAGCCGCGTCAGGACGCCTGGCGGCTCGATGCCCTGGTCAACGCCCTGACCGTCGATCCCGATGGGTCGGGCCAGAGGACCTACTTCGGCGACCTGTTCCGCGACACGGCCGACCTGGCCAGCTACATGATCAACACCCTCGGCGACGCCACCTGGCGCGCGGCGGGCGGCTGGGATTTCGGCGAACAGCAGCAGGCGGGCCCCGGCGTTCCCTTCTACGCCAACGTCGAGGGCGGGACCGACTTCATGCAGGCCTACCTCGCCATGTCGTTCTCGTACGCCTACGTGCGGACCCGCGACGCCGTGATGCGGCAGGTCGCCGCCCAGGAGGCGACCTACTTCATCAACAAGTGGATCAATTTCCCCGACAAGGCCTACAACGACAGCTACATCGTCATGGTCAAGGATGGCCCGGGCTCGGCGTACACCGGCTACGAGCCGTGGAACGATTGGGGAATCCTGGACAGCGGCTCCGAGCCGTCGTCCCCATCCGGTCCCGGGGGGCTGAATTTCGCGGCCGGTGGGACGGTGACCCTCCAGTCGAACGGCAGCGGGATGGCACAGATCCCGCTCCAGGACGGCGACCGGGTCTACCTGACCACGACCCAGCAGTCGGGCCTGTCGGCAGGCGCAAGCGTCGCCCCCGCCGCAGTTGCAGGCGTTTACGTGGTACTACGTCCGCGACGCGTCCGCGGACGGCCTCTCCTTCAAGCTCGCGACGACCAATAGCGACTCGACGATCATCTCGTCGTACACCCCGACCAACCACATCGCCTTCTACTCGGACGTCGAGAACCGCACGACGAACCTCCCGACGACGATCTACCGGCACGGCGGGGCGGTCGGCATGGCCAACGGTGGATATCTGACGCTGAACCGCGCGGCCTGCGGCTACCTCTACCTCGCCGGCCTGATGGATATCTCGGGGTTCAACTCGGCCAACGCCTTCTTCCAGCAGGAGACCGGCCCGGGGGCCGGGCCGGCCGGGTTCGCGACCGCGATCTTCGAGTCGGTGAACACATCGATCCGCTATGCGGGGATCAACCCGGGGTATAACGCTCCGCCGGCAACGACATCGTCTCCGAGCTCGACCCAGACCTCCGGGTCGTCCACTTCGGCGACATCCGGGGCGACGACCGCGTCGTCGACCTCAGCCGGAACGACTAACTCGGCGCCCGTCGCCGGCTCGTCTACCTCCGGGTCGACGGCGTCGACCGCCATCGCCGGTCCCGTCTTCGCCACGCCGTCGGCGCCGGGGGTCTGGCAGTACGACTTCGGCGCGACGGGGTCTCCGGTGGCCGCCGGGTACGTCCCCGTCGCCACGGCCGCCTACTCGGCCGCCGCCGGCTACGGCTGGACCTCGGGACAGGTCGACACCCGCGACCGCGGGGCCCTGCCCGGAACCTCGGCGCTGACCGAGGACTTCGTCACCACCGCCGCCGCCACCTTCGCCGTCGCCGTGCCCAACGGGACCTACACGGTCACGGTCACGCTGGGGGACGCCTCCTACGCCCACGGCCCCATGGGGGTCTCGCTCCAGGGCCAGCAGGTCGACTCGCTGGCCACGGCCGCCGGGCAGTTCGCCGCCCGGACCTACACCGCGGTCGTCTCCGGCGGGCAGCTCGTCCTCGGCCTGAAGAACCTCTCCGCCAACCCCTCCGACCAGGTCACCATCGACGCCCTCTCCATCGCCGCCGTCGCGACGCCGATCATGTCGAATTCCTCAACGGACGACGACAATGCGACCGACGCAGCGATCGAATCGCTGGTCACGGAATCGTCCGGCAGCGTTCCCCAGGCTTGATCCGACGCCGAATGGGCACGACCCTGGCCGTAATCGGATCCGATCCCCGGGGCCGTCTCCTCGAGACGGGCCCGAGGGCAGCCACGTCTAGCGTCTCCGCGACACGTCGCGGTCAGGGAAAAGGAACGAGATCGTTACCGCGAGCGAGCGTCGCGGGCACCTGATCGCTGCCAAGCCGCTTCCGTGCCAGATACTCGTAGGCCGTCGGGAGGCCAGCGAACCGCGAGGGGACCTGGACCCGCACCGGTTCGAGGATTGGCCCGGCCAGCCTGCGGACGCCCCGAGGGGTCGCGAAGGCCCGGTCGCCCGACCACGACCGGCCGGGTGAGGGCTGCCAGCCAACCGCCTCGAGGACGACCCCCCAAGCGAGGTTTCGGAGGCAGCAGAGCCGGCGGCGCCAGCCGCGTGCCCGTCCCAGCAGAGAGAGGTCGAATCCAGGCCCCTCGATGAGACAATAAAGGAAGCCGCCCGGCCGGAGAACTCGCAGCAACTGGGCGATGACACGCCGCTGATTCATATAGTTGAGGGCCACGCGGCAGATGGCATGCGTGAACCGGCCGGCGTCGAAAGGGAGCGCGTCGCCCTTCGATCGGACGAAGCGGATGTCCTCTCCCGTCAGTTCGGTCAATCGCGACCCCAGGGCAATGGCCTCGGCGTCGATGTCGACACCCACCAGCTCAGCCGGATGGGATGATGCGAGCAGGCGGAGCGTCTGGCCGGCGCCGCAGCCGACATCGAGAACGCGGGACTCCGGGCCGATCGCGGCGAATACCCGGAGATCGTCGATCTCGTGGCTCTCGGACTGACGACGGTACTCGGCCAGATGGTAAGCGACCTTGCGACCGGTGGCCGTCAGTCCCGAATCGTTCGATACGATCCCCGCCTCGACGATCGCGCCCGGCCCCGCCGAGGCCGGCTGGCCGTCTGCCAAGCCTGTGAGATACGCTTCCACGCTTCCGACTGTTGCTGCGGTCCATCCCAGGATGTCGGCCGCGGACTGTGGCAACTCGCCCGAGAAATCATAGATCCGTCCCCCGCGGATCGTTGCGGTACGACCGCAGTTCCCGCAACGGCCGCCGTCGCGCCCCAATGCCAGCGACGATCCGCAGTCGGGGCAGCGGAGGGACTCGTCGAATGTCGTGGGCATGGACGTCATCGGGCACCCGTAGAATCATCCGTGCGCGGCGGCCGGCATTCTGAGAAATGCAAATCGAATGCAAAATACAAGTATATAATTAAACTATATATTTTTCTGAATCAAGATGCAGGTGTGCTGGCCCTGGCCGTCCTCGGAAGGGCAGTCGGGGAATACCCTCTCGCCTTCCGTCCAGTATTCGCCCGTGAAAAGGCGCCATATCTCCTGATGCACGACCGTTCCGCCTGAGTCGCCGAGCCACTGGCGAAGCTCGGCCGGTGAAAAGGCCTGGGCGACGTATGGATTGCCACGGCCATATCCGGAGTCGGGTCGTTCGTAGACGTTCTCCGAGTACCTCGACGGGTGCCAGTAAGTCGTGAGGACGATGTGGCCGCCGGGTCGGGTGAGCCGGAACATTTCTCGCATGGCAGACCTGTGATCCACTATATGCTCAATAACCGATATGCATGATATCATGTCATATTGTTTATTCATGCGGCTCTTCGTGATATCGTCGTCCACGACCGTCCAATGCCTGTTGAACATTCCCTCGGGCCAGTAGTCGCGCACATTGTCGATGGCCGTGACGTCGAGTCCACAGTTCGCCAGCAGAGCGGGGAGGGCCGTTGTACCAGAGCCGACGTCGAGCACTCGTCCGGGGTTCGTGCGAACGATGGAATCGAAGAGAAATCGAAATTCGATGGATCTCTCGTTTTTTCGGGGGGGCTGAGACTGGTCGAGGTGGCAGGCGCGATCGACATACACGCGGCCCAGGCGATGCCACACGAGCTTCAGGGGATTCAACTCTCGTCTCCGATCATGCTCGATGTGGGCTTATCCCGCGCAGAACGCCCGTGGATGAGGTAATTCTTTCATGACGATTCTAAGCCTGTCGACTGGGGCTTCAGCATGACCGTCTCCTGCGCCACTCCGAGGATAGTCACCCGGAGCTGATTCCGGAGCTTCGAACACGCCGCGCGCCCGCGGCCGGAGCAATTTACCTCCGGCCGGCGTTTATACCCGTACCCCCTGCATCAAATAGAACCGATCGCGATCCTCCCCCTTCGGACTCGGCCACGACGTCACATCCAGGACTTCGAAGAACTGCCCGTACCTCTCTCGGACTGCCTCGGCCGAGGCGAAGGTGCGAACGTGACTCGGATAGTCGAAGCTCGGCACCGTAGCGATGACCAGCTTCCCCACTGGCCAGAGGGCGACGATACTCGTGTCCGCCTCGACGTGTTCGAGGACTTCGGTACACACGATCGCGTCGAACGGCACGCGCCCGTAATTCCCGGCCTCCCTCGCGTCGCCTACCCAGACCTCGCGACAAGGCAAGGCTTCCCGGGCCGTCGCGATCGCCCGAGGAGAGAAGTCGAACCCGGAATAGACGGGCAAGCCCTGATCGATCAGAAGCCGGGCCAGTTGCCCCGGGCCGCACCCGACCTCGAGCACGGCCGGCCAGTCGGCGGCCCTCAGTCGGTCGGCAATCAGGCACCAGCTGAAATAATAGTGCGATTTCCGGTAGTGGCCGTTGAATGAATCGGACTCGCGGTAGATCTCGTCGTACCAGCCCGGCGGGGCTTCGCCTTCGATATCGCTGGGCGTGCCCCCTCCCGTTATCCGGTCCATCAGCCGTCGCAGCCGCCAGTGCATCGTCACCTCTCGCGTCCTAGCAAACTTGCGTCGTCTCCGTCGTGACTTGGACAGACAAAAATCAAGCCACCTGGAAACTCCAATTGGATGGCGCGACGCAAACTCCGCGCTGGAATCCTCGTCCCTCCCCGAACAGCTCGCCGTTATCCACGGTGAAGTGCAGCGCACGCTCCGCGGAGTCGATCTCGGCGCCCAATGCGGAGATTGCCAATTTCAGCCAGTAGTCGCCGGCGCGAGCGGGAACGCTTCGACGCGGCATTCGATCGAGCACTGGCCGCCGACCTGGGGGATGGCGTCCTCCGTGAGCGGCGTGTGCAACGTCAGCACCCGCTGCCCCACGGAGTCGTCGATGCCGACGCCGATGGTGGGCAGCTCGATCGGGGCGGGGACGTCCAGCCCGATCCGGAGGTGGAACCGGCCGCCAACGGGCAGGAATCCGGTCGGCTCGCCCCGATCATCCAGGAGCGACGCCGAGCGGAAGATCCCGCCGCGGGCCTCGAGCGACGAGCCGTCGCCCCCCCGGGCCCCCATGGCAAGGCGCCGATATTGTGCGATCACGCCCGGCACGTCCCCGTCGAGGGCGACCCGACCGCCATCGAGCAGGATGGCGCGGGTGCAGAGCGACTCGACGGCCGGCATGTTGTGGCTGACGAAGAGGATGGTCGTCCCCCCGCGGCCGACCTCCCCCATCCGGCCCATGCACTTGCGCTGGAAGGCCATGTCGCCGACCGCCAGGACCTCGTCGACGATGAGGATCTCCGGCTCGAGGTGGGCCGCGACGGCGAACGCCAGGCGGACGTACATCCCGCTCGAGTAGCGCTTGACGGGCGTGTCGAGGAACTTCTCGACCTCGGCGAAGGCGACGATCTCGTCGAACTGCCGGGCGATCTCGCGGCGGGTCATGCCCAGGATCGCCCCGTTGAGGAAGATGTTCTCGCGGCCGGTCAGCTCGGGGTGGAAGCCGGTCCCGACCTCCAGCAGGCTGCCGACGCGGCCCCGGAGCGCGACCTGGCCCGTCGTCGGCTTGGTGATCCGCGAGAGGATCTTGAGCAGGGTGGACTTGCCGGCGCCGTTCCGGCCGACGACCCCGACGACCTCGCCGGGCTCGACCTCGAAGTCGACCCCGTCGAGGGCCCAGAAGTCCTCCGAGGCGGCGCCCGCCCGCCCCCGGAGGCGACGCAGGGGGGCGGCGGCAAGCCGCACCAGGTCGTCGCGGAGCGTCCGGTAGCCGAAGCGATCGCCGCCCGCCGGCGCGGCGCGGTCGAGTCGGTAACGCTTGCCCAGACCTCGGACGCGGATCGCGGGTCGCATCTCGGGATAGCCTCAGATGACGTCGGCGAAGCCGTCTTCGACCTGGCGGAAGTAGAGGCATCCGACCAGGAACGACAGCACGGCGCACGCCCACGAGATCCCGAGCGCCCGCCAGGGCATCGGCCGCCCCAGGACCGCCGATCGGAACGCGCTGATGAGCCCCGTCAGCGGGTTAAGTTGCAGCGCGGCGCGGAGGACTCCCGGGCCGGGCCCCGCTGTCCGGCCGCTCGGCGAAGGGGGGGCTCCGTCGCGAGCGGGGGCCGACGCGGGGGCCGACGCGGAGGGCTCGTCGATCGCCATGTAGACGGTGGGGGTGGCGAACATCCAGAGCTGCACCAGGAACGGGATGACGTAGCGGAAGTCGCGGTAATAGACGTTCAGGGCGGCCAGGAGCGTCCCGACCCCGAGGGCGGTCAATCCGATCGGGATGAGGACGATCGGCAGGAAAACCAGACTGATACCGGGCGCCACGCCGTAATAAATCATCAGGACGACGAGGAGACCGAAGGCGAAGACGAAATCGACCACGGCGGCGGCGGCCCCCGAGAAGGGGATCGCTAGCCGCGGGAAGTAAATCTTCGTGATGAGCCGCTCCGAGCCGACGACGCTGTTGCCGGCGTTCGTGATCGCGGTCGCGAAGAAGGTCCACGGGAGCAGGCCGGCGTAGGCGAACAACGGATACGGGACGTCGCCGGTCCGGCCGCCGACCCGGCTCAGGAAGAGCGTGAAGACGACCATCAGCAGGGCGGGCTGGAGGACGGCCCACGCCGCGCCCAGGAGCGTCTGCTTGTAGCGGACCTTGACGTCGCGCCAGGCGAGGAATCCGATCAGCTCCCGGAACCTCCAGAGCTCGCCGACGTCGATCAGCTGCCAGCGGCGGGCCGGCCGGATGACCGTGACGGCCTGGGCCTCCGGCCGGGACGGAGACGGCGCCAAGCGACCGGCCGTCCCCCCCGAGGGGTCGAGGTCGGGTCCCGCGGAATTGGCTGTCGTGCTCACCGCCACGGCGTCAGATCTCCCGGATGTTCGCCGGCGGCCGCGCTGCCGGCCCCCGCCGCGGCCCCGCTCGGCCCTCAAGAAGATACGTCAACGATCTCGAGTCGTCTATCGGTCGCGGCCGGGCGACCGCCGGGCCCGAGGCCCGTCCGATCGTGGGATGACGCCGACCGGGCGATCCAGCCCTCGATCGCCATGAGGAATTGGACGGGGCCGAAGTGACAGTCGATATTCTGGCGGCGGATGTCCAGGACGGAGAAGTCGACCGGGTTCGTGCCGCCGAACGCGGAGAAGCAGTGAGTGATCCCCAGGCCGGGCAGGCGGGCCCACATCTCGGCGGTGATGTCCCCGGCCCGGCCGTAGGGGTAGGCCAGCCACTCGTGGCCCCGCGACGACGGGCCGATCTCGCGCTTCAGGTCGTCGATCGCCAGGCGGATTTCCTTGCAGGCTTCCTCCGAGGAGACATCGGACAGGTTGATGTGGTGGGCCGTGTGGTTGCCGATGTGGAAGCCCCATCGCGCCATCAACCGGGCCTGCTCCCAGGAAAGCGCGGGGACCCGCCGCCCGAGATGCCTCAAGTCGTGGGGGAATGCCCCCTCCCCGCCGACGACCCTCGTCGTGACGAAGAACGTGCAGGGCAGCCCTTCGCGGCGGAGCAGGAGGGCGGCCAGGAGATTGTCTTCGTACCCGTCGTCGAAGGTCAGGACGACCACCGGCTTCCGCCTGGGGGTCCCGCGCGCCTCCAGGAACTCGGCCATGTCGACGACGTCGTAGCGACGCCGGAGGAGGCGGAGGAGGTCGCGGAACTGCTCGACTCCGACGGTGATAGAGTCGGCGAAGGAGTCGCTGACCCTGTGGAAGAGGAGGACCGTCGCATGGCACTCCCCGGCCCGGCCACGGATGCAATTGCGGAGGGGGATGATCGTGTGGAGGAGGACCTGGAAGATGATGTCCTTGACCAGCCCGCGGAGCCGGCTGCCGGCCGGCCGCCGCGCCGGAATCCTCCCGGGGGGAGGCGCCCCCGGGTCAGGCGCGCGCGGGAAACCGGCTGATGGCGGCGCGGCCGACTCGCCCGAGTGGAGGATGCGGAGTGCATCGACCAGGGCCGTCGTGCCCAGGAGGTCGAGCTCGGCGGCGAGGCCCGCGGTCGTGGAGTACGGTCGGGTCGGCGACGAATACCGCAGCAGGACTGTCCCGGCCTGGTCTCCGCCGGCGATCCAGCTGACCTCGGCGCCGATCTCGGGCCTCCCGTCGGCCGGCCCCCCGGCGTCCGAGGGTAAGCTCTTGCGGAGGCCGAGTGTGCCCAGCCAGGGGATTTCGCCGGTGGCCGACGGCAGCGTCGCCGCATCGACCGCGATCCCGAGGCATGGGCGGATAGTCGCGACGAACTTGGCCGCCTCCGCCGATCCGAGGTCGTTGAACGCCCGGTAGCGGACATTCTTCGAGCAGAGGCTGCGGAGCGTTAAGGGGAGCGCCGCGCTTCTTCGGCGCTCGTGCCTTCGAGCGCGTTCGGCGAGGCGACGGACGACGCCCAGCGGGTGGCAGAACAGGTGCCGGAACGGCCCACGGCGTCTCCTCCCGAGCTCGACCTCCCGGCGCCGGGATCGTGCGTGGAGAATCGTGAGTTCCCAGTCGGGGAACGCCCTGACGATCGCCTCGACGGCCTCAACGGTCGACGGGACACGCAGGCCCGCGGGAAATCGACTCGCGGTGAAGAAGACAACGCGACGTATGTCCTGGGATGCTGGCATGAATAAAGATCGCGCCGCTTTCGTCGTCTGCGACTGATCCGTCCCGGAACGCCGAGCCCCGGGGGAGTCCTCAGTCTTCGCCGTCAGGGGGGCGGCCTCCTCCGACTCAGCGGCCGGTCACTCGGAATACCTACGTCCCGAGGTCCCCCTCCACGCCGTCGACCGCGTGCCGGACACCCCGCCGCGACCGCTCTCGTCGGCCGCGGCCGTGGCGTCGCGAATCGCAGCGGGCCCGCGGTCCGGGCGAATGTGCCTCATGGAGCTCTTCTCCGCCCGGCACGGACCGTATCGGCGCGCACTTAATAGTGACGTCGCCGTCCGTGTCCGTCGTCCCGCGTGGCGAGCCCTGCCGTCATGGTGATTCTAGGACCGGGTAGCGATTCTGGCCAGCCTGGCCTCCCTGGCGCGACTCCAGCATGGAGTGACTTCTCTGTTGGACCTATCGGGCCCTCTCAGCAGGTTGCGATATCCACGACCCGGAGATCCTCCATCCCGAGCCGGCGCACGACGTCGACGGCCCGGGCGAATCGGTGACGTGTCAGGAGCGCCGCCAATCGGGGTCGACTCGAGTTGATCCCGACATAAGTCCTGAAGCGGCTGAGGCGGCCGAGCGGGAGCCGCGGCTGTTCGGGATCGAATTCCCACGGGTGGAAGTAGAGCATTGCGACAGAGGGGCGGGATCGCCCCGCCTGCGCGATGGCCCGTTCCATCACCGCGGGGGGCAGGAGGCGGAAATAGCCCCCGCCACCGGCCGGGATCGAGACCCGCCCGACGCGCAGGGTCGCCGGGGGCAATTCGACGATCGAGGCCTCGCGCCCCCTCGCCAGGAATGGGCCCCGGGGGGCCCCGGGCACGCCGTAGCGATCGTGGTGGACCGGATAGATCGACGAGTCGTAGAGCAGCCCCCGCTCGGCCAGCACGTCGATCGCCCAGGCGGTGCGGCGAACGACGCTGAAGGTCGGCGCGCGATACCCGGAGACGGGCTCGCCGATGACGTCACCCAGGGCGTCGCAGCTCCGGGCCAGGTCCTCGCGGAATTCCTCCGGGGTCATGCACAGGACTCGGCGATGGTCCCAGCCGTGAGAGCCGACCTCGTGGCCGGCGTCGGAGATCGCACGGACCAGCCCCGGGTCGTCCCGTGCGATCTGCCCGACGATGAAGAAGGTCGCCTTGTGACCCCCGCGGTCGAGCTGACCGAGGAGCCAGTCGACCGCCGGGGCGACCCGCTCCCCGTAGCAGCGCCTCAAATCCGGGTCGATGGCCAGTCCCGCCGCGGCCTCGATCCGGAAGTGCTCCTCGACGTCGAAGCTCAGGATGACCTCCGGCTCGGCGCCCGGCCGCACTCCGACGACGGACGGCGAACTGGACGGGGATCCTCCTCTCATTCGCGCGTGAGACAAGTTTCCACCTATTAGATAAGAATGGTCTCGGAGCGGATCCCGGTCGTCGCGCGTCGGGGCTGGCTCAGCGCCGGTCGCCCGCCGTGGCGCAGGGCCCGTCGCTCGCCAGGCTCCAGCCGAGGGACGGGGATGCCGGGACGGCTCCCAGGAAGTTCCTCCCCCAGAGCTCGAGCATCAGCAGGGCCCAGATCATCGGCGCCATCCGGCGGAGACCGCTCTGGTGAGACCGCCAGATCCGCCGGACCTCGGCGCCGTCGAGCACGGAGTCGATGAAGGTATCCGGTGAGAACAGCGTGTCTTCGATCAACTCCCGGAGTGGTCCCCGGAACCAATCGCCGAGCGGGACCGAGAAGCCCATCTTGGAGCGGTCGACGACGTCGTCACCCAGGACGGGCCGCACCGCCTCCTTGAACAGGTACTTGCCCCGCCCGTCGCGGAGCTTGAGCCCCGAGGGGATCGCGGCCATGAATTCCATGAACTTGTGGTCGAGGAGCGGCACCCGGACCTCGAGGCCGACGGCCATCGACGCCCGGTCGACCTTGGTGAGGATGTCGTCGACGAGATAGGTCTTGATGTCGACGTACAGTTCCCGCCCGAGCGGGTCGGGGGCCTCGGACCGCCGGTAATGATCCTCGATGACGACGATGGGGTCGTATCCCTTGGCACGGACCTCGGGGCGGATCAACGCCGTCACGGTCTCCGGGTCGTGCAAGGCCCGGCTCCGGTAGATCGCCTCGACGTCGGTCGAGCCGAGATTCTGGAGCGTCGATTTGGCCCGGAGGGACCGGGGCAGCCAGTCGGCCTTGGGATAGAGCCGGCCCAGCGGCCGGAAGACGAGGTGGCGGAGCGGGCCGGGCATGAGCCGGCGGACCTGGCGCTCTCGCTGGTGGAATTTGTACTTGCGGTATCCGGCCATGTTCTCGTCGCCGCCGTCGCCCGACAGCGCGACGGTGACGTTCTCCCGGGCCATCCGGGAGACGTAGTAGGTCGGGATCGCCGACGAGTCGGCGAACGGCTCGTCGTAATGCCAGGCCAGCCGCCCGACGACGTCGACCGCGTCGGGCCGGATGACTTGACGGTGGTGATCGGTGCCGAGCTTCTTCGCCACCGCATCGGCATAAGTCAGCTCATTGAACGCCTCTTCCTCGAACCCGATCGAGTTGGTGACGACCGGGTTCGAGCGTCAGACCGGCCATGGTCGCCACGACCGCGCTCGAGTCGACGCCGCCGCTGAGGAAGGCGCCGAGCGGGACGTCGGAGAGGAGGTGGATGCGGACCGATTCCTCCAGCTCGTCGAGGAATCGTCGGCGGAGCGTTTCCTCACCATCCGGGAGCGGCTCCGGAAACGCAAGGTCCCAGTACTGCCGCGTCCGCACGCCTCGCTCGTCGAGGACGGCCGTGTATCCCGCGGGCAGCTTGAAGATCCCGTCGAACATCGACTTCGGCGCCGGCACCCAGAGATACGTGAGGTAGTCGTGGAGGGCCTCGACGCTGATCCGCCTGGGAATGCCGGGCGCCTGGAGGATGGCCTTGATCTCCGAGCCGAACACCAGGCGCGAGCCCGAGTGCCAGTAGTAGAGCGGCTTGATCCCCAGCCGGTCGCGGGCCAGGAGCAACCGACGCGCCTTCTGGTCCCAGATGGCGAAGGCGAACATCCCGCGGAGGTGGTCGACGCAGCGCTCGCCGTACTCCTCGTAGAGGTGGACGATCGCCTCGGTGTCGCAGCGGCTCCGGAAGCGGTGCCCTCGGGTCACGAGCGACTCGTGCAGCTCGGGGAAGTTGTAGATCTCCCCGTTGAAGACGATCCAGATCGACTCGTCCTCATTGCACATCGGCTGATGGCCGGTCGCGAGGTCGATGATGCTGAGCCGCGCATGGCCGAGCGCCGCGAAGCCGTCGAGGAACGAGCCCGAGTCGTCCGGCCCGCGATGGTGCAGCGCGGCGACCATCGGGCCGATCGCCGCACCGTCCTCCGCGGCCAATCCGCCGATATCTACGGTTCCCGCAATGCCGCACATGGAGTAATCCCCTGGCTTGCGACCTCATGGGCGAGCGGGCCTATCGCGGCATCCCGCCCGAGCACGCATCCATCATAACCGCGGCTGGCTTCGGATTG
The DNA here is from genome assembly GCA_963819805.1 of uncultured Planctomycetota bacterium. Classification (GTDB taxonomy): domain Bacteria; phylum Planctomycetota; class Planctomycetia; order Isosphaerales; family Isosphaeraceae; genus CAMFLR01. Next base: position 163,263 of record CAWFXY010000038.1, on the reverse strand, counting down.
CCCGCGAGGCCGAGATAGAACGCCTCATATTGCTCCACCATCGCACCCAGCGACAGATCGGAGACCGCGCGTCGGCGGGCCTCCTCGGCGAAACGACGGCGGAGCCCACCATCGGCGGCCATCGTGACGATGGCCCGGGCGAGCCCGTCGGCGTCACCCGGCTCGACCAGCAGCCCGGTCCGCCCTTCGTCGACCAGCTCGGGGATGCTCCCTACCCGCGTCGCGACCACCGGCAACCCGGAGGCCATTGCCTCCATGATCGAGGTCGGCCGCCCTTCGCGGTGGCTGGCGAGGATGAAGACGTCCGAGTCGCGGAGCTGTTCCGCGACGTCGAAGGCCATCCCGAGGAACCGCACCCGGTCGGCGAGGCCGCGGTCGCGCACCTGTTGCTCCAGCGCGGCCCGGCAGGGGCCGTCGCCCAGGAGTCGCAGCTCGAGGCCGGGCTCTCCGTGCGCGACGACGCGGCCGAAAGCGTCGATCAGGTTGTCATGGGCCTTCACCGGATCGAGCCGGCCGACACAGCACAATACGACACGATCACCCGCCCGGGGAACGTCCGGGGGGCGGAACCGCCCGGTGTCGATGCCGCTGCTCAGCACAGCGAAGCGGCCCGCCGGGATGCCGGTCTCGTCGGCGAACTGGCGCGCGGTCTCGGCCGAGACGGCCGCCAGGCCGTGGGTCCAGCGAGACATCCGGCGGAACAGGAAGGCCCGGAGGTTCGCCATCCGGTCGAGCCGGTCCCAGCCGTGGACGCTGAAGGCCAGGCGCCCGCGGCGTCGGGCGAGCCACCAGGCGGCCGACGCGTCGATCCAGGCGCCCCCGTTCCTCGCATGGACGATATCCGGCCTCCAGGCCCGGATGTGCCGGGCGGCCTGCCAGGGGACTCGCGGCGGTCGCCCGCCGGGGGAGCAGGACCAGACCGGCACCGACGGGGGGAGCCGGTCGGCGAGTTCCCCGCGGTCCTCCAGGCAGCAGATCGCCTGCGCGTAGCCGAGCCGTTCCAGGCCGGTCACGACGTTGACGACGCCGACCTCCATCCCGCCGAAGGCCATCCGGCGGACGACGTGGAGGATTCGGAGAGGGGGCCGCGTCATGGTCGCTCGCTTCATTCGGGGCTCGAGGGCGAGCGGCCCGCACCGCCTCGCAGGGATCGGACGATGTCGGCGAGCATGCGGGTCTGGTTCCTCCCGTCGAACTGGTCTCCGAACCAGGCGCTGGGTCGTACCCGGTCCGAGGGCATCTCCAGCAGGCCGAGCAGCGCGCGATCGACTTCGTCGTCGCCGGCATCCTGGTCGACGACCCGGCACGGTACGCCGCTCCCCAGCAGAATCCGGTCGGTCGGCGAGCCCGTCCGGGTGAAGGCGAGGATCGGGCGGCCGATCCGGATGTATTCGAAGAGCTTGGCGGGGATCTGCAGGTCGGTCGATTTCTCGTTCAGGTCGAGCAGGAGCAGGAAGTCGGCCTCGGCGGCGGCACGCCGCGCCTCCTCCGTCGGGACGCTCCGTCCGTCGTACTCCAGGCAACCCCGCCCCTTCAGGTCCCCCCCGGCCTCGTCGATGACCCGCATGCAGTCGTCCTCGATCCGGCCCACCAGCCGGACTACGAGCCGGTCGCCGGCCACCTCGCCGCGCCGGAGGAGGCGGCCCAGCGACGCGAGCAGGCGGCCCGGATGGCGCCCCCCGTAGAGAGAGCCCACGTGCGCCAGGACGCGACGACCGGCGCCCGCGACCGGCGGAACGTCGATGGAGTCCGCCGGGTCGTAGCCGTTCCAGATCACGTTCACCTTTCCCGCGGCGCGGGGATGGCGAAGCCGCCACATCTCGGCCGTCGTGTCGGTGTTCGCGATCAGGGCGTCGGCGTGGCGGAAGATCCGACGCTCGACGAGGGCATCATAAGGGAAGATCCACCGCCTCGACCGGAAGGGGTTCCCCCACAGCGGGTCCCGGAAGTCGGCCACCCAGGGCAGGCCGTGCCGCCGCTTGAGCCGGAGGCCAACCAGGTGGGTGGCCAGCGGCGGGGACGTCGAGAGGACGGCGGCGACCGGGTGCCGGCCGATCACCGCCTCGGCCTCGGCCAGGGCGTGGGCGACCCAGGGGAGCGAGTCGTTGTAGGGGACGAGGTAGCGCTGGACGAATCGGCCCGCCCCGGAGAGCGCCCGGGACTTGAGGCCGGGAGATGGTCCGGGCACGCGCCGGACCCCGGGCGAACCGGCCGCCTGTTCGGGCGAGGCCTGGGAGATAACGATCGCCTCGTAACCGAATTCCGCCAAATACTTCGCGAATCGGCCGGGCCGCGCCGCGCCGGAGACCGGGTCCGGCGGGAATGCAGCGGCCACAATAAGGATGACGGGCCGGGCCGTTGCGGACGGCCCCTGTGCTCCGATCGCGGAGCGGGACGGGTGGTCCGGGACGTCGATCAACGACCCCTTCTCGCGGGTTGCGGGCTCGGCGGATGACACGCTGGGGGCCATGGTCGGCAGAAACTCCATCTCGACCGGTGATCCGGGGCCGGAGAACCCCTCGTGACGGCCGCTCACGCGGCGCGGAAGTCCTGGACCAGGCCGGCGATCTCGCTGCCCATCCGGACCCGCGTCAGCTCCCGGAACCCGCCGTCGGCCTTCTCCCAGACCGTCGCATGATTCTCCGGCACGCTCAGTTCCTCGAGAGTCCGGCCGACGATCCAGACCCCGCCCTCCCGGAGGCTCTCGAAGACCGCCCGGATGCCCATCGCCAGCCGCTCCGCCGGAAAATAGCCCCGGTTGAGGATGTTCATCGTGCGGATCACCGCCACGGGCGACTCCAGCGGGTCGAACACCGAATGGCGCTCTAACCGGAACGCGGACCCGCTCCGCGCCATGCGGATCGCGGAGGGATGGAGGAGCGGGATGCGCTCCACCCGCCAGGGGGGGAACTCGAACGACCGGCGATCGGTGACGCTGTCCCAGCGCGCCCTCGCGACGGCCGCCGAGGCGTCCGCGACGCGCCGACGCGCCCCGCGGAGCAGCCAGCGATTCACCGGGTAGATCGGCGACAATGCCGCGTTCATGTCGATGACGAACGGCGGGCGGACGTACTGGAGCGGGGCGCCCCCCTCCTCGAAGATGAACGTCTCCCGCGAGTCGTTCGAAGCCTCGACGAGATGGTGGATCAGGTCGGAGGCCGTCACGCGGCAGCCGGGGAATTGCTCCCAGAGCCTCGACGCCCACTCGGCCGCCGCCAGGCCGTCCGAGGCGGCCCAGTCGTGGACCTCCAGCGGAGACTCGCGGGGGAATCGCCCCGCGATCAGGCCTCCGACGACCTCGTCGACGTCCGACATCCGCCCGCGATAGGTCGTCCGGTAGATCCCGCCCGCGAGTCGCGCCTCCCGGATCACCCGCTCGAAGGCGGCGACGTCCTCCGGGCCCTGGCCGTCGCCGTACTTGAGCAGGCGATAGGAGACGTTCCGGGGGCGCGGGCCCTCCCGCCGACGTAGGTCGTCCTTCCTCCAGATACCCGATTTGAATACGATCATTTCTCTGAATGAAAAACAGGATTGGGTGAAGATACGCCTCAGTGGAGGTATCCGCCGTCGTTGCAACGTCGCGGCGGCACCTTCGCCAGGTCGTCGCGGGGGTCGGCCAGGGTGAAGAGCACGGCGACGGGGACCTTCTTGCCCCTGGGGACGACCGTCAGCCCGGCGCCGAATCCGTGGTTGTCGACCCGCTCGCCCAACCCCTTGGCGACGACGTCGAAATGGGTCACCCGGCCCTCCTGGGAGGCGATAATCCCGCGCAGGTCGCCCCGATCGCCCGTGTCGGACCGCAGGCTGCCCGTCACGTCCCCGCCATGCAAAGAGATGACCAAGTCCTCCACCTTGCCGACGAACGCGTCCGAGAAGTGGGGAATCATCCGCCTCTTCAGGCTCTCCGGGAATGTCCCCCGCGCCAGCGCGTCGGCCTCATCCTTCCGGACCCACAGCCGATCGACGCCCAACGCGTCACGTAAGACCCGGTCGAATTGCCCGTTCTCGGAAGCCGGGGAGGGCTCGGTCCGGCCGTACGGGCCCACGACCTTCCAGCTCACGAACAGCACAAGCCCCCCCTCGGGCGGCCGGGAAAGCGCATCCCGCCCCTGCTCTGGAATCGTCTCCGCGGGCTCGCGAATCGCCTTCGGCTCGGCCTTCGCGACCGCCTGGTAGCGGCGCAAGGACGTCATGAGCATGGCCTTCACCTCGCCCGGAAAGTAGCCGCGATCGGTCGCGAGCAGCCGGCCGCCGGCCGTGAAGACCGACATACCCTGGGTCGACAGCTTGAGGCCCTTGTCGCTCAGGAACTCGCGCTCCGATGGGGTAAGGTTGGGATTCCCGACGTTGTCGACGGCGATCGCGATGAAATACTTGCGCAGCAATGCCACCACATCCGGGTCGCTCAGGACCGCCTCACGGGCGATCACCCCATTCCCTCAGACGAACCCGAGGCAATTGCCCGTGTTGACCACCATGAAGATCGGCCTGTGCGTCTCGGCCGCCAGGGCCCTGGCCTTCGTGACCGAAGCCCGCCAGGGGATGGTCGCCCACGGCTGCTTCCTGACGTGCAGGTCCCGCCACAGCGACTCGAACTCCGCCGTGGAGATGCCGGGCTGGGCCTGTTCCTGGGCGTACACCGGGCCGGCCCGGGGCCCTAAGGACACGAACGTGCATGCCAACCCAAGGGCCATGGCCGCTATCGAGGATCTGGTCCCGTTCATTTCATCGACCTCTCGTCGTCCCGACCGTCCCATGATCATCGGCCGCCCGCGGCGTCCGCAGCCGGGGCCTCTCGCTCGTAGATGCCGAGGAGGCAATTCTCCGGATAACGCAGGCCCAGGGCCCTGAGGCCTCGCCACGCCGCGAGTTCCAGCCGATGCATCAGACGGGACCTGCTGAATGTCCGACAATCATCGAGATAGGAAAACCCGATCTCACGGAAGCCGTTGCCTTCGAAGAGGCGGAGGAGCTGACGCCGGGTGTTCATCCGATAGGCCACCGGGAAGGTGTCTTTCTCCTCCGTCCTCCAGAACAGGTACTTGATCGCGTGGTGCAGCCCGAAGGGGACGACCCGCGAGATGACCGAGACGGGGGACCACCTGTTGACCGTGTAGACGACCACGATCCCCCCTGGCTTGGTGAGTCGTGCCAGCGCCTCGAGGGTCGCGACGGGGTGCTCTATGTGCTCGGCCACCATCCTCAGGGTGACGACGTCGAAGGCCTGATCGCTACGGAAGTCGTCGATCGTGGTGCGGGCCCGCCGGTGGACATAGGGATTCTCCTCGATCGTCGGATCAGGGTCCACACCCACGAGGCAGCCGCACCGCGCCGCGAGCTCTCGCGCCAACCCGGGATTGTTGGGGAAGACATTGCGGCCGCAGCCCAGGTCGAGCCAGGAGCTATGGTCGTGGACGACCCGCGCGACGGTCGACTCGTAGACCTCGTCGGGCGTAAAGTAGCCGAATCGGAGCCGCAGGCGGGTCCCCCAGCCGTAGCGGGCGGGGTCGCCCCCCTCGTGCTTGAGCCGGACGAGCTCGCGAAGCGCCTCGGGTGTGGGTTCGGGCACGGTGCGGAGGACCGTCATATCACAGATCCTGTCCGGCATGCTCGACGAGGGCGATTGGATTCGCATTGGCCACGGCCCGCTCCAGCGCCGAAGGGAGGAGGAGGAGCCACCACATCATCTCGATGTAGTTGAACGAGCCGAAGATCGCGCAGATCAGGTACATGATCAGGGAGATTCTCAGGGCGAAGCATTGCCAGGCGAGTTCTTCCCCGCCCTCCCGGCCCGCGCCGGCGCGGGCGACACGAGTCGTCACGCGGAAGGCGTTGACGATCAGGGCGGTGAACAGGACGGCACCGGGGACGCCCAGTTCCGCCGCGCACCGGATGTAGGTGTTATGGGTGTCCCGCCCCTCGTGATTGGCGAGGTATCGGCCCATGTAGGCCGCGAAGTTGCCCGGGCCGACCCCGAGGGGGTGGTCGCGGAACATCCGCATGCCCGCCTCCCAGCTGTTGAGCCGGTCGTTGGCGGACTCGTCCTTCTCGCGCTTATCGCCCTCAAGGGTGGCCATCCGCTCCAGGAAGCCCTCGTCGACGAGCACCAGCGAGCCGACGGCCCCCAATATCACGAGCGGCCAGAGCTTCTTCCGGCCCCCCCTGGGTGCCGTGAACAGGCCCACGACCACGCCGACCAGCGCCCCGACGTATGCGGCGCGCGAGCGGGTCGCCACGATGGTGTTGGCCGCGAGTCCGCCCGCCACGAGTGAGAAGAGCTTCGCCTTCCATCCGCCTTGGATGAACCTCACGCCGATGATCGGCAGGAGCACGAGCATGTGGGCCCCGAGCGCGTTGGAGTCGGCGAAGTCCGGCCCGCCGATTCCATTGAGCCGGCCCTTGAAGTACGCCCCGCCCGGCGCCGTGTAGCCCTCGTACCCGAGATAGAGCGCGCAGCACACCAGCAGCCAGGTGAATTGCTCGTATCGCCGCGGCGTGACCACGATATGGGTCAGGGCCAGGACGAACACGGCCATCTTCAGCATCTTATCAACGAGGTCGGTCTCGGTCTGTTGCCCGAACATCTGCCGGCCGAGCAAGATCCAGCCGAGGAATATGAGGTACAGGGCCTCCTGCCGGGTGACCAGCCGGCCGTACGGCAGCTTCTTCAGGTTCAGGAGCGTGCCGACCGTGAGGAACAGGGTGATGGTGTAGCTGTAGCGGACGCCCAGGTCCGCCAGGCCCGCCCCCCACCACGAACGTTCCGGGAAGGAGTGGTAATGCACCGCATAGGCCACGATCCCGGCGAACGGGTTCGACAGCGACCAGAGGCAGCAGACCCCGAAGAGCCCGATGAAGAAGAAACCGCGGACGGTCATGGCCGCGCCCTTCCACTCGCCCCGCATGTCGCCCAGGCCCGCCCGTAGACGGCCCGGTAACGCGCCGCGATGTCCTCCCAGCGGCGCGTGGCCGTCACGTGCTGCCTCGCCCGCTCCCCCATCGCCTCCCATCGACTACGCCCGGCGATCGCGGCTCGGAGGACCTGGGCCAGCGCCGCGGGGTCGCCGGCCGGGAAGAGCAGGCCCGCCTCGTCGTTGGGCATGAGTTCCTTCAACCCGCCCACGTCGCTGGCGACGACGACCTTACCCATCGCCATCGCCTCCAGCGGCTTGAGGGGCGTGACCCAGTCCGTAAGACGCATCGAGAGCCTGGGATACACGAGGATGTCGACCGCCGAATAGAGTGCTAGGACCTCGTCCGGCGGCACCGACCCCGTGAAGATCACGGACTGGGCCAGGCCGAGGACTTCGGCCTTCGTCCGCAGGTCCGCCTCTTCTTCCCCCCCGCCGACGAGCAGGAGCATCGCCTCCGGATTCGACTGGTGGAGCCGGGCGAAGGCGTCGAGCAGGAGCGAAAGCCCCTCGTAATGATAGAACGAGCCGAGGAACCCGAGCACGACCCGGCCGTGCAGGCCGTATCGTTCAACCGTCGCCGGGTCCGGGGGCCGGGGCGCAAACCGGTCGATGTCGACCCCGTTGGGGATGACGGTGATCTTCTCGGCGTCGACGCCCCGCGAGACCATCTCGTTGCGGAGCCCCTCGCAGATGACGGTGACCGCATCGGCCCGCCGGAAGATGCCCGTCTCGACCCACCGGCTCAGGCGGTATCGAAGCGAACCCTCCCCGAAGGTGCCCCGATCGACGGCGGCGTCTTCCCAGAACGCGCGCACCTCGTACACTACCGGCAGGCCGAGCCGCCGCGCGGCGGCGACGGCGGGCAGCCCGTTGAGCGACGGGGAATGCGCATGGATCAGCTCGACCCGCTCGGCCCGCGCCACCTCCTCGATCCGCCGCCGCATCGCGTCGACCTGCCGGCCCTCCCGGAGGAAGGGCACCTTCCCCAGCAGGCCGCCGAGGCCCGCCGCCTCGGGGTCGGTGCGGTGGTGGGCGATGCCGCCGATCTCCTCGACGGCCGACGGGGCCGGCCCGTGCTTCGGCGCGGTCAGGACGAGCGGCTCGAAGCCGAGCCGGCGCTGGAACTCGAGGACCGAGTTCGACCGGACCGCGTAGCCGCTCCGGTGCGGCTGCGAATGGTCGAGCACGTGGAGCACGCGGCGGGGGACGTCTCCCGGCGGCCCGTCGGGGGACGATGAGCGGACCCGGTCCACTTCGGCGGCGGTTGTCATGGGACGTCGGCTCGGGGGTTAGGACGCTTCGTATGGGTGGCCGGGGGCGGCTCAGAGCTGGGTTTCGCCCCGCTCGATGTCGCGCTTTAGGATGGCGGCGATCCGGCCCGCGGCCTCGCCATCCCACTTCTCGGGGATGCCGGGCGGCGGGGCCGTCCCGCAGAGCAGGCCGTGCGCCGCGTCCAGGATTGCGTCGGTCCGCCAGCCGACGAGCCGATTGCCGCCGACCTCGATCGTCACCGGGCGTTCCGTATTCTCGCGGAGCGTCAGGCACGGTTTGCCGAGGGCGGTCGTCTCCTCCTGGATGCCTCCGGAGTCGGTCATCACGAACCGTGCGGCGTCCATCAGGCCGAGCATGGCGAGGTAGCCGAGCGGGTCGGACGCGATCAGCCGGCCGCCGGGGATCGGCCGGTCGCCCTCCCACGCCTGGAGCTTCGCGCGGGTCCGGGGGTGGACGACGAACACGACCGGGAGTGCCTCGGCGATCCGCCGGACCGCCGCCATGATCGAGGCAAACCGCCCCGGGTCGTCGACGTTCGAGGGGCGGTGGAGGGTCATGACCGCGTACTGTCCGGGCTCGAGCCCCATGCCCCGCGCGACCGCCGGGCCGTCGGCCCGCCGCCTGTGGGCCAGGAGCGTGTCGATCATGACGTTGCCCACGAAGTGGATCCGCCCCTCCGGGACGCCCTCGCGGAGCAGGTTGGCCGAGCCGGACGGCTCCGACGTGAACAGCCAGCGCGAGATCGCGTCGGTCAGGAGGCGGTTGGTCTCCTCGGGCATCGACCGGTCGAAGCTCCGGAGGCCGGCCTCCACGTGGGCCACCGGCAGGTCGAGCTTGACGGCGGCGATCGCCGCGGCGACCGTCGAGTTGACGTCGCCGACGACGACGACCGCGTCGGGCCGGTTCTCGACCAGCTCCGGCTCGATCCGCCGGAGGACCTCGGCGATCTGCCGCGCGTGCGACCCGGAGCCCACCTCGAGATTGACGTCGGGCGGGGGGATCTCCAGCTCCTCGAAGAACGTCCGGCTCATCTTCTCGTCGTAATGCTGCCCGGTGTGCACGATCCGGCAGCCGATCCCCGCCGGGGCGAAGGCCCGTGCCAGCGGGGCGATCTTGATGAAGTTGGGCCGGGCGCCCGCGACCATCGTGATGAGCACGATCAGGCCCCTCCCTCGCCGCGCGCGGCCGCGGCCGCGCGGGCGGTCAACTCGTCGAAGCGCCCCAGGCAGTCGTGCCAGCGGTGGTTCGTCTCGACATAACTCCGCGCATTACGCCCCAGCTCGGCCCGCCAGGCCGGGTCGTCCCAGAGGCGGGCGACGGCCGACGACCACTCGTCGGGGCCCTCGGCGGCGACCGCGTCGATGCCGCGGGCGAGCGCCAGGCCCTCCAGGGCCGCGGGCGAGGCGACGACCGGCCGCCCCATCGCCATCGCCTCCAGGACCTTGTTCTGGACCCCTCGGGCGACCGGCAGGGGGACGACGACGGCGCGGGCGTCGGTCAGATACGGCCGGACGTCGGCGACCGGGCCGACGACCTCGACCCCGGGGATGGCCCCGAGCCGCCGGACGGCCTTGACGGGGTTGCGGCCCACGATCCGGAGCGTCGCCCCCCGTAGCCGCCGGCGGATCGCGGGCCAGGCCTCGCGGCAGAACCAGGCCAGGCCCAGGACGTTGGCCCGGTAGTCGAGCTGGCCGACGAAGACAAGGCCCCCGCTCCCCGTCTCCGACTGGGGTCGGAAGAATTCCAGATCAGTCCCGTTGGAGATCGCCTCGACGCGCGCCTCGGGGCAGACCCGCCGATAGAGGGCCGCCTCGTCCGGCGTCGCAAGCGTGACCGCACTCGCCTCACGTCCGGCGTCCCGTTCCAGCCGGCGGACTCGCCGACCCTCCAGCCGGAAGAGCGCGGCGGCCGGACCGGACGTCCGGTCCGCGTAGTCGAGCCACTTCTGGCTGTCGACGTCGACGAGGTCGGCGATCAGCCGGCCGCCCAGGCCCCGGCCCAGGACGTACGGCAGGACCGCCGACGAAAAGCAGACGACGGCGTCATAGCGGATCTCGCGGAGCCAGCGGTCGACCGTCGCCCGGAGCCCCGGCGCGTCGAAGAGCCCTTCGGTCAGGCTCCGGCCCCGGGCCAGGCTCGCCGCGGCCCGCGCCCATCGCCCCATTCCGGACAACGGCGCCGCCTCGACCTGATGGCAGAGCGAGCGCAATGCCGCGAACGTCGCCCCGTCCGTCGGGCCGTCGGCGAGGAAGGCGAGGTCGACGCGCCCGCTCCTCGCCAGGTGTTCCAGCAGGTGATACGACCGGATGCGGTCCCCCTTGTCCGGGGGATAGGGCACCCGGTGCGCGAGGAAGAGGATGCGCCGCGCGGGGCCACCGTCGAGGGTCGACGGCCCGCCGGTCGCCGGTCCGACGGCCAATCTCCGGTCCTCAAGTAGCGTCGAATTCATGGGATCCATCGGCTGACGACGCCCCCGAGCACCCCGGCGACGCGCAGGGGCAGCCGGCTCCAAATGACCCGCGACCGGGAGAACGCCGCATTGCTCGGCCGCAGATCTGGGGGCTCGACCCCCGTCGGGCTGTAGTAACTATAGGGCATCGGCTCGGGCTCGAAACCCTGATTGATCTTGAACTGGCAGCCTCCGGCGTTGTCCCGGCGGGTCCGGCCGAAGTCGAAGACGTGGAGGCCCAGGCCGACCGCGTGCTCCATCAGCGCGAAGTACAGGTAATTACTGACGTTGTAGCGATTGAACCGGTCGTCGATCCCCGCATAGTAAGGGAGGATCTGGTCGCGGAATCGGAAGGAAAGGACGCCCGCGGCAGGCTCACCGTCGTGGTAGACGACCTCGACCAGGCAATCGTCCCCGAATTCCTCGATCAGCCGGCGGAGGAAACGCCATGAGTGGCCCGGGGACCCGAGGCGGCGGAGCGACCTGACATAGAGGCCGTAGAAGACGCTCAGCAGGTCGAGACCGAACCGCGCCGAGAGTCTGAAGTGGTCGCGGGCCTTCCTGATCTCGGCACGGGCTTTGCGCGGGAAGCGGCCGAGGACCTCGCCGGCGTCGGCCGGCATCGTCGTCCGGAATGCATAGTAATGGTCCCGGGCCTGGAACCCGTCCCCGCTCGTCCCCGCGCGGAGTTCCAGGTAGCGGACAGCGTCGCGGTCGGCGGTCCGCCGGGCGTGGGCGACGAGCCGAGCCTCTGCGCCCTCGTCGTCGGCCGCCGCCCCGCCGCCGACGGCGTAGGGCACCGAGATGAGGGCGCGGCCGGTCAGCGGCCCCGACACGGCGAAGAGCGGGAGGACGCCGCGGACCTGCCCCGACCCCGCTTCGCGGGCGACGAGGTAATTCGGTCGATGCCCGTAGACGTCCCGGACGGCGCGCATCCAGCCGGCGCGATGGAAGAACGTGGCCCCGGGCGCGGCGGCGACGTAGGCGTCCCACTCGCCGTGTCCCGCGGCCGACAGCTCCTCGATCTCGACCGCCGGGGCGGCCGGCGCCGCGGACGATTCCGGCCGGCTATCCATTAACGCCGATGGTCTCTGCATGGACCGCGGACCTCCAGTCGACATCGCTGGTGACGTAGCGGTATTTCCCCGATCGCTCCCCGGGGATCCGGTCGACGGCCGTGATCTCGACCTGCACCGACCCGCCCAGGCGGCGGCGAATCTCGGCGGCGATCCGCCCGTCGGACTCCGCGCCATAATTGTCCGCCTTCACAATCAGGACGGACACGTCGTCAACCGACCGCTGGTGGACGCGGAACGAGCGGATTCCCGGCAGCTCGCGGAACGCGTAGATGACCGCCAGCGCGTGGACGACCGCGCCGTCGCGGCGGACCAGGAAATCGGTCGAGCGGCCCGCGGCGACCTCCATCACCGGCAGCCCCCGACCGCACGGGCAGGCCGAGTCGCCGAGCCGGCCCATGTCGCCGGTCCGGTAGCGGAGGAACGGCAGCGCGTAATTCTCCAGGTGGGTCACGACGAGCTCGCCCAGCTCCCCCGGCCCCGCCGGCGCGCCCGACGCGTCGACCGACTCGACCACCACGCTCTCGGCCGTCAGGTGCATCGACCCTTCCGGGCACTCGTGGGCGAGGAATCCCGCGTCGCGCGCCCGAGGCAGTCGGCGACCGGGGCTCCGAAGATCTCCCCGAGGAGCCGTCGCTGATGGGGATAGAGAGTCTCGCCGGTGGGGAAGACCGCCTTCAGGGACGGCAGTCGGATCGGCCCACCCGCGGACTGGACGAACTCGGCGAGCAAGGCCAGGCTGCTCGGGTAGCCGAAGATGCAGGCCGGGCGGAACCGGCGGATCTCGTCAACATAGCCGCCCATCGTCTCGGCCGACATCGCGAAGGCGCTGAAAAGTCGCTGATTCGTCAGGCGGTCGCGGAGGGCCTTGATCCGGTCCTGCTTCGAGAGCTCGACCGGGGCGCCCCAGAGATAGACCTCGCGCTCCCCGTGCCGGACGCCGAACCAGGCATGGGTCCGCATCCGAGCCGCCTGGTCGTGGGCCTGGCGGCGGCGGTCGATGTAGAAGATGAGCGGCTGGCCCGACGACCCCCCGGTCGTGTAGCGGAACGCCCCGCCGGGGACTTCATGGTCCGAGAAAGACTCGAGACCGTCTCTGATCTCGGCCTTGCTCAGCGTCGGCAGCGTCGGGAGGTCGTCCAGGCGGAATCCCGCGAGGTCGTCGCGGAAGAAGCCGGCCGACCGGAGTCGGTCCCGGTGCGCGGGGCAGCGATCCCAGGCGTGGAGCAGCAGCGGGCGAAGCTTGCGCTCCTGGAGCCGCCGCAACTCCTCGGCCGGCCACCACTGGCTCGCCTCCAGCTCGCGCAGCACGCGGCCGGTCGAGCGGCCGACGAGCCGCTCGTGGAGGGGATAGATCAGATTTCGGACCAGCCAGGGGGACATCATCATGCCCGCGGACGGAGCGGATGGGCCCGGAGCGTCTGCGCGAACGCGTCGCGGAACGATCCCTCGGAAACCACCATTTCCTCTCGACTCGAGGTGGGACGACCGGCCGCCCCGATCGGGGCCGCCTCGAGCCTCTCGCGGAAGAAATCCAGCGTCTCCCGCGCGACGCGGTCCCAGCCCCGGCCCGCGACCGCGGACGCGATCGCGGGCCGGTCCCAGGATCGGCCCAGGGCCTCGTCGATCGCCTCGGCCAGGGCGGGGACGTCGCCGACCCCGACGAGCCGCCCTCGAGTCGGGTCGACATACTCGGGATTGTCCCCGACGGGCGTCGCAACGACCGGTGTGCCGCAGGCCAGCGCCTCGAGGACCGCGTTGCAGCACCCCTCGTGGTGCGACGGCAGGACGAAGAGATCGGCGGCCCGGAGCCAGCTCGCGACCCGCGCGGGGGGCTGCTGGCCGACCAGGGAGACCTCCGCCCCCAGTCCTTCGGCGGCGATCCGTCCCCGTACGAGCCGCGTGTAGTCGAGGTCGTAGCGATCGTCGCCGACCATCACGAGCCGGACGGGGCCGCGCCTCGACCTGACGGCGGCCAGGGCCCGGATCAGCTCGTCCTGGCCCTTGATTGGCTGGACGTGGCCGACCGTGACGATCAGGGGGCCGTCCGGCCCGATCTGCAGGCCGGCGCGGGCCTCGGCCCGGGGGCCGGGCGAGAACGTCGCGGCGTCGACGGCATTGGGGATGACGCGGATCTTCGACCCGTCGATGCCGTGGGCCTCGGCCGTCCGCTTCAGCCCGTGAGCGACGCTGATGACGCCGGTGGCCTCCCGCAGCGCCCGGAGGCACTGGCCGCGGCGGGACGCCGATCCGAGATACTTCGTCAATAGGCCCCGGAGCGTCACGAAGACCGGCAGGCCCAGCGCGCGGGCCGCCCGGACGGCCCCGACTGCCTCGGGATATTCGAAGTGGGCGTCGATGAGCCGGACCGGCCCGAGCCGGCTGATCGCGCGCCGGAGGCAGCGCCTCCAGCCAGCGGCCGTCCCAGCCCTTCAGGGCGCCGGGGATATAGAACATCCGAGGCCTTCGGACGTCCGGGAACTCGCCCTCGCCGTCCCCCGCGGCCTCGGGGGCCGCCGGTCGGACGACCGGGAACCAGGGCCTGGGGCTGATGACCGTCAGCTCCTCGTGCCGGGCCATCGCCTCCAGGCGGCTCCGCACGAACAGGCCGCCGTAGGGTCGATCGGGCCGGGGGTACGGGATGCTGACGCTGACGATTCTCATCACACCTTGCCGTCAGGTCCGGTGGGACGTCGGAGGAGTCGCCGCCGACCCGAGCGACGCCCGGAGCTCGGGGAGGAATTGCCGCGCGAACCGCTCGACCGCATCGTCGCGGGGACCGTCGGGCGTCGCGGGCGTGGCGAGGATGTAGACCTTGTACAAGGCCGGCGAGCCGGCGAATCGCACCCGCGGCGCGTCGGCCGCCTCCCACGCCCCGCCCGAGCCCCAGCAATAGAGGATGTGCAGCCGATCCGCCGTGACGGGGCCGGGCTTGGCCATATCGATGGCCCAGGCCTCGTCGGTCCCTAATTTCAGCCGCGCCGCCGGCGACTCCACGTCGTAGCCGGCGCCTCCGTAGCAGACCTCGGGCGAGTGGACGGCGATCGGACCGGGCCGGCCGCAGACGACGAGGACGTCGACCGACAGGCCGCTTCGACGGTCCTTGTAACGCCTCATCAGATAGCCGTCGATCTCGGCCACCTCGATGGCCCGGCGGTCGAGGGGCACGTCCTTCCCCTCCCAGTCGCCGACCACGGCCGGGACCCGGCCGAGGCGGGCGGCGCCGTCCTCGATCGCCCGTGACTTCGTCCAGCGGCTGGTGAGCACGCCGTTCGCGGCGCCCGCGGCGACGATGATCGCGAGGCCTGCGACCGCCGGCAGCAGGCGGCGGGCCGGATGCCGGGGCTCAGCGGCTCGCGGTGTCGGTGGCATAATAATAATCCGATGTAAGGTAGGATTCCGACCGGACGCCGCTGAGGACCGCGCCGAGGATCCTAACCCCTAGGACGGAGAGCCGCTCGTGGGCGGTGTGGACCATCGGGATCCGGCTGACGTCGCGGAGCACCGAGAAGATGACGGCGTCGACCCCCTGGCCGAACAGCAGCGAATCGGCAACCGGCAGGATCGGCGCCGAGTCGACGATCACGAACTCGTAATCCTCCCGGAGCGCGTCCAGGATGCCGGTCATGGCGCCCTGCGCGAGCGCCTGGAGCGCCATCGGGTCGCAACGGCCGGCCGTGATCAGGCTCAGGCCGCCGGCGGGGGTCGGCTGCACGACGTCCCGGGCATGGACCTCGCCGCGGAGCAAGTCGCAGAGCCCGGGGGCCGGCAGCGCGTCGAACAGCCGGTGCAGGGCGGGCCGGCGCAGGTCCCCGTCGATCAGTAGCGTCCTGATCCCGGCCCGGGACATGCTGGTCGCGAGGTGCGCCGACAGCGACGTCTTCCCCTCCCCCTTGACGGCGCTCGTGATCATCACGACGCGGATCGCCTCGACGCGGGACGCGTGCAGCAAGAGGGTCCGCGTCGCGTCGATCGACTCGATGAGGCTGCTCTGCCACCTCCGGTTCGCGGGCAGGTTCGCAGCGCCCGCGCCCGGGCCTCGCGGGGCGGCAACCCCGGCAGTGCGCCGACGAGCTTGATCCCGAGGAAATTGATCACGTCGTCCGCCGCGTCCACGCGCCGTGCCCGGAACTCGAGGAAGGCGACGCCGAAGAGGGTGAAGGCGAACGAGCCGAGCGCCGCCAGTGCCCCGACCTTGATCCTCCGCGACTCGTCCAGCAGCCGGGGGGTCTTCGCCCGGGCGAGCACGCGGATCCGGTCGGGGGCGTTGAGTTCGACCTTGACCGCCTCGACCTCGGCACCGACCTTCTTGGCGAAGTCCGACGAGATCGTGATCCCGGCCCGCTCCGCCTCCAGGTCCACCCCGCCCTTGCCGAGTGCCTTGATCTCCGACTGCAAGCTGCGAGATATGCCCCTTCAGGGCCTCCTGGTAACCCTCCAGCACCTGCGCCTGCGCCACCAATTTGACCCGCCTCGAAGGGGCCCCGACCGGGGCCTCGGCCGGGGCGGTTTCGGGCGGGCGGGCCCTGGCCGCTAGCGCGGTACGGGCCGCCTGGCGCGCGGCCTCCAGGGAGCCTTTGGCGACCTCGATCTGCCGCGCCAGGTGCATCGCCGACGGGTCGCTCCGGTTGCGGATCTTCTGCGTCAGCTGTTTGTACCGCGCGATCGCGGCGGCGACCCCGGCCTGCGCATCGGCGACCGCGGGGTCCTGCTCCGCCAGCGCCTCGATATCGGATGCCAGCTCCTGGGGGGCGGGTTCGGGGCGGGCGGGCGGCGGCTCCGCCGCGTCGGGGGCGGAGAGCTCGGCGCGGATCTTGAGCAGCTCGGACCGCGCCTTCATCATCTCCGATTCCGCCATGCTGAGCTGCGACGTCTTGGACTGGCTCGCCATGACCAGCGCAAGCTCGTCGTGCGAGCCGACCGAGGCGACCAGCTCCTCCAGCGACTTCCGCTTCAGCTTCAGGTCGCTCTGATATCGGTTCCAGAGGCCCTCGAGCTTCTCGAGCCGGACGAGCCGCTCCTTGCGCTCCTCGTCGACAATCAGGGTTAAGTAGGAGTCGATGACCGCGTTGACGATGGCCGCCAGGTCCTCGGGGCGGTCCCCGCCCATGGAGATCTCCAGGACTTCCGACCCCTCGCGGAATGAGGCGGTGACGGTCTTCTGGAGGTATTCCTCGGCGTCGACGCCATCGGTCACGAGCCGCGTCAGGGTGGGCAGGCCCGCGACCTCCGGCTTGCTCAGCGCGTGGCCGAGGATATATCGGTCCTTGATCAGCGCGACGAGGGTCCTCTGGAAGGTGTTCGGGTCGGACGTGCCGTCGCGGGGCTCGAAGATGATCCGTTTGGGCTGGAGCGAGACGCGGAGCGTCGCGCTCGCGGTATATTTCGCCTTCGGCAGGAAGTACCAGGCGGCCGAGCCCACGACCGCCGCCAGCACGAGGCCCAGCGCGGCGGCCGGCATCCAGCGGCGCCGCAGCGACTTCAGCAGCCCGATCGCGTCCAGCGGGCCGACCAACGTCGTCGCGGCCGGCCGATGGACCTCGAGGCCCTTCCCCCGCGCCGTCGCGTGGACGAGTGAATTAGCTTTGGATGCTTCCATATCAATAACACCTTATGATGAGGGAATGATGACCGGTCGCGGATCGCGGCTCAGGCCCGGCCCGGCCCCGCGGAGGCCGGCCGACCTCCCGGGCCCTGCCACAGGCCCGCGACCATCGGCCCGGGACCCGCGTCCTCGTCGACGAGGATGAAGAGCCTGCGGAGCAAGGCGACTTCGAGGCAGAGTAGGCCGAACGCCAGCGGCATCATCAACCAGCCGGCCAGGTCGTGGTAGACGGAGTCGGCGACCCCATGCCCGGCCGTCTCGTGGAGGATGGCCGTGAGGCAGATCCGCGCGACGTTCGCGGCCAGGGCGATCGCGGGCGTGCTCGCGACGAGGAGGGCCTTCTCCACGGCGCCGACGTGCATGACCAGCGCCCCCCCGACGGTGAAGGCCAGGAACATGTAGAGCATCCCGAGCCCGTTGCAGGCCTCGACGACGCCGATCCTCGATTCGTTCACAAGGATGATGTTCCCTTCCGCTACGGAGGCCAGGCCGAGCGTCTGCAGGACGAAGTTGCTGGCCAAGGTCGCGATCCGCTGCAGGGGATAGCCCATGCCCGCCTCGACCCGGTACGGAAGCGGAAACATGAAGACCAGGAAGGCGATCGGGACCGATGACCACCTCAGGGCCGGCCACCCGCCCACCAGGAGGGCGATCCCCGCGAGCGCCGGCAGCAGGGCGAACGACCCAAGCCAGGAGACGTAATAGCGCCCCCCGGCCCACTGGAGCGCCCCCGCGACGACGAGGAGCACGAGCCCCCACCAGCTCGGCCGAATTGGGCCCGTCGGGATCATCTCGCGACGACGCCAGAGCAGGAAGCCGGTGAAGGCGGGGACCAGGAAGCCGTGCGAATATCGAGGGTCGTGCAGCCAACGCCCCGCCATCTCGCGCAGCGACGGCCACCACGCCCAGAGCACAGCCGCCCCCAGGGCCGCCGCGAGGAGAAAGGGGGCGCGGTCCGCTGAGCTGCCCGCATCCGGAGGAGCCTGTGTCATCGGTGCCGCAACTCCGACGTACGTACTGCCTTTGGCAAGGGCCCGGAAACCGCGCACTCCGTGCCCGTGGGTTACACTCCCTAGCCGCCCAGGGTCGGGCCTCCTTGCCCGTGTGTCGTCCACTCCGACTCGAACGTTTCGAGGCCGGTCCCGGTCGCCGGCAGCCCGAAGTCGGCGTGCTCGGAAGAGCCGCGGGGCTGTCCGGACGTGATCAAGCATGCGTCAGCCTGCGAGGCGCCATCGATCGCCGGGCCCCGCCGCTGGGGGGTATCGATCGAGGGCGACGGATCAGGCCGGCGCCGCCGGCTCCGAGACTCGATAGCGTTTCCATCGTCCGCCCGGCGGGGCGCTCACGCGGGACTCTCGCGACATCGCATTCTCCGCTGCGATCTCACCCTCGAGATTCGTAGACCGCCCGTCTGCGCCCGGGGCCCGGTCCGGCTTCGACCGCGGCCCTGTACCCCACGGATTGGCACTCGACGGAAAACCGGCACGGCCCGGTGACGCTCGCCGCCCGATGAGCGGAAATCGCTCCGGGGCCCGAGGCCCGGCCATCAGCGACCGCAGCCCATTTGCGGGCAAACCGCCGGAGACGAAGACGTCGCGATCTAACGTAATCGCCCTAGCATGTGACCCTCCAAACTCTACACTAACTCCCGGCCTGTCCACAAGGAAATTCCGGATCGATGTGGCGAAAAGGCATCAGCCTAATAACACAATAAGGATGTCTTGTTTTACATTGCAGAGCATGTTCGATTTGTCATGGAGTGCGGGCAGGACGGTCCCCGGCGCCCCGGGCGATGGCACCCGAAGGTTTCTCCCCGGTGCGACACGCGGCGACGCTGGCCCGGGCGCCGGTCGACCTGCCCCGTCGCCGATCGCAACTCCTGCCGGCGCCGTGGAATTGAGGGATTGGCGAGGTTCGAACCCGCCCAGGGTGGGGGATCGAATCCGGTCACGAGTCTTGCCCGCCGGATTGAGAGCGTAGGTCCCTCCGCAGGAGCCAGAGTCGGATCCAGAGCCAGGCTCCGAGGGTTGCGCCGGCGGAGGCCGAGAGGGCGTCGGTGATCTCGGCGGTCCGGTCGGCGAGGAAGAGTTGGCCCCCCTCGAGGACGAGCCCGAAGGCGAGGCCGAGAAGCAGCGACCGCCGGACGGCATGCCGAGAGTCCAGCGCGGCAAGGAGGGCCCCGAAGGGGACGAAGGCCAGCACCTGGTCCAGCAGGTCGGCCACGGCGTAGATGTCGGTGCGGCGGTAGTAGGACCAGAACGGCACGAACTGCGATAGATCCGGAGGCCATCGCGCGGGCGGGGCCGGGATTGGGGGTGTCCACGAGCTCAGGATGATGGCCGCGGAGCAGCAGGCCAGCGCGGGGCCGATCCACCGTCGCGCGGTCCATCCCGGGAAGGAACCCACGACCACCGCGCCGGCCGCCGCCCCGGCGACCGCGGCCACGACCGTGCTGCTATCGGCAACTCGCCCGGGGATCACGAGCTGCGCGACCTCGACGAGGAGAGCCAAGCCGCCGCAGAGGATCACCGCCCCGGCAACGGCCGATGGCCCTTTCCGATGCGCCTCGCGCGCGGCCACGACGGTCAGACCACCCGTGAAGGCCCAGATCAAGCCCTCTCGGGCCCAGGCCCAGGGCTTGGGCGGCGGTCGTGTCCCGCCCAGGTTGGGGCCGAACGGCACCAGGCGGGCCGCCCTGAACGATGCCTTGACGCTGCCCATGTCCAGGCTGACGTCGAACGGGGACAGGCCCATGACCACGAGCCCGGCCCCCGTGGCCAGGGCGCATGCCGCCAGCGGGCGACGGCCGAGGAGTTGGAGAAGGCGTGGCGACCAGATGTCCCGGGCCCGGCGGGCTACGGGCCGGGCCGCCAGCGCCCCGAGGGCGGAGCCGGCGGTGTTATTGGCCAGGTCGATCACCGAGGTCGTCCGGCTCGGCAGGAAGAGTTGCGCGAGTTCTACCGCCGCGCTCAGGGCAAAGCCGCCGGCGATCGCACGGGCCGTCGCCCGCGCCGGGCCCCTGCCGCGACCTTCGGCCCGAACGGCGTACAAGAAGCCCCAGGGCACGAACAGCAGGACATTGCTCACGACGTCGGCCCGCGACGTGGGCCGCCCGACTGCCTCGACGAGCGCGGAGAGCCTGGCCCAGGCCCCGGCGAGGTTGCCCTGGAACTGGAATGGCAGCAAGGTGCCATAGGCGATGAACAGCGACCAGAGGACGAGCAGGACCGTCGCGACGCCGATCGGCGGGGTCGTCTCATCCTGGCGGGTTCGTGACGGACTGGCCATGATGATCGGTCGTCTTCGTCCCGCTTTCGGTGGGAACTTGCCTGAAGTAATCGGCCGAGCGTAGGCCCTTCAATTCCGCCGGGCCGGCCCGACGGCCGGCGATCAAGGGAGGGGGGTTCCCGACGATCGGCTCATCATCAGGTCGAGGAGGTGCTGCCATCGGCCCTGCTGCTCCCGCTGGATCTCGGCGATCCGGCCGGTGAGCTGGGCGTGGATCTCGTCGCCGGCCCGGGCGGCGTTCGCCTCGCGGGGCCGGGGGACCGTCGGGTGGCCCTGGTTGGGATCAACCTCCCTCTTCACCGGCTTGACGGGCCCCCGCGGCCGGGCATTGACGGGCGGCGGGGGCGCGGACAGGCTCCCCGCCAGCGGGGGTGTCGCGCCACGTCGCGCGACCAGTTCGCCCTGGAGGACGGCCAGGTCTTTGTTGAGCTGGCGGAGGCGTTCGAGTTCGACCCGGACGGATTCCGCGTGGTCCCGGTGCAACGCGCCGAACGTCTGGGCCATCATCATCATCGTCTGCTGGAACTGTTCGAACATCTGCTGCTGGATCAGGGCGAAATGGCCCGTCATCTGGCCGAAGAGCGAGTCGGCCATTCCGGGCGGGCCCGCTCCCGGGCCGAGATCGGGGGGGGCGAACGTCATGAACGGCGGGGTTGCGAGCGCCCTGCTCTGGGCGTCTTGGAGAGCGGGCAGCGCCCCGACGACGGGCGGGGCTGTCCCCGAGCGGAGGCGGATCCGATGCCGACCCAACCGGAGTTCTTCGCCCTCGCCCAGCCGGGCGAATCGGACGGGCTGCCGATTGACGCGGATACCGCCGCGGCCGAGGAGGTCGACCGCCCAGAGGCCCTCCGGAGTGCGCAGCAGGCTGCAATGGAATGACGAGACCTCTGAGCCCTCCAGGCGCACCCTGCACTCGGACGACCGCCCCAGCAGGACGAGCACGCGGTTCATCCGCCAGGCCACCAGCTCCGTCTTGGACCTGAGAAACTCCAGGGTCATGCCGGGCTGGTCAGACGGGAGGTCGCGGGTCACCTCCAGCGGGTTGAGGTCCCCTTCGCAGCCGGCCTCTGCTCGTGCCGGTGCCTCGGCCGCCCGGATCAGGAATGGTCCGATCCGGATGGCTTCCCCGGCGTCCAGCCATCCCGATGGGACTGGGCCATCCTCCCGGTGGACCCCGGTCCGGCTCCCAAGGTCGACGAAGAAGATCCGGCCCCCGATGAGCTGGAGATAAGCATGCCGCCTGCCGACGTCGGGATGGTCCAGGACCACCTCGGCGCCGGGGTCGCGGCCGACCAGCGCGAACGGGCCTGGACAGGTCCGGAGGTCGACCTCACCCCCCTCCGCGGCCCCGACGCCCAACCTCAGCGGGCCGGCCCCCCCGCATGCCCTCAGGAACTCTTGCTCCGAGTCGTGGGCCACGATGTTCACTCTCGAAAGGTAGGTACCCGGCCTCCACGGAGCCTCGGGGCTCGGCCAGAGATCGGAGCGTCGCTCGCGAGTCGGAGACTCGAGAGGTCGTCACTCAGCGGGACCTCGCCCCGAGCCCACAACGCGCCCTCGACCTATCCTCCGGGCGCCGCGGCCGAAATGCAATTCAAGTTGCCCCGTCGAGAGCCGGCTTCGGAGAGTCCCGGGTCCGGGTGACAAGGGCCGCGAATCCGAGCGGCCCCATCGCCGGCGATCGCCCGTTCGGACCTCCGCCCGCGCTAGGTACGATCCGCAACCACATTGCCGGGAGGTCGCAGCGGCCTCGTTGCCGGGCTGCTAGCCCCGGAGATGACTCGGGCTGCCGGGCCGCGGACCCGTCAGGCCTCCGGCTCGTGCGCGGCATAAAGGCCATGATCGGCCTCCAGGACACCCGGGTCCCGTCGCCTCGGAGCACGCCGCGTTGCTAGGCTTCTCCGCATCCCGAAAGCTCTTGAGCCTTGGGACGAGCGACCAGATCGGAATCCGCCACGCCCGGGAGCCGGAGCATGCGCCGCGTCTGCTCGAACGGGGTATTCAGGACCGTCAGGACGGTGCCGAGCACGATCTTCAGATCGAGCAACGCATTTACTTGGCCAATATAATAGATGTCGCACTCCACCTTTCGGCGCACGTCGTCGAGGTCCCGGTCGGCCGGCAGTTGGATCTGGGCGAGGCCGGTGATCCCGGGGCGGACCCGCATCCGCTTGCGGTATCCGGGGACGATCGGCTCGAGCTTCGCGACGAATTCGGGCCGCTCGGGGCGGGGCCCTACGAGGCTCATCTCACCCCGGACGACGTTCCAGAGCTGCGGGAGCTCGTCGAGGTGACTCCGGCGGAGGAATCGCCCGAACGGCGTCACCCGCGCGTCGCCGGCCTTGGCCCACTGCGGCCCCGTCAGCCGCTCGCAGTCGTGCGTCATCGTCCGGAGCTTGAGGATCTCGAACGGCCGTCCCCGCGCCCGAGCCGGCGCTGCCTGTAGATCGCCGGCCCCTTCGAGGTCGCGCGGATTATCGCCATCAGGACGAGGACCACCGGCGCCGCCAGCACAAGCAGGACGAGCGCCGCCGCCTTGTCGGCGGCCGTCTTGCACGGCAGATACCAGCTCGCGTCCGGGGACGTGGCGAGGCCGAGTCCCGTCTCAGAATCCTCATAGACGTCCGTATGATAGAGAATGCTCATGCGTCTCAACCTCGCCGTTGGGGTAGCGCATCCGCGGGGGTACACCGCCAGAAACTCAAAGCGATCAGCACGATCCTGACTCGGCCAACGTGGCCAGGGACCCTACTTCGGCGTTGGCATCGCGGAGTGAAGCCCGACCATCGGCTTCGTCCGAAAGGAGAGAGACCCGAATCTACCTCGGCACGCTAGATCGGGTGGTTGGGTACTGTAAATTCGATTCGCGGTGCGTTCAAGCGATTTCTTTGCGCTTCTTTACGAAATGTTGACCAGAATCAACGTGGGCGGTCGGCATGTCGTCGCATCGCCTCGACCGTTCTGCGCAGGCCCTCTTCGAGACCGACGCGGGGCTCGTAGCCCAGGGCGGCGCGGATCCGTCGGAGGTCGGCCTGGGAGTCGCGGACGTCGCCGGGGCGGGCCGGGCGGAGTTCGGGGGCGATCCGGGTCCCCAGGATCTCGTTCAGGATCGCGACCAATTCCAGGAGGCTGACCCGCCGGCCGGTCCCCACATTGTAGACCTCGCCCCCCAGCCGCGACGGGGCATCGGCCGCGGCCAGATTCGCCGCGACGGCGTTGTCGACGAAGGTGAAATCACGGGTCTGCCGCCCGTCGCCGAAGATCAACGGCCTGCGGCCCTCCGACAGGGCCCGGGCGAACAGGGAGATCACGCCGCTGTACGGGCTGGAGGGGTCCTGCCGCGGGCCGAAGACGTTGAAGTAGCGGAGGCTCACGCCGTCCAGCTCCATCGTCCGCGCGTAGACGCGGACATAATGCTCGCCGGCGAGCTTCCCCGCCGCGTAGGGGCTCAGCGGCCTCGGCAGCATACCTTCGTGCTTTGGGAGTTCGTCGGTGTCGCCGTAGGCCGAGCTCGACGCCGCGAAGACGACGCGACGTGCCCCGGCCCGGCGCGCGGCCTCGAGGACGTGGAGCGTCGCCGTCGGCCCGCTGGAGTGGGACAGCAGGGGGTCAGCAACCGAGCGCGGGACGCTCGGAATGGCCGCCTGATGGAAGACGACATCGGCCCCCTCGATCGCCCGGAGCGCCACGTCGAAATCGGCGAGGTCACACGTCACGACCTCGACATCGTGCAGGCCGTCCAGATTCGATCGGTTCCCCGTCGAGAAGTTGTCGACCACTCGGACCGGGCGGCCCTGCTTTCAGAAGCGCCTCGACCAGATGGGATCCGATGAACCCGGCGCCACCGGTGACCACCGCCAAGCCCGGATGCCCTGCGTTCACGTCGGATTCTCCCGAAATCTCAGATCGATCTTCTCGACGCCTCCGAGACTCGACGCCACGAGGGCCCGGGCGTTCACCCCGAGGCTCCTGCCGCACATGCACGGCCCGCTGGCGCTCGAGGCGGGTCCGATCGAACAGGGTCCGATAGAGGTCTTCCTCGGCCGTCGTGAACTTCTGCCCGCGGCGTTCCTTGACGGTCCGGGCGGTGGCGAAGAGCCGGTCGAGCGATAAGCCCTCGGCGACTCGCCCGTACAGCACCGCCGTGAACGACGGCACGTGCTTCGGTAGCAGCAGCCCCGCCGGCAGCACGTTGCACATCACGCCGACGGCCGTGCCCGTATTCAGCATGCTGCCCAGGCCGGTCCGCGTGTGGTCGCCGAGGAAGCAGCCGACCTTCGCCTGGCCCGTCGCCACCGGGTCGCCCGCGATCGGCACGTGGACCTCGCCGTAGTCGTTGCGGAGGTCGCTGTTCGAGGTGATCGCGCCCAGGTTCACCCACTCGCCGACGTACGAGTGGCCGAGGAACCCCTCGTGGTACTTGTTCGAGTGGCCGTGGACGATCGTCTCCTCGACCTCGCCGCCGATCCGGCAGTTCGGCCCGAGCGTGACGCCGCCGCGGAGGTTGGCGCGGAAGAGCTGGGTGTCCTTGCCGATGAAGCACGGCCCCTCGACCCGCGTGAACGGCTGAATCACCGCGCCGGCGGCCACGGTGATCGGCCCGTTGGTCGTGTCGAAGACCGTGTACGGGTCGACCCGCGCCGACTCGTGGATCGAGATCCGGTCGGCCGGGCCGACCAGGGCGATGCTCGTGAGGTGGCGGTTGCTCAGGCCGACCTTGCCCTCGGAGTCGAAGTCGCGGACGAGGTGCCTGGCGTTCTTGGCGACGATGTCCCACGGCCGGTCGATCCACTCGCCGGCAACGTTCAAGCGGCGGGCCTCATCGGCGCGGTCTTCAATCCAACGCTCCCACCCGCCCCATTTCAGTCCCTTCGCGTGCTCAGGCCCCACCAGGGCACACGCCGGCCGGCCGTCGCAGTAGCCGACGAATTGGGAATCGAAGCCGATTCCAACGGGGCCGCCCGGGGGGACCCAGCGGGCGTTGACGACCAGGACCGGCCCGCGCGACAACCATTCGCGGTCGTTGACGGCCAGGCTCGGAGCCCGCTCTCGCTGGGTGGGCACCAGATAGGGGCGGATGATCGCCCCCAGGTCGGCCCCGCCGACCCCGGCGAAGGCCCCGACGGTCTTCGACCCGAGCGTGCTCGCGCCAGGAGCAATTCGAAGACCGGTCGCGATAGTATGAGCGGCTCGAGACCGGCGACTTCATCGTCTTCGATGAGGCAGATCCGCATCGTGATGGACCTCGCCCGTTCGAGATAGGGGCGGTCGGACGTTGACCGCGATTCGAGCGCGCCGGTGATCCGTGCCATCCACCCCCGTGCACATCTTCGTGCAACCGCCGGCGGTCAAGTTGGATTCTAAACCGGCCCTAACCGCGAAACAATCCACCCTGTAAGCGTGTTGAAAAATTGAATCTCCGGTTTAAGAAAGAGAGTCGCTGTCAATGCGATATCCTTGGCACACGACATCGATCTGACGAATCCATCACGACCGCATCGCGACGCCGCGGGCGACGGTTACGATCGATCTTGATGATCCAAGGCACTCCGGGGTTAGGACAGGTTTCCCAGGCCCGGCATTTTTGGAATCCGGGCCGGATCCGGCTGGGCGCTCGCCGCGGCTTACCGTACAGTTTATGGCGGGCTAGGACCCGGTCATCTGCCGCGCTGATGATGAGGGTATGACGCCGGGCCCCGATTCTGGTCCGCTCGGCGCCCGATTTGTCGATGTTCTCGAGAATCACGGCGTCGCCAGACGCAGGTTCCGGCGGACCGGGCGAATTGGGTGCCTCACCACGCGGACGTCGAGGATCGGGTTGCTCGGGCGGTAAGGCCCCGAATCGCCAACGGTAACCTAGACTATCCAGGGGTGCCGTGTTCGCCGCGGAGAGACCCGGGACGTCGAGCCTTCCTCAGCTCTGGCTTCTCTTAGAGAGGTGAGAACTTGGCCGTCAACGGGCGAGATCAAGGGCCGTGGAACAACGATAGCCCGGACGAGCACGACGTCCCGGGGGATCCCGGGACCGGGGAACGGATCGCGCTCCTCGTCGTCCGCCTCATCGCCTTCCCATTCCTGGTCATCGGACTGATCTTTTGGGCCATCATCCTCGGGGGGGCCGTCCTCGTGCGCTCTCTGGCCGAGCTGTTCGGCCCGGTTCGGGTACCGAGGATCCTCGAAGACGTGCGTAAGACTCCCGATATCCCGCTGAAAAACTGACCTCGCGCTCGCGGTCGTTGTCTCCCCGTGCGAGGTCGCTCCGGCGGCGCGAGGCCAGGGCTGCAACGTCCAGGAGCACCGCGGCGGCGTTCGTCTCGCTCTCCGGCCACGCGAGCTCGTCCAGAGCACGTTCGGAGTCGCTCCCAGCCCGGTTGATCAAGGCGTCGGCGGCATCCGCGGGGGATGCCGCCATGAGGCGCCGCCAAGCACCGGTCGGGGAGGCGCCCGCTCGATCGCCTACCGCGACTCGACCGGCTTCCTCGCGAGCGACGGGCTCCCGGTCCGCCGCCGCCGGGCCGCGTGCAGGCGTGCCGCGCCCATGAGACCGGCCACCATCCCGAGCACCGTCACCCGCTCGGCCAAGGATGCGGCCGACCCGCTGGAGTCCAACTGCACCGCGGGAGCGGTCGGGGCCTCGACGGCCGGGGCCGAATCCGGCGCGAGGACGGGGATGGTGAAGGCCCCGTCGCGGACCGCTTGCGGCCACAGCGCCACGTCGGCGGCCAGCTCGTCCAGGGCCGAATCGACCATCATGCCCATCGAGTGTCTCGTCCGCATGATGGCGTCCGCAAGCTCCCTATCGAGCGCCGCGACAGCCTCCGGCTGCTCGGACGCGATCGGTGAGCTCATCGACGGCCACACGGGCGATTGCCCCAGGAGTCCGGTGGTCACCGATGTGGTCGGGACTCCGGTGAGAAGTAGGGACGTCCTGCCGGTCGGGCTGGAAGTCACGGCTGACCCGAGTGGCTGGGCGGAGCCGTTGGGCGCGACCGGGCCGACCACCGCCTGGAAGGAGGACGCGATCACCGTCACCGGGCTGGTCGCCGTGTGGTTGACGGCGACCGGCGTGGACACGGCCGGTGCCGGCGCGCCCGTCGCCGTGGGTGTGGCGAAGGCCGTCGGAGAAATGAGGGCGGCCGCCGCCTGCGCGCCCGCCGGCGGAGCCCTTGGCGAACGGGGCAGCCGTGAGCGCCTCCGGCGCCGTGCCTCCATCGTCATCAATCACCGAAAGGTCGTTCGCGGTCAGGACGCGCCGCACCTGCCCCGTCGCCAGGTACGGGTACATGACCGAGTTCGGATCGGCGCCGTGCCCAGGCCGATGGAGTGCCCCAGCTCGTGGGCGGCGATGGTCTCGAAGTCATACTGGTCGGCGCCGAGCTGCGAGGGGTCGCTGCCGGTGTACCCGTTCCAGCCTTTGACCAGGATGATCTGCCCGCCGGTCATCGTGACGTCCAGCACCCCGTCGGCCGCGCCGCCGATCGGCATCGTGTCGGCGAAGTGGATCTCGATGTCGGGCGTCGCGGCCACGCCGTCGGGGAGCTCCGCCAGGACGACGCCGTAGGTCGCGAGCGCGTCGTTGTAACTGGCGATCGCGTCCTCGATGGCCGCCTGCTCGGCCGCGGCGTCGGGGCCGGGGATGGCGTCGACCTTGACCAGATAGGTGCCGGCGTAGACCTGGCCGAGCGTGCCGGTGAACAGCGTGCCGCCGGCGCCGTCGCCGGCCAGGAGGGTCAGCCCGGCGCCGATGTCGCCCTCGTTGTTGATGGCGTTGAAGACGTCGCGTCCGTCGCCGCCTCGCATCGCCATCTCTTCGTTGCGGTGCGTTGACGGAATCGGCACGGCTCACCGCCCGGGAAACGCGCGAGGCCGCCCCGAGTGGGGCGGCCTCGCGTCGGGCGGAGCTTCCGGGCGTGGATCAATCGTCGTCGCCGGCCTTCAGGATATTCTGATAGATCGTGTTCGCCTGATTGCGCCGGGTCGAGTTGCCGCCGTACAGGCCGGTGGAATTCGACTGGTCGTTGGTGGCCTGGAGGATGTCGAGCACGCTGAGGATGGTTCCATTCGCCACGCCGAAGGCCGACCCGTTGGTGCCGACGTTGTAGGTCTGCGCACCGAGGCCACCGGCGGTGACGTTGAATCCGTAGAACATCCCCGCGGTCCCGCCCAGCGACGAGGTCGACGCGTAGACCGACAGGGCGGTCGCCAGGACCCTCTCCTCGAGCAGCGGAGGTGAGGGTGCTGTAGAGTCCCTGGTAGTAGGCGGCGACCTGGGTATTCATCTTGTTGGTGAGGTTGTTCGACGACCCGGCCCCGGAGCCGTAGAGATTCGGGAACTTCGTCGCGAGCCAGTTTCCGAGGTTCGTCGAGCTGGCGCCGCCGTCGAGCGACAGGATGAGGTTCTGGCCCGTCGGGCTGTTCCACCAATCGATCGTCTCGGTCGTCAGCAGGCCGATGGTGTCGCCCGCGACCTGCTTGTTGCCGAAGTTGCCGCCCTGGACCGTGGCCCCGGCGGAGACGCTCACCAGGCCGGGCAGGACCGAGGTGGTGGACCAGCTGCCGGGCAGGATCTCGCGCACCCGATACGACCCGGACGAGAGGTTGCCGAACTTGTAGCTGCCGTCGGCCTTGGTGAAGGTGCGGTACTCGCCGGCGTCGAGCAGGCCGTTATTGTTGGTGTCGAGGAACACCTGCACCGGGCCGAATCCCGTCTCGCCGGTGTTCTTCGCGCCGTTGCCGTTCAGGTCGTTGTAGACGTTGCCCACGATCGTGCCGGGGCAGGCCAGGGGGGCCCGGCCGCAGGGGTCGCCGTTGTCGGCGCTGATCAGGCGACCCTGCGGCGAGTAGAAGTTGCCGGCGTCGTAATGCCCCGGGGCCCCGCCCAGCGTGGTGATCACGCAGCCGACGATGAAATCGACCTGGAAATACGAGTTGGGGAGGTTGACCGTCAGCGTGTAGGTCCCCGACGAGAACTGGCCGCCGCCGACGTCGTAGACCTGCTGCTGGTAGGCGGTGCTCGAGTCGAAGGTCGAGCCGGGCGCCGTGTAGGCCACCAGGTTGACCGGGAAGTCGGTGATCCCCGGGGCGATCGTGAACGTCACCTGCACCTCGTCGGTGGCGTTGGTATTATCCCGGAGGTCGGTATAGCTGGTCGTCCCGTTGACCAGGAACAGGTAGTTGGTGACGGCCGACGCGTTTGCCGTCAGGCCGATCAGGGTGCCGCTCGACGTCCCGCCGGAGCCCAGCACGATGCTGGCCGGGTTGGCGGTGGTCTGATCGGAAGCCGTTCGGGACCACGTCCCGCACCCGGTAGGTGCCCGCCGCGAGCCCGCCGAAGGCGAAGTTGCCGAGGGCGTCGGTCGTCGTCGAGGGCTCGCCGCCGTCGTAGGACCCGTTGTTGTTGAGGTCCAGGTAGACCGTGACGTCCGGCCTTGCCCGACTCGTCGGAGCCCTGAACGCCGTCGGTGTTGCAGTCGTAGAAGACCTGGCCGCTGATGCGCCCGACGCCCTGCGTGTCGGTGTCGGTCGCGGTGTTGTTAGCGAGGTTGGTGTCGGTCACGCCCGAGGGCGCCGTCACCGTCGCGGTGTTGACCAGGTTGCCCGTGCGCCGAGGCGGAGATCTGGGCGACGACGGTGAAGGTGACCGTGGCGCCGGGGATCAGGCTGACGGTGGTGCTGATGTTGCCCGAGCCGGCGGCGGCGGCCACGCTGGCGCCGGCCGAGGCGACGGCCGTCCAGGTGTCGCCGGTGATGGCCGACGGGAGGTTGTCGACGACCGGGGCGGCGGTGACCGCCGACGGGCCGTTGTTGCTCACCACGATCGTGTAGGTCGTGCTGGTCCCCGCCGTGTAGGTCGTCACGCCGTCGGTCTTGGTGATGGCGAGGTCGACCTTGGGCGCGGGCGTGTCGGTGTCGGTCGCGCTGTTGTTGCCCGGGTTGGTGTCGGTCACGCCCATCGGGGTCGTGACGGTGGCGGTGTTGACCAGGTTGCCGGTCGCCGAGGCCGAGATCTGGGCGACGACGGTGAAGGTGACGGTGGCGCCCGGCGCCAGGCTGACGGACGTCGAGATGTTGCTGGTGCCGCTCGCTGGCCGCCACGCTGGCGCCGGCCGAAGCCACGGCGGTCCAGCTCACGCCGGTGATCGCCGGCCGGGCAGGTTGTCGGTCACCGTGGCGTTGTTGACCGTCGAGCGTGCCCGGGTTGGAGACCACGATGGTGTAGGTCGTGCTGGTGCCCGGGGTGTAGGTGGCGGTGCCGTCGGTCTTGGTGATCGCCAGGTCGACGTTGCCGCCCGACGGCGTGTCGGTATCGGTGGCGCGAGTTGTTGCCGGGGTTGGTGTCGGTCACGCCCGGGGGCGCGGCGACGGTGGCCGTGTTGACCAGGTTGGCGGGCGTCGAGGTGGTCGCCTTCCAGAACAGGTAGTCGTTGTTGGTGCCGGCGGGGTTGGGGCCGGCGAGGAAGAAGAGGTACGCGGCCGTCGGGTCGAAGCCCGTCGGGCTGCAGCGACAGCACGTTGCCCTCGACGCTGCGTCCGAAGTCGCCGAACTTGAAGGTGAAGCTGCTGGCCGAGGGTGCTCAGGTTGGGCGTGGCGGAGTTGGACCAGTAGAGCGTGCCCATCTCGGCGCCGCCCGAGCCGCCGCTGTCGAGCGACGAGACCCAGAGCGACGTCCAGATGTCGCCGGCCGTCTTCTGGTCAGCCGGAGCACGTCCTGGTTGAGCTGGTTGCTGATCTCGTTGACGTCGCCGCCCTGCGAGGCGACCTCGCCGTTGGAGACGATGCCGAGGCCGTTGTCGGTCGGCCGCCGTTCCGCAGTAGAGGGTGGTGTTGGTCGTCGGGTAGGTCGACGCTCGGAGCCGCCGGTGAAGTAGAAGGCGTCGGCCCGGACGCCGTTGACCGTGACGTTCTGGGCCAGCGCCGTGTTGTTCGCGCCCAGGGTCGTGAAGTCGGACGAGCTTGTCCGCCGAGCCGGCCGAGGCCGAGATCTGGGCGACGACGGTGAAGGTGACGGTGGCGCCGCGGGATCAGGCTGACGGTGGTGTTGATGTTGCCCGTGCCGCTGGTCGCCGCGACGCTGGCGCCGGCCGAGGCGACCGCCGTCCAGGTGTCGCTGGTGATGGCCGACGGCAGGTTGTCGACGACCGGGGCGCCGGTGACCGCGGTCGGGCCGTTGTTGCTCACCACGATCGTGTACGTCGTGCGTGCCGCCCGGGCGTGTAGGTCGTCGTGCCGTCGGTCTTGGTGATGGCGAGGTCCGTGACCTTGTTGTAGCCGAAGTCGATGGTCTCGTCGTTGGCGCTGGTCAGGGTCACGCCCGCCGGGCTGCCGTTGCTGTCCAGCGCCGCGGTCGCCGCCCTGCAGCGACGGGCTGGCGACGTAGCCGCTGGGGGTGGCGACCACGACCGTGTAGCTGCCCTGCAGCAGGCCGCTGAACTGGTAGTAGCCGGGGGCGCCGCCGACCGGGTTGTTGACCGTCGTCGTCGTGGCGATGACGTTGCCGCCGCTGTCCTTGAGCGTGACCGTGACGCCGTTGATGCCGGTGGCGCCGTCGTCCTGGATGCCGTTGGCGTTGGCGTCGTTCCAGACGAAGTCGCCGATCGACAGCGTGCCGTAGTAGTGGTCGGGGTTGGTGGCGGTCGGCGGGGTGGTGCCCGGGATCGGGTTGCCGTGGTCGTCGACCGGCGTGCCGGTGGCGGTGCCGACGTTGGTGTACTGGCCGGCCACGGCGGTGCCGGTGGCGGTGTAGACCCAGGTCTCGCTCAGGTCGAGCAGGCCGTTGCTGTTGGCGTCGCCGCGGAGCTGGTGACACCGGGGTGACGCCGTGGTCGTCGGTGACCGTCACGTCCGTCAGCGGCACGTTGCCGGTGTTGGTGACGTTGTAGGTCCAGGTCACCGTCGAGCCGACCGGGACCAAGGGGCCGGTGCCCGTGTCGTTGTCCGTGCCGTTGGTCAGCTTGACGAGGTGGATCCCCGGGCTGCCGCGTAGAAGCCGAAGTCGATGGTCTCGTCGTTGGCGGTGGTCAGGGTCACGCCGGCCGGGCTGCCGTTGCTGTCCGGTGCCGCGTCGCCGCCCTGCTAGCGACGGGCTGGCGACGTAGCCGCTGGGGGTGGCGACCACCACGTGTAGCTGCCCTGGAGCAGGCCGCTGAACTGGTAGTAGCCGGGTGGCGCCGCCGACCGGGTTGTTGCCCGTCGTGGTCGTGGCGATGACGTTGCCGCCGCTGTCCTGAGCGTCGACCGTCACGCCGTTGATGCCGGTGGTCGCCGTGCGTCCTGGATGCCGTTGCGCGTTGACGTCGTTCCAGACGAAGTCGCCGAGCGACAGCGTGCCGTAGTAGTGGTCGGGGTTGGTGGCGGTCGGCGGGGTGGTGCCCGGGATCGGGTTGCCGTGGTCGTCGACCGGCGTGCCGGTGGCGGTGCCGACGTTGCTGTACTGGCCGGCCACGGCGGTGCCGCTGGCGGTGTAGACCCAGGTCTCGGCCAGGCTCGAGCAGGCCGTCGTGGTTGGTGTCGCCGCACGTGGTAGCACCGGGGTGACGCCGTGGTCGTCGGTGACCGTCACGTCCGACAGCGGCACGTTGCCGGTGTTGGTGACGTTGTAGGTCCAGGTCACCGTCGAGCCGACCGGGACCAGCGGGCCGGTGCCCGTGTCGTTGTTGGTGCCGTTGGTCAGCTTGACGATGTGGATCCCCGGCGCCGCCGCGTAGAAGCCGAAGTCGATCGTCTCGTCGTTGGCGGTGGTCAGGGTCACGCCGGCCGGGCTGCCGTTGCTGTCCGATGCGCCGCGGTCGCCGCCCTGCAGCGACGGGCTGGCGACGTAGCCGCTGGGGGTGGCGACCACCACCGTGTAGCTGCCCTGCAGCAGGCCGCTGAACTGGTAGTAGCCGGGGGCGCCGCCGACCGGGTTGTTGACCGTCGTCGTCGTGGCGATGACGTTGCCGCCGCTGTCCTCGAGCGTCGACCGTCAGGCCGTTGATGCCGGTGGCGCCGTCGTCCTGGATGCCGTTGCCGTTGGCGTCGTTCCAGACGAAGTCGCCGAGCGACAGCGTGCCGTAGTAGTGGTCGGGGTTGGTGGCGGTCGGCGGGGTGGTGCCCGGGATCGGGTTGCCGTGGTCGTCGACCGGCGTGCCGGTGGCGGTGCCGACGTTGCCGTACTGGCCGGCCACCGCGGTGCCGGTGGCCGTGTAGACCCAGGTCTCGGTCAGGTCGAGCAGGCCGTTGCTGTTGGCGTCGCCCGACTGGTAGCACCGGGGTGACGCCGTGGTCGTCGGTGACCGTCACGCCCGACAGCGGCACGTTGCCGGTGTTGGTGACGTTGTAGGTCCAGTCCACCGTCGAGCCCACCGGGACCAAGGGGCCGGTGCCCGTGTCGTTGTCCGTCCCGTTGGTCAGCTTGACGAGGTGGATCCCCGGCGCCGCCGCGTAGAAGCCGAAGTCGATCGTCTCGTCGTTGGCGCTGGTCAGGGTCACGCCCGCCGGGCTGCCGTTGCTGTCCAGCGCCGCGTCGCCGCCCTGCAGCGACGGGCTGGCGACGTAGCCGCTGGGGGTGGCGACCACCACCGTGTAGCTGCCCTGCAGCAGGCCGCTGAACTGGTAGTAGCCGGGGGCGCCGCCGACCGGGTTGTTGACCGTCGTCGTCGTGGCGATGACGTTGCCGCCGCTGTCCTCGAGCGTGACCGTCAGGCCGTTGATGCCGGTGGCGCCGTCGTCCTGGATGCCGTCGCGGTTGGCGTCGTTCCAGACGAAGTCGCCGAGCGACAGCGTGCCGTAGTAGTGGTCGGGGTTGGTGGCGGTCGGCGGGGTGGTGCCCGGGATCGGGTTGCCGTGGTCGTCGACCGGCGTGCCGGTGGCGGTGCCGACGTTGCCGTACTGGCCGGCCACGGCGGTGCCGGTGGCCGTGTAGACCCAGGTCTCGGTCAGGTCGAGCAGGCCGTTGCTGTTGGCGTCGCCCGACTGGTACACCGGGGTGACGCCGTGGTCGTCGGTGACCGTCACGCCCGACAGCGGCACGTTGCCGGTGTTGGTGACGTTGTAGGTCCAGTCCACCGTCGAGCCCACCGGGACCAAGGGGCCGGTGCCCGTGTCGTTGTCCGTCCCGTCGGTCAGCTTGACCAGGTGGATCCCCGGCGCCGCCGCGTAGAAGCCGAAGTCGATCGTCTCGTCGTTGGCGCTGGTCAGGGTCACGCCCGCCGGGCTGCCGTTGCTGTCCAGCGCCGCGTCGCCGCCCTGCAGCGACGGGCTGGCGACGTAGCCGCTGGGGGTGGCGACCACCACCGTGTAGCTGCCCTGCAGCAGGCCGCTGAACTGGTAGTAGCCGGGGGCGCCGCCGACCGGGTTGTTGACCGTCGTCGTCGTGGCGATGACGTTGCCGCCGCTGTCCTCGAGCGTGACCGTCAGGCCGTTGATGCCGGTGGCGCCGTCGTCCTGGATGCCGTCGCGGTTGGCGTCGTTCCAGACGAAGTCGCCGAGCGACAGCGTGCCGTAGTAGTGGTCGGGGTTGGTGGCGGTCGGCGGGGTGGTGCCCGGGATCGGGTTGCCGTGGTCGTCGACCGGCGTGCCGGTGGCGGTGCCGACGTTGCCGTACTGGCCGGCCACCGCGGTGCCGGTGGCCGTGTAGACCCAGGTCTCGGTCAGGTCGAGCAGGCCGTTGCTGTTGGCGTCGCCCGACTGGTACACCGGGGTGACGCCGTGGTCGTCGGTGACCGTCACGCCCGACAGCGGCACGTTGCCGGTGTTGGTGACGTTGTAGGTCCAGTCCACCGTCGAGCCCACCGGGACCAAGGGGCCGGTGCCCGTGTCGTTGTCCGTCCCGTCGGTCAGCTTGACCAGGTGGATCCCCGGCGCCGCCGCGTAGAAGCCGAAGTCGATCGTCTCGTCGTTGGCGCTGGTCAGGGTCACGCCCGCCGGGCTGCCGTTGCTGTCCAGCGCCGCGTCGCCGCCCTGCAGCGACGGGCTGGCGACGTAGCCGCTGGGGGTGGCGACCACCACCGTGTAGCTGCCCTGCAGCAGGCCGCTGAACTGGTAGTAGCCGGGGGCGCCGCCGACCGGGTTGTTGACCGTCGTCGTCGTGGCGATGACGTTGCCGCCGCTGTCCTCGAGCGTGACCGTCAGGCCGTTGATGCCGGTGGCGCCGTCGTCCTGGATGCCGTCGCGGTTGGCGTCGTTCCAGACGAAGTCGCCGAGCGACAGCGTGCCGTAGTAGTGGTCGGGGTTGGTGGCGGTCGGCGGGGTGGTGCCCGGGATCGGGTTGCCGTGGTCGTCGACCGGCGTGCCGGTGGCGGTGCCGACGTTGCCGTACTGGCCGGCCACCGCGGTGCCGGTGGCCGTGTAGACCCAGGTCTCGGTCAGGTCGAGCAGGCCGTTGCCGTTGGCGTCGCCCGACTGGTACACCGGGGTGACGCCGTGGTCGTCGGTGACCGTCACGCCCGACAGCGGCACGTTGCCGGTGTTGGTGACGTTGTAGGTCCAGTCCACCGTCGAGCCCACCGGGACCAAGGGGCCGGTGCCCGTGTCGTTGTCCGTCCCGTCGGTCAGCTTGACCAGGTGGATCCCCGGCGCCGCCTTGGTATCGATGAAGTTGAAGCTCTCGGTGGCGATCAGTCCCTGTGCGCCGGAGGGATATTCGGTGCTGGTCAAGCCGTTCAGGTAGTAGGCGCTCTCGTTCTTCCCGGAGGCCAGGCTCAAGTAGTTGTTCTCGGAGTCGATCACGCCCTGAAGCGTGACGCCCGCCGGCGGGCTGACCAGCGAGCTGACACTGACCGACCCGTATTCGAGCTGCCAGATCGCCAGCTGGAGCCCTGCCGCGTCGGTAGGGGTCAGGCTCGTGCTCAGGCCGTAGTGGTTGTACAGGTAGGCGATCTGGCCGGCATTCGCGGCGGACGTCCCGGCGGTCGCCGCCAGAGCGTCCTTGAGCGGCATCACGTCGCAGGGCAGGTTCGTGTCCGTATGGTTGGGCGGCGCCGAGATACTTCGGACCAAGTCCACGCAAAACGTCGCGAAGCTCGTTGAGTAGGGCACATCCTGCTCATTGACCGTGACTTCCGAGAACTGGCCCACATATGACCCGTGGGAGTTCGGACCCTGCGAGAAGTACATCCCGACCTGATTTGTGGTGAGCGTCGACAGCAGCCAAGGCTTCTGGGTAGCGGATCCGTCACTGATCGTGACATCGATGCTATTGACGGCCAAAGTCGTCTTGTAAAGCCCCGTGAGATCCGATGTGGACGTGTTCGTGTATCCAGCGGGCGGGGTCTCCACCAGCCGGTAATCTCCCGGCGCCAGGCCGGTGAAAGCATAGGTGCCGTCGGCGCCGGTGGTTAGTGGAGTGCCGACCTCTGTGGCGCTCGGCAGCGAGTAGAGGGTGACCACCGCGCCGGGGACCGGGTTGTGCGCGATGTCCAGGACCGCCCCCTGGAGGAAGTTGGTACTGGCGAGGAGCTGTCGGCGCTCGAAGGCTTCGACCTGGGGATGGACACTGAGGAGGGACAAGGAAGGGCGTGCGGTGCGCCGGCGGCTGCGTCGTGAGAGCTTCATCGTGCTGTCCTCTCCGTTGTTGAGCGAGGCGGATGAATCAAAAGGAGTAGAGGTGTGGAGTGGAGCGGATCCCCGGGAGGTCCGCCCCGCGGTAGTTAGCCGCTGCACTCGTCGTCCGTTCGGCCTGTCGACCCCGACACGCCGGATCGCCCTGCGTCGTGCGATCTCATTACAGCTTGGAATGCGGCATGGCCTCTCGGCGCGGCCATCAACTCCAGAGTGACCAGTTGTGCATCGCGAGCACGGCGACGGCGATCAGCGCATTCGTCGTCACGTGGGCCAGCACCGCGTCGCCTAGCCTTCCGCGCCGGCCCAGCGCGAGGGCATAGCAGGCCCCGGCCAGTGTCCCGGCCAGCCAGCGTCCGTGGAGGGCGCCAAAGGCGACCGAGGAGACGGCGACCGAGAGCCAAGTGAAGTGACCGGGCGGGACGGTCCGGAAGTCGGCCGCGATCAGCCGGCGGATGAGATAGCCGCGGAAGGCCAACTCCTCGGCCAGGGGCACGATCAGCACCGAGCCGAGCACCCGCGCCAGCAGCCACGCATCGGCCCAGGGCGGGGACAGCTCATCGCGAGGGTCATATCCGACCCCGCCGGCGGTCGTAGCGGGTTCCAGGGCCATCCACATGACGAAGACGACGACCCCGATCCCGACGCCGTTCCACGACCACGTCGGTCGCCGTTTGGCGGAGTACTCGCTCCGATAAAACACGAGGGCGGTGGCCACCGCGGCCATGCGGAGCGGGTAATACCGATCGAACCCGGACGAGAAAGCGCCGGTCACCATGGACGCGCCCACCAGCACCAGGAGGGGCATCAAATACGCCGCCGTTGGGCTCGATCGCGGGATGACCCCGCTACGCGCGGCGGCGGCGAAGAACCGGCTGCGCTGGGCGACGGTGATCAGTCCGAGGCCGATCAGATTGAACGAAATCCAACCCGCCATCGAGTGGAAACCCCCGCGGGCGATCTCCGGATCGATGAGTGTCCCGATAGCGACCAGGGCGGCGATCCGCGCGGCGTTGGCGAGCCAGATGGCGGCGGTCCCGATCGGGAACAGCAGGAACGCCCGCGGAAAGTGAAATCGATCCCGGAAGAGCCAGAGCGCAACAGCCACAAAGGCCCAGATCAGGCCGATCCCCTCATAGCCCGAGCATGACGGCGCGATTGAGACCGAGAATGCCGGCGTCCCCACGATGAGACCGGCGGGATCGGAGACGACGTCCGCAAAGACGACGTGGAGCAACTGCTCGACGACCCAGAACGTTGATCGGCTCATCGATGTCCAGAGACACTGCGTCTGGCGACTCATCTCCCAGGCGAGGGTGACGACGAACGTCGTGAACACGAGGCCCGTCGCCCCCTGTCGCGAGATTCCCATCCGGAACGAGAGCGGCAAGGCAGATCCAACCCAGAGGACGGCGGTCGCCACACCGGCCAGCGTCCAGGCGAGCATCTTTCCGCCCCCGAAGCGGGTTGGATGCACCGGCTCGTCCCAGACGCACACCGTCAGCACGGCGAAGCAGATGAACGCGGCCAGGTGACCGGCGAGGAAGAGCCCCACTCGATGCGGCCGACCGCCATGGTCCGCGAGCCGCCGCAGCTCGGTCCAAAGTCCGCGCCCTCCGAAAATCAGTGTCGCCACGACGACGGCCAGGGCCATCTCCGGGACGCGTGACGCATATCGCATCAGACCCGCCCACCAGCGCGGATCCTGATCGAAGACGTCCGTATCGAAAAGGAGACCCAGGCAGAGGATCTCGGCGCACAGCAACCCCGCAAGCCCCGCCCATCGCGCCAACGGCAGGGCGCCAGCGTCCGGGAGGAGGACGGCTCCGGGATCGGCGGTCGTGGCCGACATCGCGACACCCTTTGTCGCACGCCCGAGGGGTGAGATCGGACCGATGGGGGCTCGACGCCGAGCCCCCCACCCGTGGCGGTCAGGTCACGAGCCCGGGGGTCACTTGCCCCGGAATCGGTCCTTGAGGATGAGCATGCCGCCGGCGAGTAGCGTCAGCGCAGCTGCCCGCCGTGCCCGCGTCGATCTCGGGCGCCTGGAAGGAATTGTCAGCCCTCGCCACCCCCGACATCGCGGCGATGACCAACATGAGCCCGAGCGCCTTGCTGAGGATCTTCATCGATGTTCTCCTGTGCCGTCGTGGGAACAGATCCGAAAAAACGGAGAGACGATCGGAACTTCGCGTGCGATCGCCTTCTGCAGGCCTTCGATCACCGGGCCACACGCCCACCGCGCACGTCGCGGATACTGATCTTCATTAATCAGTTGTATCGAAAGCTGTCGATCAACCGAAAGGCGAGGATAATTCTCGCAATGACCAGATGTCAAGGATTAAAAGCCCTCTGTCGATAAAAAGATACATAGGATTAAAAATGCGCGAATCCGTTGCCTGTTTCAGGTCTAATTAGCGCGTTGCGCCTGCTGCCCACGTGACCCGGAGATCAGCCCTCGGAGCGGCGCACGGACGGTTCGCGGTGACTTCGAAATCGTCGGGCACGGCCAGGGCGGTTTTTTTTGGACCGAAGGTCGGCCGGCGGAGGGTTGGCTTCTCCGCCTACATAGATCAACGACGTGATTCGACTCGCCCCGGAAGGGGACCGCCGAGGCCCGATCCCGCGCGAGGAGCTCGAGGCCGGGGTGGCCGCCCTCGGTCCCGGAGCGGGTTGACGACGCGGAATCGCTCGGCGTCGACCAAAATCGTGCCCTAGGTCCGGCCCCCTGCGGAACGCGAAGTCGTGGGCGCTCAGGGCCCGCGGCGACGGGCCGTACCGGCGTCGGTCTGCCGGACGCGGCGCAGCGGTCTCCGGGCTCGCCTCCCAGCGCGAAGCCGATCGACCGGTGTGCCGCGGCCAGGCGGGCCGTCGTCCGCGCGTTTGGTGCGGCGGCCGGGTGCCGCTCGGAGGAGGTCAGATCAATGAAACGCCAACGACGAGACCAATCGCGACGACCAGCCGAAGACCATCCGAGCCCAACGGAAACCCTCGTCCGAGGCTCACGGCCCCGGCGGCCTCCCCTCCCCCCTTTGCTCCCGTCTCTTCTTGCGCTCTTCCTTCTCCCTCTGCTTCCTCAGCTTCTCCCGCTCCTTGGGCGAGAGCCGCTTGCCGGTGTTCCCCTTGGGGGCGATCAGCCGCGCACCCGGGTTGAACGCACCGGCCTGTCCGAGCCCCGTCAGGGCCTTCAGCTTGTCCATCATCGTCATCGACGCCATCTGCTTGACCATCGCGGCCATGGCGTCGAACTGCTTGACCAGACTGGAGACATCAGCCGGATCAACACCGGCCCCCGCGGCGATCCGGCGGCGGCGGGGGATGTCGATCGAGTGCGGGTCGGAGCGCTCCGACGGGGTCATGCTGTCGATGATCCCCTGGAGCCGCTTCACCTCGCCGTCGGCGTCCATCCCCTCGAGCTGGCCGGCCATCTGGTTCAGGCCGGGGATCTTGCCCATGAGCTCCTTCATCGAGCCCATCTTCTTCATCTGCGCGATCTGCTGCCGGAAGTCGTTGAGGTCGAACTTCCCCTTGGCCAGCTTCTCCTGCTGCCGGGCCGCCTCCTCCGCGTCGACCGCCCCCTGGGCCGCCTCGACCAGGCCGACGATGTCGCCCATCCCGAGCATCTGCCCGACCAGCCGCTCGGGGTCGAACGGCGAGAGCTTGTCGAGCTTCTCGCCCAGGCCCACGAACTTGATCGGCACGCCCGTCACGTTGCGGACCGACAGGGCCGCGCCGCCGCGGGCGTCGCCGTCGAGCTTCGTGAGGATCACGCCGTCGAGCTCGAGCGCCTCGTTGAACGAGCCGGCCGAGGCGACGGCGTCCTGACCGGTGAGGGCATCGCAAACGAACAACACGGCGTGCGGCTTGACCTTTTTCTCGATCGTCTTGAGCTCGTCCATGAGCTCGTCGTCGACGTGGAGCCGGCCGGCGGTGTCGAGGATGATCGTGTCGCGGGCCTGGCGGTTGGCCTCGATCAGGGCGTCCTGGCAGACCTTGACCGGGTCGGTGATCGCCTCGCTGAAGACGGGGATCTCGAGCTGCTGGCCGATGACCTTGAGCTGCTCGACGGCCGCTGGCCGCTGGAGGTCGGCCGCGACGAGCAGGGGCTTCCGTCCCTGGCTCGCCAGTAACCGCGCCAGCTTCCCGGCGGTGGTCGTCTTGCCCGAGCCCTGGAGGCCGCAGAGCATGACGATCGTCGGCCCGGCCTTTTCGAAGCGGATCGTCGGGTCGACCGGGCCCATGAGCCCGATGAGCTCGTCATGGACGATCTTGACGATCTGCTGCTCGGGCCGGACGGCCTTGATGAGCTCGGCCCCGACGGCCTGCTCCTTGACGCGGCTCATGAACTCCTGGACGACGTTGAAATTGACGTCCGCTTCCAGGAGCGCCGTGCGGACCTCGCGGAGGCCCTCGGCGATGTTCGCTTCGGTCAGGACACCCCGCGCGCGGAACCGGCTGAAGGCCGACCCGAGCCGTTTCTGCAAGTCGTCGAACATGGCCGCGCGGAGTCCCTGGATTCGTGGAAATCGAGAACCCACAAGGATAACGGAAAATGGCCGGGGATCGCAAGGCGATCGGCGTCGTGCGGGTGTCGCGCCGTCCTCCGCGGCCCCTTAGCGCCGGGTGTGGGGCGGGTGGACGATCGCTCCGGCTGGAAAGGCCTCCGCGCCGGCCCCACCCGGTCCGCTGAGTGGCCCGGACAACACGTTGTCCCGGCCACCCGCCCTCCCGGAGAACAATTCCGCCCAAAATTGCGATGGTAGGGGTATGACTTCCGCGCGCGACGTCGCGCCGCCCCCAACCAACGAAGGGACATCTCCGATGCAGCGTTCCGAGAAGCAGCGACAGGCCAGCCGTGAGAACGGCAAGAAGTCCAGGGGCCCCACCTCCCCCGAGGGCAAGGACGTCTCCAAGTTCAACGGCGTGACCCACGGCCTCTGCGCCGTGCACCTCATCCTCCCCGGCGAGGACCCCGCGGCTCGAGCGCCGAATTCCAGGCCTGGAACAACGACTGGAAGCCCGCCCACCCACACCCGCGCCGTCCTCGTCCAGCGGGCCGCGATCGCCTCGTGGCGGCTGAACCGGGCCGTCAAGGCCGAGACCGCCTGGCTCGGACGCCGCGCCGAACTGGCCGGCGACGCCTTCGACTTCGAACGCTTCAACCGCGCCGACCGCGCCGTCTCCCGCGCCGCCACCGACCCCGGCGGACGCGCTCAGCCTGCTCGAGATGGACGCCACGGGCATCGACCGCATCATCGCCTCCTGCGGCGAGCTCGAACGCGCCCTCGAGGCCGGTCCGACCGCCTGGGACCAGCCGCACTACCACCAGCGGCTCATGCTCGTGACCCGCCACCGCCTCGACGAGAACCCGCACAACGCCGGGCCGATCCCCAAGGCCTCGGCGCGGCTGCTGGCGGCGAACAACGCCGAGTTCGCGGACAACCCGTGCTTCGACTACGGCCACTGCGTGTTCGTCGTCCCGCTGCCCGAGGAGGAGCGC
This sequence comes from uncultured Planctomycetota bacterium, assembly GCA_963819805.1. Classification (GTDB taxonomy): domain Bacteria; phylum Planctomycetota; class Planctomycetia; order Isosphaerales; family Isosphaeraceae; genus CAMFLR01. The sequence goes on along the minus strand of CAWFXY010000038.1, from coordinate 120,622 downwards.
GCCGCGGCCGTCGAGCTGCTGAAGCGTGCGGTGGCCGAGAAGGTCGAGCGGCTCCGCGAGCTCCGCGCCACGATGCCCGACCCGGCCGAGTTGCGCGCCGCGCCGTGGCGGCGGCGTACTGCGACGGTTCGGAGGAGGGGAAGCTGCGGCATCGCTATGAGATGGCGATCGACCGGTCGCTGAGGGCGACGATCGGGCAGCTGATCGCGCTGGAGAAGTCGGGGGCGGACCTGGCGGAGTCCGCGCCATATCCCAATGAATTCAAAGAAGATACGTCCGAGACTCCAGCCAAGGCCGAGTCCCCGGCGGCCGCCGCGCCGGGTTCGGTCCGCGCACCGGAGCCCAGGTCGATCCCGACCCGGCCCGAAACGCCAATCAGGGGCCCAAAGCCCCCGAATCCGACCCCCGCGCGGCGCCGCCGGCGCCGTTCGCGGCGATGAGATAACGATCCGCAAATATCAAACGGGTCGCCCGAGACCGGGCCGCGCCCCGGGTGCGCACGGGCGAGGGCGGCCATGCGAACCGGCCCGGCCAGGCGGGCCTCAGGCCAGCAGGTCCTTGCGGAACGTCCTCATCCAGTCGGCCAGCGGCTTCGCCGAGTGGTCGGCGCGCATCAGGCCCGCGCTCGGGTAGAGGTGCGGCAGCCCGTCGGTCGGCTGCCACCACGTCACGCTCCGCACGAACGGCTTCGCCGCCGCCAGGGCGATGAACCCGGACGACCACCGCGCGTGGGAGTTCCCGTCGAGGTCATCCGGCCAGTCGCCCGGCACCGGCTTGACCGCGGGGTCGGCCTTCGGGTCGGCCGCCAGGGACGACGGCAGGGCCAGCGTCACGTAGAGCGGCAGGTTGATCAGGGCATACAAATCCAATAAGCGCGAGAACTCGAACAGGTCGCGGAGGCCGCTGCCGGGCGCGGTGTATCCCATGGCGAACTCGAGCTCGATGCCCGAGAGGCCCAGCTCGGAGCGGGCCAGGTAGTCGGCCAGGTGGAGCGGGCCGAGCTGGAACTTGCTCTGGCCGAGCCACTCGCCCCACGGCCGGTCGACCCCGACGAGGAACTGGGCCGACGGGTCGACGTGGCGGGCGACCTGGAGCAGCCGGGCCGTCAGGCGGACCTGGTCCTCCTCGCCGAGGCCGAGGACGTCGGACGAGCCCGGGCGATGGATCAGCGTCCAGGTCGGGATCTTGCCCCGATAGCGGCCGACGGCCTGGCGGACGAGCTCGACGGCCAGCCCCAGGATCGCCTCGAAGTCGCCGTTCCAGAGGCAGAGCCAGTCGGGCAGCGCGTCGGAGCGGAGGTCGATGAGCGGCCCGGCGTGCAGGGCCATCCGGTGCTTCTGGGCCCAGGCGAGCTGGGCGTCGAACGTCTCCCAGCGGTTCTGGCCCTCGGTCGGGCTGATCGTCCGCCACGGACAGGCGAGCCGGAGCGTGTTGATCCGCGACTTGAGCTCGGACGACCAGGGACGCCTCGGCTCGGTGTGGACGGCGACGGCGAGCTGGGTCGGCAGCTTCGCCCCGCCGGCGATGCGGGTCTGGATCACCTGCTGGATGTAGTGCTCGACCAGCGCCTGGCCGGCCTCCCACGTCGCGACGAGGCACGCCTGGGCGGCCTCGGCGGCGGCCTCAGGCTCGGACCGGGACGTCACCGCGCGGACGAAGGCCGACTGCGCCTCGCCGAGCGTCGCCAGCAGCATCGAGCCGGCGCGGAGGCCCATCAGTTGCCAGTCGGCGAGCTGGTTGCGGACGTCGTTGAGCTTGCCCCGCGCCAGCTCGACGGCCAGGTCGTACGGCTCGGCCCGCTCGCCGAGCGTCGCGGTGCCGACGTAGGCGGTGCCGAAGCCGGGGATCGGCCAGGGGACGAAGAGCCGGCCGCTCTCCTCGCCCTCGCGGCGGCAGACGAGCAGGTCGCCCTCGATCGACACGCGGATCCTCGTGGCCGACCGGTCGAGGCCGGTCATGTAGGCGCGGCCGAGGGCCGTGCGATCGGCGAGGGGCGACAGTCGATACTTGAACACGGCCATTCGCGATGATTCCGAGAGAGGCGGCGGAAGGCCGGTCGGCGAGTCCTGAGCCGTCCTGGGTCATTCGTCCCGGCGTGCCCTAGCTTGAGCCGCGCCAGGCCTCGGGGTTGACGAGGTTCGGCGGCCTGCGGCCCTCGAGCGCGGCGATGAGGTTCTCGGCGGCGATCCGGCTCATCGCCGCCCGAACGCCCAGCGTGGCCGATCCGAGGTGGGGCAGGAGCACCGCGTTCGTGCACCCGGCCAGGCCGGGCGCCATGGCCGGCTCGTCCTCGTAGACGTCGATGCCCGCGCCGGCGATCCCGCCCGACTTGAGGGCGTCGACCAATGCCTTCTCGTCGACGACCGGGCCGCGCGCCGTGTTGATCAGGTAGGCCGTCGGCTTCATTTTGGACAGGGCCGAGGCATCGATCAGGTGCCGCGTCTCGGGCGTGAGCGGGACGTGGAGGCTGACGAAGTCGCTGTCGACGAGCAGCCGGTCGAGGTCGACTCGCTCGGCCCCGAGGGCCTCGATCTCGGGCGACGTACGCCGGCCCGAATAGAGGATCCGCATCCCGAATCCCGTAGCCCGCCGGGCGACGGCCGTGGCGATCCGCCCGGGGCCGACGAGGCCGAGCGTACGGCCGGTGACGTCGCCGCCGAGCATGTAGAGCGGCCCCCAGCCCGGGGAACCGCCCGGCCCGCATCTCGACGTCCCCCTCGGCCACCCGCCGGGCGACCGCGAGGATCAGGGCCCAGGTGAGGTCGGCCGTGCAGTCGGTGAGGACGCCCGGGGTGTTCGTCACCAGGATCCCGCGCTCGGTCGCGGCGGGCACGTCGATGTTGTTGTAGCCGACGGCCATGTTGGCGAAGATCGTGCAGCCGCGGGCGGCGTCGAGCACCGAGGCGTCGACCGCGTCGGTCAGCAGGCAGAGCACGCCGTCGGCCCCGGCGACCAGCCGCTTCAGCTCGTCGGGACGAAGCGAGCGGTCCTCGCGATTCGCCACCAGCTCGTCGGCGACGCCCGCGACGAGGCCGGGCCCGGGGTCGGGGATCGGTCGGGTGATGGCGACGCGCCGCGACATCCGGTCGAGCCTCCTAATCCATCGATGCAAGCCTCACGCCGGCCATGGGCTGCGTCGCGGCGATCGGCGGGATCGGGCCGATCCGGCCGTGCGTACTATTATGAAGCCTTTCCCGTCGGGGGCGAGACCTGGGCGTCTCTCCGGGACGGATTTCCGGGGCCGGATGCGGCACGACGTGTGCGGTCGATTCCGCCGGATGCTCTCCGCCCCGACATCGCCGGCTTCCCGGAACGGAGTCTCGAACCATGCGTCTCCAGGACAAGCTCCTGCTCGGCCTGATCGGCGGCGGCGCCGCGCTCTGGGCCGGCCGCTCGTATCTTCGGTCGCGACGATGGATCGACCTCGACGGCCGCGTCGTCGTCATCACCGGCGCCAGCAGCGGCCTCGGCCTGCTGACGGCCCGAATTGCTGCGGAACGGGGGGCGAGGCTGGTCATCGCCGCGAGGGATGAGGACGACCTGCTCGCGGCGGCCGAGGACCTCCTCATCGCCGGCTCGCCGGAGGTCCTCGCGGTCCCCACCGACGTCTCCGACGAGGACCAGGCCGAGGCCCTGATCGCCCGCGCGGTCGAGTATTTCGGACAGATTGACGTGCTCGTCAACAATGCGGGCGTTATGGTTGTCGGCCCGATCGAGACGATGACGCCAGAGGACTTCGAGCGGGTGATGGCGACCAATTTCTGGGGCGCGGTCTATCCGACGCTCGCCGCGATCCCCCACATGAAGCGTGAGCGGTTCGGGCGGATCTGCAACGTCGTCTCGGTCGGCGGCAAGGTCGCCGTGCCGCACCTGCTGCCGTATACGGCGAGCAAGTTCGCCCTCAGCGGATTCAGCGAAGGCCTCCGCGCCGAGCTGTGGAAGGACGGCATCCTCGTCACGGCCGTCTACCCCGGCACGATCCGCACGGGCGGCCATCGCCATGCCGAGATGAAGGGCGATTACGAGGCGGAATACTCGTGGTTCAGCCTGTCGGACGTCGTGCCAGGCCTGTCGGCGTCGGCCCACCGCTGCGCCGAGGCGCTTTGGGACGCCGTGATCCACGGCGACCCCGAGCTCGTCTTCGGGCTGAACGCGAAGCTCGCCGTGGCGCTGCACGACCTGATGCCGTCGTGGTACGCGGAGCTGAACGCCCTGATCGACCTGGCGCTGCCCGGCGCGGCCGGCTCGGTCGAGGCCCGGCGCGGCTCGGAGATCCGGGGAACCGTCCCCGACGTGACCAACCGGCTCGTCCCCGAGGGGACGCGGCCTTCGTAGGGTCCGCCATGCGGACCATCTCCCGTAGGGTCCGCCATGCGGACCGTCTTCGATGGAAGGCCATCGTCGAAGATGGTCCGCATGGCGGACCCTACGGGAGGGCCTTCGCCTCGGCCTGCGTCACGAGACATTCGACGTAATCGCTGATCAACGGGCTCCATCCGCACATGAACCGGAGGATGCCGTCGGCATCGATGACGATCGTGCTCGGGAACCGCCGGACGCCGAACCGTGCGGCGACCGGGGAGTCGGACGGGAGGTCGACCACGGAGAGCGGCCGGCCCTTCAGCCGCGCGGCTCGCTGGGCCAGCCGGGCGGCCTGGCGATCGGAGGGCTCGTTTCCCTGCTCGCGGAACGTCAGGACCACGACCTTGCCGCGGAGGTCGGAGAGCCTGGTGGTGGCGCCGGCCTTCGTCCAGGTCAGGTCCGGCGCGGCCTTGCCGATCGCCGCGCCCCGAAGGGCCGCGAGCCGCTCGGCCGCCTCGTCGCCGATCGGCCGGCTCTCGACCGTCGTGTTGAAGTCCTTGTCGACGGGGTCCCTCTCGTACTTGATCACATCGCCGTACTCGGCGACGACCCGCGCGAATTGGGCCTCGGCCTGCTTGCGGAGATCGGCGGCGTCGCAGGCCCGCAGCTCGTTCTCGTACGCCTCGTCGTAGATAGGCTTCTCCGACTTCGTGCCGTCGCCGAGGTCGATGTGGAATCGCCCCGCGTGCTGCTGGATCGCGAGCGCCATCGCCGCCTTCTCCTCGAGATGCTCACCGAGGGCCAGCAGGGCGAACCCCTTCGCCTCGCGGCGGCGGGCCCTGGCGACGAGGCCGGGCGTGAGCCGGTCGTCGAGCCGCGTGGGCAAGGTGGACGGCCTCACGAGCACGCGCCAGGCCATGAGGGGCTCGTCGGCATAGTGGCGGACCACGACGTCGGCGGAGCGGATGAGCTGGTCGTACAAGGGCCCACTCGTGCCCGAGGTCCAGTATTGCGAGACGTGCCAGAGCATCGCCTTGAGCGACTCAGGATCGGCGGGGTTCTCCTCGATCAGCGAGAGGAGCTTCCGCGAGGCCTCGACGAATCGCTCCTCGTACTGGCGATACCAGGCGTGCCACTTCTCCTCGCTCAGGCCCGCCACGAGGCGGGTGCCATTGGCCTTGGCCTCGGCCCGGTTGTATTCGTCCATCACGGCGCGGATCCGCTCGGCCACGCCGGGCTTGACGGCCTCCCCGGCGGCCCTAACCGGGGTATCATCCCCGCGCCGATGGGCCAGGCCCACGCCGCCGCCCAGGCCGGCGAGTCCGATCGCGATCCCCACGATCCATGCGACCTTCTTCATGGCAATCCCTCGCAAGAGAACCGGCATCATTCGCGACGCCGGCATGACGCCGCTCGCCGCCCCCTCGACGCTCGCGAGCACCGACCCGAGGGCCGCCGGCACGATGCCCCGGCGGATGAGTGCCCGCCGCAATCGGTGGCGGGCCCGATGGAGCCGGCTCTGGAGAGTGCCCAGCGGGACCCGGAGCCGGCGGGCCGCCGTTGGCGGGTCGAGCCCCTCGATGTGACAGAGGAACACCGCCTCGCGATACCGCGCTGGCAACCGGGCGATCTCGGCGTCGATTGCCGCGCGTAGCTCGGCGCGCTCGCCGGGGCCGGGCCCCGCGATCGGCCCGCTCGGGTCGATCCCGTCGAGCGGGGCGACCTTCCGTCCGGTCCGCCGGGCCTGCGAGCGCAATCCGGACCGCCACGCGGTAGAGCCAGCCCCCGAGCGGCACGTCCGGCCCGATCCGCCCGGCCTTCCTTGCCATCACCAGGAAGGTCGACTGGAAGGCGTCCTCGGCCGCGTGGACGTCGACCAGGACCCTCCGGCACGCCCCGCGGACCATCGGCCCGTGCCGCTCGACCAGGGCCGCGAAGGCCGACCCGGCGTCGTCCCCGCCCTCGACGAACCGACTCAGCAGCTCCGCGTCCGTCCGATGGCCGACGGCCCCGCGCTGGAACAGGCGGGCCAGATCCTCCCCGACGCGGCCGGGTCGCGCTCCAGTCACGATCGTGGCCCTCCGTTGCCCGTGATCCTCCATCCCATGCGGTCGAGCCGGCCTCGAATTCCCGAATTCCCGGAAGTGGAGGCAAGATACGACGTTTCGCCGACGGGGTCGAGTACGAAGGCCTTGCGGGAGGGCGGGCCCTACAAAGACGCGGACCGATCGGTTAAGACGGGGGCCGACCCCACCCGAGCCTCCCGAGAGCCCCGCCGATGCCCATCGCCCTGATCGGCCCCGAGCCGATCCGCCGCCAGCCCGGCCCCTACCGCGACATCCTCGAGGCCGCCGGCTTCACGCTCGTCTATCCCGAGGGCGACGGCACGCTTACGGCCGACGGGCTCCGCGCCCTGCTGCCCGACGCCGACGTCGTCATGGCCGGCGGCGAGCGCTACTCGGCCGACCTGCTGGCCCTGGCCCCGAAGGTCAAGATCCTGGCCCGGACCGGCGTCGGCTACGACGCGATCGACGTCCCCGCCGCGACGGCCCGGGGCATCGCCGTGACCATCGCACCCGGGACCAACCAGGAGAGCGTCGCCGAGCAGGCCTTCGCCCTCCTGCTGGCCGTCCGGCGGAAGATCGCCTATTACGACGCCCTGATCCGGGCCGGCCAGTGGGTCCGCGACGTCGTCGCCCCGGTTCGCGGCCTGACCCTGGGCATCGTCGGCATGGGCCGGATCGGCCGGGCGATGGTGCCGAGGGCCCTGGCCTTCGGGATGAACGTGATCGCCTTCGACCCCGTCGCCGACCCCGACTTCGACCTCAAGCACGGCCTCCAGCGCCGGCATTTCGACCAGTTGCTGGCCGAATCCGACGTCGTCTCGCCTCCACCTGCCGGCCACGCCCGAGACGAACGGCCTCTTCAACAAGGCGACCTTCGCGAAGATGCGGCGGGGCTCCGTGCTCCTGAACACGGCGCGGGGCTCGCTGGTCGTCGAGCGCGACCTGCTCGACGCCCTCAATTCCGGCCAGCTCTCCGGCGCCGGCCTCGACGTCTTCGAACGCGAGCCGCCCGACCCGGCGAACCCGCTCCTCCATCACCCCAACGTCGTCTCCACTCCCCACCTGGCCGGGATCGACTCGAAGAGCATGGAGGACATGGCCACGCTCGCGGCGCGGTGCATGGTCGAGGTCTACCAGGGGCGGTGGCCGGTGGAGTGCATGGTCAATCGGGAGGTGGCCGAGGACCTCGTAACACGGACGAAGAAAGGGCGGGACGTCGAGTCCCGCCCTTCCCGTGGATCGCCCGCGTCGTCCGCTCAGACCTGGAACGAGCTGCCGCAGCCGCAGCTCTTGACGACGTTCGGGTTGTTGAAGACGAACCCGCGCTTCTCGAGGCCGTCGTAGAAGTCGACGACGGTGCCGTCGAGGTAGGGATCGAACTTCTTGTCGACGGCGAGCTTGACGTCGTGGAACTCGACGACGCGGTCGCGCTCGCTGATCGTTGGTGTCGAAGTTCAGGGTGTAGGAGAAGCCGCTGCAGCCGCCGCCCTGGACGCCCACGCGGAGGACCGTCCCGCTCGGGGAGGTTCTGCTCGCGTGATGATCTTCTTCACCTCGCTGGCGGCCTTCTCGCTCAGGGTCACGCTCATCGAATTCCTCTCCGTCGGGGAGCTGGATCTGTCCGGATTCGCCGGGACGACCAACGCTCGTCCCCTCACTCTATCATAACGCCCGGTCAATGCCGCCGCCACGCCGATCAGGCCCAGGCGACCGCCGGCTGGCTGCGGAGCCGCTCGACGGCCGAGGCCACGGCCTCGACGGCGAAGTCGATCTCCTCGGCCGTCGTGAACCGCCCCAGGCCGAACCGGAGGCTCGGCGCGGGCCATGTCCTCGTCCAGCCCCATCGCGACCAGGACGTGGCTCGGCTCGGGGTTCGCCGACGAGCAGGCCGAGCCCGAGCTGACGGCCACGTCCCGCATCGCCATCATCAGGGCCTCGCCGTCGACGTCCTCGAAGCTCAGGTTCAGGTTGCCCGCCAGGCGATCGGTCGGATGGCCGTTGAGCTTCAGTCCGTCCAGACCCGCTCGGCGAGCCCGCGATGGAGCCGCTCGCGGAGCTCGAGGATGCGGGCCTCGTCGGCCGCCATCTCCTCCGGCGCGATCCGGCAGGCCTCGCCCAGCCCGACGATCAGCGGCACGGCCAGCGTCCCGCTCCGGAACCCGCGCTCGTGGCCGCCGCCGTCGAAGCAGCGGCTGGAGCCGGACCTGCGGGTCGCGGCGGCGGACGTAGAGGGCGCCGATCCCCTTGGGGCCGTAGATCTTATGGGCCGAGAGGCTGAGCAGGTCGATCGCCGTCGCGCCGCACGTCGACCGGGATCTTGCCGACGGCCTGGGTGGCGTCGGTGTGGAAGAGGACGCCGCGCTCGTGGCAGAGCCGGCCGATCTCGCCGATCGGGTTGATCGTGCCGACCTCGTTGTTCGCGGCCATGACGCGAGACGAGCACCGTGCGATCGGTCAAGGCCGCGGCGACGGCCTCGAGCGTGACCAGCCCCGTCGCGTCGCACGGGACGAACGTCACGTCCCAGCCCTCGCGGGCCAGCCGCTTGAGCGGGTCGAGGACGGCCTTGTGCTCGGTGGCGGCCGAGACGATGTGGTTGCCCTTGCCGCTTCAGCGCCGTCGAGCGGGCCCTTGAGGGCGAGGTTGTTCGACTCGGTCGCGCCGGAGGTGAAGACGATCTCCCGGGACTCGGCCCCGATCAGCCGGGCGACCTGCTCGCGGGCCCGGTCGACGGCCTCGGCGGCGTCCCAGCCGAACCTGTGCGAGACGCTCGCGGCGTTGCCGTAAAGCTCGGTGAAATACGGCAGCATCGCCGCGACGACCCGCGGGTCGGTGCGGGTCGTGGCGTGGTTGTCGAGGTAGACGGGCAGGCTGAGCACGGGCGAGTCCTCCGGCAAGGTCTGCCCTCATGGTAGGACCAGGCTCAAGGGCCAGCAAGCGACCGCGCCGTCCGTTGCTTTGGGCCCATCGATGGATTAGGCTGCGCAGACCAGGCAAGAACGCCCCCGAACCAGCGCGAGGACCGCCCCGATGTCCGCCGAAGCCCGCCTCACGGAACTGGCCCTCGACCTGCCCCCGGCCCCGAAGCCGGTCGCGACCTACCTGACGGCCGCGCGGCTCGGCGACCTCCTCTACGTGTCGGGCCACGGCCCCTATTGCAGCGACGGCTCGCTGATCATCGGCCGCCTCGGCGCCGACATGGACGTCCCCGCCGGCGCGGCCGCGGCCCGGCAGACCGGGCCTGGCGATCCTGGCGACGCTCCGCTCGCACCTCGGCTCGCTCGACAAGGTCGTCCGGCTGGTGAAGGTGCTGGGCATGGTCAACTCGACGCCCGAGTTCGGCGACCAGCCGCTCGTGATCAACGGCTTCTCGGACCTGATGGTCGAGGTCTTCGGCGAGGCCGGCAAGGGCGCCCGCTCGGCCGTCGGCATGGGTGCCCTGCCCCGCGGGATCGCCGTCGAGATCGAAGCGATCTTCCAGGTGAAGGACTGATCGCTCAGCCCGCCGCGCGATTCCGCCAGGTGGACCTCGCGATTCCGGTCGCCCGCGACGCCCTCGTTCCGCCGCTCCCGCGGCGGAATGCGTCTTTGTGCGGCCGCTCCGCGGCCATCTCCGGGCGCCGCAGAGCGGCGAGGCGGCCACTCCGCCGCGGGAGCGGCGGAGCGAGGACAGTCCCGCGAGGGTCCGGGATCGAGGACTAGGCCCGATTCCGCCGCTGTTCCGCCTCCGTGAGCTGACCCCGCCAGCCCAGCCAGCGAGGAGGCCGCGCCTCGGCGCTCCGATCCGTCTCGGATGCTGCCCGGCGGAGGTATTCGAGGAACGGTTCGCCCTTCGGGCGGACCTTCTTCGTGCAGTCGCAGTCGTTGCAGGCCGGGTATCCCTCGCAATGCGCGGGGCTCCGGGCGTCGGCGATCGTCATGTCGGTGAGGAACTCCTCGAAGTAGGGCAGCTCCTCGGCCATGGCGACGCCGTAATACTCGCGACAGTAGCAGACCTCGACCCAGCGGATCGTCCCGTCGGCACCGACGCGGCCCTCGCAAAGCGTCTCGCCGAGGTCGCCGTACGGGAACCCGCGGCCGAACGATCCCGATTCGATCGCGGCGAGCAGCTCGGCCCTCTTTTCGGGCCGGACGCGGGCCGAGAGCAGGTAGCGCATCGCGTGGTTGCCTCCCGCTCAAGTCTATGGGGAGGCGGTCAAGGCCTGGGTGGCCAGCTCGGTAAAGCCTTCCAGAGCCGGGCGATGCCGCGGAGGTGGGCCATGTGGTCCTCACCCGTCGTGCCCGAGAAGCCGACGATCAGGGCACGGCCCCGCTCGAAGCGGCGGGTGGCGACGAGCTTCGGCCCCCATTCGAACCGGGCGGTTTCCGGTGTGCCCGAGAGTGAGCCGATCAGGTCATCGGCGGTCTCGCCGGTGCTCGCGTAGCCGTCTGGGACGAGGGCCGAGTGGGTCACCAGGAGCGACTTCTTGCCCTCGGCCGCGTCGCGGGCGAAGCGGCGGAAGCCGGTCATCAGGGCGGGGTCGACCTTGCGGTCTTTCGGGTCGCCGAGGTAGCCGGCGTAGAGGGAGTCGGCGAGCACGAGGGCGTCGATCCGATCGTAGCTCCTGGGATCTTTCAGGAGCTCGCGGACCCCGCCGAACCCCGCGCTGAACGAGCTGACGACGACCCAGCCGACGCGGGGGTCGTCGGCGAGCCCGGCGTCCTTGACGGCGGCGAGTGTGCGGTCGAGGAGGCGCGGGAACAGGGCCGGGTCGGAGAAGGGCTTCGTGTAGACGCTCGAGAGCCCCTTGCGGTTGAACTCGATCAGAACCGCAGGCCAGGCGACCTCGACCAGGGCCGGCTCGATCACGCTCGCGGCGCCGTGGAGGTGGAGGACCACGTTCACGGCCTGCCCCGCGGGCCTGTACCCCTCGGGGATGAACAGCGTCGCCTCGCCCCCGAGGTCAACGCGCCGGCCGGGCCGCGCGGGGGCCGCGACCTGGGCGATCAACACGAGGGCGAGGAGCGCGGGCATGGCGTGGGACCCGGGCGTTGGCTTGTAGTGGCGGATTCGCCTGATAGATTAGCCCCATCCCCGACCACGCACCACTTCCCCGCGAGGTCAGTCCCAATGAGATGGCTCGCCTTGCCGATCGCCCTGGCCTTCGCGACGGTGGCACCCGCCCAGACCGCGAAGCAGCCCAAGGTCGCGCCCGGGCCGAACGAGCCCGACTGGGTCGTCGTGCTCGACCAGCGCTACGGGCTGAAGATGTTCGCCGACCTGCTCAACCCCGTCGCGACCTCGGTCGAGGCGACGCCGGGGCTGTTCAGGAAGGCCGGCCCGGGGCCGGTCTCGTACACGCCCGTGATCGCCCTGGGGCTCGAGACCACCAATCGGGGCGGCTGGTACGAGGCGGGCGACGACCGGAAGACGCCCGCGAAGCACGAGCTCTGGTCCTACACCTTCAAGAACACGACCGACGACCTCGCCACGAACAGGAACCTGCCGCCGCCGCTGGCCGCGGGCTCGAAGACGAGCTTCGACCCGGGCGAGCGGCCGTTCGGGCTCTGGGTGGCGAACGACGGCCTCAAGGACGGCGGCGTCTTCAGCGAGCCGAGGGTCGTCGCCGCGGTCAACGCCAGGCTGGCGAAGCAGCCGTACAAGCTGATGATCTATCCGTACAAGGACAAGGCCACCGGCAAGGTCGTCCCGAACAGCTACCTGCTGGGCTGGGAATACTCGACGAACGACGACTTCCAGGACGTCGTCTGCCGGGTCGATAACGCGGTACTGCTCAGGGGACCGTGAGCTACTTCGGCGCGCCCGCCGCGGCCGGAGCCGCAGCGGGGGGCGTGGCGGGCGTCGCGGGCTTGGTCTCCGGCTTGGCCGGCTCGGCCTTGGCGGGCTCGGCCGGCGGCTCGGGGACGGGCCGGCCGAGCTTCTTGAGGTAGTAGGCGATGACCGGGCGGACGGTCAGCCGCGGCGCGAGCTTCAGGGCGTTGGTCAGGTGCTCGGCGGTCTCGTCGACGGGTCGGCCCGCCTCGAGGCTCGCCATGCCGGCCTCGAATTCCCAGACCGCCTGGCGGGTCACCTGATCGGGGATCTCGAGCAGCATGCTCGTCGCGATCGTCGGCTCGCCGCCGAGCAGCTTGCGGGCGGACATGGGGGCCTCGTACGTCCGCTGGCCGCGGAGGGAGGGGATCGCCTCGCGGGTCCAGACGGCCAGGGCGCTGTCGTAGTTGCCGAGCAGCAGGAAGACCCGCCCCTGCCGGAGCGCGGCGGTGCCGGGGCCGTCGCCGAGGACCGGGTCGGCGGCGTTGCCGCTCGTCCAGAGCTCGCCAGCCTTGTCGGGGTCGCCGACCTCGCAGTAGAGGTCGAGCAGCGTGGGCTTGATCGCGGCCGGGTTGATCCCGCTCTGGAGGCCTTCCTCCAGGAGCTGGATCGCCAGGCCGACCGCCCCGCGCTGCCGCGCCAGCATCGACTTCTGCACGGGCCCGGCCTGGGTCTCGATCCCGAGGTTGGTGACGGCCCGCTGCACCTCGTCGAGGTGGTTGTTCAGCGCGAGGAGCTGCCGGGTCAGCGCCGCGTACTGCTCGGGCGAATAGTCCTCCGCCGCGGCGAGCTTCCGCCACTCGTCGAGGTTGTCGCGCGCCAGGTCGAGGGCGCCCTGTCCCGAATAGGTCTGGGCGAGCCGCAGGCGGAGCCTCGCCAGGTCGCGGCGCTCGTCGCTGCTCTGCGGGGGCGGCGTGGTCAGGACCGCGTAGCGGAGCGCCGTCACGAGCTGCCGGTAGCGATCCGACAGGATCGTGGACTGGGGCGTGACCCGCGCGATCGACGCGGCGTTGGCCGGCGTCGGCTCGATGCCGGCGATCAGCGCCGACTCCAGGGTCAGGAGCGTGCTGTAGGCGTCGGCGAGCTGGACGAAGGCCTCCGACTCGCTCGGGTTCGCGTGCAGGGCCCGCCGCGCGTCGCGGATGGCAAGGAGGCACCGGCCCGGGTCGGGAACGTACGGCGCGTTGCCGGCGCCGGCCTCATCCGGGCGGAGCCAGCGCATCGCCGCCAGCGTGTGCGGGTTGACCCGCGCCCGCGACCGGTAGGGCACGTCCAGCGCGCTGGTCGCCCTGGGCAGCCTGTCGGTCGACGGCGCCGGCGCGGGGTTCTTGTAGGCGAGGTTCTCGACGTTCATCTCGTGCTTGCGGAAATACGCCAGGTCCTCGGCCTTCGCGTCGGCGCGGCCGAAGAGGGCGTGGTCGCCGTCGTCGTAGAAGCGGATCCAGTTCCGGCTCAGGCTGAGCGACTGGTATGTGTTCCGGGCGTTGATCGTGTCGATCATCACGGCGCTCACGCCGTACTCGTCGAGCAGCGGCTTCCAGCCGGCCACGTCGTCGTCGCGGAGTGCGCCGCGGAGCGTGACGTACTTGGCCACGACCTCGGGCCCGTAGAGGTGCCGCCGGCTGTCGATGAACACCTTCCGCTTGGGATACGCGCGCCAGACGAGGGCGTCGCCCTCCTTGAGCCACATGTTGAACACGTTCCCCTGGATCGGCGCGTCGCGGAGCAGTTCGGCCGCCTCGAAGGCGAACTCTCCCTCGCGGAATCCGAACCCGAACTGGTTCTCGCCGGGGATCGTCCACCACCCGAGCACGACCCGGAAGACCAGGACCACGCCGAGCGCCGCGAGGGTCAGGGCCCGCCCGCCCGTGGACCAGAAGGCCCAGCCGCGACCGAGGTGGCCCTCCACGCCGAAGCGGGACTGGTACCACTCCTGCCCGTTCAGCGCGAGCACCGCCGCGAAGACCGCCGCGAACTCCAGCTGGTAGCGCCGGACCAGCGCCCAGGCGAGCACCGCGACCGTGTAGACGAGCAGGCGAGGCAGCGAGAACCGCCGCGAGTTCAGGAGGAAGCTGACGTAGCCGGCGCCGACGAGCAGGCCGAAGAGGAGGATCGTGCCGTCATCCGTCGCTTTCCCCTGGAACAGGGGGCTGAACATCGACTGGTCGAACTGGGTGAGCGGCCCTGGGTCCCAGCCCGGGATCGGCACGATCGAGCCCAGCGCGGCGGGATAAGCCTTGACGAACGAGGGGTTCACCAGGCAGACGGCCGCCGAGGCGGCGAGCGCGATCGCGCCGGCGCGGAGCGCAGTCCGCCGGACGGCGTCGTCGCCCTTCGGAGACCGCGGGGTGAAGGCGAGGCCGATCACCGCCGCGGCGAAAAGCGCGAGGCCATAGAAGAACGACTCGTCGACGTTTGCCCACAGCAGGAAGAGGGGCACCAGAGCGTAGGCGGCACGGGCGCGGCCCTGCTCGAACGCCCGGAAGATGAGCAGGAGCTCGATCGTCAGGAAGAGGACGCCCACTGCCACGAGCCCGGCACCGCCGAACCGCCGAGGCCTCCGATGGAGAGGGCGAGCGGATGGCCCGGCACGAGGAACGGGATCGGCACGACCGCCAGCGCCAGCGCCGCGCAGAGCGCGGCCCACCAAAGCCCCGGGCCTCGGTGTCGCACGCTGAGAAGGACCAGCAGGGTCACGACGCGCACGAGCGCGTCCATGACCGTAATGCCCGCGATCCCCCACTGCTCGGCCGACGGCGAGGGCCTCGCGGCCGCTTCCGCGGTCCCGGGCGGGTTTGGCGTCGACGGAACAGCGGCATCGGGGGGCGCGAACCCGGCGATGAAGTCGTAGACCTTGTAATGGAGGAGGTCGGAGAGCCACGAGATATGGACCCAGCGGCCTCCGGGCTGGCTGTACGAGAACAGGTCCGCCGTCGGGTCGAACCGTTCCGTGAGCACCTGCCCGGCGCGGAGGTGAGTCCAGACCGACGAGCTGGTCAGCAGGGTCGTCGAGCCGAGGAACGTGATCAGGATCACGCCCAGGACGACATAGAGGTCGTAATACGAATTCCATTCCACGACCTTCGCGGCCGTCCAGGGCTCGGGCGCGGGGGCCTCGGCCGTCGCGGTGTCGGTCGCCGTCGCCGACGTGGTCTCGTCCGGCGAGGCTTCGGGGGATCGGGCGTCGGTCATCGGGGCCGTGGGGATGAAGGATGGGATGAGCCGACCCGTCGAGCGGGGTCGGACAGATTAGGTCGATAGGGACCATGCTAGGGCCCGGCGGTCGCGACGGTCAAGGGGTGCCGCGGCCTCGGCGTAACCGCACGATATTACAGGCGTTTCGGAGCTCAACGCCGCCTTTCGTGCGATCGTTGACTTCTCTCCGACCCCACCTAGAATGCGAAGGTCTCCGATTTGCGAGGGTTTGATGAACGGCCCGCGCCGCGTCCCCTCGGACCGATCCGCCCTCGACGCCGGCCTTCGTTCTCGGGGCCCGTCCATGCGCATCCTCACCGCGATCCCCGTCTACAACGAGGAAGCAGCACCTCGAGCCGATCCTCCGCGAGGTCCTCCGGTACGCCGACGACGTCCTGGTCGTCGACGACGGCTCGACCGACCGCACGCCGGAGCTGCTCCGAGGGCTTCCCGACGGTCCAGGTCGATCCGCCACCCCAGGAACCGCGGCTACGGCGCGGGCCTCGCAGTCGGCGTTCCGGCGGACGATCGAGGGCGGATACGACGGCCTCGTCACGCTCGACTGCGACGGCCAGCACGAGCCCTGCCGGATCCCCGAGATCGCCGCGCGGCTGGCCGACGCCGACATCGTCTCGGGCAGCCGCTACCTGAAGGTGTTCGACCCGAGCCAGATGCCGCCGAGCGAGCGGCGGCGGATCAACGTCGAGGTCACGCGCTGGCTCAACGAATGCCTCGGCCTGAACCTGACCGACGCCTTCTGCGGCTTCAAGGCGTATCGGACCTCGGCCCTCGAGAAGTTCGACATCACCGACGACGGCTACGCCATGCCGCTGCAGGTCTGGGTGCAGGCCGTCGAGCACGGGCTGACGATCGTCGAGGTGCCGGTGCCGCTGATCTACCTCGACGAGAAGCGGGCCTTCGGCGGGGCGCTCGACGACGCGACGTATCGGCTGAATCACTACCGGGAGGTCTTCCGCGAGGCGCTGGAGCGTTCCGGGCTGGCCGTGGCCGGGGGCTGTCCCTGATGCAGGCCCACCGCCTCCGCGCACCCGCGACCGACGGCGCGCTCGCTGGCCGAGCCGCCGCTCGACCGAGGCCGCGCCGCTGCTCGAGCCGGAACGCCGATCGGCTCGGCGCGTGGGATTACGACTTCCAGGGCCGCGGCCGTTCCGCGCTCCGGACGCATGGCCCGCGGCGAGGTCGTCGCCATCGCCCGGCGACTACCACGAGGCGGCCGGCCTCGACCTGCCGGCGATCCCGGCCGAGCCCGGCCCGCTCGTCGTCGACCGGCCACCAGCCCGAGCTGTTCCACCCCGGCGTCTGGGTCAAGAACTTCGCCGTCGCCGGCCTCGCCGCGAAGGCGGGCGGGCTCGGGCTCAACCTGATCGTCGACAACGACATCCCCAAGGGCGCCGTCGATCCGCGTCCCCGCGCCGCGATGGCCGGCCGGCGGACGATGCGGCCTGTGCGCCTTCGACGACTGGGCGGGGGAGGTCCCCTTCGAAGACCGGCCGATCCGCGACGAGGCGCTCTTCGCCACGTTCGCCGCGTCGCGTCCACGAGGCGCTCGGACGGCCTGGTCGCCGACCCGCTCGCTCGACGAGTTCTGGCCCACGTGATGGCCGCGCCGGAGGACATGCCGGGCCGCGACCGCGTCGGCCGTCGGTTCGCGCGGCCCGCCGCGAGCGATCGAGGCCGAGCTGGGGCGTCCACAACCTCGAAGTGCCCCTGGGCGAGCTCTGCGAGACCGAGGCGTTCCTCTGGTTCGCCTGCCACCTGCTGGCGCAGCTCCCGCGGTTCCAGGCGGTCCACAACGCGTGCGCTGGCCCGTTACCGGGCGCTCTACAAGATCCGCAGCAAGAATCATCCGGTCCCCGCGCTCGGCCGCGAGGGCGACTGGCTCGAGGCACCGTTCTGGGTCTGGCGGGCCGGCCGAGCCCAGGCGCCGGCCGCTGCTGGCCCGCCAGCTCGCGAAGACGATGCGAGCTGCGGATCGCCGGCGAGGACGAGCCGTTCCTGGAGATCCCGCTCGCCGCCGACCGCGAGGCGTGTTGCGCCGTCGAGGCGCCTCCGCGAGCTGCCGGGCCGGGGCATCCGGCTGCGGACCCGTGCCCTGACGACCACGATGTTCGCCCGGCTTCTTCCTGGGCGACCTCTTCGTCCACGGGATCGGCGGCGCGAAGTACGACGAGCTCGGCGACGAGATCGTCCGCGGCTTCTTCGGGCTCGAGCCGCCGGCCTTCCTGACGCTCTCGATGACCCTCTGGCTCGGCCTGCCGACGATCCCGGGCCTCGACGCGAGGCTGCTCACCGGGCATCGAGCGCAGATCCGCGACCTGACCTGGCAACCCGAGCGCTTCCTGGACGGGCGACGGCGCCGAAGGACCTCGATCGCCGCCGAAGCGTCGCGGCTCATCGCCGCCGCGCCGGGAACTCACGCCGCAGCGGCTGGCGCGGTTCCGCGACCTGCGGAAGACTGAACGACGCGCTGGCCGCCCGGATCGACGAATCGGCGCCGGGCGCGGTCGGCCGAGGCGATGGCGCTGGCTCGCCGGCCGCGATCCAGGACGACGCGGTCGCCCGCTCGCGCGAGTACGCGATCGTCCTCTTCGACGAGCGGAGGATCGAGCCCGCGATGACGGCGATTGCCCGGGAGGCGGCGCGGTGACGGGCGGCCGCTCGCGAAAAAAATCGCGAGTTTCCGCCCCTACGAGGCGAGCGGCCGGCCGACCGTCTTCCTAGAATGTGGGCGACGCTCGGTCACTCGGCCTCGCCGCTCTGCCGCGGCGAGGCCGCCGCTGCGTCAAGTCGTCGCCATGCGTCCGTCGTCGAGGTCCATCGTCCCCATGAAAGTCCCCCGAGCCGGTCGCCCCGACTGCCGTTCCGTCGCGGCTCGGTCGAGTTCGCCGTCGGGTACCGAGGCCGATCACGAGGCGGTCTACCAGACCCTGCTCCACGTCTTCCACGGCCCCGACCGCGACTCGTTCCTCGGCGCCCTGAGCGACCCGGCCTACAGGCCCGATCAGCGGATGCTGGCCAAGGTCGACGGCCGGGTCGTCAGCCACGTCCACCTGACCGAGCGGACGATCCGCTACGGCTCGGCCACGCTGCCGATGAACGGCGTGATGTGGGTCGGCACGCTGCCCGAGTACCGCGGCCTCGGCTTCGCCCAGAACCTGATGCGGCTGGCCGACGCCAAGGGCCGCGACGCCCGGCGTCGCGCTCCAGGCGCTGACGACCGGGATGCCGCAGTTCTACCGGCCGCTCGGCTGGGGCGTCTGCGGCCGGCAGACCTTCGGGCTCGATCCTGAGCCGGAACCTGCCCCAGGTCGACCGACGGCGTGATCGAGGCCAAGGGCGGCCTCTGGCACGTCCGGCCCTGGCGCCAGGTCGAGCTGAACGACCTGATGGCGCTCTACGACGAGCCAGTACGGCCAGACGACCGGCTCGGTGGTCCGCTCCGAAGACTACTGGCGGTGGATCATCGGCCGGCGGTACGCCCACGTCATCTGGGTCGCCTGCCAGGGCGAGACCGTCCGCGGCTACGCCTTCGTCAAGGACCACAAGATCCTCGAGATCGCCACCGACGCCGCGCATCCGCAGGCGCTCCGGGCCCTGCTGGGCCGCGTCCGGGCCGAGGCGCTGGAGCGGGCCTATCCCGAGGTCGTCGATCCACGCCCCGCGGCGATCACCCGGTGATGGAGATCGTCCGAGCAGGCGTCGGGCCGGATCGTCGACCAGGAGACCTACGAGGGGACCGTGCTCGATGTACCACATCCCCGACGTCGAGCGGTTCCTCACGGCGATCCTCCCCGAGCTGTCGCGCCGGGCCGTCGAGTCCGGCGCGGCCCTGCCGATCGAGCTGGGGCTGACGGTCGGCGACCGCCGCTGGCTGCTCCACATCGAGGCGAAGCGGACGCAAGGTCGAGCCCGACAAGCTCAGCCGCCGCCACCTGACCCTGACGCCGCGCCGCCCTCGTGCGGCTGGCCATGGGCCACACCGGGCATCGACGCGCGCGATCGAGGAGGACGGCGTCGAGCTGCTCGACCGGCACGGCGATCGACGCCGCGCGCGTCCTCTTCCCCGTCCGCCCGATCTGGCGGAGCCCGCTCGACTCGGCGACGGCCTGAGCCGGCGGCCGCCGCCGGATCAGTGGAACCGGCGACGGACCGGCGGGCTGTTACAGGTAGAGGATCAGGACACGTGTAGCCGCACGACGATCGTGATCCCCCACGAGAGCTTCTGCGTGTCGAGCCGCTCGGTGGCGCTTGACGGATCGCCGGCCCGTCGTCGGGGCCTGCTGGTCGACCTCGACGATCGGCCACGGCCATGTAGACGGGCAGGATGATCATCGCCAGGACGTTGATCACCACGCCGAGCGTGCAGCGCGATAACCAGCAGCTTGAGCGACTTGCCGCGGAGGAACTGGACCGAGGCGTAGATGCCGAACAGGCAGACGACCAGGAGGAAGAGATACCCGGTCTCGCCCTTCTGCCACTGGATCAGCGAGATGATCGAGAAGAGGACGCTGGCGAAGATGGAGAGTCCGCCCACGATCCACGCGCCGATCGGCGGGGCCGACCGGCGGAGCGGGGCGGGCATGGCGTCGAGCTCTTCGGTCAGGTCGATCCGCCGGCCCGATTCGAGGTCGAGCCCGCACGTCGAGCAGAGCGACATGCCGCGGGGCACGACGCCGCCGCAGGTCGGGCAGCGGCGGGCCTGGGATCGCGCCTCGGCGGCCATCGGCTTGCGGCGGCTCGGCGGGTCGTCCCGCAGGAGCGCCATCGGGTCGGCCTCGGCGGCCGGTCGCGACGCCGGGGGGTCTTCGCCCAGGAGCGGCAGGTCGAACTGCTCGCGGAGCGAGCCCGGCGCGACCGGCAGGTCGAGCTCGCTCAGCGGCGCGGCAGGCAGCGTCACCGACGAGGCCATGCCGTGCGTGTTGAGCGTCGAGGATGACGGCCGGGGCGGGGGAGGTCCACCGTCCGCGGCGAACTTGGTGGCGCATTTCGGGCACTTGAGGCGACGGCCAGCCGCCGCCTCCGGCACGTTCAGCACCACACCGCATTGAGGACATTGAATCGTGCGCGGCATGGTCCCCGTGCCGTCGAGTGCCTGGGAGGTGGTACCCATCGCCATCGTCCTCTGGGGTCCGGCACAGGCCGTCGTCCGAACCGTTCGCCGATTTACTAATGTATTCTAACGGATGCGCGCGGCATTGCGAACAATTCGCCGGCATTCCCCGATGAAAACGTCCGAGGCGTCGCGCTCTTAGACGTTCGTCCCGGAGAAACTGTTCGGAACGTCCCCCGCCTCGACGATCCGCCGCGTCACGTCGTGGCGATAGTCAAACAGCCGGTGCAGTTTACGCTCGATGAACGCCGAGCCGAGCCATCGACCCACCGCCCCGAGCGGCAGCTCGTAATCGACCTCGTCGCGGAGCAGCGTGCCGCCCCGGCCGTCGTCGATCATCCGATGCCGGTGATACCATAACGCGAAAGGTCCTGACAACTGTCGGTCGGCGAAGAGCCGCGGCGGGTCGTACTCCGTATGCTCGGCCACCCACCGGAGGCGGAGCGGGCCCGACGTTCGTCCTGAGGGTCACGCGGCTCCCGGGCCGGATCGACTCCCCTCCTGATTCAACCACGACGCGCTCCCAGGGTGGCGTCAGCCGCTCCAGCGCGCCGGGGCTCTCGTGGAAGCGCGAAGACGCGGTCCGGCGGGGCCGCGATCCGCGATTCCTTCACGAACGTCATGGACCACACTCCTGGCCGCGACCGGACACCGTCCTTCACCCTATACGTTTTGCGACCCGCCGCCCGACGCTCCGTCCAGTGGCCGGATCGATGAAGATTTCGGTTGCAAGTCGGCCGATGCGCGGCCACGATGAGGCAACCCCACCGTGCCGGGCCCGAGGCGTTCGTGCGGGCTCGTCCGATGCCCCAGCCACATGCAGGAGCCTAGTTCGATGACCGAGAAGCCATCGGTGAGCCGCCGCGGTTTCCTCGAGACCGCGGGCGCCGCCACCGGCGCGGCCCTGGCGGCCGGCACCTTCGCCCACCCCGCCATCGGGGCCGTCAAGGGGGCCAACGAGAAGATCAACTTCGCCATCCTCGGCCCCGGCGGCCGCGGCCAGTCGGCCCACATCGGCCACCTGCTGGACATGAAGAACGAGGGCAAGCTCGTCGACATCATCGGCGTCTGCGACGTCTGGGACGGCAGCAAGGACGCAAGCGTCGGCCGACGACGGCATGAGCGACCGCGTCAGCGTCGGCCGCGGCCTCTACCCGGCCGCCGACTCTGCGGCCTGAAGCACGACGACAGCTCGTCACCAAGGACTACCGCAAGATCCTCGAGTCGCAAGGACGTCGACGCCGTCGTCGATCGCCACGCCCGACCACTGGCACGCCAAGATGGCCATCGACGCGATGGAGGCCGGCAAGGACGTCTACTGCGAAAAGCCGATGTGCCACACGATCGACGAGGCGCGGCGGATCGCCGAGACGCCAGGCCAGGACCAAGCAGGTCATGACCGTCGGCGTCCAGTCGACGGCCCACCCGATCTGGAAGATGGCCAACGAGTGATCACCGTCGGGCAAGATCGGCCACGTCATGCAGGGCCAGACCAGCTACTACCGCAACAGCGACGGTCGGCCAGTGGCGGTACTACCCGCTGCACCGAGGACATGAACCCCAAGACGGTCGACTGGAAGATGTTCCTCGGCACCGACTTCGGCCTCGCCCCCGAGCAGCCGTTCAACCGCGCCAAGTACGCCCAGTGGCGGTGCTACTGGGACTTCGGCGGCGGCATGTACACCGACCTGTTCGTCCACCAGCTCACCCACCTGATCCAGGCCGATGGGCGTCCGCTTCCCGCGCCGGGTGGTCGGCGGCGGCGGGCTCTACCTCGAGTATGACGGCCGCGACGTGCCCGACGTGGCCACGGTCGTCGCCGACTACGACGAGGGCTGCCAGGTCATCATCTCGGCGACGATGTGCAACGACGTCCAGCTCGGCGAGGTGATCCGCGGCCACACCGGCGACGATCATGTTCGAGGGCCGACGACGGGTTCCGGATCGTCCCGCAGAAGATCGAGCGGCCGGCCCGCCCCTCCGGGCCAGAACAAGGGCGAGGGCGGCGAGCTCGTCACGGCCGACTTCAACGCCGACGGCGACGGCGACACCCGCGCCCTCTGGGACCACTTCATCGAGTGCATCCGCTCGCGGAACCCCGAGACCCTCTGCCCGGCCGAGCTCGGCTACGCCGCGATCGCCACGGTGAACCTCGGCGTCGACTCCTACCGCGACGGCAAGGCCTACTTCTTCGACAAGGAGACCGGCAAGGTCTCCGAGGCCGACGACGCGCTGGGCCAAGAAGTGGGAGAAGATCAGCCACGAGCGCGGCAAGCCGGACCAGGTCATGGGCTGGAAGGCCGACCCGCTCGAGGGCTCGACCCTCGACGCCGCCGGGCTACCAGAAGCTCGAGGGCGACTGGATCGACGGCCAGGACCCGGCCAAGACGGCCTGAGCGATCGGGCCCGACGCTGTTCCAACCGACCCCGCCCGGCATCGTCCGGGCGGGGTTCTTCATGCGCTCCGTAGCGTCCGCTGTGCGGAGCGTCTTCGATTCGGCCTCCCGTCGAAGACCTCTGCACAGCGGACCCTACGAAGACCCGACGTGCGTCGACACGAGCTCGAACACCCGGTCCTCGAGCCGGAACGTGATGTAGATCCGCCGGCAGGCCGACCGCGATCCGGGGCTCGTCGCGATCGAGCAGCCGTGCCGGGTTGCGCGTGGCCATCGCCAGGACGTCGGCCGGCGAGAGCCCGGGTCGGCCGCGAGAACCTCGTTGATCGCGAACGGCAGGTCCCGGTTCGAGCCGGCGAGATACGGCGTCCCGGCCACGACGATCTTGCCCGACGGGTCGACGTCCCACTCGCCGTACGGCCCCGGTGGCGAGGCCCGCGAGCGGGCTGGCGTCGCTGACGAGGATCGAGCGCGACGGGCCCTTGGCGCGGAGCAGGACCCGGAGCGTCGCGCGATCGACGTGATGGCCGTCGGCGATGAACGAGGCGAACAGCCGGTCGTCGGCGGCCTGGTTCCAGATCGGGTTGGGATGCCGGGGCAGCGGCGAGGCGATCCCGTTGCCGAGGTGTGTCGCGAGCCGCGCGCCGGCCGAGACGGCGTCGCCGATCGTCGCCGGCGTCGGCCGCCGTATGCCCCAGCGCGATCGTCACGCCGGCCCGCACGGCCTTCTCGATGAACGGGATCGCGCCGGGACGCTCCGGGGCGAGCGTGACCAGGATGATCCGGCCCTTCGCCGCGTCCTGGAGCCGGCAGAACTCGTCCCAGTCCGGGTCGCGGACGGCCGAGAGCGGGTGGGCGCCCCGGTAGCCGTCACGCTCCGAGATCGCGGGCCCTTCGAGGTGAATGCCGAGGACCATCCGGTCGATCTTCGGGTCCTGCTCGCAGGCGGCGGCGATCGTGGCGACGCCGTGCCGCATCGCCGCGAATGGCGCCGTGATCAGCGTCGGGCAGAACCGGGCCACGCCGCGGCGGGCATTGGCGACGATCAACGCAGCAACGAGGTCGACGCGTGACATCCGGGCTCGAGAAGGACATCCCCAGGCCGCCGTTCGTCTGGATGTCCCAGAACGCCGGCGCGATCCAGGTCGTCGTTCCGAAGACGACGCGGGCGGCGGGCTCGACCTCGGCGAACCGACCGTCCTCGACCCGGATCGCGACCCATTCGCCCGTGGCGAAGTCGCGGACGACATTCCCGGTCGAGGTTCTCGGCTCATCGCGGCCTCGCTCTCCGAGCGCGGACGCCTCCCTGCGCTTGCAGCGACGCGGCGACGAACTCGCGGAAGAGCGGGTGTGCGGCCGTCGGCTTCGACAGGAACTCGGGGTGGAACTGGACGGCGAGGAACCACGGGTGGTCCGTCAGCTCGACGATCTCGACGAGCTGACCGTCCGGGCTGATGCCGGTCGGCGACGAAGCCCGCGTCCTCGAACCGCTGGCGATAGTCGTTGTTGAACTCGAAGCGGTGCCGGTGCCGCTCGCCGATCTCGTCGCGGCCGTAGGCCTCGTGGGCGTGCGAGCCGGGCGTCAGGACGCACGGGCAGAGGCCCAGCCGCATCGTCCCGCCGCGCTCGGTGACGGACTTCTGGTCGGCCATCAGCGCGATGACCGGGTTGTGGGTGGCCGTGTCGAACTCGGTGCTGTTGGCGTCGGCCAGGCCCAGCACGGTCCGGGCGAACTCGATGGCCGCGCACTGCATGCCGAGGCAGATGCCGAAGAACGGGATCTTCTTGCGCCGGGCGTAGCCGATCGCCTCGATCTTCCCCTCGATCCCCCGCATCCCGAACCCGCCCGGGACGAGCACGCCGTCGACCCCGGCCAGGATGTTCTCGGCGCCCATCCGCTCGATGTCCTCGGCCTCGACCCGGCGGACGAGCACCCGCGCGTGGTTGGCGATCCCGGCGTGGTCGAGCGACTCGTACACCGACTTGTACGCGTCGCGATGCTTCATGTACTTGCCGACGATGGCGATCGTCACCTCGTACTTCGGCTTCTTGATCCGCTCGACCAGCTCGCGCCAGTCGTCGATATTGAGCGGATTCGCCTTCAGGCCGAGCCGCTTGACGATCAGGTCGTCGAGCCCGTTGTTGACGAGGCTGAGGGGGACCTCGTAGATCGAGAACTCCCGGTCCCGCTCCTCGATCACGGCCTTGCGGTCGAGGTTGCAGAACAGCGCGATCTTGTCGCTGCTCGTCCTGCGGAGATCGGATGCTCGGTCCGGCAGATGAGGATGTCGGGCTGGATGCCGATCTGCCCGGAGCGCCCCCACCGAGTGCTGCGTCGGCTTCGTCTTCAGCTCGGCCGCGGCCTTCAGGTAGGGGACGAGCGTCAGGTGGATGTACAGGCAATTCTCGCGGCCGACGTCGAGCGCGAACTGGCGGATCGCCTCGAGGAACGGCAGGCCCTCGATGTCGCCGACCGTCCCGCCGATCTCGGTGATGACGACGTCGACGTCGTCGCGGCGCGAGGCTGTGGATGCCCGCCTTGATCTCGTCGGTGACGTGGGGGATGACCTGGACCGTCCGCCCCTCGTAGAAGCTGCCCTCGCGCTCCTTCTGGATGACCGAGAGGTAGATCTTGCCGGTCGTGTAGTTGCACTGCTTCGTGAGCGGGGCGTTGGTGAACCGCTCGTAGTGGCCGAGGTCGAGGTCGGTCTCGGAGCCGTCGTCGAGGACGTAGACCTCGCCGTGCTGGTACGGGCTCATCGTGCCGGGGTCGACGTTGATGTACGGGTCGAACTTCTGGAGCCGGACCCGCAGGCCGCGACGCTCCAGGAGCATCCCGATCGACGCGCAGGTCAAGCCCCTTGCCCAGCGAGCTGACCACGCCGCCGGTCACGAAGATGTGCTTGGCCATGGTCCCCCCGGAGGATCGGCTGGGCAGTCCCGTTCCAAACGGGTTACTATAACATGCGCGTCAAGCACCGAATCGCGCGGCGCGATGCCTGGGGCGTCCGTCGGGAACCCGGGTTCAGGTGGCCCGGGCCGCGGAGCGAACCCGAGCGTATGCCTTTCGTTCCCCGCTCGGTGCGGGACGGGGCCCGGTCGGGGCCGCGACCCCGGGCGCCGCGATGTCTCGCATCGTCCTTGACCCCGACCGGCCGCCGGTCGATAATGATTATTGATCGCGGCCGACGCCGACCTCATTCCTCGGGATAACCAGTCATGGCCTCACTCGCCGGCAAGC
This sequence comes from uncultured Planctomycetota bacterium, assembly GCA_963819805.1. Lineage (GTDB taxonomy): Bacteria > Planctomycetota > Planctomycetia > Isosphaerales > Isosphaeraceae > CAMFLR01. The sequence continues at coordinate 94,481 of CAWFXY010000038.1, read as the reverse complement.
CCCGCAAGGTCGTCCCGAAGATCCTGGCGGTGATCCACGCCGACGGCTGCACCGGCTGCGAGGCCTGCCTCGAGGTCTGCCCGGTCGAGTGCATCTACAAGGTGCCCGGCGAGGAGCACCCGAGCCTCCAGACCTGGTGCGACGTCGACCTCGACCGCTGCATCGGCTGCAAGCACTGCGCCCAGGTCTGCCCGTGGGACGCGATCGACATGATCGACACGACGCTGGCCGCCCACGCCGTGGCCGTCAAGGGCGGCCCGCCCAGCTACATGGGCCGCCACTGGGACGACCTTGTCGACGCCGCCCAGCGCAACGCCGAGAAGCTCGTCGCCGGCAAGAAATGAGCCCCCGCGCGGCCGGTTGAACCGATTTCGGCCATGTACCCTCCTGAAGAGTCCCGGTGCGCAAACCGGGACCGAACAAAGACGGTGTGCGCCCGCCCCGCACCGCGGAATTCCCCAAGGCTGGAGCCCCGCCGATGACGAGCCCCCGGAGAATCCTGGCCCTGGCCCTCGGCCTCTGTCCCCTCGCCGCCCTCGGCTGCTTCGAGGGCAACCCCGGGGCGACGCGGGTCACGCCGCCTAGCGCCGCCGGCCCGCGCGCCGATGTCCCCGCGCCGGCGGCTGGCTCCGCCGCGCAGGAGACGCGTCCGGCCAACCAGGGCGACGTCTCCCAGAAGGCCCGGGCCGACACGCCCGTCACCGTCACGCCCGACCGCCCCGTCGACCCGAAGCAGCTCATCGACGTGGTCAAGGAGGAGGTCAAGGGCGGCGAGGCGAGCGAAGGGCCGACTCCCCTGCCCTACCTCTGGCTGCCGGCCGACCCGTCGCTCATCAAGGACGAGCCGATCGCGATCAAGCCCCCGCTCGGCTTCAACGAGGCGGCGTATAACGGCAAGATCCCGCTCTCGAACCCGATGACCAAGGGCAAGGTCGAGCTGGGCAAGCAGCTCTACTTCGACGCCCGCGTCTCGAAGGACGGCACCGTCAGCTGCGCCACCTGCCACAACCCCGAGAAGGGGTGGACCGACAACCTCGCCGGCTCGATCGGCATCAAGGGCCAGAAGGGCTCGCGGGCCGCGCCCACGGTGCTGAACACGGTCTACGGCCTGACCATGTTCTGGGACGGCCGAGCCCCGTCGCTCGAGGGCCAGGCGCAGGGGCCCGTGCAGAACAAGATCGAGATGGGCGACCAGTCGTACAAGGAGATCATCGAGCGGCTCCGGACGATCCCGGGCTACCGCGACCAGTTCCGCAAGGTCTTCGGGACGGACGTCACCCTCGACGGCATGGCCAAGGCCATCGCGGCGTTCGAGCGGACGGTGCTGAGCGGCAACTCCGCGTACGACCGCTACGACCAGGGAGACAGCCCCGAGTCGCTCAAGGTCCTCTCCGATAGCGCAGAAGCGCGGCATGGTCCTCTTCGGCCTGAGGCTCCGCCAGGACGACGATTTCCAGCACGGCGTGACCCTGAAGAAGGCCAACTGCACCTCCTGCCACGCCGGGGCCAACTTCAGCGACGAGCAGTTCCACAACCTCGGCGTCGGATGGGACGAGAAGTCCCGCAAGTTCGACGACCTCGGCCGTTTCGTCATCGCCCCCATCGGCGGCAAGAACGATTCGGACATCGGCTCGTTCAAGACGCCGACCGTCCGCGACGTCACCCGCACCGGCCCCTACATGCACGACGGGTCGGAGAAGACGCTGGAGGCGGTCGTCGAGTTCTACAACAAGGGCGGCAACCGGAACCCGCACCTCGACAAGGACATGAAGCCGCTGAACCTCTCGGCGCAGGAGAAGGCCGACGTCGTCGAGTTCATGAAGGCCCTGACCGGCGAGGAGACGAAGGTGGCCCTGCCCGACGCTCCCGCCCGGCCCCGACGGCAAGTCCCCCGACCCCCGCGCCGCGCTGACGCCCCCGTCGCCGCCGGCCCGGGCCGAGATCGACGACCCGCACGGCGTCATCGGTCACTGAGTCCGAGCGGAGATCTCAGACGCCCGGCGGTCCCTGCGTGCTAGGATCGTCCTCGCGGTGATCGAGGTGCGCCCGCACCCGACGGCCTGTGACGTCCCGGGAATGTCCTCATGTCTCGCATGGCACCGGTCGGCGCATGCGCGGTCGGCCTCGTGCTGCTCGTCGGCCTGTGCTTCGGCCCGGCGATCGCCGGCCAGCAGTTCGCCTTCCGCGACGTGGCGCACTACTGCTATCCGCTCTACGAGAAGGTCGAGGACGAGTGGAACGCCGGCCGGTGGCCGCTCTGGGAGGCCGAGGAGAACGGCGGGATGCCCCTGCTGGGCAACCCCACGGCGGCCGTCCTCTACCCGGGCAAGCTGATCTACCGGGCCTTGTCCTATCCCCTCGCGGCCCGCGTTTATGTGATCGCGCATACGCTCCTGGCGTTCGCGGGGATGGTCGCCCTCGCCAGGTCGCTCGGCATCGGCGCGACGGGTGCGGCCGTCGCCGGCATCGGCTATGCCTTCGGCGGCCCGGTCCTGTTCCAGTATTGCACCCTGGTCTATCTGGTCAGTGCGGCGTGGGCGCCCTGGGCTTTCCTGGCGCTCGACGCATGGCTGCGCCGCGGGCGTCGCGGGGCGATCGCGGGGCTGGCGGTGGTCCTGGCGATGCAGGTCCTCGGCGGCGATCCCCAGCTCGCCTACCTCGAGGGCCTCTGCGGCGGGGCGTATGCGATCCTCCTCGGTCGCGCCGGCGATCAGCGCCGGACCGGCTGGCGGACGGCCGCGATCGTCGTCGCCGCAACGGCCGCGATCGCTGCCTGGATCGCCGCCACGGTCGTCCTCGCCTCCTATCTGCCGGGGCTCCGGGCGAAGAGTCCTCCGATGCGGATGTTCGGCTGGAACCGCTGGGTCCCGACCGTCGTGGCCGCCCTCTGGGCCGGGGCGGGGCTCGCGGTCGTTCTCGGCTGGAGGGCCGGGAAGGCGAGGGCGGTGTCCCTGGGACCGCGGCTGGCGGGACTGGTCGCGGCGGCGGCACTCGCCGCGGCGCTGGCGGCCGCGCAGCTCCTTCCGGTCGCCGAATACATCGGCCGATCCGACCGAGTCTCCGAGACGGGTTCGAATGACACGTACTATTTCAGCCTCGAGCCCTATCGCGTGGTCGAGATGGCCTTCCCCTTCTTCTTCGGCTCGGTGGATCGCGGGAATCGCCTCTGGCTCAATCTGATCCCGCCGACGCGGAGCCACCGGCTCTGGGCCCCGTCGCTCTACGTGGGCGGGACGATCTGCGTGCTGGCCCTGGTCGGGCTCGGAGGCCGGCGCGTCCCGGCGTGGCGGGGATGGATGGCCGGGATCGCGGGCGTCTCGCTCCTGCTGAGCATGGGGGAATTCGCCGGGCCCGTCTGGGTCGCCCGCAACTTCGGGGCGGCGGTCGGCACGCTCGGCCCGCACGACCCGCCCGACTCGGGCGCGATCCGTCCGGACGGCTACCTCCGGGACGGCGACGGCAGTCTCTATCAGTTGTTCTCCGCCGCCGTCCCGGGCTTCCGGAGCTTCCGCTATCCGAGCAAACTCCTGACGCTGACGGTCCTCGCCCTCACCGTGCTCGCCGGGCTCGGCTGGGATCGCGTCGAGGCCGGCGAGACCCGTGCAGGCCTGCGATGGGCCGGCGCCTTCCTCCTGCTCGGCCTGGTCGGAGCGGTCCTCGTCCAGGTCGGGCGGTCGCGATTGCTCGCCTTCTTCGCGACGGAGCCGGGCGCCGGCATGTGGGGCCCGCTCGACCGCGAGGGCGCGTTCGCCGACCTGTTCGGCTCGACCCTGCACGGCGCGGCGGCGGCCGCGGCGGTCCTCGCGGCCATCCTGGCCTCGCGACGATGGCCGGGCCTCGCCCGGACGTTTCTCCTGCTCGCCACGTCGGCCGACATCGGCCTGGCGAATCGCCGGTTGGTGTTCACCGTCGATCAGGCCGAGTTCGACCGCATCCCCCAGGCCGCCGCGATCATCTCCGAGGCCGAAAAGGCCGCGGGGGCCGGCGGTCCGTTCCGCGTGCATCGGATGCCCTACTGGTCTCCGGACCGCTGGAAGGAGACCAGCAGTCCCCGTCGGTTCGCCGAGATGCTCCGGTGGGAGCGCGACACGCTCGAGCCGAAGTACGGCCTGGGCTACGGGATGTCCTATACCCTCACCCAGGGCGTGGCCGAGCTTCGCGACTACGAGCGATTCTTCGCCCCGAAGACGTTCCGCGCCACCGCCGACATGGGGCGCGCCCTCGGCCTGGAGAAGCCGAACGAACGGGTCGTCTACTACCCCCGGCGTGCCTTCGACCTGTGGAACACCCGCTATTTCGTGCTCCCCGGTTTCATGACCTGGTCGGACTTCGCCAGGGGCGTGGCGTCGTTCCTGCCCGAGGCCGAGCCGATCTATCCGAGACCCGGCTCGTTCGACGGGCCGGACGGGGCGAAGCGCCGCGCCGCATGGCTCCGCGACGAGGATATGCAGATCTACCGGAATCGCACGGCGTTCCCCCGCGCCTGGGTGGTCCACGACGCGCGGGTCATCCCGCCGGTCGACCGTGGCGACGCGGCACGGGCCGCCGAGCTCATGGACGAGATGCTCTACCCGGCCGACCGGCTCTGGTTCGATCCGACGCGCGTGAGCCTCGACCCGCGTCGGATCGCCTGGGTCGAGCACGACGACCCGGCCTCACTCGCCGCGTTCCGTCCAGGCGGGGCGCCGGGGATCGGCGAGGCGCGTGGCCGTCCGCCAGGTCACGCCGCAACGGGTCGAGCTCGAGACGACCCTGGATCGGCCCGGGCTGGTCATCCTCGCCGACGTCCATTATCCAGGGTGGACGCTGACTCTCGACGGCGAGCCCGCCGCGATCCTCCGCGCCAACGGGATGATGCGGGGCGCGGCGGTACCTTCAGGCCGCCATCGCCTCGTCTACGAGTACAGGCCGCAATCCTTCCGCCTCGGGGGCGTGGTGTCGATCGTCGGGCTGCTCGCCCTGGGCGGATGCGTCGCGTGGGCGTCCCGCGGCGCCCGGCGACTGACCTGACCGATGCGGGCCAGGTCGGAGACTTTCTCGCGCGACGCCCCCGCATGCTACGATGTCCGGCGGGCGGCTCGGGCATCATTTTCCATCCTACGTCCCGCGACGTCCCGGGATTTCCTCGTCATGCCACGTCTCTCGCTCGGGCTGGCGTCGCTCGCGGCGCTGGCGTTACTCGTCGGCCTCTGCTTCGGCCCGGCGATCGCCGGTCAGCAGTTCGCCTTCCGCGACGCCGCGCACTATTACTATCCGCTGTATCAGCGCGTCGAGGCCGAGTGGGACGCCGGGCGCTGGCCGCTCTGGGAGCTCGAGGAGAACGGCGGCATGCCGCTCCTGGGCAACCCGACGGCGGCGGTGCTCTACCCCGGAAAGCTGATCTACCGCGTCCTGCCGTATCCGCTGGCGGCGCGGGTTTATGTCATCGCACACACACTCCTGGCCCTCGCAGGCGCCGCCGCGCTCGCCCGCGGGCTGGGCATCTGTCCGACCGGGTCGGTCGTCGCGGGCGCAGCTTACGCGTTTGGCGGCCCGGTGCTCTTCCAGTACTGCAATATCATCTACCTCGTCGGCGCGGCATGGCTGCCGTGGGCCTTTCTCGCCGTCGACGCATGGCTCCGTCGGGGGCGGGCGTGGGCGATCCCGGCGCTCGGGATCGCACTGGCGATGCAGGTCCTGGGCGGCGACCCCCAGGCGGCCTACCTCGTCGGGCTCTGTGCCGGGGTTTATGCGTTCGTCCTTGTGAGGTCCGAGACGCGGACGACCACGCCGGCCATCCGACATCGGGTCGCCTTCGCGCTCGCAGCCGCGCTGGCCCTGGTGGTGTGGGTCGGAGTAACGCTCTGGCTCGCCTACTACCTCCCGATCTACCGACCGAAGAAGGTCCCCGTCCCGACGTTCTGGTGGAATCGGTGGGTCCCGTGGCTCGTCGCGGCGTGCTGGATGATCGGGGGATTCGTGCTGTTCGAGCGCTGGCGTCGCGGCAGGCCGAGCGCCGCGTCGTTGGGCCGGCGCCTCGCGGGTCTCCTGATCGCAGCGGCAATGGCGGGCGCGCTGGCGGCGGCGCAGCTGCTGCCGGTCATCGAGTTCACCGGCCGGACCGGGCGCGCCGCCGAGGAGGGGACGCACGACATCTACCCGTTCAGCCTCGAGCCCTACCGGACGGCCGAGCTGCTCTTCCCCAACGTCTTCGGCACGATGGACCGGACGAACCGCCTGTGGCTCAACCTCGTCCCGCCGACGGACAATCACAAGATCTGGGTGGACTCGCTCTACACGGGTGCCGCGGTGCTGGCCCTGGCCCTGGTCGGCCTCGGCGGACGGGATGCGCCGCCGTGGCGGAAGTGGATGAAGGGGATCGCCGTGATCTCGCTCCTGGCGAGCTTCGGCGAGTTCGCCAGCCCGATCTGGCTCGCGCGCTACGTCGAGCCCGCGGCCCGGCTCATCGGCCCTCACGACCCCTCGCCGACCAACTCGATCCGCACCGACGGCTTCCTTCGCGATGGCGACGGCAGCCTCTATCACCTGCTCTCGGTGGCCATTCCCGGTTTCCACCAGTTCCGCTATCCGAGCAAGCTCCTCACGCTGACGACCCTGGCGCTGGCCGTCCTGGCGGGCCACGGCTGGAACCGGCTCGAGTCCGGCGCCCGGCGGGCGGCCATCGCATGGGCGACCGCGCTCCTGGGGATTGCCGCGGCCGTCGGGGCCGGCGTCGGCCTCGCGCGCGGGCGGATCGTCGCGGCGTTCGCCTCGGTGGACTCGTCGACGATCTTCGGCCCGCTCGACCCGCAGGGCACGTTCGATGACATCTTCGGGGCGGCCCTCCACGCCTCGTGCGCCCTGGCCGCGCTGCTTGTCGTCGTCTCGGCGTGGCGCAGGTCGCCGGCGATGGCCCGGGCGGCGCTCGTCCTCCTGGTCGCGCTCGACCTCGGCTTGGCGAACAGGCGGCTCGTGGCCACGACCGACCAGGCCGATTTCGAGCGCGTCCCCAAGGCCCTCAGCCTCATCGCCGAGGCCGAGAAGGCCTCGCCCTCGCCCGGACCCTACCGGGTCCATCGCGTGCCGATCTGGAAGCCCGATCGGTGGCGCAAGGTCGGCTCGCCGAATCGCTACGCCGACTTCGTCCGCTGGGAACGCGACACCCTCCAGCCGAAGTACGGCCTGCCGTACGGCGTCGAATACACGCTGACGCACGGGGTCGCCGAGCTCTACGACTACGAGTGGTTCTTCTCGCCCTGGACGGTCCTGCCCGACCGGGCGATCGCGAGCCGGATCAATCCGAAGAACCCGGACGAGCGGATCGTCTACTATCCGCGCCGCGGCTTCGACATGTGGAACACCCGGTACTTTATCCTTCCCGGCATCCCCGCGCCGACGAATCCGGACCGGGGGATCGCCTCATTCCTCCTCGACACCGAGACGATCTATCCCAAACCGGGAAGCTTCGACGGCCCCGACGGCGCCAGGCTCCGCGAGGAGCAGCTCCTGAGCGAGGACGTCCAGATCCTCCGGAACCGCGCCCCCATGCCGCGCGCCTGGGTCGTCCACGACCTCAAGTTCCTCAGCCCCATCGAGGGGCTGAGCCGCCAGGTCCGCTCGGGCCCGATGGAGGAGATGCTCTACGCCGCCGACCCCCTCTGGAACGACCCGACCCGGCACGTCTACGACCCGAGCCGAGTGGCCTGGGTCGAGGTCGAGGACACGAACTCGCTCGCCCGCTTCCACCCCGGCGGCGCGGTCGGGGCGAGCGAGACCGTCGCCGTCCGCTATCCGTCGCCCGAGCGGGCCGAGCTCGATGTCACGCTGGAACGACCCGGCGTCGTCGTCCTCGCCGACGCCCTCTATCCCGGCTGGACCCTGACCGTGGACGACAAGCCCGCGACCATCATCCGAACCAACCGCATGATGCGCGGCGCGGCGGTCGACGCGGGCAAACACCGGCTCGTCTACGAGTACCGGCCCCGCTCGTTCGCGATCGGGAAGGTCGTCACGGTCTTCGGCTTCCTCGGCCTGCTCGGCTCGCTCGCGTGGTCGGCGTCCGTGAGGATCCGGCCGAACCACCCTGACCAGGCGGTGAGATCGGGAGTGCGGGACGACTCGGCCATTAAGCACCTATCGTGATCGGTGGAAATGTTCGGATTTCATGCCGGACGGGGGCAGCAAGGTGCAGCATGATCGCCGGGGTCGCCTGGAGGGCCGCGCTTGCCTGATCGTCGGCGGGACCGGCGGCATTGGCCTGGCGACGGCCCGACGGTTCCTCCAGGAGGGAGCAAAGCTCGTCGTCTCCGGCCGCGCCGACGGCTCGGCCGAATTCGCGAGCCGTGAACTGGCCGGGCTCGGCGGCGTCACGGCGCTCGTCGCCGATCTGGCCGATCGCGAGGCCATCGCCGGCCTTGTCCCCCGCGCGGTGGAGATCCTCGGGGGCCGGCTCGATGTCCTCTTCCACGTGGCCGGAATGAGCGGCCGCCCGTTCGGCGACGGCCCGCTCGACGCCTGCACCGACGACGGCTGGGACGGCACGCTCGACGCCAACGCCCGCTCCGTGTTCCTGACCAATCGCGCGGCGGTCCGGCAGATGCTCGCCCAGCCGCTGGACGACGTCGGCCTGAGAGGCGTCGTCGTGAACACGGGGTCCGTGCTCGGCCAGTCTCCCTCGCCCCGGCTCTTCAACACGTTCGCCTATTCCGCCGCGAAGGGCGCCCTTCGCTCGATGACGCTCAGCGCCGCGGCGACCTATGCCCCGCATCGCATCCGCTTCAACCTCGTCGTCCCGAGCCTGATCGACACCCCGATGGCCGCGCGCTCGACGACGAATCCGACGTATCTCCACTACCTCCGCACCAAGCAGCCCCTCGCCTCGGGCCCGGTCGGCCCGAGGATGTCGCCGAGGCCGCCCTCTACCTCTGCGAGCCCGCGTCGCGGTTCGTCACCGGCGCGATCCTGGCCGTCGACGGCGGGTGGTGCCTCTCGGAGACGGATCAACCGGCAGCACGAAGCCCTCGATCCTGACCGAACCCCCTCGCCCAGTATCTGGCCGCCGCCCGAGCCGCCATCGACGCGATCGAGGCCGACATGCTCGACCCGATCCGCCGCGCCGCCGAGCGGTTCGCCCGGGCGATCGCGGCCGGCAGGCTGGTCCACGTCTTCGGCACGGGCCACTCGCGGATGGCCGTCGAGGAGATGTTCCCGCGCTACGGGTCGTTCCCCGGGTTCCACCCGATCGTCGAGCTCTCGATGACCTATCACAACCCCGTCGTCGGGGCCAACGGCCAGCGGCAGGCGATGTTCCTGGAGAACGTCCAGGGCTTCGGCCCCGTGCTCTGGCGGAACTTCGTCACCTCGCCCGACGACGTCCTGCTCGCCATCTCGACGAGCGGCTGCAACGCCGTCACGATCGACGTGGCCCTTGAGGCGCGGCGGTCCGGCATGTTCGTCGTCGCCCTGACCTCGCTCGCCCACGCCGCGGTGTCGACGTCAAAACACGAGTCGGGCCGGAAGCTCGCCGACGTCGCCGACCTCGTGCTCGACCAGCACGCCCCGGCCGGCGACGCGGCCGTCTGGGTCGACGACCTGGAGAGCCCGGTGGCGCCGATCTCGAGCGTCTCGGGGTGCGTGGTCATCAACCTGCTGAAGGCGGAGACCGCCCGCCGCCTGGTGGAGCTGGGGAAGCCGCCATCCGTGCTGACCGCGGCATGCCACGTCGGGGCCGAGCGTGCCGCGAGGATCTTCGAGGAGACCTACGACGACTACCGCCGCCGGGTCGGCGTGCTCTATCGCTGATCCGGCGCTGGCTCGAAGCGGCGGACGTCGGGATGCATCGTGTAAAGCCGCGGCCCGGCGGGCGTGTCGACGATCATCCCGCTCGAGCAGTTGTTGCCCACGATCGGATTGCCCGGGTATTTCTCCCAGTGGACCAGGTCGCGCGACCTGGCGAGGCAGGTCGTCCAGTCCTTCCAGGGCCGCTCGCTGTTGGCGTGGTAGATCGCGTAATAGACCCCGTCTCTCTTGATAATCTGATTAAACGCGACCGCGGCCTTATCGTAGGGCTCGGGCCCCATCGCCAGGACGGGGTCGTCCTTGACGTTGGTCCAGACCTTGCGGTCGCGCGACCTGGCGAGCCAGATGCCCTGATCTCCGCGCTCGTAGAAGAGGTACCAGACGCCGCCCTCGACCCACGCCGTCGGCGTCCCGCGCGGCCCGGGCGAGATCGGCGAGCCGTCGGCCTTGCGGATGTCGAGCGGCCCCAGCTCGGTCCAGGTCTTGCCGTCGGGCGAGGTCAGCATGTGGGCGATGTCGCCCGCGCCCTCGGCGAACATCCAGTAGGCTCCGTCCGCCCGGACGACGCAGACGTCCTCGACCCAGTCCCCCTTGACGAGCGGGTTCGCCGGGTCGCGGTTCCACGTCACGCCGTCGGCCGACGTCGCGTGGCCGAGCAGACGATCCTTCGTCCGCGAGTCGTTGTAGCCGGTGTACCAGAGGTGGTACGTGTCGCCGTCGCGGAGGATCCAGCCGCGCTCGCGGATCTTCCTGTCCCACGCGTCGTTCCCCTCCCCCGCGAAAATCGCGGCCTCAGGTCGGGGCTTCCAGTGGACAAGGTCCCTGGGAAAATCATCGGCCCGCGACGACGCCGTGAGGGCGAGGAGGAACCATCCGAAGAGGGCGCGGCGCATGGGGTGCGATCCTTCCCGATCCGCGACGCCCTGTCGACGTGGCCACACGGCTCGATTCGGCGTCGTCACCCGAAACGATAGGCGCGGGGCACCGCTCCGGCAAGCCAACGCTCACCGCCGGGCCGTCGGCTCGTCGGGCCTCGCCGCCTGTCGACGCGCCCGCGGGCCGGGTCGCACCGGCTCCATCGCGACGGCGGGATCGTCCGCGCGGTACTCCTTGCGGACCCAATCGAGCAGCCGTTCGGGCGTGTGATCGAGCCCGTTCGCGGCGAGCCACCCGGCGTACTCGCGGAACGGCTCGTGGAGCCGTTCGGGGCCGAAGAGCGGGATGTGGGCATGAGAGAGCGTGAAGGCCGACTCGGCCCGCACGGGGTCGACGCCGCGGCGGGCCATGAGGTAGAGGCCCGAGGCCAGGCCCGTCCGGTCGGCGCCGCTCTTGCAGTGGATCAGGAGCGGATACCGGCACCGCGCAAACACGTCGAGGAGCGCCGAGCATCTCGCGGCGGGATGGCCGCCGGGTCGCGCTCATCGGCAGGTCGTAGAAGTCGACCTTCATCGCCCGCGCGGCCCCGACCTCCGCCACGTACCACGGGTCGTCGGGCCCGCCGCCCCGGAGATTGACGATCGAGGCAAGCCCTTCCGCGCGGATCAGCCGCGCGACGTCGCCCGACGGCTGCGCCGCGCGATAGACGAGGCCGGCGTCCACAACTCCGCGGTTTCCCTCGAGCAGAGGGCGGCGGAAGTATCCGATGAACGCGACGGCGGCCAGAAGAGCAACGGCCAGGGCCGCCCGCGCGATCCGCCTCCGCCGGCGACCGGGCTCGGCATCGGTCGTCGTGGCAGCAAGCCGGTCGCGCATCGGATCCATCCCCGGGTCGGCAGCGGGCCCGGGACACTCTAGCCCGGCGACGTCGTCGGTCAATCCCAAGTGGACGCCGCGACAGGCCCGCGCGGCGAAGGACGCAGCCGCGACCCGGATCAGTTGAACTTCCCGAGGTCGTACGCCGTGATGTCCGAGACGTTGTTGGGCATGACGAGCCCGCTGAAGGTGATGGTCGCGCCGCCGGCGCTGTTCTTCGAATGGCCGTTGGCCGTGTAGGTGATCGTCGCGAATCCCTGGCCGTAGGCGCCGGAGTAGACGCCGCCGCTCATGTTGTTATCGATGTTGAAGGGGATCCGCACGGGCCGGCCGAGGGCGTCGAACGTGGTCGGGACGCCCTGACCCGGGCCGGTCACGTTCTGCGCGAAGTCTCCCATGTCGAGCCCGAGGACGGAGCCCGTCGCCGAGACGTTGCGGTTGCGGAGGGCGGCGAAGCCGGATGCTGAGCCGTCCTTGCCGATCTGGATCCGCATTACGAGCGTGCCGTGGAGGAACTGGTTCGATCCGATCCGGCCGATGAACGTCAGCGACTTCGTCAGGGAATTGTAAACGGGGGTCGTGACCGCGTACGGGCCCGTGTTGACCGCCCTGAAGGTCGCGATCCGCAGGCCCTTGGGCGTGAGCGTCGCCGGGTCGAGATAGGGCGAGTTCGACGCCTGGTCGATGGGCGCGGACGCCGTGGCCGGCGGCGCGTTCGAGAGCACGGCGCTGAGGGCACGCTCCTGCGCCTGCTGGGCCTTCAGCCCGGCGGCGTTGAACGCCAGCGGCGAGACGACCGTCGGCACGTCCCGCGACTCGAGGCGTGCCAGCTCCGGCTTCCACGATCGACGCGCGCGGCGTGCCATCGACGTACCCTCCCTGGACGGGCCGGCCATCCGTGCCATCCTGACGATCCCCCTTGAGCATCGGACCGGGCGACCCGCCCGGGAGAGCGAGAGCGCGCGGGCGCGGGGCGGACGTGCGGGTCGGACCGATCATGCGGGCCGCATGGCCCTGCCCCACGCGATCGGCGTCGCATGCGCATCCGATCCGCGAGATCCGCCGCGGATTCATTGCTTTTTCCGCCTTGATCGCGGTGGCGTGGATGGGTAAGGTTGGCCTGATCATTTCCCCTCGCGGAGTCGTCGCGTGGCTCTCCCGCGGACGAGCATCTCGATCGCTCTCAACGGGCGTTATCTCGCCACGGCGTTCGCCCTGTCCCTGGGGATCGTCCTGGTCGGAACGGCCCGGGCCGAGGCGGCCGGGTGCGGACGTCATGTCGTCCGCGGCGCGTCCCTGTCGGCCCAGCTCGATGCGCTTCGCGATCCGGCGCCCGGACCGACCGCCCTGCCGCCCGAGCGGGCCCCCGAGCCCTGTTCCGGGCCGGGCTGCTCGGACGGGGGACGGCCCATGCCGTCGCCGCCAGGGTCGACGATCCCGATCTCGCCCCGCGAGTGGTGCACCCTGAACGCACCCGCGTTCGTGCCCCGCTCGCCCGCGTCCGCCGTCCTCACGGACGATCCGGCCGGCCGGCCGACTCTCATGTCGGCCCGGCTCGAACGGCCGCCTCGTCCCTTCGCCTGAGCCAACCGGCCCGACCGCGCCATCGGTGCGCCCGTCGCGGCCCCGCCACGCCCTCGCGTCGCCGACGCCCCTCGCGGCGACGAACCGCATGCGCGTTGCTGGCCCTGATCTCAGCGAAGGAGTCTTCCCATGACCCCCCTACCCCGCACCGCGGCCGACGACCGCTTCTGGCTGGCGCGCGCACCTGGCCTTGCTCGGCCTGGTCTCCGCCGCGTTCCTCGCGGCGCTCGCGCTCGGCTGAGGTCGTCGCCAGGTCAGCCGAAGTTACATCCCGTCCCGCTCTCGATCCGCCGCTTGTGGAGTTCCTCGAAGAACCGGACCTCGAGGCGGTTGCTCGCGATCGCCTCGAGGGCCTCGCGCACGAGGTTCACGCAGGCTCCGAGCATCAGCGAGACGCCCAGCAGCGCCAGGCCCGTCGGCAGCGCGGCCAGCCGATTGCCGGAGAGCACGTCCATCCCCAGGCCGAGGCTCGTCATGACGAACGAGCCGAACGCGAGGTAGAGCATCACCAGCGCGAAGCGGATCCGGTCGCTCCGCCAGAGCAGGCGACGGATCTGGTCATGCACGTGGTCGAGCCGGTCGCGGGGGAAATCCAGGTCGGTCCCGCCCCGGCAGAGCCTGTCGCCCTGGTCGTTGAGCACGCGGATCCGGTCGACGACCCGCGACATCCGGTTCGACGTCGAGATGATCAGCGACCCGTTGGCCGTCAGGAAGATCGCCGGCGTGATCATCGCCGAGAGCGTGGCATAGCTGGGCAGGGCGAAGGGCATGGCGCGCCGGCCGACTCCGAGGGCCTGTCGATCGTCCGACCCACGGATCATGAGCGGCCGACCGCGCCCGGTCAACCCGAGCGATTCTGACCTCAGGCGGCGACCGGCGCGGGCGATCCCTCGATCGTCTCGACGGTATCGACGATCATCGACGCGATCAGCCAGTGGAGGGGAACTCCCAGCTCGCGAGCCTCGGCGCGGAGGTGCCGGAGCAGGTCGGCGGAAAGCGTCACGTCCACGCTCGGGTTGGTCGTCATCACTCGGTTCTCCTTGAGCGGATGGTGTTCCGAATCATCCGGCCGCGGCGGGCGCCCCACGTCGTGTTGCGTCGTTCCCTCGCCGCGTCCCTCAAAGACAACGTATGTCACGTTCGGCGGGCTGTCCGACGCTTTTCGCGGACGTCCCCCGTTTCCCGGCGTGTGAAGAGCACATCCCGTGCCGAGGCCCTATGGCTCAGCCGGCCTTGGCCTCGATCTTGGGGAAGAGCGGCGTCGGCTTCCCGTTGACGAGCGGGGCCGTCACCTTCAGGTCGGCCACGGTCGGCCGTTCGAGGACGTTCGCGAACGAGACCGACTTCCAGGGCTGCGCGTCGGCGACGTTGAACGCGCGGTAGAACGTCTCGGCCGTCCGGGGCAGGAACGGCTTGATCAGGATGGCGATGATCCGGATCGCCTCGGCGAGGTTGACGAGGATCGCGCGGGCCGCGGCGGGGTCGGTCTTCACGACCTTGAACGGCTCGGTCGCCTGGATGTACCGGTTCGCCCGGTCGAGGACCTCGGACCAGATCCGCTGGATCGCGACGTTGTACTCGAAGGCCCCGATCAGCCCGCGGAGCTCCTCGACGAGGGCCGAGAGGTCCAGCCCCGCGCGCCAGGCCGTGGTGTCGATCGCCGACGCGTCGCCGAGGCTCGCCCTCGAAGTAGCGCACGGCCATCGAGAGCGTCCGGCTGTAGAGGTTCCCAAGGTTATCGGCCAGGGCCGAGTTATAGACGTCGGCGAAGCGGTCGTAGGTGAACTCGCCGTCGCCGCCGAACGGGCACTGGCTCGCGAAATAGAACCGGAACGCCTCGGCCGAGAACCCCTCGATCAGGTCCATCGGGTCGACGACGTTGCCCAGGCTCTTGCTGATCTTCTCACCCTTGAGATAGACGAACCCGTGCCCGAAGACCTGCCTCGGCAGCGGCAGCCCGGCGGACATCAGCATGGCCGGCCAGAGCGCGCAGTGGAACCGGGTGATGTCCTTGCCGATCACGTGGACATCCGCCGGCCAGAGTGATTCGAAACGTGCCTGGTCCGTCCCGAAGCCGATCGCTGTGATGTAGTTCAGCAGGGCGTCGAACCAGACGTAGATCGTCTGCTCGGCGTCGAACGGGACGGGGATGCCCCAGGTGAACCCCTTGCGGCTGATCGAGACGTCCTGGAGGCCCGACTTCACGAGGCTCACGATCTCGTTCCGCCGGCTCTCGGGCTGGATGAACTCGGGATGGGCCGCGTAGTGGGCGAGCAGGCGGTCGGCGAAGGCCGAGAGGCGGAAGAAGTAGTTCTCCTCCTCGAGCTCGCGGAGCGTCCGGTTCGGGTGGTTGGGGCACTTGCCGTCGATGAGGTCCTTCGGCGGTCTTGAACTCCTCGCAGCCGTCGCAATACAGGGCCTTGTAGGCTTTCTTGTAAATGTCTCCCGGCGTCGTAGACCTTCTGGATGAACTCCTGACAACCGCGGTGGTGGCGGTCCTCGCTCGTCTGGATGAAGTCGTCGTTGGAGATCTCCAGCGCCTTCCAGACCTCCTGGAACTGGCGGGCCATGTCGTCGACGTACGGCTTCGGCGCGACGCCCAGCTCCTCGGCGCGCTGGGAGACCTTGATCGTGTTCTCGTCGTTCCCCATCAGGAAGTGGACCGCGTACCCTTCCATGCGTCGGAACCGGGCCTGGATGTCGGCGCCGATCTTCTCGAGGGCGTGGCCGATGTGGGGCCGGTTGTTGGGGTAGTCGATCGCCGTCGTGATGTAGAACCGCATCGCTCGTCCTTCGTTCGCTCTGCCCCGCGGACGGTCGTCCTGGAAGGATGGACACGCCCCGGCCGGATCGTGTTCGTCCCGGCGATCTTACGCGGGGGCGGACGTTCGCGAGAAGGGGGACGGGCGACCGAGATGGGGCGGTTTCCTTCTCCAGGGCGCGGCGTTCTCGCTCCCGTCGCTCCGCCTCCCGCGACTCGAATCCCTCCCCCCTTGCGGGGGAGGGTAGGGTGGGGGTTCCTGGGGATGGCCTCGGCCTCTCGACCCTCCACCCTAACCCTCCCCCGCAAGGGGAGAGGGGATCAGCAACGGGCCGTCCTAGGTGAGGCGGCCGCCCAGCCGCCGGCGGCCGATTGGCTTCGTTTCGTCGGGCCGATTGGCTTCGTTTCGTCAGCCGAATTGGCTTCGTTTCGTCGGCCGAATTGGCTTCGTTTCGCCGAAAAGGCCCCTCCGGGGCGGACTTTCCCGCTCGAAGCCGCACCTTCTTGCACGCTCGGGTTCGCTCGGCGCCAGGAGGACCCAACCCGGGAACCCAAGCCGACCGTCCGGTCATCGCCCGTGCATGAGCCGGATCACGCCGGCGATCAGCCGCTCGACCCGCCCCGAGTAGGGGAAGACCTGCGGCCGGAAGCCGCCCGGGTCCGCGGGCGGTCAGCGTCTGGGGCCGGACGAACTCGCGGAGCCCGAGCACGCCCTTGGTCCGCCCGAACCCGCTCGCCTTCACCCCGCCGAACGGGGCGGCCGCGTGGGCCGAGGGGGCCACGGCATCGTTGATCGAGACCATGCCGACCTCGAGCCGATTGGCCAGCCGCCGCGCCTCGCGGCGGTCGCGGCCCCAGACGCTCGCGGCGAGCCCATACGGCGACGCATTGGCCGCCGCCACGGCCTCATCCCCCGAGGCCACCCCCCGCACCACGACGACCGGCCCGAAGCAGCCGGCCAGCCCGGTCTCGGGCTCGGCATCGTGGGCGAGCAGGACCGTCGGCGACGTAGAACCAGCCCGGCCCGTCGAGCGCCGCCCCCCCGCGAGCAGCCGCGCCCCCGCCGCCTCGGCCGCCGCGGATCGAGGCGTCGAACCGCGCCCGGGCCGACTCGGAGATCATCGGTCCGACGTCGATATCGCCCCGTCGCGGGATCGCCCACGCGCAGGGCCTTCGCCCGCCTCGCGAGGGCCTCGGCCCAGGGCAGCGGGTCGCCGACGACGAGGACTCGCTTCGCGGCCACGCACGTCTGCCCCGCGCCCACGAACGCGGCCCACGCCAGGGCGTCGGCCGTCGGCTCGAGCGGGGCGTCGGATGAGACGATCGCGGCGTCGAAGCCGGACAGCTCGGCGACGGCCGGGATGCCCCTGCGCCCCAGCTCCCCGAGGACTCGCCGGCCGTTCTCGATCCCGCCCGTGAAGACGCCCTTGTCGATCCCCGACGCCACGCAGCGCCGCCCCGACCTCGCCGCCCCCCTGCACCGTCGCGACCAGGCCCTCGGGCAGCCCGGCCGCCGCGAGGCTCTCGGCGAGCTTCTGCCCCAGCGCCGGGGCCAGCTCCGACGGCTTCCAGACCACCCCGTTGCCCGCGAAGACGGCCTGGGCGATCGGCGGCGCATTGAGCAGGAGCGGGTAGTTCCACGTCCCGACCATCCCGATCACGCCCAACGGCCGCCAGCGGAGTCGGGCGGTCGGCACGAGCAGCAACCGCTGCAGGCCGGGGCCGAGCCGCTCGTCGGCCAGGGCTTTCCGGCCGTGCCGGGCCGTCCAGCGGATGGCGTCGAGCGAGGCGATGACCTCGCCGAGGGCCTCGCCCATCGGCTTGCCGACCTCGTCGCGGATCGCCCGGGCCCAGCCGTCGGCGTCGCGGGCGATCGCGTGCCGCCAGCGATCGAGCGCGGCGGATCGTTCGCGCCAGGAGGTCTCCGACCAGGCGGCCTGGGCCGATCGGGCGCGGGCGGCGATCTCCGCGACGGCGTCGGGCGGCGTCCTTCCGATCCGCGCGATCGGCTCGCCGGTCGCAGGGGTTGCGGGCGATCAGGACGTCGGCGTCGACGGTCGTCGCGGACATGAACGCTCCTCGCCGCGGTCGATCGACCCGGCCGGCCCTAGGTCGACGCGCCGTTCAGCGCGCCCGTGACGTAGAAGGAGTACACGACCGTCGTCGCGAGTATCACGGGCACGTAGACGAGGGACAGGACGAGTCGCCGCCACCGGTTCGCGGTCAGGTGGAACAGGCAGAAGACGCCGAGCACGACCCCGAGGATGAGGACCGCGATCCAGAGCGGGAAGACGAAGCACGTCGGGCAGCAACCGCGACAGGATGAGGAACGCCGTCACGAGTCCGAAGGGGCTGAGGATCGCGCCGGTCGCCGAGGCCATCACGTGGAGCGTTCGCATCTCACCCTCCCTGGCTGACCGAAGTGGCGATTACCCGGCCTTCGAGACGGGCACCACGACGCCCGCCACCGGCTCCTTGTCGTACGCCGTGCCCCGCCAGGTGACGCGGCCGGTCAGGCACGAGCGGATCGAGCGGCCGACGATCCAGTCGATCATCAGGCCGGCCAGCGGATACCAGACGACCTCGCGCCAACCCGCGGCCGAGAGGCGATAGAGTCGCCAGAGCGTCAGCAGCGAGAACGCGTGGTGCAGCACGCTGATCCCGAGCAGCCACCATGCGAACGGCCCGCCCACGCCGGCCAGCAGCAGGACGACAGCGGCGACCAGCGCGACGTGCGCCGGCTGGCTGAAGATCAGCGGGTCGATCGCCTTCCAGGCGAGCCGCCAGGGGTTGCGCCGGGTGGCGTCGTAGAGGATGCGCGACCAGCCGCGGACGAGCGTCGGTAGCGAGGTATACATCCGCGTCGATCCGATCCCCCGCGCGATCGCCACGCGGATCGGATAGCCGGCCCCCTTCACTCGCGAGGCGAGGTAGATATCCTCGACGAACTTGTCCCGTACGCCCGTGTGGCCATCGACTGCCTCATAAGCGTCTCGCGCGATCAGGATGTATTGCCCGTTCGCGAAGGCGAGCTTCGACCTGTCGTTGTTCACGATCGGCAGCGGGAACGACTGCATCAGGACGACGCCGGCCAGCGGCTGGACGACCCGCTCCCAGAACGTCTCGCATCGCATCTCGGGCAGGACGCTCGCCATGGCCGCCCCCTCGCGGCGGGCGTATTCCATGACAATTGCGAGGCTGTCGGGCTCGTGCCGCGTGTCGGAGTCGATGAACCAGAACCACTCGCCCCGGGCCTGGGTCGCGGCGGCCTGGAGGCCGTGGGTCTTGCCGGTCCAGCCGCCGGGCAGCTCCTTGATCGTGATGACCCGGACCCGCGGGTCGGACTCGGCGAACCGGCGGGCGATCTCGGGCGTCGCGTCGGTGCTCCGGTCGTCGACGACGAGGATCTCCAGGCGCGGATAGCGCCTGGGCGCAGACCGTCCGCAGGCACTCGGCGAGCGTCCCCTCCTCGTCCTTGGCCGGGATGATCGCCGAGACGAGCGGCGGGTCGGGCTCGGCGTAGAGCGGCGATTCGGGCGTGAGATAGTCGATGAGCCGCTCGACGATCAGCACCACGACCAGCCGAATTGGCCAGATCGCGGCCAGGCAGGCATAAACGATGAGGATCGTGCGCTGGGTCGGTGTCATGCCGCTCCCCCTTTCGAGAAGTCGGGGATCGGCTCGTCGAAGCCGGCCAGCTCGTGCGATCGGGGCAGCGCCAGGAATCCCGTGCGCCAGGGCGACGACCCAGAATGGGCTGATATCCTCGAGCCTCGGCTTCACGGCCCAGCTATAGGCAAACCCGATGGGCACGGCCAGGGCGCCGACGATCGCCGAGAGCACGTGCGACCGCTCGAACCGCCCGGCCCGCGTCGACGGGTCCTTGAGCGCGGCCCGTCCCGAGCCCGTCCGCAGGACGATCCGACTCGCCAGGAGCAGGGCCACGACGACGACGATCGAGAGGCGGCGGGCCATGACGGGGTCCCAGAGGAGCGCGCCCCGGTCGAGCTGACCGAGGACCCACCCGCTGACCGCAATCCCCGCGCCGACGGCGACGAGGACGTTCAGGACGGCCGACCGCGTGCGGTCGAGGCAGGCGACGCGCGGCCGGTTCGAGGGCCTCGCGAGCGTCATCCATGAGGCACCTCGGCCTGGCGGCGGAGGGCCAGGATCAGCTCGACCTGGCCGATCGGCTGGCCTGTGGTGCGAGCAATCGCTGAGGGGGCTTCGCCCGCGTCGGCGAGGTCCCAGATCGGGGCATAGCGGCGGGATAGGGCCTCGGCCGCGTCGTGCGCGATGGTCTCGGAGCCGGGGACGGCCATGCTCGGGACGGCGATCAGAGTCGGTCCGGGGATGGCCGAGGGCAGGTCGAGGCGTAGGCTAATGCCGCCCCCCACCCTGCCCTCCCCGCAAGGGGGGAGGGTTTCTGATTTGCAGCCCGCCCAGAAGTCTTCCCCCTCCCCTCTTGCGGCGGAGGGCAGGGTGGGGGGTCGCCTGCGGGAGAGACTGCGGTCCCGACCGCCCGCAACCGCAGCGACAACTCATCAACCCGCCGCGCCAGCTCGCTCCAATCGGCCCGCGACCGCCGCGCAACGGCCACCGCGACGGAGGCCGCCGCCAGCGCCGCGCCCCCCAGGACCGCGCAGGCGGCGGATTGCCACACCCCTGTCATGACCGCGTCCCTCCCTGGGCATCCGAATTCCCGGCCGACCGGAGACTCACCCCGAATCCTTGGGGTGGTCGTGGGCATGCGAATGGTCGTGGTGATGGTGTCCGTGATCATGTCCGTGCGAAGCGGCCGGCGCGGCCGGCCGGGCCTGGGCGTAGCCGGCGTGGGCCGCCTGGTAGACGTCGCGGAGCGGGACGGACTGCTCGCGGGCGACGCGGGCGCAGTCCTCGTATTCGGGGCTGAACGTCGGCGGCCGGCCCTCGAGCCAGCCGAGCTTCCCCTTCACGAGCCCGAACGGCGTCTCGACCTCCGCGGCCTGCCGCTTCAGCTTGTGCCGGCTCACCGGGTAGCGGCGGATGCCCAGCGTGGTCGTCTCGCGGAAGAGGATCTCTTCCATGTCGCGGGATCTTCGACTCGTCGCAGAGGACGGTAATCATCACGCCCGGCCGGTTCTTCTTCATCTGGATCGGCGTGACGAAGGCGTCGAGCGCGCCGGCGGCCATGAGCTGCGTCGTGGCGTAGCCGACGACCTCGCCCGGCAGGTCGTCGAGGTTCGTCTCGAGCACCCAGACGCGATCGGCCGAGGCGGGCAGGCGGGCGGTGCCGACGAAGAGGCGGAGGATGTTCGCGTGCTCGGGGAACTCCTTGGTCCCGGCCCCGAGGCCGATCGCCTCGACCGTCATCGGCGGCAGCGGGCCGAACGCCTCGGCGACCGTCGACGACGATCGCCGCGCCGGTCGGGGTCGTCAGCTCGAACTCGACCGGGGATTCGGCCAGCGGGATGCCCTTGAGCAGCGTCGCCGTCGCCGGCGCGGGCAGAGGCATCCGCCCGTGTGCCGCGCGGACCGAGCCGCGTCCCGGGCGGGATCGGGCTGGCCTCGAACCGGTCGACGCCGAGCAGGTCGAGCCCGACGGCCGAGCCGACGATGTCGACGATCGAGTCGATCGCGCCGACCTCGTGGAAGTGGACCTTCTGGATGTCGATCCCGTGTGCCTCGGCCTCGGCCTCGCCGAGCCGGCGGAAGATCCGCTTGGCCAGGTCGTTCTGCCGCGGCGGTGAGCGAGCCCTTGTCGATCATCGCCTCGATGTGGTGCAGGTGGCGATGGGCGTGCTCCGGCTCGGCGCTTGACCCTGGCATAATTCGCCCGGAAACCGCCTCGCTGCACGGTCTCGAACGACAGCTCGCACGGCAGCCCCAGGCTCGCGACGGCCGAGATGATCGCGCGGCCGTCGACGCCGGCATCGACCAGCGCCGCCAGCGTCATGTCGCCGGCGATGCCGCTGAAGCAGTCGAAATAGGCGAGGCGCACGCTGATCCTCCCTCGCGAGTCGAGGCTCAATGGTTGCCCATTTTATCGGGACCGCGGAAGCGGACAAGGGCGGATGGGGCCGGGATCTCCTCAGACGGAGAGTCGGTCCAGGATCATGCCGGCGATCCATCCGGCGCCCAGGAGCCGCCCGAGCCGATCGGTCCAGTCGGGCACCGGCCGCCATGACCCCGTCGCGAGCAGGGTTATCCAGCCGACGAGGACGAAGAGCCCGGACGCGATGAAGGTCTCCGGCAGAAACCCGATGAACGGTTCCTCCCAGAAGGCCCCGCGGCCGACGACAAGGTCTTCCGCCTTGTCCACCAGTGTCTCGATCGCGTACGCGGCGAGCCCGAGCACGCACGCGAGGTGCCCGGGGCGGCGGAGGAACTTCCGACGCGGCTCTCGCCGGTGAAACCGCCCGATCACGACCAGGGCGACTGCCCACGCCAGCACCAGCGGGTGGGCGTACATCGCATATGTGGCGAGGTGAACTCCCGTCTCGAGTAAGACCGCACCGGGCCCGGGATCGAACGTCATCATGATGCCCAGGCCGAGCGCCGTCGCGGCGACCAGAATCATGGCGTCCCGCGTCGTCCACGGGCTATGCCGCGGCCTGGGATCGACCGCCTTGTCCATGCCTCGTCCTCCCTCACGCCTCCACGTCCCACTCGGACTTGAGGAACGTCCTCAGCTCGTCCAGCCCGACGAACTGATACGCATTCAATCCCAGTGCCTCGGCGACCTCGACGTTCATCGGCCGGTCATCGATGAACAGCGCCCGCTCCACGGAGCACGACGCGATCCCCAGCGCGTTCACGTAGATGTCCTCGTCCGGCTTGGCCTGGCCGAGGTAGCACGACGCGAGCAGGCCGCGGAAGATCGACCCGAGGCCGAAGGTCGTCTCGCGGTATTTCTGCAGCTCGCGCGACTCGTTGTTGAGTGAGTAGAGCTTGTATTTCCCCGTCGCCGCCAGGGCTCGGACGAAGTCGAGCGTCCCGCCCAGGAGGGCCGAGGCACCGAACATGAACTTCTTGAAGTCCTCGGCCGTGAACGACCGGGGCTGGTAGAAGACCGCGCGCTTCACGTAGGTGTCCAGGTCGATCCGCCCGGTCTCGAATGCGGTCTTGAGCATCTCGTGGCGGGTCTGGAAATCCTGGTATTCCAGGCCGAAGGTCTCGGCGGCCTTCTTCCGCGCGGGGGTGTCCCAGCCGTTGGTGAGGAGCACCCCCCCGACGTCGAAGAACAGGGTCGGCGGCTCGTGCATGGCGCGGCTCCGGGTCAGGTGGGCGAGGCGCGTATTGTCCGGGGCGGGGGCGACGAATGCAATCGCGCGAGGACTCGGGTGGCGAGGGGGCAATCCCCGGCGATACGATCGAGCGATGCACGACAAGTACAAGAAGGCCCACCGCTCGGGCCGCGGCGACGACCGCCTCCGCATCCAGATCGCCCGCGAGGCCGCGCGGCGACTGCTATCGGAACGCGAAGGCTCCGACGCGTCCTGGCTCGACGCCCTGACCGAGGCCGACTTCTACACCGCCAAGCGCAAGGCCGCCGCGGTGCTCGGCCACCGGGTCCGGCCCGGCGACCTGCCGAGCGACTCCGAGGTCCGGACGCAGGTCGTCTCCCTGAGACGCTCGCCCGAGCCGGCCCGCGAGCCGATGCCCGAGCCCGACGACGCGCCGGGGCGGATGGCCGACGTGCTCGACCGGTTCACCCTCTATCGCGTCCGCCTCGCCCCGCTCGAGACCGTGAAGCAGAAGCCGCCCAGGCACCCCGAGGGCGACGCCCTCTATCATAGCCTCCAGGTCTTCGAGCTGGCCCGCGACGTAAGGCCATACGACGAGGAGTTCCTCCTGGCCGCGCTGCTGCACGACGTCGGCAAGGCGATCGACCCGTCGGAGCACATCGCGACGGCCGTCGAGGCCCTCCGCGGCTCGGTGACGGAGCGGACGCTCTGGCTGGTCGCGCACCACCACGACCTCGACGACAGTCCGCGGGCCGTCCGGCCGACCGAGCCCGCCGAGTGGCTCGATGACCTGCGGCTGCTCCACGAGCTCGACCTCGCCGGCCGCGTGCCGGGCCGGCCCGTGGAGGGGCTCGACGAGGCGCTGGCCTACATCCGCGGCCTGGAGCACGAAGAATACCTCCCGTAGGGTCCGTGTGCGGACCATCTTCCCCCGACGAGCCGCGGCCGGTTATCGTGACTTCGGCTCGCATTCTCTCCGAACCCGTCAACGACCGGGACCCACGACCATGGCCGCCACCGCCTCCGCCCTGCCCTCGCAGATGTTCATCGACGGTCGGTGGGTCGACGCGACCGACGGCAAGACGCTGGCCGTGATCAACCCGGCCGACGAGTCGACGCTGACGGAGGTCGCCTTCGGCGGCCGGGCCGACGCCGACCGCGCCATCGAGGCCGCGGCGAAGGCCTTCCCGGCCTGGCGGGCCCTGTCGGCCTACGACCGGGCCAAGATCCTCAAGAAGACCGCCGACCTGATGCGCGAGCGGGCCGACGCGCATCGCCCGGACGCTCACCCTGGAGCAGGGCAAGCCGCTGCCCGAGGCCAAGGGCGAGGTCCTGCACGCGGCCGACACCTTCGAGTGGTTCGCCGAGGAGGGCAAGCGGGCCTACGGCCGGATCATCCCGCCGACGAACGTCGCCAAGCGGCACCACGCGATCAAGCACCCGGTCGGCGTCGTCGGCACGATCACCCCCTGGAACTTCCCGATCGCCCTGCCGAGCCGGAAGATCGCCCCGGCCCTGGCCGCCGGCTGCACGATCGTCAGCCGGCCGGCCGACCAGACGCCGCTGTCCCTGATCGCAGATGTTCGAGTGCCTGGTCGACGCCGGCCTGCCCGCCGGGCGTCGCCAACCTCGTCATCGGCGACGCCGATCCAGTTCGCCGACGCCTTCTTCGAGCACCCGGCCGTCCGCAAGATCAGCTTCACCGGCTCGACGGACGTCGGCAAGGAGCTGATCCGCCGCTCGGCCGACCAGGTCAAGCGGCTGAGCCTGGAACTCGGCGGCCACGCCCCGTTGATCGTCTTCCCGGACGCCGACGTGAAGCAGGTCGCCCAGGCCGCCGTCATCGGCAAGTTCCGCAACAACGGCCAGGTCTGCATCGCGCCGTCGCGGTTCTACGTCCACGAGAAGATCAGCAAGGAGTTCACCGAGGCGGCCGTCGAGTTGGCGAAGGGCCTGAAGATGGGCAACGGCCTGGACGAGGGCGTCGCAGGTCGGCCCGATGTTCGAGTCGCGGGTCCTCGAGAAGACCGCGCGCCTGGTCGAGGACGCCAGGTCCAAGGGCGCGAAGATCCTGACCGGCGGCGGCCGCTCGACCCGGTTCGACAAGGGCTACTTCTTCGAGCCGACGGTCCTCCGCGAGGTCGACGGCCGGATGAAGATCATGACCGAGGAGCCGTTCGCCCCGGTGATGCCGCTGCTCGACTTCTGCAAGCTCGACGACGTGATCGCCGCCGCCAACAACACGCCCTACGGCCTGGCGGCCTACGTCTTCACCAACGACCTGACCGTCGCCACCCGGATGGCCGAGGGCCTCGAGGCCGGCATCATCGGCATCAACGACCCGGTCCCGGCCACGCCGCAATGCCCGTTCGGCGGCATGAAGGAATCGGGCCTCGGGCCGCGAGCTGGGCATCGAGGGGCTGCGAGGCGTACCTGGAGACGAAGTACGTGTCGATCGGCCTGCGGAGCGTGAGCGTAGGTCACGCCCACGGAGTTCCTATTCATGAGTATCGCCGATGCACCCGTGGAAGCCGCGCCGGCAACCGATGACCGTCGAAGAGTTCCTCGCGTTGCCCGACGACGGCATTCGCCGCGAGCTGATTCGGGGCGATCGTCGAAGGAGCGGGGGATGACGATCCGCAACCGGCATCATTCGCAAAGTACGAGATCAAGATCGGCAAGATACTCGACCATCTGGCTGGACACGCGGGCCGAGCCGCAGGGCGAAGTCGTCGGCGGAGAGGCGGGCTTTCGACTCCGCGGTACGAAGGACTCGGGCGTTGGCATCGACGTGGCCTATGCCTCCGCAGAATTGGTAGCCGCGACGCCCGACAAGCAGGCGATCTTCGACGGTCCGCCGGTCCTCGCCGTCGAGATCCTCTCACCGTCGGATACCCACGAGGAGATCGTGGACAAGGTCGGGCTCTATCTCGAGGTCGGAACGGTCGTCTGGGTCGTGGACCCGGATTTCCGGACGGTGGCGATCTACCGGCCCGGTTCCGAGCCGGTCCTGCTCAACGCGAAGGACGAGATCACCGACCAGCCTTATCTACCCGGCTTCCGCGCCCGCGTCTCCGACTTCTTCGGCTGAGATCGGCTCAACCGCACGCCACTTCAACGGCGCCCGCGAGATCTATCGTCGAGGCGATGCGACCGTGGAGCATCATTCGTCCTCGCGCCGAGAAGCGGCCGGTCCTTGCGGATCTCCCGCTGCCAGGCGACCGGGTCGGGGATCAGGGCGGCGAGCGTGCCGCGCACGGCGATTCGCTTAAGGGCTTCGACGGCCTCTCGCCAGCGCTCCGCCTCGTCCTCGATCGTAGTGGGCCGCGTCATGACAGGCCTCGTTCGGCGCCGGTCAATTCAGGACCGTCAGCGCCGACTTCCGCTTCTCCTTCTCCTGGTGCGACTTGAGGCGCCGGCGTGTCCTCGTCGAACCGGTCGACCTCCTCGAGCAGGGCCTCGACCATCTCGGCTTCCTTGACGTGGCGGATCGGCACGCCGCGCTTGAAGATGATGCCCTTGCCGCTGCCGGCGGCGATGCCGAGGTCGGCCTCCTTGGCCTCGCCGAAGCCGTTGACCAGGCAGCCGAGGATGCTGATCCGGATCGGGTTCGTCAGCGACCCTTCATCTTGTCCTCGACCTCGGCGACGATCCGCTCCAGGTCGATGTCGAGCCGGCCGCAGGTCGGGCAGGCGACGACCTCGGGCTGGTTCACCCGGCGGTCGCAGGCGCGGAGGATGTCGAAGCCGGCGGCGATCTCGGGGACCGGGTCGCCCAGCAGCGAGACGCGGATCGTGTCGCCGATCCCGCGGAGCAGGATCGCGCCGATGCCCGCGGCGCTCTTGAGCGTGCCGTACTCGCGCGAGCCGGCCTCGGTGATCCCGACGTGCGTCGGATAGTCGCTCTGCGCGGCGTACTGAGCGTGTAGCACTCGACGGCCGTCGGCACGTGGCTGGCCTTGAGGCTGACGATCATCTGGTGGTAGCCGAGCGACTCGGCCATCTCGATGTAGCGCAGCGCGCTCTCGACCATCGCCTCGGGGCAGGGGAAGCCGTACTTGTCGATCAGGTCCTTCTCGAGGCTGCCCGAGTTGACGCCGATCCGCATCGGCACGCCCTTGTCGCGGGCCTTGCGGACGACCTCCTTGAACCGCTCCTCGCCGCCGATGTTGCCGGGGTTGATCCGGATCTTGTCGACGGCCCGCTTGCCGCGAAGGGGTGACGGCGTCGAGGCAGGCCAGGGCCATCCGGTAGTCGTAGTGGATGTCGGCGATCAGCGGGATCTTGATCTGGTCGCGGATCAGCCGGCACGCCTCGACGTCTTCCTTCTTGGGGACGGTCACCCGGACGATCTCGCAGCCGGCCTCTTCGAGGCGGCGGATCTGGTCGACCGTCTCCTCGACGTCGAAGGTGTTGGTCGTCGTCATCGACTGGACCCAGATCGGGTTGTCGCCGCCGACGACGTGGTCGCCGAGGCCGACCTCGCGCGTCTTGTGCCGGGACATCGTCGTGCTGTAGGCCATCGTCGCCGTCCTTATCGCTAGATAAGTAGGATGCATGCAGGAGCGATCGCGCCGCCGCCCGGCCCAGCTATGGTAGTCGCGACCCGGACAAAGGGTCAAGGAAAGCCGGGACGGCTCGCATCAAACCTCAGCCTCTAAAGGACAAGCGACCGAAGTCAGCTCGCGTCGATTTTCAGGGAATCATCGGCGGTCCCTCCCCGCCCTGGCCCGAGTCGAACCGATTGCGAAGGGCCGAACGGGGTAGCGCCATGGGAAGTCATCGACGAGCCCTCACCCTGGCCTGGCTGGCCGTGGCTGCGCTGACGACGGTCCTGATCGTCGGCAACGCCCGCGAGGCGATCCGCCGCTACCGGGCGCTCGACAGCGGCTGGAGCTGGGACCTCGCCTATTACAACCAGTGGTTCTGGTCGCTGACCCAGGGCGACGGCCTGATCACGGTACGCCCCGCGGCGAGTTACGGGCAGGAAGACCCCTCGATCTGGCGAGCGAATTACCTCGCGCCGATCCGGCTGGCCATCGCGCCGATCTATGCGCTCCGCCCCGGCCCCGAGACGTTGCTCGCGGTCGAGGCCGTGCTGCTCTGGATGGTCGTGCCGGCGGCATTCGTGCTCGCCAGGGGAGAGTCGGGCTCGGTGCCCTTCGGTCTCGCCGCGGCCTGCCTCGTCCCGCTGACTCCCCTGCTCGTCCCGATCGCCTCGAACGACTTCCGCGAGCTCCAGCTCGCCATCCCGTTCGTCGTGCTCGCGGTCGAGGGGATGAGGGGCCGGCGAAGGTGGCTGGCGACGGCCGGGATCGCCGGGATGCTCGCGTGCCGGCAGGAATACGCCGTGCTGGTCGCCTCGCTGGGATTGATCCCGCCGCGTCAGCCGGAAGACCTCGGCCGGACCGCGCGGTGGGTCCGCGCGAGCTTCTACGCGGGCGTCGCGTGGTGGCTCATCTTCCTGCTCTACCTCGGACTCGCCCGGGGTTATGGAGCCGTTGCGGGATACCTCCTGCAGTTCGCGAGCGCCAAGTCGCCGTTTCAGGCCGCGCTGCCGGCGGCGGGTGAGATCATCCTGCTGGGCCTCGGGGCGTGGTCGGCGATGCTCGTCGGCCTGCCGCGGATGTGGCTGGTGGTCGTCCCGTGGGCGTGGTGCGTCGCCCGGGCGGGGCAGACGATGGGGGTCGTGGGCACCGAATACTGGTCGAGCATCCGCTACATGGCCCCGCTGGCCGGCGTCGGCATCGCGGCCGGCCTGGTCGGGCTCTGCCGCTCGGCCCGGCTGATCGACCTCCCGGGCTCTCGCCTGGTCCGCTTCGCCGGCCGCGCGGGGCTGCTCGCTGTCGCGGCGCTCGGGCTGCTTGCCGCGAGGGCCGCGATGCAGTCGCAGTTCAGCTACGCCCCGGCTGCGGTCTCGCGGGCCGAGGCGGACGCGTTGTCGGCGTGGATCGGCCGAGTCGGCCCGGCCGACGGGGTGCTGACGGACTATCCCCTGGCGGCGCCGCTCTCCTCGCGGAAGACCCTGAAAAGCTACCGGATGACGACGGATCGGCCGTGGGGCTATCCCAGCATCGGTGCCGATTACCAGTGGGTCTTCGCCCGTCCCGCGGACCTCGCCCCGACCATGTTGACGGCCCAGGGATTCGAGGTCGTCCACCGGGGCGAGACGACCTGGGTCTTTCATCGGGCAGACCCCGGCTCGGCGCCGCCGAACCGGGCCGATCCGCGCATCCCGCTCTTGCCCCGCTACCGGTTCGACTTGGGCGATGACGAGCGGATCGCCTGGTCGATCCTGCCCGTCGGGCTCCTCGCGTGGGGCTGGTGGCGTCTCCGCCGCGCGTGGCGAGCCGCGTCGTCCCGCAAGGCCGTGTTCTCGGGCTTCGGGGCCGTGAGGGCCGCGTTCCCCGAGCTCGGCCCGGAGGTTGTCACGGTCGTGTCCGACGCCCCCCGCGACCTCGCCGACCCGGCGCGTCGGGTCGTCCGCCTCGCCAAGTCGACCGCGTCCGCCGGCCACGAGGCCGCGTATACGCTCGCCGCCGTCGAGGCCGCGCACCTCCGCCTCGCCGCCTCCGTGAGTCCGATCGGCTGGCTCGCGAGGTATCGCCCCGCGCTGGCCATCGCGGCGCGGCTCGGCACGGTGGCGGCCGTGCTCGCCATCGCCGACGGCATCGCCACGGGCTCCCGGCTGCTCCTCGACCTGGGGTTCGAGGGCTTCCTCGCGGCGGCGGGGCTCGGCCTGCTCGCGCTGCCGATCGAGTGGCTCGCCATCCGCGACGCTCGCCGCGCCGCGGGCGACCTCGACCAGGGTCTGCTCTCGGCGTTGCCCTGGCGCCACGTCGTCGAGATCGTCCCGCTCGACTGGCGTCGTTCTTGATCTTCACATGACGGCACGCCGAAGGGGCAAGGGTGCCACGGGTTCAGCTTCTGAACCCGTGTGCGACGGCCGCCGGCCTGGATGGGGTCGCCGGAATCGTGTAGAATGGAGTCGTTCCGATCGGAGGATTCGATGCGAAGGACGGGCTGCGGCCCGCGCGAGACGGAGCGACCCCCTCATGGCGAAGCTGCGACTGCTCAAGACCGGCCACGGCGACCTCTGCCTGGCCGAGTGGGATAAGAACCGGCCCGAGACCGTGGCGCTGGCCGAGTCGGCCTTCGCCGAGCACTTCACGGCCGGCCGGATGGCGTTCCGCCTCGACGGGCCGGGCCAGACGCGGCCGATCCGGGCCTTCGACGCCACGGCGACCGGAGATCCTGCTCGTGCCGGCGATCCAGGGCGGCTGAGCGGACGTCGACGCCGCCGCCCATGATCCGCACCGGCTACCTGCGCTGGGAGATCGAGGTCGACGACGCGCGCAGCCGCGGTCGACCCCGCGGCGCGCGAGGTGTCCTTCCTCGCGCGGCCGAGCTACCGGGTCGTCCGCGTCAAGAGCCCCGGGCCATCAGGACGCGGCCGAGCGGTTCGTCCGGGGCGAGGAGACCTACGACGCCGTCCTGCGGACCCTCCGCCGCGAGGCGGCCGAGGTCGACGTGACGATCCCCGACGTCGGCCCGCGCGTCTTCCGCTACTCCGAGAGCGACCGCCTCCAGACGCCCCGGTTCTGGATGGCGAAGCTCCAGCGCGAGGCGAACGCCTTCGCCCACGAGGTCGTCCGCGCCGCGGCCGACTTCCCCCAGCTGGTCATCGCCAGCCCCGCCTTGCGGGCCGGCTACGCGCGGCTGGTCGAGTGGCGAGATCTTCCGCGTGATCGAGGGCAAGAGCACCGCCGCCGCCGACGAGCGACGACGAGCCGATGCGGCTCGACGCCTCGGCCTACCAGCGCGGGCGTGCCCGAGCTGGTCGCCGCCGAGCTGGTGCGCGACGTCGTCGAGCCGAAGGAGTTCGACGAGTTCTGCCGGTTCGACCGCGTGACCGTCCTGAACGGCGGCAAGTACTACCGCATCCCCCGCCGGCCCCACGGCCTGATCGAGGTCTGGGACGCGAAGACCCACCGCGCCGAGGCGCGGCTCTGCGTCGTCTTCCAGGACCCCGGCATGCCGCCGTCGGACGAGGTCGTGATGAAGTACCTGCTCGCCAAGCACCAGCCCGACCTGCTCTGGCAGGTCGGCGTCCGCTTCGCCCCGCCCACCGGCCGATTCGACGGGGCCCCCCCGCGGCGCTGGAAGGCCGACTGAGGGTCCGCGTGAGGCAGCTCTTGGGTTCCCGGCCCCGGGGTCGCCCCGCGCCGAGCGAACCCGAGCGTACGCCTTTCGTTCGTCGTTGTGCGGCTACGCGCGGCGAGCGGGTGAGCCGGCGAACGGTTGTGAACGGCTCGGGATTGGCTTTGTTTCGGCGGGCCCGAGATTGGGTTCACCCGGTGTGCGAGTTGTTTGGGTCTTGAAAAGGGCAGGCGGCCCTCCTGAGATCGGCGGTACCACCCGTCCGAGCCGCAAGGAGGGACCGCCATGCCCCCGCAGGAGCTCCTGCTGCACGTATTCTGCCTGATCGACGACGAGATCAAAGCCCTCGGCGGCCCGCCGCGCCGGCCCGGGCCCAGGCCCCGCCTGGCCGACAGCGAGGTGATCACCATCGAGCTGGTCGGCGAGCTCTGGGGCCTCGCCGACGACGCGGCGATCCTCCGCCACTTCCGCTGCGCTGCCACACGGCCGAGTTCCCCGCCCTGGCCTCGGTCGACCGCACCCGGTTCGCCCGCCACGCCGCCGACCTCTGCTGGATCAAGCGGGCGATCCAGCGCCGGCTGGCCGCCCGCCTGGGCGGCCCCGGGGCGCACTGGCTGGTCGACGAGCTGCCCGCTGCCGGCCTGCCGCTTCGGCCGCGCCGGCTACTGCCGCCGGTTCCGCGGCCAGGCCGCCTACGGCTTCGACCCGCTGGCGCGCAAGGCCTTCTACGGCTTCCGCCTCCACCTCCGGGCCAGCCCCGACGGGGTCGTCCTGGGCTATCGAGCTGGCGCCGGCCGACGCCCACGAGCTGGATCTGGCGCGAGCTGGCCCCCTCCCCGCCGGGGGTGGCGCTGGGGGACCGCGACTACCGGAGCCCGACGGCGAGCGAGGAGTTCCGCGCCGCCGGGGGCGACCTGGAGGCGCCGTTCAAGCCAGGGCGAGCACGACCCGGAGCCCGAGCGGTCGAGGCGCTGCTGGCGGTGCGGCGGCGGCATCGAGACGGTCTTCAGCCACCTGATCGAGTGGTTCGACTGCCGGCGGATCAAGGTGCGGGACCTGTGGCACCTGGAGCACCGGCTGGTCCGGAAGATCCTGGCGCTGACGGTCGCCGGCTGGCTCGGCGCCCTGGCCGGCCGCCCGCCGCTGCAGATCAAGCCGCTGGTCGCCTAACAACTCGCACCCGGGAGGCGTTCGTTTCGTCAAACCGCCGGCCGATTTGGCTTCGTTTCGCAGCGCGGGACCGGACCCCCGGAGGGGCTGGCGCGACCGCCCTCATCGGTGCGACGTGACGCCGACCTGCCGGCACATCGAGAGCAAGACGCACGTCGAGCACCGCGGCGCGACGCCCGTGCAGATCGCCTTGCCGAACGGGACGAGCCGCTCGTTGATCTCGATCCAGTACTTCTCGGGGAGGATCTCGGCGAGCGCCGCCAGCGTCTGCTCGGGCGTCGTGGTGGCGACGTAGCCCCAGCGATTCGTCACCCGGTGGACGTGGATGTCGACCGCCATCGCCGCACGCCCGAAGCCGACGGCGAGCGTCAGGTTGGCGATCTTCGGCCCGACGCCTCGGAACGAGACGAGCTCCTCGAACGAGTCGGGCACCTCGCCGCCGAACTCCGATTCGATCCGCCGCGCGATGCGCGATCAGGTCGCGCGCCTTGGGCTCGGGGAACGACGCGCCGTGGAGCAGCTCGGCCAGCTTCGCCTCGCCGAGCTTGACGAACTCCCTCGGCGTCCTCGCGACCGGCGAACAGCCGGAGGCAGACGGCCATCGTCGTCTCGTCGCGCGTCCTCGCCGAGATCAGGCTGCCGACGAGCTGTTCGAACGGCGAGTCGAAAGCCGCGGTCGCGGAGGTCGAACATCGCCGCCTTGGGCAGGCCCGCGACGGCCTTGCGGAGGCGGCGGAAGGCCTCGTCGATGTCGAAGGTCTCCTTGGCCGAACCGGCGGCGGGTCGCAGCTGTCTGGGCATGGTGGTATCCTTGGACTTCCGGACGAGCAACGTCGGTGCCGAAGTGCGGGGCCGGGCGATGAAGCGACGCGACGTCCTCCGATCGATGGCCGTACCGTTGCTTTCCGGTCGACTTTGCATGTCGTCCCGGGCATGCGACGCGTCGCCGAACGCCGCGGACTTGTACCGCGAGGCAGTCGCTAAGCTCCCGCCGAAGACCGAGGCCGAGGACAAGCTGCTCGTCGCCGCGGCGAGCGTCCCGCTCGGACGGGAGGCCTCCAATTGCGTCGAGCAAGCCGGGCCCGCGTGGAGCTCATGATCCGCGGGGCATCGGCCGCCGCGTGCGACTGGGGCGATTACTGGGTCAAAGACAACTTCGACCATCTATCGACCGTCGGCTTCGGACTGCGGAGGCTGGGGAGGTTTGCCTCGCTTCGGGGCCGGATCCGCATCGAGGGGTCGCGCCACGCGACCGCGATGCCGCTCCCTTGTCGGGCCTGATAAGATCGACCGGGAACCGGCCCCGTCACGCCTCCTCGCACGGGTCGCCTGGAGTTCGAAGGATCCGATCTCATGTGCCGATTCGTCCCGTTCGCGGCCCTCCTGATGGTCCTCCACACCGCGAGGGCGGACGAGGCAGTGAAGCCGTTGCTCGCCTGGCCCGCCGGCCCGCTGGAGGGCGCATCGCCTTCGATCGCGACGTGCCGAAATCGCTCGCGGAGGCCCTCGTCGGCACGCGGATCGTCTCCGGCGACGACGTGAAGGCCGGCGACCGCTACGACGCGGGCCAGGTCGCCAATCCCAATGCGCCGGTACGGGGCTCGCTGCGGATTGCGGCGGCCCGGGCCGAGGGGCGGACGCTGATCCTCGCGACCGACCCGCACTCGCGGGACACGACGTATGCCGTGTGGCTTCCCGCTCCCGTCAACGCGGGCGTGAGCTATCGGCTGCGGGGCGTCGAGTTCGCGTGGGACGAAGGTGAGGCGTCGAAGCCGCTGGCGGCGGGCGTCTGGCCGGGGCTCGACTCGTCGAAATTGCCGCCAGGGAATCGGCCGGTCGAGAAGTCCAGGCGGCTCGTGCTCAGGACGCTCATCGCATTGCCACGGGGGAAGATCACGCTCACGGCGCGCGCGTCGGTCCCGTTCACGCTGGAGCTTGGGAGCGAGTCGGCGAAGTCCGCCGGCACCCAGGGCGATCAGAAGGCGGTCGTGGCGACGGAGGTCGAAACCGACGTGACCGACCTGACCTGGACGCTTGAAGCGTCGGGCCCGCCCCGCTTCTCCGCGACCTTTCGCACCGAGGGCGACCCGACCGAGCGGTCCTTATCGCCCGAGCAACTGATCCTCCCCTGGGCGCCGCCGGCCGCCCCGAACTCCGCGCCGCTGCCCGTGCCCGAAGCAATCCTCAAGGGCGGTGATCCCCAAAAGGGAGCCCTCGTTTTCAAGAGCGAGGGGGCGAAGTGCGCGACGTGCCACAAGGTCCGCGGGGAGGGTGGCGACGTCGGGCCGGACCTGAGCGACCTCGTTCGTCGCGATCGCGCTTGGGTCTATCGCCAGCTGAACGAGCCGAGCGCGGTGATCCATCCGGATTACGTGCCGTACACCGTGCTGACGAAGGATGGCCGCGTGCTCGCCGGGATCGTCCGGGCCGAGGGGGGCGACGCGATCAAGGTGACGAACACCGAGGCGAAGTCGACGGTGATCGCGAAGGCGGACATCGAGGAATTGAAGCCGAGCGCGACGTCGATCATGCCCGTCGGCCTGCTGGGTGCGCTCGGCGAGGAGGGGGTGCGGGACCTGGTCGCGTTCCTGACGACTCCTCGGTGAATCACGCCCCGAACTTCTGGAGCCGGCCGGCGTGGGCCAGGGCCAGGGGCATGAGGTCCTTGGCGAGGAACTGGCCGAGGCCGCCTTGCAGGCACGGGCGCTCGCCGAAGGTCGTCACGAGGTCGGGACGGCTCGTGGCCGGGGCCCAGAGCAGGGTCGGCACCGGGTGGAAGCTGTGCGACTTCATCCGGCTCGGCGTCGAGTGGTCGCCGGTGACGATCAGGACGTCGGGCTTGAGGGCCGGCAGCTTCGGGATCTCGGCGTCGAGCGCCTCGATCATCTCGACCTTCTTGGCGAAGTTGCCGTCCTCGCCGGTGCTGTCGGTGTACTTGTAGTGGATGAAGAAGAAGTCATACTTGTCCCAGTTGCTGCTTGACGACCTCCATCTGGTCGGCGAGCGTCTTGCCGGGCTCGACGACGGTCATGCCGACGAGCTGCGCGAGGCCGCGATACATCGGGTAGACGGCGATCGCGACGGCCTTGAGGCCGTAGACCTCTTCCATCGTGGCGATCTGCGGGAACTTGGCGAACCCGCGCATCATCAGGAAGTTGGCCGGCTGCTCGTCCTTGAGGACCTCCTTCGCCTGGCGGAGGAACTCGGCGGCGATCTTCGCGGTCTTCTCCGAGCGCGGCGTCGCCGGCCTTCGGCTCGAGCGTGTGCAGGCCGGTCGAGAGCGGGTCGGTGTCGGCGACGTTGTCGCCCAGTCCGTCGCCGCGGAACCGGACGACGAGGCGATACTCGCGGACGGGCTCGATCAGGGTCTCGACGCCCTCGATCTTCACCCCAGCCCGGAGCTTCTCGACGAGCTTCTCGCAGGTCTCGGTCGGGATGCGGCCGGCGCGGCGGTCGGTGACGCGGCCGTCGGCGTCGATCGTGCAGAAGTTGCCGCGGATCGCGACGTCCTTCGGACCGACCTCGACGCCGATGCCGAGGGCCTCGAGCACGCCCCGGCCGATGTCGTGCTCGAGCGGGTCGTAGCCGAACAGGCCGAGGTGGCCCGGCCCCGAGCCCGGCGTGATCCCGGGCGCGACCGGCGTGCTCAGGCCGACGGTCCCCTCGGTCGCGAGCGCGTCGAGGTTCGGCGTCCGCGCCGTCTCCAGCTCGGTCTTGCCGCCCGGCTCGATCGGCAGGCCGCCCAGGCCGTCGGCCACCAGCATGACGATCTTCGTCTTGCTCGGCTCGAGCAGGCGGATCAGGTCGTGCATCGACATCGGCAATCTCTTCCTCACGGCGGACGACCGAACTCCCCACGATGGCACGACCGCCTCTGGCGGGCGGGCGCCGCGACCGATTGTCGTCTCCCGCGCCCACCGTTGACAACCGTTCGCACTCGTTCGGTTCTAAGTGAGACGACGGCGAGCCTTTCAAGACAAGCCTAGTTTTGCTGAAAATCGGCCAAAGTCGACCGGATTCCGTGCCGATAGACCGTTCCAACAGGGCCGTCCCTGCGGGCAACGCCGCGTGTTGCACCACTTAGGAGGCACGATGGGTGTGCCTAACTTAGCTTCGCACAGGACTGCGGGGGCGGCCTTTTCACGATAGGGGCCGGCGGCGGGGACTCGAGAACCCGCCGCCGGCTTCGCTTCGTGATCGGCGATCGCGGCCCGATTCCCAGCGCCCGACGTCACTGTTATCCTCGTCCTCGGGGTCGACTGGCACCGGGGGTCCAGCGGGGACGACGCATGCGCAAGGTATTTCTGGGACTTGCATGGATCGCGACGGCGGCCCTGGCGACGGCGGCCCCGGCCGACGAGCCCGGCGCCTTCGGCGGCACGCTGCCGACCGACGCGACGGGGCAGGCCGCTCAACCTCGACTTCGAGACCGGGACGCTCGAGGACTGGACGCGCCGAGGGCGACGCCTTCGCCGGCCAGCCGGTCGAGGGCGACACGGTCGCAGCCCGGCGGCCGGACATGAAGAGCCGGCACGCGGGCCGGTTCTGGGTCGGCACGCTACGAGCGCCGCGGGCGACGACGCCGCAGGGCACGCTGACCTCGGTCCCGTTCAAGGTCACGCAGCCCTATCGCCAGCTTCCTCGTCGGCGGCGGGTCGCACCCGACGACCGCGCGTCGAGCTCGTCCGCAAGGACACCGGCGAGGTCGATCTTCCGCGCCTCGGGCGACGACGCCGAGGACCTGAAGCCGGTCGTCGTCGACCTGACGCCGCACCTCGGCAAGGAGATCTTCATCCGGCTGGTCGACGACGCACACGCGGCGGCTGGGGGCACGTCAACTTCGACGACTTCCGGCTCCACGACGCGAAGCCGACGTTCCCGACCGCCGCCGACGGCGGCCGCCCGACGTCTATCGCGCACGCCGGGCTGTCGCCGGAGGAGGCCGCCGCGGCGATGACCGTGCCCGACGGGCTTCACGGTCACGCTCTTCGCCGGCGAGCCCGACGTCGTCCAGCCGATCGCGTTCGCCATCGACGACCGCGGCCGGCTCTGGGTCGCCGAGGCGTATTCCTATCCCGATCCGCGTGCCCGACGACGAGGCGCAGCGACCGCATCCTGATCTTCGAGGACACCGACGGCGACGGCCAGTTCGACACGCGCAAGGTCTTCGCCGACAAGCTGAACCTGGTCAGCGGCCTGGAGGTCGGCTTCGGCGGCGTCTGGGTCGGCGCGGCGCCGAACTTCCTGTTCATCCCCGACACGGACGGCGACGACAGGCCCGACGGCCCGCCGCAGGTCCTGCTCGACGGCTGGGGCTATCAGGACACGCACGAGACGCTCGAACACGTTCACCTGGGGCCCCGACGGCTGGCTCTACGGCTGCCACGGCGTCTTCACGCACTCGCGCGTCGGCAAGCCCGGCACGCCCGACGCCGACCGCGTCCCGATCAACGCCGGCATCTGGCGCTATCACCCGACGCGGCACGTCTTCGAGGTCTTCGCCGACGGCACGAGCAACCCCTGGGGCGTCGACTTCGACGAGCACGGCCAGGCGTTCCTCACCGCCTGCGTCATCCCGCACCTCTATCACGTCATCCAGGGCGGCCGCTACGAGCGGCAGGCCGGGCCGCACTTCAACCCGTACACCTACGACGACATCAAGACGATCGCCGACCATCGCCACTACGTCGGCGCCAACCCGCACGCCGGCAACGGCCGCTCCGACGCGGCCGGCGGCGGCCACGCCCACGCCGGCGCGATGATCTACCTGGGCGGCGCCTGGCCCGAGGAGTACCGCGGCTCGATCTTCATGAACAACATCCACGGCGCCCGGCTCAACCGCGACATCCTCGAGCCCGAAGGGCTCGGGCTTCGTCGGCCACCACGCCCCCGACTTCCTCCTGGCCAACGACTCGCTGGTCGCAGATCGTCAACCTCAAGTACGGCCCCGACGGCCAGACGTCTACATGATCGACTGGTACGACAAGCAACCAGTGCCACCACCAGCGACGTCGACGGCCACGACCGGACGAACGGGCGGATCTTCAAGGTCAGCTATCGGCGGCACGAAGCCGGCCGGCCGGTCGACCTGCGCGAAGCTCGAGCGACCAGGAGCTGGTCGAGCTGCAGCTCGAACGCCAACGACTGGTACGTCCGCCACGCCCGCCGGCATGCTGCAGGAGCGCGGGCCCGAAGCCGGCGCGTGCGCGAAGCAGCTGCGCCGATCGCGCTTCGAGCATGCCGACGACGACCCGGCGCGTGCGGCTCCGCGGCTGCTGGGCGCTGCACGTCACCGGCGGGCTCGACGACCGCGCGGGTCCGCGCGCGGGCTCGGCGACGCCGAGCCCGCACGTCCGGGCCTGGACGGTCCAGCTCGCGACCGAAGACAGGCAACCCGTCGCCGCGCCGATGCTGCGACCAGTTCGCGGCGATGGCGCGGACCGACCCGTCGCCGGTGGTCCGGCTCGTACCTGGCCTCGGCCCTGCAGCGGCTGCCGCTCGGACGAGCGCTGGGACGATCCTCGCGGGCCTGCTCGCGCACGCCGAGGACGCCGGCGACCACAACCTGCCGCTGATGTACTGGTACGCCGCCGAGCCGCTGGCCGAGCGTCGACCCGGCCGCGGCGCTCGACGCTGGCGCCGGCGGCGAAGATCCCGCTGGTCGCTGCCGTTCATGGTCCGCCGGGTCGCCGCGATCGGCACGCCCGAGGCGATCGCGCTGCTGGTCGACGCGCTCGGCAAGGCCGACGAGCCGGACGGCCGCGGCTGGCGATCCTGCGCGGGCCTGAACGAGGCGCTGAAGGGCCGCCGGCAGGTGCGCGATGCCCGCCGCGCTGGCCGGAGGTCTTCGCCGAGCTGCTGAGCGACGCCGACGCCGAGGTCCGCTCGCAGGCGCACGGCGCTGGCCGCTGACGTTCGGCGACCCGGCGGCGCTGGCCGCGCTGCGCGAGCGTCGCTGGCCGACGCGAAGGCCGACGCCGGCCGCCGCCGCGAGGCGCTCGGCGGCGCTGCTCGAAGGCCAAGCGACGCCGAGCTGGCCGCCGACGCTGCAGGCGCTGCTCGCCGACGCCGGCGCTGCGCGGCGCCGGCGCTCCGCGGCCTGGCGGCGTACGACGACCCGAAGACGCCCGAGGTCGATCCTCGACGCTCTACGCCGAGCTTCGACCCGGCCGAGAACGCGCGACGCCCTGAACACGCTGGCCGCGCGGGTCGGCTACGCCAGGGCGCTGCTGGCGGCGGTCGGCGGCGAAGCGGGTCCCGCCCGCCGACCTCTCGGCCGACCTCGTCCGCCAGCTGCGCAACCTCAAGGACGCCGAGCTCGAC
Source organism: uncultured Planctomycetota bacterium (assembly GCA_963819805.1). Classification (GTDB taxonomy): domain Bacteria; phylum Planctomycetota; class Planctomycetia; order Isosphaerales; family Isosphaeraceae; genus CAMFLR01. The sequence goes on along the minus strand of CAWFXY010000038.1, from coordinate 54,729 downwards.
GCAGCGATCGGCGAGGTCTGGGGCACCGTCCGCGAGACGCCCGGCCGACCGGGCCAAGCTGATCGCCGAGTACCAAGGCAGATGCTGACGCGCAGCCCGCCACGGCCGCCCGACGTCGACGCTCGGCCGCGCCGTCTTCGCCAAGACCTGCCAGCAGTGCCACACGCTGTTCGGCATCGGCGGCAAGGTCGGCCCCGAGCTGACCGGCTCGAACCGGGCCGACCTCGATTACCTGCTGTCGAACGTCCTCGACCCCAGCGCCCTGATCGGCAAGGACTACCTCGCCCACGTCATCGCGACCGAGCGACGGCCGCGTCGCTCACCGGCATCATCCGCGGCGAGGACAAGGACGCGGTCACGCTGCGTGACGGCCAACGAGACGCTGACGATCCCCAAGGCCGAGGTCGAGGCGCGCGAGCCGAGCGAGCAGTCGATGATGCCCGACGACCTGCTGAAGCCGCTCTCGGACGCACGAGGTCCGCTCGCTGGTCGCCTACCTGGCCAGCCCGCGCCAGGTGCCGATGCTGGCCACGGCCGAGAACGTCGCAGGCCTTCTTCAACGGCCGGACCTGACCGGCTGGGACGGCGACCCGAAGCTCTGGACGCGTCGAGGACGGCGAGATCGTCGGCAAGACCGCCGGGCCTGAAGCAGAACGAGTTCCTCCGCAGCGACGATGGTCGCCGGCGACTTCCGCCTGACGCTCGAGGTGAAGCTCGTCGACGAACGAGGGCAACAGCGGCATCCAGTTCCGCAGCGAGGCCGCTGCCCGACGGCGAGATGAAGGGCTACCAGGCCGACGTCGGCGCCGGCTGGTGGGGCAAGCTCTACGAGGAGAACGGCCGCGGCCTGCTCTGGGACAAGTCGGGCGAGGCGCACGTCAAGCCCGGCGACTGGAACACGTACGAGGTCGTCGGCCGTCGGCCCGCAAGGTCCGGACGTGCGATCAACGGCAAGCCGTGCGTCGATCTGGACGATCCCGAAGGTGCCGCGGCGGGGCATCTTCGCCTTCCAGCTCCACTCGGGCGGGGCGACGGAGGTGCGGTTCAAGGAACATCCGGCTCGAAGTCCTGCCGGCGACATCGACGGTGGGGCGGTAGGACGTCGGGGACCCGTCCCACCCTGGGCTTTCGATGCGCGGGATCTCCTTTTCCGGGAGATTTCGAACCAAATAATATCGGGCGGCCTCCGTATACCTGGTAATCGACCGGGTGTGCCCGCGATTGCGCGGGCGGGAGGTGGCGGATGGTGCGGTTCTTGATGATGATGGTGCTGGCGATCTCCTTGCTGCTCGGAATCGAGCTGCGCAACGTGGGGGGCCAGCCCGTGATCCGCCTCGACAACAGCCCGGTCATCGGCGGCAACAACCAGTTCGCCATCGACCTGTTCCGCGCCATCCGATCGCGGCCGGGGAACGTGTCGCTCGCCCCGGCCAGCGTCTCGACGGCGCTGGCCATGACCTACGAGGGGGCCCGCGGCGAGACGGCCGAAGAGATGGCCCGCGTCCTCCATCTCCCGGCCGACCGCGACTCGATCCGCAGTCGGCTTCCGCGCGCTGCTGGCCCGGCTCAACGGCGACGGCTCGTCCCGGCCGTATCGCCTGGTCGTCGCCAACTCGCTCTGGGGCCAGAAGGGCGACCCGTTCCTGCCGGGGATTCACCGGACGTCCTTGCCGACGATTACTGCGCCGAGCTCCAACGCCGTCGACTTCCGCCACGCCGCCGAGGCGGCTCGGCAGGCGATCAACGCGTGGGTCGACCGCAAGACCGAGCATCTCATCCCCGAGCTACTCGCCGCCGAAGATGATCCGGTCTGACACTTCGCTCGTGCTCGTCAACACGGTCTACTTCAAGGGCAGCTGGCTCTATCCGTTCCCCAAGTCGGCCACGGCGCCGGCCGACTTCCACCTGGGCGAGGGCAAGACCGTCCAGGTCGCGATGATGCGGCAGACGGGCTTTCCTGCCGTATGACAACGAGGACGGCTATCGACTGCTCGAAATGCCGTACAAGGGCGGCGACCTCGCGTTCGACATCGTGCTGCCGAACGAGGGCGAGTCGCTCGACTCGGTCGAGTCGAAGCTGACTATCGACCAACTCGAGCGCAAGCTCGACGGCCTGGCCGAGCGCGAGGTCGTCGTCGAGATGCCCAAGTTCAAGCTGACGTCGATGACCGAGCTGTCGGACACGCTCGCCGGGATGGGGATGTCGACGGCGTTCACACGCGACGCCGACTTCAGCGGGATCGACGGCACCCGCGAGCTCTTCCTCTCGAAGGTCGTCCACCAGGTCGTCGTCAACCTCGACGAGGAGGGCACCGAGGCCGCCGCGGGCACGGCGGTGGTGGTCACCCGGGCCATGGCCCGCGTCTCGGTCCCGCTGGTCTTCCGCGTCGACCGGCCGTTCCTCTACCTGATCCGCGACGTCAAGACCGGTACAATCGTCTTCCTGGGGCGGATCGCCGACCCGACGCATTGACCCGCGCGGGAGATGACGCATGATCCACGTCGCGATGATGGCCCTGCTGCTGGCCCAGGCGGCGGGTACGCCGTCGCCCGGCGCGGCGAGGCCTGAGGAACTGAAGGGAAGTCCCCTGGTCGGGGGGATCAATCGGCTCGCGATCGACCTGTTCCGCCAGGTCCGCACGCCGTCGGCCAACGTCGCGATCTCGCCGGCGAGCATCGCGCCGGCGGTCGCCATGGCCTACGAGGGGGCGCGGGGGGAGACGGCCGAGGAGATCGCCCGGGTCTTCCACTTCCCCGGCGATCGCGACGCGATGCGCAGGGACTTCCAGACGCTGATCCGGCACTGGAGCGGCGGCGGCGGCGCCGAGCGGCCGTATATGATCGTCGCCGACAGCACGATCTGGTGTCAGCTCGGGTTCGAGATCCGCGCCGAGTACGTCCGGCTCCTCGGAACGTCGTACGGCGCCTCGATGCGGGTCGTCAACTTCCGCGACAGGCCCGACGCCGCCCGCAGGGCGATCAACGCCTGGGTCGCCGGCGTGACGCGCAACCTGATCCCCGAGCTCATCGGCCCGGGCGTGCTCACGAACGAGACGACCCTCGTCCTCAGCCAACGCAATCCTCTTCAAGGCGAAATGGCTGCACGAGTTCCAACCCGAGGCGACCCGGCCCGAAGACTTCCGCCTCGCCGCCGGGAAGACCGTGAAGGTGCCGACGATGCGCCTGGGCAAGGAGCTGGCCGTGGCCGAGACCGAGGAGGTCCAGGTCGTGCAGTTGCCTTACCGCGGGGAAGATTTCGCGATGGTCGTCATCCTGCCGAGGCGCCCGGAAGGGCTCGACGCGGTCGAGAAGGCCCTCACGGCGGCGGTCCTCGACGGGTGGCTAGCGAAGTCAGAGCGGCGGGATGTGATCCTTTCGCTGCCCAAGTTCCGGTCCGAGGCCTCGCTCGACCTGGCCCGGCCGCTCGCTGGACTCGGGATGAAGGCGGCGTTCGGCCCGTCGGCCGACTTCTCGGGGATTGCCGAGGGCGTCCCGCTCTGGATCTCCCAGGTGATCCACCGGGCGGTCGTCCGGGTCGACGAGGAGGGTACCGAGGCGGCCGCCGCGACGGCCCTCCCCGCGGGTGCGACCGAGCGGCCGGCGACGAAGCCGCCGGTCGAGTTCCGGGCCGACCACCCGTTCCTGTACGCGATTCAGGACCTCAGGACGGGGGCGATCCTCTTCCTGGGCCACGTCGTCGACCCCTCGCGGTGAACCGGCTTGCGACGACCCCGCGGCGGGGCTAACCTAAATGTCTCGTTGCGGGGCTGATCCCGCTCGCGTCCGCGATCCGCGCGTCTCAAGCCGAGGGAATCCGACCGTCATGACCCCCCTGATCGTCCACCGGACCGCGAAGGGATATCACGGCGAGGAAGTCGAGTACAAGCGGTCGGGCAGCGGCTTCTACCGCGAGACGAAGCACATCCCGGTCCCGCAGACGGAGCCCGAGATCGTCGCCTTCGCCAAGGAGAACGGCTACTCGATCGAGTGGCGCGACCTGACGCCGGCCGCCGCGGGCGTCCCCGGCCACGTCGACCCGGCCGGCGCCGCCACGGGCTGAACCCCGCTTCGACCCATCACCGCGGGGCCGGACCGACGATGCTCTTCGCGCTCCACGACGTCTCGAAGTCGTACGGCAAGGTCCAGGCCCTCCGCGGCCTGACCGTCGCCATGCCCGAGGGCGCGATCGGCCTGCTCGGCCCGAACGGGGCGGGCAAGACGACGATGATCCGGACCCTGCTCGGCCTGATCCGGATCGACTCGGGACGCGGCGAGGTCCTCGGCATGGACGTCCGCTCGCGGCGGCTCGACATCCGCCAGGCCGTCGGCTTCGTGCCCGAGGACGAGTGCCTGTTCCCCTCGGTCGTCGGCGTCGAGTTCGTCGCCTACGCGGGCGAGCTCTCGGGGATGGCTCCGAACAGACGCGCTGCAGCGGGCCCATGAGGTGCTCGACTACGTCGGCCTGGGCGAGGCGCGGTATCGCAAGGTCGACTCGTACTCGACCGGGATGAAGCAGCGGCTCAAGATCGCCTCGGCGATCGTCCACGACCCGCGGCTGCTGATCCTCGACGAGCCGACCAACGGCATGGACCCCGCCGGCCGCGAGGAGGTGCTCGAGCTCTGCCGCGACCTGACGCGGAACAAGGGGATGAGCCTGCTCTTCTCGAGCCACCTGCTGCCCGACGTCGAGGCGGTCTGCGATCACGTCATGGTCCTCGGCCGCGGCAAGCTGCTCGCGTCGGGGCGGATCGACGAGCTCAAGAAGCGGCACACCGCAGCAGTTCGAGGTCGCGGGTGAAGGGCGACCAGCGTCGCCTTCGCCGGCCGGCTCGCGGGGCTCGGCGTGCGGGCCGAGCCGCTGGAGGATCGGCTGCTCGTCGAGCTCGCCGACGGCCAGACGCTCGGCCGTGCTCTGGGAGGCGGCTCGCGAGGCGGGCGAGCAGATCCGGATGCTCCGGCCGAGGCAGAGCACGCTCGAGGAGGTCTTCCTCGACGCCCTGGCGGAGGCGGGCTGATGCCGATCTTCGACCAGGGCTACCAGCACTGGCACGGGCGGCTCTCGGGCCACGCCTGGCGATGGCTGGCGATCACGCGCCGGGGCGTCGCCTCGCAGTGGAGAGCACGCGGGGTGAAGTGGGCCGTCGCCGCCGCGCTCGGCCCGGCGCTCCTGCTCGCCGGCTTCCTCATCGTCTGGGGCCTCGTCGAGCAGCAGTCGCCCAAGCCTGAGGAGCAGTCGCCGACGTTCCAGATGATCTTCCGCGTCCTCCAGCTCCCCGAGGAGGTCAAGGCCGGCCCGAAGGCCTACCGGACGGTCTACTGGACGATGGCCTTCCACTACTTCTTCGCCGTCGAGATGTTCTTCTCGATGCTCCTGATCGCTGATGGTCGGCCCGAACCTGATCAGCCAGGACCTGCGGTTCAACGCCATCCCGCTCTACTTCTCGCGGCCCGTGCGGCGGTTCGACTACTTCCTGGGCAAGCTCGGCGTGATCGCCACGTTCCTCGCCGCCGTGTCGATCGTGCCGGCGGTCGCGGCCTAGCTGCTCGGGGTCGCGTTCAGCTTCGACGCGAACGTCGTGCGCGACACCGGGCGGATCCTCCTCGCCTCGATCGGCTACGGCCTGGTCGTCGTGCGTCTCGGCCGGGACGCTGATGCTGGCGATCTCGTCGCTGTCGCGGAACTCGCGGCTGGTCGGCGCGATCTGGGTCGGGCTCTGGATCATCGGGCCGGTCGTGGCGGCAGATCCTCTCGGAATCGGTCCGCCAGGACTGGTGCCCGCTCGTGTCGTATCACGACGAACCTCGCTGCGGATCCGCGAGGCGATGCTCGACACGCCGTCGGCGCGGTCGAAGTTCCTCGACCTCCTCGACCTCGGCCGCGTCGAGATGCGGAAGGCCCAGATGTTCTCCGGCCTGATGAAGGGCGGCCGTCGGGGCGGTCCCCGCGGTCATGTTCGCCCCGCCTCCGCGTCCGGTCCCGCCGCCGATGCCGGGCTACGACGAGGACGGCAACTCCACGTTTCCCTGGCAATGGTCGGCCGGCGTGCTCGGCGGCCTCCTGGTGCTCTCGACATGGATCCTCTCGACGCGGGTGAAGTCGCTGGACCGACTGCGGTGATGCCCGACGCCCTGCGCTCGGACGTCGAGCCGCCCGACTCGGCCAAGTCGCCGGGCCGGGCGTCGTCGAGTTCCGCGGCGTGTCGAAGTGGTACGGCCACGTCATCGGCGTCAACAACCTGAACCTGAGCATCCCCGCCGGCGTCACGGGCCTGCTCGGCCCCAACGGCGCGGGCAAGAGCACGCTCCTCCAGCTCGCCACCGGCCAGCTCCGGCCGAGCCAGGGCGAGGTCCGCGTGCTCGGCCATCGCGCGTGGAACAACCCGGGCCTGAACCGCTACATCGGCCTCTGCCCCGAGCAGGACGCCTTCTACGAGTGGATGACCGGCCGCCAGTTCCTCATCGCCTGCGCCCGCCTCGGCGGCCTCCGCCGCCGCGACGCCGCGCGAGGCCGCGGCCCGGGCGCTCGACGTCGTCGGCATGACCGAGAACGCCGACCGGCCCGTCCGCGGCTACTCCAAGGGGATGCGCCAGCGCACCAAGCTCGCGCAGGCCCTCGTCCACGACCCGCTCGTCCTCTTCCTCGACGAGCCGCTCACCGGCACCGACCCGGTCGCCCGCCGCGACCTGATGGACGTCATCCATCGCCTGGGCGACGAGGGCCGGAGCATCATCGTCTCGAGCCACGTGCTCCACGAGGTCCAGGTCGTCACGCCGCGGATCGTCCTGCTGAACCACGGCCGGCTCGTGGCCGAGGGGGACGTCCGGCAGATCCGCGACCTGATCGACACCCACCCGCACCGGATCGTCCTGAGATGCCCGCGACGAGCGTGCCCTGGCCGCGAAGCTCGTCGGCTACGACGACGTCGTCGGCGTCGAGCTGACGCGCGACGACGGCGCGATCCTCGTCGAGACCCGCTCGCCCGACCGCTTCTACGGCCGCCTGGCGCGGATCTCGCTGGAGGGCGACACGCCGATCGAGGAGGTCTACTCCGACGACGACAACCTCGAGGCCGTCTTCAAGTACCTGGTGAATTCATGACCAGCGCCAGCCCCGTCGCCCTACGACGGCCGCCCCGTGCGGCTCTCGCGGCGGATCGACCCCTCGGCCGTCGCCGCGCTGTTCGGCCTGACGGTCGGCCGGCTCATCCGCGGGCGTCGGCTGGTCGTGCTGTCGATGCTCTACGCGATGCCGATCGTCATCGCGATGCTCGCCTATCACTACAATCCCGACTTCGACATCGCGAAGGCCGAGCTGGCGCTCGTCTTCGGGCTGATCCCGCAGGCGATCCTGCCGCTGACGGCCCTGGTGTTCGCCTCGGGGATGATCCAGGACGAGGTCGAGGAGCAGACGCTGACGTACCTCCTGGTCCGCCCCCTGCCCCGGCCGCTGATCTACGCGACGAAGCTCGCCGCGACCTGGACCGTCATGGCCGCGATGACGGCCGTCTTCGTCCTGACGACCTACGGGGTCCTCTACGCCATCAACCCGGCCCCGTTCGAAGGTCTGATGCCGGCCCGGCCGCTGGAGGCCGTCGCGATCATGCTGCTGGCGCTGGCGGCGTACGGCTCGGTCTTCGGCCTGGTCGGCCTGTTCGTCCGGCGGACGCTGCTCTTCGGCGTGCCGTACATCGTCGTGCTCGAGGGCGTGTTCGCGAACATCGAATTCGTGATCCGCCACGCGACGATCATGTACCAGTCCCGCGTCCTCGCGATCCGCTGGCTCGGCCTGGAGGCCCAGGACTGGAACATCGACCTGGCGCAGGCGCCGAGCCTCGAATGGTCGGCGCTGAACCTGGTGATCGCGACGGCCGTCCTGACGATCATCGGCGCCTTCGCCTTCGCCCGTCGCGAGTACCGGGTCAAGACGCCCGAGGCGACGTGAGCCTTCACGAGGCGGGCAACGCGCCCCCCATCGGAAAACCCAGGAGCATCCTGGTGGGGCGGGCGTCCCTGCCCGCTTCCACAATCAGCTCACCAATTCACCGCATTGGCGTCGATCACCTCGCCGCCATCGCGGCTGAGGAGGGCCTTGAGCACGTTCGGGTCGACCTTCTCCGAGATGAACCGGACTGCGCCGTCGGCGAACGCCGTGTTGAACCCGCCGGCCGAGAATCCGCCCAGCGGGGGCAGCGGCGCGTTGTCCGCCCCCTGCCCGATCCCCACGAACGAGATATCGTCGGGCTTCGTCCAGGGGATGTCGCGCCTCGCCTCGACGAGCGCGATTGTGTACGACAGCCCATCGGTAATCTGGGTCAGCAACGAGCCCTGGTTGTCGGGCGAGATCGTGTGCGGCCCGGTCGGCATGTAGTACGCCGGCGAGTTCCGCGGGCCGTCCGGGTGGGCGAACATCATCGGCATCTTGTCGAGCAGCTTACGGTTATTCGGCCCGTCCCACGGCTCGTTGAAGTTGTACTGCCGGAACAGCGGCTCCTGCTCGATATAGGGCAGGATCGCCACCCGCCAGCTATAGGGCGTCTTGCCGTCGGGGCCGACCATGACGGCCGCCGGGAACCGACCGCCGTGGGCCTGCGAGTAGTTGTGCATCGCCAGGCCGAGCTGCTTGAGGTTGTTGACGCTCTGAATCCGCTTGGCAGAAGAGCGCCGTGCCTGTACGGCCGGCGCCAGCGCGGCCACCGTCCTCGCCGGGTCGAGGTCGGAGACGGCCGCGAGCCGGACGGTCTTGCCGTCGGCCTTGATCTCGGCCCGGTCCAGCAGCGACGAGACATTGACGACGAGGTTCTGGGCCACGTTGACTTCGCGACCCTCACCCTTCGAGTGGACGCGGAGCGACTCGAGGCTGTTCTTGCCCAGGACCAGGAGCGCCTTGAGGGTTTCCGCGACCTGCGCCGCGCCCGCATCGGTCTCGCACGAGCCGACGCCGTCGAGCCGGAGGTTGTGGACCAGATCGACGCCGACGGCATAGGCCCGTGCCTTGCTCAACAGCGGCTCGAACCCGTCGAACGGCGACTCCGCCCCGCGTGCGCCGCCTGCCACGACGGGTTGCAGGCTGATCCGCAGCCAGGTCGTGTCGACGGCCGCGGCCACCTGCCCCTTCCTGACCTCCTTCCATGCCGGGGACCACGAGGCCCGCTCGACGTCGCCCGGCCTCGCGGCGAGCAGGCGGATCAGGTTCGACTCCTTGCCCACGATCAGCGTCCGGTCGTCTGGCCTCGCGTAGGCGGGCGATCCTTGCCCAGTGCGGAAGTAGCTCCTATCTCCGAAGGCGACTTCCTCCCACGGGCCGCCCGGCAGCTTGTCGATGTACGCCTTCCAGTCCTGCGGCTTCACGGCCCGTGCGATCAACCCGGCGGGCTCCGTCGTGGCCCCCCCCGGCCCCATCTGCCCCTGGAACCAGACGAGCGTCAATTGCTCGACCTCCTCCGGCGCGATGCCCGTGTCGTTGCGGAGCCGCCCGCCGACGTCGAGCGACTGGAACAACTGCTTGATCTCGGGCCTCGCCAGCAACTCCGCCGGCCGGATCACGGCGACCATCCCCGCGTCGGCCGGGACGAATCCGTGCTCCAGAGTACGGGCCTCCCCGCGGCCGCGACCTGGGCCTGCGGGCCGGCGGCGTTGACTTCCTTCGAGCCCGGCACGCGGAGCCCGGCCAGGGCCAGGCCCGCCAGCAGCAGGCCCCCGACGGCCATGGCCCGGGATCGTCGCGAGAGCGGGGCGGGAGAGACGTCGTGCGCGTCGCGGAGCATCTCGATCCTCCTCAGGAAGGTGCCGCGGGCCGGAGAGAACGACCGGGCGGCCCAACCGACCGGTCGCGGCTCGTTGCGGAGGGCCAGCCGGGCGAGCGTCGCCAGGTAGGTCCGATTCCCGCCCGAGAGCGCGGCCCCCCACGCGTCGGCCGCCAGCTCCTGGTCGAGCCGGAGCCGCCGCGCGAGCCGGTGCGCCAGCGGGTGGTAGAACTGCAGCGCCAGGCTGAACTGCGCCCAGACGCCCGCCAGGTAATCATTCCGCCGGATGTGCGCCAGCTCGTGCGCCAGCACCACCCGCCGCTCGCGCTCGTCCCACGCCGGTCCAGTCCTCGGGCAGCAGGATCAGCGGCCGCCGCCACCCGATCGTCGCCGGCATCGCCAGCCCCGGCGCCACGCGGAGCTCGACCCGCGGGGCCACGCCGAGCCGCTGCCGGAGCACCGAGGCGAGCTCGAGCAGGTCGGCGTCATCGACGGGATGACTGCCCCGGCGGAGCGCCGCGACCGCCGCGAGACCCAGCCCGAAGCGGCCGAGGCCGATGGCAATGCCCACGATCGCCAACGCCGCGATCCACCCCGGCCAGCCCCAGCCGGCCCGCGCGGGTGGGGCGGCCGGCCGCATTAGCGCTGCGCCCAGCGACCTGACCGCGGCGGCCAGCCCGTCGTCGGGCGGCTTCACTTCAGGAGCGGCCGGGGTCTCCGGCGCCTCCGCCGCCGCTTCCACGGTGACCGCCGGCGCCGCGACCGCTGGAATCAAGGCCGGACCGGCCATCCCGCCGAGCCCCGACGATCTCCCACCTCGGCCACGGCGACAATCCGAGAAGGCCGACCCCGACCATCCCGACGAGCGTCGCCAGCCCGAGCCACGCCGAGGCCGCCGGACCCTTGCGCCGGAACGCCCAGCCGACCACGCCGGCGATCGCCACCAGCCCCGCCCCCCGGACCGCTGCGCCGAGGAGGAACATGCCCAGTGCGTTCATCGTCCGCCCTCCTCGCGCAGGATGCCTTCGAGCAACGCCCGCTCGCGATCCGTGAGCCCCTCCTGTTCCATCAGCCTCACGAGCAACTCGGCCCGCGAGCCTCGGAAAACCCGGTCGATCATGTGCCCGAGCAGGCTGCCCGACACCTCCTCGAACGACCGCGTCGCCCGGTAGCGGAACGGCCGCTCGTCGTTCGTCGCCGAGAGGAACCCCTTGTCGACCAGGATGCGGACGAGCGTCGCGATCGTCGTATAGGCCCGGTCGAGCCCCGACCGCGCCAGCTCGTCGCGGACCTCGGCGGCCGTCGCCTCGCCGAGGCTCCAGAAGACGTGCATGACCTCGAGCTCGCGCTCGGTCAACTCCCTCGCCGCCGGCCGGCCCATGGCGCGCCTCCCGGGAAGTGCAGCATAATTTGGTTTTACCGATTTGGTTTTATAGTACGACAGACGTCGGCGGTGTCAAGATGAGGCTGAAAGAATTCGTGGAAAGGCCCGCCGCCCTTGCCAGGGTGCGGGCGTGCGGAGTATGAATGGGGGGGTTGCCGAAGTGGCGGAATGGCAGACGCGCCGGACTCAAAATCCGGTCCCCGCAAGGGGGTGTGGGTTCAAGTCCCACCTTCGGTATTGCCCGCGCCGACCGGGCGCTTCTACGATCCGCGGTCGAGGCCTTCGAGCTGCTCCCACCGCGCATAGGCGGCGGCCAGTTCGGCCTCGAGCGATGCGAGCCGCGCGTTCGCCTCGACGATGGCACCGGCCTCGTTGCGATAGAACGCGGGATCGGCCATCTCGCCGTGAAGCTCCTCGCGCGCGGCCTCCAGGGCCTCGATCCGCCCCGGTAGGGCCTCCAGCTCGCGCTTCTCCTTGAACCCAAGCCGGCGTGTCCGCTCGGCCGGTGTAGCCGTCGCGCGGGATGGGGTCGGGCTCGACTCGACCGGCGTCTCGGCCTGGCGCTGGCGGAGATAGTCGTCGTAGCCGCCGTCGTACTCCTTCACGCGGCCGTCGGGCTCGATGACGAGCGTGCTCGTCACGACGTCGTTGAGGAACGCCCGGTCGTGGCTGACGAGCAGGACCGTCCCCTGATAGGCGACGAGCAGCCCTTCGAGAAGCTCCAGCGTCTCGACGTCCAGGTCGTTCGTCGGCTCGTCGAGGACCAGCACGTTCGACGGCTTCGTGAACAGCTTCGCGAGCAGGAGCCTGCTCCGCTCGCCGCCGGAGAGGAGCCTCACGAGACTCCGCGAACGCTCGGGCGGGAAGAGGAAGTCTTGCAGATATCCGAGGACGTGCCGCGGCTGGCCGCCGACGGAGATCGTCTCGTACTCGCTCACGTTCTGCTGGACCGTCCTCTCGTCGTCGAGCGCGGCCTTCGTCTGGTCGAAGTAGGCGATCTCCAGGTTCGTGCCGTGGCGGATCGAGCCCGTCCCCGGAGCGACTCTCGCCGAGCAGCAGCCGCAGCAGCGTGCTCTTGCCCGCGCCGTTGGGGCCGATGATGCCGACCTTGTCGCCGCGGAGGATCGTCGTCGTCAGGTCGCGGATCACGGGCGGGCCGTCGTCGTAGGCGAAGCTGGCCCCCTTCGCCTCGATGACCATCGTGCCCGACCGATCGGCCTCCTGCACCTGGATCCTCGCCGAGCCCTGCCGCTCGCGGCGACGGCTCCGGGCCTCGCGCATCGCCTTGAGGGCGCGGACGCGGCCCTCGTTGCGGGTCCGGCGGGCCTCGATCCCCTTGCGGATCCAGACCTCTTCCTGCGCGAGCCGCTTGTCGAACAGGGCGTTCTGCTGCTCCTCGGCGGCGAGGGCTTGCTCCTTCCGCTTGAGGAACATCGGGTAATCGCAGGCCCAGTCGTAGAGCCGGCCGCGGTCGAGCTCGACGATCCGCGTCGCCAGCTTCGACAGGAACACGCGGTCGTGGGTGACGAAGACGAGCGTCCCGCCGTAGCGGAGCAGGAAGTCCTCGAGCCAGCGGATCGACTCGATGTCGAGGTGGTTCGTCGGCTCGTCGAGCAGGAGGATGTCGGGCTCCTCGACGATCGCCTGCGCCAGCAGGACGCGCCGCTTCATCCCGGTCGACAGCTCGACGAACCGCGCGGCGGGATCGAGGCCCATCCGAGAAATGACGGCGTCGACGCGATGGTCGGGCCCGTCCGCGTGATGGAACAGCCCCTCCGCGACCTCGTCGGCGACCGTGCCGTGGCGCCCCTCGGGGACTTCCTGCGGGAGCCTCGCGACGCGGAGTCCCTGCTGGCGGATCGCCTCGCCCTCGTCGGGCTCAATCTCGCCGCGGATCAGCTTGAGGAGCGTGCTCTTCCCCTCGCCGTTCCGCCCGAGCAGGCAGACGCGCTCGCCCGGCTCGATCATCAGGTCGACGCCGTCCAGGAGCGGCGGGCCGCCGAACGCGAGTTTGACGCCTCGCAAGCTCACCAACGCCATGAAACCACCCGCCGGCTACGGCAGCTCGCGAATCCGCAGGTCCTTGAACTCGACGGGCGAGCCCTCCGACTCCAGGCAGAGATAGCCCTCGCTCGGCGTGCAGTCCTTGCCGCCGGAGACCTCCTCGCCGTTGACCCAGAGCCGGACTTCGCCGTTGATGCACCGCACGTAGTAATGATTCCACTCGTTGAGCCCGCGGCTCAGGTTCTTCCGCGGGAAGCTCCGCGAGCCGTTGGGCGAGGTCGGCGGGAACGGCGTCATCTTCGACGTGCCGACCGGGAAGACGTCGCCGTTGGTGGTGAACCAGTCAGCCTTCTTGCCAGTCTGCTTCTCGTACTGCTCGGTGTAGCCGTGGTCGAGCACCTGCACCTCGATCCCCCCGCGAGGCAGCGTGCCCGGCTTGATCCCCTCCAGCGCCTCGGGCGGCGCCCAGACGAACAGCCCCGAATTGCCGCCCGACTTCAGGTGCCGCCAGGTGGCGACGATCTCGAAGTTCTTGAGCGGCGTCTTCGTCCTCGCCACGCCGACGGGCTGGCCCGAGCAGTGGACAAGGCCATCCTTCCACGTCCAGGTGTCGGGGTCGCCGTTCACGGTGACGAAGTCGTCGCCGCCGAGCGCCCGCCAGCCGGGGCCGGTGCCGTCGATGCAGGCCTTCGGCAGGCTCGACGGCTCGTCGGCGAGCCCGGCCGCCAGGCACAGGGCCGAGAGCGAAGTGATCGCGACCGCGGTCCGGGGCATCATGGCTGGGTCCTTCGCGGGAGGGTCGGGCCGGGGTCGAATGGGGCCGATCATCGTATAGCGCGGGGGTCCGCTCGCCAACGATCCATTCCCCCCGGGGCTCGCTCGCCGGATCATCCTCGCTCCGCCGCTCCCGCGGCGGAGTGGCCGGCCCGCCGCTCCGCGGCGATCCGAGCTATCGGCAATGGCCGCGGAGCGGCCGAAGACGCATTCCGCCGCGGGAGCGGCGGAACGAGGCCTGTCGCGAGCGCCCGGCATCGAAAGGCGCTCAGGCCCTCAGCTCGGCCACGACCGCCTTCACGTCATCACTCTCGACCGGCTTCCCGGCCAGCGCCTTCATGGCCGCCCCCATCGCCATGCCGTCCTTCGGGGCCGAGCGGATCGACTCGGCCACCGGCCCGAGGGCCTCGCGGATCTGGGCGCGGTCCAGGGTCGCGGGGAGCCACTCGCGCAACAGCGCGATCTCCTCGGGCGTGAACGTGCTCTGGCCCGTCTGGGCCTCCTTCAGGACCGAACGCATCTTCTTGATCGCCGCGTCGTCGGCCATCTCCTCGCCCGTGCCGAGCGTCAGGCCGGCGATCCAGTACCGGAGGAAGGTCGTCTTCGCGGCGTCGCGCGCCTTCATGGCCGCACGCAATTGCTCCCGCATCCGCTGCACGATGGTCATGATTTCGTCCCTCTCCTCGTTCGGACGGCCGCGTCTCGGTATCGGGTTCGCCTACGGTGCTAAGCCGATGCCCCGACCAGCGATGAGCGCCGGGTCGCGGGGGGCTCGACATCCCCCTAGAATACCCGAGATCAGACCACCCCGGAGGCCCGACCATGTCCGACACCGCCGCGACGAACCGCCCGCCGGTCCACAACTGCCCGACCGAGGCCCAGCACGACCGTCGAGGTCCCGGAGATCGACCTGCTCAGCCCGCTGATGCATCCGCGACGTGCGGCTCCGGAACCGGATCGTCGTGTCGCCGATGTGCCAGTATGTCGCGAAGGAGGGATTCGCCGACGACTGGCACCTCGTCCACCTCGGCAGCCGCGCGTCGGGCGGCGCGGCGCTCGTCATCGTCGAGGCGACGGCCGTCACGCGCGACGGCCGGATCACGCCCGGCGACATGGGCATCTGGGACGACGACCACATCGAGCCCCTGGCCCGGATCGCCCGGTTCGTCGAGTCGCAGGGGGCCGTCGCCGGCATCCAGCTCGCCCACGCCGGCCGCAAGGCGAGCTGCGACCTGCCCTGGAAGGGCGGCAGCCAGCTCAAGCCTCGAGGAGGGCGGCTGGACGACCGTCGCCCCGAGCCCGATCCCGTTCCAGCCGAGGGCGACCGCCCGCCCGTCGCCGCTCGACAAGGCCGGGATCGACGCGATCGTCGACGCCTTCGAGGCCGCCGCCCGCCGCGCGCTCGAGGCCGGCTTCCGCGTGATCGAGATCCACTCCGCCCACGGCTACCTGCTCCACGAGTTCCTCTCGCCGCTCACGAACCAGCGCGACGACGAGTACGGCGGCAGCCTGGAGAACCGGATGCGGCTGGTCCTCCGCGTCGCCGAGCGGCTGCGTCGGCGTGATGCCCGAGGAGCTTGCCCCTGTTCGTCCGGATCTCGGCGACCGACTGGGTCGAGGGCGGCTGGGACCTCGACCAGTCGGTCGTGCTCGCCTGGCCGCTCAAGGAGCGTGGGCGTCGACCTGATCGACTGCTCGTCGGGCGCGCCTGGTGCCGACGGCCGAACATCCCGGTCGGCAAGGGCTACCAGGTCCCGTTCGCCCGGACGATCCGCGACGAGGCCGGCATCATGACCGGCGCCGTCGGCATGATCACCGAGCCGCACGCAGGCCGACGAGATCATCACCGGCGGCGACGCCGACCTCGTTTCCTGATCGCCCGCGAGATGCTCCGCGAGCCGTACTGGGCGATCAAGGCGACCGCAGGAGCTCGGCGGCGAGCCGCCCTGGCCGATCTCCTACGGCTACGCGGTCAAGCGGCGGGCGCGATAGGCGGAGGTTTCCCATGGCGATGAACGTACGGATCGAGGGCAGCGTCGCGATCCTGAGCAACATCGGCCGCCTGATGAACGACCCGCGGCACTTCGACGCGGCCCGGGACGTCGAGGACCTGGTCGACCAGGGCCTCTCGTCGTTCGTGATCGAGCTCCGCGAGGTCGGCACGCTCGGCCCCGCGGGCCTCGGGCTCCTGACCACCCTGACCCGCGCGGCCCGGCGCGACGGCGGCGAGCTCGTCCTGGCGGGCGTCCGGCCGGCGCTGGAGAAGCATCTCGAAGAGATGCGCATGGACACCTACTGGGAGATCTTCCCGAGCGTGGCCGAGGCGAAGACCTTCTTCGAACGCCGGTCCGCGTAGGGTCCGCCATGCGGACCTCTTCAGGGCCACCGCACGTCGTGCCGACCGCGGTCGTCGCGCGAATCAGGGGCGCGAAACGAAGCCAATTCCCGCCGCCGAAACAAAGCCAATTCCCCGCCGCCGAAACAAAGCCAATTCCGCTTCGTCCACCCCCGTTCCGCTACGTGCGGCGCGAGGAGGCCGTCGCTCTGCACGAGGCCGCACGGCAGCGAACAAAGGGCGGCCGCTCGGGTTCGCTCGGCGCCGGGGCTCGGGACCCGACCAACCCGGCGCGCCGGGTTCGCTCGGAGCACCCGGGGGGTCCCGACGACCCGAGCGAGGGGGTCAGACCTCCCCAAGCTCCTCGTCGAGCCGCGCGACGAGCTCTCGGAATCCGCCGTCATCGAGCAGGAGCAGGTCGACGGCACGACGCTCGGGGTCGAGCAGCGTGACCAGCTCCGCGGTCCCCGCCCGGAGGCCGAGGGACTTACCCCGAAGCTCGAGGGCCCGGGCGACGATCGTGTCGAGGTCGAACGCCGACGAGGCGCGGGCGGCAAGCGCGGCGAGGGAGGCGAAGGCCGCGGGGTCGAGCGAGCCCTTGCCGTCGAGCCGGGCGGCCTGCGACACGCTCAACAGGGCCTCGGCCAGCAGGTCGGCGGCCCGCTCCTGGAGCCGGGTCGGCTTGGTGGCCATGGTCAGCGGGTCCGCGAGGGGAGGACGGGTAAGACCAGTCGCGACGCGCGGCCGGGGGCGTGATAGACGCGGTGGGTCGCCTTGCGGAAGTCGGATTCCTTGGCGTGGTAGATGTCGACGAACGTCTGCGGGTTGCGGTCGACCAGCGGGAACCAGCTGCTCTGGACCTGCACCATGATCCGATGGCCGCGGCGGAACGTGTGGTAGACGTCCTGGAGCGTGAACGGGCACCTCGGTCGGCTCGCCCGGGACGAACGGCTCGGGCTGTTCGAAGCTCGTTGCGGAACTTGCCGCGCATCACCTCGCCGCGGACGAGCTGCTGGTAGCCGCCCAGCGGACGCCGGTCGGGTTCGGCTCGGGTCGGGGTAGTCGTCGGGATAGACGTCGATCAGCTTCACGACCCAGTCGGCGTCGGTCCCGGTCGTCGAGACGTGCAGCTCGGCCGCGATCGGCCCGGCGACGGTCACGTCCTCGGCCAGGGCGACCGGTCTGGTAGACCAGCACGTCGGGCCGCTGCGCGGCGAACCGCTGGTCGTCGACCATGTACGTCCGCGGGCATGCCGATCGTGATCGTCGCGCGTGTACGGGACCGGGCCGGGCCGGGTCGCTGACGTACTCGTCGAAGGCGTCGGCCTCGTCCGGCCGGCGGCCTCGAACGCCAGCCGCCGCCGGCGTCGGAGGTAGAGCGGCTTCGGCTTGAGCGCCGCGCGGCGGCCAGGCGTCGTAGCTGGTGCCAGCGGTTCGTGCCCGTCTCGAAGACGATCGCCTCGGGCGGGTCCCAGCCGGCCTTTGTCCTTCAGGTGGTGCTCGAAGAACGGCAACTCGATCTGCTCGCGATAGATAGCCGACGGTCTTCGACGCCGAACGTGACCGGGCCCGAGCGACTCGCCGTCGCCGTAGCCCAGCCGCCGTGGATCCACGGGCCCATGACCAGGATGTTCTCGACGCCGGGACTGGTTGCCTCGATCGTGCTCGTAGGTCTCGAGCGTGCCGAAGAGGTCCTCGGCGTCGAACCAGCCGCCGACGGTCATCACGGCCGGGCTGGACGTCCTTCAGGTGCGGCAGCAGGTTGCGGGCCTTCCAGAAGTCGTCGTAGGTGCCGTGCTCCATGACGTCGTTCCAGAACGGCACGTTCGCCCTTGAAGTAGCAGGTCGTCGGCCCTCGGCAGCGGGCCCATCTTCGAGGAAGAAGTCGTAGGCGTCGCGGCGTGCCGTGGTCGAACCGCGGGTCGGCCTTCGTGCGTCGGCTCGGGCCGGGGCAGGCCGAAGCTCGGCGTCGAAGTTGAACGCCTGCTGGAGGAAGAAGGCGCCGTTGTGGTGGGAGTCGTCGCCCACGAACCAGTCGACGACCGGCGCCTGCGGCGAGACCGCCTTGAGCGCCGGGTGGGCGTCGATCAGCCGCGCACGCGGCGTAGAAGCCGGGGTAGGAGATGCCCCACATGCCCGACCCGGCCGTTGTTGTTCGGGACGTTCTTCACGAGCCAGTCGATCGTGTCGTAGGTGTCGGTGCTCTCGTCGATCTCGCTCCGGCCCGTGCTTGGTCGGGAGCTGGGGCCGGACGTCGACGAACTGGCCCTCCGACATGAAGCAGCCCCGCACGTCCTGGTAGCACGAAGATGTAGCCCGCCTCGGCGAACAGTGGCGAAGGGCCGACCTCGGTCGGGAACTTGCCGGCGCCGTAAGGCCCGGTCCCGTAGGGCGTCCGCTCGAGCAGGATCGGGTATCGCTGCGACGTCGTCCTTCGGCGTATAGACGGTCGTGAAGAGCTGGACGCCGTCCCGCATCGGGATGCGGTACTCGGCCTTGGTGTAATGGGTGGCGACGTACCTGTCGTCGTCCTCTCCCCGCGTCCCCGGCGAGCAGGCCGAGCCAGGCGGGGACGATTAGGGCGATCCCTCGCAGTCGACGCATCCAGAGGCGCTCCGATGAGGACGGATTCCCAGGCTGTCCGGTGTCAATTGAGCGACGGGTCGCCGGGCACCTCGCGGATGCCGAGGATGTTGGGGATCCTGGCCTTCTCGATCGTGCGGACGATCGACTCCCAGGCGTCCTCGTCGTCCGTGTTGAAGACGAGCCCGGCCGTCGCCGGGGTGAGCAGCCAGGAGCCCTCGCGGATCTCGGCGTCGAGCTGACCGGGGCCCCAGCCCGCGTAGTTCGCGACGATGAGGCAGGGATCGACGCGCTGGCGGATCAGCACCTGAACCTTCGAGGCGTCGATCGTGGTGTACAGGCCCGCCATGATCTCCTGATCGGCCAGCGAGGACGTCTCGTGGACCACCATCAACGGCCCGAGCACCGGGCCGCCGATATTGAGCGGCTTGTCCCAGTCGAACGCCTCGGAGAAGACCTGCTCGGAGATGTCGCTGACCGTCGCCGAGGTCGGCCGGTTGAGGATCACCCCGGCCGCGCCCTGCTTGTCGTGGTCGAACATCAGGAGCACGGCTCTGGCGAAGTTCGGGTCGAGCAGCCCCGGGTGAGCCACCAGCAACTGGCCCTTCAGCGAAGTCATCGCAGGCACCCTCGCGCGGCCGTCCGCCTCCGAATCCCACCGATCATGGCGGAGCCCCCTGCAAATGTCGAGCCCGCCATCAGGGCGAGAGTCGCACGAGGCTCCAGCCGCCGGGCGTGCGCCGGTACAGGAGCCGGTCGTGGAGCCGGCTCGGCCGGCCCTGCCAGAACTCCACCTCGTCCGGAACAACGCGATACCCGCCCCAGTGCGGCGGCCGCGGGACGGAGCCCTCGCCGAACCGCCGCTCGACCTCGGCCAGCGACGCCTCGAGCGTCGCGCGGTCGGGCACGACCTCGCTCTGCACCGAGGCCCAGGCGCCGAGCTGCGCGCCGCGAGGACGCATCGCGAAGTACTGGTCCGACTCGGCTTCCGACACCTTCTCGACGCGGCCGTCGATGCGGACCTGCCGCTCGAGCGGCTGCCAGAACAGGACGAGCGACGCCCGCGGGTTCGCCTCGAGGTCCCGGGCCTTGCGGCCCTCGTAGTTGGTGAAGAACGCGAATCCCCGCTCGTCGAAGCCCTTGAGCAGGACGACCCGGGCCGAGGGCCGGCCGTCGGGCGTCGCGGTGGCCAGGGTCATCGCGTTCGGCTCGACGACCTCGGCGGCCTTCGCCTCGTCGAACCACGTGCGGAACTGGGCGAACGGGTCGGCGGCGACCTCGGACTCGACCAGGCGGCCCCGCGAATACTCGACCCGCATCGACTCGGCGGACATAGACCACGGACCTCCTGCGGCTCGACCCGGGCGTCGACCTCGATTCTCGCACAAGCTCGCCCGGCGCGGGAATCCCGGCTCGATCGTCGCCGCGGCTTTCCCGGGCCCGCCGCCGCGGGTATCCTGGCCGTCATGCCCACGCTCATCGCCGTCGACAAGCCCGGCCTCGCCCCGCGGCCGATCTCCCCGAGGCTCCGCAGCCAGCTCGTCTACTTCGCCTCGGCGGCCGACGCCGAGGGCGTGCCGCCGCTCGGCGACGGCGAATACTGGTTCCGCCCCGACGAGGTCGACCGATGGGTCGACGAGGGCGTCTTCTACCTCGTCTCGCCGCTCGACACGGCCAACATGACCGAGGTCGAAATCTCCGAGGAGCAGGAGTCGCTGCTCCTCTGGCTCCGCGACCAGCGCGTGAGTCACGTGCGCGTGGCGGAGTGAGGCTCCTCCGCCTGGGCGAGGATCGGCGCCAGAGCCTGCTGACACCGGGGCCTGCCGAGGTCGGCCTTGCCGAAGCCGGCGACGGCGCCGAGGCCGACCGCCTGCGCCTGCGCCTCGGGATAGTTGCTCACCAGCATCGTCGGCACGCCCGCGAGCGCGGCGTCGGCCTTGATCGAGCGGATCAAGTCGAGGCCCGAGGTGCCGTCGCCGTCGAGGACGCGATTGACGAGGACGAGCTGAAACGGCCCCGCGCGGAGGGCCTCCAGCGCCTCGTCGGCGGTATCGACGCCCTCGACCTGGGCGCCGAAGGTATCACGGAGGAAGCGGACGATGCGGCCGTGGTCGTAGCCGCACTGGCCGACGCTGAGGACTCGGGGCGAAGTCATGGCGGGCCTCTCGATCGGGCCGCTCCCCGGCGGCCCGACCGCTATTCTACACGAGACCCCCGGCCTCTGAGCAGGAACATGCACGCCATGCACGAGAGGACGCCGATGACGATGACCGCCTGCGGGTTCCACGGCACGCGGCGGAACTGGGTCATCAGCGAGGCCCGGGCCGAGCGGGCCAGCATCCCGACGCTGTCCAGCACCGGCGTCCGCACCGAGGCGCGGTACCCGAGCACCTTCATCCACCGCCCGTAGACGGACAGGCTGCCCTCGTACAGGAACGGGCCGACGGTCAGCGCGACGAGGCAGAGGCGCAGGACGAGCCATCCGCTCACGGTCTTCGGCAGCTTCTCGGTGTAGAACGGGGCCTTGACCTTGCGCACGTCGTCCTCCTCGAAGAAGCCGCGCCGGCCTGGGGGCGGTCAGTTGCTCATCATGGTCTTGGCGATCTTCAGGGCCGCCGGCCCCACGAGCACGATGAACACGCCGGGGAAGATGAAGAGGATCAGCGGGATCATGATCTTCACGGCCGTCTTCGCCGCCCGCTCCTCGGCGAGCTGCCGCCGCTTCGTCCGCATCGACTCGGACTGGACCCGCAGCGCCGAGCCGATGCTCGAGCCGAACCGCTCGGCCTGGATCACGACCGCGGCGAGCGACCGCATGTCGTCCACGCCCGTGCGCACGCCCAGGTCGCGGAGCACGTCCTTCCGCGCCCGCCCCATCTGGGCCTGGAACAGCGCGATCGAGAACTCCTCGCAGAGCACCGGCCAGGCGCGGGCGAGTTCCTGGGTCACGCGCCTCATGGCCGTGTCGAAGCCGAGGCCGGCCTCGATGCAGACGACCATCAGGTCGATCGCGTCGGGCAGGCCGAGGAAGATGCCCTCCATCCGCTTCTTGCGGATGGCCCCGACGACGTAGCCGGGCAGGTAGAAGCCCACGGCGCCGCACATGAGCAGGTAGGAGAGGCCCGTCTTGTCGAGCCCATACTTGGCGTAGATGACCGGCCCGCCGATGAGCAGGCCGAGCAGGCCGCCGATCACCTTGACGCCGTAGAAGGCCGCCACGGCGTGCTCGGACCGGAAGCCGGCGTTGAGCATCATCTGCTTCGCCTTGCCCAGCTCGGCCTCGTTCTTGGGGCGGAACGACCGCCCGAACTTGCCGGCGACGACCGTCATCCGGGCCTGGAATCGGTCGTCCTCGGCCAGGATCGACGCCGCGGCCTTCTTCCGGGCCGCCGGGTCGATCAGCCGGCTCAGCCGCTGCTCGAGGCCCGTCGGCCGGTCGGCGATCGCGCCGAGCACGATCCAGACGACCAGCGTCATGGTCACGAAACTGCCGATCGGGACCAGAGTGTGGAGCAGCTCGGGGCTCATCGCGGGTCACACCTTGATGGCGACGATCTTCTTGATGCAAAGCGCGCCCACGACCTGCAGCGCCGCCGTGACGGCCAGGATCTTCGTGCCCGCGGGCGTCGTGTACATCGGCGAGACGTAGTTGTAGTTCGAGAACGTCAGGAAGGCGAGCAGGGCCGGCGGCAGGGCGAGGAGCACGATGCCCGACAGCCGCCCCTCCGCGGTCAGGGCCCGGACGTGGCCGAAGAGCTCGTAGCGCTGGCGGATCAGCTTGCCGATCTTCTCGAGCACCTCGGCGAGGTCGCCGCCAGTCCCGCGCTGGATGATGACGGCCGTGACGAAGAACCGGATGTCCATCGAAGGCACCCGGTCGGCCATGCCGCGGAGCGAGGCCTCGATCGGCACGCCCAGGTTCTGCTCGTAGAAGACGCGGGCAAACTCCTGCGCGACCGGGCCCTTCATCTCCTCGGCCACCAGGTTCATGCCCGAGGCCAGGCCGTGCCCCGCGCGGAGGGCGCGGCTCATCAGCTCGACCGCCTCGGGCATGGCCGCCACGAACGCCTGCACCCGCTTCTTCTTTCGCCGGACCAGCCAGAAGAACGGCGCGATGCCCATCGCCGCCGCCCCGAACGGGGCCGCGATGTAGGGCAGCCCCGTCAGCACCGAGACGACTCCGCCCATCGTCGCGAGGCACACGACCACGATCATGAACTTGTTGAAAGCCAGGTTCACATCGGCCTGCTCGTAGAGCTTGCGGATGTCCTCGAACTTGGGCAGGAGGGTCGTCCAGACCGACGGCCGGTCGGGGTCGATCGGCATAACCTTGAGCAGCGTGTCGGCCGACGGGCTCTGGGCCGCCGGCCGCGACGTCATCTGGTCGAGCCGCTCCTCGGCCACGTCGGTCGACGTCTTCGACATCCGCAGCGCCAGCGTCGCGACGACGACCAGCACGGCCAGGCCGATGAGCACCGGAATCGCGACTGCCGCCGACACACCCACGGCCGCCTCCCGCCCGCTCGGGGCCTCAATCCCTCAACATCACCCGCTGCTTGAACAGGTCGGCGGGCACCGAGCAGCCCGCCTGATCGAGCCGGTCCATGAACGTCGGCCGGACGCCCGTCGCGACGAAGTCGCCGTAGGCCCGGCCGTTGCCGTCGATGCCCTGCTGCCGGAACGCGAAGACTTCCTGCATGATGATCGTGTCGCCCTCCATGCCGACGACCTCCGAGATGCTCGTCACCTTCCGCGGCCCGCCCGCGAGCCGGCTCGCTTGGATGATCAGGTCGACGGCCGACGCGAACTGAGACCGCAAGGCCCGGATCGGAAGCTCCAGGCCGGCCATGCTGATCATGGTCTCCAGGCGGCTCATCGCGTCGCGCGGGGTGTTGGCGTGGACGGTCGTCATCGAGCCCTCGTGGCCCGTGTTCATGGCCTGGATCATGTCGAGCGTCTCGGCGCCGCGGCACTCGCCGATGATGATCCGGTCGGGCCGCATTCGGAGGGCGTTCTTCACCAGGTCGGTCGCCGTGACCGCTCCCTTGCCCTCGATGTTAGCCGGCCGCGTCTCGAGCCGGACGACGTGGTCCTGCTGGAGCTGGAGCTCGGCCGCGTCCTCGATCGTGATCACGCGGTGGTCGGGCTGGATGAAGCTCGAGAGCGTGTTGAGCAGCGTCGTTTTGCCCGAGCCGGTGCCGCCCGAGATGATGATGTTGAGCCGGGCCTTCATGGCTCCTTCGAGGAGCTGGAGCATCTCGGGCGTGAACGCCTTGAACCGGAGCAGGTCGTCCTTGCCGATCGGCCGCGAGCCGAACATTCGGATGGTGACCACGGCGCCGTCGAGGGCCAGGGGCGGGATGATCGCGTTGAACCGCGAGCCGTTGGGCAGGCGGGCGTCGCACATGGGCGACGTCTCGTCGATCCGCCGGCCGACGCGCGAGACGATCCGGTCGATGATCTGGAGCAGGTGCTCGTTGTCGCGGAACGTCACCTCCGAGCGGGCGACGCGGCCCCCCTTCTCGACGAAGATCTTCTTCGGGCCGTTGATCATGATGTCGGCGATCTTGTCGTCCTTGAGCAGGAGCTCGAGCGGGCCGAAGCCGAAGGTCTCGTCGAGGATCTCGTCGACGAGCCGCTGCCGCTCGGGCCGGTTCAGCGCCGCGTTCTCGGTATCGCAGAGCCGCTCGACGAGGATGCGGATCTCGCTCCGCAGGGTCGCCTGGTCCATCTCGCCGACGCGATTGAGGTCGAGCCGGTCGACCAGGCGCGAGTGGATCGCCCGCTTGAGCTTCTCGTAGTCCTCGTCGTGCTTGGGCTGGACGAAGACGGGCTCGGGCGACGGGGGGGGCGGGGCGGCGGGGGCGGCCAGCTCGGGCTCCGACGACGGCAGCGGCTCGGACGGCACCTCTTCGAGGGCTGCGCCGCCCTGCGGCGTGCGAGGGCGTGGTCCGAAGGGGCTGCGTCCAATTCCCTTGAGCATCGGCGGCACTCCGCGTGCAGACCTTCGGCGTCGGAGCGAAACCGCCCCGCCGGTCCGAGAACCTGCACTCGATTTATAGGCCACGATTCGCCGGCCGTGCCGGCGTGGACAGGTCGTGCGACGACCGGAAGATCGACGCGAAGAAGCCGCGCTTGGCCTTGCCGTTCGAATCCGGCGCGCAGGGGCCGGAGCGCGGTGGCGATGTCCTGGAACGCCTGGTGGATCCGCGTGCGATTGCCGTCGACGACCAGGGGCACGCCCTTGGCGTGGGCCTCCTGGATCTGCTTCGTGGCGTTAGGGAGCTGCCACTCGATCGGCGCGCCGAGGGTCATCTCGGCCTTCTTCAGGCCGATCTCGGCCTCGAAGGCCCCGACGCGGTTGGCGATGAGCCGGACCTTCTCCCCCAGGCCATCGTACTGGCGGAGCAGCTTGAGCAGCCGCGCGGCGTTCCGCAGGCCGTAGAGGTCGGGCTGGATGACCAGCAGGATGATGTCGGCCTCCTCGAAGGCGACGAAGTCGGACGATTGCAGGCCCTTGCTCGTGTCGACGATCACCGAGGAGAAGGCCGACTTGGCGACGGCGAGCAGCTTGCGCAGGGCCTCGGGGTCGATCTTGGCGGCGTCCTCGAGCTCGATCGGGCGGGGGAGGATCTGCACGCCCGTGGGGTGCTTCGCGACGGCGCGACGGAGCAGGGCCTCGTCGACGCGATCGATCCGCTGCGTGGCCTCGAGGATTGTGAAGTCGGGCAGCAGGTCGAGCGCCACGTCGGCCGAGCCGAAGAGCAGGTCGAAGTCGACGAGCAGCACCGGGTCCTCGGGACGCTTGGCGAGCGTGACGGCCAGGTTGACGGCGATCGTCGTGCAGCCGACGCCGCCGACCGTCCCGGCGACGGCGATGATCCCCGGTCCCCGCTCGGCCCGAGGTGGGCCGTCGTCGGACGGGCGGAGCAGGCGGTCGAGGATCTGGGCCAGCTCGCCCGCGTCGGGCGGGAGGACGAGGAACTCGCGCGCCCCGGCCCTCATCGCCGAGAGCACGAGGCTGCTGTCCGGGTTCGAGCTGGCGGGCAGCACGGGGATGCGAGGGTCGAGCGCCGCGGCGTGCCTCAGGACGCGGAGCGCCGCCTCGCGGTCGTGGTCGAGGTTGATGACGACCAGCTCCGACGTCGAGCTGCCGAGGAGCCCGACGCCCCCCTGATAGGAGGCCGACGCCTCGGTGGCGCCGACGCGCCCCGAGGCCGCCAGCGCCTGGCGGATCGTCTCGCGCGTCCGGTCATCCGGGTCGATCAGGAGTGCTCTCGGGCTTCCGTTCATGGAAAGGGTCTCCCACCGTGGCGGGCTGCGTCCGGATCGTCGTGGCGCCTGATCGCCCTACTGGGGCGGCTGGACCGGCACCTGCTGCGGGCCCTGGAGTGGCGGTTGCGGCGGTGCGGACGCGAGGTCAGCCGGGCTGGGGAAGCCGAGTCCGCCTCCCTCTTCCTCGTCGGGCGGCTTGTCCACGCGGATCCGCTCGGGCGGCTTGCCGCCGCGATAGATCGTCACGTGCCGCGGTGTCGGCTCCTCCTCGGGCGGGGCCGAGGCGAGGGGCTTGGCAGGCTCCTTGGGCGGCTCGGGCTCGGGCGGCGCGGGCGGCATCCGGGGGCGGCGGCTCGGGGAACGTCGCGAGCTCATGGTCGTTGATCGAGCGGAGCGCGAGCGAGAGCGTGCCGCGCGACTGGGCCATCGTCAGGATCGCCGCGTTCTCGGGGGTCACGGCCACCGTCACGGTCCTCGCCTGGGTCGACCGGTCGTTCGAGCTCTGGGTGCTCGTCCCCGAGGCGAGCACGAGCACGTCCTGGAGGACCGGGATGGCCCGGGCCTGCTGACCGTTTTCGGACGTCTGGACCTGGAAGACGTCCACCCGGTGGTCCGGCTGGATGAACCCGGAGACGCCCGTCTGCTCGTTGACGTTGATCGTGAAGGCCCGCATGCCCTTGGGAATCCGGGCGATGAGGCCCGCCGGGCTCCCCTTCGGGGCGAGCTTCTTCTCGATGATTGCCTCGCCCTGGAGGATCTCCTTCTTGACCCATCGATCGGCGACGTCCTTGAAGGACGTGAACGCACCGTCGGGGACGGAGGACTTCGGCATGGTCTCGAGCTTGACCATGTCGGGCTTGAGGACCTCTTCGAAGTTGAGGTCCCTCGCCGCGAGGAGGATCTGCTGCGTCTCGGCGCCGGGGCCGTGCCACCGGCGAGCATCCGGCTCGAGGCGACCATCGCCCCGAGCCCGCAGAGGATGGCGATGACCAGCACCGGCGTCGTCTTGCGGTTCATGTTGTCCCCTCCGGTCGTCCGTCAGGCGAAGAGGCCGAGCCAGCCGAAGTAGCCGATCGAGCCGATGGCGATCGGGATGCCGTAGGGCAGCAGCATCATCGTCGGCTTCCGCTCGGCCGCGATCTCGGAGAGCCGGTCGGGGCTGCGAATCGCCAGGATCTCCTGGCCGATCGAGTGGAACATGGCCCAGTGCTGGGCGACCTCGCCGGCGCGGACGACCATGGCCACGGCCATCACGCCGCCGACCAGTGCCGAGACCACGAACGCGCCGAGGACGACCGACGGCCCCATCCAGGCGCCGACGCCCGCGAGGAGCTTGACGTCGCCCGCGCCCATGCCACCGATCATGTACAGGGGCATCAAGAGCGCAAGGCCGAGCGCGAGGCCGCCGAGCGACCAGGCCAGGCCGTGCATGCCGCCGGTGTAGGTGGCGAACGCCATCCCGCCCGCGGCGAGGTGGAAGGTGAGCCAGTTCGGCACCTTGAGCTTCAGTCCGTCGATGATCGCCGCCTCGACGAGCAGCGCGGAGACGAGCCAGGCCGTCCACGGTGCGATCGGTTCCATGAGACTGGTGTTCCTCCGGGATGTCGGCCCTGGGGCCTTGTGGTAGAAAAGCCGCGTCGGCCGCCGTATAGCGGCGCCGACGCGGCGGGGTTCGTTTCCGGGGCCGCCGGGGGGAGGCGGCCGGGGCTCAGCTGCCGTTGTTCGGGACGACCGAGCCGATCGTGCTGAACGTCGTGCTCAGGTTCGTCCCGAACGTGGCGATGACCGTGATGCAGGCGACCAGGATCAGGGCCAGCATCACCGCGTACTCGACCGCGGTCGGACCGTCCTCGCTGGCCAGAAGTTCGCGGAGCCGCGTGAGGCTGATGATGCGCATTGGTCTGATACCCGGGCGTCGTCGACTCAGGTTCGGATGGGGGAGAAACACGACGGCGTTTGCGATCTTCCGGGGGCGACCCCGGCGATCAGGCGGGCCCCGCGGGGCGCCCACGGCGGCTCAGCTGCCCACGCCAGAACCGACCGTGCTGAACGTCTGGCTGACGTTGGTGCCGAGCGTGGTGACGACCGTGATGCAGGCGACGAGGATCAGGGCCAGCATCACCGCGTACTCGACCGCGGTCGGGCCGTCCTCGCTGGCGAGGAAACGGCGAATCTTCGAACTCAGGCTCTTCATGGATTTCAGACCACCTTTCCAAGAACGCCCCAACTCTTGCAGGGCCGACCGGGGACGCGCCCGGGTCGCCAGGCCCTGCTCCTTCAAGAACGCAGGGGACGGGGGGCGGTTAGGTCGTAGCGGCCGGTCGATCCTCCGGGCGACAGGCTCCGGCGATCAGCCGGCCGAGGTCGAAAGGCCGTCCGCCGTGCGGACGCCGCTCCCGACGGCTCAACTGCCGACGCTCGAGCCGACCGTGCTGAACGTCTTGCTGACGTTGGTGCCGAGCGTGGTGACGACCGTGATGCAGGCGACGAGGATCAGCGCCAGCATCACCGCGTACTCGACCGCGGTCGGGCCGTCCTCGCTGGCCAGGAAACGACGAACCTTCGAAGTCAGGCTCTTCATGGTGCTACCACTCCCTCTCTCGTGACCGCCCGGTTCCCGGCCGGCTCTACGCGAGCCATCCGCCCCGCCACGGGCTCGGGGACGGCGTCGGGATGTCGTCCGACTCGCTCGCGGTCCGCGTTCGAGCCGGCTGCCGTCCGCATCGGACGAGAGAAACCTAGGCCACTCTCCGACGAGGTGTCAAATTCGCAACGCCCGGGCCGGTGGCTTCACGGCGATTCGAGAAATCGGCGAGGCGCCGCCCCGAGCCGCCGAGTGTGTCCTATCGTTCTCGAGTGGGGTCGCTGCGCCGCGTCATCTGAGGGAAATGCAGGATGGATGACGGCTGGATCGGGCGGGCGCGCCGCAGGCTCGTCGCGCTATCCGACCGGGGATGCTGGGGATACCGCCGCGGGCGCCCCGCATCGCCCGAGGCGACCGCGCTGGCGGCCCTCGGCCTGCTCGCGACGACTGACGACGCGGCGCGCGGGCACTCGCGGCGAGGGCGGGCGGAGCGCTCGCCCGACTCCAGCAGCGCGACGGCTCGCTCGGGGTCGTGGCCACGCTGTTGACGCCGGGCTGGGCCACGTCGTTCGCCCTGCTCCTCTGGCAGACGGCCGGCGGCTTCGAGCAGGAGCGCCGTCTGGCAGCGGCCTGGCTGCTCGGCGAGCGAGTGGCCACAACGCCTCGCTCCGCGGTGCCCGCCGGCATCACCGGCCACGACCCATCCTTGGCCGGCTGGCCCTGGGTCGAGGGCACGCACGCGTGGGTCGAGCCGACGGCCGTGGCCGTCCTGGCCCTGGCCCGTGAAGGATTCATCGGCCATCCCCGCGTCCTCGACGGCGTCCGGCTCCTCCGCGACCGGCAGCTCGCGACCGGCGGCTGGAATTACGGCAACACGACCGTCTTCGGCCAGGCCCTCCGCCCCCACCCCGTCCCGACCGGGCTATCGGTGCTGGCGCTGTGCGGCGAGCGGCGCAGTGCGCGCCGAGGTCGCGACGTCTCTGGACTACTTGCGGGAGTCCGTGCCGGGCGTCCGCGCGGCGATCTCGCTGGCGTGGGGTGTCCTCGGGCTTCGCGCGTGGGGCTGCTGTCCGGCCGAGGCGGAGGAATGGCTCTCGGAATCGGCCTCGGCGGCACTCGCACGCGAGGACGCTGCGCCGCGGCTCGGCCTGCTGTTGCTCGCCTCGGGACGGTCTGGCGTCGATCTTCTTGTCGCAAGGTCCACGGGGTGAGCCGCATGGATTCGAACCGCCGGCCCTGGGACTCGCGCCGCAGGTTCCTGACCGGGCTCGGTGCTGCCACGGCCGCCGCGCTGGGGGGCCGGCTCTGGCTCCGACAGAACGAGGGAGGGCACCGGGCGGATGTCGTCATTGCGAAGGCCGACGGCTACGACGACCGGCTCGCCGACGTGATCGAGCGCGGGCTTGCCGAGCTGGGCCTCGGGCGCGGGATGGGGCCGGGGCAAGTCGGTCCTGCTCAAGCCGAACCTGGTCGAGCCGAGCCGCGACGCGCCGCACGTCAACACGCACCCGGCCGTCGTCCGGCGCGGCGGCCGAGGTGTTCCGCCGGCGGGGGGCGAGCGAGGTGATCGTCGCCGAGGGCCAGGGCCACTGCCGCGACACGCGACCTCGTCCTCGAGCAGTCGGCGCTTGGCGCCGATGCTCCGCGAGGCGCGGCTGCCGTACGTCGACCTGAATCACGACGAGGTCTTCGAGACGCCCAACCGTCGGCGCGGACACGCGGCTCGCGACGCTCCACCTGCCCGCGACGCTCCGCCGCGCCGACCTGATCGTCTCGCTGCCCAAGCTCAAGACGCACCACTGGGCCGGCGCTGACGGTGTCGATGAAGAACCTGTTCGGCGTGATGCCGGGCATCTGCTACGGCTGGCCGAAGAACGTGCTGCATCACGCAGGGCATCGCGGCGTCGATCGTCGACATCGCCGCGACCGTGCGGCCGCACCTGGCGATCGTCGACGGCATCGTCGGCATGGAAGGGGACGGGCCGATCATGGGCACGCCCAGGCCGTCGGGCCTGCTCGTCCTCGGGACGAACCTCGCCGCGGTCGACGCCACGGCGGCACGGCTGATCGGCCTGGAGCCGTCGCGGATCGAATACCTGGCGCTCGCCTCGGGCCGGCTCGGGCCGATCGCCGAGCGGCACATCGCCCAGCGCGGCGAGTCGATCGCCGCCCTCCGGCAACGCTACGCCTTGATCGACCATCCGGCCTTCGCGGGCCTGCAGGCCGATTGACGATCAGCGCGCGGGCAGGGCGAGCCGGGCCTCGAACAGCGAATGGGTCCGGACGATCGCCCGCTCGGTCGGGAACGAGTGGAACGTGTGGATCGACAGGCCGCGGGCCCTCGGCTCGAAGTGGACCAGGCTGAGTGCGGAGGGGGCGAGGCGGTTGCTCGAGGCGAACGCGTGGAAGAGCCGGTGCTTCGACGAGTCGAGCGCGGCCTCGCTGCAGAGGTGGTCGAAGACCTCGGCGTCGCACCGTTCGACCTCGAAGGCGGACTGGTACTCGAGGCCGCCGCCGGGCTGGAGCCGCAGCAGTGCGCTCGTGGCGGAGGTCGGAGTGGAACAGCAGGCCCGGCTCGGGCAGGGCCGCGTCGGGACCGCTGAGCGCCTCGGTCATGCGGAGGCCGTCCGAACGCCACTCGACGGCATGGCCGCCGGCGACGATCCGGATGTCGACCTCCCACAGGTCCTGGACGACCCTGCGGTGGGCCCGGACCGTGAACCATTCGGGGTGGATCGACCGTGCGAAGACCTGGAAGCGGACGTCGGAGACCCTGAGACCCGGCAGACTCGTCGGCATGCCCGCCCTCCCAGCCGTTGCGTCGCCCTGTGATGCCGAACCGCGGCGTCGGCCCGCGATTCATAACCATTATAAAACGCCGTCACGTCAACTCGACAAATCGTCGGCGTCGAAGCCCGGCTTGACCGCGCCGGGCGATGCCCGTAGACTCCGCCCGCACCTCGCGCCGCACCCCTCCGCGACCCTTCGAAGACGCACCGGATGGGGGCCCTTGCCGTGGACGTGGACCGCTCGGGGACGGCCGTGGCCGTCCGGGCCTGGAACGCCTGGCGCGACCGGGGGATGCGCTACGTCGCGCACAAGGCCCTCCGCCGCTCGCTCGGCCGCTGGCCGGGCTGGAAGCGCCGGCTCGTCTACGCCGATCCCCGCGAATACTGGACCCTCCGCGGCGGCCCCGACTACTTCCGCGAGCAGGAAGACCACCCCGCCCGAGCCGTCCGCTCGGCCTGGCTCGCCGACCGGATCGCGGCGTACCGCCCGGCGTCGATCCTCGAGGTCGGCTGCGGCTACGGCAAGCAGCTCGGCCTGCTCCGGGAGCGCCTGCCCGACGTCCCGCTCGTCGGCGTCGACTTCAGCCCGACCCAGCTCGACCAGGCCCGGCGCTATCTCGGCGGGTCGGCCGGGCGTCCGGCTCGCGCTGGCGACGGGACTGCGCCTGCCGTTTGCCGACCGTTCGTTCGACCTGGTGCTGACCTCGGCCGTGATCCTCCACAACCCCCCGCCCGAGGCCGAGCGGATCCGCCGCGAGGTCGTCCGCGTCGTCGCGCCGGCTGGCCGCGCACAACGAGGACACGAACGTCAGCTACAACCGGTTCGGCTACGACACTGCCGCCTGGTACCGCGCCGGGGCATCCCGGTCCTGGAATCCGGGCCGATCGAGGTCGATCTCGATCCCGACCGCGACCACTCGCAATTCTGCGTGGCCGAGCCGTGGCGACCGTGACCGGGGCGGTCCCGGTGGCCGCGTCCGTGGTCGAGGCGACTCCTTCCGAGGGCCGGCGCGTCGCGCGCGACAGCCTGATCGTCGTCCTCGCCGGCCAGGTCGAGCGGGTCCTCGGCACGGTGACGGCGCTGGCGATCCGCTGGGGCCTCGACCCGGCGCGGCTCGGCGTCTACACGGGCCTGCGGATCTACCTCGACAACACGAACCGTTCGAGCCTGGGCGTCGGCCTCGGGGCGGTCCAGGAGATCCCGATCCTCCGCGCCTCGGGACGCGAGGCCGAGGCCCGGCTCGTGGCCGACGTGGCCCATACGACGAACGCCCTGACGTGCGTCGGTCTACGCGCTCGGATCTGCTCGCCTGGGCCTGGCTCCGCGCCCCGCTCGTGGCGGCCGACCCGCTCGCGAGCGAATGGACCTGGGGACTCGCCGCCGTCGCCGGGCTCGCGCTCCTGAAGCGGTACGAGAGCTTCCTGATCGCCGTGCTCCGGGCGCGGCAGGAGTTCGCCCTGACGTCGCAGGTCGACGTCGTCGAGGCCCTCGTCTCGATCGTCGCGGTGACGGTCGGGCTCGGGCTCGCGGGGTTCTGGGGCCTGCTGGGTGCGGTGGGGCTCATCCTCGTCGCGAAGGTCGCCTTCCTCCACGCCCGCCACCCCTATCGCTTCGGCTGGGCGTGGGACGCGCTCGATCGCCGGCCGGCTGATGAGGACCGGCCTGCCGATCCTGGCGAACACGGCCGTCTTCGGCGCGGTGATGAACCTCGACCGCGTCGTGATCCTCTGGCGGGTCCCCGACGGCGAGCGCGCGCTCGGCCTCTACGCGACGATGGCCATGATGGGCACGGGCTGGAGCCTCGACCTGGCGGGACGGATCGTGACGGTCCTGTACCCCTACTTCCAGACGACCCTCGGCCGGACCGGCGACGTCGTCGGAGGTCGCGCGGCAGTGCGCTCCGCGCGACCGAGTTCCAGGCGCCGCTTGCTCGCCGCCGGGAGCGCGGTGGCCTACTTCGCGGGGCCGGTGTTCCTGGGCGCGATTCTTCCTCGTTACGCGGAAGGCCTGCCGGCGCTGCGTCCCTTGTTGCCCGGCGTGACCCTGCTCGGCCTCGCCTGGCCCGCCCGGCAGATGCTGATCGCGATCGGCCGGCCCTATCGGCTGGCCCTGGCGACGCTCGTCGGGCTCGTCATGACGCGCGGATCGCGGGCGTCATCGGGGCCGATCGGGCCGGGATCGTCGGCGTGGCCTGGGGGATGACGGCGGGCTACGCGGTCGTGTTCCTGCTCTCGAGCGCGACGGCCTTCGTGCCGTGCGTGGGGCTCCGCGACTGGGCGACCCATCTGCTGTTCCTGGCCGCGACGCTGGGCTGGGTCGTCGCCGGAGTCGCGCTGGTCGCGCGCCTCTCGACCGGCCTCGGCCCCGTCGGCGACCTCGCCCTCCGACTGGGCGGGCTCGCGGCTCTGGTTCCTGCCGCCGCTGGCACTCTGGGGCTTGTATCGAGGCCGGCTGGCCTTCGACCACGCGGGGTGATCCGCCGTCGTCCTGGGGCGATGTGACCATGGTGCTCGACCTCGGCTTCCTCCTGGTGCTGGCGATGGTCTCGGCCGGGCTGGGGCTGAGTGATCTTGCGACGATTCGGCGCGGGGTCGAGCACCCGGGCGACGCCCTGGCGCTGGCCCTGCCGCTCGGGCTCGGCGTGCTGTCGCTCGGGGTGCTGGGCCTGGGTGAGTTGGGGTGGATGAGCGCGGGGGCGATCGCGGGGCTGCTTGGGGTTGCGGGTGCGTTGGGACTGCCGGAAACGATCAGATCGCTGCGCGGCGGGGTCCCCGCGACTGGGCCCGTCCGGCCTCCGGGAACGCCCCCCACCCGGCCCTCCCTCCCAAGCGGGGAGGTCTCTGTTTGTTCTCTCGCTCCGAGAGTCCGAGCGGGGATCCCCGGGGTTCCGCCGCGCTGAGCGATCCGCGCCCGGGCTGGGCGGGCCCGAGGCCCCGCGCCGAGCGAACCCGAGCGGCCGCCTTTCGTTCGCCTTGGTGCGGCTTTGTACGCGGGACGACGCACGAAGTCGAACGGGGGCAGACGAGGCGGGATTGGCTTCGTTTCGGCGGCCGGGAATTGGCTTCGTTTCGGCGGCCGGGAATTGGCTTCGTTTCGCCAGAGGGCCGGCGGGATTGTGGGCCTGGGATCTCCCGCTCGCTCTCGTCCTCCTCGGCACCTTCCTGACGGCCCTCGCACCCGTCACCGACGGCGACGCCCTCTGCTATCACCTCCAGGTGCCCAAGGTCTTCCTGGCGACGGGCTCGGTCGGCTTCGATCCCGACCTGCACGAGACCGTCTATCCGCTCCTGACCGAGATGCTCTACGCGATGGCCCTGGCCCTCCGCGGGCCGGTCGCGTGCCGGCTTGATTCAGTGGCTGCTGGGCGTCGCCTTCGCGCTGAACGTCGCGGCGCTGGCGCGGCCGGTCCTCGGGCGATCGTGCGCGATGGGCGGCGGCGGTCGCCCTGCTCGTGCCGGCCGTCTCGAACGGCATGGGGGCGCCGCTCAACGACGTGGCCCTCGCCGCCTTCGGCAACGCCGCGATCGTTGGCCTGGACGCGCTGGCTCGATCGTCCGAGTCCGGGCGCCGCGGCCCTGGCGGGATGTCTCGCGGGGCTGGCGATGGGCGTCAAGTACCCGGCGCTCGTCCTGGCGGGCCTGATCGGCCTGCGGCGATGCTTCGATCGGTCCGCCGGACCGGCGGTGCTTCGCCACGCCGCTGCTCTTCGGCGGCGTCGCGCCTGCTGGTCGGCGGCGTCTGGTATCGCGCGGCCTTCGCGTACACGGGCAATCCCGTGTATCCCGTTCTTCCGCCACGTCTTCGGCGGCGCGGGGCTCGATGAGGTGCTCGACCCGATCAAGCGGCCGATGCCGGTCGACGCCCTGGAACCTGCTGACGGCGCTCGGGCCGATGACGCTCCAGCCCGACCGGTTCGACAGCGTCTCGCACCAGTTCGGGCCGCTCTTCCTGCTCGTCCTGCCGGCCCTGCTGCTGGAGCGGCCGCCGCGGCGGGTCTGGGCGATCGTCGCGATCGGCTACGCGTTCCTGACGCTCTGCCTGACCCAGCGGCAGAGCATGCGGTTCGTCCTGATCGCCGTCGGGCCGATGGCCGTGGGCGTGGCCTGGGTCGCGCGTCGCGTGGTGGGATCGGCGGACCGTCCCGGCGCGGGTCGCTGGTCGGTCCTGCTCGTCGGCTGCCTCGCGTTCGAGGCGAGCCTCGCCGTGGCGCGGGCGCGGCATGGGATCGAGCGTCGTGCTCGGCCGCGAGTCGGCCGCGCGACTACCTCGACCCGCCGCGAGCCGACCTACCGCGTCGGCCGCTGGATCGGCGGCGAACCTGCCCGAGTCCGCCCGGATCGTCGGGCAGGACCATCGCGGCTTCTACATCCCGCGCGCCTACACGATGGAGCTGGCCCACCGCCGGCGGACCGGGCTGGGCACGCGCGGGGAGTCGGCCGGGGAGATCGTCGCGACGCTCCGCGACGAGGGGTTCACCCACCTGCTGCTCTGCCCGCCCGAGCCCGAGGACGCCGTCGAGTTCGACCCGACGCTCGGCCGGCTGCTCGCGCCCTGGCTGGACCGGCGCGGCCGCCGATCTACCGCGAGCGGATCGTCGACGCCGACGGCGTCGGCCGCCGCTACGCGATCTATGACCCGCTCGACGATCCGCCCGCGGCTCGCGGAGGCCCGGCGATGACGGCCACGCGAGCGACCGACGCTGGCCGAGCTTCGCCGGCGGGTCCACAAGGACCGGCACCGCGAGATCGGCAACTGGCTGGCGCGGCGGGTCGGCCGGCCGTCGGCGGTCTACGGGACCTGGGTCGCCGTCCGGCTCGGGGCTCTCGGCGCATCAGGTGACGCTGGCCGCGATCGCTGGCCTCGGCGCGGCTCGGCGCTGGCGATCGCGATCGGGGACGCGGCTCGGGTTCGTCGCGGGCGTCGCGCTGGCGCACCTGGCGTTCTGGCTCGACCACGTCGACGGCCAGGTCGCCCGATGGCGACGGGACGGCGAGCCTCGACGGCGTCTATCTCGACTACCTGATGCACCACGCGTCGACCCTCGGCCTGGGGTTCGCCCTCGGCTACGGGCTGGCCGCGCGGACCGGCGACCTCCGCTGGGCGGCGGCGGGGTTCGCGATCGCGGCTGGGCTGGGCTCGTCCTCGGCCTGCACAACGACTGCCGCTACAAGGCGTTCTTCCAGCGGCTGAAGCGCGAGACCGCGCTCGTTCCGCGTCGACGGCGGCGCGCGGCGGCCGGCCCGCGCCGCCGGCGCCGTGGCCGCGACGGGGCGCGGGCCGCGTGACCTGGCCGGCGTACAAGGCGTGCGAGCCGCACGTCGTCCTGATCGGCCTGACGGGCCTGGCCGCGCTGCGCTCGTCGCTCCGCCGCTCTGGCTGGCTGCTCTGGTGGCGGCCGGCGTGCTGCGGCATGGCCGTGCTCGCGCCGACGCTCGCCGTCGGCCGTGCCGCGCGGGCCGTCGCGAGCGGGCGGTCGAGCGGCGAGTTCGACCGCTGGTTCCAGCCCTGCCCGAGCGTCGAGCGCGGCCGACCGATTCGGCGGCCGCCGATTGGACATCGTCTGAGACGAGCTAGGCTGTCCGTCGGGACGCTGACTGACGGTCAGTCGAGGCGACGGTCCGCCTCGCGCGTCCCTCAGCCGAGGGACGCCGCCGATGAGCGCACCGAGCTCGACGACCTCGGCCATCTGCCCGCGATGCCCCGCCAGCCGCGACGCTCGGGCATCGGCGTCGTCGGGGCGGGGTTCATCGTCCGCGACTGCCACCTCGTCGCCTACGCCGAACGCCGGGTTCCGGGTCGTCGGGCATCACCTCGCGGACGCGCGGCGACGGCCGCGCGAGGTCGCCGCGGCTCCGGGGCGTGCCCGCGGGTCTTCCGACTCGGTCGAGGCGCTGCTCGACGACCCCGAGGTCGAGGTCGTCGACGTCGCCGTGCCCGCCGCCGAGCAGCCGGGGGTGATCCGGCGGATCCTCGACCATCCCCGGCGGGTCCGAGGGCATCCTCGCGCAGAAGCCGCTGGCGATGTCGTCCGGCCGAGGCGCGCGGCGCTCGTCGAGGCCTGCGAGGCGGCGGGCGTCGTCCTCCAGGTCAACCAGAACATGCGGTACGACCAGTCGGTCCGCGCGCTCAAGACGCTGCTCGACCGCGGCGCGCTCGGCGACGCCGGTGCTGGCGACGATCGAGATGCGGGCCATCCCGCACTGGATGCCCTGGGCCGAGGGCGGCCGGTCGCTCTCGACGTTCATCATGAGCATCCACCACCTCGACACCTTCCGCTACTGGCTCGGCGACCCGGTCCGCGTCCTCGCCAGCACCCGGCCCGACCCGCGGACGAAGTTCCCGCACGACGACGGCATCAACCTCTACATCCTCGAATACGACGACGGCGCCCGGGCCTCGGCCTGGGACGACGTCTGGGCCGGCCCGGCGCGCGAGGGGGCGGCGGCCGACATCGGCATCCGCTGGCGGGTCGAGGGGACCGAGGGGCTGGCCCTCGGCACGATCGGCTGGCCCGGCTGGCCCGAGCGCGTGCCCAGCACGCATCGACTACTCGACCGATCGACGACCGGCGGCGCCTGGCACCGCCCCCGCTGGCCCGAGGCCTGGTTCCCCGACGCCTTCGCCGGCACCATGGCCGGCCTGCTCCGCGCCCTCGAGGCCGGCACCGAGCCCGACATCTCCGGCCGCGACAACCTCAAGACGATCGCCCTCTGCGAGGCCGTCCTCGCGGCGGCCCGCGAGCATCGCGTCGTCACGCTGGAGGAGTCGACTGCGGACCGATCTCGAGGCCGGTGCACGATTCGGACGCGATCCGACCATCGCGGACGACGTCGCCATGAAACTCGGCCTGATCAACTCCGCCTGGGCCCAGGCCGGCCGCGAGACCGCCTTCGGCATCCGGATGACGAAGGAGATCGGCTTCGACTCGATCGACATCTTCGCCGACCCGCTCGACATCGACGTCGAAGGAGCGGAAGCTCATCAAGGACGAGTGCGACCGGGCCGGCCTGCCGATCGTCAGCGTCGCCTGCGTCGCCGTCGGCCTGATCGACTTCAACCCGAGCGTCCAGCGGTTCCACGTCGACCGGGTCAGGCCTACCTCGACATGGCCTACGCTGTTCGAGGCGAGGAACGTCCTGCTCGTGCTCGGCGAATACATCTGGCAGCAGGAGGTGATCCCGCCGGCCGAGCAGTGGGCGACCGGCGTCGAGCACGTCCGGACGCTGGGCGAGTACGCCGCGGACCTCGGCCTGGAGATCGCCCTGGAGCTGGAGCCGTTCCAGCTCTCGCTCCTCAACGACGTCGACGAGCATGGTCCGGTTCCTCGACGACGTGGACCACCCGGCGGTGCAAGGCGAACATCGACATCTCGCACCTGGTCCTCGCCGAGCAGCCGGCCGGAGCTGGTCGAGCGGCTCCGCGGGCAGGGTGGCCCACGTCCACATCTCCGACTGCGACGGCAAGGTCCACGGCGACCTGCCGCCGGGCCGCGGCGTGGTCGACTTCCCGCCGTACCTGCGAGGCGATCAAGGGCCTCGGGATCGACGACGCGACGATCTCGATCGAGCTGGAATACTCGCCCGAGCCGGACAAGATCGTCGACTGGGTGCGCGAGGCGTACGAGGCGACGGCCGCCCTGATGCGGGCGGCGGGGCTGCGGGCGTGACGGTCGGCCCTGCGCGGATCGGCTCGACCTGGCGCTGATCGCGGCCCTGGTCGCGGTGCTCGGCTGGCCGGCGCTGGCGACGGTGCTGGCGACGCGGTCCGGGGCGTCGAGAGCCGCGCGGGCGGGCTGATCGACGGCCGTCGCACGGGCGGGGCCGATCGTCCGGCCGCTGCGGCTGGCGGGCGAGACGGTCCGGCTCGTGCTGGCGACCGAGGCGATCGCCCTGCCGCTGGGCGTGCCGCTGGCGTTGCTGCTGTTCCGGACGGACGTCTGGGGCCGGCAGGCTGGCTGCTGGCGCTGATGGCCCTGGCGGCGTTCGTGCCGATGCCGCTGCACGCGACGGCCTGGCTCGGCGGCGTTCGGCAACGTCGGGCCGGTCGCAGGTGCTCGGGGCGAGCGCCGATCCTGGTCGGCTGGCTCGGGCGCGGCGTTCGTCCACGCGATGGCCGCGCTGCCGTGGATCGTCCTGCTCGTCGGGCGTCGGGCTGCGCGCGGTCGAGCCCGAGCTGGAGGAGTCGGCGCGGCTCGACCTGCCGGCCTGGCGGGTCGCTGGTCCGGTCACGCTCCGCCGGAGCCTCGGGCGCGATCGCCGGCGCGGCGCTGGCGGTGGCCGTGCTGACGGCCGGCGACATGACGGTCACCGACCTGCTCCGGTCCGGACCTACGCCGAGGAGGCCTACATCCAGTTCGGCCTCGGCAACGGCCCGGGCGCCGCCGCGGCCGTCGCCCTGCCGCCGCTCGTCGTGCTCGGGGCCCTGGTCGTCGCTCGCGGCGCGCGGGCTCCTCCGCGGCCGACCCGGCGCGGCTCGCCTCGGCCGACGCGGGCCGCGGGTCTGGCGGCTCGGGCCGATGGCGGGTCGCGGCCGGGCTCTCGTGGTCGCCTTGATCCTGGGAACCGTCGTCGGCCTGCCGCTCTACAGCCTGGTCTGGCGGGCCGGCCGGGTCGGCGGCTACGCGCGGCTCCAGGCCGGGCCGCAGTGGTCGCTCGCGGGGCTGGTGGGGACGCTGGCCAGGCCGTCTCCGAGGTCATCGGCCCGAGCCTGCGCAGGCCCTGCGCGGGCCGCTGGGGGCGAGCCTCGTCGTGGCGGATCGCTCGGCGCGGCGGCGGCCGTGGCGCTGGCGTGGTCGCTGGCCTGGGCCTGCCGGAAGCCGGGGCCGTGGCGGGTCGGTCGCGGCCGTCGCCGTCGGCGCTGGCCCTGGCCACGCCCGGGCCGGTCGCCGGGATGGCGCTGGTGCTCGCCTATCACGGACTGTCCGCCGCTCTACGACTCGCCGGCCATCGTCGTCCTGGCCTATGTCCTGCGGACCTGCCCTACGCCCTGCTCGTGCTCTGGCCGGCGGTGCGGACGCTGCCGCCGGAGTACCTCGAGGCGGCGGACGCTCGACGGCTACGGCCCGGCCGGGCAGGTCCGGCGGGTCGCCCTGCCGCTGACCCTCGGGCGCGATCGGCCTGGCCTGGGGCGTGGCGTTCGTGCTGGCGCTCGGCGAGCTGCCCGCCGCCTACCTCGCGACCCCGCCGGGGCACACCTCGCTGACCCTGCGGATCTGGGACAAGCTCCACATCCCGCCCGAGAGCAGCCTGGCCGGCTTCGTGCTGGTGACGCTCGGCGTGGTCGCGGCCTGCGGCGGGGCGGTCGCGTGGGGGCTGGCCCGGCGCCTCTCGTCCCGTCCGGCACGCCCCTCGTAGGGCCTCCCGAGGGGGATGTCCGGTCGGGGCCCGGGTCGCCCAGCCTCCCGCCGAGCGAACCCGTGCGCGTCGGCCGGCCGGACCTCTCCCGGGACCCGCGCCGGGCGCCGACCGAACCCGAGAATGCAAGAGAGGTTCGCCTTCGAGTGGTTATGTGCGGCGCCAGCCGGGCGGTCGAGCGCCCGTCGGGGCGAAACGAACCCAATCCCGCCGTGCGAAACGAACCCAAATCCCGGCCGGGTCACGGGCCGTTTCCGACGCCGACGGGCGTCCGCGGGGCGACCCATGCGGGCCGCCTACAGGCTCGGGTTCGAGAACTCGCTGAGCGGCAGGTCGACCGGCGTCGAGTGCCGCGAGCTGCGGGCGACGGCCTCGGTGAACTGCATGTAGCGGACGCCGTCGTCGAACGTCGTGTGGGTCACGGGCCGCTCGCCGCGGATCGCCGCGATGAAGTCGGACTCGACCGACCAGCCGCCGCGGAGCGGCTCGGGGATCGCCAGCGGCTGAAGCTCCGGGTCCTTGCGGCGGGCGGCCCGGATCTCGTCGCGGGTCAGGTCGTAGACGATCGTCCCGTCGGCGCCGTAGAGCGAGATCGCCAGGCCCGGGCCGTGCCAGGTGACGCCGCTCAGGCGGTAGACGCCCCGCGAGCCGTCGGTCTGGCTCGTGAGCACCTGCACGCTGTCGGGCGTGCCGACGCGGCTCAGGTGGCCCGGCTTCTCGGGGTTCTTCCGGGCCGGGATGAGCTTCGACGCCACGGCGATCACCTGCTCGGCCGGCGCCGTCCAGCGCAGGGCCGTCTCGTGGAGGATGCCCAGCGTGAGCATGTTGAAGCCGGAATACCGCGTCTGCTGCCGCCAGCCGATCGGCGTCCGCGGGTCGGCCAGGTCGCTCGTCAGGCCGTCGACGTGGAGCTCGCGGAGCGGGCCGAGGTAGCCGTCGGCGATCATCTGGCGGACGAAGGCGTCGCCCGTCAGGCCGTAGGGGCTGGGCACGACCATCGTCGGCGAGGTCGGGCCGCTCGCGCGACTTGTCGAGCATGCGCTGGGCCTCGCGGGCGTTCATGGCCATGCGGGCCTGCGTCAGCACATGCTTGCCCGCGCCCAGCGCCGCGAGCGTGGCCGCGCAGTGCAGGTAGGGCCAGGTGCCGATGACGACGGCGTCGAGCGTGTCGTCGTCGACGAGCTGCTCCCAGCCGCCGTAGATCCTGGGGATGTCGAACTCCCGGGCGACGCGGGCCGACGAGTCGCGGAACCGGTTGCAGACGCCCGCGATCTGGACGCCCGGGATGGCCCGGAAGCCCGGGATATGGCGCGAGCGCGTGATCGCCCCCGCCCCGATGATGCCGACGCGGATGGTGCCGTTGTGAGCCATCGCCGGTCCCCGGGCCGCAAGGGGCGTGCCGGATTCGTCGGGGGGAGCGAGGACGACGCGCCGCCGGGCGGCCGTCGATCGCGTACGATACCACATGCGACGCCGTGATGCGCGGCGGGAAGGCCGACCCTCGGGGACTCGAACGATGCGCCGGACGATCGCTCTGCTGGCCCTGCTATGCTCTACATCGACCGCCCGGGCCGAGCACGCCAAGATCGAGCTCGACGCCTCGGCGAAGGGCTCGCAGGAGACCGCCTTCGTCGACCAGACCCCGCCCGACTGGGGCAAGAACCCCCGCCACGTCGTCCGGGCGAAGAAGGGCGAGCCGATCCACGTCAAGTACATGCTGACGAACGTCTATCCTCACAAGACGCTCGAGAACGTCGTCGTCCACTTCTACGTCGCCCGCCAGGGCAAGGCTGGGCCAGAAGGAGCTGCCGAGCCTCGCCGACGGCAAGGACGTGGTGGTCGAGACCGCCTTCGAGATGGACTTCAAGCCGGGCGCCAAGGCCGGGGCCCGGACCACGTTCAAGGTCGACGCCCCCGGCGCGTACCTGATCCGCGTCGAGACGAAGCAGACGCAGAGCGACCACGAGCACTTCGCGGCGATCGACCTGGTCGTCGAGTAGGAAGGCCGACCCCGGGCACGCAGCGCCCGTCCGCCGCGGCGATTCATCGGCGGCGAGTTCAATCGATTCGCGGGGGCACCGACTCGCTTGCCGGAGGCCCACGGGCCGGCTATCCTGTCTCGCACGGGCCTGTCCTGATGCCGCGTCCGCCGGAGGCGTGCGATGCGAGGTCAATTCACGCTGGAGTTCTGGCGCGACGGCGAGTGGTTCGTCGGCCGCCTCCTGGAGACGCCGGGCGTGTTCAGCCAGGGGCAGACCCTCGAGGAGCTCCGCGAGAACATCCAGGACGCGTACGACCTGGTGGTGACGCAGTCGCGGCCTACTTCTTATCGCCCTGGGTGACCTTCGCCTTCTCGGTCCCGGCATCCTGGCGGTAGACCAGCACGCGGTCGTGGACGATCAGGATCAGGTCGGTCCGGCCGTCGCCGTCCACGTCGCCGATGCCGAGGTCGCGGGGCTCGACGAGGGCCGAGACGTTCCGCATCGACTTGCGTTCGAAGACCTTGAAGGCGATCGCCTTCTCGAGCTCGCCCGCGGTGCCCTTCGTGACGATCTCGACGAAGTGCTCGCCCGGGTCGATCATGGCGATGTCGTTCTGGCCGTCGGCGTTCAGGTCGCCGACGATCAGGTCGGCGAGCCGGGCCTGCTCGCGGCGCGGCTCGTAGCTGTGGACGAGCTTGAGCCGCTGGCCCTTGCTGCCCGTCAGGACGACGCCGAACCGCTCGGCGCCGGCCAGCAGCAGGTCGTCGCGGCCGTCGCCGTTCAGGTCGGCGACGTGCATCTCCTGGAGGTCGAACGAGCCGACCGAGAGCATCCCGCTCGGGCGGTAGACGCCGTTCCGCTTGGCCAGGTAGAGCAGCGACTTCGACGTGCGGTCGAGGAGAGCCAGCTCCTTGACGCCGTCGCCGTCGGTGTCGAGCGCGGCCACGCCGATGACGCTCGCGCTGTTGCGGCCGGTGTTGTACTGGTCCTTGACGACCCAGTGGCCGTCCTTGTCGAGCACGAGGTTGCGGGCGTAGGTCTTCTGCGCGAGCAGGAGCGCGGGGCCGTCGAGGTCGACCTGGCTCAGCCCGGCCGGGCTGATGTCGGTGAGCGGGCCGAGGCCCCCGGCGGCCGGCGCGGGGGGCTCGCCCTGGCGGCCGAGCAGGAGCGACCTGGGGCCGCTCGGGCTGTAGAGCAGGATGTCGGGCTGGCCGTCGCGGTTGACGTCGAGCACCTGGACGATGGGCGAGTCGGAGATCGCCGTGCAGCGTCACCGAGTCGACCTGGCCCCACCGAAACGGGACGAAGCCACCCGATTTCTCGCGCTTCAGGGCCCGGAGCGTG
This sequence comes from uncultured Planctomycetota bacterium, assembly GCA_963819805.1. Classification (GTDB taxonomy): domain Bacteria; phylum Planctomycetota; class Planctomycetia; order Isosphaerales; family Isosphaeraceae; genus CAMFLR01. The sequence goes on along the minus strand of CAWFXY010000038.1, from coordinate 10,578 downwards.
AACTGGTCGGCGGTCGACTTCGCCGCCTGCTCGCGGGTCACGTAGAGGATCTCGCCGACCTTGTCGCCGTCGAGGTCGGCGATCTCGAGCGCGACCGGCTCGCCGCTCAGGGGCAGCGGGGCGGGGAACGTGAGGCGGTCGTCGGCCAGGACGCTCCGGCCGATCTGCTTCTCCTGCTCGGAGAGGACGTAGACCTCGGCCTTCTTATCGCCGTCGAGGTCGGCCAGCTTCACGGTCCGGCCGCCGACGAGGTTCGGGAAGCCCTGGCTCGCGCCCAGGCCCGTGCCCCTGGCCTGGCGATAGACGTAGAACTGCGCGTTGGACGGGTCGGAGGCGACGACGTCGGTCAGCCCGTCGCCGTCGAGGTCGCCCAGGTCGAGCGAGCGGCCGCGGGTGTTGCCGTGCGGCAGCGGGTAGAAGAGCAGGCGGCCGCGCTTGGCCGTCTCGTCGTCGTCCACGACGTCGAGGGCGTGGACGCGGACCCGGCCCGACTGCTGCTCGATCGTGAACAGCTCGGCGCCGGGCTTGCCGTCGATCTGGCCGAAGGCGTAGGCCCGGAGCGGCTCGAGCGCGAACCGCTGCTCGGGGCCGAGGGCGCCGCCCTTGGTGGAGAAGCGGACGCGGATCGGGTCCTCGGGCGAGCCTTCGAGCAGGACGAGGTCGAGGCTGCCGTTGCCGTCGAAGTCGACGGCCTTGACCATCCGCGGGTTCGTGAGCGTGTGGGGGATGCCGCTCGGGCTCGCCGAGCTTGCCGCCCTCGCCCTGGAGGATCGGTGATGACCTCGCCCGCGGTGAGCAGCGCCAGGTCGTCGCGGCCGTCGCCGTTGAGGTCGCCGACGGTCAGCGCGCCGGCGCCTCGACGGCCTCGCCCGTGTTGATCTTCTTCGGGTCGCCGAACTTCCCCTTGCCCTCGCCGGGCAGGATCACCAGCTCGGCGGGCGTGCCGTAGAAGGCCAGGTCGGCCTTGCCGTCGCCGTTGAAGTCGCCGACGGCGAGGCTCTGGATCTCCTTGGTCACCGACACGTTGACCGGGCGCATCCGCCGGTCGTTGTCGAGGTGGTTCGCCTCGTTCGCCTTCTTGTCCTCGGGGGCGTCGGCCTCGCCGGGCTTCTTCGACGAGAGCAGCAGGTCGATCCGCGAGCGGCCGTTGTTCACGACGACGATGTCGTCGACCTTGTCGCCGTCGAGGTCGCGGACGAGCAGGCCGGTGATCCGCGGGTCGACCTTGTAGACCTCGACGGGGAGGAAGCCGAAGTAGTCGGCCAGCCTGGGCTCGTCGGCGGCTCGTCCGGCCTGGGTCAAACCGAGGATCAGGGTCGCCGCCGTCGCCAGGGCCTGGGCCCGCCGTCCTGCGCTCCGATGCATGTCGCTCGCCCCGCGATCCGTCCCGTGTCGAACCCGCGCCGGCCCGTCCCGGCCCGATCGGACCAGACTACGGATCTCCGGACGATCCGACAAGATGCGGCTCGCGGGCATCGCCGCCCGGGCCCGGTGCGAGATTCCGCGTCACGCCGCCGAAATTCCGCGGGTAATGTTCGTGCGGATCGGACGAATCTCCCTGCGCCGGGATCGTCGCACGCACGCATCGCGGCAGATGCAGGGTCACGACTGGCCACTTGTGGCGCCTCGCCCCCGGGAGGATGACCATGATGGATCACATGGAGCACATCCGCGGCAAGCTGTTCGCCGAGGATGGCACGAAGGTCGTGTTCGAGAGCGTCGACGGCTACCTCGGCTCGCACCCGAGGCGCGACGGCACGCCGTCGTACTTCGGCTTCTTCGACGTGCCGCCGGACAAGACGAAGGGGTTCGACGACAAGGCGATGTACCGGCTCGTGCTCGACGACGGGCGGGCCGGGGACATCTACGCCGACATCATCCCCTGCGCCAGAAGGGCACGCTCGTCGCCGAGTTCCACGTCGACGGGCCCCTGAAGGCCTGACACGCGGCCATGGCGGGCCCACCCTATTTCGGCTGGGGCCTGGGCTTGCCCGGGTTGACGATCCCGACATCCGGCGACGAGGGGTCGCCGGAGTTGTCCGGGATCGCGCGAGACTCCTGTTTGGGGACCTTCGTGCCCTCCGGCCCGCCGAGCCGGGCGTCTTCGCCGCAGCCGGCGACGGCAAAGAGGGCGAGGGTCATCAGCATCCGCGAAGGGCGAGGCATGGCGGGCGGGTCCTCCGGCGAGAATGGGGCCGCGGGCGGCCGGCTCGCCCGGCCTTTCGCGATGCAGGACGGATGCCACCGGCGCCGGGGGGCCTATTATCGCACGGCGCGGGTCGGATTATAGGGGTCGGGATTCCGCGCCGGGAGAAACGCCGCATGCGGCCGTCGCGAGCGGCGCCGAAGTCGGCCGATAGCTAGGGTGTGACCCCGCGGCTTCCGCCGGCGGCGCCGGGCCGCCGGGCGCCGTTCACGGCGGATCGGGCGTCGATCGCGTGAAAAATTTGCGAAGCCGCGCCGCGCGTCCCCGAACGCTCTAAGTGAAATCAGAGCCTTGGCCCAACCGTTGCCACGGTCGCGTCGCGGCGGGGGCCTCCGAGTGGGCCCGGCGAAGAATTCGGTTGGCGTGTCCCGGCCAGCCATGTAATCTTCGTTCCGTCCTACGAGGACGGAGCCGGCTGTTCGGCGTTGCTGCATGAGGCCGGCCCGCGATCCCGAAGGAGCCTTGACACGATGCTCGTACCAAGCCGCGCCGACCGCGTCCGGGGCTCGCTGCTCGGCCTCGCGGTGGGCGACGCCCTCGGGGGCCCGCTCGAAGGGCTCAGCGCGCAGCAGATCCGCTCCCATTACGGTCTCGTCACCGACTACCTCGACGGGGTCAAGGCCTGGAGGAAGAAGCCGTTCCGCTGGCGGCTCCCGGGCCTGTACACCGACGACACCCAGCAGGCCATGGCGCTCATCGACGTGCTGCTGGCCACCGGCCGGCTCGACGTCGACCGACTCGCGGCGCTCTACCTCGAGCTCGCCACGCCCGACCACGGCTACGCCGGGGCGCATCGGGGCGTGGGCAAGAGCTTCCGGAAGGTGCTCGAGGACCTCAAGCGCGGCGTGAGCCCGCGACTGACCGGCCAGTCCTCGGCCGGCATCGGCGCGGCCATGCGGATCGCCCCGGTGGGCCTCTACTTCGCCGACGACCCCGAGGGCCTGTTCGAGGCCGTCATGGCCGCCAGCCTCATGACCCACCGCGACATCCGCAGCCTCTCGGCCGCGATGGCCGTCGCCCTCGCCGCGGCCCGGCTCCTGAAGGACCCGACGCGCGACCCGAGCTTCCCCCTCTGGCTCGCCGCCGACGTCCAGCGCGCCGAGGACCGGATCGCCGCGCAGTTCGGCCGCTCGGTCGCGTCGCTCGGGGCCTATCGGCGGAGCGTCTCCGACGCGATCGGCCACGTCGAGTCGGTGCTGGAATACCCGCGCGACCGGGCGATCGCGGCGATCGTCGACGAGGCCAACCGCCACGGGCCCGACTCGCCACTGCGGCGTCCGACCCAGGGCTTCCCGCCCGCGTGCCTGCCGACCTGCCTCTACATGCTGCTGACGACCGACAGCCTGGAGGAGGCGATCGTCGACGTCATCAACCTCGGCGGCGACGCCGACACGGCCGGCGCGATCGTGGGGGCCCTGGCGGGCCTCGTCTACGGGGCCTCGGCCCTTCCCGACCGCTGGCTGGACGGCCTCCAGAACGCCGACGGAGTCGACGCCCGGGCCGTGGCCCTGCACCGCAAGTCGGCCAGGGGCCTGGAGATCCCCGAGCTCGTCTCGCGCGAGCACGAGCTGACCGCCCGCGAGGCCCGGAACCGCGAATCGCTCCTGATGCACCCACCCTACGGCGGCGACCTCGGCGCCAGCCGCGTCTGAACGGGGTGGGTGCGTCGCTGGCATCGCCCCGAGGACTTTCCCCGCCGTGCTCCGTCGGATAGATTTAGGTGTCGGGACGGCCGCGCGTCGGAGGGCGGCCCGGGGAAGTTCACAGGCGCTCGGGGGAGTCGGCGGGCGATGTCTCAGATCATCGTCGATCGGATCAAGCGCCAGCTCGCCTCGGCCGAGGGTTACCTGGCCTTGAACCTCCCCGACCGGGCGCTGGAGATCCTCCGGGGCCGCTCCGACTGGGCGACGATGCAGTTCGAGGCGAGCTTCCTGACGGGCGAGACCCTCCGCACCCTCGGCCAGTTCCGCGAGGCCCTCAAGCCGCTGGAGACCGCCGCCTCGCTCCGCCCCGGCGACGTCGGCGTGGCGATCGCCCTGGGCTGGTGCTACAAGCGGACCCACCGCCTGGCCCAGGCCATCGACAGCCTCTCCCGCGCCCTCCGCGAGCATCCGCAGGAGGCGATCCTCCACTACAACCTGGCCTGCTACTGGTCGCTCGCGAACAACCCGCGCAAGGCCGCTCGACTCGCTGGCCACGGCCCTCGGCCTCGCCCCGGACGTCCGGTCGATGATCGCCGAGGAGTCGGACTTCGACGCGATCCGGAATCATCCCGAGTTCGAACGGCTGATTGGCGGGGCCGTCCTGTAGGGTCCGCTATTGCGGACCTCTTCGATACGGCCCTCGACCCGGATGGTCCGCAATAGCGGACCCTACGAGAGCCTGGCCGCCACGTAGTGGACCAGGTCCCCGTGCTCGCGCGCGATCTGCGCCAGCCGGTCGGGCCGGCCGGCCATCTGGCAGAGCTGGGCGACGTTCGGGCACCCGAGGGCCGAGTCGGGCAGGCCCGCGAGCTGCTCCGACGCGACCTCGATCGCCTCCTCGGGCCGGCCAAGGCGGACGAGCAGCCGGACGAGCACCTGCGCGGGGACCGGGTCGTGATACCGCTCCTCGTCGTCGGCCGGCGCGTCCATCGCCGGCAGTTTGGCCCGGAAGTGGGCGATGGCCGCGTCGACGTCCTCGCCGAGCAGGGCACGCAGGTAGACGGCGTGGTCGGCGTACGCGTCCTCGAACGGAGGCTCGCCGGCGTAGCGATGCCGCTCCGAGAGGTTCCGGCCATAGTCGGTCAGGCCGACGGCCAGGGCGATCGTCGCGGGGTCCGTCAGCAGGGGCGACATCCGGACGACGGCGCCCAGGTGCGAGAGGTCGATGTGGTAGCCGTCGTCGGCGAACAGCCAGTCGCGGCCCTCGACGAGGCCGGCGATCGGCGTCCCCTCGGGCGGCAGCGGCTGGCCGCGGCGGGCGATGTCGGCCCGGAGGTTCGCGACGAGGTGCTCGTGCAGGTTCCGCACGAGCCGGTCGGCCGCGGCGGCGCGGGTCGGCTCGTCCGGCGGCAGGTGCTCGAACGCCGTGATCGCCGAGCAGGCCCCGTAATGGTCGAGGATCAGCTCGAAGCCCTCGCCTCGGGTGCACGCCCTGGTTGAAGGCGACGTCGACGACCTGCCCGAGCGTCTCGTCCCCCGGCTCGCCGGAGGGCGTGTAGGCCTCGATGCGCCTTGCTGATCTCGTCCCGCTCTCCGAGCACGCGGTAATAAGGCCACGCCCCGACGAGGTCGCCCGCATCGAGCAGCTTGCGGCCGACGCGGCGGATCGCCTCGACGTAGCGGTCCTCGTACTGCGACCGCTGCGGCTCGGGGATCTCGCCGAGCGGGCCGACCTGCACGAGCGGCAGTCCCAGCTCGTGCCGGGCCTTCAGCAGCAGCGCGTCGAGCAGGCCGCGTGCGTCGTTCCGCTCGTCCTGCCACGCGACCAGCCGCTCGAGCGCGGCGGCCGGGCCGTCGGCCAGGGCCTGGTCGACGGCGTCGAACGGGGCTGCGGTGGCGTCCTCGGCGTCGATGGTCGTGGGGGTCATCGTCGGCTCGTCGCGGCGTGTCATGGCGGCCGTCGGCCGTCCTGGGAGATAGTTTGATCGCCCGGAGGCCCTGGCGGCAAGCCTCGGACTCACGCACCGTCGGCCTTCTTCGGGTCCGTCGCGATCACCGGCCCGGCGCCGAGCGCGGCGCCGACCGAGCGCTCGTACGTCGCCCAGCATCGGCTGTTGTAGCAGTCGACGAGCAGGTCGCGGGCCTCCTCGATCGAGTCGGTCACGACGAGCAGGTTCGAGGTCGCTCGGGCGAGATCGGCGCCCTCGGCGAGCAGGGTCGTCTTGATCCAGTCGAGCAGCCCGCGCCAGTAGTCGGAGCCGAAGAGGATGATCGGGAACCGCTTGATCTTCTGGGTCTGGACCAGCGTCAGCGCCTCGAACAGCTCGTCCATCGTCCCGAACCCGCCGGGGAAGATCACGAATCCGTTGGAATACTTCACGAACATCGTCTTCCGCACGAAGAAGTACCGGAAGTTGACGGAGATCGTCGTGTAGCCGTTCCCCTTCTGCTCGAACGGCAGCTCGATGTTCAGGCCGACCGAGACGCCCTCGGCGTCGAGGCGCCCCGTGTTCGCGGCCTCCATCACCCCCGGGCCGCCGCCGGTGATCACGGCGAAGCCGGCCTCGGCGAGGGCCTTGCCCATGGCGCGGGCCAGCTCGTAGTACGGATGGTCCTCGCCGAATCGGGCCGAGCCGAAGACCGAGACGGCCGCGCCGATCTCGGCCAGCGAGTTGATCCCGTAGACGAACTCGCTCTGGATCCGCAGGACGCGCCAGGCGTCGGTGTGGGTGAACTCGCCCAGCTCCGGGGCGCGGGCCCGGGGCGTCGAGGGGACGTCGCGGTTGAGCAGCCCCTCGTCGGCCGTCCGCCGCCGGCCGGATCGGGCGGGCGAGAGCGCAGGCATCGCGATCCGCTTCGGCCGCGGGTCGGAGAGGTCGGGGGGCGTCGAGGATCCGGCCGCATCGCCGCGCTGGGGGTCTTGCGGATAGTCGTCGCGATCCATCGAAAACAGGACTCCCCGGACGTCCGGCGGGCCGTGGAGAGCGGCGCCGCGATCCCGGACCTCTGCAATTCTAGCGCCCGAGCCGGCCCGGGGAATACCCCTCACCCCTCCCTGACCAGCCGCCGCTCTCTCCCCGGACCGCCCTGACAGAGGCCTCGGCCGCGCCGGCCCCGGGTTCGGCATCCCTCGCGCCGAGCGAACCCGAGCGTGCAAGAAGCGTTCGGCTATGATCGCCAGGGTTCGCCCCCAGGGCTCCTTTTCGACGAAACGAAGCCAAATCGGCCGGCGAAACGAAGCCAATCCGGCCGACGGACGCCGGGTGGGCCTCGGCCCGGGTCGCCCCGGCGGCGAGTGGCGGCCGGTCAGTCACCCTTCCCAGGGGCGGACGACGGCCGAGGCCGTGAGCGTGGGATCATCCTCCAGGGCCATGTGGATCCGCAGCCCCGGCTCGACCGGGACCGGCCGGTTGAGCCGGAGGGTGACGCATGTGCAGACCGTCTCGGCGAACGTGCCGAGCGGCTTGCCGCTTCTTGACCTCGGCCGTGACCTCCGCCGTGCGGATCTTCACCACCCACTCCGAGAACGGCACGCAGCGGTCGAGGAACTCCTGCGCGCGCGCCGGCGTCGTCGACCGTGGCGAGGGCCTCGACCTTGACCACTTCGCGGGCGTCGGGCTCGTTCCTGGAATGCATGGGACACCATCCCCATTGTGCGAGCCGCGACGACCGACGTCAGCCGTCCTCGGGACTCGGGCCTCTCCCCCATTGTATCCGCCCCGGCCGATCGCCGCCAGGCCGATCACTCCCACTCGATCGTCCCCGGCGGCTTGCTCGTGACGTCGTAGACGACCCGGTTGACGCCCTTCACCGAGTTGATGATCCGCGTCGACGCCCGCGCCAGGACGTCGTGCGGCAGCCGCGACCAGTCGGCCGTCATGAAGTCGTCGGTCTCGACGGCTCGCAGGGCGATCACGTTCTCGTACGTCCGCCCGTCGCCCATCACGCCGACCGACTGGATCGGCAGGAGGACCGCAAACGCCTGGCCGATCCGCCGCTCGAGCTCGGCGAACCGCAGTTCCTCGAGGAAGATCACATCGGCCTGGCGGAGCACGTCGAGCCGTTCCTTCGAGACCGCGCCGAGGCAGCGGACGGCCAGGCCCGGGCCGGGGAACGGATGGCGCCAGACGAGCGACTCGGGGAGACCCAGTTCCAGCCCGAGCCGGCGGACCTCGTCCTTGAACAGGTCGCGGAGCGGCTCGATCAGCTCGAAGCCCAGCTCGGCCGGCAGGCCGCCGACGTTGTGGTGGTGCTTGATCGTCGCGGCCGGGGCGTCGGGGCTGCCGCCGGATTCGATCACGTCGGGATAGAGCGTGCCCTGTGCGAGGAAGCGGGCGTCGGGGATCGACTTCGCCTCGTCGCGGAAGACGTCGATGAACGTGTGGCCGATCCGGACCCGCTTCTCCTGCGGGTCGGTCACGCCGGCCAGCGCGCGAGAGGAAGCGATCGGACGCGTCGACCACCCGCAGCTCCGCCGACGAATGCTGGCCGAACGCCTCGGCGACCGACTCCCGCTCGCCCGATCGCAACAGTCCGTTATCGACGAAGATGCAGACGACCCGGTCCCCAGCGCCCTCGTCGAGCAGCGCCGCCGCGACCGCCGAATCGACGCCGCCGGATAAGCCGCAGACGACCCGGCCCGTCGGCCCGACCTGGTCGCGGATCGACGCGACCGCGCGGTCGACGAACGCCTCCATCGTCCACGACCGGGGCGACTTGCAGACGCGGTCGAGGAAGTTGCCGAGGATCAGCGTGCCGTAGGGCGTGTGGCCGACCTCGGGGTGGAACTGGAGGCCATACACCGGCCGCTCGCGGTGTCTGCACGGCCGCGACGGGGCACGTGGCCGTCGCGGCGAGCGGGACGAAGTCGCCGCCGGGGTCCTTCGACCTGGTCGCCGTGGCTCATCCAGACGGTCATCTGCTCGGGGACGTCGTGAAACAGCGGCGTCGTCCGGCGCGACGACGCGGCACTCGGCCCGGCCGAACTCGCGGTCGGGCGACGGCTCGACCGAGCCGCCCAGGGCCATGCAGGCGAGCTGCATGCCGTAGCAGAGGCCGAGGACCGGAACGCCGAGCTCGAACAGCCGCGGGTCGCACCGCGGCGCACCGTCGTCATAGACGCTCGACGGCCCGCCCGAGAGGATGATGGCGAGCGGGTCGAGCTCGCGCACGCGCGCTCGGCGGTGATATCGTGGCGGACGATCGTCGCGAACGCGTGCCGCTCGCGGACCCGCCGGGCGATGAGCTGGACGTACTGCGAGCCGAAGTCGAGGACGAGGACGGGGCGTCCGACGGGGCCGGGGCTTGCCATGAGCAGGCCGGACCTCCCAAGCAGAGGGTTGAGGGGTCAAAAGCCCATCATACCCCGCGGGACGCCCCCGTTGAAGCGCGGCGGCCGCGTCAGGCCTTGGCCGTGTCGTCGACGATCGTCGCGGTGGCGGCGTTCTTCATGATCGACTCGATGGCGTGCTTGCAGTCGGCCTTGGCCGAGTAGCCCTGCCCGCCCGTGGCGACGATCTGCCCGTTCGAGGCCTTGAGCCGCCAGCGGAACTCGCCCTTGGCGTCCTTGTAGAGCTCGAACGTCATCCCGGCCGCGGCGCGGGTCGTGCTCGCGAGGGCGAGTCCTCCGGTGATCGCGCCGAGGAGGAGGCCAATCCAGTGTCTGCGTCCCGTGTCCATCGGTCGTACTCCAGGGGTGTCGAGGGGATTGGGCGGAACGTCACTTCGATCGCCTCGGCGCCGGCGGCGTGTACCGCGGGCCCGGGGCCTTGCCGCGAAACCGGAGCTGGATCTCGTGCTTCACGCCGTCGAACCGGGCGACGAAGAATTCGAGGAAGCCGCGGAGGCCGAAGAGAGTGCGATCGTCCGTGCTGAAGGCGGCGAGATGCGACCAGCGGATGGGTCCGTCGGAGTCACTCAGTTGAAGTCAACCCAGCCGAACATGGCCGTGACCGAGCCGCCCACGCCTGCGATCTCGACGCTCCGTGCGGGTAAGAGCTGGACCCCGAGCCGATCGACGGCCGACCAGGGGAGCATGGTTTCCGAAGCGCCAGTGTCGAGCACGCCCTCGTAGGGCCAGCCTCCTCGTGGACCGATGATCTGGACACGAGCCATGGGGCGGTGAATGTTCGGAGGCCGGAGGCCCCCGGCCGTCGGAGATTCGAATGCGCGGTAATAGGCCGACATTCCGGATCGCCCCGACCGGATCGCTACTTGTACGTGTACGTGTACGGCGGGGGCGACTCGTAGATCAGCGTTTGGACGTCATACCCGAGCCGCTCCGCCTCGTCGCAGGCCGCCGCGAAGGTGTCGCCCGCCGTCACGACCCTGTCGTGCCCAGGCGACCAGGCAATCCATTTGTTCGGATACATCCGCGACGACTCCAGAGAGAGTCGCCTGAATTCCTCATTGTCGATGCCGTACGGATTGTTCGGCCGCGGGACACGCGTCTTGCTCGCCGCCGCTTTCTTCGTCCTGGTCGGCTTCTTGGTCGGCATGATCCCCTCCTCCGCCGGAACTCATGCCGGCACTTCCCCATTCTCAACGCCAGGCCATGCCCGTCAAGCCGCGCCTACCCCCGCCCCAGCTCGGCCGAGCGGAGCGTGGCCGCCTCGACGGCATTCATGAGCCCGGCACGAACTGCCCGAGCATTCCAGCGCATGAAGGCCGGCGATCGTCGTGCCGCCGGGGCTGGTGACCTGATCCTTGAGGACGCCCGGGTGGAGGCCC
>CAWFXY010000037.1:0-53946 GCA_963819805.1 uncultured Planctomycetota bacterium | reverse complement strand
GACGAAGAACGTCTTGGACTGCGCCGGGAGTGATATTTCCGATCACCTGGACCGTGATGGTCTTGCTTGTCTCCCCGGTGAAGCGAGCGTGCCCAGGTCGCCACATAGTCGTTGTGGGCGGTCGTGGCCGGGCGCGCCGTCGGCGGTGGCGAACAGCTTCACCGTGACGGCCTGGTCGTAGGCGGCGGACAGGCTCACGGTGAAGGTGAAGCGCGTCGAACCCGAGTTCCCTTCCGGGGCCGACGCGTTGCTGACGCCGACGGCGGCTCGTCATCCCGGATGGTGACGACGCCCAGGCCGTCGGCGATCTTCGCACCCGAGGCGCCGCCGAGCTTGACGACGAAGGTCTCGTCCGATTCGGCGAGCCGGTCGCCGATCACGGCGACCAGGATCGAGCTTGCTGGTCTCGCCGCGTGCGAAGGACAGCCTGCCGGAGGCGGCCTGGTAGTCGCCGCCCGCGACCGCCGTCCCGTCGGCCGTGCTGTAATTGACGGTCACCGCATGGGGGCTGGGTACGTCCAGGCTCACCCTCACCACGGCGTAGTGGGTGCCGGCGTTGCCTTCGACGAACAGCGTGGCGTCGCTCATCATGAGCGAGGCCGGCACGATGCGGGGATCGACTGCTCGACCTCAAGCCGGCGGCGGGTCGGTCGCGGAAGGTGCCGCGCCGGGCCGGCGGACTTGAGGTGCCAGGTGCCGGGAGAGTCGAACAGATCGCGGGTCCACATGAGAATCTCCTTGGGGGTTGGTGGTCTGCGTGACTACTACGGAGGCCCTCCCGGCTGTGCAGACCCAGCGCCGGGCAGGGCTCGCTTTGCGACAAGGGCCCCGCCGGCCGAGTCCTTCCCGGAGTCAGGGGGGTCAGGAGACAAGCAGGCGATGGCGGATTCCTGGCTGCCGTCTCCCGAGACCTATTCTTTCTTCCCTGCTACACCCAACAACTCTTCCGCCTCCGCCCGGAAGCGACGGAGTTCCTCGTCCGGGCCGGTGGTTGTCCATCCATGCGACGGCCTGGCCGTAGCGTTTGCGGGCTTCGTCCTTGTTGCCCAGTTGCCAGTGACACATGGCCAGGAAGAACCAGTCGTAGCTGTCGCCCCCCTTGCGGAGTTCCATCATCGACTTCTCCAGCGGACCGATGGCCACCTTCCAGTCGCCCGCCCGATAGTGGGCCACGCCCAGCGTGTTCCAATGCGTTCCATCCGTGGGCCCCAGATCTACGGTCTTCTTGGCGAGTACGACCGCGCGGCGGCGTCACGCATTTTTTGATCGGGGCAGGTGGCCAGCAGCCAGGCCAGGTCGTTGTGCGGAGTCGCAGACTTTGGCCCGAGCTGAGGGCCTTGGCGTAGTCGGTCGCGGCCCTGTCCCATTCCCCCAGATCGGAGTAAAGGCGGCCACGACTGAGCCATGCCCACCAGGCCCATGCGTCCCGAGGGTCCAGGGCCGTCGCCTGCATGTAGTCGGCAAGGGCCTTGTCTCGCCGGCCCAGGTGCCGGTTAGCATCGCCGCGGCGGACCCAAAAGTCCCAATTCCCGGTATTGAGTTCGATACCCTTGGGAAGATTCGGCCAGCACCTTGTCGAATTGGCCCAGACGGAGGTAGGCGTAACACCGCTCGTGACGGAGCCACCAATCCTCCGGCTTCAGCGCGATGGCCTTGGTATAAGCAGCGGCGGCCCTGTCCCATTGGAGGTCTCGGAGATAGCCGTCGCCCCGTTTGGTCCAGAAGACGGGATCATGCACGCCGCCTTTTTCCGCCTCCTGCATCAGTTCGTTGGATCGGGATGTGTAGGTTCGTATCGCGGCTCGGCGTTCGGCTTCCGAGAGCTTCACGTCTTCCTCCGCCAGCGACGCGAACGGTCCAGCAGGACGCCGGCTTCGCGGAAGCTCTCCCCGGCGTCCGGTGAGGCCCGGGCCATCTGGTTCGCGATTTCGGCCGCGGCGGCATGCTTGCCCTGCTGAACCAAGACATCGCCCAGGTAGCGACCGCTCCGGGCCAGGCGCTCGCGGTGTTCCTGGGCACGGGAGGGATCTTCGGCCGCCAACTTCTCGTGGTCGGACATGGCCCGGCGGAAGAATGGCTCCGCTTTTTCGGGTCGGTGGGCCGTGTCCTGCATCAACCAGCCCAGGCTATCGAGGGTGTAAGCAAGCTCGTGCCCATACCAGTGCTCGGCGGGAAAGTCGGCCGCCAACCGTTCCCAGAGCTGCAGTGCCTGGCGAAATATCGCTTCGGATTCTTGGACCTGGCCCCTCTCCCGCAGCAGAAAGCCCAGGGCAATGCGGCAGTCGGCCGCGAGCCTCCGGTCAACTTGACTGGCGGAGGACTGGGCGACCAGTTTGTCCGCGAGGGCCAGGGCCCGCGTGTAGGCCTGCTCCGCCTCCGGAAGCCGCCGGACCTCCTTCTTCGCCCGGACATGACCCTGCCACAAGTGGGCCTCAGCAAGCTCCAGGCGGTATTGGGGTTGCTCGGGGGATTCCTCGGCGAGTCCTTGAAGGAGAAAAACGGCCTTCCCCAAGAAGCTTCGGCCTCGTCATTTCGTTCCAACTCGGCCTGCACGATCCCGTGTGCGGCAAGCCTTCCCCGACTGGAATCGGGCGGAGGGCTTGGCATTGTTAGGCTGGATCAACTTCTCATAGAAGCCCAGACCTTTTTGAAGGAAATCACGGTCTAGCCCGGTGCGTCGCGGATCCGGATTAATACGTTGACTGGGTTCCTTTCGGTAAGCGGCTACCCGCCTTTCCGCCTCCGTGATATAAACCTCGTCCAAAGCCGCGAGGATCAGTGAGAGGTTGGCCTCCGCTTCCTTCAAGGCGCCATCCTTGGCGAGAAGAGCTTCCGATTTTTGTTCCTCTTCGCGGCTGATCACAACGTTCGTCACGGCCAGGCCCACGACGGCGGCTATCAGCGCCGCAACGGACACGAACACCGCCATGGTGAGGGGCGCCTTGTTCCGCCGAGCGAACTTGCGGAACCGATACCACGAGGACGGCGGGCACGCCTGTACCGGCTCATTGGTCAGGTACCGCCGCAAGTCGGCGGCGAAGCCGCTCGCCGTCTCGTAGCGGCGGTTGCGGTCCTTTTCCAGGGTCTTCATCACGATCCAGTCCAGCTCGCCGCGAACCAGCCTCGCCAGTTTGGTCGGCTCCATGTGACGCTGGGCCGAGATCGACGCCAGCGCCTCGCCCGAGTCGCTCAGCCGCGTGCTCGGCCTGGGCGGCTCCTCCTCCCTGATCATGCGGACGATCTCCGCGTAGCCCGCTGCCCTGAGCCGCTCATGGCTCAGCGGCGTGCCGCCCGTCAGCAGCTCGTACAGGAGCACGCCCAGCGAGTAGATGTCGCTGCGGGTGTCGACGCCCAGGGCGCTCATCTCCGCCTGCTCCGGGCTCATGTACTCCGGCGTGCCGATCATGGTGCCGTACTGCGTGAACAGGGTCCGCTCGGTCAGCCGCTGCTCGGTCGCCTTGGCCACGCCGAAGTCGATCACCTTGGGCACCGGCTTGCCGTCGTAGAGCGTGACCATGACGTTGGACGGCTTGATGTCGCGGTGGATGACCCCCTTCTGATGCGCGTGCTGGATCGCCTGGCAGACCGGCACGAACAGTTCCAGCCGCTGGCGTGGGGTCAGTTGGTTGTCGTCGCAGTACCGGGTGATCGGAACGCCGTGGACCAGCTCCATGACGAAGTACGGCCGGCCGGATGCCGTGGCGCCGGCGTCGAGGACGCGGGCGATGTTGACGTGGTCCATCAGCGCCAGGGCCTGCGCTCGGCCTCGAATCGGGCGATGACCTGGCGGGAGTCCATGCCCGGATTGATGACCTTCAGGGCGACCTTGCGGCGGACGGGCCTGGTCTGCTCGGCCATGAAGACCGTACCCATGCCCCCCTTGCCGAGCGGCTGGAGCAGCTTGTAGGGGCCGATCAGGGTCCCGGGGCCTTCGGCGGGCGGACCCCGGCCGGTGATCGCCTCGTCGGGCCTCCCGGAGCCGCCGACCGTCGTCGAACCCTGGTCGAGATCCGCGATCGCTCTCGGGTCGGCCGCCGGTCCCGCCAGGAAGCTGTCCGAAGCCTCATGGGACCGGAGGAGGAGTTCCACTCGGCGGCGGCGGGAAACGTCGCCCTCACACGCCCCATCAAGGAAGGTGGACCGCTCCTCGGGGGGCCTCTCCAGGGCGAGGTGGAACAGGTTCTCGTCGTCCATCGCGGTGCTCCGAGCTTCGGCGCCGTCGCTCCAGAGAAATCGACTGCGAGAACATCAGTACCCGGCTGAGAGGACCGATCCGTTGAGGGAGGGGGACGCTTCAAAATGTCCCTCCCGGCGATCCGGCTCCTCTGAGGCACGAGGTCGGGTGGGGTGGATCCGGTCGGGTGTCCCTGGCGGCTTGCCCGCCGTTCCGCAGGGCCGGGCGAAGATGATTGCCGGAAAGCGGCCGTAGGCCCACGCGAACGACTGACGGAGCGACCCCGAGGCTCGGTCGGGCGGGGATCAACCACGAACCGATGATGCCTCCCGTTTCCACCTCCGCGACCGATGGCCGACGAGGGCCAGCGTTCCGAGACCGATGAGAGCCAGGCTCGAAGGCTCGGGAACGCCGGCGAAGTGAAGGATCTCCGACTCGCTGAGCCTGGGCACTTCGGCACCGAATCGCGCGTCGATGGTGTCGAGGAAGGCGTCGGCGATCAGGCCCTGGCCCACGGTCCCCGGATGGAGATTGTCGACGAAGAAACGGTCCGGTTGGACGCCCGAGTTGGTCCGGTCCATCTCGAGGCCCCCGACGGAGAACCGGCCGGAAGCCATGATGTCCTCGAACAACCCGGCCAGGTCGGTCACGGCGACCCGGCTATTGGAGGACGCGATGGCCGTGATCTGGGCATTGTACTGCCGGATGGCCAGGCTCACCTCATCGACCAGGCCTTGCGACAACTCGCCGCGCCCGAGCCGCTGCCTGACGTATGGCAAGAGGGCCTCGTCGTACGTCGTGGCGACGACCATCCTCACGTTGGGGTCCGCGGCGAGGACGGTGTTCATGGCGGTGGTGAAGTTGGCCACCGCCGCGGGGACGATGGTCGGGGAGAGGCCGGAGGGGGGGACGGGCGCGTTGAGCACGCCACGGAAGTCATTCGTGCCGATCCAGAGGACGGCGAGCGTGACCTCACCGCTGGCCACCTGGGCGGCCAGCCCGGTGTGCTGACCCTGGCTCAACAGGCCGGCGGTCGTGGCCCCGACCCGCCCCCAGTCGTACGCGTAGCCTTGATTGCGAGGCTCGCCGCGACTCTCCGCGGTAAAGCCGCCGAAGTTCAGCCCGCGCGTCGCGTCGAGGATCTCGACCCAATTGCGCCGTGGCCCGGGGCCCTCCCTGGAACTGGTACTCCTCGGTGGTGCTACTGCCCATCGCGTCGATCCCGTGGTGGAAATCGGCACGAGCGGCCGTGGCCGGCGAGAGGAGCAGAGCCAATGCCAACGGGAGAGCAAGGCGGTTCAAGGGGACGTCCTTTCGAATCCAGCGCCGTCTGCGTGAGGGACGCGATCACATCGCTCCCGGCTCGCGGGCCGAAAGGCCCGGTCGAATGTGGCCGGCGGGGGCTTGCTCGACGGTGAGGACCCCGCCGGCCGTGTCGCCCTCGGGTTGTTCCGAGCCTCCCCTCATCAGCGGGCCCTGCGGAGGCGGGGTGCCGACGGCCCGGCGATCAAGGCGGGAGGGCGCCGAGGTACGAGTAGATGGCGAGCAGGTCGCGGTCGGTCATGTTCTGGAAGATCGGCCACCCCATCACCTGGAGCAGCCGTCCCGGGTGGTCGTAATCCGTCCCGTTGCGCATCACGTCCGCGAACTGGTCGAGTGTCAGCCCGGCCGGCAGCCCGTTCTCCGGGCGGAGGGACCGGGAGACGATGGGGTTCTCGACGTGGGTGGGATCCGCGGCCGGGAACGGCCTGCCGCCCGTCAAATAGTTCGCGAGGTTGATCTCCTTGCGTTGGCCCAGGAACGGGTTCCCACCCGGGAGGTACTGCGGCAAGTTGGTGTGGCAGTCGGCGCACGAGGCCACCGCGTTGACGTAGTAGCTCCCCAGGCCCACGAGGGCCGGGTTCTTGCCGCGAAGGTCGAGCGGCAGGGCTGCGATGGCGAAGCCCTGGCGGATGCGGCTGTCATGACCCGGTCCGTCGTCCTCGGCTCGAACCCGCGTGTCGGGCATTAGCGCCGCGGCCAGGAAGACCGTCAGCGTGCCCGACGCGACCGCGAGCACCCATCGTTTCCTAGCGAATGCGAAAGCGTTCATGCAAAAACCTCATTTCAACTTTAAAACAGGTCTGCGATCTGGTCTGAAGGGAACCGTCACGGTGCGCAGACCGGGCACCGGTACGGTCCCGGTGAGTGCCCTCCTTCGCGGTCGGACCCTCCCGCCTTCTGGCTTAGCAATTCGGGTAAGACGGGTCGCCGGGAGTGCATTGGCCGCCGGGGTCGCCGGGCTGTACCGGCAGGTCGTCGTCATCGATCGTCCCGCGGCCGAGGCCGTTGAAGGCGAGCGCGTTGGTGCTCGCTCCGCCGAGGTCGACGAAGAACGTCTCGTCCGGCTCGATCATGGTGTCCCCGATGACCGCGATCGTGGGGGGACGCCCGTAGGGCGAGACGGAACAGGCCCTCGCGGTCCTCCGGGCTCCGGCGCCGCGGCCTCCATGATCACAAGCGCAGAACCGGCGGCGAAAGCCTCACGGAATCCTCAAGAAGACTCGTAGACCCGGGGTCACTGTCCCCGGACCTCGTTCCGCAGCCAGGCTTTCGCGAACGCCCAATGGCGGTCGGCCGTGGCCGGAGAGATGCCCAGCACCTTCGCGGCCTGCTCGCCCGTCAGCCCGGCGAAATACCGCAGCTCGACCAGCCGCGCCTTGACGGGGTCGGTCGCGGCCAGCGCCTGCAACGCCTCGTCGAGGGCCAGGAGCTCGTCATCGGGCTGCGGCGCCGCGATCTCGTCGAGCGGCTGTCGCGCCAGGCCGACGCCGCGCTTCCGGGCGTTCTTGCGACGGGCGTTGTCGACGAGGATGCGGCGCATGGCCCGGGCCGCGGCGGCGAAGAAGTGGCCGCGACTGTTCCAGCTCCGGGCCTCGTCCTGGCCGACCAGCCTGAGGTACGCCTCATGCACGAGGGCGGTGGCCTGGAGGGTCTGCCCGGGCTTCTCCTGCGCCAACCTCCGGGCGGCTAGATTGCGGAGCTCGTCGTAGACCAGTGGCAGCAGTTGCTCGGCCGCCCGAGCGTCACCGTGCTCGATCTCCGACAGGATCCGCGTGACGTCGTTCATCGCCGGAGGCCGCCGAGTTGGACGCTCCCGGCTTGTCGGGGGCGGGCCGTCTTTTGGTCCGAGCTGCCGTCGGGCCCGATGGGTTAGGTCATATCGTGTAAGGTTAACAGCCTACCACGTGAGACGATAGCCTCGACCCGTCGGCCGGGCGTCCCGGACGAGTGCGCCTTGCGTCACCGATCGCGCACGATCGGCAGCCTCTGAACAGGAATTCAGCCCGTCCGACGTCGTCAAGCCGAGTGCCTACCGCACGAGAAGTAGGGGCCGCTCCTCGGGGTCCGGGGCACACTCCTCCCGACCTCTTGTCGCGATCTCCCCCCAGCGAATGTTGCGATCATTCGGCCCGAAGTCAGCGACATTGCTTGCTTCGGTCTGTAGTGTGTCAGCCCAAGTGGCACAAAGCCTTGGTTAGAGATCAGCCTCCTCCAGAGGTACGATGATGACGACCCGGAGGACCAGCGATGGGCACGAACGAGAAGCGACGGACGTGGAGCGCGGCCGAGAAGCTCCGGATCGTCCTGGCCGGCATGGAGCCCGACGTCGAGGTCTCCGACCTCTGCCGCCGCGAGGGGCTCAACCCCGTCCAGTTCTACGCCTGGAAGAAGCAACTCCTCGGCTCGGCCAGCCGCGTGTTCGAGGACAAGAGGGGCCGCCCCGACGCCCGCGAGCAGAGGCGCGAGGCCGAAGTCCAGCGGCTCAAGAACGTGATCGCCGAGATCACCGCCGAGAATCTCGATCTAAAAAAACTAGCGTGGCAGAGCCGGCTTGATCGGTGGACAGGTATTGGATACTCCTGGGGACTCGAAACGCCCCGGGAGGTGCAAGGATGCCCCGACTCACCGGCCGGCCGAAGCCGGATCGCGAGATCGAGCTGACGGCCGACACCCGCGCCTGCCCGATGTGCGGCGGGCCGCTCTGGGCCGCCTACAAGAGCCACCGGGTCGTGATCACCCTCGACGGGCCGATCCGCCTGGCCGTCCAGGTGCGGCGATGCCGCGACGCTGTCTGCCCGAGGTATCGGGCCCCGCTGCGGTCCGAGCAGGAGGGCCGCTTCGCCCTGCCGCAGCACGAGTTCGGCCTCGACGTCATCGCGGCGGTCGGCACGCTCCGCCACGCCGAGCATCGCAGCGTCCCGGAGATCCACGCCGAGCTCGCCCGCCGCGGCGTCGCCATCTGCGTCCGCAGCGTCGGTAACCTCCTGGACCGCTACGACGAGCTACTCGCCTTGTCCCTGACCGACGCCGCCCGCATCCGCCGCCTGACGGCGCCGGCCGGGCGGGTGATCCTGGCGATCGACGGCCTCCAGCCCGACGTCGGCCACGAGGTCCTCTGGGTCGTCCGCGACGTGCTCTCGGGCGAGGTCCTCCTGGCCAAGAGCCTCCTGTCCGGGACGAGGCGCGATATTGCCGGGCTCCTCGGCCGGGTCCGCGACGCCCTGCGGGTGCCGGTCGCCGGCGTAGTCTCCGACGGCCAGCGGTCGCTGGTCCAGGCGATCGCCGAGGCCTTCCCGGGTGTGCCGCACCAGCGGTGCCAGTTCCACTACCTGCGCGAGGCGGCCCGGCCGATCTACGAGGCCGACCGCCACGCCAAGGTGGCGCTCAAGGCGCAGGTCCGCGGCGTCCGGCCGATCGAGCGGTCGCTGGAAGGCCGCGACGACGCCTGTGCGGCCGCGGCGCGGGGCTACTGCGCGGCGGTGCGCCGGCGCTGACCGACGACGGCCGGCCGCCGCTGGAGGCCTCGGGCCTGAAGCTGGAGGGGAGGCTGCGGGCGGTCGCCGCGAGCCTCGACCGGGTGGAGGCCAAGGGGGGCTCCCGGCGCCGCTGAAGCGGCTGCGGGCGCTGCTGGCGAAGGGGCTCTCGGCGACCGAGGCGGACTGGCCGGACGTGCGGCGGGCCTTCGGCTGGGTCCGCCGCGCGGCGGAGATCCTGGCGAACGACCCGGGCGGGAGCGGTGCCGCCGTCCGGCGTCGGCTCCGGGGCCTGGTCGGGGCGATGGGCCGCCACGCCGGGTCGGCCGGCCGGCTCGCCCCGGCGGTCGGCCACTTCGTCAAGGTGACGCGGAGCTACTGGCCGGGGCTGTTCGCCTGCTACGACACGGCCGATCTGCCGCGGACCAATAACGACCTCGAGCAGTTCTTCGGCTCACACCGCTACCACGAGCGGCGGGCCAGCGGGCGGAAGGCGGCCTGCGCCGGGACGGTGGTCCGGGGCTCGGTGCGGCTGGTGGCCTCGGCGGCGACCCGGCTGCGCCACGTCGAGGCGGCCGACCTCGCGCCTGCCGACCTCGGGGAGTGGAGGTCGCTACGTGGCGAGTTGGAGACTCGACAGCGCGGGCGGACGCTCGGGAGACGATTCCGACACAACCCGCAGGTTTACCTGAGAAGTCTTGAAGACGCGTTAATCAAGCCGGTTCTGCCACCCTAGAAAAAAAGGGCGCTCGGGCTAGAGGACCACGGCCAACTGCCGCCCGAGCTTCAGCGGCGCGTCCACGAGGAGGTCGAGCAGACCAGAGTGTCGCAGCGGCTGGCCGGCGAAGAAGACGCTGGCGGCCCTGGGCGTCGCGGCGCGGAGCTACTACCGCTGGCTCAAGGAGGAGGCGTGGGCCGGGGATCGGCCGGCCGAGCCGTCGCCGCCGGTCTCGCCGTACGAGGCGCTGTCCGAGGAGAAGCAGGCCGTGCTCGCCTTCGCCCGCAAGCGCCCCGAGCTGCGGCATCGGGAACTGGCCTGGAGGATGGTCGACGAGGACGTGGCGCATCTCAGCCCTTCGACGGTCTACCGCATCCTGAAAGCGGCGGACCTGGTCTGTCCGTGGCGGCGGCGTACCAGGCGGAAGAAGGCCCAGGAGGAGAAGGCGTCCCGGCCCGATCAGCGGTGGAGCACCGACCTGATGCACGTACAGGTCGCCGGCCGGGTCTACTACGTCGTGGCGTTCCTCGACGAGTACTCGCGGTATATCGTGCACCACGAGCTGCTCTCGGGGATGGACGGTCTGACGGTGAGCCGGGCGGCGCAGAAGGCGATCGAGACGTTGCCCGAGGGGCCCGACGGCAAGCCGGCGGTGACGCCCTTGATCCGCTCGGACAACGGGAGCTGTTACATCTCGAAGGAGTTCCGGGCGGTGCTCCGGGAGAACGGCCTGGGGCACCATCGCATCCGGCCGCATTGCCCGGAGGAGAACGGGCTGATCGAGCGTGCCAACCGGACGCTCCGCGAGGCCCTGGACGGGGAGGAGTTGACCGACTTGCTGACGGCCGAGCGTGTGCTGGCCCGGCTGGTGCGGCGGTACAACGAGGAGCGATTGCACAGCGCCTTGGGCTACCTGCCGCCGTGGGAGTTCTACCGGGGCGAGCCGTCGCGGCGGTTCGAGGAGCGGCGGATCAAGCTGTCCCAGGCGAGGCATCGCCGCCGGGAGCGGAACCTGGAACTGCGTCAGGGGACCTTGCCACTGGAAGGGGGGAGGCCGTTACTCCCGACCGAGGGCGGTTTGTGCCACTACGGTTGAAACGCTACACCGATCCCCAACATCGAGACGAACATCGACGTTTGTGGCGTGGCTTACGGTCAACTGGCGCTCTACTTCTTGCCGGAGAAGCTGCTAGTTATTGATGGGACGCAGATCCGCCACGTGCCCTACAGTCATGTCAGGATCGGCGCGACCACCTCGAATACGTAGAGGTGAGCGGCCACGTCTTCCCCGACTGTCACCGGGCGCTTCAAAACCAGCCACTCATGGGCGCTTCAAAACCAGCCACGACTCTTGGGGTTTCTCGTCCACATCTCGACTGTATCCGGCCCGACATTCTGTTCAAAGGGTGAGGGGCGGAGCGGCGTTCTTCTTCCTACGCGACGGTGTCCTGTCGGCCGGCGGCGTGGCCCGGTTCACGACCCCTGCGAAGATGTCCGGCGCTCACCAGGACTGGCTCGGAGATCCTCCTCTGGTGCGCCCCCGGAGCCGGGGGGCGCTTTGGCTGGTTTTGGACCCGAGCCACCGCCCCCCGAGCCGGGGGGCGCTTTGGCTGGTTTTGAACCCTGGGGTGCGTCCGCCGGCACACCCGGCCGGTCCTTCAGGCGGTAGCTCCGGCCGTTCATCTGGACCACCTCCGCGTGGTGCAGGAACCGGTCGAGGATCGCCGTCGCGGTCGGCACGTCGCCCAGCAGCTTGCCCCAGTCCTCCAGCGGGCGGTTCGACGTCATCATCGTCGACCGCGTCTCGTACCGCCGCATGATGATCTCGAAGAGATACTCGCCGGAACGCTTCGGCAACTGCTTCATCCCCATGTCGTCGATGACCAGCAGGTCGGGCTTGAGGTACTTCGCGAGCACCTTGTCCTCGGCCGAGAACGCCTCGTCGTGGAGGAAGTCGCGGACCACGTCGAAGACCGACCGGTACAGCACCGCGTGCCCCGCCTTGATCGCCTGGTAGCCGACCGCCTGCACCAGGAAGCTCTTGCCCACCCCCGGCGGCCCGAGCCAGAGCACGTCGCGCTTCTCGCGGACGAACCGGCACGTCGCCAGGTCGAGCACCTGCTTCCTCTTGAGCGACGGATTGAACGCCCAGTCGAACTGGTCCAGCGGCTTCAGCTCGCGGAACGACGCCGCCTTGACCCGCCGCTGGAGCTGGCGGTCGGATCGCACCGCCAGCTCGTCCTGGAGGATCAGCTCGAGGAACTCGATGTGGCTCAGGCCGTGGCCGGCCGCCTCCTGGAGCCGGATCTCCAGGCCCTCGAGGAGCCCGGAGAGGCGGAGCTTCTTCAAGGCACCGCGCAAGGCATCGTTCATGGAAGGGCCTCCTTCTTCTGGAACGCGTCGTGGACCAGCCGGCCGTAGTCGGACAGCGGACGGATCATCGGGTGCTCGCTCATGAAGGGCATCGTCTCCTGCGTCGGGGCGTCCCGCTCGATCAGGGCGCGGACCGTCCGCAGGCGGTACGCGCCGTAACTCGACGCGATCCCGCACGCCCGCTCGATCGCCGCGACGGGATGGCGGTCGGCCAGGCCCAGCAGGCCGATCAGGACTCGGACCGCCTCGACGCCCCGCGCCTCGACCGTCGCCTCGGCCCAGCGGGCACTCTCGGGCCCGAGGCGACGCGCCCGCGCCAGGTGCCAGGCCGCGCCCCGCTCGACCCCGCTGACCTTCTCCGAGGCGATGTGCACCGGCTGCGTGCTGAACCGCCCCGGCTCGTGCCGCACGTGCACGGCGACCTGCCCCATCCGATCGTTGAAGACCCGCACCATCCGCGCGTCCCAGCGGACCCAGACTTTCCGGGCGAGGTACTCCGGCGGCACCGAGTAGTAGGCGCGATCGACCTCGACGTGGCCGTCGCGATGGACCGTGCGGCGGGCCTCGCAAAACGACGGGAACGGGTCCGTCGGCAGCGGCAGTAGCGCGGCGCGCTCGACCTCGGCGAAATGGTCGCCGACGTGGCGCCGTGTGGTCCCGTGCACGCGGGTGTCGGCCACGTTCAGCTCCCAGTCGCGGAGGAACCGGTTCTGCTCCTCCAGGGCGGCGAAGCTCCTGCCCCTCAAGGCGTTCTCCTGGACGTAGTCGACGCCGCGCTCGACCTTCCCCTTGTGGCGAGGCGTGTAGGGGCGCGTCGGCAGGAACACGGTCGCGTAGTGCTCGCCGAAGGAGCGGACCTTGGGGTTGATCTCGGGGTCGAACCAGTCGGCCCTGGTGACGGCGGCCTTGAGGTTGTCCAGGACCAGCCGCCTGGGCACGCCGCCGAAGTGGCGGAAGGCGCCCTCCAGGCAGCGGAGGAAGTCGTCGGTGGTCTGGCGGTAGACCGCCTCGCTGTAGCCCTTACGGGAGTGGCTCAGGACGACGCGGAGGACGTGGGTCCTGCGCCGCTTGCCGTCGGGGCCGACGACCGGCGCGCCGGCGCCGAAATCGACCTGGGCCTCGTCACCGGGGTCGGACTCGATGCGGCGGAAGGGTAGTTCGTGGACCTGTTCGAGGCGGTGCACGAACCGGCGGACGGCGTAGTAGCTGCCGGCGTAGCCGTGGTCGGCGACGAGGTCCTGGTAGATCCGCTGGGCGGACAGCCCCTGACCGGCCTTGGCCGTGATCGGCTCACGCCACGGCTCGCAGCCGCTGAGGCGGCCGGAGCCGCGTGGCGGCGGGACCGCGCCCCCACCGGCGGGCGCAATGGCCGGGTCCGACGCGTCGTCGGCCTCCCCCGGGCCGGTGGGCGCATTGGCTGGTTTTGCCGCGCCGTCGGCCGGCTGGGAGCCGGCGGGCGCATTGGCTGGTTTTGGGCCCGGCTCAGGGAGCCGCAGGTGCCGTGCGACGGTCTCGCGGTTGACGCCCAGCTCGTCGGCGATGCGACGCTGGGACCAGCCGCGCCGGTGCAGTGTACGGATGGTCTCGCTGATGGCCATCTTGAGCAGATTCGCCATGGTGGGCCTCCCGGGGCAGCGTCGTTGCCCCGGAGCCTACCCGGCTCATCTGGGTCTCCTCAAAATGGCTGGTTTTCAAGCGCCCCTCGGTGGCTGGGTTTGAGCGCCCGCTGACACGTCGAGACGCACGACGGACTGGCCGGTAGGCTTGTGGAGCCGGTATGAGGGGATCTTGCGGGCGGGGGCGGTCATGGCGCGAGTCCTTCGGGAACCCGAAGGTGGTAGTACTACCACCCTGCAGAGGTCCCAAGGCTGCGCTCCCGACCGTCGGGAGGTAAGCGGAAGTGCTTTCAGCGAGAGGGATTAAGCGAGAGCCACCGAATGGAGTCGAACCATCAACCCCCGCTTTACGAAAGCGGTGCTCTGCCGATTGAGCTACGGTGGCATAGTAAGAAAATATGTTAGTGAGGCCTTAGCGCACTGTCAAGCGCCGCGACATCTGACTCATCCCCACCGAGGGCCTCGGACTGAAAACACAGTGGCTCCCGGCCTTGCGTGCGGGACAATCGGGGTTACCAGACCAACCGATCGCCGCACCGTGGAGGGAGCCACCGTGTCCACACGGTCTATCGTCGCATGGGTCCTCGGCGTCACCTCGAATCTCCT
This sequence comes from uncultured Planctomycetota bacterium, assembly GCA_963819805.1. Lineage (GTDB taxonomy): Bacteria > Planctomycetota > Planctomycetia > Isosphaerales > Isosphaeraceae > CAMFLR01. The sequence continues at coordinate 39,663 of CAWFXY010000037.1, read as the reverse complement.
GCCCACCCAGTCGGCGACCCTCGCGGCCCTGGTCGCCGCGGCCGTCCGGGCCGAGCGGGTCAACCTCGCGGCGATCGGCCGCAGGATGGCCGGCGAGGTCGCCGCCAAGCACACGATCAAGCGCGCCTGGCGGTTCACCCGCAACCGCCGCGTCGAGGTCGCCCCCGCCATGGCCGGGGTGATCAAGAAGCTCCCGGAGGCGGAGGAAGCGGCTGGTCGTCGGCCTCGACTGGACCGACGTCCGCTCGTTCCACACCCTGATGGCGGCCGCGTGCATCGGCGGCCGGTCGGTCCCGCTCTTGTGGGCCAGCTACTCCGAGCCGAAGCGGAGGCGGAGCCAGAACGCCCTGGAGGAGCGGCTGCTGCGGAAGCTCAAGGAGCTGATCCCCGGGTCGTTCCAGGTGATCATCCTCGCCGACCGCGGCTTCGGGAGGGCCGAGTGGGCGGCGGTCTGCCGGGGCCTGGGCTTCCATTAGTGGTGCGGATCAGGCCCGACGTGACGATCTCCTGCCCGCGGTACCGGGGCGTGCTGCGGAAGTATCCGACGAGGCGGGGCATGGCGCACGTCCTGCGGGGCGTCGATTATCGCGAGGATCGGCGGGTCAAGCACAACATCATCGTCCGCTGGCGCGACGGCCTGCCCAAGAAGCGGGACGAGCCGTGGTTCCTGATGACCGACCTCGACGGCCGCGCCGAGCGGATCTGCGGGCTGCACGGCCGGCGGATGAGCGTCGAGGAGCTGTTCCGCGACGCCAAGGGCCGGCGCAACGGCTGGTCGCTGCGGGACACGAAGATCCGCCATGCGGACCGGTTCGACCGGTTCCTGCTGGTCGTGGCGCTGGCGTCGATCCTCCTGGTCGGCCTCGGCCTGAAGGCGCGGCTCGACTACGACCCCCGCGCCTGGTGCACCAACCGCCGCGCCGCCGAGTGCAGCGCCTTCACGATCGGCCGCGCCATGTGGGAGCGACTCAACTATTCGCCGGACGATCTCTTACGGATGATCCGCGCGGCGACCATCCAGGTCGGCAAGCCGTGGGGATGATTCAGCCCCTGGACCTGGTTCTCGACGCCCTCGGATGCCCGCACAGGGTGCTCCCCGCCCGGCAGTCCGATGGCTCGACGGTCCCGGCCCCGGCTTGGAGCTGTGCGGCGTCCGGGGCGACGCTCCTGCCGACGGCGTCGAGCCGCGCCGACCGGGCACCCGACCGTGTGGAGGCGGTGGCTTTCCTCGACCCGGCGGCGCAGGTATTGCAGAAGTTCCGGCCGCAGGCGATCCTGACCTACGGCGGCCATCCTGCCGTACTGGACTTGATGGTGCGCCCGTCGGCTGGGCATACCGCTGGCGTCCCGCCTGCACAACTTCGGCTACGGCAACCTCCGCGCCTTCGCCGACGCCACCGGGGCGATCGCCCCGGTGGGCTACAGCCGCGGATTCCACGCGAGCCGACTAGTTGGACTGTCACCGATTCCAGTATTGCATCGATTTGACAGGAGTTATGATCGGGGCCGGAGGAGACTGACGGGAGGGACTACCATGTCACTCTTGGATCGCCCCGAGGCCCGGGCCCTGCTCGCGGACGCCGTCCTGACGACCGAGGCCGTCCGCGGCTGCGAGGGCCGGCTCGCCGGGTTCCTCGGCCGCTACCTGCCGCATTTCTACCGGGCCGAGCAGCGCGGCAACGCCACGCTCGTCATCCGCGGCCTGCTCGGCGGCCTGCAGCGCAAGACCTGCGAGCCGATCGCGGTCGAGGCCGGCGTCCATCGCAAGCCGATCCAGTTCCTCGTCGGCGCCGGCCGGTGGGACGATGAGGCGGTCATGGCCGAGCTCCGCCGCCACGTCGCCGAGGTGCTGGGCGACGACCGGGCCGTCCTGGTCGTCGACGCCACGACCTTCCCCAAGTCCGGGGCCGACTCGTGCGGGGTGGGCCGCCAGTGGTGCGGCCGACTCGGCAAGCAGGAGAACTGCCAGCGGGGGATCTTCCTCGCCTATGCGGCACCCGGCGGATACGCCCCGCTGGACCGCCGGCTCTACCTGCCGAAGGACTGGGCGAGCGACGACGCCCGGCGGGCCAAGTGCCATGTCCCCGAGGAGGTCGAGTTCCGCGAGGGGTGGCGGATCGCCGCCGAGCTGATCGAGCGGAGCGGGCCGGGGCTGCCCCACGCCTGGGTGGTCGGCGACGACGAGTTCGGCCGGCCGGCGAGCTTCCGGGCCTGGCTCCGCGGCCACGGCGAGCGCGTACGCGCTCGACGTGCCGAGCGACACGGTCGTCCGCGACCTGGAGTGCCGCCGACCCCCGCGCCGCCGGGCGGGCCACGGCCGCCCCCGGGCGGTCCCGTTCCGGCGCGTCGACGCCTGGGCGGCCGGGCAGCCGGAGGGCCGCCGGGCGCGGCTGACGATCCGTGCCGGCGAGAGGGGGCCGCTGCGGGTCGACGCGATGACGGTCCGCGTGAGGACCAGGCTGGAGCATCGGCTCGGGCCGGAGGAGCGGCTGGTGGTGATGCGCACGGTCGAGGCCGAGCCGGAGACCCACTACGCGCTGAGCAACGCGGCGGAGGACGTATCGCTGGAGGAACTGGTCCGCGCCCGCTTCGCTCGCCACCGGATCGAGGAGGTCTTCGAGGCGGCCAAGGGCGAGGCGGGCCTGGCGCACTACGAGGTGCGGAGCTGGGTCGGCTGGCACCACCACGTCACCCTGTCGCTGCTGGCCCTGTGGTTCCTCTGCGGCGAGCGGCGGAGGCTCGGGGGGGAAAACCCGGGCGATCACCGTGTCGCAGGTGCGGGAGGTCCTCACGAGGCTGCTGCGGAGGCCGTCGCCGGGCCCCGAGCGGATCGCCGCCGAGGTGACGCGCGTCTTGCGACGCAAGGAGTCCGCGCGGATCTACCACTGGCACAAGGCCACGGGCCGATTCCCGCCGCGCCGGCCGCCGCCCGATACGAGTTGATCGGATGATCCGACGTTGAATCGGTGACAGTCCAATTAGATCAAGGCCTCGATAGCCGTAGTCCTCCACGATCGTAACGGACTCGTTCCGAGCCGCGGGGATCGTCACGCGGAAGACGTGGGAGCCGAAGACCTCCGGCGCCCCGAAGTCGGCGGTGGCGGGCCTCGTAGTCATGGCTCCGTGTCTGCTGCCTGAAGCTCAATCCCGAGCTTCATCGCGAAGGCCTTCAGGTCGTGGCCCGAGGCGAACTGGGCCTTCCGGAAGCTCATAGTGACTGGCGTGTCCGGCGTGAACTTGTCAAGGACATTGATGAGCAGCGCCTCAATGAAACCGGCCTCGACCGATACATCGCCGACGCTGATCCCGATGATCTGGTTTCCCTGGCCGACCGTGAGCGTGACGCCCTCGAACGTGACCGACCGCTCGGAAGCCTGCTTGAGGCCGTCGAACGTCTTGGCACGAGAATTGAGCTTCCGCCCGGTGCGGGAGACGAGTCGGGCCGGCTTCACCTGGTCGATCTGGACGCCCTTCTTTCCTTTCGCTGCGAGGCGGTAGTCGGTCTTATGCTCAAGCCCATCGGCCTCGGCGAAAGCCCGAAGGAGCACATCGCCGTCTCCAATCTCCACAGGGTTGGTATAGGGAGTCCCCTCGCGGGGCTCGCTGCCGTCCAGCGTGTATCGAATGGACCCTCGGGGTGCGGCGAACAGCCGCACAAGGCGATCTCCGTCCCGATCGATGAGCTCGCTACGCATTACGAGCCGGTTGGACCAAGGGACGGGGCCGCCGGTCTCGAATTGGCCGGAGATATCGCAAACGAGGAAGTTGACCCGCAGGGCGGACGTGGTGAACGGGTTCTCCTTCAGCTGGGGGCTCGCGTCGGTGACTGGGCCGTCTTCGGCGAAGTCGATGCGGGGGGCCGGCCCGGCGTTCTGGGGATTCACGCGGAGTCGGACCCTGCCGACGTCGTCGGGCCCGGTCTCGGGGATGACCTGGGCCGACGTGCGCTTTTTCTTGGGCCGCCTGGTCACGTACCCGTTCTTAAGGTCCTCCCATAGGCCGCGGTTGTAAGCGATCGTCCTGAGGGTCTCGAGCCCCTTCGGGGGGAGCCACGGCATGCTCGCCTGCTCGGCGTAGCGGTCGAGCATGTCGGACCAGCGGGCCTCGTCCTGATTTTCCGGCCAGAGGAGGTCTTCGGCCTTGTCGCGGACGGCGTCGAAGTCCTTCTCGGGATCGAGATAGAGCTTGAGGGGGTTCGACGTGAGCGTCTTCTCGATCTGCTCCTCGCCGTTGAACGGCTTGGTAGCGTCGCGGGTCGGATCCAGCGGCTTGGCCGCCAGCTCGGCAGGCCTACCGGCCCTCTGCCTGGGAAAGAGCACCTTGTCGAAGAGGTTGAGGATGGTCGAGTTGAAGTCCTGCTCGTAGGTCTGCTGCTTTCGTTTCAGATCGTCGCGTTGCGGGTGGCCCTTTGGGATGCGGGTATCGGCCCGTTGGGCCGCGAAGTGCTGCCGGGCCGCCTTCTCGACGCTCCCCATCACGGTCTTATCGCCCGTGAGGACGCACAAGTTGTTCTTCTGGCTTATGCCCTCGAAGAACCTCCGGACCTCCTCGGGGGGATCTTCGAGTCGGGGCACACCACCAGGAGGACGCGGCCACGCCGGACACGATCGGCGACGTCGGCGAGCTTCGGGAGCGGCAAGACGTCCTCGTAGACGGTACGCCGGGTCGGCTTGAACATCTCGCAGAGGCGGTGGCGGATCAGCTCGTCGACCATGTTCTCCGGGGCGTCGTGGGCTAGGCCCTGAAGGAACTTGGTCAGGTTCTCCTGGCGGTCGAAGTAGTAGCGACCCTCAGCGGTGTGGTGGAGGTACCAGGTGTGCAGTGCAGGGACATGGGTAACACCCGGTGCAGGGGCATGGGTAACACACCGGGTGCCTCGATCCTACACCCTCTCGTGCGGCGCCAGCAGCGCCGTGGCGATGCACCGGACCCGGTGCGCGCCGTAGTAGACCTCGACCTGCGCGCCCGCCTCCACCACGCGGACGCGCTGCCCGGCCAGGCCGGCGCCGACCAGGACGCGCGACCGATGCCAGCGGATGTCGCCGCCGCCCCCGACGATGCGCAGCTCGGAGCCGGCCGGGTATCGCACCTCGGGGACCGACGGCGGCCGCGGCCGCGGGCTGGGCCGCCACCGCGAGGCCGGCGGCTCGTCCCCCAGCGCCTCGTGCGGGCGGACCGCGTTGTACACCGGCCGCCACCGCTCCAGGTCGGCCGCGAAGTGCTCGACCGTGTCCCGCCGCGCCGCAGGCCAGAGCTCGCGCTCGAGCGTGCCGTTGAGCCGCTCGACCTTGCCCTGGGTCTGCGGGTGGTACGGTCGGCCGTGGGCCGGGCGGATGCCCAGCCGGATCAGCCAGGCGTCGAAGGCCGACAGGCCGACGGCGGTGTTGCGGGCGCCGAAGGCGTTGTCGCAGAGCACCTGCTCGGGCAGGCCGACGTCGCCGAAGAGGTCCCAGAGGATCGCCTGCACGGTCGCGTAGGTCTGGTCGGGGCAGGGCCGGAGGCGGAGCAGGTAGCGGCTGTGGTCGTCGACGACCGTCAGCGGGGCGACGCGGCGGCGCCCGACCTCGAGGGGCCCCTTGAAGTCGAGCTGCCAGAGCTCGTTGGGGGCGGCCCGCTCGAACCGCTGGGGCGCGGCGGCGGCGGCGGCCTCGGCCGCGGCGGTGCGGCCGTGGCGGCGGAGGACCTCGGCGATGGTCCTCGGCGGCGGGGCCGGGCGGCCCTCGGCACGGAGCAGGGCGTGGAGCTTGCGCGGCCCCCAGCCGTATCGGTCGCGGGCCTCCAGGACGGCGCGACTCGGCCTCATCGACCGTGCGCGCCGGGCTGGTCGCCGGCCGGCGCGACCGGTCGGCGAGCGGGGCGGCGGGGTCGGCGTCGAAGCGGGCCGAGCCACTTGTGGGCGGTCCGGCGGCTGACGCCGTAGCGGCGGGCGGCCTCGGCGACCGGGAGGCCGGCGGTGCGGACGGCGTGGACCAGGGCGGTTCTCTGCTCGGGCACGGGATCGACCTTCCAGGGCACGGCTCACCCCCTTTCGGGGGCCGAGCTTACCCGCTCGGGGTGTTACCCATGTCCCTGCGCAACCTGTAAACTATGTCCCTGCGCCGTACAACCAGGCGACCTTCTCCAGCTCCGCGAAGGCGGCCAGGAGGTCGGAGGGCTCCCTTATTGACCTTCAGGTTCGAGGGTTCCTGTCCAGGAACGGCAGCTTGGAGACGGCCCAGGGCGACTTGATCAGCCCCGGCGCTTTCCCGACCTCTCGCAGATGGCCCCGGACGACCTGATCGAGGTGCTTCACGTGCCGGAGCACGAGGTTCGCCATCCGGCCGAATTTCAGGTGCGACCAGACCATCTCAACCGGGTTGTCCGGTGCCTATCCAGGCAGCCGCTCCAGGTGCAGCCGGGGATACCGCCGCAGGAGCTCGCGGAGGAATCCGGCGACGCCCGCCGCGTCGATGTAATGCCTCGGGTCGGTCCGCCAGTACAGCCCGACTCGTCGCCTGCGCGGCGCGACCGAGATCGCCGCGATCGTCGAGACCTTCTCCCAACGCCGGCCGAACCCGGTCAGCACGGGCGTCCGCCCCACCGGGGCCCAGGTCCGTCGGACCACGGGGTTGAGGAAGAAGCCGCTCTCGTCGATCAGGACGATATGGGCCCCCTCCTGCCGGGACTTTTTTTGATGCGCGGCCAGTCCTCGGCGACCCAGCGGGCGATCGCCGGGTTGTCGCGCTCGACGGCCTTCGCCTCCGGCTTCTGCGGCGAGTAGCCCCGCCTCGTCAGCCACTCGGCCAGGTGGTTCGAGTTGAAGCGGATCTTGTACCGCCTCTCGATGACCTCGCCCAGCCGCCGGGTGGTCCACAGCTCGGTCTTGTAGCCGAACGCCTTGGGGCTCCCGGCGAGCCAGGACAGGGCGCCCCGCTCCTGCCGCCTCGACAGCTTGGGCTTCGCCCCGGCGCGGGGCCGGGCCTTCAGGCCGTCGTCGCCCGAGGCGCGACAGGCGGCCACCCACTTGCCGACGGCCCGGGTCGAGACGCCCAGGAACGCGGCCACGTCCTTCTGCTTCCATCCCTCGTCGACGCGGGCGACGGCCGGCCGGCGCCGGGCCTCCTGATCGAAGGCCGATCCTGTAGTCTCCATGCCGAGACGCTACAACGGCCATGGCCCACATGGCAAGAACGGTCCAACCGGAAGGTCAAATAATGACCCAAGCCAAAGGCCTGTGGGATCGTGTCGCAGGGTTATGAGATCGTCGTAGGCGTCACACACCCTCGGAAGAACCACTTTTCCCCCGCCGTTCACACTTCCGCAGGCCGCCCGGAGCAATTCGCGTGCTCGGCCGATCGCGACGCTTCCCGGCGCGATCTTGCGCGTGTCGATCCTTGTCGCGCCGTGGCCACTTCGTCGCGGTCTCGCCGCGCCGGGCGTGCCGCCTCTCGACGCGTTCGCGGGATCTGCCGAATCGCCTGGATGGCGGGCCCTCCAGGGCCTTACAATCGGCGCGATGAAATGCCCGCCGCTCGCGGGCGCCTGGTCGGGGCGTGCGATGATCGGTACAGAGAGACTCTGGTATTTCGCGGTCGCAACGGCCTTCGTCGCCTCCACGGGATCCCTCGCGCGATCTTCGGCCGACGACGCGGATGCTTTCGAGAAGGAGATCCGGCCGCTCCTGGTCGAGAATTGCCGCAAGTGCCACGGGGCCGAGAAGCAGAAGGGAGGGCTGAGGGTCGACTCGCGAAAGGCCCTGCGTCGACGGCGGCGAATCCGGGCCGGCGGTCGTGCCCGGGCAGCCCGGACAAGAGCCTCCTGATCGATGCCGTCCGGCACGCGGGGCGAGCTTCGAAGATGCCGCCGGGACGGCACGCTCCGCGACGGGCAGATCGCCGCGCTGGAGCGCTGGGTCGCGGCCGGCGCCCCCTGGCCGGCGGAGGCACCGGGCGTCGAACGGGGCGATGAGGCCCGCCGCCGCCACTGGGCGTTCCAGCCGGTCAGGGATCCCGCGCCCGCCGCCGGTCCGCCGCGCCGACTGGTGCCGGACGCCGATCGACGCTTTCGTGCTGGCCCGCCTCGAAGCGGCGGGGCTGGGGCCGTCGCCGCCGGCCGACCGGCGCACGCTGATCCGCCGCGCGAGCTACGACCTGACCGGCCTGCCACCGACCCCCGAGGAGGTCGACGCGTTCGTCGCCGACCCCGACCCGGACGCCTTCGCGCAGCGTGGTCGACCGCCTGCTCGCCTCGCCGCATTACGGCGAGCAGTGGGCCCGGCACTGGCTGGACGTGGCCCGGTACTCCGACACCAAGGGCTACGTCTACGCCCGCGAGGAGCGATTCTTCGTGCAGGCCCCGGCCTATCGCGACTGGGTCGTCAAGGCCTTCAACGACGACATGCCCTACGACCGCTTCCTCCTGCTCCAGATCGCCGCCGATCAGGTCGCGCCCGGCGACCGCCCGGCGCTGGCGGCGATGGGCTTCCTCACGCTCGGTCGCCGTTTCCTCGGGCGTCACCCGCGACATCATCGACGACCGGATCGACGTCGTGACTCGCGGGACGATGGGCCTGACCGTCGGCTGCGCCCGGTGCCACGACCACAAGTTCGACCCGATCCCGACGAGCCGACTATTACTCCCTCTACGGCGTCTTCCAGAACTGCACCGAACGGATGGAGCCGATCGCCGAGCCGGCCTCGACGCGTCCGCGGGCATTCCGCGAGGAGCTGGACAAGCGCCGCGAGGCTCTCCGAGCGGGCCTCGCGTCGAGCCGGGCCGAGGCCTCGAAGCGGGTCCGCGAGCGTGTGGCCGATTACCTGATGGCCCAGCGCGACTTGCAGGCGTTCCCGGAGGAGGGCTTCGACGTCGTCCTCGGCAAGGACGACCTGATCCCGGCCTTCGTCCGCCGCTGGCAGGCCTATCTCGCCGCGGCGGCGAAGGCCGACGACCCGGTCTTCCGCCCCTGGCGACGCTTCGCCGGGCTCCGCGACGACGAGTTCGCCGGCCGCGCCGCCGAGGTCACCCGGGATTTGCAGGCAGACGCCCGGCATTGAACCCGCTCGTGGCCCGGGCGTTCGCCGAGCCCCCCGCGTCGATCCGGGAGGTCGCGGAGCGATACGGCAAGCTCTTCGCCGAGGTCGACCGGCAATGGCAGGAGCTTCGCGAAGCGTCGGGCGACTCGCCGAGGCCCTGCCGGACGCGGATGCCGAGGCCCTCCGCCAGGTCCTCTACGGGCCGCGCTCGCCGTGCGCGGTCCCCGACGAGGCGATCGTCGAGCATCGGAGTGGTTCTTCGACACCGACACCATCGTCGCGATGTGGAAGCTCCAGGGCGAGGTCGACCGCTGGCTGATCCAGTCCCCGATGGCGCCCGCCGCACGCGGTGGCCCTGGTCGATCGCGAGGAGCTGCGCGAGCCGCGCATCTTCCGGCGCGGGAACCCGGCGAACCAGGGGGACGAGGTGTCGCGCCACTTCCTCTCCGCGATCGCCGGTCCCGACCCGAAGCCGTTCCGCGACGGGAGCGGGCGGCTGGAGCTGGCGCGGGCGATCGTCGACCCCGCCAACCCGCTGACGGCGCGCGTCTGGGTCAACCGGGTCTGGATGCACCACTTCGGCGCGGGCCTCGTCCGCACGCCCAGCGACTTCGGCCTCCGCGCCGAGCCGCCCAGCCATCCCGAACTGCTCGACTGGCTGGCGAGTCGCCTGATCGACGAGGGCTGGAGCACCAAGGCGCTGCACCGGCTGATCCTGCTCTCGGCCGCCTATCAGCAACGGTCCGACGCGCCCGCCGACGCCCGAAGCGCGAGCACGCCCTGGGCGTCGACCCCGAGAACCGCCTCCTCTGGCGGATGAACCCCCGTCGGCTGACCTTCGAGGAGGCTCGCGACACCCTCCTGGCCGCCTCGGGCGAGCTGGACCGCCGGATCGGCGGCCGGGCGGCCGAGCTGTTCCCCGGCCGGCGGGACCAACGTCCGCCGGACGCTCTACGGGCTGGTGGATCGCCAGTTCCTCTCGGGCGTGCTCCGGATCTTCGACTTCGCCAACCCCGACCTCCACATCCCCTCGCGGAGCGAGACGACGGTCCCCCAGCAGGCCCTCTTCGCGCTCAACCACCCGTTCCTCGCCGGCCGGGCGAAGGCCCTGGCCGCCCGGCGGCCGCGACGCCGAGCCCGCGGACGGCGGTCCGCCACCTCTATCGCGCGGCCTATCAGCGCGAGCCCGACCGAGTCGCAGGTCCGCGCGGCCCTGGCCTTCCTCGACTCGGCCGCCGAGGAGCCGCGACCGACGCCCGCCCCGGAGACCCTGGCCTGGAGCTACGGCTACGGCGCGGTCGACGCCGGCACGGGCCGGGTGACGGGCTTCCAGCCGCTCCCCCATTTCAACGGGTCGGCCTGGGGAGGCGGCCCGCAGTGGCCCGACCCCGACCTCGGCTGGGTCCAGCTCACCGCCCAGGGCGGGCACGCGGGCAACGACCTCCAGCACGCCGCGATCCGCCGCTGGACGGCCCCCAGGAAGGCGACCGTGGCGATCCGGTCGACCGCGATCCACGAGGTGGCCGCCGGCGACGGCATCCGCTGCTGGATCGTCTCCAGCCGCCACGGCGTCCTGAAGTCGGCCGACGGTCCACAACGCGAAGGCCGAGCTCGACGTCGACCCGATCGAGGTCGAGGCCGGCGACACGATCGATTTCGTCGTCGACCTCCGCGAGCGGCCTGAACAGCGACCAGTACCTCTGGGCGCCCAAGATCCGCGAGCTCGGCCCGGACCCGGGCCTCGACCTGGGACGCGGCCCGCGACTTCGCCGGCCCGCCGACGCCCCGGCTGACGCCCTGGGAACAGCTGGCGCAGGTGCTCCTCATGGCCAACGAGTTGATGTTCGTCGATTGATGACGGGGACGAATTCCATGCGTGACCTCCGCCCGGCCCGTCTCCTGAGCCGCCGGTCCCTCCTGCAACGCTCCGCGCTGGGCCTGGGCGCGCTGGGCCTGGGCGCGCTCCTGGCCGAGCAAGGGGCCTTCGGGCCAGGGCCGATCGGGCCGGCCGGCGACGCCATGGCCGTGAAGCCGCCGCACTTCCCCGCGCAAGGCCAAGCGCGTCATCCACTTCTTCCTCAACGGCGGGCCGTCGCAGGTCGACACCTTCGACCCCAAGCCCGCCCTGGAGAAGTACGCCGGCAAGCCCGTCCCCGCAGAACCTGACCACCGAGCGCAAGACCGGCGCGGCGTTCCCCTCGCCGTTCAAGTTCCAGAAGTACGGCCAGAGCGGCATCGAGGTCAGCGAGCTGTTCGCGAAGACGGCCGAGCACATCGACGACATCGCCGTGATCCGCTCGATGTACGCCCAGGTGCCGAACCACGAGCCGTCGCTGATGCTGATGAACTGCGGCGACTCCGTCCTGCCGCGGCCGAGCGTCGGCGCCTGGGTCACGTACGGCCTGGGCTCCGAGAACCAGAACCTGCCGGGCTTCATCGCCATGTGCCCCGGCGGCTACCCGATCAAGGACGCCGAGAACTGGCAGTCGGCCTTCCTGCCGGGGGCCTATCAGGGCACGTTCATCGACCCCCAGCACACCGAGCTCGACCGCCTGATCGAGAACATCCGCAGCCCGCACGCCTCCCGGTCGACCCAGCGCCGGCAGCTCGACCTCCTGCAACGCCCTCAACGCCGAGCACCGCGAGGGGCGGCTCGACGCCCGGCTCGACGCCCGCATCCAGTCGTTCGAGATGGCCTTCCGGATGCAGATCGAGGCGGCCGACGCCTTCGACATCGCCCGCGAGCCGCAGTCGATCCGCGACCTCTACGGCCCCGGCGTCCATGGCCGGCAGACGCTGATCGCCCGCCGGCTCCTCGAGCGGGGCGTCCGCTACGTCCAGCTCTGGCACGGCGCGGGCCAGCCCTGGGACAATCACGCCCAGATCGAGGCGAACCACCGAAGCCTGGCCGGCGAGCTCGACCGGCCCATCGCCGCGCTGCTGACCGACCTCAAGCGGCGCGGGATGCTCGAGGACACCCTGGTGATCTGGGGCGGCGAGTTCGGCCGGACCCCGACCGTCGAGCTGAACGGCGAGGGCAAGTCGCAGCTCGGCCGCGACCACAACCACTACGGCTTCAGCGTCTGGATGGCCGGCGGCGGGATCAAGGGCGGCACGGTCCACGGCGCCACCGACGACTTCGGCTTCAAGGCCGTCGCAGGACCCCGTCAGCGTCCACGACCTCCACGCCACGATCCTGCACCTGCTCGGCTTCGACCACGAGCGGCTCACCTACCGCTACGCCGGCCGCGACTTCCGCCTGACCGACGTCCACGGCAAGGTCGTCAGGGCCGTCGTCGCGTGACCGGACCTCGAGCCATCGATTCCCTCGGGAGCCGGGGCGCCCCCGTCCGCTTTGGGAGATTCAGGCCATGATCTCGCGGATCGGCTTGCCGTGGTCGATCTCCAGCCGCTTGCGGCCGGGGATCTCCAGCTTCCGGCGAGTCGAGGCCGAGCTGGTGCAGGATCGTGGCGTGGATGTCGGTGACGTAGTGGCGGTCCTCGACGGCGTGGAAGCCGATCTCGTCGGTCGCGCCGTGGACGACGCCGCCCTTGATGCCGCCGCCGGCCAGCCAGACGCGAGAAGCCGTAGATGTGGTGGTCGCGGCCGTCGGTGCCCTGCGAGCCGGGCGTGCGGCCGAACTCGGTGGCGAAGACGACGATCGTCTCGTCGAGCAGCCCGCGCCGCTTCAGGTCCTTGAGCAGGCCGGCGATCGGCTTGTCGACGGCCTTGCAGTTCGCTGCGTGGTTGGCCTTCAGGCCGCCGTGGGCGTCCCAGACGCCGGCGCCGCCGGCGCCGTGCTGGACCTGGACGAAGCGCACGCCGCGCTCGACGAACCGCCGCGCCGCCAGCATCTGCATGCCGAAGTCGCGGGTCGCGGGGTCGTCGAGGCCGTAGAGCTCGCTGCGTCTCCGCGGTCTCGGCGTCGAAGTCGAGCACCTCGGGCACCGACTTCTGCATGCGGAAGGCCAGCTCGTACGACTTGATCCGCGCCGCGAGGGCCGGGTCGTCGGGATACTCGACCGCCGCGCAGGCGGTTCAGCCGGCCGACGAGGTCGAAGCCGATCCGCTGCTCCTCGGCGCCGACGGTCGCCCTCGGGCTTGCCGAAGTCGAGCGGGTTGCGCCGGGTCGACGCGGAGCGGCACGGCGTCGTGGGCGGGGCCGAGGTAGTGGCCGTCCTTGGCGTTCCAGTACTCGCGGTTGCCCATCGAGACGAACTGCGGCAGGTTGTCGTTGAGCGAGCCGAGGCCGTAGTGGACCCAGGCGCCGAGCGTGGGGAACTCGCCGTCGAGCATGTGCCGGCCGGAGTGGAACTGCGTCTGGGCCCCGTGGTTGTCGTCGGTCGTGTACATCGAGCGGACGACGGCGATGTCGTCGACGCACGCCGCCGATGTGCGGCAGCCAGTCGCTGACCTCGATGCCGCTCTGGCCGTACTTCTTGAAGCCGACCTGGAGCGGGTAGAGCTTGTTGCGCTGCTGGCCGTTGGCGTCGTTGACGACGACGACGCGGGCCAGCGTCAGCTTCTTCGGGTTCTGCACGTCCTTGAAGGGCGTCTCGGCGATGGTCTTGCCGGCGTACTTGGTCAGCTCGGGCTTGGGGTCGAAGGTCTCCAGGTGGCTGACGCCGCCGTTCATGAACAGCCAGATGACGCTCTTGGCCTTCGGCGGGAAGTGCGGCTTGCCGTCGGGCGGCGCCCAGGCGCCGTCCGAGCCGCGGGCGACGCCGTCGCGGTGCGAGCATGGCGCCCAGGGCCAGGCCGGTGAAGCCCATGCCCAGGTCGGCGAGGAAGGTCCGGCGGGGATCGCCGCGGCCGGGGGATCGCCGATCGGCTTGGCCATGGGCCGCAGTCCGGTCAGCGGATGGTGACGAAGTCGTTGTGGTTCAGCAGGGCGTGGACCAGGTCGTCGCGGGCGCGGCGCGCCGGGGTCGGCCGCGCCCTGTCGCGTCAGCAAGGCCTTCAGGTCGGCCAGGGCCTCGCTCGCACGGCGTCGCTGCTCGGCCGCGGTCGGCTCGATCGGCCAGGACCGTCTCGAACGCGGCGCGGACGAACTCGCGCGTCGGACGACCTCGGCCGAGCCTCGCGTGCAGCCGCTCGCGCGATCTTCGCCGCCATCGTGAGGGCGAGCTGGCTGTTCGCGAGGGCCAGGGCCTGCTGCGGGACGATGCTCTCGGCGCGGCGGTAGCATTCGAGCACGCTGGCGTCGTCGAACATCGCCAGGAACTTCGTGGATGGTCGTTGTGCGAGTGGACGAAGTAGAGGCTCCGCCGCCGCGACGTCTCGTCGGTCGCCGGGATCGGGCGGCCCGCCGAGCGCCGGGTCGAGCTCGCCGGCCAGGTGCAGCAGGCTGTCGCGGACGACCTGGGCCTCCATCCGCGATCGGGTTCATCCGCCAGTAGAAGCGGTTCTCCGGGTCGGCGGCGAGGGTCGCGCGGTCGGCGCCGAGGCTCGACGAGGAGCAGCCGGTAGGCGTCCGACGTGACGATCAGCCGATGGAGGTGCTTCATGCTCCAGCCGTGCTCCATGAAGCTCGACGGCGAGCCAGTCGAGCAGCTCGGGGTGGGTCGGCGGCGTCCCCTTGCGGCCGAAGTCGAAGACCGTCGGCACCAGCGGCGTGCCGAAGTGGCGCATCCAGATGTGATTGACCGCGACGCGGGCCGTCAGCGGATGCCGCCGGTCGGTCATCCATCGGGCGAGCGCGGCGCGGCGGCCGGTGCTGGTCGTCGGGAAGGGCTTGTTGCGCGACTCCTCGGTCTCGAGGTTCGACTCGGGCGTCTTCCGTGCTCCGGCGAGTGGCGTGTAGGCCATCGGTCGACGTCTCGACCGCCTTGCGGGCGGCCTCGAAGGCGGCCTTCGCGGCGTCGTGTGCCTTGGGAGCGGTATCCTTCTTGGCGGGATCGAACATCGCCAGGGCGGCGCGGGCGAGGTCTTCCTCGGCCTTCGCGAGGTTGGTCGCCCGCTCGAGTCGCGATGCGCGAGCGGCCAGGTCCTTCGCGTCGGCGGCCGGCGGCTCGCGGAAACGAGCCCGGTCGGCGGCGGCCCGCGCCGGATCGCGTCGGGCAGCGACTCGGCGTGGGCCAGGGCCCTCGTCGCGAGGTCGACCTCGGCCCTCGCCCTCGTCAGTCGATCCCCACCCCCTGGCTCGACGAGCTTGGCATCGGCCGGCAAGGGCCTCAGGTCGAAGTTGTCGAACTCGGCCGTCGCAGCGTAGGTGATCAGCGACAGCGAGCCTGCCTGACGTGCGACGGGAAGGCGATATGCCAGGGCGTGCTTGCCGTCGACGTCGACGTTGATCAGCCGGTCCCTGACGCGCACGGTCAATTCGTGCGTGTCGCCCAGTCGGATCGGTCGAGCCTGCGCCGCCTCGGGCGGGTAGAGGTCGACGGCGTCGCGCCGGTAGGAGATCTGCAGCTTCGGGCCCGCCTCGTAGGCACTCAGGTAGACGAGCACCTCGCGTCCACCGGCCGCGTCGAAGCTCAGGCCCGCCGAGCGCCAGGGCTCGCCGCCGGTAACCGTGAGTCGGATTCGTGCCTGGAACTCGGACGGCGGGTTGAACCTGCCGCGGAGTACGGAGCGGATCTCATCGCCGCGACCTTGCACGAGCTTGCCGCCGCGATAACTCCAGAGACCGAGGGCCATCTCCCAGTCATCGGGATTGGGCTCGTCGAAGTCGTCGCGAAGGAAATGTTCATCACATCCGAGGCCGAGGTGTGGCCTCGGAGCCGGCGTCTCCGTCGCCTCGGCCAGCCGTGCTCGCGCCTTCTCCAGCGTCGTGCGGGCCGTTGCGATCTTCGCCGACGCGTCGTGCACCTGATCGTCGGCGACGAACGGCCGCAATCCCGGAATGGCGGCCTCGGTCGGGAGGCGGATTGGCTCGATCTTCAGGTCGCCGAGCGAGAGGATCGCCGGCAGGCCAGGCTTTAGCGGCCGGTCCTTGGCGGGACGGCTCTCGTCGCCGCGGACGAAGAGGAAGGTCGGGGCGTCGAGGTTGCAGTCGAAGGCGCGGGGGATGCCGTCCTTCTCCGAAGTCGGCCTCGCCGGGGACCGCGTCGGTCCGGACCTGGTACGGCTCGAAGAAGGCCCGGAAGCGATAGTAATCGGCCTGCGAGATCGGGTCGTACTTGTGGTCGTGGCACTTGGCGCAGTTGAGCGTCAGGCCGAGGAACGCCTTGCCGGTGTGCTCGACCGTCTCCTCGAGCCAGGTGTTGCGGTTGAACTTGAAGTAGTGCCGGGCGAGGAAGCCGGTCGCGCGGAGGCGGTCCAGGTCGTTCGGGATACAGCTCGTCGGCCGCGAGCATCTCGCGGAGCATCTGGTCGTAGCCCTTGTCGGCGTTGAGCGACTCGACGATCCAGTCGCGCCAGTGCCAGATGTGCTTCTGGCTGTTGCGCACCTCGGCGCCGAGGCCCCACCAGTCGCTGTAGCGCCAGATGTCCATCCAGTGCCGGCCCCAGCGCTCGCCGTACTGCGGGCTGGCGAGCAGGCGGTCGACCACCTTTTCGTAGGCGTCGGGCGAACGATCGGCGACGAACGCCGCCAGCTCCTCGTCGGTCGGCGGCAGGCCGATGAGGTCGAGATAGACGCGACGCAGCAGGAGCCCCCGCCCGGCCGGCGGCTGCGGCGTCAAGCCGCGCCTCGCCCACTCCGCGGCGAGGAACGCGTCGATCGGGTTGCGTGCGGGGCCCGGTGGGACCTCGGCACGGACAGGCGCCCGAAACGCCCAGTGGTCGCGCGGGTCGGGCTCGGGCGTCTCGTCCGACGGGGCCTCGGCCCCCTGGTCGATCCAGGCCCTCAGGACGGCGATCTGCTCGGCCCCGAGCCCGTCGCCCTCGCTCGACGGCGGCATCCGCACTCCGCCCGACCCGCTCACGCGCGCGATGAGCGGGCTCTCGCCGCTCGCGCCAGGGACGATCGCCGGGCCGTCGTCGCCCCCCTCGGCGAGCGCCCGAGCCGTATCGAGGCGGAGCCCGCCCTTCTGCTGCAAGGCCCCGTGGCACGCGAAGCAGCGGGCGATCAGCACCGGCTTGACCTGGCGGACGTAGTCCACGCGGTCCGCCGCGGCTGCGGATGATGCGGTGAACAGCCCGGCCACGAGTGCCGCAGCGACCGGTCGTCGCATCATCAGACCCTTCGCGCGTCGAATCACGGGCCCATCCCGACTCGAGGACTCTTCGGCCGAAGTCGCCGCGGCACCGCTATCCTAATCGGGACGGCCCCGAGCCCCAAGGGTGCATCCCGCGACGGTCCTCGACCCCGCGGCCATGCTTCCGCAGGCTTCGGGCTTGCGTCCCCGGGCCCGGTTCTCGAAGATCGGCGAGTGCGATGCCGCCGGGTAGTTCCGCGGGAAGCCGTCCCCTATGCCGATGTCTTACGCCCTATTCGCGCTCGCAGCCTTCTCGGCGAATCCGCCAGCAGACGCCGTCGACTATGCCCGGCAGATCAAGCCGCTCCACCAGCGGCATTGCGTCGCGTATCATGGCGCAATCCGCCCGCGCGGGGGCCTCCGGCTCGACACCGCGTCGGGGGCGCGACGCGGGGGAAGGAGCGGCCCGGACTGGGACCAACACGGCGGCCCCGGCCAGAACCTCAAGGCCGACCTCGACAAGGTCTGCCGCGACATCGATCGCCCGTGCGCCGCGCTCGTCCGCGACCTCAAGGCGCGGGGCCTGCTCGACTCGACCCTGGTCGTCTGGAGCGGCGAGTTCGGCCGCACGCCGATGGGCGAGGTCCGCGAGTTCGTCGGCCGCAACCACCACGTCGACGCCTACACGCTCTGGCTCGCCGGCGGCGGCGTCCGCCCCGGGATGACCCTCGGCGCGACCGACGAGTTCGGCTTCGCCCCGGTCGAGGATCGCGTCCACGTCCACGACCTCCAGGCGACGATCCTCCACCTGCTCGGGCTCGAACACGAGCGCCTGACCTACCGGTTCCAGGGGCGGAACTTCCGCCTGACGGACGTGGAAGGCCGGGTCGTCAGGAAGCTTCTGGCCTGAGCGGAAAGGAGCGCTCGCGCGTGAGCCCGGCGACGACGGCCGAACATCTGAGGCGGTACGTCGATCGCCGGCGCCTGATCGCGATCGCCGAGCAACTGATCGCCGCCCCGAGCCCGACCGGCCGGGCCGGGGCCGCGGCCGATGCGCTGGCCGCGATCCTCGACCGAGGAAGGATTCGCGGTCGATCGCCCCGAAGCGGGCCATCCCGAGGCCCCGGCGGTCGTCGCCCGGCTCGAGGGCTCGAATCCCGGGCGGACCCTCCAGTTCGACGGCCACCTCGACACCGTCCACCTGCCGTTCGTCCCGCCGAGGGTCGACGGCGACCGCCTCACCGGCAGCGGCGCGTCCGACATGAAGGGCGGGCTGGCCGCCGCGGTCGAGGCCGTGCTCGCCCTCCGCGATGCCGGCGCCTTGCCGCGCGGCGCGGTCCTCCTGACGGCGCACGACCTCCACGAGGCCCCCTGGGGCTTCGGCCAGCAGGTCGACCGCCTGATCGCCGACGGCCTGCGTCGGCGACGCCGTCCTGATCCCCGAGCCGCTCTGCGATCATCTCCCCGTCGCCGGTCGCGGCCAGGCGTGCTGGGAGGCCGTCATCCGCCGCAAGGGGCCGCCGGTCCACGAGGTCATGCGCCCGCCCGACGAGCCGAGCGTCATCGCCGCCGGCGCGAGCTCGTCGCGCGGCTCGGTCAGCTGGACGAACGCCTCGCCGACGAGACCGATCCCGTCGCCGGCCGCGCCAGCGTCTTCGTCGGCCAGATCCATTCGGGCGAGATCTACAACCAGTTCCCGCAGACGTGCCGGCTCGAAGGGACACGCCGCTGGATTCCGGGGACCGACCGGGGCGAGGTCGAGCACGAGTTCCGCGGCCTCGTGGCGGGCCTGGCGTGCGACTCGGGCACGTCGATCGACCTGACGTATCAGCTCGTCCGCGACGCCTTCTTCCTCGACCAGGACGATCCCCTCGTGGCCGCCTTCCGCCGGGCCCACGAGGCGATCTCCGGCCGGCCGCTCCCGCTCGGGCCGAAGCCGTTCGTCGACGACGGCAACAGCTTCTGGGCCCTGGCCAGGGTCCCGGCGATCACCCACGGCCCGCGCGCCGGCGGCCAGCACACGGTCGAGGAGTGGGTCTCGATCGACGACCTCGTCCGCGTGGCCCACCTGTATGCCGTCACCGCGACCCTCTACTGCCCCGGGGATTGAGACCGCATGGCCAACGCGACGCTGCCCGACCTGATCACCGAGGCCCAGACCACCGAGGAGCGATTCCTCCGCCAGATCTTCGTCCGCGACCAGATGGCCGAGTGGTCGAAGCACCCGCTGATCATGGCCCGGGCCGACGGCGTGCATTACTGGGACGTCCACGGCAAGCGCTACCTCGACGCCCTCTCCGGCATCTACGTCGTCTCGGTCGGCCACAACAACCGCCGCGTCATCGAGGCGATCCGCCGCCAGCTCGACACGCTCCACTTCTCGCCGCCGATGCACGGCACCAACCCGGTCGCCGTGCAGCTCGCCAACCTGCTCGCCGAGCTGGCCCCCGGCGACCTCTCGGCCGTGAAGTTCCAGTGCGGCGGCTCGGAGGTCACCGAGGCGGCGATCAAGCTCGCCCGGCAGTATCACCGGCTGACCGGCGTCGCCGGGCAAATACAAGGTCATCAGCCGCTACCTGTCGTGGCACGGCTCGACGCTGGGGTCGCTGTCGGCCTCGGGCCTGAAGTCGCGCAAGACGGTCAACGAGCCGCTGGCCCCGGGCTTCCTGCACGTCTTCCCGCCGACCTGCTATCGCTGCCCGTTCGGCAAGACCTATCCCGACTGCGGCATCACCTGCGCCACGATCGTCGAGCAGGTCGTCGAGATGGAAGACCCCGACACGGTGGCGGCGATCATGGTCGAGCCGATCGGCCACACCGGCGGCATCATCGACCCGCCCGACGAGTACCTGCCGATCCTGCGCGAGATCTGCGACCGGCACAACATCCTGCTGATCTTCGACGAGATCATCACCGGCATCGGCCGGACCGGGCGGATGTTCGCGGCCGAGACGTTCGGCGTCGTGCCGGACGTGCTCTGCATGGCCAAGGGGCTGAGCGGCGGCTACGCCCCGCTCTCGGCGATGATCTGCCGCCGGCCGATCGCCGACGCCTTCTGGGGGCCGATCGAGGAGAACCCCGGCTTCGTCGAGGGGCACACCTTCGAGGGCAACCCGATCTCCTGCGCCGCGGGGATCGCCGTGCTGCGCGAGATCCTCGAGCGCGACCTCTGCGGCAACGCCCGCGCGCAGGGCGAGCGGCTCCGCGCCGGGCTTCGAGCGGCTCGCGGAGAAGTACGGCGTCATCGGCGACATCCGCGGCAAGGGACTGTTCCAGGCCGTCGAGTTCGTCCGCGATCGCGGCGACGAAGGAGCCCTTCCCGCGACGGCTTCGGCGTGCAGGTCGGCCGGCGGGCCCTGGCCAACGGCCTGCTCTGTCGCTTCGACCCGCACTGGATCGCCTTCGGGCCGCCGCTTGATCTCGACGGCCGAGCAGATCGACGAGATGGTCGCGATCCTGGACCGGAGCCTCGGCGAGGTCTTGGCGGACGTCCCGTAGGGTCCGCCATGCGGACCATCCTCGGCCGACGGCCTTGAACGGAAGATGGTCCGCATGGCGGACCCTACGAAGTCGCGCCGAACGGCCGCTGGCCCCAGGGGATCGGCATCGTCGGCGGCTTCCGGTGCCGATCGCGGCGGACGTCCTTCGGCCGGTCCTTGAACCAGGTCACGAACCGGACGAGCTGCTTGACCGCCTCCTCGTAGGCCTCGCCGGCCCTTCTCGGCGCGTGGCCAGCTCGGCCTCGCCGAGCACGCCGGTCTCGGAGTAGCTGCTCGTCCAGGAGATGACCGTCGCCGGGCCGGCCGCGAACAGGTCGACCCACTTGAACGGGCTGTCCTCCTCGTTGAAGCTGATCGATGCCGTTCTTGATCTGGTCCTTGCGCACGTTGTCGCCGTCGAGGTACAGGTACAGCGACGTCTCCAGCTCGCAGGCGTGCGAGCAGCCGCCGGGGAACTTGCTCTGCCGCCAGCGCGGCAGGAATTCCTTGTCCACCGTCAGCAGGTTCCACCAGGCGATCGGCACGCACTCGGCGTCGGTCTCCAGGTTGGTCCGCCGGGCCACCAGGTCGAGGTTCGGCATGTTCGAGCCGTGGCCGTTGAGCAGGATGATCTTCTTGAAGCCGTGGTAGGCCAGGGTCTTGGTGATGTCGAGCACCTGGTGCATGAAGTGCTCGAAGTCGTTGTTGATCGTGCCGGGGAAGTCCATCACGTGGCCGGTGTAGCCGTAGGCGACGATCGGCAGCACGAGCATCTTGTCGGGGACCTCGCGGCCCGGCGCCGTGGGCGATCCCGGGCGGGCAGACGAGGTCGACGTCGAGCGGCAGGTGCGGCCCGTGCTGCTCGACGGCGCCGCAGGGCACGATGCAGACCTTGCCCAGCTCGATCGGCGTCGTTGATCTCGGGCCAGGTCAGCTTCTCGTAGCGATATTCCTCGCGGGCGCGGCTGGTCATCGCGGGCGTCCTCTCGGGGCTGGAAGGAAGAGGCGATCCGGGTCCGGGAGGGATTAGAACCGATCCGATGGCGCGGGGAAATGGGCCGAGGAGGGGCCCGCCGCGCCGGTCGTGGGTCGGTTCGCGGCGGCTCCGCGCCCCGCCGCGAACAGGAGAACGAGGCGGCCTCGGCCTCCGATAATGAAAGTGCTCTTTGACAAGTCGGTCGCGGGCGGCCGGAGGTCGGGCGCCCGGCGCCCTCCCGCACGAAGCCGAAGGCGTGCCGAAGGCGCACGCTCGGGTTCGCTCGGCGGCTGGGCCCGGGCCCGGCCGGCGGGTGCGCCAGGTTCGCTCGGCGCGCTCGCGTCGCCGGGAGTCTCGCCGCCGGAGCCGCCGCCCCGCACGAGGGCGCACGAAGGCGAACGGGAGGCGGCCGCTCAGGTTCGCTCGGCGCGGGGGCCCGCCATCCCGCACCCGCCCCAGGACCCAAACGGACCCACAACGGCCGCACCGGGCGCTTGCCCCGGCCCGCCGGGCGCTATAGAGTCGCCGATCCCCTTCGATCACCGCAGGACGGCCCCATGACGAGCGACCTGAAGATCACCGGCGTCGAGGCGATCTACCTCCGCCTGCCCCAGGTCAAGGAGCAGTGCGACAGCGGCCAGGACGCCCTGATCGTCAGGTGACGACCGACGCCGGGATCGTCGGCTACGGCGAGGTCGACTCGAACCCGATGGCGGCAAAGGGGGTCATCGAGGGGCCGTTCTCGCACACGACGGCGACGGGGCTGGCCCATGTCGTCGATCGGCGAGGACCCGTTCCGGACCGAGTACCTCTGGCACAAGATGTACCGGGCGAACATCTACGGCGGCCGGCGAGGCGTCGGCGTGCACGCGATGAGCGGGATCGACCTGGCCCTCTGGGACATCAAGGGCAAGGCGCTCGGCCTGCCGGTCTGGAAGCTGCTCGGGGGCGGGTTCACGAAGTCGCTTCGGCCCTACGCCAGCACCCTCTTCGGCGCCACGCCCGAGGAGACCGGCGAGCGCGCCCGCCGGTTCGTCGGCCAGGGGTTCACCGCCGTCAAGTTCGGCTGGGACCCGATGGGCCAGGATGCCGAGGCACCGACATCGCCCTGGTCCGCGAGGCCCGCGCGGGCCTGGGCGACGGGCCCGACCTGATGATCGACGCGGGCCTCGTGCTACGACGCCAAGACCGCCATCCAGCGCGCCGGGCGTTCGAGCCGTATCGACCCGTTCTGGTTCGAGGAGCCGCTCCTGCCCGACGACTACGAGGGCTACGCCAAGCTCTCGGCCGCCAGCCCGCTGCGGATCGCCGCGGGCGAGGAGGAGAGCGAGCGGAAGTCGCTTCCTCCAGCTGATGGACGTGGGCCAGATCGACGTCGTCCAGGTCGACCTGACCCGCTGCGGCGGCTTCACCGAGGCGATGAAGATCGCCGCCTCGCCGCCGATCGCGGCCTGCCGGTCGTCAATCACGGCTTCACGACCTACCTGAACGTCGCCGCCGCGCTCCACTTCCTGGCGAGCATCCCCAACACGCTCGGCCTGCTCGAGTTCGTCGTCGAGGAGGGGACGACCCTCCGCCACCACATCAGCGAGCCGATCCGCGCCGTCGACGGCCGGGTCGCCGTCCCCGACGCCCCCGGGCTCGGCCTGGCGATCGACGAGAAGGGGCTGGAACAGTTCCGCGTCGCCTGACGAGGAGCGGATGATCAATCCCGGGTCTCCCATCGTCGCGAAGCCGCGGGCCACGCGGGTCCGGTACGCGGTGCTGGCGTCGGCCTGCGCCCTGGCGGTCATCACGTACATCCACCGGGCGGGGTTCCAGTCGAACTCGTCGGAGCTGCTCCACGATCTCGGGATGGACGTCCGCGACCTCAGCGCGATGATGGTCGCGTTCATGATCGCCTACGGCGTCTTCGAGGTCCCCTGGGGCCGGCTGGGCGACCGGTTCGGGCCGCGGGGCCTGCTGGCTGACGATCGTGCTCGGCGGCTCGCTGACGACGGCCGGGGTCGCGGCGGTCGTGCTCCTGCCGCGGGTCCACTCGGGTTCGCTCGCCTTCCTGCTCGCGCTCCGGTTCCTCTTCGGGATGTTCCAGGCGGGGACGTTCCCGGTCCTCTCGCGGCTGATCGCCGACTGGATGCCGACGACCGAGCGCGGCGCGGCGCAGGGCGCCCTCTGGATGAGCAGCCGCGCCGGCGGCGTGCTGGCGCCGATGGTCATGGGCTGGCTGTACCACCGACTGGGGAACTGGCGGTCGCCGCTGGTCCTCGGGGCGGGCCTGGGCGCTGCTCTGGTGCGCTGGCCGTCTGGCCCTGGCTGCGGAACCGGCCGGAAGAGATGCCCCGGGTCAACGAGGCCGAGCGGGAGCGCTGATCGTCGCGGGTCGGGCCGGGCGGGGGCCGGCCTCGCACCCGAGGGCCCCGTGGCGCGCGATGCTCCGCTCGACGAACGTCTGGGCCCTCTGGTGGATGTACGGCTTCCTCGGCTACAGCGGCAACTTCTTCCTCTTCCTGTTCGCGAACTACCTGCAAGACTACCGCCACCTCGACAAGGACACGGCCAAGTGGCTGACCGTCGTCCCGTTCGCCTGCGGGGTCGTCGCCTGCATCCTGGGCGGCGTCCTGTCCGACGTGATCATGAGGCGGACCGGCGACCGCCGCCTCGGGCGGCGGCTGGTCGGCGTCGCCGGTCTCACGCTGGCGGGCGTGATGATCCTGGTCTCGCCGTGGGTGGAGAATGTCCGTCTGGCTCGGCGTCGTCTACGGACTGACCTTCTTCGGCAACGACCTGTCGATGGGCCCGGCCTGGGCGGCGGCCAGCGACATCGGCGAGCGGCACGCGGGGACCGTCGCCGGCGCGATGAACATGCTCGCCAGCCTGATGGCTGCCGTGGCGGCCGTCGTCGCCGGCCAGTTCTTCCACGCGGCCGACCTCGCCGAGAAGGCCGGCGACCTCGCCGCACACCGCCTCGACATGACACTGCCCTTCGTCCTCTTCGCCGCCAGCTACTTCCTCGGGGCCCTCTGCTGGCTGAGGGTGGACGTCACCGAGACGATGCCCCAGGAGACCGATCGAGGGGCGATCGTCCCCTGACCTGGCCCCCATCTTGACGGTGGATTCTTGAGTGGGACTCAGGAACCACTTGCTCTTCATCCAATCCGCGATGCCAAGCTCGCAAGGCCCGAGTCGGAGCGGTCGGCCGAGGCGCTTGTCGCCGCGGGGCCCTGAGGCCATCTCGTCATCCACAGGAATGGTGCTCGAGACTTTCGTCCGAATCCTACACCCGACGCCGGCCGAGAACATTGGAAGGCCTCGTCGTCGACGAAGCAGCGAAATGAGAGCGGGCGACGGCGACCTGGATGAAACGTGGGGTTGGTCAGGGGAAAGCCGAGGCGGCGGGCGAGGAAGCCCCACGGGATCCCTTTCCGAGGCACGTCCCGGGACCGGACCCGCCGTCGAGACACGTCCGAGACAACTGCCCTAGCCCACGACGGGGTCGTCGCTCAGCCTTACGATGCTCGAAGCTCCCCCGTCGATCGGGAGGATATGTCCGGTGATCATCGACGAGGCGTCGGATGCGAGGAAGAGCACCGGGCCGACGACGTCCTCCGGCTCGCCGAGCCGTCCGAGCGGGACCCGGTCGAGGATCCGGCCGAGCAGGCGCTCGTTCGCCAGGAGCGGGGCGTTCATCTCGGTCCGGAACCAGCCGGGCGCGACGCAGTTGACGCGGACGCCGTGGCGTGCCCACTCGGCGGCGAGGTCCCGCGTCATGGCGGCGACCGCTCCCTTCGTCGCGCAGTAGATCGCATTTCCCCGCCCGAGCCCGACGATCCCACCGCCGAGGGCCGACATGTTCACGATGCTGCCGCGGCGGCGGTCGACCATCCGCCGGCCGACCTCGCGCGCCATGAGGAAGGTGCCGATCTGGTTGATCCGGATCACCTGGCCCCAGTCGGCCGCGGTCCAGTCGAACAGGGCGATCCGCCGGGTGATCCCCGCGTTGTTCACGAGGACATCGATCGGCCCGATTCCGGACTCGACCGCAGCGACGACGGCACGGACCTCGTCTTCTTCGCCGACATCGCAGGCGAATGCGAAGGCACGCCGGCCGTCCTCTCCTAGGAAGCGGGCGACCTCCTCGGCGCCGGCGTGATCGCGGTCGACGACCGCTACCGCGGCGCCTTGGCGTGAGATTCCCTCGGCGATCGCCCGCCCAAGGCCCCTCGCGGCCCCCGTCACCAGGGCGATCTTCCCCGTGAGATCGCACATCGTGTTTGCGCCCCGCTCGTCAATCGTGAAGGAGGGCGCCGAGGTCGCGGAGGAACTCGGCCGAGCCCCGTGCCGCGGCGTCGAAGTCCTGCGCCGCGGTACACCTTCACCGAGGCGAACTGATCGTAGCCGGATCGATTGAGCGCTGCCAGCACCGCAAGGAAGTCGAGCCCGCCGGTGCCGAATGGGCCGCCGTTAGTCTCGCAGAGGTGGAAATGGCGGATCTCCCGGCCGTGCTCGCGGACCGTATCGAGCAGTGATCGCTCCTCGATGTTCATGTGGATCGTATCCAGCATGTAGCCCACGGCCCGCGAGCCGACTCGTTCGGCCATCGCCCGCGCCTCGGCCGCAGTATGGTTGAACCCGACCTGGAAGTGGTTCACGGGCTCGAGGACGATCGAGACGCCTTCCGTCTGGGCGTCGTCGGAGACGGACTTCAGACACTCGGCGATTCGGCCATTCGCGACCTCAACGTCCGGCTCATCCGACCGCAGACCCTGCATCATCCCGACGACCAGCACCGCGCCGAGCCGCCCCGCCAGCCTCACGTACCCCCGCAGGCGTTCGACCGCACGCTCGCGCACGCCGGCATCCGGGCTGGAAAGGCAGAGGCCCTCGTTCGCGTACGACCACCCCGAGAGCAGCGAGACGACCGGCAGCCCGTGCCGCGCGACCAGCGCCTCGACCTCCTCGATCGCATAGCCGAGCGGGTGCGTCGCCGTCAGCTCGATCCCCGCATAGCCGAGCGACTTGACCAGGTCCATGCGGCGATCCAGCTCGGCAAGTGCCTGGACGGGCTCATACGAGAGCATGCTGATCTTCATGGCGTCGGCTCGCGGGGAACGATCGACCGCACCTCAGGCATGTGGAGGCGGTGCGGCATGATACGATAACCGGTCCGCGAGTCCTCGGCACCGGCGGCCTACCACCTCCCTTCTCGCCCTCCCTTTGGCGGAGCGTCAATGCGGCCGCGATCGGCGTCGCCGTCCGCAATGGCATCGTCACCCTCACGGGCTCCGTCCCCTCGTTCATGGAGCGATCCCCGGCCGAGAACGCCGTCGAGCGCGTCTACGGCGTCGAGGCCTGGCCGGCCATCTGCGGGATCCGGATGATGACGAACTCGGCCGGCCGGAGCGCTGCGAACCCGACCACGACGTTGACGAGGCCGTTGTCCCGATCGGCCGCGGTGGTCGTCCCGCCGTCGCACCTGACGAAATAGGCTTGCTCCGGCGTCGCGCCCTGGAACGCGCCGTGTCGGAACAAGGCCTGCAAGAACGCGCCGACTTCGAGGCGAATCCGGGCCCACAGGGGCTCGTCGTTGGGCTCGAACACGACCCATTGCAGCCCGCGGTCCAGGCTCTCCTCGAGGAACAGGGCCATGCGTCGAACCGGCACGTACTTCCACTCCGAGCCGGTCGTGTGGCCCCCCTGGGCTGTGCGGGCGCCCCAGATGACGATGCCGGGCGCGCCGAAATCGCGGATGCAATTCAATCCGACGGAATTCAAGAGATCGTTCTGTTGGTCGTCCAGCGGCACGGCGACGCCCGTCGCCCCGGCCAGGGCGGTCGCGCCCCCCTCGGGGGCCTTCCAGGCCCCGTGGTTGGCGTCCGTCGTCGCGTACATCCCCGCGACGAAGCCGCAAGGGGGGTAGTCGCGCGGAGCATCCCGGTCGAGGGGGTCGGGCCCATAGACCCAGGGGAAGTAGATCGCCGCGTTGCCGTTTGCGCCGGGAATCGCCGCCCCCAGCCCGCCCGAGTAAGCGGCTTGAGCCCGTGCGAACGTATCGATATTCGGGTCGGAGTCGGCGATCAAGAAGGCCCTGCGCTCCTGGCAGAACCGGTTGAGCCGCGCGAGCGTCGCCGGCGTCGTCTCGCCCGGCACGCAGAGCAGGTTGAAGAGGTCGACGCGGTCCAGGAGGTATGCGCCGGTCGTCGAGCCCGCGGCGGGCAGGAGCGCCGCCTCGAAGCTCGGGGTTCCCGGATCGAGGACGGTTCCGGCATCGCCGGAGACCAGCCGCGCGATGTAGGCCTTCCGACCGCCGTTCAGGAAGAAATGATAGACCGCATAACCCAGGAGACTCCGCGAGTCCATTCCGCCGAACCGGGAATGGAAATCGGACCAGCTCGACACCAATTCGGCCCGGTCGGCAGGCCCCCGGGGCGCCCAACCGGCGAAGGCGGCAATCGATGTCGGTACGCCGGTGATAGTGTGTACGACAAGAAGGACGTCAACTACCTGGGGCTGATCCAGCTGGCCTACGGGCTGTACTGGTACCGGCGGCTGCACCGCATGGGCGCGCGTGACTCAAGTCAGAACGCCGCATGATCAAATGACCTGTTCTCGGATAGTTTCTAAGCTCGACTGCTGCCGATCCTCTGCGGCTATGCCGCCGGTGCGAGGGCTGATCGCAGGACTTCGCGCAAGGGATCGGGGAGTTTCTCGAGCCCGAACCGCCTCCCGACCCGTGGAAATACCCCCTCGGACCACACCCAGAGCCGCACCGAGGCCAGGGCGTCCGAGAAGGTCACGCCGGCCTTGCCGGGCCAGCGCACGCCGCCGGACCGCTTCGCCTCGGGCAGCGCGTGGTACAGCAGGGCGACGACCGAGTACAGGCCGAATAAGCACGGGGTCGCCCGCAACACTGTGCGCCGGGACCGGCCCCGCGTCGTCTCCGATCGGAGGTGGGCCCGGCACTCCTGGAAGGTGCACTCGATGTTCCAGCGGCCGGCGTACCGGGTCACGATCTCGCCCGGGTCGAGCGCCGGGTCGGTGGCGTAGAAGTACTCGTCGCGGTGCGTCCCCTCCAGGTCGCGGACGTGGACCCAGCGGATCGGGACCAGGCCGGCGCCGGCCTTGTACCAGTGCCCCGTCCCGGTGACGACCGACACCCGCCGGGTCCCGCCGCCGTACCAGCCGACGACAAGCCGGCGGCGCCGCCGGGCCGCGGCGACCGCCTCGCGCGGCTTGGGCCGGCGCCCGCCCTTGACCCGAGGCCGCCCCGGGCCGCGGTACGGCGGGGGCGGGTCGAACAGGTTGGCCTCGGGGTGGAGCTTGCTGACCAGGGTCAGGCGGGCCCGGTGGCGGTGGGCGAATCGGGCGACCTCGTGGGTGCCGTAGCCCGAGTCGCCGACGAACGCGAAGCGGCGGCCGGGGCAGCGGATCATCAGGGCGCGGAGCAGGCGGCACATCAGCCGCGCCGGGGTGCGGTGCGGCCGCCCGCGTCGCCGGTCCTCTTCCTCGCTCCGGTAGAGGTCCACGAGCACGGGCAGTGCCCAGGGTCGAGTTGCCCACGGGAAGCGGACGAGCACCGCCAGGACGACCCAGCGGTGGCCATACTTCCAGGCCGTGTAGGCGTGCGAGGAGCGGACCGGGTCGCGGTGCCGCGCCTTGCCGTAGACGTGCTTGCCGGGGTGGCCGTCGACGGTGTCGTCGCCGACGAGGATCACCGGGTCGGTCGGGCAGAGATGGAGCAGGATGTAGCCGGCCAGGGCGCAGGCCCAGGGCCAGGCCCGACCAGGGGGCCCGCGAGAGGACGCGCTGGTAGTCGGTCCGGTGCCCGATCGCGAGCGACCCGAGGGTGCGCAGCAGGTTGACGACGGTGTGGCGGCCCTGGGTGAGGATGGCGGCGGACAGCAGGACGGCGAAGCGTCCGAAGGTCGGCCGCGTGAAGCCGGGGGCCAGTGCCGCGAGCAGCGGGCGTGCCTCGGGTGGTAGGATCATGGCGGGTCCGTCCTCGGCCGGTATCCTGAGGTGCTTCAGCAACCCCTCAGATTACCGCCGAGGCGGGCCCGCGAAATCGGCAGCAGTCGAGCTAATACTACAGTTGTAACTATCTCCGGAGGCTGATAGTCTGGCCGTGGAACCCAGGGAGGGTCGCCATGGCCAGCACCGGGTCTGCCGTCCGCCCCGAGGACGTCCAGGAGTGGGGGAAGCAGCTCGACGAGGTGGCGCGCCGGATCGGGGCCCGCTTCCCGCGCAGCGAGACACGCGACCGGGTCCGGGCCTACCTCGTCGGCCTCCTCGGGCCGGTGCAGCGGAAGAACGCCTGGCAGGTCGCCGAGCAGATCGGCGACGGCGACCCCTACGGCGTCCAGTACCTCATGGGCCGCGCCGACTGGGATCCGGACTCGGTCCGCGACGACCTCCGTGCGTACGTCGTCGAATCGCTCGGCGACCCCGACGCGGTCCTGATCCTCGACGAGACCGGCTTCCTCAAGAAGGGCACCAAGTCGGCCGGCGTCGCCCGCCAGTACACCGGGACCGCCGGCCGGATCGAGAACGCCCAGGTCGGCGTCTTCCTCGCCTACGCCTCGCGCCACGGCACCGCGTTCCTCGACCGCGCCCTGTACCTGCCCGAGGAGTGGACCAGCGACCCGAAACGGTGCGAGGCGGCCGGCATCCCCGAAGGGACGGCCTTCGCTACGAAGATCCGGCTGGCCAAGCAGATGCTCGAGCGGGCTTTCGCCGCCGGGGTGCCGGCGGCGTGGGTCACCGGCGACGAGGTCTACGGCGCCTGGGAGCTGCGGCGGTGGCTGGAGGAGCAGCGGCGGCAGTACGTGCTGGCCGTCCGGGCCAACCAGTACGTCTGGGCGGGCCCGCGCCAGTCCACGGTCGCCGCCCTATCGGAGGCGCTGCCGGCGCGGGCCTGGCGCAAGGTCGCCGTCGCGGCCGGGAGCAAGGGGCCGCGGGTGTACGCCTGGGCGTGGATGGAGATCAACCACGACCTCGGGCCGGCGTGGCGGCGCTGGCTGCTGATCCGCAAGGGCCTCGACGACCGCGAGGAGCTGGCGTACTACGTCGCGGCCGGGCCGGCCCGCACGCCCCTGACCCGGCTGGCCCGGGTCGCCGGGGCGAGATGGTCGGTCGAGGGGGCCTTCGAGGCGGCGAAGCAGGAGGCCGGGCTGGCCGACTACGAGGTGCGGAGCTGGACGGGCTGGCACCGCCACGTCACCCTCTCGCTGCTGGCGCACGCCGTCCTGGCGGCGGTGCGGAGGCTGGCCGACGGGCCGCCGAAAAAAGTCGGGCGCCGGGCCGGAGCTGATCGCGGTGACGGCGCCGGAGGCGCACCGGCTGCTGGTCCGCCTGCTGTGGGCCCGCCTGCCGGAGGTCGAGGAGGTCCTGGATTGGTCGGAGTGGCGGAGGGCCCACCAGGCGTTCGCCAGACGATGCCATTACAAGAAACGCGGCGCAGAGCCGCCGGATTAGTTACAACTGTAGTACTAAGGTTTAAGAGCTTCCGAAGTCATCGGGGGACGACCACCCCCGCGATTTAGTGCACCGCTTTTGACCGCCGGGCAAACGGCTCACGTCCATCGCCTCCGGGGCTTACGGAAGCTCTCCAGCACCTTGTCCACGGCACTGGCGGGCATGCCGCC
This sequence comes from uncultured Planctomycetota bacterium, assembly GCA_963819805.1. Classification (GTDB taxonomy): domain Bacteria; phylum Planctomycetota; class Planctomycetia; order Isosphaerales; family Isosphaeraceae; genus CAMFLR01. The sequence continues at coordinate 8,474 of CAWFXY010000037.1, read as the reverse complement.
ATATCCGCGTGACGCGGTCGTAGCGGGCACGGGAGGAGCGAGGGAGGGCGATCGCGGTGCGGCACTCGATCGAATTGCGGCAGCCGATGCCGACGTCTTGGCCCGGAAGCCGGCGACGGCCGGCGTGGCGCCGGTCGGGTTCGGGCCTGCGAGGATCTCGGGGCCGAAGACGCGGACATAATTGGCCCCGGGCCCGCCGACGGACGTCCCACCCAGCCTGATTCCGGTCGTGCTGATCAGCCCGTACGGGGCCATGCCATTGACCGTCAGCACGTAGTGGCCGTACAGGTAGAGCTGGCGCGACGGGTTGAGCGTGACGGTGTCCGTCGCCGGGTCGTAGATCGCCGAGACGATCGGGATCGGTGCGGAGATGGACCCGCCCGCGCCAATCTGGACGATCTGGTAGTTGGCCACGTTCTGCGCCGCCGCCGCGACGAGCGGCGTGTTGAAGCCGAGCACGAGGCTGGTCGGCTGCGTGTGGAAGCCGTACCTCGCGAGCGAGATGACCTCAGGCGGGGCCGGCGTGCGGACCGTCACCGCGGCCGACGCCACGTTGTTCGCCGGGTTGGGGTCGAACTCGGCGCCGGCGACGATCGCCGTGTTGGTCGCGACCCCAGGCGCGGTCGCCCGGGCGACGACGGCCAGCGTGGCGGTCGCGCCGTCGGCCAGGCCCCCGACCCACCAGATCCCGGTGGCCGGGTTGTAGGCCCCCACGCTCGGCGTGGAGGAGACGAACGCGAGGCCCGGCGGCAGCGCGTCGGCGACGGCGACGCCGACGGCGGCGGCCGGCCCCCGGTTGGCCACCGCCACGACGAAGTACAGGGTCTCGCCGACGAGCGGCGACGGGTCGCTCGCCTCCTTGGCGACCACGAGGTCGGACACCGGCGGGGTCGGCGTGCGGACCGTCACCGCGGCCGACGCCACGTTGTTCGCCGGGTTGGGGTCGAACTCGGCGCCGGCGACGATCGCCGTGTTGGTCGCGACCCCGGGCGCGGTCGCCCGGGCGACGACGGCCAGCGTGGCGGTCGCGCCGTCGGCCAGGCCCCCGACCCACCAGATCCCGGTGGCCGGGTTGTAGGCCCCCACGCTCGGCGTGGAGGAGACGAACGCGAGGCCCGGCGGCAGCGCGTCGGCGACGGCGACGCCGACGGCGGCGGCCGGCCCCCGGTTGGCCACCGCCACGACGAAGTACAGGGTCTCGCCGACGAGCGGCGACGGGTCGCTCGCCTCCTTGGCGACCACGAGGTCGGACACCGGCGGAGTGACGACGGCGGAGGCGGAATTGTTGCCCGGCGCCGGGTCGAACTGGTCGGAGTGCGTGATCGTCGCCGTGTTGATCTGCGCGACAGGGCTGATCACCCGGGCGAAGATCACCAGGATCTCCGGGACGCCGAGATTGACCGTCCCCACGCTCCAGATCCCGGTCGTGGGGCTATATATCCCCTGGCTGGGGGTGTCCGCCAGGAACGACAGGCCCGCGGGCAGGACGTCGGTCACCCGAACATTCGTGGCGGCGTTGGGGCCGATGTTCGCGAGCCTGACGGTGTAGGCGATCGTGTCGCCGACGTTGGGCCTGGCATTGCTGACGGCCTTGGCCAGCGCCAAGTCGGCCTGCTGGGGTAACAAGGCCACCCCGTCCGTGTTGTCGCTGGGTGAGGTTTCGAACTGGTCGGAGTGGGTGATCGTCGCGATGTTGGCCCCCGGCGTGGGGCTGACGACCTTCGCCCGGATCATCAGCGTCTGCGGGGACGAGGTGGTGACGGTCCCCACGATCCAGGTCCCGCTGGCCGGGTCGTACGCCCCCTGGCTGGGCGCCGCCGAGACGAACGACAGGCCCGCCGGCAGCCGGTCGGCCGTCCGGACATTCGTGGCGGTGTCGGGGCCATTGTTCGTCAGCGTCATGGTGTAGGTGACGATGTCGCCCACGTTGGGGGTGGGGTCGCTCACGGCCTTGGCCAGGACCAGGTTGGCCTGCTGGGGCGTCAGAATGGAGCTCGCCGTGTTGTTGCTGGGATTGGGGTCGTACTGGTCGGAGTGGCCGATCGTCGCCGTGTTGGTCTGCGAGTGGGGGCTGCCGACGATCACCGTCAGGCGGAGCGTCAGCGGCGGCGCCGTGGTGGTCACGGTGCCGACGGTCCAGAGGCCCGTGGTGCTGTCATACGTCCCCTGGCTGGGCAGGCCCGAGACGAACAACACGCCCAGGGGGAGCTCATCCCGCACCTGGACGCCGGTGGCGGGATTGGGGCCGATGTTCCGGAGGGTGACGGTGTAGGTGACGGTGTCGCCCACGTTGGGGGCGGGGTCGCTCACGCTCTTGGAGAGCGCCAGGTCGGCTTCTTCCGCGACCTCCGGGGCGCTCGCCGTATTGTTGGAGGGATCGGGGTCGAACTGGTCCGCATGCGTGATCGTCGCCGTATTGATCACCTGGCCGGCGTCGACGACGGTCGCCGTCAAGGTGAGTGTCTGCGGCGCCGCCGTGGTTACCGTGCCGACCGCCCAAAGCCCCGAGACGCTGTTATAGGTCCCCTGGCTGGGCGCGGCCGAGACGAACATAACGCCCACGGGGAGCAAATCGGTCACCTGTACGGCGGTCGCGGCGTCGGGACCCTCGTTGCTGAGCGTGACCGTGTACGTGATCGTCTCGCCGACGTTCGGCGCGGCGTTGTTGACCGACTTGGCCAGCGCCAGGTCGGCCAGCTGCGGCGTCTGGGTGGCGCTGGCCGTGTTGTTGGCCGTGTCGGGGTCGAACTGGTCGGCGTGCGTGATCGTCGCGGCGTTCGTCTGAGGGTTGGGGCTCGTGACGATTGCCTGGATGATCAGCGTTTGTGACGTCGTGCCGACGGATCCCACGGTCCATAGGCCGTTCGCTGGGTTGTAGGTCCCCTGGCTGGGCGCGGCCGAGACGAATGCCACGCCCGCGGGCAGGAGGTCGGTCACCTGGACGCCGGTGGCGGCGTCCGGGCCGCTGTTCGTGAGTGTGACCGTATAGCTGATCGTGTCGCCCACGTTCGGGGTGGCGTCGCTGACCGACTTGGCCAGCGCCAAATCGGATTGCTGCGGCGTCGTATCGACGCTCGTGGTATTGTTCGTGGTCACAGGGTCGAACTGGTCGGCGTGCGTGATCGTCGCGGCGTTCGTCTGAGAGTTCGGGCTCGTGACGGTCGCCTGGATCACGAGGGTCTGCGGCGGACCCGGCGTTGACGGCCCCCACGGTCCAGATCCCGGTGCCGGGGACGTACGTCCCCTGGCTCGGCGTGGCCGAGACGAACGTCACGCCTGCCGGCAGGAGGTCGGTCACCTGGACGCCCGTGGCGCCGTCCGGCCCGTTGTTGTTGAGCGTGATGGTGTAGCTGATCGTATCGCCGACGTTTGGCGTGGTGTTATCGACGGTCTTCGACAGCCGCAGGTCGGCCTGCTGAGGCGTCGTGACAACGCTGGCGCTGTTGTTGCCAGGGTTGGGGTCGGACTGGTCGGCATGGGCGATGCTGGCGGTATTCGTCGCGGCGCTCGCGCTCGCGACCCTGGCCGTGATCTGGAGACTTTGGGGCGCGGCGACCGAGACCGTGCCGAGGGTCCACACCCCCGAGGCCGCGTCATAGCTCCCCTGCGAGGGAAGGTCGGAGACCAGCGTCAGACTCGCGGGCAGCGGGTCGGAGATGAGGACGTTCGTGGCATCGCTCGGGCCGAGGTTCCGGACGCCGACCGTGTAGATGATCATGCCACCCACATTGGGCGTGGCGTCATCCACTGTCTTGGACAGGGCCAGGTCGGCCTGCTGCGGCGAGTCGGGGGCGGTGGCGTTGTTATTGGCCGTGTTAGGGTCGAACTGGTCGGCGTGGCTGATCGTCGCCGTGTTGGTGACGGGGTTCGGGCTCGTGACCGTCGCACGGATCGCGAGCGTCAGCGGCGACCCGACCGCGACCGTCCCGACGTCCCAGTGCCCCGTGGCGGGGTCGTACGTTCCCTGGCTCGTCGTATCCGACACGAATGTCAGACCCGAAGGGAGGAGGTCGGTGACCTGGGCGCCAGTGGCGGGGTCCGGTCCGTTGTTGCCGAGAGAGACGGTGAAGGTGACAGTGTCGCCGACGTTGGGGGTCGGGTTGTCCACGGTCTTGGCCAGCGCCAGGTCGGCCTGCTGCGGGGTCAGAGTGGCCGTGGCGGTGTTGTTGGAGGTGTTGGGGTCGAACTGGTCGGCGTGGCTGATCGTCGCCGTGTTCGTCCGCGCGTTGGGGCTCGTGACCGTCGCCCGGATCGCGAGCGTCACCGGGGATCCGACGCCGACCGTCCCCACGCTCCAGAGGCCGCTCGCGGAGTTGTAGGTCGTGCCCGGGCTGGAGATGGCCGAGACGAACGTCAGACCCGCGGGCAGTGCGTCGTGCACCTGGACGCCGGTAGCCCCGTCCGGCCCGTTGTCCGTCAGGGTGATGGTGTAGGTGATCGTCTCGCCGACGTTGGGCGTCGGATCGCTGACGGACTTCGTCAGCGAGAGGTCCGCCTGCCGCGGGGTCACGAGGATGCTGGCGGTGTTGTTGGTCGGATCGGGATCGTACTGGTCGGCCTGGGTGATCGTGGCCGTGTTGGTCGTGACGTTCGGGCCCGCGACGAGGGCCGCGATCTGCAGGGTCTGGGGGGCTCCCGGCGCGACGGTGCCCACCTTCCAGAGGCCCGTGAGGGGGTTATAGCTTCCCACGGTCGTGCCGGAGGAGACCACGTCCAGGCCCGTCGGCAGCACGTCGCCGATGTTGACGTTCGTGGCGCTGTCCGGGCCGTTGTCGGTGAGGGTGACGGTATAGATTGATCGTGTCCCCCACGTTGGGGGTCGGGTCGCTGACGGTCTTGGCCAGGGACAGGTCGGCCTGCCGCGGGGTCAGAGTGGCCGTGGCGGTGTTATTGCTCGTCACCGGGTCGAACTGGTCGGCGTGGCTGATCGTCGCCGTGTTGGTCTGCGGGGTGGGGCTCGTGACGGTTGCCTGGATCACCAGCGTGACCGGCGATTCGACGTTGACCGTCCCCACGCTCCAGATGCCGGTGCCGGGGTTGTAGGTGCCCTGGCTCGGGATGGCCGCGACGAACGTCAGGCCCGCGGGAAGGGCGTCGGTCCCCTGGACATCGGTCGCGCCGTTCGGGCCGTTGTCCGTCAGCACGACCATATACGTCACGACGTCCCCGACGTTGGGAGTGGCCGTGCTGACGCTCTTGGTCAGCGCCAGGTCGGCTTGCTGGGGGGTCAGGCTGACCCGGGCGGCATTGTTGGCCGATACGGGGTCGAACTGATCGGCGCGGGAGATCGTCGCGGTATTCACCGTCGGGCTCGGGCTCGTGACCGTCGCCTGGAGCGTGAGGACCTGCGCTGCGGAAGTCATGACGCTCCCGACATCCCAGGCCCCGGAGGTGGCGTCGTAGGTCCCCGCGGTGACCGTCGCCGAGACGAAAGTCAGGCCCGTCGGCAGGATGTCCTGCACCGCGACCCCCGTCGCGTTGTCCGGGCCGTTGTCGCCGACCGTCACGATGAAGGTGACCGTGTCGCCCATGATCGGCGTCGGGTTTCTCACGGACTTGGTCACGAACAGGTCGGCCTGCTGCGGCGAGACGGTCGTGGACGCGGTGTCGTTGCCCGTGTTAGGGTCGAACTGGTCCGAGTGGCCGATCATCACGGTGTTGGTCGACGGGCTCGCGCCGATGACCGTGGCGTTAATGATCAGGGTCGTGGACGAGCCGTTCGCCAGGTCCCCCGCCATCCAGAGCCCCGTGGCGGGGTCGTACAACCCCTGCCCGGGCACCGCCGAGACAAAGCTGACGCCGGCCGGCAGCACGTCCTGGAGGGTGACACCCGTGGCGTCGTCCGGGCCGTTGTCGGTGAGGGCGACGGTGTAGGCGATCGTCTCGCCGACATTGGGGGTCGGATCGCTCACCGTCTTGGTCACCGACAGGTCGGCCTGTTCCGGGACGTCCGACGTCGTCGCGGTGTTATTGGCCGTGTTGGGGTCGAACTGGTCGGCGTGGCTGATCGTCGCCGTATTGACCGTCGAGGTCGGAGCCGTCACCATCGCCTGGATCCGCAGCGACTGCGGTTGGGTGGTGGGGACCGTGGCGACGGTCCAGAGGCCGCTGAGCGGGTCGTAGCTCCCCTCGCTCGCCCTGGCACTCAGGAAGAAGAGGCCAGATGGCAAGGGATCGGACACGACGACATCCGTAGCCGAATCGGGGCCGCTGTCGGACAGAGTGATCGTATAGGTGATCGTGTCGCCGACGTTGGGCCTGGGGTTGTCCACCGCCTTGGAGAGGACGAGGTCGGCCTGCTGCGGGGTCTCGGTGGCGGACGCGGTGGTGTTACCCGGGTTGGGGTCGAATTGTTCGGAGTGAGTGATCGTCGCCGTGTTCGTCTGTGGGCCAACGGTGAGAGTAGCGGCAAAACCGTCGGACGTGGGGATCGACCGTAGGTTCCTCAGCGCAGCGGGCCCGAGGACCGTCGCCTTGAGCGTTAATATTTGCGGGGTTGATGTCGCCAGCGTCCCCACGCTCCACAGTCCGGTCGTGGGATCGTAGGTTCCCTGGCTCGGCGAGGCCGACACGAATCCCAGCCCCTCTGGTAGTAGGTCAGTCACCACCACATCTGTGGCGGCGTTCGGGCCGCTATTACTGAGCGTCACCGTGAAGGTGATCGTGTCGCCCACGTTCGGGGTCGGGTCGTCGATGGTCTTGACGAGACTCAGGTTGGCAAGCTGCGGCGTCTCGAGGACAGAGGCGGTGTTGTTGGCGATGATCGGGTCGAACTGGTCGGCGCCGGTGATCGTCGCCGCGTTCGTCTGCGGGCTGGAGCTGATGACCAGGGCCCGGATCATCAACGTCTGGGGCGAGGATGCTGTGACCGTCCCACGCTCCAAAGGCCGGTCGTTGAGTTATACGCCCCCTGGCTGGGCGTCGCCGAGACGAACGAGAGTCCCGTGGGGAGGAGGTCCGTCACCTGGCCATTCGTGGCGGTATTCGGGCCATCGTCGGTGAGGGTGATGGTGTAAGTGATCGTGTCACCGACGTTCGGCGTCGGGTTGCTCACCGTCTTGGCGAGAGCGAGGTCGGCCTGCTGGGGCGTCACCGCGGCACCGGCGGTGTTGTTGGAAGCCACCGGATCGAACTGGTCGGCGTGGCTGATCGTCGCCGTGTTGGTCACGGGGTACGGGCTGTTGATGGTCCCGCTCAAGGCGAGCGTCGCGGGCGCCGTAGTGGTCACGGTCGCGGCCGTCCAGAGTCCCGTGTGCTGTTGTACGTCCCCTGGCTGGGCGTCGCCGAGACGAACGACACGCCGGCGGAGGAAGTCGCGGATTCCTGCACGCCCGTGGCGGTATCCGGGCCATCGTCGGTGAGGGTGATGGTGTAAGTGATCGTGTCCCCCACGTTGGGGGTCGGGTTGCTGACGGTCTTGGTCATGCCAGGTCGGCCTTCTGGGGGGTCACGGCGGCGGTGTTGCTGTTATTAGCGGTGTTGGGGTCGAACTGGTCGGCGTGGCTGATTGTCGCCGTATTCGACGAGGGAGTCGGGCTCGCGACGATCGCCTGGATCGCCAGCGTCTGGGCCGACGAAAGCCAGACGTTACCGACCGTCCAGGTCCCCACGCCCGAGTTGTAACTCCCCTGGCTCGGCGTGGCCGAGACGAACGCCAGGCCCGTGGGCAAAGATGTCGCGCACCGCGACCCCCGTCGCCTTGTCGGGGCCGTCGTCCCGCACTGTCACGGTGTACGTAACGGTATCGCCCACGTTCGGGGTCGGGTTGCTAACCGTCTTGGCGAGGACGAGGTCGGCCTGCTGCGGCGCGACGACCGAGGTCGCGGTGTTGTTGCCGGGATTCGGGTCGGTTTGATCCCGAGTGGGTGATCGTCGCGGTATTGGTCTCCGGCTGGGCTCGCGACCACAGTGGCGCTGACGGTCAGGACCGCCGCCGACCCGCTGGCCAGACTCCCCACCGTCCAGATCCCCGTGGCGGGGTCGTAGGATCCCTGCCCGGTGCGGCGGCGACGAAGCTGAGGCCGGCGGGCAGCGAGTCCTGCAGGGTGACACCGGTAGCGTTACTCGGCCCGTTGTCGGCCAGCGTGACCGTGTACGTGATCGTGTCCCCCACGTTGGGGGCGGGGTTGCTCACCGCCTTCGTCACAGACAGGTCGGCCTCTTGCGGGGAGGTCGCGGCTGAAGCGGTATTGTTCGCGGAGTTGGGGTCGAACTGCTGGAATGGGTGATCGTCGCGGTGTTGGCCGTCGAGGCCGCGGCGATCACCAACGCCTGGATGTGCAACGAGCGGGTGCGGTCGTGTCGACGGTACCGACGGTCCAGAGGCCCAGTTGCGCCATAGGTCCCCTGGCTCGGGGAACGCGGCGACGAACTGGTTGGACGACGGCAGAACATCGGTCACCTGGACATTCGTCGCCGAAGCGGGGCCGCTGTCGGCCAGCGTGATGGTGTAGTTGATCGTGTCGCCGACGTTG
>CAWFXY010000036.1:0-44503 GCA_963819805.1 uncultured Planctomycetota bacterium | reverse complement strand
CGCAGACGCCGATCGCGACGCTGAGATAAGTCTGCATAAATGCGATGAGGGCGCCCGCACAGGCGGCTGCGTCCGCTCCGCGCCCGGGGTCGGGGTGGTCTTGCCCGCTTTGTGGACCGTCCCCCTCCGAGACACCGCCGCGCCGGTTATGATGGCCCGTCGTCGTGCGAGGGCCTGTCCCGGACTGCCCCTAATCGGAGCAAAGGCATCATGAAACGGACCGTGATATGTCTCGGCGTCGCCCTGTCCCTCGGCCTCGCGTCCCTCGGCCGGACGGCCGACGAGCCGAAGAGCCGAGGTCATCGACCTCTGGCCCGCCCCGCCGCCGGGCGAGGACGGCAAGGTCGGCGAGGAGACGGCCAAGACGGCAAGCAGGGCGTCGTCACGAGCCTCACCAACGTCACCAAGCCGACGCTCACCGTCTACCGCCCGAGCGGCGAAGAACACCGGCGCGGTCGTCGTGTCTGCCCCGGCGGCGGCTACAACAACCTCGCCTGGGACCACGAGGGCGAGCAGGTCGCCGACTGGCTGAACTCGATCGGCGTGACCGCCGTGGTGCTCAAGTACCGCGTCCCGCGCCGCGAGGGCACGCCCAAGGGCGAGCCGCCGCCCCAGGCCCTGATGGACGCCCAGCGCGCCGTGAGCCTGGTCCGGAGCAAGGCGCCGACTGGGGGATCGATCCGAAGCGGATCGGCATCCTCGGCTTCTCGGCCGGCGGCCACCTCGTCGCCTGGGCGACCACGAGCTCCGACAAGCGCGCCTACGAGCCGGTCGACGACGCCGACAAGGTCGACTGCCGGCCCGACTTCGCCGTGGCCATCTACCCCGGCGGCGTCGTCAAGCGGGGCACGAGCGAGCTCTCGCCCGAGATCCGCGTCACCTCGCAGACGCCGCCGACGTTCCTGGTCCACGCCAGCAACGACCCGGTGAGCGTCGAGAACAGCATCGAGCTCTACCTCGCCCTGAAGCGTGCCGGGGTCCCCGCCGAGCTGCACATCTACTCGACCGGCGGCCACGGCTTCGGCATGCGCCCCTCGGACAATCCCTGCGCATCGTGGCCCGATCGTTGTGCCGACTGGATGAGGGTTCAGAAGCTCATCCCGGCCGCGAAGCGTCCGTGACCGAGCTTGCCCTTGGTCGCGATCCCGGACGCCGCTATGATCGTCGCGCGGGATGACCCGTCGTCTCGCTCTCATGCGGGCATGTCAATCCGGGCAAGGAGGCCCTCGCCGTTGCGTCATCGCGGGCTCGATTCGTTGGTGCTGCTCCTGGTGGCGAGCCTCGCCGCCGCCGCGCCGTCGAGGGCCGACCTCCTCTACTTCCGGCGCGGGGGCGTGGTCCAGCTCCCGTGCCGACGGGTCGGGTCCCGGGTGATCGTCCAGGCCCCGACGGGCGACGTCGAGTTCGCGGCCGACGACGTCTCGCGGATCGTCCCCGGCGGCGACCCGGCCGGGGAATGGCCGGATCGACTGGCGACGGCGCGGAAGGACGGCAGCGACGCGATCCTGGCCGCCGCCTGGTGGGCGCTCGAGAACGGCCTCACGCCCGAGGCGGCCGAGGTCCTCCGCGGCCTCCACGCCGCCGACCCCGAGCACGAGCCGACGCGGGCACTGATCGACACCCTCGACGCGATCAGCCCCCCCCTGCCCGCCCCTGATCTCGCGGCCCTGACGTCTTCCCTCGGCGGCACGTTTCGGACGAAGGAGAGTCCGCACTTCGTCCTTCTCACTCAGGCCGCCGACGCCGACGCTTTGGCGCGGCTTGATGTGCTCGAGCGCGTCTACGTCTCGTTCTACCTGACCTTCGCCGGCCAGGGGCTGCCGCTTCGGCCTCCCCGCGAGAAGCTTGTGGCGGCCGTCTTCGAGCGGAGGGCCGACTACGTCGGCTTCCTGTCCCGCGAGGGCGCGGACGCCTTCGCCTCGACGCTCGGCTACTACCACCCCACGCGCAAGGCGGTCGTCTCGTTCGACGCGCGGGACCTGCCCGCGCTCCGCAACCGGCCCGACGCGGCGGCCGCCGGCCGCGACGCCGCGCGACTGTCCCTCCTTCTGGACCTGGAGCGACGCGCGTTTGACCTGGGCATGGCCGCACACGAGGCGACGCATCAGCTCGCGGCCCTTTCCGGCCTGTCGCCTCGGCACGACGACTTCCCGATCTGGCTCCACGAGGGCCTGGCCGCTCAATTCGAGGTGGTGCGCGGCGGCCGAGTGGGCGGGCGTGGGACGGGCCAACGACCTCCGCCTTCCCGACTGGCGTGCCCTGCGGCCCCCCCCTGCCCTCTCCCCGATCGTCCGCGACACGGGCTTCGGACACGGCTACCGCCGGGACCTCTACGCCGAGGCCTGGTCGCTCGTCTTCTTCCTCCGCAAGGCTCATCCCCGCGAGTTCACCCGATACCTCGACCTCCTCCGCGCCCCACCGCCGACGCGCGCGGGCCGAGCGATCCCTCGAGCTCTTCCGAACCGCGTTCGGCGCCGATGTGTCCTCCTTAGAGATCGAGTGGCATCGATACCTACGCACGGTCCTCACGCCCACGGAGACCCCGCCAGCCTCCGAGGCCGCCGCGATTCCGCGGCACCCGCGATTGACAGCGGGCACCCGTCGGTAAAAATCCTACTCGGCAACTGCACGGGGCGTAGCTCAGCTTGGCTGAGCGCACGGTTCGGGTCCGTGAGGTCGGAGGTTCAAATCCTCTCGCCCCGACTGGAAGTAAAACCCGCCGAATCCTCGAGTTAGGATACCTGCCCGCGTCGGGCAGCGCGGCCCAGAGCCCTTCACTAATCCGGTAGATTACCGGGTTGTGGTGATTGGGGACTTGCCGCAATGCCCAGACGCCTGCCCTCCTATCGACTCCACCGGCCTTCGGGCCAGGCCGTCGTCACGCTCGGCGGACGCGACCACTACCTCGGAACGCACGGCTCCGTCGCCAGCCGTCAGGCTTACGACCGCCTCCTGGCCGAGTATCTGGCCACGCGGGGCCGGACCGCATCCGCGGCCGCCCCGCCGGCTGACCTGACGATGAACGAGCTGCTCCTGGCGTACTGGGATCACGCCCTGTCTTACTACGTGAAGGACGGCCGGCCCACGTCCGAGCCGGGGACGATCCGCCAGGCCTTGCGCCCGGTTCGCGAGCTCTACGGGGACTCGTCGGCGGCCGACTTCGGCCCGCTGGCGCTGAAGGCCGTCCGTCAGAGGATGATCGAGCTCGGCTGGTGCCGGACCTACATCAACAAGCAGGTCAATCGCGTCAGGCGGGCCTTCGCCTGGGCGGCGGGGGAAGAATTGCTCCCATTCGCCGTCTATCAAGCCCTGACCACCGTCCCCGGGCTCCGGACGGGCCGCACCGACGCGCGGGAACGACCGCCGGTCACACGGGTCTCCGAGGATCTCGTCGAGCGGACCCTGCCACACTTATCGCCCACAGTCGCGACGATGGTCAGGCTGCAGCGACTGACCGGCATGCGCCCCCAGGAGGTCGTCCTGATGCGTGCCCAGGACATCGAGCGGCCCGGTGCGGGCTGCTGGCTCTACCGCCCGTCGCGGCACAAGGCAGAGCACCGCGGGCGCGACCGGATGGTCTATCTGGGTCCGCGTGCCCAGGCCCTTCTCGGACCTTTCCTCGACGATGTACAAGCCGGCTACCTCTTCAGCCCGCGGCGTGCCGAGGATCGCCGCCGGGCCGAGCTCAGGGCTCGGAGGCGGTCCCCCCTGACCCCTTCGCAGCGGGCGCGGCGTCCCAAGGCAGCCCCGAGGCGCTCGCCGGGCGAGGTCTACGACGACGGCAGCTACCGCAAGGCGATCCGCAGGGTTTGCGTGCGGTTGGGTATCCCCATCTGGTTCCCGCATCAGCTGCGGCACTCCGCGGCGAGCGAGGTCCGGCGACTCTACGGCCTGGAGGCGAGCCAGGCCGTCCTGGGGCACAGCGAGTTGGGTACGACCCAGATCTACGCGGAGGTCGATCGATCGGCCGCGCATCGTATCATGTCCGAGATCGGCTGATCGGGCCGACCTCCGGGGCGTCGTACCGGAAGGGCGTCGGAGCCGCATTCGAGGCGTTGAATGTCATCCGTGGCGGTCGGCCGCGGCGCGAGCGAACCGCGGCCGGCGCCGTTGACTTGGAGCATCCGGATGGACGACTTCATGTTCCCTGGAGAATCCGGCTCGGAGCTCGAGTCTGGGGACGACGTCATTTGGAGCGAGTCGCAGTTCGAGTCGTCGACCTTGCACGATCAATCGCCGCGCTCGCCCCGGTCGGCGCTCTGCCTCGGATTTCACGGGAGGAAGATCCTCACGGAGCACGCTCTCTACTGGGCCTGGGATGGCATCAACGACCCGCGGTACAAGAGCAAGACGTCGATCCACGCCGACTATCGCACCCCCATCGAGTTCGACATCGTGCGGGCCGCCTTCAACAACGCCGGCGCCGAGATCGGCCTCCACTCTCGCCGTGCTTTCAAGGCGGCGCTCGACGCGCTGGAGCAATACACCGATCGATTGATCCAGGCCTGGCACAAGCCGCTTCGGCAGCAGATCGCTCTCACCCTGGACGACCCCCGGTTCGTCGGACCTTGGGAAGTCTTCCGTGACGTCGCCGACCGCTGCCTTGGCAGTGACTCACCGCTGAGGCCGTTCTACAAGGCAGGTGCAGCCATTGGCGATTACCAGATATGCGCTCATCAAGCTGACCGCGAGCGATGATGGAGCGCCGGTGCCCCCGGACATCGACCCATTGATTCGACGTCTCACGCACCTTCCGGCTGTCGTCGCCGAGAATGTCGAGCCTCTCCGGATGATCGCCCGGATGGCCGCTGGCAAGAAGACATTGAAAGCGGCGAAGGTGCTCGACGCGCTCATCGAGCATTTCGAGCTGGGCCCGCGAGGCGCTCCACCCGCCCGCAACCATGGCGGAGCAGGATCTTCTGCTTGACGGGGAAATCGGACGCCCGTTCTTCGCGCTTCAATATCTTTATAACGCGACCTCGAATTCCCTCGTCGGCCTCGAGTTCGAGTCGATCGCGCCCGCCTCGGCGGAAGGCCGGCGGGTCCCGGTCTGGGATGACAAGACGCGGAGGCTCAAGGTCGGCGGCTCGATCATTGCCGAATTCCCCGCCCAAGCCAAGAACGTCAGGGCCGTCCTGAATGAGTTCGAGAGGCTCGGATGGGCAGACACCATCGACGACGCGCTCGAAGATATCAATAAGGATCCGAAGGCACTCGATCAGGTCCGCATGAAGCTTCACAACAGACAGCGTATGACGCTCGGCGAGGACCAGCTGGTGCTGGAATTTACCGTCACCAAGGACGTCAAACGCATCGGATGGGAGTGGGCGACCTCAAAGAAGACGTGAACTTACAGAGAATACACCCGAGAACGTAAAGTCAACGCAGGGTGCTTTCGCACTCGTCGATCGTCAGACTCTCTCACGGCATGTTGAACCATGCCGAGGAGGTCCCATGATCGATGTCTGCGAAGAGGCACTGTTCCCGCTGTCGCAGGGCCCGCCCGGGCTCAAGCGACGGGTCAGCGCCGCCACGTGGTGGCGCTGGGCGACGAAGGGCGTGCGGGGCGCCCGACTCGATTCCGTAGTGCTCGGCGGGCGCCGCTACACCAGCGCCGAGGCCCTCGCGCGCTTCACGCGGGCCTTGAACTCGCCGACGAGCTCCGAGGCCGCCCCGGCCCCGCCGGACCCGCTGCGCGTCGAACAGAAGGCCCATGCGTCCGAACGCGCCTCGGTCGTCTTCTAGCGATCACACGCCTGCGCCTCATCCGGCGCAAGGCAAGGGGGCGCCGACGGCCTGGAAACCATAGCGCCCCCTCGTCCGGGCATCCCCATCCCCATCCCTGAGGAGATCTATTCCCATGTCCACCCTACGAGAGGGGCGGCTCGCGCACAAGCCCGATGCTCAGCCAGGGCATACTGATTGTCGCGAGCAGCCGTACAACTTGCGAGAGGTCGGGCCGATCGAGGCGGTCCAGCTGCCGGTGGCGATGATCACGAGCCTCTATAGCATCTGCACCGACGTCGACCTCACCCTCTTTGCCCCGAAGGCTCCCGTGGTCGGCGCCGACGTCGGACCGAAGCAATTCCTCAAGAAGACGTTGGTCACCTGGCTGTCCCGCCACCCGGCGCTGGCCGCGGCCGAGGTCCGCCACACCGGCCGCAACCTCCATGTCCTCCTCAATCTCGAGGAGCCCGTGGTCTTCTCGACCGAGGCCGAGCGCCGCCGATGGGACGGGATCGTCCGCGCCGTCCAGGCCGCCCTCCCCAGCGACCCGGACGCGCCGGGGCTGACGGCCCTGACGCGCCCGGTCGGCAGCATCAACTCGAAGACGGGCAAGGCCGTCTCCATCCTCCGGCCCGGCACGCCCGTGCCGGCCGACGCCGTGGTCGGGCTCGCGGACGCGATGATCCGCGCCCGTTCCGGACCTTCGCGGGCATCGTCTTCGGCGGCGAACGGGTCATGCCCTGCCCGGCCTGCCGCGCCGAGGGCTCGGCGATGGTCGCGCTCGAGCGGACCGGCCTCTGCTACTCCTGCGGCCCGGTCAAGCTCGAGCGGCTGTACGACGTCTTCCTGGCCCCGCGCACGCCCCGGGGCGGGGAGGCCGGCCATGGCACACGCTGACACCGCCTCGCGCGGCGCCGCCATGGTGGGCCGGCTCCGCGCCGCCGCGTCGCTGGCCCGGCGGGCCCTCGCGCCCGGCGCCCGCGACCTGCCCGTCCTCGTCGGGCTCACGCCCCGATGCACCTTCAACGAGCCGCTGGAGAACGTGCTCGCGGAGGCCGCACGCATCCTCGTCGCCGACGGCCGCATCTACGTCTATGGGAGCGACTTCGTCTTCGAGGTTGAGCAGCGAGGCCGCCGACGGCTCGTCCCGCTCACCGCGGACAGCAGCGTCCACCGGTCGGCCGCGGCGATCCTGGCCAACGCGCTCGTCTGCGAGCTGGTCGCCGCCGACAAGGATCCGGTCCAGTTCGCCCCGCCGCGGCCCTTCGTCGAGATCCTGCTCAGCAGCTCCGCCGTCCGGGCCGCGCTGCCGACCATCGAGACGTACGCCACGCGCCCGGTCTTCGACGACGAGTTCAACCTCCTCGGCCCGGGCTGGCACGCCGGCCCCGTCGTGCTCGTGCACGGCCCCGACGTCGAGCCCGAGGACCTGCCGGACCCCGACCTCGACCTGCCGCCGCTCGACCGGCTGCCGCCCCGCACCCGCGAGCTCCTGAGGAACTTCTGCTTCCGCGACGACGCCGACCTGGCCAACGCCGTGGGCTTCCTCGTGACCATCCTGCTGATCAACAACTTCGTCGCGGCGGGCAAGCCGGTCGCGCTGATCGACGGCAATCAGCCGGGCCTGGGCAAGACCCTGCTGGGGCGGGTCCTCGGCGCGCTCATGGACGGCGCCGAGCCGGCCCCCACCGCCTTCACGGCCGACGACGCCGAGCTGGGCAAGCAGGTCTGCGCCACCCTCCGCGGCGGCAAGCAGAGCATCGTCCTGATCGACAACGCCAAGTTCAGGGGCGCCGAGCGGATCGACTCGCGGTTCATCGAGTCCAACTCGATGGCGCCGCGGGTCGTCATGCGGATCCTCGGCGTCTCCGAGAACTTCGAGCGGCCCAACGACCTGATCTGGGTGCTCACGATGAACGACACCAAGGCCAGCCCGGACCTGGTCTCGCGGGGCGTCCCGATCCGCCTGAGCTACGACGGCGACCCGCGGCTCCGGGCCCTCGCCGGCCCGGACCCGGTCGCCCACGCCCTCGACCGCCGGGCCGAGATCCTCGGCGAGCTGGCCGGCATGATCGTCCGCTGGAACCGGCTGGGCCGGCCGCCGGGCGGGGCGGATCACCGCTGCGGTCAGTGGGCCCGCACCGTCGGCGGGATCGTCGCGGCGGCCGGCCTGCCGGGCTTCCTCGCCAACTACGACGAGGCCGCCGGCAGCTTCAACCAGGCCCTCGACGATCTGGCGGCGCTGGCCGAGGCCGCGGCGAAGTCGCTCGACGGCGCCGCCGCCGGCCCCGCCATCGAGCCCGACGACGACGGGCCGGGCGATGAGCCCGAGGGCCCCGGCCTGGCGGCGGCCGAGTGGGAGGGCCTCTTCCGGGCGGCGGGGGTACGGCTCGAGGCGCTCGCCGCGTCCAGGAGCGGCCGCGGCCGCGCAGACGGTCATCGGCGCGTTCCTGGCCGTCAACCTCGGCCGGCAGGTCCGCATCATGCACCGGGGCCGGCTCGCCGACGCCCACCTCTGCGGGGCCGAGGGCCCCCACAAGCGGAAGGCCTACTACTTCGAGGTCGACTGGGCGCCCGAGGAGCCGGCGTCGGGCCCCGCGGCGGTCCCCCCGGAGGCACCTGGGGCTGGCCCGGGCCCGAGGGCGAAGCCCAAGGAGAAAGTCCGCAAGCTCGAGATTCCCGACGGCCCGGTCATCGGCGACGAGACGCTCCCGGCCGCGAGGACGAAGCCCAGGGAGAAAGTCCGCAAGCTCGAGATTCCCGACGGCCCGGTCATCGGCGACGAGACGCTCCCGGCCCCGAGGACGAAGCCCAAGGAGAAAGTCCGCAAGCTCGAGATCGACTGAACCGAGGTCCAGAGCCCGGATGGAACGGAACCCGGACGGTGGCCCGGCGGGTGGACCTCGGCCTTCACGAGGTCCACCCAACCTAAGTCCTTGCTTCTCCTTCGGTTATCCCTTCAGCCGGGTAACGGTGGACCTCGGTCCGAAGCCCATCGCGTGGCGTGAAACCGGCGGTCGTTGGCGCCGATCACGGGCGGCGAACGACCGAGGTCCACCCGCCCTGTCTCGCGACGGAAATCCTTTGGCATGAAACGACTTGTTCCGGTGGACCTCTTGGTGATCGAGGTCCACCCAGGGAGGACGGCGTGAGGGTCGACGTCCGTGGTCGAGCGATCGACTTCGTGCCCTGGGGGCCGGAGATGGGCCGCGTCTTCGGGCGATCCTACGCCCTGGCCGCGGCGACGAGCCGGCCCGACCCCCGCCGGCCCTGGCTAACACCGCCCTACGTGCTCGGGGCCGCCTGCGACGGCCGGCGCGGGTACTTCCTCGACCGCGGGCACACGCCGGCGTTCCTCGCCGCCCACGACGACCTCCCCGTCGCCGTGCACGACGCGGCCTTCGTCCTCGCCGTCCTGCACGCCCTCGACCCCGGCGCGGGCGTCTACGGCCTCGTCGACCGCGACCTCGTCAGCGACCCCCTGATCCTGCACCGGCTGCTCTGCCTGGCCGAGCAAGGCCAGACGGACGACGGCGAGGGCCGCTCGACGCTCGCGTACTGCGCGGGACTGTACCCCGGCGCCGGCGTGACCGGAGACCCCCTAGGCCGCCGCGGCGACGCGGTCCGCGCGTCCTATGGCCGATGGCTCAACCGCGACCCTCGGGAGGTCGAGCCGGCCCATCTCGAACGGCTCGCCCGGGACGCCGCCGTCACCCGCCGGCTCGATCGTCACCTCCGCAAGCGGCTCGAGGCGGTGCTGACGGGGTCAACCCGGGCGTGGGGCCATGTCTCGGACCGGTGGCTCGGCCGCCAGATCCGCCGGTGGGGGCCGTCGACGTCGCTCATCCAGCTCAGGGCCGCGATCGTCCTGCGGGACATCGCCGCCAACGGGCTCCGCGTCGACCTGGGACGCAGCGAGTTGGCCGTCGCCGGCGTGCGGGCGGCCATCGCCGAGCTGAGGGGCGAGCTGGTCGCCCACGGCTACCTCCCCGGCCAGGCGAGCTCGCGGGCCGCCCTGGGCAAGATCCTGGCCCGGATCGAGCGAAAGCACGCCGGCCCCGGCGCTCGCCCGCACGTCCGACGGCCGGATCTCGACCTCGGCCGACGGCGCTGGCCGCGCTCGCCGAGGTCGACCCCTTCGTGCGGCACGCTGCTCGAGTACCAGTCCCTCGAGACGCTCGAGTCGAACTTCCTGAGCAAGATGGGCCGGAGCGTCCTCCACCCGTCGTTCGACGTCCTGAAGACCACCGGCCGGACCTCGAGCTTCGGCGAGATCGACGCGCAGAACCTGCCGCGGGATGAGCGGGTCCGCCGCTGCTTCGTGCCCCGGCCCGGGCACGTCCTCGTCGATCCTCGACTACGCGGCGATCGAGATGGCCACGCTCGCCCAGGCCGTGCCTCGCGCAGTTCGGCCTTCCCTCGCGGCTGGCGGA
Source organism: uncultured Planctomycetota bacterium (assembly GCA_963819805.1). GTDB lineage: Bacteria > Planctomycetota > Planctomycetia > Isosphaerales > Isosphaeraceae > CAMFLR01. The sequence goes on along the minus strand of CAWFXY010000036.1, from coordinate 34,343 downwards.
CGCGCTGAACGCCGGGCGGGACCCGCACCGCATGGTGGCCGCGCTGGCCACGGGGAAGGCCGAGGCCGAGGTGACCGGCGAGGAGCGGCGTCGGGCCAAGCCGATCAACTTCGGCAAGCCCGGGGCCATGGGCGACGCGACGCTCAAGGGCTACGCCCGCGCCAGCTACGGCGTCGACCTCTCCGACACCGAGATCGAGGCGCTCTCCGAGGCCTGGCTCGGCCTGTTCCCCGAGATGCACGAGTTCCTCCTCGGCGGGTCGGACGCGGGGCACGACGCGGCCCGGTCCTTCGGCCTGACGCCGCGCTCGTTCTCGCGAGCACACGGGCAGCCGCAAGTTCCTCGACCACCCCGAGGCCGGCCCGGGGACTCGCCCGAGCCCGATCCTCGGCTGGATGTTCCTGAAGGCGCTGGGGGCCGAGGCGCCCGCGACCGCCGACGGGCGGCCGTACGACGCCGGCGAGCTCGACTATTTCTGGGCCCGCCTCGGGCGTCGAGCGGACGCCCTGCCCGCCGGCCTCCGCGCCGCCGCCGCTGGCGCGCCGGCCCTCGCCGGCCCTGCGCCGCGGCGTCATGGGCCTGCTCGGCCGGGCGCCGGTGTTCACGGCCACGGGCCGGCTCCGGGCGGCCGCCACGTTCGCCGCCCGGCACAACAACGTGTTCCAGGGCCTGGCCGCCGACGGCGCCAAGCTCGCCCTGTGGCTCGTCTGGCGGGCGGGTACCGGATCGTCAACTTCGTCCACGACGAGCTGGTCGTCGAGCTGCCCGAGGGCCCCGCCGCCCCGGCCGCGACGCGGCGCGTGGCCGCGCTGATGGTCGAGGGGATGCGCATGGTCGTGCCCGACGTCCGCGTCGCCGTGGAGTACGCCCTGGCGACGTCCTGGGCCGAGGCGGACCGCCTGGGCGGCGTCGCCGTGGTCTCGTCCGACGACCCCGGCCTCGCCGCGGCCGCGGCGGGGGCGACGCCGGTCCCCGCGGGCGCCGCGCCACCTCGGGGGCCCCGAGGCCTGTCCGGAGGGCCCGATGAGCGCAGCGATTCGCGGCGTCGTCGCGACGATCGGCCCGGGCCGCGGCGGCCGCCACGCCCGGGGACGGGCCGGCGGCGGCCGCGTTCGTCATGCGTCGCCATCCCGGCCCCTCGCCGCCTGCGTAGCCGCGGGCGGGTATTGCCGTCGGCGGCATCGGCGACGCCCGCTGCCTCGCCGGGCATGCCGCACGGCCGGCGGGCGGCGGCGAGGGGCCGGACCATGAGCCGCACCGTGAGGCCCGTCGCCCGGGCCCCGCCGCGGTGCGCCGGACGTCGCGGCCCCACCCCAATCCCTCCCGGAGGACACATCCGTGCCCATCGCCCACGCCCCGTCCCATCCCGATCTCCTGCTGCGGATCCGCCGGCAGATCGAGGCCATGTACTCGACCGCCCCGGCCGACGGTGCCGGCGAGGTCGTCGCCTTCCTGCTCGACATGCTCGGCGACGACGGCCGGCCCGTCGCCGAGCGGGCCGACGTCCCGGCGGCCGTCGCCGCGTCCCCGGCCCGCGCGCCGGACGGAGCGGCCGAGCGGGCCGTCACCCGGGGCGTGCCGTGCCCCCTCATGACCGACCTCTTCCAACCCGACTCGGCCGGATGCCCGGGCCCGAGCCCTCGTGCCCGGCCGGGAGCGGCTGTGACGATGACCGCGGCCCGATTCGGCACCCGTCCAATCGCGAACCCGAATCCCCAACTCAGGAGCAGATGATCGTGGCCAATACCAAGAAGACCGCGCCGCGGCCGTTGCCGTCGCCGGGACCCTACGGGCCGCCGCCGGCCCGGCGACCTTCGCCTCGCTCGGCCCGCTGGCCGACGAGCTCTCGGCGCGGATCGCGGCCCTGCGCATCCTCGACGCGGGGCTGGAATCGGACCGGCGGGGCTGCTCGCCGGCGTGGGCGGCCTCGCTCCGCGACTGCCTCGCCGCGGTCGCCGACGACGCGGCGGGGCTGGCCGCGCGGACGCGGCGGAGGATCGAGGCCTTCGAGCCGGGCCCGTACCAGCTGAGGCCGCTCAAGTGGCTCGAGTTCAAGGTCGCGGACCTCGAGCTCCTCGTCGCCCGGTTGCAACACCACGCGGCGCGGTTCGAGGACGCGGCCCGCTCGATCCACGCGATCCACTATCGTGCGGACCTTCGCCGGCAGAGGAGGCAACTGATGCGGGACCAGCTGCCGTGAAGACGCGGCGTCGGAGGGAGGCGGGCATGCCGATCCTGGCCGGCATGCCCGCCTGCCCGTCACACAGCTTCGGGGACCGGGCTCCGAGGGGAGGTCCGCGCGAGTTGAGGCCGACGAGGGACGACGGGCCGGGACGATTGGACCGCGCCCGCCTCCTGGCCGGGCATGACGGGTCGCGCGTGGGAATCGCGCCTCCGGCCGCCAGCGAAGTCCGCACCCTCGGGCGGTCGACGCCCGCCTCCGCCGACGCTCTGCGGGCCTTGCGGGGCCCGGGCGGCGCGCGCGTCGCGGGCTCCTTCCCGACACCGCGGGCGGCCCCGGGGGTGCCGCCCGCCCTGTCGCCGGGCTGCTCCGCCCGGCGCCCACCGCCGGTCGATCGGGCGGCCTGCGGCGGTCAAGGCCACGGGGTCGGGCGTGCGTCGGGGCGCTCGCGGGACGGCCCGGCGGCCGGTCATCCGCACTGCGACGGCGGGTGGATTCCGTCGTGGCCTGCGGTCGTCCTGGCCGGCACGGCGACGGGCGGGGTCGATCGCCCATCGCCCGGTCGGGCGGGTGGCCGGCGCAGGAGCTAGGCCGGCAACTCGGCAATTACCGGGCTCCGAGGACGGCTTCCCGTCGGCCCGGGAGAGCGTCGTCGGCCCGATTCTCGTCACCCCCTACGGGGGGCGCGGCGGCGAGACACGGATGCACCCGCACCGACGGCCCGGCGTGATGGCGGCGACGCGTAGGTCGATCGCGGTGTACCGCGTCACACGATCCGGGCCCGCCGACGGGGAAATGCGCGGATTTGCGACGCGTGCGACCCTGCGTCCGGCACGCTGCCCGGCCGACGGCGGCGACCCTGGCTGGCCTCGAGCCATCGCGCCCGCCCCGTCCCCCCGCCGGGCCGGCGCCGGCGGAGCACGTCGCTCCCGGACGCCCTGGGCCTCGCGCCCAACGCGGGCTGGGACGTGCTCTCGCGACGCGTAGAGGCGTACGCTCGCGCAGGTCCGCGCTGAAGTGCGACCGCCCCGATCGCAGGTCCGCCCCCCGGCGGAGGGCCCCGGCGGGCGACGACCAGCGCGGTCAGGCAACCCAGTACGAGCCGATCTGAACAGGGCCGGTCCTGCGCCCGCCGGGATGCCCCGGGACGGTCCCGATTGGCGGCAGGGAGGCCGCCGCGGCGGCGGCGAGGGCGACCTCACGCGCCATGCCCGCCGGCTCGACGCCTTCCCCGACCCCCGCGGCGGACGCGGCGGCGCCCCCGCCGCCTCGCCCCCGGCGACCCCGAGCGGGCCCCCGACTTCCTCATCCGGTACCGGGACCGCATCCTGCATGCGACCGGGACCGGGCGTTCTTCTCGGGCGACACCGCGATGGATTACGAGGGCCGGCCGGCGCGGCGGCTCGCGTCGCCCAGCGCGGTCCTGTGGAAGATCTCCCGCGAGAACGCCGGGCGCCGGCCGCCCGACCCACACTTCGGTGCTCGAAGTCCCGCGGGACTTCGAGTGACTTGGTATTTCCTCATATGTTCGCGTTACGCAAGACCGCGGGACGGCGGCGGCGCGGGGCCGTCGATCGGAAGACGACCGCTGCTCTCCGCCGTGCTTGATCCGCCGCGGCATGCCCGCGATGATGGCGCCGCGGCCCAGCAGCCCCGAGCCCGCGAGAGCCAGACCGGTGACCGACCGCCCCGCCGACCGCCGATCTCTCCTCGCGTGGGCGCGCTGCTCGGCTCGTGCCTGGTCGCGGCCTCGCCCGGGCCGGCCGACGACGGCCCGGCGAAGCCCTTCCGCGCCTGCGCGGCCGCCGTGGACGTCACGCCGCCCCGGTTCCCGATCTCGATGAACGGCCAGATGGCCGACCAGGTCGCACGCTCGGCCTCCGACCGGCTGCACGGGCGCTGCCTCGTCCTCGACGACGGCGAGACCGAGGTCGCGATCGTCGTCGTCGACAGCTGCATGATCCCCCGGCCGCTCTTCGACGAGGCCAAGGCATCCGCGAGCGAGTCGACCGGGATCCCCGCCGACCGGATGATGATGTCGGCCACGCACACCCACACCGCGCCGGCGGTCATGGGCGTCTTCCAGACCGAGCCCGACGCCGACTACGTCGCGGTTCCTAGCGGCGAGGATCGCCGAGGCCGTGGCGCGGGCCCACGCCGGGCGGATCCCGGCACAATCGGCTGGGCGGTCGGTCGCGACGCCTCGCAGGTCTTCTGCCGTCGGTGGCTCATGAAGCCGGGGACGGCCCAGACAAACCCCTTCGGCGGCACGCGCGACGACCGGGTGCAGATGCACCCCGGGTATCAGAACCCGAATGCCATCGCCCCCACCGGCCCGGTTGACCCCGACCTCTCGCTGCTCGCAGTCCGGGCGACCGACGGCCCGCCGATCGCGCTTTTGGCCAATTACGGGATGCACTACGCCGGCTACGGCATCCCGCCCGGCGCGGTGTCGGCCGACTACTTCGGCCGGTTCGCGGCGAAGGTCGAGGCGGCCGCCGGGCCCGGCGCCGGCGGCGACCCCGTTCGTCGCGATCCTGTCGAACGGCCCGTGCGCCGACACGACACCCACTGCTACGACTACAGCAGGCCGCGGAAGGAAGTCACGATCGAGACCGTCTCCGACAGCGTGGCGAAGGTGGCGCTGGAGGCGTTCCGGACGATCGAGTTCCGCGACCGGGTCCTCCTCAGGATGGCGGAGCGCCGGCTCAGGGTCGGCCTCCGGCTGCCCGACGCCGCCGAGGTCGCCCGCGCGCGGGAGGTGCTCGATCGGGCGAAGGGCCGGCCCCTGAAGGGGCTGGAGGAGATCTACGCCCGCGAGACGGTCCTCCTGGGCGAGGGCCCGCGCGACGCCGAGCTGGTGCTGCAGGCGCTGGGGGTGGGCGGGCTGGGGGTGGGCGGGCTGGGGATCGGCGCGATCCCGAACGAGGTGTACGCCGAGACCGGGTTCGAGATCAAGCGGCGGAACCCGCTGCGGCCGACCTTCGTGATCGAGCTGGCCAACGGCGCCATGGGCTACATCCCGCCGCCGGAGCAGCACGCCCTCAGCGGCTACACGACCTGGCGGGCGCGGACGAGCTGCCTGGAGGTCGGGGCCGAGCCGAAGGTCCGCGACGCGGTGATCAGGCTCCTGCAGGAGGTCGCCCGGTGAGGGCGACGATCGTACGGCGTCTCGCCGAGGCCGTCGCCGACGTTCGACCTCGGCGAGTCCTGATCCCCGCGGGTGCGCCTCGAGTCGCGGTCCGGGGAGACGGCGCGGAGTCGCGGACGCCTCACAGCGGCGCGGTCCGCCAGAATACTGTCCCAAAGAGCGTCGGCATGGCGGACCGAAGCACTTCCGGACTCAGGCTTCTCGTCTCTGGTTCGCTCGACTTCCTGCTCCATCCGCCGCGGGTCGGTCGCATGGGCCACGGGAGATAAGCCGCAGGTCTGGAGCAGGTGCGGCCTCGGCGCGGTTGTGGCCGGGGCCACGTGCCATTGGAGGATTTCTGCCGACAAGTCAGGCCGGAGCTTTGCTTCGATCCGAATCGCCGTCGTCTGGACCGGCTCGATCTCCACGGTATTGGCAATTCCGAACGGCCCTGCAACGGGAGAGGGTCGCTCGGTCGTCGCGGCCACCGCTCTCGGTGAGGTGCGTCAGCAGTCTGGCGCTGGCCCCGCTCGGGCAACGAGAGCACGATCGGACTCCTCTCCAGTCGGCCCCGGGGCGATACAGCGGCCGTGGATCGTCACGGGATTAAGGCGGAGGGACGGGCAGTCGGGGCGCCGCGAGATCATCGCCGGTAAGTAGACCGGCTCCGCCGCGATCAGGGGACGACTGCCGCGCCGGCCGACTCGGGGCCGACGGGCCGATCACGGGTCCGGTCTGCGCGTGCGTGCGCGGGCCCCTGCTCGACGATAGCCCCGGCTTCGCCCCCGTCGGCCGGACGCTTGCGGCCGGTGAAGTCCTCGAGGAACGGACCGCCGAACTCCCACGCGTGGAGCTCCTCGACCGTCGTCTTCGCGTCGGCGAGCGTGCCACGGGCGATGCGCAGGAAGTCGATCACGCCGTCGAGGTTGTGCCCGTGCGGCGTGCCGCCCACGTAGAGGTCGGCCCCGTTGGCCAGCGAGGCGTCGGCGCCGAGGCCGGGCCCGGTGGCGTCCTGCTTGCCGTCGACGTAGATCATGAAGGTCCTGCGCCGTGCGGTCGGCCTCGGCGATGACGTGGTGCCAGCGGCCGTCGTTGACGGCGCCGCGGCTCGCCAGGCTCGCCCGGCGCCGGCCGCGTGCGCTCGACAGCGTCACGCCCCCCGCCTCGTTGACGCGCAGGGCGTAGCCGGAGTCGGCCATCTTCTCGATCAGCGTCGCGTCCTTCAGCCCCGGTGCCGTCTTGAAGTACGCCTCGATCAGGAAGTTCGACGTGTGGATCTGCGGGTTCCTCAGCTCGGCGCCCCGTGACGGTGCCGCGGCCGGCGCCGCGCCGGCCGCCCGCGTTCACGCCGCGCTCGATCTCCGCGTTCGGCCAGGACGGCGTACTGGTCGCGGCCGTTGAGGTGCAGGGCGCCGTGGTCCAGTTCTCGAGCGGGCCCGGCCTGGTAGTCCTTGAGGCGTGATGTTGACGCCGCTGAGCGGGTAGGTGGGGAACCGGTAGTAGTCGTCCCGCACCGTGTAGTAGGGCGACATGCACCAGTGCTCGTCCAGGATCCGCGCCGGGTCGCCCGGGATCGGGCAGAAGCTCCACTCGGCGACCGTCTCGTACAGGGCCCAGGGCACGAAGACCTTCGCGCCCAGGCCGCGGGCCGCCGAGCCGGGGGACGGCCGGAAGTCGTGCGCGGCCGGGTCGCGCAGCGGGCGACCGCTCGGCCATGACGCCGACGCTCGCGGCCAGCGGCTGGTAGCGTGCGAGGGTCTCGCGGAACGACTCGAACGTCATCAGCCAGCGCCCCGAGGGCTCCAGCACGCCGAAGCCCTCGCCCAGACCGATGTCGTGGAAGACGTTCCGCGCGTACGCGTCGGTCTCGAGCGCGAAGCGGCCGCGGCGGGGCCCGGCGTCGGCCTCGTTGCCCGCCGCCGACCGCGCCGGGTCGGCGTCGCGGAAGACGCTCAGGCCCATGCCCTCGAAGACGTTGCCCAGGAACTTCACGCGCCCGGCCTGCGGCGCCTGCCGGCGCGAGGCGCGCACGAAGTTGTAGACCGTGTTGTTGAAGAACGTGTTCTCGTAACTGATGATCTCCTGGAAGGCCGACGTGTTCGCCAGCTTGCCGGCCGGGCCCTTCGACTTGCCCCAGGCGATGTTGTTGAAGTAATAGTTCTTGAACGCCCCGTCCAGGTAGTAGGCGTGGCCGAAGCGGTCCTCCGGTGTCCGGGCTCATCGCGTGGTCCCAGTTCCGGTAGCCGCCGGGGTTGCCCGAGATGTTGTCGTACACGTAGGCCGGGCCGCCCTGCCAGGTCTCGATGCCGCCGTAATCGTCGGTGTTGATCAGCGTGTCGACGGCCTTGTTGTGGTGGATGAGGATGCGGGTGAAGGGCCGGTCGGTGGCCGCGCCGCTGGGCTTGGCGCCGTGGACGTCGATCCCCTGCGCGGCGATCCGCTCGAGGACGTTGCCGGCCACCTCGGCCGTCTCGGCGTACTGGACCGCCAGCGCCACGCCCTGGCCGAAGAGGTCGGGGCGGAGGCCGATGTGGTCGAACCGGTTCCGCAGCACGCGGACGTCGTACAGGCGGCCCATCGGCCCGTCCACGTCGCCGTAGGTCGTGCCGTCGGAGAGCTCCACGCCCCCGGAGTCGGTGTCGGCGAACACGTTGTCGCTCACCACCACCCGGTCGATGGCGTCCTGCCGGCCGACGGCCTTGAAGCGGACCCCCTTGTGGACGTGCTCGAAGACGCAGTGGGTCACCGCGATGTCGGTGCCGCTGCCGAGCAGGCGCACGCAGCCGGGCTCGCACGTCGACGCTCTCGTGCGAGACCCAGTAGGGCGCGGCGGTCAGGTTCCAGTAGACGTTGGGGAAGCGGAAGGTGAGCCCGCGGATGTGGACGTGGCTCATGCCCGCGCTCTCGATCATGTGGATGCGCTTCGCCACCTCGACCCGGGCGGTGTTCGGGTCCTGGTCGCCGGGCAGGCGGAGGTAGAGCCGGCCGCCCTGCGCCCTTGCGGTCGAACCAGAACTCGCCGGGGCTGTCGAGGTACTGGGGCTTGTCCTCCAGGTAGAAGCGGCAGCCGCGGACGATCTTGTAGCGACGGCCCGCCGCCCCACCGCCCGGGGAACGCCAGCGAGCCGTCCTTGCGGTCGACGGCCACGACCCGGGCCGGGTACGGGCCGCCCATCACCCAGCCCATCGTGGTCCGCACGATGGCGCCCTCGTAGTAATCCTGCGGCTTGCTCTCGTTGATGTCGTCCTTGTCGAACGCCAGGTGCCACTGCCGGCCGTCGATCGTCGCGACGTTGTCGAACGGCTTGCCGGGGTTCTTCCAGGTCCACCACTCGCTCTGGACGTCGTCCGGGTCGGTGACCGTCCAGTTCGGCGTGCGGGCCAGGGAGATGCGCGTCACGCGCGCCGTCCTTCGCCGACCGTCCAGACGAGCCGCGGGGCCCAGGCGAGGTCGACGTACCAGACCTTCTCCGGCTCCGGGATGAGCCGGTGGTCTGGCGCCCTTCGTCCAGCCCGTCACCGCCTCCGAGCCGCAGATGACCGCCGGCCCCTCGGCCCCACGACGGGTCGCGGGTCAGGACGATCGGGCGCGTCCGCCGTGCCCGACTCATGAGCGTTCAGCTCGCCGCGGTAGTCGACCCCCTGCTTGAACACGTAGGTGTGCACCCCCTTGCAGGCCGCGGCCTGGCCGCCGGCCTGCGGGTCCCAGGGGTGGTGCTTCCAGGGTGTCTGCTTCGAGAGGCCGTCGTTCGCGTCGTCGCCCGAGTCGAAGTCGATGTAGCGGACCGAGGCGCCCGGCCGGAACGCGAAGGGCCTCGGCGCCCACTCCAGGTCGCCGGTCGGCAGCACCTTCGCGTGCGGCTCCTGCCAGGACCACCGGGCCTCGCCCTGGGCGTTCGCAACGCCGTGCGCCAGGGCCAGCAGGGTCAGGAGCCCGAGGCATCGTCCCATTTGGATCGGTATGTTCACGGCCGTCGCACCTGGCCAAGGGAAAACGAGAGACCCCGCGGCCTCTCCGCACTCGCCGGCCCGCATCATGAGCGTCCCCATGAGCCGTCGCCAGGGTGTGCCGCTTCCGGGCCCCCGGGGCTGGAGCGGCTCGCCCCGGGACAGCAACGTCGCGGGCCCGCACGACCCGGGATAGAATCCGGACCGGCCAGAGCCCTCGCTCGACCCGGTGCTCGGACGGAGAATCCCATGCACGCGATGATTTTGCTCTCGTTTCTGGCCGCGGTCGCAACCGGGGCACCCGACGACCGCGACGACTTCGTGCCCTGGTCGGGCGATACGCGCCCGGGCGACGTGGCGCGCTCGCACGTCGAGGAGATCACCGGCGCGACGCACCGCTACGCGGTCCCGCAGGGCGGCACGATGGACGGCCGGAACTGCCGGTCGCCGATGGGATGCGGCATAGCGCGGGAAGGGGCCATGCTCCGGACGTGGGAATCGAACCGCTCCGTCCGGATGGAGAACGTAGGCCAGACCGACGTGGTCAACCCGTGGCTCTCGAATGGCCGCAACCTGTTCCGCAACGTCGACGAGATCGTCGCCGCCGCCGTCGCCCCCGGCATGACCGACGCCGACAAGGCGTTCGCTCTGTGGTACCAGGAGATCCGCTACCGTCACCACTCCCCCGGCGACAACGACGAGCTGGGCGACCCGGTGAAGGTTTTCAACGTCTACGGTTACAACACCTGCGGCAACGACTCGATCAGTCTCGCCACCCTCTGGCGGCGGGCCGGGCTCAACGTGGCCCCGGCGCGGGCGCTGGGGCACTGCATCTCGCAGGCGTTCTACGACGGCAGCTGGCACTTCTACGACGGCGACATGCACTCGGTCTACCTGCTCCGCGACAACGCCACGGTCGCCGGCGAGCAGGACCTCGTGCGCGACCATGACCTGATCAAACGCACGCACTCGAAGGGTATCCTCATGCCCGACACCTGGCGGGACGGCCAGGGCATGTGCTCGATGTACTCCTACGAGGGGGCGGTCTCCGGCGGGCGCGGGAACCGGGTCGACACCACCATGAACTTGGTGCTGCGCCCCGGCGAGGCCATCGAGTGGCGCTGGGGCCGGCGCCCGCCGCTGCGGCATCACGGGGCGCTCCACTCGACGCCCGCCTATCCCGACCTGATCTGCAACGGCCTGTGGGAGTACCGACCGGACTTCGCGCACGACGCCTGGCGCCGGGGTGCCACGGAGGTGGTCGACGTCGACTCCGGCCCCGACGGGCTGTCGGCCGCGGAGGGGCGGCGCGGCGTCATCATCTGGACGATGAGGAGCCCTTACGTGTTCGTGGGGGGCCGCCTCGAGGCGGAGGGGACCGGGGCCCGGTTCTCCGTCTCCGCGGACGGGAAGACCTGGCAGGCTGTGGAGGACAACCTCGACCGGTCGTTCCCCGAGGTCGGTCCGGCCCGCTACGCATACCGCCTCCGGTGCGAGTTGGAGGGCCCCGCGCGGCTGCGCCGCCTGGCGATACTGAATGACGTGCAGATGGCGCCGCTGGCGCTGCCGGAGATGGCCGTCGGAGAGAACGCGTTCGCCTATACCGACAGGTCGCCCGGCGACCGCCGGGTGCGCGTCACGCACCGCTGGGTCGAGCGGTCGGAGACGCGCCCGCCGCTCGCACCGCCGGCGGCCGTCGACCCTCCCGACGGCGGGGAGGCCGACGGCACCGACGTCGTCTTCCGGTGGACGCCCCCCCCGACCCGGACGGCGACGCGATCGCCGACTATCACTTCGAGCTCTCAAGCCGCGCCGACATGCGGTTCCCCCTGTCGATGGACTTCGCCAAGCTCATCTCGCGGACCGGGGACGTCGACGTTCAGAACCGGCCGAAGGCGCAGTACACCCTGACGCGGCCGGGCCTGCTGACGCCGGACCGCGAATACTACTGGCACGTCCGCGCGATGGACCGCCACGGCGTATGGGGGCCGTGGAGCCGGACGTGGCGGTTCACCCGCGCGGCCCGGCGCCGCCGGAGGGCGTGACCGTGGCCTACGACACGGCCGCAGGCCGTGGCGTCCTGCGCTGGCGGCGCGGCGACGCCGGGCGTACGCCGGCCCGCTACCGCGTCTACGGCAGCGACGAGAAGGGCTTCACCGCCGCCGACCGGCCGTCCCAGGGCACCGTAGGCGTCACGAAGGCCGAGATGGCGTCGTGGAACCCCTGGTTCCCCGCGAACTTCCTCGCCGAGACGACCGCCACCGAGCTGACGGTGATCGGCCCCGAGGCCGACCACCCGTCCGCGAACACGGCGTATTACCGCGTCGTGGCAGTCGACGAACGCGGCGAGCGGAGCGGGCCCTCCGACTACGCGACCGCCCCCCGGCCGTTGGTCTACAGCCGCCCGGTCACGACGGCCGAGGTGGGCGTCCCGTACCGCTACCGGGTGCGCGCAACGCGCTCCCTGGGCGACCTCGGCGCACGGATGCGGGGCGGCGAGCAGGTCAGCGGCTACTTCGACGTCGAGTCGCCCCGCTTCGCGCTGCGGCACGGGCCGCCCTGGCTCGCCATCGACGGGGCCACGGGCGTGCTCTCCGGGACCCCGGATGCGGTCGGCAAGTTCGAGGTGGAGGTCGCCGTCACCATCGACCGCGAGGCCCGGCGACTCGACGAGAAGGTGTTGACCTGGGGTAACGAGAAGATCCTGTCCACTTCCGCCGAGCGGGTCGGCGAGGCGACACAGCGGTTCGCGGTCGACGCCCGTGGCGTGGCCCCGGGCCCGGCCCGCTGAGGCCGACGGCGTGTCGACCGGCCGTCCCGCTCCTGCGCCGATCGCGCATTCGTCGCCGCAGCGAGCGCGGACGATACCCGGAGTCTCCGGAACGCCAGGCCGGTCGGCCGTCGAGGGAGAGGGGAACCGCCCGGCCGTGATAAGGGCCTACTTCCGCTGTATACCTGATTCCACGCCGTCGAAGGGCGGATGGCGTCGATCGACGGCCATCACGACATCCCTGCGTGTGGACGACCCGCCCGTCGCAACCTGTCGCAGCGCCAGTGGGGGTTCCCCGAGCGATCTGGGCCAGGGGCGTTCGAGGCTCCGGTGTCGTCGGCCGGTGCTTCGAGCAACGACTGAACGCGGTTAAATACGCGCGTTCTCAACCCCGGGTGCTCAAAGCGCAATAACCTGATAATGGCCCGACACCTACCCCAACAACGGCTGGCTAGCAGGCGAGTGCCCTGCGTTAACCTCCTCTCGCCGCTTCGGCCCCCATCTCGAACCGAAGCGTTCCGCCCCCGGCGATCTCGGCGTGTCGAACCCAGTACCGGTCCAGCAGCTTGTCGTTCAGCCACACCCTTCGAATATACGGGTGATCCGGGGCCGCATCGTCCGCAAGGATCGTCAGCCGCCCGCCCTGGAGCTGTACCTCGGCGCGCTCCCAGAGCGGCCCGGTGATCTCGTAGCGGTCGGTACCCGCGGTGGGAAACAACCCCAGCGAGCTGAGCACGTACCACGCCGAGAGTGTGCCGCCGTCGTCGTTGCCGTCCAGGCCGTTCTCGCGATCCCCGTACTTCGTCTCCAGGACCCACCGGACCCACTTCTGCGTCAGGTCGGGGCGGCCGGCGTGGTTGAACAGATAGGCGGCGTACAGGTCGGGCTGGTTCCCGTGCCAGTAGTAGGCGTTCGGGACCAGCCCGACGCCGGCGGGCGACCGGCCGAAGAACTGCTCGAGTTCCTGCACGAAGTACTCGCGGCTCTTGAACAGCGACACCAGTCCCCGCGGCGTCCGAAGGGACGCCCCAGCGCCATTGCCAGGCGCTCCCCTCGACGTACGCGTGCGTGTATTTCCCCGTGGGCGTCGACATACGTCAGCATCTCCGGCCTGAAGTCGGCCAGGAACTCGCCCCGCGAGTCGCGCGGCTGGAAGAACTGCGTCTCCGGATTCCAGAGGTTTCGGTAGTACACGGCCGTGCCGCCGGAACGAGTCGGCGTCCTCGCGATGGCCGAGCGCCTCCGCCAGCCGGGCGATCGCCTGATCGGCGTAGCAGTATTCGATGGTGCTGGCGACCGACTTCTTCATGAGGTCGGCGGGGCAGTACTCATACTTCAGATAATGCTCGACGCCGACGCGGCCGGAGAACGGCGAGCCGGCGGCGACCGGCCCCAGAGGCCGTCTTCCGCATGAACCCGTAAGCGGATTCGACGTCGAAATCCCGGATCCCCTTCAGATAGGACTCCGCGATCACGATGTCCGCCGGCGTGCCGAACATGGAGTTGGTGTAACCGCCCCCCGACGGCCAGCGCGGCAGATAGCCGCCCTGCTCCGCCATCTTCACCAGCGAGACGACCATGTCGCGTTGTTCCCGGCGCGCGATCAGGTTGAACAGCGGATGCACCGTGCGGAACGTGTCCCACAGCGACATGTCGGTGTAGTAGGTAAACCCGTCGGCCCGATGGATCCGGCGATCGAACCCCAGGTAATCGCCGGTGACGTCCTGGAAGACGGTCGGCATCTGGAACGAGTGATACAGCGCCGTGCGGAAGATCACCCGCTGTCGGGCGCGACCCGCCGAAGACCTGAATCCGGCCGAGCTTCTCCTCCCACTGCGCCACCGCCTCGGCCAGGACCTGATCGAAGCCCGCCTCGCCGGCCTCGCGCTCGAGGTTGGCGCGGGCGTTCTCGATGCTCACGTAGGAGATCGCCAGTTTGAGCTCCACGACCCTCGACGGGTCGTCCGGGTCGAAAGCCCACGTTGACGCCGAGGTCGTCGCCGGTGGCGACCGCCTGTCCGGGCGTTTCCGTCTCCCCCGTCCGCGTCGCAAAGTGATGGAACGGTCGACTGAATCGGGCGACGAAATAGACCTTCAGCCCGCCATAGCGTTTTGAGAACGTGCCGAACGTCCGCACGGCCCCTTCGATCTCCCTCGCGTCCGGCAAGACGCGCACTTCGCCGGACTCGCAGTTCCCCTTGCCCAGCGCGCTCGTGACATGAATAAGAATGTGCGGGACGTGCTGTTCAGGAAACGTGTAGCGATGCACCCCCACGCGGCGCGTGGCCGTAAGCTCGGCGGTGATGCCGAGGCTCGGCAGCGTCACGCCGTAGTAACCCGGGAAGGCTCGCTCCTGCTGATGGGAGTACGAGGCATCGAGCCCGCGGCGGTGCGATTTCGCGGGCTCCGCGGTACAGGGGATCACGAGGAAATTCCCGCCCTCCGTGGCGCCGGTCCCCGCCAGTCTCGTGTGGCTAAACCCCAGGATGCGCGAGTCCGGGTAGTAGTAGCCCGACGAGTTGGAGGCTCGTCTGCCCAGCGGCGAGACGGTATCCGGGCTGAGCCGTATCATGCCGAACGGCACCGTGGCCCCCGGAAAGTTGTTGCCGCATAGATAAGTCACTCCCCCGGTCCCGATGAAGGGATTCACCTCGCCGCCCAACGTCCCCGGTCCGACCGCGGGATTCGGCCTCGGTGCATCGCCGGCGAGGGCGACCGTCGCCAGTATTTGATTGATGGTCAGAAAGGAAATCACCAACCAGGACGGACCGGAAGCCTGTGATCTCATCGATATTCCCTGCTGATCGATTGTCGCATTTCCGAGGGGAAGGGAGCAGGATGAGACAGGGTGCGGGCGACTCGGCGATCCCCGGCCTGGCGCCCCCTCAGTCCGGTGACGGCGCGATCGGGAGGATGGGCGGCCTGCCGAGGAACAGTGGCGTCAGCGTCGCGGCCGGATCGGCGGAGGTCACCATGTTCCCCCGCCATCGGAAGGTCATCCGGAGTTTCGGGGCGGAGTTCTTCCAGAGGCCGTCCACCCGGTGGGTGAACGCGATCAGCGGATAGGTGATGGTGAGTTCGTCGCCGGGGAGGGCGTCGAACCGGACGTGGGCACCGGACCAGCGGACCGGGACCGACTTCGTGCCGACGAAGGCGCGCACCCGATCGCGCGGCGCCCAGTGCGGCGGACGGAGGAAGAAGGTGTCGCGGACGGCCGCCTTGACCGTCAGGCGGCCCGCGTCGGGCATGGAGGACACCACCTCGCCCCAAGGAGAGGCGCGGGAGAGGCCCAGGTCGACGTAGACGCCGGCCGGGCCGAGCTTCGACTGCGGGCGAAGGCCGATCGTCTCCGTCCAGGCGGTGTGGATCGGCGCATCCCCTCCGGCGCGCAGCACCCGAACATCTCGAAGCCGGAGACCCGGCCGAGCAGCTCGTTCTCGAAGTCGTTCAGGCCGGACCCGCCGATGATGCCGCCCTGGAACCGGCGGAGGGCCTCCAGCCCGTCCGCGACGGCCCGCTCCCCCTTGTCGGCGTGGAGCCTCCGATAATAGGCCTCGAACTCGGGCGTCACGACAAATTGTAGATTGCTGATGTAATTGCGTAGATAGCGCTCGGCGTAGTCGAAGTATTCGGGATGCCCCGATCGGCCGATCAGGGTGGCGATCGAGATCATGTCGGAGACGCAGCAGGTCTCGTCGCAATTGTCCGGCCCGGCGGGGAACCAGCCGGTGCCGGTGCCCCGGGAGAGGAGGTAATCGAATGCCCCCTTGGCCAGGTCCAGGTACTTCGCCTCGCCCGTCGCGAGGCCCAGGCGGCCGACGCCCCACACCGCGTGCATCGTGGCGTGGCTGTGGCCGTCGAACCGGCCGTCGGCGGCGAAGCGGAGTCCGCCGGGCTGAGCCCCGGCGAGCATCCCGTCGGCGTAGGCCCGGGCGAAGGCTAGGCCGTCCGGATCGCCGGTCGCCTGCCAGTAGGTCACCAGCGGCCCGACGATCGGCGCCGGCTGTCGGTTCCAGCCGTTGGGCACGACCTCGCCGTCGGCCCGGAGGGCGCCCATACCGCAGGCGAACCAGCACCTCCCTCGGTCGTCCCATTTCGCCAGGCCCTTGAGGGCGACCATCACCCTGCGGGCCAGCGCCTTCGACTCGGCGTCCTTGTGGCGGGTGTGGTGCTCCGCCAGGCTCTGGAGGATCTTGGTCGCGCCCCAGATGTGGATGACGCGGTCGTTCTCCCCGTACTTCGCCCGGGTATTCCCCTCGTTGAAGGCGCCGGGATGGCTCCAGACCTTGCCGTCCCCGGCGATGTAGGACCGGATGCGCTTGTGGAAGGCGGCCTCGACCTCGCGCCCGGCATCGGACCCCGAGACCTCGCGCATGTAGTACCACTCCCAGTCCATCCGGGCGTCGGTGTCGCACGCGACGACGGGGTCCTGCCCCTCGGGGACCGGCGGGCAACGGAGTGGATGGCATTGGAAGACGGGCTCGAATCCCAGGTCCCGGCGCGGCGTGCGGACGAGGTAATTCATCGCCCATTGGGCCATTCGCCTGAGGTCGACGTCCGCCGCCCGTGGCGCGTCCGCGAGCGCCTGGATGGCTCGGGCCTCGGGGACGACGACCTGGACGTCGCTGACCTCGCCCGTCAGCCCTCGGACGACCGGCCGGTCCCCGGGTCCCTCACCCCGCACCGGCCCCGACGCAGCCGTCGATCCGACGACGAGGATCATCCATCGCAACCGGCGACGGGCCGTGGCACTCGCGCGCGGTGCGAATCGCGGTCGGGGGTCGCGACAGTTCATGGCCATCCTCCCGCGGTCGGCTCTCGACTCGAGCCGTGAGGAGTGTAAGGGTGCTTCTGCGGGGCAGCAATGGGGGTGGTCACCCGGGGAGTGGCGGCCGTCCTCGGCCTCACGGGCGAAAGGCGTCACCATCGACTTCTGTCACTCGGACAACCCTGGACTCGCTTCCCCGTCGTCCCACGCCGTGTGCCGGGCGGCGGTGAGGAAGGGATGCCGCGTCTCTCCCCAATCGACGGGCCGGCTAGCAAGACAAGGCCACGACCGCGGCGCCTCGCGGGCCACGGATCGACGACCAACTCGGGGATCCTCCGGTTCCGCACGGTTGCCGCCGGCATCACACGCGGTACAGTGGGCCGGAGCGGGCAGGCCCCGCGACTTTTCTCGCAGTCGAGCGAGTTCATCATGAACGTGAAGACAATGGCTTCTCATCGCCTGGCTGGCGGCCGGCGACGCCACGCAGGGCCGCGGTCAGTCCGTCGTCGGTTCCGACACCTATCGCCGGATCAAGGCCGGGATCGACGCCGTGCCCGCGATCGACACCCACGACCACCTCTGGCCGTTCGAGCGCCTCCCCGGCCTGATGGAGACCGACCGCGGCCGAGGGATGACCCTGTTCGGCCTCTGGCGAAGCAGCTACTACCCTCAGGTCGGCGCGCTGACCGCCCGGCAGCCCGGTGAGCCGTTCGACCCCTGGTGGGCTCGCGCCAAGCACGACTTCGACAACTCCCGCGCCACCGGCTTCTACCGCTACCAACTCCCCGCCTTCCGCGACCTCTACGGCGTCGACTTCGACCGGATCACCGACGAGCAGGCCAAGGCCCTCGACGCCAGGATCTTCGACAATTACCGCGACGACCGCTGGGTCCGCCAGGTCGTCACCGAGCGGGCCAACATCGAGCTGATGGTCAACGACCCCTACTGGGGACGGCTCGACTTCCGCACGCACTACCCGTTCGAGGTCCTGGTCTTCAACGTCACGACGCTCCTCGACGGGTTCCACCCCTCGGAGTTCAAGCAACCCTCCGACGATCCCTACCGCTTCGCACGCGCCCAGGGCCTCAAGACCGAGACGCTCGACGACTATCTCGCGATCCTCGACCGCTTGTTCCGGGAGGCCAAGTCCAAGGGCGCCGTCTGCCTCAAGACGACCAGGGCCTACGAGCGGACCCTACGGTTCGAGGACGTCCCCAGGGAGCGGGCGGCGCGCATCTTCGGGCGTCCCCGGGGCGAGCTCAGTCCGCAGGACGTGAAGGACTTCCAGGACTTCATCATGTGGCGGCTGGTCGGGCTGAGCGCCTCGCACGACCTGCCGTTCCAGATCCACACGGGGCACGGCCGGCTCCAGGGGTCGAACCCGATACTGCTCCTGGACCTGATCGAGGCCAACCCGAAGACGAAGTTCATCCTGTTCCACGGCGGCTACCCGTGGGTCGGCGAGACCGGCGCGATCCTCCTCCGGCACGACCGGCACGTCTGGATCGACTCGGTCTGGCTGCCGACGATCAGCCCGACGATGGCCCGTCGGGCGCTCCACGAGTGGCTGGAGGTCATGCCCTCGGACCGGATCCTCTGGGGGGCCGACTGCAATCACGCCGAGGGGATCTACGGCGCGACGGTGACGACGCGTACCGTGCTCGCGGAAGTGCTCGCCGAGAAGAGTCGACCGGGGCGACCTGACCGAGGAGCACGCCGCCCGGATCGGCCGCCAGATCCTCCGCGAGAACGCCCTGTCGCTGTTCCCGCAGCTCAAGGGTCGGCTCTGGAAGTCGGGTCAACAGCCGACGAAAGCCGATGGGTCGGAGTAGTCCCTCTGATCTCCGCCGATGACGCTGGACCTACTCCCCCCGGCCAGGTCATCCTCTGGGACGCCGAGTGGGGGGACGAACACAAGGACGCTGGGGGAGGCCCGCTCGAAGTGTGGGCAGGCGAGGAGAGGATGTACGAGGAGCTTGACGGGCAAGAATGCCCCTGAGCGGCGAGGCTCGCCACGTCACACCTGGGCAATTGCACATTCCTCAAGATGGCTGCTGTGCCTTCCATGAGGCGGGATCGTTGGCCGGTTTCCCCTCCGTGGGAATCCGAGCTAGGCCTAGGTTGTGCCGAGCCCCGAAACCTCACCCAAGATCGGGGAGAAGGCCGGGTAGGCCCAAACCGAGACACGTCGCATATATTGTCCCCGCGCTCGTCCGGGGTGAGGCAGCCGCCGGGTACTAAACTGCTTCGGTGTCGTCGGCCGGAGCGATCTCGGGTCAATCAGCTTCGGCATCGCGGACCGACGCGCGCTACTACATAGGGATGGGGCGTGATTTCAGTTCGCTCTGCGTACGCGGGTCGTGAATCGCCCTGGGTTGATCGGGCGTCTCGAACAGCATAATCAGCGGCTTCTGACCGGCCAGGGCCCTTGGCCGGTGAACGGGCACCACGGACTTCCGTAGCAATTCGATCTCCAAAGGTCGCTGCTAGTTTCGCCTATCCAACCTTGCTAAAGTCTGACACGACGGCCGGCGTGGTTCCGAGTTTCTCCTTTGCGAAGGAGGCGTCCGCGATGGAGTCTCGACGGGCATTCCTGGGCCGTTGCGGTGCGGGTGCGGCGGTCTGGACGGCACTGGGCGCCGGCGGCTGGACGACTGCTAGGGCTGGCTCGCTGGCCGCGGCATTCGACCCCGATCGTCTGGCCGAGCTCGCGGCGTTCGCCATGGAGCGGGCCAAGTCAGCCGGTGCGTCGTACGCCGACATCCGGATCAATCGCTATCGCACCAGTCCGTCAGCCTGCGCGTCCAGGCCGACCGCGCCACGGGCAAGCCGGTCGAGGTTCCCGTCGGTCTCCGATAACGGCTCGTTCGGCTTCGGCCTCCGCGTTCTGGCCGACGGTGCCTGGGGATTCTCGGCCTCCTACGAGGTCGACCCGCGAAGCCATCGCCCGCGCCGCCGCGAGGCCGTCGAGATCGCCCGGGCCAATGCCCCGCTCCGCCGCCGGCCGATCGAGCTGGCCACGACGCCGTCGTATCGCGACACCTATCGCACCAAGATCGTCACCGACCCGTTCTCGGTCCCGATCGAGCAGAAGCTCGAGCTGCTCCGCTCCGCCGCCGCCGAGGCCCGCAAGGTCGCCGGCGTCTTCTCGGTCACGGGGAGTATCGACGCCCGCCTCGAGGACCGCTTCTTCGCCTCGACCGAGGGGAGCGTCATCGAGCAGCACGTCTACCAGATCGCCCCCGAGATCACCGCGACGGCCGTCGAGGCCGGCCGCAAGGTCAAGTCGCGGTACTACCGGCCGCACGCCGTCTGCGCCGGCTACGAGGTGGTCGAGCGGGCCGACATGGTCGGCCACGCCCGCCGGATCGGCGAGGAGGCCGTCGCGCACCTGAAGGCGCCCTCGGTCTCGCCCGGGCGTCAAGGACCTCGTCCTGATGCCGACCCACCTCTCGCTGACGATCCACGAGTCGATCGGCCACTCCACCGAGCTCGACCGGGCCCTCGGCTACGAGGCGAACTACGCCGGCACGTCGTTCCTGACGCCCGACAAGCTGGGCAAGTTCCGCGTCGGCTCCGACATCGTCAACTTCAACGGCGACCGGACCCGGCCCGAGAGCCTCTCGACCTGCGGCTACGACGACGACGGCGTGAAGACCCGCCAGTTCCCGATCATCAAGGCGGGGATCTTCGTCGGCTACCAGACGATCCGCGACCAGGCGCACCTGATCGGCCAGGCCGAGTCGATGGGCTGCTGCTACGCCGACTCGTACGCCTCGGTCCCGTTCCAGCGGATGCCGAACGTCTGGCTCGAGCCGTCGGAGAAGCCGGTGACGCTCGACGACCTGGTCTCGGGCGTCGACGACGGCATCCTGATCGACGGCCGGGGCTCGTACTCGATCGACCAGCAGCGGTACAACTTCCAGTTCGGCGGCGACGCCTTCTGGGAGATCAAGGGGGGCAAGGTCCGGGGCATGATCGCCGACGTCGCCTACCAGAGCCGCACGCCGGACTTCTGGGCCGTCGTGCGACGGCATCGGCGGCCAGGCGCTGTGGGAGAACGTCGGGCTCGACCGCGACGGCAAGGGCCAGCCGCCGCAGATCAACGCGATGAGCCACGGGTGTGCGCCGGCGCGGTTCCGACGGATCAACGTATTGAGGACCGCCTGACATGAGCTGGACCAGCGAGAAGGCGCGGGCGCTCTGCGATCGCATCCTGTCGTTCTCGAAGGCCGCGCGAGTGCGAGGTGTCGCTCCGGCTGGCGGAGGAGGGGCACACGCGGTTCGCCGCCAACGACGTCACGACCGCCGGCACGGCGCGGACCGTCACGGATCGCAGATCACCAGCCGCGAGGGCGGGCGGAGCGGCTCGACGACGACCGACGAGCTGGACGAGTCGCTGCTCCGCGAGGCGGTGGCGCGGAGCGAGGCCCTGATGGCCGCGGCGCGGCCCGACCCGGAGCAGGTCGAGGGCCTGGGCCCGCAGGACTATCCCGAGATCCCCGCCTTCGACGAGGCCACGGCGGCGGCCGGCCCGGTCCGCCGCCGCGACGGCGTCAAGCCGGCGCTCGACCGCGCCCGCGAGCGGCGGGCTCAACGCCTCGGGCTTCTTCGAGACACGGGCCGCGCTGCGTCGGCGATCGCCAACAAGAAGGGGAACTTCGGCTTCCACCGCTCGACGTCGGCCGCCTACTCGACCACGATGCGGACCGCCGACGGCACCGGCTCGGGCTATGCGGCGTTCGCCTCGCCGCGGGTCGTCGGACATCGACGCGGCCGCGCTGGCCGAGCCGCGCCGCGGCCAAGGCCGAGTCGTCGGCGCACCCGCGCGACCTGCCGCCGGGCCGATACACCGTGATCCTCGAGCCCGCGGCCGTCGCCGACCTGCTGATGTGGCTGATCTTCTCGATGAACGCCCGCTCCGCCGACGAGGGGCGGAGCTTCCTCTCGAAGCCCGGCGGCGGCAGCCGGGTCGGCGAGAAGGTCTTCGCCGACGGCGTGACCCTGCGCTCCGACCCGTTCGACCGCCGCAATCCCGGCAAGCCCCTGGACCGCGGCGGCGGCGGTCGGTTCGGCGCCGGCCGCGGCGGCGACTCGGGCGGCCTCCCGGCCCGCCGGACCACCTGGATCGAGGACGGCGTCGTCCGGACCCTGCGCCGTCGACCGCTACTGGGCGCGGAAGACCAAGGTCGAGCCCGTCCCGTTCTCCGGCGGCCTGATCCTCGAAGGCTCCGACAAGTCGCTCGAGGCCCTGATCGCCGAGACCGAGCGCGCCCTGCTCGTCACCCGGTTCTGGTACATCCGCATCGTCAACCCCCTGAACGCCACCGTCACCGGGCTGACCCGCGACGGCGTCTGGCTCGTCGAGAAGGGGAAGATCGTCCACCCGGTGAACAACTTCCGGTTCAACGACAGCCCGGTCAACCTGCTCAAGAACCTCGAGGCGACCAGCGTCGCCCGTCCAGGCCGGCAGCGTTCCCCGATGATCGTCCCGGCGATCCGGGCCCGCGACTTCCTGTTCACGTCGAAGAGCGACGCGATCTAAAGGGGGATCGCCCCGCTACCCGACAGCATCGCGGTGCGCTCGCCGCGCGAGGCCCCTACGGCCTGGGCACGAACCCTTCGAACACGGCCTTCTTCATCAGGCGAGGGGGCAGGAGCCCCTCGGCGAGGACGAAGTCGTGGAACGCCCTGGCGTTGAACCGGCTCCCCATGACACTCTCCGCCTCGGTGCGCAGCTCGCGGAGGCGGGAATACCCGTAGAAATAGGCATTGGCCTGACCGGGTGCCCAGAAGGTGTAGCGCTCGACCTCCTGGTCGGCCATCGCGTCCGAGAGCACCACGTCATGCTTGAGAATCTTCATCGCCTGCTCGCGGGTGATCTTGCCTGTTTGCAGCTCGATGTCGAGGAAGGCGCGGGCGGTGCGCATCAGGCGGTGCTGGTAGCAGATCAGACGGCCGTCGGCCGGCTCATACGGCTCGATCAGCCATTCGGAGTAGAGGCCCCACCCTTCGACGTTCGTGCTATTGAACGCGAAGAGGGCCCGGGCGTCGGAGACGCCCTGTTCCATCATCGCCGAGAACTGTAGCTCGTGGCCGGGCCGGGCCTCGCGGGCCGTCAGGGTCCAGGAGGCGGCGGCGAACGTGAAGTCGTCGAACTTCTGCTTCTTCCCCGACTTGTCGGGGACGTCGAGCGGGAGCACGAACTCGCCGACCTCGCCCGTGTTGCCCAGCAACCGGGGGGGATGCATGTTGGGTGCGGGGGTCGCCGCGCTCTCGGCCTCGGTCGCGAGACGAATTCGGGCCGGTCGATTCGGCAACGTGAGGATCTGCTTGTCCCGGATGATCGCCTCGATCTGCCCGAGCCGCTCCTTGTAGAGGGCCAGGATCGCCTCGCCGACAACCTGATCCTTCTTGAGAGCCCGGATCACCTCCCGGTAGTGGGCCCATGGCAGGCCCTTGTCCTTGGCGACCTCGGCCGCGACGACCCGCATCTGCTCCTGGATGTCGGCGAACGCCAGATGGGCCCTGGACGCTAGCTCGGCCGGCGGAATGTCGATGCCGATCTGGTCGAGTGCGTGCGCGTACAATTCCGGCGGCATCCGGAAGTCTTCGCGAGACCGGGGCAGGACCTCGGACCTGACGAATCCGTCCCACGCCGCGAGCTGCCCCTTGAGCGTCTCGTAGGCCGGCCCGAAGCCCGGGACCTTGAATCGTTCGCAGAGCTTGCCGATCCCGGCGACGAAGAAGGTCGCCTGGGCCAGGTCCTTCTCGACCTTCGACTTGACCGGGGGCAGCAACTTGGGGTCGGCCATCCTTTCGCGGACAAGGGCGATGACGTGCTCGGTGATCGGCTTCGTGCCCGGCTCCAGGCCGGCGTATTTCCGCAATCGGACGGCCGCCGCGGGATGCCGGGAGGCCGCGACCTGGTCGTCGAGCAGGCCGCGGAACGACCCGAACATCAGCTCGGCGAGGCTGACGTAAGGGACCTCCAGCCGGTCCGACAGCTCGGTCTGCTTGATCATGTCGTCGGCGGTCTTGATGAGGATCTCCAGGTCCTGCTTGACGCGTGCGTCGGCCTCGCCCGGGAGGCGGCGGGCGAGTTCCTCGCGGACCTCGCGGATCGCCTTCAACTGCCGACCGATGAAGCCCGGCGTCATGTCGGAGATCTGGTCGTCATAGCCCTCGACTCCGAGGCTGGCCGCGGCCTCGGGCTGGATCTTCGCCATCAGCTCGACCATGAGCTTCGCGTTCTGACTGCTCGCCTTCACCCAGTCGGCGAGCTCTCGTGGCGCCGGCTTGCCCGCCGTCTGTGCCGGCGCCGGGGCGGGCGGGGGCATGGCGATCGTCCCCGCCAGGAGGAACGGGGCAAGGGCGCGATGGTGCATGGGCATGCGACTTTCTCGGGACGTCTGGGTTCGTTGGGCGGGGCCGGCTCCAGGGCGGTCCCTTCGCCCTGGCCCGTCGGCCAATTCGGGCCGGACACCGTTCCCTATTCGGAACATCTGCGGCGTTATTGCCGCGTCGTGCAGGCAATATTAACCCGGGATTTCCCAGATGAGCGTCGACCTCGTTGTCCGGGACCTCGACCGGCTCTCCTGAGCTGGCATTGCACACGCGCCGCATCCCCGTGGCCAGGGGAGAACGGCGCGATCGGTGCGGCCGGCACGCCGGATGCCCGTCCGAATGCCCCGGACGGCCCCCCGTCGGCTCGTCGCTCGGCCAGTCTCCCTCACCTCAAGGCAGACCATCGACACCCTCCTCGGCTCGACCGTGAGCATCCTCGCCGGGCTGTTCGGCGCCTACGTCGAGCAGGACGACGCCCCGGAGCGATGTGGCCCACCAGATTCGGAAGGCTATTGAACCTCGAGGTGCCAAACCGCCCTTGTAAACGTCTCTACTCTTCGATGTGGGCCATTAGGCGGTCGAGGGCTGCGTCGTCCAACTCCACCATCCTGCGGAAGACATCTGGCCGTTGAAGAACGCGCTTTCGAATCGAGTCGGGGATTTTCTCGGCGAGCAGGAGCAGTTCGTCAGGGTCCTCGTCCAGCGCGCGGGCGAGCTTCAGGATCATCTCGTTGCTGGGGAACTCGCCGAATGAAAGCTTCTGGTTCTCGATCTTGCTCAGGTAGGTGAACGTGACCTTCGCCTCCTTCGCCACGTCCCGAAGGGTCAAATTCTTCGCGAGGTTAGGCGGGCTCAGTACGGCTCGGGCAGGTCGGGCCCGACGGGGAGCCAAGGGTAGCGGGCGGCCTCCCGATACTTGTACCGCATATTTAGATAGTAGAAGAGCCAACGGTTCTCTTCGACGGTCGATTTATCGATCCGGTCCCCACGCCTGTATTTCGAGTACAGTTCGCGACCCTTTCTCTCGAATTCGTCGCCGACATGACGAAGATGCCTGCCCCGCGCGACGAGTCCTCCCAGGACCAGGGCGAAGACCGCCACCGCGATCATCAGCCGCCGCACGGTGAACCGGACTCGCGGCATCGCTCGGCCCTCCCGGTTGCGACGGAGCCGCCTGACACGAACGCTCAGCGCACCGGCCCGCCGAGAAGACCGGATGATCGGAGTGCGCCCGGAGGCGGGCCGGGCCCGCGGCGGCGAGAGGAGAGGCGGTGCAACGTTGGAGGAACTCAGGACCTGCGGACGATCGCTCGGACCTCGTCAGGATCGGGAGGCTCCCGGTCCCCAGGAGGCGAAACTTCGGCCGACGGATTCGCGCCGGGATGGGGCCGCTTGAGACGGACCCCGGCGAGAATCAGGGCAACGCCGGCTGCGGCAATGAGTCCACCGCCGGCGGATTTGGCATCGAGGCCCCCGGCCATGAACATCCACAGGGTGCCGAAGGCGACCGCGCTCGCGCTGACGAAAAGACGCTCCGATCGGACGGATGGCGCAGATGCATGCCCTCGCCCGGCTCGGAGGGACCGGCCAGCCAGGAACACGCCGATCGCGACGCCGAACGGGCCACTCACGCAGAAGAGCGTCATCGGGAGGTCTATGACGTGCCCATTTCCCAGGCGGATCGAAAGGCCATCCCAGGACCAGACGAGCCGGAGGGCGGCGTAGGCGAGCCAGCAACACACCAACCCGAGCGACGAACCGAAGAACGAATAGACGAGGATTGTCTTGCCCAGCGGTACGGTCGCCTGCCTCAGAGTCATCACCCCGCCTATCGCGACGGTGATAATGAACAGGCCGGCGCCGAATACCGAGACAACGATCGGCAAAATGATCAGATCCACGTAACGCCCCCCCGACGCCTGACGCCCAAGCTCAGCGGACCCGCACCGCCGAGAGACGCGATGATAGCAGCGAAAGCGCCGCGGCGGTGCGGGGTCCGCTGCAGCGCGAGGTTAACCATTCCGTCCGCTGCGCGGACCTACCGGGGGTGAGGAGCTGGAGATCGCCCCTCCGGCCGACCCGCCCGAGACCCCGACCTCATCAGCCCTTACGGCGACTCGCCGGAGACAGCTCCTTGAGAGGCGACCTGTGATGGCGTTGTAAGTTCGGCGATCAGGCGGCGGTAGACATCGAATGCGGGCTTGGGCGCGTAGTCGGCCCGGACCAACCCCCATTCGCCGAGCACGGCGTCGTCAGCGTTGTCCGCATCGCGCAGGCCGAAGTATTCGTAATGCGTGACGTTCAGCCGTTGGCGTTCGGCATGCACCGCACGCACGACCTGCTCCAAGACCTCCGCCTGTCGCTCGGCGGGGCGCTTCGGCCCGGTGGGCCAGCCGTTCTCCGTCACCCGCAACGGCGTCGTCGGCGCGATACCCGCCGACACGAGCGTGTTCCGGAAGTGGGTCAGCACACCAACGACCGCGTCCCGGAACGTCGCAGCGGGCAGCGGGCGAAACACGTCGGGGAAGAAGTCAATGCCGACGTAATCGAGCGAGGCGCATAGTTCCTCGCCGCCCCGCTCGACGAGTTCCGACCAGAACCGATCCGCAGGGTCGAAGGACGGGGCCGCGTTGACACCGACCGCGATGCGCCGACCCGACGAGGCAATCGCTCGCCTCGCCACACTCACACCCTCCACGATCGCTTCGAGCACGTTCGGCGACGCGCCGTCTCCTCCCGTGTCCGGATCGGGGTTGTTCGCCTCCTCCCCGATCTGCACCGCCGCGATCGACGACCCGAACGTCGCGAGTTCCCGTTCGATCACTCCGCACCAGTCGACGACATCGCCGTCCTGCGAACGGTAAGCCAGCACGTACTCGATCGCACGTCGCCCGCCCGCGAATCGCGCGAAGTCGGGCGGCGTCGCATGTCCGACCACTCCCTTGCCGTGATACACCCCGTACACCCGGACGACGAACGGCCGATCCTCATGCAACGCGGCCAACGCCGCCTCAGTCTTGTTCGGATCGTAACGCCCCGTGCTCCCGGCGAACGGCGTGAATTCCGTCCCGCAGACGCCAGCGAACGTCCCGAACGTGAAGCCTCGGTCGCGTAACATCTGTGCTGCCTAAGACCGTAAAACACAACCCCTGTCCGGGTCGTGGAAACAGCCGGAATCCCGCCCTTTGAGAGAGTTGTGTTTTACGGTCTAAAGAATCCATGTAAGCCGCGTGGCCCCCTCGAGGCGGGTATCCTTGAGGTGTGACATCTCCCTGACACTCACCCCGAGAGGAGCCACGCGGATGAGCCACGATTCTCGGCCTCGACCTCGGCAAGTTCAAGAGCGTCGCCTGCCTGCTATGACACCGAGACGACCGCCGCCCGCTTCACCACCATCCACACCGACCCGGCCGACCTCAGGAAGCTCCTGGAGGCCGAGCGGCCCGGCCTGGTCGTCTTCGAGACCTGCACCGTCGCCGGCTGGGTCGCCGACACCTGCGCCGAGCTGGGGCTGCCCTACGCGGTGGCCAACCCGATGAACGAGGCCTGGTCCTGGAGGAAGGTCAAGCGCAAGACCGACCGCGACGACGCCCTGAAGCTCGCCCGCATGGCCGCCCTCGGCGAGCTGCCCACCGTGCCGATGCCCAGCAAGGCGGCCCGCGAGTACCGCGCCCTGGTCGAGTACCGCGACCGCCTGGTCGGCCGCCGCACCGCCGCCCAGAACCGCATCCGGGCGCTCTGCCAGCGGCACGGCGTCCTGCTGCCGGCCGGCCATCGCGCCTGGACCAAGGCCGGCCTGCTGCTGATCGCCGTCGCTGGCCCGGCCGCTGGGCGAGTGCGGCCCGGAGGAGCTGTGGCGCGGCGAGCTGGCGCCTGGAGCTGGACGAGCTGCGGGCCCTGACGGCGCTGATCGAGCAGGCCGAGCGGCGGCTCGACGCGCTGGGTGAGGCCGACGAGCGGGTGCGGCTGCTGCGGACCATCCCCGGCGTCGGGCCGCGCACCGCCGAGGTGGTCGTGGCCCACCTCGGCGACGCGACGCGGTTCCGCACCGCCGGCGAGGTCTCGGCCTACGCCGGGCTGGTGCCGCGGCAGTTCCAGTCCGGCGAGATGGACCGCCGGGGCCGGATCACCCGCCGCGGCCCGGGCCTGCTGCGCAAGGCGCTGGTCGAGGCGGCCTGGCTGATGCAGCGGTACAACGGCTGGGCGGCGCGGACGCTGGCCCGGATCAGCAAGGGTCAGGCGACCCGGCGCAAGCAGGCCCTGGTGGCGGTGGCGCGGAAGCTGCTGGTGCGGTGCTGGGCGATGCTGCGGCACGGCACGGCCTGGGACGAGCGGCTGGCGGCGGCCGGCTGACCCGCGCCCGGCCGCCGGCCCCGATGAGCCACTGACCACGAGCGCGAGGGGGTCGATCGAGTCACCGTGAGGTCCGCCCGAGGGAACGTGCCCGCCAGCTCGCAGCTTTGTCGGTCCGGCATCGGCCCGCATGGGCCGATGTCAGGACGGCCTAACGAATGAGCGACGGGTCGCATCGGATGAGTGAGGCCGGCCCCGAGGCCCGACGACACGGGCCGCGACCTCGGATAGTCGAAGGGAACCGACGGCGTGACGACGCGGTGAAGGGATCGGCCCGAAAGGGAAGGATCACGAGCGAGACGCTTGACCGCCACACGGCTTCATAGTCGACAAAGCTCAGCGGTCCGACACCGCTCTTAAGTTGCTGCGGAAGAGAAATCGACGCCGGAGACCTTGACGACGGCCTGCCACGCGGCTTCCTGGCTGGCGCGATCGTGGAGGTGTGGGTGGCTCTGCGCCTCAATTGGGCCTGAGAACTTCCCCTGAGCCGAGGCGAAGAATTGCCCTGAGACGTCGGTTCCGAACTCCGACGCCTGGAGGTACCGACGGGCCGCGGTCTCCGGCGTCTGATTCATGCCGGGAATGAGGTTCACGATCGGGATAAACAGATATTTCAACAACGGGCCAGCGTTTCGCACCACCTTGGTGGCGGTCGCCCCACCGGGCGAGACGGCGTACACGGCCATGCCGGCGGGCAGCCGGCGGGCCAGCGCCGCGGTCCACCAAGCGATGATGAGCTTCGCGTCGGCATACGCATTGTTGGGCACGTACCTCACGTTCGGCCCGTTGCGCAGCAGGGCTTCAACAGCCGCGGTTTGGTCGCCCCGGTAGTATTTGGCCGCGAAGGCTGGCACGTCGGTGTACTTGAACATGGGTACGCCCCCGCGGGCAGGCTCCGCGCCGGCGGTAACAATCCGCGCGTCGGGGCTCAGCAGGTTGGCGCGGAGCAACCCGACAGTCAGTTGATGATGGCCGATCAGCGGGGCCTGAGAAGCCTCAACGCCCGCCGCAGTGATCACGCGCTTCTTGGTTGGGACCAATCCGGCATTGAGCAGTAGGAAATCGATCGGCAGCTCTCGCTTGACGAGCGAGGCGAGGGCGGCCTGAACGCTGGCTGGCGCGTTCAGATCCAACTCCAGAGGCGTGAAGACCCGGGTCTTGGTCTCAGCCGCGAGCTGAGCGGCTGTTTCCTGGACCCGGGCCAGGCTGCGGCCGGTGACGATGACCTGGCGGCAGCCCTCGGCGGCGAGCATGCTGGCTGCCGCATAACCGAGCCCGGAGGTGGTGCCGGTGACGAGTGCGATCGAATGTTCCATGGCGGCTCCGTGGAGAAGGGTGAAGGTCGAGTCGTGAGGCCCCGCGCGGCCGGGGGCGGCTTGCTAATTTCGAACGGTCCGGTATGATAATAGGCAAGATGGCCATTGTCAAGGAGTTTTGAACTACATGGTTCAAAAGAACGCTAGGCCGCGTGGAAGGCCGCGCAGCTTCGACGAGGGGGAGGCGCTGGAAAAAGCGACTCGGGTGTTCCGGGCGAAGGGCTACGACGGGGCGACGATCGACGATCTCGTCGCCGGGATGGGCGTGGGACGGCCGAGCCTGTATGCCGTCTTCGGCGACAAGCGGACGTTGTTCTTGCGCGTCCTCAAGGCTTATGCGGAGAAGAAAGGCGCCCTCGCCGCCAAGGCGCTGCTGTCGCCGCGGACGCTTCGCGAGTCGCTCGTCCGCTTCCTCAGGCACGCCGTCGAAAGCGCGACCGAGAAAGGATGCGCCCCGGGATGTCTCCTCGTGTGCGTCGCGCCGCTCGTGGACGACGCCGAGGTCCGGCAGTTCCTGCAGAACGCCGCCGCCGGCGGGGCGGCGCTGGTGGAAGGTCGTTTCCGGGACGGGATCACCGCCGGAGAAATCCCGTCCGACTTTCCCGTGGCCGTCCGCGCAAGCCAGCTCACCGATTTTGCTCGTGGCCTTACCATGCGTGCGCAGATAGGCACGCCGCGCAAGACGCTCCTCAGGGATGCCGAGGAGGCGGCCGACTTGTTGCTCCTGCCGCGTCTGGAGGCCATCGGCAAGCCGAAGCGATGACTTCCTCTCGCCACCGATGGGTCCAAGTCCCACTTCGCGAACTCGGTCGCTCCAGTCGGCAGCCATCGGAGCGGTGGCGAAGGTAACGGGGGGACGCAGGAGCAACTTTTCGGAGTGGTGGACATGGCGATGGAGAGTTGGCCGGTGCGATCCCGCAAGCGACGATAAATGCACCGGCCGGACGAGTCCTAACCCGCCGCCCCGATACCGCGAAGATGATGATTCAATAGATGCGGCAGAATGGCCGCCGGCCTGATCAGACGAATGCGTTCGCCGCGACCGCGAACGAACGCATTCGCCGGGAAAGAGGCCCGAGGTCGATCACGTCACTCCTTGACCCTCGTCCAGCTCGATTCAACCTGCTGACGGTGGTCCTTCATCTTGAAGGTCGTGTCGCTGATCTCACCAATGGTCAACTCTTTCGTCTTGGGGCTGCCCTCAGGCGGGTTCTTGGGCGTCAGAACGAGACGGTTTTCGGTCACCTTCCATGTACCAGCTTCGTCGATCGGGATCTCCTTGTCCCCCATCTTGAGCTTCCCCTTCAGGGTGTAGGTGCCGTCCTTGACGAATGCGGATTCGAGGTTGCCCGTGACCTTGGGCGTGTTCACCTTGCCGACCCACTCCCCGGGAAGCAGCTTGGTGATCTCGGCTTCGCTGGGCTTCTTCTCTTGCCCGAAGGCGTGTGAGGCCCCGGACAGCGCCACCGTGCTCACCAACGCCAACGCGACGAAACGGTTCATCGAAACGCCCTCCTTAACGGGATGAAAAACCGGTCCTGGGCGAACCGGGCCCGCCTGCTGAAACCCGTTACCACTTCAGCAAGGCCAGCCCCTGCGATGGGGCTTTTTGAACCGAACGGTTCGAATAGTACGCGGTCGAAATCCGCACGTCAAGAGGATATCGAACCGTTCGGTAAGAAAATTAAACCCGTCGCGCAAGATGGCGGAAACTCCACTGGGCCGGTCTCGAATCGCGGACCGGCACCGTGCCCGAGTACGAGGCGGCCCCACGGCCGCCTCAGCCCCCGCCGACTCGAGAACTGGTCGAGAGCCAGGTCATCCCGTGCGACCGGTGCGGGACGGTCGTTGCGATGCTGATTCTTGCCCCCGAGGCAACCGACCCCGGACGGTTCGAGGACCACGCCCGCAAGATGTACCCCGAATACACGAGGCTCGACGTGCCGACCTGGATAATCGGCCCTGCACTTGGCGATGGCCCCCCGGGGAGCGCCCGGCGGATTTCCTGAAGGTTTGGCCGTCCAGGGCTCGCGTCGACCGTCTACGACCCGCCGATTTCAACCCCAACATCGAGCGGCCAGCGACCGAGCACTGCCGATAAGCCATGTAGCGTTTCAACCGTAGTGGCACAAACCGGCCTCGGTCGGAAGTAACAGCCTCCCCCCTTCCAGTGGCAAGGTCCCCTGACGCCGTTCCAGGTTCCGCTCCCGGCGGCGATGCCTGGCCTGGGACAGCTTGATCCGCCGCTCCTCGAACCGCCGCGACGGCTCGCCCCGGTAGAACTCCCACGGCGGCAGGTAGCCCAACGCGCTGTGCAGCCGCTCCTCGTTGTACCGCGCGCACCAGCCGGGCCAGCACGCGACCGGCCGTCAACAAGTCGGTCAGCTCCTCCCCGTCCAACGCCTCGCGGAGCGTCCGGTTGGCACGCTCGATCAGCCCGTTCTCCTCAGGGCAATGCGGCCGGATGCGATGGTGCCCCAGGCCGTTCTCCCGGAGCACCGCCCGGAACTCCTTCGAGATGTAACAGCTCCCGTTGTCCGAGCGGATCAAGGGCGTCACCGCCGGCTTGCCGTCGGGCCCCTCGGGCAACGTCTCGATCGCCTTCTGCGCCGCCCGGCTCACCGTCAGCCCGTCCATCCCCGAGAGCAGCTCGTGGTGCACGATATACCGCGAGTACTCGTCGAGGAACGCCACGACGTAGTAGACCCGGCCGGCGACCTGTACGTGCATCAGGTCGGTGCTCCACCGCTGATCGGGCCGGGACGCCTTCTCCTCCTGGGCCTTCTTCCGCCTGGTACGCCGCCGCCACGGACAGACCAGGTCCGCCGCTTTCAGGATGCGGTAGACCGTCGAAGGGCTGAGGTACGCCACGTCCTCGTCGACCATCCTCCAGGCCAGTTCCCGATGCCGCAGCTCGGGGCGCTTGCGGGCGAAGGCGAGCACGGCCTGCTTCTCCTCGGACAGCGCCTCGTACGGCGAGACCGGCGGCGACGGCTCGGCCGGCCGATCCCCGGCCCACGCCTCCTCCTTGAGCCAGCGGTAGTAGCTCCGCGCCGCGACGCCCAGGGTCGCCAGCGTCTTCTTCGCCGGCCAGCCGCTGCGACACTTGGTCTGCTCGACCTCCTCGTGGACGCGCCGCTGAAGCTCGGGCGGCAGTTGGCCGTGGTCCTCTAGCCCGAGCGCCCCTGCTATGAGGCCGGTTGTCAAGCGACGCGGATCGGTCCCGTGATGCTCGAGGATCAGCCTGCTATGCGTGCTCGGGGCACAGGGTAGGGTCTGCGATCGCGAACGAGGGCCGCCATCTTTTTACGCGGGCCATAGCCCGCCGGGGGCTCCACGCGGTCACCTCACTCGCAGATCCTCGATGACTCGGGGCCAGCTCGCGACGTCCGACATCCGCTCGGGCGGGGCGGTCACATCCGGTCGGCCTCAGGCGGCCGCCTGGTAGGTCTCGCCGCGGACGACCAGCCGCCAAAGTAGGATCGCCAGGCGGCGGGCCATCGCGACGATCGCCTTCTTGCCGTTGCCGGTCGCGGCGACCAGCTGGCGGTACTTCCTCGCCGCCGCCTCGTCCCCGGCCACCCACCGCCAGGCGGCCTCGACCAGGGCGGTCCTCAGCCGCGCGTTGCCCGACTTCAGCAGCCGGCCCTCGCGCCGTGTCGGGCCGCTCTGCGAGACCTGCGGGGCCAGGCCGATGATCCGCGCCACCTGGCCGCCGTCGGCGAACCGACCCGGCTCGTGCAGCTCGACCCGGAAGGTCATCGCGGTGATCGGGCCCACCCCCGGCACCGAGCGGAGCGACGCGACGGCGGCCTGATGCCGCTCGGCCTTGGCCAACTCCTCGAGCCGCCGTGAGGCGCGGTCGACTTCGCCGCGGCGTGGTCGCGCTCGTCGAGCATCACGTCGAGGCAGAACCGCAGCTCCGGCCCGATCTCCAGCCGGCGCAGCGCCTCGACGCCTCGCCTCGACCAGTAAGTCAGGCCGGCGGGCTCGGCGATGGCGTGCTGCAGGAGGAACGCCTTGATCTGCTGCTGGGCGACGCGGAGCTTGCGTGCCAGCTGCTCGCGGAGCCGCACCACCTGACGGTCGGCCTCCTCCGACTCGGTGGGGACGCGTACGGCTCGGAGAAGGCCCTTCTGGGCGAAGGTGGCCAGCTTCCGGCAGTCGAGCCGGTCGCTCTTGGCCTGCGGGCCCGGCATCGCAGGGACCTTCGAGGGGGCGATGACCTCGGCGTCCAGCCCCGCGGCCCGCAGCCTCCGCGCCAGCCCGAAGCCGGTCGGGCCCGCCTCGTAGACGACATGGGCGACCTGCCGGGCGATCGGGCGGAGCCGTTCGATGAGGGCATTCGGGTCGGCGGGCTGGACCCAGGTGGCGACCAGTCCGCGGGCGTCGCTGAGGACGGCGACGTGATAGCTCGCCTTATGGACATCGATGCCGACGTGAACAACCTCGGCCTCTGCGAGGCGCAGGGAGCGCGGATGCCGGAGCGGAGGGTGCAGGTCTTCTTGGTCGTGGTCATAGCCGGGGAC
>CAWFXY010000035.1:0-23841 GCA_963819805.1 uncultured Planctomycetota bacterium | reverse complement strand
GCGCAGCTGGGGCTTGTCGACGCGGGGAATAATCAGGGAATCCTCGCGACGAACGTCATGTGCAGCCTGGCCGAGATCCCCGACGGTACATCGAACACGCTTTTGGTCGCCGAAGACGCCGGGCGGCCGGAATCGTGGCGGGCGGGTCGCCTGGCTCCCGACGCGTTCGCCTTCGGCGGCCCCTGGGCCTCCAGCGCCAACCCGGTCGTGATCTGGGGCGCCGGCGACGACGGCAAGACGCCGCTGGGGTCGTGTGCGATCAACTGCTCCAACAACCAGCAGCCTTACAGCTTCCACGCGGGCGGTGCCAACTTCCTGTTCGCCGACGGGTCGGTGCACTTCCTGAAGGACGGCCTGGACCTGCGGGTCCTCGTCCGCCTGGCCACGCGGGCCGGCGGGGAGGTGATCGCGGGCTCTGATTGGTAACGGAGTAGACCATCGGCGCGGCTCGACCGGCGAAGGCGGCCGACGAGTCCACCGAGCGGGTCGTCATTGGCCCGCGACTTGAGTCGAAGAACCTGCCATGGGGGTCATCACGTCTGACCCCCATTTCCTCGATCCCGGTTTCACCCCGAAGGGCGCGTCCGAGTAACCCGGGGGCGTTACCGGCGGGACAGGGGGCAGGGCTTTGTCCCTGGGGTGGTCAGCAGAATCCGTGGTTCGATGAGACCTATCCGCCTGGTCCTATTCTGGGTCCGAGAATGGGAGATCGCGAGCGAATCGCCTCCACGCCCGGATACGCCCGGATCGGACGCCACCGGCTCCGCGCCCCCGAGCGGCCGATTCACGCGGCTGTCTTGCGCCGTGCCGAGGGATGCGACACGAACCAGACGTCGGGTAGCAGTTCATGAAGCCGTTCGGCTCGATGGGACGGCAGGCGGCCGAGGACGTCCCCGAGGTAGGCGAAGGGGTCGATGTCGTGGTGCCTACAAGTGCCGGTCACGGAGTACAGGACGGCCGCGGTCCGGCCGCCACGGTCACTCCCGAGGAACGTCCAGTTCCGGCGACCGATCGCCTGGGCGCGGAGCATCCTCTCGGCGAGGTTGTTGTCGATGCTCAACGCCGCGTGCTCGGGGTAGCGGCACAGCGCGGTCCAGTTCGACTGGGCGTAGGCGATCGCCTGGCCGATCGGGCTCTTGGGCAGATGACCTTGCCCCCTTGGCCGAGTCCGACCGCAATGTGAGGATTGCGGTGCGCTTGACCCCTAGAGTTGGCCCATCGCATTTGAGAGCCTTTATGGGATAATCGGCCTTGGTTTCGGAGGACCGAGGCGATGAAGAAGAGCAAGTTCACCGAGGAGCAGATCGCTTTCGCGCTGCGCCAGGCCGAGGCCGGCACGCCGGTCGAGCAGGTCTGCCGTAAGCTGGCGATCAGCCAAGAGACGTCACCGGATTGCCCCCATCGTCACACTTCTGCGGGTTGCGTCGACCGGCCATGGACGTCCTCCTCATTCCCGATGAGCCGCCGGATCGACTCGAGATCCGGCCTCTCTCCCAGGCCGGTGACCACAAGCCGCCGAACTCCACCCTCGCCGATCCGCCGCGAGGCGACCACTCCCCGGCGGGCCCAGCTGTAGACCGTCCCCGGCGGCACGCCGAGCCGCCGCACCAGGTCGGGGACCAGCCGGAACCGGCCGAGCGCATTCCGGGATTCGCCGCCGCACGCCGGGGACGGCCGTCACACGGGGCGGGGCGGGGAGTAAGTCCTGTCGAAAGGCATTCGCGTACCTTACAGCGGAAACAACCGTCACATTTCTTTATTCGACTGCTTGCCCGGGTGAGTGCGTGCGAGACGGCAGCCTTTGCAAAGCGACGGGCGGAGAGACCCATGCGAAGCCTCATGGCCCGGATGAACGAGACGCTCGGCCGCCCGGGCGGCCACCCGCCGCGGCGGAGCCGCAAGTCATCCCCGGGCGTGGAACGCGCCGAGGGCCGGCTGATGCTCTCGACGGCGAGCCTCGGGACGGTCACCGTCCCTCCGCCGGCTCCCCCCATCATGGCCAACTCTGAGCGCGTCGTGGCCGAGTTCATCCTCAACGCACCGAACCTCAACTTGCCGATGACGCTGGGCATTTTTCCCCGGGACCCGACGGTGCACGTCCCAACGTACGCGACGTCGTTTTACGTCGCGCCGCCAAGCGGGGTCCCGATCGTCGGGAGCCCTCTGAGCGTGGCCCCCGATAGCGGTACCCCGGGTCTGTACCCGCCCCGATCATTCGTTTCGATCATTCAGAAGCCCTAGGCGTTGGGTCGCCCTCCCGGGCGTCGCGGGACCGTAGGACGCGGCGGGGGATGGTCAACTCGGCTCACTCGGGCTCGGACGGGTCGGGCCGCTCAGGCACCCCGAATCAATCTCCAACAGTGACCGTCGGCTGGCTACCACCTCGGACCGCGCCGAACATCGCCCCTCTGCCCGGTCCCATCTCGACCCGGACGTCGACCTCGGCCTCGACGCGTATCGTCCAGCCGATCCGCTCGCCCGGTGGGACGGGAGGAAAGGCGTGCTTCCCGCCGCGGTACGAGGCCGTGACCCCCTCCAGCGGGGCGGTTCTCCGGTTGACGACCCAGACCGTCGCGTATCTGCCCCGCTCACGGCGGCGTTCGATGACCGCGAGAGCCGCGAAGACGATCCCCGCCAAGGCCACCGCGACCATCATCCGCCGCACCGTGAACCGCACGCGGGGGAACCTCACGGCCCGACCCCCACCGGTTCCCGGCGCTCGATCCGCACCCGGTACCGTCGCGAGAGCAATCCCCCGACGACGGCCGCGATGAGCTGTGGAAGCACAGAATCGCAATGGCGATCGCGATGGCGGCCACGAACCCCAGCGGGGGTACGACGTCCATCAGCGGGCCCAGGAGGCGGTCCAGACCCTCGATGGCCGACGCGCATGCGGCGGTGAAGCCGAAGATCAGGGTCACGGAGAACACGAGGACCGACCAGCCGAAGGCCTCGAAGCCGACGAGGAACGCGGTCGGTTCACCCCTCCGCCGCCGACCCCGCAGGACGGCCAGACCGATCAGGAGGACGTTGAGCCAGGGCAGGACCCCGAAATAGAGCAGGGCGACGCGAACATCGTTGGAGTCCCAGCCGACCCGCGTCGCCAGGCAATCCAGGGCGATCAGCGCGGTCAGCGCCATGAGCCCGGCGATCGAGAATCGGGGCAGTCGCATCGCTTGGGCCTCCGGGGGATGGCGCGAGCATAGCCTGGCCGGGCCGAGAGGGCGATGCAGACAGCGCCCCGCCGCCTATGCGCCCCATAGCGCCACTCCCGCCCCTCGGACGCAGGTTGGGGACCACCTCGGCCATGTGGACCGCGCCACGGCCCTCCCAGGTGTGACCGTCGGCGAGAAACCGTCGCGCGGGTCGGTCGAAGACCGTGGCGCCCGGTGAGTTCAAGTTACCCTTCGATCGGCCCGTCGTCGACGGCCGACGGCCGGCCCTCGGGCTTCGCACGCCCGCGCCGCCGTCGCGCCTCCCTCAGCCGGTAGCTGTCCCGGCCCGTCTCGATGATCGTGCAGCGGTGGGTCAGCCGGTCGAGGGTCGCCCCGGTCAGCCGCTCGCTGCCCAGCACCTCCGTCCACTTCTCGAACGGCAGGTTCGTCGTCACGATCAGGCTGGTCCGCTCGTAGGCCGTGCTGATCACGTCGAAGAGCAGCTCCGCGCCCACCTTGCTCGTCGGCACGTAGCCAAGCTCGTCGAGCACCAGCAGGTCCAGCTTGGCCAGCTGTGTCTTCAACCGCGCCAGCTGCCGTTCCTCCCGAGCTTCGATCAGCTGCGTGACCAGCTCCGTCACCCGGTAGAACCGCACCCGCTTGCCGCGGCCGCACGCCTCGGCCGCCAACGCCGTCGCCAGGTGCGTTTTCCCAGTCCCGGTCCCGCCAATCAGGATCACGTTCTCACGTCGCTCGATGTACTCGCACCGCATCAACTCGGCACCAGCAGCTTGTTCACCGACGGCTGCGGCCGCGAAGTCGAACGTGTCCAGGCGTCTTGATCGTCGGGAACCGCGCGGCCTTGAGCCGACGCTCGGCCGCCCGCCGCTCGCGCTCGATCAGCTCCAGCTCGCAGAGCTGGAGCAGGAAGCCGAGGTGATCGACGTTGTCCTTGGCGCACCGCGCCGCCACCTTCTCGCACTCGGCAATGCATCGTCGGCAGCTTCAGCGCCTTGAGGTGGTGCTTCAGCAGCACCGTGCTCTTGGTTTCGAGTCTTCTTCATGAGGCCACCCCCGCACAGGCCGCGTAGGCCGAGAGGTCGGGGATCGGAACGGCCACCGACTTGAGGTGCGGACGCCCGTCGAGCGAGAACAACCCGACCGGCCGCTCGCGGCGGTGCTCGAGGATCAGCCGGACCGCGTCGGCGTCGGGCGTGCCCAGATCCAGCGCCCGCTCCACGGCGCCGGTCAGCTCGCCGGGGTCGGCCCACTCCAGCAGGCGGAGCACCTTGATGTACTCCCGCGTCCCCGCGCCGGCGAGCTCGGCCTCGAGCCGGCGCCGCAGGATGCCGAAGCAGTCCGGCAGCTCCCAGCCCGCAAGCGGCGTGGCGAAGTCGAGCGCCCGGGCTTGCGTTCGAGCAGGGCCAGGTAATGGACCGGGTCGAAGATGACCTGCTCGCGGCCCCAGCACCGACGGTGGGTCGCGACGACGCGGTCGCCCGACGCGATGCGGACCTGATCCACCGTCCCGACGACCGTCACCTCGTGATAGGCGATACTCCGTCGGCACCGAGTAGTCGTTGCATTCGAAGCTGACCAGCGACAACGAGTCGACGGACCGCGGCTCGACCCGCGCCGCCGTGAACGCCTCGGCCGGCGGCGGCAGCAGCGCCGGCCGCTCCTCCTCGAGCCGCTCGGCCTTGCTCGTCGGCTTGCCCCAGGTCGTCCGCTCCAGGTCGGCGCGGCAGCGGGCCTCGAGCACCGCGTTGAGCGACTCCAGGCCATCCCAGACCGCCGGCACCGGGACGAGGAAGTTGCGCCGCGCGTAGCCGACGAGCTCCTCGACGTGCCCCTTCTCGTTGGGGCGGCGGACCCGGCAGAAGTGCGACTCGAACAGGTAATGGCTCTTCAGCCGCACGAACTCGCCGGTGAGCTTGCGGTCCCGGCCGCCGACGATCTTCGCGACGGCGATCTTGAGGTTGTCGTAGCTGATCCGCCGCGGCACGCCGCCGAAGAAGTCGAAGGCACGGACGTGGCCCTCGAGGAACGTCTCGGTGCACTCGCGCGGGAAGGCCAGCAGAAGATCGCGTCGGAGTACGGCAACGTCATGACGAACATCGCCACCTTGGCGGCCCGGCCGTCGAGGGTGACCTCGGCCTCTCCGAAGTCGACCTGGGCCTCGCCCGGCGGGTGGGCCAGCGGGACGAAGACCTCGGCCGATCGCTTCCTCCAGTCGGCGACGGCCTGCTTGACGACGGTCAGACCGCCCTTCGTAGCCGTGCTCGTCGCGGAGCCGCTCGAAGATCCGCACGGCGGTGTGCCGCTGCTTCTTCGGGGCCTTCCTGTCGTCCTCGAGGATCTGGCGGATGACATCCAGGAACGGCCCGATCTTGGGCCGCGGCCGCGGCACCGCACGGCGATAGCCGGGCGGCGTGGCGTGGCCGAGGATCTTCTGGAGCGTGTCCCAGTGGATGCCGTACTCGCGGCAGGCGGCGCGTTTGCCCAGGCCGTCGACGAGGACGCGACGGCGGATCTCGGCCCAGTTCTCCATGTCGGTGTACACCCCGGTGCCTCCCAGCGTGGGCCTACGAAGGCGGTCAAGGAACCCGCCATCGTCGACTCATGCCAGGAGGTTGGCCAAGGGCGCCACGTTTTCTGACCGACTGTCGGTCACCCCGACCCGCGCCACGGTTTCTCGCCGACGGTCAAACTGGCAGGGGCAAGGGAGTTTCGGAGCGGAGCGACCTGCGGGTCGGTGGTCGGTGGTGGCAGGACCGCTGATATGGCCGCTCCGCGCGTCGTGGATACGCCGAACGTGGGCGACCGGCGATTAATCATGCCGTAGATCACCGAATCAGCGGGGACACGAAGGTCCTGGGGAAGGCCCTGGCACCCGACATGCCGGGGATGGACGTTGGCGGCAGACAGGGCGAACGTCGCGCCGGCGGTCTGGCTGCCCGAGGTGCGGCCGGCCCCGCCGAGGTACAGGTAAACCTTGTCCGTCCCGTGGTCCACGATCCTGACGCCGCTGACGTTGTTCGGGTCGATCGTGATGCCGGTCGGGTGACTGTTCGCCGGGTCGATGGCCCAGCACCCGATCGACGAGCCGGAGAGCGTGTACTGGAAGACCTTGAGGCTGGTGCCGTCCACTCTCGGATCACGAGCGGTTTCTGCCCCAGAATCGCTTCGCCAGAAGGCCCAGGAGCCCCGTGCCGAGCAAGGTGAGGCCGCACGGCTCGGGCACGGCGGCTGCGGGATTGGCCGTGCCCTCGAATCCCGGGTTGGTCTTGGTAAACGCACTGTTGAAACTGTCACCGCCGGTGTAGGGTTCGGTCTCAAACCCCACTTCGGTTTGCGAGAAGGCAAACCACGACACCGCAGTCGGCGCGACCAGGTCGGTGTCGTGGGCGATGAACCCTGACAGAGTATTACTCGGGACCACGCCGATCTGGGGCTGGTACACTCCCCAGTTGGTGTTGTACTGGGTGTTCGATCCGCCGTAGAACGCGAAGTTCAGGGTCGTCGCCCCAGGCTGCCGAACGGTGGCGGGCTGCCGGCGACGTCGAACCCGCTCAGGCTGACGCCGAAGAGGTAGATCTCCTGGTGCCAAGCGGTCATGTTGTTCGTCACGCTGAAGTTGAGGTCGTAATCCCCAGGCGTGCCGCTCACGGTGTACGAAACGAGGATGAAACCGGCATGCGAAACATTCGACGCTGCCGACGTCGCCATGACGATTGTCAAGCCGATGATCAATCGCTTCATCGTTGTGTTCCCTTCTGTCATGTGATGGAGGACAGGTACGAGATACGATCAAAGGGGATGCGATCCCCGCGAGTAAGGCAGACGACGGCGTAGGGACGGGCGTCGCGAGGAACTCGTGCTGGTTGCCATCGGCTGCGGAGTCGTCGGCCTTCCCGTGGCACCCGGACATGAAGTTCGCCAGGACGGGAACTCGGCAGGTCGAGAAGCTTCACGGCCACGGGCAACCCTCCCGTTTGGTGTCGTTTTCGGGACGATGCAGAGAAATAGCTCACGTCGAAGGGGGAGTTGATGGTCGTGCCAGACTTCCACTTGGGAGATACGACATCCAGACCGACGAACCGGCGAAGCGTTACGAACGGGTTGTCCAGACGGAAAGGAGGTCGTCAGACCGTCCCTTCCGGGTACGATCTGACCATGCTTCGCCAGCCGCCGCCGCCGGACACCTCGGAATCGGCTCCGAGGCGTCCTACGGGATTAGTCAGGGTCAACGGTTCTCCCGGGGTGGCTCTGCGATGCGTGTCACCTGCGCGGAGACGCAACGCCACTTACCCCCTTGCTTGGCGTAGAACTCCGAGTTACGGACGGACAGAGTTTCCGACCTGCCCTTGATGGTCACCTTGACCAGTCCTCGTGACGTCAGTACGGCCGCGTCCCCGTAGACTCGGACCTTCACTTCGGAGTGTTCAATCGAGTCGAAGCGGAGTGTGCCGTCCTTCATCGCCTTGAGATGTTCCTCCTTGGTCACCAGTTCCCCGACCGGGCTGATGACCAAGCAGTCATCGGCCACGATGGCGTCCATGGTCTTCGCGTCGCCCTTGAGCGCGCCTCCGCGGTTTGCTTCGAGAGCGAGGCGATCTGCTTCTCGGTGTCGGCATCGTCGGCACGGCCCATCGTGGGCATCATCAGGGCCAAAAAGGCAGCGGCCGAAAGGGTGCGTAGCATCGTCATCTCTCCTGAAAGGTGTTGAGGAACGTGGTGCTGGGGCATTGTGAACGAGAAGTCTCGCTCCCTGATACGGAGCGGCTACTGGACTCGCTCGTGGTCAGTGGGGGCCAAGGCCTTCCGGACGGGTCCGGGCCGCCATCTTGATTTTCCAGGCTCCTACGCCTTGGCCTCCATGGACACTAGCGCGGAAACCGACGCGAAAGCCTCAAAGGATTTCCGAAAATCGGTCGCAGGGGTGATCAGCGACAAGTATGCGGCGCATGGCCTGCCGGGCTTCGCCAACAGCCGCCGCCGGACACCTCAGCATCGGCTCCGAGGCGTCCCACGTGGTGAGCCAGGTTCAACGAATCTCCGAGGATGTCTCAGCGATGTTCGTCACATGCGTCGAGACGCACCGCCACTTCCCGCCTTGCTTGGCGTAGAACTCGGAGACGCGGACGTGAGTGTCGACCTTCTCGCCCTTGACTTTCAACTTGACATGAACGCGACTCGTCACGACCGCCGCATCGCCGTACACGCGGACCTTGACTTCCGAGGGGTCCATCGCCTCGAAGGCGACGGACCCGTCCTTGAAGTTCCTCGCGTTCTGAGCCTTGCTGACGAGATTGCCGTCCGGCTCGATGACCACCCAATCGTCGGACAGGAGGGCGTCCAGGGCCTCGGTGTCGCCCTTGAGGTCCGCCTCGCGGAATTGCTTCGAGAGCATGGCGACCTGCTTCTCGGCGGCAGCGTCGTCGGCACGGCTCATCGTGGGAACCATCAAGGCCAAAAGGACAGCGGCCGAAAGGGTGCGTCTCATCATCGTTTCTCCCGAAAAGGTGGTAAGGGACGTGATACTGGGGCATTCTGAACGAGAAGTCCCGTTCCCTGATGCGGAGCGGCACGTGGATTCGCTCGCGGTCAGTCGTGGCCATGGCCTTCCGGACGGGTGCGGACCGCGATGTCGCCGTTGTTGTTGATCCCGTTGGCGTCCGAGCCTTCGACGGCCCCGGGGACGGACAGGAACGTGAAGGTGCCGCCGGAGTACAGGAAGCCTGTCCCGTTGAAGTTGGCGTCGAACGAGGTCCCGACGACCTGGCCGGCGTTGTCGATCCCCAACCCCAGCGCTCCCCCGTCGGAGCCGGGTGGGTCGATGGTCGTGAATACCAGGCCGGCCCGCGCCGTCGTCGCGTGCAGGGCCGCCGCGAGGCACAGACAGGCAGTCATTCTTCGGGTGAGTCGTCGCGTCATCAGCTAGTCCTTTCATTCGATTGCCGGAGACGGCGCGCATTCTCCACGCCGCTGGGACGCCGGTAGGCGCCCGCTTTCGTGTCCACTCATCACCGGCCGCGCCGCTTCGAGGTCGGTCTCGGACCCCGCGAGGCCGTCGGTGCCGCCCTCCTAGGGCCCTTTGCCCAGGAGTTCCGCGGCCTCCTTGCGGAAGCGGCGGAGCTCCTCGTTCCGGGGCTGGTTCTTGTCCATCCACGCGACGGCCCGGCCATAGCACTCGCGAGCTTTGTCCTTCTCGCCCAGCCGCTGGTGCGCCATGGCCAGGAAGAACCAGTCGAAGCTGTCGCCGCCGTTGCGCACCTGCATCGACCGTTCCAGGGCGGCGACGGCCGCCTTCCAGTCCCCGCCGCGATACCGGGCGACGCCGAGGGTATTCCAGGAGCCCCCGTCACCCGGGTTGGTGGTGACGGCCTGGCTCGCGAGATCGGAGGCGAGGGCGGGATC
Organism: uncultured Planctomycetota bacterium; assembly: GCA_963819805.1. Lineage (GTDB taxonomy): Bacteria > Planctomycetota > Planctomycetia > Isosphaerales > Isosphaeraceae > CAMFLR01. Next base: position 14,266 of record CAWFXY010000035.1, on the reverse strand, counting down.
GCGGTCGCTGGAGTCCACGGCGCTGACCAGGAGCCAGGCGACTTGGTTCTGCAGGTCAGCCCCTCTCGAAGTCCTTACCTCCGCCAGCTTGCGGGCCGATTGCTTGGCCTTCTGGGGCTGGCCGGACTTCGTCAGAGCCGGGACGGCAACGGCGTAGGTCAGTGCAAGCAGGTCGGGGCTTTCCGAAAACCGCGATTGCAGGCGATCCCAGACCTGTAGACCCTTCTGTCGGGACGCTGCCGCGTCTTCGGCGCGGCTCGCCTCGTCCCATTTGCGGGCGAGGGCGAAGTCGAGTTCACTGACTGCAGCCAAATTGTTGACGGACTGCCACACGGGGTCGCGCCAGTCGAGTGTGCCCGGCTTCGTCGTCGCCAAGATCTCCCAGGCGATCGACCGCCATTCGTCCAACACGGCGGGCGAGGCGGGTAGTCCGGAGAGATCGGGCGTGGCGTTGATTTTGTTCAGGGTGATCCTTCCGTATCCCAGGGCAAGCGCGATGTTTCTATGTCCGATCGGGAGGGCCTTCCGCATGATCCGCAACGCCGTTTTCTCGGCGTCGAGCGCCGCGAGGCACTTACCCTGGCTTTTCAGCGAGCCGCCGAGGGCGACGTACCCCCATGCAGTCTCGAGGTGATCCGGTCCGTCCAGCTTCAGGTGCATCGCGACGGCTTCGCGGGCGATTTGCTCGGCCTCCGCGTACCTGGACTGTCGGACCCGCACACCGGCCAGATAGTGCAGAATGCTTGCGACCTTCGGGAATTCGACGCCGGGCGACTTGGCCGCCTCCGCCAGGGCTTCCATCACGAGTGGTTCGACCTCGTACCGTTTTGAAGGATTGCCAGCCGAGGATTGCTCGCCGACACACCAGATCAACGTCCAGTACGCACGGATGACCGGCTCCCCGCCGACCCCGCGTGCCCGGTAGATGGCCAGCGCGTCGTGCAGGTTGGTTTCGCACTTAGTCATCGCATCGAGGCCCGAGTGAGCGTCCGGGCGCGCATAATCGACAAGGCTGTCGGCGTACCTTTCGTGCCGCTCGCCGAAGACCTCGCGGCGTAACGCCAGTGCCCGTCCCAGGTGCTTCTCGGCCTTGACTCGCTCACCGAGGCAGCCGTAGGCCCCCCCAAGGATGGCGTGCAGGTCGGCGGCGGCTTCGGGTAGGCCGGTCAGGTTGGCTTCGAGGTTGGTGGCGAAGTCGTCGAGCAGTTGGCGAGCGGTATAATCGGGCCCCTTGGCGGCGTCCGGGTTGAGCGAGCCAATCAATTGCTTCAGGGAATTCGAGATACTGGTGGCGACGGCGGCCTGGTGATCGGCACGCGCCTTTTCGAGCACGGCGGTTTCCTTCGCTCGCGTAGCCCGCACGGCCTGCCAGGTGGCAACGGCGGTCCCGGCCATCAGCGCGGCCGCCACCACGGAAGCGGTCAGGAACGCCACGTTGTTCCGCTTTGCGAATTTGCGGAATCGATACGACGCCGACGGCGGGCACGCCAGCACCGGCTCGTCGCTCAAGTAACGCTGCACGTCCGCGGCGAAGGCATTGGCCGTCTCGTAGCGGCGGTTGCGGTCCTTCTCCAGCGCCTTCATCACGATCCAGTCCACCTCGCCGCGGAACAGCTTCGTCAGCCTCGCCGGCTCCGTGTGCCGCGACGCGGAGACCGACGCGAGAGTCGAAGGTGAATCCGCGGCACCGGCCCGGGTAGGGGACGGGGTGCCGGACCTGCCGAGTTCCGACAGCCGTGCGCTGGGCTTGGGCGGCTCCTCCTCGCGGATGATGCGGCGGATCTCGTCGTACGCGGCCTTCTGGAACCGCTCCCTGACGAACGGCGTCGTGCTGGTCAGCAGCTCGTACAGCAGCACGCCGAGCGAGTAGATGTCGCTGCGCGTGTCCACATCCAGACCGCTCTGCCCCGCCTGCTCCGGGCTCATGTACAGCGGCGTGCCGATCATCTGGGCGAACCCGGTGAACAGCGTCCTGTCGGTCAGCTCCTGCCCGAGCGCCTTGGCCACCCCGAAGTCGATCACCTTCACCACCGGCGTCGTGTCGTGGATCGTGACCAGGACGTTGGACGGCTTGAGGTCGCGGTGGATGATCCCCTTCTGGTGGGCATGTTGGACCGCCTGGCAAACGTTGACGAACAGTTCCAGACGCTGCCGCGGGGTCAGGTGGTGCTGGTCGCAGTAATCGGTGATGGGGATGCCTTTGACCAATTCCATCACGAAGTAGGGGCGGCCCGAACCCGTGGCGCCGCCGTCGAACACCTTGGCGATGTTCGGGTGGTCCATGATCGCCAGCGCCTGCCGCTCGGCCTCGAACCGGGCGACGACCTGTCGCGTGTCCATGCCCGGCTTGAGGACCTTCAGTGCCACCTTGCGACGGACGGGGTGTGTCTGCTCGGCCATGAACACCACGCCGAACCCGCCCTCGCCGATCTGTTCCAGCAACTTGTACGGGCCGACGACCGTGCCGGGGCGCTCATCCGGGGCCCGGTCCACCGTCGCGGCCATTCGGAGGCCGACGGGCGGGGATTCGAGGAAGCTGCCCGCTTGTTCGTAGGCCCCCAGCAGGCCCCGCACCCTCTCCAGCAGCCCCTCATCATCGGCGCACTTGCGCACGCACGAAGTCATCACGCTCCGTGGCGGACTGGATCTCCACCGCACGGTCGAAGATCGCTTTGGCTTGCTTGGCTTCGAGGTGCATGCTGAGTTCCCGTGATGTCCCGCCCTGCCGCTAGCCAGTGCGACATTTCTGCCCGGAGTGTGCCACGCGGCCCGCGGGATTTTTCTCGTCTCCTAGCTCGGAGAGCTGCTGGAAGAGCCATGCCTTGGCGTAGACCCAGTCCCGATTCGCGGTCCGGACCGAGATCCCGAGGGCCTCCGCGGCCTGCTTGGCCGTCAGCCCGGCGAAGTACCGGAGCTTGACCAGCTCGGCGACCGACGGCTCCTCGGTCGCGAGCTTGTCCAGCGCCTCGTTCAGATCCAGGATCGCCTGCGAGGCCTCGTCGCCTGTGAGGTCGAGCCGGTCGAGGGAGACTGGCCGTCGGCCCCCGCCGTGGCGGACTCGGCCCCTCCGGCGGGCCGATTCGACGAGGATGCGGCGCATCGCCTCCGCGGCGGCCCCGAAGAAGTGGCCGCGGCCATTCCAGCCCGAGCAGCCCTCGTCTCCGACCAGTCGGAGGTACGCCTCATGGACCAGGGCCGTGGCCTGTAGAGTCTGCCCCGGCTTCTCCTGCGCCAGCCGCTGGTCAGCCAGTTTACGGAGCTCGACATAGACCAAGGGCAGGAGCTGGTCGGCCGCCTTGGGGTCGCCTTGGTCGATCGCCGAAAGGATACGAGTCACGTCATTCATTGCACTGAGCCCATGTAAGTGATTGCGGCCGACGGAGGACGATGATCGGGACCAAGGGGTTCATAAGCTCGCCGCCGGAACCCAACGATAGAGCGTCGGGACTGAGACACCGAGATTCTGGGCAACGTCCCGGGGAGCCATCCCGCTCTTGAGGAGCTTGCGAGCCGATTCGACCTTCCCCGGCGTCATCCGCCGCTTGCGGCCGCCGACCCGGCCCCGCCGCCGCGCCGCGTCGAGCCCGGCGCGGGTGCGTTCGGCCATCAGCTCTCGCTCCATCTGGGCCAGTGACGCCATGACGTGGAAGAAGAACCGACCCGCAGGAGACGTCGTGTCGATGCCGTCGGTCAGACTGCGGAACTGGACTCCGCGCACCTGAAGGTCGGCTACGAACTCGACCAGTCCCTTCACGGTGCGTCCGAGGCGGTCCAGCTTCCAGATCACGAGCACGTCGCCCGACCGGATGTGAGACACGGCGTCCGCCAGGCCGGGGCGGTCACCCTTCACGGCCGACGCCTTGTCGGTGAACACTCGCTTGCACCCGGCCTTCTTCAAGGCGTCAAGCTGGAGGTCGAGCGACTGGTCGTCGGTGGAAACACGGGCATAACCAATCCGCATGTGACCTCCTCCTATCCTCTTTCTCGAAACCCATCGTACCCGTACACTTGCGAGAAAGCGATTTCGAGAGTGGTTTCCGAGAACCGGAATCCCGGTGCTTGATGTCGTCGGCTCCGATATGCAAAGGCTTCTCGGAATCCTTCGTTTGTGAGAACCCGGGAGGAGACCGCCGTGCCCATCGGGTTCCTCAGCGATGCGGAACGCGAGCGGCTCGACGGCTTCCCCGCCCAGATCGTCCCCGTTGACCTCGACAACTACTTCATCCTCTCCCGCGCCGACCGCAGGCAAATTCCTCGCACGACGTCGGCTTCCAACCGCTTGGGGTTCGCCCTGCAACTCGGCATGCTCCGTTTCCTGGGCTTCTGCCCGGACGACCTGAGTACGGCGCCCCAGACGGTCGTCGCCTTCGTGGCCAAGCAACTCGACGTCGACCCGGGAGAGATCGCCAGGTATGGCCGGCGGGGCCAGACGCGGACCGAGCACCTCCGCCAAATCCGCCGCTATCTCGGCTTCCGCAAGGCCACGGCCAGGGACCTGGCCCAGCTCGAACTCTGGCTCGTGGATCGCGCCTTGGAGAACGACCGACCCACCGTGCTCTTGCGCCTGGCCTGCGAACACCTGCCGGGCCTCCGGATCGAGCGGCCAGGGATCACTCATCTGGAACGCGTCATCGCCTCGTCCCGACGACGGGCTCAGCAGGAGACCTACCGACGGCTGGGCGCGCTCCTGACCAAGGACTGCAAGGCCAGGCTCGATGACTTGCTGACTGTCGCCGCCGACACCGGGCACTCCAGCCTGGCCTGGCTCCAGCAATCCGCCGCGACATATACGCCGTCGATGATCCTCGCCACCCTCAAGAAACGGGCCTGCTGCCTGGAGTGGGGAGTCGACCGCTGGGATTTGTCGTCGCTGACCCCGAACCGCCTGAAATTCCTCGCCCAGGTCGCCCGCCGATCCACCAACCAGGCCCTCCAGCGGATGCCCGAACAGCGGCGTTACCCGATCCTCGTCGCCTTCCTCTACCAGACCTTGATCGACCTGACCGATGAGGCCCTCGACTTGTTCGACCGCTGCCTGGCGGAGGCCTATCACCGGGCCAGTCGCGACCTGGAAGACTTTCGGCTCTCGGTGGCCCACTCGACCAACGAGAAGGTCCGGCTTTTCCGCGAGATCGGTCGGGTGGTCCTCGATTCCAAGGTCAAGGACGCGAACCTGCGACGCACCATCTACCGCCGCATCCCCCCGGAGGAACTCCGGGACGCCATCGAGGAGTCCGATCGGATCATCCGGCCTCTCGACGACCACTATTTCGACTTCCTGGAGGGCCGTTACAGCCTACCTCCGCCAATTCACCCCCGAGTTCATCGCCGCCCTCAAGCTCCGTGCCAGCGGCGATTCGACCTTGATCGGGGCCGTGGACCTCCTCCGTCGGCTCAACGTCGAAGGACGGCGCGTCCTCCCCGAGGAAACGCCACTCGAGTTCGTCCCCGCACGGTGGCGGCCCTATGTGAACGACAACCCCGACCCGACGAAACGCCGTCACTACTTCGAGCTGTGCGTGCTCTGGGAGCTGCGGGGAGCCTTGCGGGCGGGGGACGTGTGGCTGGAGAAGAGCCGTCGCTACGCCGACCCCCAGACCTATCTGATCCCCCGGGAGGGTTGGTCCGGCCTCCGGGCCGAGGTGTGTCGGGAGATTCAGGCCCCGGAAGACGGATCGGATCGCCTGCGCGAGCGTGAGGCGGAGTTGAGCGGGCTCCTGGACCGGGTCGAGGCCTTGCTCGTCAAGGGCGGGGACGTCCGAATGGACGGCAATGACCTGGTGGTCTCACCATTGGAGGCGAAAGAGGAGTCGGCGAGCACGGCCGAGCTGGAACAACTCATCGACGATCGGCTGCCGTTGGTCGAGCTGAGCGAGCTGCTCATCGAGGTCGACGGCTGGACGCGCTTCAGCGACGACTTCGAGCACGCCGGGGGGACGGAGCCGCGGGGCCGCGAACTCCGGAGCCACCTCTATGCGGCGGTCCTCGCCCAGGCCTGCAACCTCGGCCCGACCCGCATGGCGCGGATCTCCGACCTGACCTATCAGAAGCTGGCCTGGTGCACGAACTGGTACGTCCGCGACGAGACCCTGAAGGCAGCGACGACGCGGCTCGTCAACTTTCAGTACCACCAGCCGTTGAGCCGGCTCTGGGGCACGGGGACGTTGTCCTCGTCCGACGGCCAGCGGTTCCCCGTCTCCGGCAAGGTCCGCATGGCCACGGCCCTGCCTCGCTACTTCGGCTACGGCAAAGGGGTCACCTTCTACACCTGGACCGCGGACCAGTTCTCCCAGTATGGCACCAAGGTGATCCCCACCACGGTCCGGGACGCGACCTATGTCCTCGACGAGATCCTCGACAACGAGACGGAGCTGCCGCTCCTGGAGCACACGACCGACACGGCCGGCTTTACCGAGATCGTCTTCGCCCTGTTCGACCTGCTCGATCTGCAATTCTCCCCACGCATCCGCGACCTGGGGGACCAGCGACTGTTTCGCATGGAGCGTCAGAATCGACATCCTTGCCTGGGGCCTCGGCTCAAGGGGCGAATCAATCGCGACCGGATCCTGAACAACTGGGACGACCTTTTGCGGGTAGCCGGGTCGGTGAGGCGTGGCTGGGTGACCTCGTCGTTGCTGATCGGCAAGCTCCAGTCCTACCCCCGCAAGAACCGACTGACCCGGGCCTTGCAGGAGTACGGCCGCCTGGTCAAGACGATCTTCATCCTCCGTTACCTGGAGAGCGAGCCGCTCCGGCGGCGGATTCACGCCCAGCTCAACAAGGGCGAGGCCCTGCACGGCTTGCGGGAGTTCCTCCTGTTCGCGAACAAGGGCACGCTCCGCAAGAAGCAGGAGGAGGAACTGATGAACCAGGCGGGCTGCCTGAACCTGGTGACCAACGTGGTGGTGACCTGGAACACGGTCTACATGGCGGCGGTGATCAGGCAGCTCCGGGCGGAGGGCAAGACGGTGAACGAGGAGGACATCGCCCGGCTCTCCCCGGCCCGGTACGAGCACATCAACCCGTACGGCAAGTACCGCTTCGAGATCGAGGAGGGGTTGAGCCGCTCCCGGCTCCGACCGCTCCGCCAGCCAACTGAACAAAAGCCCCGGTGAAGATCGTTGTTTTTTTCTCCGTTGCTATCGGAACCCCGCGTGCGCCTCGTGCGGAGTGTGTCCCGCCCCGCGCGAGATCCATCACCTCACATGGCCGCAATCGCCTCGGGAGAGTGGACGGCGTTCCTGCCCCTGAGCTTTGTCGCGAGCACACAGTCCGCCTTCCTTTCACGATCGACACCGGCGATTCCGATCCAGTGGGCCCATTCGCGTCGGCGAACTCGATCTCTTCGTCGGAGGCCACGATCGTCTCGAGTGCATACCCGAACAGGCCTCGCGCCGGCCAGTCGGCGTATTTGGCGAGCGGGCGGTTGGCGCGGGCCTTGAGGAGCACCCGTGCCCTGCGATCGACTCCTCGCCCGTCGCGACCCTGGCCGGGTCATCGACCATGAAGAGTTCCTCGGGAATCTCAACACGTTACGCCCGCACCGCGACCTCGTCAGACGCGTCGATCCCGGGGCGGCACACGTCCGCCGCCGCGGGCGATCCCACACCGCTATGGCCGCAGCACCTGCCGGACGTCGAGTTGGGCCGCAACGACTCACGGCGGCCCCGCACGTCCTCCCTGGACGCGATCGCGGCGGCCTGGCGGCTGGGGCGGGCGAGCTCTCGGCCGAACATCCGGGGCACGTACAGCTTCGTGCCGACCGCTCCGACGATCGGGGGGAGTCGCGGCGCCGCCGGCCCCTGCACGATCGCATCGACCGCCACTCGGTCGCGGCATTCATGCCGTCCGCGCTGCCCGGGAGCGTCGCGGCGAACCGGGGACCGGATCCGGACCCCGGATCACATCCAGCGACGGCGACCGTGGCGGCCCGGAGTCGCCTCACTGCGTCTTCCCGCGATTCGCGAACCGGTCCCGGATGACTTGTGCTCGACCGCGACGCGAGTGTGTGCCCGCCGATCTCCGCGGAACTCAGCGTTTTGCCCCAGGCCCGGTAGTTCGGTGCCGTCGCCCGCCACGGCGCCGAACGAGGAGGTCGAACGTCCGGACCCGCGTCGATTTAGCCGGGCCTCGACCAGTAGCCCATCCCTTATCCCGTGCCGGCAGGGCTGCACCCGCCGGCACGATCTGTCGACGGCGTGGGGTTGCGCAACCCGCTTCGGGCCCTCGGGGTGTCGGCCGATCGCCGCTATCGCCCGCTCTGGCCATCCGCCGCGTAGCCGCGCCGCAGCCCGACGGGGCCCGCTGCATCTCGCTCGATCAAGGCTGGTCGCGGTGCGGACGCGCGTCGAAGGTCGAAGGCGCAGCCCGGTGGCGTCGCGCGTCGACGCGCTCGCGCTTGAAGCCCTGTTGCAAAGGCAGTTCCCAGGTCTGCTCGTGTCCGCGAACCATCCTCCGGCGCCGTCTCGGGGTCGCGTCACCGGGTCTGATCGCAGTGCAGGATGGCCTCGCCCTTCGCGTCGCGACCCGCGCCTTGATCCAGGTGGACCACCGGCGGGATTCGCCGGGCTTGATCGCGTCGGCCGACAGGCGCGACGCCCAGGGCTCGTATCCCGACGAGGTGACCTTCGCGTCGAGCGTGACGTTCGTGAGCGGGAAGGGCGAGACGTTCGTCACCACGATGTCGTCGTGGTCGAAGGTGCCCCAGTCGATGGCGAACGTGTACCTGACCGCGGTCAGGTCGCGGATGGCATCGGCCTTCGCGAGGCGGACCCGGAGGATATCGGGGTCGTTCTTCACCCACGCGATGTCGGCGAACGTGCGCGCTTGACGAGGTAATCGATCCAGGAGAACGCCTCGTCCGTCTCGTGGGCGATGCTGAGGAGCGAGGCGAAGGCGGTGCAGAACTGGTCGTCGTTGGCCCGCAGACGGCTGATCTCCCGCGCCAGGCGCAGGGCGTCGTCGCAGCGGCCGGCGTAGGCCATTGCGACGGCCAGCTGTTGCCGGACCTCGCCGTTCCCGTCGATCGGATTGAGCGCCGCATAGGTTCGCCAGCGGCGGACCGCCACGGCACCCGCCGGGACCTGCCCGCCAATCCACCCGCTCGTCCCGGTCTGGAAGAACGCCGCGCGTGTCGCCAACGCGGCGGAATGCCCGACGAATTCCGCGCGATGGCGGTCGTAGATGGTCCCCCTCGGGACGAGTGTCGCGGCGGTCATGAGGTCGTCGGCCTCGCGGAGGAGGGCCTCGGCGGACCCTGACACCTCCGGCAGCATCGTCCGCAACCCGACATGGCGCGAGGAGGAAAGGGTCGCGTGGCCGGCGTCGCCTGAAGGCGTCGTAGACGGACGACAACCCGGCCACATCGCCGCGCTTCACGAGATCTGCGACCTGGGTTTCCTCGCCCGGAGCGAGGTCGAGGTCGACTTCGGCCTCGGGCCAGCCGTACTTGCTCGCCAGGAGCGTGCCGACGCTCGCCTGCTCCGCGCCGGTGGCCGCGCGTTTCTTGTCGAGCCGCTCGAGCTCCTCCGCGATCGCGGCCGCCTTGGCGGCATCGCGGGCGGCGGCGTTGCTCGACTCGCTGAGCGCATATTGTGCGAGCGTGATGATCCCGAAGATGGCCAAGGCCTCCGGGCCCGCGGCGCCGTTCTGGGCGGCGACCGTCGCCCCGTAGCCTCCGTTGAACCCCGCCCCGAACGCGCTGTCGGCCTGCTCGTGTTCCGCGGCACCTCGTGTGCGGCCGACGCCCTCTCGATCCTGCCCGACGCCGCGATGCAGGCGTCCACCAGGGTGTCGAGATCGGCGAAGAGCGCCTCGAGGCGGTCGTCGAGGCCGTTGGCCCGTATGTGCTGGCGGTACCGGGCGATGTTGCGCCCTATGGCCTTGAGGTGCTCCCTCGGGCTCGTCGAGTTCGGGATCTGTCGCGATCCCAGCTCGTTCAGTGTGTAGAGCAGGAACAGCCGCTCGTCGACCGTCGGCGCGGCGCGATCGCGATCGGGCGGTCGCGGTCGGGATCGACGGCCGCGGGGGCGAGGGTGCGGGGCGGCACGGACACCGGCTCGTCCGCTCGGTACTGACCGGCGGGCTCCGGCGGATCGCTCGACGTGTCGTGGCAGCCGGCGAGTCCCGCGGTCCCGAGGAGCGTGACGACGACTGGCATCAGTCGCGCCCACGAGAGGGCCGTGCGGCGTGTCATGGCGGCCTCGTCCTGAAGAATGGAGCTCGAGCGTGGCGCACGGCCGCCGCCCGGGGCGGTGACGTCTCGGGCGTCTTCGGGCCGGCGCGGGCTCCCTCTGTGGACGCCTTCCCATCCCCCTCGGAATCGCACGGCGCCCCCCGCTGCGATGCGGCCGCCGGGCCGCGGACAAACCCCGCTGGCGGCCCGGAATGTCACTCATCGTCGATACACCGATAGTCTACACGGCCCTAGCCTGGACGCAATGTCCAGGCGTGCCAGGCGGCGACATCCGCGAGCGGTTCGGCGACGCGGTCCGGGACCGGCGCGAGGCGCTGGGCCTGACCCAGGAGGAGTTCGCCGAGCGCGCCGGCATCCACCGCACGTACCTCAGCGACATCGAGCGCGGCACGCGAAACGTCAGCCTCGTCAACATCGAGAGGCTGTCCGAGGCCCTCGCACTAGAGATGTCCGATCTGTTCAAGTCCATCGAGAGCGGCTGATGGGTCGTGGCTCGATCTTCCGTCCCCCCGCCCCGGGGACCGTCGGGCCGGGCCGCGTGACGCTCGATCGAGGCACAACCGGGATGTCTCGGCCGAGACGGGACGACCGGGTCGCGATCGCCGGCCGGGCAACCCGACCGCGGGGCCATGACCGGGTTTCGTCGCGTGGTCCGAAGGCTCGCATGCGGAGGCCGGATCTGGACGTCGGCGGTCCGCGGCGCGGCCGCCTCATCGATCGGAGGCCGTGCGCGGTGGGCGACCGCTCAGTCTCCCCCGATCTTCCTCTCATGGACGTCGCCCCAGTCCTGCGCCTCGCCGGGGCCGACCGTCCACCACGTCCGTTCGAGGTAGCCGCCGGGTGCGTTGCCCTTGCCCACGACCCCGATCTCGTAGCGGACCCCGGGCGTCAGCAGGCCGACGCGGAACCGGCCGTCTCCGTCGGTCGTGACGCGGCGGACGAGGTGCTCGCCGCCGATGTCCTCGCCCCGGTGCTTGCGGAGGAACAGGACCTGCAGCTCGGCCCCCGGCCTCGGCAGGCCGTCGGGGTCGACGACCCGGCCGGAGACGGAGCCCGCCGGACGGAGCACGACGCGGAGCGGGCCTTCCTCGTCCCCCTTGATGTCGATCGCGCCCCGAGCCCTTCCCGCTCGTCGATGAAGGTGAGCGTCTCGACCCTCCCGGGGTTCGGGTGGAGGTAGGTGAAGTCCGACCCCTTCAGCGGGTCGACCTGGAAGCTGGAGACCTCGAGCCCGTACACCTTGGCCCCCACGACGGGACGCCCGGCCGGGCCGACGATCGTCCCGCGCATCTCACGGCCGGCACTCACGACGATGTCGAGGCGCACCGAGGCCGCGTCGGCCGGGGCGTCGACCGGGACGAGGGCCTGGTATGACCCCATCTGGTACTGGAAGTTCGCCGCGTGGAGCACGTTGCCCGCGGCCACGGGGTCGAGAGGCGCCGCGGTCCGATAGCCCGTCGCGCGGACGGCCAGCAGGCCCTTGCCCGGCAGCGCGACGGCTCGGTAGCGGCCTTCGGCGTCGGTCCGGAATTCGGCCTCGTCCGAAACGTTGTTGTTCAGCCCGGCGAAGTCCGCGGCCTCGGCGACGGCCGGGTTGTCGCGATCCGGGAAGTATTCGAGGGTCGCCCCCGCGACGGGCCGGCCGGTGGCGGCGTCGGTGACGCGCCCTTCCGCCCAGACCCCGCGCTTGAGGGCGATGTCGAGCGTGACCGGCCCCAGGCCCGGCGCGTCGCGGACCTCGCGGATCGTCTTCAGGTAGGGCTGGTCCGGCGTCTCGGTCGCGATCGAGCCGCCGAAGAAGGGGGACCTGGGCAGGCCGGTCAGGCGGTAGCGCCCCGGTCGTCGGTGACGGCTTCGAGGTACGGGGTCGCCGTCAGCTTGACGCCCCGGATCGGCCGGCTCGTGTCGCGGTCGCGGACGACCCCGACGATCGACCGGCTCGGCGCGGCCGTGACGGTCAGGTCCGGCCCCCCGAGCTTGCCGTCGAATCCCTTCTCCGCGGGGAGCCGCAGCGGCGGGCCGCCCGCGTCGGACCGGGTGGCCCCCGTGGCGAAGTCGCTGGCGATCGACTCGCCCCGCAGGTCCATCACGGCGATCCGGTCGCGGCCGATGCCCGCCAGGCGGAATCGCCCGTCCGCGCCGGTCGTGGCGGAGGGCAGGGTGCCGGGGCCGCCGAAGTTGAGCGAGTGGCGATGGGCCTCGGGCCAGAACTCCCGGGTCGACTTCCCCTCGCCGGCCCTCAGCCAGGCGACGAGGTCGCCGCCGGGCGGCGCCAGGATGCCGACGACGCGGACCGCGACGCCCTCGACCGGACGCCCCTGGAGGTCGAGCACGCGGCCGGTCAGCGGTATATCATCGCGGGCCAGCGCCAGCGTCAGCTCGCGGGCGGACCCGGCGGCGTCGACGACGAGCCAGCCCGGGCCGAAGCCCTCGGCCAGGGCGGCGACGGTGCGGCCCTCGGCGAGGCCCTCCTTCCCGACCGGGAATCGGAACGAGCCGTCGGCGCCGCTGGTCGCCAGGGGCGCCGGCGGCGGGAGGACCGCGTCGATCGGCGGGGCCGGCCCGAGGTAGACCCTGGCCCCGCCGACGGCCTTGCCGCCCGGGTCCACGACCCGCCCCCGGACCTCGATCGTCCCCTCACGCGGCCCGCCCTCGCGGCCCGGGGCGGGCCGCGTCTCCTTCGCGGCGCCCGGCGGCCTCGCCTTGCCCCTCATCGCGTCGTCGGCGACCGCGAACACGGCCCCGACCGTCGCCGCGACGGCCAGCAATCCGCCCGCGGTCCAGGTCACGCGTGCCATCGTCATCCTCCTCGCGACATTGCCGGCCAGGGCCGACGCGGCGACCGGGACCGCCCCGGCGCCCTTCGCGAAGGCCATCGCGGCCTCGGCGGCGGCCGCGGCCCAGGCCGCGGGCACGGCCGCGGTCGCCCGGTCCGCGAGCCAGGGGCCGGCCAGCGCGCCCGAGAGCCGCGACCCCCCGCCGGGCCAGCCGGCCGCGGAGCAGCTCGCGGGCGCGGGCCAGCCGGCTCGAGACGGTGCCGACGGGCCAGCGGAGCCGGTCGGCCGCCTCCTCGCGGGTCAGGCCCTCCAGGTCGCAGAGCACGACCGGCGTCGCGGTACTTCTCCGGCAGGCGGCCGAGCTCCTCGTCGATCACCGCCCCGAGCTCGGCGTCCCCGTCGCGCGACGATCCGCCACGGCGTCCATCTCCGCCCCCCGCGCCTCGGCGCCGGCGCCGCCGCTCGGACCGCGCTCGGCCTCGAGCGCGACGCGGTAGGCCACGCCGTAGAGCCAGCCGCCCAGCGACCGCCGCCGCGCGAGCGACCGCGGCCTTCCGGACCAGGACGAGGAACGTCGCCTGGAAGGCGTCCTCGGCGTCGTGCGGGTCGCGCAGCACGCGCCGGCAGACGCCCAGGACCATCGGCCCGTGCCGCGCCACCAGCGCCGCGAACGCCGGCCCGTCGCCCCGCGCGGCGAACCGCTCCAGGAGCTGGCCGTCGTCCAGCCCCGCGACGGTCCCCCCGTCGAAGAGCCGCCGGATGTCCCCGGCCGCGGAGCTTGCCGCACCGATCGCCATGGATCCGCCTCCGCGGGGCGGGCGAGAAACCCGCCCTCACACCCACTATGAGGGCCGTCGTCGCCGCCCTGATACGGAATTCTCGCGGATGGCCTCGCGACCGGGCCTTCGCCCGGCTGCCTCGAACGGGCAGGGCGTCGCCGCGAGCCGGCCTCGCGACGAGCCGGCCCATCCTGCCGTCGGGCACGAGCCCACGTCGAGCGCCGCATCCGTTCGCGTCCGGGGCGGCGGTGCCGACAACGGGCCCGCAGGCGCGACGCGGGGAGCGAATCGCGGCAGGGGACGCGGTCGGCGTCGGCATCCGGGGGTCGCGGCGGCCTCCCGCCGGCGCGATTCCCGTCCCGACCCGGTTGTGCAACCCGGCCGGGTCGCAAAACGAGGCCGCAGGCGGCGGCCCGAGCGGGCCTCGGCGTCGAGCACGATGTGCACCGGGACCGCGGCGGCGTCGCGGATCGGCGCCATATGGGTGCCGATCGCGTCGCGCCCGGATCGCGCCA
>CAWFXY010000034.1:0-219198 GCA_963819805.1 uncultured Planctomycetota bacterium | reverse complement strand
AGACGTGCCAAGCAGACTCCACCTCAAGCGACAGGTGGTGCGGCAGCCGCCGGCGCCGGTTACGATCGACGTCGCCGCGCTGCTTGAACTGGCCGCGTGGTGCCGACAGCACCTGATCGAATCACCCGGAGAGACCCCATGTCCGCCACCGCCGACGCATCGCTCCCCCCCGCCCCTGACGACCCCGCCCGCCCCGCCGGCGACCACGCCGACCGTCTGGGCTCGACTCCCGGCCGACCGACAGCGGCAACTCCGCGACCTGCTCGGTCGGCTCCTGGCCCGGCTCCACGGCGGCCACGCGCCGCGAGGAGGTCGGCCATGACTGACCCCCTCCGCTCGCCCAAGCTCAGGCCCTGGCACCTCGACCGCTCGGCCGTCGTCTACGTCCGCCAATCCACGCCCCAGCAGGTGATCGACCATCAGGAGTCCACCGCCCGCCAGTACGCCCTGGCCGACCGCGCCGTCGCCCTCGGCTGGGCGCCGCGATCGCGTCATCATCATCGACGACGACCTGGGCAAGAGCGGCCAGTCGATCGAGGGCCGGCCCGGCTTCCAGCGGCTCCTGGCCGAGGTCGCCCTCGACCACGTCGGGCTGATCCTCGGCCTGGAGATGAGCCGGCTGGCCCGCTCCTGCAAGGACTGGCACCAACTGCTGGAGCTGTGCGCCCGCTTCCGCGTCGCTCCTGGCCGACGCCGACGGCGCTCTACGACCCGACCGACCACAACGACCGGCTCCTGCTCGGCCTGCACGGCATGATGAGCGAGGCGGAGCTTCATGTCCTCAAGGAACGGATGTATCAGGGCAAGCTCAACAAGGCCCGCCGCGGCGAGTTGCTGGGCATGCCGCCGATCGGCTACGTCCGGCTCGCCTCGGGCGAGTGGGTCATCGACCCCGACGAGCAGGTCCAGGCGACCGTCCGGCTGATCTTCGATCAGTTCGACCGCGAGGCCACCCTGCACGGCCTGCTCCGCTACCTGGTCCACCACGGGGTCCGCATCCCGGTCCGGCCCGACGGCGGGCCCGAACCGGGGCGAGCTGGAGTGGCGGCGGCCGAACCGGGCGACGCTGCCGAACCTGCTGCACCACCCGAGCTACGCCGGGGCCTACCGGTTCGGCCACCGGCCGATCGACCCGCGGCGCAAGCAGCCGGGCCGGCCGACCACCGGCAAGCTGATCCGCCGGCCGGAGGAGTGCCTGGTGCTGATCCGCGACCGGCTGCCGGCGTACATCACCTGGGACCGGTTCCAGGCCAACCAGGAGCGGCTCGACGGCCAACCGGGCGCGGCACGACCGGCCCGGGCGCACCGCGGCAGGGGGCCGTCGCTGCTGGCCGGGCTGCTGCGGTGCGGGCGGTGCGGGCGGCGGATGATCGTGCGGTACTCGGGGCCGAAGGATCGTCACAGCTACAACTGCACGCGCGGCGTCGGCCGACTACGGCGAGCCGCTCTGCCAGAGCCTCTCCGGGCCGGTGCTCGACGAGCTGGTCGCCGGCCGGGTCCTGGCGGCCGTCGAGCCGGCGGCGCTGGAGGCGAGCCTGGCGGCGGTGGCCGAGGTCGAGCGGGAGCGGGCCGAACTGGCCCGGCACTGGCAGCTGCGTCGCGAGCGGGCCGGCTACGAGGTCGATCGGGCGGCCCGGCAGTACCAGGCGTGCGAGCCGGAGAACCGCCTGGTCGGCCGCGAGCTGGAGCGGCGCTGGGAGGAGGCGCTGAAGGCCCAGCGGCAAGCTCGAGGACGAGTACGAGCGGTGGCAGCGGACGGCCCCCGGCCGGCTCTCGCCCGACGACGAGCGGGCGATCCGGTCGCTGGCCGCCGACCTGCCGGCGGTCTGGCAGGCGGCGACGACCACGCCGGCCGAGCGGCAACGGATCGCCCGGCTGCTTGATCGAGCACGTGAGCGTCACCGTCGACAAGGCCAGCGAGCGGGTCGACGTCGAGCTGCACTGGGTCGGCGGCCTGGTCGAGTCGCACACCCTGTCCCGGCCGGTGAAGCGGTACGACCTCCAGGCCGACTACCCGCGGCTGGTCGAGCGGCTGCGGGCGCTGGTGCGCCGAGGGGCTCAGCGCCGCGGCGATCGCCGAGCGGCTCAACGCCGAGGGCTTCCGGCCGCCGAAGCGGGCCGAACGGTTCACCGCGGGCGATGGTGCAGCGGCTCCTGTGGCACCTGGGCCTGGCCCGTCGCGAGCCGCACGGCAGCCTCGCGGGGCTGGGCCGCGACGAGTACCGCCCGAGCGGCCTGGCGCGGCGGCTGGGGATCGTCGCGGGACACGGTGCGGCGGTGGCTGCGCGCCGGCTGGCTGACGTCGCGCCGCGACGCCGAGGGCCACCACGTGATCTGGGCCGACGCCTCCGAGCTGCGCCGGCTCCGGGAACTCCACCGCCTGCCGCGGACCTGGGCGACCAAGGGCCGCCTGGCCGAATTGACGAAGCCGAAACCCCGCCCGGAGCGGTAGAGTGACGGTGGCCCGGCTCACGGTCGAGCCGGGCCACCCCACCGCGCTCTTGGAGGGCATTATGGCTGGAACATCGAGTGCACCTTCCAGGAGTGCCGGGCCCACCTCCGATCGGAGACGACGCGGGGCCGGTCCCGGCGCACAGTGTTGCGGGCGACCCCGTGCTTATTCGGCCTGTACTCGGTCGTCGCCCTGCTGTACCACGCGCTGCCCGAGGCGAAGCGGTCCGGCGGCGTGCGCTGGCCCGGCAAGGCCGGCGTGACCTTCTCGGACGCCCTGGCCTCGGTGCGGCTCTGGGTGTGGTCCGAGGGGGTATTTCCACGGGTCGGGAGGCGGTTCGGGCTCGAGAAACTCCCCGATCCCTTGCGCGAAGTCCTGCGATCAGCCCTCGCACCGGCGGCATAGCCGCAGAGGATCGGCAGCAGTCGAGCTCAGGGACTGCCCCAACCGGACCGATGGCACGCCTGAGCCATGCTCAGGAATCGATACAACCGGACCGACCTCTTCGCCCTGGTCCCGCAGCTCGGCCTCCGCTTCGATCCCCAGCTCGAGCAGCTCGACCGCCTGCTCGACGACGACGAGATCGTCGAGGCGGTCCGCGCCGCCATGGCCCGCCGCTCGCCGCGCTCGCGGTCCCGCGGCCGCCCCTCCACCCCGGTGGAGGTCGTCCTCCGCATGCTCGTCGTCATGCGGCTCTACGGCTGGAGCTACGAGCAGGCCGAGTACTTCGTCAACGACAGCCTGGTGCTCCGCCAGTTCTGCCGCGTCTACCTCGAGAAGGTCCCCGACGACACCATCCTGATCCGCTGGGCCAACACGATCGGGCCCGAGGCGCTGCGGGCGCTGAACGACCGGGTCGTCCAGCTCGCCCGGTCGCTGAAGGTCACCCGCGGCCGCAAGCTGCGGGTCGACACCACCGCGGTCGAGACCGACATCCACTTCCCCACCGACAGCGGCCTGGTCGGCGACGGCGTGCGGGTCGTCTCGCGGCTCCTGCGGCGGGCCAGGGCCGCCCTCGGCGAGGCGGCCTCGGGGCTGAAGGAGGCCTTCCGCAGCCGGGTGCGGTCCGTCCGCCGGCTGTCGCAGCAGACTCCATCGGATCGCCCGCCGCAAGGGCGACGAGGGCACGCGAGGCGCTGAAGGCGGCCTACGGCCGGCTCGTGGCGATCGGCAAGCGGGCCGGGGCCCAGGGCCGGCGGGTGCTCGAGGTCCTCCGCGGGCACGGCGACGACCCGGCGGCGCGGCGGCTGGCCGAGTCGACTCGAGGAGGTCCTGCCGCGGCTGAAGCGGGCCGTCGGCCAGGCCGAGCGGCGGGTGCTGAAGGACGACCCGGTCCCCTCGGGCGAGAAGCTGCGTGTCGCTGTTCGAGCCGCACACGCAGGTGATCCCGCGGTTCAAGGCGGGCAAGCCGGCCGAGTTCGGCCGCAAGGTGCGGCTCGACGAGGTCGAGGGCGGGGTCATCACCGGGTACGCGGTGCTGCCGCAGGGCGGCGGCCAGGACCAGCCGTACCTGGCCGAGGCGCTGGCGGACCACCGGCGGCAGTTCGGCCGGCCGCCGGACCTGCTGGCGGCCGACCGGGGGATGGCGTCGGCGGAGAACGAGCGGCTGGCGCAGGAGGCGGGGGTCAAGCACGTGGCGCTGCCGCACGTCGGCAAGGCGCCGCCGGGGCGGCGGGCCGAGGAGAAGGGCCGCCGGTTCCGCGAGGGGTACCGGTTCCGGGCGGGGATCGAGGGGCGGATCCACGCGCTGAAGCGGGATTATGGGCTGAGGCGGTGCCGGTACCGCGGCGAGCGGGGCTTCGGGCGGTGGGTCGGCTGGGGCATCCTGGCCCACAACCTGGCGAAGGTCGCGGGGGCGGCGAGCGACTGACCCGGGGGCCGGCGGCGGTCAGCGTCCGACCCGGCGATCCTCGGACGTTCGAGACGCAAGTTTCACCGGCGAAACAACTTCGATTTCGCACCGCGAACTAGGTGGACTGTCACCGATTCCAGTATTGCATCGATTTGACAGGAGTTATGATCGGGGCCGGAGGAGACTGACGGGAGGGACTACCATGTCACTCTTGGATCGCCCCGAGGCCCGGGCCCTGCTCGCGGACGCCGTCCTGACGACCGAGGCCGTCCGCGGCTGCGAGGGCCGGCTCGCCGGGTTCCTCGGCCGCTACCTGCCGCATTTCTACCGGGCCGAGCAGCGCGGCAACGCCACGCTCGTCATCCGCGGCCTGCTCGGCGGCCTGCAGCGCAAGACCTGCGAGCCGATCGCGGTCGAGGCCGGCGTCCATCGCAAGCCGATCCAGTTCCTCGTCGGCGCCGGCCGGTGGGACGATGAGGCGGTCATGGCCGAGCTCCGCCGCCACGTCGCCGAGGTGCTGGGCGACGACCGGGCCGTCCTGGTCGTCGACGCCACGACCTTCCCCAAGTCCGGGGCCGACTCGTGCGGGGTGGGCCGCCAGTGGTGCGGCCGACTCGGCAAGCAGGAGAACTGCCAGCGGGGGATCTTCCTCGCCTATGCGGCACCCGGCGGATACGCCCCGCTGGACCGCCGGCTCTACCTGCCGAAGGACTGGGCGAGCGACGACGCCCGGCGGGCCAAGTGCCATGTCCCCGAGGAGGTCGAGTTCCGCGAGGGGTGGCGGATCGCCGCCGAGCTGATCGAGCGGAGCGGGCCGGGGCTGCCCCACGCCTGGGTGGTCGGCGACGACGAGTTCGGCCGGCCGGCGAGCTTCCGGGCCTGGCTCCGCGGCCACGGCGAGCGCTACGCGCTCGACGTGCCGAGCGACACGGTCGTCCGCGACCTGGAGTGCCGCCGACCCCCGCGCCGCCGGGCGGGCCACGGCCGCCCCCGGGCGGTCCCGTTCCGGCGCGTCGACGCCTGGGCGGCCGGGCAGCCGGAGGGCCGCCGGGCGCGGCTGACGATCCGTGCCGGCGAGAGGGGGCCGCTGCGGGTCGACGCGATGACGGTCCGCGTGAGGACCAGGCTGGAGCATCGGCTCGGGCCGGAGGAGCGGCTGGTGGTGATGCGCACGGTCGAGGCCGAGCCGGAGACCCACTACGCGCTGAGCAACGCGGCGGAGGACGTATCGCTGGAGGAACTGGTCCGCGCCCGCTTCGCTCGCCACCGGATCGAGGAGGTCTTCGAGGCGGCCAAGGGCGAGGCGGGCCTGGCGCACTACGAGGTGCGGAGCTGGGTCGGCTGGCACCACCACGTCACCCTGTCGCTGCTGGCCCTGTGGTTCCTCTGCGGCGAGCGGCGGAGGCTCGGGGGGGAAAACCCGGGCGATCACCGTGTCGCAGGTGCGGGAGGTCCTCACGAGGCTGCTGCGGAGGCCGTCGCCGGGCCCCGAGCGGATCGCCGCCGAGGTCACGCGCGTCTTGCGACGCAAGGAGTCCGCGCGGATCTACCACTGGCACAAGGCCACGGGCCGATTCCCGCCGCGCCGGCCGCCGCCCGATACGAGTTGATCGGATGATCCGACGTTGAATCGGTGACAGTCCAACTAGTACTAGCCGCAACATGGGAAAGAAATCATGAAGCCGTTATCGATCGCGTCGGTTTCCGCCTGCCTGATCCCCCTGGTTATTCCCGACTCCTGCCCGGCCCAGCCGGGTGCGCCGTCGGGACCGCCCCCGTCGATGACGGAGCTCATGCGCTACGAGCCGACGGGGCTGTCGCTGCTGGGTCCCCATGTGCGTGGCAAGGTCCCCGTCCTCTTCGTCCACGGTCTGTGGGTGAGTCCCTGGTCGTGGCATCGGATGATCACCGCGCTCGAATCCGACCCCGCGATCGCGGATCGCTATCAGTTCTGGACCTTCGGCTACTCCACGGGCGACCCGATCCCCTATTCCGCCTACCTCCTGAGGCGGGACCTCAACGAGGTGCGCCAGAAGCTCGACCCCGACCGGACCGACCGCGCGCTCGACCGGATGGTCATCGTCGGCCACAGCATGGGCGGCCTGCTGACGAAGTTCATGGCCGTCGACGCGGGCGACCACCTCTGGGGCGCCATCAGCGACCGCCCGCCCGGCGAGCTGATGGGAGAGAAGGGCGACCTCCAGCTCTTCCACGACGCCCTGTTCTTCTCGCCCCGGCCGGAGGTGCGCCGGGTGATCTTCATCGCCACGCCGCACCGCGGCAGCCGCTTCGATCGGGGCTCGATTCAGAAGATCGGCACGCGGCTGGTCCGCATGCCCGACCCGTTGCGGGCGAGTCACCACCGCCTGGTCGCGGGCAACCCGCCGACCTTCTTCCGCGAGTTCTTCCGCAAGGGCCTGCCCACGAGCATCGACGAGCTCGAGTGGGGCTCGCCGATGGTGACGAGGCTCTCCGTCCTGCCCGTCGCCCCGGCGATCCAGTCCCACTCCATCATCGCCGTCCGGCCCGGGTCGCCCCCGACCGAGCCGACCGACGGCCTCGTCACGTTCGCCAGCGCCCACATCGACGGCGTCGCCTCAGAGAAGGTCGTCGCCTCGGGCCATCTCTGTCAGGAACACCCGGACGTCATCGACGAGGTCCGGCGAATCCTTCAGGAGCACGTCAGGCCCTGACATCCGGCGCGCTCAGGCTTGACTGCCCTTGCGCGACTCCTCCCTGGTAGGATGGGCCCGATCCCGGGCTGCCGCAGGAGCCGTCCGAATCCGACCGCGATTCTCCGCGAGGTTCAGGACGATGAAGCGACTCGCATCGGCTACGGTCGTCGCGCTTGGCCTGCTGGCGGCCGCTCCCTCGACGAACCTCCTCGGCCAGGCGCAGACGCCGGGCGATTACGCGGCCAGGCGCGATTATGCGAAGTGGGAGAAGGAGGTCGCCGCCTATGAGGCGGCCGATCGCCAGGCACCGCCGCCCAAGGGCGGCATCCTCTTCATCGGCTCCTCGACGATCCGGCTCTGGAAGACGCTCGCCGAGGACTTCCCGGACCACAAGGTCATCAACCGCGGCTTCGGCGGCACCGAGATCGTGGATTCGACCCACTTCGCCGACCGCCTGATCTTCCCCCACGAGCCCAGGCAGATCTTCCTCCGGGCCGGCGGCAACGACATCCACGGCGGGCGCACCCCCGAGGAGGTGGCGAACGACTTCGCCGAGTTCGTCCGCGTGGTCCACGGCCGCCTGCCGAAGACGGAGATCCTCTACATCGCCGTCAGCCCGGCGCCCGCGCGGTGGGGCGAGACCGACAAGTACCGCGAGCTGAACCGGCTGATCCGCGAGATGGCCCTGAAGATGCCGCGCGTCGGCTTCGTGGACTCATTCGACATCAGCCTCACGCCGGACGGGCGGGCCCGCCCCGAGCTGTTCGTCAAGGACAGGCTCCACTTCTCGCCGGAGGGCTACAAGCTCCTCGCCGAGCGCGTCCGGCCCTTCCTCGCTCAATAGGGAGGGTCGATGAAATGGTCGCCGCCGACCCTGGCCGACGTCCTGCGGGCCAGGGCCGCGATCGCCCCCTACCTGCGCCCCACGCCGACGATCGAGCGCCCGGCGCTCGACGCGGCGCTGGGCTGTCGGGCCCATCTCAAGTGCGAGAATCTCAACCCGACCGGAGCGTTCAAGGTCCGGGGCGGGATCAATCTGCTCTCGACCCTCGACGATGAGCAGAGGGCCCGGGGCGTGCTGGCCGCCTCGACGGGCAACCACGCCCAGTCGATCGCATACGCGGCGCGGCTCTTCGGCATCCGGGCCGTGATCTACATGCCCGAGGCGGCCAACCCGATGAAGGTGGCCGCGACCCGCGCCTTCGGGGCCGAGGTCGTCCTGGTCGGGCGCGACTTCGACGAGGCCCGGCGGGCCGGCGAAGCGAGGGCAGGCGGGAGGGGATGCGCTACATCCACTCGGCCGACGAGCCGCTGCTGGTCGCCGGCGTGGCGACCTGCGCGCTGGAGCTGTTCGAGGTCGCGCCGGACCTGGACGTCCTCTTCGTGCCCCTGGGAGGGGGAAGCGGGGCCCTCGGCGCGGCCGTCGTGGCCAGGGCGGTGAGGCCGGGTACGCGGGTCATCGGCGTCCAGGCCGAGGGGCGCCGGCGGTGTACCTCTCTTGGAAGGCCGGTCGGCGGGTCGTCACGGATGAGGTCTCGACGTTCGCCGAAGGCCTGGCGACCCGCGAGCCGTTCGACCTGCCGCTGCAGCTGCTGCCCGGCCTGGTCGACGAGATCATGCTCGTGACCGATGCGGAGCTCGAGGCGGCGATCCGCCTCCTGCTCGAGACGACGGGTCAGGTCGCCGAGGGCGCCGGCGCCGCGGCGGTCGCCGCCGCCTCCCAGCGACGGCCGGAGCTGGCCGGCAGGTCGGTCGGCCTGATCCTGAGCGGCGGCAACCTTGGCGTCGAGACCCTGAGGCGCATCCTCGACCGTCGGGCACCCTGAATGGTGGGTCGGTCCGGGCCCCCGGGAGGGGGTGCGGGTCGGCGAGCGAACCCGGCGGACCCGAGCCCGGGCGCCGAGCGAACCCGAGCGTACGCCTTTGGTTCGTCTTTGTGCGGCTCCGTGCGGTCGAGGGCCGGCGTGCCGGGCCTCGAACCGCCTGCGATCGGATTGCCAGGGAGCGTGGTGTCTCCGTTTGGGCCCGGATCTCGGGTCGTGCCCGGCCGGGACGGCCGCGGAAAACCACTTTTAACTCTCGACTCTCTATTGACTTGTGGAAAATTGGCTTCGGTCGGTAATTCAGCCCCGGCCGGGGCGATCGGGGCCGCCCATGGACTTCGGACTGACCCACGACTGGACGGTGGCATCGCGTCCTCCGCCGGGATACGCTCAGGCACCTCTCCCGAGAGACGCCGCCTTGAGGAGACGACCACACCCATGCCGACCCGCAGGATGAGCCCCGCCCGCCTGACCTCCGCCCTCCTCGTCGCCGCCTCGATCGCCGCCCTGCCATCCGCCGCCCCGGCGCAAGACCGCCTCAGGACGATGCCCGGCTACGACCGGTTCCAGGAGATGAGAGAGAAGGCGAGCGGCGCCCTCAAGTCGGGGCAGCTCTCGGTGAGCTGGAGGGACGGCGGCAAGGCGTTCGAGTACCGCAAGGACGGAAAGTCCTACCGCTTCGACATCGCCGAGGGCAAGGCGAAGGAGGCCCCACCGACCGGCGACGACGCTCCCCCGGCCGGCCGTCGCGGACGCGGTGGCGGCGGCGCGAGCGCGGTCGGCAGGTCGCCTCGGCCCTCTCGCCCGACGGGACGCTCCAGGCCGTTCTGCCGGGACCGCAACCTCTGGATCGGCGACGCGAAGGGGCTGATCGAGGTCGCCGGTCACCACCGACGGCTCGGTCAAGGACCGGATCAAGAACGCCACCGCGAGCTGGGTCTACGGCGAGGAGCTCGACCAGACGACCGCCATGTGGTGGTCGCCCGACGGCAAGAAGCTCGCCTACTACCGCTTCGACGAGTCGCAAGGTCCCCGACTACTTCCTCCCGCTCGACCAGACGAAGTTCCAGGACCGGCTCGACGTCGAGGCCTACCCCAAGGTCGGCGCGCCCAACCCGGTCGTCGACCTGTTCGTCTACGACCTCGCCGCCAAGAAGACCGACCAGGATCGACGTCCGCGACGGCCGGCCGTTCGAGGACTCCGTCGTCGGCCACTACGTCTACCACGTCGCCTGGTCGGCCGACGGCAAGGAGCTGCTCTTCAACCGGACGAACCGCCTCCAGAAGGTCATGGAGTTCACCGCCGCCGACCCCGCCACCGGCAAGTGCCGCGTCATCCTCCGCGAGGAGTGGCCCGCGAGCTGGATCGAGAACCACCCGGACATGGAGTTCCTCGCCGACGGCAAGCGCTTCGTCTGGACCTCCGAGCGGACCGGGTTCAAGAACCTGTACCTCTACGACCTGGGCGGCAAGCTCCTCGCGACGCTGACCGACCACCGCTTCGACGTCGGCCGCGTCGTCCGGGTCGACGAGAAGGCGGGCAAGCTCTACTACACGGCCCGCAGCGGCGACAACCCGATGAAGCTGCAGCTCCACCGCGTCGGCCTCGACGGCAAGGGGGACACGCGGCTGACCGACCCGGCCTTCCACCACACGGTCAACCTCGCCCCCGACGGCAAGCACTTCATCGACGTCGCCCAGACGCACGACATCCCGCCCTCGACCCGCCTGGTCGACGCCGACGGCAAGGTCGTCGCCGAGCTGGCCGCGAGCGACCTCTCGAAGTTCGAGTCGCTCGGCCTGAAGCGGGTCGAGCTGCTGACGTTCAAGGCGGCCGACGGCGAGACCGAGCTCTACGGCCTGCTCCACAAGCCCTCGAACTTCGACCCGCAGAAGAAGTACCCGCTCATCGTCCAGGTCTACGCCGGCCCGGCGACCAACGCCGCGCGCGAGATCTTCGCCACGCCGAACCCGCTGACGGAATACGGCTTCCTCGTCGCCGGCTTCGACTCCCGCAGCGCCGCGGGCCGGGGCAAGAAGTTCCTCGACGCGATCTACAAGAAGCTCGGCCGGACCGAGATCGACGACCAGGCCGCGGGGGTGAGGTCGCTCTGGGGCCGGCCCTACGTCGCGAAGGATCGGGTGGGCATCTTCGGCACGTCCTACGGCGGCTACGCGTCGATCCTCTGCCTGCTGCGCTACCCCGACGTGTTCCAGGCCGCCGTCGCCTCGTCGAGCGTGACCGACTTCCGCCATTACGACTCGATCTACACCGAGCGGTACATGGCCACGCCGAAGGAGAACAAGGAAGGCTACGACCTCGGCAGCGCCATGAAATACGCCGACAAGCTCAAGGGCCGGCTGCTGATCTTCTACGGGACCGCCGACAACAACGTCCACCCGGCCAACTCGCTGCAGTTGATCCAGGCCCTGCAGCGGGCCGGCAAGAGCTTCGAGGTCCAGGTCGGCCCCGACATGGGCCACTCCGCGGTCAACCGCGACCGGATGATGGAGTTCTTCATCGAGAACCTGGTGATGCGGTGTCCGACCGGGCCATCCCGCGAGAAATCCGCCGATGACTGAGCCCGGCTACATGGCGTCGATGCAGCAGGACGACCCGGCCGTCGGCCCGGCCGAACTGGTCGCGGCCTACGAACAGGGCATCGACGACCTCAAGTCCGCCGTCGCCGGCATGACGCCGGAGCAGGTCCTCGCCCGGCCGATCCCCGGCAAGTGGAGCACGATCGAGGTCGTCGCCCACGTCGCCGATACCGAGGTCTACTTCTCCGACCGCATCGAACGGACGCTCGCGCTCGATCGCCCGCTCCTGATGAGCGTCGACGAGCGGCCCTACGTCGAGCGGCTTTGTTATCAGTCTTGCGACCTGGACGAGGAGCTGGCGCTCTTCGCGTCCCTGCGCCGGCACGTCGCCCGCATCCTCCGATCGCAGCCGCCCGAGGCGTGGAGTCGGAAGGGCGTCCACAGCGAGACCGGCCTGGTGACGGTCCGGCAACTGGTCTTCCAGTCCGTGCGGCACGCGAGGCACCACCTGCCGTTCATCGCCGAGAAGCGGGCGGCTCTCGGCGCATGATCGCCATCCCGCGCCGATCGGCCGGAGCCTTCCGATGAGACGTTTCTGCGCGTTCGCGTCGATCCTCTGCGCGGCCCTGTTCGGACTGGTCGCGCAGGCGCAAACGGACCTGCCCAGGACGCGGGCCGAGGCGAGCGACTACGTCGAGACGAGCCGGTACGACGACGTGACCGCCTTCATCACCGCGCTCCAGCGCGCCTCGCCGCTCGTGCGAGTGGAGTCGTTCGGCCGGTCGCACGCCGGGCGCGACCTGCCGCTGCTGATCCTCGCCGACCCGCCGGTGTCCTCGCCGGGCGAGGCGAGGGCCTCGGGCAAGCCGGTCGTCTTCGTCATGGCGAACATCCACGCCGGCGAGGTCGAGGGCAAGGAGTCGGCCCTCCACCTGGCCCGCCGGGTCGCGGCGGGCGACGGTCGGGCCTTGCTCCAGCAGGATGATCCTCCTGATCGCCCCGATCTACAACGCCGACGGCAACGAGGCCGTCCGGCCCGAGAACCGTCGCGAGCAGAACGGCCCGATCGGCGGCGTCGGCGCCCGGGAGAATGCGCAGGGGCTCGACCTCAACCGCGACTTCATCAAGGCCGAGTCGCCCGAGGCCCGCGGCCCTGATCCGCCTCTTCAATCGCTGGGACCCCCACCTGACCGTCGACCTCCACACGACCAACGGCTCGCACCACGGCTACCACCTGACCTACTCGATCCCGCTCAACCCGAGCGGCGACCCGCGGATCATCGCCTACCTGCGCGAGAGGATGATGCCGGCCGTGGCGCGCGGGCTGTCCGAGCGGCACGGGTTCCGCTCGTACTACTACGGCAACTTCTTCGACGACGAGCCGGCGCCGGGCCTGCCGAAGGTGAGATCCTGGCGGGCCTTCACCCACCAGCCGCGGATCGGCCAGAACTACATCGGACTGCGCAACCGGCTGGCGATCCTCTCCGAGGCGTACAGCTACCTCGACTTCCGCGGCCGGGTCGCCGTCACGTCCGCCTTCGTCGACGAGATTCTCACCTACGTCGCCGCCTGCGGCCCCGACATCGTCTCGCTCTGCCGCGAGGCCGACGTCGACGCCACCCGAATGGGCCTGGCCGGCAGGCCGCGGCCGCTGGGGGTTGCCTACAAGATGGTCGCGCTGGCGGAGCCGGTCGAGATCCTCGTCGGCGAGGTCACGAAGCGGACGAATCCTCGGACCGGCTTCGCGATGACGGCGATGGTCCCGGACAGGTTCACGCCCGTCCGCATGATCGACTACGGCGCGTTCGCCGCGACCCGGACCGTTCCCGTGCCCGCGGCTTACGTCTTCCGCGACGAGCCCGGCCTCCGCCCGGTCCGCGACCTGCTGCTGCTCCACGGCGTGGCCGTCGAGGCGGTGACCGCCCCGGCGGAGCTCGAGGTCCAGTCGTTCGCGGTCGAATCGGTCCGCCGGAGCGACCGGGCTTTCCAGAAGCACCGCGAGGTGAAGCTCACGGGCCGAGCCGAGGCCGGGCGGGTCGCCTTCCCGGCCGGGAGCTATCTCGTCCGCACGGCCCAGCCGCTGGCCGCCCTCGCCTCCTACCTGCTCGACCCGGAGAGCGATGACGGCGTCGTGACCTGGAACCTCCTCGACGCCGACCTCGCCCCCGGGAAAGTCGCTCCGATCTTCCGGCTCCCGAAGGCGGTCGACCTGCCCGCGCGGCTCGTCGGGCGGGATTGACGACGTGCGTGGGGAGGGACCGGCCGACTCACGGCCTGGCGGGGAGCGTGAGCGGGAGCTCGACCTCCTTGCCGTCGCGCCTCACGACCAGCTTCGTGCTCGGTTCGGCGGCCTGGAGGGCGGCGGCGAGGTCCTCGCGGCTCGCGACGGGCTTGCCGCCGATCGAGACGATCTCGTCGCCGTCGCGGACGCCGGCCTTCTCGGCGGCGCTGCCCTCGACGACCTCGATGACCTTCATCTCTTCGAGCTGGACCCCGATGGTCCGGCGGCCGCCCCCGCCGCCGCCGCCCGGGGCGGTCATCGCCTCGCGTGAGAGCAGGTGGTCGAGGTCGGCGATCCCCAGGGCGCCGAGGGCCGCGACGACCGAGGAATGCTTCTGATACTCGGCGATGGCGGCGTCGTACGTGTCGTACTGGGTGTGGTGGGTCCGCGTATAGTTCGCCTTGCCGGCCTGGCCCCAGAAGAAGCCCGGGCACGCCCGCGGCGAGGAACGAGGCGTGGTCGCTGCCGCCGCCCGCGGAGGCCGTTGACGTCGCGGATCGCGAACGGCATCGACGGCTCGAGGCCGATCGACCGGCGCCATGGCGACCTCCATGTCCTTGCGCATCGCCTTCGTCGCGCCGATGCCCGAGAGGTAGTTGGTGCCGCCGTCGTGGACGAGCACGGCCGAGATCTTCTTCATCAGCTCGGGGTGGGCCTTGACGTAGGCCCGCGAGCCCATCAGGCCCTGCTCCTCGCCGCTCCAGAGCATGAAGCGGATCGTCCGCCGCGGGCTGGATGCCCGACTTCATCAGGAGGCGGGCCGCCTCGAGCGTCGTCGAGCAGCCCGTGCCGTTGTCGGTCGCGCCGGTGGCGCCGTCCCAGGAGTCGATGTGGCCGCCGACGATCACGTACTCGTCGGGGAACTCGGTCCCCGGGATGTCGGCGATCACGTTGTAGAGCGGGATCGGCCCCTTCTTGAAGTAGTTGCGGATGTCGAACTCGAGCACGACCGGCTTGCCGTCCTTGACCAGGGCGGCGATCTCGTCGAACTGCGACTTGACGAGGTTGATCGTCGGCGTCTCGGGCAGCTTGTCCCAGGAGATCCGGTAGCTGCCGCCGGTGATGATCAGCTCGTTCCGCGGCCCGCGGACCAGGCCGGCGATCTTCGCCTCCTTGTAAGCGGCCTCGAGCTTTCTTGCGGAACTCGGCGCCCGGGGCGGCCTGGTTGCCTCGCCCGCCCGTCGCCGGAGGCATCAGGACCCACGCGCCGGGCAGTTCGGCCTTGACCTTGGAGAGTTCCTCCTCGTTCGTCGGGGCGAGGACGGCCTTGCCCCGGACGATCCCCTTCGTGCCGGCCGTCCACGAGTTCGTCCCGAAGGTGAGCGCCTTCACCTCGGGCTCGACCATCCGGCCCGACCAGGGGCCGCGGTTGAAGCCGACCGGGAACTCGCCCCACTGCTCGAGCCGGGCGTTCTCGATCCCGAAGCTCTTGAACCGGTCGCGGGCCCACTCGCAGGCGTTCTGGAGGCCGTCGGAGCCGGTGAGGCGGGGGCCGATCCGGTTGGTCAGGTAATCCAGGTGCTCCATCGCCCGGTTCTCCTCCCGGGCCGCGGAGAGGATCCGCTCGACCTCGGCCTTCTCGGTCGCGACGGCCGTCGACGACGGCAGGATCCAGGCGAAGACGAGGAGCAGCACGCGATGATGTCTCATGGAAGGATCTCGAAAGAGGACGTGCTCGGAAAAGGGCGCGTTTCGTTCGGCGGCCCGAAAGGGGCCGAGACCCAGCCGGGAATGGCGGTGGGTTTCTTCGGAGTCCGCCGTGGAGAGGTTGGAGGACCGGCGGGCGGGACATCGGAGGGCTTGAACGTCGATCGCTTCTCAATCTTATGGCGTCTGACGGCCAGGAATGCGAACGAAAAGTCGGCGGGAGTTCAAGACGGACGGTCGAACCGGAAATGGCCGGATTGGACGAGGCACAGATGGCCCGATACCGCCAGGTGTGCCGTGGTCATCTCCGCGGTCTCGGTGATCGGCGGTCTTTCATCGCAGCCGATCCGTCGAGAGATCCGGCGTGAGAGCCTTGACAGGACCGTGTACGAATGAATAGCATCCCTTGCGCGGCGGACATTCGGGAGACGCGTCATGTCGACACATGCGAGGGGTGATCGGGAAGGAATGCGTGAGACTGTCCCGGACCTTCGCAGGCGACTCGGGTTGTTCTCCTTTCAGGTCGGTCAGCCGTGCGTCGAACCGGACGTGCAGGGTGAGCCATCGCTCGATCTCGGCTTACGAGCGGCCGGCATCGTCGAGTGGCTCGCGGCGACGCCCGGGGCTGGGGCCGTCGCGTCCGCCTTGCTCATGATGTCGCGGGTCTCGTCCGCGCATGGGACCCTGGCGATCGTGGACTCCGCGCGGGAATGCTATGCACCCGCACTCTCCGGATGGGGCCTCAGTCCGAGCCGGGCACTGCTCGTTCGCCCGTCCGCGAGGCAGGAAGCCTGCTGGGCGATCGAGCAGTGCCTTCGCTGCCCCGGAGTGTCGGCCACGTGTGCGTGGGTCGATCACCGGGTTCCCATCCGCGTCCATCGCCGCTGGCAGCTCGCCGCGGAGGCGGGCGGAGGCGTGGGGATCTTCTTCCGCCCGGCGTCGGCCCAGCGCGAGCCCGCCTGGGCCGACTTGCGTTTGCTGGTCACGCCTCGGTCGGGGGGCCGGGGCGAGGCCAGGCGGGTACGGATCGACGTCCTCTATCGCCGGGGCGGTCTGGGAGGTACCGCCCGGATCTGGGAGATCGACCATGCCGCGGGTGTTGTGCGTCTGGTTCCCGAGGTGGGCGATCCAGCGGCTTCGGAGCGAGCGGCCCGAACTTAGGCGGTCGGACCTCATCCTGTTCGCCCGGCAAGGTCAGCGACTCCAGGTCACGGCGTGCGGTCGGAGGGCCGGCCGACGCGGCGTCCGCATCGGTCAATCGCTCGCCGAGGCCAAGGCGCTGATGCCGAAGGCCGTCTTCCTCCCCGCCGACCCCGCCGCGGATCGTCAGGCCCTGTGCCTGCTGGCGCTCGATGCTCAGCGATTCTCGCCCCTGGTCGGACTGGAAGAAGGGGATCATCCCGAATCGCTGCTCACCGACGTCACGGGCTGCACGCACCTCTGGGACGGCGAGGAGCGATTTCTCCGGGCCGTTCTCGACTACTGGTCAGGGCGAGATTATCTCATCCGACTCGCCCTGGCAGGTACGGTGGGCGCGGCGTGGGCGCTGTCTCGCGTCACGACTGGCGCCGTCGTGCCCACGGGAGGGGAAGCGGAGGCATTGTCGGGTCTCCCCGTCGAATTGCTCCGCCTGCCCGGGGCCGTGCTGGAACGGCTGGATGCCGTGGGACTGAGCACGATCGGCGCCGTGCTGGAACTTCCTCGAGAGGCATTGGCCGGCCGGTTCGACCCGATCCTGACGCGACGGCTTGACGAGGCGCTGGGCCATCGCCACGAGTTACTCATCGTCGAACGGCTGCGCGAGCCATTGACGGCCGTGCGCGAGTGGGACGAGCCGCTCGACGACCGGCTGGGCCTGGCCATCGTCTGCCGCGAGATGTTGCGAGCCCTCCTGTCCGAGTCCGATCATCCCGACGCGGGCCTCCAGGAGCTGGAAGCCGAGATGCGGACCGAGGCCGGTCCCGTCAGGCTGGAGATCCGCCTCGTGGAGCCCTCGCGGGACGAGGGGCATCTCGGCCAGCTCGTGGAGCTTCAACTGGAGCGATGCTCATGGCCCGGGGGCGTCGTCGCCATCCGATGGACCGTGCTCCGGCTCGGGAGCCTGCCACAGGTCCAGGGCAACTGGCTCTCCGACGACGGAGCGACGGACGCCTCCCGGCAGGTCGTCGCCCTGGTCGATCGGCTCAGCAGCCGCCTGGGAGACGACGCCGTCCTCCGGGTCGGAGATCGTCCCCGATGCTCAGCCCGAGCGCGCCGTCCGGCTCGTTCCCTGGACGCAGTCTCAACCGAGCAGGCCGGAGGAATACTCGCTCCCTCCGGATGAGGCCCGCTGCCGTCCTTTTCGGTTGCTGGCCGATCCGCGGCCGATCGCGGTGGTCTCGATCGTCCCGGACGGGCCGCCCATCCGCATGACATGGGGAAGGCAGGATTACCGAGTGGTTCGCTGCTGGGGGCCCGAGCGGATCGAGACGGGATGGTGGCGTGCACGCGACGTCCAGCGCGACTATTACCGCGCCGAATGGGACGACGGTACCCACGCTTGGATCTTCCGCGATCGGCGTGACGGGCGATGGTTCCTCCACGGCTTCTTCGAGTGACGAGCCAATGCCGGAACATCAGCACGCCAAGCTTTATGAGCCGGCACCGGCCTCGGATTTGCTCCTCAAGAGCGACCCCGCCGATCCGTTATGTCGAGCTTCATTGCAAGACGAACTTCTCCTTCCTGGAAGGGGCATCGCATCCCGACGAGCTGGTCAACCGCGCCGCGGCTCTCGGTTACGCCGGGCTGGCCATCACCGACCGCAACAGCGTGGCCGGCGTGGTCCGCGCCCACGTCGCGGCCAGGAAGGTCGGCCTCAAGCTGATCATCGGGGCCGAGGTCACGCTCGCCGACGCCGGCCCGATCCTGCTCTGGGCGATGAACCGCGAGGGATACGGGCGGCTCTGTCGCCTGCTGACCCGCGGCCGGCGCCTGGCGCCCGAAGGGCGAATGTCGCCTCGCCTTCGAGGATGTCGCCGAGCACTCGGACGGGCTCCTCGTCGGTGTCCTGTCGCCTCCGGCCGCTGACCTTCCGTCGGACTTATCGCGGTGGCGGGAAGTTTTTCCCGGCCGGACCTACGCCGTGGCCGAGCTGCATCGCGGTCCGTGCGACGGCCGGCGATTGGGCCAGTGGCATCGGGCAGCACGGGCGGCGCGGGTGCCGCTCATCGCCGCGGGCGATGTCCATTATCCACGACGCCCGCCGGCGTTATCTCCAGGACGTGCTGACGGCCATCCGTCTCAAGACGACCGTCGCCGAGTCTGGGCGCGGCCCGCTTCCCCAACGGCGAGCGACGGCTGAGGCCGCTCGGACGAGCTGCTCGCGCTCTTCGCCGCGTGTCCGGATGCCGTCTCCCGCACCGCCGAGGTCGCCGACCGCTGCACCTTCTCGCTCGACGAGCTGCGCTACGACTATCCCGAGGAATTATGTCCCGCCGGCGAGACGCCGCTCGTCCTACCTCGCGCGGCTGACCCGGGATGGCGCGCGGGACCGTTATCCCGACGGCGTCCCCGACAAGGTCCGCCAGTTGATCGAGCACGAGCTGGCGATCATCGACGACACTGAATTACCCGGCCTATTTCCTGACCGTCTGGGACCTGGTCCGCTTCGCCCGCTCGCAAGGACATCCTCTGCCAGGGGCGCGGGTCGGCGGCCAACTCGGCCGTCTGCTATTGCCTCGGAGTCACCTCGGTCGACCCGGACCGGATCGACGTCCTCTTCGAGCGGTTCATCTCGCAAGGAGCGTGACGAGGCCCCCGACATCGACATCGACTTCGAGCATCAGCGCCGGGAGGAGGTGATCCAGTACGTCTACGAGAAGTACGGCCGCGACCGGGCCGGCATGACGGCCGAGCTGATCACCTACCGGCCGCGATCCGCCGTGCGGGACGTCGGCAAGGCCCTCGGACTGTCGCTGGATCGGGTCGACGCCCTGGCCAAGGCGATCGGCCACGTCACGACCGGCGACGAGCTGACCGTCCGCTTCCGCGAGGCGGGCATCGACCCGGCCAGCCGTCTCAGCCGTCAGTTGATCCATCTCGTCGGCCAGATTCTCGGCTTCCCCCGCCATCTGTCGCAGCACGTCGGCGGCATGGTCCTGTCCAACTCGCCGCTCTGCGAGCTGGTCCCGATCGAGAACGCCAGCATGCCCGGCCGGACCGTCGTCCAGTGGGACAAGGACGACCTCGACGCGCTCGGCATCCTCAAGGTCGATTGCCTTGCGCTCGGCATGCTCTCGGCCATCCGCCGCGCCCTCGACCTGCTCAGGCGACCACTGCGGCCAGACGCTGACCCTGGCCACGATCCCGGCCGAGGACCCCGCCACCTACGCCATGATCCAGCAGGCCGACACGATCGGCGTGTTCCAGATCGAGTCGCGGGCGCAGATGAGCATGCTGCCCCGGCTGAGGCCGGAGAAGTTCTACGACCTGGTCATCGAGGTGGCGATCGTCCGCCCGGGTCCGATTCAGGGCGACATGGTGCATCCCTATCTGCGGCGACGCGCAGGCCAGGAGCCGGTCGATTACCCCGACGACGCCGTGCGCGCCGTGCTGGAAAAGACGCTCGGCGTGCCGCTCTTTCAGGAGCAGGCGATGAGGCTCGTGGTCGTGGCCGCGGGTTTCACGCCGGGCGAGGCCGACCAGCTGCGGCGGGCGATGGCCGCCTGGCGACGGGGCGGCGTCATCGAGCAGTTCGAGGGCAAGCTGATCGCCGGCATGCTGCGCCAACGGCTACTCGGAGGAGTTCGCCCGCAATGTCTTCCGCCAGATCGAAGGCTTCGGCTCGTACGGCTTCCCGGAGTCGCACGCGGTGTCGTTCGCCCTGCTGGCCTACGTCTCGGCCTGGATCAAGTGCCATCATCCGGCGGTGTTCCTCGCCTCGCTCCTCAACAGCCAGCCGATGGGGTTCTACGCGCCGGCGCAGCTGGTGGCCGACGCCCGTGCGCACGGCGTCGAGGTCCGGTCCGTGGACGTCAATCGGAGCGATTGGGACAGCACCCTCGAGCGTCGGGACGGGGACGGAGGCGCTGGCCGTCCGGCTCGGCTGGTCGCTGGTCAAGGGACTATCGCAGGGCGCGGCGGACACGCTGGTCCACGCGCGACGATCGGGCTGTTTCACCTCGTACAACGACTTCGTCCGGCGCACCGCGTTCACTGCGGCGACGCTGACGCGGCTCGCATCGGCCGATGCCTTCCGCTCGCTCGGCCTGGGCCGTCGGCCGGCGCTCTGGCAGTCGCTGGAGCCCACCGACGCTCTACCCCTCTTCGCCAACCTGGCCGACGAGGCGCCGCCGGCGTTGCCTCGGCTCTCGTCGGCGCAGGAGGTCATCCACGACTACCAGGCCCAGGGGCTTTCGCTCCGTGGTCATCCGATCGCCCCGTTCCGGGCCGCCCTGGCGGCGAAAGGCATCATCACCGCTGCGGAGCTTCAAACCGCGGAGGCCGACCGGCATTACCGAGTCGCCGGCCTGGTGCTGTTGCGGCAGCGGCCGGGCACGGCCAAGGGGGTCACCTTCATGACGATCGAGGACGAGACCGGCACGGCGAACCTGATCGTCTGGAGACGCATATGGGAGCGGTTCCGTCGCGTCGCACGCCTGGCTCGGGCCCTCGTCGCCACCGGCCTGCTCCAGCGGCAAGACGGCGTCACCCATCTCGTCGTCAGGAGGTTGGAGGATATCACGGAGGCCGTCGCCGACCTGCGACAGGCGTCGAGAGACTTTCGCTAAACGAATCGAGCAGTCAGCCCCAGGTCACGCATCACATGACAATCACACTGTCTCACTCCGAAGGCGGCGCCGGCAAAACGACGCTATCTGTGCATCCGGCGGCGCGGCTCCGTCGCCGGCAACGGGTCGTCTGTGGGCGAGCGGGCCCGGAAAATAGC
Source organism: uncultured Planctomycetota bacterium (assembly GCA_963819805.1). GTDB lineage: Bacteria > Planctomycetota > Planctomycetia > Isosphaerales > Isosphaeraceae > CAMFLR01. The sequence goes on along the minus strand of CAWFXY010000034.1, from coordinate 198,000 downwards.
CCGGCGTACGGCTACGCCTCGAACGCCAGGCCGGCCCCTCCACGGGCTCAAAGTCCATACAGAAGCATCACCCCGAAGTCCCCGATGAGCCGATCGGGAGAAATCTTTGCCGCTCTCCGTCTAATCGGGTAGATTTATCCAACTTGCGCAATCACCGAACTGGCTCCGTCCCGAGCGACGTCCCCAAGCGTTCGCAGGGACGAGGATCTCCGCCGGATCGCGGGCTTTCTTCGATCCGGTCACCGCCGCCCTGGAGTCTCTGCTAGCTCGGCTGATCTTCTGGCTGGATCATGGCTTAAGCGCAGTGAATCCAGCCGAAATGGAGGGACCCCGTTCGCTTCGAGCGGAACGTCCCACCAAGCCTCGACACGCTGGTGCCCCGACTGCGGCCGTGCATTGAGCGTATCATGGGATCAGTGCTCCGAAGGTGTGTGCCCTCGGTCGCCGCGGCGCTGCGGCGGTACAGCCTCCAGGATCGCCTGATCGGGTGGGATGCCTGCGCCGCGACCCTGCCCCGTCCGCCCCAGTGGTCGTCGATAACGGCAGTACCAACACGAGCATCGTGGCTGAGACGCGGCCTGGCTTCGCATGATCGGTCTTCTTGAGCTTCGGAGAGGCGGCCCTGCATGTCAGCCCACCGGTGGTTCCGATCGTCCGAGAGCAACGGCCGGCCATTTCGCCGTCGCTCGTTCCGCTCTGCGGCACCCAGCACGTTTCGCCGCCACGTCTCCAGGCAGGCTCAAACCCAGACACTCCAGCTCGAGGAGTTCGAGCACCGGGTGCTGCCGACCTTTACTCTCGGGGCCGCGGCGAACTACGCCATCCTCTTTGAGGGGGGCGGCAGCAACAACTCCCTCCATATCGCCAACAGCGTAACGAACGTCACAGGCAGCGGCCCCGGCCAGGGCGGCGGCATCGGCAACATCGGGGTGGGTGGCGCGGGAAAGTCCGCGGTCGACGGCGGGTCGGTCCTCAACGGGCGGATCGACTTCTCAGCGGCCAATACGGGTCAGCTCTCGAACAACAGCCCATTCAACGTGATCACCGGCGGGGTCAACTACAACGTCTCCGCGGTGACCAGCGCCCTCACCACGGTCAATGCCCTGAATACCACCCTTGGCGCCTTGCCCGGGCCGAGCCCCACCATCCTCGGGAATACGACGATCAATGCCATCACTGGCACGTTCTCCGCGTCGGGGCCTGGTTATACCAATGTGAGAGTCTTCAACATAAGCGCCTTCAGCCTCAATAACGGGCAGACCCTGACGATCAATGGCGATCCGAATGGCGATTCGGTCGTGTTCAACTTTCGCGGCAGTACGAATTTCCACGGTAATGTTGTCCTGACGGGCGGACTCACCCCGGACAACGTGCTGTTCAACTTCGTCGGGGGCGACCTGAGTGGCGGGGGGCCCACTCTGGACCTCAGCACCGGTTCCGGCTTTTCCAACCTCGCCCAGGGCATCTTTCTCGACCCGAATGGCATGGTCAGCGTCGACAACGCGAACGTCCTTGGGCGTGTCTTCGGGGGCGATAGTCGGGAATTCGAGTTCAACGGCACGTCCGACCTCACCGCTCCCATCAACATCGCGAGTCCGACCCTCAGCACGACTCCCAGCCCTGCCACTGTCGCGCTGGGTGCGAACCCCGTGACCCTCACCGACTCGGCCACTCTGGCCGGTGGCAACTCTCCGACCGGCACGATCACCTTCACGCTGTTCTACAACGGCGGCAGCACGCCGGTGGACACGGAATCGATCGCGGTCAACGGCAACGGCACCTACACGACGCCGACGGGCTTCCGGCCGCCGACCACCGGCGCGGTCAGCGGCACCTACCAGTGGCACGCCAGTTACGGCGGCGACGGCAGCAATAACTCGGCAACAGAGAACAATTCCGCCAGCGAGCAGGTCATCGTCAGTGCGGCCAGCCCCACGATCAGCACCGCCGCCAACCCGACCACGGTCAACCTGGGCGGAACGCTGCAGGACACGGCCAGCCTGGCCGGCGGCTATCGCCCGACCGGATCGATCACGTTCCGGCTGTACGCGCCAGGGGTGAACCCGGCCGTCGGCCCGGTCGCGTACACGGAAGTCGTGTCCGGCGTCAACGGCAATGGCAGTTATCACACAACCGCGGGCTTCGTGTCGAATGCGACGGGCGTGTGGCACTGGGTCGCCACTTACGGCGGCGATTCGAACAACATCACGGTGGCCAGCGGCTCCCTCGATGAGCCGGTCACAATCCCGCCGCAGGCCGACCTGGCGCTGGCCAAGACGGTGAGCAACCCGACGCCCAACGTCAACGATACGATCACCTACACCGTCACGCTGACCGACAAGGGCCCCGATGCCGCGACCAATGCGCAGGTGACGGACCTCCTGCCCGCGGGCGTGACGTTCGTCTCGGCGACCCCGAGCCAGGGGACGTATGTCGCCGGAACCGGGCTGTGGACCGTTGGGACGGTCAACGTTGGGGCGCCGCAGACGCTGATGATCCAGGCCCGGATCGTCAGCGCCAGCCAATCGACCAACACCGCGACGATCAGCCGTGCCGACCAGTTCGACCCCGTCACTTCCAACAACACCGCCTCCACGACCACGACCCCGCAGCAGGCCGACCTCGCCGTCACCAAGACCGCGAGCAACCCCACTCCCAACGTGGGCGACACGATCTCCTTCACCGTGGGATTGCGTGACATCGGCCCTAGCACGGCCACCGATGTGCAGGTGACCGACCTCCTGCCCGCGGGCCTGTCATTCGTCTCGGCGACCGCCAGCCAGGGCACCTACAATAGCGCCACGGGCGTCTGGACTGCCGGCACCGTCGACGTCGCCGGGGGCCTTCGCACCCTGGTGATCCGGGCGACGGTCGTCAGTCCCACCTCGCAGACGAACTCGGCGACGATCACACGCGCCAATCAGTTCGACCCCAACACCGGCAACAACACGGCCACCGCCACCGAGACGCCGCAGCAGGCCGACCTGGCCCTCTCCAAGACCGTCGACAACCCCGCACCCAACGTCGGCGACACGATCAATTACACGATCACACTGACCGACAACGGCCCGAATTCGGCTAGCAACGTGCAGGTGACCGACGTCCTGCCGGCGGGTCGCACCTTCGTGTTCGCGACCCCGAGCCAGGGGACGTATGACCCCGTCAGCGGCCTCTGGACCGTCGGCACCGTCGATACGGCCGGGGCCCGCACGCTGCGGATCCGAGCGCAGGTGACCAGCGCCACCACGTCGACCAACACGGCGACGATCAGCCACTCCGACCAGTTCGACCCGGTCCTCACCAACAACACCGCGACGACCTCCACCACCCCGCAGCAGGCCGACCTGTCGGTGACGAAGACCGTCAACGACCCCACCCCCAACGTGAGCGAGACGATCGCTTACACCATCACGTTGACGGATAACGGCCCTAGCAACGCCACGAACGTGACCCTGCAGGATATGTTGCCGGCGGGGCTGACCTTCGTGTCGGGGACGCCGAGCCAGGGGACGTACGACCCGGCGACGTCGACGTGGACCTTGGGAAGTGTGGCCAGCGGCTCCTCGGCCGCCCTGACGATCCGCGCCACGGTCGTGAACCCCGACCCCGCGACCAATAGCGTCACGATCACCCATTCCGACCAGTTCGACCCCAACATCGGCAACAACACGGCCACGTCGGTCGTGACGCCGCAGCAGGCCGACCTGGTGCTGACCAAGACCGTCAGCACTCCCGCGCCCAACGTGGGCGCCACGATCACCTACACCGTGACGGCGCGGGACGCCGGCCCGTCCGCCGCGACCGGGGTCACGGTCCAGGACCTCCTGCCCGCGGGCGTGACATTCCTCTCGGCCACTCCCAGCCGGGGAAGCTACGACTCCGGCACCGGGACCTGGACGATCGGGAATCTCGATCTCTCAGCGGCCCAGACGCTCGTCATCGTGGCGACGGTTGCGAGCCCGAGCCCGTCGACCAACACGGCGACGATCAGCCACTCCGACCAGTTCGACCCCAACACGGCCAACAACACGGCCAGCACCGTCGTGACGCCGCAGCAGGCCGATCTCGCGCTCGCCAAGACGGTGAGCAACGCGACCCCGAACGTCGGCGACACGGTCACCTATACCATCACGCTGAGCGACAACGGCCCGAATAGCGCCACGAGTGTCCAGGTGACCGACGTGCTGCCTGCGGGCGTGACGTTCGTCTCGGCCGCGCCCAGCCAGGGGACTTACCAGAGCAGCACGGGCCTCTGGAACGTCGGCACCGTGACCGCGACGGTGCCGCAGACCCTGGTCGTGACAGGCACCGTCGCCAGCTCGAACGCATCGACCAACACGGCGACGATCACCGGCGCCGACCAGTTCGACCCCAATACCAGCAATAACACGGCCGGCGCCATCGTGACGCCCCAGCGGGCCGACCTGGCGCTTGCCAAGACGGTGAGCAGCCCGACGCCCAACGTCGGCGACACGATCACCTACACCGTGACTCTCTCTGACAAGGGCCCGAATGCCGCCACGAGTGTCCGGGTGACCGACCTGCTGCCCACGGGCCTGTCATTCGTCTCGGCGACGCCCAGCCAGGGGACGTACGTCGCCGCGACCGGGATCTGGACCGTGGGCACGGTCGTCGTCGGGACACCGCAGACGCTGGTGATCCAGGCCACGGTCACGAGCTCCAGCCCGCAGACGAACACGGCGACGATCACCGGCGCCGACCAGTTCGACCCGATCATCGCCAACAATACGGCCTCCGTCCTCGAGACGCCGCAGCTCGCCGACCTCGCCCTTTCCAAGACCGTGGACGACCCCACGCCCAATGTCGGCGACACGATCACCTACGCCGTCACGCTCGGCAACAGCGGCCCGAATAGCGCCACGAATGTCGAGGTGACCGATCTCCTGCCCGCGGGCCTGTCGTTCGTGTCGGACACGCCTAGTCAGGGGACGTATAACCCCACGACCGGGCTGTGGACCGTGGGGACGGTCAGCACGACGGTCTCGCAGACGCTGCTGATCCAGGCGAGGGTCCTCGGGCCCAGCGCCCAGACGAACACGGCGGCGATCAGCCACTCCGACCAGTTCGACCCCAACACCGGCAACAACACGGCCACCGCCACCGAGACGCCGCAGCAGGCCGACCTCAGCATCTCCAAGAGCGTCGACAACCCGACCCCCAATGTTGGCAGTGTGATCACCTACACCATCACGCTGAGCGACAACGGCCCTGATTCGGCGACCAACGTGCAGGTGACCGACCTCCTGCCATCCGGCCGCTTCTTCCTCAGTGCCGTCGCGACCCAGGGCCTCTATGACCCGATCACCGGCCTCTGGACCGTCGGCACGGTGTCCACGACTGTGCCACAGACGCTGCGGATCCAAGCGCAGGTGACCAGCGCCACCTCGACGGTCAATACGGCGACGATCACCCACTCTGACCAGTTCGACCCGGTTCTCACCAACAACACCGCGTCGACCTCCACCAGCCCGGAGCAGGCCGACCTGTCCGTGACCAAGACGGTGAACGACCCGACGCCCAACGTGGGCGAGACGGCCGCTTACACCATGACATTGACGGATCACGGCCCGAACAACGCCACGAACGTGACGCTCCGGGACGTCCTGCCGGCGGGGCTGACCTTCGTGTCGGCGATGCCGAGCCAGGGGGCGTACGACCCGGCGACATCGACGTGGACGGCGGGGGGAGTGGCCAGCGGCTCGTCCGCCGTCCTGACGATCCAGGCCACGGTCGTGAGCCCTAACCCCACGACGAATTTCGTGAGCATCACCCACTCGGACGAGTTCGACCCCAATCTGGGGAACAACACGGCGAGCACGACCGTGACGCCGCAGCAGGCCGACCTGTTCCTGACGAAGACGGTGGATAACTCCGCCCCCAACGTTGGAAACAGGATCACCTATACCGTGACGGTCGGGGACAACGGTCCCGACAACGCGACGGATGTCGCGGTGGCGGACCTCCTGCCCGCGGGCGTGACGTTCGTCTCGGCCACTCCCAGCCGGGGGACCTACGACGCCGCCGCGGGCGCCTGGACGGTCGGAACGGTCGATCCGTCGACGGCCCAGACGCTCGTCATCGTCGCGACGGTTACGAGTCCGAACCGGTCGACGAATCGCGCGATGATCGCCCACTCGGACCAGTTCGACCCCAACACCACCAACGATACCGCCAACGTCGTCGTGACGCCGCAGCAGGCCGACCTGGCGCTGTCCAAGTCCGTGAGCAACCCGACGCCCAACGTCGGCGACACGACGAGCTACACCGTCACCCTGACCGACAATGGCCCGGATGCCGCCACGAATGCCCAGGTGATCGACCTGCTCCCCGCGGGCCTGTCGTTCGTCTCGGCCGCGCCCAGCCAAGGGACGTACAACCGAATTACTGGACTGTGGAGCGTGGGTACGGTCAACGTCGGCTCCCCGGCCACGCTGGTGGTCCAGGCGACGGTCATCAGTCCCAGCTCGCAGACGAACGCGGCGGCGATCACCCACGCCGACCAGTTCGACCCCAACGCGGCCAACAACACGGCCAGCGTCACGCAGACGCCGCAGCAGGCCGACCTGGCGCTCACCAAGACGACCAGCGACCCCACCCCCAACGTGGGCGACACCGTCACCTTCACCGTGACGCTGAGCGACAACGGCCCGGATGCCGCGACCCGCGCCCAGGTGACCGACCTGCTCCCCGCAGGCGTGTCGTTCGTCTCGGACACGCCGAGCCAGGGGGCGTACGACCCCACCACCGGCCTGTGGACCGTGGGGACGGTCGTCATCGGGACGCCCCAGACGCTGGTGATCCAGGCCAAGATCGTCAGTCCCAGCCAGTCGACCAATACGGCGACGATCACGCACGCCGACCAGTTCGACCCCGATCCCGGCAACGACACGGCCAGCGCCACCCTGACGCCCCAGCAGTCCGACCTGGCGCTAGCCAAGATCGTCAGCAACCCGACGCCCAACGTCAACGACACGATCACCTACACCATCACGCTGACCAACAGCGGCCCCGATTCGGCCACCGGCGTCCAGGTGCTCGACGCGCCGGCTGCCGGCATCTCCTTCGTCTCGGACACGCCGAGCCAGGGGACGTACGACCCGGCCAGCGGAATCTGGACCGTGGGGACGGTCGACGTGGGGACTCCGGCCACGCTTGTGATTGAGGCGACCGTCACCAGTCCCAGCCCGCGGACCAACACCGCGACGATCACGAACTCGGACCAGTTCGACCCCGACGCGGCCAATAACACGGCCAGCGCCGTCACGGTGCCACAGCAGGCCGACCTGGCGCTCACCAAGACGACCAGTAACCCCGCCCCCAACGTGGGCGACACGGTCACCTTCACCGTCGCGCTCCGCAACAACGGACCCGACGCCGCGACCGACGCCCAGGTGACCGACCTGCTCCCCGCCGGCCTGTCGTTCGTCTCGGACACGCCGAGCCAGGGGACCTACGATTCCACGACCGGCCTGTGGATAGTGGGGACGGTCGTCGTCGGGACGCCCGAGACGCTGGTGATCGTGGCGACCGTGGCCACCGCAAGCGCTCACACTAACTCGGCGACGATCACCCACTCGGACCAGTTCGACCCCAACACTGGCAACAACACGGCCACCGCCTCCGACTCACCGCAACAGGCCAACCTGGTCCTGACGAAGACCGTGGACAACGCCGCCCCCAACGTGGGCGGCACGATCACGTTCACCGTCACGGTCGGGAATCTCGGGCCGAGCGACGCCACCAACGTCAGCATCAGCGATCCGCTGCCGGTGGGCCTGGCGCTCGTCTCTGAGACGCCGAGCCAAGGGACTTACGATTCTGCGACCGGCCTCTGGACAGTGGGGACGGTCGACGTCGGGTCGCCCCAGACGCTGGTGATCGTGGCGACTGTCAGCACCGCCGGCTCGCAGACCAACACGGCGACGATCACGAGCGCCGACCAGTTCGACCCCAATCCCGGCAACAACACCGCGAGCGCCACGGTGACGCCGCAGCAGGCCGACCTGGCGCTCTCGAAGGCGGTGAACAACGGAACCCCGAACGTCGGCGACACGATCGTCTACACCATCACGCTCACCGACAACGGCCCGAATAGCGCCACGGGTGTCGCGGTGACCGACCTGCTTCCCGCGGGCGTGACGTTCGTCTCGGACACGCCCAGCCAGGGGACCTATAATGTGGGCACGGGTCTCTGGAGCGTGGGGTCCGTCAATATCGGGCCGCCGCAGACCCTCGTGATCCAGGCGACCGTCACGAGCGCCGCCCCGCAGACCAACGCCGCGACGATCACGAGCGCGGATCAGTTCGACCCCGTGACCGCAAACAACACCGCCAGCGTCGTCACCGTGCCGCAGCAGGCCGACCTGGTGCTGGCCAAGGCCGTCAGCGATCCGACCCCGAACGTCGGCGACACGATCATCTACAAGGTCACGCTCAGCGACAACGGCCCCGACGCCGCCTCCGGCGTGCAGGTGACCGACCTGCTCCCCGCGGGCCTGTCCTTCGTCTCGGCGACGCCCAGCGGAGGGACGTACGACGCCGGCAGTGGGGTCTGGGCCGTGGGTACCGTCACCACCGCGTCGCCGCAGAATCTCGTGATCCTCGCGATGGTCGTCAGCCCCGGCGCGCAGACCAACACGGCGACGATCACCGGCGCCGACCAGTTCGACCCCGACACCGGCAACAACACGGCCAGCGTCACCGCTGACGCCGCAGCAGTCCGACCTGGCGCTCTCGAAGTCGGTGAACAACGCCGCGCCCAACGTCGGCGACACGATCACCTACATCGTCACGCTCCGCAACAACGGGCCCGATGCCGCGGACGGCGTCCAGGTGACCGACCCGGTCCCCGCGGGCGTGACGTTCGTGTCGGCCACGCCCAGCCAGGGGACCTACAATAGCGTCACGGGGCTCTGGACCGTCGGCTCGGTGACCACGTCGACACCACAGACGCTCACCCTGACGGCGACCGTCGTCGTCCCCACGCTGGTGATCAACACCGCAACGATCACGCATGCGGACCAGTTCGACCCCGATCCGTCCAACAATACCGCGAGTGCGCCGGAGGTTGCCGAAGAAGCCGACCTGGCGCTCTTCAAGAGCGTGAACGACCCGACCCCCAACGTGGGCGACACGGTCACCTATACGGTCGCCCTCATGAACATCGGTCCGAATCCTGCCACCGGCGTCCAGGTGCGGGATCAGCTCCCTCCGGGCGTTTTGTTCGTCTCGGACCTGCCCAGCCAGGGGACGTATGACAGCAGCACGGGCGTGTGGACCGTCGGCACCGTGACCACCACGGCGCCGCCGCTAACGCTCCGCTTGACGGTGGTCGTCGGCAGCCCCCACGCCCAGACCAACACGGCGACGATCAGCCACTCCGACCAGTTCGACCCCAATCCCGCAAACAACAGCGCCAGTTCCACGCTGAAGCCCCAGCAGGCCAACCTGGTCCTGTCCAAGACCGTGAGCGACCCGACCCCCAACGTGGGCGAGATCGTCACCTATACCATCACGCTCACGAACAATGGCCCCGACACCGCCACGAACGTGCGGACGGCCGACCGGCTGCCCGCGGGCCTGTCGTTTGTCTCGGCGGCGCCCAGCCAGGGGACGTACGACCCGGCCAGCGGAACCTGGGTCGTGGGGACCGTCACGATTTTGACCCCGCAGACGCTGATGATCCGGGCGAAGGTCGTCAGCCCCACGCCGGGGGCCAACATCGCGACGATCACCCATTCCGATCAGTTCGAATTTTCACCCAGCGACAACACCGACGGGGTGGCAATATTACCGCAGCAGGCCGACCTGGTGGTGGCCAAGTCCGTCAGCAGTCCCACGCCCAACGTCGGCGACACGATCGCCTACACCGTCAGGCTCGCGAACATCGGCCCCAACGCCGCCACGAATGTTCGCGTGACCGACGTCGTTCCCGCGGGCCTGTCGTTCCTGGCGGACACGCCCAGCCAGGGGGCATATAACCCCACCACGGGGACCTGGAGCGTGGGGACGGTCAATCTCGGCGTCCCGGAGGCGCTGGTGATCTTCGCCCGGGTGATCAGCCCGGTTGCGCAGGTCAACACGGCGACGATCACGCACTCCGACCAGTTCGACCCGGCACCGGGCAACAACTCCGCCTCCGCCGTCGTCACGCCGCCGGTGTCCGACCTCGTGGTTGCCAAGGAGGCGAGCAACCCGTCGCCGCTCGTCGGCGAGACCCTGTACTTCGTCGTGGCGGTGGCCAACTGGGGGCCGGCCGCCGCCGTCGGGGTCGCCGTCGCCGACGCGCTGCCGCCGGGCCTCGCGTTCGTCTCCTCCACGCCGAGCGTGGGGACCTACAACCCGGCCACCGGGATCTGGTGGGTCGGGGGCCTGGCCGACCGCGCGTCCGCCACGCTGGTCGTCGTCGCCCGGGCGACCGCGCCTGGGGTCGCGACCAACACCGCGATCGTCGCCGGCGCCGAGTTCGACCCGAACCCGGCGAACAACGTGGCGTCGGCCGTGGTGACGGTCCGCACGCCGACCCCGCCGGTGTCCGACCTCGTGGTTGCCAAGGAGGCGAGCAACCCGTCGCCGCTCGTCGGCGAGACCCTGTACTTCGTCGTGGCGGTGGCCAACTGGGGGCCGGCCGCCGCCGTCGGGGTCGCCGTCGCCGACGCGCTGCCGCCGGGCCTCGCGTTCGTCTCCTCCACGCCGAGCGTGGGGACCTACAACCCGGCCACCGGGATCTGGTGGGTCGGGGGCCTGGCCGACGGCGCGTCCGCCACGCTGGTCGTCGTCGCGCGGGCGACCGCGCCCGTGGTCGCGACCAACACCGCGATCGTCGCCGGCGCCGAGTTCGACCCGAACCCGGCGAACAACGTGGCGTCGGCCGTGGTGACGGTCCGCACTCCGACCCCGCCTGAGGTCATCTCGCTCGCGACGGTACGGCTTCCACACGCAGCCGACCAGCCTCGTGCTCGGCTTCAACACATCGCTCGTCGCCGCGGCGGCGCAGAACGTCGCCAACTACCAGATCGTCCAGATTGGCGCGGGCGGGTCCGTCTCCGCACCGATCCCGATCGTCTCGGCGATCTACGACGCCGCGACGGACACCGTCACGCTCAACCCGTCGCGCCAGCTCTACCTGTACGGCCACTACGTGCTGACGGTCAACGGCATGGCCCCGTACGGGCTGATCAGTACGACCGGGATCAGGCTCGGCGCGACGACCGTCGGCGGGCCCGGGGTCAATTACGTCCGCGTCTTCGGCCCCGAGATCCTCGCAGGCCCGAACCCGACCGTGCGACCCAGCGGGGCCGCCGCGGCTTACCGGCCGTTGTCCGCGGCCGTCGACGCCGCGCTGGCGACCGCCGGATGGCGGTGGTGGTGAGCGGCCGGGCTCGGTATCGTCGAACCGATTTCAAGAGCCGGTCAATGCGCCGGCGACGGTTGTCATACCGATCACGAATAATTCCGGCGCTCTGCCAGGTACGGAGCCGCGCAGACCGACTTGATCGTCTCCGGCCCCAGACAGACGGCCCGCCAGCCCGCCGTCGCCGCCCTCAGCAACGCCTTGTAGTCGCGGTACACCCGGTTCGACCAGCGGTGGCTCCGCAGGTAATGCCACAGGTTCTCCACCGGGTTGAGCTCCGGCGCGTACGGCGGCAGCGGCAGCAGGGTGATGTTCGTCGGCACGATCGGCTCACGGCTCGTGTGGTAGCCGGCGCCGTCCCAGATCAGCACCGCATGCACGTCGGGCGCGAGCCGCTTCGACAGCTCGGCGAGCATCAGGTTGGCCGCGCCGGTGTCGGCGTGCGGCAGGATCAATCCGGCCGCCGCGCCCGTCTCGGGACAGACCGCCGTGAAGACGTAGGTCCAGTCGTACTGCGTCTGCTTGACCGCGCGGGGCCGCGACCCGGTCCGGGCCCAGACCCGCGTCAGCGTCCCCTGCTGCCCGAATCGCGCCTCGTCCTCGAACCAGACCTCGACCCGCTTGTCGGGGTGGGCCGCGGCGACCTCGGCGATCCGCCCGGGAGCCCCTGCTATGAGGCCGGTTGTCAAGCGACGTGGATCGGTCCCGGGATGCTCGAGGATCAGCCTGCTATGCGTGCTCGGGGCACAGGGTAGGGTCTGCGATCGCGAACGAGGGCCGCCATCTTTTTACGCGGGCCATAGCCCGCCGGGGGCTCCACGCGGTCACCTCACTCGCAGATCCTCGATGACTCGGGGCCAGCTCGCGACGTCCGACATCCGCTCGGGCGGGGCGGTCACATCCGATCGGCCTCAGGCGGCCGCCTGGTAGGTCTCGCCGCGGACGACCAGCCGCCACAGCAGGATCGCCAGGCGGCGGGCCATCGCGACGATCGCCTTCTTGCCGTTGCCGGTCGAGGCGACCAGCTGGCGGTACTTCCTCGCCGCCGCCTCGTCCCCGGCCACCCACCGCCAGGCGGCCTCGACCAGGGCGGTCCTCAGCCGCGCGTTGCCCGACTTCAGCAGCCGGCCCTCGCGCCGTGTCGGGCCGCTCTGCGAGACCTGCGGGGCCAGGCCGATGATCCGCGCCACCTGGCCGCCGTCGGCGAACCGCCCCGGCTCGTGCAGCTCAACCCGGAAGGTCATCGCGGTGATCGGGCCCACCCCCGGCACCGAGCGGAGCGACGCGACGGCGGCCTGATGCCGCTCGGCCTTGGCCAACTCCTCGAGCCGCCGTGAGGCGCGGTCGACTTGCGCCGCGGCGTGGTCGCGCTCGTCGAGCATCACGTCGAGGCAGAACCGCAGCTCCGGCCCGATCTCCAGCCGGCGCAGCGCCTCGACGCCTCGCTTCGACCAGTAAGTCAGGCCGGCGGGCTCGGCGATGGCGTGCTGCAGGAGGAACGCCTTGATCTGCTGCTGGGCGACGCGGAGCTTGCGGGCCAGCTGCTCGCGGAGCCGCACCACCTGTCGGTCGGCCTCCTCCGACTCGGTGGGGACGCGCACGGCTCGGAGGAGGCCCTTCTGGGAGAAGGTGGCCAGCTTGCGGCAGTCGAGCCGATCGCTCTTGGCCTGGGGGCCTGGCATCGCGGGGACCTTCGACGGGGCGATGACCTCGGCGTCCAGCCCCGCGGCCCGCAGCCTCCGCGCCAGCCCGAAGCCGGTCGGGCCCGCCTCGTAGACGATCCGGGCGACCTGCCGGGCGATCGGGCGGAGCCGTTCGATGAGGGCATTCGGGTCGGCGGGCTGGACCCAGGTGGCGACCAGTCCGCGGGCGTCGCTGAGGACGGCGACGTGATAGCTCGCCTTATGGACATCGATGCCGACGTGAACAACCTCGGCCTCTGCGAGGCGCAGGGAGGGGGATGCCGGGCGGAGGGTGCAGGTCTTCTTGGTCGTGGTCATAGCCGGGGACTCCGGGAAGGGGACGAGAGTGTCACTTGCTCAAGTCTGCCTTCCGAACGGCTCCGGCCTTCATGCTATCTTTTTGAAGGCCTCCTGCGCCTCGGGGTCGGCGTCCTTGTGCCGGGGCCGGGGCATCAGGCTGCTATAGCCGAGGCGATGGAGCAGGTCGTAGACGCCCTGGAGCGTGTACATGACGCCGAACTCGCGCTCGAGGATGCGTCGGACGTCCGGCCCATGCAGGGCGCAGGTGCCGTCCCCGGACCTCGGCGGCGCGTCGAGCCGCCGTCGGAGTCGGTCCTCCTGGTCGCGCGGCAGCGTGGTGGGCCGGCCGGAGCGGGGCCGCTCGGCCAGCGCCTCGACGCCCCCGGCGTTGTAGTTCTTGACCCAGGTCTGGACCGTGCGGGCGCCGCAGTCCAGCGCCTTCGCGATCTCCTCGGCGGTCTTGTCCTGCTTGGCGAGGACGACGGCCTGGTGCCGCTTCCAGGCTCTCCGCCCTTCCTGTTGACGGGTCAGGGCTTGGAGTGACTTGAGGTCATGACGGGCTTCGATGTGCATGATGGGCATCCTCCGTGACGAAGGCCCATCATGCCAACACGACCGAGGAAAGGCCACTGGACGCCGAAATTATTCTGGATCCGTATCATAAGTAATCGGCCGCGGCCAGCCCGTCGCGGCGATATCGCCGACCGTCACACGCACCTCAGCCGGCTGGTCTGGGCCCTCGTCCGGCTGCGGTTCATCTCGGCGTTGGGGCAGGAAACGGATCGCGGGGAAACTCGGCATCGAGGAGCAGCGACTCGGCCTCGTTCTGGAGGAGGGTCAGCTCCTGCCAGTCCCAGAACGATTCACGCGGATCGTGCGGCACGCCGCGAAGACGATCGAGCCATTTGCGAGCCTCGGCGAACCTCCCCGTCCGCGCGAGGGCCAGGGCCAGGTAAGCCCAATCGCCGGGCCCTTCCGCCTCCTTCGCGGCGGCCATCCCCTCGTTCAGTCGAGCGATGGACTCGTCGATCCGGCCGGTGCGGAGCAGGAGTCCGCCGAGTATGTTCGAGAACAGGTGCCGGTACAGGGGCGGCGGCGCGGGCGTGACGGAGAGCCGCTTCTCGAAATAGGCGATCGGCACGCGATAGTCCTCGATCCCCCCGGGCGCGAGGGCGAGCAGAGAGGCCTCGCTGAGCGCGTTCCAGACGACCGTCGGGTTCGGCCCCTCCCAGGCCGTGACCGCCGCGCAGGCCTCGCGGTAGCCGGCCCGGTCGCCCGCTCTCAGGCAGGCGATGCCCCAGGCCTGCGCCAACCTGTCGGCTGACAGGACCTGCCCGGCCGAGGCGTGCCAGCAGTCCCGCGGCCTCGGCCCAGCGGCCGGCGCGGCCGAGCTCCTCGGCGCGGGGGAGGACGAGTCCCTCGTCGGCGCCCAGCTCGAAGACGCGGGCGATGTCGGCCTGGCGGTCGGCCTCGCGGCCGAGCTTGCCGTAGACCGCCGCGCGGTCCTCATGCAGCGTCGCTTCCTCGGGCCGCGCGGCGATCAGGCGGTCGAGATACCAGAGGGCTTCGGCCCAGCGCCCGGCCCTGGTGCAGTCGACCACGCGGTGGGCCTGGAAGTCGAGGACCTGGTCGCGCGAGCCGAGCCGCTCGGCCTGCTCGTAGTCGGCGGCGGCCTTCTCGAACTGATCGGACAGAGACCGGCGCACGTGCCCTGCGGGCGTACAGGGACCAGTCGTCGGGGTGGGCGGCGATCAGGCGGTCGAGGTGCCAGATCGCCGCGAAGGCGTTGCCGTCCCGCTCGGCCTCGCGGGTCATCGGCTCGTGCCAGGCGGGATCGAAGTTGGGCCGTACGGCGGCGGGGTCGAGCCTGGCAAGTCGCTCGAGCCGGTCGCGCCAGGCCGCGCCGTCGAGCCGGGCGATCGTGCGGTCGGCCTCCATGCGGAGGCCCGTGCGGGCCTCGACGCGGAGCCTCAGGTCGTCGAGCTCCTCGTCCGGGAGCGGTCGCGGGACGGGCCAGGTCTTGATATTGCCCGCCGTGTCGATACCGGCGACCGATCGACCATCCGGCGTGAAGACGACCTTGTTGAGCGCGTATGCCATGAACCGAGGGGGGCCGATCGGCTCCGACGTGGCCGGGTCGCAGAGGCGGACCGATCCGTCCAGGAAGCCCGCCGCGACCAGGCCGCCGTCGCCGCGGAATGCGGCACAGATGGCGGGCGAGTTGGTCGCCATCAGTCGCGACGACACGGCCCCGGTCGCCGCATCGCGGAGCTTGACCGTGCCGTCCCTCCCGAGTGTGAGGAAGGCGCGACCGTCGGGACGGAACCCGCCGGACGTCTCGTCGACCATCGGCCCGCCGATCGCCCGGCCGCGGGTCGCGTCCCAGAGCTGCGTATGTTGCCCATGGACCGCGAGCAGGACCCGCCCATCCGGCCCGTATTCGATCCGGCCGATCGCTTCCGTGCTGGGCATGAATTCGCCGAGGCGTTCGCGCGTCTCCGTGTCCCAGAGTCGGACGCCGGGCTTGCCCGTATGATCGTTGGCGAGGCCGACCGCGAGCACCTTGCCGTCGGGGCTGTAGGCTAGCGCGAGCACGATCTCGCCCTGGGGCAGCGGGCGGCCGATCTCCTTGCCGGTGGAGGCGTCCCAGAGGCGGACCAGTCCGTTGAAATCGCCCGCGGCCAGGACCTTGCCGTCGGGGTGAAAGGCCAGGGCCGCGACGAAGTTGGTGTGCGGCAGCGGCGGGAACCGCAGGCGGCCTGTGCTCGTTTCCCAGACCCTCACCTCGCCCGTCGCGACCTGGGGGGGATTGCTCCCGGTCGCGACGAATCGACCGTCGGGGCTGAGGGCAAGCCCCCGGATCTGCCAGCCGGGATAGTGCGGAGTGGGGCGTCCCAGCGTACGACCGGTCGCGAGATCCGAGACCCGAATCCCCTCCCGGCCCGAGACGCCCTTGCTGTTGGTAACCGCGATCCTCCCATCGGTCAGGAAGCCGTTCTCGAGCAGACTCAGCTCCGGCGCCCCTCGGCCGGGTCGCGCCTCCGCCGGCGTGGCTTGACTCGCCGATCGTCCCGCGGCGATCGGCTCTGCCTCCGGGGAGACCTGCCACGTCCGGAGCGAGTTGTCGGTCGCGACGTTGATGACCGTCAGCCCGTCCGGGTGCGTTTCCGTGGGATGGCCGGGACCGGAGGAGAAGCCCGTGCTGCCCATGGCCTGACCGTCGGGCGCGCGACGCAGGAGCCAGAGGTTGTTCGTGTAGGTCAAGAGCCGATCGGCGGCGGGAGCATAGATGGCGTATTCCGTGCTGGATAGGAGCGGACTGGTCGGCTTGCCATCGACCAGATCCCAGATTCGAGCGACCCGACTATCTCCCTGGTGGAGGACGCCTCCCCTGCGAAATGTGTAGTACATCGAACCCCCAGCGGGGCTGAAGTGGAACGAGAATGCGTCGATGCCCTCTTGCTTCGCGCCGGTGCGCCAGGAGACCAGCCGGCGGGCCGCGGGCAGATCGAGGAGATCAATCCACTGCTCGCCCTTCTCGTCGCGGACGACCGCCGCGGCACCCCCGCCCGGCGCCACGGCGCCGAGACCGGGTAGGTCAAGGGGCTCTCCGCGCGGCCGGCCCGTGGCCGCATCCAGTCGAGACATCAGATCCACTCCGCTCGGGCCGCCGCGATGCGCCAGGACCGTGGAACCGTCGGAACTCAGGTCGATGTGCTGGGCGAACTCTCCCGGTAACTCCGTCGTGCTCCAGAGGGCACGCCCCGTCGCGAGGTCGCCGGCCAGAACCCCGCGCGGCTCCGCGACGGCGTAGAGGACCTGGCCGTCCGACCGGAAGGCGAACGGCGCGAACGCGCCGGCGAGGGTCCGGAGCTTCGCCCCCGTGGCGGTGTCCCAGAGCACGACGGGCGTCGCGCGCTCGCGATCGCGCGGGTTGAAACCCGTGGCGAACGTCTTGCCGTCCGGGCTGAAGCCGAGGTGGGTGCAATAACCGATGGGCTCGCCGATCCTGAGCGGCTTGTGGACCTGCCCGAGCCACGCGCCGAGGTTCCAGCGCACGGCCTCCCGGAACCCCGTCGCGTTGCCCGGCGCGGTCTTGAGGGCCTGGAGCATCCAGAGCAGGCCGTGATCGGCCCGCCCTTCCTCGCCCAGGGCGATCCCCTTCTCGAGCGCCAGGCTCGATGAGAAGCGGAGCGACCGATCTCGCTCCTCCGTCGCCTGGCGCCTGGCCGCCTCGGCGTCCTTCCGATCGAGCTGCGATCGGCGGTTGGCCAGCGATTCATTCCACGCGATCGCCTGGAACTGAGACGCCGCCACCAACGACCCGATCGTCGCCGCGACAAGCACGGCGGTCAGCACCCCGCCCAGGATCGCGATGACCGGGTTGCGGCGGGCCCACCGCCAGTAGCGCTCCGAGGTGCTGACCTGCCGGGCCTTGATCGGCTCGTCGGCCATGAACCGCCGCAGATCCTCCGCCATCGCCTCGGCCGTCGCGTACCGGCCCTCGGGCGCCTTGTCGATCGCCTTCAGGACGATCGTCTCCAGGTCGCGCGGGATCCGCCCATCGAGCGAGCGGGGGCGGGACGGCTCCTGGGCCTTGATCTGCTCGATCAGCTTCATCCGGTCCGACGAGTCGTAGGCCGGCCGTAGGGTCAGCAGCTCGTAGAGCGTCATGCCCAGCGCGTAGATGTCGGCCCGGGCGTCGCCCTGGCCGCGGAACCGCTCGGGCGCCATGTAGCGGAGCGTGCCGAGGATGTCGCCGGTGGCGGTCAGCCCGTCGTCGTCGGCCTTGGCCAGGCCGAAGTCGGTGATCCAGACGACCCCGTCGGCGTCGAGCAGCAGGTTCGACGGCTTGACGTCGCGGTGGACGATCCCGCGGGAGTGGGCGTGGGCCAGCCCCTGCGCCGCCTGGCGGCCGATCTGGGCCACGCTCCGGAAGAACGGCTGGCGGCGGCCCGAGGTGTCGACCCCCGAGACATGCGAGCCGCCCGGCAGCACCGCCGAGCCCGACAGGTTGGGCGCGGGGGCGGCCGCCAGCCGGTCGCCGACCGTGAGCGCGGCGCGGCGCCCGCGGTCGCGTCGGCGTCGACCCGCTCCGTGGCGACGAAGCCGGCCCCCGGGGGCGAGTCGGCGAGGGCCGCCCCAATCCCTTCGGTGACCATCCGGCCGCCCAGGAGCGATTCGGCCATCCGGCCGAGCTCACGCCTCCTGAGGATCGACGCGGCGGACCCGGCATGGGTGACGTCCGCGAGGTCCGAGGGGAGCTCGTGCGAGCCGGGAAGGTGGCCGTCGTGCTTCCGGTCCGGGTCGCGGAGCCGCCGCAGCTCGTCGATGACCTGGTCGAGCCCCTGGCCCTGGATGAGCTGCATCGCGTAGAAGGCCGACTCGCCATCGCGGCCGACCTCGAAGACCGGCACGATGTTGGTGTGGTGCATCCGCGCCGCGGCCTTGGCCTCGCGGCGGAACCGCTCCAGCGCCTTGCGGTCGCCGACCGCGTGAGCTGGCAGGACCTTCAGCGCCACGCGGCGGCCGAGCGAGATCTGCTCGGCCTCGTAGACCACGCCCATCCCGCCCCGGCCGATCTCGCGGAGGATCCGGTAATCGCCGACCTGGCTGAGCCGCGGGGCCGCGGCCGGCGACGGCGCGGACGCCTCGCCCCGCGCGTCGCCGTCGGCCTGCTCGACCTCGGCCAGGGCCGGGAACATCTCCCGGATCTCGTCGGCCATCTCGGGCAGGCGGTCGACGTACTCCTGCAGGCTCGGCCGCTCGCCGCGGCGGTAGCGCTCGGCGAACTCCTCGGCGAGCTCGTCGAACCTCCCGTAGTCGCGGGAACCGGATGTCAGAGGCATGGTCTCTCGCCCTTGCGGTCCCATCAGGTTCGTCGGTCAGGCCATGGCTTCGACAGGCCCTGAGCCGATGCGCACAACCTGATCTCAACACCCGCTCGCGCTGCGATTCCGCTGGAAGACAGGTCTCGATCGACGAGAAGCGCCGTCGGTCACGGATCGGCGGGACCGGGGTCGTCCGCCGCGGCCGGCGCCACCGGGGCGGCTTCCCAGAGCTTGAGCGTGCGGTCATGGCTGGCCGAGGCGAGAGTCCGGCCATCGGGGCTGAACCTGATCTGTGGGATGCGCCCGGCGTGGCCTTTGAGAACCAGCAAGGTCTGCCCGCTCGCGGGGTCCCAGAGACGGATCGTCTTGTCCAGTGCCGCGGAGGCCAGTCGGCCGTCGGGGCCGAACGCCAGGCCTTCGACGTGGTCGATATGCCCTTCGAGGACGCCCCGAGGCGAGCCGGTGGCGGCGTCCCAAACCCTCACCGTCTGGTCTTCCGACGAGGTCGCAACGGTGCGTCCGTCGGGGCTGAAGGCGACCGCGTTGATCCCGCCGGTATGCCCCCGGAGCGTGACGCGTGGC
This sequence comes from uncultured Planctomycetota bacterium, assembly GCA_963819805.1. Taxonomy (GTDB): domain Bacteria; phylum Planctomycetota; class Planctomycetia; order Isosphaerales; family Isosphaeraceae; genus CAMFLR01. The sequence goes on along the minus strand of CAWFXY010000034.1, from coordinate 178,231 downwards.
CGCCGGTCGGAAAGTTCCCAGAGAACGCACGTTCTGTCGTCGCCGGCGGAGGCGAGGATACGGCCGTCCGGGCTGAGCGCCAGGTCGCGAATCGGCTCGGAATGGCCCTGGAGGACGAATCGAACGGTGCCGGTCGCGGGGTCCCACGCCTGAATCGTGCGGTCGGAGCCTCCCGAAAGGACAGTCTGGCCGTCGGGTGTGAAGACCAGCCCGCCGATCGCGCCCGTGTGCCCGGTGAAGGTGAGCCGTGGCTCGCCGGTGGTGCCGTCCCAGATCCGCACCGTGCCATCATTGCCGCCCGAGGCGATGGTGCGGCCGTCGGGGCTGAAAACGACGTACAGAATTCGCTTCGTGTGACCTTTGATGATGTGGAGCGGCTCGCCCTGAGGGCAGGTCCCAGACCCGTAGGGCGTTGTCGTCGTGACCCGAGACCAGACGGCGGCCATCGGGGCTGAACGCCAGGGATTCCACGCCCCCGCCGTACGTGAGCACGGAAGGGCTCTGGAGGATGCGGGGCCGCTGCGGGCTCGCGGCGTCCCAGATCCGCAACGTCCGGTCTCCGCTCGCCGAGGCGAAATCGTGTCCGTCGGGGCTGACGGCCACGGCATCGACGTCGACCGTGTGCCCCTTGAAGGTCCGAAGCTCCTGGCCCGAGGCGGCGTCCCAGACGCGCACCGTCTCGTCGGCGGAGCCCGTCAGCACTCTCGCACCGTCCGGCAAGTAGGCCAGCGACCGCACCGCACCGGAGTGGCCCCGGATCACCCCGACCCCCGCGCCCGACCCCGCATCCCAGACCCGGATGGTCCGGTCGAGGCCGGCCGACGCGAGCCGCCGACCATCGGGGCTGAACGCCACGGCGCGGACCTCGTCGGTGTGGCCCGCGAGGACGGCGCGCGGTTGATTCGGATCCTCGGGGTTCCAGAGCTTGACCGTATGGTCGTAGCTGGCCGAGGCGATCGTCCGGCCATCGGGGCTGAACGCGACCGAGGCGATCGGTCCCCTGTGTCCGCCGAAGCTCTTGTAGATCCGATGACCGTCGCGAGCGTCCCAGATCCCCATGACATGAGCCGCAATCCCGGCGACGAGCGTGCGGCCGTCCGGGCTCCAGGCCAGGCCCAGGACCGCACCCGGGGGGCCCTCGAAGGTGAGGGCGGGCAAGCCCGTGTCGACGTCGTAGAGCATCAGGCTCGCGTCGGGTCCCGGCCCGGCTAGGCTGCGGCCATCGGGGCTGAAGGCGAGGGCGCTGACGCCGCCGCTCAGGTCTGCTCGCCGTCCCTTCGTCGTGATCCCAGTCGTCCGCTGCAGTTTCCCGGTGTTCCGATCCCAGAGCTGGATGCCGCCCGTCATTTCGAGGCCGGCGATGGTCTGCCCATCCGGGCTGAAGGCCACGTCGCTGAAGCTGTCCTCCCGGGCCCGCAGAACAAGCCGCTCCTCGTGGCTGAGCTGCCAGAGATACCGCCACTCCCAGCCGCGGAGGTCGGGCTGGCCCGGCGCCGGTCGCAATAGGTCCAGGAGACTGCGCAGCCGACGGACATCGGCGGCGTCCCAGGCTGCCAGGGCGAGGTTGGACCGCGTCGCGTAGACGGTCTGGCGCAGCTCCGCCTGCGTCGCACGCAGGCTGGCGTTGGCTTCGTTAGCCGTCTGATGGGCCGCGGCCTCGTTAACGGCGAGCGTGTGCTGGGTCTCGGCCTGCGTCCGAAACCGCCGCGCCGCGAGGAAGGATCCGACCGTCGCGAGCGCCAGGACTCCGACCAGCACGCCGCCCATCACCGCGACGAGCGGGTTCCGGCGAGCCAGCCGCCAGTATTGCTCGGCCGCCGAGGCCCGCCGCGCCTGAATCGGCTCGTCGGCCAGGAACCGCGAAAGGTCCTCGCTCATCGCTCTGGCCGTCGCATAACGCCGTCCCGGGTCCTTCTCGATCGCTTTCAGGACGATCGTCTCGAGGTCGCGAGGGATCCGGCCGTCGATCGACCGGGGCCGCGGCGGCTCTCCGGACTTGATCTGCTCGATCAGGTTCAGCCGGTCCGACGCATTGTAGGCCGCGCGGAGGGTCAGCAGCTCGTAGAGCGTGAGCCCGAGGGCGTAGATGTCGGCCCGACCATCCCCCTGGCCGCGGAACCGCTCCGGCGCCATGTAGCGGAGCGTGCCGAAGATGTCGCCTGTGGTGGTCAGGCCGTCCTCGTCGGCCTTGGCCAGGCCGAAGTCGGTGATCCAGACGATCCCGGCTGTGTCGAGCAGGAGGTTCGACGGCTTGATGTCGCGGTGGACGATCCCGCGGGCGTGGGCATAGCTCAGCCCCTGCGCCGCCTGGCGGCCGATCTGGGCGACGCTCCGGAAGAAAGGCTGGCGGCGTCCCGAGGTCTCGATCGCCGAAACCGACGCTCCGCCCGGCAGCACCGCGGAGCTCGACGGGTCGTGCGCCGGCCGGGCCTCGGCAGAGCGCCACGAGCTGAGGTCCGCGGAATCGTCCGGCTCGGTCACGGCAAGGCCGGTCGCCGCGTTCGTCTTCGCCCCAGGCGACGCCGGCCCGTCCGTCTCGAGCCGGCCGGTCAGCAGCGATCCGGCCACCCGCCCGAGCTGCGGCCGACCGTTCGCGAGGACGGACTGCGCGACCGCCCGGCGCGAGTCCATCACGATCCGCGCGTCTTCGCCCGGCTCGCCGGCGGCATCCCCGCCGGGCGTTCGGTCGGGATGGCGAAAACGCTTCAGCTCGTCGACGACCTGGTCGAGGCCCTGCCCCTGGATGAACTGCATCGCGTAGAAGGCGACGTCGCCGTCGCGCCCGACCTCGAAGACGGGCACGATGTTGGTGTGGTGCAAGCCCGCCGCGGCCTTCGCCTCGCGGCGAAACCGCATGAGGGCCTTGCGGTCGCCGGCCACATGGCCCGGCAGGACCTTCAGCGCCACGCGGCGGCCGAGCGAGACCTGCTCGGCCTCGTAGACCACGCCCATCCCGCCCCGGCCCACCTCGCGCAGGATCCGGTAGTCGCCGACCTGGCGAAGGCGGGGGTACGCGGAAGGAGGCGATTCGCCACGGACTTCGTCCTGTGCCTTCTCGACCTCGACCAGGGCCGGGAACATCTCCCGGATCTCGTCGGCCATCCCGGGCAGGCGGTCGACGTATTCCTGGAGGCTCGGGTGCTCGCCGCGGCGATACGCGCTCGGCGAACTCCTCGGCGAGTTCGTCGAACCGGCCGTAGTCGATCGAACCGGACGGCGTGGACATCGTCAGAGACCCTCCCAGCCGCCGGGCAATGTAGCCAGCGCGTCCTTGAGCCGCTTCAACGCGCGGAATAGCGCTTCGCACCGGCCTCCTGCGTGATCCCGAGAACCTGCGCCGCCTCGGCGCGGCCGAGCTGCTCGAAGTGCCTCAGCGCCAGCACCTCCCGGTCAATGGGGTCGAGGCTGTTCAGCGCCTCCTGGACCCGCAGCAGCCGCTCGGCGCGCTGGGCCGCCTGAGTCGGGGACGTGTGCCGACCGAGGAGCATCGACGCGAGCGCGGCCGAGCTGGCCTCGGGCAGAGGCGTCCTGGTAGAGCGAGATCTCCAGCCCGGCGTCTCGCATTTTCGTGCCCAGGTGCTTGCGATGCAATGTGGTCAACCGACGGCCCACGTGCAGCCGGAGCCAGAGCAGCGGGGATAGCTTCGGGTCGGCCAGGTAGGAGTCGAGGTCGCGCGCCACGTCGAGGAACGCCTCCTGGAGTACGTCGGACGGGTCGAGTCGGGCCCGGAGTCGCGCGTCGATCCGCAGCTCGACCATGCGCCGGAGCCGGTCGCGGTGCTTGTCGAACAGCGCGGCCAGGGCGCGGCGGTCGCCGCCGCGGAGCCGATCGATCGGGTCGCCGGGCGTCTCGTCCAGGTGGGTCGCCATACTCTTTATCCGCGCCCGCCGGAAACCGGGACAGAAGACCTCGAAATCAGGTCATCGGAGGCCCCGCTCCCCGCCCGCGACCACGCGGACGTCAACGGCCTTCGACCGGGGATCAGGCGAACCGACCCCCACTATAGGCGCCGGCGCGGCTCATTTCATAAGAAGCGTGTCGTGTAACAGAACTTCATCCCACGGTCACGGCATCGCCGGCGTGCGACAAGGCGTTGCCGCACAGGACGCGATGCGGGGTGCGCCGCAACGATCCTGACCGTGCGCTCGCCGCCGGAGTCTGGGGGGATCGACCCCGACGAGGCTTCGGTCGATCGACGGTCTGCACCGAGGTCACCGCGTCCCATGGCAAACCGGATCGCGTGGCAATTAGCGGCAAAGAGATCGGTCCCGAGCGTCAAGTGGCCGGGGCCGCTCAGTTTGCTGCAACTGGCTTGTCTGACGAGGATAAGGGGCCAGCGACACCTGACCTTGCCCCCTTGGCCGATCCTGCTGGCGAATTCTAGATGAGCGACCCGGGCTCGCTTACGCTCCGTCCGAGAGGAGTTTCACCCGGACGGAGCCCGCCCATGTCGCTTCACCCCCAGCCGATCGGGCCTGTGCCCGAGGAGACCGCTCGCGTCGCCCGCGCCGCCTTCCACGGCGGCAACGTCTACATGGCCCTGCGCGACGAGCTGGGCACCATCTTCCGAGACGAGGACTTCGCCGCCCTCTACCCGAGCCGCGGCCGGCCCGCCGAGGCCCCCTGGCGGCTCGCCCTGGTCACCGTCATGCAGTTCGCCGAGGGGCTCTCCGACCGCCGCGCCGCCGACGCGGTGCGCGGCCGCATCGACTGGAAGTACGCGCTCGGCCTGACGCTGGACGACCCCGGATTCGATGCCTCGGTCCTCTGCGAGTTCCGGCGCCGACTGCTCGACGGCCCGGCCGAGCGGCTGCTCCTGGACGCCCTCCTGGACCGATGCCGCGAGCGAGGCTGGCTCAAGGCCCGGGGCCGGCAGCGCACCGACTCGACCCACGTCCTGGCCCGCGTCCGGGCCTCCAACCGCCTGGAGGATGTGATCGAGGCCGTCCGCCACGCCCTGGACCGCGTCGCCGCAGTGGCCCCCGACTGGCTGGCCGCACGGGCATGCCCCGATCGGGCCGAGCGATACGGCCGGCGACCTTACTCGCTCCCCCTGCCGGCCTCGGAGGAGGGGCGCCGGCAGTTGGCCGACCAGGTCGGCAGGGACGGCCTCGCGCTGCTGGAGGCCGCCGCGGGACCTGGGGCCCCGCCATCACTACGTGGGCTGCCCGCGCTGGAGGCCTTGCGTCGGATCTGGGTCCAGCAGTTCTACCGCGACGCAGGCGGCCTGCGGATGGAGGACCGAATCGGACGGATCCCGCCGGCGTCCCTGCTGATCACGTCGCCCCACGATACCGAGGCGCGGTTCGGCAAGAAGCCATCGACGACGTGGATCGGCTACAAGGTCCACCTGACCGAGACCTGCGACGACGACGTGCCGCACCTGATCGTCAACGCGACGACGGCGCCCGCTCCCGTGCCCGACGGTCGGGCCACGCCCGAGATCCACGAGACATTGAGCGGCCGCGACCTCCTGCCGGGCCGGCAGATAGTCGACGCGAGCTACATCGACGCCGACCTCCTGATGGCGATGCGACGGGAGCACGGCGTCGAATTGATCGGGCCGATGCAGCCGGATTACCACTGGCAGACCAAGGCCGAGGGGGCCTAGAGGACGGCCGACTTCGCGATCGACTGGCGGCGCCGTCAGGCGACCTGCCCGAAAGGCCGGACCAGCCGAAGTTGGACGCCGGCCGTCGAGCCCGGAGGCGCGAGATCGTCTACATCAAGTTCTCCACGACCGACTGCCGCGCCTGCCCCGCCCGGTCGAGGTGCACGCGGTCGGACCGGCGGTCGCTGACGGTGCGCCGCCGCGAGGTGTTCGAGGCGCTGCAGGCGGCGCGGGATCGGGAATCGACGGAGGAATTCCGGGCCGAGTACGCGCGCCGCGCGGGGATCGAGGGGACGATCTCGCAGGGCGTGCGGAGCTTCGGGATGCGGAGGTGCCGGTATCTCGGGGAGGCGAAGGCCCGTCTGCAGCACGTGGTGACGGCGGCCGCGATCGACCTGGCGCGTATCGGGGCCTGGCTGATGGAGAGGCCCGTCGAGAGCGCCCGGGTGACAGCATTCAGGCGCCTTATGGGCCTTCCCCGGCCGGCCTAAAGATTCGCCAGCAGGATCCTTCAACGAGTCCAGCCGCGATGTGAGGATTGTGGCGGCATCCTGGAGGGGACGCACCATGGCGAGGAAGCAGCGACACACGCCCGAGCAGATCATCGGCAAGCTCCGCGAGGCCGAGGTCAAGCTGGCCAAGGGCACGGCGATCGCCCAGGTCTGCAAGGACCTGGCCATCACCGAGAACACCTACTACCGCTGGCGCAAGGAGTACGGCGGCATGAAGGTCGACCAGGCCAAGCGGCTCAAGGAGCTGGAGAAGGAGAACGCCCGGCTCAAGCGGCTCCTGGCCGACGCCGAGCTGGACAAGGCGATCCTCAAGGAGGCCGCCTCGGGAAAATACTGAGCCCGGCGAAGCGGCGCGAGGCGGTCGAGCACGTCCGCGAGGTGCTCGGCCCCGACCGCGTCTCGCAGCGCCGGGCGTGCCAGGTCCTGGGCCAGTGCCGCTCGACCCAGCGGCGCGCGCCCCACGTCCCCGACGACGAGCCGCGGCTGGTGGAGCGGATGGTCGAGCTGGCCGCCGAGTACGGCCGCTACGGCTACCGTCGGGTGACGGCCCTGCTGCGGGCCGAGGGGTTCGCGGTCAACCACAAGCGGGTCGAGCGGCTCTGGAGGCGGGAGGGCCTGAAGGTGCCCGCAGCAGCAGCCGAAGCGGGGCCGGCTCTGGCTCAACGACGGCTCGTGCGTGCGGCTGCGGCCGAGCGCAAGGACCACGTCTGGAGCTACGACTTCGTCGCAGGCGCGGACCCGCGACGGCCGGGCGTTCCGGATGCTCACGGTCATCGACGAGTTCACCCGCGAGTGCCTGGCGATCGACGTGGCCAGGAGGCTGACAGTCCGACGACGTGCTGGAGCGGCTCTCGGACCTGTTCGTGCGGCGGGGCGTGCCCGAGCACATCCGCATCGGACAACGGGCCGGAGTTCACGGCGAAGGCGGTGCGGGACTGGCTGGGCCGGGTCGGGGTCGAAGACGCTGTTCATCGAGCCGGGGTCGCCGTGGGAGAACGGCTACATCGAGACGCTTCAACGGCAAGCTCTCGGACGAGCTGCTGGACCGCGAGGTGTTCGACACGCTGCTGGAGGCGAAGGTGCTGATCGAGCGGTGGCGGGTCCGGCTACAACACCGTGCGGCCCCACAGCAGCCTCGGGTACCGGCCGCCGGCGCCCGAGGCGATCGTCTCCTTGACACCGGGGCTGAGATCACGCTTGCTTGACGGGGTCGCTATGGCGAGCCCGACGGGAGCACTATGATAGGGGCCGGTAGTATCCAAGGGGCGGGTCACTTGACCAACATCGAGACGAAGGTGTACCGCAATGTATGGAAGTCGGCGACGCGGCCACAATCGTCCTGGTACGGGATCTCGGCGGCCCGGAGGTCCCGGCGGAGCATCTTCGCCGTCTCGTCGGACACCTCAGACCCGAGTCATGACGTCGAAGTCGGCCTCGGATCAAGGGGCCGACTCGCGGGGAATTGCAAGGATCGCGGCACGCACACTTCGGTCTTGCGAGGTATGAGGACGGTGACACCATCTACGTCGGCGACGCGGCCACGGCGGGTTGGCGCGATCGCCTATCGCGCACCCTGATCGTCAGCACCACGATCTGGAGCCACGACAGGCAAGCCAGCGTGATCGTCAGCAGAATGACGAACGCCGCCTGCGGCGCTGCGGCGATCCGGCCCGCCGTCCCGAAGGCCGGCGGCAGGACGAAGCCCCCGACTGCACCGACCGCGCCGACGAGGCCGCCGACAGCCCCGACATCATTGGGATAGTAATCTGCTACATATTTGAAAACCGACGCCTTACCGATGCCCATCGCGGCACCGATGACGAACATGAGTGCCACGAACGCCGCAAGCCCGGGCTCGTAGGCAAGCCCAGAATATGTTCCCCGCGGTAACGATAAGCCGACCAGCGCCAGGGCCATCGTGACGAACACCGTGTACGTGACGACCCGCGGCCCGAAGCAGTCGGAGAGCCAGCCGCCCACGGGTCGGAGCAGGCTCGCGGGGAAGATATACGTCGCCGTTAGCAGCGCGGCCGTGCGGAGGGAGACGCCGTAGGTGTCGTGATAGTACGTCGGCAGCCAGGCCGAGAGCGCCACGTAGGCCCCGAAGACCACGACGTAATAGAGGCTGAACCGCCAGACCCGGGTGTCTCGAAGCGGGCCCATCAGGTCGGCGAACGAGCCGGCCCTTGCCGGGCGTGCGGTCGGGCGTGGGGGCGAGGAGGAAGACGGCGACGCCCATCAGGACCAGGATCACGGCATAGGCCGCCGGCAGGGCTCGCCAGCCGCCGGGAATCCAGCCGCCGAGATAGCCGGCGGTCGGGACGAGCGTCAGGACCGACGGGGCAAGGCCCACGAGCAGCTTCGTCCCCGAGGCCCCCACATTCCCTGCCCCGAAGATCCCGAGGGCCGTCCCTTTCACCTCGTTCGGGAACCACGCCGAGTTCCACGAGATGCCGACCGTGAAGTGATTCCCCGCCAGCCCGAAGAGAAGGGCGCAGGCGAGGAACTGCATATAAGTCGTCGCGAAGCAGACGAGATAGGCCGGCACGGCGCAGAGGAAGAGCAGGAAGAGCGTCATCGTCCGGCCGCCGAACCGGTCGGCCCAAATTCCAAAGGCCAGCCTCGGCAGGGCGCCGGCGAGGATCGCCGCGGCGGCGAGCCACTCCATCTGCGCGGGCGAGAAATGGAACTCCTGTCGGACCTTGATCCCGAGCACGCCGAGCATCAGCCAGACGTTGAAGAGCAGCGTGAAGGCGACGGTCGAGAGGATGAGGATTCGCCAGCGTCCGTCGGTTTTCATCGGCGGTAGGCCCGGGCAGGTGGGTGAGCGGGATTCACGAGACGACCGCAGCGGGCGGCGTGACTCGCCCGCGTGGGGCGAGGACCGGGGCGAGCCTCACGGCGCAGAACTTGAACTCGGGCTGCTTGGCGACTCGGCCGATGGCGGAGATCGTCAGGTAATTCGCGGCGGTCTCGTCGCCGTGCAGGTCGCCCCAGTGGAACGGGACGAAGACCAGGCCGCGCGACAGGCCCGGGTTGATCCGCACCGGCAGGCGGAGCATCCCACGGCGGCTGGCGACCTCGGCGATCGCGCCGGCCGTGAGGCCATGCTCGCTCGCGTCGGCGGGGTGGACCTCGACGAAGGCCGACGGCTCGCGGTGCACGAGCTTGTGGGACTTGGCCGTGCGCGTCAGCGTGTGCCAGTGCGCGTAGAGCCGGCCGGTCGTCAGGACGATGGGGAACTCGTGGTCGGGCGGCTCCTTCGGCGGCCTGATGGGTGCGCGGCAGGAAGCTGGCCCGGCCGTCGGGCGTCGGGAACTTGCCGTCGAGTGTAGCGCCGCTCGGTGCCGGGATGGTCGACGCTCGGGCAGGGCCAGCGGAGGTGACGCTCGCTTCGTGAGCCGTGCCGAGGTCATGCCCGCTCATGTCGCACGGGCGGCCCGCGGTCAGCGGGATGAACTCGTCCCAGACCTCCGCGGCGTCCTTGAAGTCGAAGCCGCGGAAGCCCATCGCCTTGCCGAACCGCGCGAGGATCTGCCAGTCGGGCAGCGCCTCGCCGGGCGGCTCGACGATCTGCGGGCTGCAGCCAGACCAGCCGCTCGCTGCTGGTGCTGGTCCACTCCTTCTCGCCCCACTGTGCGGCGGGCAAGAGCACGTCGGCGTGCCGGGTCGTCTCGGTCGGATGGTACGCATCCTGGACGACGACCAGCTCGGCCCTGGCCAGGGCGCGGCGCACTGATGAAGGTCGGGCAAGCTGACGGCCGGGTTGGTCGCGGCGATCCAAATCGCCTTCAGTCGGCCGGCTTCGAGGGCCCGGAACATCTCGACGGCGGTGAGGCCCGGCCGGTCGGAGACCGTCCCGGTGGGCCGCTTCCAGTAAGCCTCGACCTCGGCGCGATCGTCGGCGTCGTCGACGGAGCGGTAGCCCGGCAATTGCTGGGCGAGAAGGCCGCCTTCGCGACCACCCATCGCATTCGGCTGGCCGGTCAGGCTGAACGGCCCGGCGCCCGGCTTGCCGATCTGGCCGGTGAGCAGGTGGAGGTTGATAAGCCCGTTGTTCTTCCACATCCCGACCGTGCTCTGGTTCAGGCCCATGCAGTAGAACCTGAGCCAGGCCCTGGCGCGGCCGAGGCGGGCGGCGAGGTCGCGGACGGTCTCCCGTGCGACGCCGGACTGCGCGCACCGACTCGTCAAGGTCGCCTTCGCGGAGGAACCGCCGGAAGTCTTCGAAGCCGGTCGTGTGCGCGGTGATGAACCGCTCGTCGAGCGTGCCTCCCTCGAGCAGGAGCCGTCCGACGGCGTTCATCAAGGCGATGTCGCCGCCGGCGGCGACGGGGACGTACAGCGTGGCGTACTCGGCCGTGGCCGTGCGGCGGGGGTCGACGACGATCAGCTCAAGGTCCGGGCTTGGCCTTGCGGCGGGCCTTGACCCGGTCGAACGTGACCGGGTGGGCCTCGGCCATGTTGCTGCCCCAGACGACGATGCAGTCGGCGTGGTCGATGTCGGCGTAGCAGCAGGGCGGGCCGTCGGTGCCGAGGCTCGTCCGGTATCCGGCCACGGCCGCGGCCATGCAGAGCCGACTGTTCGAGTCGGTGTTATTGGTGCCGAACGAGCCCTTGAACAGCTTGCCGGCGACGTAGACCGCTTCGCTGTCGAGCTGCCCGCTGCCGTAGAAGGCGACGGCATCGGGCCCGTGCTCGTGGATGATCGCGCGGAAGCGGGAGACGAGGTGGTTCATCACCGCGTCCCACGAGACGGGCCGGGTCTCACCGCCCCGGACGTGGCGAATCTGAGGCTGGGCCAATCGGTCGGGCGTAGCGATGACCTGGGGGAGCGTCGCCCCCTTGGCGCAGATGCCGCCGAGGTTCGCCGGCGCGTCGGCTACGCCCTTCACTCGGATGATCTTGTCGTACACCGACTCACCCCAGAGCCGGCAGCCGACGCCGCAATAAGGGCAGATGGACTCGGCGTCCCGGGTGCTGCCGTCGTCCCTCGCGGTCGCCATGCGGTCCTCGGGTGCGGTGAAGGCGCAGCGCGCCGATCGGGTGCTCCGGGATAGGCTCCTATGCGAGGGTCATGCCGTGCACCGAGCGCGCGGCCGTCCGGGACTTCCAAGGGGATCGCGCGTAAAGGCTTGAGAGGATAATCTCCCCCTCGTCCCTGCCAGCGAGTCACGGCCGGAACTGCCCATTATTTCGCCTCGCCGGCGCATTTCGTGTGCAGAATCGGTCATTAACCTCTATGAATCTCATTCGCTCGTGAGCCGTGGCGAGATCCGCAAGCCCGTGCGACGGCGAAGGCTTGCGCCGATCGACCGGGAGGGGGGCGCGGGCCGGGCATCGCGGTTGCCTTTGACGGGGGCGATCCCCGCGGGGAATCCGCGCCTCCTCTCCCCGGCCGAGCGCCGTTTGGAATTCCCCCGATGAACAAGGTCGAGGCCTGGAAGGCAGAGAAGCATGGGTTCGACGTCTGGGCCGACGTCGAGCGTTATGCGCAGTCGAGCACGCCGATGGCCGAGATCGCCGAGGCCGACCTCGAGCGGATGAAGTGGTACGGCATCTTCTACCGCAAGCGCGTCGAGGACGGCCTGTACATGATCCGCGTCCGCATCCCCGGCTGCGACATGACCGCGCCCCAGGCGAAGGCGCTGGCCGAGGTCGCGCGGATCGGCTATGCGATCGTCGACGTGACGACCCGAGGCAACGTCCAGATCCAGGGGTTCAAGATCTCAGACCTGCCGGGCGTGCTGGCGAGGCTCGACGAAGCCGGGCTGACCTGCAAGCAGACGGGGCACGACAACGTCCGCAACGTGATGACCCACCCTTGGGCCGGCCTCGACCCGGCCGAGCTGGTCGACGTCCGCCCGCTCTGCCGCAAGCTCACCGACGTCTTCCTCGGCGACCGCGAGTTATCCAGCCTCCCGCGCAAGTTCAACGTCGCCGCCGACGGCCGGCCCGGGCCGGCGCCGCACTGCTGGACCCAGGACACGAGCTTCATCGCGGCACGGCGGCCGTTCGACGGGGTCGCTTATCGCTGGATGCTCGCCGGCACGCAAGGTCAGAACCCCCGGATCGCCTGGACCGTGCCCGTCTTCGTCGCCGAGGAGCAGGCCCCGGCCGTCCTGCGGGCCACGCTTGTCGTCTTCAAGGAGGAAGGCCCGCGCGAGAAGCGTGACAAGGCGCGGCTCCGCTACCTGATCGAGCAGATCGGCCTCGACGCCTTCCTCGCGAAGGTCGAGGCGAAGCTCGGCTACGCGCTGGAACGGACCGACGAGGCCGTCCCAGCTCCCCACCAGGCCGAGGACTTCGTCGGTTGGTTCAAGCAGAAGCAGACGGACCTCTGGGCGCTCGGCGTGAACGTGCCCCTCGGCCGGCTCACGCCCGAGCACATGGCCGGGCTCGCCGAGCTCGCCGAGAAGCAAGGCGACGGAACGCTCCGGACGGCATACGACCAGGGGATCGTCATCCCGAACGTCCCGACCGCCCGCAAGAACGCGGCGGTCCGCGCCTTGAACCGGCTGGGCCTGGAGCACGAGGCCGACACCGTCTCGCGGAACATCATCGCCTGCACGGGCCGGCAGTTCTGCAACATCGCGGTGAGCGAGACGAAGGGGCACGCCTTCGCGCTGATGGACAGGCTCCGCGCCAAGGGCGTCAAGCTCGCCGGCATCAAGATCAACATGAGCGGCTGCCCCAGCTCGTGCGCCAGACCTATCTCGGCGACATCGGCCTGAAGGGCGTCCGCGTCCGCCGCAAGGCCGGCACGACCGACGGCTTCGACGTCTTCCTCGGCGGCGGCGTGCACGAAGCGGTCGAGCTGGGGATACTCTATCGCAAGGGCGTCGACACCGATCAGCTCCCCGAATTGATCGAGGAATTGGTCCACGTCTACGATCGGGATTCCGAGGCCGATGAGACGTTCAGCCAGTTCTGGAGGCGTCGGCTGAACACGACGCGGCACTTCCCGTTCGCGACGGCGGAGGAGGATTACCGGCCCGACGTCTGGCTCTGCGAGCGGTGCGGCCACAAGCAGGTCGGCGAGGACCCGCCGGTCTTCTGCCCGCACTGCGCGTCGCTTCGCAAGAACTTCGTGCGGATCGACCGCGACGCGACGTCGCCGACCGTGGGCGAGGCCGTCCCGTCCGCACCGAAGGCCCGAACCGACGCGCTGGTCGACGTCGGTTCGTTCTCCGACCTCGCCCGCGACGGCCGGATGGCGGCGAAAGCGGGAGACAACGAATTGGCCCTGTTCCTCGTCGGCGACGAGGTGCATTGCACCGACGGCCTCTGCCCGCACGAGGGCGGGCCGATGGCGCAAGGGAACGTCGCCGCCGGCGTCGTCACCTGCCCCTGGCACGGCTGGACCTTCCGCACCAGGGACGGCGCCCCGACGGACGGCAACGCCTGCGCCCTGCGGAGCTACCCTGTCAAGGTCGAGGCCGGACGGTTGCTCGTGTCGAGTGCGGGCGGCTCGGGCCCGTCTTCGAAGGCCAAGGGCGAGGAGCCGGAGGTCGCGCTCAAGGTCCTCGAAGTGATCGAGGAGACGCACGACACGAGGACGGTCCGGCTCGACAACTCCGGGGGGAAGGTCGCGCCCCACCGGCCTGGCCAGCACATCAAGGTCTGCGCCGTCCGGCCCGACGGCCCGGTCTGGCGGAGCTTCACCGTCAGCTCGCCGCCGACGAGGCCGGGCGTGATCGAGGTAACAGTCAAGCGCAACCCCGACGGTGTGGTCTCGAACGCGATCCACGGCCTCGAGCCCGGCCAGACTCTGACGGTGAAGGGGCCCGCGGGCCGCTATTATTTCGACCACGAGACGCACCGCGAGCCGCTGGTGCTGGCCGTGGCCGGATCGGGCATCACGCCCGCGATGGCGATCCTCCGGACCATCGTCGATCGCCAGCTCGACGTGCCGGTCACCCTGCTCTACGGGTGTCGGACCCGAGGCGACATCATCTTCGCCGGCGAGCTCAACGCCCTGCGCGTCCGGTTGGCGACGCTCAGGTCGGTGATCGTCCTGAGCCAGCCCAATCCCGACTGGCCCGGGGCGATCGGCCGCGTCGGCCCCGGCTTGATCGCCGAGTGCGTCGCCGACCCGGCCTCGGCCCGCTACTTCCTCTGCGGCCCCGGCGCCATGCACGACGAGTTGACGGTGTGGCTCCTCGCTCAGGGTGTGCCGTCGGATCGGGTCCACACGGAGACGTTCGGAAAGAGGCGGCAGGCAGCATCAGCGGCGACGTAGGGGCCCTGCTGCCCGTATCCATGAGGCGGTTTCCGCTGGGCCGGAAGGCTTCGCTAATCCTGCCGTGACCTTCCGCCATTAACCGATACCAACTGCCGTGAGACCATCATGGAGGCTGGCCATGCGGCCGGTCCTGCGCCACACGAACGTCCGCGATCCAAAGGTACTTCCGGCCGCCGAACCAAGCGGCTCCGCGGCCGCCGGCTGGACCGCGCGACCGGCCACTCCGACCCGCCCCTGCCGCTCTACCCCCCTCGTTCGCTCGCGCTTTTGGCCCTCCGCGACTGCCCGCCGACGCACGCCGTTCTGTGCCACGTGAGTGCAGGCCGTGCCACACCGCGGGCCTCTACCCGTCGTGCCAGGACAGGGATGCCGTTGGAGCCCGGTCAAGACTCGACCATGGCCTCGATGGTGACGCGCCGGCGCGCGGCGTACGCCCGGCCGGCGTGACGCTCGTCGTCCGCACGATGGCCTATGGGCTCTGGCTCACGCCCCGTCCGGCCCGTCAGCGAGCTCGTCGACGCCGACGACTACGTGCCCCCGGCCGAGTTCCTCGACCGGAGGATCGCGCTGGCTGGCCGGTCGTTCTAATCGTGGGAGGGCAACATCGAGTACCTTGAGACGCGCTCAGGCCCCCGCCCGCGGGCCTCGTTCGGCGACCCGGCCGGGTTGCGCAGACCGGGTCGGGACGGGAATAGCGCCGGCGGGAGACCGCCGCGACGCCCGGATGCCGACACCGACCCCGTCCGGGATTCGCGGCGCCCGTCACCCCCGCGAGCCCGTTGTCGGCAGCGCCGCCCGTCGGCGGATCACGCGGGCGGGAAGCCTGTCGTGCCCCCCGGCCGGCGGGGGCCGGATCGGGCCTCGGATGCGAACGGATGGGGCCCTCGACGTCGCCTCGTGCCCGAAGGACGGATGGGCCGGCTCGTGGAGAGGCCGGCTCGCGCGGTGATACCTCGCCCGTTCGGCGCGCCGGGCGAACGCCCGGTCGCGAGGCCATCCGCGAGAATTCCGTATCAGGGCGGCGACGACGGCCCTCATAGTGGGTGTGAGGGCGCGTTTCCTACGCCCGCCCCGCGGAGGCGGATCCATGGCGATCGGCGCGGCAAACTCGGCTGCCGGGGACATCCGGCGGCTCTTCGACGGGGGGACCGTCGCGGGGCTGGACGACGTCCAGCTCCTGGAGCGGTTCGCCGCGCGGGGCGACGGCCCGGCGTTCGCCTCGCTGGTGGCGCGGCACGGGCCGATGGTCCTGGGCGTCTGCCGGGGCGTGCTCAGGGACCCGCACGACGCCGAGGACGCCTTCCAGGCGACGTTCCTCGTGCTGGTCAGGAAGGCCGGGTCGCTGGCGGGCGTACGGTCCCTGGGCGGTTGGCTCTACCGCGTGGCCTACCGCGTCGCGCTCGAGGCCGATGCGCGGTCCGAGAGGCGGCGCCGGCGCGAGGCGCGGGGGGTGGAAATGGACGCCGTGGCGGATCGTCGTCGCGACGGGGACGCCGAGCTCGGGCCGGTGATCCACGAGGAGCTCCGCCGCCTGCCGGAGAAGTACCGCGACCCGATCGTGCTCTGCGACCTGGAGGGCCTGACCCGCGAGCAGGCCGCCGACCACCTCCGCTGGCCCGTCGGGACGGTCTCAGGCCGGCTGGCCCGCGCCCGCGAGCTGCTCCGGGGCCGGCTGACCCGGCGGGGGGTCGGGCTCTCGGCGCGCTGGCCGGCCCCTGGCTCGCGGACCGGGCGACCGCGGCCGTGCCCGCGGCGTGGGCCGGAGCGGCCACGGAGGCGGCGATGGCCTTCGCGAAGGGCGCCGGGGCGGTCCCGGTCGCCGCGTCGGCCCTGGCCGGCAGTGTCGCGAGGAGGATGACGATGGCACGCGTGACCTGGGCCGCGGGCGGATTGCTGGCCGTCGCGGCGACGGTCGGGGCCGTGTTCGCGGTCGCCGACGACGCGATGAAGGGCAAGGCGAGGCCGCCGGACGCGGCGAAGGCGACGCAGCCCGCCGTGGGACGCGAGGGCGGGGTGCGCGAGGGGATGATCGACATCCGGGGGCGGGTCGTCGACCCGGGCGGCACGGCCGTCGCCCGGGCGAAGATCTTTCTTGGGCCTTCCTTGCCGATCAACGCGGTCCTGCCGCCGCCGGCGCCCGTGGCGACCAGCGGCGCCGACGGCTCGTTCCGGTTCTCGGTCGGGAAGGAGGGCCTCGCCGAGGGCCGCACCGTCGCCGCCCTGGCCGAGGGCTTCGGCCCGGGCTGGCTCGTCGTCGACGCCGCCGGGTCCGCCCGCGAGCTGACGCTGGCGCTGGCCCGCGATGATATACCGCTGACCGGCCGCGTGCTCGACCTCCAGGGGCGTCCGGTCGAGGGCGTCGCGGTCCGCGTCGTCGGCATCCTGGCGCCGCCCGGCGGCGACCTCGTCGCCTGGCTGAGGGCCGGCGAGGGGAAGTCGACCCGGGAGTTCTGGCCCGAGGCCCATCGCCACTCGCTCAACTTCGGCGGCCCCGGCACCCTGCCCTCCGCCACGACCGGCGCGGACGGGCGATTCCGCCTGGCGGGCATCGGCCGCGACCGGATCGCCGTGATGGACCTGCGGGGCGAGTCGATCGCCAGCGACTTCGCCACGGGGGCCACCCGGTCCGACGCGGGCGGCCCGCCGCTGCGGCTCCCCGCGGAGAAGGGATTCGACGGCAAGCTCGGGGGGCCGGACCTGACCGTCACGGCCGCGCCGAGCCGGTCGATCGTCGGCGTCGTCCGCGACCGCGACACGAGCCGGCCGATCCGGGGCGTCAAGCTGACGGCGACCCCGTACCTCGAAGCCGTCACCGACGACCGGGGGCGCTACCGCCTGACCGGACTGCCCAGGTCCCCCTTCTTCGGCGGCTCGATCGCGACCGAGACGCCGGACCAGCCCTACCTGAAGACGATCCGCGAGGTCCGCGACGCGCCGGGCCTGGGGCCGGTCACGCTCGACATCGCCCTCAAGCGCGGGGTCTGGGCGGAAGGGCGCGTCACCGACGCCGCCACCGGCCGGCCCGTCGCGGGGGCGACCCTCGAATACTTCCCGGATCGCGACAACCCGGCCGTCGCCGAGGCCGCGGACTTCGCCGGGCTGAACAACAACGTTTCGGACGAGGCCGAATTCCGGACCGACGCCGAAGGCCGCTACCGAGCCGTCGCGCTGCCGGGCAAGGGCCTGCTGGCCGTCCGCGCGAAGGGCTATCGGACCGCGGCGCCTCTCGACCCCGTGGCCGCGGGCAACGTGCTCCACGCGGCAAACTTCCAGTACCAGATGGGGTCATACCAGGCCCTCGTCCCGGTCGACGCCCCGGCCGATGCGGCCTCGGTGCGCCTCGAAGTCGTCGTGACGGCCGGCCGTGAGATGCGCGGGACGATCGTCGGCCCGGCCGGGCGTCCCGTCGTGGGGGCCAAGGTGTACGGGCTCGAGGTCTCCAGCTTCCAGGTCGACCCGCTGAAGGGGTCGGACTTCACCTACCTCCACCCGAACCCCGGGAGGGTCGAGACGCTCACCTTCATCGACGAGCGGGCCGGGCTCGGGGGCGCGATCGACATCAAGGGGGACGAGGAAGGCCCGCTCCGCGTCGTGCTCCGTCCGGCGGGCTCCGTCTCCGGCCGGGTCGTCGACCCCGACGGCCTGCCGAGGCCGGGGGCCGAGTTGCAGGTCCTGTTCCTCCGCAAGCACTGGGGCGAGGACATCGGCGGGGAGCACCTCGTCCGCCGCGTCACGACCGACCGGGACGGCCGGTTCCGCGTCGGCCTGCTGACGCCCGGGGTCCGCTACGAGATCGGGGTCGTGGGCAAGGGCAACGCACCCGGCGGCTACCTCGAACGGACGTGGTGGACGGTCGGCCCCGGCGAGGCGCAGGACTGGGGCGATGTCCGCGAGAGGAGGATCGGGGGCGGTTGAATCGGCGCGGCCGCGACCCCGGGAACGCTCGGCGCGACCGCGAACGGCGGCGCCTCGGGCGGGGCGTCGGGCCCCGGCCAATCGGCCACCGCTTTGATCTTCGACCGTTCCCCCCGATTCGGTCGTTCCCGGGCACCGACGTCGGCCCGCGCAGTGCGCCGGCGACGGCGGCTCCCGCACGAGTCCGGCGCGTGGCGGAATTGCGCGACGGCGCCCGGACGACGGCTCCTCCGGCGGGACGCCGAGACGCGTCCTTCGAGCGCCTTCGCCGCGCGGCGGTCGCGTGACCTGCCCTAGAGCTTGGAGGCGTCGCCGCGGACTTGTCGGCGGCCCGCGACCGCGTCTGGAGCCGCGAGAATGTCCCGGCCGAGTTTCGCGCAACCCGCCCGGGCCGCGAGTGCGCGGGGGCCAAGCGGGTCCGGGCGTGTTCCCAGACCCAGGCCGGCGACTTCGCAGATCCGAGGCCCGCGACGCGGGGCCGAGACCGGGCGGATTGCACGCGACTGCGGCGCCGCGGGCGGCGGTCCCCGGCGCTTGCCGCCACCGGTCAGGCCCGTCCGCGCGGGTCCGCTGCGGTTCGCGCATCGCGGATCGAAGCGGACCCTCGACCTCGCCCCCTGCTCGGCGGCCGGGAGGGCCGGCCCGGGGAGACGTCGCCTGCCCGTGGCCGTCCGGCGCGACCGCGGGCGCTGGGCCGCGCGACCGGCCCGCAAGAAGTCCCCTGGCCGCGACCATCGCCCCGGCCGCGGCTCGTCCCACGGCGGGCAGGCCCCATGCCGCGGCCTCGCGACGGCTCTCATCGCGGCCCACCTCGCGAGGGATCAGGGCGCGATTCGGACCGATCCCGGCCGACTCATTCCCGGGGAAGGCTAGCGTCGGCCCGAGCGGTCTCACGCGGCGACGACGGGTGCGGCGCGGATCGAGCGCGGCTAGCCCGCCCGCGACCGCGAGAGCGATCCCTGCGGTCGCGGCTCTCGACGCTCATCGGCCGGGGCTCGCGGGGAGGCATCCTCGCGGCGAACCGCCGCGCGGGGGCGAGGTGCCGGGCGGGGCACGGGGGGACGCCAGGGCCGACGGCGTCGACTCGCGTACGGGCGCGGCGGATGGAGTCGCTCCAGCCGCAGGAGCGACGGACCCACGCACGTTTCCCACGCCCCCCTTCCCCGGGCCGCGCGACACGCCCGGTCTCTGGCCCGCCGGGGGGGGCCCGTCCCGGGCCGTCGCCGTCTTCGGGTTACGCGCAACCACCACTTTCAACATTTACGTTTCTTCGTCTTTCAGAAGACGATACGTCGAATAGTGGTGACGATCCTTACCCGAGGCGCGGCGCGGCCGGGCTTTCTTCGGCCCGCGGGGGTGTTTATGCAAGGCTCGGATCCGCACCGACATGGCCACGCCCCGGCACCATCTCCAGAACCCGCCGGACGGCTCGCTCCCCAGGGCTCGCCACTCGGCTTCGGCGACCAGGACGTCGACGGCACGGTAGTTGGCCGCCACCTCGTCCGCCATGTAATAACCCGACAGCTTCTCGAACTCCGCCTCCCCGTGCGTCAACCGCAATGCCTGCTTCACCAGGTTCGTCGCGTTGGCCGCGACCAGCGCCATCCCCATGGCGAACAGGGCCGCCCGAGGACGACCCAGGCCCTCGATCTCGCCGTGGAGCACCGACTTCACCAGCGAGAAATGACGCTCGATCGCCCAGCGGTCCCGGTACAGCTCGCCGATCCGAAGCGGATCGATCCCCTTCAGATTGGACAGCAGGACGATCTCCGTGTCGCCGTCGTCGGTCGGGGTGTCGAGCTTCAGGACGATCCGCCGCATCGCCCGCCGTCGGCCGCTGCTCGTGTCCTCGACCTCGATCGGCTGCTCCCGGACCTCCCCGGCGGCCACCCTCCCGACCACCTCGGCTTCCTTCGACGGACGCCAGCGCAGGCACGGATGCTGCCGGATCGCGAAGGAGGCCCGCCGGTCGATGATCGCGAACAGGATCTCGGTCGTGCAGAAGTGCCGGTCGGCCACGAACAGCTGGTCGGCCGCGGCGTCGGCCAGGAGGCCCCGCACCAATTCGCGCTCGGACGTGTAGGCGTCCTCGCCGGCCGCGGCGTCGACGACCAGGCCGCTGGCGAGGTCGTAGGCCACCACGTACCGCCCCGGCAATCCGGCCGCCTCGATCGACCGCAGCGGCTTGAGGCGATGTTCGGTCCCGGCCAGGTCCGTGCCGTCGAGGACGGTGACCCGGTAACCTTCCCAGCCGAAGGGCCCCTTCACGCCCGCGTCGGTCAACAGGGCCCGCATCCGCCGCCCCGACTCCCGGACCACGGCCGTGGTGTAATCGGGGCTGATGCGGCCGCACTTGGCGTACAGGGCGGCCGCCGAGGCGAAGATCGTCGGGGCCTCGCTCGCCCGGTCCGACCGGAACGCCGCGAAGACGCTGCGCCGGGCACCGGAGACGACGGTGAGCATCAGCCAGGTGATCGCGGAGATGCCCAGCTTATGGTTCCACTGCCCGGGGCGACACCGGTCGTCGAAGAGCTTCTCGAGGAAGGGCGCAGGGCAGGCCCACTCGAGGACCCCCCGGACCAGGACCGTCAAGGGACTGACCTCGATCGCGACATCCATCCGGGACTGAGCGGCCATCGCCGTGCCTCCGTGCACCAGGTCCTATGCGACTGCGGCATAGCAGTTTAAGCGATTCCTCGTAAATGTTGAAAGTGGTGGTTGCGCAACCCGCCGGCGGGCCCATGCGCCGCCCCGCAAGCACCGGGCATCATCGGGGTCGGAGCCGGTCGTGCAAGGCCGGCGCCCTCCGGAAACATCGCGAGCTCGACGCCGTAGACCCTGCGGCAGGCGGCGAGCTCGACCACGTCGATGCGCCGCTCGCCCGACCCGCGCCCGAAGACTTACGTCGCGTAGGCCTTGGGCCGCCTGGCGACCTCGCCCTGGGTCGAGTGGGCGTCGGTGCTTGGAGGTCCCGGACGCTTGCCGTGCGGCCGGCGGGCGCCCCGATGCCCCGCCTCTCGGCCGAGGGCGTCTCATCAGGGCCATGGACACGCCACGGTGTCGCGGCCGCGGCCGTGGCCGATGTCGTCGAGTCGGCCGGCGGCCGGCGCGGATGGTCGAGTCGGCCGCCCTCACGCTGCCCGGGTCGGCGCGTGGACGCCGCGCCCGCGTGCGGTTTGCAAGCATCCGCGAGCCGCCCGGCGCGGCCTCGGACGACGACCGCGATCCTCGACCGCCCGCCGCCCGTCGCCCTCGCCGGGGCCCGCCCTGCGGCGAGATCACCGCGGGCCCCCCGCCGTGCTCGCGGACGCGGTCGGGGCCGACGGGGAGGAGCGTCGCCCCCGACCGGGGACGGACCCGCCCGCGCGGTCGCCGGGCGGGGCGAGGTCCGGCGGCACTTGCATCGCGATGACCTCGCGACCGGCGACCAGCCCGGTGGACCGGCGGAAGGGGGGGGAGCAAGCACCACGTCGTCACCGAGGCGGGCGGCATCCCGCTGGCGGCGACCGTCACGGCGGGCAACGTCCCCGACGTCGACGAGCTGAAGCACGTCGACGCCGTGCCGCCGGTGCGCGGCAAGCCGGGGCGCCCGCGGCGCCGGCCGGGGGAGCTGTACGCCGACCGTGGCTACGGTTCGGGCCCGCACCGGGCGCGGCGCGGCGGAGGGCATCCGGCCGCGGATCGCGCGGCCCGGGGAGCCCGCACGGCATCGGGCTAGGCGTCTACCGCTGGCCGGCGGAACGGACGCCGTCGCGGCTGCATAAATTCGGCGGGCGGCGGGTGCGGAAGGACCGATCGGCGGCGACCCATCAAGCCTTCCTCACGATCGGATGCCCGCCCATTTGCCTCGGCCAGTTGACTCAGCCCCAACTCTGTTAGGGCCTCTGACGCTCCTGTCCTCGGACTCACCGGCCTGCGCCCGCGGCGAGCGGCACTCGGGGTATCCCTCGGGCCGGCCCCGCCCCGAGACGACGATGCCCCCCGCGCGGCGCGATGGATGAGTCGCGGACGCGGGGAGGCGAGTGGGGGCCGGCTCGAAGGGGGGGACGGTCACCTGGACCGGGGCCGGACCGCGGGCCTCGTGCCTTTTGTCAGGATTCGGGCACAGGCCTCGGATAAGTTGAAGGGGGCGTCCTCCGCGCCGACGAGATCCCGCGGAGTCCGGCACGGTGTGCGAGAGCGGTCGAGCCCGCCCGGCTGGCGGCGAGGATGAGCTGGGCCGGCTCTACGCCGAGCACGAGCTGAAGCTCTCCGCGACGATCGGCCCGCGCCTCGCGGCCCGGATCGGCGTCGACGATGTCCTCCAGGCCGCCTACCCGCGTGCGCGGCGCAGTGGCTCGACCGGCCCCCGGAGCCGGGCGCGGCGCTACTGCTGGCTCTACGGGGTCGTGCGCCACCAGGTGCTGGACGAAATCCGCAAGGCGACGGGCGCCACGCGGAGCCTCGACCGGGAGATCTCCATGCCCGACGACTCCGTGGCCGAGGTCGTCCTGGGCCTGGTCCGGTCGCAGACGACCCCCAGCGGCGTCGCCGTCCGCCGCGAGGAGGCCGCGCTGGTCCGGCGGGCCCTGGCGAGGCTGAAGCCCCGCGATTGCGAGATCATCACCATGCGGGTCCTCGACGACCTCACCTTCCCCGAGATCGTCGGCATCCTCGGCCGGCCGGAGAACACCGTCACCCAGCGCTACCATCGCGCCCTGCACAAGCTCCTGGTCCAGTTGGTTCGACCCGGCCCCCCCCGAGGCGGATTCCGACGACCCATGAACGAGCACCCGACCTCGTCGATGGAGACGGGAAGCGACGACGCCGTCCTCGGCCAGTTCCTCCGGGACCTGGACGGGGCCCCGGATGACGCCGCCTTCGCCGACATCGTGGCGCGGGCCAAGGCCCTGCACCCCGGCCGGGACGAGGAGTTCGACGCCCTCGTCGCGGGGCTCGCCAGGCCCCGCGGCCTGCGCGACCCGGACCGGCTCGGTCCGTATCGGGTCCGGCGCGTCCTGGCCGTAGGCGGCATGGGCAAGCTCTACGAGGCCGTCGAGGACAAGCTGGGCCGCGTCGTCGTCGTGAAGACGATCAAGTCCAGCCGGGCAGCGGACCCCCACTACCAGGACCGCTTCGACCGAGAACGCCGGGCGCTTGCGCGGCTGCACCACGCCAACATCGTCCCCATCTACGCGACCGGGCAGGAGTCCGGCCTCTTCTACTTCTCGATGCCCCGCATCCACGGCCCGTCGCTCCGCGCCCTCATCCGGAGGGCCTCGTCGCTGGGGACGGGGACGGCCTCGCCGATACCGTCGTCGTCCTTCGACAGCCTGATCGACGAGGCGTCGGCCGAGGAGGAGCGGGAGCTGGCCGGCCGCGTCCGCGGCGGCGACACGGCCGATCCGGCCCCGGCTCCGGACGCGCCGCGCGCGACGACCGCGCCCTCGCGGCCCTCCCGGCCGACTACCGGCGCCGGGCCGCCGCCCTGATGGCCACGTCGCCGAGGCCGTCCATCACGCCCACCAGGCCGGCGTCGTCCACCGCGACCTCAAGCCGGGGAATATCCTGGTCGAGCGCCAGGGGCATCCGTGGGTCCTCGACTTCGGCCTGGCCCATTTCAAGGAGGAGGACGACCCGCCGGTTTCCGACGACGGGTCGAACGGCTCCGCGGGGCAGGACGGCCCGACGGTCGGCGTGGGGACCCGGCTCTACTGGGCCCCCGAGCAGGTCCCCGCGCACTTCCGCCCGGCCGATTCGGCCCCGCCCCCGCCCATCGACGGCCGCACGGACGTCTGGAGCCTCGGCGTCACGCTCTACGAGCTGCTGAGCCTGCACCGCCCGTTCTCCCGGGACGAGCAGATCTGCACCGACCCTCCCGCCCCGCTCGGGCCGGGGTTCCCGCGCGAGCTGGAGGCGGTCTGCCTCAAGGCGCTCGCCAGGGACCCGGTCGACCGCTACCCGACGGCCCAGCTCATGGCCGACGACCTCCGCCGCCGGACCCGCGGCGAGCCGACGGCCGCCGGCCGCGCCGGCCCCATGCGCCGCCTGGCGATGTGGGCCCGGCGCAAGCCCTCGCTCGCCGCGCTGATCCTCGTGGGCTCGCTCGCGGTGTTGACGGTCGGAACTGCTCTCGTCGGGCAGGCGCGCGCCGACGTCGAGAGGACGAAGAATGAGCTGGTGCGCGTCCAGCGTCAGAAGGAACGCGATCGCCAGCTCCTCAGTCTCGAGAAATCCGCAGACCGACGCGAAGGACCGAATGGTTCACTAAGTACCAGGAGGGAATCCGCTCCCTCCGCGACGGCGGCACCGCCGCCGATCCGCAGCTGCAGGGCCAGGCCGCCGTGGCCCTCGAGGGCTTCGATGCCCGCGTCGCGAAGTCGATCCCGGGGGCAGCCGCGGCCGTTGCGTTCGACCGCCGCTCGGACCGCCTCCTCGCCGTCCGGGAGGGGACGGGCAAGGGAGGACAACGTTGGTTCCGTTCGATGCTTTGGGAGCGCTCGACCGATCGGATAATCGCCGAGCGGAACCTCGGCGAGGGCGTCGTCGCGTTGCGCCCCGACCGCACGCCGCTCCAGGCGTCGTGGGACGCCGCCGACCGGTCCCGGGTCCGGTTGTTCGATGTCGCCTCAGGCGAGGAGATCCGGACGTTCCGCTCCCCGCTGGAAGGGCCTTCCCTAGTACTAGTTGGACTGTCACCGATTCAACGTCGGATCATCCGATCAACTCGTATCGGGCGGCGGCCGGCGCGGCGGGAATCGGCCCGTGGCCTTGTGCCAGTGGTAGATCCGCGCGGACTCCTTGCGTCGCAAGACGCGCGTCACCTCGGCGGCGATCCGCTCGGGGCCCGGCGACGGCCTCCGCAGCAGCCTCGTGAAGACCTCCCGCACCTGCGACACGGTGATCGCCCGGGTTTTCCCCCCCGAGCCTCCGCCGCTCGCCGCAGAGGAACCACAGGGCCAGCAGCGACAGGGTGACGTGGTGGTGCCAGCCGACCCAGCTCCGCACCTCGTAGTGCGCCAGGCCCGCCTCGCCCTTGGCCGCCTCGAAGACCTCCTCGATCCGGTGGCGAGCGAAGCGGGCCCGGACCAGTTCCTCCAGCGATACGTCCTCCGCCGCGTTGCTCAGCGCGTAGTGGGTCTCCGGCTCGGCCTCGACCGTGCGCATCACCACCAGCCGCTCCTCCGGCCCGAGCCGATGCTCCAGCCTGGTCCTCACGCGGACCGTCATCGCGTCGACCCGCAGCGGCCCCCTCTCGCCGGCACGGATCGTCAGCCGCGCCCGGCGGCCCTCCGGCTGCCCGGCCGCCCAGGCGTCGACGCGCCGGAACGGGACCGCCCGGGGGCGGCCGTGGCCCGCCCGGCGGCGCGGGGGTCGGCGGCACTCCAGGTCGCGGACGACCGTGTCGCTCGGCACGTCGAGCACGTAGCGCTCGCCGTGGCCGCGGAGCCAGGCCCGGAAGCTCGCCGGCCGGCCGAACTCGTCGTCGCCGACCACCCAGGCGTGGGGCAGCCCCGGCCCGCTCCGCTCGATCAGCTCGGCGGCGATCCGCCACCCCTCGCGGAACTCGACCTCCTCGGGGACATGGCACTTGGCCCGCCGGGCGTCGTCGCTCGCCCAGTCCTTCGGCAGGTAGAGCCGGCGGTCCAGCGGGGCGTATCCGCCGGGTGCCGCATAGGCGAGGAAGATCCCCCGCTGGCAGTTCTCCTGCTTGCCGAGTCGGCCGCACCACTGGCGGCCCACCCCGCACGAGTCGGCCCCGGACTTGGGGAAGGTCGTGGCGTCGACGACCAGGACGGCCCGGTCGTCGCCCAGCACCTCGGCGACGTGGCGGCGGAGCTCGGCCATGACCGCCTCATCGTCCCACCGGCCGGCGCCGACGAGGAACTGGATCGGCTTGCGATGGACGCCGGCCTCGACCGCGATCGGCTCGCAGGTCTTGCGCTGCAGGCCGCCGAGCAGGCCGCGGATGACGAGCGTGGCGTTGCCGCGCTGCTCGGCCCGGTAGAAATGCGGCAGGTAGCGGCCGAGGAACCCGGCGAGCCGGCCCTCGCAGCCGCGGACGGCCTCGGGCGTCAGGACGGCGTCCGCGAGCAGGGCCCGGGCCTCGGGGCGATCCAAGAGTGACATGGTAGTCCCTCCCGTCAGTCTCCTCCGGCCCCGATCATAACTCCTGTCAAATCGATGCAATACTGGAATCGGTGACAGTCCAACTAGAGCTCATCCAGGTGACGAGGCCAGTCGTCCTTCAGCAGTCGGGAGAGCGATCGGTCCGCGAGGATCTTGCCGCCGGTCTGGCAGCGGGGGCAGTAGTTCGTCTCGCGGTCGGCGTAACGGATGCGCTGGACGGGGGCGGAGCAGACCGGACAGGGCTTGCCGAAGCGACCGTGGACGGCCATCTCGGGGCGGAAGGCCGTCACGCCCTCGGGAAAGGCGTCGCCCGCCTCGGCGCGGAGGCGGGCGGTCCACTCGACGAGGATCTCGCGCGTGGCGGTGTAGAGGCTTTCGACCTGCTCGGGCGAGAGCTTGCGGGTCTGAAGGAGCGGCGAGAGGCGGGCGCGGTGGAGGATCTCGTCCGAGTAGGCGTTGCCGATCCCGCTGAAGGCGTGAGGGTCGGTGAGGGCGCGCTTGATCGTGTGGTTCTCGCGCTGCGAGCGCCGACCGGAACTCGGCGAGCGTGGCCGACGGGACTTCGAGTCCGCCGGGGTCGTGCTCCTTCCACGCGTCGCGGCCGCGGAGGACCGAGAGGGAGGCGCGGTGCTTCGAGCCGGCCTCGGTGAGCAACACGGAGCCGGCCGGGAAGTCGAGCGCGGCCAGGTAGCCCCTGGCGAGCAGCTTGACCCCGGGCGGCTTCCAGTGGAGCCGGCCGGCGATCATGAGGTGCAGGACGAGCCAGAGGTCGTCGTCCAGGCCCAGGCCGATCCGCTTGCCGAGCCGGCGGACCTCGCGGACGGTCTTGCCGTGGGTCGCGTCGGCGGGCGGGTCGAAGGTCCGAAGGAGGAATGGGCTCTTGATCCTCACGGCGACCAGGGTCTCGCCGACGATCCGACGCTCGAGGGCCTCGACGTAGACCGTGATATCCGGGAGCTCGGGCATGCGGTGCGTTCCCACCTCGGCCGAGACGGCGCCTGGGCTTCGAACGTACATGAATCGAAGCGCGCCAGCCACGACGATCCGACGGCTTCCGCGTACAATGGACGCGGGCCCGTTCTCTCGGACCGAGGAGATGAGGACCGTGTCGCACACCAGCACCGGGGCTCCCCTGCCCCGCCGCCCTCTCGGCAAGACGGGGACAGACGTCACGATCTTCGGGCTCGGCGGCGAGGGCGTGCTGCGGACCCACGGCCGCGCCGGGGAGGCCGCGGAGGTCATCCACAGCGCGCTCGACGCGGGCGTCACGTACTGCGACACGGCGCCGGCCTATGCATCGAGCCAGGACTACTACGGAGCCGCCCTGGGCGAGCGGCGCGACGGGATCTTCCTCGCGTCGAAGACCCACGACCGCTCGCGCGACGGGTCGCTCCGGCTCCTCGACGACAGCCTGCGGCGGCTGAGGACCGACCACCTCGACCTCTGGCAGCTCCACGACCTGCGGACAGGGCACGACCTGGACCGGATCTTCGGGCCGGGCGGGGCGCTCGAGGCTTTGGTCGAGGCTCGCGAGCAGGGTCGCGTCCGACACCTCGGACTGACCGGGCATCACGATCCGGACATTTTGATCGAGGCGATGCGGCGGTTCGCGTTCGACACGGTGCTCGTCGCGCTCAACGCGGCGGACGTACATCGACTGTCGTTCGCCCGCACGGTCCTGCCCGAGGCGGCGCGGCGGGGCATGGGCGTGATCGGCATGAAGGTCTGCGGCGCCGGCACGCTGGTGGGGCCCGGAAGGCTGTCCGTCGCGGACGCGATGGGCTACGTGCTCTCGCTGCCGGGCGTCAGCACGGTCATCATCGGCTGCGCGTCGCCGGCGGAGGTCGCGGAGAACGCCCGCGCGGCTCGCGAGTTCGCGCCGATGGACGAGGCCCGATCAAGGCAGCTCGAGGAGATGACGCACCGTCATGCGGGCGCCTTCACGTCGTACAAGCGGCCGGCGTGATGTGACTACGCGGGACGCGCTTCCAGGGCCGCGACGATCTCGGGCAGGACGGTTCCGGCCGGCGCGTGCAGGCTGAGGTCGACGTCGGCGGTGATCGGCGTGGGGTCGGGGTTGATCTCGATCACGCGGTGCCCCAGCCGTCGCGAGAGTGTCGCCAGGCCGGCCGCGGGATGGACGACGGCGCTCGTGCCGACGACGAGCAGGACTTCGGCCTCGCGGACGGCCCGCTCGGCGACGGCCCAGGCCTCGGGCGGCAAGGCCTCGCCGAACCAGACGACCGCGGGGCGGAGGAGACCGCCGCACGCCTCGCACGTCGGGAGCACGGAGAGGGTTTGGCCCGTGCGGTCTTCGAGCCGGCCGCAGCCGGTGCAGCGGACGTCCATGAGGTTTCCATGAAGCTCGACCACGCCGGCACTGCCGGCGCGGTGGTGGAGGCGGTCGACGTTCTGGGTGATGAGGCTGAACCGGGGAGCGATCTCGGCGAGCCGGACGAGCGCCCGATGGGCCGGGTTGGGCTCGGCGCGGGAGACGAGGTCGCGGCGCCAGTTGTAGAACTCCCAGACGACCGCCGGGTCGCGGGCGAAGGCCTGGGGCGTGGCGAGCGACATCGGATCGCGGCCGCGCCAGAGCCCGCCGAGGCCGCGAAACGTCGGGATTCCGCTCTCGGCGGAGACGCCTGCACCGGTCAGGGCGGCGACGTGACGCGACTCGCCGATCCAGGCGGCCGCCTGCTCGATGGGGGTCATGGGCGCGACTCGGAGGCCGACGGGCGGGGGCTCGACCTTTCTTTGTCCGACAACGCTCGGAAAGCCTGGTAGACTAGGATACGCGTGAGTCCGTCCGCGAGCGACGGGATGCGCCGGCGGCGACGATCACCATGGGGTATGCCCTCGGGGATGAGCCCGTGCCGAAGATCCGTGTCCTGGTCGTCGATGACTCGCCGGTCTTCCGCCGCCTCGTCTCGGAGGAGCTGTCGCGCGATCCCGCCCTGGAGGTCGTCGGCACGGCCGCCAACGGCCGGATCGCGCTGGCCAGGGTGAGGCAGGCCGGCCCCGACCTGGTCCTGCTCGACGTGGACATGCCCGAGATGGATGGGTTGGAGACGCTCAGGGAGCTGCGGAAGACGCACCCGAAGCTGCCGATCGTCATGTTCAGCGCCCTGACCACGCGCGGGGCCGCGGTGACGCTCGATGCCCTCACGCTGGGCGCCACCGACTACTTCACCAAGCCCGCCGAGGCCGGCGGGCCCGAGGCGTCGCTGCGGGTCGTCCGCGAGGAGTTGATCCCGGAGATCAAGGCACTCTGCGAGCGCCCGGCCGTCGAGCCGAGACCGCCGGCGAGCCGCGGGTCGGACTCGCCGCGGCCGGCCGCTGCGAAGAGCTCGGTCCGCGTCGTGCTCGTCGGGACGTCGACGGGCGGGCCGAACGCGCTCGCGGACCTGTTCAGCCGGCTCCCGGCCGACTTTCCGGTCCCGATCCTGATCGTCCAGCACATGCCGCCGATGTTCACCCGCCTGCTGGCCGAGCGGCTCTCGTCCGAGTCGCCGATCCGCGTCGAGGAGGCCGTCTCCGGGACGATCGTCGAGCCGGGCCGGGCCTGGGTGGCGCCGGGCGACCACCACCTGAGCGTCGTTCGCGAGGGGACGAGGCACCGCCTGCTCGTCCACCAGGACCCCCCCGAGAATTCGTGCCGTCCGGCGGCCGACGTGCTCCTGAGGTCGGCGGCGCGGGCCTACGGGGCCGAGGCGCTGGCCGTCATCCTGACCGGGATGGGCCAGGATGGACTCCGCGGCGCCCAGGCGATCCGCGAGGCCGGGGGCCAGGTCATCGTCCAGGACGAGGCCACCTCGGTCATCTGGGGCATGCCCGGATTCGTCGCCCGCGCCAACCTCGCCGACAAGGTGCTCCCGCTGTCCCAGATCGCCGACGAGGTCATCCGGCGCGTCGGAGACGGCCCGCGATGACGCGCTCCATCGGACGGAATTCCCCCCACTCGGCCCCGGACGGGACGATGACCGAACAGGATTACGACTTCTTGCGGGAACTGATCCGGGAGCGCAGCGCCATCGTGCTCGACGACGGCAAGCGCTACCTGGTCGAGACGCGGCTGGCGCCCGTGGTCCGGCGCGAGAAGCTCGGCTCGATCCGCGAGCTGGTCGCGCGGCTGCGTGCGGAGCGATCGAGCGGGTTGTCCGACCAGGTCGTCGAGTCGATGGTGACGACCGAGAGCTCGTTCTTTCGCGACGTCCACCCGTTCGAGTCGCTGCGCAAGCGGGTGATCCCCGAGTTGATCCGCAGGAGGTCCGTCGAGCGGAGCCTCAATTTCTGGTGCGCCGCATGCGCGACGGGGCAGGAGCCCTACAGCCTCGCCATCCTCCTCCGCGAGGACCTGCCGGAGCTGGACGGCTGGAAGATCAACCTGCTCGCCACCGACCTCTCGCGCGACATCCTCACACGGGCGCGCGAGGGGCGGTTCGGCCAGCTCGAGGTCAACCGGGGCCTCCCCGCGGCGCTCCTGCACCGGTATTTCAGCAAGCACGGCGCCGCCTGGCAGGTGAACGCCGACATACGCGCCATGGTCGAGTTCCGCGAGCTGAATCTGGCACGCCCCTGGCCGTACCTGCCGCGGATGGACCTCGTCCTGCTTCGCAACGTGATGATCTACTTTGACGTCGACACGAAGAAGTCGATCCTCGGCCGGCTCGCCGAGGTGCTCCGGCCCGACGGCTACCTGCTGCTGGGCGGCTCGGAGACGACGCTTTTCCTCGACGACTCCTATCGCCGGGTCGAGGACCTCTCACCCGGCTTTTATCAACTGATAGAATGAATCCGGCCTCGAACCGGGCCGTCTCGCAAGAGGTGTGCGTGACCGTCTCCCGCGCGGAATTCGAGCGGAACCTGGCCGAGAGCGGCGTGCTCGCCGGGGACGCCCTGCGCACGGTGCTCGCGACGGTCCCCGACGCGGCCACGGTCCCCGACGGCGACGCCCTTGCCCGCCATCTGATCGCCCGCGGCCACCTCACGGCCTTCCAGGCCGAGGCCGTCCGCCAGGGGCGACTCGAGCTGCTCTGCGTCGGCAACTACGTCGTGCTCGACAACCTCGGCGCCGGGGGCATGGGGACGGTCTACAAGGCCCGGCACCGCAAGATGAAGCGGGCCGTCGCGCTCAAGATCCTCAGGCGTGAAGGGGCGGGCCACTCGTTCGCCAAGCGGTTCGAGCGCGAGATCGAGACGATCGCGCAGCTGAGCCATCCGAACATCGTCATGGCGTTCGACGCGGCCGAGGCCGAGGTCGGCTCATTCCTGGTGATGGAATACGTCGACGGCCGCGACCTCGGGGCCGAGGTCAAGCAGGGCGGCCCGCTCTCGGTGGCCGAGGCCGTCGAGGCGGCGATCGACGCCGCGCGCGGGCTCGAGTACGCCCACGGTCGCGGGTTCGTCCATCGCGACGTCAAGCCCGCGAACCTGCTCCGCGACTCGCGCGGCCGGACCAAGGTGGCCGACCTCGGCCTGGCCCGGCTCGAGGCCCCCGAGGTCGACTCCGACGACGCCTCCGCCTCCGCCGTGACGCAGGCCGGCAGCGTCCTCGGCACCGCCGACTACATGGCGCCCGAGCAGGCCCTCGACCCGTCCAACGTCGACTATCGGTCGGACATCTACGCCCTGGGATGCACGCTGTTCTACCTGCTGGCCGGCCGCCCGCCTTATGCGGCCGGCTCGCTGATCGGCCTGCTGCTGAAGCACCGGGACACCATCGTCCCCTCGCTATGCGATGCCCGAGCCGACGTGCCGCCCGAGCTCGACGCGATCTTCCGGCGGATGGCGGCCAAGGACCCGAAGGACCGCTACGCGACCATGGCCGAGGTGATCACCGCGCTCGAGGCGGTCCGGCCCCGCGTCGCCGCGCCTCGTCGACCGGCCCGCCCGCGTGGCGGGGGACGTCGACGCCGCGACCCTGTCGACGACCGTCTCCGTCGAGGAGATCCGCCGCCGCCAGCCAGAGAGGACCCTCGCCGAAGAGCCGGTTCCGGGGTCGGGGGACGTGGTCGACTCGGCCACCGCGTGCCGGCTGGCCGACCTCGTGGTCGTCATGGTCGAGCCGTCGCGCTCCCAGGCGGGCATCATGCGCCGCTATCTCCTCGACCTGGGCATCGAGCGGGTCTCTCGCGCCGAGGCGGGCCGCGAGGCCGTGGCCATGGTGCATCGCGCAGGGGCGCACGTGCTGCTCAGCGCCATGCATCTGGCGGACATGACCGGCGCCGACCTCGCTCGCGCCCTGAGGGCGGACCCCGGGTGCGCCGGCGTCGGCTTCGTGCTCACCTCGAGCGAGTCGGACGGCGAGTCGATCGGGCGAATACCACACCGGCCCGGGGATGGCCCTGCTGCACAAGCCCTTCGACCTCCGGGCCCTGGCCGACGCGCTCGCCCTGGCCACGGGTCGTGGCGCCGATCAGATCCTTCCCGCGCCCGGTTGATCGGCAATTCGTGTCCTGGCCTGTTCCGGACCGCGAAATAGATCCGCCTCGCCCCTTGATTCACGGGTCTCAAGGACAACAGGCGGACCGGCGCGGGGAACCCCTCGCTAGGACCCGATCACGGGTTGTGTCGGGACCTCTCGCGACGGCGAGGGACCGGACTCCTGGATGATCCGCGTCGGCAGGCGCGGCGTGGGGAGGATCGTCGCAGGGGAAGGGGTAGCCGAGGGCTCGGCGGCCGTTCGGGAGGGCGAGGGTCCGACGAAGTCGATCGGGTGGTCCGTGCCGTCCGCGGCCGTGGCCGTCGACTCCGTCGCCATCCCGTCCGGCCGGTCGGCGACCGCCATGCGGGGCGTGCCGTCGGGCGCCAGGGCCATCACGGCGCGGTCCTTCGCCTCCTTGTCCACCAGGCGTAACGACGCGGTCCCCTCGATCGAGGACTCCAGCATGACGCGCGGCCAGCCGCGGTCGAAGAAGCAGAGGGCCGACGTGTCGTCGGAGGGGATCGCCAGCGTGACCTGCTCCGACCCGCGCTGGTCGTAGAGCTTCACGCCGGGCAGCCCGCTCCGGTCGATGCCGAACGTCCCGCGGAGCCGGCCCTCGGCGTCGCGGATCTCCACCGCGGACGCGACCAACGTCCGGCCCGCCCGGGGCCGCGACAGGACCGAGTTCGCCCCGAGGGCGAGCGTCGCGGCGATCAGGACGGCGGCGAGGACTCGGAGCCGGCGAACCTCGGTCTCCATCGCGTCGAGCCGGTCGGCCATCGGCTGGGCCTTTGCTGGTTCCATCGGACTGGTCCTCCGCCCCTACCGCGACGGCGCCGGCATCCGGCGTCCCGCCCGCTCAATCCGACTGATGAAGTCCCGGGCCGCTCGAGGCCCCCTGCCCCACGAGTCACCGCCAGCCTGCCAATCGCGCCGGGTCGGTCCGGGAATGGGTGACTCCGCTGGGGTCTGGCGGTCCTCGTAGGGTCCGCTGTGCGGACGTCCGGGGGGATCGGCCGGGATCGAAGACGTCCGCACAGCGGACCCTACGATAGGCCGCCGGTCGCTCTCATCGTCCGCGATCGGCGGCCGGCCCCGGGGCGCGAAACGAACCCAATCCGGGCGGCAGTCCGACGAAACGAAGCCAATTCCGGCCCGCGAAACGAAGCCAATTCCCCGGCCGCCGAAACAAAGCCAATCCCGCTTCGCCCGCCGCCGTTCGGCTCCGCGTGCTTGCGCGCGTGTCGAGCCGCGCAAAGGCGAACGGAAGGCGGCCGCTCGGGTTCGCTCGGCGCGGAGCCTCGGGTCCCGAGACCCGGGGAACCCCGGGGCTTCTCACGCGGATTTGCTCTGTTGAATTCCCTGGTCGGAGGCAGGGGTGCCTGGGATCGAGCGGAGCGAGCCCCCCGGCGGCCAGGGCCCTCGCCGGGGGGCTCGCTCCGCTCGACCCCAGGCACCCGGCCCGATCCCCGAGGCATTCAACAGAGCAACCCGGATTCTGAGACGGGCAGAAGAGCGCGGAGGGAAAGAGAGCGTCTGATGCTGCTCAGCCGGTCGCCGCGGGGGGGGTGGGAGCGCCGGACGTCGGACCGCCGGCGCGGGCGGGCGCGGTGGCCTCGATTTCCGGCAGGCCGAGCGCGGCGCGGGCCTCGGCCTGAAACACGCGGACCTCGGGATCCTTTGCGCGTAGAGACGAGCCCACTCGACGGCCTGCTCGTAATACTTCCGCGCCTTCGCCGCGTCGCCGCGCCGGGCGTAGACGATGGCCAGCGGGAACCAGTCGAGAGCCTGTTTGCCGGTTGAGCCTTCCTGAAGCGAATGCTCGAACGCCTCGGCGGCATCGGGGCGGCCGTTGCGGAGCCGGGCGACGCCGAGCGTGTTCCAGAGGGCGGCAGGCGGTTTGGGGCCGGCGAGTGTGACGGCGCGCTCGGCCAGCTCGAGCCCGCGAGCCGCCTCCCCGGAGGACGGATTCGGACGGTTCACCATGTACCAGGCCGCGCCGTTTATCACCTGCGGCTGCTTGGGGGCGGCCGCGACCGCCGCCTCCCACGCCTTGACCGCATCCGCACGCCGGCCCTCGTCCGCCAGATGCTTGCCCCATAGGAGCAGAGCACTTGGGTGCGCGGGATCGACGCGGAGCGCACCTTCGAGCGCCTGAACCGACTCCTCGGGCCAATCCATGGCCAGCAGTTCGCTCCACATCAGGAGATCGCTGACGCGGTACGACCGGAAGTCCATCGACCCGGCGTGGCGCTCAACGAGCCCGCGTTCGTAGTCCGCGAGTTGCAAGAACACCGGCTCGGCCGCGGCCTTTCCGCCGGATTTGAACAGCGACTCGCAGAGATATCGAAGCGAGGCCGCCTTCCCGAAGGCGTAGGTGGGCTGGTCGGGGAAGCGGGTGAGGAGCGCCTCATACGTCGCGATCGCTTCGCGGTACGAGTCATTGGCGCCCGGCCGCTCGAGGAGCATCAGGGCGATGCCGCGGCCGAAGAGGGCCTTGGCGGCGACCTCGCGCATCCGCACGTCGGAGTCGTCGCGCGTCAACTGGACGAGGCTGTCGTAGTTGCGCAGGGCCATCTCGAGGAATGCCGCGACCTCGGGCGGCATCGGAGCCGACTGGCCCTCGGTCCAATGCTGCATCGTCATCATCGCGAGCGATTCGAGGTTGATCAGCACGCCGGGTAGCGCAGATCGTTCCTTCGCGCGGATCGCCTCGACGTCGGCGAGCGCCTGGGCGGTCTTCCGCTGCTCGCGCCAGAGCAGGGCGGCGGCGACGGCCGAGGCCAGCAGCAGGGCGATGGCCGTCGTGACGACCGGGGCTCGGTGGCGGCGGGCCCATTTGGCGAGGTGCTCCGTCGGCGTCGGGCGGCGGGCGCGGATCGGCTTGTGCTCCTGGAAACGGCGGAGGTCGTCGGCGAGCTCCTGCGCCGAGGAATACCGCGAGGCCGGCTCCTTCGCCATCGCCTTCATGATGATGGTCTCCAGGTCGCGCGGAATCGTCGGGTCAATCCGCCGCGGCGCCGGAGGGTCGTCGTGCGTGACGCGGCGGAGCAATTCCTGGCGGTCGCGGCCGCCGAAGGCGGGCCGGAGCGTCGCGAGCTCGTAGAGGGTCGCGCCGAGCGAGTAGATGTCGGTGCGCTGGTCGACGATCGCCCCGCCGGCGCGGGCCTGCTCGGGGCTCATGTACCGCAGGGTGCCGAGCAGGTCGCCCGAACGGGTCAGGCCGCCCTCCTCGCGATAGCGGGCCAGGCCGAAGTCGGTGATCCAGACCTCGCCCTCGGCGTCGATCATCAGGTTGGCCGGCTTGACGTCGCGGTGGACGATGCCCAGCCCGTGCGCGTGCTCGAGCGCCTCGGCCGCCTGCACGCCCAGCCGCGCGATCGCGCGGAATCGCGCCCAGCCCGACCGCGGCGTGCTCGAGCCGGCGACGGAGCCGTTCGAGCCCGAGGGGGGTGCGACGTCCTTCAGAAACGGCAGGTCCGGCTTGGGCACGTGAGAGGTCGTCGTCGGATCGTCCCGGAGGGCCGAGCCATAGCTGTCGGGGTCGCTGCCGAGGCCCTCGGGCTTGCCCGGCCCGTCGACGACGGCGGCCAGGGTCCGGCCCTCGATGAGCTGCATGGCGTAGTAGTGGACGCCGCGATCGCAGCCGACCGCGAAGATCGGCACGATGTGCGGGTGGTGCAGCTGGGCCGCGGCCTGGGCCTCGACGCGGAACCGCTGGATCCGCCGCGGGTCGATCGCCGACGGCGAACGGCAGCACCTTCAGGGCGACGCGGCGGCCCAGCGAGACCTGCTCGGCCTCGTAGACGACGCCCATCCCGCCGCGCCCGAGCTCGCGGACGATCCGGAAGTCGCCGAGGCTGGCCGCGGGCTCGAAGCCGGCCACGGCATCGTTCTGACCGCCCGGGTCCTGCGAGCCGGCGGCCTCGCGGACGAAGTCCAGGCCGTCGAGGCAGTCGGCCAGTTCGCTCGCGATCTCGGCGTGCCGCGCGAGGAACTCGGCCCGGTCGGGCGGGTCCCCGCGCGGGCCGCGGCGAGATACTCCTCGATGGCGGCGACGATGCGCGGGTCGCCCGAGCGCGACCCGGGCCCGGCGGACGGGCCCCACGGTCGTCCCGGCGGGGCGGGGGAGAGGGTTGGTCATCGCGGGTCGTCCAGGGTGCGGCGGAGCCGGGCCAGGGCCCGGACCCACAGGTTCTTCACGCTGTCCTCAGTCCGGCCCATCCGGAGGGCGACCTCGGCGAAGCCCAGGCCCTCGAGATGGCGGAGCACGATCACATCGCGGTAATCCTCCGGCAGGACGGTTAGAGCCTCGGCGAGCAGCAACGCACGCTCCCGCCGCGCGACCTGCTGGCTCGGGGAGCTCTGCTCGGCGATCAGGCCGCGATCGAGCGCACGCGACGAGCGGTCGAGGTCCTCGACCAGCCGCCGTTCGAGCCGGGCGTCGCGGCCCTTCGTCCCGCGGTAGCGCCGGACCTGGTTCGACAGGACCGCCGCGAGGATCTGCCGGAGCCAGGCGCGGAACGCCACCTCGGACGTCCCCCGGAACCGCGCGATCCCCCGGTGGGCCTCAAGCGACGTCTCCTGGAGGAGGTCCTCGGCGTCGAGCTTGCCGCGGAGCAGCCGACCGATCTGCATCCGGGCCAGGAGGATCAGGTAGCCCCGATGCCGCTCGATGAGCCGACCCAGGGCCTCTCCGTCCCCGGCCTTGGCCAGGACGAGCAGCATCTCGGGATCGGAAGCCGCCATGGCGATCACCGTGAGTACTCCTTAGGAAATCATAGTCACCGCTGCGTGCCGGATGCGCCGCGGTTTCTTGGCACTCCCCGATTTTGAACGCTCGCCGGGCCCGTTCGTGCAGCGAGGACGGGCAGCCCGACCCGCATTCTTGAGCAAGGCGACACCCCGCGTCTCCTATAAAGTTCGTTGCGGCGCCGAAAAATTCGACGACTATGCACGGAAAGTCGAAATAATCCCTGTCGAGCCGCAGACGTCGAGGCGGCGCCGGCCGCCTTTACAGCGGGGGGTGCGCCTGCTAGGCTCGGCCATGCGAGCATGAGCGGCGATCCCGTCTCGACACCCCGGGCCGTCACACGGTTCGCGGGGCCCGTCGGCCGATCGCCCGGCGGCGGCGCGGGGGACGACCCGATGGGCGAGCAGGCCGCCGTCCACTCGATCGAGGCGCTGAAGGACTTCCGGGTCGCGCTGGCGACCTTCGCCGAGGAGGCCTCTGGCGGCCCTCGGCGCGGTCGACATGGAGGTCCGGCGGACCGTCCAGTGGGTGCAGCACGACCGCCGCACCTACTGGCAGGAGCAGATCAAGCGGCGTCGCGAGCAGGTCGCGATGGCCCAGGCCGAGGTCTTCCGCCGCAAGCTCGCCAAGACCGCCGACAACACCCCGGCGATGAGCGAGCAGAAGGAGCTGCTGCGCAAGGCCGAGGCCAGCCTCCGCGAGGCCGAGTACCGCGCCGGCCTGGTCAAGAAGTGGGAGCCGGCGCTCGCAGCAGGCCGTCGCTCGAATACCGCGCGAGCACCCGGCGGATCAGCGACCTCGCCGCGGCGACGTCCCCCGCGCCATCGTCGTGCTCGGCCGGATGGTCGACGCCCTCGAGGCCTATCTCCGCGAGGCCGCCGCCGTCGGTCCGGCGCAGGCCGGCGCGCGATCGGCTCGATCGTCGGCGTCCGCCCTCGGCCGACGACGCCTGGGCCGACGACGCCCGAGTCCCGGAGCCGACGGGGCCGAGGCCGGTCCGGAACCCTTACCCGAGGCGAGGTGAGGCCGCATGGCGAACGCGAACGTCGTCGCGGGGTCGCACCGGCTGAAGCTCGCGATGAGGACCCTCCGGGAGCACTGGCTCCTGGTCGACCCGACCTGGAACGACGCGGTCCGGCGGCGGTTCGAGGAGCGCTACCTCGATGCCGCTCGACCCGGCGGGCGACGCCGCCTGATCGGCATGCAGAAGCTCGCCGAGGTGCTCGACCGGGTCCGCCGCGACCTGACCGACCGGGGTGAGATGCTGTGAGCACCGTCCAGCGGACACTCCCGCCCGCGCCGGCCGCGGGCCGGCCTCCCGGGGCCGAGCCCGAGCTGATCCGCGCCGAGCGCGAGGCGCTCCGCGAGCTGCTCCGCCTCGTCGCCGAGCGGGCCGAGGCCGAGGCGGAGGTCGAGTCGACCCGGTCGACGGCCGACGCCGGCGGCCGACGCGCGAATACGAACGCGGCAAGAAGGCGCTGGCCGAGAGAGTTCGAGACGCTCAAGGCGAACTGCGCGGCGGGCCGACGAGGACGCGCGGCGGACGATCGCCGACGCCGCGGCCGCGCGGGCGAGGCCGCGGCGAAGTCGGAGTTCTCGCGGGCGAGCCGGCGGATCGCGACCGAGTTCGACGCCGTCCGCGAGCAGGCCAAGGCCGACTACGCCCGCGGCAAGTCGGCGGCCGTCGCCGCGTTCGAGGCGGCCGAGCGGTCGGCCGTCGGCGAAGTTCGCCGAGGAGCGGCGGCCGATCGACGAGGCGCGGCGGGCCGTCGCAGTCGCGCACGCCAGCGGCTCGCGGTCGTCTTCGAATCCTACAAGAAGTTCGGCCTCCACGACCCGCCCCTGACGCCGACGCGCGAGCCTATCGCCAGGACGACCCGGTCGCCGCGCTCTACGACCGGCTCGCCAAGGCCGACCCGCCGCTGACGACTGCTCGAAGAGCTGCTCATCCCCCGGGCGCTGAAGGGCCGGCGCTGCCTCTGGATCTTCGTCCTCGTCTTCCTGCTGCTGGTCTATCCCGCGTACCTGCATGACGGGTGTCGTCACCGGCGTGGCGATCGCCGCGGCGGGCGCGGCCGTCGCTCGGGTTCGTGCTCAGGCAGTGGCTCTATTCGGTCGCCAAGGAGCAGGTCAGCGAAGCTCTATCTACCCGCTCACGCAGGCGATGGTCGACGCCGAGGCCCTGGCCGCGCACTGCCAGGCCGCGGCCGACGAGCGGCTCAAGGCCGAGCGCGAGCAGATCGCCCGCCGGCGCGAGGACGAGATACTCGCGGCGAAGCAGAAGCAGACGAAGACCGTCGCCAGAGGCGAGGAGCCGCGCGACGAGCAGCTCCGCGAGATCAACCAGGTCTTCGCCCAGAAGACCGCCGAGATCCAGGCGATCCGCCGGTCGGCGACCGACGCCGCGGCCGAGGACTACGAACGTCGCTCCGCCGAGATCCGCACGCAGAACGAGACCACCGCCGCGGAGGCTCGACGAGAAGTACCAGGCGCTCAAGGAGAAGATCCGCTCGCGGCACGAGACGTCGTGGCGCGAGATGGAGGCCCGCTGGCGCGACGGGATCGGACGCGTCGAGGCCGCGCTCGACGGCGTCGCCCGCGAGGTCGACGCGATCGAGCCCGCGTTGGGACGACCCGTCCTGGGACGACCGGCCGTTGCCGTCGAACGTCCCGCCGGTCGTCCGGTTCGGCGAGGTCCGGGTCGACCTCGACGAATTGCCCGCGGGGACTCCCGCCGACGCCCGGCTCCGCGAGGGGATCCCGCCCGGTTTCGCGTTCCCCGCCCTGCTGCCGTTCCCCGACGGTGCGAACCTGCTGATCGAGGCCCCGCACGCGGGCCGCGCGGCCGCGATCGGCGTGCTCCAGGCGGCGATGCTCCGGCTGCTGACGAGCCTGCCGCCGGGCCAGGTCCGGTTCACGATCGTCGACCCGGTCGGCATCGGCCGCAACTTCGGCGCGTTCATGCACCTGGCCGACTTCGACGAGGCGCTCGTCACCGGCCAGGTCTGGACCGAGCCGCGACAGATCGACGAGCGGCTGGCCGACCTCTCGGCGCACATGGAGAAGGTGACCCAGAAGTACCTGCGGAACGAATACGCGACGATCGACGAGTACAACGCCGTGGCCGGCGAGGTGGCCGAGCCGTACCGCGTGCTGGTGATCGCCGACTTCCCGGCCGGCTTCGACGAGAAGTCGGCGGCGCGGCTCGCCGAGATCGCCGCGGAGGGCGTCCCCTGCGGCGTCCTGACGCTGATCGCCGTCGACCCGTCGACCGCCCGCTGCCCGACGGGCTTCTCGCTCGACGACCTCCGTCCGCACGCCGACGGTCCTCACCTGGGACGGCGCCCGGCTCGCCTGGGCCGACCCCGACTTCGGCCGCTTCCCCCTGGTCCTCGACACCCTCCCGGCCGCCGAGTTCGCCAACCGCCTGATCCAGCGCGCCGGCGCCGCGGCCCGCGACGCGAAGCGCGTCGAGGTCCCGTTCGAGTTCATCGCGCCGGCCGCCGGACGACTGGTGGACGAAGGACAGCCGCGCCGGGATCGACGTCCCGCTCGGCAAGGCGGGCGCGACCAAGCGGCAGCACCTGACGCTCGGCCAGGGCACGTCGCAGCACGTCCTGATCGCCGGCCGGACCGGCTCGGGCAAGTCGACGCTCCTGCACGCCCTGATCACGAACCTCGCCCTGAACTACAGCCCCGACGAGGTCGACCTCTACCTGATCGACTTCAAGAAGGGGGTCGAGTTCAAGGTCTACGCCACGCACGAGCTGCCGCACGCGAGCGTCGTGGCGATCGAGAGCGAGCGCGAGTTCGGCATCAGCGTGCTCCAGCGGCTCGACGACGAGATGCGGCGTCCGCGGCGAGCGGTTCCGCGACGCCGGCGTGCAGGACCTGAACGGCTATCCGCAACGCCCCCGGCACGCCCCCCCTGCCCCGCGTCCTGCTGATCGTCGACGAGTTCCAGGAGTTCTTCGTCGAGGACGACAAGCGTGGCGCAGGAGGCCGTCGCGGCTGCTCGACCGCCTGGTCCGGCAGGGTCGGGCGTTCGGCGTCCACGTCCTCCTCGGCTCGCAGACGCTCGGCGGCGCCTACGCGCTGGCCCGGAGCACGCTCGGCCAGATGGCCGTCCGGGTCGCGCTCCAGTGCAGCGAGGCCGACGCCCGCTGATCCTCAGCGAGAAGAACACCGCCGCCAAGCTCCTCTCGCGGCCCGGCGAGGCCATCTACAACGACGCCAACGGCCTGGCCGAGGGGAACCACTTCTTCCAGGTCGTCTGGCTCTCCGACGAGCGCCGCGAGGCGTACCTGAAGCAGCTCCGCGACCTCGCCCGCGAGCGCCCGCCGGTCCTGGCGCGCACGCCGATCGTCTTCGAGGGCGACGCCCCGGCCGACCTCGCGCGCAACCCGCGCTCGCGCGCCCTGCTCGACGCGCCGACCTGGCCCGCCTCGCCGCGGTCGGCGCAGGCCTGGGTCGGCGACCCGGTCGCGATCAAGGAGCCGACCGTCGGCCCTCTTCCGCCGCCAGGGCGGGAACCACCTGCTGATCGTCGGCCAGAACGGCGAGGCGGCGCCGGGCGTGATGGCCTCGGCCCTGCTCGGCCTGGCCGCGCAGTATCCGCCGGCCGCGTCGGACACGGTCCGCGCCGGGGCCCGCTTCGTCCGTCCTCGACGGCACGCCCGAGGACGAGCCCCGCGCCGACTACCTCGCCGGCGTGGCCGGTGCCCTGCCGCATCCCGTCGTCGCGTCGGCGGCTGGCGCGACGCGGCGCGGGTCGCTCGCCGAGCTGGCGGCGGAGGTCGAGCGGCGGCAGCAGCCCGACGGCCGACGGGCCGGAGATCTTCCTCTTCATCCACGACCTCGCCCGGTTCCGCGACCTCCGCCGCCGCGAGGACGACTTCGGCTTCTCGCGCCGGGACGAGGACGCCGGCCCCGCCGACCACCTCCAGACGATCCTCCGCGAGGGGCCCGGGCTGGGCGTCCACGTCGTCATCTGGTGCGACAACGTGAGCAACCTCAACCGCTCGTTCGACCAGCAGCTCATCCGCGAGTTCGAGATGCGCGTCCTCTTCCAGATGAGCCAGACCGACTCGGGCCACCTGCTCGACGCCCCGCACGCCAGCAAGCTCGGCCCGAACCGGGCGCTCTTCTTCAGCGAGGAGCAGAACCGGCTCGAGAAGTTCCGGCCCTACGGCCGCCCGCCGGCCGAGTGGCTGTCCCACGTGCACGAGCGTCTCGCCTCGCGCGGCGCGCCGAGCGGCACGAGGGCGTGAGGTGCCCGGGCATCCGAATTGCACCGATCCGCGCGACAGGCCACCACCGAACGAGAGACGAGCCCCATGTCGCTCTTCACGCCCGACACGTCGTCGAACCCGCGTCCGCAGCCGTTCAGCCCGCAGACGGCCGCGAAGGGCTCCAGGCTCCGCGGCGCCGCGGTGACGGAGAGCGTCTGCCCCTACTGCGCCGTCGGCTGCGGCCAGCTCATCTACACCAAGGGCGGCCAGTTGATCGACATCGAGGGCGACCCCCGGAGCCCGATCAACGAGGGGACGCTCTGCCCGAAGGGAGCCAATGCGTTCCAGCTCGCCGTCAACGCGCACCGGGTAACGCATGT
The DNA here is from genome assembly GCA_963819805.1 of uncultured Planctomycetota bacterium. Lineage (GTDB taxonomy): Bacteria > Planctomycetota > Planctomycetia > Isosphaerales > Isosphaeraceae > CAMFLR01. The sequence goes on along the minus strand of CAWFXY010000034.1, from coordinate 135,050 downwards.
CCTCTACCGGGCCCCGCACGCGACGGAGTGGGAGACGAAGTCTCTGGACTGGGCGATCGAGCAGATCGCGCTTCGCGTAAAGGAGGCGCGCGACAAGGGGTTCAAGGCGACGGATGAGCACGGCGCAGCGGCTGAACGCCGTGCACAGCATCGGCACCCTCGGCGGGGCGACGCTCGACGTCGAGGAGAACTACCTGATGAAGAAGCTCTTCACCGGGGGCCTGGGCGTCGTCTCGGTCGAGAACCAGGCCCGAATATGACACTCCGCCTCGGTGCCCGGTCTGGGCGCCTCGTTCGGCCGCGGCGCGGCCACCAATTACCAGCAAGACCTGGCCAATTCGGACTGCGTCCTTTTCATGGGCTCGAACATGGCCGAGGCCCATCCGGTGGGCTTCCGCTGGCCCATGAAGGCGAAGGAGGGGGGGGCCACGCTGATCCACGTCGACCCGCGGTTCTCGCGGACCTCGGCCCTCTGCGACCTCTACGTGGGCATCCGCGCCGGCAGCGACATCGCGTTCCTCGGCGGCCTGATCCATTACGTGCTGACGCATGAGCATTGGTTCAGGGAGTACGTGATCGCGTACACGAACGCCTCGGTCCTCATCCAGGAGGGATACGGGGACAGCGAGGACCTCGGCGGCCTCTTCAGCGGCTATAACGCGGAGAACCACTCCTACGACGCGGCCGATGGCCACTGGGGCTACGACGGAGCGCCGAGCGAGGACAACGGCGGGGGGTCGAAGCGGGACGAGGCCGGCATCCACGGCCACGGGATTATGGGCGGCGCCACGGCGCACGACGCACCCCGGGCCGACATGACCGCGGCACCGGCCGGCGAGCCGCCGCGCGACCCGAGCTTGCAGCACCCGCGGTGCGTGATGCAAATCCTCCGCCGCCACTTCGCGCGGTACACACCCGAGCTCGTCGCGGAGATCTGCGGCTGCCGGGCCGAGGACGTGGTCCGGGTCGCCGAATTGCTCTGCGACAACTCGGGCCGCGAGCGGACGTCGTGCATCGTCTACGGCGTCGGCTGGACGCAGCACACGACAGGCGTGCAGATCATCCGCACGGCGGGCATCCTCCAGCTCCTGCTCGGCAACATGGGCCGGCCCGGCGGAGGGATCGCGGCGATGCGCGGGCATTCGAGCATCCAGGGGTCGACCGACGTCTCGACCCTGTACGACCTCATGCCCGGCTACCTGCCCCAGCCCGCGGCCGACGAGGCGCACGAGACGCTCGACTCGTACGTGAAGCATGAGGGGCTGCCCACCGGCTACTGGTCCAACTTCCGCGAGTTCATCGTCAGCCTGCTGAAGGCCTGGTACGGCGACGCGGCCCACGCCGCCAACGACTACCGCTACGACTGGCTCCCGCGGATCGACGGCGACTACTCGCAACTGCCGCACGTTCGACCGGATGTCCCGCGGCGAGATGACCGGCTATTTCCTCTTCGGCCAGAACCCCGGCGGCGGCGGCCCGAACGCCGGGCTGCACCGCGCGGGTCTGCGGAACCTCGACTGGCTCGTCGTCCTCGACTGGTTCGAGACCGAGAGTGCGGTCTTCTGGAAGAGCGACCCGACCGGGCCGCCACCGTCGGACATCAAGACCGAGGTCTTCTTCATCCCCGCCGCCGCCGCGCCCGAGAAGGAGGGGACGCTGACGAACACCCAGCGCCTTCTCCAGTTCCACAACAAGGCGATCGACCCGCCCGCCGATTGCCGGTCGGACGCCTGGTTCGTCTACGACCTGGGCAAGCGGCTCCGCGCCCTCTACGCCGGCTCGACCGAGCCCAAGGATCAGCCGCTCCTGAACCTGACCTGGGACTACGACGAGGACGCGCCGCGCCGCCTGCCGGACGGCACGACCAGCCGGGTCGAGGGCGAGCCTGACATCGAAAAGATCCTCGTCGAGATCAACGGCTATCGCGTGGGCGAGTTTGATGCGGACCGGCCGGCGGATGCCCGTGCGCGGGTTCTCCGACCTGAAGGACGACGGCACGACGGCCTGCGGCTGCTGGATCTACAGCGGCGTCTGTCCCGAGCCGGGCCGGAACCGGGCGAATGAGCGGAAGGTCGACGGACAACCCGCTCCAGCCCGAGTGGGGCTTCGCCTGGCCGCACAACCGTCGCGTCATGTACAACCGCGCGTCGGCCGACCCCGAGGGGCGGCCGTGGTCGGAGCGGAAGAAGCTGATCTGGTGGGACGAGGCGAAGGCCCGCTGGGTCGGCGACGATGAGCCCGACTTCGAGCCCGACAAGCCGCCGGGCTACCGCCCGCCGCCCGACGCGAAGGGGATGGCCGCGATCTCCGGGGCCGAGCCGTTCATCATGAAGCCCGACGGCCTCGGCTGGCTCTTCGCCCCAGGCGCCGTCAAGGACGGGCCGCTGCCGGCGCACTACGAGCCGGTCGAGTCGCCGGTCGGCAACCTGCTCTATCCGAAGCAGCCGATCTCGCCCGTCGTCCGCACGTTCGAAGGCCCGTTGAACCACATCGCGTACACGCCGACGGCCGAGTATCCCGTCGTCGCCTGCACCTTCCGCCTGACGGAGCACTACCTGAGCGGCCCGATGAGCCGGTTCAACGCGTGGCTCAACGAGCTCCAGCCCGAGATGTTCGTCGAGCTCGGCCCCGAGCTGGCCGCCGAGCGGGGCATCGTCCACGGCGGCTGGCTGACGGTCGAGTCGGCGCGCGGCCGCATCGAGGCCCGCGCCATGGTCACGCGGCGGATCAGGCCGCTCACGGTCGACGGGCGGACGGTCCACCAGGTCGGGCTGCCGTTCCACTGGGGTTTCGCGGGAGAGGTCGTGGGCGGCAACGCCAACGACTTGACCTCGCTCGTCGCCGACTCCAACGTGAGCATGCACGAGGCCAAGGTCTTCGCCTGCGAGGTCCGCGCGGGGCGGCTCGAAGGAGTTCATCCGCAGCCGACGGTCAATGCCGTCGCCTGGCCGACACGCGGGCCCACGCCCCGACACGCCGGCCTCGGCCCAGCCCGAGGGGGAGTTCGCCCATGGCGGCTAGGGAGCTGGAACTATCAAGCGTACCGCAGGCCGATACCGTGCCGGCAACGCTCCTCGACCGCCTCGTCGAGCCGTTCCGCCACCCCGACCCGCCGACTCCCCAAACACCGACCGGCTTCTACACCGACACGACCGTCTGCATCGGCTGCAAGGCGTGCGAGGTGGCCTGCAAGCAGTGGAACCAGCTCCCGGCCGACGGGTTCCACTGGACGGGCAACAGCTACGACAACACGGCCGCGCTCTCGGCAACGTCGTGGCGGCACGTCAAGTTCATCGAGCAGTTCCCGAGCGACGAGCCCGGCACTCCTGTCACCGTCGAGGGCCTGCTCGACGGCGCCACGGGCGACCGCTGGCTGATGATGAGCGACGTCTGCAAGCACTGCGTCGCCGCGCCGTGCCAGCACGCCTGCCCGACGGGGGCGATCATCTACAACGAATTTGCCAATGTCTACATCCAGCCCGATATCTGCAACGGCTGCTCCTACTGCATCGCGGCCTGCCCGTTCGGCGTCATCACGCGGAGCCATTTCGACGGCCATGCACACAAGTGCACCCTCTGCTACGACCGCCAGCGCGACGGGCTCGTCCCGGCCTGCGCCAAGGCTTGCCCGACGCAGTCGATCCAGTTCGGCCCGATCGAGGAGCTCCGCGAGCGGGCGAAGAGGCGCGTCGAGCAGCTCGGCGCGCAGGGCGTCGGCGCAGCCTACCTCTATGGCGACGAGCCAAGTGCGACCTACTCGGCGATGAACTCCTTCTACCTCCTCGTCGACCGCCCGGCGACGTACGGCCTGCCCGAATCCCCGTTCAACCCGTGGCTGCACATGAAGGGGGACTACGCCCGGGCGATCGCCGGCGCGCTCGGGGCGATCGCCGCGTTCCTCGCCGTCGTGATCCTGGCGGGCCCCTGAGATGCAGGCCGACCCCTCATCGCCGACCGCGGCCCGCGGCTACGCCGCCGACGAGGTGACCAAGCCGCCGGACTGGCACCACCTCGTCGCGTGGGACATATTATTCAATAACATGTCGACTGGTCTGTTTCTGGCGTCCGCGGCCGGAGACCTGGCGCGGCCCGATCTCTTCGCGCCTGTGACGCGCGTGGCGTATCCGCTCGCGCTCCTGCTCCTGACGGCCGACCTGATCTGCCTGGTCCTCGACCTCGGCGACCCGCTCCGGTTCCACCACATGCTCCGGGTGTTCAAGCCGAGCTCTCCAATGTCGCTCGGGACGTGGTGCCTGACGTCGTATTCGCTGCCGCTCGCGGTGATCGCGGCCATCGACCTGTTCACCTCGGGCGAGGGCGTCCTGGGCGTGATTCGCACGGCCGCCGTGGTGCTCGGCATCCCGCCGGCGCTGGGGTCGATGGTCTACAAGGGGGTGCTGTTCAGCACGACCGCGCAGCCGGCCTGGAAGGACGCCCGGTGGCTGGGCGGCTATCTCACCACGTCGGCCTTGATGCTCGGCTCGGCCGAGCTGGTGGCGATCTCCGCGGTCCTGCACCGCGACGAGGCGATGGGCCTGTTGCGGCTCGCGTTCGCCGTCCTCCTCCTGCTCAGCCTGATTCCGATGGGGCTCGTCCTGGCCGCGTTCGCGCCGACGCTCCGGGCCATCGAGGGTCGCCGGATGCTTCGTCGAGGGCTGATCGAGTTCGGCCTCGGCGTCGTCGCGCCGCTCGTGCTGGTGCTCCTCGGAACGCGCCCGTGGGTCATCGTGGGCGTGGTGTGCTTGCTCGCGGAGAACCTGCTGATCCGGTCGGCGATCGTGGCGATCCCGCACCGCGCGGCGGCTCGATAGAGCCCTGGCGCTGCACTTTCGCGACGGTCAGTGCCCCCACGCCGGCGCCGGTCTTCACGCCGCATCCCTCCAGAGTTGCCGGTTGAGCCCCCCGCCCCGCCGGTCTATACTGGACACCAACACGCGAGGCCGCGCCGGGTCGCCGATCGCCTCGCGTGCGAGCAGCACACCCTGACCGCTCACGCCGCCCTCCGCACCCCGACGCCCCGCGCGTCCCGCCCTCGCGGTCGACGGACCTTCCTTCCCACCCAGCCAAGGGACGACCACCATGACCGAGCCGAAGCCCAGCGCCTCGCGCCGCGATTTCCTCAAGACGACCGGCCAGGTCGCCGCGGCCTCGGCCCTGGCGGGCGTCGCCGTCCCGTCGGTCCACGCCGGCGAGAGCAACACGATCCAGGTCGCCCTGGTCGGCTGCGGCGGCCGCGGCACCGGCGCGGCCGACAACGCCCTGTCGACCAAGAGCGGGCCCGATCAAGCTCGTCGCCATGGCCGACGTCTTCGAGGACCGGCTCGACGGCAGCTACGACGAGATCTCAAGCAGAGTTCACAGCGACAAGGTCGACGTGCCCGACGACCGCAAGTTCATCGGCTTCGACGCCTACAAGAAGGCGATGGACTGCCTCAAGCCGGGCGACGTGGTCATCCTGGCCACGCCGCCGGCCTTCCGCTGGGTCCACTTCACCTACGCGATCGAGAAGGGCCTGCAACGTCTTCATGGAGAAGCCGGTCACCGTCGACGGCCCGACCACGCGCAAGATGCTCGCGCTGGGCGAGGAGGCCGAAGAAGAAGAACCTCAAGGTCGGCGTCGGCCTGATGTGCCGCCACTGCGAGGCCCGCGAGCGAGCTGCTACGAGCGGATCAAGGACGGCGAGATCGGCGACATCATCCTGCTGCGGGCCTACCGCCAGACCGGCCCGGTCGGCTCGGCGCCTGACCGAGCCCAAGCCCGACGGCATCAGCGAGCTGATGTACCAGATCCAGCAAGTTCCACGGCTTCCTCTGGGCCAGCGGCGGCTGCTACAGCGACTTCCTGATCCACAACATCGACGAGTGCTGCTGGATGAAGGACGCCTGGCCGGTCAAGGCCACAGGCCTCCGGCGGCCGGCACTACCGCGGCGACTACATCGACCAGAACTTCGACACCTACTCGGTCGAGTACACCTTCGCCGACGGCGCCAAGCTGTTCCTCGAAGGCCGGAACATCGCCGGCTGCCACCAGGAGTTCGCCAGCTACGCCCACGGCACCAAGGGCTCGGCGGTCATCTCGACGCAGCTCGCACACGCCCGGCCCAGTGCCGGATCTACAAGGGCCAGAAGATGCACCGCGACGACCTCGTCTGGGCGTTCCCGCAGCCCGAGCCGAACCCGTACCAGCTCGAGTGGGACGACCTGATCGACGCCATCCGCAAGGACAAGCCGTACAACGAGGTCAAGCGCGGCGCCGAGGCCAGCCTGGTCACCTCGATGGGCCGCATGGCCGCCCACACCGGCCAGGTCATCACCTTCGACGACATGCTCAACTGCGAGCACGAGTTCGCCCCGGACGTCGACAAGCTCGCCATGGACGGCCCCGCGCCGCTCCAGGTCGACACCGTCGCCGGGCACTACCCGCTAGCCGCAGCCGGGCATCCTCCGCGACCGCGAGTTCTGAGCCGGGCGCGCTCACGACTCAACCCCGCCCTACCCTCGTCCCCTCAAACGGGAGGGTAGGGTGCGGGGTCGCATGGCGGTGCAGCCCGCCATCACTGGAACGGCACGGCCGTCACGACGCCGAGGTCCTTCACCTCGCCCGGGCGGAGCCCGATCTTCTCGACGCCGTCGGCGAGCCGGAGCGGCCGGCCCTCCTTCGACGCCCAGATCGCGGCCTCCAGCCCAGCGACAACGCCCTCGACGCGGAACTTGCCGCCCCCGTCCGTGAGGATGCGCTCGTCGGCCGGCCGCCCGTTGGTCCGCGGCACGGCGACGCCGCCCGACTCGCGGTATCCGACGCCGATCCGCGCCCCGGCGATCGGGCGGCCGTCGCCGTCGACCAGCCGGCCGGCGATCGTCGCCGCGGGTTCGAGCCGGAGGTCGAGCGGCCCGGGCTCGTCGCCGCGGACGGCGATGGCGCCGGCGAGCCGCCTCGAGGCGTCGGCGCCGAGCAGGTAGCGGGGCCGGGACGGGTCGAGGAGCCTCGCGGTGAACTCGGGCCCGGCCAGCGCCCGCGGGCCCTCGAAGATCGAGCCGACGCCCGAGACCGAGGTGCCGGTCAGCGGCATGCCGTCGGGCCCGACGACTCGCCCGGCCTTCGACCCGCCGCGCACGACCTCCAGCACCCGGCTCACCCCGGCGTCGCCCGGCTTCGGGTCGATCACGGCATACGCCTGGTAGAGGTCAAGCGGGATCGCCTGGTTGGCCGCCCCGGTGAGCCACTCGGCGTTCCCACCGAAGTTCGGGGCGCCGTCGTTCGGGTCGCGCCTCGCCGTGAGGTAGTCTGGCGAGAGGCCCGGCCCCTTCGGGTTCTGGATCTGGATCAGGATCACCCCCGGCCCGGGGCCGACGGGGACGCGGAACGTGCCGTCCTTGGCGATGCTCTCGGCGTTGGCCACGTGCTTGATCCACTCGCCCGCCGGGGTGCCGCGGAACGCGGAATTGCCGGCCAGGGGCTGATACATGACCGACCCCGAGACCGGTTTGCCCGTGCCCCGCTCGACGACCCGGCCCGTGGCGGTGATCGCCCGGCTCATCTCGACCTCGGCCCTCATCGGCCCCGCCCCCGGGGCGGCCGGGATGGTCTGCGAGGCCGGCAGGTAGCCCAGGCCGTCCTTGGGATAGAAGTCCAGCCGGATCGGCGCCGCGACGGGCAGGCCCGCCAGCCGGTAGTGCCCCTGCGGGTCGGTCGTGGCCTCGGCGTGCGACGACCGGTCCTCGCCCGACCCTCTGACCTTCACCCCGGCGATCGGCCTGCCCGTCCCCGATTCGCGGACGATCCCTTCGAGGGACCGTCCGGTCGCGGCGACGACCTCGACGCTCGGCCCGAAGACCAGGTTGGACCCCCGCATCGGCTTGCCCATGAGCATCTCGGTCTCCGGCCCGACCTTCATGATCTCCTCGGTCGTCAGCCCTGCGCGGGCCAGGGCGAGGACGGTGGTCTCCGCGATCCCGGGGCCCGAGATCGCGAGTCTCGCCGCGCGCTCGCGGCCGAGGCCGGCGATTCGGAACCGGCCCTGCCGATCCGTCTTCATGTCGGCGGGAATCCCCGCCAGGGAGGGGTCGAAGAGGACGTGATCAAGGACGGCCTCGGCGTTGCCGTTGCCGAGCCGCCAGGCGCGGAGGAACGGGTCGAGCGAGCCGCCGGGCGACGTCATGACCCGCTCGACGCGGACCAACGCGCCGGCGACCGGCCGGCCCTGGACGTCGAGCACCCGCCCCTCGACCGGCGGCCCCGGCTCGACCAGACGGAGCGTCAGGCGCCCGTCGGGCCCCGGCTCGCCGCCCCGGGCGTCGAAGCCGGCGAGCGCCGCCCAGTCGGGCCCGAGTCCGTCGGCCGACGCCACGACCGGGACCTGTCTCCAGACGTCGTCGACCTTGAGATTCGCGGGGAGCTTGAACTCCGACCTCGCGACCTCGAACCGGAACCGCCCGTCGCCGCCGCTGCGGGCGCGGACGGCCGCGGCCTTCCCGGGCTCGTCGGCAGTCCGGATGGTGAGTCTGGCCCCCTCGAACGGCTTGCCGTCGGGCCCGAGGACCCGGCCGTGATAGACGACAGATCCGTCCTCGAGTTCGGCCGCCGCGACCGGCACCGGGGCGACCTCGCGCGGACCGCGGCCCGAGGCCACCAGCCCGGCCGTGGCTCCCGCGACCACGCCCAGCGCCAGCACGAGGCCAGCGGCGACCTTGACCCGCGCGACCAGCATCTCCTGGATGACCCCCGCGGCGATGGCCGCCGAGGCGCCGGCCGCGGCCTTGCCCGCCAGGCTCGCGGAGGCGGCCCGGGCCGTCGCGGCGATCCATGCCCCGGGGACCGCCGCGGTCGCCTCGCGGGCCATCGTCGCCGCCAGGGCCGCGACCGTCGGCGCCACGCCCTGCCGCGCCAGCCGCATCTTGAGCCTGGCCCGCCCCCGCGCCAGTCGGCCCCGGACTTTCCCCTCGGTCCAGCGCAGCTCCGCGGCGGCCTGCTCGCGGCTCATCCCGCCGAGGTCGCAGAGCACCACGGGCAGCCGCAGGGCCTCCGGCAGCCGCTCGACCTCGGCATGGATCAGTGCCCGGAGGTCGTCGCGGGCCTGGTCGGAAGTCGCCGTGGTTGCCCTCATCTCCGCCGCCTTTCGCTCCTCGAGCCTCCGGCGAGCCGCGGCCCTGTTCGCCTGGACCGCCGCCCGGAACGCCACCCGATGCAGCCATCCCCCCAGCGCATCGCGGCCACGGACCGACCCGGCCTTCCGCGCCAGGACCAGGAACGTCGCCTGGAAGACGTCCTCGACCGCCCCGGCGTCGTGCAGGACGGCCCGGCACGTTCCCACGACCATCGCCCCGTGCCGCGCCACCAGGGCAGCGAACGCCTCCTCATCCCGTCGGGCGAGGAAGGTCTCCAGCAGCTCCGAGTCGGAGAGCCCGGCGACCGTTCCTCCCTCGAACAGCCGGTGCATGTCCTTCATGACCATCGTCGCCGTCGCCATGTCGACGCCTCCCGGGGTGAGTCGGTTACTCACCATGATGAGGCGCGATCGCGGCCGGACCGCACAGGATTCCCCAAGAATCTCCCGGCGCGGGTCGGCCGTCGGCTTTGTTCGGCGCTCCGGCCCCCCCATCGCGGGCCGCCAGGTCGGACCAAGATTTGGGTTCGGTCGGCGCGATGAGGATTGGGTTCGGTCGGCACCGGGCGCGGTGTCCGACTCGCCCGTCTCGGAAGGGCCGGGCCTTCCCGGGCGAACATTGCCGCTCGAAACCATTCATAACTTGCATCCTTGGGTTCGCTCGGCGCTCCGTGGGGGCCGGCTTGGGTTCGCTCGCCGCCTCGCGGCCCGAGCGCGCTCCTCAATTATCTTGCCGCGTCGCGGGTCGAGCGGTAGAGTCCGGATGTTGCACGTTTGTTGTTCAGCGCCCTCAGGGGCGGCGAGGGACGGATGATCCGACTGCTCGGACCCGGCGCGCGGCTCTGCGACGGCTGGAGCCGCCGGGAGATCCTCCGGGTCGGCGGCCTCGGCCTGCTCGGGGCCGGGCTCGACCTCGCCGGGCTGGCGCAGGGGCCGAGGCCGACGGCGACGGCGCCTCGGTCCGGCCGGGCGAAGTCGTGCATCGTCCTGTTCCTGATGGGCGGGCCGCCCCAGCACTCGACCTGGGACCCGAAGCCCGACGCCCCGGCCGAGGTCCGCGGCGAGTTCGGGCCGATCGCGACGAAGGTGCCCGGCCTGTCGCTCTGCGAGCTGATGCCCCAGACGGCCCTGGTGGCCGACAAGCTCTGCCTCCTCCGGGCGGTCTCGACGGGCGACAACGCCCACTCGTCGAGCGGCTACTACATGCTCACCGGCCGGCCGCACTCGCCGATGAACTTCGAGAACGCCAACCCGGGGCCGCCCAACGACTCGCCCGTGCCTCGGCGCCCTGCTCGGCCGGGTCGACGCCGCACCGGGCGGGCTGCCGGCGTCGGTCACGCTGCCGCACCGGATCTTCAACACCGACGGCAGCGTCTGGCCCGGCCAGGACGCCGGCTTCCTCGGCCGCGTCGGCCGACCCGTGGCTGCTGAACGCCAAGCTGACGCCCGAGGGCTACCGCGTCCAGGAGATCGACCTGCCCGCCGACCTCGACCCCGACCGCCTGGGACGCCGGAGGGACCTCCTCGACCGCCTCCAGCGCGGGCTCGACTCGCTCGACCGCGACCCGTCGGCCGGACTGCTCGACGACCGCACAGCGCCAGGCGTTCGACCTGCTCCGCTCGTCGCGAGGCCCGCCGGGCCTTCCGCCTCGAGGAGGAGCCCGAGGCGATCCGCGACCGCTACGGCGAGACCCCGTTCGGCCAGGGCGTCCTGCTGGCCCGCCGGCTGGTCGAGGCGGGGGTGCGGCTCGTCCAGGTCAACTGGTATCGCGGCGCCGACGAGCCGCCGGCCAACCCCTGCTGGGACAGCCACGCCAAGGAGTCCGCCCGGCTCAAGGACGTGCTCGTGCCCGCCGACCGACCAGGCCTTCTCGGCGCTGCTCGAGGACCTCGACCGCCGCGGCCTGCTCGACGAGACCCTGGTCGTCTGCATGGCCGAGTTCGGCCGCACGCCCCGGCTCGACGGCAACGGCGGCCGGGACCACTGGGGCTCGGTCTTCTCGGTCGCCCTGGCCGGCGGCGGCATCCGCGGCGGCCAGGTCTACGGCTCGTCCGACAAGATCGGCGCCTACCCCCGCGACGGGCGAGGTCCGCCCCGAGGACCTCTCGGCGACGATCTTCCACTGCCTGGGCCATCGCCCCGCAGACCGAATACCTCGACCCGCTCGGCCGCCCCCACCCGATCAGCCGGGGCGAGGTGATCCGGGCGATCTTGTAAGATCGACGATCCGAAAAAGCCTGACGTAATCCGGCCCCCGCCGCGTCACTATATTGCGACGATCGACGGCGACGTGGAGGCCGGGCGGATGGCGCGAGGGCGGGTCGAGATGCCCTGGGGGCCGCTGCGGGCGGTCTTCGAGGACGGGGCGGTCGCGGGATTGAGCGACGGCGAGCTGTTGGAGCGCTTCGTCGACCGCCGGAGCGAGGCGGCGTTCGAGGCGATCGTCCGGCGGCACGGACCGATGGTCCGCGACGTCTGCCGGCGCGTGCTCCGCGACCCGCACGACGCCGACGACGCGGCCCAGGCCACGTTCATCGTCCTCGCCCGCCGCGCCGGGACGGTCCGGTCGTCCGGCTCGCTCGCGAGCTGGCTCTACGGCGTCGCCCGCCGCGTCTCCGCCCGAGTCCGGGCCGATGCGGCACGGCGCGGGGTCGTCGAGGCGTGCGGCGGAGCGCGGCCTGCCACGACCGGAGGGGCGACCCCGATCGACCCCGAGCCCTGGGCCGAGCTCTACCAGGAGCTCGACCGGCTGCCGGCCCATTACCGCACGCCGATCGTCCTGTTCCACCTCGAAGGCCTGACCTGCGAGCAGGCCGCCGCGCAGCTCCGCTGCCCGGTCCGGACCGTCCAGACTCGCCTGACGCGCGGCCGGGCCCGGCTTCGCGAAGGGCTCACCCGGCGCGGTCTGCGCCCCCGCGCTTGTGGTGCCCCCATTCGGGGGTCCATCGATCCCGGCCGCGTCGGCCGCGTGGACCTCGCGAATCGTTGCCCTCGCGACCGCGGCACCCGGGATGGTCCCGGGCCCGGTCGCGGCACTGAGCGAAGGAGTGATCCGCGCCATGACGTTTCCCTCAATGAAAGTGGCCGCCGCCGGCCTGCTCGTCTTCGCCCTCGGCCTGGCCGTCGGGCAAGGGTTCCCGCACGTCGCGGCTAGGGCACCCGACCCGGCGCCGCCGCCGGCCGCCGTGGTCGAGCCTGTCCTCATCCCGCCCGAGTCCCGCGAGCTGAAGAACGACGACGGCACGTCGGCCGGCATGCGGAGCATCGCCGGAGGCGGGCACGCCGTCCGGTTCGAGTCGCCGGGCGACGGCTGGAAGGTGACATCGGTCCGCCTCTACGGCTCGCGCTACGGCACCCCGAAGCCCCCCGACGAGGACTTCCGCGTCATCGTCTGCGACGCCGGGTTCAAGCCGATCGCGACCTTCCCGTTCCCCTACAAGACCTTCGCCCGGGGGAACCCAAAGTGGGTCGCGCTCGACGTCAAGCCGACCGCCGTCCCGAAGACGTTCTACGTCTGCGTCGACTTCAACCCCGAGCAGACCAAGGGCGTCTACGTCCACCACGACGCCGCGGCGGGCGATACGTCGTTCGTCGGCCTCCCCGACGACGGCAAGCCCCACCCCTTCACCAAGGGCGACTGGATGATCCGGGCCGTGCTGCAAGGACCGTGATCGGCGGAAACGACCGCGTCCCGCGATCCAGGTGCCGGAGGCCGAGGTCGGTCCAGAGCATGCGACATTACGGTAGCCGGCCGCCCTTCGCCTCGACCTCCCGGAGCATCGTCGCGACGTTCATCAGGGCGCGCGAGGTGTGGTAGTTCGCCTTCCACTGCGATGGCCTTGCGGCCGTCGCCGATGAGCTTGCCCTCGCGGGTCGTCTCGCCGAACCAGCCGCCGTGAACTCGGGGTCGAGCTGGTGGGCCTCGATGAACGACCACTGCTTGAGGAACGCCTTCCCGTAGCGGTCGGTCTCGCCGCCGAACTTCGTGTGCATGAGCGAGCAGGGCGTTCAGGCCCTCGGCCTGCGTCCACCAGACCTTGGTCGTGTCGTAGGCGTTGCCGGCGAAGACGTCGCCCTTGTCGTAGAAGCCGCCGTGCTCGCTCGTCCCAGCCCCAGTCGAGGGCGTGGTCGATCAGGCTCCGGGCGACCTTCCAGGTCTTCGGGTCGTCGGCGTGGCCGGGAGGGCCTCGGCGGCCTCGACGAGCAGGTACGCCGTCTCGACGTCGTGGCCGAACGAGTCGTGCGCGGGGGTCGGCCCGCCAGTCGCGGGTCAGGTAGAGGTTCAGCGCGCCCGGCTCGACGGCGATCTTGTCGCGGACGATGGCGAGGGTCTCGGCGAGACGCTCCGCTCGACCTGCGGCGTCTGCTCGACCCGGTGGAACTCGGCCAGCGCCTCGAGCAGGTGGATGTGCGAGTTCATCGACTTGAACCCGTAGTAGACGCCCGAGCCGGTCGGCCCGGCCCGCGGGGCACTCGTCGCCAGCGAGGATCGGCGTGCCGTCGCGGGAGATGGCCTCGAAGTAGCCGCCGTGCTCGGCGTCGTGGGCGTGGTTCTCCAGCCAGTCGAAGGCGTCGCGCGCGACCTTCAGGGCCGTCGGGTCGTGCGTGACGTCGTGGGCCACGCTCGCGGCGTAGAGGACGAAGGCCGTGCCGTAGACGTGCTTCTCGTCGCCGAGCCTCGGGTCGACCTTCCCGTGCGGGTCGAGCGATCCAGTGGAAGCCGCCCGGCTCCCGGTCGCGCATGACCTGGTCGAGGTAATCGATGCCGTATTGGGCATACTTGACGTATTCGTCGCGGTGCTCGGGCTCGAATGCGGGCGAAGGCGGCGGCGGTCCAGGTCATCCGCGCCTGGTAGACGAGGAAGCGGTTCTCGTCGGGCCGCGGGGACCAGTCGCGGGCGAAGTCCTGGTGGAAGCCGCCGAGGTCGCGGTCGAGGGCGGCGGGGTACCAGCGCCGCAGTTCGTCGCGGAGGAGCGTCTCGATCTTCTGGCGGAGCGGGGCGGGGTCGGTGGACTGGGCGATGGCGAGGGACGGGACGAGTGCAAGCGAGAGCACTGCCCAGCCGATGCTTCCGGCCATGACCCGCTCACCCCCCACCCTACCCTCCACCTCAAGGGGGGAGGGTTTCTGATCCCCCCGACGAAGGAGCTCGATCCCCTCCCCCCTTGAGGGGGAGGGTTAGGGTGGGGGGTAGCCGGGGCATGCCCCAAGGTGATCGCATGCAGAAGAGATCATGGCGGTATCCCAAGATCGATCACGCCGACCGGAGCAGATCCAGCATCGCCCGGTCGAGCTTGTGGCCGTGCCAGTCCTCGTACGTGACATCCTGCCGGTCGCTGTCGAGGACGCCGAAGCTGCCGCGGAAGTTCCACAGGGCCCAGCCCCAGTCCGCGGCCTTCCAGGCGGCGAGGCAGTCCTTCATCCAGGGCATGACGACGTCGTGCGGCGTCCGGTTGTGGGCGCCGAACTCGCCGACCATCACGCCCACGCCCTGCGCCTCGAGGGCCTTCCAGGGCTTGATCTGGTCCCGTTCGAGATTCGACCTGTCCCAGGTCGTGTTCCCTTCCTTCAAGGGATACGTCGGCTTCGGCCAGCGGTCGGAGCCCTCGACCCAGCTCGCCTTGTAGTGCGTCAGGTGGAACGGGGCGTAGCCGCGGGTCGCCGAGGCGACGCCGAGGCCGACGAGCTCGGTGGGCGGCACGTTGCCATATTCGCGGCCGTCGGCGACGACCAGCCGATTCGGGTCCTCCTTGTGGATCGCCTCGGCCATGATCCCGACGACCTTCCTGTACGCCTCCGGGCCGACGCGGGCGGGCTCGTTGAACAGGTCGAAGCTCAGTTCGCGGCTGGGGACGCCCCGGAACCGCCTCGCGAAGGTCGACCAGTGGAGCGCGGCAGACGCGCTGGGCGTCGGAGTCCTCCCAGAGGTTCTTCTTCTCGGGCGGGCGGCGACGGTGTAGCCGGGGCGCGGTGGAAGTTGAGCTGGACGTGGACGCCGAACCGCTGGCCCAGCTCGACGGCCTCGGCGACGTACGCGACGCGATCCTCGCGGATCTTCGTCCAGTCGCCCGGGTCGGTCCACGAGCGATAGTCGAGCGGCAGCCGGACGAAGTTGAAGCCCCACTCGGAGATCCAGGCGAAGTCCTCGGCGCTGAACCGTTTGGCCTGGTCGGGCGTGGGGACGATGAACATCTCGAGCAGGTTGAAGCCGCGCCAGCGGGGGAGCCTCCGGGGCGAGGGATCGGGCAGGGGCGTCGGTCCGGCCCGGCTCGCCGCGATCCCGCCGCCGACGGCCAGGCCGAGGCCGACCGTCGCGCCATGCTTGAGCATCGTACGTCGATTCATCGGTTCGACTCCGTACGGCGTTGAAGGGCCTCGCCGCCACGATACCACGGCCCGGGCGCGGTCTCCACGCGGACGGCCGGCCGGTCGCGGGTCGGTCCAAGGCCTGGCCTCCCAGCCCCGCACCTCCCCGCGGATTCCGAGAACGAGGAGACCTCGACCCGGGATGATGAAGGATGCACATCGACAATCCGGTCGCGGGGCGGCTCGACCACCGATGTCCCCGTCCCGCACGGGGCCGCACGAAGGCGAACAATGGCATACGCTCGGGTTCGGTCGGCGCCGGGGCTCGGGTTCGCTCGGCGCCTCGGCCCGCCGACCGCACCCCAAGCCCGGGGTCCGGGCAGACCCACGAGCGGGCGGCCGTTTCACTTCCCTGCATAGTCCTCCGGCCGCTTCCCCTTGACGTGCGTCGCCGAAGCCGAACGGCGTCGGCTCGTACTTCCCCACGAGGTCCACGTTCGCCCTGTCGGGGATCTGGTCCTCGAGGCCGACGGCCCAGTAGGCCGCGTTCACGAGCAGCCGGCGCAGGCCCTCGCTCGTCAGGTCGGTGGCGGCGCCCATCGTCGTGTTGAAGACGCGGCCGGACTTGTCGGCCTTGCTCGTATAGGTCTTCACCCATGCGACGGGCATCTTCACCTCGTTCTTCTCCCCCTTCGACGGGGGGGTCAGTCGGGTTCATGCCGTCGACGACCTCGCCGAGGATCAGCGGCTTGCTGTCGCCGGGTAGCGGCAGGCGGACCTTGTAGACGTCGGTCGGGCCGAAGATGTCGCCGTCCTTGATGCCCTTGAGGATCGGGTGCCCCGCGGCCTCGGGCGCGATCAACGCCGCGGGTCGCCTCCTTGCCGTGGCGGCCGTAGTGCTCGATCCAGGTCTCGCCCAGGACCTGCCGGCCGAAGCCGCCGTCCCAGCCCTTGCTGTTCCAGGAGTAGCCGGCGAACGGCTGGCCCTCCTTGATGTTGAAGGCGTGCGTCGCCGTCCTCATGCCGATGATCGGCCGGCCCGAGTCGACGTAGTTGACGATCTCCTCCATCTGGTCCTCGGGCAGGTGGCGGAACCGGGTGAAGAGGATCATCAGGTCGGCGTGCCGGAGCGCCTCGAGGCCTGGGATGTTGCTCGCGCCGGGGTCGATCGTCCCGTCCTTGCCGATCGGGAACAGGACGGTGCACTTAAACCCGTGCCGCCAGGAGAGGATCTTCGCGAGCTGGGGCAGGGCCTCCTCGGACCGATACTCCTCGTCGCCGGCGATGAGGACGACGTGCTTCCCCTCGCCGGGCGCCGCCGCCGCCGGGGAAGACGAGCCACGGGTCGTCGGCCGCGCGGGCGTCGGCGAGGGTCAAGGCGGCCAGCGCGGCCAGGGCGAGCGTCTTGGACATCGGTTTGGCCCTCGGAGAGGTTCGTGAGGTCGACGGACCGGCCCAATATCGCCGGTCGGCGCGGGATTTCCAACGGGCTGGCCGCGGGCAAATCGAGTGCCGCCTGAGGTTTGACGCGGGCGGGCCGGCCGTGGGATAATTCGCGGTCGAGCGAGGCCAGACCCGCCCCTCCACTGGCCGACCCGAGATCGGGTCCGCGCCGGCCCTCCCGCACGATCGGCCCGAACACCCGTCCGACGAGGATGATCGACCCATGAGACGCTCCCACGCGACCCTGCTCGGGCTCGCCCTGCTGCTCGCCTTCTTCGCCGGCCCGGCCACGGCCGCCGACGGGCTCGAGCTCAAGAAGGGCGACCGGATCATCCTCATCGGCAACACCCTGGCCGAGCGGATGCAGTACTTCGGCAACTTCGAGACGCTGCTCCACAGCCGGTTCCCCGAGCTCGAGCTGGTCGTCCACGACCTCGGCTGGTCGGCCGACGAGCTGACCCTGCGGCCCCGCTCAGGCCGCGTTCAACGACCACGGCCACACCCTCAAGGACGAGAAGCCCGACGTCATCATCGCCGCCTTCGGCTTCAACGAGTCGTTCGGCGGCCCGGCGGGGCTGGACAAGTTCAAGAAGGACCTCGACAAGTTCATCAAGGAGTCGACCACGACCAAGTACAACGGCAAGGCCGCGCCGAGGCTCGTCCTGCTCTCGCCGATCGCGCAGGAAGACCTGCAGCAACCCGCACATCACCGACGGCAAGAAGAACAACGAGAACATCAAGCTCTACACCGAGGCGATGGCCGAGGCCGGCCGAGGCAGCACGGCGTCGTCTTCGTCGACCTGTTCACGCCGACGCCAGGAGCTCTACGCGAAGGCGCACGACAGCCGCTGACGATCAACGGCATCCACCTGAACGACGACGGCGACCGGCAGGTCGCCGCGGTGCTCGACGAGGCCCTCTTCGGCCCCCGGCCCGCCGTCGACGCAAGGCCGACCTCGCGAAGCTCAAGGCCGAGGTCAACGAGAAGAACCTCCAGTTCTTGTACGACTATCGCGCCGATCAACGGCTGCTACATCTACGGCGGCCGCAAGGCCCCGTTCGGCGTCGTCAACTTCCCGGCCGAGTTCGCCAAGCTCCGCAAGATGATCGAGAACCGCGAGCGGCGGATCTGGGACGTCGCCAAGGGCGAAGCGCGTCCCCGACACGATCGACGACAGCAACACCGGCGAGCTCGCCCGCGTCGAGACGAACGCCAAGGGGCCGATCACAGCTCACGACGCCCGAGGAGGCGCAGAAGACCTTCAAGCTCCCCGAGGGCTACGAGATCAACCTGTTCGCCTCCGAGGAGCGAGTTCCCCGACCTCAAGAAGCCCGTGCAGATGACCTTCGACGCCAAGGGGCGGCTCTGGGTCACGACGATGCCGTCGTATCCGATGTACCTGCCCGGCAAGCCGGTGAACGACAAGGTCCTGATCTTCGAGGACACCGACGGCGACGGCAAGGCCGACAAGCAGACCGTCTTCGCCGACGGCCTGCACGTGCCCACCGGCATCGAGCTGGGCGACGGCGGCGTCTACGTCGCGCAGCAGCCGAACCTGATGTTCCTCAAGGACACCGACGGCGACGACAAGGCCGACGTCCGCGAGCTGATCCTGCACGGCTTCGACACGGCCGACTCGCACCACGCGATGCACGCCTTCACCTGGGACCCGGGCGGGGCGCTCTACTGGCAGGAGGGGACGTTCCACCACACGCAGGTCGAGACCCCCTACGGCCCGCAGCGCGTGCAACGAGGCGGGCATCTTCCGCTACGAGCCGAAGACCGAGAAGTTCGACGTCTTCGTCTCCTACGGCTTCGCCAACCCGTGGGGCCACTACGTCGACCGCTGGGGCCAGAACTTCGTGGCCGACGCCTCGGGCGGGGCCAACTACTACGGCACCGCCTTCTCGGGCCAGGTCGATCTATCCGCACAAGCACGGCGGCATGAAGCAGTTCCTCGAGATGCAGTGGCGGCCGACCTGCGGGCTGCGAGCTGGTCGCCAGCCGGCAACTTCCCCGACGAGACCCAGGGCGACTACCTGCTGAACAACGACATCGGCTTCCAGGGCATCCTCCGCTACCGCGTGAAGGAGGACGGCTCGGGCTTCGCGGCCGACGCCGGTCGAGCCGCTCCTGCAGTCGTCCGACCCGAACTTCCGCCCGGTCGACCTCGAGTTCGGCCCCGACGGCGCCCTCTACGTCGTCGACTGGTTCAACCCGCTGATCGGCCACATGCAGCACTCGCTCCGCGACCCGAACCGCGACGTCGAGCACGGCCGGATCTGGCGGATCACACTACAAGAAGCCGGCCGCTGGTCGAGAAGCCGAAGATCGCCGGCGCGACCGTCCCCGAGCTGCTCGACCTGCTCAAGGCCTACGAGGACCGCACCCGCTACCGCGCCCGCCGCGAGCTTCGCGAGCACCCGCCGAAGGCAGGTCCTGGCCGCCGTCGACGAAGTGGGTCGCCGGGCTCGACAAGGACGACCCCGACTACTGGCACCACATGCTCGAAGCCCTCTGGCTGCCACCAGAGCCTCGACGTCGTCGATCGAGCCGCTGCTGAAGACGATGCTGACCTGCCCCGAGCCCAAGGCCCGGGCCGCGGCCACCCGCGTCCTCTGCTACTGGCGCGACCGCGTCGACGACCCGCTCGAGACTGCTCGCGCAAGCAGGTCAACGACGAGAACCCGCGCGTCCGCCTCGAGGCCGTCCGCGCCCTGAGCTTCTTCGACGGCAAGGACGCCGCCAAGGCCCAGGAGATCGCGCTGGAGTCGCTCGCTCCATGGACCAGGACTACTACCTCGGAATACACGCTCGACGAGACGAACAAGACGCTCGAGCGCCGGGCCAAGGCGGAGTCGAAGAAGTAACCGCGTCTTCGACAGGCTGTCGGGGTGGCATGGCCATGGCCGATCCCATGGCCACGACTTCGTGGCATGCCGCCCGATCATCGGAACATCCAGAGGTCGCTCATGAGGTCGGTCAGCCCGCGCCTGCTCGCCGTTCTCGGCTTCGTACTGATCGCGACGGCCCCCGCCCCGGCCGACGACAGCCCGCTCGTCAAGCTCCTCAAATCCGGCCGCGTCCCCGAGGAGCGTCTGCCGGCGATGCTCGACAAGATCGGCAAGCGCGGCTCGGCCGCGGATCTCGGCTACCTGTTCGATCGCGCGGTCGACCCGAAGGGGTTCCCGCCGGCGGCCCGGCTCAAGGCGCTGGAAGCGCTGGCCGAGGCCGGCGCTCACCCGCAAGGTCCGGCCCGAGGGAGACCTCGCGCGGCTCGGCGGCATCCTCGCCGAGAAGGATGACGCGGCCCGCGTGGCCGCGATCCGGATCGCGGGACTCTGGAAGGTCGAGGCGATGGGCGAGCGGCTCGCGTGAACTCGCCGGCGCGCCGGACACCCCCACTCCCATCCGCGCCGGGGCCCTCGATGCGCTGGCCGAGATCGGCCCGTCGAACATGGCGACGATCAGAGGGCTGACCCACGCCGGATCGGCCGAGGTCCGCCCCCTCGCCGTCGCGGCCCTGGCCCGACTCGACGTGGACGCCGCCGCGAAGGCCGCGGCCTCCGTCCTCCGCGACGCCACTCCCGGCCAGGACTTCGCCCCGATGCTCGCCCCGTTCCTCGAGCGCCAGGGGAGGGCCCGAGGCACTGGCCGGGCCCTCGGAGCATCCGACCTCCCGCCCGACTCCGCCAAGCTGGGTCTGCGGGCGCTCTACGCCCTCGGCAGCTCGAGCGCCGCGCTCGTCGACGCCCTGAGCAAGGCCGCGAGGATCAGCGGCGATGTCAGGCCGCCTAGCAAGGACGAGGTCGAGAAGCTGCTGGCCGATGTGGCCTCGAAGGGCGACGCCGCGCGGGGCGAGCGCGTCTTCCGCCGGGCCGACCTGAACTGCATGAAGTGCCACGCGGTCGCGGGCGCGGCGGGGGGCATCGGGCCCGAGCTGAGCGCCGTCGGGTCGAGCTCGCCGGTCGATTATCTCGTCAACTCGATCATGGTCCCCGACCAGGCGATCAAGGAGGAGTTCGTCACCAAGGTCGTGCAGACGGCCGACGGCCGCGTCTTCCACGGCATCGTCGCCGACAAGGACGACAAGCGGCTCGTCCTCCGCGAGGCCACCGGCGAGCTGCGGACCATCCCCGCCGACGAGATCGATGCGACGCAAGGACGGCGGCTCGCTTATGCCGAAGGGACTGGTCAACTTTCTCACCCGCGCCGAGTTCGTTGACCTGCTCCGTTTCCTCTCCGAGCTGGGCAAGCCCGGCCCGTACGCGATCCACACCACGCCCACGATCCAGCGGTGGCGGCTCCTCAAGCCCGTGCCCTCGAGCCCCGACGAGGCCCTCAAGGCCGACGCCGCGCACTGGCTCCCGGCGTATGCCCTTGTCCCCGGCGCGGTCCCGCTCGACGATCTCGCGGCCCAGGCAGGCTCACCGGTCCTTTATCTCCGCGGTGAGGTCAATGTCACGGCCGCCGGCCCGGTCGAGTTCCGCCTCGGCTCGGCCGAGGGCGTCTCGGCCTGGGTCGACGAGAAGCCGGCCGAAGGCGCGACGTTCGCCGTCGAGCTCGATCCGGGCGTCCACACGCTGACGCTTCGGGTGGACACCGCGGCCCGCAAGGCGCCGCTGAAGGTCGAGGTCGTGAAGCCTTCGGGGTCGTCGGCCGAGTTCACTGTCGTCGGCGGGCGATGAATCGCTTCAACGTCGCGAGACGGGCAGCCTCGGCATCTTTCCGCCGGGGACGTTCTTGGTCGAGTCGCCGTCCTCGACCAGCTCGATGTCGGCCGAATTCTCGCCGCGCTTGACGTCGAGGAACTTCTTCATGAAGAAGAGCTCGGGATGCGCCTTCAGCAAGGCGCCACCGACCTTGATCCGGTTGTTGCCGGTGAAGGTCGTCGCGGTGAAGGTGCCGTCGGGCCCGATGGGCGCCGGGCGCTCGCCGACCTTGCGGAGGTGGTTGCTCGGGTCGAAGATGATGTCGCCGGCCTCGACCGGCTTTCCCTTGTAGGTGACGACCCCCTTGATCGTCCCCTCGTTCTTCGAGCTGTCGACGGCGGGCGTGCCGTCGCAGCCGGCGAGCTGGGCCAGAAGGCCGAACGCGGCGATCGCCCACCGGTGTCCTGAGGCACGAGGCATCGCGTTCCTCCCTCGTGGAGGGTCCGTGCTTAGTAGCTGTCGGCCGAGATGACCTCGCCGCCCGCGCGGGTGCCGAGGGCCCACCAGACGGGCAGGCTCACCGTCGACTTGACCCCGCGGACCGAGCCGTCGAGGAAAAGGACGTTGACCATGCCCGGGTGGCGGCTGCTGGCGACGTGCGACATTTGCAGGCCCGCGCGGCAGGTCCACGTGTTCGGTGGCATGATGTGGCCGTACCGCGTCAGGGCCGGCTGGCCCGAGCTCCACATGGCGCCCGAGATGTTGTCGTCGATGTCGTAGGCCCTGTCGTTGCCGCTCGAGTCTGGGGTCGGGTAAGTTGCGATGCACTGCTGGTAGAAGGCCTGCGGCGTCGTCTCCTGCGCGGCCGGGACGCCGGCGACTTGCGAGATGCTCGCCGTTGGCTTGAGGATGTCGAACGGGGCCGAGGGGCCATAGGTGTAGCCGATCGACTTGACCCGTTCGCTGAACCCGGCGGTGTTGCTCAGGCCGTCGGTGACGGCCGAGACCGTCACCGCCGACCCGTTCTGGTTGTTCATGCTGGCGCTGAGCGCGGGGATGTAGCCGACGTAGATGAACGGCCCGGCCGAGGGGCCGCCGCTGCCGTCGCTCGGGCCGGCGCCGCCGTAGAACGAGGCGGGGGCGGAGCCGGAGTTGGCCATGTAGTTGTTGTGGCCGTTGGGGTCGGTCAGCCGGTCTGGGTCCGAGGGGCAGAGGAAGGTCTGGATCGTGGCGTACTGCGCCGTCGTGTTCCAGGGCCCGCCCATGAAGCCGGCGAACGACCAGGTGAAGTTGACCGAGTTGTAGATCGCCTGCTGCTCGATGTAGGGCAGGAGCATGGTGTTGGCCGACCACTCGGTCCACCACGGCCCGTCGCCCCAGGGGACGGATTCCTTGCTGGCCTGGACGTAGTTGTGGACGGCCAGGCCGATCTGCTTGAGGTTGTTCACGCACTGGGCGCGGCGGGCCGCCTCGCGGGCGGCCTGTACGGCCGGCAGCAGGAGGGCGATCAGGACGGCGATGATGGAGATGACGACCAGCAGCTCGATCAGCGTGAAGCCGCGGCGGACACGGTGGACCATGTCGAGGTCTCCGGTCGGGTTGTGAGGACGCGGGACGAGCCGGTCCGAGCGCCGGAGCGCTCTCCATAAGATGGAGGCGAGCCGGGTCGGGGAGAGAGGTGGGGCGTCGGGCCGGGGCCCGCGGGCAGCCTGGCCGTGATCCACGAAGGGATCAGCCCGCGGTGGCCGATTGTCATCGAGAAAATCGGCCCGCGACGAATTTTGTGGCGGGAGCATCCATCCGTGCGCCGCCGCGGACGCGGGCGGTCGTCGAAAAAAATCCACGGCGCCGGATGACTGAAGGAGGGGGACGGCTGAATACTGGGGGAAGCTGCGCGGGGGCGCCAGTGCGAGGGGCATCGGATGGACCGGTCGGACCACGATAAGACCGACTTCGCCGAGCGGCTCGCCCGGCACCAGGCCAGCTCTTCGGCTACATCTACTCGCTCGTGCGCAACCTCGACGACGCCGACGACCTGTTCCAGCAGACGAGCCTGGTGCTCTGGGACAAGTTCGACCAGTTCGACCCGTCGCGAGAGCTTCGTCGCCTGGGCCTGCGGCGTGGCGCGGTTCGAGGTCTCGAACTTCGTCCGCGCACCGCAGCCGCAACCGGCTCTACTTCAGCGACGAGCTCTGCCTGATGCTGATCGACGCCCACGAGGAGCTCGAGCGAGGACGGCTCGAGGAGCGGCGCACGCGCTGGCCGGCTGCCTGGAGAAGCTCCGGCCCGGGACCAGGATCTGCTCGAGGCCTGCTACGGCCGATCGGCGCGGATCCCGGAGGTCGCCGAGCGCTGGGGCCGGTCGACGCAGAGCATCCACAACTCGCTCCGGCGGATCCGCCGGACGCTGTTCGAGTGCGTGAGCCGCTCGCTCGCGCAGGGGGGGTCGCATGAGCGCGCGACCGAGGAGATCTCCCGCCGAGATCTTCCGACCTGATCGATGAGTACTGCGCGGGCACGCATCGACGACGAGGGCCTGCGCCGGCTCGAGGAGATCCTGCTCTGCCGACGAGCGGCGCCGCGCCGACTCTTCGCCGAGTACTTCCAGCTCCACACCGAGATCCACTTCGCGGCCTGGGCCAGGCGGCGCGACCGACGCCGGCGCTGGGGCTGATCGCGGCGGGCCGGCGAATCGTCGACCGCGGACAGCCCGTGCGGTCGGCCCGGTCGCTGGGCCGCGCTGGCGGCCGGCGTGCTGATCGCGGCGGCGCGGCTTCGCCGTCGGCTACTGGCGGTTCAAGCCGCGGCAGGTCGGGCCCGTCGTGGCCCAGGCACGGGCGGCGGGCGAGAACGTCGCCTGGCTGGTCAACGCGCAGGATTGCCTCTGGGCCGGCGGCGAGTCGGCAACGCCCGGCCGCGACATGCGGGCCGGCAAGATGCTCCGCCTCGAGCGCGGGCTGGCCGAGATCGAGTTCGACCGCGGCGCCCGGCTGATCCTCCAGGGCCCGGCCGGCCTCGAGCTGCTCTCGGGCAGTCGGCGCGCGGCTGCTCCAGGGCGTCCTGACGGCGCACGTGCCGCCCCGGGCCAGGGGCTTCACCGATCGATCGCCCGCAGGGCAAGGTCGTCGACCTCGGCACCGAGTTCGGCCTGTCGGTCGACGAGCCGCGGGGCGACGACGGTCCGCGTCTTCACGGCGAGGTCGAGGCCTGCCCGCTCGCCTCGGACGGCACGCGGACGAGCCCGGTGTCACCTCCACCAGGACCAGGCGGCCCGGATCGACGGCCGGACGGTCGATCGCATGCCGTCCGCGCGACGCCGACGCCGCGCAATACGTCCGCGCCATCGAGCCGCCGCCGGTCGTCATCCCACGCGACGGCTCGCTTCGACTTCGCGCGGCCCGTCGCCGGGCACGATCCGCGACGCCGAGGGCCGGGGGATCGGCCTGACGCACCGGCTTCCCGGCACCGGCGTCGACCTGCCGGCGCGCGATCCCAACCTCCGCCTCGGCCCCGAGCGCGGGCCCTGGAGCTGACCACGACGCGCAGCGACATCAACACCCAGGATCGGCATGCGCGACCGGCGAATACCTGGGCGTCCGCCTCGCCGACCTCGGCTTCACCGGGGGCGAGGACTTCGAGATCAGCGCGCACGATCCCGCAGCATCCCGGGCCTGGACGTCGGTCGGCCAGTTCGGGCTCTACGCCGGGCACCAGGAGCGACCAGGTCATCCGCGGCGGCCTGATCAGCTGGCCCGAGCCCGACACGCTACCGCCTGTTCCTCGTCAACAACTGACGGCGGCAGCGACTCCGACATCTACGAGGTCGGCCTGTCACCACGCGGCGACGACCTCCGGCTCACCCTCCGGAGGCTCGGCGGGAGGTACTCGCTGGTCGTCGAGAACCTGACGAGCACCAGCTCGAGCACGCTGGCGATCGCCCACCCGGCCTTCCTCGACGGCGAGCGCGACCTCTACGTCGGCCTCTTCGGCGCGAACACGCAGAGCGACGCTGCGAAGACGCTGACGATCCGCGAGCTCGGCGTCACAGTCTGGACGGTCTCCCCGCTCAGGCCATGGCCGCCGCCGGCCCAGCCCCCGACCGTCACGCCGAATGACGTCCGCCGCGGTCGCGAGGGCCGCCTCGCGATCTCGCTCCCGACGTCCGACGCACCTGGCCGAGAGATGCCCCGATGACCGATCCGACGCCTCGCTCGGCCATCGCTCGCCCTGCTCGCCTCGGCAGCCCGCCGTCGCGCTCGCGGACGGCGTGCCGGCCCCCCTGAAGGTCCTGTTCCTCGGCGACCGGGGCCACCACGTGCCCGGCCGACCGCGCCGCGCAGCTCATCCCGGTGCTGGCGGGCCGGGGCATCGACGTCACCTACACCGAGAACATCGGCCGACCTCAACCCGCCAGACGCTCGCGAAGTACGACGCCCTGCTCATCTACGCCAACATCGACGAGATCGCGCCCGAGCAGGAGAAGGCCCTGCTCGACTACGTCGAGGGCGGCGGCGGCTTCGTCCCGCTCCACTGCGCCTCGTACTGCTTCCTCAACTCGCCGAAGTACGTCGCGCTCGTCGGCGCCCAGTTCCAGCGCCACGGCACCGGCGACGTTCGACACGAAGGTCGTCGACGCCGACCACCCGATCATGAAGGGCTTCGAGCCGTTCCGGACCTGGGACGAGACCTACGTCCACACCAAGCACAACGACGAAGGACCGCACACGTCCTCCAGGTCCGCGACGAGGAGCACGGCCGAGGAGCCGTGGACCTGGGTCCGGACGCAGGGCAAGGGCCGCGTCTTCTACACCGCCTACGGCCACGACGAGCGGACCTGGGGCCAGCCCGGCTTCCACGACCTGGTCGAGCGCGGCATCCGCTGGGCCGTCGAACAAGGGCGACGGTCTTCGACAGCCGCGCCCAGGGTCGCCGCCGGGCTCAAGCCGTTCGAGTACGACGAGGCGCCGGCCGAGATCCCCCACTACCTGCCCGGCAGGCAGTGGGGCACGCAGGGCGAGCCGATCACGAAGATGCAGCGCCCGCTCGACCCGGCCGAGTCGATCAAGCACATGGTCGTCCCCGCGCGGCTTCGAGCCGCAGCTCTTCGCCGCCGAGCCCGACATCGCCAAGCCGATCTGCATGACCTGGGACGACCGCGGCCGGCTCTGGATCGCCGAGACGCGTCGACTATCCCAACGACATGCAGCCCGCGGGCAAGGGCCGCGACCGGATCATGATCTGCGAGGACACCGACGGCGACGGCAGGGCCGACAAGTTCACCGTCTTCGCCGACAAGCTCAGCATCCCGACCAGCCTCGCCTTCGCCAACGGCGGCGTGATCGTCCACCAGGCGCCCGACACGCTCTTCCTCAAGGACACCGACGGCGACGACAAGGCCGACGTCCGCAAGGTCCTCTTCACCGGCTGGGGCACCGGCGACACCCACGCCGGGCCGAGCAACCTCCGCTACGGGCTTCGACAACTGGATCTACGGCATCGTCGGCTACTCCGGCTTCAGCGGCGACGGTCGGCGGCGAGCAGCATCCGCTTCGGCCAGGGGTTCTACCGCTTCAAGCCCGACGGCTCGAAGCTCGAGTTCCTCCGCAGCACGAACAACAACTCCTGGGGCGTCGGCTTCAGCGAGGAGGGCCTGCTCTTCGGCTCGACGGCCAACGGCTGCCCGAGCGTCTACCTGCCGATCCCGAACCGCTACTACGAGGCGGTGCGCGGCTGGTCGCCGACGCGTGCTGCAGATGCATCGCCGACACGCAACCGGTTCTACCCGATCACCGACAAGGTCCGGCAGGTCGACTGGCACGGCGGCTTCACCGCCGGCGCCGGCCACGCCCTCTACACCGCCCGGACCTACCCGAAGCAGTACTGGAACCGGACCGCCTTCGTCGCCGAGCCGACCGGCCACCTGCGTCGCGACGTTCACGCTGCAGCCGAAGGGCAGCGACTTCGCCTCGCACAACGCGCTGGAACCTGCTGGCCAGCGACGACGAGTGGACCGCGCCGATCGTCGGCCGAGGTCGGCCCCGACGGCAACGTCTGGGTGATCGACTGGTACAACTACATCGTCCAGCACAACCCGACGCCCGCAGGGCTTCAAGACCGGCAAGGGGGACGCCTACGAGACGCCGCTGCGCGACAAGACGCACGGCCGGATCTACCGGATCGTCGACAAGGACGCGCAAGCCGCTCGACGCCGCCGACGCTCGACCCGAGCGACCCGGCGGGGCTGGTCGCGGCGCTCGAAGAACGACAACATGTTCTGGCGGCTGCACGCCCAGCGGCTGCTGGTCGAGCGGGGCAAGACGGACGTGGTGCCCGGCGCTGATCGAGCTGGTCGAGCGACCGCGTCGGTCGACGCGATCGGCCTGAACGCCGGCGCGATCCACGCCCTCTGGACGCTTGCACGGGCCTGGGCGCGCTCGACGGCTCCGGACGCCGGCGGCGCCGACGGCGGCCGTCGCGGCGCTGAAGCATCCCGTCGGCGGGCGTCCGGCGGAACGCGGTGCAGGTCCTGCCGCGCGACGCGACGTCGGCCGACGGCGATCCTGGCGGCCGGGCTGCTCGGCGACCCCGACCCGCAGGTCCGGCTGGCGGCGCTGCTGGCGCCTGGCCGACGCTGCCCGCCGTCGCGACGAGGCGCGGGCGCTCGTCGCCGGCGCTCGCTCGCGGGGCCGGCCGACGACGACCGCTGGCTGCGCCGACGCCGCGACCGCCGCCGCCGCGGCGCACGACCGCGGCTTCCTCAAGGCGATCGCCGCGGCCGCGAAGGCCGGCCAGGCCCGGCCGACGCCGACGCTCGCCGATCGTCGCGCCGGGTCGCCGAGCACTACGCCCGGGGCGGCCCGGCCGAGACGGTCGGCGCGCCTGCTCGGCGCGCTCGCGGAGCGCCGACCCGCGGTCGGCCGAGGCGATCGTCGGCGGGCCTGGCCGCGGGCTGGCCGAAGGACAAGCCGCCGACGCTCGACGCCGACGCCGAGAAGGCGCTGGTCGCCCTGCTGCCCAAGCTCTCGCCCGAGGCCCGCGGCCAGCTCGTCGAGCCTGGCGCAGCCGCTGGGGCAGCGAAGGCGTTCGAGAAGTACATCGGCCGAGATCGCCGCGACGCTGCTCGGCGACGGCCCGCGACGAGACGAAGCCCGACGCCGCCCGCGTCGACGCGGCCCGGCAGCTCGTCGAGTTCCGCCCGCGCGACGCCGCCGACGGCCCGCGACGCTGCTGGCCCTGATCACGCCCGCGGACGTCGCCCGAGCTGGCCGCCGGGCTGATCGACGCCGTCGGCCGGAGCGAGGCGCCCGAGGTCGGGCGCGGCGCTCGTCGAGCGTCGCTCGGCTCGCTGACGCCGGCCGTCCGGCCGCTGGCGGTCCGGGCCCTGCTCGGCCGCGCCGAGTGGACGCAGGCCTTCCTCGACGCCGTCGACGAAGGGCGAGGTCCGCCTCGACGAGCTCTCGCTCGACCAGAAGCAGGCGCTCGCCGCCCATCCCGACACGGCGATCGCCGCGCGGGCCGAAGGCCCTGCTCGCCCGCGGCGGCGGCCTGCCCGACGCCGACCGGCAGAAGGTGATCGACGCAGCTCGCGCCCGCTCGTCCGCAAGGGCGGCGACGCCGGCGCAGGGCAAGGTCGTCTTCAAGAAGCAGTGCGCCAAGTGCCACCGCCACGGCGGCGAGGGCGGCAAGGTCGGCCCCGACCTGACCGGCATGGCCGTCCACCCCAAGGACGAGCTGCTCATCGACATCCTCGACCCGAGCCGGAGCGTCGAGGGGAACTTCGTCCAGTACACCGTCGCCACCACCGACGGCCGGGTGCTCAACGGCCTGCTCGCCTCCGAGACGCAAGACCGCCGTCGAGCTGGTCGACGCCGAGGGCAAGACGCACGCCGGTCCTCCGCGAGGACATCGACGAGCTGGACGCCTCGAAGAAGTCGCTGATGCCCGAGGGCTTCGAGAAGCAGGTCACGCCCGACAAGATCGCCGACCTGCTGGAGTTCCTGACCCAGCGCGGGAAGTACCTGCCGCTGGACCTCCGCAAGGCGGCGACGGTCGTCAGCACGAAGGGCATGTTCTACGACGCCGACTCGCCGGTCGAGCGGCTGGTCTTCCCCGACTGGTCGCCCAAGACGTTCGAGGGCGTGCCGTTCCTGCTCGTCGACCCGCAGGGCGACCGCGTGCCCGAACGTGATCCTGCTCTACGGCGCCGAGCGGCGACGATCCCGCCGAAGATGCCGAGGTCGGTCGCGCTGCCCGTGCAACGCCCCGGCGCAAGGCGATCCACCTGCTCAGCGGCGTCAGCGGCTGGGGCTCGCCCGGCGGCGAGCGAGGGCACGGTCTCGATGATCGTCCGGCTCCACTACGCCGACGGCAAGACCGAGGACCACCCGCTCGCAGAACGGCGTCCAGTTCGCCGACTACATCCGCGTCGATCGACGTCCCCGGCTCGAAGCTCGCCTTCAAGCTCCGCGGCGGCCAGCAGCTCCGCTACCTGAGCGTCATCCCGAAGCGAGCCGAGCCGATCGCCACGGATCGAGTTCGTCAAGGGCCGCGACGACACGGCGCCGATCGTCATGGCGGTGACGGTCGAAAGTCGCGAATGAAATGTGGACGATCATCCGCAGATGACGCCGATGGACGCCGATGAATTCACGAAGTCTTTCCCATCGGCGTCATCTGCGGATGATCGTTCTCCTGTTCGAGGATTCCTCGCATGCACGTCGACTGGCAGGGCGTCTTCCCCGCGGCGACCACGCAGTTCAAGGCCGACCAGTCGCTCGACGTCGCGGCCACGCTGGATCACGTCGACGCGATGATCGAGGCCGGGATCGACGGCCTCATCATGCTCGGCACCGTCGGCGAGAACTGCTCGCTCGAGGCCGGCGAGAAGCGTGAGATCCTGCGGGCGACGGTCGAGCACGTCGCCGGTCGCGTCCCGGTGCTCTCGGGCGTCGCCGAGTACACGACGGCGCTCGCCCGCCGCTTCGCGAAGGATGCCGAGGAGATCGGCGTCGACGGCCTGATGGTCCTGCCGGCGATGGTCTACAAGTCGGACGCCCGCGAGACGATCGCCCACTATCGCGCCGTCGCCCGCGCGAGCGGCCTGCCGATCATGTGCTACAACAACCCGGTCTCGTACGGCGTGGACATCTCGCCCGAGTCGTTCGCCGAGCTGGCCGACGAGCCGACGCTGGTGGCGATCAAGGAGTCGTCCGAGAACCCGCGGCGGATCACCGACCTGCGGAACGCCGTGGGCGATCGCTATATCCTCTTCTGCGGCGTCGACGACCTCGTGCTCGAGAGCATCGTCGCTCGGCGCGGAGGGCTGGGTCTCGGGCCTGGTGAACGCCTTCCCGCGCGAGAATCGCCTGCTCTGGGACCTCGCCACGTCGGGCCGGTTCGAGGAGGCCCGCGAGGTCTATCGCTGGTACACCCCGCTGCTCCACCTCGACACCCACCCGAAGCTCGTCCAGTACATCAAGCTCGCCGCGAGCGAGTGCGGTTACGGTACGGAGACGGTCCGCGCCCCGCGGCTGCCGATCGTCGGCGAGGAGCGCGAGCAGATCCTCGCCCTCATCCGCAGGGCGATCGCCACCCGCCCGACGGCCCTGCCGGCCAACGCCTGAGAGGATGGACTCGATGGGCGTCCGGCGGATCGGCGTGATCGACTCCCACACCGGCGGCGAGCCGACCCGTGTCGTCGTCTCGGGCGGGCCCGATCTCGGATCCGGCGACATGGCCGCGCGACGCGACGTCTTCCGCGAGCGGTTCGACGACTTCCGCTCGGCCGTCGTGAACGAGCCGCGGGGCAACGACGCGATGGTCGGTGCCCTGCTCTGCGAGCCGCGCGACCCGTCGTGCGCGGCCGGCGTGATCTTCTTCAACAATGTCGGCTATCTCAACATGTGCGGCCACGGGACGATCGGCCTGCTCGTCACGCTCGCGCACATGGGACGGATCGATGCGGGCACGCACCGGATCGAGACGCCCGTCGGCGTCGTCGCCGCGACCCTGAACGGGCCGAACGATGTGACCATCCGCAACGTGCCGAGCTACCGGCTGACGAAGGGCGTGTCGCGTCGAGGTCGATGGGATCGGCACGGTCGTCGGCGACGTGGCGTGGGGCGGCAACTGGTTCTTCCTGGTCGATCACCACGGCCTCGAGCTATCGCTAGCGAACCTCGAACATCTGACCGACTACACCTGGAAGGTCCGCCAGGCCCTCGGTCGTGCGGGAATCACCGGCGCGAATGGGCAGGAAATCGACCACATCGAGCTGATCGGCCCGTCCGAATCGCGCGACGCCGACGGCAGGAACTTCGTCCTCTGCCCCGGCAAGGCCTACGACCGCTCCCCCTGCGGCACCGGCACCAGCGCCAAGGTCGCCTGCCTGATCGCCGACGGCAAGCTTCGCGAGGGGCAGGTCTGGCGGCAGGAGAGCATCATCGGGACGGTCTTCGAGGCGCGGGGGACCGTCGTCGAAGGCAAGGTGATCCCCGAGATCCGGGCACCGCCTACGTCAACGCCGAGGCCACGCTGATCGTCCAGGACGACGACCCGCTCGCGTGGGGAATCCGGGGATGAGCGGTCGCGTCGTCGTGGTCGGCGCGGGGATCGTCGGCGCGGCGATCGCCCGGGCGCTGACGCGCGAGGGGATCGGCGTGACGGTCGTCGACCCGCGCCCCGTCGGCAGCGGCGCGACCGCGGCGGGCATGGGACATCTGCCGGTCATGGACGACTCCGAGGCCCAGTTCGCCCTCTGCCGCTACTCGCAGGCGCTCTGGGACGAGCTGGCGGACGAACTCCCGCCGGGCGTCGAGTTCGACCGTTGCGGCACGCTCTGGGTCGCGGCCGACGATGAGGAGATGGCCGAGGTGCATCGCAAGAAGCGATATCTATGACGAGCGTGGATTGGAATCGCACATCCTCGACCCCGCGGCCCTCGCCGAGGCCGAGCCGAACCTCCGGCCTGGCCTGGCCGGCGGCCTGCTCCTGCCCCGCGAGGCGGTGATCTACCCGCCGTGCGCGGCAAGGCTCTTCCTCGACGAGGCGTTCCGGCATGGCGCCGAGGTGCATCTCCGCGCCGAGGCCGCGCACGATCGACGGCCGGGGCGTGACGCTAACGACCGGCCTCCGGATCGACGCGGACGCCGTCGTCAACGCCGCGGGCTGGCAGGCCGCGCGGCTCACGCCGGGGCTGGAGATCCGGCCGAAGAAGGGGCACCTCGTCATCACGGACCGCTACCCGGGTTTCATCCGGCATCAGGTTCTCGAGCTGGGATATCTCAAGAGCACGCACACGACCGACGGCGACTCGGTCGCGTTCAACGTCCAGCCGCGGCGGACCGGGCAGATCCTCGTCGGGTCGTCGCGGCAGTTCGACGTGTCCGACCCCCGGGTCGATCGGCCGATCCTCGAACGGATGATAAACCGGGCGATCGAATACATGCCGGGGCTGGCCCGCCTGTCGGCGATCCGCGCCTGGACCGGTTTCCGCGCGGCGACGCCCGACTCGCTGCCGATCATCGGGCCACATCCCGATTCTCCCGGGCTGTACCTGGCGACCGGGCACGAGGGGCTGGGGATCACCACCTCGCTGGGGACGGCGGAGTTGATCGTCGATCATATTCTCGGACGACCGTCGGCGATCCCGAGCGAGCCTTATCTGCCGGCGCGGCTGGCGGTGGCGACATCATGGCTGAGAGCTCCTCCGCGCATCACGATCAACGGCCTTCCCCTCGAGGTCCCGCACCGGCACGACGATCGCCGCCGCGATCCTGATCGCGAATCAGCCCGCCGTCCGCCGTTCCGTGACGGGCGAGCCGCGCGGCCCGCTCTGCGGGATGGGCATCTGCTTCGAATGCCGCGCGACGGTCGACGGCGTGCCCCAGCAGCGGACCTGCCAGACGGCGTGCCGTGACGGGATGGAGATCGCGACCGATGCCGTCTGACCTTGCCTTCGACGTCCTTATCGTCGGCGCCGGGCCCGCCGGCATGGCCGCGGCCGTCGCGGCCTCGGCGCGAGCGGAATCCGTCGCGGTGGTCGACGACAACCCCGGTCCCGGCGGGCAAATCTGGAGGGATGGCGAGCGCAAGCCACCGTCGCTCGAGGCTGCCACCTGGTTTAATCGCCTCCGCGCGGCGCGAGTCGAAACCCTCGACGCGACCCAGGTCCTCGGACCGCTCGGACCCGGGCTCCTGCTGGCGGAGACCGAGGGGCGTGCGATCGAACTTCGCTACGGACGATTGGTCGTCGCGACCGGCGCGCGCGAGCTGTTCCTCCCCTTCCCCGGCTGGACGCTGCCGAACGTGATGGGCGCGGGCGGGCTTCAGGCGATGGTCAAGTCGGGTCTGTCGATCGCCGGGAAGCGAGTGGTCGTGGCGGGTTCCGGGCCGCTCCTGCTCGCCGTGGCGGCTTACCTGGCGAAGCGCGGGTCGAGGGTCCGGCTCGTCGCCGAGCAGGCTCCCCTGTCGAGCATCGCCCGATTCGGGCTCGGGCTCTGGCGCGAGCCGAAGAAGCTCGCGCAGGCCTTGGCTCTCAGGGCCTCGATGGGTCGCGTCCCGTTCCGGGCGGGATGCTGGCCCGTCGTCGCGGAGGGGGATGGCGTGCTCGAATCCGTCACGTTGACCGACGGCTCGAACTCCTGGCGCGAGCCATGCGACTACCTCGCGTGCGGCTTCGGCCTCGTGCCGAATGTCGAGCTCCCCGCGACGCTCGGATGCACGCTACACAAGGGGTTCGTCGGCGTCGACGCGCTGCAACGGACGACAGTCCCCGACGTCTTTGCCGCGGGCGAGGTCACCGGCATCGGCGGACTCGATCGGTCGCTGGTCGAGGGAGAAATCGCCGGCCTCGCGGCCGGCGGCGACGAGGCCGGGGCCCGGTTCCTCTTCCCGGGCGCGACCGGGCCCGGCGATTCGCCCGTCGGCTCGAACGGGCCTTCGCCCTCCGCGACGAGCTGCGGCATCTGGCCGCGCCCGAGACGATCGTCTGCCGTTGCGAGGACGTCCGGCACGGCTTACTCGCCCGCTGCTCCACCTGGACCGAGGCGAAGCTCCAGACCCGATGCGGGATGGGCCCGTGCCAGGGCCGGGTCTGTGGAGCCGCGGCGGAGGTCCTGTACGGCTGGACCCGGACCTCGATCCGGCCGCCGATCTTCCCGACCGCGCTCGGACATCTCGCCGGACGACGAGCCGGCGACTGAATCCACTACCGCGACTGCCCGGTCGGCGTCATCATGGAAGGGGCCTCTCGGATCGGGGGACCGTCGGTGCGCATCCTGATCGTCGACGACGAGCCGAATATCCGTCGGACACTGCGCGTGGCCCTCGAGGCGGCCGGGCACACGGTCGAGGAGGCCGCCACGGCCTCGGCCGCGACGGCCGCGCTGGCGAGGCGGCCCGCCGACGTTGCGCTGATCGACCTGAGGCTCGGGACCGAGTCGGGGCTCGACCTGATCGAGCCGTTCCTGGTCGCAGGCGCCGAGGCTCGCCGTGGTCGTCATCACGGCGCACGCGAGCATCGACTCGGCCGTCGACGCGATGCGGCGGGGGGCGTGTCGACTACCTGCCCAAGCCGTTCACGCCCGCCCAGGTCCGCGCCGTGCTCGAGCGAGTGGGGCAGGTCCGCGGCCTCCGCGACCGCGTGGCCGACCTGGAAGAGCACGTCCGCGCCGAGGTTCCCGAGGCCGAGCTCGAGAGCACCGACCCCGAGGTCCGCCGCGTTCTCGACGTCGCCCGGCGCGTCGCCGCGACCGATGCGGCCGTGCTGCTCCGCGGCGAGAACGGCACGGGGAAGGGCGTGGTGGCCCGCGCCCTCCACGCCTGGAGCCGGCGGGCCGAGGGCCCGTTCGTCACCGTGAGCTGCCCCAGCCTCGGGGCCGAGCTCCTGGAGAGCGAGCTGTTCGGCCACGTCCGCGGCGCGCTTCACCGGCGCCGTGCGCGACGCTGCGGGGAAGGTGGCCGCGGCCGAGGGAGGGACGCTCTTCCTCGACGAGGTCGGCGACATGCCCGTGGCCCTCCAGCCGAAGCTGCTCCGCTTCCTCCAGGAGCGCAAGTACGAGCGCGTCGGCGAGCCGACGACCCGCTCGGCGGACGTCCGGCTGATCGCCGCGACCAACCGCGACCTCGACGCCGCGGTCGCGGCGGGCGCATTCCGCGAGGACCTCCTTTATCGCATCAACGTCGTCGAGCTGACGCTCCCTCCGCTGCGGCTGCGGACCGACCGGCTCGACATGGCCGACCGACTGCTCGCGTTCTTCGCCCGCCAGACGGGGCGGCGGCTCTCGGGGTTCACGGCCGAGGCGCGCGACGCGCTGGCGAGGCACGCGTGGCCGGGGAACCTCCGGGAGCTGCGGAACACGATCGAGCGCGCGGCGATCCTCGCCGAGGGGCCCGAGATCGGGCTGGCCGACCTGCCCGAGCGGGTCGCGCGCGCCGCCCGGGGGCCGGGCGAGTCGGCGGCGATCGAGCTGGGCGGGCCGATCTCGCTCGAGCGGCTCGAGGCCGAGCACATCCGCCGCCTGATCTCTACCTCCACGAGCCTCGATGCCGCGGCTCGGACCCTCGGTATCGATCCGAGCACCCTCTACCGAAAGCGGAAGCAGTACGGGCTCTGACGGTCGAGGGGAGGAGCCCAGGTTTTCCGGCCGAGGTCGGCACCGAGCGAACCCAGCGCGGCCCGCGCCGGGCCGGCCCGACACCGCGCCGAGCGAACCCGAGCGTACGCCGTCTTGTTCGCCTCCGTGCGGCCCCGCGCGGTTCGAGAGCCCGGGTCGCCGCACGAACCCGAACGGGAGCGGACGGAGCGGGATTGGCTTCGTTTCGTCGAGCTGGAATTGGGTTCGTTTCGGAGGCCGAGAATTGGGTTCACCCGGTGTGCGAGTTGTTTGGGTCTTGAAAAGGGCAGGCGGCCCTCCTGAGATCGGCGGTACCACCCGTCCGAGCCGCAAGGAGGGACCGCCATGCCCCCGCAGGAGCTCCTGCTGCACGTATTCTGCCTGATCGACGACGAGATCAAAGCCCTCGGCGGCCCGCCGCGCCGGCCCGGGCCCAGGCCCCGCCTGGCCGACAGCGAGGTGATCACCATCGAGCTGGTCGGCGAGCTCTGGGGCCTCGCCGACGACGCGGCGATCCTCCGCCACTTCCGCGCCTACCACCCGGCCGAGTTCCCCGCCCTGGCCTCGGTCGACCGCACCCGGTTCGCCCGCCACGCCGCCGACCTCTGCTGGATCAAGCGGGCGATCCAGCGCCGGCTGGCCGCCCGCCTGGGCGGCCCCGGGGCGCACTGGCTGGTCGACAGCTGCCCGCTGCCGGCCTGCCGCTTCGGCCGCGCCGGCTACTGCCGCCGGTTCCGCGGCCAGGCCGCCTACGGCTTCGACCCGCTGGCGCGCAAGGCCTTCTACGGCTTCCGCCTCCACCTCCGGGCCAGCCCCGACGGGGTCGATCCTGGGCTATCAGCTGGCGCCGGCCGACGCCCACGAGCTGGATCTGGCGCACGAGCTGGCCCCCTCCCCGCCGGGGGTGGCGCTGGGGGACCGCAACTACTGGAGCCCGACGGCGCGCGAGGAGTTCCGCGCCGCCGGGGGCGACCTGGTGGCGCCGTTCAAGCAGGGCAAGCACGACCCGGAGCCCGAGCGGTCGGAGGCGCTGCTGGCGGTGCGGCGGCGGATCGAGACGGTCTTCAGCCACCTGATCGAGTGGTTCGACTGCCGGCGGATCAAGGTGCGGGACCTGTGGCACCTGGAGCACCGGCTGGTCCGGAAGATCCTGGCGCTGACGGTCGCCGGCTGGCTCGGCGCCCTGGCCGGCCGCCCGCCGCTGCAGATCGAGCCGCTGGTCGCCTAACAACTCGCACACCGGGAGGGTTCGTTTCGCAAGACGGCCGGCAGGACCGGCCCGGGCGACGGGGCCCGTCCTGATCGGGGCCGTGCTCGCCCCCCCCGGACCGTGAAGCGGAGGAACGGGCACCCCCGGCCCCGGAGCCGGGGCCGCTCACACAAGTTCGAAGTCCCCGCTCGGCCGGCGGAGTTGCACACTGCACGCACGCCCCGCGCGCTTCGGCAGAATGCAAGGACGACAAATCCGGGGCCCGAGGCGGCTCCGACCCCATCCTCGTTGGATCAGTCACTTGTGGCTCCGACCACTGCCACGGCACGGCCGTCGCCCCAGCCGGTCATCTCGTATCGAGCGGAACCCTGCTGGCCATGGTGGTCGGCTTGGGGCTCTGGGCGATCAGGTTGTTCCTCCGGCTGGGCGGGAAGATCGACGTGATCCTCCGCGAGAACCGCACGAGCGTCCTGGCCGCCGAGGGGATGAAAGAGGCGCTCGGGCGCATGGACTCGGCCCTGCTCTTCGCGATCGGCGGCGACGAGGAGCAGGCCCGGTCGCAGTTCCACGAATCTCGGCCGAAGTTCGCGGCGCAGCTCGGCGTCGAACGCGGCAACGTCGCGCTCCCAGCGAGCAGGAGCTGGCCGACGCGCTGGCGTCGCTTGTGGTTCGCTATATGAAGCTGGCCGATCGCTCCCTGGCGCTGCCGCCGTCGGCGAAGGAGGAGCGGACCAAGCTCTATTTCGCCCAGCTCCTGCCGCTCTTCAACTCCATCAAGGCGAAGGCCGACGACGTGCTCAACCTCAACCTGAAGAACATGGAGGACGAGAATCGCCGGGCCCGCGAGGCGGCGGCCGTGTCGGTCCGCCTCATGTACGGGGCGCTGGCCGGCGGCGCGGCGGTCGCGACGATCATCGCGCTCCGCCCCGCCGATGCCGACCGGGCGCCGCCCTCGGCCTGGGAGCGGGTGGTGGCCGGCCTCTCGGGCCGGAGCCCGGACGCCCCGGCCCTGCTCCG
Organism: uncultured Planctomycetota bacterium; assembly: GCA_963819805.1. Lineage (GTDB taxonomy): Bacteria > Planctomycetota > Planctomycetia > Isosphaerales > Isosphaeraceae > CAMFLR01. The sequence continues at coordinate 96,699 of CAWFXY010000034.1, read as the reverse complement.
CAAGGCGACGCGACTGGCCGACCGCCTGAACGTGCCGTGGTACGCCGTCTACATCCAGACGCCGGCCGAGGACTTCACCAAGGCCGACGCGGTGACCCGGCGCGTGCTGGCGAAGAACCTGGAGCTGCCCGAGTAGCTCGGCGGCGTGCCGATGATGTTCCGCGGGCCCGACGCGACCAGCACGATGCTCGCCTTCGCGCGGGAATACGAGATCCGCGTGATCGTCATGGGCCGGAGCCATCGGCCGTGGTTCAGCCGCGTCCTCGGCGGCTCGATCCTCGACCGGCTGCTCCGCGAGTCCGAGGGCATGGACGTCGTGATCGCCGACGTCTGAGGCGCCCGGACCGGCCGGTGGCCGGCCCGGGGCGACAGCGGTTCAGACGCCGAAGAAGGTCTGGACGTTCGTGTTGTAGAACGTCGCCTCGAGGTACTCGAGCAGCAGCGCGAAGCGGAGGATCGCCACGTCGTTCTCCGCCGACGGCGTCGTGCCGATGGCCGCGACGAGCGAGTCGGCGAACGTCATGTCGACGACGTAGGGCTTGATGTTCACGAGCACGCCCATCAGCGAGAACGGCAGGGCGAGCGTCTCGGCGTTCAGGACGATCGGGAAGTTGATCAGCGTGTTGAGATAGCCCGAGTGGTTCGCCTCGACGGTGAGGATGCTCGCCGCCTTGACGAGGGTCGGCTGGGTCAGGAACGCTCCGCCCGCGAGGTAGGCGCCCACGCCGGTGTTCTCGAAGATCGCCGACGTCGCCACGAACAGGTTCACGTTGTTCGCGGGGATCGCCAGGTTCTGGAACTGCGGCTGGGCGAAGGCGTTCGACCCGAGCGCGTTCCGGAGGTACGCGACGTGGGCGTTCTCGTCGTTGCGGATCTCGGCGAAGTTGCGGGCGTTCTGCCCCGGGAAGAGGCTGGGATAATTCGACGGGCCCGCGGCCTGCGCCGACGGGATCAGGCCGCCGGCGGCCAGGGCCGCCGCGGCGGCCGGCGCGGCGACCGTCGCCGTGCGAAGGAACGACCGGCGCGACTCGGTGCCGACTTCCTGCTTCGGGCTGTTGTCTGTTCCGGGACGAGCCATGATGAATTCTCCGAGGGTGAGCATAACTGGATGGTCGATGAGGCAACGACGACTCCGACTCGGCCCCGAGGCGTGGGGCGAGACGAGGCCCTTGTCGTTGATCCCCCGCCCACGTCAGCGGGGACTCCGATCCGAAGATCCTCGCGTCAACCGTCGACTTTGCACCCTAGATGGGAGGTGGGGGCGGAAGTGCCTCGCACACGAGCAAATCCCGCACCTTCCCCAGACAGAAAATTCGGTAGAGTCAAAAATCGCTAATCTGCTCGACTGTGACACCATCTTGACAGTGTTGCACCTGCAGCCCGGGCTCGTACAATGGCACCCCAGGAAGTGGACCGTCGACCGATGGACAGGCAATAGCGCGCCTTGTCTTGAGAAAGCGATTGCCAAGACCTCACGCTCCACATCGGAACTCCACGCATTCCTCCCGGGGGCCGGAGATGTCGATCGTCCTGGCGCTGTGCAGCGTGCTCCTGATCGTCCTGGTCCTGCTCGACGGGTTCGAGGCGATGCTCCTGCCCCGCCGCGTGACGCGGGCCTTCCGGTTCGCGCGGCTCTTCTATCGATACACCTGGATGCCCTGGTCGGCGATCGGCCGGAGGATGCCGCCGGGCCGGCGCCGCGAGAACTTCCTCAGCCTCTACGGGCCGATGTCGATCCTGGTCCTCTTCATGGCGTGGGCCGTCGGGCCTGATCATCGGCTTCGCCGAGCTGCACCAGGCGCTCGGCACGCCGCTGAACACGCCCGGGCGGCCTCCGCGACCCGCATCGATTACCTCTACATGAGCGGGACGACCTTCTTCACGCTCGGCTTCGGCGACGTCACGCCCGCCGACCCGCTCGGCCGGATGCTCGCCGTGGCCGAGGCGGGCATCGGCTTCGCGTTCCTGGCGGTCGATCATCGGCTACCTGCCGGTGCTCTACGCCGCGTTCTCGCGGCGCGAGATCGACGATCTCGCTGCTCGACGCCCGCGCCGGCTCGCCGCCGTCGGCGGCCGAGGGGCTGCTCCGCGTCGCGCCGACCGGCCAGCTCGACGAGGTCGACGCGGCTCCTCGAGGAGTGGGAGCGGTGGGCCGCCGAGGTGCTCGAGAGCCACCTGTCGTTCCCGGTGCTGCCGCTACTACCGGTCGCAGCACGACAACCAGTCGTGGCTCGCCGCGCTGACGACCATGCTCGACGCCTGCGCCCTGAACATGTCGGTGGTCGCGGGGGTCGACCGCATACCAGGCGGGGCTGACCTTCGCCATGGCCCGGCACGTCGCCGTCGACCTCTCGCAGATCTTCCGCGCCCGCCCCGCGAGCTCGACGCCCCGCGGTATTCCGAGGCCGGCTTCCGCTCGTTCCTCGACGAGCTCCGCGCGCTCGGGCGTCGAGGTCCGCGACGACGCGGCGGCCGTCGCCAAGTTCGCCGAGCTGCGGGCGATGTACGAGCCGTTCGTCGCCGCCCTGGCCCATCACTTCGTGCTGAACCTGCCGCCGATCGTCCCCGAGGGGCCCGTGGTCGACAACTGGCAGACCAGCGCCTGGATGAAGCGAACCGTCGGCCTCAACCGCCTGGCGTACGCGCCGGTCTTCGACGGTCAGGCCGAGTGAGCGGCCTCGATCGTCGCCGTGATCGCCGGCGGGTTCCTGAGCGTCTGCTCGATCACGCAATAGCGCTCGGCCAGGCGGAGCAGGTTCGCGCGCTGCTCGTCGGTGGCGTCGGAGTCGATCTCGAAGCGGAGCCGGATCGCCGAGAAGCCGACGGGCGTCTCCTTGCTCACGCCGAGCGTGCCGCGCCAGTCGAGGTCGCCCTCGGCGATGACCTTGCCGCCCCGGAGCGGGATGCCGAGCGCCGTGGCGACGGCCGTCAGCGTCACGCCCGCGCAGGCGGCGAGCGATTGCAGGAGCATGTCGCCCGAGCAGGCCCAGTGGCCGTCGCCGCCGGCCGCCGCGTGCAGCCCCGCCTCGGCCATGCCCGCGGGCGTCTCGACGCGGCAGGCGATGTTCTCCGGGTCGAGCATGCCCTCGGCGCGGAGGGTCTGCCGGGCCTTCGCCGGGATCTTCCCGGTAGGCGTCCTTGAGCGGGGCCTGGCGGGCGCGGAGCTCTTCGGCAGACATCGGAGAATCCTCGTAGGGGTCCGCCGTCGTCAGACCGCCTGCAAGATCTCGACGGTCCGCATAGCGGACCCTCGGGTCACACGGCGGCAGATCTCGACCGCCCGGGCACCGGGGCAGCTCGACCGGGCGGGCGGGGATCGTGAGATGCGGGACCGGGTGCCGCCGGCCGAGTGGACGAGCTCGGCGAAGGCGCCGCCGCGATGGACGAGCTCGTCGTAGGTGCCGGTCTCGACGACCTGGCCCTCGTCGAAGACGAAGATCCGGCCGGCGTCGCGGAGGGTCGAGAGCCGGTGGGCGACGAGGATCACCGTCCGGTCGGCCCGCGCGCGCCTGGATGGCGCGCTGGACCTGCCGCTCGCTGATGTTGTCCAGGGCCGACGTCCCCTCGTCGAGGATCAGGATCGGGCGGGTTCTTGAGGAAGATCCGGGCCAGCGCCAGCCGCTGCCGCTGGCCGCCGGAGAGGTTCTGGCCCCGCTCGGAGACGACGGCGTCGTAGCCGCCGGGCATCTCCACGATCTCGTCGTGCAGGCAGGCCCGGCGGCGCGGCCTCCTCGATCTGCTCGCGGGTCGCGCCGTCGTTGCCGTAGGCGATGTTCTCGGCGATCGTGCCCGGAGAAGACGAACGGGTTCTGGCCGACGTAGCCGAAGAGCCGGCCGATCGCCTCGCGGGTGACCGACTCGAGCGGGACGCCGCCGAGGTAGGCCGAGCCGCGAGCTGGGATGGACCAGCCGCATCATCACGCGGAGCCAGGTCGACTTGCCGCAGCCCGAGCGGCCGGCGACGCCGATCGTCTCGCCGTGGCGGATCGTCAGCGACAGGCCGTCGAGGGCGCGGCGGGTCTTGCCGTCGGGCGTCTTGTACTTGACGTGGAGGTTGTCGGCCACGAAGAGCGGTACGTCGCGGCGCAAGCCGCGGCTCGATCGGGTGCGCCGGGTGGAACGAGCGGTCGGCCGGCTCGTCGAGCATCGCCAGCAGGTCGCCGACGCGGAGGCTGTTCTCGTGCGCCTCGTCGACGAACCGGTGGATCTCGTTGAGCGGGGCCAGCACGGTCAGGAACAGCATCGAGAACGTGAGCACGTCGCCCGCCTGGATCTTGCCGTGCGATCAGGAAGCCGACGGCGACGGCGATGACCAGCAGGTGGAAGAGTCCCCTCGTTGAGCGCCTTGCCGGAGCCGAAGAGCGACATCTGGAAGTGGTGCTTCACCTCCCGCGCCCGCCGCCGCTCGGCCGCCGCCTCGACACGGCGGACCTCCTGCTCGTGCGTGTTCGCGGCGCGGACGTAATCGAGCCCGGTGAGCTGCTCGACCACGGTGCCGTCCATCGCCTCGCGGATCCGCATGAGGCCGAGGCGGATTCCCTTCTGGGACATCAGCTGCCAGACCGTCAGCCCGATCGAGATCGGCGCCACGCAGAGCATGGCCAGGGCGACGACCGGGCTGCTTCGAGATCGCCGCCTGGAGCGCGAAGACGCCGAAGAGGATCGCCGGGACGAAGTCGAGGAACGTGACGCGGAGCAGCCGGACGAACCCCTCGACCGAGCGGTGGATCCGCCCGTGGAGCGAGCCGACCTGCTCGCGCGACATCCGACCGAGGTCGACCATCATCAGATGCCCGACCAGCCGCACGCAGAGGTCCTTATCCACCTGGCGCAGACGCTCTCGACGAGGTAGCGGCGGAGGACGTTCATGATCTCGCGGACGAGGAAGGCCAGGCCGATCATCCCGAGGTAGAAGAGGGCGACCTGCCAGATCGCGCCCCGGTCGAGGCCCGACTCGATCCCCTTCTGGACCCGGTCGACGAGCGAGCCGATGGCCAGCGGGATCCGCGCGTTGGTGAAGCCGACGACGGCCATCACCGCCAGGGCGGCCGCCAGGGAGAGCTTCCTCCCCCGTGGGACCATCGTCCAGACCTGCTGCCCGCACCGGGCGATCGAGCCGAGTTCGCGCACCAGGCCCTTCGACGCCCCGACCTGCTCCTGACCCATGGTTGCCCTCGGGTGACCCGCGACGTGCCCGCGAATGGGGTGATGTGTGGTGTGGAAATGGGAAGAAAGGGGATCAGGCGGCCCAATCCGAGAGGGAATGGGAAGGCGTGGGATCACCCGGCTGCCGCTTCGTCGGGAGACGGGAACGGGCCGCGGACGCCGATCCGGCCCGCCGACCGGGACCGGACTCCGCGGCGAATGCAACGTCCATACCGATGCTCGTCGCCGTGTGAAGCACATATGCTAGCGGGCCGCGCGCGGGAGGGCAAGATGGGCGACGCGAGATTGATGCGGGATTCATCGGTCCATCCTTCGAGGCGGCCCGTTGCCCCATCGCGGGCGTCTCCTGCCCGGTTCGGCGGCATTCACCCGGAATTCACGATCGTGGTCCGGACCACTTCATAAAAATACGGGAGATTGCCTGCTCATCGTTTGCGATTTGGTGGGCAATTCGCGTACTCTAGCTTGGCACCTTGTTTGCCGGAGTACCGGCACCGTGCGATTGGCCCGTCCGGGCTGACGCAGCAAAGGAGTGTCCCACCATGAATGTCGCCCCCCGACTCCTCAGGCCTGAGAACTCGAACCCTATGTCCCTCGCCTCGTCCTCATGGATGCCGACCGCCTCTTCGACCCGACGGACCGATGACGCCGAACGTTTCGCCACCCCTCGCCTTTGCGCCTCGACCGACGAAGTCATCGCGGTCGATGAGCGTTCGGAGCTGACCCCCTCGCAGGCCGTCGAGAATCGCCTCGTCGCTCTGCTGAGCGAGGCCTCGCTCCCCGTCAGCCATCTCCAAGTCCGCCGGGGCCTGATGGTCCGCGGGCGTCGCGACGACTGATCCTTTTTGTCCAAACGCGTTCAAAACTTCCCGCGGCCGGCCTTCGAGGCCTGGCCGCGGGTTCGAGCGGCGCGGATTTCCTGCCCTGGAATCGCAGGAAGGGAGGAATCGAGGCGCGATGGCGGGAAAAGTATCAGGCCGGGACCGTACAGCTTCTGATTCCGCTCTTCGCTTTCTGCCTTCCCGCTCTTCGACACCGAGGCGCCTACGGGATCGTAACCCGCACCTCATGCACCTGGCCGTCATCGGCCAGGGCAATCTCGCCGCCCTCGACAATTCGTCCGTCGACCGTCACCGACGCGCCGCCCCCCGCTCGACGACAACCCGGTACGTCGCCGAGCGATGCCGGTACGCCAGCTCGAAGCCGGCCCAGTCCTTCGGGACGCACGGCTCGATGATCGAGCCGATCGCCCCGCGAGCGGAAACCGAGGATCGTCCTCGACGGCGACCCGCTAGAGCCAGCGCGGCCGAGCCGGTGTACCACGTCCAGCCGCCCCGGCCGACGTGGGGCGGGCGGCCGTAGACGTCGGCCACGACGACGTAAGGCTCGACCTTGTAGCGCTCGACCCCCGCCGGCGTCGGCGGCGTGGCGGACCGGGTTGAGCAGGTTCGAGCAGCTCGCAGCGCGTGGTCGCCGCGGCCCTGCAGGGCCGGCGGCCAGGACGACCCAGGTCGCGGCGTGCGTGTACTGGCCGCCGTTCTCGCGGATGCCCGGCAGGTAGCCCTTGATGTAGCCCGGGTGGAGCGTGCCGTGGTCGAACGGCGGCGTGAACAGCAGGATCAGTCCGGTCGTCCGGCTTGACGAGCTGGTCGTCCACCGCGGCCATCGCCTGCCTGGCCCGCTCGGGGTCGCCGGCGCCGGAGATCACGGCCCACGTCTGGGCGATCGAGTCGATCCGGCATTCGTCGTTCTGGGCCGAGCCGAGCGGCGTGCCGTCGTCGAAGTAGGCGCGGCGATACCAGTCGCCGTCCCAGGCCGTGCTTCTCGACCGCGGCGCGCAGCGACTCGGCCGCTGCCCGGCAACGTCCCGGCCCGTGGCCGCGTCGCCGCGCGCCTCGGCCAGCCCGGCGAACCGCTTGAGCACGGCGATGAGGAACCAGGCCGAGCCAGACGCTCTCGCCCTTGCCGCTCGTCGCCGACGCGGTTCATGCCGTCGTTCCAGTCGCCGGTGCCCATCAGCGGCAGGCCGTGGGCGCCGAGCACGGTCAGCCGCGTTCGAGGGCGCGCACGCAGTGTTCGTAGAGTGTCGCCGATTTCTCGCGACACCGCCGGCAGGCCGTAGTCCTCCTCCTGGTCGGGCCGGAGCGTCGGGCGCGTCGAGGAACGGCACCGACCTCGTCGAGGACGCCGGCGTCGCCGGTCGTCGTCACGTAATGGGCGGCGACGTAGGGGAGCCAGAGGAGGTCGTCGGAGATGCGCGTGCGGACGCCGCGCCCGGCGGGCGGGTGCCACCAGTGCTGCACGTCGCCCTCGACGAACTGGCGCGACGGCCGAGCGCAGGATCTGCGCGCGCGCCTCGCCGGGCGCGCCGTAGACGAGGGCCATCGACGTCCTGGAGCTGGTCGCGGAAGCCGTAGGCGCCGCCCGACTGGTAGAACGCCGACCGGCCCCAGACGCGGCAGCGCGAGCGCCTGGTAGAGCAGCCAGCGGTTGACCAGCAGGTCGAGCGCAGGGTCGGGCGTCTTGCACCTGGATCGGCGCCGAGGACGCCGTCCCATGCGGCCTTCGACCGCCTCGAGCGCCGTCGCCGACGCCCGCGGGGTCGCGGTAGCGACTGATCAGCGTCGCGGGCCGTGCGTCAGGCCGTCCGCCCTGGCCGAGCAGGAAGACGACCTCGGTCGACTCGCCGGGGGCGAGCTCGATCGCCGCCTGCACGGCCCCGCAGGGGTCGAGCGCCGCGCCGACGCGGCCCGAGAGGCCGGCCCGCGCCAGCGCCGCGGGCAGCCGCGACCGAGCCGTTGCGGCCGAGGAACTCGGCGCGGTCGCCGGTGAGCGTCCTGCGGCCGGCGGTCGACGTCGAGCGAAGGCCACGCGGCCGGCGAAGTCGGCGTTGTACGGGTTCCGCGCGAGGAGGGCGCCGGTCTCCGCGTCGACCTCGGTGACGACGAAGGCCGCGAAGCCGTCGCGGGTCGTGCCGAGGACCCACTCGGCGTAGATAGGTCGCCGAGAGCGCGGCGGGCGGTCGCGCCGTGGTTCGTCAGGGTCGAGCCGGACGACCTTGACCGGGTCGTCGGGCGGGACGAAGAGCGTCAGCGTGTGGTCGAGGCCGTGGCGTCCGGCGCTCGAACGTCGTGTAACCCTGGCCGTGGCGGACGAGCACCGGCGGCCGAGTCGGCGACCGGTAGCGGCGTCGGGGACCAGACGGCGCCGGTGTCCTCGTCGCGGAGGTAGACGACCTCGCCCGGCGGGTCGGAGACGGGGTCGTTGCTCCAGGGCGTGAGCCGATTCGCCTGGCTGTTGGCCGCCCAGGTATAGCCCGAGCCGGCCTCGGAGACGAGGAAACCGGCGGCGGGGTTGGCCACGACGTTGACCCAGGGCGCCGGCGGCAGCACGAGTCGCGGCGCCGGCTCGCGTTTCGGCTTGCCGTTGCGCCGGGTGGCCGGGTTCTCGGCCGCGCGGACGACCACGACGTACTCGCGGCCGTCGGGCGTGAAGCCGCCCAGCCCGTTGGGGAAGGCCAGGTCGGCCGGGCGCGGCGAGCTCGACCGCTTCGATCGCCTCGCGGTCGCGGGTCGTCTCCAGGGGTGAGGGCAGCGACCGCGGCCGCTCGACCCGGTCGAGCTGCGCCGCCAGCGGCCCCGTGCCGCCGACCAGGACGACCCGCGCCGCCGCCTGGAGCAGCGTCGTCACCTCGGGCCCGAGCGCGTCGGCGTCGCGGACGAACACGCCGCCCGGCTCGTCGATCAGGTCGGCCGAGTGGCTCGATCGGACGAGCTCCATCATCTCCTTGTGCAGCGCGTCGTTGTACGACGACGGCCGCTCGTCGAGCAGCACGAGGTCGAAATGCAGCCCCTTGTGGCGGAGGTAGGAGTGGGCGTCGAGCGTCTCGGCGGCCAGTGGCAGCTCCTCGGGCTCCGTCGAGCGCGGACCAGCGCGATCGGCCGGTCGCCCGAGACGCCGGCGCGCCAGAGGCCGGGCTGGCCCAGCGCGTTGGCGGCGATCACGCCCGGCTCCGACCGCTGGGCCGCCCCGGCGAAGACGAGGTGGGCGCCGAGCCGCTGATACCGCACGGCCTCCTCGGGCGACCAGCGGCGGTGGCGGTGCTCGACCTGGCTCTGGGCCCAGGCCATGTCGAAGGCGCGCGCCACGTTGCTCGGCTCGCGGCACTGCGCCGGCGAGGACCAGGGCCTCGTCGCCGGTCGCGGACGATCGCCGTGCCGAAGGCGACCATCGCGCGAGCCGCCCGGCTCGAGGTGGATCCGGCGGCGGATGCTGAAGATCGGGTCGAGCACCGCGCCGACCGAACCCGAGAGCGTCGCCCCCGGGTCGAGCGCCGCGGGCGAGACCGGGGTCCGGCCCCGGCCGAGGAACTTCGCGCGGTCGGTCTCGAACTCCGGCGTCGCCGGCCCCGGCGTCGGCCGACGACCCGTGCATCGCCCAGTCGGCTGCCTGGTCGTCCGACCTCGGCCGCCGCCGCGCAGGATCACCCCCACGTCGGGAAGCCACTCGGTCTCGAGGAAGAGCTTGTTGAACGCCGGGTGCGCCAGGTCGGCCCCGCGCGGGCCGAGCACGACCTCGGCGTAGCTCGTGACGTCGAGCTCGCGCGGGGTGGTGCCGAAGTTGGTGAGCGTCACCCGGCGGAGCTCGGCGTCGCGCTCCGGGGTGACGGTGACCTCCATCCTGGTCTCGATCCCCTCGTCGCGGCGGCGGAAGCTCGCCTTGTCGGCCGAGAAGACGACCTCGTAGTCGTCGGGCGGCTTGCGGGTCGGCTGGTAGCCGGCCGACCAGACGAGGCCCGAGGCGAGGTCGCGGACGTAGACGAACTCGCCCCAGCAGTCCCGCGTGGCGTCCTCGCGCCAGCGGGTCACGTCGATCCCGCCGCACGTGCTGTAGCCGGCGCCGGAGTTGGTGATCATCACGGCGAAGCTGCCGTTGGAGAGCAGGTGCGTCCGCGGCGAGGGGGTCGAGGCCGAGCCGATCCGCCGGATCATCGGCGGGTGCGCCGCCGCCGCGGCGCGGCCGTCGACCAGTGTCAGGTCGGGCGTCTCGTCAGCGTCGGGCGTCTCGATCAACGGCACCTCGCGCGGCAGCCGCTCCTGGAGGAGCAGCTCCGACGACCGGACGACCGACGAGAGGTGGAACCGCCGCGGCATCGGGTCGCCCAGCGTCGCGTTCGCCAGGGCGATCAGGCTCATCCCCTGGTGGTGCGCCATGTACGACCGGACGACCGCGCGACCGCTCGCCGTGCTCGAGCCGCTCGGGCGTGTAGTCGATCGCCTCGTAGAAGCCGTAATGCCCCAGCGCCCCCTCGCCCTCGAGCCGGCGGAAGTTCACCAGCGCCTCGCGGGGCTCGACCATCGCGGCCAGCGCCGTCGCGTAGGGGGCGACCACCAGGTCGCGCGCCAGCCCGCGCTTCAGGCCCAGGCCGGGCACGCCGAATGACTGGTACTGGTAGTCGCCGTCGGGATACTGCGACGCGAAGCCCGACTCGGAGATCCCCCACGGCACGCCCCCCTGCCGGCCGTACTCGATCTGCCGCGCGATCGTGGCGCGGATCATCAGGTCGATGAGCGTGCCGGGCAGCGTCCGCATCAGCAGGCGGGGCATCAGGTACTCGAACATCGTCCCGCCCCAGGAGAGCAGGCCGATCCGCCCGGCGACCTTGATGTACGGCCGGTTGAGCTGGAACCAGTGCCGTTTCGGCACCTCGCCCCGCGCCACGGCCAGGTAGCTCGTCAGGGCCGACTCGCTCGCCAGCAGGTCGTAGCACGAGGCGTCGAGCCGGTCCTGCGCCAGGTTGGCGCCGATCGAGAAGAGGTGCCGGTCGTCCTTGTAGAGGAACGCGAAGTCCATCTCCTTGATGAACACCCCGGCGCGGTCGCTCATCGTGCGGATCCGCGCCAGCAGGTCGGCCGCCGCCGGGAAGCGGGGGGCGAGGCCGAGGAGGCTCGGAGGTCCGGCCGATCTCGTCCCCTCGCAGGACCGCCAGGTCGGCGCGGTGCTCGCGGACGCTTTCGTCGAACGCCTGGAGCCAGGCGATCAGCCCGTCGGCCCGCTCGGCGTCGCCGTCGGGCATGGCCCGGGCGCGGCCGAGGGCCTCGGTCGCCGCCCACTCGAGCGAGCCGAGCCACTCGTCCCAGCCGGCGACGTTCGTCCGGCGGCGCGTCGAGCTTCTTCGCGAGGTCGAGCAGCGCGGCCTCCATCGCCGCGAAACCCTTCGGCGCGACGCTCGCCCTCGCCGCGCGGAGCGACTCCAGCGCGAGCCCGACCGAGTCTGCCAGCCCGTGGGCCGCCGACGGCCCGACGATCGGCTCGCTCGCCAGCTCGCGGAGCCCGCCCCGCAGCGCGACCAGGCACGCGAGCATATTGCCGCTGTCGACCGTCGAGATGTACGCCGGCGGCAGCGGCTCGAGCGTGTCGGTCCGGTACCAGTTGAAGAAGTGGCCCCGGTGCCGGTCGCAGGGCCTCGAGCGTCGTCATCGTCTTCTCGAGCCGGTCGACGAGCGCCGGAGGCCGAGGTAGCCGAGGTCGTGCGCCGCCAGGGTCGAGATCAGGAGCAAGCCCTTGTTCGTGGGCGAGGTCCGGTGCGCGACCCGGTCGCCCCCCTCCTCCTGGAAGTTGTCGGGCGGGAGCCAGTGGTCGGCGTCGCCGACGAAGGTCTCGAAGAACCGCCAGGTCCGCCGGGCGATCCGCCGCAGGGCGTCGCGCTCGTCCTCGGTCAGCGGCTCCTCGGCCTTCTTGCCGGGCTGGCTGACCCAGTACGCGACCAGCGGGGAGCCGAGCCACGCCAGCAGCACCGGCGCCGCGGCCGGCAGGGCCGCCGGGTTTGCCGCCGCCACCAGCCCACCGAACGCCAGCGCCATCGCCGGCGCCGGCCACATCGTCTGGAAGAACTGGATGACCCCCGTGCCGAGCCGCCGCTCGGTCGCCGCGGCGGTCTCCCACTCGAGCAGCTTCCTGTGCGTGACGAACAGCCGGACGAGCGTCCGCGCGATCGCGTCGACGAGCAGCCGCGCCTGGTCGGCGAGGAACGCGATCGTCAGCCCCGACTGCATGGCCGTCGCCGGCACGTCCCGCAGCGCCCCGAGCGGCGCGAGCGAGCCCTTCCGCACGGCGCCGATGAGCGCCCCCGAGACGTGCTGCACCAGCGGCAGCGCCGGCACCGCCAGCGCCAGCAGCGTCCAGAGCCACGCCGGGCCCGGCAGCACCGTCCAGCCGAGCACGAGCAGCAGCACGACCGAAGGCGGCACCAGGCTCCGCCGCAGGTTGTCGAAGACCTTCCACCGCTCGGGCGCCGGCAGCGGGTTCGGCCTCGGGCCGTCGGGCGTCGGCACCGTCGGGCCGAGCCAGGGGAGCAGTTGCCAGTCGCCGCGGACCCAGCGGTGCTCGCGGCGGGCGTAGGCGTGGTAGCGGGCCGGGAAGTCGTCGAACAGCTCGATGTCCGATCACCAGCCCGCAGCGGGCGTAGTTCCCCTCGATCAGGTCGTGGCTGAGGATCTGGTTCTCGGGGAACGTGTGGCCGGTGGCGGCCTCGAAGGCGTCGACGTCGTAGATCGCCCTTGCCGGTGAAGCTGCCGGCGTCGAAGAGGTCCATGTAGACGTCGGAGACGGCCGTCGAGTACGGGTCGATCCCCGCCGACGACGGCCAGGATGCCGCGTGAACCGCGACCGCGACGCCCCCGTCAGGTGGATGCTCACCCGCGGCTGAAGCACGCCGAACCCCTCGACGACCCGGCCCGCCTTCGCGGTCGAACACGGGCAGGTTCAGCGGGTGGGCGATCGTGCCGACCAGCCGCCGGGCCGTGTCGCGGATCAGCATCGTGTCGGCGTCGAGCGTGATCACGAACCGCGTCCTCGGCACGCGCGTCGAGGTCGACGCTCACGTCGCGAATAGCTCGTGTCCTTCGCGCCGAGGAGCAGGCGGTTGAACTCCGAGAGCTTGCCGCGCTTCCGCTCCCAGCCCATCCAGACGCCCTGCTTCGGGTTCCAGAGCCGCTTGCGGTGGAACAGGAAGAACTTGTCCGGCCCGGCCGGCGCGTACCGCCGGTTCAGCTCCGCGACGCCGTCGAGCGCCGAGCGGACGTACCCCTCGTCCTCGGGCCGGTGCTCCTCGAGCGCGTCGGCGAAATCGGTCAGGAGCGCGAACCGGAGCTGCGGGTCGGGGTTGGCGAGGAAGTGGATCTCCAGCCGCTCGAGCAGCGTCGCCGCGCTCTCGGGCCGGACGAGCATGCTCGGCATGACGACGAACGTCGGGCAGTCGGCCGCGATCCCGTCGCGGAAGTCGAGCTTGGGCAGCACCCGCGGCGGCAGCGAGAGCGTCAGGACGTGGTGCATGATCCCGACGGCCACCTCGCTCGCCGGGATCAGCAGCACGAGCGCGATCAGCGCGACGATCCACGGCCCCGCCGCCAGCCCGAGCGCCGCGAATGGCGCGATCAGCAGCGGCCGTCAGCAGGCCGATCGAGCCGAAGTAGACGAGCCGCGGATGGCCGAGCACGAACCGGAGCAGGCCGCTCGCGGCCCCTTGGGCTGGTAGCCGAGTCTCGTCTTCGAAGTCGCGGAGCCCCTTGTCGAGCAGGTAGAACCCGACCGTGCCCCGCGCCGTGCCCATCGCCAGGCCCGCGCGGGCGCGTTCGACGGCGCGGCGGGCGACCTCGACCTCCTCGAGGCCCGAGCCCTTGGCGATCCGCTCGACGGCCTGGCGGGTCCGGTCGCGGGTGAAGAAGTCCTGCCGCGTGTACAGGCCCGCCGGGTCCTCGCGGAGCACGGCCTCGACCCGGCTAGATCGCTCGAAGAACGCGTTCCAGTCGAGCGCCGCCAGCAGGCGGAGGCTGGTGACGGCGTTGCCGATCGAGACCTGGTTCGCGGCCTGGCGGCGGTGCTCCTCGCGGAGGAGCTCGTCCGGGTCGACGTGGTGTCGGTGCAGGTCGGCGGCTATCCGGTCCAGCGCCGCCGAGGCGCCGGGACCCTGGTCGTGGAGCAGCTCGAGCAGACGGACGACGTAGGCCTTCGACTCGACGTCGCCCGGCGGCGTGTCGATCGTCGGGACGGACTTCGCCACGGTGCCGTCGTGCTGCGTCGCCTCCAGGTGGGCCGCGGCCCACTCCTCGGCCCGGCGGCGGCCTGGCGCGGCCGCGGAGCATCTCGTCGGCCAGGCGGCGGAGGTTCTCCAGCAGCACGAGCCGGAGCATCGTCGGCACCGCCCAGAGCTCGCCGATCGTCAGCGGCGCGACCGACTGGAACGTGTCGACGAACCGCGTGACCCGCGCCTCGTCGAACCCGCTGTCGGTGTGCGCCACCAGGGCCAGGGCCAGCGCGAAGACGCGGGGGTACCCCTCCAGGGGCTCGACGGCGAGCTTGGGCAGCTCGGCGTCGTAGCCCGAGGGCAGGTCCTGCTTGATCTCGCGGAGGACGTCGTCGATGACCGGGTAGTTGTCGACGAGCCACTCGGCGTCGAGCCCGCGGCCCTCGCGGCGGTCGAAGCCGGCGAGGATCTCCTTGTGGGCCCGCGCCAGCGCCACGCCGTTCTCGGCGAACCGCTCCAGCAGCGGGCTCGGCCGCCGCGCCGGCGGGGCCAGCCGGCACGCCGCGGCCAGGCGGCGGGCGTGCTCCTCGAGATGCTCGATCCCGAACAGCTCGGCGCGGATCGGCGCCTCGCCCCTCGGGTCGATCAGCGGCGACGCCGCCTCCCGCCCCGGCTCCGATGCCGGCGCGGCACGTCCGATCGTCGACACACTCATCCGGGAGACTTCCTTCTTACGCGATGGGGCGAAGGCCTCCGCGATCCGCCGTGCGGACCACGATCGGCCCGACTCCGGAGACAGGGCGTCCCCGGAGCCGAGGCACCTCGCATCGCCCTAGAAGATAGCGTGCGGCCGCGACATCGGCGAGTGGCAGGCGCCCCCGACGCCCGGCTCGCGCCGTCCTCCCTCGCCGTTCGGACACCTGGTTTTCGAGACTCGGCGTCCAAAATGGCCAAACCAGACGGTAACGCGAAGCCCGTCCAGCGAGAATCCCGCTTGATTCCCGACCGCACCCACCTAGAATGTTCCACTCGCCCCGGGACGGTCCGTAAGTTCGGACGGCCGCGGGGTTATGGCAAGAACGCCCGGGGTCGCGCCCGGGGCTTGGGGGCCCCTCGATTGAACATCCGCCCTGCTCGCGTCGGCGACGTGCCGGCTATCCAGGAACTGATCCGCACGTTCGCCGATCGTAAGCTGATGATCCGCCGCTCGTTGGGCGAGCTGTACGAGTCGATCCGCGAGTTCTACGTGGCGACCGACGACGCCGGGCAGGTCATCGGCTGTGCCGCCTTGCACGTCTTCTGGGACGACCTGGCCGAGCTCAAATGCCTGGCCGTCGCCGAGACCGCACACGGGCGGGGAGTCGGACGGAAGTTGCTCGAGGCCTGCTGGGACTCGGCGAGGGAGCTGGAGATCAAGACCGTCTTCACGCTCACCTACGTCCCCGGCTTCTTCGAGAAGTGCGGCTATCACCAGGTCGAGAAGACCGAGCTGCCGCACAAGATCTGGAACGAGTGCGTACGCTGCCCGCTCTTCCCGAGCTGCACCGAGTTCGCCCTCATCCGCACCGTCGAGCCGGAGCCGGCGACGGCCGGGACGGTCGCGACTCTCGCGACGGCCGGCGCCTGACCTCGGCTCGCCTCATTCGAAGAAACGACGGGCGACGGGGATCGCTCCCCCGCCGCCCGCCGCCCCATGCACCGATCGATCGACGTTCACCCGCCCGCGGTCACGAGACGGCCTCGGCCTCGACGGCTTCGAGCCCCGTCTCGACCTCGGCCCGGGCCGGCGCCGGCCCGAGCTTCCGCTCCGGGCGCTGGATCTCGAAGTTCCGCGCCTCGTCGTCGAACGCCAGGTCGAGCTGGCTGGGGAACCCCTCGCGGATCCTGTAGACCCGGATCCGGATCTTGTCGCCGCTCTTGTGCGTGATCTCGACCCACTGACCCTCTTTCCGCTTGAGCACCAGCATCGTTCCAACCCTCATGTTTAGGAGATCGTTCGGACAAGTCAGGACCATGTGAACGCGTTTTGCCGCTTCGACGTCTCTCCGCGGGACTCGATGAGGTCATCCCCTCCTTCCTCTACGAGGTTGCGTCTCTCCGCCATCTGAACTCTGCACTCCGCGCTCCGCACTCCGCACTCCTCAATTCCTCCCCACATCGAGCCCGATCGCCAGCGCCGCCTCGCGGACGGCGGGTGAGTTGCGCAGGAGCTCGAGCGCCTCGGCGTGCAGGGTGCAGACGCGCGACTTGACGAGGCCGATCCGCCGGCTCGCCTCGGTCTGGGTCAGGCCGGTGACGTAGAGCTCGCGGCAGGCCTGGGCGTGCCGCGGCGGCAGCGCGGCCAGCCAGTGCTCGACCTCGTCGGCCGACTCGACGTCGCCTGCCGACGGTGCCCTCGCGGCTCATCAGCATGAGCATCCCGCTCTCGTGCTCCCCCGGCACGTAGTGGAAGGCCCGCGCGATGTCGGGGAGCTGGCGGGGGTAGGCCTTGTTGAAGAGGTAGCGCTCGAGGTCGCGGATCGCGCCGATGATCCGGAACCGGGCGAAGTGCGTGAACGACACGCCCCGCCTCGGGTTGTAGGCCTGCGCCGCCTCGACCAGGGCCAGGCGGGCCGTCGCGTCGATGTCGTCGCGATGCTGCGACCACTTCAGCTTGATCAGCTTCGACAGCGACATCGCCAGCGGCATGAATTTCTCGGTCAGCTCGCGCTGTTCGGGCGTCAGCTCGGCCCGCTTCGCCCGCGGGCCGCGGGTCTTCTTCGCCGTCTTCGGGCGGTCGGAGGTCGCCGACGCCCCCTGCGTCTCGGTCGCGCTCATGTCGGTAGTCCCGTGGTGCGGATCCAGGTGTGCGATTCGTCCGGCCGTCGCGGTGCAGGGCTTCAGTTCTCAGGTACAGGTGCGGTCGCCATCGGTCTGGGGACGTCCGCGTGGCCGCAGTCCCTGAGGATGCCCAGGGCCTCGGCGCGGTTCTCGCGGAGCAGGGACAGGAGGTTCACGAAGCCCCCGCGGGCGTGCGCCACCAGCGCCTTGCCCAGGGCGGGGTTTGACATCGGGTCGCCGGCGTAGTCGCGGGCCCGGGCCAGTCGCCGCCCCTGGGCCTCGAGCCGGACCAGCAGGTCGTCATTCTGCCGTACGATGCGGATCAGCCGCGCCAGGGGATTCGCCCCCTCGGACCGGCGACCCGCCGCAATCCCGTTTGCGGGACCTAACGCCCGGACCGTCATTGTCCGCCCCTCTCGTTAAATTGGCAACGTCGTGGGCGGCCATGCCGTCGCGGCACAGGTCCGCAGTCCTCAGGCTCGTGGGGCCGCAGGGGCTGGGGGGTCCCCCTCGCGTCTCCGGATCGACCTCGATCCGCCCGTCATCGAGCCACCACTCGTTGCGTTCGACATGGCCAGTTTATTTCCCTCATACGGGAAGTCAATCCCTCTTGAGAAGAATTTCTCTAAATAGACGAGTTCCCGCACACGAAATGATCGACAGGACCGGCGCGGCGTCGTATGGGCCGGTGGCCCGCGCGGCGCCGGGCCGATATCATCGGGGGCCGACCCAGCCCTGACCACCGCGAACGACCATGGTGCGCAAGGCCCGACCGCAGACCCTCCCCGAACCGGCCGGCGACGCCCCCGACCTCGACCCCGCCTGGCGCGAGCGCATCCGATCGCGCCTCGTCGACTGGTACGGCCACGCCCACCGGCGCCTGCCCTGGCGGGTCGACCGCGACCCGTACCGGATCCTCGTCTCCGAGACGATGCTCGTGCAGACGACGGTCGCCGCGGTCGTCCCCTACTTCGAGCGGTTCCTCGCCCGCTTCCCCACGGTCCGCGACCTCGCCGGGGCCGACGAGGCGGACGTCGTCAAGGCATGGGAAGGCCTGGGATACTACCGCCGGGCCCGCCAGCTCCACGCCGCCGCGCAGGCTGTTGTCCGCGACCACGGCGGCACGATCCCCGACGATCCCGACGCCCTCCGCGCCCTGCCGGGCGTCGGCCGCTACATCGCGGGCGCGATCCTCTCCTTCGCCTTCGGCCGCCCGGCGCCGATCGTCGAGGCCAACACCCAGCGCGTCCTCGCCCGCTGGCTCGACTGGGAGGACGACCTTCGCTCGACCCGCTCCCAGGCCCGGCTCTGGCAGGCCGCCGGGCGGATCGTCCCCGAGGACGACCCGGCGACGTTCAATCAGGCGTTCATGGAACTCGGCGCCCTCGTGTGCGTCCCCCGGGGCCCGATGTGCCTGACGTGCCCCGTGGCGAATGAATGCCTCGCGAGGCAGCGGGGCCGGCAGGATGCCATCCCGATCGTGACGCCGAAGGCGCCGCCGCTCGAGGTCTCGGAGGCCTGCGTCGCCGTGCGCGACGAGGGCCGAATCCTCGTCGTGAAGCGCGGCCCGGGGACGCTCTGGGAAGGCTTCTGGGAATTGCCCACGATCCACCTCTCCGGCCCCGACCCGGCCCGCCGCGCGTTCGACGTGCCGGTGGCGCTGGCCGAGGGCGTCCGCCGCCTCACGGGCGTCTCGGCCCGGGTCGGCCCGGTCGCGACGACCGTCAAGTTCGGCGTGACCAAGCACCGCGTCACGCTCGACGTGCACCTCGCGCGAAAGATGGAAGGAGAGCCGAGGCCGGGCCCGGGGATGATCGAATCGCGCTGGGCGACGTTTGCCGAGCTGGAGGACGTGACGCGAAGCTCGGCGACGCGCCGGGTGCTCGCCTGGCTGAGGAAGTCGTAGGCTCCGCATCGACGGCGCCGCCGCGTCGAACGCAATCCGAACGATTGCACTGATTTATCGACGAAACCAGCCGCGTGCGCCGATTGTGACGCCGCCCTGGCAGAACCGCGACGCCCGCCCTTGCTCAGGGCCGGTTCGTATTTTAGAATAGGCCGGTTGACGAGTGACGAGGATCATCCCCGGGTCGAACGCAAGGGCGGGCCGGATCGTCGAGTCGAAGTCCCGGCGCGGCGGGCCGGGAGGGCCCGGGCCCGGCGGGCCGCAGGGGGGTTCGGTGGGACGAGTCCGAGCCGGCGGCCAGGGATGCGTGGCGAGGATCGCCCTTCCGTCAGAAGTCCGGCCGATCGAATCTCCCGGTCGAGCACGCTCGACCGACCGGACGCGCGCCGACGGCGACGCGTCGAGGGACGAAAGGACCACGCATGCCATCGGGTAAGGACGTCACGGGCGGCGGCGGCTCGGCGGCGGCAAGCGCGGGGGCGGCGGCGGCTCGACCGACCGGCACGACCACCGGCGGGATCAAGAAGAACGCCTACTGCTCGTTCTGCCGCAAGAGCTACCGCGACGTCGGCCCGCTCGTCGAAGGGCCCGGCGACGTCTACATCTGCGGCGAGTGCATCGAGCTCTGCCAGTCGATCCTCGACCAGGAACGCCGCCGCCGGGGCGTCCCCAAGACCCTCTTCACCGACATCCCCACCCCGCGCGAGATCAAGGAACAGCTCGACCAGTACGTCATCGGCCAGGACCGCGCCAAGAAGGTCCTCTCCGTCGCCGTCCACAACCACTACAAGCGGCTCGTCCACGGCGAGGAGAGCGACGGCGACGTCGAGCTCGACAAGTCGAACATCCTCCTGATCGGCCCGACCGGCTGCGGCAAGACGCTGCTGGCCAAGACCCTGGCCCGCGTCCTCAACGTCCCCTTCGCCATCGGCGACGCCACCACGCTCACCGAGGCCGGCTACGTCGGCGAGGACGTCGAGAACATCCTGCTCAAGCTCCTGCACGCCGCCGACTTCGACCTCGAAGCGGCCCAGCGCGGCATCATCTACATCGACGAAATCGACAAGATCGGCAAGACGAACCACAACGTCTCGATCACCCGCGACGTCTCCGGCGAAGGCGTGCAGCAGGCCCTGCTGAAGATGCTCGAAGGCACCGTCGCCAACGTCCCGCCGCAGGGCGGCCGCAAGCATCCCGAGCAGCAGTACATCCAGATGGACACGACGAACATCCTGTTCATCTGCGGCGGCACGTTCGTCGGCCTCGAAAACATCATCGCCCGGCGGATCGGCCGCAAGACGATCGGCTTCGGCAGCCAGACCCAGAGCCGAGCACGACGGCGAGCTCGGCGCCCTGCTCGACCAGGTCACGTCCGACGACATCCTCGAATTCGGCATGATCCCCGAGTTCGTCGGCCGCCTGCCGATCGTCTGCCCGCTGATGCCGCTCGACGTCGACGCGCTGGTGCAGATCCTGACCGAGCCGCGGAACGCGCTGGTGAAGCAGTACCAGAAGTTCTTCGAGATGGAAGGGGCCGAGCTCGAGTTCACCCCCGACGCCCTCGACGAGATCGCCAAGAAGGCCAAGGCGAAGGACACCGGCGCCCGCGGCCTGCGATCGATCGTCGAGGACATCATGCTCGACATCATGTACGAGCTCCCCGACCGGACGGGCAAGGGCAAGGACAAGTTCATCGTCACGCCCGACGTCGTCCTGAAGAAGAAGAGCCTGTTCGACTCGACCGCGGCGCCGACGAAGGCGGAGCGGAAGAAGGAGAGCGCCTGAGCCTCCCGCCGAGGGCGACCCCATGAGCACCGTCGACCGCCGCGTGCTGCCCCCGCTCGTCGCCGGCGAGCGGCTCGACCGCGCCACGTTCCACGAGCGGTATGAGGCGATGCCGCCCAACGTACGCGCCGAGCTGATCGACGGGGTCGTTTACATGGCGTCGCCGCAGGGTTACGAGCACGGCAACTTCGACGACTTCATCGCGGGCTGGATCTTCCAGTATCGGATGAAGACCCCCGGGCTGGGCAGCGCGGCGAACGCCACCACGTACCTCGGTGGCGAGGATGAGGACGATGAGGTACAGCCCGATCGACAACTCCGCATCCCGGAAGAGTTGGGGGGATCGACCCGGATCGTCGGCGGCTTCGTCTCCGGCCCGCCGGAGTTCGTCGTCGAGGTCGCGAAGTCGAGCCGGAGCTACGACTTAGGCACGAAGAAGGAAGCGTACGAACGGACAGGCGTCCGCGAATACCTGTTCGTCGGCGTCGACTCGGAGCAGGTTCGCTGGTTCGTCCTCCGTGACGGCGTGTATGGCGAGATCACGCCCGGCGACGACGGTCTGTATCGCTCCGAGGCCTTCCCCGGGCTCTGGCTCGACGCGACGGCCCTCTTCGCCGAGGATTCCGTCGCCTTGATCGTCGCGCTCGAGCGCGGCCTCGCCACGCCCGGGCACGCCGCCTTCGCCGCGCGGCTCGCTAATGCGGGGCGGTCCTCGTAGGGTGTACTCCGCCCACCGTCTTCGGGCGCCCTTTCGCCAGCAGCTAGCCTAAGCCATCGTCAGGCGTCGATCGGGTCTCCGAATGTACCCCAGCCGTCGCTGCGCCCTCCGAATGGCCGGCTTAGCTCATCGAGTTCGCACTGCGCGGCCACGATCCTTGAATAGGTGAGGAGCATCACCGTGCGGCAGTAGCAAACCCACTCATCGTCCTCCTCGTCGTGGACTAACTCGGTGCGGTATCCGGAGCGCGC
Organism: uncultured Planctomycetota bacterium; assembly: GCA_963819805.1. Taxonomy (GTDB): domain Bacteria; phylum Planctomycetota; class Planctomycetia; order Isosphaerales; family Isosphaeraceae; genus CAMFLR01. Next base: position 75,028 of record CAWFXY010000034.1, on the reverse strand, counting down.
TGCGAGCCGAGCGACGGCTTCTCCGGCCTCACGCATGGGAACCGCGACGACGAAGTCGATCTCCATCGGACGCGACATGTCGGCGCCCATGGCCGCGACTCTCCGCATTGCATCGCCGTCGGCGTCGTCAGGGCAGTTCTCATTCACGTCGGTCACCACGGCTCGCACAGACGAGGCGCCACCCCGCCCGCAAGGAAGTGACCACGGCGGCTTCGGCCTTCACGCGCTCGTCACGATCCTCCCCGGCATCCTCATCTCCAGCGCCAGCGCCTCCGGATTCGTGGCGACGGCCAGGGCCTGCGTCCCGGAGAGGATGCTCTGGTGATACAGGTCGAGCAGGTGCTTGTCGAATGTCTGCATCCCGCGCTGGCCGGTGTCGATGTAGTCGGCGATGTCGTTGATCCGGTTCTCCATGATGTACTTGGCGACGACCGAGTCGCCGCGGAACACCTCGACGACCGGCCGGCGCTGGCCCGCCTTGTCGTTCGTGAGCCGCTGGGCGATGACCCCGACCAGCGACGCGGCGAGCTGCTCGCGGGCGATCGGCTGGAGCGGGCCGGGGACCATGGCCAGCAGCCGCTCGATCGTCTGCGCGGCGTTGGCGGCGTGGATCGTCGCCAGGACCTGGTGGCCGGTGTCGGCGGCGCGGAGGGCCATCTGGACCGTGTCGGGGTCGCGCAACTCGCCGACCAGGATCACGTCGGGCGCCTGCCGCATCGCCTGGCGGAGGCCGTGCTCGAACGACTCGCGTGTCGCGGCCGACCTCGACGTGCGCCATCAGCGACTTCTTGCTCGCGTGCTCGTACTCGACCGGGTCCTCGATCGTGAGGATTTTCAGATAGTAGTCGCTGTTCAACAGGTCGACCATCGCCGCGAGCGTCGTGCTCTTGCCGCTGCCGGTGGCGCCGCTCAGGAGGGTCATGCCGCGGCGGGCCTGGGCGATCTCGCGGATCACCGGAGGCAGGCGGAGCTCGTCGATCGTGCGGATCTTGGGCAGGATCACGCGGAGGACCATCCCCGGCTGGCCCATCGTGCTGAACAGGTTGACGCGGAATCGCGCCAGGCCGGCCGCCGAGTACGAGAAGTCCCACCCGCGGGCCATGGCCGCGTCGATGTCCTCGACGATGACCCGAGGCGCGATCGCGCGGATGTAGCCGCGGACCACGTCGTCGGTCAGCACCGGCGCATCGATCTCGCGGACCTGCCCCTTGATCCTCAAGCGAGGCGGGACGCCCGCCTGGAGGTGGAGGTCGGCGGCGTCCTGGCTCACGGCGAACTTGAGCAGACCGTCGATCGTCATCGCTTGCGCCCCTTAGCCTTCGGGGCCGCGGGTGCGGGCGCCGCCTCCTGGCCCGGCTCGTCGAGCACGCCGTCGAGCGCCTTGCCGAGCGCCGGCGCCTTGCCCTCGACCTTGCCGACCGCCCCCTCGACCTTCCCCTCGATCTTCTCGATGACCTTCCCGCCCACCTCCTCGATCTTCGCCCCGTCCTCGTAGAGGAAGTACCCCAGGCCCGCCAGCGCGATGGGCAGGAACGCGCCGACGGTCTTTTTGACCGGGGTCTTCATCTTCGGCCAGCGCGTGTACCAGTAGTAGAACGCGTACGGCGGGAACAGGTTGGCCAGCCCGTGGTGCAGGCTCTCCTTGAACGGGAGCGTCACCAGGTACGCCGTGCCGACGACGAGCATCTCGATGTTCGCCGCGATCGCCACCACGACCCCGGTGTGGAGCGCCCCTTGAGCTTGAAGATGTACCCGATCAGCGCCAGCACGAGCCCGGCGAGCGAGACGAGGTAGCCCCAGTCGCGGAGCGTCCGGAGCATGTGCGCCAGCGACCGGGCCGTGAGCGACGGGATGAGCAACCAGAACGGCGGCGGCCCGGCCGAGCTGTGGTGAACCTTGGCCGTCGGGGCGTTGACCTTGTATTGCTCGTCGGGCCGCAGCGGCGCGGTGTCGACGTTGGAGATCGCCTTGGGCTCGGGCTTCGGCTCGGCCTCGGCGTGGCGGACATAGAGCGGGGCTTGCTCCTTGAGCAGGTGATCATGCAGGCCCGCCGGCTCGTCGTCCTCGGTCGGCTTGAGCCGCAGCCCGTCGCCCTCGCTGGCCACCGCCGCGTGCTCGGGCACGATGATCCGGTGGCCGCAGTGCTTGCAGTGGCCTCTCTTCCCTTCGAAATGGTCGCCCACCTCGATGGGGTTTCCGCACGCGTCGCAGTGGAAGTGGATCGACATGAGGGTCTCGGATCCCGAGGGTCCGGCAGCCATCGCCGGTCCCATGGATTAGAACCTGACGCCGGTCCCGATGCCAGGCCCAACTAGGCCGCATGACCTGAGTCTACGACACGGCGGCGCGATCGACCAATTGCCTCGGTCTCGCCCGCGGCTTGCCGGAGGTATGGCGGACGCACCCTGAGGACACAGGTACGTTACAGAGAGGGCGCATGCGGCCTCATCTGATATCTTGGCTGAGCAGGCCGGATCGACGCCGACGGGTGATCGGCAGCGAGGGGACAGACGTCGGGCCGGAGCTCTCCAATGTCCGCGTCGTCCACCGTCGTCGCCCGCAGGGCAAGTCCTCCCTCCCGGGCCCTCGTCGCCCGGCCTGGTGGCAGCTCGTCCGCTTCGCGGGCGACCCGCTCGGGCTGCTCGACGAGTGCCACCGCCGCTACGGCGACGCCTTCACGCTCGACGTCGCCGGCAACGGCCGGTTCGTGATGCTCTCCGACCCGGAGGCCGTCCGCGAGGTCTTCCGCGGCGACCCGGACGTGCTCCACTCGGGCGAGGCCAACGCGCTGTTCACCGCGACCGTCGGGCGGCACTCGGTCCTGGTGCTCGACGAGGCCCCGCACGCGCGGCAGCGCCGCGTCCTGGTCCCGCCCCTGAAGGGCGAGCGGATGCGGGCGTTCTTCGACGCGATGCGGCTGGAGACGCTCGAGGCCGTGCGGTCGTGGCCGCGCGGCGCGCCGTTCCCCGCCCTGCCGGCGATGCGGCGGATCACCCTGCGCGTCATCCTCCGCACGGCGCTGGGCCTGGCCCCGGGCCCGGAGATGGACCGCTTCGAGCGCAAGATCGAGACGTTCCTGTCCAACGGCCGGCAGCGATACGCCCTGGTGCTCATGACGATCGTCCCGATCGACCGGCTGAGCGGGTCGCGGTGGGTCCCGCTGTTCCGGCAGCTGAGCGACCTCGACGACGACCTGTTCGCCTTCATCGCGGCGCGGCGGCGGGGCGAGCACCCGCCGAGCGGCGAGAACGTGCTCGACGACCTGCTCGCGGCGACGCACGAGGACGGCTCGCCGCTCGACGACCGGGAGGTGCGCGACGCGCTCATCACGATCCTGATCGCGGGCCACGACACGACCGCCCTGGCGCTGGCCTGGGCGCTGGCCGAGATCGTGCCGCGCCCGGAGGTCGTCGATCGCCTGGCCGACGAGCTGAGCCGGGTCACCGGCGGCGGGCCGCCCGAGGCCGAGCACCTGCCCGCGCTGGAGTACCTCGACGGGGCGATCCGCGAGAGCCTGCGGCTGCGCCCGGTCGCGCCGTTCGTCGTGCGGAAGACGATGCAGCCGTTCGCGGCGGGCGGGCGGGAGTATCCGGCCGGGGTCGTCCTCTGCCCGTGCTCCTACCTGGTCCACCGGCGCGAGGACCTCTACCCCGAGCCCGACCGGTTCCGCCCCGAGCGGTTCCTGGAGCGGAAGTTCGGCCCGCACGAGTGGTTCCCCTTCGGCGGCGGCAACCGGGTCTGCCTGGGGATGCCGTTCGCGCTCTACGAGATGAAGGTCCTGCTGGCGACGCTCTTCAGCCAGGTCCGGCTGGCCCGCCCCGCCGGGGCGCGGTCGCGGGCGAGGCGCTACGGGATCGTCCTGGGGCCGGACGACGGGGCGCGGGTGGTCGTTTCGTAGGCCTCGCTCGGCCCACCGTCACCTACGCCCGGGCGGTGGGCCGAGTCCACCCGACGAAGACCGCGTCCGCCTTACGCCACGTTCCGCTTCCGCTCAATCGGCAGGATCGCCTGGCCCTCGACGAACTCGCCGATCGAGCCGACGACGTGTTGCAGCATCGCATCACTCAGCTCGGGGTACATCGGCAGGGCGATCGTCTCGCGGGCGGCGGCCTCGGAGGCCGGAAAGTCGCCCGGCTTGTGGCCGAGCGCGGCGAAGCAGGGCTGCAGGTGCAGCGGGATCGGGTAGTAGATCTCGGTGCCGATCTTGCGGGTAATCAGATGCGCCCGCAACCCGTCGCGAGACGACGCCGGCACCCGGACGACGAACTGGTTGTAGACGTGCTCGCACTCGGCGCTGCTCGACGGGGAGGGCGATGATCTCGTCCAGCCCCTCTTCCATGAACAACCCGCGATACCGGTCGGCGACGCTCCGGCGCGCCTCGGTCCAGGCATCGAGGTGGCGGAGCTTCACGCGAAGCACCGCCGCCTGGAGCGCATCGAGCCGCGAGTTGAAGCCGACCTCGTGGTGGTGGTACTTCGGTTCCATCCCGTGGACGCGGAGCCGCGCCACTGACTTGGCCATGGCCGGGTCGTCGGTCGTGACCATCCCCGCGTCGCCGAAGCCGCCGAGGTTCTTCGACGGATAGAAGCTGAAGGCCGCGACGTGGCCGAGCGTCCCCGCGCGGCGGCCCTTGTAGCCGGCGCCGATCGCCTGGGCCGCGTCCTCGAGGACGGGAACTGCCCGCGCCTGCGGCGATCGCGTTGATCGCGTCCATGTCGGCCGACTGGCCGTAGAGGTGGACGGGGATGATCGCCTTCGTCTTCGGCGTGATCGCGGCGTCGATCCGGGACGGGTCGATGTTGAACGTGTCGGGCTCGATGTCGACGAACACGGGCCTGCGCCCCGAGCCTCCAGACGGCGCCGGCCGTGGCGAAGAAGCTGTAGGGCGTGGTGACGACCTCGTCACCCGGGCCGATCCCCAGGGCCATCAGCGGGAGCAGGAGCGCGTCCGACCCCGAGGCACACCCGACGGCGTGCTTCGACCCGCAATAGGTCGCGGCTTCGGCCTCGAACTCCGCGACCTCCGGGCCGAGGATGAAATACTGGCTCTCGATGACCCGGCGGACCACGGCGTCGATCTCGTCGCGGATCGACTGGTACTGCGCCTTCAGGTCGAGCGCGGGGACCGCTAGGGGCTCGGTCGGCTGGCTCATCGGCGGAACACTCCTTTGTTCGCCTCGGGCGTCGTGGCTCGTCCGTTCTCCAAATCCTTTGGAGAGGATCGGACGCCGGAACCTACCCCTTCACCGGATCTCCGTCAATGGCACCATCCCCGACGGGCTCATCTTGCCCAGCTTCTCCGATCGGAGCATAGCGCACGGCCATCTCGGCGGCCGGGGCGAGGTCGGCAGCTGGCCCGAAAGACTCCACCTCGCGGACGCGCTCCAGGACGAGCTGCTTCAGGATCGGATGCGGGCCGAGTGGCCTGCCCAGGACGAACTCGACGCCCGGGTGCCTGGCGATCAGGTCATCCCGCGCCGCGGTCAGGTCGCGGACGAGGTGGACGCCCGCGGAGAGGAAGTAGGGGATCATCAGGACGCGGCTTGCACCACGCCGCACACAGGCCGCGCCGCCGGCCGGGATGTCGGGCTCGGCCAGCTCGAGGAAGGCGGCCTCGACGATCGGGTAGTCGCCCCGCGCCGCGAGCTCTTCGGCCATCCGGCGGAGGTCGGCGTTGGCGGGCTCGTGGCGGCTGCCGTGGGCGATCAGGAGGATGGCGGTCATTGGCCCATTGTAGGCGCGCCGGGCATCTATTTCCTCATGCGGCGGCGCGCGAAGGCGATCAGCCCGGCACCGCCGGCCGCGACCAGCAGCAGGCTCGAGGGCTCGGGCACCGCGGAGAGCGTGATGGTGAGCATGGGCCAGTTGGCCTGCGGATTCGAGGCCGATGCCAGGCCCGACGCGAACTCGGCGATCGGATTGGCCTGATTCGGCCGCTCGAACGAGAAGCCGAAGTTCGTCGCGGGGGCGTTCATCCAGCTGTCGAGCGCGGCCGTCACGTCGAAGCTGTAGTACTTGCCGGCGTCGGCGGTCAGCGTCACCGACGAGAGCGGGGCCGAACCGACGGACGGCTTCGTCGACCACGTGACGGAGCCGCTCGACCACGACGACGTGTTCTGGAAGATGTCGAAGATGGCGCCGGGGGCGCTGTTGAACGATTGATAGAGCGTCAGTTCGGCCGAGTCGATGTGCTGTCCGACCGGGACCGAGCTTAGGTCGAACTGGAGCAGCGCGACCTCCTTGAAGAGATCCGTGCCGACGCTCCATTGATGGGTCAGGTTGGTGTCGTGCTGACGCAGCTGGACGTTCTGCGTCGTGTCGATGGCGACCGACTCGTAATTCCCCGGCGAGGGCTGGAGGATGATCACCGTCGCCGAGGCGTCCGGGCCCCACGCGAGGGCGCAGGCGAGGCACACCGTTGCCACCCATCCGGTTCGTCGCAGCCGATCCGTAACCACGGGCACTCTCCCTCGTCCGCTGCGACCCGTCCACGCCCAGAGGGAGGGGCGAGATCGCGACGTGTATTGCATGATAGCTATTATCGTCGGGTCGTGCATCCCGAGTCTATTGGGTGATGAATCGAAGGAACACGGCGGGCGGCTTGTCGACCAGGATGAGGAAGATGCCGAGCCCGAGGAAGACGAGCTGGATCACGGCGGCGAAGACGGCGCCGGCGAACGAGACGCGCTTGATCATCAGCTGCCGCCGGGCGTCCGAGGTCTCGCGGAGGATCTGCTTGGCCCGCCGGAAGTAGGCGCTGCCGGTCGCGACGTGGACCAGGCGCACATGAGCACGCTGAACAGGAGGAAGCCGCATCCGAGCTGATGGTGCGGCTCGCTCTTGCCGCGGATCTGCTGGAACGCCAGGGCCGCGAACGCCCCCAGGGTGCCGGTGTCGCTGCCGCGGACGACCTCCTGGGTCCCGTAGAGGAGCATCTCCAGGACCATCGTGTCGTCAGTCATCTCGTCGTGCCGCGGCTCCGGCGCGGGCGGGGCCGGGGCGCGGTCCGCGGGGGCGAGGTCTTCGGCGGTCCGGATCGGTTCGACGGCCATCGCGAGGCTCCAGGCGCGGGAGGATCCGGGTCGGTCTAGGAGAGGCCGCCGCGGCGGGCGTAGCGGCCAAAGGTGAAGGCCCCGCTCCGCGGCACCTGCTGCTGGTTCATGAAGGCGAGCACCAGGACGACCGTCGTCACCGCGCCCCCGCCGGGGTTCGGGGCGTCGGCCGGGCCCGACGGGAAGAACGTCGCAGCCGCCGGGGGCGCCCCGCCGGCGGGGGCCGTCGTCGTGGTCGTCGTCGTCGTGGTCGTCGTGGGACTGGGCGCGAACACGTCCGCGGGCAGCGCGACCTCGACGACGACCATGGGCACGGCCGAAGGCGCCGCGGAGCCCCCGCTCGCCTTCGCCCGGCCCGCCGCGGCCGCGGCCGCCGCCGCGGCGATGACGGCCTGGTCGCCGCTGGCCGCCACGGCGGCCGGGTCGTCCAGGTCCACGATCGTCACCGAGCCGGCCATGCTCAGGTAACCCTGGGCGACACGCGTCGAGATCTGGGTCACGAACAGCCCCGACGGCGTCGGGCCGCCCGGCCCCGCCTGGACGAGGAACTGCGCCGGCCGAGCCCGTCGGGACGTCCGGGATCAGGCCAAGCGGGTCGAACGTCGGCCCGGACGACTGGAACAGGAAGAACGGCTCGCCGCCGCCGCCGGACGGCCCGGTGCCGCCCACCGGGGGCGCCTCTGCGCCGGGGACGGTGGCCAGGAACGTCGCCGAGCCCGCGGCCCGGCCGTCGCCCACCGTCACCGTCACCGTGTAGGTGCCGACGCCCGGGAACTCGTGCGCGAGCGAGCCGAGGTCGCCGGTCGAGGTCGCGAGGAAGCTCGTCGGCGCCGACTCGTCGCCCCAGTCGACCGTGGCCACCCACAGAAGGTCGGCGCCGGGGTCGGAGAACTGCCCCAGCGCGAGGCTCGCCGACGTCCCCAGCGCCTCGGTCTGGTCGGCCGGCGCCGTCACGGTCGGCGCCACGTCGGCGACGTTCTCGAGGAACGTCGCCAACCCCGAGTGCCGGCCGTCATCGACCGTGACGGTGACCACGTAGGTGCCATACGTCGCATAGTCGTGCGGGAGCGAGCCGAGGCTGCCGGCCGAGGTCGCCGTGAAGGTCGAGGCGGGCGTCAGGTCGCCCCAGTCGACCGTGACGGTCCAGGGCGCGTCCACCCCAAGATTGGCGAACTGCCCGAGCGGGACGCTCGTCGTCGAGCCCTCCGTCGCGGCCTGGTCGGCCGGGCCCGAGACGTAGGGCGGGACGTCGGCGACGTCGGCGTGGAAGGTCGCCGAGCCCGTGAGCTGGCCGTCGCCCACGGTGACCGTGACCTGGTACGTCCCGTACTTCGCGTAGGTGTGCGGCTGCGAGCCGAGGCCGCCGGTCGTGCCGGCGCCGAAGACCGTCGCGGGAGTGTCGTCGCCCCAGTCGACGGTGACGGTCCACGGCGATTCCGACCCGGGGTCGGCGAACCCGCCCAGGGAGAACGACGACGACGACCCTTCGACGGCCTTCTGGTCGCCGGGCGCCGTAACTGCGGGGGTCACGTCCGACACGTCGGCGCCGAACTTGGCCGAACCCGCCAACCGGCCGTCGTTGACCGTGACCGTCACGGTATAGTCGCTGTACTTCGCGTAGGTGTGCGGCAGCGAGCCGAGGCCGCCGGCCGTCGTCGCCGTGAACGTCGAGGTCGTCTGGTCGCCCCAGTCGACGGTGACGTGCCAGGGGGAGTCGGAGCCGGGGTCGGAGAAGCTCCCCAGGGCGAAGGACGCCGCCGTGCCCTCGGTGGCCGAGCGGTCGGGCGGGGCCGCCACGGTCGGCGCGACGTCGGCCACGTCGGCGGCGAACTTCGCCGAGCCGGACGAGACGCCGTCGCCGACCGTGACCGTCACCTTGTAGTCGCCGTACCTGGCATACGCGTGCGGCAGCGAGCCGAGATCGCCGGCCGCCGTCGCCGCGAACTTTGAATCGGGCGAGCCGTCGCCCCAGTCGACCGTCACGTTCCACGGGCCCGTGCCGTCGGCCTGGGAGAACCGGCCCAGGGCGAACTCGGTCGACGTCGCCTCGACCGCCGGCTGGTCGGCCGGGGGCGTCACGGTCGGCGCGGGGGGGGTCACGATGACGAACGTCAGCGCGTCGCCCTGGTCGCCCAGGGCGTCGGTCACGCGGACGTCGATCACCTGCACGCCGGGGGTGTCGTAGGTCCACGAGGCAACGCCCGACTGGTTGGTGACCTCGAAATTCCCGTCGTCGAAGAAGTCGAACTGATACGTGAGCGGGCCGGTCACGCCGTCGGCCGCCTCGGCGGCGACGTGCAGCGTCACCGGAGTCCCGGCCGCGACGGGGCCGTTGTTCGTGATCGAGTCGATCGTCGGCGGCGGAGTGCCGACGATGGCCGCCGGCACGGCCACCCCGCCCAGCGGCCCGAGCGTCGTCGGGACCCAGCGGACCTCGAGCCACTCCAGGGCGAGCGCGGCCCTCCGCGATGCGCGACGGTGTCGCCTCGTCGAGGGGCCCGGGGAAAGGTGGCGCAGTCGCTGAGGGGATCTCATGCGGGTGCCGACTCGCGACGCCTGGGGGAAGGGTGTCGAGTCTCCGGCCGGAGGCGCGACGGCGCAGGCCGTCGGGGCCCCCGGACCACGTGTCAGCGGGTGCCCGGAGCGATTCAAATGCGGCGTCGCAGAATATGAGCCTACCAGGCTAAACCGATGAACGCAAAAAACGTCGGGCCACTCCCGGCCCCGTGGCCGTTCCGCCACTCCGCTGACAGCACGATCTACGGGCCCCGCAGGCCCGTGGGTCGGGAAATCGCATCGCCGCGCAGAAAATGAAGAAAAAAAGGAACGCGGTCCCGCCATCATCGCGAGCGGGTCGACGGCCGCCCGGGCCCGCAGATCGGGTCGGTGAGTCCATCCCTGTGCCTTGTGCCTTCCTAACCTTCCGAACCGACACCGTCCGCCCGCGGCCCGCGCCTCAGACGGTGTGTGAGGAGTGGGCCGGGGGATTCGTAGGGTCCGCTGTGCGGACGTCCGGGGGGTCGGCCGGGATCGAAGACGTCCGCACAGCGGACCCTACGGAGAGCCGCCGGGATCAAAGAGCATTCGCTCTCATCGTCCGCGATCGGGGGCCGGCCCCGGGCCCCGTCTCTCCCGCTCAGCAACGCGCTTCGCCCGTCCGGATGCGCCAGGCCGGGGTGCGAAACGAACCCAATCCGGCCGGCTTTCTGACGAAACGAAGCCAATTCCGGCCGCCGAAACAAAGCCAATTCCCCGGCCGCCGAAACAAAGCCAATCCCGCTCCGCGCGCCTCCGTTCTGCCTCGTACGTCTGCTCGCGCACGAAGCCGCACGGGGGCGAACGAAAGGCGCACGCTCGGGTTCGCTCGGCGCGGGGCCTCGGGTCCCGAGACCCGGGGAACCCCGGGGCTCCTCGCGCGGGTTCGTGCTCTGTTGAATACCTCGGGGATCGGGCCGGCACCCCGGCCTCCGACCGAGGTATCTGACAGAAGCAACGGATTCTCAGTAACCCCCGCCCTTCGACCCGCCCTCCCCGCGCCCCCCGACGTCGCACGCCACGGGCGACCGGTCCCGGACCTGGTCCGTCACCCGCACGAAGTCGAACGGCCGCGGCCAGGTCGAGTAGTAGTTCTCCGTCGGCAAGAGCGGCAAGTGAGTCCCGAACTCGTTGTTGAACACGACCCGGAAGAGGTTCACCGGCGAGATGGCGTCCGTCAGCCCCTCGCGCCCGCCGCCCGGCAGGTAGACCGCCGCCAGGATGCCCATCCGCTCGCGGTGATCCGTCCTGGCGGCGCTCTCCATGTCGAGGTGCATCCCCGAGCCGTGGTCCGACTGCAGGACGATGATCGGCGGCTCGGCCGAGCTGGCCAGGATCGCGTCGATCGCCCGCTCCGTCCGCTTCACGAGGAACTCGACCTGCGCCCGGTATCCGGGCACGTACGTCTCCTCGCCGCCGTAGAAGTAGCGGTACACCGTCCCGTCGGACAGCACGCACTTCTTCGGCCGCGGGCTCACGTCCTCCCCCTCGGCGCCGAAGACGAACGGCGGGTGCGGCGAGACGATGTGCGCGACGGCGAACGTGGGCCCCCGCATCCTCGCGACGCCGGGCAGCCGGTCGAGCGTGTAGAGCGTCCGCTCGCGCGCCAGCGTGAACGGGTCGCGTGTCGCCGGGTCGGGCCAGAGGTACCGCGCGGGCGTGGCGTCGATGATCATGCGGTGGAAGTTGCTCAGGTGCCGGTGCGGCGAGTCGTACACGTCGTTCCCGGGGAACTCGGTGAAGTCGAACCCGCTGCCGAACGTCACGAACCGGTACCCGAGCGGCCGGAGCGCCCGGATCACGGCGTTCTCGCGGAAGAGCGTCTTGTCCGGCGGCCGCGCCGCCTCGGCGTCGTCCTTCGCCTTCGGCAGGTAGTTCGCGTTCAGCGACGACGAGAGCGACAGGGGCGTCTGGCAATAATTGGCCGTGGCGCGGCGGGCGACCGCGAAGCCCTTCGCCTCGAGCCGCCGGAGGAACGGCTCGATGTCGTAGCCGAACTCCTCCTTGAGGATGTCCCCGCGCGCGAAGCCGTCGAGGATGATGTAGTAGATGTCGGGGCGCTTCGCGGCCGCGGGGAGCTCGGCCAGGGGCGGCGGCGGGCTCGAGGGAGGCGCGGGCGGCATCCGAACCCAGGTGTTCGCCGCCTCGGCCAGCGGCAGCGCGAGCAGCACGCCCGCGAACACGTTCAGCGCCGGCGTCCACCGCGCCGGCTCCCTGGGACGCCGCGCGAGCAGCCGGGCCGCCGTCGCCAAGGCGACCGCCTCGACCAGCAGCACGACCCAGCCCGGCACGCGGACGGGTCGCTCGACCCAGAACGACGTGAGCCACGTCGCGGCCGAGTCGAACCCCGAGCACGCCCCGTCGAACGTCAGGAACACGAGCGCCGTCGCCGCGACGATCAGCCCCGCCCGGTGCCCGTCGCCGTACGCCCATCGGGCTACGAGCCAGAGCGCGAGCGACGCCCCCAGCGCGATCGCCAACGGCGCGACGAGCTCGCCCGGCGGCACCTCGCGCGCGTTCTGGGCGGCCAGCCGGACGATCGGGAACGCGGCCAGCAGGAACGGGAACACCAACGGCCGCTTCGTCACGGTCATCGCTCGCCTCGGCCTGGCCGGATCATCCAAGTCCGGCCGAGTCTCTTGCACCGGGAAGGTCGCGGCCGGGCACGCCGGCTCAGCGGCCCGGGCGACGGGCGGCGACCCAAACCTTAATCTGGGCGTAGGACGACTTGAGGAAGTACAGCGAGCTGAGCAGCCCGGCGATCGCGATCTGGATCGCCATGCTGCCCGTGCCCGGGTCGAGGTAGGCGAAGAGCGGCGAGCCCGCGTGGGCCGGGCCGGACGCGATGAGCTGAGCGACGGTCGAAAACACGGGTCTTCCTCCCCCTAAACTATGGCCGCGTGAGACGATACGACCCCCGGTCGGCCGGGCGGACTCGCCCGGCCTCCGTCGCACGGCCGTCTCCCGGGCCGTCGTGCCCGGTCGGTCCCTAGTTGAAGCCTATTCCCGAAATCCCCCGGTGGCCGGCCCTCGCCCCAAGGCCCTCGCGGCGCGGCCCGTCCCCTGCACGACTAAACCCCTAGGACCGCGTGGAGTGCTGCGGACCATTCCTGCTTGATATCAGCGACAAACCGGCGCCCTCGGGGACCGAATCCCGCCCCGTCACCGATTTTCTCGGCCGGCGTGCGATCCCGGTGCCCCCGGAGATCCGGGCGACGAATGCACAAGGCACAAGGCACAAATGGCAGCGAGATGAGGGTTTTCGTCGTGGTCCTATCACTTTCCGCCTTCCGCTTTCCGTTTTCCGCTCTCCTGCTCTCTGCCTTCTACCTTCTGGTCTTCCTCCCGATTGAGAGAACGCCCCGCCCCATCTTGTGATAGTCCTCCATCGAAAGTCGCGACGCCGCGACTCCCCGTCCAGACTCCGCAACCGGGAGCCCCTCCGATCGTCAAGCTGACGCAGACCCGCGCCGACCTGGTCGAGGACGACGAGCCGGAGTCGCCGCAGGTGGTTGAGGCGGTGGACGTTGAGTCCGAGGCCCCGCCCGCGCCGAACGAACCCACCGAGGCCGAGGCCGTGGCGCCGAACGAAGCCACCGAGGACGACCCGGTGCGCCGGGCGCTGGCGGCGTTCCGGGCCTGCAACGGGCTGCCGGAGCCGCGGACGACGCCGTCAGATCGATAAATAGCGATCGGTGAAGGCGGGTTCGGGCGGCCGGGGCCGGCGGCGATCGGGGTGCGCGCGTCGTCAGGGCTCGCGATCCCCGTCCAGCCGGACGACCTTCCGCTTTCCTTCAGCCCCCCGGGGCGCGGTCAACCTGTGCCCGCCGGCCGCGTCGGCGTGACCCGGTGGCCGCCGTCCTCGGCGAGCTCGAGCGCCGCGTCGTGGTCGGCGATCAGCTCGTGATCCTCGGCGAAGCACACATAAGCAATCGGGACGGCGTTGAGCTTCGCGAGCAGGGGGCTGATCTCGTCGGGCCGCAGGGCGTCGGTGATGTGGTCGAGGATCGCGTAGGCGGGCCTGGTCAGGAGCAGGCGGGCGAAGGCGAGCCGCTGCTGCTCGCCGGGCGTCAGCGCGTTGGGCCAGTCGTGCTCGGCCCCGAGCCCGCCGACCCGCTCCAGGGCCGCGCCGAAGCCCACGGCCTCGAGCGCGGCCAGGGCCGCGGCCTCCTCGGCCGGGGGCTCGCCCGCGGGGCCGCCGACGGCGAGCTGCTCGCGGAGGTCGCCCGGCACGAGCAGCGGGTGCCTGGCCAGGAAGCACGCCCGCGCCGGCCGGACGATCCGCCCGTCGCCGTCCGACCAGAGCCCGGCAATGGCCAGGAATAGCGCCCGCTTGCCCTGCGGGTTCGGCCCGGTCACGAGCAGCCGGTCGCCCGGCCTCAGGTCGAGCGACAGGTCGCGGACGAAGGCCACGGCCTCGTCCTTCGGGTCGCGGAGCGTCACCCCGTCGAGCCGGATCCGGTCCCCCTTGGGGTCGAGCCGGATCGCCCCCTTGGGGCGCCGCTGGGCGCGGTCGATCGCCTCGGTCAGGACGTTGAGCCGGTCGCTAACCGCCGCGAAGGCCGAGAGCGTCTCGAACTGCGTGATGATCAGCGACAGCGCCCCCAGCACCTGCGCGAAGGCCATGGCCGCCTGCGTGACCACCCCGAACTCGACCCGGCCCCGGAAGTAGAGCGGCGCCACGATCAGGAGCGGGATGAGCTGGATCCCATAATTATACGCGCCGGTGAACGTCACGAGGTTTCGGGTCACGCCGATGATCTTCGTCTGGTTGCGGACCACCGCGCCGAGCCGGGCCTTGAGCCGCACGAGGACCTCGGGCTCGGCCCCGGCGACGGCGATCGACTCGGCCTTCTCGCGGGTCTGGATCAGGGCGTAGCGGAGGTCGGCCTCGCGGCGGAACTGGACGTTGTTCAGCTTCACCAGCGGCCGCCCGAGGAGAATCGCCATCCCCGTCCCGCCCGCCGCGTAGACGATCGCCGCCAGCACGAGCCAGGGGGTGATCGACCACAGGACGCCCAGGAAGCTCACCGACGTGATCGTCGCCCCCAGTGAGAGCAGCACGAACGCCAGCGCCGTCTGGGTGAACATCTTGACGTCGTCGGTCATCCGCTGGTCGGGGTTGTCGATCTCGGCGATCTCGGTGAGCCGGTAGTAGGCGTGGTGCGACAGGTAGCGTTCGATCAGCCGCCTCGTCGTCCACTCGCGCCAGAGCAGCCGGAGCCGCTCCTCGGCGTACCGGTTGAACGCCGAGACCACCGCCGACGCGGCGAACACGGCCGCATAGGCGAAGGCGTAGCGTGACGTATTGCCGGTGCCTCCGGTCGGCGATGGCGGTCATGAAGTCGCGGCCGACGTAGCTGTTGACGACGTTCAGCCCGTTGAACGCCAGGAGCAGCAGGAACAGGCTGACCATCCACCCGATCGCCCGGCTCCTCGCCTCGGAGCCGAGGAACAGGCGGATGAGCCGGAACGTCTCCTTCAAGGCCTTGCGGCGGTTCATCGGCACCTGTGCGCGGAGAGGTCGGGCCCCGGGAAGACCGGAGAGGATAGCACAACCGGGGCCGCGGGGCAGGCGGCCCGATCAGCCTCAGTCGTCGTCCGCCTCGGCCATCCCCGGCGCCTCGCCCTCCCGCGCCGGGTAGGGCCGCGAGCCCTTGAACAGGCTGTACCAGTGGATCCGGTTCAGCCAGTACGGGTCGGGCCCGTCGATGTGGCTCCAGTCCAGCGCCAGGGTCTTGTCGAGCCAGTAGCGATCCGCCGCCGTCATCGCCTTGCCCGAGGGGTTCCGCTCGTCGAGCGGGATGTTGTTCGGGACGTGCTTGTAGGGCGTCAGATCCAGGGTGTCCGAGAAGCATGCGGCCATCGGATAGGCCACGGCGTCGAACCGGTTCATCGGGTCGAGGCCGAGCATCATCTCGATCGATCGGATCATGTTCGGCTGGGCGTAGAAGGTCGAATCGACGGTCCCGCGCCTGTTATACGGGCTGATCGCCATGAAGACCGTGCGGTGGCCGTCGACGTGGTCGGGGCCCGCTCTGGGCGTCGTCCTCGACCACGAAGATGCAGGTCTCCTTCCACTGCGGGCTCGCCGACACGCCCTCGACGATCCGCCCCAGCGCCAGGTCGTTGTCGGCCATCATGGCGCGGGGGGTCGGGTACTGCGGGTTGACCCCCTCGGCGTGGTCGCACGGGAGCGTGAGGATCATCAGGTCCGGCACCCTGTCCTCGCGGCTGAACCGGCCGTACTCCTCGAGGAAGATGTCGGCCCGGCCCTGGTCGCTCATGAACAGGGGCCAGTAGTGGTACTCGGGATGGAGGTAGGGCCGCAGGCCGGCGACGTCGGTCACGGCCGTGAACTTGAACTTGTGGCCGCCCGCCTTGCGGTCCTCCCAGACCTCGAACCAGTCCTTCGGCTTGGGCTCGGCGCTGTTCTTGTCGTAGTTCGAGAACTCGCCGTAGACCCGGATCGACTTCCCCTTGGCCGCCGCCGCGTCCCACAGCGCCCCGCCGGCCGAGAGGGCCATCGCGTCGCGGCCGTCGTCGGGATAGGTCCGCGAGTAGCCCACATAAAAATGTTCGAGGTAGTCGTTGGCGATCGACTGGTTCGACCACGGGTGCCCGTCGGCGCTATTGGTCCCGCTGACGTGCCCGTTGTCGAACAGGGTGAACTCCCGGGCGATCTTGCGGTGGTTGGGCATCACCTTCTCGCCCAGGGAGCAGAGCTTGGGGTCGCCGTTGCCCTGCGGCAGGTCGCCGAAGACCTCGTCGTAGGTCCGGTTCTCCTTGATGATGTAGATCACATGCTTGATCGCCGCCGTTGTAGACCTTCAGCGGCGGCTTGCCCGGGCTGAGCGTCCCAGCGGTTGTTCCGGGCGACGCCTGGCCGTCTCGGCCGCGAGGTCCTTCGTCAGGTCGATGACGCTGACGGTGCCCTGGAAGTCGTGGGCGTTGCCGGGTCGGCCGTGGACCGTCTTGGCGACCGAGCCGTTCCCCTTGGTGTTGAGCACGAAGGCCCGCTCGCCTTCGAGGGCGATGGCCGTCGGGAAGTAGCCGGCCGGACGATAGCCGCGGACCTGCCCCGAAGGCAGGTCCACCTCGGCCACGGCGTTGTCGCCGCCGTCGGCCACGAAGAGGGTGTCGCCGCGGACGGCCAGCGCGTTCGGCATCGCGCCGAAGATCCGCAGGTCGCCCCAGCGGAGGGGGATCGTGCGGGTGACCGTGGCCTCCTTGAGGTCGATCTCGGAGACCGAGTCGCTCATGGCGTTGGCGACGTAGGCCTTGCCGCCCTTGATGGCGATGGCGGTCGGATGGAGGCCGACGTTGACGTGGCGGGTTTGTCCCGTCGCCAGGTCGACGAGGCTGACCGTCCCCGAGGCCGGCACACCGCGCGGGTCCACGAGGATGTCGGTGTCGAGGCTCTTGGCCGTGGGCTCGCCGGGCTTTGGGGGACGGCCGCCCCAGTTGGAGACGACCAGGCCCGTCTCGTCCTCGGTCAGCCGAGGCTCGAACGGGACGTTCTGGACCGGGTATTCCTTGACCCGCGCGTTGGTCGAGAGGTCGACCTCGACCACGGAATTCCGGTTGGCCGAGGCGACGAACAGGCGCTGGCCGTCGCGGGTGACCGCCATCCCGCCGGGGACGGGGTTGGCCTTCGTGCCGTTCGGGCGCGATCGCGATCCTCGCGCCCCGACGGAGGCGGTCGGCCTCGAGGAGGAACTCCTGGACGTGCCCCGCCGCGGTGCTGGCGAGGAGCCGCTTGCCGTCGGGCGTCCAGACGAGCCCGCGGAAGCCGGCGTCGCCGCCGAGCGAGACGAGCCGGGCGTCGCGGACCGACTCGCCCGTGCCGAGGAAGACGGCCCGCTTGTTCAGGACCGCGTAGAACTTGCCCGACGGGTGCAGCGCCAGGTCGATCGGCCGGCCGTCGAACGCGAGCGAGCCCCGGCCTCGATGCGCTGGCCCGAGGAGACGATGAAGCTGCCGTCGGGCTGGCGGCCCATCCGGATCGACGCCCAGCGGGCCATCCCCGCGGCGGCGGCCACGGCCAGCGCGGCCAGGGCCAGTCGGCTCGCTCGTCTCATCGTCCGTCTCCGTGAGGCGGTGCGGGGGAGGCGCTCGATCCGGATCGGCGGCAGGCCGACGATGTCGTAGGTCCCCGAGGCGACGCCGATGCCCGCCTCCTCGAGCCCGGCGAGGACGTCGCGGCTCATCCGGTCCTTCAGCTCGCGGATGCCGTGGTCGCGGACGAGGAACCGGACCGTCAGCTCGATCCAGTTGTCGGTCAACCGGTAGTAGACCTTCGGGCCCAGCTCGGCCCGCTTGATGAAGTACCGCCGCTCGAGCTCGGCGAGGTCGGGCTCGCTCATCTGCTCGATCGCCACCGTGTGCTCCGCCGCGGCGTCGAGCAGGATCCGCTCGGCGCGGGCCCGGTCGGAGCCGTAGGCGATCGGCAGGACCATCTCCTCCCAGATGTAGGGGAAGTCGCGGGTGTAGTTGTAGACCGGCTCCTCGAAGATCTTGTCGTTCGTGACCGTGACGATCCGCCCGGTGTACTGCCGGCTCCGGACCCACATGGCCGGGTCGGTGTTCGACTCGATCGAGGGGGGCTGGCCCATCTCCATGATCGTCGTCTGGATGAACCCGAGCGCCACCACGTCGCCGCGGACGCCTCCCATCGTGATCCGGTCGCCGACGCCGAACGTCTTGCCGCGGAGGATCACGACGTAGCCGGCGATCGACGTGACGACCTTCTGCAGGGCGAACGCCAGCCCCGCCGTCACCAGGCCCAGCGCGGTGGCGAGCCGGCTCGGGTCGTCGAACCAGATCGAGAGCATCCCCAGCACGAGCAGGACGCCCGTCACGACTCGGACCGCCTGGCCGGTCCAGAACGCGACCCGGGCGTTGCTCCGCCCGCGCAAGGCCAGCCGCGTCACGGCGCGGAGGGCCATCCCGAGCACGATGACGGCCGCGATGTAGGCGAGCGTCAACAGGAGCCGCTTGCCGTTGTCGGCCGTGAACCCGACCAGCTTGACCCCGAGGAACTCCACGGCCCGCTCGGGGCCGACCAGCCGGATCGCGTTTCCCAAGGGCCCTGGCTCCTCCGCGGTTCACCTCACCTCGGCAGGACGAACGCCGACCGCACGGGCGGCGGCAGCGGCGATTCCGCCCCCTTCACCGACTTCCAGATGATCTCGTTGAACGCCAGGTCGTCGGCCCGGTCCTCGGCCTCGTCGAGGTCGAGCTTCATCGACTTCGCGGCGCCCCAGGCCATCCGCGTGTTCTTCGCCCCGAGATCGACCCGGGCCGGCCTCTGCACATAGGGCGTCAGGTCGGGCGTCGCGGTGAAGGCGTTCGCCATCGGCCGGGCCGCGGCGTCGAACTGGCTCATCGGGTCGAGGCCGAGGATCAGCTCGATCGTCCGGAGCATCGACGAGGTCGAATACATCGTCGAGTCGACCGAGTGCCGCTTGATGTAGGGGCTGATCGCATAGGCGATCGTCCGGTGGGCATCGACGTGGTCCGGCCCGTTCTGGGCGTCGTCCTCGACCACGAAGATCGCCAGGTGCGGCCAGAACTTCGACTTGCTCAGGCCCTCGACGACCTTGCCCGAGGGCCAGGTCGTTGTCGGCGACCATCGCCGTCGGCGTGGGCGTGCCGGGGCGGGTGCCGGAGGTGTGGTCGTTCGGCAGACGGAGGATCATCAGCCGGGGCATCTCGCCCTTCTGCTCGAACTCCGCGACCTCCTCCAGGAACCGCTCGGCGCGTTTGACGTCGGGGTAGCCCAGGTCGTACCCGTGGAACTTGGGGTCGAAGTGGCCCTGCAAGGCGGCGACCTTCGTCGTCGCCGGGTCGTCGGTCGTCCGGCCGTTGGCGATGAACTCGCCGTAGCTCCGATAGGTGACCCCCTTCGCCGCCGCGCGGTCCCACAGGTATCCGCCCGCGGGCCGGGAGATCGCCAGGGCCCCCTCGGAGGGATACGGCACGCGGCGGTCGCCCCGATAGGAGAGCGGCCAGGTCTTCTCGACGTAGTCGGTCGCGAAGGCCCCCATCGACCACTCGTGCCCGTCGGCCGAGACCTCGCCGTCGACGTAGAAGTTGTCGAGCAGGACGAACTCCCGGGCCAGGGCGTGGTGGTTTGGCGTCACGTCCTCGCCGAAGAGGCAGAGCGACTTCTCGCCGTTGCCCTCGGGGACGTCGCCGAGGACCTGGTCGTAGGTCCGGTTCTCCTTGATGATGTAGACGACGTGGCGTGATCGGCGACGGCTCGCCGACCTTCGCGCGGGATCGGGTGCCCCTCGGGCCTCGGCTCGGGCTTGCGAGACTGGAGCGGGCTGCACTCGTAGACCGTCTTCGTGTAGGCAACCAACTGCGACGGCCCGGGCAGCGGGATGCGTGCCAGCGTGCCCTGGAAGAGGTTGCCGATGTAGGCCCGGATCGTCCCGTCCTCGCGGCCCGCGAGCGGGTGCGGGCCGTCGCGATTGGCCTTCGAGGTCGTGCCCTTGCCGTTGGTAACGTACAGGGTCTTGCCGTCCTTCGCCAGGCGGACGCAGGTCGGGAACCAGCCGGTCGGGATGAACCCCAGCGGCTTGCTCCCGCCCGACTCCTTGACGTTGACCACGGCCAGGTCGTTCGTCGCGGAGTTGGCCACGAAGAGCATCGACTCGTCCTCGGTCAGCGCCAGCGAGCTGGGCATCGACCCGGCCGGGGCGTTCGGGTCGAGGGCCGTGCCGATCGTCTCGATCGGCTTGCCGGCGTCGAGGTCGATGACGGTGACGGTGTTCCGGTTGGCGTTGGCGACGTAGAGCCGCTCGCCGCTCGGGGCGATCAGGAGCTCGTTGGGATGCTCCTGCGTCGGCCAGTGGGCGACGACCTCGCCCGACTTCGCGTCGAGCGCCGCCACCTCCGCGCCGTTCCAGAGGCTCACGTAGAGCCGGCCGCGGCCGTGGTCGTAGGCCAGGCCGTAGGGGTACGAGTCCCTGGCCATCGGCCGCTCGAGCACGACCTTCCCGCCCGGGTCGAACTTCGCCACTGAGTGCCCGAGGACGTTCGCGACCCAGAGCGACCCGTCCTCCGCCAGCGCCATCCCGCTGGGCACGCGGGGCGAGGCGGCCTTGCTCGGATAGGCGATTGTCGTGTCGTTCGAGAGCAGCCCCTTGCCGTGGTCGAAGCGATGGATGACGTCGTCCCACCCGCCGCCGACGTAGAGCCGCTTGCCGTCGGGCGTCCAGACGAGCCCGCCGAAGGTCTCCTTGATCGTCACGCGGCCGATGACCTTGCCGTCCTCGGCCCCGACGGTGACGACCTCGTGGGTGCCGTAGCCGGCGTGGAGGATCGCCAGCACCGGCTCGGCCGGGTTCAGGGCGATGGCCACGGGGAAGTCGCCGAGGACGGTCTGCGACCCGGCCGGCCTGAGCGACCATCCGTTCGGGAGCAGGACCTTCCCGGCCGAGGTCAGCCCCGGGAGCGTGACCTCGGGCCGTGGCTCTCCGGCCGTGCCGATGCGAGTCGCCAGGATCGCCGCCAAGATCGCCATCCGCCACGCGTGCCGGGTCATGGACGTGCTCCGAGGCCTCCCGGGGCGACATGGGCCCCGATCGAAGGCATCAGGGTAACGTCTCGGCCGCGGCGGGGCCACCGTCCGGGCGGGGCTTCACGGGGGTTTCACACGCCGGGCGCCCGTTTCATAAGGTGGGCTCCGCCCACCGTCCTCGCCCGCCCCGGATGGTGGGCGGAGCCCGCCCTACGAAGACCCGAACGCCTCGCGTCGAAGCACAGCGGGGCGGGCCGTCCGGCAGAACCGGCGGCCCGCCCCGTCAGGTGCGGCATCCAGGGTGCGTCAGGCGTGACTCAGACGTCGATCCCGAGCCGGTACCGAAGCTCCTCGAACTGCTCGCGGTAGACGTCGTCGGTCGAGTGGAGGTGCTCGGCCTCGGAGATGAACTTGAGGGTGTCGTCGCGCTTCAGGCCGAAGCCGATGAGGACCTCCTCGAACGGGTCGAGGTCGTGGGCGTAGACGAACAGGAGCTTGTGCTCGTCGAACTGGACCTCCATCGGGCCGTTCGGGTTGAGCGCGGCCAGCCCGGTGCAGCCGTCGTTCAGGAGCAGCGCCTCGTAGTCGTAGAGGGTGCTCTTGAGGATGACGGTGTCGATGTGCTCGCGGTAGAGGTCGGCGTGGGCGCCGGGCTCGCTCTCGTGGCTCGACTCCATCACGACGTCGACCTCGTCGCCGAGCGGGTCGAGCAGCTCCATCAAGACGTCGAAGAGCCGCTCGGACGAGACGGACGCGGCGAGCACGGGCATCGTGTTGCCGGTCTCCGGGTCGCGATAGACGTCGCGGCGATACCCTTCGCGGGGGATCGACCTCGAGCCCGATACGACGGGCGGACGGCGTCGGTCAGGGTGAAACTTCCATATCGTCCGACCCGCAGGTGAGCGTCCAGCTGCTCCTGGTTAAGGTCATCGAAGCTGGTTCGGGGCATACGGCTCGTGTTGGTGCGCAGCACCCGCTCGAGGAAGCGTTGCAGGAAACTCATGGAAAGGGACCCCTCCTACCGCGACGAACACAGTGGGATTTTCGGTTCGATCCTCGGCCACCGCGCCGGACGGCGCCGGGGTTCGACTGACCCCGGCCCAAGCCATCCCAAGGACCCGTCCGACACCGCGCCCGCAGGGGCCGAAACCCACCCCGGGGACGGTCGCCTTTCCGTTGGCACCGCTTCAATGCCGTTCTTCAATATATACCATGTTCGCCGCCGAAATCCGCTCGGGTGTCAAATCAGAGTGAAGTGGGCTCGGGGAGCGGGCCGATTGGAACACGAACGAAGAGCGTCAATCCTTTGACTGTCGCGAACGGCCCGACCGAAGTTGGCCGCCGAGACTGATAGCAAGCCCCGTGCCTAAGCCGCTTTGAATCCAGGGCGTCGCCCCTCGTCGGCCTTTGACGCCAAGAACTTGAGTCCGATCCGCCGAAATCCGCCGGGCGTCCCGCGCCGGCCGGACCTTACAAGGTGCGCGCCCCTTGTTGTAGAAGTCGCCGGACGTCCTGCACAAGGGGCGGCGTCCCCGCCCTCGGGGTGTGATTCGATAAATCAACGCCGAGACGCACGTGTCCGTGCGCGCCGCGCCGTCGCCGCCCGGTCCGGCCGGCTGGTATACTGGCCGCTTTCGGATCGGAGTCGCCGCCGGGGGATCGCACGGCCATGGCCATCGAACGGGTGGACGCCTACCTCGACGCCCATCGCGGCGACTTCGAAGAGCAGCTCAAGGCCCTGCTCCGCATCCCCAGCATCAGCGCCCAGACCGACCACGACGCCGACACCCGCCGCGCCGCCGAGTTCGTCCGCGACGACCTCCGCGCCATGGGCTTCGCGGACGCCGACCCTGATCGAGACGAAGCGTCACCCCCTCGTCTACGCCGAGCGGCTCGACGCCCCCGGCAAGCCGACGGTCCTGATCTACGGCCACTACGACGTCCAGCCCGCCGAGCCGCTCGGAGCCCTGGCTCTCGCCCCCCTTCGAGCCGACCGTCCGCGACGGCAACCTCTACGCCCGCGGCGCGACCGACGACAAGGGGCAGATGTTCACCCACCTGAAGGCCGCTCGAGGCCTGGCTCAAGACCGCCGGCTCGCTGCCGATCAACGTCAAGTTCCTGATCGAGGGCGAGGAGGAGATCGGCGGCGAGAACCTCGAGACCTACGTCGCCGAGCAGACGCGGCAAGCTCGCCTGCGACTACGTCGTCATCTCCGACACCAGCCAGTTCGCCCCCGGCCTGCCGGCGATCACCTACGGTCTGAAGGGCCTGGCCTACTTCGAGCTGATCGTCCGCGGCGCGAAGGTCGACCTCCACTCCGGCATGTTCGGCGGCGCCGTGGCCAACCCGCTCAACGCCCTGGCCACGATCCTCGCCAGCCTGAAGGGCCCCGACGGCCGCATCCTGATCGACGGCTTCTACGACCCCGTCCGCCCCCTGGAAGAGTGGGAGCGCGACGAGTTCGCCCGCCTGCCGTTCTCGGAGAAGGACTTCCAGGCCAAGCTCGGCGTACCTTCCTTGCAGGGAGAGGCCGGCTACACGACGCTCGAGCGCAAGTGGGCCCGGCCGACCTGCGACGTCCACGGCCTCTACGGCGGCTACGCGGGCGAGGGTCCCAAGACGGTGCTCCCCTGCATGGCCGGCGCGAAGCTGAGCTTCCGGCTCGTCCCCGACCAGGACCCGGCGACGGTCGCCGAACAGTTCCGCGCCCACGTCGCGAAGGTCTGCCCGCCGGGCGTGACCTACGAGATCATCGAGCCACCACGGCGCCCCGGCGGTGCTCGTCGGCATCGACAGCCCCGGCATCCGCGCCGCCAGCCGCGCCATCGAGGCCGGCTTCGGCCGGCCGCCGGTCTTCATGCGCGAGGGCGGCTCGATCCCCGTCGTCGGCCTGTTCAAGACCCACCTGGGCGTCGACACCCTGCTCCTCGGCTGGGGCCAGAACGACGACAACCTGCACGGGCCCAACGAGAAGTTCTCGCTGGCCGACTTCCACCGGGGGATCAAGGCGAGTGCGCATTTGCTGGCGGAGATGGCGAGATGAACCCCTCCGGTCTTCGTAGGGTCCGCTGTGCGGAGCATCTTCTTCTAAGGCCCTCGACGCCGGATGGTCCGCGCAGCCGACCCTACGAAAGCAACCAGGCCCCGTTGTCGGGCATTGCGACGCGTTGATGAAGGAAGTCTTCAATGCTCGACCTGAAATACGTCCTCGACCATCCCGACGAGATCAAGGCGAACTGCCGGAACCGAAACGTCTCCGAGCAGGTCATCGGGCTGGTGGACATAATCCGCGACGCAGCGGGGGAGCGAAAGACGCTCCTTCAGACGGTCGAAGACGTTCGTCGTCAACAGAACGAGGTCGCCCAGGCGACGGGCGAGAGAAAGACCCCGCCCAGCGGTCGAAGTTGATCGAGGAGGGGAAACGGCTCAAGCAATGGACCGCCCTCAATGAGGAACACCTCAAGCTGCTGGATGCCCAGCTCAAGGCCCAACTCGCCCAGCTGCCCAACCTCACCCACCCCGACGCCCCCATCGGCCCCACCGAGGACGGCAGCGTCGAGCTCCGCAAGGTCGGCACGCCGCGACAGTTCGACTTCACGCCGAAGGACCACGTCGAGCTCGGCAAGGACCTCGACCTGATCGACTTCGAGGCCGGCGGCAAGGTCTCGGGGCACGGGTTCTACTTCCTCAAGAACGACGCGGTGCTGCTCGACCTGGCGCTCCAGCAGTTCGCGATGCGGAAGCTCGTGGCCAACGGGTTCACGCCGATCGTCACGCCCGACCTGGCGCGGGTCTCCATCCTCGAAGGGATCGGCTTCAACCCGCGCGGGGCCGAGACGCAGGTCTATTCGGTCGCAGAACTCCGACCTCTGCCTGATCGGCACGGCCGAGATCACCCTGGGCGGGATGCACGCCGACGAGATCCTCGAGGCCGAGAGACTGCCGCTGAAATACGTCGGCCTCTCGCACTGCTTCCGGACCGAGGCCGGCGCGGCGGGGCGGGCGAGCCGGGGGCTGTATCGCGTCCACCAGTTCACCAAGGTCGAGATGTTCGCCTTCACCGAGGGGACGCTCGAAGCCTCGGGCGCCATGCACCTCGAGCTGCTCCGGATCGAGGAAGAGATCTTCACGGAACTGGGCATTCCCTACCGCGTGCTCGACATCTGCTCGGGCGACCTCGGCGGGCCGGCGTACCGCAAGTTCGACCTCGAGGCCTGGATGCCCGGGCGAGGCGAGGGGGGCGAGTACGGCGAGGTGACGAGCACGTCGGATTGCACCGACTACCAGGCCCGTCGGCTCAACATCCGCTACAAGCCCGCCGGCCAGAAGGGGACTAGGTTCGTCCACACGCTCAACGGCACGGCCATCGCCCTGAGCCGGGCGCCTGATCGCCGTCCTGGAGAATTACCAGCGGGCCGACGGGCGGATCGACGTCCCCGAGGTCCTCCGGCCGATGATGGGGAAGGACGTGATCGGTGGGCCAGTCGGGTCATGAGTCCTCGCCGGGGCCAATCGCAAGTTGCGGATCGACCACGGGCCGGCCGCGATGCTCGTTGGGCCGGGTCCTGGTGATCGTTGCCGTCATGGCCGTGGCGTTGGCGCTCTTCCCGCCTCGACATCGGGCCGTGGTCGGGGCGGGGCTGGCGGTCCTGGCGCCGGTGATCGCGCTGGTGCGGTCGCGGTCCGAGTTCGCCACACTCCTCGGGATGGTCCTGGTCCTCTCGGCGATCCTCGGGATGGGTTCGAGGCGTGCGAGTTCTCCGGCCGCGATCCGCGCCGGCGCCCCTAATCGATTCGCGTCCGGTCCTTGACGACGCGTAAGAATAAGGGGAAGGTCACGGCGGCCTCCGCTCCCATCCCGGCCCTTTCCCACCTGACCTCCTCGAAGGACGGCCCATGCTGCGAAACCCGCTGCTCGTGCCCGACCTCCGGGAGCTGATCCACGCCGGAGAGACGGCGGCGCTGCGCGACTTCTTCACCGACCAGCACCCGCGGCACGTCGCCGAGATCATCGAGGACCTCGGCGACGGAGGAGGGGGACGCCACGCTCGCGCTGCTTGCCCGACCGGCTCCGGGCGTCGGTGATGAGCTACGTCGACCCCGAGCGGCAGGTCCGGGTCGTCGAGGGGATGCCGACCGACGAGGCCGCGGCGCTCCTGCACCTGATGTCGCACGACGACCGGGCCGACCTGGTCAACCGGCTCGACGAGGACCCGCGTCGACCAGATCCTCCGCCACCTGGCCCAGGCCGAGCGCGAGGACATCCGCCGGCTCGCCAGCTTCGAGGAAGGGACGGCCGGCTCGGTCATGACGACCGACTACGCGACGCTCACCCCGGGCCTGACCGTCCACGACGCGATCGACCGCCTCCGCCACGAGGCGCCCGACCGCGAGACGATCGACTACAGCTTCGTCGTCGACCCCGAGCACAAGCTGCTCGGGCATCGTCCCGCTCAAGCGGCTGATCATGGCCAGCCCCCGGTCGCGGATCGACGAGATCATGCAGCGCGACGTCATCGTCGCCCGGGTCGACGAGGACCAGGAGTCGGTCGCCCGCAAGATCGACAAGTACGACCTGTTCGCCATCCCCGTCCTCGACCACGCCGACATGCTCGTCGGGATCGTCACCCACGACGACGCGATGGACATCCTCCGCCGCGAGCAGACGGAGGACATCCTCAAGTTCGGCGGCGTCTCGGCCGACCCGGAGGCCGACAACGCCCCCTACTGGCAGAGCGGGATCGTCGGCGTCGTCCGCCGCCGGATTGCCGTGGCTGCTCATGCTGCTCCTGGCCGAGAACTTCACGTATCCGGTCCTGCGGTACTACGACTGGGTGAGCGAGCGGTTCTCGTCCCTCGTGTTCTTCCTGCCCCTGCTGATCGGGACCGGCGGCAACGCCGGTAGCCAGACGGTCGGCACGATCATCCGCGGCCTCTCGCTGGGCGAGATCAACCGGGGCGACGCCTGGAGGGTCCTCCTCCGCGAGTGCGCCACGGGCCTGCTGCTGGGCCTGACGCTCGGGGGCATCGGGTTCTTCTACGCCCACTACTGGCGCGTGCAGCCGTGGCGGATCGCCGGGGTCGTCGGCCTGACGATCCTCTGCGTCTGCACCTGGGCGAATACGATCGGGACGCTCGTCCCGCTCCTGGCCAAGCGGTTCGGGATCGACCCGGCCGTGATCTCGGCGCCGTTCATCACGACGCTGGTCGACGCGACGGGGCTGGTCATCTACTTCTGCATCGCCATCGCACTCCTGATCTGGTAGGACGCGTCGGGTGGCAGGGGTTCGCTCGCGAACTCCGGTCCGGGGCGCCATCGAAGACCGGGGTTGGCAAGTCAACCCCTGCCACCCGAAGACGACGGGACGCGGGAGGCTTGCCTTGAGATTCGCCGAGATGACCGCCCCCGAGATCGGTGCCCTGCCCCGCGAGACGACACTCGTCCTCGCCCCGATCGCCGCCTGCGAGCAGCACGGGCCGCACCTGCCGGTCATCACCGACACGATCCTCGCGACGGCCGTGGCCGAGGGGGTCGAGCGGGCCCTGCCCGACCGGCGTGCTCCTGCTGCCGACCCTCTGGCTGGGGGCCAGCGACCACCACCTGCCGTTCGGCGGGACGCTCACGGCGGGCCTGCCGGTCTACGAGCAGATGCTCGTCGAGCTGCTCACTCCCCTGCTGGCGCGACGGCTTCCGCCGGCTCCTCGTCCTCAACGGCCACGGCGGCAACATCGACCCGCTCCGCGTGGCCCTGCGCCGGCTCGACCGGTCGTATCCCCGCGCGATCCTGACCGGGGCGGCCTACTGGGACCTCGCGGCCCGCGAGATCGCCGGGCTCTGCGAGGGGCCGCTCAAGGAGGTCGGCCACGCCTGCGAGGTCGAGACGTCGCTGATGCTCCACCTCCGCCCCGACCTCGTCCGCCGCGACCTGATCCGCGACGACCCCGTGACGACGCCCGCCTGCGCTGGCCGGCCTGACCTGGGCCCGCGACTTCGCCAGGAAGACCGACCACGGCGTCGTCGGCTACCCCGAGCTCGCCGACGGCGAGAAGGGCGGGCGGATGCTCACCGCGATCGTCGCCCGGGCGGCCGACGTGGCACGGGCTGTGCTCGAACTGCCGCTCCCGGAATGACTCCGGAAGATTCCGCGCGGGCCGGTGTCCTGTTTCTTTCGGACGCCCGTCCCCTAAGATGGGGGATTATCCGGTGCTCCTCCCCAAGGCCGCCGCGCCCGGGCCCGTCGCCCGAGGGCCGGCGTCCCTCTCTGAAGGGGGTCGTGATGCGTCGCCGTGCGTTCACCTTGATCGAGCTGCTGGTCGTCATCTCCATCATCGCCGTGCTGATCGCCCTGCTCCTGCCCGCCGTGCAGATGGCCCGCGAGGCCGCCCGGGCCGCGCAGTGCAAGAACAACCTCAAGCAGATCGGCATCGCGCTGCAGGCGTACCACTCCAACCGCAACGTCATGCCGATGAGCACGACCGTCGGCAACGGCCACGGCAACAACCACAGCGTCTTCGCCCTGCTGCTGACCCAGCTCGAGCAGACGACCACCTACGCCACCTACAACTTCATGGTCGAGAACTACGACCCGTCGAACTCGACGGCCGTCGGGACCGTGATCTCCACGTTCGTCTGCCCGTCGATGCCCAACCCGATGCCCAAGGCCGGGTCGGCGATCACTCTTCGACGTCCCCTACTCGCAGGTGACGGCCGCCGGGACCTATCCCACGACGGCCACCTGGAACTTCGCCCCCGGCCACTACGCGGCCAACTGGGGCGGCGTCCACCCGACGCCCTACGGCGACCCCCGGGTCTACGCCGCCACGGCCACGGCCAACTACACGACGAAGGTCGGCGGCTTCCGCGGCGTGATGATGGACGTGACCGTCAACTACGGCCCGGTCGGCCCGACGCCCGCGGGCACCACCCGCTGCTGGGCGCTCGAGCAGCTCAAGGACGGGACGACGAACACCATCGCCTTCGGCGAGAAGCGGGACGGCTTCGGCTGGGCCGTCGGCGGCTACGGCGGGAGCGAGTTCGACGTCTATCTCACGCCGGCCTACGACGAGCCGGCGCCCGTGGGGAACAACCCGCCGCCGCCGAGCTTCGCGATCGCCTACACCGGCTCGTACCACCCCGGCGGCGCCCACTTCGCCTTCTGCGACGGCTCGGTCCGCTGGCTCAAGACCGGCACGAGCCAGACGATCTGGTACGCCCTGACGACCCGCGACGGCAAGGAAGTCGTCAGCGCCGACTCGTTCTGAGACGTCCCCTCTGGTAGCGTGGGCTCCGTCCGCCGTCTCCCGCGCACCGGAGGGGCGGAGCCCCACCCTACGGAGATCGTGCCGCCATGATCCGGACGCCCCGCCTGCTCGCGCTGTTCCTCCTGCTCGCCCCGCTCGCGGCGCTGGCCGACGAGCCGAAGGTGGCGACCGCCAATGACCTCGTCTACACGAAGGCCGGCGACGTCGAGTTGAAGCTCGACCTGGCCCGGCCCGACGCCGGCGACGGGCCGTTCCCCGCGGTGCTCGTGATTCACGGCGGCGCGCTGGCGGTCGGGGGACAAGGCGCAGAACCGCGGGGCCCTGGCCGAGTTCGCCAAGCGGGGCTACGTGGCGGTCTCGCCGCAGTACCGGTTCTGCCCCAAGGTCACGTTCCCGGCGCAGGTCCAGGACGTCAAGGCGGCCGTCCGCTGGCTCCGGGCGCACAAGGACGAGTACAGGATCGACCCCGACCACATCGGCGCCGTCGGGTTCTCGGCCGGCGGGCACCTCTCGCTCATGCTCGGCCTGACCGGGCCCGACGACGGCCTCGAGGGCGACGTCCCGCCGGGTGCCCCCAGCTCGAAGGTGCAGGCCGTCGTCAACTATTTCGGCCCGACCGACCTCGCCGCCGACGATCTCCCCGAGGTCTCGAAGGGGCTCGTGAAGGACTTCCTCGGCGGCCCGACCTCCGAGAAGCGCGACGTCGCGGCGAAGGCATCACCGCTCACCTTCGTCACGCCCGACGACCCGCCCGTCCTCACGTTCCAGGGCACGAAGGACAACCTCGTCCCGCACACCCAGGCCGAGAAGCTCACGGACGCCATGACGAAGGCCGGCGTCCCGGGCCGGACCGAGCTGCTGATCGGCAAGGGTCACGGCTGGGGCGACCCCGAGATGCGGCACACGCTCGCCGAGACCTTCGCCTTCTTCGACCGTCACCTCAAGCCCGCCGGGAAACCCTGAGCCATGGCCTCGACGACGATCCTCCTGCTCGCGACCCTGGCCGCGGGGCCGGCGGTCACCGTCCGCGTGGCGGCGAAACCCTCGCACGAGATCAGCCCGTACATCTACGGCGCCTCGGCCGTGACGGCCGACAAGGCCCTCCAGTACGGGCTGACCACCGTCCGCTGGGGCGGCAATCGGTCGTCGCGCTACAACTGGAAGGCCCGCGCCGACAACGCCGGGTCGGACTGGTTCTTCCTCAACGGCAAGGCCGGCTCGTGGGCCGACTTCGTGAACGCCAACCGCAAGGCGGGCCTTGCGAGCTACCTGACCGTGCCCCTGCTCCCCTGGGTCGCCAAGGGGAGCGAGGGCTGGAGCTTCTCCGTCGCGAAGTACGGCCCGCAGAAGGCGGCCGAGTCGTACGTCCCCGACCGCGGCAACGGCCTCAAGCCCGACGGAACGCCGATCGCCGGCAACGACCCGCGCGAGACCTCCATCCCCTCCACGCCCGCCTTCCAGGCCGAGGGTATCCGCGCCCTGAAGCTGCCCGCCGACGGCCCTCCCCGGCTCTATGGCGCTCGACAACGAGCCGATGCTCTGGAACCACACGCACCGGGACGTCCACCCCGAACCGCCCTCATACGACGAGGTCTTCGCGCGGGGCCGCGACTATGCCCTGGCGATCAAGGCGGCCGACCCGAAGGGGCTCGTCGGCGGCCCCTGCACCTGGGGCTGGACCGACCTCACCTACTCGGCGCTCGACGCGGGCAAGGACAGCTACGCGACTCACGCCGACAACAAGGCCCACGGCGGCGTCCCGTTCCTGGCCTGGTATCTCTCCCGGA
Organism: uncultured Planctomycetota bacterium; assembly: GCA_963819805.1. Classification (GTDB taxonomy): domain Bacteria; phylum Planctomycetota; class Planctomycetia; order Isosphaerales; family Isosphaeraceae; genus CAMFLR01. The sequence continues at coordinate 43,859 of CAWFXY010000034.1, read as the reverse complement.
TGAAGTCCGAGTCGGACCGGCTTGGTAAGCGGCTGCTCGACGTCGTCGACGTCCACTACTATCCCCAGGGCCAGGCCGACGGGCAGATGGTCTACGGCGGCAAGGCCCCCTCCGACGCGATGCGGGCCCTCCGCCTCCGCTCGACCCGCTGCCTCTGGGACAGGACCTACCAAGGACGAGAGCTGGATCAAGGAGCCCGTCATGCTCATCCCCCGCGTCCGCGAGTGGGTCGAGCGGAACAACCCGGGCACGAAGCTGGCCATCGGCGAGTACAACTGGGGCGGCGACGACGACCCGAGCGGGGCGGTCGCCCAGGCCGACGTCCTCGGCATCCTCGCCCGCGAGCGCGTCGAATTCGCCTACTTCTGGGCCGGCCTGGACGGCGTCCAGCGGTTCGCCTTCGCGCTGTACCGGAACCCGGACGGGCACAGGAAAGGGTTCGGCGAGTCCTATCTGCCCGCGACTTCAGGATCGCCCGATCGCGTCGCCGCCTTCGCGGCCCTGCGAGCCGATGGCGCCACGACCGTCGTCCTGATCAACAAGGACCTGCACGCGCCGGCCGAGGTCAATTTGAGCCTCGACGGCCGGCCCTCGCCCGCCTCGGCCGACCTCTTCCGCCTGCCGAACCCGCCGGGGCCGATCCGCCGCGAGGCGTGGAAGGCGACGGCGGGCAAGGCGGCCGTGACCCTGCCGCCGCTGACGGCGGCGATGCTGGTCGTGCCGCCCTCGCGGCCGTGATTCGCCCGGCTTGATTCGGGGGCCGGGCGTGGGCGACACTGGTCGGAGATGAGCGACCCCTCTCCGACCATCGACAGCCGGCGACGCCGCTGGATCCTTCGCGCCTCGGGGCTTGCGGTCGCCCTGGCGACGCTCGCCCTGATGCTCGCCACCGAGCCGAGGCTGGCGATCGTCTGGGACGAGGGGTACACGCTCGGCCGGGAGAACCGGATCCGCCTCTGGTTCCGTGCCCTGCGCGACCCGGCCGGCTTCGCCCGGACGTGGACTCCGCCGGACCCCGAATTGGTCCAGGTCGACGCGCGGATGCCACCGCCGCCGAGGCCCGACCAGATCGACACCCGCGCCAAGCTCTTTCGACCGCACCGTGCTCGCCTGGTTCTGGCCGTTCGCCCGCGAGGAGCCGCACGGGCACCCGCCGTTCTACGCGATCGTCGGGCTGATCGGCGACCTCGTCGCTCCCGACTGGCCCGACCTGCCGCGGGCGCCGGTTCGGGCCGATGCTCGTCTTCAGCCTGACGGCCGGGGCCATCTTCGGCGTTCGTGGCCCGGCGATGGGGACCGTGGGCCGGCGCGGCGGCGGCCGGGGCGTGGGTGCTCCAGCCGCAGCTCTTCGGGCACGGGCATTACGCGGCGTACGACGCGCTGCTGACCTGCCTCTGGGTCGACGCGATCCTCGCCTTCTGGCTCGCGGTCGAGGAGGGGCTGGACGCCGGTGGGGGTGGGCGGTCGTGTTCGGGGTGTTGCTGCGGGTGGGCGGCCGACACGAAGCTGACGGGGTGGTTCCTGGCGGTGCCGTTCGTGGCGTGGGCGGCTTTCTACGCGATCGCCGAGGCTTTACCCCGAAGAACCCCTCACCCTAACCCTCCCCACAGGGGGAGGGACCAGAGGGCGGGCCTCCGACGTCTTCACCCTCTCCCTTGTGGAGAGGGTCGGGTGAGGGGTGGGTTGGGCAAGACAGCCGCGAGAACGGCATCGTCGCCGCACCGATCGCCCTCCTGACCCTCTACCTCTTCAACCCCGCCTGGTGGGCCGACCCGATCGGCGGTGTCGAGCGGTTCCTCCGGTCGAACCTGACGCGGGGCGAGACGATCCCGATCCCGGTCGTTGTTCCTGGGCAAGGTCTACAACACGCCCGTCGAGTCGCTGCCCTGGTACAACACGCTCGTCTGGACGGCGATCGTCACGCCGGTCGGGTTCCTGGCGCTGGCGGTCGTCGGCGGCGTATCGCGCGGTCGCGGCGATGGAAGACGGAGCCGTTCGGCCTGCTGGTCGCTCGGCCACTGGGCCTTCCTGATCATCCTCCGCGCCCTGCCGCACACGCCGGGGCACGACGGCGTCCGCCTGTTCCTGCCGGCCTTCGGCGTGCCTGGCGATCCTGGCGGGCCTGGGGGCGGCGAGCGCTGGTCGAGCGGTGGCGGCGGTGGGGGAGGGCGGTCGTCGTCGCGGCCATCGTCGAGGGGGCGGCGAGCGTCGCGGTGATGATGCCGGTGCCGCTCTCGTACTACAGCCCGATCGTCGGCGGACTGCCGGGCGCGACCGGACTGGGGATGGAGCCGACGTACTACTGGGACGGCCTCGACGACGAGGCCCTCGACTGGCTCAACGCCCACACGCCGCCCGGGCCGACCGGTCCGGTTCGCCACGTTCCCGACGTCGTGGCTCTACCTCAAGAAGACCGGCCGGCTCCGGGCCGCCCTGGCCGCCGATCGACCCGGGCGAGCCGACGCCTGGTACGTCCTCCAGAACCGCCCCGGCGCGTTCCGGCCCGAGGAGCGCGAACTGCTGTCGACCGCGGCCGGGTGCCCGCGTTCGTCGTCTCGCAAGCTCGGCGTGCCGCTGGTCCTCGATCTGTCCCTTCCCGGACTGATCGACCCATGCCGACCGCGACGGAACGCCATCGACGACGGCCGGCCTCGACGGGCCGGTCGCCTGCGTGGGCTGGGCCGCCGGCCCTCGTCTTCGCCGCTGGCGCTGGCGGCGACGGCGCCGACGACCGGCGACATCGGCCTGACCTGGGACGAGCCCGTCCTATCGCTACAGCCAGCTCCTGTCGGCCCAGTGGTGGGAGGCGGCTCGGCCGCGGACCCGGTCCGACCTCGACGCCTGCTCGACCGCCGACGCCCTGCTCTACTACTGGCCCTACGGCCGCTTCGGCATCAACTTCCACCCGCCCCTGGCCGGGCAGCTGAACCTGCTGACCTATGCGCTCTTCGGCGGCTGGATGAAGGACATCCCCGTCGCGGCGGATGGCCTCGGTCATCGAGTTCGCGCTGACGATCGACGATCCTGTTCGGGTTCCTCGCCGCGGCGCTACGGCGCCTGGGTCGGCGGCGTGGCGGCGGGGTCGCTGCTGCTGATGCCCCGGGTCTACGGCGACGCCCACATCGCCGGGACCGACACGCCGGGCCTGCTGCTCTGGGCGGCGACGGCCGTGGCGTTCTGGAAGGGGCTGCACGAGCCGGACGCCCGGCGGTGGCGGGTCGCTGGTCGGGCGTGCTCGCTCGGGCCTGGCGTTCGTCGAGAAGATGGGGGCGGTCGCTCGTCGCTCGTGCCGCTCCTGCTCTGGCTGGTCGTCGGCCCGACTGCCGCGGACGTCTTCCGCCAGGGCGGGCGGGCCGACTGGATCGACGGCGCTGCGTCACCTCGACCGCGATGCTCGTCCCGCTCGGCCTGGCCTTCCGCGAGATCCTCCGCGCTGACCAGCGGCAGTGCCTCCCGCCAGCCTCGACCGCGATACCGACCTCTTCATCGACGCACCCGCCGAGCCCGCTCCCGGGCGCGATCCTGCTCGTTCCCGCTGGTCGTCTGGATCGTCCGGCGGCTGCTCGGGCTGGGCCTTCCCGAGGCAGCCCGGTCTGGGGCGTCGAGCGGCCGGCGCTGGAGACCTGGACGGCGATCCTGGCGTTCGGCCCGGTCGTCGCCTGGCTCGGCAACCCGGCCTGGTGGCGCGAGACCCTGCCGCGGCTCGCCCACTACTACGCGCATCAACACCGACCGCCGCGGGGTCCTGCCCGACATCCAGATCCTCTACTTCGGCCAGATCTACGAGTACAGCCTCCCCTGGCACAACGCCTGGGTCCTGATCGCGATCACGGTCCCGGCCGCGATCCTGCTGGCGGCGATCGTGGGGCTGATCCTCGCGCCTGCCGACGATCGCGCCGCGACCGCGCTCCCGCTCTACTTCCTCGCTCCACCTCGCTGATCCTGCCCGTCCTCCGGATGCTGCCCGACCCCGGCGCACGACGGCGTCCGGCTCTTCCTGCCGACGTTCTTCTTCCTGGCCGCCTTCGCCGGCTGGGGGGCGGTCGGGCTGGCCGACCTGCTCGGGCGATCGGATCGAGCCCGGCCGATCGCCCGCTCGCGCGGTCGTCGCGGCGCTGGTCCTGCTGCTCGGCGGCCTGGGGGCTGGTCGCGGATCCATCCGTTCGAGCTCTCGTATTACAACGAGCTGATCGGCGGCCCGCGCGGGGCGTGGACGCCGGGGGTTCGAGCTGTCGTACTGGTACGACGCGTTCGACGGCGAGACGCTCGACGGACCTGAACCGCGTGCTCCCCGACGGCGCGATGCGTCGACGGCCTGAACAAGCTGACCGAGCCGCCGACCTTCGCCTGCCTCCAGGAGCTGGGACACCTGAAGGGGACCATCGTCCTCGGCTCGCCGGACCCGAGGCAAGTTCCCCTACCTCTGGATCCTGACCCACGACTCGAAGGCGAACGCCCTGACCCGGCTGGCTGTTCGCGATGACGCCGTTCTACGAGCGCAGGCCGCGGCAGCTCGACGGCCTCCGGGTCGTGACGGTGGACGACGCCGAGGACGGTCGCCCGGGCCTGGGCGCTGCAACTCCTGGCCGACGACGACCCGGGACCCCCGGCCCGACCCGCCGTCGGCTCCGGCCTGGGTTCGCTCGGCGTGCTCCCGCCCCTGGCCCGGTTCTGGGGCGAGGGGGTGACGAGGGCCGGGCGGCTCCGGGTGAATGAGCGGGCCTTCGCCTGGGCGAAGGCCGACCCCGACTCGCTCCGCGCCGCGGCCCGGGTCATCGCCGAGGGCGGGCCGATCCCCGCCGGGTCCGACGCCGCGCGGCTCCGGGCGATCCTGACCCACGGCGACGGCCCGGGTCTGGACCTTCGGCCTGAACGCCCTGCTCCGGACCGACCCGAAAGCCCTTCTCGACGCCGTCGAAATCCTCATCGCCCGGCCCGACGCCGTCCGCACGGTCCTGACCCGCTACCCCTACACCGACCCCAGCGACATCGGCGGGCCTCTCGATCGTAACCTGATCACTGGAAAACATTAACGTCCGGAATTGGCTTCGTTTGGCGCATCGGCCTCCGGGCGAAATTGGGTTCGTTTCGTCGCGGGCTCGGGTTCGCTCCGCAGGTTCGCGCGGGCCCCGACCCTGACTTGTTGGAGGGCTGTCACGGCGCGGGGGCCGTTGGTTTATCATCAGGGCGGCGGCCGCCGTGGCCCGCCCGGGGGCCGGGGACGACGGGGGCGCGATGGGCGACGATCCGAAGCGTGTCCCGGGGCGGGCCCTCCGATGGGCGCTGGTCGGCCTCGTTGCCGTGCTCTTCGCGGCCGGGGCGGTCCGTGCGGGGCTCTATCTCGTCTACGCCGCGCGGATGTTGACCTTCCCGCTCGAGGCGCACCAGCTCGAGTCGAAGATGGTCCTGCTCGCCTGGCGCGCCCAGCACGGGCTCTCGCTCTACCCGGAGTGGCGCGACTATCCCCACGTCGCCAACTTCTTCGCTCCGCTCGACTTCCTGCTCGTCGGCGGGATCGGGCGGCTGGTCGAGGCTGACCTGCGCGGACTCTTCCTGATCGGCCGGGGCGTCTCGTTCGCCGCGGGGATGCTCGAGGCCGTGGTGCTGGGCGTCTGGGCGGGCCGGCGGTACGGGCCGTTCGCGGGGGTGCTCGGGGCGACGCTGACGCTCGGCACGATCGCGATGACCGGATTCTCCGTCTCGACCCGGCCCGACATGCTCGCCGAGCTGCTCGGCCTGGTCGGGTTCATCCTCTGCGGCGAAAGGTCGCCGGGCCGGAGGGCCGCGGGGGTCGCGGCGCTGGTGCTTGCGGCCCTGACGAAGCAGACTGCCGGCGTGTACCTCGTCGCCGCGGCCCTGGCCGCCGTGGCCGAGCGGCGGAGGCGGTGGGGGCTGGCGATCGTCGGCGGCGGAGTCGGTGCGATCGCGCTGGTGGTCGCGGGGGCCACGCTCTCGGTCGAGCCGAACTTCGCCCGGTCGCTCGTGGGCGAGGCGGCGACGCCGCGCGACCTCGGCGCGTGGTTCGACCTGCTCGAGCGGCTCGCCTACGGGTCCGCCGACTTGCTCCTGCTGCCCACGCTCGGGCTCGTCCTCTGGACCCGCACCCGGTATCGCGACCCGCGGCTGGCGGCGCTCACCGCGACGCTGATGGTCGTCGCGCTGGTGACGTCGATGAAGCGGGGCGCCGATACGAACTACTTCCTCGGCCTCCGCGCCCCCGAGGCGATGGCCGCCGCGACGCTCTGGGCCGCCGCGCGCGAGGCCGCGTCGCGGCGGCAGGCGCTCGCGCTGGCCGCGGCGCTCGCGTCGGCCACGGCGGTGATGATCATGTCGGTGCTGAGCATCACCCTGTTCACGGCCCGGATCATCGGCACGGCCGACTTCTTCGAAGGGCCGAGGGGCCGCGCGGTGGCCGCGGCCTACCGCGACGCGGCCCATGTCGCGGCCAGCCCAGGGGCCCGGATGCTCACCGACTCCGGGTTCATCGATATCCACGCCCGAGACCGCGCGGTGTTCGGCGACCCCTGGCTCTTCCGGATGCTCGTCGACACGGGGCGGATCGTCCCCCGGGTCCTGATCGAGCGGATCGACTCCGGATATTATGAAACGGTCATCACGACCGCCGACCTCGGCCTGCCCGAGTACGAGACGAACGCGTTCGGCCTGCCGATGGTCCTGGTCGAGCGGCTCCGCGGGCGATACGGGCTCGTCCGCTCCGGCAACGGCCTCTTCGTCTACCGCCGGCGCGACCGGGGCGGGGTCGGGGCGCGGTGACGGCCCGGGGATTTCCCTTGAGCGCGGGCCGGCGCGCCCCGTTCAATGGAAGCCGCGACGGTGCGCGGCCGTCCGTCCTCCCGCCCACGATTGCCACGGGATCGTCATGCACGCCATCGTTCCGTCCCGACGGGCTCGGCTCGCTCTGCTCCTCGTCCTGGCGTGCATCTCGCCCCGGGCCGCGGAGGCGCAGAGCCCGATCACGGCCTACGGCCGGGGCGCTCAAGTCGCTCAGCCCGACGGAGGGGGAGTCACTCGAGCTCGAGATCCAGATGCGGAACACCTCGCGCGGGCCCGTCCGGGTCACCCGCGCCGAGGCGTTCCTGGCCTGCCAGGGGGGCTGGTCGTACTCGCTTGGCGAGACGATCGCCAGGGAGAAGAAGTTCTTCGGCAACGACCCGGTGCTCGGTCCGGGCGACTACTCGTATGAATTCGGCTACAGCCATTCGACGCCGGTCACGCACTACATCCTCGCCCTCCAGCTGAGCCGGCCGGGCCGGGCCCCGCACGACTATCTGCTCCAGGTTCCGTTCGCCCGGCCCGGTTTCCCGGCGCCGAAGTTGCCGCACGTCCAGGCGCCGGTGTTCATCGGCCTGCAGGAGCCGCTCGACGTCATCACGCTCGCGACGGGAGAGTCGTGGCTGACGATCGTCGGCCAGGTCGTCAACACGTCGGGCCTGCCGCTGACCCTGAAGAAGTGGCATCTCCTCATCAAGGACGCGGCCGGCAAGGCGGCGGTCGACAGCGACCTGACGGCCGCCTACCGCGTCGAGGCCAGCAAGGAGTCGCTCAACGAGTTCTTCTTCGGCTTCTACTTGCCGAAGGAGTTCCGCAAGGGGACCCTCCAGATCGACGCCGAGGTCGACCTCGGCGGTCGCCGCTCGCCGCTGACCCGGACGTCCGAGGTCGAGCGCGTCGAGCCGCACGCCGTGAAGCCGCCCGTCGAGGGCCGGTGGCAGTGGGGCAACGGGCCGGGCGAGCTGAACTTCCACACCCACTTCCACTACCCCGAGCAGCGGTACTGCTACGACATGGGCGTCCTCGGCGGCCCCAAGCGCGAGTCCTCATCGGGCGACCCGAACAGGAACCAGAGCTACTTCTGCTGGGACAGGCCGATCCGCTGCGTCGAGGACGGCAAGGTGCTGGCCGTGGTTGACGATGTGCCCGATAACGACGGCCACAAGGCCAACCCGGCCAATGTGCCCGTGCGCAACGCGTGCATCCTCGTCGAGCATCCCGGAAATCACTTCTCGGAGTATTATCACGTGAGGCGCGGCAGCTCCGTCGTGAAGGTCGGCCAGCGCGTGAAGGCGGGCGACCCCCTCGGCCGCGTGGGCAACGCCGGCGCGAGCTCCGAGCCTCACCTGCACTTCGGCTACATCGCGCTCGACCGCACGGGCCGGTACCGCAACATTCCCGTGCGGATCGAGGGCCTGAGGACCGTCGACGGCAAGCCCGCCGACGGGGGCCTGCCCAAAGGTGGCGTCGAGTACGTTGCCGGAGCGGGGAAGTGAGGACAAACACCCCGCCCTTGATCACCGCCTACGACGTGATCGGCAACGAGGCCCACGTGCTCGCCGTCGTTGCCAGGGCGGACGCCTCGGCCTGGCTCGGAGACACGGACCGATGACGACTGGGCGAGCTCGATTCAGCGCGGGTCCTGAGGCGTGGGCAGGAAGCCCGTGCCCCCCGGGATCGGGCTCGAGGGCGTCGCGGGGGCGGCCCGCCTCGGCCGCGAGGCGCCACGAGTCAGCGAGACCGGCCGCGCGGTGACGCGGTCGCGGGCCGTGCGGGCGATGGCCAGGGATGGGTTGATCCGCAGCGCCGCGTCGAACGCGGCGCGGGCCTCGACCGGGTCGCCGAGGCGGGCGTAGGCGATGCCGCGGTTGTAGTGGATCACGGCCGACCCGGGGGCGACCCGCAGCGCGGCGTCGAGGTCGGCGATCGCGCGGAAGACGTCGCCCGTGCCGAGCGAGGCCAGCCCGCGGTCGTTCAGCGTGGGGGCCGAGTCGGGGCGGAGCCGGAGCGCCGCGTCGAAGTCGGCGATCGCCCGGCCATGATCGCCCCACCGGACCAGGGCCTCGCCCCGGGCCGCGTAGGCGGCGGCGTTCTCCGGATCGAGCCGGATCGCCTCGCCATAGCCGGCGAGGGCGGCGTCGAGCTCGCCGCGGGCGAGGTGCTCGTCGGCCCGGCGCCTCGCGGTCTCGGCGGCCTCGGTTGGCGATGGCTCGTCGACCGCCGGGGCCGCGGGGTGCTCGTCCGCGTCCGCACCGTGTGCCTCGCAAGGGGCGAAGCTCGCCGGGTCGATCCGGGGCGCCACCTCCGGCCGGGGCGGCTCGACGACCGCCTCGCCTTCGGTCGGCGGGGTTGCCTCCGAAGCGGCGAGGACGGCGAACCGGCGCGGCACGGTCGGGTTTGCGATCAGCGGCAGCACGAGCCGGGCCAGGGTCCGGCCCAAGGCCGGCGCGATACCGCGGGCCGCGCCGGCGGATTTGGGTGCCGCGGCCGCCTCGGCGCGGACGAGGGCGGCGGCCGGCCCGGGGGCGGCGGGCCGGAGCGCGACTCGCCGCAGCTCGGGTACGGCCGAGGCCCGCTCTCGGATCGGGGCAGCCGCCGGGCGGCGGAACGCCAGCGCGGGCGGAGCCGGCCGGTGGCCCGGTCGACGCGGGGCCGTCCGGACGAGGCCGCTCGCCCAGAGTGCGAGGCCGCCCATGAGCAGGAACGCCGCGATCGCCACCCCCTGTCGGCGCCCGAAGGCTGGGGTCGAGGGAAAGCCATCTTCGTCATCCGGGATCGGCGCAAAGGCGGCGGCCCCCGGGCCGTCGATCGTGTCATAGCCGGAGGGCGGGGCGTCGTCCCAGACCGAGTCGTCGGCGTCGTCGTGCGGGGCCGCGTCGGCCGTGGCGTACGTGAGCGCCGGCGCGGCCTCGGCGAGTGTCGAGGCGATGTGCTCCGGCCAGACCAGGCATGCCCGGGCGACGGCTCGGGGCGCCGGAGCCGGGACCGGGACGCTGACCGGCACGGCGGCGGTTCGGAGCGCCTCGACGAAGGCCCGGCAGCTCGGCCAGCGGGCCTCGGGCCTCTTGGACAGGGCGCGGGCGACGGCCGCGCGCTCGGGCTCGTCGAGCATCGTCAGGTCGGGCTCGCGCATCAGGTGGCCGGCCATCACGTAGCCGGGGTCGCCGGTGAACGGCAGCCGGCCGGTCCGGAGGTGGCAGTAGGTGACGGCGAGGCTGTACTGGTCCGAGTTCCGCGACGTCGCCCCGAGGAAGAACTCGGGCGCGGCGTAGGCGGGGGTCCACTGGAGGCCCGTGTGGCTCGTGACCTCGTCCTCCATCCACCGCGCCGCGCCGAAGTCGGCGACCTTCACCCCGCCGCCGACGAGCAGGATATTCTGCGGCTTCAGGTCGCGGTGTTGCACGCCCAGGCCGCCGCGGCCGTCGCGTTCGTGGCGGGGGTCGTTCAGGTAGTCAACCCCCCGGGCGGCCTCGGCCAGAGCGTCGATCAGCTCGTCGCGCGGGATGCCGCGCAGGCCGCGGTCGCGGGCCTCGAGGAATCGGTCCCAGAGCGAGCCGTCGGCCAGCTCCATGGCGAGGATCAGCCGCTCGTCGTCGGCCCACGCGCCGAAGTTGGCGAGCAGGTTCGGATGGCGCACCGTCCGCGCGATGTCGAGCCCCCGGAGGTGCGCGGCGGAGCGCGCCCCGGAGAGCAGGATGATCTTCACCGCGACCGGGAAGCCGCCGGCCCCCTCGGCCTTCCAGACCTCGCCCGACCCGCCGACGCCGATCCGCCGGACCAGGCGGATGCCGGGGACCGGCTCCGCACCGGGGGCCGGAGGCGCCCCGAGCTCCCTCGTGCTGCAATTCATCCCGAACCCCGGCCTTTCGGCCGAAGACCCCCCCGGGCAAGTCCCTCCGTGGCGGCCCGGCCCGACGATGATGGATAGATGACGGCGAATCAAGGGTCGACGGGCGACAGGATCGCCCCAGGAAGGTCCGTCCCGGAACGTCATGCAGATGTGATGCCTACCGCGTAGATTGGGGTGGAAAGGCAACTCTGCTGTCCAGAGACGGGCGCGAAGCGGCGGGTTCCTGGCCGGAAATGCCAGGATTCTGAGCGGCAGCCGACGGGCCGAGCCCGCGAGTCGGTGCAGCGGCGGCCCCATCCCTGGGCACGCCTATGCCGACCGCGGCGTCGAACCGGGCGGGGCGGTGGCCTGGGCAAGCTCGAGGTCAGGGCCAGACCGCTCATCGACGGCGCCTGGGCGAACGGTCAGCGCGGCCAGGGCCAGGGTCACCGCGGCGATCGCGGCCGCCTCCCAGAACGGCGCCGAGGCGGCGACCCAGCCGAGGAGGACGTTGCCCGCGAAGTGGTTGATCATCCGCGCCAGGGTCTGGGCCGACGACGAGACGCCGAACACCGCCCCCTGCTCCGAGGGCGGCGTCGTCCTGGACAGCAGCCCGGCGATCGACGGGCTCGCCAGCCCCTGCCCGAGGCCGACGGCCACGATCGCCCCGAGCACGGCCAGCGTGCTCGTGAACACGCCGAGCGCCGCGAAGCCGACGACCGAGAGTGCCAGCCCGATGAGGATCAGCCGGGGCTCGCCGAACTTCGGGACGAGCCGGCGGATCAGGCCCCCCTGCACCACCGCGCTGACCAATCCGAGGAAGGCGAAGCCGAACATCGCCCCGTCCTCGCCCCAGCCGAGCCGCTCGCGGAGGTAGAGGGCGAACGTCCCCTCCAGCGCCGCGAAGGCGAGCACGTTCAGCGCCGCGAGCAGGACGAGCCGGCCCACGCCCGGCAGGCGGATCGTGTCGAGGAGCCCTCGCCAGCTCAGGACGCGCGCCTCGGACCGCCTGCCGTCGACCGGCCGCGACTCGGGCAGGCGGGTCAGGACGAGGATCCAGGCGATCGTCGAGAACCCCGCCGCGACGAGGAACGGCAGCCGGAGCCTCCACTCCGGGTCGACCGGCAGCCGGACGAGCAGCCCGCCGAGCAGCGGCCCGAGCACGAAGCCGACGCCGAACGCCGCGCCGATCATCCCGAGGCTCCGCGACCGGTGCTCGGGCTTCGTCACGTCGGCGATGTAGGCCTGGGCCACGAGGATGTTGCCGCCCGAGGCCCCGTCGAGCATCCGGGCCAGGAGCATCGTCGGATAGTGGCGCGAGAGGCCGAGAATGACGAACGAGATGGCCGTGCCGAGCTGGCTGACGATCAGCACGGGCCGCCGCCCGTACCGGTCGCTCAGGCGGCCGAGGATCGGCGCGGCCACGAGCTGGCACATCGGGTAGGCGGCCATCAAGAGGCCGATCTGGGGCGGGCTGAAGCCGTAGCTCTTGGCGAACGGGCCCAGCAGCGGCATCACGATCGTGAAGCCGAGCAGGTCCACCAGGACGATCAGGACGACGACCACCAGCGGCGACATCGGTCCGGGGTGCTCCCTCAAGGACCGGCCGACGCGGCCACGGCGTCGGGGCCGTAGAGCGCCTGGCGCTGCTGGTCGGCCCGGCCCTTGACCTCCAGCAAGAGCCGGGCCTGGGCCACGATCACCGCGTACTCGACGACGAACGCACCCAGATTGAACGCGAGAGCCAGCGAGGCCATCGCCAGGTGCCAGAGCGGAGACCATCCCCAACTGTCGGAGGGCCCTCCCATCCACGCGGCGATCGAGATGAGCGTCATGCCCCAGAACTCGAAGCGGAATGCTTTCCGCTTGTTCTTCTTCGCCTGGGCCTCGACCCACTCGGGCATCTTATAGGCCCGCACGACCTCCTTGACCCACTTCCCCGTGCCGAGGAAGTAGGTGTAGACGATCGAGTGGACGAGCAGGGTCGTCAGCAGTGTGAAGAGGCCGAGCAGGAAGTGGAGGAGGTGCCACGGGGCGGGCACCCCGTGCCCGCGCGGCTCGCCCACGGAGATCAGCCCCACGACGTAGCTCGCGAGCAGCAGCGACCCGTTCGTGACGGCCAGGCCGAGGAAGATCCGATGCATGGGGCGAGGCGTTCCGAGGCGGACGATCTTCGTAGGGTCCGCCACGCGGACCATCTTCGCGGGGGTGAACCCCGGTCGCAGGCAGATGGTCCGCATGGCGGACCCTACACTAAGGCAAGGCCTCTCCCCTTGGCAACGTCCGGCCGCTAACATCGAGTCCGGTTCGCACCCTCACGCCCCTCCGCGGAGCCCGCATTGTGAACGACGGCTGGATCGCCGACCGGATGACCAAGATCGAGGCCTCGGGCATCCGCAAGGCGTTCGAGATGGCCAAGGGGATGACCGACCCGATCAACCTCTCGATTGGCATCCCGGACTTCGACGTCGCCGAGCCCATCAAGGCCGCCGCGATCGATGCGATCAGGCGGGGACGCAATGCCTACACCGTCACGCTGGGCATTCCCGAGCTGCGGGCGAGGCTCCAGGCCGAGGTCGACGCCGAGCTGGGTCATTCCGACCGCCAGGTGATCGTCACCTCGGGCACCTCGGGCGGGCTGCTGCTCGGACTCTCGGCGGTCGTCAATCCCGGCGACGAGGTGATCGTCTTCGACCCGTACTTCGTCATGTACAACAACCTCGTCGCCCTGGCCGGGGGGACGAGCGTGCTGGTCGACACGTACCCCGACTTCCGGGTCGACGTCCACAAGGTCGCCGCCGCGATGACGGGCCGGACGAAGTGCGTAATCGTCAACAGCCCGGCCAACCCGACGGGCGTCGTCGCCTCGGTCGACGAGATGAAGGCCCTCGCCGCGCTCTGCAACGAGCGGGGCGTGCTGCTCGTCTCGGACGAGGTCTATCGCGCGTTCTGCTACGACCAACCCTTCGCCACGCCGGCCAAATGGAACGAGGATGTCCTGGTCGTCGATGGCTTCAGCAAGGCCCACGGCATGACGGGCTGGCGGCTCGGGTATGCGCACGGGCCGTCGCGGCTGATCCAGGAAATGGCCAAGCTCCAGCAGTTCAGCTTCGTCTGCGCCCCGAGCATGGTGCAGCATGCGGGCGTCGTCGCCCTCGAGCAGGATTTAAGCCCTCAGATCGAGGCCTACCGCCGCAAGCGTAACCGCGTGGCCGACGCCCTCTCGGGCCTCTACGACCTGGCCCTGCCCGAGGGCGCCTTCTACGCCTTCCCCCGCGCCCGTGGGGCACGGCCACGGAGTTCGTCGCCGAGGGAATCAAGCACAACCTGATGACGATCCCCGGGAACGTCTTCAGCCGGCGCGACACACACTTCCGGATCTCGTACGCCGTCGACGACGCGACGCTCGGCCGGGGGCTCGAGGTGCTCCGGTCGCTGGCGCGACGGCCGGCCGTCGCGTGACGGACGGCCGCCGTCCCGCAATCACTTCGCGGCCTTGGCCGTCTCGACGGCCTTGCTCGCGGCGCGGCCGCCGTTGGCGCGGAGGTTCTCGAGCAGCTTGCGCTGGGTCGCGGTCAGCACGGCCTCGCACTCGCTCATCGACTTGGCCTCGATCTCGGCGATCTCGCTGCGCAGGGCCTCGAGCTTCTCGTAGTGGGCCTTGCGGATCTTATAGATCGACTCACGCTGCTCCGGGGTCAGGCCGACCTGGCCGAAGTGATTCGGCACCCGGCGCGAGGGGTCGGACTTCTTCGCGGCCGCGGCGGGCTTCTCGGCGGCCGGCTTGGCGTCGTCCGCCTTCGGATCCTGGGCGAATAGCGGCAATGAACCGGCCGAGATCAGCAGGGCCAGGGCGAACAGGCGCGAAAACGGAGTTGCGCGGACATTCGTGTGTCTCCTTTTCCATGGGGTCACAACGGGCGCGGGAGTGCCCGATCAGGGCAACCCTAGAACACGAAGGCGCGGCGTGGGGGGCTCCGTCGGCGAGTTTGCAGCTCCGGCCGGCTGGGAGGAAAGAAACGGCCCCGGCCGTGTTCGCGGCACCGAAGGTCATCGCCACGGGGCGTTCAGCGGCCCGCGCGGTGGAAGACGCTCGGCTCGAGGGGGAGGCTGCCGAAGAGCCGGTTGTGGAGGAGCTGCTCGAAGGCCTCGAGGTCGCCGATGAGGGTCGAGGCCGAGTGGCGGTCGCCGGCGGGCTCGGGCGGCGAGGGGAAGGACTGGAGGACGGCCAGGCGGTCGGGCAAGGCGGGGTGGGGCGAGTCGGTCGGGGCGGTGACGTCGACGAGGATCTGGAGCCGGATGGCCTCGCGGACCTCGACCGGCAGCCGGCGCCAGAAGTCGCGGAAGAAGGCGTAGATGTTGGGCAGGTCGTCGCGGTCGGGGTCGTGGCGGTCGAGCACCTCGCGGAAGAGCGGCTGGACCATCGCGACCTTCACCAGGGCCGAGGCCGCGGCGTCGCCGCCGGCGATGGAGGCCGAGTTCCGGTCGGCGCGGGCCTCCTGGCCGCGGGCGATCGGGGCCTCGAGCCAGCGGGCCAGCCGCAGCGACAGCTTCGCCCAGGCGCCGAGCGGGCCCCGGACCCGCCCGTTGCTCCGGTCGACGGCCCGGCCCAGCCCGTGGACGAACCGCGAGGCCCCGGCCGAGAGCGCCACATCACCGCGGGCCAGGTGGGCCAGCTCGTGGCCGAGCACGGCCCGAAACTCGGCCTGCGTCAGGACCTGGAGCAGGGGCAGTCCGATCAGCAAGATCCGCGTCCGCCGCCAGGCGACGACGCCGCAGCACGGCAGATACGCCAGGCGGATCTGGTCGGGCGGCCTCACGCTCAGGCGGCGGGCGACGGCGGCGACCTCCTGGAAGAGCGTCGGCGCGTCGAGCCGGACCAGCACCGGGCCGAGGTCGGCGTCGGGGTCGCGGATCTCGGGGTCGACATGCACGCCGCCCAGCGCCTCGACGACGCCGCCCCAGCCGCGCACCTCATCATCGAGCCATCTCCGGAGCACCGGGACGAAGCCGCCGAGCGGGATCATCACCGAGGCTCCCGCCACCACGCCGATCGGGTAGACCCTCGCCAGCGTCCGCACCGCCGCCGAGCGGAGCCGGAGCGACAGGTCGCCGACCGGCTTCGCGTCGGCGACCCGGCGCGGCACGTGCGCGACGGGATCGGCCTCGGACCCGTGCGATCCGTTGCGATGAGGATCGCGGCGGCGAGCCCGAAAGAATTCGTCGCAGCGGGCGCAGCGGAGCAGGACTTCCTCGGCCGAAGCGGGCTCGCCGGTCGGTTCGAGACCGGCCCCGCAACGGGGGCAGCCTAACCCGCGCGGGACCTCGCCGACGACGCCCATCGACCCCACTCCTCGCCCCGGTCCGGACCGCCCGGGCGAAATTCCAGACAAATGTCAGATCAGGGGGTTGACGACATGACGACAGTTGTCTTAGGATACGTTGGCCCGGGATCACGGTCAACCCGGGCGCATGCCTGCGAGCATCGTGCCGACGCGGGCGTGGCCACGACCCGAGACGAGATGAGGCCCATGGCCAAGCGACCCGCGACGATCCCCGACAGCGAGCTGGACGTGTTGAGGGTCCTCTGGGAGCGGCAGCAGGCGACGGTCCGCGAGGTCCTCGAGACCCTCCGCGCGGCCGGGCGGGAGTGGTCGTATGCCACGGTCGCCACCCTGCTCGACCGCCTCGAGACCAAGGGGGTGGTGACGAGCGACCGGAGCGACCTGGCGTTCGTCTACAAGCCGGCGATCACCCCGCAGGAGGTCCAGCAGAAGCGGCTCAAGAGCCTGGTCGACAAGCTCTACCACGGCGAGCCGGGCCTGCTGGTGCTCCACCTGCTCAAGTCGCATCCCCTCGACCCGAAGCAGGCCAGCGAGGTCCGCTCGCTGCTCGACGAGATGACACCTCCGAAGTAAGGCCGACCGCGCGGGCCCGCCCCGCCGCGAGGAAGCGCACCCACGTATGACGACCTCCGACATACGTCCGAGACACACGGGCTTTCTCGACCCGATCCTCGGGCGGGGGCTCCGGGCCCTCGCGATCGCG
Source organism: uncultured Planctomycetota bacterium (assembly GCA_963819805.1). Taxonomy (GTDB): domain Bacteria; phylum Planctomycetota; class Planctomycetia; order Isosphaerales; family Isosphaeraceae; genus CAMFLR01. The sequence continues at coordinate 27,190 of CAWFXY010000034.1, read as the reverse complement.
GTGGTGCTCGGGCTGGTCTGGTTCGCGTGCCGGTTCATCGCCCCTCGCTACGAGGCCTCGCTGATGGATGCCGGCCTGCGACCGTCCTCGATCGCACGCGGGCTCCTCATCGCGTCGTCCTACGTCGCCAGGTACTTCTGGTGGATCGCCCCGATTCTTGTGGCCTTCTTCCTTTTTTCATCAAACGGCAGATCCCGGCCCGCCGCGCGCGGGGCCGCCGCAGAATAAGTGCCCGCTCAAGGCTTGGACTGCGCAAGATTCTCGAAGATTCCGCCATCATTTCCGATTCGGCCCAACTCCCCCGAGGGACTCGCCCGGAGAAAACGCCCATGGCAAGCTTCCGGCCCGCGTACCTGATCGTTCCGGCGCTGGCGATCCCGCTGGCGTGGAAGGCCTACGAGATGACGAGCCGCCCCGCCCCGCCCGAGCCCCCCAGGCCCGAGGCGGTGGAGGCCGGCCTCGCGCTGTTCAACCACAACTGGACCGTCAAGGACCCGCTCGCCGGCGGCGACGGGCTCGGGCCGGTCTTCAACGCCCGGTCGTGCGTCGAGTGCCACAGCCAGGGCGGCGCCGGCGGCGGCGGGCCGGTCGACAAGAACGTGACCGTTTATGGGCTCCGGCCCGAGGTCAAGACGGCGATCAAGGGCCTGCCGCACATCGGCGTGGTCCACCTGAAGGCGACGCGGCCCGAGTACCAGGAGACGCTCGCCCACGTCTCGCCCAACCTTCCCGGCTCGCCGAGCCTGCCGCTCGAGAAGATCATTGACCCCGGCTTCGTCTGCACGACGGGCAACGACGTGGTCGTCACCCAGCGGAACACCCCCGCGCTGTTCGGCGACGGCCAGCTCGACATGATCCCCGAGGACGAGCTCCACCGGGCCCAGCGGCAGAACTCGACGGCCGCGCGGCTCGTGGGCCTGAGCCGGGCCAAGGACCCGAACATCCGCGGCCGCGTGGCCCGCTTGCCCGACGGCCGGCTCGGCCGGTTCGGCTGGAAGGCCGAGTTCGCGACGCTCCGCGAGTTCGTCAAGGCGGCCTGCGCCAACGAGATCGGCCTCTCGAACCCCGACCGACCCCAGGCCCGCCCGATGGCCCACCGCGAGGTCCAGGGCACCGGCACCGACCTGACCGACGCCCAGTGCGCCCTGATGACCGACTTCATCCGCGGCCTCGAGGCCCCGCGCCAGGTCGAGCCGAGCGACCCCGGCGAGCGCGCCCGCGTCAAGGCCGGCGAGGAGACCTTCGCCCGGATCGGCTGCGCCGACTGCCACACGCCCGACCTCGGCTCGATCAAGGGTTTTTACTCCGACCTGCTCCTCCACGACCTGGGCGGCCTGCTGTCCGCGGGCATCGGCTCGTACGGCGAGGCGATCGCCCCGCCGAACTCGACGACCGTGCCCGTCGCCTCCGAGTGGAAGACCCCCGCCCTCTGGGGCGTGGCCGACTCGGCCCCCTACCTCCACGACGGCCGCGCCGAGACGCTCGAGGCGGCGATCGAGGCCCACCAGGGCGAGGCCTCGGGCGTGACGACGGCCTTCAAGAACCTCCCGCCGGCCGAGCAGCAGGGCGTGATCGCCTTCATGAACACGCTCAAGGCGCCGAGGTCGCCGGCCCCTTCGCCGGGCAGCGCCGGGACCCGGACGGCGTCGCGCTGAGGCGGATTCGATCCCGATGACCGGCGGGCCGAGGATGTGGTGGGATCTCCCCCCACGGCCTCGGCCCGTTCCGGCTTTGTCCTCCGGCTCATTCCTGAAGTAAGCTGAGGACATGGATCAACCGGGGATCTCCTCTCCATGACCGTCACCACCCTCGTCTGCCCCTGCGGTATGACGCTCAAGGCCCCCGGCGCGAAGCCCGGGCGGGTGGGCAAGTGCCCGAAGTGCGGCGGCATGCTCCGCGTCCCCGACGACTTCGCCACCCCGAGGGCGAAGCCGGAGCCCATCGCGCCGAAGCCCGACGTCGAGGACGAACCCGCGGCCGGCTACGGGGTCGCCGCAAAGCCAACGCCATCCGGGACGACGCTCTACGCCCCACCCCCGTCGCGCTCCCGCGCCCGCTCGTCGACATCCGCCGCGGGCGAGGGGCCGATCGCACCTCCGAAGGACGGCGACGTCACCCTCGGCATGAGCCTCAGTTACCCCCTCTGGAGCTGGTCGAGCATCGCGATCCTGATCTACCTGCCCCCGGCCCTGACCATCACGTCGGCTCCGCTGCCTTTCCTCGTCGGCACGTTCGCGGGCGGGACGGCGTTCACGATCGCGTCGCTGATCGCGCTCGTCCCCGGCCTGCTGATGGGCATCTGCGTCTGGGGCTACACGCTCGTCTATCTCGGCAATGTCCTGATCTCGAGCGCCCTGGGCGAGGCCCTGCCGCCGCGGACGCCCCACTTCGGCGAGGAGGACATCCTCCGCGTCCTCGGCCGGTGGTTCTGGGGCGTCATCATCGGCGTGGGCGTCGGCGCCGTGCCCGCCGTGGTCTGGTGGGTCTACTGCGGCGAGATCGACTGGGCCGACCAGCTCATGTTCGTCAACCTCGCGGCTGTCGGCATGGCGTACGCGCAGATGGCCCTGCTCGCCGTCCTGCTCTACGACGACCCGTTCGCCGCCAACCCGATCACGGTCATCCGCGCGATCCGCCGGGTCGGCTGGGATTACGCGGGCATCTGCTTCCTCAGCGGGGCGTTCCTCGTCTCGGTCGTCATCCAGCTCGGCGTGATCGCCAACATCCAGGAGACCTTCGCGCACATCCTGTTCTTCTGGCTCTTCTGGGTGAACTTCCTCTACGGCGCGATGGTCGTCCTCCGCCGGCTGGGGCGGTTCTGCCACAGGCATCGGGTCGTGCTGGAGTGGTTCCCCGAGCGGGAGCGGTGGGGGCGGTGATCCTCGGCGCGGTCAGACCGCGCCGGCCGGCTCCCGCTCGGCCTGGTAGTGGCGGTTGATCAAATCGTTCTGGAGCCACAAGAGCTTCCCGAACGCCCGCACGGTCCGCGTCTCCTGCTCGCGGGGCAGGCGCAGGCCGAGGATCGTGGCCGTCAGGGCGTCGGCGACGAAGCCGAGCAGGGCGTTCATCTGCACGAGCGGGACGTCCAGGGCCGACGAGCCGGCCTTCGGCGTGTGCATCTTACCCACCATGTCGAGGTACTGGACCATCTTGTCGTCATAAGTCCGCGTGACGAGGGCTTCCAGATATCGGGCGAGGTGGCCCTTGCGGAACTGGATCTGCGCGTGGTCCATCGTCAGGTCCTCGAGCCGCTCGGGCACGAGCGCCCGTCGTAGCCGGACTGCCGGGGCAGGAAGTGCCGCCAGGTGGCGTCGTAGCCGTGGAGCTTGTCGTAGACGGCGTCGACCAGCGTCGGCACCAGCGGCGCCAGGTGCGGGGCCGCGGCGTGGATCGCGTCGATGTCCTCCGGGCCGAAGCCCATGAACTTCGCCAGGTAGCCGAACCGATAGCCCAGGTCCGTCTCCAGCCGCGCCTCGTCGATCTGCCTCATGGTCATCCCCCCGTCCCCGTGACCCCGCCGCTTGACGCCCGTCGCCCGCGAAGTCGATATTGGACAGAAAGGTCCACTTCTCGGACCAGGATAAGACGGCCTTGAATTGGATGTCAAGGTCCAATTACCAATGCAAGGGGGGCGGATGTTCTCGCAGACGGTCGAATACGCGCTGCGGGCGGCGGTCTACCTGGCGGGCGAGGCGCCGGAGCCGAGGACGACGGACCAGGTCGCGGCGGCGACGCGGGTGCCCAAGGCGTACCTGTCGAAGGTGCTCCAGGGCCTGGTCCGCGCGGGGCTGGTCCATTCCCGTCGCGGTCTGGGCGGCGGGATGACGCTGGCCAAGGCGCCCGAGGAGCTGACGATCCTCGAGGTCGTCAACGCGGTCGAGCCGATCGGCCGGATCGCGTCCTGCCCGCTCGGTCTGGCGTCGCACGGGGTGAACCTCTGCCCGCTCCACCGCCGGCTCGACGCGGCCCTGGCGAGCGTCGAGGACGCCTTCCGCCGCACGACCCTCGCCGAGATCCTGGCCGAGCCGACCTCCAGCGTCCCGCTCTGCGACTTCCCGGCGGCCGCGGCCCCGCGTTGAGAAAAATCAACGCGACGGCCCGACCGGGTGCCTTATAACGCCACCATGCACGCAATCACGCCTTTTCCTCCACGCTCGACTTCGGTCTCCGACAATGACTTGTTGAATCGGCCGAACGGACCGGCCCGAGAGGGGCTGGCGGGGCGTAGTCGTGATGAAGTCGGACCGCGGCCGTCGGGCGGGCTATGAGGCCTGCCGACCGACGCCTCTGTCACCGCGCGTGACGACGAATCGGGAGCGTATCGGCAGATGGTTTTTCATCATCGGTGGCGGGCGATCGCGACGGCGGCGGTCGTCCTGTTGGCCCTGGCGTCCGGGGGCGGTCGGGCGAGGGCGCAGGCGTTCGGCCAGGCCGCGGGCTATACCGAATTTATCTTCGGGAACTCCACGCGCAACGGCGACACGACGGGCTCGGTCGCCATCGGCGGCAACGCCGATTTCAAGACGAACGGCAGCTTCACCGTCGAGAACGACGCCAAGACGGGGAACACGCTGGTCGTCGGCGGCACGCTAACGGGCCAGTACGGCACGATCGGGCAGAACTACCAGAGCGGCAATAGCTACGTCGGCGCGAATCTGAACTTCTCCGACCCGTCGATCTACGGCAAGGTCTCCGTCAACGGCAACGTCAACCTGAGCGCCTTCGGGAACATCTTCGGCACCCTGACCTATCACGGGTCGTACACGAACCCGAACACCGGGGTCTCGGGCGGCGCCACGCACGCGAGCAGCCCGATCGCCTCGCCGATCAACTTCTCGACCGAGCAGACCATCCTCCTGCGCCCTCTCGACGGCCCAGTTCAAGGCGACCGACCCGACGGTGACGTACGACACGGGGCATCACCTCACGTTCAACGCGAGCGGGGCCGGGTCGACCTATCTGAACGTCGTCGGGAGCATCCTGGGCGCGGCGGACGGGATCATGATCCACGGCTCGGCGAGCCAGACGGTGGTGATCAACGTCTCGGGGACGTCGGACGTGCTGCCGAACGTCGGATACACGCTGAGCGGCGGGATCACCCCCAACCACGTCCTGTACAACTTCTATCAGGCCACGAGCCTCACAGTCAGCAGCGACGAGGGGAGCGTCCTGGCCCCGTTCGCGGCGGTGACGGCCCTGAGCGGCGGCTTCAACGGCGAGCTGATCGCCGCCTCGATGATCGGCTCGGTCGAGACGCACGTCTACGACGGGGGCGGCAGCTCGGGCCAGCTCACGCCCTTCGACGGCAACCTCCGCCCGGTCCCCGAGCCGGCGAGCCTGGCCCTGATGGGCGCCGGCGGCCTCGGCCTGCTCGGCTATTCCTGGAGACGCCGCCGGGCCGCGCGACGCTGACCGGTCCCCCCGCGGCCGGCCCTCGCCTTTACAAATGTGCGAGGGCCGCGTTATCGTGGATCGACGGGCGGATTGCCCGTGAGTGGATCCGCGGGGGGCGGGGTCGATGGCGAGCGTAGGAAGCGTGCGGCGGGTGTCGTCGATCCCGGTCGGTTACGACGCGGAGGGGCGGCGGCTCCGCGTCCGGAGGCGGAAGCGGGACTACAGCACCGTCGACACCGTGCTCTTTCCGCTGGCCGACGGACCAGGCGTGGCACTCCTGCTCTTCCTGCCGCCCGCCCTGGCGGTGATGACGCTGCCGGTGATCGACCTGTTCGCCCTGGTCTCGTCGGAGAACACGCTGGCGCCGCTTGTGCTGCTCCTGGTGCCGGTCGCCCTGCCGCTGATCGCCGCGTTCGCGATGGTCGCGGGGTTCGTGCTCCTCTTCTACGGCCGGGTGCTGGCGGCGGCGGCCTTCGGCGAGGATGACCATCCGCGCTGGCCGTCGTGGGACAGCCACGAGATCGCCCAGGGCCTGGGCCGCTGGGTCTGGGCCGCGCTGATGGGCTTCGCGGTCGGCGGGTTCCCGGCGGTGGCCTACTGGATCTACTGCGGCGAGGTCGACACGATGGACCAGGTCATCTTCCTCGACCTGGCGGGGATCGGCCTGGCGTACGCCCTGATGGCCCTGGCCGCCGCGATGCTCCACGAGAACCTGCTCGCAGCCAACCCGGCGGCCGTCGTCGCGGCGATCCGCCGGGTCGGCTGGGACTACGTCGGCCCGTGCGTGCTCTGCCTGTTCGCGATCGGCACGACGATCGCGGCCTGGTGGGCGGTCCTCTTCCACTCGCCGAGCGTCGAGGTCGGCGCGATCGGGCTCTGGGGCTGCTGGGTGTGGATGCTCTACCAGGGGATGGTCGTCTTCCGCGTGCTGGGGCTGACGTATCACAAGCATACGGACTCGCTCGGCTGGTTCCACACGGCGCCGCGGTGGGGGGCGTAGGGCGGGGGAGTGAGGAGAGCGGAGTGCGGAGTGCGGAGTGCGGAGTGCGGACGGGGTCGAGCGTTCGTCGGCGATGGTCCGCTCCGTCTGACCTCCGCACTCCGCACTCCGCTCTCCGCTCTCCGCTCGCTCTGCCTCCGCTCTCCGCACTCCGCTCTCCGCTCTCTCCACTCCGTCACACCCGCCCACCCTTGTCCGTTTGATCGGCGGCCCGGTTCTGCTAGGCTGAAGCGGGGCGTGACACGATCGACGATCCGCGGTGCGATGCGAGGGAGCGACGATGGCGACGGGCGAAGCGGCGAACCCACGGGAGGAGAAGGCCAAGACCTTCTTCCAGTACGGCAACGACGCCGCTCTGAAGTCGAACTTCGACTACGCAATCGATATGTACAAGCAGGCGTGCAAACTCGCCCCGGACAACATCACGTATCGCCAGGCCCTGCGGGGGATCACCCGGCGCAAGTTCAACAACGACCCGGCGAAGGTCGGCCGGCTGGTCGGGGCGCGGATGCAGCCGATCCGGATGTCGGCGCGGTCGTCCAAGAACAAGGGGAAGCACGCCGAGGCGCTGGCGACCTGCGAGGACGGCTTCACTCACAACCCGTGGGACCCCGAGACGGCGCGGATCGCCTCGGAGGCCGCCGAGGGCCTGGGCCTCAACGCCCTGGCCGAGTGGTTCCTCGAGTCGGTCCACGCCCAGGGCGAGAACGACGCCGACTTCCTCCGCCACGAGGCGCGGGTGCACGAGCTCTGCGAGTCGTGGGGCAAGGCGATCGCCTGCTGGGAGCGGGTCAAGAAGGTCGCCCCCAACGACCAGGAGGCCAACCGCAAGGCCAACGAGGTCTCGGCCAAGGCCACGATCAAGAAGTCCGGCCTGGGCGAGGCCCTCGACGACCGCTCGAAGCGCGACCCCGCGGCCGAGGCCCGGGAGATGGAGCTCGAGGAGATGAAGCGCATGGCGCAGTCACCCCCGAGCAGCGCGCTTTGAAGGAGATCGAGGCCAACCCCCAGGCCGTCGGCCCCTATCTCTCGCTCGCCGACGTCTACCGCCAGTCGGGCCGGCTCGACGAGGCCGAGCAGATCCTCGCCCGCGGCATCAAGGCCAACCCCGACGACAACTACCTGAAGGGCGTCTACGCCGAGGTCCAGATCCAGCGGATGAAGCGGGCCGAGGAGAAGCTCAAGCAGCGGCTCCAGAAGGCCCCCTCCGACGTCGAGGCCAAGGTCAAGCTCGAGCAGGTCACCGCGCACCTCGTGGCCTACGAGGTCAAGGAATACCGCCGCAAGATCGGCCTGCGGCCCGACGACATGAACCTCCGGCTCCTGCTCGGCCAGGTGCTGGCCCGGGCCGGCAAGCACGACGAGGCGATCACCGAGTACCAGGCGGCCCGTAAGAGCATCCCGCACCAGGTGCAGGCGAACATGCTCGCCGGCCAGAGCTTCGAGGCCAACGGCGCCGTCAAGCTCGCCGAGCGGCACTACCAGGAGGCCCTCCGCGCCGCCGACGCGACCGACCACGCCACGGTCAACCACCTCCACTACCGCCTGGGCCGGATCGCCGAGGCCCAGGGCAACAAGTCCGAGGCCGAGGAGCACTACAACGAGGTCGCCGCCAACGACTACGGCTACCTCGACGTCGCCCAGCGGCTCCGCGACCTGAACAAGCCGCCGGCGGAAGAGGATTGAGCGACGAGTCGAGGCGTCCGCTCATCAGCCCCCGGGCGGCGCCGCGAGCGACATCAGGAACGCCTCGAGCTGCCGCTTGCGCCGGGGCGAGAGCTCTGCATAGCGCCGGGCCGACGCCGCGCCCTGGCCGCCGTGCTGCGTGATGGCCTGGTCGACCCTCCCGGCGCGGCCGTCGTGCAGGTACGGGCCGGAGTCGCGGAGGCCCCACAGCGGCGGCGTCCGCCACTCGCGGGCGGTCGCGGTTACCGGAGACGACGCGCCGGGACGTTCCGCGGCCGGGGCGGCTTCGCCCGAGAACACGGAGTAGCCCTCGGAATCGCCCGGCTGCGGGCCCATGTCGTGCAGGAGCAGGTCGCTGTAGATCCCCTCGACCTCGCCGAGCTGCGGCATGTGGCAGCCGGTGCAGCCGATCGACTTGAAGATCGCCTCGCCGGCCTTGACCTGCGCGGCGTCCGCGTCGTCCTCGGGCGCGATCGCGACGGGCGTCGGCAGGCTCCGCACGTGGTCGACCAGGGCCGAGCAGTCCGCCTCGTCCATGTCCAGCCCCGGCGCGCCGAGGCCGGGCAGGCGGGGGTCCGAGGCCTGATGGCGGCCGGGGATCTCCAGGCCCATCTCGCCGGCCGCGGCCGAGCGGACGAACTCGGCGAGCGTCGCCGTCTGCGCCTTCCAGCCGAACCGGCCGACCCGCCCGTCCTTCAGGCGGCTCGCCCGCCCCTTGAGCTGCCGCCGAGCCCGCGAACTTCCGCCGCGAGGCCGCCTCGATCGCGTCGTCGGGGATCGCGTCGACCAGTCCCAGGCCGAACAGCGGGGGCGTATTCCGCCGCGAGCTCCGAACGCTGACCGTCCCGTGCTGGCCGGGCACCGTCTCGCGCCAGGTGTGGTAGGCGGGATCGGTCCCGTAGTGGTGCAGCACCACGCTCCGCGAGCCGCCGAAGCCGGGATGGATCGACGCGAGCAGCCTCGGATCGGTCCGGGCCTGCGCGCCGGCCGGGGTGGGTTGGGGGAAGCCCATGCGGTACTCGAATCGCCCCGTCGCGAAGTCCATGCTCATCGCGTACGAGTAGCCGCCCCAGGCGGGCTCCTCCGTCACGGTCGCGATCTCGATGTTGCGGTCGGCCCCTCCCGCGCCGCCCGATCCGCCCTGGTTGTGGCAGTCGACGCACGACCGCCCGTTGAACACCGGCCCGAGTCCGTCGCCGCCGTGGCCCCGGGGGTCGTTCTTGACCCAGCTCCGCTCGAACAGCTCGCGGCCCCGATTCGGCGCGTTTTCCGGGCCGGCGACGGCCTCGCCCGGCGGATCGGCCCGGGGAGGCGGGCGGCTCGAAGCCGACGGCGACGACGGCGGGAGCGGCCGGCGTCGGGTGGGGTTGGACCTCCGAAGCGTCTCGCTTCGGGCCAGTCCTATCGGCGATCAGGGTGGCCCGGACATCGTGTTGTCCGGGTGGAGAAGCGACAGGAGGCGGCTCAAGCTGTTGCCGAATGACCTCTCGCGGCTGCGCCGCCCGGACAACGAGTTGTCCGGGCCACCCGGCGCGGCCGCCGCGGGTCGATCGCTGCCGAACCTCGGGACGCTCACGGACAGGCCGACGGCGGCGAGCGCCAGCGCCAGCAGCACGCCGCCCTTGAGCGACTCGACGAACATGGCCGCCAGCGCCGCCTCCGCCAGGCCGGCGACGGCCGGCGCGACCAGCCCGGCCGTCCCCTGCCCCGCGGCCAGCCGGACCGCGGACCTGGCCGTGACCTCGGTCCACGCGCGACCGGGACTGGCCGCCATGGCCCGGGTCGGCATCAGGAGCCCGGCCATCGCCAGGCCCACCATGCCGGCCCCCCGGCGCGACAGCCTGGCCCGCAGCCGCTCCCGCCCGCGATGGAGCCGGGCCTGGACAGTCCCCAGCGGCCAGCCGAGCGCCTCGGCGGCCCGGGTCTGCGTCATCCCTTGCATGTAACAGAGGATGATCGGCTGACGATATTTCTCGGGCAGCCGGTCGATCTCCTCGTGCAGTTCGGCGTGGTCCATGGGGTCGAGTCCCGCTGCCGGGCCCGGATGTCGGCGTATGATCTCGGCCTTCTCCCGCTCGACGGCCCTCCGCCGCGCCTCCTGGCTCCTGGCCCGCCGGGCCACGCGGAGGGCCACCCCGTGCAGCCAGGGCCCGAGCGACCCGGGATTGCGGATCGACCCCGCCTTCCGCGCCAGGACGAGGAACACGGCCTGCGCCGCGTCCTGCGACTCGTCGCGCCCGCCGAGCACGGCGAGGCACACGCGCTGGACGACCGGCCCATGCCGCTCGATCAGCGCCGCGAACGCCGCCTCCGCCGCCTCGCCCGAGGGGGCCAGGAACTGGCGGAGGAGCCGCTCGTCGGACCAGACCACGATCCCGTCCCGGTCTCGGGACGTCCGGAACGGCGCCGTCGTCGCCTCGCGTGCCATCGGTCGCGTCCCCCTGTGGTGGAGCCGTCTCCATCGTAGTGCGGGCGGGGGGCGGTTCCATTTCAGATTCTCGGAGGATGGCTTGCTTTCAATCGCAAAGTACTTTATCGTGATCGCGGATTCGGAACCAAATCCGGAGGGCCTTCCGATGGATTCGTTGCGGATGATGAAGCGGCCGAGTGCGTTTCTTCCGGTGGCGATGTCGCTGGCCGCGCTCGCGGTGGTGCTCGGCCATGTCGCCCTATTCGGCGCCGCCCGCCAGGCCGACGAGGGGGCCGCGGCCCACGTCTTTCAGTTGCTCATGGCCGCGCAGGTGCCGATCCTGGCGTTCTTCGCGATCAAGTGGCTGCCGAGGACGCCGAGGGAGGCGCTGCCGGTCCTGGCGGTGCAGGTTGGGGCGGTGCTGGCGGCGCTGGCGCCGGTGTTCGTCCTCGGTCTTTAGGCCCGTCGGCCACTGCCCACGATCGGGGATACGCTGCCATGACAAACGGCGAACTCAAGCAGGACATCCTCCGGGCGCTCTCGGAACTGGTCGAGCAATGCCCGGACGTCCGCCTCGGCCAGCTCATCGCGAACCTCGCCGTCATCGCCCGCGGGCCGACGGCCGAGGCCGTCTGGGACATGGAGGATGACGAGTTGCTGGCGGCCGCGAGGAGCCATCTCGGGGACTACGAGCGGCGGCACGCGGGGATTGCCTGAGCCGACGACGCGGCCTTTGGGAACTGTGGTTCGCGAGCGAACCACAGCCACCCGCCGCGTGGCCATGTCCGAATTCGAGGCAAAAGGAGGTCCCGGCCCGTCCCTCTTGGCCACGCAGCCACTCTTACCCCACACGAGATTCATTTCCAGGTTTATAAATTTTATTTTTTTGTTGACATGAATGCAACGGAGTGTTCCAGTATGTCCGCGTGATCGACTGGTCGGGATCGATGCGCGGGCCGACGGCCGTGCCCCAGAAATCCCGGCCCGGGAGCGGGGAAATCGCACCATGGCCGTCCTCAACATCCATTCCCCCGGGCGCTCTACCCCGCCGCAATGAACATCGACGCGGCCACGCAGCGCATCTCGAACCCGTACGCCACGCGGGCGAATCCGGCCTCCGACTTCTGGATCCAGACGACGCCCGGGTGGACCGATGGCGGCGGCTCCGAATTCGTGACCGGGATCGGGATCCTCGAGATCGAATATCTCGACGCCAATGGGTACTTCCAGGTGTTGGCGTTCGGCGACACCGGTAACATCGGCAACAATCTCAGCGACTCGGCGATGAAAAACCTGCCGACCGTCTGGTTCCAGACGAATGTCCTGTCCGTGACCGTGCTGCTGTTCGCCTATCGTACCTGGACGACCGGCACGGTCTCACTCTTCCAGTGGGGTTGAGCATGAATCCCGGCATCGCCCCGCAATCCACCGACGGGCGGATCGTCTCCACGTCCCGCGCGTATGTCGTTTACGACAAGGCGACGGGGAGCGTCCACAATGTCCACCACGAGGTCACGTTTGCCCACACCGAGCCCGCGGCGAGGACGCCGCGACGCGCCGCGCCGGCTCGCCGGAAACAAGGCGGACGCCGAGGTCCTCGAGGTGGATCCCGCCGAGCTCGGCCATCGCGAGCTGATTCGGGTCGACATCGCGACGCGGAAGGTCGTCCGGGAGACTCCCCGATAGGGGGCGGTCGGCGGGTGCCACTGGTGGCTCTTGCCACCAGTGGACGAAGGCCCCGGACCCTGGTGGGAAGACCCACCAGTGGCACCCGAGTGAACGAAATGAAAGGGGCGTTCGAGGAGCTGGAAACCCCTCGAACGCCCACATCGACGATCCTTCGACCCGCGCCGTCACGCGCCCCGCCTCGCCGGCGGCGCCGGCTGCGGCAGCACCCGGATCTCATTGTTGTTCGCGTCGAAGCAGTCGAGCTGCAGATGCTCCGGCGGCGCATCCACCTCGTGGCGGATGTGGATCGACGAGGTTGCCCTCGACCTCGATCCGCGCCAGCTCGCGGCGCTTGCGGTTGTTCAGGTAGGCGGCGACCGCGGGGCAGACGCCCACGTTCACGCGGCGGACCTCCTCGCGGTGCGAGGCCAGGGCCAGAAGACGCATCACGTCGATCGACATCGACTCGACCGTCTTCACCTGGCCCAGGCCGTTGCAGTGCGAGCAGTCCTCGTAGACCGACCGCTTCAGGCTCGGGCGGATCCGCTGGCGGGTCATCTCGATCAGGCCGAACTGGCTCATCCGCAGGACCTTCGTCCGGGCCCGGTCGCGCTTGATCGCGTCGCGCAGGGCCTTCTCGACGCCGCGGCGATTCTTCTCGTCGCGCATGTCGATGAAGTCGTTGACGATCACCCCGCCGAGGTCGCGCAGCCGGAGCTGGCGGGCGATCTCCTTGGCGGCGCGGAGGTTCATCTCGTAGGCCGTGCGCTCGGCGTCGTTCTCGACGCGGAAGTTGCCCGAGTTGACGTCGATCGCGACCAGCGCCTCGGTCTGGTCGATGACGATCGAGCCGCCCATGGGCATCTCGACCCGCCGGCGCTGGATCTTGGCGATCTCCTCCTCGATGCCGTACTTGTGGAAGATCGGCACCTTCTCGTCGAAGAGCTTCAGCCGGTTGACGAACCGGGGCATGACGACGCGGAGGAACTCCTGGGCCCGCTCGAAGGCGGCGGGCTCGTCGATCCAGATCGTGTCGATCTCGGCGTTGAAGATGTCGCGGATCGTCCGCGTGATCATGTCCGACTCCTGGTAGATCGGAGTCGGGCCCTTCGCCTTCTTGATCCGGCGTGAGGATCACCTTCCAGAGCCGGAGCAGGTAGGCGAGGTCGCGGGCCAGGTCGCGCTTCGAGCGGTCGAGGCCGGCGGTGCGGACGATGAAGCCGAGCCCCTTGGGCGGGTTCAGCTCGTTCATGATCTCGCGGAGCTTCCGCCGCTGGCCCTCGTCGGCGATCTTGCGGGAGACGCCGACGCGGTTCAGGCCCGGCATCAGCACGAGGTAGCGGCCGGGGATGCTGATGTAGGTCGAGAGCGTCGGGCCCTTGGTGCCGATGCTCTCCTTGATGACCTGGACGAGCACCTCGTCGCCGCGGCGGAAGATCTCCTGGATCGGGGGCTTCACGAGCCCTCGGCCGCGGGGCCGCCGCGCCGCCGCGGCCGGGCTCGGCCTCGCCCTCCTCGAGGTCGGCCGAGGCCGGGCGGTCGCCGCGGCGGGGGCGGGCCTCGGTCGTGGCGCGGAGGCCCATCTCGCGCTCGAGCTCGGCGATCTCCTCGATCTCCCGGCGGATCTCCTCCTCGAGCTCGGGGTCGATCTCCTCGTCGGGCGACGGGGCGCGGACGACGTCCTCCTCGTCGTCGTCGATCAGCTCGTCGTCGACCTCGCGGCGGGCGCGGGGCGGGGCTCGTCGCCGAAGTCGAAGTCGTCGCCGTGCGGGGCCTCCTCGGCATCGAGCGCGGGGACGGTCTCGTCGAGCCTCGAAGTCGAGGTCGCCGGGCGCGGGCCGGGCGGTGTCGCGGGCCGGGCGGTCGCGGTCGCCCCGGCGGCGGCGGCGGCGGCGGCGCGGGCCGCGATCGTCCTGGGTCGGGGCCGCCGATCCGCCGGGGGCCTCGACGTCCTCGCCGCGGTCCTCGGCGGCGTCGGGCCACTCCGCGGGAGCGACCTCACCGCCGAACGGGGCGTCGGACGACGAGCGCATCCGGCGCGGGACGTATCCCTCCTCGCCCGCGCGGTCGATCGGCTTGGAAGACTCGCGGTCGCGGTCCCGCTCGCGGGGGGGCCGCTCGGCCTCGGGGCGACGGCGCTCGGGCCGGTCGGGGCCGGCGGCGCGGGCCGGAGGGACCGGCCGGGCGGGCCCGCTCGGGCGGGGGTGCGTAGGGGCGTTCGGCCTCGGGCTCGAAGGCCCGCTCCTCGACCACGGGGCGGGGCCGCTCGCGCTCGCGGGGCGGCTCGCGGTCGCCGCCGCGGCTGCGGATGGCGTCGCGACCGCCCCGGCGGCGCGGGGGCTCGGCGCGGTCCTCGAAGCCGGGCTCGGGCGCGACGTCCTCGCCGAACGGCGGTCGGCCGGCGCCTCGGGCGCGGCCTCCGCCTCGGTCCGGGCGCGGAACCGACCGCCCCGGCCCCGGCGCGGCTCGCGGTCGCGGTCGCGGCGCGGGGCGGCTCGGGCTCGGAGACGGGCTCGGCGGGGCCGAAGAAGTCGGGCTCGCCCTCGTCGAGCGGGCCGGGCAGCGTCGGCGTCCGTCCGCTGCGGCGGTCCGGCTGCGGCGGGAGCTCGGCCTCGGGGTCGAATGACGACCGCGAACCGCGGCCGCGCGGCTCGGACGGCGGCTCGACCGGGCTCGCGGGATACGCCGAGCCGAGGGCCTCGGCCGCCCACGACCCCAGGTTCGCCTCGGACCGCCGACGCGGGGCCGGCTCGTCGGGCTCGACGCTCGGCTCGGGCTGACTCGAACTCGGGAGCGGCGGGCGGCGGCTCGACCGGGCGCGGCGCCGGCGGCGGGCCCAGCTCCTCCTCGCTCGACGAGGCCCTCGCCGAACCGCCGCGGCCCGCGCTTCTTCTCGAGCCGGTCGGGACGCTCGCGCTTCTTCTCGGACCGGTCGGGGCGCTCGCGCTCGGGACGCTCGGGACGCTCCTCGGGATAGTCGGGCGGCGGCAGCGGCTCGCGGGGCTCGGCGGGGCCGGCGGCGGAGTGGCCCCGGCCTCGGCGGCCGCCGTCGCGGCCTCCCGAGCGCTCGCGGCGCGGCTCGCGGGGCGGGGCGGGCTCGCCCTCCTCGCCCTCCTTGCGGCGGTAGTACTGCGGCTCGACGTCCGAGACGTGGAGGAAGCCGTTGCGGCCGACCGAGAAGTCGACGAACGCGGCCTGGATCGCCGGCTCGAGGTTGACGATCTTGCCCTTGTAGATGTTGCCCGTGTAGCTCTCGTGGCTGGTCCGTTCGACGTAGAGCTCCTCGAGGACGCCGTCCTCGACGATGGCGATCCGGCACTCCTCGGGCTGGAGCACGTTGATCAGCATTTCTTTCTTCATGCGGTCGGTCTTTCTGACGCTGGCGCGGTCGTTGTTGTGGGAGGGTCCGCGGCCCCGGCCGCGCCGGCTGGGGCGGCGGGACGATCGGGGCCGGGTCGTTCGGGGGCCAGCTCGATGTCGAGCCGGGCCAGGACGGAGCCGTCGCGGAGCAGGTCGGACAGGCCCAGGACGTCGACGATGTCCTCGGGCCGGGCCGCCGCGCCGCTGTTGGTCACCTTCAGGCGGAAGCGGAGGGCTCCGTCTTCGGGATCGATCGCGGCGTCGAGCAGGAACGGGCGCAGGTCGAGCTCGACCGTCCGGTCGGGCCGCCTGCGCGAGTAGGGCCGGCTCGGCGATGAGAGCAGTTCGGCCACCGCGGCCGAGGCGGCCGCGCGGCGGGGCTCGGGCAGGTCGAGGCGGTAGCATGCCGCCTGCGCCTGCGCGGCGCGGTTCGACGTGGCGGGCTCGGCGCCCAGCCACTGCAGGCCCGGCGGCGAGGTGGCCGCGAGGCGTTCCAGGACCTCGGCCGGCTCCAGCGGGGCCGCCAGGTCGATCTCCACCACCTCCCGACGCCCCTCGATGCCCAGCGCAGCGCCAGGGCGAACGTGACCTTGGGCCGCGGGTTGAACCCCTGGGTCGTCGCCACCGGGATATTCGCCCGGCGGAGGGCCCGCTCGACGCAGCGCACCAGGTCATGATGGCTGACGAGGCGGAGGTCGCCGCGCTTGGCGAATCGGAGGCGGACCTTGGGGACGGCGGTCATTGCGGCGATGGGCGGGCCTTCCGGGGCCTCGCCTCCGACCCTGCCCCGCCCAACCTTCGGCGCCCGGGCCTGACTCTCCGGGGGCCTCGACGGGCCGGCCGGGGTCGCGCGGGCATTCCCTCGGGGGGCGACGCGGTGCTTCCTGGTGTCTCGTCGGTGCGAACTCGCGGGCGGCCGGGCCACGAGCCGCGGCGGCGCCCCATCTTGCCTAACTTGTCTGTCTGACTCGGCCTCGCAGGGCGGCCCTGGAATCGGCCGCCGTTGGTCGGGGCGGGCACCCTCTGTTCCCGGGCGCCCGCGTGTTATGTGTTCTCGCCGAATTGGGCCGGCGCGTCAACGGGTAGGTTCGGTGGGGGTATCCCTTTCGAGTCTCGCGGACCGCCACGCTCGTTCCGCCGCTCCCGCGGCGGAATGCGTCGTCGGCCGCTCCGCGGCCATTCCCGACGGCTCGGATCGCCGCCGAGCGGCGGGCGGACCACTCCGCCGCGGGAGCGGCGGAGCGAGGTCGACGCATCGTCTCTCGGGGGAGGGTGTCCCCTTCGATTCTGGGCTCAGGCGACAGCTTTGGTTCCTCCGCCCGCGGCCCTTCCCGATGGCTCGGATCGCCGCGGAGCGGCGGGCGATGGGGGCATCGGGGAGGCGCGCCTTGGTCGGCGACGAGGAATTGCCAACCGAAGCCAATTCTCCGCAAGTCCTTGATAATTAAAATTTGTATTCGGTTTTTCGGCCCCGGACTCGGCGGGGGCCCGCGGCCTCGGCGCCGGCGACGGGTCGGAGCCCGAGAGGGCCATCCCGGGTCAGGTCGCCGAGGGCCGCGGAGCGTGTTCGATGCGCCGGGTGCCCGGAATCGAGAGCTATACCCTCGGGGGCTTTCGGGACGCCGCATCCCGCCGTCGCCTCTTGGTCGGCGGGGGGCCTCGGCGATGGCGACGGGGGCCGGGCCTCCCGCGAAGTCGACCGAGATCATCTCGACCGCATCTCTACTCGGGAGGAATAAGCCTCCTGATCGCCTGCGAGAACCGCTTGTCGTTTTCCTTGATCTTGTCCCAATCCAACCCAGGCAGATTCGCAAGGACGGGATGGCGTTGTGCATCGGGCCGATCGAGCGCCAGCTTTACGGCGATCCCCATCGACTCAGTCCGGGCCGAGGCGAGCCGGGTCTGGAGGTCATCCTCCAAGATGTGCCGGACCCGGATCTTGGTGCCCTCCAGTTGGTCGTCCGTGGGGAAGGTGGGGAAGGCGATGCCGCCCTCGGCATTGACGATGATCTTTTCGATGCACTCGGTCGGCTCGTCATTCCCGGCGCGAAGACTTCGATCTTTTCGTACTTGAGCGGGTTGTCGAGGTCGACGTGGAAGACCCTCGTATCCCCACTGCCGTCCTTCATGGAGAGGCGATACTTCCGGGCCCCGACGCGCTCGACCTTCTCTTCCTTCGAGGGCCCGGCGAATGCCGACCTGACGTCGACGAGGAAGCTCGCGCTGCCCGTCTCCGAGTTTTCCGTCTCGAACGACCAGTTAAGCTCGCGGTCGTCGCCCGTGATGGCCAACCTCGGGAAGGCATTCTTTTCGGCATAATTCAGGGTGCCCCCGACGCAATCGTAGAAGAACCGCTTCCGCTCCGAGGCGAAGAGTAATGGGGTTCCGTCCCTCCTGTCCCTGACGACCAGGGCCCCTTGCTCACGAGTAAGCGCCTTCTCATCCGGCGCTTGATACATGGCCCGGATGGTCACGTAACCGATCCCGGCACACTTGACGTACCCCCGGACATCGATGGTCCGGATGCCCGGGTCGGAGCTCCGGAGGACGGGCGCCATCGCCTTAAGGTCGGCGAACGAGGGTTCGCCGGAGAGGACCGGGTGCGCGGCGACGTAGAGACAGGTCACGAGCAGGAAGAATGAAGGTCGGGCCATGTCGCGGACTCCTTCCCCCGGCGGGATGGCCGGGTTTGCGAGCGAACCCCTGCGATCCCCGCCCTCAGGCGAAGATCAGGCGTCCCCGCGGCTCGGGGATGGGCCGGCTGAGTTCGCGGGCCGTCTCGATCCACTCGCGGATCACGACCTCGACGTTCGCCACCGCCTCCTCATATGACGCCCCATCGGCCGCGCAGCCGGGCAGCTCGGGGACCTCGGCGATGAAGGCGTCGTCGTCCTTGCTCCAGTAGAGGATGATCTCGTATCGGATGCTATCCGCCATGCCCATCCTCCTCAGAGTCCGCGGGCGCCTCGCCCTCTGACGTTGATTCTCCCTCATTAGGCTCGTCGCCCGCCAGCCCGTGGCGGACGATGACCTCGCGGACCTGCTTGACCTGATATGGCTTGGCCTGACTGCCGCGCGGCTGGAGGTTCAGGATCTCCGGCACGCCGTCCCGTGCGAAGATGTGGTGATCGCCGCGGACGCGCTCGGCGAAGCCGAGATGATCGAGCAAGGCGCGGAGGTCGTCGAATCGGATGTTGGCGTCGGAGGTCCCGCGGAGGACTCGATCCAGGGTCTTTCGGATCTTGCTCACGGATCTGACCCCGCGTTTCGCCCCTTCCTGATCCCATCCAGCGCCGGGTTGATCGTCCGGCCCGCGCCGGCCCTACGCGCCGGCAGCCTCCGGCTCCGGCACAGCCTCCGCCAGCGCCGCCTGCAACCGGGCCACGACGGCCGCGGCCGTGTCCATCGCCAGGGCCTCGGCCGCCAGCTCGCGGGCGCGGTCGGAGCGGATGGCGCGGACGACGCGCTTCATCTCGGGGATCTGGTGCGGGGGCATGCTCAGGTGACGAACACCTAATCCCAGCAACAGGAGCGCGTGGATCGGCTCGCCGCCCATCGTCCCGCAGACGGTCACGTCGATGCCCCGCGCGTCGGCCGCGGCGACCACGGTCTTGATCAGTCGGAGCACGGCCGGGTCGGCGGCGTTGTAGATCGCGGCGACGGCCTCGTTGGTCCGGTCGACGGCCAGGGTGTACTGGATCAGGTCGTTGGTGCCGATCGAGAAGAAGTCGACCTCCTTGGCGAACTGGTCGGCCATGATCGCCGCGGCGGGGACCTCGATCATGGCGCCGACCTGGAGGTCCGCCCGGATCGGCACGCCCTCGGCGATCAGGCCGGCGGCGACCTCGGTGAGGAGCCGGCGTGCCTCGCGGAGCTCGTGCGAGGCAGGTCACGAGCGGGAACATCACCCGGACGTCGCCCAGGGCCGAGGCGCGGAGGATGGCGCGGAGCTGGGTCCGGAACAGGCCGGGCTCCCGGAGCGAGAACCGCAGGCTCCGCAGGCCGAGCACGGGGTTCGCCTCGGTCAGGCCGCCCGCGGCATACGAGCGGCATCTTGTCGGCGCCGAGGTCGAGCGTGCGGATCGTCACCGGGCGGCCCTTGAGCGAGCGGACGACGGTCTCGTAGGCGGCGAACTGCTCGTCCTCGGTCGGGGGCCGGTCGGCGTTCAGGAAGAGGAACTCGGTCCGGTAGAGGCCGACGCCCCGCGCCCCGCGCTCGAGGCAGGCGCTCGACCTCGGCGGGGAACTCGATGTTGCCCCAGAGGCCGACGTCGACGCCGTCGAGCGTGACGGCCGGCAGCGGCGCGAGGTCCGGTCAGCCCCGCGAACCGCGCGGCGCGCTCGCCGGCGAGGCGGCGGTAGCGGTCGAGGGTCGGCGCGTCGGGGTCGAGGATCACCAGGCCGTCGTCGCCGTCGACGATCACGGCGGTGGCGTCGCGGGCCGCGTCGAGGAAGCGGCCGAGGCCGACGACGGCGGGGATCTCCAGGGCCTCGGCGACGATCGCCGTGTGGCTGGCCCGGCCGCCGGCCTCGGTGGCGAAGCCGAGGACGAGCTTGGGGTCGAGCGCCGGCGGTCTCGCTCGGCGAGAGGTCGTGCGGCGAGGACGACGACCGGCGTGTCGGAGATGATCGGGCCGTGATGGGCGGACGGCGCCGAGTCCTCGCCGCCGAACTGGCCGAGGATGCGGCCCTGGATGTCGCGGACGTCGGCGGCGCGGGCGGCGAGGTGGGGGTCGGGCATGCGCCTCGAGCCGGGCGGCGTAGGCGTCGAGGATCTCGGCGACGGCCTGCTCGGCGGTGACCCGCTCGCGCTCGATCCGGCCGCGGGCGTCGCGGACGAGCGTCGGGGTCGGCGATCATCCGGCGCGTGGGCGCCGAGGATGTCGGCGTACTGGGGGCCGAGGCGGCGGCGGGCGTCGGCCTCGGCGGTCTCGGCCTCGGCCCGGGCCAGCGCCGAGGCGCGCGGTCGAGCCGGTCGTACTCGGCGGGGACGGCCTCGGCGGCGATCGCGCGGTGCGGGCAGCCGCGGCCCGCGCGGGTCGAAGACGCAGGCCGGCCCGATCGCGATGCCGGGGCTGACGGCGATCCCGCGGAAGGTCTGCATGCGCAGGGCCGGGAGGTTCGAAGGCCGATCCGCGGCGTCGACGTCGGGCTCGCGGGGCGGCGGTTGCGGTTGGGGCGGAGTCGGGTCGGCGGCCGGCGGGGCGGCGTTGCTCGCCCGCCGGGGGCGCCTGGTGCTCACGAGGCACGCTCCACGCTCTGCCCCTCGTCGTCCTCGTAGAACCGGGCCGCGACCAGGTCGGCCAGCGCCGCCACGGCCGCCTCGGCGTCGGGCCCGCGCGCCTCGACCTCGAGGACCGTGCCCCGCTCGGCGGCGAGCGTGGAGTCAGGTCCAGGATGCTCTTGCCGTTGGCCTCCTGGCCATTATAGACGATGCGGACCTCGGACTGCGAACTGGAGCGCCAGGCGGACGAACTTGTCGGCCGGCCGGAGGTGGAGGCCCAGCGCGTTGAGGATCTCGACGTGTCGGCTGGCGGTGGGCGGGTCCTGGCTCATCGGCTCGGTCGGCCCTGGGGCGAGGGGCTGCGGATGGCGCGTCGGGTCTCGGGTCGATGTGGTCGAGTCAGCCGGTGCGGCCGTCGGCGTCGTCGAGCACCTCGATGACCTGCTCGCGGGTCTTGGCCTGGCGGAGGAAGCTGACGAACTCGCTCGTCCTTCAGGTGCCGCGAGATGTTCTCCAGGGCCCGGAGGTGGTCGCCGGGCTGGTTCGGCGGCGAGATCAGCAGGAAGAAGATGTCGACCGGCTCGCCGTCGAGCGCCGCGAAGTCGACGCCCTCGCGCGAGAGCGCGACGGTGCCGATGAGCCGGTCGACGGTCGGGTGCCGGGTGTGCGGGACGGCGACGCCCTGGCCGATGCCGGTCGAGCCGAGCTCCTCGCGGCCGAGGATGGCGCGGATGACGCCCTCGAGGTCCTCGTCGGCCGAGCTGGCCGGCCGCGCTGGAGGCTGCGGACGATCTCGCGGATCGCCTCCTCCTTGCCGGTCGCCTGGAGGTCGACGACGATCGCCTCGCGGACCACGAAATCCGAAAGCTTCATCCGGCCCTCCATCGTCGGGCCGCCGGCCGCGGACCGGCCTCGGGCGCGCCCGGGCCCGGCCGTCGGCTCGTCGCGGGCGATCGGTCTGTCCGTCGGGGCGACGGCCCGGCGAGGTCGACGGTCCGGCGTCCGCCGGGCTCGGGGGCGATCGAGCGGCGACTCCCCCGACGGGGTCGCCCTTGTGGTCCTGGACCTTCTCCTTGTAGCGGCGGAGCTGCTGCTCGATCTTGTGGACGCAGGCGTCCATCGCCGCTGCGGGGGTCGGCCCTTCTTCGCGGGCGACGAAGTCGTGCTTGTGCTCGGCCGAGACGAGGATCTCGACGTCCCAGGCGTGCTTGCCGTGGTCGACCGCCACCTCGATCGCCATCAGGCGGCCGAAGTACTTCTGGCAGCTTCTCGGCCTTCTCGTGCAGGTAATCGTGCTGGCTTCGGGCGCCAGGCCGCCGTGGCGGGTCGAGATCTCGATTTGCACCCGTCCGACTCCTTGCCAGATCCCGCCGCCCGGATGCGTCCCGCGGCGTAACCCAGACTCTAACCAGCGCCGGCGGCCGCGGTCAAGGGGCGTCATCGCCCGGCCGGAGGCCGCCCTGGCGCGGGCCGCTTCCGTCGGCGGCCGGGATTGGCGTATCGTTCTTGCCGGTCGCTTCGGCCGCGCGACGATCCTCGGCCGTCCGATCCGACCCGACCGCCCGGGAGCGCCCGCGCCGTGTGGACCCAGACGTACGACCCGCTCGGGTCCTGGCCCGCTCTCGACCCTCGTGGCGGCCCTGCCGGTGCTGGTGCTGCTCGGCCTGCTGGCCTCGGGCAAGGCGAGCGGCCTGGGCCGTCGGCCCTGGCCGGCCTGGTGACGGCCGCCGCGGCGGCGGTCGTGCGTCTTCGGGATGCCGGCCGGCATGGTCGCGCTGGCCGCGGCCGGCACGGCGTCGTCTTCGCCGCGTTCCGGATCGTCTGGCTGATCGTCGCGGCGGTGTTCCTCTATGACATCGCCGTGGCGACCGGCCAGTTCGACGTGATGAAGGCGTCGATCGCCCGGCTCTCGGGCGACCGGCGGCTCCAGGCGGTCCTGGTCGCCTTCTCGTTCGGCGCGTTCATCGAGGGGGCGGCCGGGTTCGGGGCGCCGGTGGCGATCTCGGCGGCGTTCCTGGTCGGCCTGGGCTTCCGGCCGTTCCAGGCCGCCCTGCTCTGCCTGATCGCCAACACGGCGCCGGTCGCCTGGGGGGCGATCGGCACGCCGATCCTGACCCTGGCCGAGGTCACCGGGCTGGACGTCGAGGCCCTCAGCGCCACGTCCGGCCGGATCCTGCCGCCGCTCGTCGCTGATCATCCCGTTCTGGCTGGTCCGGACGATGGCCTCCTGGCGCGAGACCTTCGCCGTCTGGCCGGCCCTGCTGGTCGATCGGCGGGACGTTCGCCGGTGACGCAGTTCGTCTGGTCGAACTTCGTCGGCTTCGAGCTGGTCGACATCGTCTCGGCCGTCGCCAGCCTGCTGGCGGGGGTCGTCCTGCTCCAGCTCTGGCGGCCGAAGGACGGAGTGGCGGTTCGAGCGACGACGACGGCGAGCCGCGGCGACCGAGACTCAGTCGCCGTCGACCTCGACGACCGGCCGCGTCGCCCGGGCCTGGATGCCGTTCGCTGCTGCTCTCGGTGACGGTCCTGGTCTGGGGCCTGCCCGCGTCGGTGAAGACGCCGCGATGGACTGGTCGACGACGACCTCGTGGAAGCCGGAGGTGCCGCGGCCTGCACCTGAAGGTCGCCAAGGGCGAGGCCGTGACCGGCCACGCGACGCCCGACCCGACAAGGACCTGGAGAAGGCCGTCGCTCGACATCGTCCCCGTCTCGTCGACCGGCACGGCCGTCTTCCTCGCGGCGGTGGTCAGCGGCTTCCTGCTCGGCGTGCGGGCCGGTCACGGCTGGCGCGGATGCTCGGCGCGACGATCGGTCCGCCTGATCCCGGCGATCGCGGCGATCGTCTGGCATGCTGGCGCTGGGATTCGTGACCAAGTACTCGGGGATGGACGCCGTGCTCGGCCTGGCGTTCACGCGGACCGGGCCCGTGCGCTCTATCCCGATCTTCGGCACGCTGCTCGGCTGGCTGGGCGTGGCGCTGACCGGCTCGGACACGTCGAGCAACGTCCTCTTCGGCAACCTCCAGAAGATCACGGCGCGAGAAGCTCGGCCTGAACCCGATCCTGATGGCCTCGGCCAACACGACCGGCGGCGTGATGGGCAAGATGATCGACGCCCAGTCGATCGTCGTCGCCGCCGCGGCCACCGGCGAGGGCGGCAAGGAGGGCGAGCTGCTCCGCGCGGTGCTCGTGGCACAGCATCGCGCTGGCGCTGCTGGTCGGGGCGATCGTCTGGACTTATGCCCACGTGCTGCCGCAGTTCGTGGCGCGGGCGGGGGTGTGATCCCGGGATGACGGACGGTTCGGCGGGTGGTAGGCTATTCTCATGACGAACACGGCGGTCCTGAATCACCACCGCCGCCACCACCTGGCCAAGCCGCGGCTGGTGGTGGCCGTGCCCAGCGGGATCACCGGCGTGGAGCAAAGCGCGGTGAAAGAAGCCGGGCGCCAGGCCGGTGCCCGGCGCGTTTACATCATCGAAGAGCCGATGGCGGCCGCGATCGGCGCCGGGCTGCCGGTGTACGAGCCCACCGGAAACATGGTCGTCGACGTCGGCGGGGGGACCACTGAGGTCGCGGTGATCTCGCTCGGCGGCGTCGTGACCTCCCAGTCCATCCGGGTCGGCGGCGACGAAATGGACCAGGCGATCATCACGTTCGCCAAGAAGGAGTACTCGCTCATGCTGGGCGAGCGGACCGCCGAGGAGATCAAGATGGCGATCGGGTCGGCCTGCCCGTCGCCGGATGAACCGCACACCGAGATCCGCGGCCGCGACCTGGTCAGCGGCCTGCCGAAGACCATCGTGATTGGTGCCGGGGAGGTTCGGCACGCGATCGCCGGACCCGTCAGCACCGTCGTGGACATCGTCAAGACCACACTCGACACGTGCCCGCCCGAGCTGGCCGGCGACGTCATGGACCGCGGTATCGCGCTCACTGGCGGTGGTGCGCTGTTGCGCGGCCTCGATGAGCGGCTGCGCGAAGAGACAGGGATGCCGATCCAGCTGGCCGACACTCCGCTGGAATCAGTCGTGCTCGGCACCGGCAAATGCGTCGAGGACTTCGACGCCCTCCAGCAGGTGCTGGTACCGGAAAGGCGCCGGTAGCGGTTGAGCGAGGGGACCGGGGTGCTGGCAACAACCGACCCGTCAGCACCGCCGCGACATCTACCCGGCCCTCCCCGGCCTGCCGCAAGCACCGACAGCACCGACCGCCCAGGTCCCGGCCAGCATGCCAGCGGGACCAGGATCTCGATGATGTCGATCCCCACGTCGAAGGTTCTCCTCGCCATCAGGACACCTACGGCCTGGCCACCGGCGCCCGGCGGCGAGGTGGACCTGGCGGGCGAGGTCATGGCAGGAGGCCCGCTATCGCGGATTTCCGTGCAGGAGGTCCGGCACAACTGAGGTTTTCTAGGATATGCCACTGACCAGCATGAACGCCTGGCAGCGCATGGCCGTACAGAGTACTTCCGGGGACTATCCGGCTGCCGTATCACATGTATGCGATTCGTTATCTCTTTGGGGTGATGCGGGAAATGATGCCTGATGTCCGGTTCGCGGCCGGAACGGGTGCGACATACGGGCATGTATAGGCACGAAGCGGGCACCCGCGGGAATTGCCGCGATCGAGTGTAGACCTGGTAAACATGCTGCATGGCAGCCAGATCGGCACAACAGGAGGCGGGGTGGTTCACCTCCCCGGGGCAGGTGAACCACAGGCGGTACGAGGCGCTGCGCGCCTTCTTCACCGAGGGCCTGACCTATGAGCAGGCCGGGGCGCGGTTCGGCTACACCCGGTGGGCGATGATCGACCTGGTCCGCCAGCACCGGGCGGGGAAGCTGGAGCTGTTCGCCCCGCCGGGGAAGCCCGGCCCGCCGCCCGGCGTGGCGCCGGCCAAGGACCGCGCGCGCGGCCGGGTGATCGAGCTGCGCCGGCAGGGCCTGTCGGCCTATGAGATCTCCCGGCGGCTATCTGCCGAGGGCACCCCGCTCAACCGGACGTCCGTGGGGGAGGTCCTGGCCGAGGAGGGGTTCGGGCGGCTGCTGCGCCACCCCGAGCCGGAGGCCAGCAGCAGCCCTGCGACGGCGGGCCGGGACACGAACCTGCCCGCGGCGAAAGTCCTGGACTTCGCTGCGTGGCCGGAGCGGCTGGAGACCACGAAGGCGGGGCTGCTGCTGGCCGTCCCCGACCTGGTGTCCCTGGACCTGCCCGCCCTGGTCAGCGCGGCGGGCTACCCCGGCACCCGGGTCATCCCCGGCATCAGCTGGCTGCTGTGCCTGCTGGCGCTCAAGCTCACCCGTACCCGGCGGGTCTCCCACGTCGATGACCTGCTGGCCGACCCCGCCGCAGGGCTGCTCGCCGGGATGGCGGCGCTGCCGAAGAAGTCCGTGCTTACCGATTACTCTTACCGGCTGTCGCATGATCACCAGCAGCGGTTCCTGGCCGCCCTGGACAAGAAGATGATCGCCGGCGGGCTGGCCAGCGCGGACGAGGCAGTCTTCGACCTGGATTTCCACGCTGTCATGCACTGGGGCCGCGACCCGGTGCTGGAAAAGCATTACGTGCCCACGCGGTCCCAGCGCGCCCGGTCCGTGCTGACCTTCTTCGCCCAGGACACCGGCACGCACAACCTCGTCTACGGCAACGCCGACCTGTCCAAGGCCACCCAGGCGCGGGAGGTCATCGCGTTCTGCGACCACTGGAAGCAGGCCAGCGGCGCCGACCCGAAGATGCTGATCATGGACCAGAAGGTCACCACCCAGGACGTTCTCGGCGAGCTTGACCAGCGCCGCGTCAAGTTCGCCACCTTGCGCATGCGGTCCCGCTCGCTCATGAAGCACATCGGCAGCCTGGCCCCGGCAGACTTCACGACGATCACCCTGGACCGGCCCGGCCCGCACAACAAGCCCAGGGTCCACGAGGACCCCGCCGTCAGGCTGACCAGCTACCCCGGCACCGTCCGGCAGCTGATCGTCACCGGGCTGGGCCGCGAGCAGCCCACCGTGATCATCACCAACGACACCGGCATCACGACCAGGTCGCTCGTCGCCCAGTACGCCCGGCGGATGACCATCGAGCAGCGGCTCGCCGAGATCATCCGCGCGTTCTGCGCCGACGCCCTGTCTTCCACCGTCAACCTGAACGCCGGCCTCGACGTCATGCTCGCCGTCCTCGCCCAGGCCCTCACCGCCGCGCTCCGCGCCCGGCTGCCCGGCTACGCCACCGCCACCCCCGACACCATCCAGCGGCGCTTCCTGGAAACCCCCGGCCAGATCATCACCACCCCCAACGCGGTCACCGTCCGGCTCGAACGCCGCGCCTTCTCACCCGTCCTCCGCAAGGCGGACCTGCCACCCACCACACCCGTCCCGTGGTGGGGCGGACGCCCCATCCGCTACGAGATCACCTAACCTTGCGCCGAACCTCCTGCACGGAAATGCGCGCTAA
>CAWFXY010000033.1:0-262350 GCA_963819805.1 uncultured Planctomycetota bacterium | reverse complement strand
AGCCAGCAGCCGCGCCGAAGCGCGGGGGATCGGGCCGGCGTTGTGCGGGTACTCGTCCAGGCGGTGGCGGGTCACGAGCATGAGCCGCTGGTGGTAGTGCGGCTGGTCCCAGCCCGTGGGGCCGGCCTCCAGGGCGCGCTCGAGCTCGCCGCAGGAGTCGATGATGCGGTCGATGCCCGTGGCGTCCATCTCCAGCAGGGACAGGGCGCCGCCGGGGTCGGTGGCGGCGCGGGAGACGGCGCGGTCGGCGCGGTTGAAGCGCTCGAAGTCGAAGGCGTCGCCGGCCAGTTCGGCGCGGCGACCGAGCCAGGCGGCCTCGGCCTTGACGGCCCGGTTCAGCCGCCAGGAGGCGATCGCGGCCCGCCGGACGAGCACGGCGCGGGTGTGGGTGGGCGGGTTCCAGTCGTTGTCCCAGGCCTGGAATTCGGCGTCTAGAGCCGCGGGGTCCTCGCCGGGGAGGATGAGGTGCACGGCGCAGAGGCCGTGGGTCACGCCGTTGAACTTGGAGACATTCTTGCCCTCGGGGGAGGTGGGGCCGCGGGATTTTGCCCCGTTGATTCGGCTCGCCTCGCGCTGCTTCTCGGAACGCATCGGTGATCGGCCCTTCGGTTGGTGATTCTCGGACGCTGGCGGTGCGCGACGTCGCGCAGCATCCATACCCCTAGGATCGTGATCGGGGGCGGGATCGTTCTCCGGAAACGCGGCTGCGTCCGATCCGGGCTCTGACGCCGGGTGCCCGGGTCGAGCGGAGCGAGCCCCCGCGAGGGCTCGCCGCTGGGCTCGCTCCGGCACCCGGGCCTCCGATCCGGGTTATCGACGGGCGCGACGGCCCGAAGACCGGGGTTCGCGAGCGAACCCCTGCCACCCCTGCCCGTCTCCATCGGCGCGGCCTCAGGGAGGGGCCCGGCGGCCCAGGAAGGGGGTCAGGCACCGATCGCGGACGATCGGTGCCTGACCCCAGGGCCGCCTCCGGCACGTCCCACACACCTTTTCACGGCCGTTTCCACCGAGGCCCGACCCCTCGTCATCCGGATTTGACGCCCCCACCCCGTTTCCGTTAACATAACCCCTTGCGCCCGGGGTCGGGCGGCGTGAGATCACGTAAACCCTTGGAAGGCCGCCCGGTGCAGTTCGCACGGGGAGCTCGGCCGGAATCGGCTCGCAGAGATCGGGAGGTCGTCCACGTGTCCATCGCGGTCAAGGACCTGATCGACGCAGGCGTCCACTTCGGCCACCGGGCCAGCCGGTGGAACCCGAAGATGAAGCCGTACATCTACGGCAAGCGCAACGTGATCCACATCATCGACCTGAAAGAGACCGTCCGCGGTCTGCTCCGCGCGACCAAGTTCTTCAACCGCGTCGCCTCGAACAACGGCCTGATCCTCTTCGTCGGCACCAAGCGCCAGGCGGCCGAGACGATCGTCGAGGAGTGCGACGCGGTGCGGGATGCCCTACGTCACCGAGCGCTGGCTCGGCGGCACGCTGACCAACTTCCGGACGATCCGCAGCCGGCTCGAGCGGCTCGAGGAGCTGGAGGAGATCCTCGACGGCGAGCAGGCGCTCTCGCTACTCCAAGAAGATGATCTCGACGCTCACCCGCGAGCGGAAGAAGATCGACCGCAACCTCTCGGGCATCCGCCACATGACCCGGCTGCCCGAGGCGCTGCTGGTCGTCGACCCGCACCGCGAGCACATCGCGGTCAAGGAGGCGCGGAAGCTCGGCATCAAGGTCGTCGCGCTGCTCGACACCGACTGCGACCCCGACGACGTCGACCTGCCGATCCCGGGCAACGACGACAGCATGCGGTCGATCGAGCTGGTGGTGAAGCGGCTGATCGACGCGATCATCGAGGGCAAGGCCTCGGCCCCCGTGCTGCCCCCGCCGCGCGAGGACGAGGGTGCGCCGCAGGGCCAGGGTCGCGGCGACCGCGAGGCGGCGGCGACGGCCGAGGCCGCGGCGGTCCGGGCGGAGGCCAGCAGGGCCGAGGCCCCGCGATCAGCCGCTCGGGCGGACGCAATGCCCCGGCCGCAGGCCCCGGCGCAGGCCCGGCCGCGTCGGCCGAGCCGGCGCTGCCCGCCCCGCCCGCAGGAGGAGGCGCTGCCGGCCCCGCCCGAGGAGCAGGCCCTGCCCGCGCCGGCCGAGTCCAGCGAGTCGCCCGCCTCGGCCGAGTGACCGGGCGGCCCGACCAACCGCGAACCAACCCCCGCGGCGCGGGGTCCGAACCCGAGGGGTGACGGCCCCGCGCCTCGTCGTCCGGCGAACACCCGACGCGGCCCAAGGAGACCCAGCGATGGCCGAGATCACGGCCCAGATGGTGAACGAGTTCCGCAAGGAGACCGGCCTCGGCCTGATGGAGTGCAAGGCCCTCTTGAAGGAAGCCGACGGCGACCCGAAGAAGGCCATGGAGCTGGCCAAGGACAAGCACGGCAAGAACGCCGAGAACCGCGCCGGCCGCGCCACCAACGCCGGCCGGGTCGAGGTCTACATCCACCACGACGGCAAGCAGGGGGCGATGGTCGAGGTCAACTGCGAGACCGACTTCGTCGCCCGCAACGACGAGTTCCGCCAGCTCTGCAAGGACCTGGCCGTCCACGTCCTCGGCGCCAACCCGAAGTACATCCGCCGCGAGGACATGCCGGCCGACCAGCTCGAGGCCCAGAAGGCGGCGCTCGTGGCCGAGGTCGCCAACAAGCCCGAGGCCATGCGCGAGAAGATCGTCGAGGGCAAGCTCGCGCGCTGGGCCGGCGAGAACGCCGTCCTGCTCGACCAGCCGTTCGTCAAGGACGACGCCAAGACGATCCGCGAGCTCGTCCAGGAGGTCAACGCCCGGACCGGCGAGAACATCACGATCGGCCGGTTCGCCCGGTTCATCGTCGGCGAGAGCGCGGCGCCGGCCGCGGCCGAGGGCTGACCCGATCCGCAAGTGTTCGCGCATGCGACCCGCCACCCTGACCCCATCCCCTTGCCGGGGAGGGAAGGGCGGGGGGTGGCATGGCCCCGAACTCCCGGAGCACGCCCCCGATGGACACCTCGCCGCCGACGGGCCCGCCGATCTTCCGCCGCGTCCTGCTCAAGCTCTCGGGCGAGAGCTTCTGCCGGCCGGGCGAGGGCGGCATCAACGTCGAGGAGATCAGCCGGATCGCCCGCCAGGCGCGCGCGGGTCGCGGCGAGCGGCGTCCAGCTCGCGATCGTCGTCGGCGGCGGCAACATCCTCCGCGGCGCGATCGCTCCGCGGCTCGCAGCGTCATCAAGGAGGCGACGGCCCACTACATGGGCATGACCGCCACCGTCATCAACGGCCTGGCGCTGCAGGACGCGCTCGAATCGGCTCGGCTGCGAGACCCGGCTGATGACGACGATCCGCATGGACGAGGTCGCCGAGCCGTTCATCCGCCGCCGGGCGCTGACCCACCTGGCGCGCGGCCGCGTCATCATCCTCGCCACCGGCACCGGCAGCCCGTTCGTCACGACCGACACGGCCGCCGCCCTGCGCGGCAAGGAGCTGGGCGTCGAGGTCATCCTGAAGGCCACCCGCGTCGACGGCATCTACTCGGCCGACCCCGAGAAGAACCCGCACGCCGATCCGCTACGAGCACCTGACCTACGACCAGGTCCTCCGCGACGACCTGAAGGTCATGGACATGACGGCCATCGGCATGTGCCTGGACAACGCCCTGCCGATCCTCGTGTTCAACTTCAAGAAGGAAGGGAACATCGAGCGCGCGATCGCCGGCGAGCCGATCGGCACCTGGGTCGGCGAACGCGCCCGCAGGCCGGCGGCCCGCGGTCCGGGCGTGTGCAAGCGGCGCGCGAAGAACGGTAGAATCGGGCGGATCGTCCGCGCACCGACGCGAGGTGGGCCATGAGCATCGAAGAGATCGTGCTGGAAGCCGAAGAGCGGATGGAGAAGAGCATCGCGCTGCTGACCGACCAGCTCCGGGGCGTCCGGACCGGCCGGGCGAACGTCGGGCTCGTCGACTCGATCCGCGTCGAGTACTACGGCTCGCCGACGCCGCTGAAGCAGCTGGCCAACCTGAGCACGCCCGAGCCGCAGCAGATCCTGATCCGCCCGTTCGACCAGACGGCCGTCGGCGACATCGTCAAGGCGATCCAGGCGAGCGACCTCGGCCTGACGCCGAACTCCGACAACAAGGTCATCCGCCTCAACGTCCCCTCGCTCTCGGTCGAACAGCGCAAGAAGCTCGTCGCCCGCGTCGAAGGACCTCGCCGAGGAGGCCCGCGTCTCGATCCGCAACATCCGCCGCGACGCCAACAAGCAGGCCGACAAGGAGCTGACCGACAAGGTCCTGACCGAGGACGACCTCGAGCGCTGCAAGGAAGAGATCCAGTCGCTGACCAAGCGGTTCGAGGGGAAGGTCAACGACATGGCCGAGAAGAAGTCGGCGGAGATCCTCGAGGTCTGAGGTTCAAAGCGACCAGGTCGGCCACGCCCGCGATCAGCAGGCCCATGCTGATCACGACGTTGACCTGGAAGAACGCCACGTTGACCCGCGTCAGGTCGTCGGGCCGGACGATCGCGTGCTCGTAGACGAGCAGGGCCGCGACGACGGCGACGCCGACGAACCAGATCGTCCCCAGCGGATAGGCGAGGCCGAGGCCGACGAGGAAGAGCCACGGTCGCCGCGTGGCAGGCCGCGGCGAGGCGGAGCGCACCCCGGACGCCCAACCGGGCGGGGATGCTCCGCAGGCCCTGCGCGCGGTCGAAGTCGGCGTCCTGGCACGCGTAGATGACGTCGAAGCCCGTGACCCACGTCAGCACGGCCAGCCCGAGCAGCACGGGCGGCCAGGCGATCGATCCGCGCAAGGCGAGCCAGGCGCAGACCGGTGCCAGCGCCAGGGCCAGCGCCGAGCCAGGCGTGGGCCAGGCTCGTGAACCGCTTGGCGAACGAGTAGCCGAGCAGCCAGAGCAGGACGGGAACGGAGAGCGCGATCGGCCAGGGGTTCGGCAGGAAGAGCAAGGTCGAGGCGACGAAGGCCAGCGACGAGACCGCCGTGAACAGCGCGACCGATCCGACCGAGAGCCGGCCGGCGGGCAGGTGCCGCGAGGCTCGTCCGCGGGTTGAGGGCGTCGAAGCGGCGGTCGGCCAGGCGGTTGAAGGCCATCGCGGCGGTGCGGGCGGTGGCCATGCACGAGGAGGATGCCGAGCCAGTCCTGCGGGCGGCCGTGCCAGCCGTCGGGAGAATGAGCGGCCAGGGCCGCGGCGAGCAGGGCGAAGGGTAACGCGAACAGGGTGTGGCTGAACCGGACGAGGCCGAGGTATTCGCGGGCCTGGGCGAGCGGCGAGCGGGCGCGTCGTCGTCGTGGTCATGAGGCGGACCCTGCGGACTCTCCTTTACGTAGACGACGGGCCGCAGTAGCGGACCGCTACGCCGGCGAGTGGACAACCCGCGCCCTCGCGCTTAGAACAATAGAGGATTCCTCCCGACCCGCGAAAGGCCCCGCCACGTGAACCTCGTCGCCGAACCCGAAAAGCCGAGGGTCGACAAGTCGGGCCGCCGCGTCCGGGCGATGTTCGCGTCGATCGCGGGCAAGTACGACCTGCTCAATCACCTGCTCAGCCTGAATATCGACAAATCCTGGCGGCGATTCACCGCGCGGACCGTCCCGCCCGAGCCCGGCGTGCCCGTCCTCGATTGCTGCACGGGCACCGCCGACCTCGCCCTCGAATATGACCAGGGCCGGGCGGGGCAGGTCGGCCGATCGTCGCGACCGACTTCTGCCGGCCCATGCTCGCCATCGGCCGCGAGAAGGCGATTCGACGCGGGAGGCCCCGCATCCTCCTCGTCGAGGGCGACTCCCAGGCCCTGCCGGTGCCGAGCGACACGTTCGGCGTCGTGACGGTCGCGTTCGGGCTCCGCAACGTCGCCGACACGGTCCGCGGCATCGACGAGATGATCCGCGCCGCCAGGCCGGGCGGGAAGGTGGCGATCCTGGAGTTCTCGCGGCCGCGGGGCAAGGTCCTCGGCGGGTTCTACCTCGCCTTCTTCCGGCGGATCCTGCCCGAGGCTCGGCCAGGCGATCGCGCCGAATCGCCACGACGCCTACGGCTACCTGCCGGCGAGCGTGATGCAGTTCCCGGACGGGCCGGCGATGGTCGACCTGCTCGCGTCGCGAGGCCTGGAGGACGTGAAGGCCTACCCGCTGACATTCGGCGTCGCGACATTGTACGTCGGCACCAAGCCGGGCCGGCCGCGATGAGCGGCGAACCCGGGTTTGTCGTGGCGATGACCGGCGCCGAGCGGCGCACCGTATGCCGTGCGGCTGCTCCACGTCCTCGCGCGTTCCGGCCGGACGATCCACCTGACGATCAGTCCGAGCGGGGCTCGAGGTGCTTCGGCAGGAGACGGGCATCATCGTCGACCCGGACCACTTCGACATCACGGCCGTCGGCGTCTTCGGCCCGGGCGAAGATCGTCTATCATCACCACGCCGACTTCTCGGCCGGCATCGCCAGCGGCTCGTTCCCGACGGCGGGGATGGTCGTCGCCCCGTGCAGCATGAGCACGCTGGCCTCGGTCGCGCACGGGATCACGACGAACCTGATCACCCGCGCGGCGGACGTCCACCTGAAGGAGCGTCGCAAGCTGATCCTGGTCCCTCGCGAGACGCCGCTGAGCCTGGTCCACCTCGAGAACATGGCGGCCGTGCACGAGGGCCGGGGCGATCGTCCTGCCGGCGATGCCGGGCTGGTATCACCGGCCGGATTCGCTGGCCGACCTCGTCGACTTCGTCGTCGCCCGGATCTGCGACGGCCTGGGCGTCGTCCACGACCTGTCGCGGGCGGTCGCGGAGATCGAAGGATGCCTGAGAAGGCCGTCCTGATCACGGGCGCCTCGAGCGGGATCGGCGCCGCGCTGGCCCGCGAGCTGGCGGGGCGGGGATATCGCCTTGCGCTCACGGCCCGCCGCGCCGATCGGCTCGAAGCCCTGGCCGAGGAGTGCCGGCGGTCGGGTGCCGAGGTCGTCGTCCTGCCCGCCGACCTGGGCGACACCGAGGCGGCGGCCGAGCTCATCAGCGACACCGTCGCCGCGTTCGGCCGGCTCGACGTGCTCGTGAACAACGCGGGCTACGGCCTCCCGTCTCCTTTCGCCGAGGCCGAGCCCGCCGACATCGTCCGCCAGCTCGACGTGAACCTCGTCACGCCGATCCTGCTCGCGAAATATGCCTTGCCGCACCTGGTCGCGAGCCGGGGGACGATCCTCAACGTCGGCTCGTCGCTCACGACGATCGCCGTGCCCGTCTATGGCGTCTACGGGACGACGAAGATGGGCATGGCCTACTGGAACGACGCCCTCCGCCGCGAGCTGAGGCCGCAGGGCGTCCACGTCTGCCTGGTCGAGCCGGGGCCGGTCTCGACCGACTTCTTCGACGCCGCGGCCGGTGCGGCGGATGCGGAACCCAGCCCCTGGCAGATGCTGCCGCCGCCGTTTGCGAAGGCAAGGCCCGACGACGTGGCGCGGCGGATCGCGCGACTCATCGATCGGCCGCGGCGGAGGCTCTCGGTCCTCCGCCGCGTCGTCTGGCCCATGCGGCTGATGGGGGCGTTGTTTCGCGCCTGTCCCGCGCTGGGGGATGGGGCGATCGGGGGGTTCATTAGAATTCGCGGGCGGAAGACCCAGACCTTGAGCGTGTCTGAGTTGAAACCTCGGAAAGCGGTCCGGGTGCCTGGGGTCGAGCGGAGCGAGCCCTCAGCGGCGAGAGCCCTCGCCGGGGGCTCGCTCCGCTCGACCCCAGGCACCCTGGAACCGGTGCGCCGCTGATCCGCCGCCCGGTCACTTGAAGAACGTCTGCGCCTCTTCGTAATACTTCAGGTCGAGCGTCTTGGTGGCGGCGACGCCCGCGGCGAGGGTCGTCTCGACGATCCGCGTGCCGCTCAGCGCGACCATCGTGCCGAACCGCTTCTGGACGACGAGATGACCGGCGGCGAGGCCGAGGCGGGTGGCGAGCACGCGGTCGTAGGCGCTGGGAGGCCCGCCGCGCTGGAGGTGGCCCAGGACGACGCAGCGGGTCTCGTAGCCGGTGGCGTCCTCGATCAGCTTCGCCACGGCGTTGCCGACGCCGCCGAGGCGGACGTGGCCGAAGGCGTCGGTCTCGGCGTTGAGGGTCGACATCCCCTTGTCGGGGAACTCGGCGCCCTCGGAGACGACGACGATCCCGTAATTCTTCCCCTCGGCCCGCCGCCGCTTGAGGACCTCGACGACGTGATCGATGTTGATCGGGACCTCGGGCACGAGGATGTAGTCGGCCGCGACGGAGATGCCCGAGAAGCAGGCGATCCAGCCGGCGTGGCGGCCCATCGTCTCGATGACCATCACCCGGCGGTGGCTCTCGGTGGTGGTGCGGATGCGGTCGACGGCCTCGGTGACGATGTTGATGGCGGTGTCGAAGCCGAAGGTGAAGTCGGTGACCATCAGGTCGTTGTCGATCGTCTTGGGGACGCCGACCATCGGCAGGGCGAACTCCTTGTAGAGCCGGTGCGCCACGCCCAGGGTGTCGTCGCCGCCGATCGCGACGAGGGCGTCGAGGCCGAGCTTCTTGAAGTTCTCCTGGAGCGCGGGGATGTCGGTCGCGGCGTTCTTGAACGGGTTGGTCCGCGACGAGCCGAGGATCGTGCCGCCCCTGGCGATGATCCCGTCGGTCTCCTTGACGTCGAGGTCGCACGTCATGCCGCGGATCAGGCCGCGCCAGCCCTCGATGACGCCGACGCAGGTGCCGCCCTCATTCGCGACCCGCTGGACGACGGCGCGGATCACCGCATTCAGACCGGGGCAGTCGCCACCGCCCGTCAGCAGACCGACTTTCATTGGGTTCGATTCCAGTTCGGAGCGATCCGACCCGGCCGCGACGGCCCTCCGCGAGCCCGGGACGGGGAATCCCCGGAGGTCCCTCCGGGGGGAGAGTCCACTTAGGGTAACGCGGGGTGGTGCGGATGAACAGAGTCGGCGGTCCCGAGCCGGCACCTCGTCCATCCTCGGTCCAGCGGTAGGGAGGCCTTGCCGCTCGGGTCCGGCACCGCACGTCGGCGCTTGCCGGGCCCCGCCGGACTCGGCAACCATGGCGCCGACGAAGCGCACCGCGCCGCACGGCAACCCGAGACCTCGACATGCCCTCCGCCGACCGACGCCGAAGCGCCTCCGCCAGTCCTTCCGACCGCCGAGATCGACGGCCTGATCGTCGCCTCGCCGACCAACGTCGGCTACCTGACCGGCTTCACCGGCGAGGACTCGGTCCTCCTGCTCACCCAGGAGCGGGCGATCGTCGTCTCCGACGGCCGGTTCTCGGTCCAGCTCGCACAGGAGTGCCCCGACCTCGAGGCCGATGATCCGCGCCGATCGGCAAGCCGCTGCCCGAGGCGGTCGGCGAGCTGGCGAAGTCGCTCGGCGTCCGCCGCTTCGGCGTTCGAGAGCCAGGCGACGACCGTCGCCGAGTTCGACACGCTCCGCGAGGCGGCCGGCGGGGTCGAGCTCGTGCCGAAGCAGGGGCTCGTCGAGCGGCTGCGGATGATCAAGGACGACGGGCGAGATCGCCGCGATCCGCGAGGCCGTCGGCCATCGCCGAGCGGGCCTTCCTCGACCTCCGCGCCTGGCTCCGACCCGGCGTGACCGAGAAGGCGGCGGCCGACTTCCTCGAGACCGCCCTCCGGTCCCATGGGGCGACGGCCGCGAGCTTCACCGCCGATCGTCGCCGTCGGCCCCCGCGCGGCCTTGCCCCATGCCCGCCCGACTCCGGACGCGAAACTTCGGCCCAAACGATCTCGTCCTCATCGATTGGGGGGCGCGGGGACAGGCGTACGTGAGCGACTTGACGCGTGTGCTGACCACGGGTAAGGTCACGCCCGAGTTCGAGGCGGTCTACCGGGCCGTGCTCGAGGCCCGGCGACCGGGCCGATCGCCGCGATCCGCCCGGGCGTCGAGGCCCGGCTCGATCGACCTCGCGGCGCCGATCCGTCCTTCGAAGGGGCGGGCTTCGGCCCGGCCTTCAACCACTCGGTCGGCCACGGCATCGGCCGCGACGTCCACGAGTCTCCGATGCTCCGGCACGTCTCCGAGATCGTCCTCGAGCCCGGCATGGTCGTCACGATCGAGCCGGGGGCCTACTTCGCCGAGTGGGGCGGGGTCCGGATCGAGGACGACGTGCTGGTCACGGCCGACGGGGCGGAGGTGCTCTCGACCCTGCCCGCGATCGCTCGACTCGACCGCACTTTGAGACGCCGCGGCGGCTGACACCGGGGCGGCCCATCCCGTAAGATGGCCGATCCCCTGCCGACGATCGCGAACCGAGATCCCCCGCGAGCAGCGGACGGACGAGCGGAGCGCAGGACATGCCGGAGAACCCGTCGGAATCGCCCGAGGCCGAGAACGTCCGCGCGATCCGCCAGCTCGTCCGCCTGATGAAGCGCTACGACCTGACGGCCATCGACTTCGTCGAGGGCTCGACCCAGATCCGGCTCCGCCGCCGCGGGCCCGAGGTCCGCTTGCACGGCGCCGCCCCGTCGCGGCCCCGCACCGCCGGCCGTCCGCCCCGGCCTCGCAGCCGGCCCTGCCGGCCGCCGCCCGCGGCCCCCGCCGCGCCGGCGGGGTGACGATCGAGAGCCCGATGGTCGGCACCTACTACGCGTCGAGCTCGCCCGACGCGCCCGCCGTTCGTCTCCGTCGGCAGCCAGGTCCGCGCCGAGACGACCGTCTGCGTGATCGAGGCGATGAAGGTCTTCACCGACATCCCGGCCGGCGTCAGCGGCACGATCACCGAGATCCTCGTCAAGAACGGCCAGCCCGTCGAGTACGGCCAGCCCCTGTTCCGGGTCAACCCCGCCTGACCCATCCCATCATACCGCCCCGCATTCCGAACGAGCTTCGCCGATGTTTCAGCGCATCCTGGTGGCCAACCGCGGCGAGATCGCCCTGCGGGTGATCCGCGCCTGCAAGGAGCTGGGCGTGGAGGTCGTCGCGGTCTACTCGCAGGCCGACCGCGACGCGCCTACCTCAAGCTCGCCGACCGGGCCATCTGCATCGGCAAGGCGCCGAGCGTCGACAGCTACCTGAACGCCGCCCGGATCATCGCCGCGGCCGAGGTCGCCGACGTCCAGGCGATCCACCCGGGCTATGGCTTTCTGAGCGAGAACCCCGACTTCGCCGAGATCTGCCGCGACTGCAACTTCGAGTTCATCGGCCCGCCCCACGACGCGATCCGCCGGATGGGCCTCAAGACCGAGGCGAAGGCCGTCGCCCAGGCCGCGAAGGTGCCCGTGCGTCCCGGGCTCGGACGGCCCCGTCTCGCTCCGACGCCGAGGCCCTGCGCCTGGCCCGATCGATGGGCTTCCCCATCCTCATCAAGGCCGCGGCCGGCGGCGGCGGGAAGGGGATGCGGGTCGTCCGCGAGGAGGGGGCGTTCCTGTCGTCGCTCCAGTCGGCCAGGAACGAGGCCGAGGCGGCGTTCAAGAACCCGAGCGTCTACCTCGAGAAGTTCATCGACCGGCCCCGGCACGTCGAGGTCCAGATCCTCGCCGACAACCACGGCCACGTCGTCCACTGCTGGGACCGCGACTGCTCGCTCCAGCGCCGGCACCAGAAGCTCGTCGAGGAATCGCCCGCGCCGACCTTGCCCATGAAGGTCCGCAAGCAACTGGGCGAGGCCGCCGTCCGGCTGGCCAAGGCCGTCGGCTACACGAACGCGGGCACGTGCGAGTTCCTGGTCGACGCCGACAATCGCTTCTACTTCATCGAGGTGAATGCCCGGATCCAGGTCGAGCACCCCGTCACCGAGATGACGACCGGCATCGACCTGGTGAAGGAGCAGATCCGGATCGCCTCGGGCGAGCCGCTGACGGTGTCGCAGGACGAGATCGTCACCCGCGGCCACGCCTTCGAGTGCCGGATCAACTCGGAGGACCCGGACCACGACTTCCGCCCCTCGGCCGGCCGGATCACCGGCCTGCGGATTCCCGGGCGGGCCGGGCGTGCGGTGGGACTCGCACGCGGAGGTCGGCTACGCGATCCCGCCGAACTACGACTCGCTGATCGGCAAGCTGATCGTCCACGCCGCGACCCGCGACGAGGCCGCCGCCCGGATGCGCCGGGCGCTCGACGAGCTGGTCGTCGAGGGCGTCAAGACGACCATCCCGCTCCACCGCCAGTTCTTCCGCGACCCCGACTTCCTCGCGGGCAACGTCGACACGACGTGGGTCGAGCGCGAATTCATGGCCCGGCGCGTCCGCGATGCCGGTCTCGGTTAAGCATCAGACGCCGCATCCATCGCAATTCCGCGCGTTTGCACAAGCCGCAGCCTTGCCAGCGTTATCCTAAGCTCACAATAACACGCTTGCGGCAACAAAATTGCGCGTAATCGTTGACTCGACGCATGGGCCGTCTTATTTTTGGCCGGACGTCCCGATGTCGGGGCGTCACGCCTCTTAAGGCGTCCGATGTTGCTCAAGGTCGATGAGGAGACTCAAGGATGCGACACCGTTTCGTCCCCGATCTCGGGGGCCTGGAGCACCGTTTTCTCCTGGTGAAGGCGTACCCGATCGGTTCGGGCTCGACCTCGCCGCCCGTGTTGCCCGCCGACGCGGCCCCGGCGACCCCGCCGCCGACCAACCCGGCGCCGACCGACCCCGGCGACACCACCGACCCGACCTCGAACTGATTCGAGGCCGCCCGAATCAACCCCCGCGGGGCGGCCTGCGCCGCCTCGCCAGCGAGCCGGGGTCAGAGGCTCTTGAGGTAGGCGATCAGGTCGTCCATCTCGGACGGTTCGAGCGGCTCGCCGCCGAGGTCGGCCGGGGTTGTGCGGGCCGGTCAGGGCCTCGCGGAGGGTCTTCGAGCGGCCGTCGTGCAGGTACGGGTCCTTGTCGTACGTCGCCGCGGAGCGACGGCGGGTTGTACCCTTCGTAGACGTCGCCCGGCCCCTCCAGGCCGACGACGTGGACCTTGCCGTCGGTCAGCTCGGCCCGCCGTGGCACTTGGCGCAGGCGGCCTTCGACGAGCGATAGACCGTCTCGCCCCGCCGGGCCGCGGGGTCAGGCCGCCGTCGTGGTCGCGGTTGGGGTTGCGCGGATAGTCGAGCGTGCCGAGGTACGCGACGATCGCCTTGACGTCGTCGCCCGACGGCCGCTTGCCTTGCATGCTCTTGGTGAACGACTCGACCATCGCGTCGTCGAGCCCCTTCTGCCAGCCGTGCCAGGTCCAGGGGCCGGTCGCGGCGACCCGCCGGAGCGTCGGCACCTTCTTCCGGCTCCGCAGGTGGGTCGTGCTCAGGTCCTGCCAGCCGTCGTTGAGCGTGTCGAAGTCGAGCCCGTTCGTGTGGCCGTCGCTGTGGCAGGTGTTGCAGCTATACCACTGGTTCGACGACCGCGACGCGTCGTGGAAGATCGCCTCGCCCTTGCGGGCGAGGGACGTCGCCTTCGGTCCGCCGAGTGCGATCGTCTTCGTGATCCGGCCGGAGTCGAAGTCGATCGACCTGGACGGAGTCGGCCAGGTAATTCGCGGCATAGACCGTCTTGCCGTCGGGCGAGAACGCCAGCTCGGTCGGTCGGCCGCCGACGGCGACGCGGCGGAACCGGCCGTCCTTGCCGAGCAGCTCGCCCGGGATCAGGTCGCGCGAGCGGTTCGACTGCCAGGGCAGGGGCTTCGGCTCGTCGCGGAGGAGCGATCAGCTCGTGGGTGCCGCCCGAGGAGACGGCGATCGCCTTGCCGTCGGGCCGGATCGCCAGGCCGTGGACGTCGGCGAACGGCCTGCCCCTTCACGTCGAGCGTGATCGTCTCGAACGGCGACTTGCCGTCGAGCGCCACCCGCGACAGCCGCTGGCCGAGCACCCAGCCGAGGTCGATGTTGTTCTGCGTCGTCGCCATCCCGCGGTTCCGCATGTGGACGACGTAGGCGTATTTCCCCGCCGAGTCGATCGCGACCTGCCGCAGGTTGGCCGCGCCGGGCTCCAGGGACTGCGTCCGCTCGACCTTCCACGCGGCCGACGTCGACGATCGAGAGGTCGCCCGACCGCGCATTCGCGACGACTGAGCGTCTTGCCGTCGGGCGTGATCGCTAATCCCCTCGGCTCGCGGCCGACGGCGAGGCGACCGGTGACCGATTTCGCGTCCAGGTCGACCCGGACGACCTCATTGCTCGCGCCGACGGCGACGTACGCGGTCGAGCCATCCTCCGAGAGGACGACGCCCCTCGGCTCGGGCCCGACGTCGACGCGGCCGACGACCTTCAGGCCGTCGGGTCGGACGTCGAGGATGGCGAGGTCGTAGCCGTACCAGTGCGTGACGACGGCCCGCTTCCCGTCCTTCGAGAGGGCGACGCCGGCCGGCTTGTCGCCGGTCGCGACCTCGGCGAGGACCTTGCCGGCCTTCGGGTCGACCAGGGCGACCGAGCCCGTCCCCTGGTTGGCGACGAGCAGGCGGGCGCCGTCGGTCGAGAGGGCCAGGGCGATCGGCGAGGGGTAGGCGTCGGACGTCGGCTTCGGGTTCGAGTCGGCGCCGATCGCCAGGAGCGACGAGCGGCGATGGCCGGCGAGTCGGGGTCGGGTCACGGGCGCACTCCATGGGCGGTCGCGGCCGGCCCGTTTATCTTATTTCCAACAAGTCGCGGACGGCAAGGCGATCTGCATCGCATGGCGCAGCGGGTATGTGCGGGATTCGTGCTCCGATTCGCATGGTCTCGATCGTTCTCTCATCGCGAAAATCGGCGTCACGCGCATTCTGGCGGCCAGCTGCGGTTCGTACGTCACATCCGCTCGACGACGTCGATGCCCAGCAGGTTCAGCCCGAAGCGGAGGGTCCGGGCCGTGAGGTCGGCGAGGGCAAGGCGGCTGTCGCGGAGGGTCGGGCGTCTCGGCCTTGAGCACGGGGCAGGCTTCGTAGAAGGTGCTGTAGGCGTTGGCCAGGTCGAACAGGTAGTCGGTCAGGATGTTCGGCTTCAGCTCGGCCGCGGCCAGCTCGAGCGACTCGGGCAGGCGGAGGAGGGCCACGCCCAGTCCCCGCTCGGCCGGGCTCGCCGAGCACGATCGCCGGCCGGGCCGACCGGATCGCACTCGGGGTCGACGTCGCCCTTGCGGAAGATGCTCGCGGATCCGGGCGTAGGCGTACTGGAGATAAGCGCCCGTGTTGCCGTTCATGGCCATCATTTTCTTCCAGGTCGAAGACGTAGTCGCTGAGGCGGTTCTGCGAGAGGTCGGCGTACTTGATCGCGCCGAGGCCGACGATCTCGGCGACTCCGCGCTCGCTCCTCGGGCGTCAGGTCCGGGCTGTTCTCGTCGACGACCTTGCGGGCCTCGGCGACGGCCTCGTCGAGCAGCGACTCGAGGCCGATCACGTCCCCGTCGCGCGTCTTGAACGGCCGCTTGTCCTTGCCGAGGATCGTCCCGAACGCGACGTGCTCCATGCGGACGTCGTCGTAACCCCAGCGCTTGGCGACGTCGAAGAGCGCCTTGAAGTGGTCGCCCTGGCGGTGGTCGACCACGTAGAGGAGTAGGTCGGGGTTCCAGGTCTCCTTGCGATACTGGATCGTCGCCAGGTCGGTCGTGGCGTAGTTGTAGGCCCCGTCGCGCTTGCGGACGATGAACGGGGCCTTCGAGGCCGTCGGTGAAGACGACCGTCGCCCCCTCGCTGGGCACGGCGAGCCCCTTCGCCTTCGAGATCCGTCGACGACCCCGGCGAGCATCGGGTCGTAGAAGCTCTCGCCGAGGTGGACGTCGAACTTCACGCCGAGCCGGTCGTAGATCGCGTCGAGCGCCCGCAGGCAGTGGGGCATGAACTGCTCCCAGAGGGCGCGGTTCTCGGGGTCGCCCGCGTGGAGCTTGGCGGTCTCGGCGCGGGCGGCGTCGGCCACGGCCGACTCGGCGATCGTCGCGACCTTCGAGCGTCGCCTCGCCTCGGAGCGGGCCTCGGCGCGCTTCCCCTCGTCCAGGCGAGCCTTCCGTACGCTCCGAGGCCTCGCCGGCTTGATCTGGGCGAGCCGATAGAGCCGCGACAGCTCGCCCACGGGGTCGGCCGCGTAGGCCGCTTCGTCCCGGTGGTTCTTCCAGCCCCAGAGGATCATGCCGAACTGCGAGCCCCAGTCGCCCAGGTGGTTGTCGCGGATGACCTTGTGGCCGAGGGCCGCGAAGATCCGCGCCAGGCTCTCGCCGATCACGGTCGAGCGGACGTGGCCGACGTGCATCGGCTTGGCGACGTTGGGCGAGGAGTAGTCGATGACGACCGTCCTGGGTTCGGTCGGCGCGATCGATCCCGAGCCGGTCGTCGTCGAGCAGCCGGCCGAGCTGCTCGGCGATCCAATCGTCCTGGAGCCGGACGTTGAGGAAGCCGGGGCCGGCGACCTCGGGCGTGCCGGCGAGCGGGGCGAGGTCGACGGCGTCGGCGACGGCCTGGGCCACGTCGCGCGGGTTCTTTCCCTGGGCCTTGGCGATCGCCATGCAGCCGTTGGCCTGGTAGTCGCCGAACTTGGGGTCGGTGCTCGGGCGGACGGCCGCGGCGAAGGCGGCGGGGTCGCCGCCGTCGGGGGTCGCGGCGGCGAAAGCGGAGCGGAGGTGGGCGAGGACGTTCATGGGGATGAGCTGGTCTTGAATGCGTCGTGGCCAACCGACTCACCCCCCACCCTACCCTCCCCCACAAGGCGGGAGGGGATCAAACAAAACCCTCCCCCCTTGTGGGGGAGGGTAGGGTGGGGGGCTCCGGAGGCAAAGCCGAAGCGAATCTCTCTCACTGCGTCGTCGCGGGTGCCGGCCGGCTCGGGTCTGCGCCAGTCGAGGCGGGGGGCGTCGCCCCAGATCTCTTCGAGCGCGTAGTACACCCGCGCCTCGGGCGTGAAGAGGTGGACGACGAAGTCGCCGTAGTCGATGAGGATCCAGCTCCCCTCCTCGACGCCCTCCATGCCGAGCTTGTGCTCGCCGAGCTTCTTCATCTCGGCGTCGATCTCGAAGGCGATCGAGTGCGCCTGCCGGCGGGTGGCGGCGGTGGCGATCACGAAGAAGTCGAGCAGGGGGGTCGCCTCGCGGAGGTCGAGCAGCAGGATGTCCTTCGCGCGGTTGTCGTCGGCGATCCGGCGCAGATCGCGGCCCGCTCCATCGCCTTGGCCACCCGCTCCGGCAGGGTCCGGGAGGCGGCGTGGTGGGGGACGTCGTCCTGCATCTCGAGCTCGCGGCGGGCGGCACGCTTGCGAGGGGTGGCGTGGACCTGCGTCGCGGTGGCGGGGTGGTCGGGCGGGGTGGGGTCTTCGTGGTGATCCATATCGGCCATGGAGAGTGGGTTCCGCCGGCGGGCGGGTCGTCGGGCCCGGCCCAGGGGGATGACACGGGCCGGGCCCGGGACGTTCGTGCAAGACCACCAGTCTAGCCGGGGGCAAACCTCATGCCTACGGGGGCCGTGCGGATTGGGAGAACGCGGACGGCCTTTCTCACGATAGTGCCTATAGAAATTCGCGACGCGCGGGTCGTTTCCCGCCGCCGCTGCGGGCGCTGGATGACGCATCTGGGACAACCTGCGAGGCACTCACATGGCCTTCCGAATGAAGCGAACGACCCGAGAAAAGCCGACTTGCAAGTCGATGGACGCCCTGATGGACAACCTGGACGAGGAGCGGGCGCGGATCCTCCGGCACGGCATGGGCCTGCGCCGGTGGATCGTGAGCTGGTCCCTGACGGAGGAGGGCCCCTGGCTGGCCCGGGTCTCGGGCCCCGGCCACGCCGAGACGATCGAGCGGTCGGGCCTGACGCGGATCCACGCGATCGAGCTCGCCGC
The DNA here is from genome assembly GCA_963819805.1 of uncultured Planctomycetota bacterium. Taxonomy (GTDB): domain Bacteria; phylum Planctomycetota; class Planctomycetia; order Isosphaerales; family Isosphaeraceae; genus CAMFLR01. Next base: position 244,592 of record CAWFXY010000033.1, on the reverse strand, counting down.
CGAGGAGCTCGGGCGCTGCCTGAAGAAGTCTTGACCGTCCGGAGCGTCATCCTGTCCCCCATCTGGTCTAACTTTTCCCCAACTCCTGGTGAGTCCGAGCGATGTTGAACCCCTTGCGTGAGATCGTCGAGCGGCTGGGCCGCCGTTCCCAGGAGCGGCCGTCGCCGTTCCGGTCCGAGGCCGAGCAGGTCCTGGAATCCTTCCGCGCCGAGCGGCGCGGGATCGAGCAGAAGGTGAAGCACGGCGACCTGACCCCGAAGGTCGCCCGCCAGCAGGTGGCGGCCCTGGCCGAGGGCGTGGAGAGGGCCCTCAAGCAGCGGGCGGGCGAGTTCTCGACCGTGTCGCGGGCCTTCCTTGATCGGCTCGTCGAGGCCTCCGACCGCCGCAAGCTCGCGGCCGAGCGGACGTCGCTGGAGGGCCTCCAGCGCGAGACGAACCGGCTGCTCCGGTCGGTGCTGGTCGAGCAGCAGATCCAGGTCCGGCAGGGCGAGTTCGAGTCTCGCGCCTACCTCCGCCCCGTCGCCGGCGGCCAGCCGGCGCCGACGCTCGAGACCCTGCTCGCCTTCCACTCGCACGCCTCGATCGCGGGCGACGACTCGGCCGCCGAGTGGGGCCGGCGCCAGCTCGAAGCGTTCCGGCCGCTCGTGCAGAACGCCGACGACCAGCGGCGGATCGACCTGGCGACCGACCGCGCCGATCGCGTGAACCCGCGGCTGGTCGCGGCCTACGTCGACGCGATGCAGGATCAGCCGCCCGAGGAGATGGAGCGGTTCGTCACCGAGTCGGTCGCGTCGAAGGACGCCAACGCCTGCATGGCCGCGTTCGTGATGGCCCGCGAGGTCCCGGACGGGATCCGGCTTCGCTGGGTCCGCCAGGTGATCGAGGGCATCGAGGAGTTCCCCGACTCGGCGCTGACGACGCTGCGGGCCCTGGAGGCCGGTGGCGCGGGACGAGGACCGCGACGCGGCCCTGGCCCAGGCCGAGTTCGCGATCGCCCAGGCGGCCGCCGAGGCCAAGCTGCCCGGCCTCGAGGCGCCGAGCGAGGCCGAGCGCGCCCGCCGCGACGAGATCGCGTCCCGGCCCGCCGCCCGGCCGGGCGAGCCGATCGGCCTGGCCCTCGACCGGCGCGGGGCGTTCGAGGGCGAGGAGATCATCGCCGGTCCCGAGGGCCCGGCCGCGGAATAAGACCCGGCCCCTTGATGCGGGCCCGGCCCGCGGGAGTTGCCTCCGATGTTCGACCTCTCTGAGACTTGCGTCCGCCTCCTCCGCGCCCTCACGGCGGCGCCGATCGCCTGGCAGACCCCGGCCCAGCTCGCCTCCAGGATCGGTGGCCCCAGGGAGCCGGCGCTCGACGCGCTGGCCGACCTCGACGCCTCGGGCTGGCTCGACCCGTGGGAGACCGAGGGCGAGTTCTACGTCACGCTGACGCCGCACGCGGCGGAGCGCCTGGGCGTCCGGCTCGTCCCGGCCGGCCGATCCGACACCCTCCGGTGGGTCCCGATAGACGACCCCCAGCCCTGCCCCCGCGCCGCCGGCCGCGGGCAGGGAGACGTCGACGCCCTCGACCTCATCCCCGACAGGTCCCCAGGACCGGACGCCGACGCCGAGTCGGCCGAGCGCGCCGAACGGATGGCCGGGGGCGCCCATTCCACGTCCGACCGTACCTTTCCGCGCCCGACGATCCTCCTCGGCTCCGGTCTCACACCCTGGCCCGGCCCGCTTGCGAGCAAGGTCGGCGTCTGCCTGGGTTGCCGGTCCGAGCCGATGTCCGAGCGGTCCTATTGCCTCATCTGCGACCGGTGGGGGATGGACCACATCTTCGCCGGGCCGCGGGGCGAGGCCGGTGCCCCGGGCCGGCCTCGCCGCCGGACCCCGAATGTCCCGTCCGACGCCGCACTGGCCGCCGCCAGGTCCGCCCGCAAGGAGAAACATCGCCGCAAATTGCTCGAGCGCGAGGCCCTCGAGCGGGCGCGGGGCAAGTCAGGATGAGAGCCCTGCCTGGCGCAGCGCCTCGAGATACTCCTCGGGCGTGTTGACGTTCCTCAAGGTCGCCAGGTCGGGGTCGACGACGCGGAGCTCGTCGGCCCCGACCTCGCGCGTCCGCGCGACGTCCGCGACATCCAGCAACCGGCTCTGACCTCGCTCGAGAAGAGAGCGAGACCAGAGGAAGGATCGTCCGCCGCCGATACAGGGCCGCGAGCGGGTAGAGCTGGCCGTCAATGCATGGGACCGCGATATCGGCGGCGCCGATCAGCTCGGCCAGCCGCGCCGGCCACCCGGGCGCGAGGAACGGACAGTCCGTCGCCGTTGCGTAGACGAGCGGCACGGATTCGCCCATCGCCTCCAGGCCCACGGAAAGCCCGGCGAGGGGCCCGAGGCCCTCGATCGTATCACGCGCAACCCTTATTTCTGGAGGAAGATCGGGCAATTCCTGCCCGGGACCCGCGACGACGACAACCCGGTCCACCGCCTCGCTCGCCAACCGTGCGACTCGCTGCAGAAGCGTCTCGGAGCCGAAGGGAAGTGCGGCCTTGGGCCGGCCCATTCGCCGGCTTCGTCCACCGCACAGGATGATGGCGCCGCATTTCATACGAGACTTTTCCCGTTTCCGTAGGATACAGTCGCGTCGCGGCAGCACGGCAGTGCCGGAGAAAAAACTGTATCCACGGCCCGATCCCGGGGACTATCTAGGTGTATCAACCTGCAGCGCGACCAGGGCGGGATCGAGTCGTCCCGCCCGCTGATCGGAACCCTGGCCCGGGGCGAGGCGGCGGATGACTGACGCGGACTTGCTCGAACGGTTCGTCAACGGCCGTGACGAGACGGCCTTCGAAAGCCTCGTTCGCCGGCACGGTGCGATGGTCCTCGGCCTCTGCCGTCGGGCCTTGGGAGACGACCACGAGGCCGAGGACGCCTTCCAGGCGACTTTCCTCGTCCTGGTGCGCAACGCCCGCACGATCCGAAAGCGTGAGTCGCTCGCGAGCTGGCTCTACGGCGTCGCCCATCGGGTCACGCGCAGGGCCCAGGCCCGGGCGAAACAGCGGTCTCTGGTCCTTCACGGCGAGGCGACGGTGGCCACCGGACCCGACTCCGATCAGGATCGGTTCGAACTCAAGCCGATCATCAACGACGAGGTTGAGCGGCTCCCCGAGAAATACCGGGCGCCGATCGTCCTCTGCTATTTCGAGGGCCAGTCGCACGAGGAGGCCGCGCGCCAGCTCGACTGGCCCGTGGGCACGGTCAAGGGCCGGCTCTCCCGGGCCAGGGGCCTGCTCCAGTCCCGGCTCGTCCGCCGCGGCGTGGCCCTCTCGCTCGGCCTCGTCGTCCTGCTGGAGGACGACGCGTCGGCCGCGGTGCCCGAGTCGCTGATCGAGGCCACGGTCCAGTCCGCCGTCCGCGCCGAGCTCGCCGCGGCCGCCAGCCCCGGCGATGCGTCACGCGGCAGCGCCCGCAAGGCCCCGGCGGCCAGCCGCCGGCTCATTCTCATGGTCGGAGTGCTCGCCGCGCTCGCGGCGGTGCTCGGGCGGGGCCGCATTCTCCAGGCAATCGACGGCGCTCCGCCGGCCCGCGGCGGCGATCCCGCGGGGGTCTCGATGGCCTGGCCGTTCGGCATGCCGGAGACGCCCGCGGCCGGGGCCTGCCACACCGACCGATAGCCGACGGGTCGAACTCGCGCCTTCACCCATGGGGCCCGCCCCGAGCGGGTCACCTCGTCCTCTCTCCCGATACCTGACGCGCCGGCGGGAGCTCCCCGCCCGGCCCCGTAGGAGGACCGCGCCCATGCATCGGACCGCCGCCCGCCTTTGCTGGATCGTCCCCGGCCTTCTCCTGGCCATAATCGCCCCGGCCCGGGCCCAGTATCAGCGATCGATCCTCGTCGTCGACCCCACGAACGCGGGAATTCCCGGGGTCACCGGCAATACCCTCGTGGATCCGAACCTGAAGGACCCCTGGGGCTTCTCGTTCACCAAGACCAGCCCGTTCTGGATCTCCGACCAGGCCAGCAGCGTCCTGAACGCGAACGGCACGACGTTGTCGGGGGTTTCGACCCTCGTCAGCGTGAACCAGTCGGGCGTCCCGTCTCCCGTGGGTCTGATCGTCAACGTCCCGAACCAGGGCAATGCACCCCCGAACGCCGACGTCACAAATGGCCCCACCGGCCAGGTCTCGCCGGGCGCGGTCGGGATCACGGCGGGCGCGAACGACTTCAAGGTCGGCGCGACCGGCCCGGCCACCTTCATCTTCGCCAACCTCGACGGCTCGATCTCGGCCTGGAAGGGGGGCGTCAGCGGCACGCTCGCCGCGATCGAGACCCCGGTCAGCGGGGCCTCGTTCACCGGCCTGGCGATTGGCAACGCCGCCGCGGGGTCGTTCGGCAACACGTCCGGGTCGGGAGTCTTCCTCTACGCCGCCGACCAGAACAGCGCGAGCGTCGACGTCATCAATAATCAGTGGCAGCTCCAAACCGGGCACCTCACCGACCCGAACATCCCCGCCGGCTTCACCGCCTTCAACGTCCAGAACATCGGCGGGAACATCTATGTCACGTACGCCGCGTCCGACGGCGGGGTCGGCGGCTTCGTCGACGAGTTCAGCACGGCGGGCGCCCTGCTCGGGAGGATCATCAGCGACCCGACCGGGATCTGGCTCGACCAGCCCTGGGGCATCGCCCTCGCGCCCAGCGGCTTCGGCCCGCTCGGCGGCGACCTGCTCGTGGGTAACAACGACGACGCCGGCCAGATCAATGCCTTCAAGGGCGCCGTGTTCGACGGCACGCTGAACGTCGGCCCCGGCACCCCGTTCGGCGCCGCCGGCCTCTGGGGCCTGGAGTTTGGCAACGGGCAGGGCGGCAACGGGCCGCCGAACACCCTCTTCTTCACCGCCGGCCCCGACGACTCGGGCGGCATCTTCGGGTCCATCTCCGCCGTCCCCGAGCCGACGAGCCTTGCTCTCATCGGCGTCGGCGGAGTCGCGGCGCTCAGCTTCCGTCGCCGACTCGGGCGGCGGGGTTGATCGGGCGACGTCCGGGTTAAACCGGGCGTCGTCGAGGGGCCGCCGTGAGGGCCGGCGGCCCCTTTCCCTTTTCGAACCACGGGCGCGGCTAGCGGCGGGTCGCCTCCCGCCCCGCGAGGACCTCGACGCGCGACTGCTCGACTTCCTCGAACGGACGCCCCGGCGTGCGGTCGCGATAGCGCGGAAGCGTCATCCACCTCGCGCCGTCGCGGGCGATCGCGCCGGCGACGTCGTCGCTGAGGGCCAACGCCCCCTTGCCCGTGAGGTGGATCGGGTCGACGAAGCGGGTGAAGTCGTAGCCGCAGGGGCGGGCGTCGAGGACGACCACGCCCGGATGCCGCGCCGCGATGTCGCGGGCGAATCGGCTGTACTTCTCGTCGGCGCCGCTCTCGTCCCGCCGGCGCTGGATCTCGGGCGTGACCGGGGGAAGGACCCAGTAGACCCGGATGCCGCGCGACTCGGCAAGAGCGAGAAACCTGTGGATGTAATTCTTATTAACGGGATGGCACCAGAACTTGGTGGATAGGTGGCGGTCGTGCTCGGCCTCGGTGGGGATGCCGTGCCAGATGCCGTTGTCCTGCGTGAACTGGGCGCCCTTGTGGACGCGCCAGTTCCGGCGGAGCATCAGGTTGTTCTCGAGCGTCCGCGTCCTCTCACCGCGGACGGCCGCCGCGATCGACGCGCGGATCTCGTGGCGGGACTGATAGGACGGCAGCGACCAGTGCGCGAGAAGCTCGGCCACGAAGTCGCGGGCGGGCCACGACCAGGCCAGGTCGACGAGATCGCGGGCGCCGGCGATCCCGGCCCAGTACGGCATGCCGAACGGCGGGGTGCCGGTGAGCAGGCCGGGCATGTAGTCGACGACGATCGCTCTTGGTTTTGCTCCCGCATTCAGGGCGCGACGGAGCAGGAAGTAATGCGCGGGGGCCGTCGAGGCGGGCAGGGCCAGGCTGTAGGCCGACTCGCCGAGCCGGTCTTCGAGGACTTCCGGCAGGATGCCGTGCTTGCAGAGGCTGTCGCCGAAGCAGAGGATGCGCGCGTCCTTCGCCTCGCGCACGGCCGCCGCGCGGGCGAGCGGCCACGCGAGCGCCGAGGGCTCGGTGAGGGCGATCCAGTACGACTCCACGCCGGCCTCGACCGCGGCGATGATGGCGAGCATCCCGAGCAGGCCTGACGGAAGGCGACGGCCCGGGGCGATCGTTCGTGCGCGCGCTCGGCCATTCAGGCCGTCCTCGCCAGCGAGCCGCCGCGGCGCCGTTCCGTCGCGACCTCGACCCGCGCCGCGAGGGACCGGTATCGCTCGTCCCACGTGTATCCCGATCGGACCAGGTCCCGGCCGGCTTCGCCGAGTCGTCGCGCGAAGTCCCGGTCATCGACCAGGCGGCGAAGGGAATCGGCCAGGGCGGGCACGTCGCCGAAGCTCACGAGCAGTCCCGTCTCCTCGTGGGTCACGACCTCCGGCACCCCTCCCGCCGACGCGGCGACCACGGGCTTGCCGTTGGCCCAGGCCTCGAGGTAGACGATGCCGAACGAGTCGGTCCGGGATGGCATGGCGAACACGTCGAGGGCGTCGTAGAAATCCGGCACGTCCTCCGGGTCGATCGGCCCGAGCAGCCGCAGCCAGGGCGTCTGCCGCCAGCCCTCGTCGAGGAACGCCTCGAACTCGGGAGTCGCCGAGCCGGCGAGCAGGAGCACGATCGGCGTCCCTCGCGCCTCATTCAGGCGCGCGACGGCCCGCACGAGGTCGCACGTGCCCTTGTTCGGATCGAGCGCACCGAGCTGGCCGACGACCGATTCGGACTGGAGACCGAGCTTCGACCGATATTTCGCACCGTCGCCGCCCGTGACGTCTTCGCGCTCGATGGCCATCGGCAGCGTCATCAGGCGATCGTGTGGTATCCCCCAGCCGGCGACGGTCTCGGTGGCCAGCGGCGTGGGCGAAGCGACCAGGTCGGCCTCGGCGAGCAAGCGGACCTGGTGCGGTCGCGTGTACGTCCGGTTCACCGGATCGCCGGGCGTCGAGAGGTGCAGGAACGGCGTGAGAATGAGAGGAGCGCCGGCGGCGCGAGCGGTCTGCAACGCCGCGTACGAGAAGGTCGTGAACGGGAAGCCGACGCCGAACACGGCGTCATAATCGCCGCGGATTTGGCCCAAACCCGGGATGATCGGCATGTAGGACGCGACCCGGCACCGCGTGGGCCAGTGCGGGGCGTAGCTCACGATCCGGCCGACGTAGCGCTGCATCGGGAAATGCTTGACCGCCAGGCGGTGGACCCGGGCGCCGTCGACGATCGAGAGGGCAGGGGCCTCGACTTTCCGACGGCGCGGGTCGGTGTAGTAGCGCAGGTCGTGGGCGTCGCTCGTGAAGACGTCGGCCGCATGCCCGTCCGCGACGTAGCGGCGGACCATCGCCCGGCCGTAGGCCTCGGCGCCGCCGATGCACGGGTGGTATCGGTGAGTGAACCAGGCGATCCGCATCGAACGGCTCCGAGGTTTCACCGAGCGGGGGTTGCGTTCCCCTTCGCAACGACCGCCGGCCGCTCGAAGACGAACACGCGCGCCTGACGCGTCCTGGGATTCTCGGGGTAGATCGCCACGGGCTTCAGGTCGCCGACCACGCTCCGGATCTGCTCGCAATACGGCCAGGGCCCCTTGAGGTGAGACTCGCGCGCCACGACGTAGCGAAGTCCGGGATCGCTCGGCGCGTCGATGATGTTCGCGAACGTGTAGCCCTCCCGCTCGCCGTAGAAGAGCGAGAGGCCGGTCACGTCGGCGACCTTCTCGCCCGGCGGGACATGCTCGGCGATCCAGCGGCCCGCGTCCCGATAACCCGCCATCGGCTCGTTGATCGGGGCGAAGGTCTGGCGGCCCGAAAAGGCGAGCAATCCGCCGACCACGACGAGCCAGACGGCCGGCCCGGGCTTGTAAGGCGCGTCATCCAGCCCGACCAGGCGGCCCGGGATCGTCAGGCGAACGACCAGCCCGTGCAGGCCCGCCGCCGCGGCGGGGATGAGCAGGTAGGCGATGACCATCGCGTGCCTGGGCGTGCAATATCCGCCGGTCGCATGGAGTCGGATCAAGGCCAGCGCCGTCGCCGCGACGATGATCGTGACCATCAGCCAGCTTCGCGCCCTCGACGCCCGGCGGCCACGCGAGGACGAAGCCGACCAGCGCCAGCGGCAGCAGCGGGATCGTCACCGCGTCGCGGACCGACTCGGCCATCGCCTTCGTGGCGAGCAGGTAGGTCGTGGTCGTGGTCTGATTCGGGTCGAGCGGCCGGTGCGCGCTCGACGGCCGTCGCCGCCGACTTCGGCGCCGTGCCCAGCAGGCGGGCAATCGCGGGCTTGGTGCCGAGTCCGCCCTTCATCGCGACATAGGGACCGACCAGCAGCGCCGGGCCGATCACGAGGAATCCGACCGCGGCCCACCAGCGGGGCCAGAGCATCCGGGTCGAGCGGAGGATCGGCATCGCCGCGAGGCAGGCCACCAGGGCCATGGGCAGCAGGAGCCCTTCAGGCCGGGCCAGATAGGCCAGCGCCGCGAAGCCGATGGTCGGCGGGAGCCAGGCGAACGACCCTTCGCGGAGAAACCGCAACGCCGCGTAGAGGCCCCAGGTCCAGAACAGGAGGAACGTCCCTTCGCTCAACACGTCGGGCAGGACGTGCCCCGTCAGCGGCACGACGAAACGTGAGCACGACCGCCAGCCACGCGCTCGCGCCGCCGAAGAGCTCGAGCGCGACGAGATAGAGCGGGATGACCCAGCAGGACGCCGGCGACGACCGACGCCCCCTGGGCGGCTCGCTGCCAGCCGTCGGGCGTGTCGGGCGCACCGAGCGAGCGGTGGACCACGGCGATTCCCATCGGGTACGCCGGGTGGTCGACGGACCGGAGGATCGCGTCCTTCCACGAACCTGCGTCGATCCGCTTCGCCTGCGCGATGTAGCGGAGGCCGTCGTTGAACATGACGGCCGTGCGCCCGGCCATCGTGCCGAGCAGGCCCGCGCGCATCCCATCAGGAGCACGATCCGGGCCGCGTGCTGACGTCCTGTCACGTGCGAGGTCCTTTCGCTGCGGCTCCGTCCCGGCGGCGCGTCCGTTCGCCCGCCCTATCCCGTCGCCTCCTCGGCCAGGGCCAGCACGGCCCGACCGCCGAGGTCCTCTCCTGCGCGGAGCCGACGCGCAATCGCGTCGATCGCCCGCCACGCCCGCACGTCCACATCGCGTCCCAGGGCCTTTGCCCAGGCACCTCGGATCGCCGCCTCGGTCCGGACGATCCCCATGAGCGCCAGGAACTGTCCGCGAGGCAGGTGCTTCCGGAAGTAGAGGAGCTTGCTGTGCCGGGTGATGACGCGCATCTTGGGGGAAATCGCCCGATTTTGCAAGGGACGTAAGTGGACCACCGACACCGACGGGTCGTACTCGACGCGCCAGCCCGCGTCCCGCGCCGACCGGCAGAGGGCGACCTCCTCGTAATAGAGGAAGAAGTCCTCGTCCATCCCGCCCACGTCGTCGAGCATCCGCGGATTGAGCAGGACGCACGCGCCGGTGACCCAGGGGACGGGGCCTGGCGCATGCGCCAATCGGGCTGGTATTTCCGCCGCGATCGGGGTATCAACTGCTCCCAGACGGTCCGGAGCAGGGTGGGAAACGACCCGACCGACGGCTGCGGCGACCCGTCGGGGTTGCGCAGGCCGAAGCCGACGATGCCCGGCGGGTCGGCCCCTTCCGCTTCGAACCGTTCGACCCGACGCATCACGTCGGCGACGAGGCCGGAGTCCGCCACGACGTCCGGATTGAGCACCAGGACCCAGCACCCCCTCGCGGCGAGCCACCCGGCGTTGACGCCGACGGCGAAGCCCCCGTTCTCGGCCCGGGCGATCAGCATGACGCCCGCGGGCGGCGAGCGGAGCCCTTCGGGCATCGGGTCCGGTGAGGCATTATCGACGACGACGACCCGCGCCCGGCCGTCGCGGACCTCGGGTGCGACACCGAGCGCGGCGATGAGCCGCTCGACGTCCGGCCAACTGTTGTAATTGACGATCACAACGGCCAGGCGGGGCCGGGAATCGGGAGGAATCGGCAGGGGCGCGGACGATGGCACTCGGGCGACCTGCGTAGGCTCGGGAGGCCCGCGCGGGGCGCGAGGCCGGGAATCATTGGAATACTCGGTCGGATCGGCCGATGGAAGAGTTTAAGGGAAAACCCGGAGAGGTCGCCAAGGATGGTCAGACCGCTCGCAACCGCCCGGGAGTCTGCGCCGGGCCATCGCTCGGGGCAAGGCCCGGCGACACCGACGGAACGGTGGACGCTCGCCATGCGCATGCCCCCCACGAAACCCGGCGACGGATCGCCCGCGCGTGAACCGGCCGGCCGGGTCCTGATCGTGGGCGGCTGCCGCGACAGCCGACGGATCGCCCGCACGCTCCGCCTGGGCACCTGGCCCGACCTGCCGGTCGTCGGCTTCATCGACGCCGGTCATTCGCGGCTCTCGGGCCCACGGGCGCGCGGGCCGGCAGCTCGCGGTGCACCCCCAGGCCGAGCCCGTGCCCGTCGTCGGCCGGATCGACCGGCTCGAGGAGTGGGTCGATCGCTTCAAGGCGACCCACCTCGTGATCGCGCTCTCAAATCGCTCGGCGCACCGGATCCGGCGGCAGATCGAGATCGTCTCGAAGTCGAACATCCGCGTCCACTGGATCAGCCCCGACGCCCGCCGCGACGCCATCGTCGCCCCGGCCGCACTGGCCGGCATCAGCACGCGCGCACGCGTGGCGGTGGGATCGCGCGGCCAAGCGTACGGTCGACTTCCTCGCGGCGCTGGCCGGCCTGGTCTTGCTCGCCCCGCTCTTCCTGGTCGTCTCGACCCTGATCCTGATCACGACCGGCCGGCCGATCTTCTACACGCAGGAGCGCGTGGGGCAGGGGGGACGGCTGTTCCGGATGCTCAAGTTCCGGAGCATGCGCGTCGACGCCGAGGGGCAGACCGGGCCGATCTGGGCCTCGACCGGCGACGACCGCTGCACCCGGATCGGCGCCTGGCTCCGCCGGACGAGCGTCGACGAGCTGCCCCAGCTCTTCAACGTGCTCCGCGGCGACATGAGCCTCGTCGGCCCCCGGCCCGAGCGTCCCGTCTTCGTCGAGCAGTTCCGCGAGACCGTGCCCGACTACGACCTCCGCCACGCCGTCCCCGGCGGCATGACCGGCTGGGCCCAGGTGCACGGCTGGCGCGGGCGGACGTCGCTGCGGAAGCGGATCCAGTACGACCTCGACTACATCCAGCGCTGGTCGTTCTGGCTCGACTTCCGCGTCCTGTTCATGACCGTCCAGCACATCGCCTTCAACAAGATCCGCTGGGAGCCGCCGAGGTCGCGGCGGAGGCCCGCCGCGTGAGCGCGACCCGCCCGGCCCTCTCGGTCGTCATCCCCAGCTACAACGGCCGCGCCCTGCTCGACGTCTGCCTGGCGAGCGTCGCCCGATGCCGGCCTCGCGGTGTGGAGGTCGAGGTCATCGTCGCGGACGATGCCTCGACCGACGACTCGGTCGCCTGGCTCGCGGCGTCCCATCCCGACGTCCGCGTCGTCCGGCTCGAGTCGAACCGCGGATTCGTCGGCGCCGCGAACGCGGGCATCGCCGCGGCCCGCGGTGAGATCGTCCAGCTCCTGAACAACGACACCGAGGTGTGCCCGGGCTGGGTCGAGGCGGGACTGGCGCCGTTCGCCGATCCGACGGTCGGCTCGGTCGCGCCGCTCGTGCTCGTCCGGTCCGACCCGTCCCGCGTCGATTCGGCGGGCGACTCCTATTCCGTTCGTCGGCTGGCCCTGCAAGCGGGGTCACGGACAGCCGACGCGGCTCTGGGAGGCTCATCCTCCCGACCGGGTCTTCGGCGCGAGCGGGTCGAGCGCCTTCTACCGAGCCTCGGCCCTGGATCGCGTCGGCGCCTATGACCCGGCGTTCGGCTCGTATTACGAGGACGTCGACCTCGCCTTCCGGCTCCGCTGGGCGGGTTACCTGTGCGTCTTCGCGCCGACGTGTCGAATCCTCCACGAGGTCTCGGCCAGCTACGACCACGCCAAGCCCGGCGCTGCAGCGGCGGATGTCGCGCAACGCCGAGATCCTCTTCTGGTCGAACCTGCCCGTCGACCTTGCTGGCGGCCGCCCTGATTCCGCACCTGGTCTTCACGCTCGCGCAGGGCGTCTGGCGCGCGCTCCGAGGCCGTGCGCGATGCCGTTCGTCCGGGGCAAGCTGGACGCGCTCCGCGAAATCCCTTCACTTCGCGCCCGGCGGCGCGCCTGCGCGGACTTCGCGAGGCACGCGGTCGCGCGGCCGCATTTCCCGATGACTATCGCGAGCCTGACCGACGTCCGAAACCACCTCCGTAGGCCGGCGAAGAGCCACCGGCGCATTCGCGGATCTTCGGATCAGACGGCGGACTGACGGACATGCCGGCAGACGCCGGACTGGTCGGTGACGTGGATTTCGCGACCCCAGGCACCCCGTTGAAGTCGGAAGGTTCTCAACAGAGCATCCGGGCCTCTGCGAGAGTGGCGGGTGCGTTTCGATCCGGCGCGATCGCTAGTGGCCGACAGTCCAGGCCATCCGTGGGGCGGAGTGCATTCTTTTCCAGTCTTCCGATAAGCTAGACGGGAAGACCGCCCTCGACCGCATCAGGTGACGCGTGCCCCGGCCCTTCTCGGACAGCCCTGAATTCCGCCGTCTCCTCGACGGGAACACGGACGTCCGTCTCGCGCGGATCGCGCTCGAGATCGCGCGAGACGTCCGGCCTGAACTCGACGTCGAGGCATACCTGGCGCGGATCGACGGCCTGGCCGAGCGGGCGGGGGCGCGGTGCGCGGGCAACCGCAGGTCGGCGCGGTCCTCGGGCAGATCCACTGGGTGCTCTTTGTCGAGGAGGTCTTCCGCGGCAACGAGGCCGACTATTACGACCCCCGGAACAGCTACCTCAGCGACGTGCTCGACCGCAAGCTGGGCATCCCGATCAGCCTCTCGGTGCTCTACGCCGACGTCGCCGCCGGGCTGGGCCTGGCGCTGGCCGGCGTGAATTTGCCCGGCCACTTCGTGCTGCGGGTCGTCGGCGATTCGCCCCCGCTCTTCGTCGATGCCTACCACGAGGGCGCCGTGCTCGATCGCGCGGGCTGCGAGCAGCTGGTCGAGGGCGTCGTCGGCCACCCGGTCGCGCTGACCGACGCGCAGATCGAGCCCGCCGCGCCCGCGCCGTCGTCGCGCGGATGCTCCGGAACCTCAAGACGAACCACCTCCGCGGCGACGACTATCCCTCGGCCCTCGCCATCGTCCGCCGCCTGGCCGCGCTCGCGCCCGACGACCTCGACGAGCAGCGCGACTGGGGCCTGCTCGCCTACCGGACCGGGCCACCCGGGGGAGTCGCTCGCCCCGCTCTCGCGCTACGTGCGAGGACGGGCCGACGCGCCGGACATCGACGTGATGACCGACGTCGTCCGCGCGGTCCAGCGTGAGGTCATCGAGAGGAACTGACGCGGGATTCGCCGACCTTGACGGTCGTGCCGTCCGCAACGGCACGGTACCGCGACGCGGCGAACTTCGGGAAAAGATTCAAGCCGCGCCCCGCGAGCGGCCGATCGACGTTGGAGACGAAGCCGCCGTCCGCCCTGCGCGGGGGGTGGCCGTCCTTCGCCGCGGCACGTCGCGCGGACGCCGGGACCGTCCTGTTTCAGGAGGAGACGCCCCGCACCATGCACACCCCGATCCCCGTCCGCCGATCCTGGCTGATCCCGCTCGCCGCCCTCGGCCTGGGCTGCTCGTCCACCGGTACGGGCGGGCTGAGCTGGCACGGCAACGACCCGAAGATCCAGACGATCGCCTCGGTGGGCGACCGGCCCGTCGCGACGAAGACGGGCGGCGCGACCTCGTCGGCGGTCGCTGACCTGGACGCCCCGGCCTCGCCGCGCGGGCCGCGACGACCGCGTCTCGGGCCGCGTGGTCGATGACCGCGGCGAGCCCGTCCCCGGCGCCCTCGTCCGCGTGGCCGACGGCGGCCTCTCGGGCGGCCGCGTCGCCGAGGCCACCTCCGACCGCGCCGGCGGCTTCACGCTCCGCGGCCTGCGGCCGGGCTCGAATTACACGCTGATCGCCGAGTACGAAGAGCAGGGGGGCTGGGTCGAGGGCCGCGCCAACGTCCGCGTCCCCTCCGCCGAGCGTCGAGATCGCCGTCCAGGCCGACGAGCTCCCCGCCGACCGCCGCCGGGCCGGGCGTTCGCCTTCGGGCCGCACGGTGTCCGACCGGAATGAGGTCGACGACGCCCGCGGATCGTCGTCCAAGGTCAACGACGACGACCTGCCCGACGCCGACCGACGACGACCAGGCCGACGCGACGCCCACAAAGACGAGTCGGAAGGCCGTGATGGTCGCCGGGACGGGCTGGCACACGAGCCGGGCCGCGAAGAAGGCGGGCGACGCCTCCACGCCCGTCGGCCCTCGACGACCGCGCGACGCTCCGGGCCTCGACCCTGCCGGTCGACGAGGGCGAAGACCCGCTCCCGCGGCGACGCGCCGGGCGACCGCCGATCCGCCCGCGGACGACGAGGAGAACCCGCTGCCTCCCGCCATCGAGCCGGGTGGCCGGCGGAGCAGGGGGGGCGACGACCCCGAGCCCGAGCCATCCGCCGCGCGGCCGCGGAGCACGCGGCGCGTCTCGCAGGCCAGACCCCAGCGCCCCGGGCCAACGCCCGGGGCCTTGACGTCCGCGAAGGGCGATTTCTCGCCGCCCGAGGACCGCGCCCGCGTCGCCCGCCGCGAGCCCGCCGCACGGCCCGCTCCGCCCGCGGCCGACTCCCCGGCCGACGAGCCCCCGGCGGCCCCCGCGGCCGAACCCGCAGCCTACGACCCCTTCCCGGCGCCGAAGAAGCCGACGACGTGGGAGGACCTCTCGGCCGCCTGGAATCAAGCCGCGCCGCGCCGGTCGTTCGCCGACGCCGACACCGCCGACTTCGAGCCCAGGAATGACGGGGCGACCGACCAGGTCCGCCGCGCCGAGGCCCTGGCCGACCGCCCGTCGCGGCCCACGCCAGCCCTCAAGGATCTCGGCCCCCAGCTCGAGGCCTGCCGCTACGACGCGAAGCGGCTCCAGCTCCTCGACTTCCGCCTGCCCGACCTCCAGGGCCGGCCGGTCACGCTCCGGGACTTCGACGCGGATTACATCCTGCTCGACTTCTGGGGCACCTGGTGCCGCCCCTGTCTCTCGAGCGTGCCGCACCTGGTCGAGCTGCAGAAGCGATTCGACCGCCGCACGCTCGCCGTCGTCGGCGTCGCCTGCGAGCCCGGCCCGGCCTCGGCCAGCACGGCGCACGTCGACGAGATCGCCCGCCGGCTCGGCGTCAACTACACCGTGCTCGTCAGCAGCAAGGACGACGGCGCGAGCGCCGTCCAGGAGGCGCTGAAGATCTCGGCCTATCCGACGATGGTCCTCATCGACCGCAACGGCCGCGTCGTCTGGCGCGACCAGGGTGCGACGACCACGACCCTCGCGAGGCTCGACCGCATCCTGGCCACGTCGACCAAGACGAACGCCACGGCGCGGCGCTGACGGCCTGGCATTACGTCAGATTCCGGATATTGCCGCTCTCATCCAAATCGATCCGCTCGGCGGCGGGCCGTTCGGGCAGGCCGGGCATCCGGACGATCTCGCCGGTCAGGGCGACGAGGAACCCGGCGCCGGCGGCGATCTCGACGTCGCGGACGGTGAGCGTGAACCCCTGGGGCCGGCCGCGGAGCTTGGGGTTGTCGGAGAGCGAGTCCTGCGTCTTGGCCATGCAGATCGGGCAAGCTCGCCGTAGCCGAGCTTCCGCGGCCTTGCGGAGCTTCGCCTCGGCCGCGGGCAGGATCGTCACGCCGTCGGCGCCGTACATCGACCGTGGCGATCCGCTCGATCTTCCGCTCGGCGGGCCAGTCGAGCGGATAGAGCGGCTGTAAGCGGCGTCTCGGGCCCGGACGCGGCCGCGACGACCTTCTCGGCCAGCTCGGTCGCGCCCGCGCCGCCCGCGCCGAAGACGTTGGCCGTGGCGCACGGCGACGCCGCGGCCCGCGCAGAAGGCGTGGACGACCGCGAGCTCCTCGGGCGTGTCGGTCGCGAACTGGTTGATCGCGACGAGCGTCGGCTTGCCGAAGTGCGCGGCGCTGTCGAGGTGGGCGGCGAGGTTCTCGAGCCCTCGCTCGACGGCCGCCGGGTCGGGCGTCGTCAGGGCGTCGAGCGGCGACGCCGCCGTGCATCTTGAGGGCGCGGATCGTCGCGACGATCACGACGGCCGCCGGGTTCAGGCCGGCCGACCGGCACTTCAGGTCGAAGAACTTCTCGCCGCCCGAGGTCGAAGGCGAACCCGGCCTCGGTCACGGCGTAGTCGGCCAGTGGCCAGGGCCATCCGGGTGGCGAGGACCGAGTTGCAGCCGTGCGCGATGTTGGCGAACGGCCCGCCGTGGACGAACGCGGGCGTCCCCTCGCGCGACTGCACGAGGTTGGGCAGGATCGCCTCGTTCAGGATCGCCGCCATCGACGCCGGTCACGCCGATCTCGCTCGGCCAGCACGGGCTGGCCGTCGTTCGGTGTAGCCGACGAGGATGCGGTCGAGCCGGGCCCGGAGGTCGGCCGGCGAGTCGGCCAGGCAGAGGATCGCCATGACCTCGCTGGCCGCCGTGATGTCGAAGCCGACTCTCGCGGGGCACGCCCTGCGCCGTGCCCGCCCAGGCCGATGACGATCTTCCGCAGGGCCCGGTCGTTCATGTCGAGGGCCCGCTTCCAGAGGACGCTGGCCGGGGTCGAGCGTCGGTGTCGCCGAAGTGGAGGCGGTTGTCGATCGCCGCGGCCAGCAGGTTGTGCGCGGCGGTGATCGCGTGGAAGTCGCCGGTGAACTGGAGGTTGATCGTGTTCGACGGCTCGAGCCGGCTCGCCCCGCCGCCGGTCGCCCCGCCCTTGCGGCCGAAGACCGGCCCCATCGACGGCTGCCGCAGCGCCAGGGCCGACGCGCTTGCCGATCTTCCGCAGCCCCTGGGCCAGGCCGATCGACGTCGTCGTCTTCCCCTCGCCGGCCGGCGTCGGCGTGATCGCCGAGACCAGGATCAGCTTGCCCGGCGTGCGGTCGGGCGCGGTCGAGCGCCTCGAGGCGGACCTTGGCCTTGTCGCGGCCGTAGGGCTCGAGGTGCTCGGCGGCGATGCCCAGGCCTCGTGGCCACGTCGGCGATCGGGCTCAGCATCGGGTCCTGCGGCACGGCTCCGCGACGATCACTTGAGGTACTTCGCCAGCCAGTCGTGCATCTCGCTCCACCAGACGACCCGGTTGGCGGGCTTGAGGATCCAGTGCCCCTCGTCGGGGAAGAAGACGAGCCGGCTGGGCACGCCCCGGCGCTGGAGTGCGGTGAACATGCCGAGGCCCTGGGCGTCGGGCACGCGGAAATCGAGGGCGCCGTGGATCACCAGGGTCGGCGTCTTGAAGTTCTTGACGAAGCCGCTGGGCGATTGCTCGCGATAGATCTGCGGGTTCTCCCAGGGCGTCCCGCCGAACTCCCACTCGGGGAACCAGAGCTCCTCGGTCGTGCCGTACTTGCTCGTCAGGTCGAAGACGCCCGCGTGGCTGATCAGCGCCTTGAAGCGGTCGGTATGCCCGGCGATCCAGTTGACCATGAACCCGCCGTACGACCCGCCCGCCGCGGCCACCTGGTCGCCGTCCAGGAACGGATAGGTCTTCAGGGCGTGATCGAGCCCCTTCATCAGGTCGTCGTAGACCCGCCCGGTCCAGTCCTGGCTGATCTGGTCGGTGAACTTCTGGCCGTAGCCGGTCGAGCCGCGCGGGTTGATCGCGACGACGGCGTAGCCCGGCGCGGCGAACAGTGGCTATGTTCCAGCGGGTGTGCCACTCGTCGTGCCAGGCGCCTTGCGGGCCGCCGTGGATCAGGAAGACGACGGGGTATTTCTTGCTCGGGTCGAAGCCGGGCGGCTTGATGAGCCAGCCGGCGACCTTGTCGCCGTCGGCCCCCTCGAAGGTGAAGCCCTCGGCCTTGGGCAGGTCGAGCTCCGTCATGAGCGGCGGCGTTGTGGTGGGTCAGCGGCGTCGGCGTCCCGCCGTCGGTGTCCGGCCTTGAAGAGCTCGGCGGGAGCGTCGGCGGTGCTCCGCGACGAAGACGAGCGTCTTGCCGTCGGGCGTGACCTGGACGCCCTGGTTGACGCCGCCCTTGATCGGCCGGGGCTTGTCGGTCGCGTCGACGCCGACGTTGCCGTCCTTCGTCTCGAGGATCGAGAACGACGACGATCGGCTCGGTCCCCGTCGTCGTCGACCGTCGCGAACACGTCGCGGACGGTCCCCGCGTCGATCTTCCGCGGCCCGCTCCACGTGAAGCCGACGGACCGGGCGATCGATGCCGCTCGCTCACCTCGATCCGATCGCCGCCCTTCGCGGTCGAGCAGCGTCAGGACCCACAGGTCCGACTCGAACCCGCTCGGCGCCTGGCTCACGTAGGCGAGGTACTTCCCGTCCGGCGAATAGCTCGGCTGGGCGTCGGCCGCCTTGTTCTCGGCCGTGAGGTTCTTCGGCTCGCCGCCCGCGGCGGGGACCGTCCAGATGTCCGTGTTCGTCGACCAGGCGTGCGTCCTTCGAGCGGCTCGGACGGTGAAGGCCAGCTCCATGCCGTCGGGCGACCAGGCGTAATCCGTCGAGCCGCCGAACGGGGCAGGGGGGATGTTGACGTCCAGCTTGGGGGTCAGGTCCTTCGCCTCGCCGGTCTTGGCGTCGGCGACGAACAGGTGGCTCCGCTTCCCCTCGTCCCAGGCGTTCCAGTGGCGGATCATCAGCCGGTCGAAGATCCGCGCCTTGCTCTTGCCGGCCTCCTTCTCCTTGTCCTTCGCGGCGGTCTCCTCGGGCGTCTTGCCGGGATAGACCTCGGCGGTGAAGGCGAGTCTTGTCCCCCTTCGGCGACCAGATCGGTGCCGAGACGTCGATCGGCAGCTTGGTGAGCTTGGCGGGCCTCGCCGCCGTCGATCGGCAGGAGCCAGACCTGCGCCGAGCCGCCCCGGGTCGGAGACGAACGCGATCGTCTTGCCGTCGGGGCTCCAGCGCGGGTGGTTGTCGGCGCCCGGCGGCGGTCGTCAATCGCCTGGGCTCGCCGCCGTCGAGCGGCGACGAGCCAGAGGTCGCTGTTCGACTTGTCCGTCGCGCGGTCGAGCTCGCGCGACGACGTAGACGACCCGCTTGCCGTCGGGCGAGACCTGCGGGTCGGAGACCGACTTGACCGCGAGCAGGTCGTCGACCGTCATCGGCCGGCCGGCGAAGGCGGGCAGGGCGAAGGCCAGGGCGAGCGCCGAGGACGAGGAGCATGCGCATGATGATGGAGTCCCTCGTTCGCGGGCCGGTTCAGACGCCCGGCATCGCCTTCTTCAGCGGGCGGAGCAAGATGAGCAGCACGACCGCCATCCCCAGCGCCGAGAGCGAGCAGAGCAGCCAGAACGACGAGTGATACCACCGCGTCCAGAGCAGCCCGATCATCGTCAGCTTGTTGCCGATCGCCGTGGCCACGAACCATCCGCCCATCATCAGCCCGCGCATCCGCGCCGGGGCGACCTTCGAGACGAGCGACAGGCCCATCGGGCTGAGCATCAGCTCGCCGAGCGAGATCACCATGTACGCCGCGATCAGCCAGAGCGGCGAGACGCGGTGCTGCGTCGCCTCGTACTGCTTCTTTGCGGCGTCGAGCACGAAGTTGCCGCTGGAGTCGGTGACGAACGTCTGGTCGCCGCCCGTCTTGGCCGCGACGAACAGGATCAGGAACGCCAGGCTCGTCAGCAGCATGCCCAGCGCCATCTTCGTCGGCGTCGACGGCTCCAGTCCCCTTCGACCTCAGCCAGCCCCAGAACTTCACGAGCGGGAGCGAAAGCACGACGATCCAGAACGGGTTGATCGCGTTCGAGATCACGCCCGAGACCTTCCAGTCGGTGTTCTCGTCGGCCCAGTAGGTCATCGTGCTGCCGTTCTGGTGGAAGACCATCCAGAAGACGATGACGATGGCGTAGATGACGAGCAGGGCGACGATCCGCGTGGCTTCTCGGGCACCGGTCGATGGCCGGCCCTTGCTCCGGACCCGGCGGCAAGTCCTCGGTGACGGCAGCTGCCTCGGGGTCGGCGGCGATCGGCGTATGCCGGCGCTCGGCGTCGGCCAGCTAGCGATAGAACGTGACGAAGATGACCGTGCCCAGCGTCATCCCCGCCGCCGCGGCGAAGAACGCGGCGAGGAAGCCGGCCCGCAGGCTGGCGGCCTGCTCGGGCGTCAGGGGCTTCGCCGACCTTCGCCGCCTCGAGGATCGTCGGTACCGGCGAACGTCTGAAGCAGCACCTCGGCGACGACCGGCGCCAGCAGCGCGCCGATGTTGATCCCCATGTAGAAGATGTTGTACGCCGAATCCTTGAGCGGGCTCCCGGACGGGTACAGGTTGCCCGACCATCGTCGAGATGTTCGGCTTGAAGAAGCCGTTGCCGACGAACAGCAGCGCCAGCGCGATGTAGTAGGTCGACGATCGACCCGAGCCCGAGCAGCACGTAGCCGGCGATGAAGAACAGCGCCGCCCAGGAGCACCGAGCGGCGATAGCCGAGGAACCGGTCCGCCAGCCATCCGCCGATCAGGGGGGTCGCGTAGACGAACATCAGGTAGTTCGACCAGAGCGTCGTCGCCTGGTCTTTCGTCCAGCCGAACCCCCCGCGCTGGAGGTACAGCGTCATGATCGCCGCGCAGGTGTAGAAGCCGAACCGCTCCCACATCTCCGTGGCGAACAGGACGTAGAGGCCCTTCGGATGCCGTTCGTTCGCCGTCATCGGCCGAGAGTCCTGGCGAGATGGGTTGCTGGAGGGCGTACCGGCGGAGAGGCCGCCCTCGTTGGCAGACAACTCTAGCGACCCGATTCGTCCGACCCAAGCCCCTGCCGGCCGAGATCGCGGCCCGTCACGGCTTCGCGGGCAGGTCTTTCGCCAGCCACTTGAGCACATACGGCATGCACGCGACCGGCCCCGGCTCGGGATAGAGCAGGGGCGCCCGGATCAATTCGAGGTGATTCGCCCCGATCGCCACATGGTCGCCGACCCCGTCGAGCCTCGTGGATTCGACCGACACGCAGCCGTCGCCCGAGCCCTCGGTGATCTCGTCGAGCTGCGCCGGCAGGTCGCCGAGGGCCAATCTCGCCAGGCCGCCGAGCATGCCAGGACGCCCGCTCAGACCGAGCTGTGCCTCGATCTGCCTCCGCGCCGCGGCCGACAGGAATCCTCCGTGCCCCGCGAGCGTGTGATACGGCACGCCCTCCCGCCGCTTCCGCGCGTTGAGCCCGGTCAGGAACGGGCTGCCGGGCGTCATGTCCTCGGCCGCCGCGCCGAGCCCGTCGCCGATCTTCGCCAGCGCCTCCCCCTTCCCCGGCCCGCCCTGCACCGCCTTCAGGCCCTGCATCGCCTGGTGGATCGTCTGCACCCGCGACAGGTTCGACCCCCGGTTCACCGGCGCGATCAGGATCATCGACGCCGCGTCCCCGGCGTAGACGCGGTCGTCTTCCACATAGGCCCGGGCCAGCAACGCCCCCATCGAGTGAGCCACGATCGCCCACGCCCGCCGGTCGCCCGACTTCTTGCGAAACTCGGCCCAATCCCTCCGGAACGCCTCGGCCGACTCGTCGAGGTCGCGGTTGTAGGGGAAGTCGTACACGACGACCCCATAGCCGGCCTCCTCGATCGGCCCGACCATGTGCCAGAAGACGGACGACGTCGAATTGAGCCCGTGGATCAGGCAGACGGTCGGCCTGGCGGGATCGTTTGCCCGGTACGATTCTCGTGCATGCATCCCGTACCGCTCGCGCCGTTTCTCCTCGCGCTCGATCCGCTCGACGAGCCCGCGGAGCCTGCGTTCCCAGTCGTCGCGGGAGCTCGCATGGAGTCGTTCCGGCGGAATCTTCAGAGTCAGCGTCCGCCCCTCGACGCTCGGCACGACGTCCGGCCCGATCGACTCGGCCATGAGCGCCTTCGACAGCGGCCCCCCGAGCCCCGCCCAGGGAATCCGCAGCGCCGCCTTGGGCCTTTCGATGGTCACGCCACTCGCCGAGGCCAGTCCCGCGACGATCTCCGCGACCTCGGCCTCAAATCGCTCGTTCAGCCCCACGCGGACGACCTTCCCGCCGGCCTCGGCATCACCGCCGAGGACCGCCACCGCGACGATTACAGCCCAGGCCACCATCCCTGTCCTCCGCGGGCAATGTCTGATAATGGGCGTTATGTTAACTTCCATGGTAGTGGGTCAGTTTGAAAATGGATTCCCGGCGAACGGCACGCCGTTTGGCCAGCCGCCGCGATTATGATCGGGCTATCCTTCGGTGGAGGCAAGCCCGATGAAGCTCACCCGCGCGCGGCTCCGGGTGCTTGGCGTGATGATCGCAGTGGCGATTCTCGTCATCGCCCTGGCCACCGGCCGCTGGGCCTTCAGGCTGAGGGCGCGACGAGCGAAGGATCTTGGCCTCGCCGGGTGGTATGCCGGTCAAGCAGAGATGTACAAGGGAATCGCCGATGCGCATGCGAGCGACTCAGATAACCACATGAGGGATGCTAAGGATCGCCGCGCCGAGGCACGAGCGGCCGCCGACTTGGACATCAGGAAGGGCCGGGAGCGTGCCGCCGCGGATGCCGACGCGAGAGCAGCGTACAGTTTGGGGCTTGCCCGGCAGCAGTGGGACGCCGCCTGGCGTTTTGTGGCGTTGACGCGCAAGCACGATCGCGCCGCCCACTACCCCTGGCGCCCCGTCGCCCCCGACCCGCCCGAGCCCGAGTGAGTCGAGAGGAGTTCTGCCCATCCCAGGCTGGGCGTCAAGCCACGCCAAGGGCCTGCTCGCGGAACCTCCTCACCGCGAGGACCCCGAGGCCGATGAACGCCACGAGCGCAAGACCCTGCGCGATCGCGAACGGCGGCTCCGACCCGGTCGGGGCCAGCGCGTGCAGGGCCGGGACCTTCTGAAAGGACTGGACGATCAGGACGAACACGTTGAGATAGACGGCCACGACGGCGGTGACGACATAGACCGGCCGCCAGATGCCGGCGAGATGGCCGGCGTAGCGGGCGTAGATCGCGAGGGCCAGGACCACCAGCGAGATCGCGCCCAGCACGAGGCCCGGCGTGAGGCGGGTGATCGGGAACAGGAAGCCGGTGACGCTCGTCGCGACCGTCGTCGCCAGGAAGAACGCCGTCCAGCCGTCGAGCCGCTTCCCCGAGATCAGGCCGGCCAGGGCGACGAATCCCGAGCCGATCGCCAGCAGGCTGATCGCGACGTGGAACAGGGTGAAGGCTGTCATGGGCGGGTTCCTGACGCGCCGTTGGGGCGATCGTCGCGGTGGCGACCATCGATAAGACAGCTTATCATGACTGCGTGACTTTAATGCGTCAACGGCCCCCGAGCCGGCCGGAGAGCCTGCCATGAACCGACCCGCCCTCGTCCTCACGCTGCTCGTCGTCCCGATCGCGACCGTCTTTGCGCAGGCGGCCGAGCCGCTCGTCGTCGATCTCTGGCCGGGGAACGTGCCAGGCGACACGGGAATCAACGGGAAGGAGACGAGCCGGATCCATCAATCGCCGCTCGTCGGGCCGACGAAGCTGATCACCAACGTCACCAGGCCGACCCTCACGGTCTACCGGCCCGCGCCGAGAAGAACACCGGGACGGCCATGGTCATCTGCCCGGGGGGCGGATACTGGGACCTCTACTGGGAGCTCGAGGGCGAGGAGGTGGCCGCGTGGCTTAATGAGCAAGGGATGACCGGGATCATCCTCAAGTACCGCTGCCCGCGGCGGGCGAGCGAGGTCGAGCGTGAGCCGGCTCGCGGGCCGCAGCTCGACGCGCAGCGGGCGATGAGCCTGGTCCGCAGCCGGGCCGGGGAGTGGGGCATCGATCCCGGGCGCATCGGCATCGTCGGCTTCTCCGCGGGAGGCCATCTCGCGCTCGCGACGGCCGCCAACTTCTCGAAGCGGTTGTACGAGCCGGTCGACGCCGTCGACGCGGTCCCTTGTCGGCCCGATTTCGCCATTGCGTGCTATCCAGGCTATCTCAAGCTCAAGGATAAAGACGAGCTGCGCGCCGACCTCCGCATCCCGGCCGACATGCCGCCGGTGCTGCTGGCTCACTCCTCGGACGACAGCGAGCGCACGGGCGCTCTCCCGAGGGCAGCGCGCTCATGTACGTGGCGCTGAAGCGAGCGGGCGTCCCGGCCGAGCTGCACATCTTCGCGACGGGCGACCACGACTTCGGCGTGCGGCAGAACGGCAAGCTCCCCGCGAGCTGGATGGGCCTGTGCGTCAAGTGGTTGCGCAGCCGGGGGCTCTTGCGGCGCGGGCCGGACGGGCGAGGGTGATTTCCAGATTTGTCAAGTTCGAGCGCCTGGTGTGGCGTCTCGGCATCATGGCCCGTCTTGGGCTTTCGTGCGCGATCAGCGGGGGATTAGAATCCGTGGACCTCTCAACGCACCGCGAACCCGACCCGGACCGCGGGTCGGGCTCCGTTCCCCCAGACGGAGTGCTGGAATGTCGGCCAGGACCATTCGCACGGGACTCGCGCTCGCCTTCGCCTCGGTGATCCTCGCGGCCTGCTCGCCCCTCTGGGTCGGCGGATGGACGCGACGCGTGAGGTAGCCGTCGCGGGGCCGTGTCAGCCCGAGATCAATCTCGGCGACCGCGGGAGAGCCCCGAAGTCGGCCCAGGTCTGCGGCAGGTCGGCCACGACCTCGACCTGAGCCCGTGAGGCCGCGTGCTCGAACCGCAGCGACCCGGCGTGGAGCGCGATCCCGAGCGGGAAGGGTCGGGTCGAGCCGTAGGCCGCGTCGCCGACGATCGGCTGCCCGCGGCTCGAGGCCTGCACCCGGAGCTGATGCGTGCGACCGGTCTCCGGCTCGAGCGCGACGAGCGCTGTTCCCGCGGGAGTGGGACCGGACAGCCGGCGGACCCGCGTCACGGCTCGCCGGGCGCCGGGCGTACCCTTGCGGGCGACCGAGGCCGTGCCCTCGGCATCGACCGGTCCGAGCCAGTCATCCCAGACGGTTTCGGAGACCTCCGAGCCTTCGAGAACACCCCAGTATTCCTTGGCCACCGATCGGCCCTCGAACTGGGCGGCGAGGCGCCGCGCGGATTTCGGCGTCTTCGCCCAGACGACGAGGCCCGAGACGGGTCGGTCGAGGCGATGGACGGTGCCGAGATAGATCGAGGCCGGGTCGTCGGGGCGGAGGTGCCGGCGGACGAGGTCTTCGAGCGTGGGCTCGCCCCCGGCATAGCCTTGCGTCAGCAGGCCCGCCGGCTTGGAGACCGCGATCAGGTGGGGATCGTCGAGCAGGACCGCGAGGGGCTCGTCGGGCGCCATGGCGCTCGATCATAACCGAAACGCCCTCCCCGGCAGGGGTAGGGCGTTTCGCGGTGCAGTGAGCGCGACGCTGGTCCCGCTCAGAGCGGGCTCGGCGGCTGGGTCGAGCCGCCCATCACGCCGGTCGGAGGGGGCGTGTTCGGGAACCCGTTGAGGTAGCTCGCGTCGGGTCGGGAGCCGCCCTGCGACCCGCCGAGCGGCGGCGCCTGGCCCAGGCCCGAGAGCGGTCCGCCGGCCGAGAGCTGGCCCGCGCCGGCCGTCGGAGCGATCGCCGCCGAGGTCGAGGGGGCACCGAAGCGGCTGCCGGCCACGGTGCCGGTCATGTCGCCGCCGCCGCCGGCCGTGCCGAACATCCCGCCCGAGGCGACGTTGCCCTGCGTCAGGTTCTGGGGCACGCCGGCCAGGCCGTTGGCCTTGTCGGGCGGCGTCGTGCTGAAGCCGACCTGCCCGTCGGCCCGCGTGTCGGGGCGATAGACCTTGCCGGGTGGGACTTCATCGTGCGCCGACCGGCATCCGCCGGCCGCGGCGATCAGCGCCAGGCCGAAGCCCGCGAGGTTCCGCGTGAGCCGATCCATCGGCATCTTCTCCTCCTTGATTCCGGGAATGATCCGATCCCGCGGCCCCGCCCCGGCGGGTCCGTCGGCCGGTCTGGTGCGGGCTCGTGGGAGTGGGCTCGGGAGGGCCGACGCAGGCGGGACGGACGACACGGGGGCGACCTCCGGCCCCCCCCTCGCGACGCATCCTACCGATTCGGCCGTCCCGGTCAAGCCGACCCCGCCGTCCCGTCCGCCGGGCTCGACCACCGCGCCGCGCGGGTGGGCCCGGCTGGATCGGGACCGGTGTCGCATCGGCAATTCCTTTGTACGCCCCCGGCGCGCCCGATAAGCTCGTCGCGTCCGACTGATCGCGCAGGCGGACGGACGCTGCTCCGGATCCAGAGGCGACCGGGGGTGATGTGGCCCCTGCCCGATCCGCGACCGCGCGGCGTGCGAGAAGCAATCGGGAGAAACCCCATGAACGGAGCGGTGTCGCATCGGTTCGCGGGCTGGGACTTCGCCGGGATCGATCGCCATCTCGGCTACGTCGTGAACTGGGACAAGACGGGCCAGCTCGTTACCGTCCTGGGGACGGTCGCGGCCTCGGTCATCGCGCTCATCGCGGTCTACTACTCGTTCCGGGCCTACCGGACGAGCCACCGCCAGGTCGAGGAGAGCAGCAAGGCCGCCAACCGCGAGCATCACCACGCGACCGCCCTATCGAGCATCACGACCATCATCGCCATGCACAAGGATCTCGTGAAGCTGGCGCGGCGGACAAGTCGGGCCGAGCGGACGTTCAACGAAGCGAAGGCGACGGGGGCGAACGACCCGCCGATCGACGTCCTCGGCGACCGCATGCACAAGAGTCAGGAAGACCTGCTCAACGAGGTCGAGCTGCTCGCGCTGACGGTGAACAGCACGGTCGTCGATATCGGCTTCGTCTACGATTTCATGGGCACCTATCTGACGTCCGTCTATCGGAAAAACGTCGGCAGGATCCGCGCCGAGCGGATGTCCGACCCCGACGCCTGCAGGCAGCTCGAGCTGCTGATCGACGACTTCGAGGAGATCCGCAGGGCCAAGTACGTCGTCTCGGAGCGTGCGATCGCCAGCCTGAAATCGGAGCTCGTGGACCCCTCCGTCATCAAGCTCATCCAGAAATGGCCGTTTGTCGGCAAGGACCCCGACTCACGGTCCCGACTGCCCGCGGCGTCGGTCGTCGGCGCCGGGGCGAGGGAGCTGAACCGCGACGAATTCGCCCGCGAGATGCACCGCAGCGACATCAGCGAGGACAAGTATTCGATCCTCAAGCACACGATGGCCAAGCAGTTCGAGATCCAGGAGTACCGGCCCGGCTCGCACGACTCAGGGCAGCTCGCCGATCTCTTCCGCAAGGTGCACGAGGAGACCGGAGGCCAGTACCCGCCGACCCCCGGGTCGACTGCGAAAGAAGTGCTCGCCTACGTGATGAGGGACAACGTGTGCCGGCGATGGGTGGCCGTCCGCGACCACCCGAAGAAGAAGGGCCGGACGATCGTCGGCCACGTCAGCTGCGTGGATTTGAAGCATGACAACTCGGTCGAGTACCAGCTGGTGTTCGACGAGCTTTTGCGGCGGGACCGGTCGATCGTCAAGGCCGAATTCTTCATGATCCAGCAGCTCGTGGTCGACGGCTCGGATCGGGACGCGGGCGGGATGCGGATGCTCCTCCGCCACGCAGTCCGCCAGCTCGAGGAGGTCATCCTGCCGCAGGAGCGTCAGGAGCTGAAGCGACGGCGGAACGGCCAGGTCCCGGCGCATGCGGACCGGCGACAGATCGGTCTCGCCGTCGTGAAGCATCGGGACTTCGACGAGCAGATCTACACGGGGGACGGCGAGGTGGCGATCCGCGATGAGAAGGCGCGGTCCGTCCTCGAAATCGAGCTCAACGTCGGCGATACGGCGAAGAAGATCGAGGCCGTCGTCTTCCGTTTCCCCCGCGACGCGCCGCGCGACCTGCGGCGCACCGGCAGGCGAGCCCGTCGCCCCAGGCTCACGACGACCCGGGCGCGGCCGCGCCCGGGCCCGTGATCGCCGCGATCACCCCGCAAAACGCCGGTTGATCTCGTCCCAGTTCACCGTGTTCCACCACGCCGCGAGGTAATCGGGCCGGCGGTTCTGGTACTTCAGGTAGTAGGCGTGCTCCCAGACGTCGACGCCGAGGACGGGCGTGAGGCCTTCCATCAGCGGGCTGTCCTGGTTGGCGGTCGACATGACGGCGAGCTTGCCGTCCTTGCCCTTGACGAGCCAGGCCCAGCCCGAGCCGAAGCGGGTGGCGCCGGCCTTGTTGAGGTCTTCCTTGAACTTGGCGAAGCCGCCGAGCTCGCTCTGGATCGCCTGGGCGATCGCGCCGGTCGGCTCGCCGCCGCCGCCGGGCTTCATGATCTGCCAGAACATCGAGTGATTCGCATGCCCGCCGCCGTTGTTGCGGACGGCCGTGCGGATCGACTCGGGCACCGCGTTCAGGTCGGAGATCAGCGCCTCGATCGTCTTGGCCTGGAGCTCGGGGTGGTCCTTGAGCGCGTTGTTCAGGTTCGTGACGTAGGCCTGGTGGTGCTTGTCGTGGTGGATCTCCATCGTCTTGGCGTCGATGTGCGGCTCGAGGGCGCCGAAGTCGTAGGGCAACGGGGGCACGGTGAACTCGGCCACGGTGGATGTCCTCGCGGTGGGGATCGGGAAGGCCCCGCGCGCACGCCCATGCGCGGGGGGAGGCCGAAGGTCTGGCCCCCGGCCTCGTCCCGCACAGGCTACCACACGGCCCACCGGCTTAGAACGGTGCACCCGCTCAGGCGAGCTGGACCCACCGCGGGTTGACGACCGCGACCCGCGACGGCGTCCGCGGCCGCTCGGCGGCCAGCCGCGCGAACGGCCAGGATGAGACCCGTGGCGTCAGCGCCGGGGCAGGCGTCGGCGCGGGCGGGGGAGGCAGCGGGGCCGACCAGGCCGCGTGCACCGCGGGCGCGACGACCTGCTGCGCCGGCTGCGCCGGGGGAACGACCGTGATGGCCATCGAGAAGCCCGGGTTGGTGTGGCCGTTCACGGGCCCGATCGCGATCCAGAACCGCGACCCGGCCGTCGGCGCTGGGAACGTCACCTGGCCGGTGCCGGTGGCGACCGTCTTGCCCGCCGCGTTCACGACCCACAGCGTACTCGTGCCCGTCGAGACGACGACCGTCCCGGACGTCTTCGGCACGAAGCTGAAGGCCTGCACGTCGAGGCCGTCGGCGAAGGTCAGGCCGGTGACGACCGTCGAGCTGAGCGTGCCCAGGTCGAAGGCCGTCGCGGCCGTGCTGTTCGGCTCGAAGCGGTCGCGCGCGATCGGGGGCGGGGCGTGGGGCGTGGTCGGCGGCGTGGTCGTCGGCGACGGCGTGCCCGGGCCCGTGTGAGGCGGCGGCGGCGGAACGTGCGTCACGGGCGGAGGCGGCACGGTCGGCGGTACGGTGGCGGGGGGTGGCACGGCCGAGATCCCCTTGAAGATCAGCTGGAACGCGTAATCGCCCACGGAGAAGACGTCGTTCGTCGCGCCGGTGACGGCGATGATGTACCGCTGGCCGGGCACCAGGCCCGCGGCCGTCGCGATACTGGCGGTCGCTCCAGGCCGTCGGGTCGCCCGCCGTGCCGAGCAGGTGCATCGACGAGTCGTAGATCGAGACCTTCGGGCTCAGCGAGCTGATGCCCTGCGAGTTCGCGATCGCGTACAGCGTCTCGGCGCGGCGCCGGCGGGGGCGACGACGGAGAAGTATTCCGTGTCGCCGATCGCGTCGAGCGAGACGTTCATGAGCGTCGCCTGCGCGACGCCCGGGGCGATCGCCGCGAGCTGGCCCGAGACGTCATGGGCCGTGCCCGCCGAGGTCGCCGCGCCGCCGGCCTGGTACGCGTCGGGCAGCCTGGGGCCGTAGATCGCCTGGATGCCGTTGATGTCCACCGGCTCCAGCCCCCAGCGCCGGCCGCCGTAGATCCGGTTCATCACGGCCGTCGGGTCGGTCGTCTCGCCCATGCCGAGCGCCAGGCCCGTCTCGTGGAGCATGACGCTGTAGAGGTCGTAGGGCGCGGTCGGGCTCCAGTTGAAGCCCGTGTTGATCTCCACGTCCCCCGCGCCGGTGATCCCGTTGGGCGGCGGGTTGTACGACTGGGCCAGCACGGTCCCGCTGTCGAAGTTGTAGCCGCCGACCCGGACGTCGCCGAACCGCGGGTCGCCCTGGGCCTGCCCCGGCGTGTTGAACGGCTCGCCGCCGTCGGCCACGGGCACGACGTTGATGTTCGCGACGGAGGCCCACGTCTGCAGCGCCTCGGCGATCGCCCGCTGCCAGCCGCCGGTCGGGTATTCGGCGTTGAGCGAGGCGTTGAGATCATTCACGCCCCCGTCCCAGTTCACGCCGTCGGGCGGGAAGCTGTAGGTGATCTTGCCCGGGTCGGCCCACGAGTCGCCGCTGAGCACGTAATCGGTCGGGCCCGCCCGAGAGCAGCCGCCGCGCCTCGAGGTCTTCCAGCGCCGACAACGTCCGCGCCCTCGACGCCCGCCGCGCCTGCGCGTCCCGGCTCCAGATCCGCTTCAGCATGCCACGAGCTCCGACGGTCACGGGTGTCGATCGCGATGGGTCAGGCCGGGTCCGAGCTGCCGCGGCGCGTACGGGGGACGGGCCCCGATGGATCGGGGGACTTCGCGTCCTTGCCTGGTGGCCATCCCTGGGTCATCGTCGCGTCGCCGACGAAGTCGGACCGCGGCCGCCGCACCGTGAGGGCGGGCGGACGGGGCCCTTTCGGCCGACCCCTTGCGAGAGACCCGACGATCGTCGCGGGGCCGCGTGCGGCCGCGGGCGTCGATCGCGGACTCCCGAACTTTAGCTTATTTTCGGGACATCCCTCGATTTTTCTCCGGCGAGACCTCGCCGAGAGCAGGACCCGCGGGACCGACGGCTTGCGCCCGACCCCGCGATCCGGCGTGACGATGCTAAACGCTCTCGCCGCGCCGTTGCAACAATTTCCACCCACGCAACGGCGTCATCGCTCGTTTCGCGCGGAAAAGGCGTGAAAAACGACCGAACCGGCACGGTCGGCAGGACATTTCGTCTCGGAAAGTGGACATGTTGTGAGAATCTCTCACAGCGATGCGATGATGCGATGGCCGCCTGCCTGCGGCGTCTGGCCGTCGAAGTAGCACCGGGCGCACTCCCGAAGCACCGCGTCGTCCTGGCCCAGGCGCCGCCACGCCGCGCAGGCCTTTCATCGCGAGCCGGTAGGGCCACGACGACGTCGCGGCCAGCGTCCGCCGGTCCTCGCGATCGAGCCGGCGGATGATCTGCTCGAACGCCGCGGCCATCCTCGGCAGCCGCTCGCGATCGACCCAGCGCAGGGCGTCGTCGTCGGTGAGCAGGTAGACGGGGTTGCTGATGGCGTTCACCACGGGCACGCCCGCCTCGAACCAGTCGCCGCCATCGGTCGGCGGATAGCTGCCGAGCGGCCCTTCGGCCGGGAGCAGCACGACGCGGTCGACCCCCTGCTCCGCCACGCCCTCGAGCACCGCCTCGGAGACCGCCCGGGCGAACGGGACGAAGATCGCCGTCGCCTCCGGCCGGCCCGTCGCGACGAGCCCCCTGCCCTGCCCCTCGACGGCCTCGCGGGCGATGTGCTCGATCGTGACCTCGAGGACCGTGCGCTTCACCAGGTCCTCGCGGTGGCGATCGATGAACGTCCGCGTCCCGATCGACCCGTGGAAATGACCCGGCCGTGAACAGGACGACCAGCCGCCGTCGCAGCGGCGCGCCCTCGGCGAACCTCCGCGCCAGCGCCAGGACCACCGCACAGCCCGAGGCGTCCTCGACCGCGGAGGCGAACGGCGAGTCGTGGTGGCAGCTCAGGACGATGACCTCGTCGTCCCCCCCCTGCCCCGGCCGCTCGCCGACGACGTTGTGCGTCACCGCCGCGCGCCGTCCGCCGCCGACGGTCAGCCGGGCCCGGGCCGATCCGGCGGCCATCGTGCGCCTCAGGCGATCGCCATCGTCGCGGCCAATCCAGACGCCCGGGATCGGCTTGTCGAGGATGTCGGCCTCGCGGAAGCCGTAGGGCGCGTACATCCGGCACGTCCCGCCGGGCTGATCCTTGAGGATGCCGACGAACCCCGCCGCGCCTCGCCGGGCGGCCTCGCCATAGAGATGCCAGCCGAGCCGGACCCAGGTCGCCGGATGGTCGACGAGCGGGAGCGTCCCGTCCGGGTCATACTTGCCCGGCGCGATCCGCAGGAGCAGCCGGGTGTCGAGCGTCGGGAAGCCGATCTCCGCCACCACGATCGCGCCGCGCCAGAGGTCCCGGGCGGGCAGGCGGTCGGGATCGACGAACAGGAGCGGACCTTCCACGCCCCCGGCGGGCGTCGGCGCGGCATGGGGAATCGGGAACACCTCGGGCGCGAACCCGTCGTGCTCGACGACGAGCGACGCCCCGCCCTCGTCCCAGGCCGTGATCGCGATCGGCTCGCGGCGGACCGATTCGAAGCCGAACGCCTCGAGCTTCGCCGCGAGCTCGGCCTCGACCGCCAGGTCGGCGTCGCTCCCCGGCCGGCGCGGGCCGTGGGCAGCCATCGCCTCGATCCAGCCCATCATCTCGTCGGCGTCGAATGCGGTCATGCCTGGGCCTCGACGGCGAGTCAGACACGGCCGTTGGCATGGATCACGGCACTGCTCTCGCGGACGATCAGGCGGCTGGGGACGACCACCCGGATCGGCGGCGCGGCGGGGTCCTTCGCGCGACGGCGCATCGTCGCGATCGCCTCGGCCGCGACCTGTCGCGCCGGGTAGGCGTAGGTCGTGATCCCCAGCGAGAACTCGCGGCCGATCGACTGGTCGTCGAACCCCGTCAGCGCGACGTCCTGCGGCACGCGGCGGCCGCGGGTCAGCAGCTCGAACGCCAGGCCGATCGCGACCCGGTCGTGATAGCACACGACGCCGTCGACACCCTCGGCGATGATCCGGTCGCACAGGGCGCTGTAGGCGTGACGGCTCGAGGGGTCCTCGGGATACGGCAGGACGAGCGGCCGCGGCGCCGACGGGCGGCACCCGGCCGGCCTGGACGGCCAGGTGATTGGCCAGCAGGAAGCCGGCCAGGCGGTCGTTGTGGCTGCTCGTGGGGCTGCCGAGGACGAAGGCGAGCCGGGTCCGGCCGCTCTCATACAGGTGGCCTGCGCAGGCCAGCCCGCCGGCGGCGTCGTCCTCGCAGACGAGGTCCCACTCCAGGGCCCGGGCGTCGCCGCGGAGGTTGCGGTCGATGAGGACGACGGGAAGCCCCGCCGACCGGCACGCGGCGAGGAAGCGCTCGTCGAGGCGGGCCGCCTCGTCGCTGATCCGCGACGGGATGAAGAAGAGGCCCGCGACGGCGCGGCGGAGCTCGTCGGCGACGCGGCGGAGCGTGCGGCCGTCCCGGGCGAGGTCGTCCGGCACGGCGGCCGGGTCGATCCGGGCGCCGGCGGCCTCGGCCGCCTCGACGAAGGCGCGCGTCGTCACCTCCATCGACGACCGCTGCCACGGGCCCGGCGTGATGTGCATCCGCAGGCCCCACCGCTCGCGCACCCCCGAGGCCCGCGCGACGCGAAACGTGCCCGACCGCTCGTGAGACTCGACGAGCCCCTTGCCGATCAGCACCTCGAGCGCCCTCGCGGCGGTCCCCGGCGCCACCTTGTAGCGCTCCGCC
Organism: uncultured Planctomycetota bacterium; assembly: GCA_963819805.1. Taxonomy (GTDB): domain Bacteria; phylum Planctomycetota; class Planctomycetia; order Isosphaerales; family Isosphaeraceae; genus CAMFLR01. The sequence goes on along the minus strand of CAWFXY010000033.1, from coordinate 210,924 downwards.
ACCTCGCGGACGCCCGGCAAACGATGGCTCGACCGCCACACGCCCTCGGCGATCTCCGCCTCGAGCTCCGCGGCTATCCCCCGATACTTCGACGCGCTGCCCATCGAGAGCCCCCGGCACAGTCATTACAACCCGATTCAAAGACACACAACGGCGCTCCGGTCTGAATCATACAACGACGGTTGTCGTCTTGCGCAATTCTTCTCATGAGCCATCGGCTCGCTCTCTCTTCACGGAATCGGCCAAAAAATCCCCATACGATCTTCACAATCACCTGGGATCATCTCAACCCGACCGGTCTCCCTGGTTCACCACTCTCGACCAACTTCATGGCAAAGGCACCGATGACCGCACCTTACCGCCAGGCCCCACGTCGCGGGTTCACCCTGATCGAGTTGCTGGTCGTCATCGCGATCATCGCGGTGCTGATCGCCCTGCTCCTGCCCGCCGTGCAGGCCGCCCGCGAGGCGGCCCGTCGCATCCAGTGCACGAACAACATGAAGCAGATCGGGCTGGGCAATCACAACTATGAAAGCACCAACGGCACGTTCCCGATGTCGAACGCGATGCTCCAGAACGGCACGTCCATCGCCGGCCCGATCTGGACGAACAACCTCAGCGCGTTGTCGCGAATCCTGCCCTATCTCGAGAACAGTGCGATCTACGGCGCGATGAACTTCTCCCTCAAGGACAGCGCCGCCCAGAACACGACGACCTGCGGCCTCCTGATCAAGTCGTATGTTTGCCCCAGCGACCCGAACACGCAGTCGTTCAACGACGGCGGCACCATCTTCGGCGCCGCCAATTATGGTTTCAACGCCTCGGCCGACTGGTACGTCTTCAGCTGGCCCAACGCCCCGATCACCGGGGCCGGCTCGCCGTCCCGGGGTGCGTTCTCGGTCAACCTCGCGCGGCGGATTGCGGAGTTCACCGACGGGCTCTCGAACACGGCCCTGTTCGCCGAGATCAAGTCGTACCAGCCGTCCATGAAGTGCCCGACCGTCGTCACCGCCACCAGCACGTACCCCGGCAGTCTTCCCGCGCCGAACGTGATTCCCGCCGCGTACACCAACGGGTGCGCGAAGATCGACGACGTGAAGCACTCGCGTTACAGCAATGCGGGCGTCTACCACTCGGGCTACACGGCGGCCTATCCGCCGAACATGCCCACCCAGGCTCCCGTGGCCGCGGGCACGGTGTTCACCTTCCCCCAGGCGGGCAGCGGCGGCGGCATGGTCGTCATCGACATCTGGTCCGGGAATGAGAACGACGGCGGCGCCAACGGTGTGACCTTCGCCGCGTTCCCGCCGCGCAGTTACCACCCGGGCGGTGTGAACATCCTCTTCGCCGACGGCAGCGTCAAGTGGATCAAGAACAGCGTCGACGGCCAGACCTTCCGCTCGCTGAATTCCCTCGCCGGCGGTGAGGTCGTCTCGTCCGACGCCTACTGATCGGCGACCGCCGCCCTCGAGGCCGACCCCGGCGCGGGCCACGCCGGCGATCCTCGCCGATCGCGCGCCCGCCCCGCCGGGGAGTCTTCTCCGAGTTCGCCCGCGCCGGGTCGTCCTGATCGGACCCGTCGGCCGGGTCGCGCATCGGACCGGCCGATTCTCTTGCCAGCGGCGGCCCGCTTGACGCCGATGTTCTTTATAGGGGGCGGCGCTGCGCCCGCACGCCCGTTCCGGGGCCGCGGATTTTCGGAGACCGCACCGGCAAACGCTGCCTCCGACGCTTGACGTAGCTCTCGCCCCCGCGATACGTTAAGTTGGATCGAAAGTCTTTCGCCGCCGCGTCTCGCCCACGCCCGATCCCGACCCGAGGAGTCCTCGGATGTCCGTCGATCCCGCCGCGTTGAACCCGATCCTGACGCCCGCCGTGGTCGTCGAGCGCAGGCCGCGGCGGTGGCGGTGGATGGTCGTGGCGACGCTCCTCGTCGTCGCCGGGGGCTGGGCCTGGGCCTCGGGCGCGGTGCAGACTCTGCTGGGCGACGATGGGCCTCGGCTCCCCCTGATCGAGGTCGATCGCGGGCCGCTCGAGATCTACCTGATCGAGACCGGCTCGCTCGAGAGCGCCCGGAACACGTCGATCAAGTGCCAGGTCGAGGCGCTGCTCGGCACGACCGGAGGCGCCGCGGGCACGGGCCGCACCGGCTCGGTCAGCAGCAGCACGCAGTCGGGCGCTGCGGGCGGCTCGGGCGGCGGCTCGAGCTATGGCCAGTCGAGCGGCTCGTCCGCCGCCTCGTCGACCAAGGCCGGCGCCGCCAAGGGCGCCACGGCCAAGGCCGGGGCGGCGTCCGGCTCGGCCCCCGCCACGAGCTCGGGGACGACGGCGGTCGCCTCGCTCGCCTCCTCGGCCGCGTCTTCGACCGAGACGAGCATCGTCCAGCGGCCGACGATCCGCAGCTTCAACTATAACGTCGCGAAATACACGCCGCTGAAGACCGCGACCCCGGCGAAGAGCTCGACGGCGGCGTCCACGATCGCCTCGACCGCCGCGGGCGGCTCGACGGGCGGCGGCGGCGGCCGGAGCGGCGGCGGTGGCGGCCGGGGCGGCGGCGGCGGCCGGGGCGGCGGCGGCCGAGGCGGCGGCGGCATGGGCGGGGCCGACGAGAAGCCCGGCTCCACCCGGATCATCTGGGTCATCCCCGAGGGATCCATCGTCAAGGCCGGCCAGGTCGTCTGCGAGCTCGATAGCTCCGCGTTCAAGGACGAGCTCCAGGCCCAGCGGATCAAGTGGTCCCAGGCCAAGGCCATCGTCGACCAGGCCGAGGCCATCTACCAGGTCAACGACATCACCTTCAGCGAGTACCGCGACGGCATCTACCCGCAGGACCTCCAGCTCATCCGCCAGTACATCGTCCAGTGCGAGACCGCGGCCGAGCGCGCCCGCACGACCGAGGCCTGGTCGCGCGAGGTCCTCGAGAAGAAGTTCCGCGCCCCGGCGCAGTATCAGGCCGACAAGCTCGCGCTCGACCAGGCCGAGCTCGCCCTCCGCGAGGCCAAGGGCATGGAGGAGCGGCTGCTCAAGTACACCGCCCCTCGGATCCTCACGTCGCTCGAGGCGAAGCTCCAGGCGATCAAGTCCGACAAGCTGGCCCAGCGCGTCAGCTTCGAGATCGAGGACGACCGGCTCCGCCGCCTCGAGCGGATGGTCGCCAACTGCACGATCCGCACCCCGGCCGACGGCATCCTCGTCTACAACAACCAGTCCAACGGCTGGTCGGGCCAGGTCGAGACCCAGATCCAGGAAGGCGTGACGGTCCGCGAGGGCCAGACGCTCTTCGACCTGCCCGACCCGAAGCGGATGCGCGTGAAGGTGAAGGTCAACGAGTCGAAGATGGCCTCCGTCCACCCGGGCCAGCGGGCCAAGATCCACGTCGAGGCGTTCCCCGGCCGGCCGCTGACGGGCATCGTCGCCGAGATCACGCCCATCCCCGCCGTCCAGAACCGGTTCTCCGACATCAAGATCTACTTCGCCAACGTCGACATCGACGCGAGCGACGTCGAGGGCCTGCGGCCCGGCATGACGGCCGAGGTCTCGTTCCTCGTCGACCAGGCGCCCGCGGACGTGACGCGGCTGCCGCTCCAGGCCGTGCGCTGGGTCGACGGCCGCGCGTTCGTCGCGGTCGGCGCGCGGGTGAACGGCCAGACCCGGTGGGACTGGCGGCCGGTGACGCTCGGCAAGATCGCGCCGGGCTTCGCCGAGGTCGTCCAGGGCCTCACCCCCGGCGAGCACGTCGTCTCGACCCCCGAGGTGCTCCCGCCCCCTGACCCCGCGCGGTTCCCGCCCCCGGTCCGCACGGCGTCGGCGCCCGGCGGCCCGTCTCATGACGGCTGACCGCCGCGCACGCCTCGTCCTTGATCCTGATCCTGGCGTTCGGCCTGGTCGCCGCCGCCCCCGCCACCGACCCCAAGACGCTCGGCCGCACGGTCGTCGCGCTCGTCGCCGACCACTTCCTCGACCGCGACCGCGGCAACGCCTGGGCCGCGACCCACGTCGGCTACGCCGACGCGATCACCGACCCGCGCGCCTTCGCCGTCGCCACCAATGCCGCGCTTGCCGAGCTCAAGACCTCGCACACCCGGCTCTACACGTCCGACGAGGTTGCCTACTACGGCCTCATGGCGATCTTCGCCCCGGCGCTGAAGCGGCCGGCGCCGACGTTCGACAGTATCGGCGTCGACCTCGCCGACGGCCGCTACGTCCGCCGCGTGTTCGCCGGCGGCCCGGCCGAGGCGGCGGGGCTCCGGCGGGGCGACGAGATCGTCGGCGCCGACGGCAGGCCGCTGGCCGAGGTCGCCACGTTCCGCGGCCAGTCATCCCGCCAGGTCGCGCTAGCCGTCCGCCGCCGGGCCGGCGACCCGCTGATCGAGCTCCGCGTCAAGCCCCGCACGGTCGTCGCCAGCCGCGAGTGGGCCGAGGCCCAGGAGAAGGGCACGCGGCGGATCGCCCGCGGCGGCAGGTCGATCGGCTACGTCCCCATCTTCAGCGGCGCCGGCGACGTGCCCAAGGAGGACCTCCGCGCCGCCTTCTCCGGCGACCTGCTCGCCGCCGACGCCCTGGTCCTCGACTTCCGCGACGGCTGGGGCGGATCCGACCCCGATTTCGTCAGCCTCTTCGACCCCCGCCCGCCCGTCCTGACCTTCGTCGAGCGCGACGCGAAGCGGCGGATCTACGACGCGGCCTGGCGCAAGCCCCTGGTCGTCCTGATCAACGGCGGCACCCGCAGCGGCAAGGAGGTCGTGGCCCGCGCGATCCAGAAGCACCACCTGGGGACGCTCGTCGGCACCCGGACCGCCGGCGCGGTCGCCGCCGGCCAGCCGTTCCTCCTGGCCGACGGCTCGCTACTCGTCCTGGCCGTCGCGGACGTGCTCGTCGACGGAGAGCGCCTCGAAGGCGTGGGCGTGACGCCCGACGCCGAGGTCCCCGACAAGCTCCCCTACGCCGACGGCGCCGACCCGCAGCTCGAGGCGGCGCTGGACGTCGCGGCCAGGGCGAGGTGAGCCCTGAGAGCGGTTTCCCTTTGAGTGGGTCCGTCGACTCCTTGTGCGACGGGCCTCCGTGCCCGCCCGATGACGGCCTCGGAGGGCCGCCACACACGGATCACGACCCCCCCGGCCGGCTGACCGGGGCTCCTTTCTTCACCCTCCCCCCTTGTGGGGGAGGGAAGGGTGGGGGGTCAGCAAGACCGACGTGCCCGCAAAGGCGCGCGGCCGATCGCCGGCCACCCCCACCCTACCCTCCCCCACAAGGGGGGAGGGGAAGATCGGCCGGCCTCGCCCCTCGAAGAGAACGATCCCTCCCGGAGAACGATTTCGCCCCAAATTACGATGGTAGGGGTACGACTTCGGCGCGCGACGTCGCGCCCCGCCCCAACCAACGAAGGGACATCCCCGATGCAGCGTTCCGAGAAGCAGCGACAGGCCAGCCGTGAGAACGGCAAGAAGTCCAGGGGCCCCACCTCCCCCGAGGGCAAGGACGTCTCCAAGTTCAACGGCGTGACCCACGGCCTCTGCGCCGTGCACCCCATCCTCCCCGGCGAGGACCCCGCCAAGTTCGAGGCCGAGCTCCAGGCCTGGAACGACGACTGGAGGCCCGCCACCCACACCCGCGCCGTCCTCGTCCAGCGGGCCGCGGTCGCCACCTGGCGGCTCAACAGGGCCGTCAAGGCCGAGACCGCCTGGCTCGGACGCCGCGCCGAACTGGCCGGCGACGCCTTCGACTTCGAACGCTTCAACCGCGCCGACCGCGCCGTCTCCCGCGCCGCCACCGACCCCGGCCGGCGCGCTCAGCCTGCTCGAGATGGACGCCACGGGCATCGACCGCGTCATCGACTCCTGCGGCGAGCTCGAGCGCGCCCTCGAGGCCGGCCCGACCGCCTGGGACCAGCCGCACTACCACCAGCGGCTCATGCTCGTGACCCGCCATCGCCTCGACGAGAACCCGTACAACGCCGGTCCGATCCCCAAGGCCTCGGCCCGCCTGCTGGCGGCGAACAACGCCGAGTTCGCGGACAACCCCTGCTTCGACTACGGCCACTGCGTGTTCGTCGTCCCGCTGCCCGAGGAGGAGCGCGCCGCGGCGGTCGAGCTGCTGAAGCGTGCGGTGGCCGAGAAGGTCGCCCGGCTCCGCGAGCTCCGCGCCGCGATGCCCGACCCGGCGGAGTTGCGCCATGCGCCGTGGCGGCGGCGTACTGCGACGGTTCGGAGGAGGGGAAGCTGCGGCATCGCTACGAGATGGCGATCGATCGGTCGCTGAGGGCGACGATCCAGCAGCTGATCGCGCTGGAGAAGTCGGGGGCGGACCTGAAGGGGGCGACGGACGAGGCCCGCGCGGAGGGGCAGACGTCTGGAGAAATTGAGTCCGAAGTAATTTCTACACAAGAAGTTGCGTCGCCTAACGAGCCCGCATCGGCCTCGCCCGAGCCCGCCGCGCCGGGTTCGCTCGGCGCGGTCGAGTCGGGGTCCATCCCCCCGGCCATGTCCGCCCCTCCCCGACGCCCGGAGGGCCCGGCGCGGGGCTCCGCGAGGGGCGGCGGGGGCGGTTCGCCGCGCTGAGATCCATATCCGTCGATATCCACGAGCGCTCCCGAGGCCGGGGCACGATCGCGGTGCGCGCCGGGGGCGTCCTCCGTGAGGCGACGCCCCCGGCCGGGGCTCACTTCGACTCGGCCAGGGCGGTCTCGATGGCCTTGACGACCTTCTCCGACTCGGGCGTGTCCTTGGGCGAGAACCGGGCGATGACCTCGCCCTTGCGGTTCACGAGGAACTTGGTGAAGTTCCAGGGGATATCCCCGTGCGAACTTCGGGTCGGTGCCGGTGGTCAGGTACTTGTAGAGCGGGTCGATGCCGTCGCCCTTGACGACGATCTTGGAGAACATCGGGAACGTGACGTTATATTTGCCGGTGCAGAACGACTTGATCTCCTCGTTCGACCCCGGCTCCTGCGAGCCGAACTCGTTGGCGGGGAAGCCGAGGACCTCGAACCCCTGGCCCTTGTACTTCTCGTAGACGGCCTCGAGGCCCTTGTACTGCGGCGTCAGGCCGCACTGGCTGGCGACGTTGACGACGAGCAGGACGTCGCCCTTGTACTTGGCGAGGTCGACGGGCTTGCCGTCGATGTCCTTCATCTGGAACTTGAGCACGGAGTCGGCCCCCGGCTTGTCGTCGGCCGAGGCCGACAGGGCGAGCAGTCCGGCGATCGCGGCGGGCACCAGGCAGGTCGTCAGGATGCGGGCGCTCACGGTGGGTGGTCCTCTACTTGGGGCGGGATGTTCGGCCGTCCGGCCGGTGCGGGATCAGTCCATTCGCCGTTATGATGGACGGGTGCGAGGGGGAAATCAAGCGGGGTGGAGCGCTGGCATGCCCGTCATGCGGTCCACCAGGCTTTCCAGATGTCCGTCAGGACGTGGCGCGGGCCGGCGTCGGGCAGGCTGAAGTAGAGGTCGTTCTCGCGGTCGGACGCATCCTCCCACCGTTTCGCGACCGGCCGTCGCCGCCTCCAGCGAGCCTCGCAGGCCATGCACCAGGCGTACTCGAACAGGTTAGATTGAGACCTCGTGTCACCGATTCCCGACCGCGGCCGGACCAGCGCCCGCCGCTCGCAGGCCGGGCAGAATCTCGGGCGCAGGCTCCAGGCGTAGACGACCAGGCCGATCCAGAACGACGTCGCGACGGAGATGACCGTGAGCCTGTATCCGAGGTTGTTGAAGCCGGGCCCGAGCTGCATGGGATTCCGGATCGTTGACCACGCGAACAGGGTCGTGGCCGTCGCCATCAGCAGGACGGGGAACAGCTTGAGCAGCACCATGAGGCCGTCCCGGCGGGGGCCCGGACTGAGCAGGACCATCGCCGCGGTCTCCAGGCCCGCGGTCAGGAAGATCGCGAGCACCCAGAGCGCGCCGCGAGCCCGAACCGCCCGGCCGCCTCGGCCTTCATCGCGTACGCCGCGCCGGCGAGCAGGATCGCGGCGAACACGTTCAGGACCAGGAGCTGGCCTATCGTGTAGCGGAACCGCGGCGCACCTCGGGCCGTCGATTTCACGGCGATCCTCCTCGATCGACGTACGGAAGAGTCTTCGCCGATCATCATAGCGTACAGAAGCGCATCTTTTCCATCCGACGGGTCATGCGACGATGTTCGAAATCCTTCACCGCCGGCGCCCTCCGCGCCATCGAGCGGGCCGAGGCCCGCGCCCGCTACCGGCAATCCCGCGCGATCGAGCCGGCCGACCTCGTCGCCGCCATGCTCGACGAGCCCGAGAGCCGCGCGGCCACGCTCCTCGGGGAGTTCGGCCTCGACGCGTCGTTATTGCTCGACATGCTGGGGCAACGAGCCGTCGATCCCCATCGAGGACGACGACGAGGCCGACCTCGCGCACGTCGCGCGGTCGGCCGAGCTGCGGTCGATCCTGAGCGAGGCGACCTCGCTCGCCCGCGCCTACGACCGGACCCGATCCGTCGGCACCGAGCACCTGGTCGCCGGGCTCCTGACCGTGCCGGCCTGGGCCGATCGGCTCGCGGCGGCCGGGGTCGACGTCGCGAGCCTTTCGGAGCGCCTGAAGGAGGCCGAGAAGACCGAGGCCGCGACCATCCCGCTCGACCCGGACATGCCGCCGCTCGAGCTCGCCGATCCCGGCGACGCCCTCGACGTCGGCCGGATCCTCGACGCCTCGGCCAACCGCGCCCGCGAGGGGCTGCGGGTCGTCGAGGACTACGTCCGGTTCGTGCTCGACGACCCCGGCCTGACCCGCCGGCTCAAGGAGGTCCGCCACCGGCTGGCCGAGGCCCTCCGCGGCTTCGACCCCGAGCTGCTGCTCGCCTCGCGCGACATCCGCGGCGACGTCGGCACGCACATCATGACCGCCGGCGGAGCATGTCCCGCGAGAACCCCCGCGCCGTCCTCACGGCCAACTTCAAGCGCACGGCCGAGGCGCTCCGCACGCTCGAGGAATACGGCAAGCTCTTCGACGTCTGGGTCGCCGGCCGGTTCGAGGTCCTGCGCTACGACGTCTACACCCTGGAGAAGCTCGTCCTCACCGCCGCCGCGAGCCGCCGCGGCCTGGGCGAGGTCGAGGCTGATGGTCCTGGTCGGCGGCCTGCCGACCCTGGGCGACCTGACCTGGGTCGTCGGCGAGGCCCTGGCCGGCGGCGCCGACGTGATCCAGCTCCGCGAGAAGGGCCTCCCCGACCGCGAGTGGCTCGGCCCGCGCCCGCGAGGTCCGCATCCTGACGGCGCAGGCGAAGGCCCGGTTCATCGTCAACGACCGCCCCGACCTCGCCCGCCTCGCCGGCGCCGACGGCGTCCACCTCGGCCAGGACGACGTCTCCGTCCGCGACGCCCGGCGGATCGTCGGCCCGAACACGCTGATCGGCGTCTCGACCCACGACCCGGCCCAGCTCGACAAGGCGGTCCTCGACGGCGCCGGCTACCTCGGCGTCGGGCCGGTCTTCGCCAGCCAGACCAAGGACTTCGCCGACCTCGCCGGCCTCGGCTTCGTCCGCCACGCGGCCGAGGCGACGAACCTGCCCTGGTTCGCCATCGGCGGGATCGACGAATCGAACGATCGACGAGGTGATCGAGGCCGGCGCGCGTCGAGTCGCCGTCAGCGCGGCCGTCGTCCGGGCCGAGTTCCCCAGGAAGGCCGCCGCGGCGCTCCGGGCCCGGCTCGACGCGGCCTGGAGTTGAGGCCATGATCGAACTCGCCGACGACCTGTACCAGATCCCGGGCTTCCCGCCCAACGCGATCAACATCTACCTCGCCGGCGACGTGCTGATCGACGCGGGCACTCGGTATTCCGGGGGCCGGATTCTGAAGCACCTGAAGGGGCGACCCCTCGCCGCGCACGCGCTGACGCACGGCCATCCCGATCACCAGGGGGCGAGCCGCTTCGTCTGCGACTCGCTCCACGTCCCGCTCTGGTGCGGCGAGGCGGACGCCGACGCGGTGGAGGCGGGCGACCTCCGGCCGTGCATGCCCGAGAACGCGATCGCCCGCGTCGTGCGCCGGCTGATGGCCGGCCCGGCCTGCCCGGTGGCGAAGCGGCTCCGCGAGGGGGACGAGGTCGCGGGCTTCGCGGTCATCGAGACGCCCGGGCATTCGCCGGGGCACGTCGCCTTCTGGCGGGCGTCGGATCGCGTGCTGATCGTGGGCGACGTCCTGGCCGGCATGAACGTGATGACGAGCTGGCCCGGCCTGCACGAGCCGCCGACGTTCTTCACCCGCGACCCCGCCCAGAACCGTGCGTCGGCCCGCAAGCTCGCCCCGCTCGAGCCGGCCCTCGTCTGCTTCGGCCACGGGCCGCCGCTGAGGGATACGAGGCGGTTCGTCGAGTTCGTCGGTCGTCTGGCGGGATGATCCCGGGGCCCATCCTGCTCCCTGCACTCGGCCGAATCGCCCCGTTGGCGACGCCCGACCGACCTGCGACAATGGCTCCAGCCAGGCTCGCCATCCATCGCCAACGGATCTTTCACGCCATGTCTTCAAGGATCGCGCTCATCATCCCCCCCCTGCTCGCCACCCTCGGCGCCGTCGCGCACGCCGGCTCGGGCGACTCGCTCGACGCCCGGCTGAAGCCGCTGATCGACGCCTTCGAGGGCAAGGTCGCCATCGCCGTCAAGCACCTCGGCACGGGCGAGGCGTTCCTCTGGCACGAGAACGACGTGATGCCGACGGCCAGCCTGATCAAGTTCCCCGTCATGGTCGAGGCCTATCGCCAGGCCGGCGAGAAGAAGATCGACCTCGCGAAGGTCGTGACCTTGAAGAAGGCCGACAAGGTCCCCGGCTCGGGCATCCTCACGGACCACTTCTCCGACGGCGTCGACGCTTCCGGCTCGTCGACGCGATCCACCTGATGATCGTCTACTCGGACAACACCGCGACGAACCTCGTCCTCGAGGAGATCGGCATCCCGGTCGACGGCGAAGACGATGGAGGCGATGGGGTATCCCAACACGAAGATCCACTCGAAGGTCTTCCGCCGCGACACGTCGGTCTTCCCCGAGCGGAGCAAGCAGTGCGGCCTCGGCAGCACGACCGCGATGGAGATGCTCCGGCTCTGCGAGGCGCTCGAGAAGAAGGAGCTCGTGAGCAAGGAGGCGAGCGAGGCGATGCTCAGGCACATGCTCGCCTGCGACGACAAGGACAAGTTCCCCCGCCACCTGCCCGAGGGGGCGAAGGTCGCCTTCAAGACCGGCAGCGTCGGCGGGACGCGGACCGCGGCGGGCATCCTCTACACGAAGAAGGGGCCGGTGGCCGTGTGCGTCCTCACCGACGGGCACAAGGACGGGCGGTACGTGCCGGACAACGCGGGCAACCGTTTCTGTGCCGACGTCGCGAAGGCCCTGTACGACTACTACGCGCCGGAGCCGGCCAAGGCGTCGGCGCTCTACTACCACAGAACCTCGAACTATTACCCCTCACTCAGGGCAGCAGAGAGGACCAAGGATCAGCCGCCCGGCATGTTGCGGGCCCTGCCAGGTCCCTTCATTTCCTATTACAATTCGTTCCTGCCTCGCTCAATGCGGCCCGAGCCGTCGAAGGAGAAGCCGCCCGCCTCCCGGCCGGGCGAGGCGAAGGACGAGAAGCCCGCCCCCGAAGTGATCGAGCCGCGACCCGGAAAGGACCGACCCATGGGATTCCTCGAAAGCCTCCGCCGCTCCGTGGGCGTCGCCCCGACCGAGGGCCTCGGCCCGATCAATCCCAGGCTCGCCGGAGCGCGCGGGGTCGAGGACGAGGGCGACCCCGCCTCGGCCTCGGAGCCCGAGCCGTTCCACGGGTCGGAGTACGACCGGAAGAACTGGCGGAAGAAGCTGAAGCTCAACCTCGACGCCCTGCCCGACGGCCGCGACCGGTTCCGCGAGCACCTGGCCGAGGGCCTGGCGCTGGGGATCGAGCCGGAGACGATCATGGCGTGGGGCCGCGAGGAGTTCACGATGCTCGTCCGCCGCGTCGTCGCCGACCGCGTCGTCACCGAGGCTGAGCACCGGCGACTGGACATGGCGAGGGAGCTGCTCGACATCCCCGACCCCGAGGCCGAGGCGATCCTGCACGCGGTCGTCGCCGACGCCGAGCGGTTCTTCGGCGGCTCGGTCGAGGGGGCGTGACGAGCGGGACGGCAGAACGCCCGGGGCCTGAATTACGATAGTAGTCCCGGGCGGCGCGAGCCGGTCTCGCTCCTTGGCAATTCGTCGTGCAGGATCCCTACGGTCCTCGGGAATTCTCTGCCTTGTGCCTTGTGCTTTCTGCCTTGGATGGGAAGGCGAAAGGCACAAAGCACAAGGCACAGAAGACGGATCAGGACTTCCGGTCGTCGAAATAGGCCCCGTGCTCCAGGTCCTCGATCAGACCCCGCTGCGTCGGGCGCCATCCCAGCCGTTCCTGGGTCAGGTGGCTGGACGACGGGTTGTCGAGCCCGGCGAGGATCGCCACCCAGCCGAAATGCTCTGGCGCCGCTTCGCGAGGGACCGAGACCACCGGCACGTTCAGGTGGCGGCCGATGACGGTCGCGATGTCGCGGAGCGGCACGCCCTCGTCGGCGACCGCGTGGAACCGGGAACCGGCCAGGGCGCGCTCCAGGGCCAGCCGGTAGACCGACGCCGCGTCGAGCCGATGCACGGCGGGCCAGCGGTTCGACCCGTCATCCACATAGCCCGAGACGCCCTTCGCCCGGGCCACACCGATCAGGCCGGGGACAAATCCGTGACGGTCTCCGTCTCCATGAACCTGCGGGAGCCGCACCACCGACGCACGGACCCCGCGCGCGACCAGGGAGGCCGCGGTCTGCTCGGACACCCTGGGAACCAGGCTGGATGCGGAAGGAGGCACGTCGTCCTCGGTCGCGAGGCGGCCTGGCGAGATCATCCCGGTCCCCGAGGTCACGACCAGGGGGCGGTCCGGAGCCCGCGAGCGCGTCGCCCAGCGCCTCGATGGCCCGCCGATCCGTCTCGCCCGCGGCCTTGAAGAGCGTGAAGAGGTCCTGGCCCGAGGCCCTGGTGAAGAAGTCGTGGTTGAACGCGGCGTGGATCACGCCGTCGGAGGCCTCGGCCCCGCGCCTCAGGCTCTCGAGATCCTCCAGCGAGCCGCGATGCACGTCGGCCCCGAGGGCCTCGAGAGCCGCGGCGGACTTCTCGGAGCGGGCGAGCCCGAGGACCGTGTGCCCGGCCCCCGTCAGTTCCCTGACGATGGCGGAGCCGACGAAACCCGACGCTCCGGTGATGAAAACGCGCATGGAATTCCTCTCGACTTGGATAATCTGATCTGCTCTGTGCTTTCTGCCTTGTGCTTTCAGAGTCACAAGTCAGAAAGCAAACGAATGCCGGCTGGCGAATCAGAGCACGCCCGCGCGGAGCCCCGCGAGCACGAGCTCGATGACGGCCGAGGCCTCCGCGTCGCTCGGCGGGGGCGCCGGCCCCGAGATCAGGGCCGGGTGATGCAGCCGCGCCGTGGCGCTGAGCACGGCCCCGGCGGCCCGGCGAGGGTCGGACACGCGGAACTCGCCCGATGCCACGCCCGACACCACGATCGTCTCGACCTGCGAGATCATCTCGTTCACGTGGTGTGCGACTACGTCCCGCGCCTCTCCGGCCAGCGTGTGATAGGCCGCGAAGTGCTCCGGGTCGGCCGAGACCTTCCGGAGCTTCTCCCGCCGGAGCCGCATCAGCCAGGCCTCGAGCCGCTCGACCGCCGAGCCCTCGCCACCGGCGATGACCGCGAGCGGCGTCGTGACCGCCTGGAGCCAGCGGCCGACGAGGGCGTCGACCAGCTCCGCCTTGCTGCCGAAATAGCGATAGACGCTCGCGTGCGACTGCCCCAGGCTCCGCGCGACCTCCGACACCGTGAGCTTCTCCGGCCCGTGGCGGCGGAGCACGGCCTCGGCCGCGTCGAGGATCCGCAGCCGGGGTGCGTCGGGGTCGTCGGACTTCCGTCGGGCCATCGCCGGGCCGCCGATCTCAACGATTGACCATGGCCATCCCGGCCGCGTCGTAGCGCGTGCCGGCCACGGCATCCACGGGCACGGCCGCATTGATCCGCTCGACGTCGTCCGGCCCCAGCCGGATCTCGAGGGCGCCGAAAGCTTCGCGGAGCCGGTCGCGTCGCCGGGCCCCGACGAGCGGGACGATATCCTCGCCGCCCGCGAGTGCCCAGGCAATGGCCAGCTGTGCCGTCGTCGCCCCCTTCTCGGCCGCGATTCGACCCAGGGCCTCGACGAGCCGCAGGTTCTTGGTCAGGTTCTCCCCCTGGAACCGAGGGACGGCGACCGTGCGGTAATCCCCCGCCGCGCCGATGCCGTTGGCCGGCCCGCCGATCAGCCCCCGCGCCAGGACCCCGTAGGCGACGACGCCGACGCCGAGCTCGCGGAGCTTCGGCAGCGTCTCGGGCTCGATGTCCCGGCTCATGACGCCGTACTCGACCTCGAGCGCCGCGATCGGCCGGACCTTCGCCGCCCGGCGCACCGTCTCGGCCGACGCCTCCGAGAGCCCGACGTAGCGGACGTAGCCCGCGTCGATCATCTCGCCGATCGCCCCGACCGTGTCCTCGATCGGCACCTGCGGGTCGACCCGCGGGGCTGGTAGATGTCGATGTAGTCGGTCCCGAGCCGCTGGAGGCTGTAGGTCAGGAAGGTCTTCACCGACGACGGCCGCCCGTCGAACCCGATGAACCGCCGGTCGGGCGTGCGCTGGGCGCCGAACTTGACCGAGAGCATGACCTCCCGTCGCCTCGCGCCGAGCGCCCGGCGGATCAGCGACTCGTTATGCCCCATCCCGTAGAAGTCGCCGGTGTTGAGCAGCGTCACCCCGCGATCGATCGCCTCGAGGATCGTCGCGATGCTCTCGTCCTCGTCGGCCGGCCCGTAGAAGTCCGACATCCCCATGCAGCCGAGCCCGATCGCCGAGACGACCGGTCCGCCCTTGCCGAGCTGGCGCTGTTCCATCGGAGGATCCTCCCCGGATTCCTCGCCCCCCGAGACGAAGGCCGCCTCCGCATGGGACAAGTTACAGAAAATGTAACTTGTAACTTCCCGGAGTCAAGGGCCGCGCCTCATTTCAGCGCGTCGGGCAGCGCCTGGGGCCGTCCCTCGCGGTCGACGCAGGCGAGGGTCGAGTGGCCCTCGGCGAGCAGGACGCCGTCGCGCAGGACCTCGTACTTATGAACGATCTTGACGTGCGTCACGCGCTCGACGGCGGTGCGGATCGTGAGCAGGTCGTCGTAGTAGGCGGGCTTCCTGAACTTGCAGCCGAGGTCGATGATGACGAGCAGGTGCCCGGCGTCCTCGATGTCGCGATAGGAGAGCCCGCGCGCCCGGAGCAGCTCGGTCCGGGCCGCCTCGAAGTAGACGAAGTAGTTCGCGTGGTGGAGCAGGCCCATGCGGTCCGTCTCGGCGTAGCGGACGCGGATGGCGGTCTCGTGGCTGGAGGTCGTCATGGTCGCTCCCTACCGAATCGCGGGCTCGGTCTCCCTCCGCGCGGCCGCACGTCCCCGCTCGTCCCAGAGCTTCACCTCGACGGGCCCGTCCTTCGTGGGTTTCGTCCTGACCACAAGTGGATACGGGTCATACGGCCATTGGTCGCGGCTCGGTGTCCCAGGTTCGTACCCTTCGGCCGCCCATCGTCGCAGCACTTCGGGCGAGTGTGTCAGCCCCATCCGCGCGAGCCAGGCCTCATATTGTTCGAGATGCCGGAGCGTGACCACCCCGTCGCCCCACGGCACGAACAGGTAGCGGGCCGAGAACTGCCGGCGGGCCTCCGCCAGCGTCGACCCCTCGCGGAGCAAGATCGCCAGCGCCGAGACGAGCCCCGACCGCTCCGACCCGTGCCAGCAATGGAGCAGGACCGGCGTCTCGCACGAGCCCAGAACATCCACGACCGCCTTCATCTGTGCCCGCGACATCCACTCGCACGACGACAAGGCGATATCCACCTGCGTCGCGCCCCAGCCTAGGGTCGTCCCGCGCTCGTCGCGATACCACGCCGACTCGGGGTGATGGCCGCGGAGATTGAGCACGGTCCGCACGCGGTGGTCGCGGACCGCCCGGGCCAGGGCCGAGGGCCCCATCTGCGCCGAGCGGTAGACCTGTCCGTCGACGACGGTGGCGAAGTTATCCGTCAGGCCGATCCAACCGACGGCCGACCCGACCATCACCGCCGCGGCCAGGACCGCCCGGAACGTCCATCTCCGCCACCGTGCGCGCTTCATGGGATCCATCCCCCTCTGCCCCGGCCTCCGCCAGCGGCGAGGCGGCGAACGCTTCGATCAACCGTCGATCCTCGACGTCCGAACCCGGCCGCGCCCACGGCAGACTCGCGACCTCGCCCCACGCCCGCGACGCCGACCAGCCCTCGTGACGGATCCGGTAAGCCGCCTGGACCAGGCTCGACCGATGATGCCCCGCGACGCAGTGGAAGAAGACCGGCTGGCGGTCGGGGTCGGCGAGCAGGTCTGCGGCCTCGGCCATCTCGCGGAGCGTGGCCGTCGACCCTCGCATCGGCACGATGACCCAGCCGACCCCACACTCCCTGACGACCCGCTCCTGCGCGACGAACTTCGGGTCGTCTTCGTTGATGGCGGTCAGGGTGACGACCGTGCGGATCCCCTGACCCTCAAGGATCGCCCGGAGCGGCCCCGGCCTTTGCCATGCCCCGCGGATGACCTTTCCGGGCGTGACGACGACGACCCGCTTGGCGGCGACGTCATGCCATCGCCAGGCCGTCATCCCCGCCGCGGCGAGCACGAGCAAGGCCCCGAGCCGGACCCGCCTGAGCCGGAGCATTCCGAGCGGCTTCCGCAACGCCCCGCCCCCGCCGGACCGGCGTTCTCAACCTCGATTCCGCGCCGGCGGATTGTAGCCTCCGTCGCCCCTCCGGCAACCCCAACCCGCCCTTTGCTTCCCTTGACAGCGCCTCGACCCGTCCGATAAAACGAACGTTCCGGCCTCGATTCCTTGGGGAATGGTGTAACGGTAGCACGAGTGACTCTGGATCACTTAGTCTAGGTTCGAATCCTAGTTCCCCAGCTTCCCCGCCTCGGCACTTCGGTCCCAGAACGACCCCGTCGGTGTTTGTGGGGTGACGGCTGATTGGGGAAAGTCGGCCGAATGGCCGGCCACAGGTCAGCATGTCTCCCGAACGGAATCGGCCGTGAGTCGGGCAAGCAGGGGCTTTGAGGCCCGCTGTCCACGAATCATTTCGTCTTCGCCGACGTGGGATGGGGGCCGGGGTCGGTCTTCGCGCCGGGGGGCTTCCGGGCGGCCTTGAACTCGTCGGCGGTCATGGCCTTCGCCGTCCCGTCCTGCATCAGGACCTCGCCGCCCTTCTCGGGGACTTCCTTGCGGTAGGCCACGACGGTCGCCGCAGCGTCGGGACCGTCGGCGAGGCCTGTGCCCCAGTAGAGGAGGACGTCCTTGCTCCTCAAGGCCCCGATCGCCGCGGGATACCCCTGCTCGCGCGAGAGCACGTCCTTCAGGGCCTTCGGCGCCGGCTTGCCCCGATAGCCGCCGAGGACTCGCCCGAGCTGCACGATCGATTCCTGCTCCGGCGTCTGGGGAAGGGGCTCCAGCGGCCTCGCGCCGCACCCGCAGGCAAGGGCCGAGAGCAATCCCGCCAGCAACGTCCGCCGGATCGCGTTCGCGATACTCATCAGAATGGTTCCTCTCGAACGTCCCGATTCAACGCGGCTACAGGAAGGCCCGCCGCATCCGCATGTAGGCCTTCGACACCCGGGTCACGTACTCCCGCGCCTCGTCCCGGTCGCCCTCCTCGACGGCGTGCTTGAGGAACTCGAGCCGGTCGCGGAAGACCTTGGCCTTCATCCGCCGGTACGGGCTGAGCGACCCCTCGCGGAGGAAGACGCCCACCTGGAGCCGGCGCGTCCAGTCGTCCCAGACGGGGATGAAGTGCTCGGCGTGCTTCTGGTTGCCGCTGATGGCCGCGGTGAGCACCTCGCCCCGGAGGATCGACATCTCCTCGAAGACCTCCCGCGGGGCCGGGTAGTAGGCGTAGCACCCGACGACGCTGAGGGCCACGAGCCCGGCCAGGGCGATCGCCGCCGAGCACCGGGGCCGGGACGGCGACGTCGAGACCAGGCCGCGGCGCGGCCCGTGGGTTCCGGCGTCCGCTCCAGCCAGTCCTCGACGCGCCAGCGGCGGTCGAGCACCTTGAGCGCCAGGCCCGGTCGCGGCCAGCGAGCCAGGACCGTCAGGCCGACGCGCTCGAACGGCTGGAGCGTCCTCCTTGAGCTTGGCGACCACGGCGTGCCGGGGCAGGTCGCTCGAGCCGGCGTCGAAGGGGCGGCAGTAGATGTCGAAGGCGTGGGTGTGTCCCGGCGGCTCGATCTCGCTGGGGTAGAGCGGGTTCTCGATCGCGTAGGCGAGGGCGAGGACGACGGCCAGCAGGATCGCCGAGCCAGGCCAGGCCCCGCCCGAGGCCGTAGTTGCGGAACGACCCAGGCGATCAGGCCCGAGGTTGATGCCCGCGCCGAGCGTCAGGAGGACGAAGGCCGCCCCGACCGAGTTGGCGTGCTGGAACATCGAGCCGAGCTGCGACATCGCCACCAGCGGCGTGGCGTAGGCGGGGATCGCCACGCCGACCATCGCCAGCGGGGCGTAGGGGTTCTTGTGCTCCATCGTCGTCTGGAGGCTGCCGGGCGGGCAGCACGGCGCTGAGCAGGGCCACGCCCGAGCAGGCCGATGAGGATATACCCGAGCGACGGCCCGACGACCTCGCGCGCGGCGACGACCAGGATCGCGGCCATCCGCCTCAGGCCCGTAGCGCGACCGGGGGCGGGGGCGGCTCCTCGTGCGCGGTGCCGGGGAAGAGCCGGTTCCAGATCGCGCCGACGGCCGTCACGACGACCATCGTGCAGAAGCGCGAACGAGAGGATGACGAACGGCTCGGAGAGCGTCAGGCCGTAGAGCATCGACAGCGGGTTGAACAGCGGGGCGGTCATGGCGAAGGCCAGGATCGTGCCGCCGGAGATCCGCGCCCGGCGCATCTCGCGGGCGACCGGGATCACGCCCAGCGAGCAGACCGGCAGGAGCATCCCGATGAGCCACGCCTGCGGCAGCTCGCGCCAGGTCCCGCAGCCGAACAGTCGCCGCGTGCCCTCGTGCCCGAGCAGCCGGCGGAAGATGCCCGCGACGAACAGCCCCACCAGGATCGTCGGGGCCGCCTGAATCGACCGCCTGGGAGAACCGGAGCACCGCGCCCCAGAAGATGGCTTCGGACATCGATATCACGTCTCGCCGGATCAGCGATGTCGATCACTGGGACGGAGGGCGTCGCGACTCGGACGCCGTCCTCGGCGAACCAGCGGGGGTCGGCCGCGGCGAGCAGCCCTTCGAGGGCCGAGATCGCCGAGTCGGCGTCGGCCGCGCTGTCACGGCTCCGGCCGCGTCCCCGCCCGCGAGACCCTTGTAGTCCGCGACGAGGGTCGCGGATCGGGCGTTCACCTCGTTCCACGGGCCTCGGGCATGTCGCTGTCGGCGGCGATCTCGGGGAGCCAGTTGGCGATGTCCAGCGCGATGTGCAACGTGCTGATCGTCGACGAGCGCCTGCGGTCTGCCCGTCGGCGATCCCCGCGATCGATCTGATCGTTCAGCTCGCGGAGCCGGCGGACGGCCTCGGGGAAAGTCCTTCGGCTTGTGCGCCGGGATGACGTGGCCGGCGTGGTCCTCGTCGTGGTCGCCGTCCCGGCCGGATGATCGCCGCGGCAGCCGGCGAGCACGTAGCAGGGCTAGCAGGGCCGGCCGAAGAGCCACGAGTGACTCGGTATCGAGACTCACGGCTCGGTCGTGCATGAGATGTCATCCCATCAGGTAGATTTGGACTCGGGAGTAGACCGGGACCGGGACGGACGCCATGATCTCGGCGAGGACGCGGGCGGTGGCCTCGGGCTCGATGCCGAGCCGGACGTCCAGGACGGGCTCGGCGACGTCCTGGACGTCGTCGGGCGTGACGTAAGTCGCGGCCGGCGAGGAAGGCGCGCGCCTGGGCCAGCCGCTGCCAGATCAGGAGCCCGCGCGGGCTCAGGCCGAGCGTGACCTGCCGGTGCGACCGGGTGGCGTGGGCCAGGGCGACGAGGTACTCGCGGACCGCCGCGCCGACGGCGACCCGCGCCACGCGGTCCTGGATCGCCCGGAGCTGGCCCGGGTCCAGCACGGGGGCATCGGACCGTCGTCGTCCGTGCCCGTCGGCCGACGGCCGCCTCGAGCATCGCCAGCTCGTGGTCGCGGCCCGGGTAGCCGATCCGCAGCTTCATCGCGAACCGGTCGAGCTGCGCCTCGGGCAGCGGGATACGTCCCGTGCTGCTCGACCGGGTTCTGCGTGGCGATCACGAAGAACGTGTCCGAGAGGACGTGCCGGACGTTGTCGACCGTCACCTGCCGCTCGGCCATCGCCTCCAGCAGGGCGCTCTGGGTCCGCGGCGTGGTCCGGTTGATCTCGTCGGCCAGGAGCACGTCGGCGAAGACGGGCCCGGGCAGGAACTCGAACTCGCGGGTGTTCTGGTCGAAGACGCGGAACCCGGTGATGTCGCCGGGCAGCAGGTCGGGCGTGCACTGGACCCGCGCGAACTTGCCGCCGACGCGCCTGCGCCAGGGCCTTGGCCAGCGTCGTCTTGCCCAGGCCCGGCAGGTCCTCGACAGCAGGTGCCCCCGGGCCAGCAGGCAGGCCAGCACGTGCTCGACGACCTCCGCCTTGCCGCGGAGCGCGCCGTTCAGCGCCGACCGGACCCGGTCGATCGCCTCCAGCCTCGGCTCGGTCATCGGGCCGTTCGTCGACTGGACAGTCGATTGCATGATCGTCGATCACTCCTCAAGCGCTGGGAGCGGACGCCCGCGGAACCGCCGGAGCGTCCAGGCCCGGACCGCCCGGCGGCAGGTCGCGTCGATGTCGTCGATCGGACCAGGGCCGGCGCAGGCCCGGCGTGTCGGGCGCGTGGACGGCCCAGTCGGCCAGGCGGACGAGGCCTTCGAGGTCGTCGCGGAGGTCCGCCGACGCCGCCGACCGCGACGGCCCGGTACCAGCGGCCCGGCGTCTGCCCCGGCGGCCGCGGCCGGCCCGCCCACCGCGCCCGGCGCTCGACGAGCCGGAGCGTCTGCACGACCCGACGCCGCGGGTCGCGCCGCGAGGTCGAGTCGCCAGGCGAGGGTCGCCAGCCCGTCGAGGATCTCGCGGCGGAGCCGGCACGCACAGAGGCACACGAGGCCGACCAACGCGACCAGCAGCGGGTGCTCCCGCGCCCAGCGATACCCCGCGGCGACGAGCCCGGCGAGCCGCTCGGCCCAGGGGATCGACGGGCCCATCAGCTCGTAGCCGGGCGTCGGCTCGATCGGCGACCCAGGTCCCGCTCGGCAGCCGGACCTCGGCCCAGAAGTGGACGTCCTCGCGGGTCGACGGGCGTGTGCCGCGTCCGCGGGTCGTACCGTCTCGGGCGCCGCGTAGAAGCCGCTGACGACCCGGGTCGGGATAGCCGAGCGACCGGAGGAGCGACGGCCGCCGCGGTCGCGAACAGGTAGTCGGGGCCGCGCCGCGACCGGAGCAGGAAGTCGGCGACGACGTCCGTGCAATCGGCGGGGGCCGTCGCCGATCGGTCGTGCGTGTAGCCGCTGCGCAGGGCGGCGATGACCGCCTCGACCTGCGCCCAGCCCCGGGGAATCCCGGCCGTCCAGAGCTCGCCAGCGCGGCCACCGCCGGGTCGATCGCGTAGCCGCCGTCGAACGACAGTGTGGCGATCGGCCGCGGACAGGATCGGCGCCGGGGCGAAGACCCCGCGAGTCGGCGCGGGTCGACCGTCCGGGCCTCGGTCTCGATCGACCGTGCCGGCCGGGACGGTCCGCGGCGCCATCCGAAGATCCCGTCCTGCGCCCAGCCGAAGAAGTCGCGCCGGTTGACGCTGCCGACGCGGAACCGCGTCGACGTGCGGCGGGACCGGGAGCGGGCTCGAATCGAGCGTGCCGATCTTGATCTGGTGCGCGACGGCCCCGGCGAAGATCGCGGGGCGGGGCCTATCGACAGCGGAACCATGCGTTCGCCTCGGCCGTCAAGTACAGGTGGCGAATGCATCGGCCGCTCCTCGACCCAGGTCGTTGCCGTCGAAGTGGTCGTAGGCCGACGAGCGGCAGGTGCAGCGGGGTCGGCCCCTTGACGTAGACGACCGCCTTCGCCCGGCGGTCGCCGGGCCGCCGCGGCGGTTGCGAGGCGGCCTCCGCGAGACGGCGGGAACTGCCGCCCGGCCTGGAGGTTCTCGGCCGGGCGCTCCTTCTGCTCCCGGACGTCCTGCGGGCCCAGGGCGATCATCCGCTCCTGCTTCTTCGGCTTGAACGGCTCGCCGTACGTCTCGTTGAAGGCGTCGTAGAGGCTGGGCCGGTCGGTCTCCAGGTAGACCTCGCTCTCGGTGAACCCGACGCTCTCCGGCTTCTCGCTGGCGGCGACCTCGTTGTCGCCGTCGTTGACGCCGCCGCGGGCGTCGGGGTCGTTCCAGTCACGTCCCGCCCGAGGTCGGCATCAGCCCGGCGAGGACCGTCGCGGCCCGCATCGGCCCGACGGCGGCGAGGCCGAGGACCGACCCGATCAGGATAAGGATCACGGCCAGCGTCGCGACCGGGAACCGGACACGGCCCCCGGCCTTATCCGGGAGACGAAGGGCGGCCCAGTAGGTGAGCATCAGCCAGAAACATCCGGCCGCGGCGTAGAGTCCGACGATCGCGATCGCCGCTGCCCCCTCGGCCATCGCCGACGAGACCGCGACCATGAAGAGGCTGAGGAGCGCCGCCAGCCTGGCGAAGACGACCCGGTCGGAGAACGCCGCCAGGCCCAGCCCGAGGTTCCGCGTCGCCGCCAGGAGGAGGATCTCGAGCATCCGCCCCCGCCCGAACCACGCGGCGCGGCCGGCGTCGATCGCGAACGGCAGCGCGAAGACCGCCACGAGCACGAGGACGGCGATTGGCGACGTCTCGCCCTTCGATCCGCCCCGCGTGCGTCGCCACGCGACCGCAAGGACCGGGGCCATCAGGCCGGCGGCCCACGCCAGCGAAACTAGCGCCGGCCGCTCGGGCTCGGCGATCGCCAGCTCGATCAGGGCCGTCGCCAGCGCGGTCATGGCCAGGGCCACGCCCCGAATCAGCCGGCCGGTGCGATTCTCAGGCGCCAAGGGGCACCTCCTTCCACGCCTCGCGGAGCCGCCGCGGGATGCCCGCGGGACCGTCGAGCATGACCCACGGGCGGACGTGCAGTGGTGGGTCGGCGGGCGACCCCGCCCGGCCGGCGAACGACGCACTCTTCAGGACGACGAAGCGCTGGGCGACGCCTCGAGAAGCCGCCGGGACGACGCGCGCCAGCGCCCGGTCGGTCGCGACGACGACCCGGAGCCCTTGCCCGAACTCGCGGCAGGCCGGCAGGTCGAGCAGGTCAAGGAGGCGGAGAAAGTCGTCGTTGCCGAGCCGGGCCAGCGCGTCGAGGAAGTACGCCTGTCTCGACCGGACCGAGCCCCGCAGCGGCTTGAGCACGCGGCCCCCGACAACGGCCTCGACGTCGGCGCCCTGGCCGGCCCAGTCCTCGAGGAAGCTTGCCGCGATCCGGATCGCCCACTCGCGCGAGCCGTCGGCGCCCGAGCCGGCGTGCGACTCCGGGTGGGTGTCGAGGATGACCTGGACCCTCGGCACGGCGCACTCCTGCAGCTCGCAGACGATCAGCTCGCCGTTCCTCGCCGTCTGCGGCCAGTGGACGCGCTTGAGCGGGTCGCCCCGCCGATAGGGCCGGACGCCCAGCAGGTCGCCCGCGTGCCCCGCGCGGTCGCGCACGGCCGACCCCTCGAAGCTCCGCCCCCCGGCCGCCGTCGGGACCGGGCCGACCGGGAACGTCCGGGGCCAGACGAGCAAGGGCGCCGGGACGGTCAAGTGCCGGGACGCCGTGCGGAGCCCGAACGGGAAGCCGGTCGCGACCCGGGGCGTGGAGAGCGGATACTCGCCGCGGCACCTCGGCGTGAATGGCGCCGATTCCACTGCCGTGTTCCATCCGCCGAGCCTCGCGACGCCGAGGCCGGGCTCGCCCTCCTCGCCGTCGGAGAGAGCGCCGCGGACCACGAGGCCCCAGACGCCCCACGGGCATCGGTTTCGGAACTCGAGCCGAACGCCGACGGGCTCGCCCTCGCGGGCCCGCGCCTTCTCGAACGCGAGCGAGCCGCGCACCCCGCGCAGGCTCACCCACGGCCAGGTCGCGCCGACGGCGACGACGGCCGCGAGCCCGAGCGCCAGGACGAAACCTTGCGGATGGAGGAACATCCCACAGAGCGCCGCGCCGATCACGGCGAGGACCAGGATCGGCAGCGGTCGGCGGACCCATTTGACGTAGGGGTCGAGTCGCGACGGGTGGTCCGTCGCGATGAAGTCGCCCAGACGGGCCGGCCAGCTCGGGGCGCCCGCCGAGCTCTCCCGTTCCATAAAGGTCATGAGGCGATGCCTCCCACGCCACGCGGCCCGCACGCGGCGCGGCACCGGCGGTTCAAGAAGTGCGAGAGCCCGGCGACGATTCCGCCGGCCACCATGAGCCCCGTCCCCGGGCGGCCCGATCCGATGTCCTCGACGAGCCGCCCCAGGACAGGCAGCACAACCCCCGCCCCCAGTGCGGCCGGCACGCGGCATGACCGGTGCGCCCGGTAACCGAGTCCCGCACCCACGACCCCGAGCACGACCGAGACGCCGATGAGGCCGCCTTCCAGCGCCTCGCCGACGGGGCCTTCACCGAGGAACGGGAGCGAAGTCGCCACGATGGGGGCCAGCGCGCAGTGGATCGGGCAGCCGATCGAGACCCAGCCCCCGGCGAGACCGAGCCGTCCCGCGAGCCGGCCGCGCCGGGCCTCGGGCGCGAGGAGCGGCGATGAAATGGACGCCGACATGATTCTGTCTCCGCTATCTTTGTGAGGACGCAACGCCGCCAGGGGCGCGAGCCGGACCCGCCTGTGCAGTGAGGCACGGACGACGGGCGAGAGATCTGATCTCAGCCTTCACGGCCATGGGCGGCCACGGACGCCATTGACGGCGATCGGGCGCGGCGCGACGCCCGGGCGCAGCCCGCGGCGGTGCGAAGGACCTGTTTACGAAGGACGCCCTTTGTTGCGATCGCCTCGCCCGCTCCTTCCGCTCGCGCGGACGCGCCGGGGCTCGTGCCCGAGTCGTCCGGCCATCGGCGAGGATTTCAGCGGGCGGGGATACGGCGCGGGCGGGCGGGCGCCGGCGAGGCGACGCTCACGACGGGACGCGCACGGCGGGCGGGGCGCGGGGGCACGAAGGGAGGGCGGGTGGGACGACGTCCGCCACCGGCGCCGCGTTGCCGGTCGATCGGGCGACGAGCGCCGTCGAGGAGACCGTGCTGGCCTCGATCGGCAGCTGGCCCTGGGCCACGAGCTGACAGATCGGGCAGTCGTCCGCGGAGTCCTCACGGGCGGTCGACCACTCGGTCGAATCCCGGGCCGTCGACCCCAGCCCCGCGCGATGGTCGAGCCCCGGCATCGCATGCAGGCACGGCCCGCACAGCATCAGCGCCGCGTGGAACGCGACCAGCGAGGCGATCAGGGCTCGTCGCAGCGGATGGGTCATCGGAGATCCGCGGTCGGCCGTCGACGACTGGGCATGAGGGCCGTGAGTCCGGGTCGAGAGGCCCCGCGAGGGGACCGGTGCTCTAGCGGCAAGCTCAGTCTGGTCGACGTCCCCGCGATTGTCAACGACGATCTCCACCGACACTTCCCCAACCGCGGCTCTTCAGGGCCCGCCGCATGGGGCAGCTCCGAGGCATGGCGCGGGCGGAGATGGCGGGGCCGCCCGCGGAACTGCACGAGCTGCGGCGGCGTCAGCCGCCAGGGCCGCCCCGGGCAGGACCGGTCGATCAGGCCGTCGAGGCACTCGGCGTTGTCGCGCTACTCCTGGACGGTGCGCCGACCGGCGCCGAGGCCCTGCGCGATCTCCGGCGCGGACCGGCCAGCCTCGGCGAGGATGACGGCGCGGACCCGAAGTAGCGGGCCTTGCCCGCCTGCCGGTCCGCGAGGGCCGGAGCCGCTCGGGGCCGGAGCGGTCGGCGACGTCTATGGCGGGCCTCCGGGAGGTGCTCCCGGCGTCCCATGCATCCGCCCAAGGCGCATGGGCACGCCGATGTTCTTCAGAGTCTTTATCACATGAATCGGTCAAGCGATGACCGGTCTCCGTCGGCACCGGGCCGCGGGGGTTTGGCGAAGTGAGCGTAGTCGAGACCCCGGACCTTGCCCGGCGCGTCGCCGGTCTCCGTCGCCGTGAGGCTAAGGCATTCCAGGTCACGGGTGTCGCCGATGACCTCCACGCCGTCGCCGATGCCGAGCGTCCGGACGAAGGCCGTCGCTGCCCTGGCCGTGCGGGCGAGGTACCGCAAGGTGCCGATCAAGGCGTTCGTGATCGGGTGGTCGGCCCAGTCGTCCCGGTTCGCGATCGCCCCGACGTGGGTCAGGCTGATCCGCTCGAGGTAGGCGATCGGGTCGGTGTCCTCGTTGCCGACCCGGGAGCAGGCTGAGTCGGGACAGTTCCGACAGGGCGCCTGGACCGTTCCTCGGCCAGGATCGGCGCGCTGACGCGGAGGCAGGAATCGTCGGCCGAGCGGCGTTGCAGCCGATCGAGACCGACGATCTGGACGATGCCGCGACCGGTGCGCTTGAAGTTCTCGACGAATTCCAGGAGCGTGCTGGCCGCGGTGTGGTCGATGAGCGTCACCAGGTCGGTGACGTGCAGGTAGACGGCCGAGCTGCCGGCTGGGGATCTCGGCCAGCGCCGCGTCGAGGTGCATGGAGTTGAAGCAGACCAGCGGCCGCCCGAAGTAGAGGTGGTAGGCGTCGCCGACCGCGCCTCGTCTGCACGACCGGGTTGCGGAAGAGCTCGCCGGTCCGGCCCAGCCACGCCCCGATCGACGGGCCGACCCGCGCGGCCGCTCGCCGCGGCCGTCCTTCTCCACCCTGCGACACGATCGAGGCCTCCAGCAGCAGCTTGGCCACGATGCCGGCGGCGATCCCCCAGAGCAGGTCGGTCGAGACCGTGACGAGCACGGTGGTCGCGAAGACGAACAGTTGCTCGCTGCCGATGTGGGCGACGTGCTTCCAGACCTTCGGGGCGCAGAGCTTGTAGCCGGTGTAGATCACGATCGCGCCCAGGGCGCTCATGGGCATCAGGTTGATCACGCTCCGGCCCAGCAGCGAGGTAGATGATCAGGAAGCAGGCGTTGTAGAAGTTGGCCCACTGCGTCCGGCCGCCGCCGACGATGCAGGTCGTGCTCTTGACGCCGCCGGGGATGATCGTCAGCCCGCCGGCCAGGCTCGAGCACATGTTCGAGACGCCCATCGCGAAGAGCGTCCGGTTCGGGTCCGACTTGCGGCGGAACGGGTCGATCTTGTCGATCGGCCGCGATCGTCGCCAGCGACTCGACGCCGTCGATCAGCGTCAGGGTCAGGACCGTCGTCGCCAGCGCCCACCAGAGCGAGTGGTCGGCGAACAGCCCCCGGAAGTTCGGCAGGACGATGCCGTGCTTGAACGGCTGGTCGGGGATCTGAATCAGGCGATCCCCGCTCAGGCCCAGGAGCCAGCCCAGGATCAGCCCGACCGCCGCCGCGATCACCTGCGGCGGCACGACCTTCAGCCAGCGCGCCTTGAGCGACGCCAGCGCGAAGATCAGCGCCAGGCAGAAGACGCCCACGAAGAAGACCTTCGGGTCCATGCTGCAAGAACTGCGACGGCGCCTCGGCCAGGATGCGCCAGAAGTCGTGCGCCTGGAACGGATGGCCGAAGAGCAGCGGCAGTTGCTTGGCGATGATCAGCAGCCCGATCGACGCGAGCATCCCCTCGACGACCGAGGCCGGGAACAGCGCGCTGAAGCGGGCCAGCTTGAACCTGGCCAGGACGACCTGCACCAGGCCCGTCAGGCAGATGGCGCACGAGCAGGAGCGGGTAGCCGACCGCCAGGTCGCCGCGCCCGAGCAGCAGCATCGAGGCCAGCAGGACGGGCGCCAGCCCGGCGGCCGGCCCGCTGACCGTCACGTAACGACCCGCCCAGGAACGGCAGGACCAGGCCGGCGATGATCGCCGAGATCAGCCCGCAGATCGGCGGCGCGCCCGAGGCCACGGCGATCCCCAGGGAGAACGGCAGCGAGATCAGCGAGACGACCAGCCCCGCGACGAGGTCGTGCCGCCAGTGCTTCAGGCCGGCCAGGCCGTTCTGAGGCTTCTCATCTGTGAGGAGTGGAACCGACTTGCATAGGACCAGCCCTTCTTGGAGGAGAGGAATCCGGCAGGGGTGGGGACCGGCGCGGTCGAGCCGCGCGAATGCGGCTGACCTCCGGAACGATCTGATTAGGACGACCTGGGGGATACGGGGCATGCGACCGACGAATCCGGCGATCACCCGGGGCGCGGAGGCCCTCGTGAGGTCCGATGTCTGCGCACGGCGCGACGATGAACCGTGGGACGCCCGGGCTCGCGAGGGGGCGGCGGGGCCGCGGTCTCCGACCGCGGGGCCGGGCGGCGCTGCCGTGCTGCCTCCTCGCGTCCTCGGACGACCCTCGCAGGGGCCGGGCCGGACGGGGTCGCCCTCGCCTTCGCGAGGGGCGAGCCTTACGTCGAACGTCGCGGGCGGCGACGTGTCGAGGTGGACTCGATCGTCGCCCGGCCCGTTGGGCGGACGGCCAGCAGGAGCATCGAAGAGAGCGGCAAGGAATCGCCTCGCGAAATGGGTCGACCGGAGCCCTGGCCGCGCCGAGAGGCCCGAGCGCGTCGAGACCGGCGCACCGGCCTCTCGGTTTGAGGCCGACTCTCGACCGAATTCCCGGACCCCTTGGCAGCATCGCTTGACGTGACGCCCCGTAGGGAGCGTGCGAGACCACCAGAGCACGTCGCGTACCGGAGACGGTCGCCGCCCACATGCGTCGTCGTAAGTGATTTGGAAACACATCTAAGGGACATCTGTTCCGAACGGCGGGTTCCGCCCGGCCAACCTCGCGGCGGTGTGCCCGGCAAGGAATTGCAGGCGGGGGCAGGTCCTTGCCGCCGGCGCCTGCCGAGGTCTCTCCGCCCCGGATCGGGCCTCCCGCCCGTGTCCACCGCCCCGCGTGGGATCGAATGCCGATATCCTTGACAAGCTCGGGAGGACGGAGCGACAATGTGCGGTGAATCCAAGAATGAGAGTCCAAAGATTTCAGCCAAGACCCGATCCCGGGGCCCCGGACGGCCGCCGGGAGGTTGGGTGAGGGGGTCGCGCCCGATGATCCGCATCAAGGCCTCGGAAGTCCAGGCCCAGATCCCGAGGACGGCGGCGATCGTCCTCGTCATGCTCCTGCTGGCCCTGGCGCTGAGCGCCGCCGCCGTCCTACCAGGTCTTCGCGGAGTATCGCCTGCTGGGCGACTGGCTGGACGAGGCCCGGGGCGGTGTCCGCGGCCGAGATCGGCGCCCTGCGGAGGGACATCGGCACCCGGATCATCGTCCGGTCGACCGCCTCGGCCGTGCTCGCTGCTCTGCACGCTGGCGATGCTCTGGCTCCAGCAGCGGCAGCTCGCCATCCTCCGGATGTTGCACCAGGTCAAGCTGCTCGCCCTCGACATCCTGGCCAGCATGGATCAGGGCGTCATCACGACCGACCTCCGCGACGACGTCACGGGCATCAACTCGGCCGCGATCCGGATCCTGGGCGTGGAGTCCGAGTGCGTCGGCCGGCCGCTGGCGAGCATCTGCGCTCGGTGGGGGTCCCCCTGGTCGACCTGGCCGACCGGGTCGCCGAGCGCAACGCGGCGGTCTGGGACCAGGATTTCGCCCTGGACCGCGGCGGCCGCGTGCGGCGGATCCGGGCGGACGCCCACGTCCTCAAGGACTCGGCGGGGCAGGCGCTCGGCTGCATCATCCTCCTGCGCGACGTGAGCGACCGGGTCCTGATGGAGGAGCGGGTCCGCCGGATGGAGCGGTTCGTCAGCCTGGGCACCCTGGCCGCCGGGCTGCACCACGAGATCAAGAACCCGCTGACGGCGCTGAGCATCCACGTCCAGCTCCTGGAGAAGCGGCTCGGCGACCCGGTCCCGACGAAGCCGGTGGACGAGCTGATCGGCGTGCTCAAGTCCGAGATCCTCCGGCTCAACGGCGTCCTCGACAGCTTCCGCGACTTCGCCAGCCTCCAGCGCCTGACCCTGCGGCCGGCCGACGTCCTCGAGCTCCTGGAGGAGACGGTCCGCCTGATCGGCCCGCAGGCGGACCAGCAGCACGTCGAGGTCACGCTGCGTCGGCCCGGAGTCGGCCCTGCCCCGGGTGCCGCTCGACGCCGACAAGTTCAAGCAGGCGGTCCTGAACCTGGTGATCAACGCCCTGGAGGCGATGCCCGACGGGGGCGAGCCTCGTCCTGCGGCGCCTCGGCCCGGGACGGCGAGCTCCGGGTCGAGGTCACCGACACCGGGCCGGGGATCGCGCCGGAGATCCAGCAGGACCTGTTCAAGCCCTACTTCTCCACCAAGGCCCGGGGGACCGGCATGGGGCTGGCCCTGTCCGAGAAGGTGGTCAGCCAGCACGGGGGCCGGATCGAGTTCCGGACGGGTCCCGCACGGGACGACGTTCTCGCATCGCCATCCCCCTGGAGCCGGCGGCCGGGGCCGGAGGTGAGCCATGAGCGACGCGCCCTTCCGCATCCTGATCGTCGACGACGAGCCGAACATCCGCTCCGGGCTCAGGCTCGCCCTGGAGGAGGAGTCGTACGAGGTCTCGACGGCGGCGGACGCGTCCGAGGCCTGGGCACTCTTCCAGCGCGCTGCCCCATCAGCTGGTGATCACCGACCTGAAGATGCCCGGCCCGCTCTCCGGGCCTGGACCTGGTGCGGGACATCAAGCACGGCTGGCCGGAGACGCTGATCCTGGTGATCACCGCCCACGGGACGATCGAGACGGCCGTCGAGGCGATGCGGCTCGGGGCCCACGACTACCTCGCCAAGCCGGTCGACCTGGAGATGCTGGGGCTCCAGGTCCGCAAGGCCTTCGAGCACCACCGCCTGCGGGAGGAGAACCGCCTGCTCCGCGACCGGCTGGCCGCCGCGGGCGAGTTCCCGGAGATGATCGGCCAGAGCGCCGCGATCCGCGAGGTCTTCTCGTGCATCCGCCAGGTCGCCGACACCGACCTGACGGTCCTGATCCAGGGGGAGAGCGGCACGGGCAAGGAGCTGATCGCCCGGGCGATCCACAACCTGAGCCCGCGCCGCGACGGCCCGTTCGTCGCCGCCAACGTCGGGGCGCTGCCCGAGACGCTCATCGAGAGCGAGCTGTTCGGCTACGAGAAGGGGGCCTTCAGCGGCGCGCTGCGCCGGAAGCCGGGCTGGTTCGAGATGGCGCAGCGCGGCACGCTGTTCCTCGACGAGGTCGGCGAGATGGCCCCCAAGACCCAGGTCGACCTGCTCCGCGTCCTCGAGCAGCGGGAGGTGCGCCGGCTCGGCGGCGAGGAGCTGATCCCGCTCGACGTCCGGCTCGTGGCCGCGACCCACCGCGACGTCGACGAGCTGGTCGCCGAGGGCAAGCTCCGCGAGGACCTGTACTATCGCCTCAACGTCGTCCCCCTGCGCCTGCCCCCCCTGCGCGAGCGGCGCGACGACATCCCCCTGCTCGTCGAGCACTTCCTCCAGACGGGCCTGCGCGCGGCACCGGCGCGAGCCCAAGCAGGTGGCCGGGGCGGCCATGCGCGTCCTCTGCGATTACTCGTGGCCGGGGAACGTCCGCCAGTTGCGCAACTGCATCGAACGGCTCGTGGTGACCGTCGAGGGCCCGGTGATCCACGCCGACGACCTGCCCAAGGAGATGCACGCGCCGCCGCCGACCGGGCATCCTCGACCTCGACGCGGCGGTCCAGGAGACGGAGAAGGCCGCCATCCTCGCGGCCCTGGCCCAGTGCGACAACCACCGCGAGCGCACGGCCCAGGTCCTCGGGATCAGCGTCCGCACCCTGCGCTACAAGATGAATCGCTACTCCCTCCAGTAGCCCGATCCGCCGCCCGGCAAGACTCCGCCGCGCCGGCAAGAACCTGCCGCGTCGGGGCTGTAGCCGGGGACTCGGCCGGTTCGGGCGCGTACACGGGTCACCGCATTCATCCCCAAGTATGACCGCAATTTAGGGAAGTTCGCGGGCGTGCGCACACCCCTGGCACGCGCCGTGCTTCCAAGAACGATCGCCCTTCCGCTCGTCGCCGTATCAACCCTGGGTCGGGGTCAGGCGACGGATACTCGGGGCACGTCCCCGCATTCCTCGCGGTATTCGGTCCCCCGTCCCGACGCGTCTCGGGCCGCGGCGAGTCCCTCGCCACCCCGATCTCAAGCAAGGACCTCACCATGGCCCGTCTTACCATCCCCGTTCCCGTGCTACGCTTTCTACCCCCGCAGCGAGCCTACGACTTTGCGAGGCCCGAAGAGGCTGACGACTCTCGGCGAGACCTGGATCGGCTCAGCCTCTCTCTCGATCCCGTCGATTCTCGGACGAGCCTCGACACGACCGACGAGGGGGCTCGCCGCGAGATGGACCTTCTGAGTCTCTCTCCCGAGACCCGGCCGGCCGCCGATCCGCGGGATGAGCTGGCCTTCTTGAGCCTGACCACTCGCGGCCTGTAAACGGGACGCCGTGTCGGGCCATGAGCCGGCGAAGGAGCGCCGTCGCCCTTCGGCCGATCGGACGACGTGCCCGCGCCGGTCGTCGTCCCGGAGAGTTGATCGAGACGAGACGCCCGCACCACACCCGCGAGCAGCTCCCGCGACGCAGGAGCCCGCGAGCGGTCGCCGCGGGCCGCATCCGCGGGAGTCTACTTCGCCGGAATCGATCGCCGGCGCGAGGCCCGGATCGGTCGCTCTGCACGACGACCCTGCGGGGACGGCCACGCCGACCGTGCCCGCGCCGGGGGGCTCCGTCTCCCCAAGCCGGTGGTGGCCTCCATGAGCGTCGCGACGTGCCCCAGCCATCATTGGCTCATGTCGTCCGACCTACCGCAACCCGCTTCGATGTGGTCGCCCGGAAGCCGACTCGGGCAGTCGGCTTCGGAAGCGCGGACCGTAGCGTGCTAAGGACGGCAGACAGCGAGGTGAAGCAGCACGCACCTCTCGCGGGGTCCATTGGCTTCGGGGGATCGGCGGCGGAGACGCGCGCGGTTCCGGGAAGCGGAGCGGTCCTTCAGCCGGCCGGTGGCCGACATGCAAACCCCCTCGAATGGATGTTCATCGGATGATGAGCGTGACGTTTCAGGCTGACGATCGCCGCCCCACTCCGGCGGGGACCCGAGAGGTGCGTCCGCAAGGCGCGCTGGGGCGGCGGCTGGCCCTTCGCTGGGGCGAATCGATA
Organism: uncultured Planctomycetota bacterium; assembly: GCA_963819805.1. Taxonomy (GTDB): domain Bacteria; phylum Planctomycetota; class Planctomycetia; order Isosphaerales; family Isosphaeraceae; genus CAMFLR01. Next base: position 177,582 of record CAWFXY010000033.1, on the reverse strand, counting down.
AATCGATCAGCAAGGGCTCGATTCTTCCGTCAGGCGGCCGAAAATGCCGGCGTTGTCGACAACCCGGTCGGCCCGATCTGAGGTCGCAGCGTGCACACGAGGCGATTCAGAGTAGGGGACTCCGTCGAGCTTGCAAGGGACTGCGCCATGAGTCTGGCGGATCTCTCAACAGTGTCCAGATCGACAATCATATAAGATAATGCGATTACGTAATTCGGTGTGACCTTCAGGACATCGAGAAAGGGCCGGTCGGCAGGCCGCCCAGGCGAACGCGGAAGACGTACGCGCCCGCACACGTGCATCCGCGCGGTGATCCGCGTGAGTGTGTCGGACGCGCGCCGCCGGCCTTCGGTTCAATCTTTATGGGAAACGACGGCCTGCTGCGTCGTCGGCGGCAGTGCGTGGAATTCACTGCGCGGGAATCCGGCGCGGGCGAACATGCCCTGATACTCCTCGAACGTATAGGCATCGCCGCGGGCCGTCGTGGCGAGCATCACCAGCGCAAAGCCGGCCGTCGCCGCAGGCGAGACGCGATCGGGCTCGGGGATGAAATCCAGCGTGATGGCCCGCCCGCCCGGGCCGAGCGCCGCGTGCGCCCTGACCGCCAGTCGGTCGCAGGTCGGAATGTCGAAGTGGTGCAGGAAGTTCGTCAGCAGGACGATGTCGTAAGGGCCGCCCCAGTCCACATCGAAGGCGCTGCCCGGACGCAAGGCATAACGGTCGGCGACACCGACTCGGCGCGCGTTCTCCTCCGCGACGGCCAGCACGTTGGGCCAGTCGAGCGCCGTGATCGTGGGCCTGAGGATAGCGTTCGGCGATCGTGATGCCGAACAGCCCGTGCCCCGCGGCGACGTCGAGCACGCGCAGCGGCCTGCCCGGCGTCCCCGCCGACCAGGCCCGCGAGCAGCCGGGCCGGCATCTGCATGAGCGGCGCCATCGCCCGGGCGAACTCGACCCAGACGGGATTGTCGTGGGAGACCGTCCCCTCCTCGGAAATCGCCGTCCCACCCCGTCGCACGGCCGCCGTCAGCTGCCGGAAGCTCTCCCGCAACTCGGGCGCGAGCATGAACCGCGCGGCATCTCCGACGTAGGCCGGAGACGCGCGGTCTAGGAACACCTTCGAGTCGTCGGTCAGCCGGTAACGATCGCCCTGCTTCTGAAGGAAGCCGACGATCGTCAGGTAGTCCGCCAGGATTCGGACGCCCCGGGCCGCGGCCCCGCAGGAATCGGCCAGCTCGGTCGCCGTTGTCCGCCCGGCCGCCACGAACGAGAACAGGTCCAGCTCGATGGCCGCCCGAAGCGCCTCGGTCCGCTGATAGGCGCCGATCGTGTCGAAAAACAACGCGGGGGACGGTCCTTGTGTCGCCATTTCGTGTCCCTACTCGGATCTGAAACCCAGTCCACGGCCGCGGATGGATCATACGTCAGCGGAGAGGCCGGGAGAACCGTCGATTGCCGCGTCGTCCGCCTCGGCCGCCGCACGCCTCATCGCTTCCGAACGGATTCGCGGGGAATGCGATATCCGCCATGAGCGCCTGGAAGTCCGGGCGGTCGCGGAGCGCGTCGAGGTCCGGGTCGCGGTAGATCGCGGGGTTCCGGATGCCGCCATCGAAGGCGCGGCGGAGCCCGGCGACGGCGGCGCGCCCCTCGGCGTCGGCCTCGGCGTGGGCGCTACCGAGGCGGGTCAGGCTGCCGACCAGCAGGGCGCGGGAGCACGCGAGGTTGTAAGACGTCTCGGGCGACTCCGGTAGGCGGGCCGCGATCGCGACCGAGCGGCGGAACTCGGCCGCCGCGGCCGCGTGGTCCGACCGCCGGGCGAGCACCTTGCCAATCTGGCCCAGGCCAACGGCGAGGTTCTCCTGGTCCTCGGCCACCCCGGGATGGTCGCGGGCGAGGCCCTCGCGGATCTCCAGGGCCTGGCGGAAGGCGTCGAGGGCCTCGGCGGTCCGGCCGGCGTTGAAATGCAGCGAGCCGATGTTGTTGCAGCTCGTCGCCAGGTCGGAGCGGAAGAGCGCGACGCCCGGATCCTCCTCCATCAGCTTGCGTTGGACCGGGATCGCCGCGGCCCACGAGGCCAGCGCCTCCGCCGGCCGGCCGGCCCGCTCCTGGATCGTTCCGATGTTGTTGAGCGACCACCCGACGCCCCGTCGGAACTGGGCGACGGCCGGGTGCTCCCTCGCCAGTCTCTCGTAGATCGCCAGCGCCTCGCGACCCTCGGCAAGCGCCTGGTCGTGCCGGCCGGCCAGCGTGTGGAGGATGCTGATGTTATTGTGGGTCAGCGCCACGTCGCTGGCCAGCTGGGTGAAGGTCGGCTCCGCCTCGGCGAGCGCCTTGCGGATCGCGAGCGCCTCGGCCCACGCGGCGAGCGCCGGGGCGGGACGCCCTCGCCTCTTGTTGAGGGTGCCGATGTTGTTGAGCGTGACCGCCAGGTCGCGGCGGTACCGGGCGACGTCGGGATGGTCCGCGGCGAGTGCACGGCGGATTGCGAGCGCCTCGTCGTAGGTCGCGGAGGCCTCCGCGGCGGGACCCGACTCGGTCTGGACGATGCCGATGCGGTGCAGGCTGGTGCCGAGGATCTCGCGAGCCGGCTCGGCCGCGACCGGGTCGGCGACCAGCGGCGCGGCGAGGTCGCGGGCCTCGCGGCTGGCGGCGAGCTCCCCCGGGCGGTCACCCGTCTCCCACGCGAGCATCCCCTCGGTGTTCAGGCTGCGGGCCAGGTCGAGCCTCGGCCCGGCACCGGCGGTTGGGTCGGCGGCCAGCTCGCGGCGGATCGCCGTCGCCTTGCGGGCCGCGGCGAGCACCTCGGACTTCGCGCCGACCTCGTGGATCAGGTCGGCGAGCTCGGAGTACGACTGCGCCAACGTCCTCCGCGACCCGCGGTCGGCCTGGCCCTCGAGCAGCGTCTCCAGCTTCCGGTAGAAGGCGGCGGCCGATCGGAGCAGCTTGTCGCGGGTCGGCTTCAGGGCGTCGTTCTTGAGGACGTCCTCGTCCTGCACGCCCGCGGAGAACGAGCGGATCGCCTCGACCGCCAGGCCGAACCGGGCCTCGACGCGGCCGTTCGCGGCGACGAGATCGGCGTTGGCCCCGTTCAGCTCGCGGTTCTTCGCCGCGAGCCGCTCCTGTGCCTGCGACTGGACCACGAGCACCGCCGAGAGGCCGACGATCGCCACCACCACCGCCGCGGCCGCGGCCGTCGCCGCCGTCCGGTGCCGCCGTGCCCAACGGCGGGCCCGCCTCGTCCAGGGCTCGCGCCAGGCCGACACCGGCTCGTCGGCCATCCAGCGCTCGACGTCGTCGGCCAAAGCCCGCACGGACGGATACCGGCCCGCCGGGCTCGTCGCCATCGCCTTGAGGCAGGCCGCCTCGAGCGCCCGGTCGACCGTCGGGTCGACGGCCCGCGGCGGCGGGAACTTCCCCTCGCGGACGTCGGCGAGCAGTTCGAGCACCTTCTTGCCGTCGAACGGCGGCCGGCCCGTCAGCAGGCAGTAGAGCGTGGCGCCGAGCGAGTAGACGTCCGACCGCGGCCCGAGATTCTCCAGATCTCCGGCGGCCTGCTCGGGGCTCATGTAGGCGGGCGTGCCGAGCGTCGAGCCGGGCAGCGTCTCGGACGAGCCCGAGGCCGACGAGGGCATCAGGGGCCGCTCGCCGCCGGGGTCCGCCGCCTCGGGCCTGCCGACCGGCTTGGCCAGTCCCCAGTCGACGACGAGCGTCTCGCCGTACTTGCCGACGATCACGTTGCCCGGCTTGATGTCCCGGTGCAGCACGCCCCGGCCGTGGGCGTAGTCGACTGCGTTGCAGACGTCCACGAACCGCCGCAGTAGCCTGAGGAGCGCCAGCGAGCGGCGGCCGGGGTCAGATTTCAGGGACTCATCCCCGTGGAAGGCCTCGATCGCCTCCTTGAGCGAGTCGCCCTTGATGAACCGCATCGCGTAGTAGGGCCGGCCGGCCTCGTCGTGGCCGAGGCCGTAGACGGGGACGATACCGGGGTGCTCGAGCCCGCCGGTGACCTCGGCCTCCAGCAGGAACCTCGCCCGGCTGCCGGGGTCGTCGGCGTGTCTGTCGAGGATGCGCTTGAGCGCGACCTCGCGGTTCAGCTCCCGGTCGAGTGCCACGTCGACTGAGCCCAGGCCGCCTCGCGCATGCGGCCGGAGGACGCGAAACCTCGGGCCGCCGCCGTCCGGCGCGCCGCGCCGTCGTCCCGGGACTGCGAACGGGGTTGAGATAGGGACGGGCTCCCGCCCGCAGCAACGGTCCGGGTCAGCTCCGCGCCGCCGGGCAGGGTCGCCTCGCCCCGGTCGGGGCGAATCCCCGCGGCAGCCAGGGTCTCTGCGGCGGCGGTCCGCGGGTCCAGGTCCATCCCGGCGACGGTATCGAGCAGGGTGCGGGCCGGGTCGCCCAGGGCGCCTCGCCCGTCGAGCACCTCGGCGAGGGTCCGGTCGCCGCCGCGCGACCAGTCGCCGAGAGCCTCGACGAGCTGGTCCCGACCGATCAGTCCGTCCCGGAGCGCGAGCAGCCCGAAGAGCAGGTCGCGCGCGGTCTCGTCGGTGCGGGACATGGTCGTCCTCCTGGTTGCGGGCTGCGAATCGCCCCAAACACGGCCACCCATCGGCCGGTGATGATTGTAAGGCGCGCAGTCCCGCCCGTCACGGAGTTGACGCACGAGAAGAATCGCTCGCCGTGGGCATAACGGAGATCGGTATCGAGCCGACATCGACAAGGGCCGCAACGCCCTCTCACGCCGGTGTCGGAAGCCACAGAGGGCATCGGGACAGGGTTGGCAATGCAAACACGTTGTGACTACAATTCTCCACCGACGGACCACGGAGTATGACGGGAACGATCGAGCGACTCGAAACGCCACGGATGGAGGTTCCACTACTCGTTCGCTGGCCCCTCGGCCGTCCCCTGAACTGGCCGGCCGTCTTTGCCGAGGGAGGCGAAAGCCCCCCGTCGGGTCTCTCCCGCATGGCAGGGATGAAGGCCGCGCGACGGCCGGCCGGGAGGCAGGGATGGCACACGAATCGTCGCGACCCGGTTCCGGACCCGGAGTCGCCGCGAGCTTGCTCGACGCGATCGGGCGGACCCCGCTGATCCGCCTGAACCGACTGGCCGCCGGCGTGCCGGCGCAGGTCCTCGTCAAGCTCGAGTCGCTCAATCCGGGCGGCAGCATCAAGGACCGCGTCGGCGTGGCGATGGTCGACGAGGCCGAGCGCCGCGGCTGGCTCCGGCCCGGCGGCACGATCATCGAGGCCACGGCCGGCAACACCGGCGTCGGCCTGGCGCTGGCGGCGGCGGTCAAGGGCTATCGCTGCATCTTCGTCCTGCCCGACAAGATGAGCGGCGAGAAGATCCGCCTGCTCAAGGCCTACGGCGCCGAGATCGTGATCACGCCGACGTCCGTCCCGCCCGACTCGCCCGAGAGCTACAACGGCGTCGCCGACCGCCTGGCCCGCGAGATCCCCGGCGCCTGGCGGCCCAACCAGTTCGCCAACCTCGCCAACCCCGAGGTCCACTACCGGACGACCGGCCCGGAGATCTGGGAGCAGACCGGCGGGCAAGGTCACCGCGTTCGTCGCGGGCGTCGGCACCGGCGGCACGATCTCGGGCGTGGGCCGCTACCTGAAGGAGCGGAACCCCGAGATCCGGATCATCGGCGCCGACCCGGAGGGCTCGGTCCTCTCGGGCGACTCGCCCCAGGCCCTGGAAGGTCGAGGGGATCGGCGAGGACTTCGTCCCCAAGACGCTCAACGGCCAGGTCGTCGACGAGTGGATCCGCGTCGGCGACGCCGAGAGCTTCCACACGGCCCGCGGCGCTGGCCCGGCGCGAGGGCCTGCTCGTCGGCGGCTCGTCGGGCACGGCCGTGGCCGCGGCCCTGCGCTACGCCCGGCGGCTCACGGCCGACGACGTGGTCGTCGCCCTCTGCCCCGACACGGGCCGCAATTACCTGAGCAAGTTCTACGACGACGCCTGGCTCGCCGAGAACGAGCTGCTCCATGCCGAGCCGCCGACCGAGACCGATCGGCGACCTGCTGCCGCCCGCGGCCCGCGCGAGCTCGTGACCGTCGCGCCCGACGCCACGGCGGCCGAGGCCGTCGAGCTGATGCAGGCCCGCGGGATCTCGCAGCTCCCGGTGCTCCGCGACGGCCAGTCGGTCGGCAGCATCCAGGAGGTCACGCTCGCCCGGCTGCTGCACGACGAGCGTCGACCCGCGCGACGGTCCGCGTCGGCGACGTCATGGCCCGGCCGCTGCCCCAGCTCGACGTCGGCGTCCACCTCGACGAGGCGTATCGCCTGCTGCTGGCGGGCAACTCGGGCGTGCTGGCGATCGCCGGCGAGCGCGGTCGTCGACATCGTCACGCGGATCGACCTGATCCAGTACTGGAGCCGGCGGCGCGGTGACGCCGATCGGAGTCCGACGGAGGGAGACCTGATCACGATGCCGTCCGAACATCCCGACCACGGCTTCTCGACCCGCGCGATCCATGCCGGCCAGGAGGCCGACCCGGCCACCGGCGCGACGGTCGTGCCGATCTACGCCACGTCGACCTTCACCCAGGAGGCGCCCGGGCGAGCACAAGGGCTACGAGTACTCGCGGAGCGGCAACCCGACGCGCACCGCGCTGGAAACCTGCCTGGCGGCGCTCGAAGGGGGCGAGCGGGCCTGGCCTTCGCCTCGGGGCTGGCGGCGACCACGGCCGTGCTCTCGACCCTCCGGCCCGGCGACGAGGTCGCCGCCGCGGCCGACCTCTACGGCGGCACCTTCCGCCTGCTCGAGCGCGTCTTCAAGCCCTGGGGCCTGGTCGCCGCGCTACACCGAGGACGCCAGCCCCGCAGGGCTTCGCCGCGATCCTCACGCCCGACCACGAAGCTCGTCTGGATCGAGACGCCGACCAACCCGCTGCTGCAGATCATCGACATCGCCGCCATCGCCGAGCTGGCCCACGAGCACGGGGCGCTGCTGGCCGTGGACAACACGTTCGCCTCGCCCTATCTGCAGCGGCCGATCGAGCTCGGGGCCGACCTGGTCGTGCACAGCACGACCAAGTACCTCGGCGGCCATTCCGACGTCATCGGCGGCGCCGTGATCGGCCGGCGCGACCTGCTCGAGCCGATCGCCTTCTACCAGAACGCCGCCGGCGGCGTGCCCGGCCCGTTCGACGCCTGGCTCGTCCTCCGCGGGCATCAAGACGCTGGCCGTCCGGATGGAGCGGCACTGCGCCAATGCCCGGGCGCTCGCCGCGTGGCTGGCGACGCAGCCGCAGGTCGAGCGGGTCTACTATCCCGGGCCTGCCGGATCATCCCGAACCACGACGTCGCCGCGCCGCCAGATGCGCGACTTCGGCGGCATGATCAGCATCCGGCTCAAGGGCGGCGCGCGAGGCCGCGCTGCGGTTCCTGCGCGCGGACGCGGCTCTTCAGCCTGGCCGAGAGCCTGGGCGGCGTCGAGTCGCTGATCGGCCATCCCGCCACGATGACGCACGCGAGCATCCCGGCCGAGGTCCGCGCGGCCCGGGGCGTCGACGACGGCCTCGTCCGGCTCAGCGTCGGGATCGAGGACGTCGAAGACCTCCGCGAGGACCTCCGGAGGGCGCTGGCCTGACGCTCGTCCCGGGGCAGCCCGCATCGGGACCGTATGCACCCGACACGGCCCCGACGCCGGCGTTCTTCGACAAACGCGAGCGCGCGACCCGCGGCGCGGAGAACGCCGATCGGGCGCAGCCGTCCCCGCCTGATCCGGAGGCTTGACCCAGCTCGCGCCGCGCGCTCCAATAACGGGCCTGGCGGGACATTTCGGGGCGATGGCGGAGCGGAGGGCAGAACGTGGCGAATCGACGTGAATTCCTCGCGGCGGGCGGAGTGGGGCTGGCTTCCATGATGAGCACGACCTCCGCGCACGCCGCCGACGGAGGGGGCGGGCGCGACTTCTACGAGATCCGCCAGTACCACCTCGACGACGCGTCGCAGCGGGCGGGGCTCGACGTCTTCCTGCGCGACGTCGCCATCCCCGCGCTGAACCGGGCGGGGATCGCCACGGTCGGCGTCTTCCATCCCGCCGAGGACCGCGGCCCGACCTACGTCGTCCTTCGCCATCAGTCGCCCGCTACCCTTGTGGCGTCGACTCACGGCGTGGCCACCGACGCGGACGTCCGGGCCAAGGGCGCGGCCGTGCTCGCCCCGCCGCCCGGCAAGCCGGCGTACAAGCGGATGGAGAGCTCGCTGCTGCTCGCCTTCAAGGGGATGCCGACGCTCGAGACTCCCGCGAAAGGGCCGGACAGGGTCTTTCAGCTCCGGATCTACGAGAGCCCGAGCGTCGCGGCCGGCCAGAAGAAAATCGAGATGTTCGACGACGCGGGCGAGATCGCCATCTTCCGCCGCGTCGGCCTCAACCCCGTCTTCTTCGGCGAGGCGATCGTCGGCGCCAAGATGCCGAACCTGACCTACATGCTCGGCTTCGAGAGCGACGCCGCGCTGAAGGCTGCGTGGGACAAGTTCCGCACCGATCCCGACTGGAAGCGGATCAGCGGGATGCCGGAGTATTCCGACAAGGTGATCCTGAGCGGGATCACGAACATCGTGGTCAAGCCGGCGGAGTTCTCACAGATCTAGCCGGGCGAGCCTGCCCAACGAAGAAGGCCGGCACCCTGATGAGGTGCCGGCCCCCTGCGCCGTCGGCGCTGCTGGCGAGCGGCGACGTCAGAAGCCGAAGCCATCCGAATGAAGCCCGCGACGCCGGAACGACGCGAGTGTCGCGGCCTGCGGCACGACGGACGTCACCTGGCCGGCGACGGACGCGGGACGCGAGCCGACAGCGACGCTCGCTGCGGCCGCGGGAGCCGTTGACGGCGCGGGGACCGGCGGAGCGACGAGCCCGGCCGTCGGCACGAAACCCGCGGTCTGGGCGGCCGTCTTGACGCCCGATGACGACGTGGGCGAGAAGACCACGTCGGCCCAGAAGTTCATACCGCCGCTGTTGATGTTCGGGAAGCTCGCCGTCCCGCTGCCGTACACGCCGTTGCCGCCCCCGGTGCTGCTGGGCAGCGCCTCGAGCGGGCCGTTCGTGTATCCGCTGCCGGAGAAGTAGGGCTGCGTGATGCCGAAGTAGCCGCCGCCGGTCGAGAACGACACGATGTAGACCGTGTTCGCCGCGATCGACACCGGGCTCGAGAAGGTCACCTGCTGCCAGCCGTACGACGTCTCGCCGGTGAACGTGGCCGAGGCCAGCAGCTGGCCCGTCGACGACCAGAGGTAGCCGACGTGGGTATAGCCGCCCATCCAGGTCTGCTTGTAGAAGCGGGCGCCGGTGACCGTGCCCGCGACGGTCGACTCGAACTTCACGCCGACGTCGTACGAGCCGGAGGCGTAGTAGTTCTCCGACGGCGTGTACGAGTTCGCCCAGAGCGTGTCGGTGCCGGCCGGCGCCGGGCTCGTGCCGGTCGTCGTGGCGGAGGCGGTGCCGCTGTAGGCCGAGCCGCTGCCGCCGGTCGCCTGGACGCGGTAGTAGTAGGTCGTGCCCGCCGCCAGGCCGGTGTCGGAGTAGGTCGTGGTGCCGGCCGCGGTCGTGCCGATCTGCGTCCAGCCGCCGGTGCTGGTCGTGCTGCGCTGGATGATGTAGCCGGTGGCCCCGGTCGCGCCGGTCCAGGAGAGGTTGATCTCGCTGCTCGAGACCGCCGTGGCCGTCAGGCTCGAGGCGGAGCCGGCGGCGACACGGTGATGCCCGACTGCGTGGCCGAGAACTTGGTCGTCGACGTGTCCGCGACCGTCACCGACTGCGTGCCGGCCGTCTTGAACGTCACGGCGAACGAGCGCTTGCCGGCGTCGGCCGTCGTGAAGGTGTACGACGATCGGGCTGAACGTCGGGTCGCTGCTCGTGACGTCGACGGTTCCGGTATACCCGGTCGCGACGTTGCCGTAGGCGTCCTTCGCGGTGACGGTGAGCGTCTGCGACACGCCGGCCGTGGCCGTCGAGGAGAGTCCCGACAGGACGAACTGGCTGGCGGCGGCCGGGCTGCACGGCGATCGGCGACGTCGTCGCGGTGCTCGAGATCGCCGAGTCGCTCGCGGTGACCGTCTGGTTGCCGGCCGTCTTCAGCGTGACGCTGAATCGTGTGCGAGCCCTTGTCGGCGGACGTGAACGTGTAGGTCAGCGGCAGCCCCGACTGGCCGTCGGTGCTGGTGAACGTGACCGTCCCGGTGAAGCCGGCGTCGGGCGCGTTGCTCGCGGTGTCGGCGGTGACAGTCACGCTGAATCGCGCCGCCGGCGGTCGTCGGTCGTCGGCGCCGAGATGACGAGGTGGTCAGTCGGCGGGGCGGTCACCGTGCCGTCGAGCGACTGGATCACCAGGTTCGCGACCGGGGTGCCGAGGCCCGTCACGTAGTCGTAGCCCGCCCCGGCCGAGTAATTCGGGCTGCCGGTGCTGCTGCCGGTGGTGATGTCGTGGAAGTCGCCCGTCTTGGCGTTCGCGTAGAGGGTCGCCTGGACCTGCTGGGCGCTCGTGCTGTCGAGCGCGGGCTGGCTGCTCAGCGGCGCGGCCCTGGTCGGCGATCGGCGAGCAGGGCCGCCCACTGCGGCGCCCCGGCGCTGGTGCCGCCGATCTGCATCCAGCCGTAGCTCGTCCCGTTGTAGTTGAACGAGTCGTAGACGGCGAACCCGGTCGAGGGCGAGGCGTCGTAGGCGACGTCCGGGTTGGCCCGCGTCGTCGTCTGGGTGACGACGCCCGACTGGTACGACGGCTGCGACTCGTACGACGCTCGGCCCGCCGCCGCTGCCGCTCCAGCCCGACTCGCTCGCCGTACGTGTTGCCCGATCCGAGCGTCAGCGCCGTGCCGCCGACGGCCAGCACGTTCGGCGACGCGGCCGGCCACGAGATCGGCGCGCCGTTGTCGCCCGAGGACGCGACGAACGCCACGCCCGCCTTGCTGAAGTCGCTGTCGTACGATGTTCTCGCCGGAGAACTCGCCGCCGCCCCAGCTCATCGAGACGACGTTGGCCATGCGTCGAGGCGTAGCGCGACGCCCGCGAGCAGGTCGGTGTCGCTCGTCGAGCTTGGCCTCGACCAGCACGATCTTCGCCCCGGGCGCCATCGCGTGGGCCCACTCGACGTCGAGCGATTCCTCGAGCTCCCAGCCGCCCGTCGAGTCGGTGCCGGGCAGCGACGAGCTGCCGCTCTGCGCTGACCCGGGTCGACCGTCGCGGCCGGCAGGCCGAACTGCGTGTCGAAGGCGTTCAGGTCGGCCTGGATGTTCGGGTCGTCGTAGGCGTCGACGATCGCGATCGTCTCGCCGGTGCCGTCGCCCTTGACCGAGCCGAACGTGCACGGCGTTGAAGCCGTAGGCGCTCGCGATCTGGGCCGGCGTGTAGGCCCCGGCGGGCGGGTTCGGGTTCGCCACGAGGGCGCCGACCTGGTACAGCGGGCGGACGGTCTGCCCCGCCGCCGGCAGCGCCGTCGGCCCCTCGAGGGGGGCCGTGCTCAGGAGCTGGCGGGCTTCCAGCATGTCAACCGTCAGGGACGCGGGGCGCAGCCTCGACGAGGCGCGGGCTCGGATAGGACGTCGCATCGAGTGGGCAGCTCCAGGTTGTGCAGCGACCTTGCCGCGGCGTTGGGCCGGAGGATTCGGGAGACCGGGTTAGATGGGACGAAGTTCGCAGGCCGGCGATGGGGGAGACTCGCATCCCTGCGGGGCGGGCCGGGAATCCCGCCGGATCGTTTCATGCGGTCGGTGCGAGCGATTCGACCGAACTGGTGATGTATCGCGGGCGATGCCTTTCCGCACCGATGGGCGCGGACGGCCCGGCGCCGTCGCCCTCGCGACGGCCGGTGGAGACGACCCGGGGCCGACCCCCCGCGGGGCGGCACTGTCGGACGAAAAGACCTGCCGGCGGGGCAGGGGCTATCGCGCCGAAACGCCGCCCGCACGCCCGGATGTCCATCCGCGGGCGAGCACGGCGACGCATTCACACGATGAAAGGTTCACACATCGTAGAGAGTGCATCTAGGGATGTCAAACGGATTCCGACCGTGCGGCGTACCTGTCAACCCGGGGTGACACGGGCTCGCACGAAAGCGACATTCCCGGAATGCGCTCGGGCGGAGCGGGGAAGATGAGGAATCGCGAGAAGCGACGTCCGGTCCCCGCCGTCAGCGCGGCCGTTCCTCAACCCACGTCCGCGGTGCGACGCGCGCGGCCGCCAGGATGTGCATCCCGCGCGGTGGACGGCTCGGGGCCGTCGACTCGCGTCGTGCCGGCCTCTACGTCCTGCTCGGTCCGGGCGAAGCGAACCTCGTGGATCGGCAGCGGGATCTCGATACCGGCCTCGGCGAATCGGCGCTGGATCTGGCCGCAGAGCCGGTGCTTGACCCTCCCGGGATAGCCGGGGTCGGGCACGAAGACATAGAGCACGAACGACAGGCCGACCGGGCCGATCGCCTCGAGAAAGGCTGAAGGCGCGGGATCCTTCAGCACGTCCGCGTCAGCCGCGGCGATCTCCCTGAGCAAGCCCGAGACCATCTCGTGATCGGTCCCGCGGGCGACGTGCACCTGGATGGCGAACCGGATGACCTTGTCCCTGTGGGTCCAGTTGACGAGGTTCCCGGTGATGAACTCGCGGTTCGGAATGATCAGGCTCTGGTTGTCGCCGTTGGTCAGCGTCGTCGCGCGGATGTTGATCCGGTCGATGGTGCCGGTCATCGACGCGACGGTGACGACGTCGCCGACGCGGATCGGCCGCTCGACGAGCAGGATGATCCCGCTGACGAAGTTCGAGACGATCTCCTGGAGGCCGAACCCGAGGCCGACGCCGAGGGCGGCGAGCACCATGCCGATCTTGTCCAGCCCCAGGTGGATCGCCGACAGCCCCGCGAGCGTGCCCACTGCCAGCACGATGTAGCGGCAGAGCGTCAGGACGGCGAAGCGGACGCCCGGGTCCTCCGTCATCCTCGGGTAGACGAAGAGCGTGAAGATCGTGCTCAGGTAGCGCCAGAGTCCGGCGGTGAGGCCGAGGAAGACGGCGGAGAGGAGAACGTTGGCCACGGCCACGGTCCGGTCGCCCGCGTGCCATAGCGGCTGCTCGCCGATGTAGTTGAACAGCGCGAGGTCGACGTCCCAGACCCAGAGGCCGACGAGCGCGACGAGGCCCACGACCGTCCCGCCGCAGAGGTGCTTCACCCGGCCCGGCAGGTCGGCGGGCGGTGCGATCTCGTCGGCATGCGCCGCGCGGCGATCCGCGCCTCGCGACGCCCCCAGCGCCAGGCGTGGCGCGAGATCAGCCCGACCGAATGCCGGTGGATCGCCCAGCCCGATCCGACGAGGAGGATCGACTGCACGCCCGCCAGCGCGACACGCCGCGCCGTGAAGCCGTAGCCGCGCGACTCCAGGACGATCACCATCGCCAACCCCGCCAGCAGGAACGCGCGCACGGCGCGCCGGTGGCGGCCGACCCAGCCGAGCTGCTCCGGCGACGTCCGGAGCCACTGCCCCAACGGTCCGCGCGGTCGGAGCAGTCGGAAGAGTCCGACCCAGACCATCATCTCGAACCCGATGATGAGCAGATGCCCGACCGTCGGCACCGACATCGGCCGGCCTCCGGGCGCCAGCAGCCCGCGCGAGCAGCTCCTCGGGCACCAGGAACGCCGTGGCGCACACGACCAGCGTCACCTTCGCCCGCCGGAGCTGCCGGACGACGTCGTGCGGGACGTCGAACGTGCGCTGCACCCAGCCGTCCTTGCGGAAGACCTGCCGGAGCACCGACGAGACGAACATCGCCAGCGCCAGTACCGCGAGCACGAAGCTGGCCGGCCGGCCGACCGACCGCGGCCAGGGACCCGTGCGCGCGGCCACCGAGAGAAGACCGAAATAAAGCGGCCAAAGGACCGCGGAGCCGAGGCCGATCAGGAAGCGGTTCAGCGTACTCAACACGTCCGTGCTCCTCGTACTCGTCGGACGGACACCCTCGGTGCAGGCGGGCGGTCAATCGATGCGGACGACGATCGGTGCAGCTCGCGGCGCGGTGATCGTGGCCTTGAGCCTGTGCCGGGCGTAAATGATGACGGGCGGGAGGATCACCAGGCCCAGGAGCATCAGCCCGAACTCGGCCGAGGCCGGCGTCCAGAGCCTGCGGTCGAGCGGCTCGGCTCCCAGCCGCGCCGCGGCCGCGGCGACCTTCGCCAGGTCGCGCCGGGCCTGCACCAACGTCGCCGCGCCCAGCGGCTCAGAGTCGCGGACCCAGAAGATGTGCGTGCGGATGAACGCGTACTGCTCGTCGAGGATCCGCAGCCTGCGCTCGACCGCCGCGTGCGTCTTCTCGGCGCGGTCGAGCAGCTTCTCGAGGACGGCCTTCTTTTTGCCGAGCAGCTCCTTGTGCCGCGCGTCGAGCCCGTCGATCGCCGCGCCCGCCGCGGCCCGCCGATCGGCGGGCAGCATCTCGATGAACGCGTCGCGCTCGAAGGCGTCATCGCGGGCGTCGTTGATGAAGCTCAACTCGACCTCGGTGAGCGCGTTCTCGTAGTGGGCGTGGTGCGCGGACGCCTGGGCCAGCTCGTTCCGCTGGATCGACGCCCGCTCGCGGCTGAGCAGGCGGAAGTCGTTGTTGAGCCGCAGGGCCACCAGTCCGCCGACGCGGTTCTCCTTCACGACCTGCTTCAGGTCCTCCAGGTCCGCGGCGGCGTGGTCGGCCAGCCCCTTCTGCTCCTCGAGCGAGAGCGACGGGGTCGACGAGACGAGCTTGTCGTACTCGACGAGCTGCGCCTCCATCTCGTGGATCTCGGACGACCGCCGGGCCGTGAACTTCACGACCGGGTCGTCGGAGGCGGCCGCGCGGGCCTGCTCGCGCACGGCCTCGGTCTTCAGCGCGGCCTTGCGGCGCTCGGCGACGGCGGCATATCGCCGGGAGAGGGCGGCCATGAAGTCCTGGACGTTCCTGACGATGAGCTCGTGGACCTTGATGTCCAGGTCGATCGCCTCGGCCCGGCGCGTCTCCAGGGCCAGCTTCGCCTCGGCGTGCGCGAGCCTCTCCTCGCCAAGCACGGCCATCCAGCGGAAGTTCGCCAGCTTCTCGCGGGCGAGCTTCCGGGCCTCCTCCGTCGCGGCCGCGGCGTGGGCGGCCTCGAGCGACGCCCGCAGGGTCGGCAGCGTCGACTTCCGCGCGTGGGCCCGGTCGCGCTCGATCCCGAGATCGTGCAGCTTCGTGGCGTGCGCGGCCGGCTCGGCGCGGCACTTCTCCAGCTCGGACGTCCGCTCGCCGAGCGTCACGCGCCGGTCGTCGATGTCACGGCTCATCTCGGCGAGCTTGGCCTCGTCGACCTGCTCGGGCGGCAGCCGGAAGACCTCGGGCATGACCGACTCGGGCGCGTTGGCGAGTTGCTCCGCGAAGGCCTTGCCCTGTTCGAACTTGGCCCTCAGCTCGCCGATCTCGCGGTCGGGCGAACGCTCGGGCTTCTCGGCCTCACCGCGATCGTTGACGACCTTTCGCCAGTCGTCGATCAGCGCGAGCCGCTCATTCCAGACGTCGCGGAGCGCCTTCTGCGCCGGCGTCAAGTCGGCCTCGGGGAGTCCCTTGAGCAGCTCCTCGGCGTCGGCACGGGCCTGCTTGGCCTCGGCCTCCACGCGGGCCCTGAGCGCCTGGCCGGTGGCCGGCGCCGGCTGCGCCGGGGCCTGCTTCGCGGCCGGGGCCGCACCCGCGGCGGCATGCGGGCGGCCGAGGCTGGTTCGTCGGCGAGCCCGCGCGCGGCGGGGACCAGCAGCAAGCCCGCGCAGACGGCGAGCCGGGCCGAGAGGGGGATCATCTCGGTCGCTCCAGGTTCGGGGAATGTCGGTCGGTGTCGGGGCGATCGTCAGAGGTGGTCGTCGTGGGGCCGGTAACTTAGCTGAAGCCGCGCACCCAGACAAGCCGAAGATGATGGATCGCCTTTGCGACCGCCCTCAGAAGATGCGTGAGGAGGGGTCGGTGCGGGCCGGGGGACCGGCCCTGACCGTCGACGATCGGCGGGCGAGGCCGGGGCGCGGAACGAAGCCAATCCGGCCGGCCGTTCGACGAAACGAAGCCAATTCCGGGCCGGCGAAACGAAGCCAATTCCCCGCCCGCCGAAACAAAGCCAATCCCGCTCGGTCCGCCGCCGTTCGGCTTCGTGCGTCTGCGCGCAGCTTCGAGCCGCACAAAGGCGAATGAAAGGCGGCCGCTCGGGTTCGCTCGGCGCGGGGAACTAGGGTCCCGAGACCCGGGGAACCCGGCGCTCCTCACACGGATTCTCAGCGCGAGCCGCCCGCGGCCGGCGCCGGCGCGGTCGCCGCGCCGTAGAAGACCTCGCAGAGCTTGCCGAGCAACCGGCCGGCGGCGACGGTCTGCTCGGAGATGGCCACGCCGGTCGCGTCCATCGGGACGTTGTTGACGTAGAAGGCGAACGTCAACTTCCGCCCGTCGGCCGCGTCGATCGTCCCGGCGAGGGCCTTGCTCGTCAGGACGCTCTTGCCGGTCAGCGGGTTGTCGAGCCAGTACGTGCCCGTCTTGGCTCGCGCATGGCCGCGGGCCGGGCTGTCGGCGGTCGACGGCCTTGGCGAGCGTTCCGTCGCGCCCGAGGACCGGGAGGGCCGACTCGTACGCTGGGTAATCGGACCGCGCGGCCATCGCCCGCAAGAGCGCGACCGTTGCCCGGGGCGTCGCCAGGTCGGCCCGCGCGCCGCCCGCGCCGCCGCCGAAGGAGATGGTCGCGATATCGACTCCCAGCGACTTGAGGATCTTTCCCTGCCGCCGCAGCCCCTCGCGCTCGGTCGTCTCGCCGTGATGCGCCGCGACCAGAAGCGGCAGAGTGCTCGCGTGGAGGTTGTGGCTCACCTTGAGGATGACCTTGATCTCCTCGCGAAGCGGCGGCGACGTGTACGTCACGACCGTCGGCAGCGCCAGAACCTGCTCGCGCGGCGGCAGCTCGTCCAGGTCGTTGTCCCCCAGCGGGCTGGCCCCGACCCGCACGCCGCGCCGGCGGAGCGCCTCGATGAACAGCGCCCGCGCGTACGACGCCGGCTCGTCGACCTCGAAGATCCGCACGACCGGCTTGTGACCCACCGGCACGCGCCCGCGGACGGTGATCGCGCGGCGTCCGACACCGCGGACCGTCACGACCGCCCGCTCTCCCTCGGCGATCGTCTCGACCTGGACGTCGGCCGAGACATACGCGGTCGCCGGCACGAGTCGGACGTTCGCCGGCTCGCCGGGCTTCTCGGCCGGGGAGACGACGACGTCGACGAGGTTGTCGTTGACGACGATCGGCGAGACCCGCTTGGGGCCGCTGCCGGTGCTCTCGGCGTCCTCGAACAGGCGGTCGTCGACACGGACGTCGCCCTCGATCGACTTGATCCCCGCCATCGACACGCCCCGCGCCAGCTCGTCGAGCCCGGCGAGCGGGTCGGCGGGGACGAGCGTCGCCTTGTTGGCGCCGTCGGCGTAGATGTGGTCGTTGTCCTCGAAGAGGAGCGTGTTGTCCGGCCCCGCGCGGCCGCCGAGGTTGAGGTCGCCCGAGGCGACGAGCACGAGGTCGCCGTGGAGGATACCCTCGTTGTCGACGTTCCCCCTGCGGACGACGGGCGTGCGGAACAGGTAATCGGGCCCGAGGTCGACCCAGGCCGCGGCGGTCGAGAACAGCTTCGTCACCGACGCCGGCGCGAACATCCGGTCGGCGTTCTTCTCGTAGACGACCTTGCCCGTGCTCGATTCGACGACGAGCAGAGCCCCAGTGGGCGTTCTGATACCCCGGTGACTCGAGGACGGTCTCGACCCTGGCCTCCAGCCCATCCGCGGCGAACGACGTCGATGCGGCGATGAGCACGAGGACCGATGCGAGTCCGGCAGATCGCGCGCTCATGTGAGGGCCTCGACTGGAGGATTCGCTTCAGGCGCCGACCGGGGCCGCCGGGTCTTCGAGCTCGATATTGCCGGTGAGCATGGCCCGCTTCACCTCCTGGATCGCCTGCGTCACCTTGATGTCGCGCGGGCAGGCGCTCGTGCAGTTGAAGACGGTCCGGCACCGCCAGACGCCCTCGGCGTCGTTGAGGATCTCGAGCCGGTCGGCCGCGCCGTGGTCGCGCGAGTCGAAGATGAACCGGTGCGCGTTGACGATCGCCGCCGGGCCGACGTACTTCCGATCGCCCCAGAACGGCGGGCAGGCGGTGGTGCAGCAGGCGCAGAGGATGCACTTGGTCGTGTCGTCGAACCGCGCCCGCTCGGCTCGGGCGACTGGAGCCGCTCGGTCGTCGGCGGCGGGTCGTCGTTGACCAGGAACGGCATCACCGACTTGTAGTGGTCGAAGAACGGCTTCATGTCCACGATCAGGTCCTTGATCACCGGCAGGCCCGAGGATCGGCTCGATCGTGAGCGTGTCGCCCTGGCAGGTTCTTGACCAGGATCTTGCAGGCCAGGCCGTTGACGCCGTTGATCCGCATCGCGTCGGAGCCGCAGACGCCGTGGCGCACGACCGCCGCAGGCCGAGCGTCTCGTCCTGATACCACTTGACCTTCTGGAGCACGTCGAGGACGCGGTCCATCGGGTCGGCCTCGATCGTGTACTCCTCCCAGTGCGGCTTCTCGTCGCGCTCGGGGTCGTAGCGGCTGATCCGGACCGTCAGGTTGCGTGAGTCGTCTGCGGATCGGCATTCGCCTCGGGTTCCTGATCCGACTCGTGGCGGGAGGCCGGGCGCCGTGTGCCGTCGCTCGATCAATATTTCCGGATTTCGAGCGGATACTTGGGCACCGTCTCGCCGTCCTTCTCGACGTAGATGACGTCGACGTCCTTGTAGTCGACGCGGGTCTGGTCCGTCGCCGTCCGTGGTAGACGAGGGTGTGCTTGAAGAAGTCGTCGTCGTCGCGGTCGGGGAAGTCCTCGCGCGAGTGGGCGCCGCGGCTCTCCGTGCGGGCCAGGGCGCCGGCGACGGTGGCCTCGGCGAGGTCGAGCAGGCAGCCGAGCTCGAGGATCTTCGAGCAGGTTCGTGTTGAAGACGCGTCCCCTTGTCCTGGACGCCGAGCGTTGCGTACCGCTCCTTCAGGTCGGCGATGTTGTCGCGGGCGCGGGTCAGGCGTCTCCGCGGTGCGGTAGACGCCGCAGTTGTCCATCATCGTCGACCTGCATCTCGTCGCGGATCTTGACCCAGGGCTCGGTCCGGGGGCGGGAGAGCAGGCCGTCGATCTCGGCCTTGGTCGGCGGCCTCGGGGTGGGGCGGCAGATCGGCTGGAACTCGGTCTCGCGGGCGTAGCGCGGCCATGGCGCGGCCGGAGCGGCGGCCGTAGACGACCAGGTCGACCAGGCTGTTCGTCCCCAGCCGGTTGGCGCCGTGGACGCTGACGCAGGCGCTCTCGCCGGCCGAGTAGAGGCCGGGGACGACCGTCGCCGGAGGCGTCGCGGAGCACCTGGCCGTGGATGTCGGTCGGCATGCCGCCCATCGCGTAGTGGGCCGTCGGCTGGATCGGCATCGGCTCCTTGATCGGGTCGACGCCGAGATAGGTCCGGGCGAACTCGATGATGTCGGGCAGCCGCTTCTCGACCCAGGCGCTGTCGACCGTCCCGCCGGTCGGGCTGGTCTTGTACTTGTTGATCGTCTCGGCGCGGATGTCGAGGTAGACGTAGTCCTTGCCGCCGACGCCCCGGCCGGCGCGGACCTCCTGGTAGATCGACCGCGAGCAGACGTCGCGGCTGGCGAGGTCCTTGAGGTTGGGGGCGTACGTCTCCATGAACCGCTCGCCCTTGCCGTTGAACATCACGCCGCCGTCGCCGCGGCAGGCCTCGCTCAGGAGGATGCCCAGCCGGTAGATGCCCGTCGGGTGGAACTGGTAGAACTCCATGTCCTCCAGCGGCAGGCCGTGGCGATAGGCGATCGCCGGGCCGTCGCCGGTCAGGGCGTAGGCGTTCGACGAGACCTTGAACATCCGGCCGAACCCGCCGGTGGCCAGCAGCACGCTCTTGGCGTGGAAGACGTGGAGCTGGCCGGTGGCGATCTCGATCGCGACGATCCCGCGGCACTCGCCGTCGTCCATGATGAGGTCCAGCATGTGGAACTCGTCGAAGAACGTCACGCCCTGCTTGATGCACTGCTGGTAGAGCGTCTGGAGGATCATGTGCCCGGTGCGGTCGGCCGAGTGGCAGGCCCGCATGACCGGGATCGCGCGGCCGGGCGTTCGGCGTGCCGGCGCGGCGCGGTCGGGTCGTAGTCGGGGTTGGGCTTGGTGTGGCCGCCGAACCGGCGCTGGGAGATCCGGCCGTCGGCCGTGCGGTCGAACGGCAGGCCCATGTGCTCGAGGTCGTAGATGCACTCGACCGCCTCGCGGCAGAGGATCTCGGCGGCGGTCTGGTCGACCAGGAAGTCGCCCCCCTTGATCGTGTCGTAGGCGTGGTTCTCCCACGAGTCGTTCTCGAGGTTGGCCAGCGCCGCGGCGATGCCCCCCTGGGCGGCGCCGGTGTGCGACCGGGTCGGATAGAGCTTGCTGACGACGGCCGTGCCGACGCGCCGGCTCGACTCGAGGGCGGCCATCAGGCCCGCGCCGCCGGCCCCGACGATGATGCAATCGAACCGATGGTAGTTCATGCGTGATGTCCGCCCGGCGATCGGCCGGGGTGGTCGTGCGGATGCGGGCGGCGAGGCGCGATCGCGCGGCGGCCTGGGCGGCGACGCGATCGGCCGGGGCCATCGCCAGCCGGCTGCGTCCCGCCGCCGCTTCGCGATCCACTCCTGGAGGTAGGCGTCGTCCTGCTCGAACATCAGGATCGCGTAGGTGCCGATCCCGATCAGAGACCACGGCGACGATCCAGATCAGGGTGTGCGACGAGCACGCGCCGGCCGGGCCGGGTGACGTACTCGTCGAGCACCTGGCGGAGGCCGTTGAAGCCGTGGAGGACGGCCAGGTTGATCATCGTCAGGTCCCAGAGCCGCCAGAAGACGCCCGTCTTCGGGTCGGCCCAGCGGTTCGGCGACGAAGTCGTAATTGATCGTCTCGACGTTGTTCAGGATGTGCGTGATGAACAGGTGGCCCGAGCGCCAGGAAGACGAGGATCAGGCCCGAGATCCGCATGAAGTACCACGCCGGCCAGCTCGAAACCGCCCGCCGGCTTGAGATGCCGTCGCCATCGTCGTAACCTTCGCGCCATGGTCGCTCGTCTCGTGCCGGATCGTTCGCGGGCGTTCGATCGGCGCCGAGCCTCGAGCCCGCCGGCAGGCTCGGTCACCGGCTGCGGCTCGGGCGGCTCGGCGCAGCGGCGCAGGACCACCCAGATCGTCACCGGGATCATGATCACCGACGAAGACGATCATGACCGCGCCAGAAGAGCTCGCTGCTGATGGTCCGCCGACGCCGGGCCAGAAGTCGAAGAGCACGATCCGGACGCCGTTGACCGCGTGGAACAGCACGCAGGCGATCAGGCCGAGCTCGCCGACGCGGAACGCCCAGCGGAGCGGCCAGTAGTACGTGCCGGCGAACGACGCCGCCGTAGATGGCGACGGTGAAGTCGTACTCGGCCGGGTAGGCGACGACGAGGAACGTGTCGATGATGTGGACGACCAGGAAGAGCAGGATGCCCAGCCCGGTCACCCGGTGGATCAGCCAGGACCACTGGCCGACCCCGCCGCCGTAGCGCAGCCCTTCGACGATCCGTGTCCCAGAAGCCGCGGCGGTAGTAGTGCGGCGCGTGAGGCGAAGGCTGATCCATGTCAAGAGAGATCCCGGGACCGCGCGAGCGACCGCCGCGGCCTCCTCCGGCGATGGCTCTCGAGTCGGAGCCGGGGCGGCGAGGTCGCCCCTCGTCGCCGGCGGGCCCGACTCGGCCTCGCCGCGACGCACGCCTCTACTGAGGTTTTAGGGGCGGCCGGAGGCGCGGTCAAGGGGGCAGCGCGGAGAAACCGCGGACGCGGAAGCGCGAGTGATCGGAACGCGGAGTGCGAGGTCCGGCAGAGAATCGGCATTGCCGGCGACAGGCCGGATCCGTCTTCCCGACACGGTCGATCAGCGGGCCAGTCACGATCTGGGTCGCCGAGAGCAGCCCGCCCATCGTCAACCGGCCGACCGCCGCGACCGGGCTGCCGTGGCAGAGGTTCTCGCCCAGGTCCTGCGAGCCAGCCGCGGTCGGGGACCAGCGACGCCTCCGCCTCGACGATCATGAGGTCGCTCGGGCCGGCCCATCGGCGCCACCTGCAGGACCAGCCGCGAGCGGCTCCTCGGCGCACCCGAGCGGCTCGACCCAGGAGTCGATGATCGCGCCCGTGACCATGATCTCGCGTGTCCATTCCCGCCTCCTCCTCGCCATCGGTCCCGCGACTCGACATCGCGAGCGATCGAGTGGCTCCGTCGGCTCAATGCATCCATCATAGCCCAGGCGTTGCGAGGTCGATCGGTCAAGCATGGGTTCGATCGATCGATGATCCGCACCAGTCGCACAGGAGCGATCAGGAGCATTCCGGACGAGACAAGGCGGGTCGATGACGGGCCTGTAAGCCGGATTCTGTCGAGGGACCGACGTCCCTCGGATGACCATTTCTCTGGGACGCCGGTTGCCCGGCGCCTCGAGCGACCTACCCGGGAGTCGATGGCGGGCCGGGCCGACCCGCTCGCCCCGCCGGCCGCGAACGGCCGCCGAGGCTCTGCTCCCCTATTTGGTCTTGCTCCCGGTGGGGTTTACCGAGCCAGGCCGGTCACCCGGCCTGCTGGTGAGCTCTTACCTCACCGTTTCACCCTTACCGCGACCGGCTCGCGAGCCGGCCGTGGCGGTCTGTTTTCTGTGGCACTTTCCCTACCCGGTCGACCCGGGCGGTGGGCGTTACCCACCACCGCGCCCTGCGGAGTCCGGACTTTCCTCCCGACTGCCCGGGTCCACACCGTCGCGGCGAGGCCCCGCCATCGGGCGATCATCCGGCCCGACATCACCACAAGCAAGTCTACCGCTCGACCTACCGCGTCCGCCAAGACTTGTAATCCGGATCGACTTGGCCCACGCTTCGCAAGACAAAATTCCGACCCCATATTTTGCATTTTACCCAGATAGCCTATACTAACATTACCTCGACGTTCACCCGGGAGACTCGCGCCGATGTGCATCCGCGACTATCTCCGGAGCCGCCATGGTCCGCTTCGAGACTGCTGCTGCACAGGCCCGCGCCGTCGGCGACGCAGCATGGCGCAGACGCGTCCACGTGCCGGGCCGAACGGTGGCCAAGGGCGTGCTCGTCCGCGCCGGCGGACGTCGTACGTCCTGGCGGTCCTGCCGGCGACGCACCGGATCGACCTCGAGCGGCTGGCCGCGATCCTCGGTGTCGAGGACGTCCGGATCGCGACCGAGGACGAGGTCGATGACGGTCTTCCACGACTGCGAGCGCGGGGCCCTGCCGCCGTTCGGGCGGCTCTACGGGCTCTCGACGATCGTCGACGCCTGGCTGGCCGGCGGCTCGGAGATCGTCTTCGTGGGCAACTCGCGGCACGAGGGCGTCCGGATGCGGTTCCGCGACTACGAGGCCCTCGAGGCCCCGATGCGCGGGCGGTTCGCGTCGATGATCTGCCCCAGGCGGCGGGCGCGCCCAGCGCAAGGCGGGATGAGTCAGATCCCGGCGGAGCCCGTCACGACCGGGGCCTCGCTCGCCTCGTCCTCGGGCGCGAAGCCCCGCCGCATCGTGTTCTCGGTGACCGTCCGCGTCAGGAGGAATTCCCGGAGATACTCCGCCCCGCCGGCCTTGGTGCCGATGCCCGAGAGCTTGAAGCCGCCGAACGGCTGGCGGTCGACCAGGGCCCCCGTGATCGGGCGGTTGATGTACAGGTTGCCGACGAGGAACTCGCGCTTCACCCGCTCGATGTGCGCGGGGCTCCGCGAATACAGGCCGCCGGTCAGGGCGTAATCGGTCCCGTTGGCGATCGCGAGGGCCTCGTCGAGGTCGCGGGCGCGGAGCACGGCCAGGACCGGCCCGAAGATCTCCTCCTGGGCGATCGCGATCGGTCGGCTTCACGTCGGCGACGACCTGCGGGCCGACGAAGTTGCCCCGCTCGGCCAGCGCGCCGACGTCGATCGGCGACCACGACCCGGGCCCTCTGCTCTCGCGCGATCCGTGCGTAGTCGAGGATCCGGCCGCGGGCCTCGGCGATCGATCACGGGGCCGACGATCGTCTCGGGATCCTCCGCCGGGCCGACCGTGACGGCCCGCGCCGCCTCGACCAGGCGGGCGACGAACGCGTCGTAGATGCCCTCCAGCACGATCACCCGCGAGCACGCCGAGCACTTCTGCCCGCCGTAGCCGAAGGCGCTCTGGACCACGCCGACGACCGCCTCGTCGAGGTCGGCGTCGTCGTCGATGATGATCGCGTTCTTGCCGCCCATCTCGGCGATCACCCGCTTGACGTGGTCCTGGCCCGGCTTCGCCGTCGGCGGCCCGGCGGTTGATCTCCAGACCGACGGGTCGCGAGCCGGTGAAGGCGATCAGGTCGACGTCGCGGGTCGTCGACCAGCGCCTGGCCGACGTCCTCGCCGACGCCCGGCAAGAACGCCAGCACGCCCGGCGGCAGGCCGGCTTCCTCCAGGATGGCATGCGCAGATGCGCGGCGATGACCGGCGATTGCTCGGCCGGCTTGAGGATCGACGGTGTTGCCGGCGACCAGGGCGGCGACCGTCATGCCGGTCGGGATCGCCAGCGGGAAGTTCCAGGGCGGGATCACGACGGCGACGCCGCGCGCGATCGTGCTCGATCGCGTTCGTCTCGCCGGGGACGTCGCGATGCGCCGGCTCGGCGAGCCGGATCATCTCGCGGGCGTAGAACTCGCAGAAGTCGATCGCCTCGGCGACGTCGGCGTCGGCCTCGCGCCAGGGCTTGCCGCACTCGTAGACCTCCCACGCGGCCAGCTCGAACCGCCGCGCCCGCATGATCGCCGCCGCGCGGACCAGGACGTCGGCCCGTTCGCGCACGGGCGTCGCCGACCACGTACGAGAGGCCGTCTGCGCACCGCGACGACCGCGTCCGCGGCGTCCGCGAGCGTCCCGCCGAGGCGTCCGGCCGACGACTCGCGAGCGTAAGCCCGGGTCGAGCGACGGGTCGACGGCCCGATCCGGCTCCAGGCCGACGTCCCGGCCGCCGATCCGGAGCGGGTACGTCCGGCCGAGGCGCGACTTCACGTCGTCGAGGGCGCCGCCGCATCGCGTCGCGATTCTCGGCGCGGGAGAAGTCGGTCGGCGGCTCGTTGCGGAACGGCGGCAGCTCGCCGGGCGTCGGCCTTCGGCTCGACCCTGGGTCGACGGACCCGCATGGCTCCGATCTCCTCGGGGTTCCGCAGGAGCTCGTCGACCGCCGCGCGGTCGGCGAAGCTCGCCTTGAGGAACGACTCGTTCGACGTGTTTTCCAGCAGCCGGCGCACGAGGTACGCCATGCCCGGCAGCAGCGCGCCGTAGGGCGTGTAGACGCGGACCCGCAGCCCGCGGCGGACCAGGGCCCGCTGGATCGGCTCGCCCATGCCGTGGAGCATCTGGATCTCGTAGGCGGCACGTCGGCACGTCCAGCGCCTCGGCGCCAGGCCATCGCGTGGGCGAGGCTCCGGACGTTGTGGCTGCCGAAGGCCGGCCGGAGCCGGTCGTGATGCTCCAGCAGGAACCGCGTGCACCGCTCGTAAGCTGGCGTCGGTCTCCCACTTCTCGGCGAAGACCGGCACCGGCCAGCCGACCTGGCGGGCGAACGATCGTCTCGTAATCCCAGTACGCCCCCTTCACCAGCCGGACCGTGACCGGCGTGCCCCGGCGGCCTGCCCACTCGGCGAGCTCACGCAGGTCGTCCTCGGTGTCCCGCAGGTACGCCTGGGCCACGATGCCCGACGTCGGGCCAGTCGCGAAACTCGGGCTCGTCCAGCACGCGCTGGAAGATGGCGAAGGTCAGGTCCTTGTGGGCGTACTGCTCCATGTCGACGTGGACGATACGCCCCGACCTCGCGGGCCGTGCGGAGGATCGGGCGGAGCCGGTCGAGGACGCGTTCGGTCGTGTCCTCGGCGTGGAGGGCGTCGAAGTGGGTCGTGAGGCTCGTCAGCTTGAGCGAGAGATTGGCCCGGGGGATCGGGCCGCGGTCGTCGCGGTCGATCTGCGGGATCTTCGCGTTCCAGCGCCAGCGGCCCGGCGAGGCCGCGGAGCAGGCTCGAGGCACGTGCCTTGATACGCATCGGCCTCGGCCTCGCTGATGACCGCCTCGCCCAGCAGGTCGGCCGTGAACGCCAGGTGCCGGCGCCGCAGGGACTGAACGGTGCGGAACGCCTCGGTCGGCGTCGATCCCGCGATGAACCGCCGGGCCATGTGCCCGGCGCCGAACCGGGCGGCGAAGGCGAGCAGCTCGCCCCTGAGCGTGCCGACCGGCGCGAGCTCGACGGCCGCCCCGAGCCACCAGGGGACCCGGTCGCCCGCCTGCTGGAGATAGTCGGCCAGGTGCTCGACGACGGCCTCGGGACTGGTCAGGGCCGGCAGGGCGTCGATGAACCGGAAGAGCTGGACCTTCACCGCGGGGTCGGCGAGGGTCAGGCCCATCATCCGATCGTCCCACCAGCCGCGGTCGAGGACCGACGGACCCCGGCCGATGGAGGCGAACAGCTCCCGGCCGATGGCGAGCGTCCGCCGCTCGACGGCGTCGGCGTCGCCCGCCCTCGGGATTCGCGTCTCGGCGGAAGGCGTCACGACGGTCATCGATACGGGCTCCGTTCCCACGAGGTCGATCCCGGCATGGCCCGCCTCCCAATGGGCATTGTACAGCCCGGGGACGACCCTGGCGAAATTGGTGGGCAGGCACTACCTTCGGGGGCACACGGGGTTCAATCGGCGCCGACGACCTTCCCGGGGGGCGTATCCCCGCGCAAGACACGCCGTCGTCGCGAGAGAACCCCCGAGGATGAGGAGCATCCCATGGCCATGCAGACACGCCGCAAGTTCCTGCTGACCGTCACGACCGCATGCGTCGCGCTGGCCTTGACCGTCGGCACCGCCCTGGCCGCCGAGCTGCTCGGCACGGTCAAGTCGGTCGACACCGAGGCCAAGAAGATCACCGTCACGCCCAAGGACGGCGGCGACGACGTCGTCGTCACGATCAAGGACGACACCGAGTGGCACAACAAGAAGGGCAAGATCGACAATTACGACCTGGCCAAGCTCAAGAAGGGCTCGCAGGTCGAGGTGACCCACGAGAACGCGGTCGCGTCCAAGGTGACGATCAAGAAGGGCGCGGTAAGAAGAAGGACGCGAACTGAGGCCGCCGGCGCCCCGGGAAATCCGCGAGCGGGTTGACGCCCCCTCCGCGGCGCGGTTAGAATCCCCCCATAACAATTCGGCACGCATCTTATCCAGAGTGGCTGAGGGGACGGGCCCGACGACGCCACAGCAACCGGTCCACCATCCCGGTGGATGCTGGTGCTAACTCCTGCCCAGCGCCGCGTCGATTCGCACGAATCCGCGGCGTTTGGGACAGATAAGATGGTCGAGGCCGATGCACGGCGTCATGCCCTGCGTCGGCCCCTTCCTACCTATCGCCTCCCTATCCCCACCATCCCCGCTGGCTTCGATCCGTGCCCCGGGCGTCGCTCGTCGGATGACGACCGCCCCGAGACACCGCGTCATCGAGTCCGATCGGGGAGGCTCCGCCAGTGGCTGACGAACTCGTCCAGGGCCTGAAGTGTCGACTCTGCGGCAAGCTCTATCCCAAGGAGCCGCTCAACTTCTGCACCGATGACTTCGGCCCGCTCGAAGTCGTCTACGACTACGACGCCGTCGCCCGGTCGATCTCGAAGCCGGGCGATCCAGTCCCGCCCGCAGACGATGTGGCGCTATCACGAGCTGCTGCCCGTCGACGGCGAGCCGACCGTCGGCCTGCACGTCGGCGGCACGCCGCTGATCCGGGCCGATCGGCTGGCGAAGGCGCTCGGCGTCGCCGAGCTCTACATCAAGAACGACGCGGTCAACCACCCGACGCTCTCGTTCAAGGATCGCGTCGTCGCCGTCGCGCTCTCGAAGGCCGTCGAGTTCGGCTTCAAGACCGTCGGCTGCGCCTCGACGGGCAACCTCGCCGGCAGCGTCGCCGCCAACGCCGCCGCCGCGGGCCTGGAGGCCTACGTCCTGATCCCCGACGGCCTCGAGCAGGGCAAGATCCTCGGCGCCGACGATCTACGGCGCCAAGGTGATCGCGATCGAGGGCAACTACGACCACGTCAACCGCCTCTGCTCGCAGATCGCCTTCCGCTACGGCTGGGGCTTCGTCAACGTGAACCTCCGGCCGTTCTACGCCGAGGGGTCGAAGTCGATGGGCTTCGAGATCGCCGAGGACCTCGGCTGGCGCGCCCCCGACCACGTCGTCGCCCCGATGGCCGGCGGCAGCCTGATCGGCAAGCTCTACAAGGCGTTCAAGGAGTTCGAACTGCTCGGCTTCCTCGACGCGCCCGTCACGACCAAGATGTTCGGCGCCCAGGCCGACCGGCTGCAACCCGATCACGAACACCGTCAAGACCGACGCGGGCAAGGTCCGCCCGGTCCGCAACCCGAACACGATCGCCAAGAGCCTCGCCATCGGCGACCCGGCCGACGGCTACTTCGCCTCGCAGCTGATGCGCGAGACCGGCGGCTGGGGCGAGGACGTCGACGACGACGCGATCATCGACGGCATGAAGCTGCTCGCCGAGACCGAGGGCATCTTCACCGAGACCGCCGGCGGCGTGACGCTGGCCGTGACGCAGAAGCTCATCGAGCAGGGCCGGATCGACCGCGACGGCTCGACCGTGATCTGCATCACCGGCAACGGCCTGAAGACCCAGGAGGCCCTGCTCGGCAAGATCGCCCGGCCCGCGGTCATCAAGCCGACCCTCGCCGACTTCGAGGCCCTCGTCGGCGACGCCCCGGCCCCGGCCGAGCTCGCCGCCGCGATGGCCTGACCTCTCCCGTAGGGTCCGCCGTGCGGACGTCTTCATTTCCGAGGCCATTGCCCGGAAGACGTCCGCACAGCGGACCCTACAAGATCGGAAGGAATCTCTCCCCATGCCCGTCGTCCGCATCCCCACCCCGCTCCGCCCCCACACCGGCGGCCACGACACGGTCGACGCCGCCGGCACGACCGTCGGCGAGGTCCTCGGCCAGGTCGGCACGCAGTACCCGGCGCTGAAGGAACGGATCTTCGACGGCGAGGAGCTGCGCCGGTTCGTCAATGTCTACGTGAACAACGAAGACATCCGCTACCTCGACGACCTCGCGACCGCCGTCGCCGAGAAGGACGAGGTCAGCATCATCCCGGCCGTCGCGGGCGGCTGAGCCGGGATCGGCGGGGAGACGACCGTGACCGACGCCGCGCCGAATCCGGTCCGCCGCCGCAGGCTCGCCCTGACGCTCCGCGCGGGCATGGCGCTGGTCGTCCTCGCGGCGCTCGCGCTGGGCGGGCTCGTGTCGTGGACGAGGGCGCAGCGGCGAGCGATCGCGATCGTCGAGGCCGCAGGCGGTGAGGTCTGCTTCGATTACCAGAAGACGCAGTTCGGCAGCTTCGACCAAACGAAACCCGTCCCCGGCGCCCGCTGGCTGCGCTCGTTGATCGGCGACGAGCCGTTCCGCTCCGTCGTCTACGTGTCCCTTTGCGCACGAAAGACGTGCGACGACGCGGCGCTGGCCCAGGTGGCGAACTTCCCGAGACTGGAGATTCTCCAGCTCGATGCGAGCGCGATCACCGACGCCGGCCTGGCCCATATCCGGGGACTCCAGCACCTCGAACGCCTCGACCTCGGATGGACCGCCGTCACCGACGCGGGCCTGGCGAACATCGAGGGGCTCAACTCGCTGGGCCTGCTCAACCTCAGTCACACGAGCATCACCGACGCGGGCCTCGCCCATCTCGCCGGCCTCCGGAATCTCGGGCACCTGGTACTCTCCGAGACGAGCGTGGGCGACGAGGGCATGGCGTATGTCGCCGGGCTCCACTCGCTCAACACGCTCAACCTGGAGAAGACCCGCGTCGGCAAGGCGGGGCTGGCCAAGCTCTGCGGGCTCGACGAGCTCGTCCATTTGGACTTCACCGGCGCCGACCAGGGCTGGGCCGACTGCCTCAAGGCGAAACGTCCCGAGACTCAACTGAACTGGATCACCTGGCGCTGAATGAACCGAGGATCTGTCCATGCCCGCCGTCTCGCCGACCGAATCCGACCCGATCGAACGCTACAGCCGCCAGGTCCGCTTCCCCGCGCTCGGCGAGGCCGGCCAGCGCAAGCTGATGGCCTCGCGCGTGACCATCTGCGGCTGCGGCGCGCTCGGCACCGTGCTGGCGAACCACCTCGTCCGCGCGGGCGTCGGGCACGTCCGCATCGTCGATCGCGACTTCATCGAGACGCACAACCTCCAGCGTCAGATCCTCTTCGACGAGGCACGACGTCGCCGCCAATCTCCCCAAGGCCGAAGCCGCCGCGCGAAAGCTCCGTGCGATCAACTCGGCAGGTCGACGATCGAGGCCGTCGTCACCGACATCGATCACACGAACATCCTCGACCTCGTCTCCGACGCCGACCTGATCCTCGACGGCACCGACAACTTCGAGACCCGCTACCTGATCAACGACGCGGCCGTGAAGCTCGGCAAGCCCTGGGTCTTCGGCGGCGTGATCGGCAGCGAGGGACAGACGATGACGATCCGGCCGGGCAAGACGCCCTGCCTGCGCTGCGTGATCGAGGACAACCCGCCGCCCGGCCTGACGCCGACCTGCGAGACGGCCGGCGTGCTCGGGCCGGCAGTCGCCGTGGTCGCGTCGTTCGAGGCGGTCGAGGCGATCAAGCTCCTGAGCGGGGCGGAGGACGCCCTCAATAACGAATTGTTCATGATCGATATCTGGGACTGGACGTTCCGGCGGCTCAAGGTGCAGGGGCTGCTCGGGCAAGGTCGACTGCCCGTGCTGTCAGCGCCGCAAGTTCGAGTGGCTCGAGGGCGACCTCGGCTCGCACACGACGACGCTCTGCGGCCGCAACGCCGTGCAGATCGCGGCGCGTCGGCCCGAGCCGCTTGAACTTCCCCGAGATGGCCACGCGGCTCGCGTCTCTGGGTGAGGTCCGACACAACGCGTTCATGCTCCGATTCGCGACCGAGGGGCATGAATTCACGGTGTTTCCCGACGGACGGGCGATCATCAAGGGGACGAATGACATCGGCAAGGCGCGGACGCTTTATGCGCAGTTTGTGGGGAGTTGAGCGGGTGGCGAGCTAGAGTTCAAAGTGCGGAGTGCGGAGTGCAGAGAGAAGTCCGGGTCCGCACTCCGCACTCCGCACTTTGAACTCATCCAGCAACCCCGAGGCATCACCATGTCAGCCCGACGATTCGACGATCTGCCCGTCTGGCGTGCAGCGATCGACCTAGCCCTCCGCATCTTCGATCTCGGCGCCGAGGGGCCTTCCGCGGCCATCCCGGCCTGCGCGACCAGATCGAGCGAGCCGTCGTGTCGATCTCCAATAACATCGCAGAGGGCTATGAGCGCGGGACGACCGAGGAACTCTTGACCTTTCTCTACTACGCCCGCGGCTCCGCCGGCGAGGTCCGGTCGATGCTCCTGTTGCTGGAGCGTGCCGACGAGTGGGTCGAACTGCGCGACGAGATCGCGTCGCTCGTCTCCCTCGGCCTGAGCGTCTCGCGCCAGCTCGGCGGCTGGATCGAGGCCATCAAGAAGTCGGACCATCCCGACGCCCGCCGTCAGACCGAGACAACCCGCCGCGCCCGGGAGTCGACCCGGCGCCAGTCGGCGTTCCTGGAAGAACTCCGTCGCGTCCGCGAACGAGGGAATGCCCCGCACGCTTCCGACGACCGAGCCGGAGGCTAAGCCGTCAGCCCATCCCTCGGTTCCCTCGTACCTCCGCACTCCGCGCTCTTCACTCCGTACTCCCACTCTCCGTCTCGCCCGAGCCCGCCCGCCCATGATCTACCTCGACAACGCCGCCACCAGCTTCCCCAAGCCCGAGCCCGTCTACCAGGCCCTCGACGCCTTCGCGCGCACGCCGCTCGCCAACCCCGGCCGCTCGGGCCACCGCATGGCCCTGGACGCCGAGCGGATCCTCGACGACGCCCGCCACGCGCTCAACCAGTTCTTCCAGGGCGAGAGCCCCGAGCGCTGGATCTTCACCCTGAACTGCACCGACGCCCTGAACATCGCCATCAAGGGCACGGTCGAGCCGGGCGACCACGTCATCACGTCCGACCTCGAGCACAACTCGATCAGCCGGCCGCTCCGCGCGCTCGAGAAGGCGGGCGTCATCACGCTGACCCGCGTCGCCTCGACGCGACGGCTACCTCGACCCCGAGGACGTCCGCGCCGCCCTGACGCCGAAGACGAGGCTCGTCGCCATCACCCACGCCGCGAACGTGCTCGGCACCGTCCAGCCGATCGAGGCGATCGCCGCCGATCGTCCGCGAGGCCGGGGCGCTCTTCCTCGTCGACGCCGCGCAGTCGGCGGGCGTGCGTGCCGATCGACCTGAAGGCGACGCCGATCGACCTGCTCGCCTTCCCCGGCCACAAGGCCCTGTACGGCCCGACCGGCACCGGCGCCCTCTACGTCGGCCCGCGGGCCAGGCCCCGCGCCTGGCGCGAGGGCGGCACCGGCGGCGACTCGAAGAACGAGACCCAGCCCGACGAGTCTGCCGTACTTCCTCGAAGGCGGCACGCCCAACGTCCTGGGCGTCGCCGGCCTGGCTGCCGGCATCGCGTGGGTCGTCGAGCCACGGCCCGGACACGCTCCGCCGCCACGAGGTCGCCCTCCTCCAGCGCGTCGTCGACTGGGTCGAGGCCGCCGACGGCTGGCAGATCGCCGGCCGCTGGGATCCCGACCGCGCACGTCGGCGCCCTCTCGCTGATCGTCCCGGAGCCGGACTCACGCCCCAGGACCTCGGCTCGATCCTCGACACGCAGCTTCGAGATCGCCGTCCGCCCCGGCCTGCACTGCGCCCCTACATCCACCGCCGGCTCGGCACCTTCCCCGACGGGACGCTCCGGCTCAGCCCCGGGCCGTTCACGACGGACGACCGATATCGACGACTTTCCTCAACGCCCTGACCGAGATCACCGCGGGCGTGCTCTGAACGCCTCGGCATACGCCACGAAGCCGCACCGACCCGAACAAAAGGCGTACGCTCGGGTTCGGTCGGTGCCGGGGCTCGGGTCCGGTCGACCCGAGCCGGCCCGCAGGTCGAGCGGAAGTCTTGAGGGTCCCTGGGCCGCGCGTTATACTGTACGAGCATACAAGATGCTCGAGCGGAGGCCGCCGGATGACCGCGGAATCGGCACCTCGACCGAGCCTGGCGACGAAGCGCCGCCGGGCCCTGATCGGCCTGGCCATCGTCGCGATCGTCGGGACGGCCCCGTCATCGCCGCTCCGACGTCTCGCCCGGGCCCGTCATCCTCCGCATCGACCCGAACACGGCCCCGCTCGCGGTGCTCGAGGCGCTGCCGAGGATCGGCCCGGCGATGGCCGGGCGGATCGTCGCGCGAGGCGCGCTCCGTTCAGTCGATCTCGACGACCTCGACGGCCGCGTCCGCGGCATCGGCCCGGCGACCCGCGCGGCCATCGGTCCGCACCTCCGGTTCGACGTCCGAGACGACGCCCCGCCTCCAAGGATCGGTGACGCCCCATGCCCGAATTCCAGCTCGTCTCCCCCTACCAGCCCGCCGGCGACCAGCCCGCAGGCGATCGAGCAGCTCGTCGAGGGCCTCCGCGAGGGCAAGGGCCACCAGACCCTGCTCGGCGTCACCGGCTCGGGCAAGACGTTCACGATGGCCAACGTCATCGCCCAGATGGGCAGGCCCGCCCTGGTCATGTCGCACAACAAGACGCTCGCCGCCCAGCTCTACGGCGAGTTCAAGGACTTCTTCCCCCACAACGCCGTCCGCTACTTCGTCAGCTACTACGACTACTACCAGCCCGAAGCCTACATCCCCCAGCGCGACATCTACATCGAGAAGGACGCCTCGATCAACGACGAGATCGAGCGCCTGCGCCTGGCCTGCACCAGTCGCCCTGGTCAGCCGCAACGACGTGATCGTCGTCGCCAGCGTCTCGTGCATCTACGGCCTCGGCTCGCCCGACGACTATCGCAAGATGATGGTCCGGCTCAAGGTCGGCGAGACCATCGACCGCGACGAGATGCTCCTGAAGTTCGTCGACATCCAGTACGACCGCAACGACGTCTCCTTCGAGCGCGGGAAGTTCCGGGTCCGGGGCGACGTGGTCGAGCTCTGGCCGGCCTACGAGGAGGTCGGCTTCCGGATCGAGCTCTTCGGCGACGAGGTCGAGACGCTCGCCGTCATCGACCCCGCTCACGGGCGACGTGCTCGAGAAGAAGGAGGAGATGTACATCTACCCGGCCAAGCACTTCGTCCTGCCGCGAGGAGCGGATCAAGGGGGCGGTCGAGTCGATCCAGGCGGAGCTGGACGAGCGGCTCAAGCCCGCTGAAGGAGCAGGGCAAGCTGCTCGAAGCCCAGCGGCTCGCCGCGCGGACGCGGTACGACATGGAGATGCTCCTGGAGGTCGGCTACTGCTCGGGGATCGAGAACTACAGCCGCCACCTCTCGGGCCGCAAGCCGGGCGAGACGCCGAACACGCTGCTCGACTTCTTCCCGACAGACAGCCTGCTGTTCATCGACGAGTCGCACGTCACCGTCCCCCAGATCCGCGGGATGTTCGCGGGCGACTTCAGCCGCAAGAGCACGCTCGTCGAGCACGGCTTCCGCCTCCCCAGCGCCCTCGACAACCGCCCGCTCCGGTTCGACGAGTGGGAGAAGAAGCTGGGCCCGCGGATCTACGTCTCGGCCACGCCGGGCGACTACGAGGTCACGATGTCGGGCGGCGAGGTCGTCGAGCAGGTCATCCGGCCCGACCGGCCTGATCGACCCGATCGTCCGCGTCGAGCCCGCCCGCGGCCAGGTGCCGGCGCTGCTCGCCGAGGCCAAGAAGCGGGCCGAGGCGGCGAGCGCGTCCTGGTCACGACCCTGACCAAGCGGCTGGCCGAGGACCTGTCGCGCTACCTCAAGGAGCAGGGCCTGCGCTGCAAGTGGCTCCACTCCGAGCTCGACGCCTTCGAGCGAGTGACGATCCTCCGCGAGCTCCGCGAGGGGGCGTTCGACGCCCTGGTCGGCGTCAACCTGCTGCGCGAGGGGCTCGACCTGCCCGAGGTCTCGATGGTCTGCATCCTCGACGCCGACAAGGAGGGCTTCCTCCGCAGCGAGACCTCGCTGATCCAGACGATCGGCCGCTCGGCCCGGCACGTCAACGCCGAGGTCGTGCTCTACGCCGACACGGTCACCCAGTCGATGCAGCGCGCCATCGACGAGACCGACCGCCGCCGGGCCATGCAGCTCGCCTACAACGCCGAGCACGGCATCACGCCCGAGACGATCGTCAAGGCGATCCGCCGCGGGATCGAGGAGGAGATCCAGGCCAAGGCCGAGGTCCGCAAGGCCGTCGGCCGCGACGAGGTCGACCGACGCGACCGAGGAGTACCTCAACGAGCTCGAGGCCGAGATGCTCGAGGCGGCCGAGAACCTCGAATTCGAGCGCGCCGCGGCGCTCCGCGACCGGATCATCCAGGTCCGAAGTCCGGGCGGCGGCCCCGTCGCCTCGGCCACGCCCCAGGCCACGAGCGCCCGGGCCAAGGCCAAGGCCGGCGGCAGGAAGACGCGGCCGAGCCGAGCCGCCGAAGCCCCGAGGTGTAGGATGCGAGTCCACGTCCATGATCCTCGCTCACCCACTCGCCGAGTTCGGCCGCCGCCGACGACGCTGATCGACCTCGGCGCTGGCCGAGGACCTCGGCGACGGCGGCGACCTCACGGCCGACGTCACTCATCCCGGCCCACGCGCGGGGCGCGGGCCGGATCGTCGCCCGCAGGCCGAGGCGTCGTCGCCGGCCTTCCGGTCGGCGGCGGCGACTCGCGTTCGAGATGGAGCTCGACAACGGCTGGAAGCCGCTCGTGCGACGGACGGCGACGTCCGTCGTGCCCGGCCAGGCGATCGCCGAGGTCGCCGGACCGATGCGGACGCTGCTCGCGATGGAGCGGACCGCCCTGAACTTCCTCCAGCGGCTGAGCGGCATCGCGACCCTGACGGCCCGGTTCGTCGCCGAGGTCGCGGGGACGAAGGCCGTCGATCCTCGACACGCGGAAGACCACGCCCGGCTGGCGGCTGCTCGAGAAGTACGCCGTCCGCTGCGGCGGCGGCCAGAACCATCGGATCGGCCTCTACGACGCCGTCCTCATCAAGGACAACCACCTCGCCTGGCTCGACCACGGAGGCGACCCGATCGGCAGGCCGATCGCCGCGGCCCGCGCCTGCGTCGCCGGAGGGGACGATCGTCGAGGTCGAGGTCGACTACGCTCGACCAGCTCGACCGGGCCCTGCGAGTGCGGCCCCGACATCATCCTGGTCGACAACCTCGACGCCGCGAAGGCCCGCCGAGGCCGTGCGGCGCCGCGACGCCGCGGCCCCGCGCGTCCTGCTCGAAGCCTCGGGCGGCGTGACCCTCGACACGGTCCGCGGCCTGGCCGACCCGGGGTCGATCGGATCAGCGTCGGCGCGCTGACGCACTCGGCCCCGGCGCTCGACATCGGGCTCGACTTCGGCGAGGTCCTGCCGTCGTGAACATCCCCCTGCTCGACCGCCTCCGACGGGCCGACGGGGCGTTCGTCCCCTGGCCGTCGCTCGCGGGTCGAGTGGCGCGGCGCCGTCGCCGACCTCGACGAGCTCGAGGCCTTCGGGTTCGCCATCGAGCGTCACCCGTTCCACGGCGTGGCCTATCGCGGCCCGGCCGAGCGGCTCTGCCCCGACCAGATCGAGTGGGAGCTGGGGACGTCGCGGATCGGCCGACGGATCGCCGTCTGGAACCGGGTGACGAGCACCAACGACCTGGCCGCGCGGGCCGCGTCGAGCCGGGCCAACGACGGCCTGGTCGTCCTCGCCGAGGAGCAGACGGCCGGCCGCGGCCGCCGGGGCCGCACCTGGTCGGCGCCGCCGCGGTCGTCGATCCTGATGTCGGTTCTGCTCTTCCCCGACGGGCCGCTCCAAGACCCCGGCTGGCTGACCGCGCTGGGGGCGGTGGCGGTCGCCGAGGTCGTGGCCGAACTCGACCCGAGCCGACGCCCGGATCAAGTGGCCCAACGACGTCCGCGTCGAGCGGAGGAAGGTCGCCGGCATCCTCGTCGAGCGCGGGCCCGGCGCGGTCGTCGGGATCGGCCTGAACGTCAACGTCGGGCCCGACGACTTCCCTCCCGGGCTGGCCGACTCCGCCACGTCGCTGCTCCGCCTCGCGGGCCGGCCGTTCGATCGCTCGGAGGTCGTCCGCCTCCTGCTCCGACGGCTCGACCACTGGTACGAACGCGGGCTCGAATCCGGCCCGGCGTCGCTGGATGCGCCCGTGCGCTCCCGGAGCGAGCACGTGGGCCGGCACGTGCGCGTCGCGACGACGACGGGCGTGGTGGAGGGCCGGCTCGAGGCGATCGAGGTCGGGCGCGGGATCACCGTGGCCGGACGTGACGGCGGCGCGATCCACCTCGACGGGTGGGACATTCAGGAGATCGAGTAGAGCGGCAACTTGGCTGCGGCCAGGCAATTCGAGGAGTGGCGATCCGATGCACGATCACGCCGACGCACCTGCCTTGAACGCCGTCGGATGCCTCGGCTGATAGAGGCCGATCGTCCCGCCGTCGGGCAGCGCGACTGCCGTGAGCAGTCCCCAGCCGGCGTCGTTGACGGGCGAGCAGGAGACGCCCCTGGCCGCGAGGGCGGCGATGGTCGCCTCGACGTCATCACACATGAGGTACAGTTCGTGCTTGCCGTCGGTGCCGCCGCCGCCGGGCCTTCGGTCGGGTGGATGCCCATCTCGGCGGGCGGCAGGGCGAAGATCAGCCAGCCGTGGCCGGCGTCGACGGTCGGGAATTCGAGCACGTCGCGGAAGAACGACCGCAGCCGGTCGGCATCCTTGCTGTAGAGGATCGCGTGGACTCCGCTGATCATGGGCGGCCTCGCCGTTCGCTCGAGGTAGGAGGACCGCGGACGAGTCTACACCCGTCTCGCGTGGAGATGGCAGGAATTCCTCGCGATCGATCGGCGACTCGGCGCAGCACCCGCTGGCGTGGTGCCGGGGGCGCGGCTAAACTCGGGGCGTCCGGGCTCGTCCGCCCGCCCGGCGGTCGAGCCGGACGGGAGATCGCCGCCGTGGCCCGACCCGCCCGCCGCCGACGCGCCGCCCGCCCGCCCGCCGCACCGAGCCCAACCCGCCTCGTCGCGATCGCCTTGGTCGCGGCCTATGCCCTGCTCGCCGGCCCCCCCGCCAGCCTCGCCGACGGCTCGCTCGCCGCGGCCCGCCCCGGAGATCCCGGCATGCCCGCCCACCCCGCCGCGCTGCTCGTCGGGCACTTCGAGAGTTTTCTCAAGGACCGCGACCTCGACGCGTTCCGCCGCGGCGTCGAGCTCCGCTACACCGAGGGCACCCTCTGCCGGGCCACCTTCGCCGACGACGTCCGCATCCGCCGCGCCGCAGTGCTGGCGCTGGGCGTCGGCGGCTCATTCGCCTGCAACGCAACGGTGGCCCGCCGGCTCAGGGACAAGGACCCCGCGACGCGCTCAATGGCCGTCAGCGCGCTGTGGGCGATCTGGTTCCGCGCCGACACGCCCGAGAACAACGCCGAGCTCGAGGCGATTCAGCGCCTGATCCAGGCCGAGCGGCTCGACGAGGCCGTCCACCGCGCCGATCGGCTCATCGAGCGCTCGCCCGCGTTCGCCGAGGCATACAACCAGCGGGCCATCGCCCACTTCCTCAGCCGGCGCTTCGTCGAGAGCGCCGCCGACTGCCGCCGCGCGCTCGACCTCAACCCTTACCACTTCGGGGCCCTGGGCGGCCTCGGCCAGTGCCAGCTCAAGCTCCGCCAGCGCGCCGACGCGGTCCGGACATTCCGCCGCGCGCTCGAGCTCCAGCCGTACAGCGACGATCTCCGGGAGACCGTCGCCAAACTCGAAGCCCCGGGCGATTGAGCGCGGTGGCCCGAGACTGCGGCGATCGTCGCGCTGCAGGCACCGCCCCATCTGTATCACACAGAGGGGGCCGCCATGTCGCCTCGAATCCTGCATCCGGCGACGAGGCCGAGAAAACGCCAGCCCGGGAATCCCGGCCCGTGACAGACACCGCGTCTTCCCCCCCGGGGACGCGACATCTCGCCACAGGCCGGGACTCCCGGGCTGGCTCCCGGGAAGGCATCGGGTGCCTCCGGTGCTGGTAGTAACTTACGCGTTTCCGGACGTTTTTCAAGCGCCCTGTTTTCCCCCGAGGGGAAGATTGGTTCCGATCGTCCGTTTCACACAGGAGAGACGGGTCGCAAGATCCGAAATTATCTAGATTTGCGGCCGCCCTCAGCTGTCACCTTCATTTCTCGCCGCCGGCGAGCGCTGTCCTAAGAAATTCGCCGAGGATAAAGACACCTGGTCAACCGCCCGGCCGCTGCGGGCCGTGCTCAGACCGGGAAGGCCCTCATCAAGGCCTTGGAGATCTCGATATAAACGGGGATGCCGATCGTGACGTTGTAGCTGAACGTCAGGCCGAGCGACGCGGCCAGGGGCAGGGTGGGGCTCGCCTCGGGGATCGCCAGCCGCTGCACGGCCGGCACGGCGATGTACGACGCGGCGCCGCAGAGGACGGCGAACAGGACGTATGTGCCGATCTCGAAGTGGGCGCCCGTCATGTGCGAGTAGAGGTGCGCCACGACCATCCCCAGCGTCGCGAAGACATTCGGCGCCACGAGCCCGTAAACAACGAACCGCCAGCCGGCCTGGCGGAGGTCGCGGAGGTGGCGGGAGGCGGTCATGCCCATCTCGAGCAGGAACAGGCAGAGCATGCCCTGGAACAGCTCATGAAACAGCTTGTTCGGCTCGCCCGTGATGTTGTTCTCCTTGGGCATTGGCTCCCCCGGCGGCGGCGCCTTGGGGCCGTCGACGACCACCGACACCTGCTTGACCGGCTCCTTGTCGGCCCCGGGGGCGGGGATCGTCCGGCCGTCGACGGCGACGGTCGCGTGCGGGGTCAGCACGTCCTGCTTGCCGCTGATGAAGCCGATGATGATCCCGCCGAAGAGCAAGTAGAGGCCCGGGTTGAGGAACACCTCGTGCAGCAGCTCGCGGCTGAAGATGCCCTTGGGCTTCCCGCCGTTCATTTCGGCCGCGGCCTGTCCGTGGCCGTGTCCGTGGCCGTCGTCATGGCCGTGCCCGTGGCCCTCCGCGCGGGCGAGGGCCGGCAGCGACGGGTCGAAGCCCGGCTCGTCCGGCATGTTCCCCCGCGCGTCCATCCCCTTGCGGCGGAGCGTCGACACCAGGTACAGGGCCACCAGGCAGCCCGGGATCTCCATCACCGCGAGCATCACAGGCATGTATGACGCGTAGTGGTACTGGAGCGCCTTGAGCACGCCCACGCAGGTCGCGAACGTCCCCGCCGAGTCCGAGCCGTAATAGCCGGCCACGGTCGCGGCGTCGATTTGGCGGAGGTTGGTCGCCGTTCTCAGGATCAAGTACGCGAAGATCCCGATGAAGAAGTTCACGATGAAGCCGACGATCATGAACCCCAGCGCCGTCGAGAGCAGCTTCGGGTCGAGGCTCGCGAGCTTCTCGCCGCCCTCCCAGCCGATCGAGATCAGCAGGAAGATCACCAGCGCCTGGTAGACGGCATTCGGGAAGTCGAACTTCACCTTGAGGATCGGCGCGAGGAAGCCCATGTAGAAGAACAGCAGGAGCGGCTTGAACAGGTTGTGCCGGACGTTGTCCAGGAACGACTCGAGCGGGCTCATGGCGAGGAGGAACTGGCTACCGTCGAGCAGGCCGGGCAGCGAAAGCCAGGATTGACCGCTGAACATCGCGTGGTGACTCCTGGGGACGGGAGGGCGTGACTTGCCTCATTCGGCGTGCGGTCGGGAGGTGACCGCGCGATGGTTCCGTGGCCCGCGCGGGCTCGACGACTGGGAGGGGACAACCGGGATGGTCGGGTGCGGCTTCGCTCGATGCGCGCGGGGGCACGGACCTCGGCCCCGCGGGCGCCACGGGGCCGACGCCTCCGGCCGCTCAACAGCGGAGCAGGCGGCTCCGGGTCCGGCCGGCGCCCGAGGACGAGGCGGGGGCGATGGAGAACGGCCCGGGATCGGGCCGGGAGAGGTGTTCGACGTCGGCCGCGCGGGGCGG
Organism: uncultured Planctomycetota bacterium; assembly: GCA_963819805.1. Classification (GTDB taxonomy): domain Bacteria; phylum Planctomycetota; class Planctomycetia; order Isosphaerales; family Isosphaeraceae; genus CAMFLR01. Next base: position 136,409 of record CAWFXY010000033.1, on the reverse strand, counting down.
GGAAACGAGCGGGTTCAGGTCGCTCGCCTCCTCCTCATCGAGGGCCGATTCGAAGGCATCCTGCCGCCGGGAGGGTGACGAGGGGGGATGGCGGGGCGGCGACGCGATCGAGATCAGCATCATCCGCCGGGCGTTCGACCGCAGGGCCTGGGCCGCGCTGACCCGGTCCGCGGGCGCCCGCATCGCGGACAGCGTGGCGACCACCAGCAGCATGACCGCGACGGAACGCATGAGCGGCTCGGCTCTCCTGATCAGGGCCGTCGGGGCCCGATTTTCCCATTATGCGGAGACCGGCGCGAATTGCAAGGGACGCTGATCCTCGCGACGCTTGCATTTAGGTCGAGCGGCCCGTGCCCTCATCCGGCCTCGACCACGAACTCCGCCCCGCCCCCGTCGATCCGCAGGTAGCTCGACCCGCGGTGCCAGCCGCCCAGCACGACCATCCGCGGCGGCCCCGGGTCGTCCGTCGCGCGGTGGATGTGGCCGAGCAGCACGAGGTCCACGTCCCCGCCCATCGCGTCCGCCGTCCGCCGGTAGACGGCGATGTGCCGGCGGTCGACGGCCTCGCGGTGGGCGTCGTTCGAGCGCTCCAGCCTCGCCTCGAGGCTATTCGCCAGCGGCCCGGGAATCGCCGCGAAGCCGGCGAGGAACGCGCGGCTCTCCATCGTCGCCTTCCACAGACTCCGCGCCCCGAGCCGATGGCCGTGAGCCAGGTGCAGCCGCATGCCGTGCGACTGGAGCCGCAGGCTGTCGTCGACCCATTCCGGCTCGAACAGGCTCCGGTAGAACGGCCCGAGCCAGCCGTCGTGGTTCCCGGCCAGCAAAGTGATTTCGCCGCCTCTGACGCGGAAATCGACCAGGGCCTTCAATCCCGAGCAATTCAGCGGATCGAACCGACGCTGCCGCGAGGCGAACACGAAGTCGCAGAGGTCGCCGACGATGAAGATCCGGTCGGCCGGATCCAGGCGATTAACCAGGCGCGCCAGTCGTCCGGCCCGCTCGGGTCGGTCGAGTCGCAGGTGGACGTCGCTAAGGAAGAAATCGGCCACGAGGACGGCCTTGCGGGGACGATCAGAACGGCAGCTCGGCCTGCTCGAACGCGGGCATCGGCCGCCGGGGTCGCCCGCGCCTCGGCGTGACGAGCAGGTTCGGCGACGCCACCCCCTGCTCCGCCGCGTGGATCGCGATCCGCCGCCCCGTCCCGCGAATCGCCGCCCGGGCCGCCCGAACGGCCAGGTCCGGCCGGTTGCACTGCTGGCTCAGGTGCAGGAGCACGACATGCCGGAGCCCGCCGGGCGACGACCGGCCCAGGACCGCCTCGATCAGCGCGGCCCCCTGCACGTTCGACAGATGGCCGCGATTGCCGAGGTTCCGTGCGATCAGGTACCGCGACCGGCCCGAGTTCCGCTGGAGATCGACGTCGTGGTTGAACTCGACGCCGAGCACGTCGACATCCCCCAGCGCATCGGCCATGTTCGCCGACCAGACGCCCGTATCCGCCAGATACCCCAGCGCGACCGGCCTCGCCCCGCGCTCGGCTCGCCCCTCGAACCGGAACCCGAACGTCGGCCCGCCGTCGTGCGAGAGCTCGATCGGCTCGACCCGATGCCCATCGGGCGTCAGGAACGGCCGGTCGTCGTAAATCCGGAGAAGCCCGGCCGAGTCGACCAGCGGGAAATGCTCCAGCCGCCGAAGCTCGGCGAGATGCCCTTCGTGGCAGTAGAGCGGGATGCCCCTGTGGGCGAACCGGCCGAGCGTGGCGCCGTCGACGTGGTCGCCGTGGGTATGGGTGAGGACGACGGCCCGGATGTCGGCCCAGCTCGACCCGACCGAGTCGAGCCGCCGCTCGATGGCCCGCGGCCCGATGCCGAAGTCGACGAGCAGCCCCGCACCTCCGGCCTTGACGAGGGTCGCGTTCCCCCGGGAACCGCTGGCGAGGACGGCGAATTGCAGGGGCATGGAGGCGTCGTGCCTTCGGGACGGGTCGGACGTCAGACCTGAACGAGTTTACCCAGTCGGCCCGACCCGGACAACAGGAGGCGTGAGCCAGGGGCGGCCTGCCCGCGGCGGACCGACGCGCCGGGCCGACCCGAGACCCGGCGCCGACCGAACCTGAGCGTACGCGTTATGCTCGTTAACGAGTGCCTTCGTACGGGAATTCCGGCGACACCCGGCAGGCCGCTGGTCTCCCCCCAGGACTCCACCCGTCCCGAACGAACCCAAGCCTCGGCCCGAAGGGACCCAGGGCCTCGCCCGACCGAACCCGAGCGTACGCCTTTCGTTCGCCATCGTGCGGTTCGGTGCGGATCGACGGAACCGGTCGGCGTGCCGCGCGAAACGAACCGAATCCCCCGCCGTGTGGCCGGACCCGGCGAAGATTGGCCCCGTCGGGATCAGAGTCCGACCACAGCCGGATTGCCAACGAGCACCTTCCATCATCGTCGGTGCCATCCCGGCTGTTCTCCGATTCCGCAGCCAATGCCTGGGCGCAGGCCGTGCCTCGTCGCCCCCCTGACGAAGCGCCCTCGACCGAAAAATGACGGTGCGGACGGGAGGCAACCGCTCGCCGGTTCGTGTACCATTTCGGTCGCTCTCCCACGTCGTCCCCGGTCCCGACGCCGCGACCCCACATCTCGACGGAGGCCGCGTGGCCCTGGTCTTTCCCTGCACGCACCCGCTGATCCTCGAAAAGCTCGCCGCGCTCCGCTCGACGGACGACGCGCCCGCCCGAGTTCCGCCGCCTGGTCCGGCGCTCGCCGCGCTGGTCACCTACGAGGCCACGGCCGACCTGCCCACGAAGGAGATCACGGTCACGACCCCGCTCGGGACCGCGACCGGCCGGGTGCTCGCCGACCCGGTGCTGATCGTCCCGATCCTCCGCGCCGGGCTGGGCATGGCCGACGGCGTGCTCGACCTGATCCCCGAGGCCGAGGTCTGGCACATCGGCCTGTAGCGCGACGAGAAGACGCTGCTGCCCGACGAGTACTACAACAAGCTCCCCGACCACGCCCGCGAGGCGACTCGTCCTCGTCGTCGACCCGATGCTCGCCACCGGCGGCTCGGCCGTCCACGCCTGCGAGCTGCTCAAGACGTTCGCCGGCGTCGCCGCGGATCAAGTTCCTCGCCCTGATCGCCGCCCCCGAGGGGATCGCCCGGCTGACCGAGGCCATGCCCGACGTCGCCGATCCACGTCGGCGTGATCGACGAGCGGCTGAACGAGCGTCGGCTTCATCCACCCCGGCCTCGGCGACGCCGGCGACCGACAGTTCGCCACGTTCGAGCGCAATTCCGACTCCGCACGCGTCACTCCGCACTCTCGCCTCCGTCTTACCGGGCCCGCTCCATGCGAGCCGTCGACCTGATCCGCAAGAAGCGCGACGGCCACCCGCTCGACGACGCCGAGATCCGCTTCCTCGTCGCCGGCCTGGCCGACGGCCACGTGGCCGACTACCAGTGGTCGGCCCTCCTGATGGCGATCGTCTGGCGAGGGATGGACAGCCGCGAGACCGCCACGCTGACCGACGCGATGATGAAGCTCCGGCGTCGGTCGTCGACCTCTCGGACGACGCCCGGCCTGAAGGTCGACAAGCACTCGACCGGCGGCGTCGGCGACAAGACCTCGCTGATCCTCGCCCCGATCGCCGCCGCGGCCGGCGTGCCCGTGCCGATGGTCTCCGGGCCGAGGGCTCGGGCACACCGGCGGCACGCTCGACAAGCTCGAGGCGATCCCCGGCTTCCGCGTCGACCTCGACCTGAACCGCTACAAGGCAGTCCTCAACGCCTGCGGCCTCGTCCTGATCGGCCAGACGGCCGAGATCGCGCCGGCGGACAAGACCCTCTACGCCCTCCGCGACGCCACGGCCACGGTCGAGTCGATCCCGCTGATCTCGGCCTCGATCATGTCGAAGAAGCTGGCCGAGGGGATCGACGGCCTGGTGCTCGACGTGAAGACGGGCAACGGCGCGTTCATGGAGAAGCTACGAGGACTCGCGCGAGCTCGCCGAGACGATGGTCGCGATCGGCCGCGGCCTGGGCAAGCGGATGCGGGCCCTGATCACGCGGATGGACCAGCCGCTCGGGAGCGCCGTGGGCAACGCGGTCGAGGTGGCCGAGTCGCGTCGATCTGCCTCCGCGGCGAGGGGCCGGCCGACCTGATGGAGCTCTCGATCGAGCTGGCCGCCGAGATGGTCGTTGATGGGCGAGCGGGCCGCGACGATCGAGGAGGCCCGCGACGCTCTGCCGGAGGACGATCGCCGACGGCTCGGCCCTGGAGCGATTCCGCCGCGTCGTCGAGGCCCAGGGGGGCGACCCGCGGGCGATCGACGACCTCGTCCGGCTGCCCCAGCCGAAGCGCCGGGTCGCCGATCGCGGCCGACCGCTCGGGCGTCGTCCGCTGGCTCGCGGCGCGGCCGATCGGCCAGGCGACGATGCTCCTGGGCGCGGGCCGGGCGCGGGTCGATTCCGACGATCGACCCGGCCGTCGGCGTCGATCCTGCACAAGAAGCTCGGCGACCCCGTCGACGCGGGCGAGCCGCTCTGCACGCTGCTCGTCAACGACGAGCGGGCGCTCGACGCAGGCCGTCGCGATGATCCGCCGACGCCTACGCGATCGGCGACGGCGACGGTGGACGTGCCCGACTGATCGTGAACGACTCTGATGCGGGACCGGTCTCACTCTCGCAGAGCGGACCCTCCCCTCGGGAGATGGCCGAGCCGGCCGAGCCTCGGGATGTCCTCGTCCTCGGCCGAGGCCACCGCGATCGGCCTGGCCGACCGCCTCCGCGGACTCCTGGGGATCGTGGTCATCCTCGGCCTGCGTCATCGCTCTTCTCCGAGCACCGCCGCGCCATCTCGCGGCGGGTCCTCTTCTGGGGCCTGACGCTCCAGTGGGGCTTCGCCTTCCTCGTGCTCAAGTGGAACCGGGGGGCGATGGCGATCAAGAAGGCCGGCGACGTCGTCCAGGGCGTGCTCGACTCGGCCGTCGTCGGCTCGCGGTTCGTCTTCGGCGACAAGCTGCTCGACCCGGCCGGCCCGGCCGGGTTCGTCTTCGCGTTCCACATCCTGCCGACGGTCATCTTCGTCGCCGCGTTCTTCGCGGTGCTCTATCACCTCGGGCATCATGCAGTGGGTCGTCCGCGGCGTTCGCCGTGGTGATGGCGAGGCTGATGGGGGCCAGCGGGGCCGAGTCGCTGAACGTGGCGGCGTCGATCTTCCTCGGCCAGACCGAGGCCCCGCTCACGATCCGGCCGTACCTGCCGAAGATGACGCGGTCGGAATTGCTCACGGTGATGACCTCGGGCATGGCCCACGTCTCGGGCGGGATCATGGCGGCGTACGTCGCGTGTCGGTGTCGAGCTCGCGGCACATCCTCACGGCCGTCATCATGACCGCGCCCGGGACGATCCTGCTGGCCAAGATGATGATCCCCGAGACCGAGACGCCCGAGACGCTCGGGCACGTCAGGCCGAGCGACGAGAAGCCCGACGCCAACGTGCTCGACGCCGCCTCGCGCGGCACCCGCGAAGGGCTGCAGCTGGCCCTGAACATCGCGGCGATGCTGATCGCGTTCCTGGCGATCATCCCCTGATCAACACGGGCCTGGGCTCTGGCGGCTGGTCGAGCGGATGGCCGGGACGATCACGGCTGGAGACGCTCTCGCTCCAGTCGATCCTGGGCGTCGTCCTGCGCCGGTGGCGTGGCTCCTGGGCGTTCCCTGGGCCGACTGCCCGAAGGTCGGCGGCCTGCTCGGCACGCGGACGGTGCTCAACGAGCTGATCGCCTTCGGCCGACCTCAGGCGATGATCGAGGCGCACGCGATCAGCGCCGCGGTCGTTCACGATCGCGACGTTCGCGCTCTGCGGGTTCGCGAACTTCAGCTCGATCGGCATCCAGCTCGGCGGCATCGGCGCCCTGGCCCCCGAACGCCGCCACGACCTCGCCCGGCTCGGCTTCCGGGCCCTGCTCGCGGGGACGCTGGCCAACTTCCTCTCGGCCTGCATCGCGGGGATCTTGCTATGAACGCCGGTTTTTCCCTGTACGAGCGGATCGAATCACGCGGCGGTCGCCATCCTCTCGGCCGTCCCCGAGCCGCCCCGCGTGGCGGTCGTCCTCGGCTCGGGCCTGGGCGGGCTGGCCGACCTGGTCGAGGCGCCGACCGTCGATCCACTACGCCGAACATCCCCCACTTCCCGCGCCACGTCGATCGCGGGCCACACGGGGAACCTGATCGTCGGCAGGCTCGGCGGGCACGCCCGTGGCGATCCTCCAGGGACGCTTCCACTACTACGAGGGCCACGACCTCGACCACGTCACGTTCCCGATCCGCGTCCTCGCCCGGCTCGGCTGCACGACGCTGATCCTCACGGCCGCGACCGGCGGCGTGAACCTCGACTTCCGCAAGGGCGACCTCGTCTGCCTCTCCGACCACATCAACCTGGCCTCGGCCTGAACCCGCTCCGCGGCCCGAACGACGACCGCCTGGGCACGCGGTTCCCCGACATGACCGAGGTCTACTCGCGGCCGCCTGCAAGAGCTCGCCGCACGAGGAGGCCGGCGTCGCTCGGCATCCCGCTGAAATCGGGCGTCTACATGGCCCTGCCCGGCCCGAGCTACGAGACGCCGGCCGAGATCCGCATGCTGCGGACGCTCGGCGCCGACGTGGTCGGGATGTCGACCGTCCCCGAGGCGATCGTCGCGCGGCACTCGGGCGTGGAGGTGCTGGCGTTCGCGATGGTCACCAACGCCGCGGCGGGCGTCACCGGCGAGGCGATCGACCACGCCGAGGTCCTCGACGTGGCCGACGACGCCGGGCGGCGGCTCGGGCAGATCATCGCCGCAGTGGTTGCGCGGCTGGGTTGAACTGGCCATAGAACTGGAAGAAGGGATCACCCGAACTGGCCGTCGTCTGCGGCGCGGGCCGCGCGGTGATCGACCGGACGGCGAGCATGTACCCTTCCGCGACGATCTCGAGCGTCAGCCGCATCCCGGGCTTCAGTTGACCGAGCATCCCCTCGCCCGTCCCGGTCGTGAGGACCCCGCCGACGGCTTCGATGCGGAGCGTCGCGTCGACCGCCACGGGCAGGCCGAGGATCCGCGTCGCGGGCGGCGAGACGGTCGCCATGGGCTGACCGTCCGCGCATCCGAAAACGGTCTGCTGTTCCGCGGTGGCGCTCCGCGGGTCGTGCGGCCCGTTATCCAGGTGGATGTCGATCAGGTCGCCGGCCGGGAGGTTGACCCGGTCGAGCGTGGCGTTGGCGAGCGTGAACGTGACGGGTTTCGGCGCGGACTTCTGCGCCTGATGCTCGCCTCCAGGCGACGGCGCAGCGACTGCTTCATCCGCTGGACGGCGGCCGGGTCGTCGACCAGTCGGCGGGCGAGGGCCTCGGCCTTGTCGGGCGCATTGGAGTCGACGTAAGACTTCATCTCGTCCGCGGTGGGCACGCGACCGAGGAGGTCGAGGTAAAGACGTCGGACGAACTGGGCCTCATCGGAGTCGTGGCGCCCATCGACGAGGGCCTGCCAGAGCCGGACCGCGGCGGTCGCATCGGCCGGGCCGGGGTTACCATCGAGCAGGAGCACATCGGGTGGCTCGGAACGGATCGCGTCGAGGGTCTGAATGACCTGCTCCCGCGCGGCCGCCTTCGGATCCGGCTGATCCGACCGCTTCGGCGCCGGCGCTCCCTTGGCGTGCGCGGATTCAGTGGCGGGCCGGGGCCTGACCTTCTCAAGCAGTACGCGGCCCGAGCCGGGAGGCGCGATGTTGAGATACAGGTCGTCGCCGATCCTGTAGGCCTCGACCCGCTCGGCGCGCCCCGCATCGATCAGGCTCCCGGGCCGGTTAACCACCACGGTCCCTTCGATGTCCACGCTCGCCGGGCCGGCCGAGCTGCTGCCCTCCGTGCGGCGCGGGTCGTCCCGTCCCCCCGCGACCGCTCCCGCGCCGATCACCCCGACCGCCACGATCGCCGCCGATGTCACGCGGAGCCTGGTCATAAGCATGGTCCTCAAGGTCCCCTTCGCCAGCGCGGCGACTCCGGCCGCGACGGCCGCCGATCCGCCGCTCCGAACTCCGCACGCCATTCCCACGGCCGAGGCCGCCCACGACACCGGCACCCGCGCCGAGGCCTCCTTCGCCATCAAGCTCGCCAGCGCGGCGGCGGACACCGTCACCCCGAGCCGGTTCAGCCGCGCCGCCAGCAGGGCGCGACCGCGCGTGAGCCGGCCGGCGAGCGTTCCCTCCGGGCAGCCGAGCTGCCGCGCGGCCTCGCGGTACGGCTTGCCTTCGAGGTGGCAGAGCACGATCGGCGCCCGGTATTTTTCCGGCAGTCGGCCGAGCTCGCGGTCGAGCAGCGGGAGCACGTGGTCGACGTCCGAGGCCGAGTCGACCGCGGGCTCGGGCACGTTCCCCGCCGATTCCCGCGACCTCCGCCGCGCCCGCACCGCCCTTGCCCGGTCCGCGACCCGCCTTGCCACGCCGTAAAGCCACGGCCCCACGCGATCGGGCGGATCGACGCTCGCGGCGCGCCGCGCCAGGACGAGGAACGTCGCCTGGAACGCGTCCTCCGCGTCGTGCCGGTCGCCCAGCATCCGCCGGCAGACGCCCAGGACCATCGGCCCGAGCCGGTGCACGAGCACCTCGAACGCGGCCTCGTCACCCGTCGCCACGAAGCGCGCGAGCAGCTCGCCGTCCGTCAAGCCGCCCGTCGTCCCCGTGCGGAAGAGGGTCTGGATGTCGCGGAGCAGTGGTTCGGCCGGTCTCGCCTTCATCGGGCCGCCTTCGGGATCGGGCCGGGGAGTCTCTATACCCTTATTGCCCGGTCACGGCCGATTTCCTACCGATTTCCGGCATCAAGACCGCTGCCGTCTCAGGACGAACCGACCGACGGCCATCGGCGGGACGAATCGGCCGAACGGCCCGGGGAAGAGAATCCGCCAGGCCCCCTCGATGGCGTCGCCCGCCCAGTCGAGCGTCCCTCGATAGTGGACGGTGGGCCCCGGCCTCCGGCCGACGGCAAGCAGCGTATCCCCGGCCCGGACTCGGGACGTGATCTCGCCACGGTAGATCTTCGCGAGTGTCACGGTGTTCCCCCGGACCCGCCCCCGCAGGTCGGAGAATTGGGGGAAAACGGTCTCGGAGATTGCCCAGGGGTACTCCCGGAGCCATCCTCGAAGCGAGGGGATCGGCTGCGGGTTCGGGCCGCAGTCGTGGGCGGCGATCGTCTCGGCCAGCGGCCGGATCCACTCGGTCAGGCCGTCGGCCATCGTCCCCGCGATCATCCGCCCGCGCTGGACGATCGTCGCGGCGATCGGAAATGCTCGGTCGCTCCAGACGGAGGCGGCGTACGCGTAATGCCCCTCCCAGTCGCCCGTGCAGCCGTGACGGTCGCCGAACGGCTCGAGACTCGCCATCGCCGTCCTCCGACGATCAACGCTCCGACGGGATCGGCCCGTACGCCCGGTCGAGCAGGTCGACGGGATGTGCGACCTCGATCGGGCAGCCCCGCTCCTTGACCTGGCGTGCGATCTGGAGGATGCACCCGACGTTTCCCACCGCGACGGCCTCGGCCCCCGTCGCCTCGATCCGGTCGAGCTTCCGCCGGCCCAGCCGCTCGGACATCTCGGGCTGCGTGAGGTTGTACGTCCCCGCCGCGCCGCAGCAGAGCTCGCTCTCCTCGAGCGGGAGCAGCTCGACGCCCGGGATCATCGCCAGCAACTGCCGAGGCTGACTGCGGACCTGCTGGCCGTGGCAGAGGTGGCAGGCGTCGTGATACGTGAGCTTGAGCGGAACCTCATGCGTCGGCCGGATCGCGCCGAGCTCGACCAGGAACTCGGAGACGTCGCGGACCTTCGCGACGAACGACTCGGCGCGTTCCTCGTGCAGCAGGTGGCCGTAGTCCTTGAGCATCGCCCCGCAGCCCGCGGCGTTGACGATGATCGCGTCGAACTGGTCCGGATCGAACGCCTCGAGATTGGCCCGCGCCAGCTCCAGCGCCGGCCCCTCGATGCCCGAGTGGTAGTGAATTGCGCCGCAGCAGCCCTGGCCCGGCGGGACGACGACCTCGCAGCCGTTGTGCCGGAGGACGCGGGCCGTCGCGGCGTTCGTCTCGGGGAACATCGCATCGGCCACGCAGCCCAGGAAAAGGGCCACGCGCGCCCGCTTCGCGCCGACGGGAGGCATCACCTCGGGCAAGGGCGGCGCAGGCCGGTCGGCTAGCCTGGGAAGCATCGCATGAAGCTTCCGCAACGTCGGAGGCAGGAGGCTCGTCAGGCCGACCTTGTCGAACCAGTCGAGCACGCCCCAGCGTTGGAAGAACCGCGCGGGCTCCAGCGCGAGCTTGACGCGATTCGCATAGGGAAACAAATGTTCGAGGATGATTCGCTGGATCAGGCTCGGCCGATCCGCTTTCTCCGCCGACTGCGCCAGCGCGACCTTGAACGGCTCGACGATCTTGCCGTACTGGACGCCCGAGGGGCAGGCCGACTCGCAGGCGCGGCAGTCGAGGCAGAGGCCGACGTGGCGGCGGACGACCTCGGAAGCGGGGATGCGGCCGTCGGCGACGGTGCGCATCAGGTAGATCCGCCCGCGCGGGCCGTCGTTCTCGTCGCCGAGCTCGACGTACGTCGGGCAGCTCGCCGTGCAGAGGCCGCAGTGGACGCACTGCTGATACAGGCTGTAGTCGATTTTTTCCGAGAGCCAGGCAAGGTCGACGCCGTGGCCGTTGGTCGCTGCGGTGAGGGCCTGGGTCGGGGATGGCATGGGCAGTCCGGGGCCGAAGGGTCCGCTCTTGCGGACCATCCGGGACGCTTGCGTGGGTTGAAATCGGTCCGCAAGAGCGGACCCTTACTCAAATCGTACCAACGAACCGCCCCGGGTTCATCACCCCCCCCGGGTCGAGCGCGGCCTTGACCCGCTCCGACCAGGCCCAGTCCGGCCTGGGATTGCCCCAGACGTTGAGGAACGGCTTTCGCGCGGCCGGACACCTCGCCACGATCAGATAACCGCCCATCCCCTCGGCCTCCGCCCGGAGCTGGTGCGCGTCGGCCTCGATCGCCTCCCGGTCGTCGACGAGCGCTTGGGCCCGCACAATCCCGTTGCCCGCGTGGACCTGCACCATCCAGAGGCCGGGGTCGATGGACTGGGCTATCCCCACAACCTCCGAGGGCCGCACGCCCGCGACGATCGAGACGATCGCCTCGTGCGCCGGGAGCTCGCGGAGAGCCGACCACGCGGCGTTCGAACCCGCGTCGAGCAGGGCTTCCACGTCTCCCGCCAGCTCGACGGCCGCGCGGTCGACCTGCCAGGCGACCGACGCGGCGTTCGCCTCGAATCCCAGCACGAGCGTCCAGCCCGCCGTCTCGAATCCGACACGCCGCGCCGCGGGCTCGTTCAGCAGGTCAATCGCGACAGGCCGCGTGCTCGACGTGTTCAGCCGGTCGAGGTCGTGCGCGAGGGCCTCGGGGTTGGCATACGAGGCGAAGACGATCGCCGTCGCCTCGGGCTTCGGGCGGACCTTGAGCGTGGCGTGGCTGATGACGCCGAGCGTGCCGAGCGATCCGGTCAATAATCGCGGGAAGTCATAGCCCGCGACGTTCTTGACGACCCGGCCACCGCCCTTGACCACGTTCCCGTCGGCCGTGACGAAGCCCACGCCGATGATCTGGTCCCGCGGCCGCCCGCAGCCGTAGCGGCGCGAGCCCGTGGCGTTCGTCGCGAAGACGCCGCCGACCGTGGCACGGTCGTGCTGTGGGGCGTCGATCTCGAGCCGCTGGCCCTCGGTGTCGAGGACGCGCGCGACCTCTCCCAGCGTGAGGCCCGCCTCGACGGTGATCGTCATGTCGGCCGCGGGATAGTCGATGACGCGGTTCAACCCCGTCACGTCGACCGCGACGCCGGGACGGCGGGGGATGCCGCCGTAATCGAGCGCGGTGCGGCCGCCTTGCGGGTAGATCGCCATCCCCTCGGCAACTCGGCGGCACACCGCGTCGCGGAGCTCGTCGAGGGTCGTCGGGCGTTCCACGGCGGAGGCGAAATGGCCGTCGCCCAAGGGGGCGGAGGCCTCGTCCGGAGAGGGCCAGTCCAAGGTCGAAGACTCCGTCGCATCGCCGAGAGAAGAAGTCGCGGGGGGGGCCGAAGAGGCTATCCCTCCCGCTCGCAGTCGTCGGTCGTCGTCCGCTTCCCCTTCCGCCGGTCCCTGCGGTCAATATCGAAGAGGAAGCCGATAAACGAGCCCAACAGGCCCCCGCCGAGCATGAACGGCGGCCAGGCGATCGCGGCGTAGGCCCCCGCGTGCCAGAAGATCAGACTGGCGAGCGTCGCGCCGCCGACCACGCCCGAAATAAGGCCGATCAAGGTGAACATTTCATGGAACTCCCCAACGACGACGGCCGCGGCGCAGCGAGGTCAGAGGCTTTCCGCCTCCCCGGACAGGATCCGCTCGACCGCCGCCTGCACCGCGCGGATCGACTCGATCGTCCACGCGTCGAAGGCGCCTGGGAAGGCGTCCGTGTGCAGGACCTGCGACTCGAGCGCCAGCCGGTGCAGAGCATGAGCCAGCCGTCGATCCAGCGTCGTCGCGCCGATCAGGGAACGATCGAGCCGCACCAGCGCCGCACCCAGTTCCTCCACGGTTTCCAAAGGCGGCACGTCGCCGCGGCGGAGGCACGGCAAGAAGCACAGCGGATTCTCGCCGGTGAGTCCCGCGTGGCGGATCACGGTCTCGGCCGAGGGGTCGGGAGGCATGGTCGGCTCCGCGGGGAGCGCTATCGCGGGGGAAGATTCCACGGGAATCACGTCGTCATTAGCCGATTCGTCCGCCCCGTCGCGCCGTGCGATCGACGCCGTCCACTCCGCGAGATACTCGGGGTCGTCGGTCACGTCGCGCAGGCCCTCGAACGGCCCGTGCTTCTCCTCGGCCTCGGCCACGTGGCCGATCGACCACTCGGCCTCGAGCGCCTTCGTGAGCAGCCGCTCGCAGTAGAGCTGGACCGTCAGCACCTTCGCACGGTTCGAGAGTTTTTCCGCGAGGTCGAGCACGCGGCCGGGCAGGTAGAGCGTGAGCCGGATCGGCTCGTCGTCCACGTCGGGGCGGAGCCGCTCGCCGTGGCGGAACGAGGTGTACGGTCGCTTCCAGAGCGGTCGCTTCGGTCGCGCCACGGCCCCCTCCCGCTTCACGCCGAGGCATGGTGCCCCGGCCCCTTCTTCTCGATGCAGCCGCCGCCGACGGGGATCATCTTCGACGGGCTGCACCGGCCGTCGGGGTTGAACGCGTCGCGGAGCGCGACCATCGCCGCGAGGTCCTCGGGCGTGAACAGCTTCGGCATGAACTCCATCTTCTCGACGCCGATGCCGTGCTCGCCCGTCACGCTGCCGCCGACGGCGATGCACTCGTCGAGGATCTCGTGGCTGGCCTGCAGCACGCGCTGCACCTGGTCGGGGTCGCGCTCGTCGAAGAGCAGGATCGGGTGGATGTTGCCGTCGCCGGCGTGGAAGACGTTGGCGATCCGCGATGCCGTACTTCTCGCCGACCTTCGTGATGAACCGGAGGATGTGCGGCAGCTTGGTCCGCGGGACGACGCCGTCCTGCGTGCAGAAGGTCGGGCTCAGCCGGCCGATCGCGCCGAAGGCCGACTTGCGGCTCTTCCAGATCGCGACGTACTCCGGCTCCTTCTGCGTCCGCCAGGCGATCGCCTTGCGGACCTCGCCGCCGTTCGTGCGGACGATCTCGGCGATCGCGTGCGCCTCGCGCGTCGAGGCCGGCCTCGAGGCCGTCGATCTCGATGATGAGCACGGCCCCGGCGTCGGTCGGGAAGCCGAAGTGGAAGGCCTGCTCGACGGCGCGGATCATCAGGTTGTCGAGCATCTCGAGCGCCGCCGGCACGATGCCCGCCGCGATGATCCCGCTGACCGTCTCGGTCGCGGCGTCGACCGTCTCGAAGACGCCGAGCAACGTCCGGCCCGGCCTCGGGGTCGCGCGTCAGGTTGACGACGACCTTGCGTGACGACGCCGAACGTCCCCTCGTGGCCGACGATCAGGCCCGGCAGGTCGTAGCCCGGCATGTCCTCGACGGGGCCGCCGGTCTCGACGACCGAGCCGTCGGGCAGGACGAGCTCGACGCCCTGCACGTGATTGACCGTCACGCCGTACTTGAGCGTGTGCGGGCCGCCGGAGTTGGTCGCGACGTTGCCGCCGATCGTGCAGGCCGTCTGGCTCGACGGGTCGGGCGCGTAGTGAAAGCCGGAGCCGGCCAGGCGCCCGCGTGAGCCAGACGTTGACGACGCCCGGCTCGACGATCGCGTAGCGGTCGCGGGTGTTGACCTCGAGGATCCGCTTCATCCGCGTCAGGCAGATCATCACCCCGCCGCCGACCGGCAGCGTGCCGCCCGCGAGGCTCGTCCCCGCGCCGCGCGGGACGAACGGGACGCCGGCGCGGTGGCAGGCCTTGACGACCTCGACGACGTGTCTCGCGCGACGTCGGGAAGACGACGACGTCGGGCACGTTCTTCTCGATGACGTAGCCGTCGCACTCGTAGACGACCAGCTCGTCGCGCGCGGCCAGGACGTTCTCGGAGCCCACGGCCTCGGTCAGCTCGTCGAGCAGGCTCGGGGCGATCGAGGGGGCGTCGGCGACGGACATGGCGTATCCCGTAGGGTCCGCTATTGCGGACCATCTTCAATTCGAGCCCTGGCAGGAAGATGGTCCGCAATAGCGGACCCTACGAATGTATCAGCCGGCCCGCGATGTCGCCACGTCGCGGGGCCTCGTGGCGGGCGTGAACGGGGCCTTGGGCCGCGGCATGTCGGGGGCGGGCCGGGCGAGCGGATGAGCGACCGGGATGCGGAGGCCGCCCTTCACGGCGTTCGCCAGCCGCGGGTAGGTCGTCGACAGCCCGCGGAGCCGGCACGCCACGTCGCCCCGGGCGACGTCGGCCTCGAGCTTCGCCCGCTCGAGCGGGCTCGTCGAGAACGGGTCGCCGACCCACGAGTCGTCGGCCTCGTAGCCGTGGTCGACCAGCCAGCGGCCGACCACGCGGTGCATTGCCGCGCGCTGGCGAGGCGTCGCGAGCTCGCGCCAGCCGCCGGCGCGGCCGTCGCGGAGGTGGTTCCAGTGCAGCAGCGTCCGGCCGTCGTAGATCTGCGAGAGCGCCGGGTCTGCGAGGTTTCCCACCGTGGCGGCGAGCCGCCGCTTGAGGTCCAGCGTCCGCTTCCGGTTCCGCTCGAACGAGTAGTCGGCCGCGATCTCGTCGGCCTCGCCCGACTCCAGCTCAATCCCGAGGTGCGCGGCAATGCCCTCGACACCCGCCGCCGGGTCGGCGACGAGGTCCTCGTAGCGCTGGTCGAGCCGCAGGGGCTGCGCCGACCAGAACCGGTCGTTGGCGACGACCTGGTGGATCAGCCCTTCGCGGAGGAACTGATCGAACGTCATCCCGCGCTTGAACATGAACGAGAAGACGACGTCGCGGAGGTCCCTCCGCGCGTAGATGGCCCGCGCGCGGCCGCCGGCCAGGGAGTCGGCGAACGAGCGGTGGCCCTCGTGCGACTTGAGCACCCGCCAGCCCCAGCCGGGGCCGAGCAGCCGCGCGCGACGGGCGTAGTCCTCGCCGAGGACGAAACCGAGGAGCCGGCCCTGGCGGTGCCGCTCAACCAGGTGCGCCGCGACCTCGTACTGCCAGGTCGAGCAGGCGCGATACATCCCCACGCACAGGACGTCCATGTCGTCGTTCCTCCGCCGCGTGCCGTCCCGACGGGAGGACCGTCCCGATCGGGCGAGGACGAGATGCCGCACGGCCTACGCGAGAGGGGTGCCGGACCGCGGCGCGTGTCGAGGTCGTTTACCAGAATCGGGCGACCGCGAACAGCCGAATCCACCGAGGGCTGACCCGGGCCGGGCGCCCGCCGACCCGATATCCTCCACAATTTTCCCGGTCCCCGATCTTGCTCGGGGTCCCCCGGTCCGATCTATTGAGGCCATCCCCCCTTCCCCCGTGACTCGGACGACCAGGAGCTCACCATGGATCTCTCCCACCCTTCGTCCGAACCGCCGGGCCCGGAAACCGCCTCGCCCGCCGTCGTCCCGGCTCCGAAATCGGTCGCGCCGAACCTGCTCTGGACGCTCGCCCTGGCCGGAGCGCTCCTCGCCGGAGGCGCGACGGCGGGGCTCTACGAGGCGGTCCCGACGGTCTTCATCCCGCCGGCGAACATGGTCCGGGTGATGGGCCAGCTGGTCAACCAGCCCAAGCCGGACGACATCGTGGTGGCCGACCGCAAGAACGCCATGCTCCTGTTCTCGATCGTCGGCGGCCTGCTGGCCATGCTCCTCGGCGCGGCCGGGGGACTGGCCCGGTGCTGGCGCGGGGGCGCTGCTCGGGGCCGTGGCCGGCCTCATCCTCGGCGCGGGGGCGGGGCTCGCGGCGGGGGCTGTCGCGGTGCCGATCCACGCGCGGCAGCACGAGAGGGACCAGGATTCGGTGACCAAGGACCTGACCTTTCCGCTCCTGATCCACGCCGCGATGTGGTCCGGCATCGGCGCCGCGGCCGGTGCGGCGCTCAGCCTCGGGGCCGGGGCCGGGCGGCGCCTGCCCTCGGTGATCCTCGGCGGCCTGGTCGGCGGCGCCATGGGCTCGGGCATCTACGACGTGACCGCGGCCTTGATCTGGGCCGACGGCCAGACGTACCAGATCATCGCGCACAAGTGGGCGCCCCGCATCTATGCGGCGATGCTCCCGCCGCTGGCGATCACCTTCGTCGCCGTCTCGGGGCTCGTGGCCCCCGAGCGCCGCGAGAAGCCCGCCGCGGCGCCGCCCCGGGAGGTCTGATCCGCATGTCCACAACCCACCCCGGCGCCGTCTTCCTCGCCGAGGCCCGCCGCCAGCTCGACGGCTGCCTCGACAAGCTGCACCACTGCGCCGACCAGCTCGACGACGCCCAGCTCTGGTGGCGGCTCGACGAGAGTCGCAACAGCGTGGCGAACCTGCTGATCCACCTCGCGGGCAACATCACCCAGCGGTTCGGCTCGACCCTCGCCGGCGACCCCGACCGCCGCGACCGCCCGGCCGAGTTCGCCGAGCGCGGGCCGATTGCGAAGGACGAGGTGATGCGCAGGCTCGACGCCGCCTTCGACCGCGCCCGCGACCGCGCTCGACGGCTTCGACCCCGATCGCGTCGTTGAGCTTCGCACCTATCCGACGCTCAAGGGGCCGGTCGAGGCGACCGCAATGGCCGTCGTCCTCCGCGCGCTGCTGCACCTGGCGGGGCATACGCAGGAGATCATCGCGATGACGAAGAATCAGCTTGGGGACGCTTATCGCCCGTTCGGCCGGGGCGACTGGTAGGATGATCCGCGGAGCGAAGAGAGGCGGCGCGAGCCGTCGCCGATTGGCCTCTTGCGGGAGACACGATGACGAGGCGGTTGCGGGTCGTCGCACCTGGGTTCCTCATCGGTACCTGGCTCTCGGTCGTCCTGGGGCTCGCGACGATCGACAAGGCCGGGCCGGTGACCTCGCCGACACAGCTACTGGCCTACGCCTTGGTCTTCGTCGGTCCCCTCGGGGGCCCGCTGTCCGAGCCGCTCGCGTATGTCGACTTCGACCTGGTCAGGATGACCGTCGCGACGGTCGTGCTCGCGGCCCTGATCGGGCTGCATCCCTGTCGACCCAGGATCGCTACCGGCGTGGTCAGCGGGACGGCCATCGCCGTGTGGTTCATCTGGGGATTCGCGATGACATACAATGGTGTCTGAGCCGAACGTCGGGTCTCCACTCCGCCGATTTGAGCTCCCGCCATGCCCTATCCCCACGTGCGGTTCACGGCAAGGCGAATGATGGTCGCGGTCGTAATGGCTGCGCTGGTCGCAGGCTGGTGGGTCGAAAGCGGGCGACGGCGAAGTCGATTCGCCGCTCTGGCCTTGATGCACCTGTTTCACCGGTCCCAAGATCCCTCCGGCCGACATGCGCGGTTGTTCGCGAAATATATTTGGGCCTCTGATCACCCCTGGCTTCCCGTCTGGCCCGATCCGCCCGAGCCCGAGTGAGACTCGGAAGGTGTGAGAAGCGGACCGATGCCGGCTCGGAGACCGGCACCGAACGTCCGCGATCGGCGGCCGGAGCCGCGGTGCGAAACGAAGCCAATCCCGCCCGCCCGCCGCCGAAACAAAGCCAATTCCCGGCCGGCGAAGCGGAGCCGATCCCCGGCCGCCGAAACAAAGCCAATCCCGCTCGGTCCGTCGACGTTCGGCTTCGTGCGTCGGCGCGCGTGCCGAGCCGCACGGGGGCGAACGAAAGGCGGCCGCTCGGGTTCGCTCGGCGCGGGGGAACCCCGGGGCACCTCACGGATCCTCAGGAGAAAGGCCATCCCCCAGGGTGGGATGACTTCGGACCATTCCGGACAGAGACAGTGACCAGCAACTAGCAATCACTCGCCCCGGCACGGAAACTGCGAACCTCTGGGAACGTGGGCCCGATCTCGGGCCCGTTTCCATCTCCGGCGGGCGACACGGGCGGGTGACGAATGGCGACGGCGACCCTGATCATGACCTCCGCGACGGACCTTCAGCGCCGTCTCCGCGAACACTTCGGCTTCCGACGCTTCCGACCCGGCCAGGAGCGCGCGATCCAGTCGGCCATCGAGGGCCGCGACACGATCGTCATCATGCCCACCGGTTCGGGCAAGAGCGTCTGCTTCCAGCTGCCGGCGCTGGCGCTGGAGGGGACGACCGTCGTCGTCTGCCCCCTGATCGCCCTGATGAAGGACCAGGCCGACGCCCTCCGCGACCGGGGCGTGGCGGTCGACGACCCTCAACAGCACGCTGACCGCGGCCGAGGAGGAGGCCGAGCTCGCGGCGATCCGCGCGGGCGAGCGCGAGTTCGTCTACATCACGCCCGAACGGCTGGCCCGGCCCGAGTATCCGCGAGGCTGCTGCGGCTCGATCCTCGATCGACCTGTTCGTCGTCGACGAGGCCCACTGCGTGAGCCAGTGGGGCCATGACTTCCGGCCCGATTTCCTGGCGCTCGGCGACGCGATCGACGACCTCGGCCGGCCCGCCGTGCTCGCCCTGACGGCCACGGCGACCGACGACGTCATCGACGACATCCGCCGCGTCCTCCGCATCCCCGACGCCGAGGTCGTCCACACGGGCTTCTATCGGCCCAACCTCGAGCTGGCGGTCGTCCCCGCCTCGGGACGAGGCCGAGAAGCGGAAGAAGATCCTCGAGCTGATCCGCGAAGCCGATGGCACGGGCATCATCTACACGGCGACCGTCAAGGCGGTGGGCGAGCTGACCGCGTACCTCCAGTCCGCGGGGTTTGACGCGGCCGCGTATCACGGCCGGCTGAAGAAGTCGGATCGCGAGGCGAACCAGGACCGGTTCATGAGCGGGCGAACTGCGGGTGATGGTCGCCACCAACGCCTTCGGCCTCGGGATCGACAAGGCCGACATCCGGTTCGTGATTCACCACCACCTGCCGAGCAACGTCGAGGCCTACTACCAGGAAGCTCGGCCGCGCCGGCCGCGACGGCAAGCCGGCGACATGCACACTCCTTTTCGACCCCGCCGACAAGGCGCTCCTCAAGTTCTTCCAGGCCGGCCGCTACCCCGACGGGGCCGACCTCGTGAACGTCCACCACGCCCTGAAGCGGCTGGCCGACGGGGCGCCGACCGTTGCCGAGGTCGAGGCGATCTCCCCCGTCCGCAAGGCGCGGCTCAAGGCGGTTCTCAACCTGCTCAAGCAGCAGGGCGTCGTCGCCGAAGAGGGCGGGCACCTGACCCTGCTCCGCCCGGACCTGACGCCCGCCGAGCTGGAACGGCTGACGGTCAGCCAGCGCGAGCGCGACGAGCACGACCGGGTCCGCCAGCAGCAGATGCTCGACTACGCTCAGGGCCGCGGCTGCCGCTGGGAGGCGCTGGTCGACTACTTCGGCCAGTCAGAGCGCGACTGGGCCACGTGCGGACATTGCGACGTGTGCAGGTCGGTCGAAGACTAGGGCGGGCGGAGCCCAGCCTACGGCGTCTTCGGCATCGGGTACTCGCACGACTTGAGCATCGCGTCGAGCGCCGGGCGGTCGTGAACTCGACCCCGCGCAATGACGGCGCGGATCTTCGTCGTATGACCGATCTCCGCCAGCGGGTCGGCGTCGAGCAGGACCAGATCCGCCTCCTTGCTGGGCTCGACCGAGCCGAGCGTCGCCTCGCGGCCGAGGAACCGGGCCGGGGCGATCGTCGCGGCCTGGAGGGCCTGCATGGGCGTGAGGCCGGCCTTCACGAGCAGGCCGAGCTCGTCGTGGAGGCTGAAGCCGGGGAAGATGTACGGGTTCCCCTCGTCGGTCCCGGCCAGGATCGGCACGCCGGCGCCGCTCATGTCGCCGACGCGGGCGAGGCCCCACTCGTACGACTTCCGCTGCGCGGCGAAGTCCTCGGCCTTCATGTCCTTCATGCGGAAGTCGGATTTCGGGTTCCAGAACATCCGCGAGAACGGGTCGACGTACCGCATCCGCGGGTCGGCGGCGAGCCTGGGGTCGTCCATCGACCCGAGGACGCGGAGGACGGTCAGGGTCGGGCACTGGCGCGTGCCGTTGGCCTTGAACTTGGCGAAGAGCGACTCGGCGCGATCGGGACGGGACGACTCGCGGATCTCGGCGTCGATCGCCTCGAGCTTGGACTTCACGGGGGCCCAGTCGCCCTTGCCCTCCTCGAACGTCTTGATGCGCGCGGCGATCAGCTCGTCCTCGCGCCCGAGCAGCCCGCGCGGATCCCGTAGAGGTGCTCCATGCTCGCCATCCCCAGATCCGAGACCTCGCGGGCCGAGACCATGGACGGGCAGTGCCCCGCGAACGCGATCCCCTGCGCCTTGCATTCGGCCGCGATCGCGCGGAACGACTCGGGCGACAGGAACGAGTAGACCTTGATGAAGTCGGCCCCGGCCGCCTTCGCGTCGCGGACGGCCTTCCGGCCCTCCTCGGCGTTCTTGATCGCGACCGACCCGGGCCAGACCGGCTTGGGTCCGTCGAGGATGTTGCTCGCGACGACCATCCGCGGGCCGACTCGCGTGCCCTCCTCGATCTCCTTGCGCCACTTCGAGTGCGGCACCGGCGGCCCGAACGCCGAGGGATTGCCCCACATCACGCGGACGCCCGTCACGCCATTGGCCAGGTTCAGCGTCAGCGCCTTATCCCGGACCAGGTGGACGTGCATGTCCCACAGGCCGGGTATCAGGAACTTGCCCGCGCCATCGATGACGGTGACGTCGGGCGGTGGCGCGTCGGCATCGGGCATGACCGAGGCGATCTTGCCGTCGCGGACGAGCACGGTCTGACCGGGCCGGGACGGGCCGCCTTTCGTGTCGATGACAGTGACGTGGGCGATCGCGACCGGAGGCGCCGGGTCCGCGGGGGCGGTCGCCAACACGAGCGAAGCGAGGAGCAGGAGCATTGGGGGCGGCCCTCGGGATGGGGGGAAATCGGCGCGTCACGATCTCCGACATATTCCGCCTGACGTGGACGAAATGCCGGGAGACCCGACATGGGTCATTCGCCGCAACGAGCCCCATTATTCCGATCAGAGGCCGGCCGATCGCCCCCTCGTCAGTAATGCGTCCCATTCTGGCGGATGTGGACGAGCGGCTGACCCTCGGGATCGATCAGCCCACCCTCCACGACGCGGGCGAGCATGACGACATGGTCCGCTCCGGCGAGCTCGCCGGCCGGCTCCGCCACGAGATATCCCAGCGACTCGGCGAGCACCGGGCCGGCTTCGTGGTCCTCGACGATCCGGATGCCCTCGAAGGCCGGCTCGTCGGTGACGAACCCCTTGCCGAAGTGGCGGAGCAGAGTCTTATTGCCCGCGGCGATCTGGTTGAGCACGAACCGGCCTGACGAGCGGACCCAGTCGGCGACGTAGCGGTCCTTGTGGAACGCCACGCTCACGCTCGGCGGCTCGAACCCGGCCTGCTGGACCCAACTCGCCAGCATGCCGGTGGCGCGGTCGCCGTTGCGGACGGTCAGGACGAACAGCCCGCTCGGAACCCGGCCGAGCGCGGCCCCCAGGTCGGACATCTTCGGGCGCGGCTCGGACATGGCTCGGGGCTCCGGGTTAGATGGACGGTCGGGACGGGGGCATTGTAGGCGCGCGGGGGCGGGGGCGGGAGGGCGGAGCGAAGAGTGCGGAGTGCGAAGTGCGGAGTGAAGAGCGAGTGGGGCGGAGTGCGGAGGCACGTGCCTGGCCGGGATAGGCTCGACCGAAGCCTCCTCCGACCGGCCGCTGCGTCCGTCCCGTCCGCACTCCGCACTCTTCACTCCGCTCTCCCCGCTTTCCGCCCTTCACCCCTCCGCCACGATCCACCGCGCCAACGCCCGGGGGATTGCCGCCCGAACCCCATTCCGCTACCCTCATTGCAGACCGAAGACGGGCCGAAACGGCGGCGGGTCGCACGCGCGATCGCCCGGCCCCGACCGCGCGGCGACTGCGAGGCCGAGGGACGCATGGCCGACGTATCGAGCGAAGATCCGACCCTGGCCGAGATGCAGTATCGCGTGGTCAAGCCCCTCGGCCAGGGCGCGGGCAGCACCGTGTTCCTCATCGCCGACAAGACCCGCGGCGGCAAGCGGTTCGCCCTGAAGATCGTCAAGCGGCAGGATTCCGACGACGACATCTACATCGACCAGGCGAAGACCGAGTGGGAGGTCGCCCAGAAGCTCAAGCACCCGGCGATCGTGCGGATCTACGACACCCGGGTCAAGAAGTCGTTCTTCAAGGTCTCGGGCATCGAGCTCCTGATGGAGTACGTCGAGGGCCGCACCCTCGAGGAGCTGCTCGCCGGCGAGGGCCGCCGACCCGACATGGCCGGGCTCGTGCTGATCTTCGTCCAGGTCGCCGCCGCGCTCTCGACCATGCACCGCCGCGGCGTCTACCACGGCGACCTGAAGCCGGGCAACATCATGCTGACCAAGGACGGCAAGGTCAAACTCATCGACCTCGGCACCGCCTGGATCAAGGGCCGCGACAAGAACCGGATCCAGGGCACCCCGCAATACATCGCGCCCGAGACCCTCGAGAACAAGGTCGTCGACGAGAAGTCGGACCTGTACAATCTGGGCGCGACGATGTATCGCATGTTCACGGGCCGCTACGCGAACCAGGGCCCGCCCAAGGCGGGCGACGTGAAGGCGAACAAGCTGCCCCCGCCGATGCAGATCGACGCAAAGATCCCCGGCACCCTGAACGAGACGATCGTCGCCTGCCTCGAGATGAACCCGGATCGGCGCCCCGCGGGCGTCTTCGAGGTCAAGAACCAGCTCGAGGCCGTCGCCAAGTATCTGGGTGTCTCCGAGGCGGATCTGAAGGGCTCGGAGGAGGAGGAGTAAGGCGTTCCCGGCCCACCTGTGCCTTGTGCCTTGCGCTTTCTGCCTTCGCCGCGAAGGCAAAACGCCGAAGGCACGAGGCACATCGATTTCGGCAGGCGTGACGACGAGAACGGCCGCGAGGACCACCGGCAAGGAGCCATGCAATATAACCCCGCCAACCCGCTGATCGTCCAGGGCGACCGGACCGTCCTGCTCGAGGTCGACAACCCGCAGTATCCCGAGGCCCGCGACGCCCTCGCCCCGTTCGCCGAGCTCGAGAAGAGCCCCGAGCACATCCACACCTACCGCCTCACCCCCCTCTCGCTCTGGAACGCCGCCGCGGCCGGCATGACCGCCGACGCGATGATCGACGTCCTGACGCTCTACAGCAAGTTCCCCATCCCCGCCAACGTCCCTGTCGACATCGAGGAGCTCGTCTCGCCGCTACGGCCGCGTGCGGCTGAAGCGCGTCGACAGCTCACTCCGGCTGGTCTCGTCGGACGCGGCGCTCCTCGAGGAGCTTGCCCGGCAGAAAGGTGTCCGCGACTACCTGGGCGAGCGGGTCGACCCGACGAGCTTCGCCATCGACGACGCCTTCCGCGGCGTGCTCAAGCAGGCGCTTGATCGCCGTCGGCTATCCGGCCGAGGACCTCGCCGGCTACACCGAGGGCGCCGACCTCGCCGATCGGCCTCCGCGAGACGACCGTCGAGCGGCCATCCCTGGCGGGTCCGCGACTATCAGCGCCAGGCCGTCGAGGTCTTCCACGCCGGCGGCGACGTCCGCGGCGGCTCGGGCGTGATCGTCCTGCCCTGCGGAGCCGGCAAGACGATCGTCGGCATCGCCGCGATGGCCGCGCTGCGGCAAGAACACGCTCGTCCTGACCACGAGCACACCGCGTCGAGCAGTGGCGACGGGAGATCCTCGACAAGACCGACCTCGACGAGTCGCTCGTGACCCTCTACACCGGCGAGTCGAAGGAGATCGCGCCCGTGACGCTGGCGACCTACCAGATCGTCACCTACCGCCCGAAGAAGGACGGCGACTATCCCCACTTCCACCTCTTCGACGAGCGCGACTGGGGCCTGATCATCTACGACGAGGTCCACCTCCTGCCGGCGCCGGTGTTCCGCGTCACCGCGAACATCCAGGCCCGCCGCCGCCTCGGCCTGACCGCGACGCTGATCCGCGAGGACGGCCGCGAGGAGGACGTCTTCAGCCTGATCGGCCCCAAGAAGTTCGACGTGCCCTGGCGAGTCCTCGAGCAGAAGGGCTGGATCGCCGAGGCCCTCTGTCACGAGGTCCGCCTCGCGCTGCCCGCGCCATTCGGCCCGCATGGAATACGCCGTCGCCGAGTGGCGCGACAAGTTCCGGATCGCCAGCGAGAACCCGGTCAAGGAGGAGGTCGTCGCCCACCTGCTCGAGGTCCACGACGGCCCCGACGACCGCGTGCTGATCATCGGCCAGTACCTCAGGCAGTTGCGGAAGATCGCCGATCGCTTCGACCTGCCGCTCATCACCGGCGCGACGACGAACAGCGAGCGCGAGGAGCTCTACCGCAGCTTCCGCGCCGGCGAGATCCGCAAGCTCGTGCTCTCGAAGGTCGGCAACTTCGCCATCGACCTGCCCGACGCCAACGTGATGATCCAGGTATCCGGCACCTTCGGCTCGCGTCAGGAAGAGGCCCAGCGACTGGGCCGAATCCTGCGGCCGAAGGACGGCGAGCCCGCCCACTTCTACACGCTCGTCACCCGCGACACCCGCGAGATGGACTTCGCCCACCACCGGCAATTGTTCCTGACCGAGCAGGGCTACAGCTACGAGATCCTGGACGAGGCCGAGGTCGCGAAGTGGGCGGAGGATGATGCGAAGATCGGGGGCTGATCGCAGCGGCCGCGCCCTCCCTCGTTCCGCCGCGCAGCGGTCGTTCTCCTAAGACGACGCCGAGCGTCGTAACGAGGTGTCGATGCCAGCGGCGACGCCGCGACTCAATCCGGATTCGTCATCTCCCCGCCCATCAGCAGCAACCCGAGCAGCCGCAGGCTGTCGTTGTAGTAGTTGCCATTGGTGAGCGAGACCGTCTCGTTCCAGCAGGCCGTTTGATACGCGGGCTTCCCGGAGGCCAGGCTCGCGGAGGCGGCCGGGGCGACGAACGAGGCGTTGTGCCACTGGCCCACGAGCGAGCCGGTGATCGTGTAACCGTCCTTCACGTTCGCGATGCCGATGCCCTCGAAGAACGTGTTGAGCTTGTCGAGCTGCGCCCTGGCCCGCGGGTCGGCGGTCCAGGCGAAGGCCGTGGCGAGCCGCCACGGCGTGCGGGTCGCGTCGTAGGTGTAGTTGTACCCCTGGCCGTTGGTGGGGTTGCCGGCGGCGTCGGACCAGTCGGGCACGAGGCCAGTGCCGCTGTTCTTGGCGTTGATCGCGCCCAGGACGGTGTAGACCTCGTTGGTGACGTTGTTCCAGCTCGCGTTGCCGGTGTAGCGGGCGAACTCCGTGTAATAGGCGGGGGCGAAGTACGATGCGTTCAACTCGTTCGACCCGCCCCAGACGTCGCCGGGCTTGACCACGAAGGTTCCCGGCTCGATCTCGTGGGTCATGATGTTGCCGATGATCTTCTTGGCGTCGGCGGTGTAGCCGGCCCATTTCTTGTCGGCCACCACCAGGGCGATCGCCATGTCCTCATCGCCGTCGGTCGCGGCGTTCTTGCCGATCGTGTTGCCGTTCGCGTCGATCCGCCAGTTCATCAGGCCGTTGGCGTCGAGGTGGCTCTTGGCGTAGTTCCAGAGGCCGTCGAACGTGGCCTGGTCCCCCAGGTAGGCGGACGCGATCATCCCGTAGCCGATCCCCTCCGACACGGTGTCGTTGCCGTTCTCCGGCCGCTGGACCCGGAGGAAGCCCCCGGCGCCCTGCGCGGTTACGTATTGCGCCTTCCAGGTCTGGTAGCTCTGGGCGATCACGCTCTTGGCCGTCGCCGCGTCGGGGGCGATGCTCGGCGCGACCATCTGGGCGATCCGCGAGACGCTCTCGGTCGAGGCGACGAGATCGCCCGCGACCTGCTGGGGCGTCAGCGTCGGCGTCCCCTCGAGGGTCGAGGACCAGACGGCCAGGCCCGCAGCGTCCGGGGCGCGGCCGAGTACCTGCTGGTAGTCGTTCGTCACCTGGTTCTGGGCGGCCTCCTGGCTCGTGAGGAAGCCGTGGGCGACCGTCGTCCGGCTCACACCCGCCGCGAGCGCGCCGCCCCAGGCGGTGGCCCCGGCCGCGTCGGCGGGCCGACCGAGGACGTAGCGCGTACAGGGCGTCGACGAAGCCCGCGTTGGTCGAGCCGGCGTCCGCGAAGAACTCGTCCGAGCCGAGGATCACGGAATTCAGCACGTCGGTCGCGACGCCCCCCAGCGAGCTGACGGCCCAGCTGACCTCGCTGGCGCTCGGGGCCCGGCCGAGATAGGTCTCGAAGGCGTTCGTGAACTCGTATCGCAGGGCCTCGGGGCTGCTCGCGATCGCCTGGCCGACGGCCTGGGCGCTGACCCCGTTGTCGAGGGCCGACGTCCAGTTCGCGAGCCCCGCCGGCTCGGCCGCGCGGTTCAGGAAGAGCTGATAATAATCTTCTACGATCGTTTGATTGACTGTTGTGAGCAGGGCGCGAGCCTCGAGCGCCTCGACCCCGACCCGGCGGCCGCGCGGCCTCCGCCTGAGGTTTCGGACGTCCATACGTTTCTCCCTGAGCATGCGTGTCTCCTCAATGCTTCGTCCGCCGGAACCTGCATCGTCGGCCGGCCGCGACCCGGTGAATGCCCTGGCACGGGCGCATCCGAAATACTCACATTATCAGTTTTTTGCCGGGGCGGGTCCTGTGGCCAAGAGTGCCGGGCGTCGCTTCACCAAGAATCGATCCGATCGACGCCGATCGAGATGGGGGTCTGGGGTAATACGGTAAATCCTGAGAGAGAGCCGGGCTAGATGATTCTGCCAGGAAAGGCGCCGGCTCCGACGGCCTGCAGGCTGGCCCATCCTGCGCTGAACCTGGCGCCGACGTTGAGCCGCCCGCTCGGTTAAGATGGTTGACCCGCCACCGGAGGACCGCCCATGCCGAATCCCGCCGCGCATCCCCGTGAAGCTCCACCGCCAGGTCAGCCTGATCCGGACCGCCGACCCGGTCCTGACCGAGGAATTGCTCGCACGGAAGACCCTGGCCCGGCTCGTCGTCGGCCGGCTCTCGGACACCGTGCTGCTCGTCCACGCCGAGGAGGAGGACGCGATCCTCGACGAGCTCCGGCGCATGGGCCAGACGCCCCGCGTGGTCCGGTAGCCACGTCTCGCGACGTCGCGTTGCCGGGGAACAGCGCGCGGTTTGCCGGCGTTCGAGGGCCGAGCTAGACCTTCGATAGATGGCTCCGCCGACGAGGCCCCGGGGACAAGACCGATGTACAAGATCGTGGGAACGGTGGTCGCACTATCGCTGTCGATGGCGGGTCGGATCGCGATGATGCAGTACGCGAGGCCGCCCGCCATGCCCCAGATCCCGATCGCGATCCCCGGCGGCATGGCCGTGCCCGGCGGGACGGCCCTGCCGCAGTTGCAGCCGATGGCCCTGCCGTTTGCAATTCCGGGACAGCCCGGGCTCTCGTTCCCGTCCCCGAGCACGATCCTGGGCTCCGGGCCGGCCCCTGCCCCGGGCCGACCGACCACGCGGCGCGACGCGGCGCGATCGGGTGTCAAAACGCCGTACAGCCCGGCGAAATCGCTCCGGGGAACGGCCCGGGTCGCGCCGGGCCCTGCCGCCCGGCCGCGGGACGTCGTCCGTGGCGTGTATGCGCCGGCGGGCCGCTGATCGACGGCCCCTCGCTCCGCCGCTCCCGCGGCGGAGTGGCCCGCGGGACCGGCGGAACGGGGGTGGCAAGGGCCTTCCCCAGGAAGAGAAAGGAGAATGCGCCAGCCCCGGCCGACCGCCAGTTCGCCTCGATCGGCCCCGGGGGATCTGGTACGATGTCGGGTCGATCGGCGCCGGCCGATCGGGCGCCGCGCCGGTGGCGGGCGGATCGCGAGGGAACGAGATCAGCGGCGGACGTCCATGCCCGAGCCGACCGAGACGACCGCCTTCGCCGCCCGGCCCCCCGAGCCGCCGACCTCGGCTTATCGCGCGGCTTTGCAGCGGTACGACCAGGGGCGATTGCTCGCCATCCACCGCCACTCCGGCGGCGCCGAGGTCGGCACCAATCACAAGGTCCGCCCCGACTGGATCGTCGACCGCTTGGCCGAGCCCCGCGCGGCCGAACGGCTCCTGAACGCGCTCGCGACGCCCTCGCGGACGGCGATGGGCCTGTTCACGCTCACCGAATCGCACGCCTGGACCGCGCCGGGGATGTTCCTGGCGCTGACGGCGCTGGGCGTCGACCCGGACGAGGCCGTCCAGCCGCTGCTCGAACGGGGATTGCTGGCATGGCGCGACCCGGAGCCCGCGCCCAGCGCGAAGCCCGCGCTCCTGATCGCCCACCCGGCCGCGACCGCCGCCGCGCGGACGATCGCGCCCGAGGGAGACGGCCCGCCGGCTGTCACCAGGGTCCGGCAGGTCCGCGAGGCCGACGGGCTCGAGCCGATCCTCCGGATGGCCGCGGTCTGGCAGCGAGTCGCCGAGGCGCCGCTCCGCCAGACGCAGCACGGCACGTTCTTCAAGCGCGACCGCGAGCGGATCGAGGACGACCCGGTCGTCACCGGGCCGATCTCGGACGCGTTCGAGCCCCTGCCCGACATGGCCCTGCTCTGGATCGCGCTGGCGACGTCGGTGGGGATGCTCTCGGAGGAGCCGGGCACCGACCGCGTCGTCGCCGCCCCGCCGGAATTCTGGGCCGAGAACGCCGTCCACCTGCCGCAGATGGCCGCGACGCGGTGGCTCTCGCTCCACGAGTGGCACGAGCAGGGCGGGATGGTCGCCGAGGGCAGCCCGGTCGAGCTGGCGCTGCCCCACCTCCGGCCGGTCGTGCTCCTCTGGCTCGCCCGGCTCGGTAAGGACGAGTGGATCGCGCTCGACGACCTGGCCGCGCACCTCGACGCGATCGCCCCCGGCTGGCACCACCCGACGCTGCCGCATCCCAGGCCCGTCCCGCCCGGCGACGGCCCGGCGGTGCTCGCGTCGATCCTGCTCGGGCCGGCGTACCAGCTCGGGCTGGTCCGCACGGCGGAGGAGGACCCGAGCGGGCGGCGGGTCGTGCAGCTCACGCCGCTCGGCTGCTACGTGCTGGCGCAGGGCCCGCCGCCCGAGCCGCGGCCGACGTTCGAGCACTTCCTGTTCGTCCAGCCGAACTTCGAGGTCGTCGCCTACCGCCAGGGCCTGACGCCCGGGCTGATCGGCGAGTTCAGCCGGTTCGCGCGGTGGTCGCAGATCGGCTCGGCCCTGGAACTGAAGCTCACGCCGGAATCCGTTTACCAGGGGCTCGAGGGCGGCCTCACGCCCGAGGCGATGCTCGACCGCCTCGCGAGGCACAGCGCCCGGCCGATCCCGCCGAGCGTCGACGACGCCGTGCGGACCTGGGCCTCGCGCCGCGAGCGGGTGACCTACTACGGCGCGGCCACGCTCGTCGAGTTCGCCGACCCGCTCGACCTCGAGCGAGCCCTGGGCGTGTGGGACGTGGAATCGGGGTCGACCGGCCCGATCCGGATCAGCGAGCGTCTGCTGCTCGTCGAGGACGCGAACTCGATCCCTTTCGGCCGGTTCCGCCTGGCCGGCTCGCGCGACTATCGCCGCCAGCCCGAGCCGTGCGTCGAGGTCGAGCCCGACGGCGTCACGCTGGCGCTGGACCTTGGCCGGTCCGACCTGCTCGTCGACGCCGAGCTCGCCCGGTTCGCCGACGAGCTGCCCGTCGCCGCGACCCGCCGCCGGTTCCGCGTGTCGCCCGATTCGCTCGCCCGGGCGCTCGACGGCGGCCTGAGCGTGTCGTACCTCACCCGGTGGTTCCACCAGCGCGCCGGCGCGGGTCTGCCCGCGGCCATCCGCCTGCTGCTGCACGCCGGGTCGCCCGATTCCGAGCCGATCGCCGCGACCCGGCCGCTCGTCCTGAGCGTCCCGTCCGAGTCGCTGCTCGACGGACTGCTCCAGCACCCCGACACCTCGCCGTATCTCGGCGACCGGCTCGGCCCGACGGCCGTGGTCGTCATCGAGACGCTCTGGCCGAGGCTGCGCGAGGTGCTGGATTCGCTGGGGCTGCCGTTTATTGAAGGGGAAGAGAAGGCGCCGCGGAAGGCCGGTGCGCGGTGCTCTTCGTAGGGTCCGGTGTGCGGACCATCTTCGCCTACATCCCCTCCGCCGTCCGCCGCACCGGCCGCCAGTTCATCGGCTTGCCCGCCCGGGTCGGCACGTCCTCGGCATTGCTCACCTCGTCGGCCGGCGGGGCCGGGGGCGAATCGACGTCCTCGCGATTCATCTCGGCGGGCACGGCCTCGGCCTCGCGGCACGGCGCCGAGGGCCGGCTGGCCAGCTTCGCGTTGCCCGCCGACTGCCACCCGCCTGACGAGACCGGCTTGCGCGACTCGCTGCCGCTCGCCAGGGCCGGCGGCTTGATCCCGAACGCGGCCGGCGGCGGCATCGTCAGCTCGCCGTCTCCCGGAGACTGGCCGCGATAGACGCCCGGCGAACGGGCGGGCTTGCCGTTGTCGGCCAGCATCTCGCGCGAGCCGCTCCGCTGCGCCGGGTCGTAGAGGGCCACCAGCCGGTTGCGGTCGAGCAGGCGATAGATCGAGGCCGGCTCGGCGTAGAGGCCGTTGCCGTGCTGGGGGTCGGCGAAGTCGCAGACGCCCGCGACGTAGAAGTCGTCGGTGAACAGCCCGCCGCCCGAGCGGCCCTGCTTGGGCGGGTTCTTGCACTCGATGACGTGGAACGTCTCGCCCGTGCCCGTGTTCTTCAGTCCGGCCTTGGATCGGAGGATCTGCGTGTCCCACGCCGTCGCGTCGTGCCCCTCGGAGCAGCCGACGGTCAGCATGTGCATGCCCTCCTTGGGGTGCCAGTACGGCGGGACGACCTTCGCCGCGGGCAGCACCTTGCCGGGCTTGATCCGGATCAGGCCGACGTCGTTGGTCAGGTCGTAGTCGACCGCCTCGCCCTTCACCGTCTCGAGGTAGTGGACCTGGTTCTTCCTCGGCCCGCCGAGCACGCCGTCGAACAGGTCGACCGTGATCGGCATCCGGCACTGCGACGGCGGCGGCGTCTTCCGGCCCTCTTCCTTGAAGATGTGGGCACAGGTGAGGACCAGCGAATAATTCGCGTCGGAATAGATGACGGTGCCCGAGCCGACGCCCTTCGTAGCCGTTGCCCATCTTCATGCGGATGCGGACGACGGTCTGCCAGGGCCTGGGGTTGGGCGAGGCCTTCTGGGGGGCCGGGTCGTCCTCGGGATCGTCGGGGACGTCCTTCGCCTCGCGCCGGGCGACCTGGCGGGCGGCGGGGCGGGTGCGGACCTTGGCCTGGGCCTCGCGGTAGAGCGTGGCCAGCTCCTGGGCCGGGCGGGCGCCCTCGACGCGGCCGAGCGCGCGGCCGTCCTCGTCGACGACGATGAAGGTGGGGAACGCGGACACACCGTACTTGCGGACGAGGTCCTTCTCGCGGTCGCCGTCGACCGAGCGGACGGGATAGCCGGCCTCGATCAGCTTGGCGACGGCCGGGCGCATGGCCCGGCAGGGGCCGCACCATTCGGTGTGGAAGTCGAGCAGGACGGGCTCGCCGCGATCGGCCGGGGCGGTCGTGGGGAGGTCGGCCGGCGTGGCGATCAGGGCGAGAATCAGGGCTGCGCAGGTCATGCCGCACGGACTCCTTTCCCGGGGGACGACCCGTTCGCCCCCGCGGTGGCGGGGGGCGAGGGCCGGGCTCGGCGCGCGTCCTCACGGGCGGGACGCGTCGCCGGGTCGGGCCGACGCGCGACGGCTCGCCGGCCCGGCCCCGCGGGGCCGGGCAAGCATGCCATACGGATTGGGTCTGAGGAGTCGGGGTGCGCGTCTCTCCGGGGACGGGCGTCCCCGGTCCATCCGTGGGCGGGCCGTGCATCGCGGGCCCCTCGGCCCCCCATCATGGAGGGCCAAGTCCCGCCGGCCTCGCCCGATCGCGCGCCGCGTGGACGGCACGCACCGAGGTCGACCGACGGTGCGGTTTCCGCGACATCCCTGTCGCCCTGGCCGCCGGCCCTTTCCCTGGACCGGCACGCTCGAACGGAGGGGAGCGCGTCCACCGCGGTCGCCCCTTATACGTGGAGTGTGCAGGGAGTACCAGATCATTTCCTCGGTTTTTCATGCGGCCCAACTTCGGCCTTTTTCCCGCGGTCCGGCGGAATAATCCCGGAGCAGCCGGCCTCGTTCAACGCCGGCGCGAGCCATACGGCACAGACTGGCCGTTCGCCGCCATCTGGCACTCCGCCCGGCGCTCCCGCGGCGACCATCGCCGCGTCGTTCCCCCAACACCTCGAGCTGCCGGCGCACCTGCGGTTTTTTTCAACATCGGCACGTCAATCGCATCACAATCGGCCGTCAGCGCCGTGTCTCAGGGCACGCCCGACGTCGGCGGCGGTGTCCAACTCCGAATTGTTTCCCCCTTGCACGACGTCGCGGCTTCATGCACACTGAGATGCGCGGGTCAGGGTCGGGCGCAAGTCCGATCCGGGCGCATCGGTCTTCTCGCCTCGCACTTTTTCGATAGCTCGGTCGTTCATCCGGTCGCCAGGCGCGGGGACTCCCGCGCCGACGCCGCTGCGCCGCCCGGACCGCCTTTGCACCCGACGGCCGCCCGGCTCGTCGCAGGAGGTGTCGAGCAGTCAAACCGCGGTCGGGACTCTCCCCCGCCCCAACCATCCCCCCGCAGACGCGACGCCGAAGCCCTCCTCGCGGCCGTCAACCCGACTTCATCCCCCGAACGCCGACCGGGAGCGGCACCTCCTCCCGGCGAGACGGCCCCGCGCCCGCGGGTGCTCGGCCGCCGTCGATCATCGTCACACTGCCAGGAGAGAAGGACCAATGCCACGTTCCTCGCGTCGCGGTTTCACGCTGATCGAATTGCTCGTCGTCATCGCGATCATCGCCGTCCTGATCGCCCTGCTGCTGCCGGCCGTGCAGGCGGCGCGCGAGGCCGCCCGCCGGGCCCAGTGCGTCAACAACCTGAAGCAGCTCGGCCTGGCCATGCACAACTACCACCAGACCAACGACAGCTTCCCCCCGGGCGGCGTCTGCACCCAGAACGTCGCCGGCTGCGTCAGCTCGTGGAACGGATTCAGCTCGATCGCCTGCATGCTGCCGTTCATGGAGCAGCAGGCAATCTACGGGTCGATCAACTTCAGCATCGTCTCCGCGGGCGACGCCGGCCAGAACCAGACGGCCCGGCGGACGCAGATCAACACGCTGCTCTGCCCGTCCGACGGCAATGCCCTGGGCCAGGGCTCGGCCTCCGACAACGGCCGGCTCAATAGCTACATGGCCAGCATGGGCACGTCGGCCAACGGCGGCTACGGCTCCACGACCACCGGCCTGTTCGCCGACGGCTTCGTCTACGGCGTCCGCGACTGCACCGACGGCACGTCGAACACCGTCGCCTTCGGCGAGAAGCTCGCCGGCACGCCGGGCACCTACCACCGGCAGGGCCCGGGCTATCGCGGCAACGGCGTCAACGGCACGGGCGTCTCCACGAACATCGTCGATGCCTGGCAGAACCCGACGCAGGTCCAGAGCGACCTCAACCTGTGCACGAGCACCTTCATCGGCCTGGGGGCCGGGGCGCAGACGCTGATCAACAACGAGGGCCAGTGGTGGATCGTCGGCGCCACCAACTTCTCGCTGTTCAACACGATCGTCCCGCCGAACTCGAACCAGTACAAGTGGGCGTCGTGCCGCAACGGCTGCAACACGTGCAGCCCGGACGGGTCGTCGTACGCCAACTCAAGCAGCAACCACTCGGGCGGCTGCAACATCCTGATGGCCGACGGCTCGGTCCGGTTCGTCAAGAGCACGGTCAGCACCAACACCTGGTGGAGCCTGGGCACGAGGGCCAACAACGAGGTGATCGACGCCTCGTCGTTCTGACGACCGTCCGCCTCCCGCACGCGACGCCGGCGGCCCTCCCTCTCCCCGGGGGACGGCCGCCGTTCGCTGCGCGAGACCGGCGTACTGGCAGCGGAAGGCAGAGAGCAGGAAGGCAGAGCGCAGAAAGCGCAAAGCATGGGAAGACACTTGCCGTCTTCCCCTTTGTGCCTTCAGGCTTTCTGCTCTGTGCTTTCTGCTTCCTGCGTTCCCCGCAATCGCAAGCTCGCCCCGCAATTGCGATAGCCCGCGACAGAAATAGGCCCGCACCAGCCCGCGTCGACGGCCCCACTCAAAGGGAAACCGCCCTATGCGGACGGCTTCGGCCCCTCGGCTGGCTTCGGCTCGGGTGCGGGCGGGGCCTTCTCGGCCTCGTCCTTTGGGGCGTCCTCGACCCCGTGCTCGAGCTCCTTCTTGCCGAAGATCTTGTCGAAGTTCGGGAAGCCATATTTTCGGACGATAGGACCCGACATAACTCCCTCGAAGTAGACGGACCACGGATGGCCGCGACCGGCGGGACCCGGGTCGCGGGTCATGCTCCATGATAAACGAAATCGTGGCCCGGGGAAGCCGGCCCCGGACTTGTGGGCGCATCGGACGTCCCGCAGAATGGCGGCGATCGTCCTGGAATCCCGCAACAGGGCCGGAGTCCTCGCGTCATGTGGAAGTCCCGCTTATCCCGGCTCGCGGCGGTCGCGGCCATCCTCCTCGCCCCCGGGGCCGTCACCCTCGCCGCGGACGACCCGGCGGCCTGGAAGACCTTCTCGTCGATCGGCAAGGAGTCGCGGTCGCTCGACGGCGGCAAGGAGGCCGAGCTGCTCCGGCACGAGGGCCAGGGCTGCCTCTCCCACATGTGGTTCGGCGGCGACTGGCCCGGCTACGAGCGGACCCGGATCCGGGTCTACGTGGACGGCGAGACGAAGCCCTCGATCGACATGGAGCTGGGCCTCGGCCACGGCGTCGGGTTCGCCGACTCCGCCGCGCCCTGGGGGGCCGAGACGGTCGGCAAGACGGGCCATCCCAGCGGCCTCTATAACACCTATCGCATCCCCTTCGGCGACGGGCGTCCGGGTGACCGCCCAGCGGCCCGACGGGCTGCCCGACTCCCCCTTCTGGTGGATCGTCAGGGGGACCGAGAACCTGCCGGTGACGCTCGGGGGCGTGCGGCTGCCCGAGTCGGCCCGGCTGAAGCTCCACCGCCGGGATCATTACACGGCGAAGCCCCTGGAGGAGTTCGCCCTCTGCGACGTGAAGGGCGCCGGGGCACTGTACCAGGTGACCATCGCCGCCCGCGGCCTGCACGACCGGCCCGACTGGACTCGCCTCAGCTTCCTCGAAGCCTGCATGCGGGCCTACCTCGACGGCGAGGCCGAGCCGACGCTCCTGTCCTCGGGGCTGGAGGACTACTTCCTCGGGACGTACTACTTCAACCGGGGCCGGTACGCGAACAACCTCGCCGGGCTGACGCACTTCGACGGGAAAGACCGGTCGTTCTCGGCGTACCGGTTCCACGACGAGGACCCATTGTTCTTCCGCTCGGGGCTCCGCCTGACCTGCCGGTGCGGCGAGACGGAGGACGGTTCGCTCGGCGGCAAGAAGAAGGGCGACCCGTCCGAGACGGTCTACTCGACCTACGCCTGGGTCTATCAATGGCCGACGCCGACGGCCGACCCGCCCCGACCTCGTTGAGTTCTCGTCCCGCCCGTTGGCGGGCCGGCCGGGCCCCGTCCCGTGCGAAGCCGCACCAAGGCGAACCAAAGGCGTACGCTCGGGTTCGCTCGGCGCCGGGACTGTCGCTGCGGGTTCGCTCGCCGCCTCGTACCCCCGTCCCGGGGCCCAGACGGCCTCACGACTCGCCGATCACTTCTTGGCCTGGGCCTCGGCGAAGGCCGTGTCGAAGAGCCGGCCGGCGGAGGCGAAGCCCATCTTCTTCTTGACGAACGCGGCGGCCTCGGCGGCGCCGTACTCGCGGTCCATGCCGGGGTCTTCCCACTCGACCGAGAGCGGGCCGTCGTAGCCGATCTCGTTCAGGGCCCGGGCGATCTCCTCGAAGTCGACCTGGCCGCGGCCCGGCGAGCGGAAGTCCCAGCCGCGGCGGGGGTCGCCGAAGTTCAGGTGCGAGCCGAGGATGCCGGTCTTGCCGTCGAGCGTCCGGGCGGCGTCCTTGACGTGGACGTGGTAGATCCGGTCGGGGAACGCGCGGAGGAACGCGACCGGGTCGACGAACTGCCAGAGCAGGTGGCTCGGGTCGAAGTTGAAGCCGAACTCGGGCCGGTGGTTCAGGGCCTCGAGCGCCATCTCGGCCGAGTAGAGGTCGAAGGCGATCTCGGTCGGGTGGACCTCGAGGCCGAACTTGACGCCGCACTCCTTGAACACGTCGAGGATCGGGTTCCAGCGCTCGGCCAGGAGCTTGAACCCGTCGGCGATCATCGCGTCGGAGACCGGCGGGAACGAGTAGAGCAGGTGCCAGATCGACGAGCCGGTGAAGCCGTTGACGACCTTCACGCCCAGCTTCTGCGGCGGCGCGGGCGGTGTCCTTCATCTCCTGGATGGCCCAGGCCCGCTTCTTCTCGGAGTTGCCCCGGACCTCGGCCGGCACCCAGTCGTCGGTGCGGGCGTCGAGGACGTCGAGGACGAGCTGGCCGACCAGGTGGTTCGAGATCGCCCAGCACTTCAGGCCGTACTTGGCCGAGCAGGTCGTGGCGCTCCTGGCAGTAGCCGTCGTCCTTGAGGGCCTTCTGGACGTTGAAGTGATCGCCCCAGCAGGGGAGCTCGATGCCGTCGTAGCCCCACTGGCTGGCCTTCTGGCAGATGACCTCCAGGGTCAGGTCGGCCCACTGGCCGGTGAAGAGCGTGACGGGGCGGGCCATCGTGCGTGCGGTCTCCCTGGGGTCTGGCGTCGGTCGGTCGGGGTCGGGGGGAATGGACGCAACCATAGGCGGGCGGGTCGGGCGAATGTCAACGATTTGACGCGCCGCTCGCGGCCGGCCGATAATCCGCTCGCCCGGTTTGCCCGCGCACCGACCGAGGCCCGACCCATGCCGCCGCCGCGCCGTGCTCTTCGACTTCGACGGCGTGATCGCCGACACCGAGAACGTCCACGTCGCCGCCTGGCAGCGGACCTTCGCCCGGATGGGCTGGGAGGTCGCCGACGAGGTCTGCGCGCGGGCCGCCGAGATCGACGACCGCGCACTTCCTCGCAGAGCTCTTCGGCCGCCGGAAGATCGAGGGCGGCGACGTCGACGGCTGGGTCCGGCTGCAAGCAGGAGCTGACCGAGTCGCCATGCTCGCCGACTCCCCGCGGCTCTATCCCGGGGTCGCGCGAACTGGTCGCGCGCCCTGCGGAGCGGGCGTCCGGCTCGCGGTCGTCACGACGACCTGGCGGCGCGAACGTCGAGGTCGTGCTCGGCGCCGTCGGGCCTGGCGGAGCGTTCGAGCTGATCGTCGGCAAGGAGGACGTGACGGCGGTCAAGCCCGACCCCGACGCCTATCGACCTGGCCCTCGCAGCGCCTGGAGCTCGCGGCCGGTCGAGGCGGTCGCGCTGGAGGACTCGCCCACGGGCCTGCGCCGCGGCCCGCGCGGCGGGGGTCCGAGGCCGTGGCCGTCGGGCACCGCCGGCCGCAGGGGGACTGGTCGGGCGGGCATCGGTTCCTGGCCGGACCTCACCGCCACGGCGAAGGCCTGCTCGAAGGTCGCTCGGGTTGCATGGTCCGCCAATCAGCGGATCCGATCTGACGACGCGATACCAGGCGACGAACCGGGCGAGCCCCTCGCGCGAACGGCGTCTTCGGGTGCGTATCCCAACTCGCGACTCGGCCCGGCGTGATGTCGGCGTACGGTCTGGCGGACGTCGCCCGGCTGCTCGGGCAGGTGCTGCGACGACGCGGCGTCTTGCCCAGGGCCTCGGCCAGGGTCTGCGATCATCGTCCGCGAGCTCGACGGGCGAGGAGTTGCCGAGGTTGTAGAGGTGGTGCGCCCGGCAGCGGTCGATGGCCCGGACGATCCCGTCGACGATGTCGTCGACGAACGTGTAATCGCGCCGGGTGGTGCCGTCGCCGAACATCGGGACCGGCTCGCCCCGGTCGATCAGCGCGGGCGAACTTGGCGATCGCCAGGTCGGGGCGGTTGCGCGGGCCGATACGCCGTGAAGAAGCGGAGGCCGGTCACGGGCAGGCCGTGGAGGTGGTGGAACGTGTGGGCGAGCAGCTCGCACGCCTTCTTGGTGGCGGCGTAGGGGCTGATCGGGTGGTCGACCGGGTCGGTCTCGCGGAACGGGGCGTCGGGCCGGTCGCCGTAGACGCTCGAGCTGGAGGCGTAGACGAA
Source organism: uncultured Planctomycetota bacterium (assembly GCA_963819805.1). Classification (GTDB taxonomy): domain Bacteria; phylum Planctomycetota; class Planctomycetia; order Isosphaerales; family Isosphaeraceae; genus CAMFLR01. Next base: position 97,712 of record CAWFXY010000033.1, on the reverse strand, counting down.
CCGGGGCAGCGGCTCGAGCCGGCAGGCGGCCTCGAGCAGGTGGATCGTGCCCAGCGACGTTGACCTCGGCATAGAGCGCCGGCGTCCTCGATGCTCGGCCGGACGCCGGCCTTGGCCGCGAGGTGGACGATGGCGTCGGGCGGCGATCTCGGAGACGACGCGGAGCGATCGGCTCCGCGGTCGCGGATGTCGGCCTCGACGAGCCGGAATCGCGGGTTGCCGAGGGCGCGCGGCGAGGTTGGCCCGCTTGATCGGCCGGGCGTAGAACGGGTCGAAGTTATCGAGCGCGACGACCTCGTCCGCCGTCGGCCAGGAGGCGGTCGACGAGGGTCGATCCGATGAACCCCGCGCCTCCGGTGACGAGCGTCCGCATGCCTCGGCGACCCTCAATCCTCGAGGACCAGCTCCCAGTGCATCCCCGCCCGCCTTCCCATCAATAGCCAGCCGTGCCCCGTCGGCCGTCTTCACCAGCGAGGCCTCCCCGGCCCGGTTCCCCTCGGCGTCGAGGGCATACGCCTTGATCGACCCCGCCCGCCGCCACTCGACCGACCCCTTCACCGGCTCGCGGAGCAGGGGCGGCCGCCCCGGGTCGGCGACGTCGCGGCGGGACTCGTCGACCCACGCATACCCGGTCGGCTCGACGCGGGCCACGGCCGTCACCAGCAGGCGGCGAGACGCGGCGATCGGCTCCTTGCCCGGGGCCGAGGCGGCGATCACGCCATAGTCGTTATCGACCTCGATCGTGATGGCCTCCGCCCGCGCCGGCTCGCCGCCGGACCAGCCGGCCAGGGCCGCCGTGTGGGGCGTGTCGACGACCAGCCGGCCGCGGCGGGGTCCCATCCCGCGAGGCCCGCCGGGGCGGGCTCGGGTGGGCGCGGTGGTGGGCCGGCTCGGTCCGGTCCCGGAGCACGATCGACGCCGCGTGAGGCAGCAGGGCGTAGACGGGCGGGATGCCGTTGATCGACCTCGGGGACGGCGAAGATGTCGTCGCCCCCGCCCGTGCCCGTGGCCGACGGCACCCCACGGGTTCGGGCTGGAGAAGACCCCGCGGCGACCAGGGCGTCCCAGTCCTCAGCAGCGGCGCGTCTGGGCCGCGAGCATCAGGTCGGCCGCCTCGAAGGGCAAGGCCCAGGCGCCCGAGGTCTGGTCGCACCACTGGCCGACGGCATAGGGACGGTCGGGCTTCCGCTTCTTGGCCGCCGAGGGCGAGCAGGCCGCCGTCGCGGCTCCAGACCAGCGACCGCCGCAGGGGCGAGGCGAACGGCGGACGGCAGCCAGTAGAGCCGGTCGTCGACGAGGTCGAGCCCGGCACCTGCTGCGGCCTGGGCGAACTCGGCCTCGCGCCGCCAGTGCGAGACGCCCGCGATCGGCACCTTGAGGCCGGAGCCGCGGAGGTCGTCGGCGAGCTCCTTCGAGCGAGGCCGACTCGACGACCCGCCAGCCCGAGCGGCCCTGGCCGCGGGCCTTGAGCGCCGAGGCGAGGTTGCCGGGAAGGCTGCTCGGGTCGTCGATCTGATCGAAGAGGGAGACCTCGCCGAAGAGCGTCACCCACGCCAGCGCCGGGTCGTCCTTCAGGGCCAGGCCGGTCTCGGGGTTGACGTGGCCGAGGAGCCGGTTGGCCGCCTCGAGCGTGGCCGCGCGGAGCTTGGGGTCGAAGACCGCGGCCGGCCCGCCGCCGATGGGCAAGAGGGGGATCGACGGGACGTCATCCTCGGGCCGGAACCGGCGCGGCGCTCTGGAGCTCGAGCGCGACGTAGATGCCCCGCTTCTTGAGGGCCGCGATCAGGTGGTCGAGCCGGGCGAGCGAGACGGGGTCGAACTCCCTCGTGTCCTCGCGAGTGTCGTCGAAGAGGCTCCGCGCCGGCCCGTAGGCCGAATCCAGGTCGCCGAGTCGGACGAGGTTCACGCCCGAGCGGGCCAGCCGGTCGGCCAGGGCGTCGGCGCGGTCGGATTCGGAGAAGGCCACGGGCGGCAGGAGCTGGACGCCGAAGAACCGGGCGCGGGTGCCATCCTCGAACGCGAGCCGGCCGCCCTTGACGGCGACGAACCCGTGCTTGCCGGCCGGGGCGTCGAGCAGGCCCGAGGCGTCGAGCGCCGAGCCCGCGGCGACGCCCTTCGAGGGCTCGACCGGAAGCCAGCCTCTTTCTTGGTCTCGACGTGGAACGGCCGCCAGCTCGCGGGGTCCAGGGGAGGATTCGAGAGGACCACGACGTCGTCGATCAGGACCGATCCCGCCGAGTGGGTCTTCTCGAACTGGAGGACGGCCCGCGTCGCCCCGGGCGGCACGGGGGCCGTGGCGTGGTCGGTCGCCCAGGGGTTCGTGCCGGTCCAGCGGAAGAGCAGCCGCTGGCCGGTCGGCCCGGGCAGCGGCCGGCCGTCGTCGTCGAGGAAGAAGATGGCCCCGCGGACGGCGTCGGCCCCGCGGAGGTCCTTCGCCCGAAAGGCCACGCCGACCCGGAGCGAGTCGAGGCCCTGCACGGGCACGCCAAGCGGGGTCAGGAGCCGGGCCCCGGACTTGTCGAGGATCGGCCGCCGCGGGCGAGTCGTGACCCGGGAAGGCTCGCGTCGCGCCATTTTCGACCATCCAGCCGGACGGACCCGGATCGCCCAGCTCGAAGTCGCCGTTGACCACGAGACTCGGGTCGGCCGTCGCCCCAACGGGGACCATCTCGAGCGCGAGGTCGTCGACCTCCAGCACTCCGGTCGCCCCGATCAGCCCGAGCGAGAGGATGGCGTCGCGCGTCTCGGGCGGGACCGCGATCCGCTTGACGACCCGCGTCCACTCGCGGCCGATCGACTTCGTCCACGGCCCGAGCGCACCCCGGCGGACGACCCGGAGCTCGTGGCCGAGCAGGTCGAGCAGGAGGCCAGGCTCGTCCCCCATCCGCTCCCCCGGCCCGATGTTCTCGGCGCGGACCCAGAGGCCGAGGACGATCGCCTCGATCTTCCTGCCGTCCACACCGAAGGCCCGGCTTGCCCTTGCCGGGCGTCCGGGCCGGGCATTCTCGAAGCGGAGGCAGTGGGACTTCGGTCCGGATACGCCGCCGTCGACCCACTTCGCGTCCCGGAGGTTGTACCAGCCGTCGGGCACGCCGTCGCCGTTGGCGTCGACTTCGAGCGGGTCGAGCCGGGGCACGGGCGGGCGTTCGATGTCGTCGTCGGCGGGGTTCTGGGCGTGGCAGGTGCTCGCCAATGTGGCTAGCAGGGCCACGGCCAGCCCCCACCGTGTCCTCCGCCCCAAGGGGGGAGGTTCTTCAGGAGCCGCTGCCCTCTGGGAAGGTGTGCGAGGAGGGTGCCGGGGCGGCGAAACGAAGCCAATCCCGCCGGCGCCGTGACGAAACGAAGCCAATTCCGGGCCGCCGAAACGAAGCCGATTCCCTGCCGCCGAAACGAAGCCAGTCCCGCCCCGTTCGCATCCGTTCGGCTTTGTGCTTCGGCCCGCGCACGAAGCCGCACAGGGATGAACGGAAGTTGGACGCTCGGGTTCGGTCGGCGCGGGGGTGCCGGGTTCGCCCGGCGCCGGGGGGCCGGCCGGGGGCCGGAAGTCCCAGGGCCCCTCACACGGACACCGACTCCCGTCCCCTCCCCCCTCGTGGGGAAGGGCGACGGGGCTCTCGGTCCCGCCCCTGCCCATCGCCTGGCTCACGGCTTCTTCCCTTCCTTGGCCTCGCGGAAGGCCCGCCCCGTCATGGGGACGAACAGGGTCGGCCGCAGGAGCTTGTCGCTGAGCTTGCCGTCCTTCTTGACCATCAGGTGGACGACCTGGTCGAACCGGTTGCCGATCGGGATCACCAGCCGGCCGCCCTCCTTGAGCTGCTCGACCAGAGGCGGCGGGACCTTCGTCGGTGCGCAGGTGACGATGATGGCATCGAACGGGGCGGCCTCGGGCCAGCCCTCGTAGCCGTCGCCGACGCGGGTGTGGACGTTGTTGTAACCGAGCTCCTTGATGACCTTCGCTGCCCGCTCGCCCAGGGGCTTGTGGATCTCGACCGAGTAGACGTCCTTGACGAGCTGGCCGAGGATCGACGCCTGGTAGCCGCTGCCGGTGCCGACCTCGTAGACCTTGTCGGTCGGCTTCAGTTGCAGGGCCTCGGTCATGAACGCCATGTCGAACGGCGGGGTGCTCGTCTGGCCCTCGCCGATCGGGATCGACTCGTCGTCATACGCGAGCCTGCGGTTCCCGGGCGGGAGGAACTCGTGGCGGGGCACGACCCGGAAGGCCTGGAGCACCCGCGGGTCCTTGATGCCCCGCTCGACGAGGTGCTGCTGGACCATCTTCGCCCGTGCGGAGGCCGTGGGGTCGGCCTTGTCGTCGGCCGGGGCCATGGCGGCGGTCGCGAGGGCAACGACGAAGGGGACGGCCAGCCGCGAAAAGGTTGGGACTGCCATGACGTGGACTCACCTCGGGAGAGTTCGGCTCGTCCTCATCTTATCGGCGCGGGGCGGTGACGTCGCTACCATGGAGAGACGAGGCCGCCACTCCGAGCCCGCCACGAGCCGCCGCCCATGCTGACCTTCCTGACGCTCGCCGCCGCCCTCTCCTTCACGCCCGCCGACGGAACGCCCGACAACCCCGAATCGGTCACCCTCCGCGGCAAGGTCGTCGAGCTGGCCGAGGCCCTGAAATCCCGGGGGATCAACCCCGACCCCGAGCCGATCGCCGGCCAGGTCGCGCTGGTGACGGACGAGGGGGCCATCGTCCCCCTCCTGTCGGACGAGGCGAGCCGGGCGCTCTTCCAGGACAAGCGGTTGCGCGGTCGGAAGACCGAGGTCGCCGGGCTCCGCCGGGCCGGCATCCCCTACCTCCAGGTCGTCAATTTCAAGGTCGAGGACGGCGGGGCGATGCGGACGCCCGAGTATTATTGTGAGATTTGCGCCATTCACGTAAGATATCCCCAGATCTGCCCCTGTTGCCAGGGTCCGATGATCCTGCAGATGAAGCCCGAAGGCCGCTGACGCCCTCGACTTCCGCACCCCTCGCCGGCTGATTCCCGACCAAGGGGACGTTCCCCGTCCCGTTTCGCGGTCTGCCCCCTTTCTTCCCGGTCCGTCAGGAGCCACCGTCGATGAGCGGATGGAACGGCGACCTGATTCTCGGCGGCGTCGCGGCGTTCGCGGTCGCCTCCACGCTGACGACTCTCGCCGCCCTCTTCTGGGCCACCCGGCGCCGCCGCGGGCTGCCCGACTTCACCCCGCCGGTGACGATCTTCAAGCCGCTCAAGGGCCTCGACGACGGCCTGGAGGCCAACCTCCGGAGCTTCTTCGAGCTGGATTACCCGACGTATCAGCTCCTCTTCGGCGTCGCCGACCGCGACGACCCGGCGATCCCGCTCGTCCAGAAGCTGATCGAAGCCTATCCCGGACCGCGACGCCAAGCTGGTGGTCGGCACGCCGTCCTTCGGTCTTAACCCGAAGGTCGAGAACCTCGCGGCGATGTGGCCGCACCGCCGGCACGACACGGTCCTGATCAGCGACTCGAACGTCCGGGTCCGGCCCGTCGTACCTCCGCGAGACGGCCTGCTACCTGGCCGACCCGCACGTGGGGCTGGTGACGAACCTGTTCGCCGGCGTCGGCGAGGAGCACTTCGGGGCGGCGCTCGAGAACCTGCACCTCAACGGCTACATCGCCGTCGGGCGTGGCGGCGGCCTCGACGCTGGGGATCACCTGCGTCGTCGGCAAGTCGATGCTGATGCCGGTCCAGGCCCTCGCGGCCGCGGGCGGGTTCGCGGGCGTCCGGAACCTGCTGGCCGAGGACCAGGCGCTGGGCGTCCGGATCCGCAAGGCCGGGTATTCGATCAAGCTGAGCCACCACGTCATCGGCAACGTGAACCAGGTCCGGAGCAGCCGGTGGTTCCTCAACCGCCACTCGCGCTGGTTCAAGATCCGCGCCGGATGGCGGCCCCGGCCTTCGCGATCGAGCCGCTTTCCAACCTGGCGTCGGTCGGCATCGCCTGGGCGCTGGCCGGCCACTCCGACTTCGTCGGCCTCGCCCTGCCGGGCCTGATCGGCCTGGGCATCGCCCGCGACGCGATCGGCTCGTACCGGCTCCGCGGCTCGCGACCCCGCCTGAAGTACCTGCTGCTGAGCCCGATCAAGGACCTGTTCCTCCTGCCGCTCTGGTTCGACGCCCTGTTCGACCGCCGGGTCCACTGGCGGGGGAACACGTTCGTGATCGGCAAGTTCACCCGCCTGCACCGCACGGGCATCTCCCGCCAGGTCCGCCGCCGCGTCCGGCGGGTCCGGAGGAGCCGGGCGAAGAACGGGCGAGGGGTCTGATCCGGTCGCCGCGAACCTCTGGGACGAGCGGCTGTCTGTGGTCAGGTCGATCGGTCGCTCGTCCACAGGTCGAAGGTCGCCCCGCGGGTCGATCCCGAGAAGAAAGAGGTCTCTTGATGGAACAGGCCCCCGTCCGCCCCTGCCCCTCCCCCGTCCTTCGCGGCGTCTCCGCCGCACTCCTCGCCCTGCTCCTCGATCGCGACCACCGCCGCCCGGGCCGACACCCTGGCCAGCGTCCGTTCCTCGGGCCGGCTCGTCTACGGCTCCGACGAGGAGGGCGGCGCCCCCTACCTCTACCAGGACCGCAACCCGCCCCACGCCCGGATCGGCTTCGAGGCCGAGCTGATGGACCGGGTCGGCTCGCGAGCTGAACGTCACGCCGGTCTTCAAGCAGGCCCTCTGGGAGAACCTGCTCCAGGTCCTCGCGCGGGGCGAGATCGACGTTGTCGTCAACGGCTACGAGCTGACCGAACGGCGAGCCCGCGACTACCTCGCGACGCGGCCCTACTACGTGTTCCAGCTCCAGCTCCTGGCGCTGCCCGGCGGCCCCGTCCACGCACTGGCCGATTTCAGCCTGCCGAAGCCCGGCGGCGGCGTCTGGCAGCTCGGCGTGCTCGGCAACTCGGCGGCCGACGTCTATGCCCAGCGGCTCGACCCGCGGCTCGTCCGCGTCGTCGCGGTTCGACGGCGCGACCAACGCGATGATGAAGGTCCGCAGCGGCCAGATCGACGCCACGCTCCAGGACCTCCCCGCGGCCCTCCACTACGTCCGCCAGCCGGAGTTCCGGGACCTCGCCCTCGCCGGCCCGCCCGAGGGGTGCGGCTATTACGTGATGTACGTCCGCAAGGGCGACGAGGCCCTCCGCGACGCCCTCGACGACGCCATCGGCAAGGTCGTCCGCTCGGGCGAGTGGAAGACGATCTGCGACAAGTACCACATCTGGAACGACGCCCAGTCCGTCCTCGCCGACTGGAAGGGCACGGCCGCGCGGCGAGGGTCAGACCGAGCGGCCCTGGTTCGACTGGCACCTGCTCCGCGACTTCTTCCCCGACCTGCTGCTCTCGGCCGGCGTGACGCTCGCCCTCTCGTTCGCCTCGATGCCGATCGCGATCGTGGTCGGCTTGCTGATCGCCCTCGGTCGCCTGTACGGCCCGCGCTGGCTGGCCATCCCCCTGGCGAGCTACGTCGAGGCCATCCGCGGCACCCCGCTGATGCTCCAGTTGTTCGTCCTCTTCTACGTACTGCCCGAGCTGGGCGTCATGCTCTCGCCCTGGGCCGCGGGCATCGCGGGGCTGGCGATCAACTACTCGGCCTACGAGTCGGAGATCTACCGCGCCGGTCTCCAGGCCATCCCCAGGGGGCAGATGGAGGCGGCGCTCGCGCTGGGGATGTCCCGTAAGCTGGCCCTGCGCCGGGTAATCGTCCCGCAGGCCGTCCGGATCGTGATCCCGCCGGTGACGAGCGACTTCATCGCGCTGTTCAAGGACACCTCGATCTGCTCCGTGCTGACGCTGACGGAGCTGACGAAGCGGTACTCGATCCTCTCGAACACGGTGGGCGGCGTGGTCGAGTTCGGCATCGCCACGGCCGTGCTCTACCTGGCGATGAGCCTGCCGCTCTCGTGGTTCTCGCGGTGGATGGAACGACGGCTCGACGCCGAGGGGGTGAGCTCATGATCGAGGTCAACGGCCTGATCAAGCGGTTCGGCGGGGCCGAGATCCTCCGCGGCGTGAGCCTCTCCGTGGCCCGCGGCGAGGTCGCGGCGATCATCGGCGCGTCGGGGTCGGGCAAGAGCACCCTGCTCCGATGCCTGAACGGTCTCGAGACGTTCCAGGCCGGGTCGGTCGCCGTCGACGGGCTCCGGCTCGACGCCTCGTGCCGCCGCCAGCGTCCGCGAGGCGACGGCCCGCCAGGTCTGCCGGCGGGCGGGGATGGTCTTCCAGGCGTACAACCTGTTCCCGCACCGGACCGTGCTGGAGAACGTCGCGGAGGGGCCGATCTACGTCCTCGGGATGGACCGCGCCGAGGCCTGCGCGCGGGCCGAGCGGCTGCTCGACCGCGTCGGGCCTCCGCGACAAGCTCGCATCGCGGCCGCGCTCCCTCTCGGGCGGCCAGCAGCAGCGGGTGGCGATCGCCCGGGCATTGGCCATGGAGCCGCTCGCCATGCTCTTCGACGAGCCCACGAGCGCCCTCGACCCGCGGATGACGGCCGAGGTCCTCGCCGTCATGGCCGACCTGGCCCGCGACGGGCTGACGATGGTCGTCGTCACCCACGCGATGCGGTTCGCCCGGCGGCTGGCGACCACGGTTCATGTCATCGCCGACGGACTCATTGCCGAGTCCGGGGCCCCGGAGCAGGTCTTCGACCATCCGCGGACGGAGGCGACGCGGAGACTGCTGGCGGAAGTCGAGGCGGCCTGATCGGACGCCGCGGAGAATCGGATTAACCGCCGATGCCGCCGATGAAGAGGACGGGGATTAACCACAGAGCACACAGAGTCACACAGAGGAAGAAGGGATTCTCGATCTTTCCTCTCTTCCTCTGTGTGACTCTGTGTCCTCTGTGGTTGATCCCCCTTCGACTGTCCCTGCTCATCGGCGGCCCGGCGTCATCGGCGGTTAATTCCGCAGGCTGGAGAGCGGCGCAGGGATGCGCCCGCCGTGCCGGACGAACGCCGTCGACCCGCCCGCCGCGTGGATCGGCAGGATGACCATCTCGCCGAATAGCCCGCCGAACACGGCGCGGTCGCCGGGGCCCTTGCCGGGGACGGGGATGATCCGCGAGGCCGTCGTCTTGTGATTGATCACGCCGATCGCCGCCTCGTCGGCGATCAGGGCGGCCAGGGTCTCGGCGTCGGTGTCGCCGGGGACGGCGATCATGTCCAGGCCGACCGAGCAGACCGCCGTCATCGCCTCGAGCTTGGCCAGCGTCAGGTCGCCCCGCTCGACGGCCTCGGCCAGGGCCGCGTCCTCGCTCACGGCGACGAAGGCCCCGGACAGCCCGCCGACGGACGACGAGGCGAAGCTGCCGCCCTTCTTCACCGCGTCGTTCAGCAGGGCCAGCGCCGCCGTCGAGCCGGGTGCTCCGAGCCGGACGACGCCCATGGCCTGGAGGATCTCGCCGACGCTATCGCCGACCTGCGGCGTCGGCGCCAACGACAGATCGACGATCCCGAAGGCCACCCCCAGCCTGGCCGCGACCTCGCGGCCGATCAGCTCGCCGACGCGGGTGACGCGGAAGGCGGTGCTCTTGATCTCCTCGGCGATCTCGCCCAGCGTCGGCCTTCGGATTGACGCGGACCAGGTCCTCGACCGCGGCCTTGACCACGCCCGGGCCGCTGACGCCGATGTTGATCACGCAGTCCGGCTCGCCGTCGCCGTGGAAGGCGCCGGCCATGAACGGGTTGTCGTTCGGGGCGTTGGCGAAGATCACGAGCTTGGCGCAGCCGAAGCCGTCGTGGTCCCGCGTCCGCTCGGCCGTGTCCTTCAGCACGCGGCCGATCGCCGCGATCGCGTCCATGTTGATCCCGGCGGCCGTCGTCCCGACGTTGACCGAGGCGCAGACGCGCTTGGTCGTCGAGAGGACCTCGGGCAGGATCTCGATCAGGCGGCGGTCGCCGTCGGTCCAGCCCTTCTGGACCAGGGCCGTGAAGCCGCCGACGAGGTCGACCTCGACCTCGGCGGCGACCTCGTCGAGCGTCCGGGCGACGGCCATGTAGCCCTCGGCCGTGTGGGCGGCGGCGACGTTGGCGATCGGGCTGACGGCGATCCGGCGGTTGACGATCGGGATGCCGTAGCGCCCCTCGACCTCGCGGCAGACGGCGCGGAGCCGGCCGGCGAAGTGGACGATCCGGTCGCGGATTCGGTCGCACGAGACCTTCAAGTCCGGCGAGGCGCAGGGCTGCAGGTCGACGCCCATCGTGACGGTCCGGACGTCGAGCTTGTGCTGCCGGACCATGCCGAGCGTGGCGAGGACGTCCTCAGTGCGGTGCAACGGCGGCTCCTTCCCGAGTGATCGAGGGCGCCAGGGCGACGCGGACGGGGCTCGGCTCGGTCGTGGCCAGGAAGATGTTCTCGTGCTGGACGAACGCCTCGAGACCCATGTCGCGGCCGAACCGCTCGAGCTCGTCGCGGACCGTGCCCGGCGCCAGGTCGTGGGGCAGGAAGGCCTCCATGATCATCGCGAACCGGTCGGCGTCGATCCGGGCGTGCAGGTCGACGATGTTGACCCCGAACCGGGACAGGCAGCCGGAGATCGCGTGGATGATCCCGGGGCGGTCGGGGCCGAGCACGGTCAGGATGAACCGCTCGCCCTCGACCGTGACCGGCTCGGGCTTCGTGCCGGCGGCGTCGATGACCTCGACGTTCAGGTCGAACTTGCCGCCGTTGGCGATGATGGCGGCGCTCAGGGTCCTGGGATTCCGCGGCTCGGCGAACTCGACGGCGAGGATGATCGTGAAGTGGTCGCGGAGGACGGTCTGGGACAGCTCGAGGATGTTCCCGCCGTGCTCGCGGATGGTCCCGGTGACGGAGTGGACGATCCCGACGCGGTCGGCGGCGGTGACCGTCACGATGTAGGTGGGCATGCTCGGCTCGGGTCAGACTTCGGGGTCGCGCACGGCCCGGTCCGGCCGATGGACGGCCAGCGCGGCCCAGCCGACGAGGAACAGGACCCCGCCGAACGGCGTGATCGCGCCGAGCCATCTTACCCCAGACAGGGCCAGGGCGTAGAGGCTGCCCGAGAACAGGAGGATGCCGACCAGGAACGACCACCCCGCCACGCAGAGCGCCCGCACGACCGCGAGCCCCGCGCGACCAGGCCGACGGCGACGAGGGCCAGGGCGTGATACATCTGGTAGCGGGCCGCCGTCTCGAAAAGGGCGATCCCGCGCTCGTCGAGCCGGTCCTTCAGGCCGTGCGCGGCGAAGGCGCCGCACGGCGACGGAAAGGAACCCGAGGACGGCCCCCAGGCGAAGCCAGGTCGATCCGCTCATGGTCCGCGCTCCGACGGGGCCAACCGCCGAGGGAGACGGGTCACGACTGCCCGTCCGACCGCAGCGGGATCGGCTCCCAGAACTCCTGTCCGGTCGGCCGGCGGGCGTAGCGCATCGCGCCGCCGCAGGCCCGGCAACTGTACGTGATCGACCGGGCGTCGGGGACGCCGACGATCGACTGCACGTCGTGGACCGTCCGCGAGGCGCGCCGGCCGCAATGGGGGCACGGACGGCGCGTCGAGCCAGCCCGCGAGCGGCAGGGTGCCCAGCACGACGACCGCGCCGAGCACCAGGATAGGGGACCAGACTTCGTCGGGCATGGGCGTGGTTCGGCAGGTCCGGGGGGGTCAAGCTCGCCGGGCCGGATCGGGGGAGAGAGACAGGACCTCGGCACGGAACTCGGCGGCCAGGAACAGCGACCCGGTCGCGCAGATCAGCCCGTCATCTGGGGTGATCGTGCGGGCGAGGTCCCAGGCGGATGCCGGGTCGTCGGCCAAGTCGGGAGGCTCATGGCCGAGTGAGACGATGGTCTCAGCGACGTCGGCGGGCGGCAGCGCCCGGGGGTTCTCGAGGTATCGCGTGGAGACGACTCTATCAAATTCGGGCAGCAATGCCACGAGTTGATTCCGAAAATCCTTCTCCCGCGAGGCGCCGAAGACGAGCGTCCGCGGGCCCGGCGGGAAGCAGGTCCGGATCGTCTCGGCCAGCGCGACGGCCGAGGCCGGGTTGTGAGCCCCGTCGACGACCACCCACGGGCGCACGCCGAGCACCTCGGCACGGGCGGGCCAGTTCAGGGTCGACAGGCCGCGCCACGACCGCCCCGCGGTCGATCGCGATCCCCTGCTCTCCCAGCACGTCGACCGCCGCCAGCGCGACCGAGGCGTTCAGCGCCTGGTGCTCCCCCAGCAGCCCGAGGCCGATGTCGCCCCAGTCGGACCGCCAGGTCGCCACACGGGTCCGGCCGGGGGTCGGGCGGCGGATCGGGGGCTCGGGAGGCGTGTAGTCGTAGCCGAAATCAGCGTCGATCTCGCGGAGCTTCGCCCGCCTCGCGGAGGCGACGCGACGGATGACGGCCCGGGCCTCCTCGCCGCGGACGCCGCTGACGACCGGACGACCGCGCTTGATGATCCCGGCCTTCTCGGCCGCGATCGCGCCCAGGGTCGAGCCGAGCAGGCGGGTGTGGTCGAACGAGATCGTCGTCAGCACCGAGACGAGCGGCCGGACCGCGTTGGTCGAGTCGAGCCGGCCGCCCATGCCGACCTCGACGACGGCCAGCCCGACGCCCGCGCCGGGCGAAGTGGAGCAGGCCCATCGCCGTGGTGATCTCGAAGAAGGTCGCCCCGCCGAGGTCGCGGAAATGCGGGTCGCGATCGAGCCGCTCGACGGCCGGCCGGACGGCCTCGACCAGGCCCGCGACCTCGGCCGCCGTCGCCTCGGCCCCATCGACCCGGAACCGCTCGCCGAGCCGGTGCAGGTGGGGCGACGTGAACAGCCCGGTCCGCCGGCCGGAGGCGGTCGCGACGGCGGCGATCATGGCCGAGGTCGAGCCCTTCCCCTTGGTCCCGGCGACGTGGACGATCGGGAACGCCTCCTGCGGGTCGCCCAGCGCCCGGAGGAGCCTGCGCATCCGGCCGACGCGGAGGTCGAAGGCGGACGCGGGCATGCCGACCCGCTCGTAGTCGATCCGGCCGTAGAGGAAGCCGAGCCTGTCGCGTTCGTCGTCGGTCATGAAGGCCCGCGCGGGACGCCCCCGGGAGGTCGGCGACCCGGGGCGTCGCGGCGCGGCGATCGGGTCGCCTGCCAGGATAACGCGGCGAGGTCGGGCCCGCCAAGCGGGGTCGCTGACGCCCCGGGGCGAGACCCCGCGGCGGCTCCTTGGGTTCGTCGGGACCCGGGCGAGGGCGCCGACCGAACCCGAGCGTGCAAGAAATGTTCGGCTTCGGGTGGATAAGTGCGGCTCCAGGCAGCCGGAACGGCGTCCGCGGCGCGAAACGAAGCCATTTCCGGGCCGAGGCCCGGGCTCCCCGGGCCCGTGCGAAACGAACCCAATCCCGGGCCGCCTCCGTGCGAAACGAACCCAATCCCGGGCCGGGCGACCCCGGAAAGCGCCCCGGGAGGTCTGCCTTCCGACCCGCCCCGATTTCGGCGGCGGCCCCTTGTCCCGGGGCGACCGTTGTGGGACTCCTTCCCGTGGCGGCCCTCTCCTGGGGCGCAGGGCCCGTTGCCGTCCCATCACCCATTCACGGAGCCGTTCGCATGGCCACGCGCACGCGGTTCGTTGCCGGCTTGCTCGCGCTCGGGATCGTCGCCTGCCTCGCCGGGGTCTCGCGGGCGGACGACAAGAAGGCCGACGCCACGGGCACCTGGACCTGGAAGTTCCAGCGCCAGGACGGCGAGGAGGTCACAAACACGCTGAAGCTCAAGCAGGACGGCGAGAAGCTCACCGGCAAGCTCACCGCCTTCGGCAGCGACGCCGACGTCCAGGAGGGCAAGGTCGACAAGGACGGCAACGTCTCGTTCCAGGTCGTCCGCGACTTCGGCGGCAATTCCGTCACCATCAAGTACAAGGGCAAGGTCGAGTCCGACATGATGAAGCTCAAGGCCGAGTTCGAGCGCGACGGCGAGGTCCGGACGCGCGAGTTCGAGGCCAAGCGGGAGAAGGAGAAGGCCTGAGCCCTCCCAGGTTTCACGGGACAGGGACGGAGCATCCGTCGCCTATTTGGTGACTTCACCTCGAAAGGGCCCGCCGCCCGAGTGGGGCGCGGGCCGGACGATCCCCAAGTGGCCAGCACCAGGAGCCTTCGCATGACCTCTCGCACGCGGACCTTCGTCGCCTTCGCCGCCTTCGGCCTGCTCGCCAGCTTCGTCGGCGTCGCCCGCGCCGACGACAACCCGTCGGGAACGTGGTCGTGGGTCCAGACCCGCAACGACATGGAGATCAAGAGCACCCTCAAGCTGAAGAAAGAGGGCGACAAGCTCACCGGCTCGCTCAGCCGGCCCGGCCGCGACGGCGCCGAGATGAAGACCGACATCAGCGACGGCAAGGTCACGGCCGACGGCATCAGCTTCAAGGTCGTCCGCGAGTTCAACGGCAACAAGATGGAGCAGACCTACACGGGCAAGGTCAACGGCGACAAGCTCATGCTCAAGGTCGAATTCGAGCGGCAGGGCGAGAAGCAGACCCGCGACATCGAGGCCAAGCGCGAGGGCGAGAAGGCCTGACGAAGGCCCTGCGCCGGGCCAATCCCGGCTTGACGCCGGGACCCGACCGGATACCCTACCCGGTCGAGAAAACCGGGGGTCGGCGCGCCCGCGCGCGTCGGTCCCGCCCAGCGGTCATGGAGGACCGCGCATGGCCTTCGACCTGATCCGCCGCGTCCAGTCGTTCGGCCGGCCCCGGCTCCTGGTCGTCGGCGACCTGATCCTCGACCGCTACGTCTGGGGCGACGCCGAGCGGATCAGCCAGGAGGCGCCCGTCCCGCTCCTGCGGGCCGACAGCCGCGAGCACCGCCTCGGCGGCGCCGGCAGCGTCGCCACGATGCTGGCCGCGCCTCGGGGCCGACGTCCGGCTCGCCGGCGGGGTCGGCCGACGATCCCGAGGGCATGCTCGTCCGCCAGATGCTCGACGAGCGCGGGATCGACCACTCGGGCGTCGTCCTCCTCGACGACCGGCCGACCACGCTCAAGGAGCGCTACATCGGCCGGGCCCAGGACCGGCATCCGCAGCAGATGATCCGCGTCGACTACGAGGTCCGCGACCCGATCCCCGCCGAGGCCGAGGGGGCGATCCTCGACGCGCTGACCGCGGCGATCAGCGACGTGCCGACGTCGTCCTGATCTCCGACTACGACAAGGGCGTCTGCACGCCGAGCCTGCTCCGCGCGCTGATCGACGCGTGCCGGGCCGCGGGGATCCGGGTCGTCGCCGACCCGATCCGCGCGAACGACTACGCGCGCTATCGCGGCGTCCACTGCATGACGCCCAACCGGCTCGAGGCCGAGCTCGCCACGGGGATGCCGATCCATCGGCCCGAGGACGCCCTGGCGGTCGGCCGGCGGCTGGTCGAGCAGCTCGGCATGGAGGCGGTCCTCGTCACGCTCGACCGCGACGGCATGGCCCTGGTCCGCGCGCGACGGCCGGGCCGAGATCGTGCCGACCCGGCCGCGGCAGGTCTACGACATCACCGGCGCGGGCGACATGGTGCTGGCGATCGTCGGCCTCTGCCTGGCCGCGGGGGCCGACTACGACGAGGCCGCGGCGCTCGGCAACGTCGCCGGCGGCCTGGAAGTCGAGAAGATCGGCGTGGCCCTGCTGACGCGGCGAGGAGATCCTCCGCGACCTGCTCGAGCACCAGCAGGGCGAGGCCGGGCAAGGTCTTCGACCAGGCCATGCTGCTCGCCGAGGTCGGCCGCCGGCGGTCGATCGGCCAGCGGGTCGTGTTCACCAACGGCTGCTTCGACATCCTGCACGTCGGCCACGTCCGGCTGCTCCGCGAGGCGGCGGCGCTGGGCGATTTCCTGGTCGTCGGGCTCAACTCCGACGCCAGCGTCCGGCGGCTCAAGGGCCCGGAGCGGCCGCGGAACTCCGAGGAGGCCCGCGCCGAGCTGCTGGCGGCCCTCGACGCGGTCGACGCCGTGACGGTCTTCGACGAGGACACCCCGCTTCGACCTGATCGACGCCATCCGGCCCGACGTGCTGGTCAAGGGCGGCGACTACCGGCCCGAGGACGTCGTGGGCCGGGACGTGGTCGAGGCGTCGGGCGGGCGGCTCGTGCTGATCCCGCTGGTCGAGGGCTATTCGACGACGAAGCTGCTCCAGCCGAGGAACGTGACGGCGCACCCGGCCCGGGTCGGCCCGCCGGCGCCGGCCGTCTTGACCCATCCCGCGCGGTCGCCCGCCGCCCCCCCGGCTTCAAGCCCGGCGGGGGGCTGATCCGATAACCCCTTGGTGGAGGAAGCGCCCCCCTCGCCAGCGCGGTGGGGCGCGACGCGACACGGAGGCGGGATGATGGGTCGCCCTCGGCGGGGGATCGGCGCCGAGCTGCTGGCGGTCGCGCTCCTCGGCGGCTGCCTGGCCGGGACCCTCGCCGCGGTGATGTCGGTCTATCGCCGCCCATCCCCGAAGCCGGTCTCGCCGACGGTCGTCCTCGCCCCTCCGGCCCCCGCGCCGAAGGGACCCGAGCCCGGCCGTCCGGCTCCCGCACCCGCCCCGGCGGCCCCGGCCGTCGACCCGACCCAGAAGATCGTCGCCGAGCTCGCGGCGGCCACGGACGAGCAGCGGGCCGAGGCCGAGAAGGCCGCCCAGCGGATCGCCGCGCTCGAGACGGCGACGAAGGCCGCGCTGGCCGAGTCCGACCGCTGGAAGCGCAACCTCGCGCTGACCCGCGCCCAGCTCGACGCCCGCGAGGCCGAGGCCAACCGCCTCGAGGGCGAGGCGCAGATGGCCGGCTTCGAGCGCAACGCGCTCGCCCGCCGCCGCGAGATCGTCAAGCAGGCCCTCGACCGAGACCTCCAGCGGCCGGGCTACGCCGTCCTGCCGCACCGCGGCCCGCACGGGACGTGGCAGCGGCCGATCGTCGTGGAATGCAACGGCGAGGGGGTCATCCTCCGGCCGGCCAACCGGCAGTTCAGCCTCGGCGAGATCGCGTCCCCCTTCGAGCTGCGGGCGAGCTCGTTCCTGCTGGCGGTCACCCGCGAGGCGGTGCGGATCCAGAGGCGCGACGCCCCCGACGGCGGCGAGGTCGTGCCCTACATCTTCTTCATCGTCCGCCCCGACGGCATCCGCTCCTATTACGAGGCGCGGACGCGGCTGGAGCGGATCGGCATCGCCTTCGGCTACGAGCTGGCCGACTCCGACTGGGCCATCGACGTCCCCAACCTCGACGACCCCGCGACCTGGGACGGCTCCCCGCCGCCGCTCAATCCGGGCTCGGTCGCCGCCGCGCCGGTCCGCGAGCCCGGCCGGGGCGGGGACGGGTCGCCGGGCGGCGGCGGGGATCGACCCGCAATTCATCTGGCCGCGGACCGTGCGGCGGCTCGGCGCCCGAGAATGGCCGAGGCGGCGGCGCGCCCGCCGGCCCGGGCTCGGGCGAGAGCGGGGGCAGCGAACGCGGCGCGGCCGGCGAGGTCGCCGGGGGCGCGGGCTTCGGCGGGAACGGCGGTGAGACCGCCTGGTCGCGCGTCGGCGGACGATACGATCCGAGGCGACCGGCGGGCCTGGCCTCGCTGGACGCTGGAAGCGGCGACCTCCGGGGCGGCTCCGCCGCGTTCGGCGAAATCCCCGGCGGCCTGGGCGGGACTCCCGACGGCGGGCTCGGCGGCAACGACGAGGATCGGCCGGGGGGGCTGGGCGATGGAGTCGGGGCGCGGAACCGCGGCGGCGGGGCCAACGGGCTGGGCGGCTTTGCTCCCGGCGGGGCGGGCGCCTCGGCCCGGCCGATGGCGGGAGGCCTGGGCGGGCCGGGGCGCCCGTTTCAACAGGAATCCGGTCCAGCGGGCACCGGACCGGGCGGCGACGGCTCGCTCGGAGGGTCGAGCAATGGTGCCGGCCGCCGGGGTGGGACGACCGGGGGGAACCGAGGAGGGCTGACCGGGGGAGCCCTGGCCGAGGGATCATCGGGCTCCGGTGAAGGCGGCGCGGGCGGAGAACCCGGCAGCGCGCCCGGCGGCGGCCAGGGCCAGGGAAGCGGTGGCTCGGCGGGGGGCGGCCAGACCGGCGGCGGGCAGGCCGGCGGAACGGGCTCCGGCGGCCAGATCGGCATCAGCGCGGGGCAACCGGGCGGCCCGGGCCGAATCCGACGTCGGCGACCCGGGCGGCGCGCCCGGCATCCGGTCGCCGATCGGCGACCTGGGCCGGACCTCGCGGGCCTTCGACCTGGTGCTCGCGTGCGGTCCGAAGGGCGTGGCGGTCCACCCGGGCGACTATCGCGTGACGAAGGCGACGATGAAGTCCAAGGACGACCTGCTCGTCGCCCAGATCCGCGCGATCGTCCGCCGCCGCGAGCAGGCCGACCCGGAGCACGCGATCCACCCGAACCTCCGCTACGTGATCGAGCCGGGCGGGCGCGAGACCTACGCGATGGCCCGCTCCCAGGTCGCGCTGGCCGGGCTCGGCTGGCCGGCGACGACGCAGGTATCCGGCAGCGACGTGTTCCGCCTCTTCTCCACGGACGACTGGTGATGGCCCAGCCCGCGAATGACCGCCGACGGCCCTCGCTGGCCGCCCCGCTCGCGGGCCTGGCCGGCACGCTCGCGCTGCTGGCGTGGATCGCGCTCGGCGGGACTGCGAAGCCGCACGCCGCCACGGCACCGCCTCCGCCCGCGGCCCCGGTCGTGATCGAGGTGGCGGCGCCGGTGCCTGAGCCCGCCGCCGCGGAGCCGGCCCCGGTGCCGGCCGTCATCGAGCCGGATCGCGGCGCGATCGCGCGGGCGGAGGCCGATCTGGACGAGGCCACCCGGGCGCGAGCGATGGCCGAGACCCGGCTGGCCGACGCCGAGCTGGCGCTGCGGAAGGCGACGCTCGCCTCGGCCGCCGGGCGTCGCCGAGGGCCGCAACCTGGCCTATCGCGTCCGCGACCCGAGCGCGCGGATCGAGCGGGCGACCAACGTGGCCTCGCGGACGAGGTGGGAGTCGAAGAAGCTCGAGGACGAGCTCTCCGCGCTCGACAACACGCCGCGTCCCAAGGCCCGGCCGCTCCAGGACCGGGGCGCCGTCGCGCGGCCGATCGACGGCAAGGAGCACCACTTCGAGATCCAGGGCGACCGCGTCGCCCACGTCGACCTCGACCGACTGACCAGCCTGGTGAAGTCGGAGGTCCGGCTCCAGCTCCGCATGAACCTCCGCGGCCAGCCGTTCAGCGGCGAGGTCGGGCCGGTCGGCGAGTTCACGATGAAGTACGAGATGGGCCCGCTCATGACCGCGGCGATCGCCGAGGCGCTCGACCGCCGCGAGATCAGCTACACGCTCCGCGGCTGGGAGATCGTCCCCGTGCATCCCGACCACGGCGAGACGTATGAGCGGGCCTGGCTGCCGACCGCGTCGTTCGCCCGGGCGATCGGCCGGCTCAACCCGGAGCGGGCGACGATCACGTTCTGGATCTACCCCGACGGCTTCGCCCTCTACCGCCGGCTCCGCGACGACCTGCACGCCCGCGGCTTCCTCGTCGCGGCCCGGCCCCTGCCCGCCGGCATGGCGATCCGCGGCAGCCCGTCGGGGTCGCTCTCGGCCGGGCAGTAGACGTTCACGGCCGCGAGCCGTACTGCCCGCCCGAGTCGCGGGCGATCCGCCTGAGGTGATCGCCCGCGGCGCCGCCGGCGAGGTCGATGCAGTGGATCGGCAGCCGCCTGCGGTTCCGCGCCGCGACGTCCTCGACGGTGCCGTCGGGGAAGGCGCCGTCGGAGAGGAGATAGATGGCGTCGGGCTGGAGGCTCATCGCCAGCGCAGGCGCGGCGCGGGGGTCGGTGCCGCCGTCGGCGTCGATCAGGCGGAGCCAGGCGACGAACTGGTCCTTGGCGATCCTCTCGGCCGACTTCAGGCCGGTGCCGGGCATGGGGATCGGCTCGTCGTCGTAGAAGATCACGGTGAACCGCTGGGGGAATTGCAGGGCGTTGATGCTCCGCCGCAGCTCGATCTTGGCCCGCTCGAGCCGGCCGTTGTCGCCCATGCTTCCCGAGCAGTCCACGACGAAGACGACCGTCTGCGCCACCGAGCGGATGCCGTAGAAGCTCGCCCGGCGCCAGGCGGGGACCTCCGACCACGGGACCGACTCGCCGTAGCGATCCCCCGCCGGCGGCCCGAGGAAGACGCTCGACGCCTTCGCCCGCCGCGCCGACTCCTCGGCCGATAACACGCGCGGCTCGTCGAATAGCTTCGGGGGGGCGGGCTTCGCGGACGGCGTGGGCGCGGTGCTGGCCTTTGCGGCCGGGGCCGGCTTCTTCGGAATCGGCCGGCGCCTGCGCGGAGGCGACTGCCCCGGCGGCCAGCGTCATGAGCAGGCCGAGGGCGATCCGGCGGGGTCGGGGCATTCGTCCGGCTCCTCCGCGGCCCGCGCGACGGCGGGCCGACGCACCAGCTTGACACGAGGGTCGTCAACTCGACAAGACTTTGTTAGCTTGACCCTTCCCCCTTGGACACCACACGAACCGGCCGATCGCACCGCGCCGTGGCCGCCTGAGGAGCTCCCCCGCATGTGGGGCCTGACCGTCCCGGACTTCACCCTGGTCGCGGGCACCGTCGTGATGCTGGTGTTCCTCGAGGGGCTGCTCAGCGCCGATAACGCGCTGGTGCTGGCCGTGATGGTCCGCCACCTGCCCCGCAACCAGCAGGGGCGGGCCCTCCGCTACGGCATCTTCGGCGCGTTCGGGTTCCGCCTGATCGCCGTGCTCTTCGCTTCGACGCTGCTCCGCGTCTGGGCATTCAAGGTCGTCGGCGGGATTTACCTGCTCTACCTGGCGATCTCGCACCTGGTCCTCGGCGACGACGACGACCCGGCGTCGAGGGCCCGGGCCGGCCGCGGCTTCTGGGCCACGGTCGTTCTGGGTCGAGGTGGCCGACATCGCGTTCTCGATCGACTCGATCGTCGCGGCCGTCGCCATGGCCGCCGGATTGCCGGCGCGGGTCGCCCAGAAGGTCGTGTTCAGCATCGTCGGCTACCCGGTCACGATGCAACTGGCGATCGTCTACATCGGCGGCATCCTCGGCATCGTCGCGATGCGGTTCGTCGCCGGCTACTTCATCCGGTCCTGCTCGACCGCTTCCCGGGCCTGGCGAGCGGGGCGTATTACCTCGTCGCCTGGATCGGCCTGAAGCTCGTCGGCAGCGGCTTCCACGACGCGCTGAACCCCCCGATCGACGCCCCCAAGCCCGCCTGGCACGATCGGATGCCCGACTGGGCCTTCCGCGTGCCGCTGGAGATGCCGTGGTGGCTCTTCTGGGCGGGGATGGTCCTGATCGTCGTCGTGAGCCTGGTCGTCCACCCGAAGCACCAGCCGACGGTCCAGCCGCCGCTGACCGAGGAAGAGATCCTCGCCTGAGCCTCACGGCCTGGCCGCGGGCGGGTCGAGCGACCTCATTCAGCAGCCGCGCCAGCCGCGCGGCCGACTGGACGGATCCTCCGCTCGGCGACCGGGAGCTGGCGTCCTGGTAGGCCTGGCCAGCTTCACGCCCGATTTCAGCGGCTGTCCCGTGACCGGATCGACATAGGCGTCCCGCGCCGCGGCGAGGCTCTCGTTGGCCCAGTCCTCGACCGTCCCGCGGCGACCGCGGCGACCGCGAACTGGAGCGTGAACGCGGACTGGAGCCGGTCGAAGGTCCGGTTCTCGTCGCTGGTCGGCGTGCTCGATCAGGCCCGAGTCCCAGACCCGGTGGAGGTTCGAGCCGTCGTCGAAGAAGCGGACCTGGAGGTCGTTGCCGCCCTTGTCGTGCCGCTCGCCGACGTGGAGCGGCTGGTGCATGTCCTGGACGAAGTGGGCGAGGAACCGCAGCGCCTCGCGGCGCTGCTCCTTCGGCGGCGTTCCGGTCGGCTTAGGATCGCGAGGAAGTCGTGGATCTTGGTGACGACGCACCCCTCCTTCTGGAGGGCGAATACTTCGCGTCGTACTTCGCGCTCGGTGATCGGCACGTTGACGTAGTGCCAGGGCGCCGGTCTCGCGGCCGTTCGCGGCGGACCTCGTCGGCCCAGAGTCGAGGCGTCGGCCAGCGACTCGCCCGGCTCGAGCAGGTCGCGGATCGCGGCCTTGGTCGCGGGGCTGAGGCAGCGTCTCGCGAGCCGGGCCGAGGTCCGGTGTCCGATCCGTCCCCACCCAGCGCCGGTGCCGGCGCGGGAGGGTCGCGAGGATGCGACGGCGAGCAGGAGGCGGCCGATGTGGCGATCATTCGACGGCGCGTTTTCATGGTGGGTCCGGCAGATGTCCGGGTGGGTTCGCAGGCGGTCCGCGCGGCCGTAGGAGCATAGACGCCCCGGAGGGCGGCTTTGCTACGGTGTACCCTTCGGAAACCGCGTGCGACGAGATCCCTCTCGAGACCTCAGGACGGCGAGCGATGGCGGGCATCGATCCTTATGCCCCTTGCCCTTGCGGCAGCGGCCAGAAATTCAAGTGGTGCTGCCAGAAGGTGGAGGCGCTACGCCGACCGCGCCCAGCGGCTGCTCCGACGGCGGGCAGACCGAGGCCGCGATCAACGCGCTCGACGAGGGGCTGCGCAAGGAGCCGGCGAACGCCTGGCTCCTGACCCGCAAGGCCCTGATCCAGATCCGCGAGGGCAAGCCCGAGCGAGGCCAAGGCCACCCTCCGCCAGCTCCTCCAGCGCCAGCCGCAGCACGTCGCCGGCGCATGCCCTGCTCGTCCGGTGCGTGCTCGAGATCCGAGGGCCCGCTCGCCGGCGATCGCGAGCTCCAGCAGGCCCTCACGTCCGTCGCCGAGGCCGACCGGCCGGGCCTGGCGAGCATGATCGCGCATCACCGGCTCGCTGCTCGGCGAGGCTCGGCCACTATCCCGGCGGCCCTGACCCATCTCGCAGCTCGCCCGCAAGCTGACCGCGAGGCCCGACCAGGCCGACGTGCCCTCGACGGTCGAGGAGTCGATCCTCGGCAACCCCGGCGATCCTCCCCTGGCTCAAGGACCATTACCGGCTCTCGCCCGCCCCCGGCGGGCCTCGACGCCGAGCGGTCGCGCCGGTTCGACGAGGCGCTCGGCTGGGCCGAGTCGGGCCTCTGGGCGTCGGCGGCCGCCGCGTTCGAGTCGCTCTCGGCCGTCGTGAAGGGCCCCGAGGCCGACCGCAACGTCGGCCTCTGCCGGCTCTGGATGGCCGACGACCCCGGGGCGGTCAGGCCGCTCCGCCGCGCCGTCAAGACGCTGGGCACGACCGCCGAGGCCGTCGACCTCGAGGCCCTCTGCCAGCTGATCAGCCCGGCCGGCCCCGACGACCGGGTCGAGCTCGTCCAGCTCATCTGGCCGCTCCGCGACCACGACGGCCTGCTGAAGACCCTCCGCGCCCAGAAGGACGTCGTCGAAGAGGGCCCCGCGCCGATCGACGCCGACGACCCCGAGTCGCCCACGGTCCAGTGGTTCGCCCTGCTCGACCGCCCCGCGCTGCCGCCGGGCAAGGGGACCGGCCTCAAGCCGTCCGACATCCCCCGCGTCCTCGGCCGCCTCGCCCTCGGCGGCCAGATCGTCGCGCTCGAGGCCCACGACGACGGCAAGCTCGACGCCCTCTCCGCGCGGTTCACCAGGCTCGCCGGCCCGGCGATCCCGCCCGCGCATCCCAGGACGAAGGTCATCGACCAGGTCTCGCGGGTGTCGCTGGCCCTTTCCTTCGAGTGGCTGCCGCCCGATGGGATGGATCCCGCCGAGTTCCGCCGGCTGAGCGACGAGGAGCAGGTCGCGGATCGTCATGGAGGTCTGGCCCGTCACGAAGATGCCGTACCTCGGGAACCGGACGCCCCGGGAGGCCGCGAAGGCGGGCGACGCCGTCGTCCCGCTCCGCGCGGCGTGCTGCCAGTTCGAGTGGCAGCAATTCACGAGCAGCAAGCCCGCCGACATCGCCGCGCTGCGTGCGTCGCTCGGCATCCCGCCCGAGCCCGAGGTCGACCCCGCGACGGTCGAGCCCTCGGCGTTGCCCTTCCCCCGGTTCGCGTACGTTCCGGCCGATCGGCTGGACGACGAGAAGCTGATCGCCTTTGCCCAGATCGCTCGCGAGGCCGCGCTGATGGGCCCGCTCGAGCGGGCCGACCGCGCGCTGGCCTCGCGCCCGCACCTGATCGAGGGCGGCAAGGTCCCCGCGCTGGCCGTCTTCTCCGAGCTGGCGCTGGGAGCGGCCGGCCGCCATGAGTTCGACGAGGCCTTCCGCTGGGTCGAGCAGGGCCGCAAGCTCGAGCCGCCCGCCGACCGGGCCGCGGACGGCACCGGCGTGGGACCTGCTCGAGGTCCGCATCCGCGCCCGGTTCGAGGAACCGGAGGTCTGGGTTCCCGAGGTGGCCGTCGTCATGGAGCGCTACCGCGACAACGCCGCGGCGAGCCAGACGCTGATGCTCAGCCTCCTGGAGATGGGCCTGCTGCGGATGGTCCCGAACCCGGACAATCCCCAGGAGCTGATGATCGACCCGCGTCCGCTCCAGGCGCTGCTCGCCGAGTACGGCCCGCGGGTCACGACCGCCACGGGCGAGCTGGGCATCTCCGCGACCAAGGGGGGCATCTGGACCCCCGAGAGCGCGGGCGGCTCGTCGCCCGGCGGGATCTGGACGCCGGGGGCTGCGAGCTCCGCGCCGCCGAGTGGTGCCGATAAGCCCAAGCTGATCATCCCCGGTCGGTGACAACCTTCCCGGGCCCTGCGATGTCCCCGGCATCGGACGCACTTCCCCTCGTCCACGAGGGCTGGGACCACCTGAAGCACGAGCGCCCGCTCGCGGCGTGGGCGTCGTGGCAGCGTGCGCTCCGGGTCGATCCCGACCAGCCGGCGGCCCGCCAGGCCCTCGACCGCCTGGCGAGCACGCCCGGAGCTGCCCGCCTCGGCCCGCAAGGAGTATCGCTTCCGGACCCCCAGGGACCCGGCCCGCCGCGCGCGGTGGGACGCGGCGTTTCCGGGGCGCGACCTGTCCGACCTCTCCGAGGCCGCCTCGGCCTTCGCCGTCGCTCGCCGCCGCCGATCCCGCCGATGCCGACGCCCCGTACAACCAGGCCCTCTGCCTCGCCTGGCTCGGGCGGAACGCCGAGGCGATCGCCTGCCTCGACCGCTCGGTCCGGATCGGGGCCGAGGCGGACTTCGACGCGGCCGTGGAGGCCTGGAAGCTGGCCGGCGTCCTCCGCCAGGGCGGCGGGGCCGAGGGCCTCGCCGACGACTTCCGGTACGCGATCGAGCGGCCGGGCGATCCCGCTCCGCTCCTCGACGCGCTCGGCCGTCGGGGCGCCCTCCGGAAGCTCCCGCCGCCGGCCGAGGCGACCCGGATGGACGTCGACGTCTTCGAGTGGCTCGACCGCCCGTGGCCCGAGCCTCGCGAGGCGACCCTCCACCTCGACGAGCTCCCGCGCGTCCTGGCGATCGTCCTCGCGACGAATCACCTCGTCCGATTCTCGGCGACGACGCTCGGCGGGATCGAGGCGGTCGCCGCGGTCGTTGCGTCCCTGGGGCTCGACGTGCCCACGCCGGTCAGGACGCCGCTGGCCCTCGCGCTGCTCGATGCGGCGGCCTGGACGATCCGCCTCCCCGAGTGGGTCGACGACGCGTCGCGGCGGAGGCTGCACCGCGAGAATGTCGAGGACTTCTTCGAGAACCGCTGGATCTCCGTCCCCCGCCTCGGGCTCGACGGCGCGACGCCGCTGGCCGCGGCCGCGGGCGATGCGGCCCTGCGGGCGAAGCTGGCGGCGACGGTCGGGCTCTTCGAGGAGCTCGCCGAGCGGCCCGCGTCGGCCGAGCTGTACCAGGGCTATCCGTTCGACCGCCTCCGCCGCCGGCTCGGGCTGACGCTCCGCGACCCCGAGGCCGTCGACGCGGCCGACGTCGCGATCATGAGCGGCGACGAGCTCGACCGGCTCGACCCGGCCGCGCTCGACGAGCACGCCCTGGCCGACGCCTTCCGCTCGGCGGCCGCGCTCGGGGACGACCGGCGGACCGCCCGGTTCGCGGATCGGCTCGCCGCCTCGAAAGCGTTCGGGCCGGGAAGGTTGAGCCTCCAGGAGGTCTTCGCGCCCCTGGTCCGCGTCGCGCTGGCCGAGGGGCGGGCCGACGAGGCCCTGCGCCGGGTCGACGAGGCGATCGCGGCGGACGAATCCAAGGGAGGCCGCGACCGCGACGCCTTCCTGACCTGGCGGGCCGAGCTCCACGCCCGCGCGGGGGAGCCGGACCGGGCCGAGTCGACCTACCGCACCCTGGTCGACCACTCGGCCGCGGCGGCCTCGGTCGCCCTCGACGGCGCCGAGACCCTGCTCGACCACGGCCACGACCAGCAAGGCCGCCGCCTCGCCGCGCTGGCTCGCGACCTAGCGCTGGAGCACGGCGACGTGGCGACGGCCCGCGAGGCCGAGGTCCTGCTCGACCGGTTCGAACCATGACCGCGGGGGCCGCTTCAAAACGGTGCCTGGAACCCTAAATCCAGGGTTCCAGGCACCGTTTTGAAGCGGCCCCCGCGAGGAAACCGAGACACCATGCCCACCGAATTGCCCTTCCTGTCCCAACTGAAATGGACGCCCGACGGTCTCGTCCCGGCGATCGTCCAGGACGCCGAGTCGGGCGAGGTGCTGATGCTCGCCTGGATGGACGAGCCGGCGATCCGCCGGACGGTCGAGACGGGGCAGACGCACTTCTACTCGCGCTCGCGCCAGTCGGCCTGGCACAAGGGGGCGACCTCGGGGCACGTGCAGGACGTCGAGTCGATCCGCGTCGACTGCGACGGCGACGTCCTGCTGATCCGGGCCCGGCAGATCGGGCGGGGCGTGCCACGAGGGCTATCGTTCCTGCTTCCATCGCGAGGTCGATGGCACGGGCGGACTTCGGTCGATCGCCGAGCCGGTCTTCGACGCCGGGCGCGTCTACCCGTGCCCCTCCCGGGTGAGGCCGGGCGGACCTGGGCCCTGCGCCGAACGAACCCGAGCGTGCAGGTTACGTTCCTCTTTGTGCGGCCTCGTGCGGAACGGGGGTCCGATCCTGGCGCGAGGGCTCCGTTACGCCCTCGGCAACCTGGCCCGGTCCGGCTCCGACCGCGTCGGCGTCGCCGAGGACGGGTCCGAAAAACCGACTTCAACATATTACATATCAAGGACTTGCGGAAAATTGGCTTCGGTCGGTAATTTCTCGTCGCTGCCAACCGCGCCGCGGCCCCCGTCGCCGGCCGCGGCGCGGCGGAATGAGAGCTGTCGCGTGGGCCCAGTACGCCCCCCGCGTGAACGTGTCTCCCCGAAGCGGGGTCCGATCGCTAGACTAGTCCTTTCGTCCCGCGCCGGCCGAGACCCACCGCCGCCCGAACGCAAGAGAGGCAGAGGATCCGACGATGAGGAAGCCGCGACTGATGACCCCGGGCCCCGCCCCGGTCCCCGAGGACGTGCTGCTCGAGCTGGCCCGGCCGGTGATCCACCACCGCTCGGCCGAGGCCAAGGAGGTGATCACCGAGGTCGCGGCCGGCCTGAAGGACGTCTTCCAGACGAAGAACGACGTCCTGATCCTCACCGCCTCGGGCACCGGCGCGATGGAGGCGGCGGTGGTCAACACCGTCCCGCCCGGCGGCAAGGCCCTCGTCCTCAACGCCGGCTACTTCGCCGCCCGCTGGGCGAGCATCTGCAAGGCCTTCGGCATCGACGCCGTCTCGCTCGAGACCGAGTGGGGCCAGCCGGTCGACCCGGACCGCGTCGCCGACGCCCTGAAGCAGCATCCCGACGCCGTCGGCGTCATCGGCACCCTGAGCGAGACCTCGACCGGCACCGGCCACCCGGTCGAGGCGATCGGCCGGGTCGTCGCCGAGACCGACGCCGTGTTCGCCGTCGACGGCATCTCGGGCGTCGGCGCGATGGAGTGCCGGACCGACGCCTGGGGCATCGACCTGCTCTGCGTCGGCTCGCAGAAGGCCCTGATGCTGCCGCCGGGCCTGGCGTTCGTCGCCGTCAGCCCGAAGGCCTGGGCGAAGATCGACGCCTTCGACTCGCACAGCTTCTACTTCAACCTCAAGGCGGCCCGGAAGAAGATGAAGGAGTTCGACACGCCGTACACCCCGGCCCACACGCTGATCCTGGCCCTCCGCGCAGTCGCTGCGGCGGATCCGGGACGAGGGGATCGAGAACGTCTGGGAGCGGCACCGCCGGATGAGCGAGGCGTGCCAGGCCGGCATCCAGGCCCTCGGCCTCGAACTCTTCAGCGCCCGGCCCGCCGAGGGCCTGACCGCCTTCCGCGTCCCCGAGGGCCTGAAGGACTCGGCGATCCGCAACCGGCCTGACCGAGCGGTTCGGCATCACCACCGTCGGCGGCCAGGACAAGCTCAAGGGCCAGATCGTCCGCGTCGGCCACATGGGCTACACGGACGAGCTCGACGTCATCGCCGGGCCTGGCGGCGCTGGAGATGGTCCTCGCCGACCTCGGCATCGACGTCGAGCCGGGCGCGCCGTGACCGCCGCCCAGCAGGTCTCATGGGCAGACAGCCGGCAGTCGCTGATCGTCAGTGACAGTCCGACGATCCGAGCGACGCCGGATCGGCCTTCGAGCCCGCTCACTCCGTGGCACGTCCTGTCCACACCGAGGGAGCACGAATCGTGGCGCATCGCGTGCTGGTGACCGACAAGCTGGCCGAAGAGGGCCTGGACCTGCTCCGGGCCGAGCCCGGGCTCGAGGTGGTCGTCAACACCAAGCTCGACCCCGCCGGCCTCCGCGAGGCGCTGGCCGAGGCCGACGGGATCGTGATCCGCTCGGGCACGCAGCTGACGGCCGAGGTCCTCGAAGGACCAGCCGCGGCTCAAGGCGATCGTCCGCGCCGGCGTGGGCGTCGACAACATCGACGTGCCCGCCGCGACCCGCCAGGGCATCGTCGTGATGAACACGCCGGGCGGCAACACCGTCTCGACGGCCGAGCACACGATGGCGCTGATGCTGGCCCTGTCGCGCAACGTCGGCCAGGCCAACGACAGCCTCAAGGCCGGCAAGTGGGACCGGAACAAGTTCACCGGCACGCCAGCTCGAGGGCAAGACGCTGGGGATCGTCGGCCTGGGCCGCGTCGGCCTGGCCGTGGCGAAGCGGGCCCAGGGCTTCGACATGACGGTCGTCGGCTTCGACCCGTTCCTGTCGGCCGAGCGGGCGCAGGAGCTGGGCATCGAGAGCGTCTCGCGGCTCGACGACCTCTGGGGCCGCTGCGACTACATCACCCTGCACACGCCCGCTCTCGGCCGAGACCCGCAACATCATCGGCGCCGACGAGCTGGCCCAGATGAAGCCCGGCGTCCGCATCATCAACTGCGCCCGCGGCGGCCTGATCGACGAGGCCGCCCTGCTCGAGGCCCTGAACGCGGGCAAGGTCGCCGGCGCGGCGATCGACGTCTTCGACCCCGAGCCGCCGCCGGCCGACCACCCGCTGGTCGATGCATCCGCAGGTGCTCGTCACGCCCCACCTCGGCGCCTCGACCGAGGAGGCCCAGGTCTCCGTGGCCGTCGAGGCCGCCCGGCTCCTGATCGACTTCTTCGAGCGCGGGCCAGGTCCGGTTCTCGGTGAACATGCCCACGCTCGACCGCGCCGAGCTGGAGGACCTGCGGCTCTACCTCGACCTCGGCCGGCGGCTGGGGATGCTCCACGCCCAGATGGACCGGGGCACGGTCAAGAGGGCCACGCTCCGCTACCGCGGCGAGGTCGCGCGCAAGAACACCCGGCTGATCACCGCGAGCTTCGCCGCCGGCTGGATGGAGGCCGCGCTCGACGACGCAGGTCAACCTCGTCAACGCCGAGGTCCTGGCCAAGGAGCGCGGGATCGCGATCGTCGAGGAGAAGTCGACCGAGCCCGGCGACTTCGGCACGATGATCCAGACCGAGGTGACGACCGAGCGCAAGACCTACATCGCCGCCGGCACCCTCTTCGGCAAGCAGTTCCTCCGCCTCGTCCGGCTCGGCCCGTACCGGCTCGACGCCCACCTCGACGGCACCCTGCTGATCTTCACCCACCGCGACGTCCCCGGCCTGATCGGCTTCATCGGCACGACCTTCGGCCGCCACGGCGTGAACATCGCCCAGATGAACGTCGGCCGCGAGCAGCCCGGCGGCGAGGCGATCGGCGTCGTCAACCTCGACTCGATCCCGTCCCCGGAGGCGATCGACGAGGTCGAGGCCCACCCCGACATCCTCAGCCTCAGCCTGATCCGCCTGCCGGGTCTCGGCGAATTGCCGCCGTGGCTGGGGTCATGATGCAGGGAATAAGGTGTCAGGAACCGATTCACGGCGAATCGGTTCCTGACACCTTTTTCCCCCCGGGCCGACGTCCGGCGACGTTGATCCCGTTGCCCTGGCCGGCGTGGTAGAAGGCCTGGTCCGTGCGACAGGTCGACCACGTCGACCAGGCCCGCCTCGGCGAACCAGCCGGCGACCTCGTCGAAGGTGTGCCGCGACAGGTACTTCGGGGCGTACCAGTCGAGCGTGTCGCAGACGCGGACCTCGGGGTCGGGGTGCATCGAGACGCCGATCGTCAGCAGGTTCAGCGCGACCCCGGCGCGGCGACGAGCCGGTTCCGGCTCGCCATCAGCCGGCGCTTCAGGCCGCCGATCGGGGCCATCAGCGCGGCTCAAGCGCCACGAGGACGCCGAGCGGCAGCCGCGTCGAGACGGCGCGGTGAGCGTCGATGATCCGCTCCAGCAGCGGCCGCTCCTTGCGGGTAGACCCAGATCGCGATCCGCCCGCCCGGCTTCAGGAGCCGCGCCAGCGCCAGGAACGCCCGGCGAGGGTCGGGCGTGTGGTCGAGCACGCCGAGCGAATAGATCTGGTCGAACGAGCCTTCGCGCGAACGGCGGGCGGAGCAGGTCGCCCTCGGACGAGCGACGACGGTCGGCGAGGTCGGCCGTCAGGTCCCGCGCCGCGCGCGACCGCCTCGCTCAGGTCGAGCCCGACGACCAGCCGCGCCCGGCCTCGGCCGCGACCCGCAGGTAGCGGCCCATCCCGCAGCCGGCGTCGAGGACCGTCGTCGCCGGCCAGGTCGTCCGGCGTCAGCCCGGTCCGGTTGCGGAACGTCGCGCGGTCCTCCTCGGGCCGGAGGATCCGGAACCGGTTCCACTGGAGGCCGTAGGTCGCCTTGGTGCGGGACTGGTCGGCAGGCATCGGCGTGCATCGTGGCCATGGTCCCGCGGCCTTCTCCTCGGCCGCGCTGCGGCGGAGTGTAGGCGGCTCGAGGAACCAGGATCGTCGCGACGGCCCGGCGGCCAGATCCGCTCGCGGGCCAGCGCGATCAGCCGACCGGCCGGTCGGGATAGCCCGTCGATCGGCCCGTCGGACCGGATCGACGTGGGCCGGCCAGCGTGCGGCTCGGCGCGGCCGAGGCCCGGGCCGAGCGACGAGCGTCCCGTCGAGCAGCGTCGCCGGCCAGGAGTCGGCCGGCTCGAGCCGGGTCGGCGCGTCCGCGACGAGCGGGCCGCCGGCGCCGTCGCGGGCGAAGTCGGCCGCGTAGAGGTCGCCGCGCTGGGCGTCGGCGACGACGGCGACGCGGCGCGCGGCGTCGGGGCGCGTTCCGGGCGATGACCTCGAGGCTGTCGAACCCGACGAGCGGCCGGCCCGCGGCGTAGGCGAGCGTCTTGGCGGCGGTCAGGCCGACCCGCAGGCCGGTGTACGAGCCCGGCCCGAGGCCGACGGCGATGGCCATGAGATCGTCCGGACGGACGCCCGCCGGCCGCGAGCAGGTCGCGGATGGCCGGGACCAGGTCCCGGCCGTGCCTGGCGCGAGGGTCGGCCGGCGCGTCGATGATCCGGCCCGTCGGCCGGCGCGACGGCGACGGCCGCGCGGTCGGTCGACGTGTCGAGCGCGAGCAACGGACCTGGGGCCACGCGCATGCGACAGAAGACCGTTGGATCGGCAGCGATTTCCATCGACGGTCCGCGTCCTAGAGCTTGCCAACCGCCACTTGACCCCGCGGCTCGACGTCGCTTTATGGTAGGTGTATCCTATCGCTGCGCGTCCATCACCGAGATCGCCGCGGGGGTCCCGGAGTCTCTCGTCGCCGTCCTATCGCTCGGAGGTTCCCCCCGGTGCGCCGTGCCCTGATCAGCGACATCCACGGCAACCTCGAAGCCCTGGAGGTCGTCCTCGACGACATCAAGGCCCAGGGGATCGACCGAGATCTTCTGCCTGGGCGACATCATCGGCTACGGGCCGAACCCCCGCGAGTGCATCGACCGGGTGATGGAGAACTGCAAGATCACCCTGCTGGGCAACCACGACCAGGGGGCGATGTTCGACCCCGACGGGTTCAACATCGGCGCCGAGCGGGCGATCTTCTGGACCCGCGAGCAGCTCGAGAGCCCGCACGACCGGCAACAACGAGAAGCGCTGGGAGTTCCTCGGCGAGCTGCCCCGGACGCACCGCCTCGAGCCGTTCCTGTTCGTCCACGGCTCGCCGCGCAACCCGCTGAGCGAGTACATCTTCCCCGAAGACATCTACAACCACCGCAAGATGGAGCGGCTGTTCCAGCTCGTCGAGCGGTACTGCTTCCAGGGCCACACGCACGTCCCCGGCGTCTTCACCGAGGGCTACCAGTTCTACGCCCCCGAGGAGATCGACAACGAGTACACGCTGGGCGAAGGCAAGGTGATGATCAACGTCGGCTCGGTCGGCCAGCCCCGCGACGGCGACCCGCGGGCCTGCTACGTGATCCTCGACGACGGCCGCCCCGAAGGGCGAGACGGCGTCCGGGCCGACCGGCCCGGTCCGCGGATCACCTACCGCCGCCTGGCCTACGACTTCGAGACGACGATCCAGAAGATCTACGCCATCCCCGAGCTCGAGCCGTTCCTGGGCGACCGGCTCCGCCAGGGCCGTTGAGCGCTCCGACGACGACCCCGCCCTCTCCGCGCCGTCCCGACGAGACGGCCCCGCCGCGAACTCCCTAATGGACCCTGA
This sequence comes from uncultured Planctomycetota bacterium, assembly GCA_963819805.1. GTDB lineage: Bacteria > Planctomycetota > Planctomycetia > Isosphaerales > Isosphaeraceae > CAMFLR01. The sequence continues at coordinate 64,884 of CAWFXY010000033.1, read as the reverse complement.
CGGCCGGCCTCCGCCGACGGCCCCCGCCTCGACCGAAGCGAAGGTCTTCCCCACGATGAGCAGTCGAGAAGCGGCTTCTCCTGTTCCTGGTCCTCACCGTTCCTGATCGGTCTACGGGATCGCAGGTCCTGCATGGAGCGGATCGGGCCTGATCCCGCCGCCGCCCGAAGCCCGCCGCCGCCGCCAGGCCGACGCCAAGGCGCCGAAGACGGCCGCCAGACGCCGCCGGCCGAGCCGCCGAGCCCGGCGCGACCTCCCAGCGAGAACGTCGCCGGCCGCCTCGCCGGCCGCGATGCGGCCAAGCGACCCGAGCGCCGAGCCCGTCAAGGCCGAGCGAGCTGGTCCTCGGCTCGGCCGACGACGACGATGATCCCGAGGGCCTACCACCTGCAGGTCCAGCTCGACCAGGAGGGCGCGGCCGTCCGCGAGATCGACGTCGGCCCGCTACGAGCGGCCGAGACGGCCGACGGCATCCCCGGACCGCAAGCGGCCGGCTCCGGCCGCTGATCCAGCCCGACCCCCGTCTCGCACGCGCCGCTCTCGCTCGCGATGACGCTTCCGCGACGCGACCCGGCGTCGCCGCCGAAGGCCGACGCTAGCCCCAGGGCGAGGCCGACCTCGACCGCCGGCGCTGGGAGGTCGTCCGCGACGAGGCCGGCGCCCGACCGTCCGGGCCATCACGAAGACCAACCCGGCCGACGGATCGGCGGTCGAAGGCCAGGAGATCGCCTTCCGGACCACGGTCGACGACCCGGCCGGTCGACGGTCACCAAGCGTTACCGGCTCTGGAAGGGGGAGGACGGCTTCGAGGTCGACCTCGAGTTCACCGCCGACGCGGCGAAGGACGCGAAGTTCGCCTACCGCCTGTTCGGCCCGCACGGCATCCCGATCGAGGGCGAGTGGTACACCGCCACCTTCCGCGACGTCTTCTTCGGCCTGGTCAAGGGCGGCCGACGTCCAGGTCGCGACCAAGAGCTCGGCCGACGTCGTCAAGGCACAAGGCCGATCCCGAGCGTGCTTCCGACTCGCTCCCGCTCAAGTTCGCCGGGGTCGAGAACCAGTACTTCGCCGTCTTCGTCGAGCCCGACCCGATCCCCGAGCCCGTCAGGACACGCCGGATCGCGAAGGCGATCGCCGTTCGTCGTCCGCGAGAACGCGGCGGCGACCGCAGAAGTCCGACGTCGGCGTCGAGATCATCTCCAAGCCGATCGACGGTCGGCCCGAACCTGCCGGTGACGCACGACTACAAGGTCTTCGCCGGCCCGAAGACGCCGCGACGCCCTCGCCCCTTACGGGGCCGAGGAGCTGGCGTCGTACCGCAAGTAGCAGCTGGATCTCGATCCCGTTCGCCTCGTCGCTGGCGCAGAACGTGATCGCCCCGCTGCTCGACCAGATCTACGCCGTGACGACCTGGGTCGCGCGGCTCTTCGGCGTTCAAGCACGGCAACTACGGCGATCGCGATCATCCTGCTGACGATGACCGTCCGCCTGATGATGTTCCCGCTCGGCCGCAAGCAGGCGATGATCGCCGAAGAAGATGCAGGACCTCCAGCCGCTCCTGGCGGAGCTCAAGGAGAAGTACAAGGACGACAAGGAGCGGCAGACCAAGGAGACGCTCGCCCTCTACCGGAGCGCACGGGGTCAACCCGGCGGCCGGCTGCCTGCCGGCCTTGATCCAGATGCCGATCTTCGTCGGCCTCTGGCAGGCCCTGAACAACAGCGTCGCGCTGCGGCACTCGTCGTTCCTCTACATCCGGAACCTCGCCGCGCCCGACATGCTGTTCCGCTTCCCGATCGACGCTGCCGTTCCTCGGGCGACTACTTCAACCTGCTGCCGTTCCTCGTCGTCGCCCTGATGCTCGTGCAGACGAAGCTGTTCTCGCCCCCGGCGACGACGCCGAGGAGCAGCGGATGCAGCAGAAGATGATGAAGTACATGATGGTCTTCATGGCCTTCATGTTCTACAAGGTCCCCTCCGGGCCTCGGGCTCTACTTCATCACGAGCAGCCTCTGGTCGATCGGCGAGCGGCTGCTGCTGCCGAAGCTCACGCGCTCGAAGAAGGTCGTGGCGGGCGACGGGGACGACACGAGCGGCCCGGCCGCGACCCTGCTGCCCGCCCCCAAGCCGGCCGGCGGCGTCAACGGCTGGCTCTCCAAGAAGCTCCAGTCGCTGCTGGAGCAGGCCGAGAACGAGCGGACCATCCGCAATGCCGGCGGGGGCGGCGGGAACGGGAACGGCCGGACCCTCGAGCCGCCCGAGCGGAACCGCAACCGACCGCGTCCCGGCAAGCGGCGCTGAGACCGAACCCGGATCGCACGTCCGTGCTCGACCCGTCGGACACGATCGTCGCCATCTCCAGCCACCCCGGGCCCGCGGCCCGGGGTATCGTCCGGCTCTCGGGGCCGGAGGCGCTGGCGATCGCGCTGGATGGGTTCGAGGGGGACGCCGATGGATCGGTCCCCCTGCGGCCGGCTGTCCACGGCGGTTGCATTCGGCTGACCGACCCTGCGGCCACCCTGCCCGCGACCCTCGTCCTCTGGCCCGGACCGCGCTCGTACACGGGCCAGCCGGTCGCCGAGATCCACACGGTCGGCTCACCGCCCCTGCTCGAACATCTGGTCGCGCGCGTGCCTCGCGCACGGGGCACGGCTCGCCGAGCGCGGCGAGTTCACCCTCCGCGCAGTTCCTGGCCGGACGGATCGACCTGGCCCAGTCCGAGGCCGTCCTCCGCGTGATCGAGGCTCGCTCGCCGGCGCAGCTCGACGACGCGCTCCGCCGGCTCGCCGGGGGCCTGGCCGGGCCGGCGCGCGAGGTCCGGGACCGGCTGCTCGACCGGCTCGTCGAGCTCGAGGCGAACCTGGATTTCGTGGACGAGTCGGACATCCCGCCCATCGTCCGCGCCGGGCTCATCGACGACCTCGCCGACTCGGGCCGCCGGCTCGGCGAGCTGATCGTCCGCCATCGGGCACGCGACCGGGCCGACGGCCGCCCCCGGGTCGTCCTCGCCGGCGCGCCCAACGCGGGCAAGAGCCGGCTGTTCAACGCCCTGCTCGGCGACGACCGCGCGATCGTCGCCCCGGTCGCCGGCACGACGCGCGACGACCTCTCGGCCTTGCTCGTCTGCGACGGCCTCGCGATCGAGCTCGTCGACACTGCCGGCGACGAGGCCCCGTCGTCGCCCATCAGCTCGGCCGCGCAGGCCCGCCGGGCCGGGCGGGTCGCCGAGGCCGATCTCGTGCTCCTCTGCATCCCAGCGGGCGACGGCGCGCGGACGGGCCTCGCCGATCCCCGGACGCTCCTCGTTGCGACCAAGTCCGACCTGTCCCGCGGGCCAGCCCCGTCCGGATCGATCGCCACGAGCTCCGCCACGGGCGACGGCCTTCAGGCGCTCCGGTCCGCGATCGCCGGTCGTCTCCGGGCGATCGCGGCCGAGGCCGGGAACGACGTCGGGCCGAGGTCCGTCGAGAGCCTGGTGCGCGCGGCGGACTCGGTGGGCCGTGCGCTCCGCCTCGCGTCGGAGGCCGGCCACGAGGAGTTGATCGCCGTCGAGATCCGTCAGGCGCTCGACGATCTCGGCAAGATCGTCGGCGCCGTCGTCTCCGAGGACATCCTCGGTCGGATCTTCCGGCGCTTCTGCGTGGGGAAGTGATCGAGCCCTGACCTACCGGGCCACCGGGTAGTAGATGTTCTGCCCCGTCGCCGGGTTGTAGTAGACCGGGTAGCGATAGCCGTCGCCCGGCTCGTAGTACTGGCCCGTGAAGTACGGAGCCGACGTGGTGGCCGGGGCGTAGTTGTAGCCGCTCGAGTAGCTGTACGGCGAGCCGTATCCATAGCCGTTGCCGTACCCGTAGCCGCCATAGCCGTAGCCGCCGTAGCCGCCGTAGCCCAGGCCGAAGAGGCCGAGGCCGCCGTAGCCGAGGCCGTAGCCTCCATATCCCCCGTACCCGCCGTACCCGCCGTAGCCGCGAGAGTAGCCGCCGCGATATCCGCCGTAGCCGCCGTGGTATCCCCCGTAGCCTCCCATGTGCCCGCCACCCATGTGGCCGCCGCCCATATGCCCGCCGCCGCCGCCATGACCGCCACCGCCGCCGCCATGACCGGCGAAGCTCGCGGGAGTGACGAACAGGACCGCTGCCGCCACGACCGCCTTCGACGCCAGACTGGTCAACCGGTGCATCGTCGTGCTCCTGTGAGGACCGCGGAATCGAGATCCCGTCGCGGCATCGCGTCGCGCCCGGATTCTCTTCCTACGACGCGGGAGGCCGCTGCGGGTCACGGGGGCCGACCGGAAAGTCCGCAGGGTCTCAGCCGCGCCCGCGACGGCCCAGGACGACCTTGACCCCGTACTCCGGCCGGAGGGTCATCGTGGGCAGGGGCTTGATCACGGCGTCGGGGGCCAGCGCCAGGCGATAACGCCGGGCGATCGTCGCGAGCAAGAGGACGGATTCCATGAGTGCGAATCCGTTGCCGATGCAGATCCTTGGCCCGCCGCCGAACGGGAAGTACGCGTACCGGTGAATCCGCTTGGCGAGCCCGTCGGCCCAGCGCTCGGGGCGATAGGAAAGCGGATCGTCGAAGAACCGCGGGTCGCGGTGGATCACCCACTGGCTCATGAAGACCGTCCGCCCGACCGGCACGTCATAACCGCCGACCTCGGTCGGCTCGGTCGCCTCGCGGCCGAGGAGCCAGACGGTCGGATAGAGCCGGAGCGCCTCGGTGACGACGTGCTCGGCGTAGGACAATCGCGGCAGGTCGTCGAAGGTCGGCGGACGGCCATCCAGGACGCGATCGAGCTCGGCGTGGAGCTTCTCCTCGACCTCCGGGTGCGTGGCCAGGAGATACCAGACCCACGCCAGGGTGTTGGCGGTCGTCTCGTGGCCGGCCATGAAGAGGGTCATGGCCTCGTCGCGGAGCTGGCGGTCGGTCATCCGCGTGCCGTCGTCCTCGTCGCGGGCCTTCAGGAGCATGGAGAGGAGGTCGCCGCGATCCTCGCCCGAGGCGCGGCGGGACGCGATGATCCGGTAGACGATCGCGTCGAGCCGGTCGATCGCACGCCGCGTCCGGACGTTGAGCGGGGTCGGCACCCAGTTCGGGAACTTGATCAACTGGCTGACGCGGGTCGTGAAGGCCTTGAGCGTCGTCTCCATCGCGGCGCTGGCGTCGGCGGCGTCGCCCGAGACGTCGGCGTCGAAGAGGGCCTTGGCGACGATCTGCAGCGTGAGCTGCATCATGTCTTCCTGGACGTCGCGGGCCTGGCCGTCGGCCCAGTCGCGGAGCATGCGCTCGGTGAAGTCGACCATCATGGCGGCGTGCGCGGCGATCCGCTCGCGGTGGAACGCCGGCTGGGCGAGCCGGCGCTGCTTGCGCCAGAAGTCGCCCTCGCTGGTGAGCAGGCCGTTGCCGAGCGTGTCCTTCGTGTGCCGCAAGGCGAAGTGCTTCTTGAACATCCGGTTCTTGGTGACCAGGACGTCCTCGACCAGGTCGGGATGGTTCACGACCAGCATCCGCCGCGGGCCGAGGCGGATCGACGACGCAATCGCCGTACTGCTCGGCAAGCTGGGTGAGATAGCCAAGCCGGTCGGTGCGGAACTCGGGCAGATTCCCGCCCAGCCAGTGTCCCTTCGGCCCGGGGGCCGATTTGCGGCGGGTCGGGGTCGCGATGGCCGTCATGAGCGATTCCTTCGGTGCTTCGATCGGAGGACGGGCCCGATCGTACCAGACGTCGTCCCGGCGTTCGAACGCTTCAGGCTCCCGCCGCCTCGCGCAGCTCGGCGAAGAGGATCCCGAGGTCGGCGAGCCGGTAATGGGCATTCAACCCGCTCGGATTGGGCAGGACCCAGATCCGGCATCCTCCCAGGAGTTCTTCCTGAGGCCCGACCACCGCCCAGGGCCGCTCGAACGCCGCGCGATAGGCCGTGATCCCGAGGAAGGCCACGAACCGCGGCCGGTATCGCTCGACCTTCCTCGCCAGGACTTCGGCCGCCCGCGAGGAATTCCGCCGTCGAGAGCTCGGCGGCCGTGGCCGTCGCCCGATCCACGACATTGGTAATGCCGATCCCGAGCGCGAGGAGCTCGCCTCCCTCGAACGGAGAGAACCGCCTCGGGGTGAACCCGCCCGCCTCGAGCGCCGGCCAGAAGCGGTTGCCTGGACGGGCGAAGTGGTGCCCGACGGCCGCCGAGTAGAGGCTCGGGTTGATCCCGCAGAAGAGCACGTTCAACCCCGGGCCGACGATGTCCGGCACGGTCAGACCCTTGGCGGCGGCAATCTGTGCAAGGGTGGGCTTCCAGGGCTTTTCGGCCATCTGTGCGTTCTCGGGACAACGACCGCGTAGACCAAAAGGAACACCGGCCCGGGTCGATTTGACAGACCCGACAGGTGACCTAAGTTCCTCGCAAGCGGACCGTGCCGCCCGGGGCGTGGGCGGCGGTCAGCCCGGGGAACGATCGCCATGGATGATAAGACCGCCACAGGTTACTTCGAGCCGATCATCGCCGGGCCTGTCGAGGTCGAGTCGAGGTCGTCGACGCCGTCTCCGCTCTATTTCATCATGATCAGCGGCGGGATTCCCGGGGCGATGCTCCAGCTCTCGGCCTCGGGCACGCGGATCGGCCGAGCGATCGACAATGCCCTGCAACTGCCGGACGACAGCGTCTCCCGCTATCACGCCTACCTCGGCCAGGACGAGGAGGGCCAGGTCCGCCTGACCGACCTCGGCAGCACGAACGGGACCTATCTCAACGGCCGCCGCCTGCCGCCCAAGACGCCGGCCCCGGTCCGCGACGGCGACCGGGTCCAGTTTGGCACGGCGATCGTCGTCAAGTTCGTCCGCCCCGACCCGTCCGAGGAGCGGTTCCAGCGCGAGATGTTCGAGCGGTCCGTCCGCGACTCGCTGACCGGCCTCTACAACCGCGGCTACTTCCTCGGCGAGGTCGGCGCGCTCGGCGACCGCGGGGCCCTCCGCGGGCTCGGCCTGGCCGTGTTCATGATCGACGTCGACCATTTCAAGCGGATCAACGACTCGCACGGCCACGAGACCGGCGACCAGGTGCTCCGCGACGTCGCCAACCTGCTCCGCCAGTCGATGCGCGGCGACGACCTGATCGCCCGCTACGGCGGCGAGGAGTTCGTCGCCGCGCTGCCCGTCTCCGCGCCCGACCAGGCGGCGGAGCGGGCCGAGCGGATCAGGGCCGGCCTTGCGGCCCGGCGGATGCTCGTGTCAGGACGGCCGCTCCGCGTGACCGTCAGCATCGGCGTCGCCTACGCGCCCCCGGGCCGGCAGCGGTCGGTCCCCGCGATGCTCGCCGTGGCCGACCAGGGCCTGTACCAGGCCAAGAACGCCGGCCGCGACCGCGTCGTCTTCGGCACCGAGGCCCGAGCCCGCGTGGGCGACCCGCTCACGGCGAAGGAGGCCGAAAACGGTTCGACCCCGGCCAGTTGAGCCGGTAAGATCGGGCGCCTTCCCGTCGGACCGAGTCCTGCGGCCCCGCGGTCTCTTCCGCTCTGTGCTCTCTGCTTTGTGCCTTGTGCTTTCTGATTTCGGGAAAAAGCACAAGGCGCAAGGCACAAAGCAGAGAGCACAGAGCAGAAGATCGCGGGCGCCGCATCAGCCCCGAAGCCGCGACCGCCAGGTGTCATCGTGTCCCAGCCCATCGTCGGCGTCTGTAGCTGGAGCCTCCAGGTCGGGAGCGTCGCCGAGCTGAAGCGGCTGCTCGACGACCTCGGGGTCGAGGCGACCCAGATCGCCTGCGGCGACCCGCACCACGCGAGCTGGGAGGAGGGCGACGCCATGCCGGCGGCCGCGCTCGCCTCGGGCCTGCACATGACCGGGGCGATGCTCGGCTTCCCCGGCGAGGACTACACGACGCCCCAGACGATCAAGGCCACCGGCGGCTTCGGCGACCCCGCGACCCGCGCCGAGCGGCTCGATCGCCTGGCGTGGGCCCTCGAGCGGACGGTCGCCCTCGGCCTGACCGACCTGATGCTCCACGCCGGCTTCCTGCCCGAAGTCGGCGACCCGGGCCGAGCGGCGCATGCTCGACACGCTGGCGAAGGCCGGTCAGCTCGCGGCCGACAAGGGAATCACGCTGGCGTTCGAGACCGGCCAGGAGACGGCCGACCTGCTCCGGCGGACGCTCGACGACCTGAAGGCGCCGAACCTCAAGGTCAACTTCGACCCGGCCAACATGCTCCTGTACGACATGGGCGACCCGATCCGCGCCGTGGAGATCCTCGGGCCGGACATCCGCAGCGTCCACGTCAAGGACGCCCACCGGCCCGACGGTGCCCGGCACCTGGGGCGAGGAAGTCCCGCTCGGCGAGGGCGAGGTCGACATTCCCCTGTTCCTGCAAGACGCTCAAGAAGGTCGGCTACCGGGGCCTCTCATGGTCGAGCGCGAGGTCGGCGACCAGGGCTCGCGAGTGCGTGACATCCGGCACGGACTTGACGTGATCCGATCGTTGTCTCGCCTGACTCGCGTCCGACTGGCCCGCGGTTTGCCGACCAGACATCGGGGCGCGGCCCCGGCCGCGATCGAACCGAGGACCGAGGAGTCGGGACGATGACTCGCACGGGATGGGACCGCGTGGCCCTCGCTGCGCTGCTCGCGACGGCCGCCGTGCTGGCGCACCGGGCCGAGGCCCAGGAGCCGGCCCAGCAGCCGACGACCGGCCGCCGGATCGGCGAGAAGCTCGACGAGGCCGCCGCGGTGATCCGCCGCGACGTCGACCGGGCGGGCGACGCCGTCCGGGACCAGTTCCACAAGGCCAAGGCGTCGATCAACGCCATGGGCATCGAGGGGCGCGTCTACGGCCGGCTCCGCTGGGACAAGGCCCTCGACGTCCGCCACGATCGACGTCACCGCCGCGCGAGACGGCACCGTGACCCTGACCGGGACCGTCGCCGATGCGCCCGCGAGGGCGAAGGCGGTCCGAGCTGGCGGCCGACACGGTGGGCGTCACGCGCGTGGTCGACCAGCTCGCGACCGCGACCCCGTCGCCCGCAGTCCCGCCCCGCGAGCTCCCCAGGCCGGAGCGGTGACGGCTCGGATTGCCGCGAGGAACGAAAACGGACAGGACGGGATGCAGCCCCTCGGTCGAGGGGGCCTGCATCCCGTCCTGTCCGTTGCGCTCTCTCTGTTCCGTTCGACGTCGGGTCAGTCGATGATCGACTTGACCACCTTGCGCCAGCTCCCGGCCGCCTTCGGTCAGGCCGTAGAAGTTGTGCTTCCCGGAGCGGCGGGGCTCGATCAGGCGGCCGTGACGCAGGAGGGCCAGGTGATGGCTCACCGCGGGCTGGCTCTGCGTCCCCAGGTCGGTGCACAGCTCGGAGACGTTGCGCTCCTTCTCGGAGAGCAGCATCAGGACCTGCAGACGCGTGGGGTCGGACACCTGCTTGAGGAGGTCGGCGACGCGGCGGATCTCGGCCGACGGCCGGGCGGGCGGGGCGGACTTCGCCGATCGCGACGAGACGGACGACTTCGGAGAGGTGGCTGCCATGAAATTCCTCGAGTCCAAGAAAGGTGTGTAACGGAGACGGAGGGGGTGGCATCGGACGAAGACCGCAGCTCGATCGGTTATGTCAGATTGCTTCTTCCAATAATATGATATCCGCTACTCGCGTCAACCCACTGGTGGCCCACTCCATGTAGATTTCGGATTGGGTCTGCGACATGAGCATGACTCATGCCGGCACGCGGCGTGCCGACTCCGCCGGGGAATTCGGCTTGCCGCGGGGTTGCGGCGGCCGTAGATTCGGGGTGGCGCGGCGCCGGCGACCCGTCGGCCGCGTCCCCGCGCACGAGGGCCCGGGACGCCTTCCGCGTCGATGGGACGAACCGAGCGGAGCGAGCGCCGCCGATGCCCGTGGCCGCCGAGACCGCCTACCAGCAGTGCCTCAACCCGGCGTGCCGGACGACCCTCGGCGGTCGACCAGGCCGCCTTCGCCTGCCCGAATTGCGGCGACCTGCTCGACGTCGTCTACGACTGGGACCGCCTGCCCGTCCCGCGGCGCCTCCGCGACTTCGAGGCGAAGTGGTCCGACCGGCTCGACCCGCTCAACTTCTCCGGCGTCTGGCGGTTCCGCGAGCTCCTGCCGTTCGCCCCGCCCGACCAGGTCGTCACCATCGGCGAGGGCCAGACGCTCCTCCAGACCGCCGACAAGGTCGGCCGGTACGTCGGCATGAATCCCGGGCCGCCTCCGGCTCCAATACGAGGGGATGAACCCCTCCGGCAGCTTCAAGGACAACGGCATGACCGCCGCGTTCACCCATGCCCGGATGGTCGGCGCCCGCCGCGTCGCCTGCGCCAGCACGGGCAACACCTCGGCGGCCCTGGCCGTCTACTGCTCGGCCACGCCGTTCGGCTTCAAGGCGATCATCTTCATCGGCTCGGGCAAGATCGCCTACGGCAAGCTCGCCCAGGCCCTCGACCACGGCGCCCTGACGATCCAGATCGTCGGCGACTTCGACGACGCCATGCAGCGCGTCCGGCAGGTCGCCGACCGCCTGGGCATCTACCTGATGAACTCGATCAACCCGTTCCGCCTCGAAGGCCAGAAGACGATCATGTACCGCGTCCTCGAGGCCCTCGGCTGGGAGCCGCCCGACTGGATCGTCGTCCCCGGCGGCAACCTGGGCAATTCGAGCGCCTTCGGCAAGGCGTTCATCGAGCTGAAGCACCTCGGCCTGATCGACCGCGTGCCTCGCCTGGCCGTGATCAACGCCGCGGGCGCCGAGACGCTCGACCAGCTCGTCGGCGACGCACGGCCTGACCTGGACCGACGGCCTGCCCGACGATGATCGGTCGCCGACCGCTATTATCGCGGGCCTGGACGCCGAGGGGCGGAAGGCCTCGACGATCGCCTCGGCCATCGAGATCAACCGTCCGGTGAATCTGAAGAAGTGCCTGCGGGCCCTCGACTTCTGCGACGGCGTGGTCCGCCAGGTCTCCGACCAGGAGATCATGGACGCCAAGGCCCGGGTCGGCGCCGGCGGCCTCGGCTGCGAGCCCGCCAGCGCCGCGAGCGTCGCCGGGGCGAAGCGGCTCCGCGAGGAAGGCGTCATCGCCCCGAGCGAGACGGTCGTCTGCATCCTGACCGGCCACCAGCTCAAGGACCCGACCGCGACCGTCGCCTACCACGGGACCGACCAGGACAACTTCGAGAAGGTCCTGGGCAGCCGCGGCGTCCGCCGGGCCGGCTTCGCCAACCGGCCGGTGATCGTCGCCGAACGACCTCGACGACATCATCCGGACCATCGCCCTCTACTCCGACGCCCCCGCCGGCGTCGGACCCCTCGGATTAGGCCCCCTCGGAGCACGGCCGTGCCGGCGCAGACCCTGCTCCCTCGGAATTCACGGCGCGACGGGCCGCATGGGCGCCCGGCTGATCCAGCTCATCCAGGACGACCCCGGGCTCACCCTCGGCGCGGCGGTCGACCGGCCGGATCACCCGGCGATCGGCCACGACGTCGGCCCGCTCGTCGGCCTCGGCGAGCTGGGCGTGAGGCTCTCGGGTTCGCTCGATGCGCCGGTCGACGCGGTGATCGACTTCTCGACCCCGCCGGGCCTCCCTGGCGATCGCCGAGGCCTGCCGGGCACGGGGCATTCCCCTGGTCGTCGGCACGACCGGGCTCGAGCCCGATCAGAAGGCCGAGCTGGAGCGGGCCGCCGACCGGATCCCGCTGCTGATCTCGCCGAACCTGAGCCGGGCCGTCAACCTGCTGATGAAGCTGGTCGGCGAGGCGGCCAGGGCTCTGGGCGACTCGGCCGACGTCGAGATCGTCGAGCGGCATCACCAGCTTCAAGAAGGACGCCCCCAGCGGCACGGCCCTGCGGCTGGCCGAGATCGTCGCTCGCGAGATCGGCAGCGACATATACACGCATGGCCGCTCGGGACTCGTCGGCGAGCGGCCGCGAGGCGAGATCGGCCTGCATGCCCTGCGCACGGGCGACAACCCGGGCGAGCACACCGTCGTCTTCGGCCTGATGGGCGAATGTCTCGAACTGTCGCACCGCGCCCTGAACCGCGACGGGTTCGCCCGCGGGGCCCTCGACGCCGCGAAGTGGCTCGCCGGCCGGCCGCCCCGGCTGTATTCGATGCTGGACATCCTTGGGTGATTTGCGGCCACCCCGCTACCCCGCCTCCCATGTGGGGTTGATTGCACGACGCGCCCATCCGGTAAGATGGGGCTGACACGAGGAGGTGTCCACCATGGCCGTCTGCGAGCAAGGCTATCTCTGCGACGTCTGCGGCGGCGACGTCGCCGACCTGACCGAATCCGACCTCTACCTGCGGTACGTCCTGGGCGAGGTCGCCCCGGAATCCCTGCATCTGACGCCCGAGCGGCACATCCGTTGCAACCCGATCCTGGCCCAGTTCATCGTGGCCGAGGGCTTCGAGCCGGTCGTCGCGGGGGGGTTCTTCGACAAGTCGGCGCTCGACCCCGACTTCGTCGCGGACGAGGAGGAGCGGGTCACCCGCGGCTATCTCCGCCTGCTCGAGCTGCCTGAGCCTGGACCTGCCGATCATCGAGTATCCCCTGCCCGAGGCGCTGGCGAAGTGGAAGGCGGACGCCGACTCGACCGCCGTCGCCGCGAGAGCATGACGGGGCCGCTCCCCACGGCCGAGCCGTCCCCGGGCGAGCCCGCCGCCGTCCGCCGGCTCTTCCTGGACGACGACCCGGCCCGGGCCGAGGAGTTCCTCGCCGTCTACCCCGACGCCGTCTGGGTCACGACCGCCGCCGAGTGCATCGCCCGGCTCGCCGAGCCCTGGGACGAGGTCCACCTCGACCACGACCTCGGCGGCGAGCAGCACGTCGACGTCGCCCGCGACGACTGCGGCATGGCGGTCGTCCGCTGGCTCTCCCTCGAGCCGCGCCCGCACCTGCGGCGGGCGCGGTTCGTCGTCCACAGCCACAACGGCGTGGCCGCCTACGTGATGATGCTCCAGCTCAAGGGGATGGGCCTGGCCGCGTCGGCAAGTCCCTTCGGCCGAAGGCCAATGGAAGCCCGCGCCGCCCGCCGAGCCATCGTTCTGGCGGCGGATGTTGGCGAGGGTCAACATCCGGCGTCGCCCCAGGCCGACAGCCGCCCCGTCCGACGACGGCGCGCGAATCCTAAGCATCTCGGGTCCGGTTGTCAGCCGGGAGCGTCGTCCGTTATCGTATTCGGGACGGTGCGGGACGTGTCCGCGCCGCGGATCGGGGCCGACGCGGGAGGCTTCCTTGAGAACGGTCATCACCGGCGGCGCCGGGTTCGTGGGCTCGCACCTCTGCGAGCGGTTCCTGGCCGAGGGGCACGAGGTCATCTGCCTCGACAACCTGCTCACCGGCAACCGCCGCAACATCGCCCACCTGCTCGACGAACCCGAAGTTCTCCTTCCTCGAGCACAACATCTCCGAGCCCGTGCAGATCGACGGCCCGGTCGACGCCGTGCTCCACTTCGCCAGCCCGGCGAGCCCGGCCGACTACCTGGCGCATCCGATCCCGACCCTCAAGGTCGGCTCGCTCGGCACCCACAACGCCCTCGGCCTGGCCAAGGCCAAGGACGCCCGGTTCCTGCTGGCGAGCACCTCGGAGATCTACGGCGACCCCGAGGTCCATCCCCAGGTCGAGGAATACTGGGGCAACGTCAACACGATCGGCCCCCGCGGCTGCTACGACGAGGCCAAGCGGTTCGCCGAGGCCATCACCATGGCCTACCACCGCTACCACGGCGTGAAGACGCGGATCGTCCGGATCTTCAACACCTACGGCCCGCGGATGCGCCTGAACGACGGCCGCGTGCTCCCCGCCTTCATGGGCCAGGTCCTCCGCGGCGAGCCGCTGACGGTCTTCGGCAAGGGCGACCAGACCCGCTCGTTCTGCTACGTGACCGACCTCGTCGACGGGATCTATCGCCTGCTGCTCTCCGACTACTCGCTGCCGGTGAACATCGGCAACCCGGTCGGAGATCACGGTCCTGGAGCTGGCCAAGGAGATCATCGCGATGGTGCCCGGGACGAAGAGCACCATCGACTACCGCGACCTGCCCCAGGACGACCCCAAGCGCCGGAAGCCCGACATCACGAAGGCCCAGACGATCCTCGGCTGGAACCCGACCGTCGACCGGGCCGAGGGGCTGCGAGCGGACGCTGGAATACTTCCGGGCCGTGCTTTGAGGCCGGGTCGGGCGCGGGCCGTATGGTAGGTTAGGGATGGCGACCCGCACGAGCGAGCGTGGGTCGCGACACGGCCCGGGAGCGGCGGATCTGATGCGCATCCTCGTCGTCGGCGGGGCCGGATACATCGGCAGCCACACCGTCCGCCACCTCGCGCGGTCGGGCCACGAGGTCTGGGTCTACGACAACCTCGTCCACGGCCACCGCGCGGCCGTCCCCGACGGGCGGCTGATCGAGGGCGACCTCGGCGATTCGTCCGAACTCGAGTCAGCCCTCCGCGGCGGGGCGATCGACGCCGTCATGCACTTCGCCGCGTTCACCTCGGTCCCCGAGAGCGTGACCGAGCCGGCCCGCTACTACCGCAACAACGTCGTCGGCACCCTGAACCTGCTCGACGCCATGCGGGCCGCCGGCGTGGGCAAGATCGTCTTCTCGAGCACCGCGGCCGTCTACGGCGTGCCCGACGAGGTGCCGATCCCCGAGACGGCCCCGACTCGGCCGATCAACCCGTACGGATTCACCAAGCTCGCCATCGAGCGGGCCCTGGCCGACTACGCCGCGGCCTACGGCATGGGCACGGCCGCCCTCCGCTACTTCAACGCCTGCGGCGCCGCGGACGACGCCACGATCGGCGAGGACCACCGGCCCGAGACGCACCTGATCCCCCTGATCCTCCAGGTCGCCCTCGGCCAGCGCGAGAACATCACGATCGTCGGCACCGACTACCCGACGCCCGACGGCACCTGCATCCGCGACTACATCCACGTCGACGACCTGGCCGACGCCCACCTCCGCGTGCTGGAGCGGATCGAGCCCGGCCAATCGCTCACCTACAACGTCGGCACCGGCTCGGGCGTCAGCGTCCGCGAGGTCGTCGACGCCGTCCGCCGGGTGACGGGCCACCCGATCCCCGTGATCGAGGGCCCGCGCCGCGCCGGCGACCCGCCGTCGCTGGTCGCCTCGGCCGACGCCGCCCGGCGCGACCTCGGTTGGTCGCCCCGGTTCACCGACATCACGTCGATCGTCGCCTCGGCCTGGGCCTGGCAGTCGACGCATCCGCGCGGGTTCGCGTCGTGACCGCGGGGCTGGCGGGCGGAGCCGGATGAACATCCTCATGATCGGCCACTCGTACGTGGTCGCGCTCAACCGCCGCCTCTGCCGCGAGATCGCCCGCGCGGCGGGGGAGGGAACGTCGGTCACGGTCGCCGCGCCGGCGTTCGTCCGCGGGGACCTCCGGCCGATCGCGCTCGAGCCGCTCGACGGCGAGCCGTACGAACTGGTGCCGCTCCCGATGCGCCTGACGAACATCCCGCACCTCGCGCATTACAGCCCGCGCGCCCTTCGCTCCCTCATGCGAAGCCGGCGCTGGGACCTGATCCACGCCTGGCAGGAGCCCTACGTCCTCGTCGGCGGCCAGATCGCCGCGCAGGCCCCGCGCGACGCGGCCCTGATCTATTCGACATTCCAGAACATCCCCAAGCGTTACCCCCCGCCGTTCGCCCAGATCGAGCGCTACTGCCTCCGCCGCGCCCGCGGCTGGACGGCCTTCGGCCAGACGATCGCCGACGCCCAGCGCGACCGCCCCGGCTACCGCGACCGCCCCTGGCGGACCATCCCGCTCGGCGTCGACTGCCAGACCTTCCGCCCCGACCCCGACGCCGGCCGTCGCGTCCGCGCCTCGCTCGGCTGGTCGGACGACGGCCCGCCGGTCGTCGGCTACCTCGGGCGGTTCGTCCCCGAGAAGGGGTTGAATTTGCTCATGCGTTCCCTCGACGCCCTGCCCCGCGGCTCGTGGCGGGCCCTCCTGGTCGGCTCCGGTCCGATGGAGTCCGAACTCCGCGCATGGGCCTCCGGGCATGCCGATCATGCCCGCGTCCTGACGGGCGTGAAGCACGGCGACGTCCCGCCGCACCTCAACGCGATGGACATCCTCGCCGCCCCGAGCCAGACGCGGCCGAACTGGCGCGAGCAGCTCGGGCGGATGCTGCTGGAGGCGATGGCCTCGGGCGTCGCGGTCGTGGCGAGCGACTCGGGGGAGATTCCCCATGTCGTGGTGGATGCCGGGCGGATCGTCCCCGAGGCCGACGTGTCCGGCTGGACGTCGACGCTCCGTGAGCTGATCGAGGCCCCGACCCTCCGCCGCGACCTCTCCGAGCGCGGCCTGGCCCGCGCCCGGTCCGTCTACGACTGGCCGGTCGTCGCGCGGCAGTTCCTGGACTTCTTTCGCGACCTGTCGCGGCCTCTCGTGGGTTCCGCCGCGCGGATGTCTTCGTCTTGATATCGTCGGTAAAGCGCCACCCGCCTTTACCGGGTCACGGCTTCCAGAGAAGCGGGGCGTCGAAGAAGCGGGTGTCTGTCAGTGTCTGCAGCCCCCCGCCGTCAATCCCAACTTCGCAGATGCTGTACTTCGGAGTGCCGGTCGGTCCGTCCGGCCAGGACTCTCTCAAGAAAATAATTCTTTGTCCATCTGTGCTATAGGCCGGCCGGAAGCAGCCGCCGCCGACGTGGACCACCGGGCGGGCATCTGTGCCGTCGGCGCCCATGGTGTAAAGGGTATAGTCCGGCGCGTAACGACCCATCGAGAAGGCGATGGATCGTCCGTCGGGAGAGTAAGTCGGTTGCGAGCCGCTGGAGATTCTTCGCGGCCCCCCGATCCCATCCAACGCGACCGTGTAAATTCCGCGCTCGGACCAGAAGAGGATGGTCTTCCCATCGGGCGAGAATCGCGGGTCGATCGCAATGAGATCGTCTCGGGTGATCTCGCGCAGCTCGGAGCCGTCGGACTTCGCGACACAGATCACGCCGCCCGCGTCCCAATTCGTGGCGAGACCGCCCGAATTGTAGGTCTTGTCGCGGCTGAAGACGATTAGCGATCCATCCGGCGAGAAACGGGGCGACGCGTCGTTCGCCCTACCCGTCGTGACCTGCCTGACGTTTCCATCCCTGAGGCGGCGGATGAAGACATGGTCGGCAGGGTCACCGGCCTGCCCCGCGGCGAATACGATGCACTCGCCACCCCGAGAGAAGCTGGCGGCGGATTCATACTCCGGCGTCCTCGCCAGGCGAGTCGCGAGTCGCTGCTGGAGATCGAATCGATAGAGGTCGCACCCACCCTCGCCGGCGGCGTTGAAGACGAGGTCGAGACCGCTCGGGGAGATATCGAACGTGGTGGCATCGTGACCTAGCGGACGATCATGTCCTCCGCCACAGCTCGCCATGACAAAGGCGAGGGTCCCGAGTGCGCAAATCGTCCGGAAGAGCCTCGGCCAGCGCCGATCATCACGCATTCAACACCTCCACCGCCGCATTCCTCCCATTGACCGCGATCACACTCCCCCCCGGATGCGTCGCCGCCCCGCACAGAAACACCCCGTCCATGGGCGTTCGGGCCTTCAGGCGGCGATCCCACATGTAGGCCGGCAGACATTCGCCCTGGAAGATGTGTCCGCCGGTCAATCCCACCTTCGCTTCAATGTCCGGCGGCCCAAGGATCTCCGCCGAGATCACGGCGTCGGGCAGGTTCGAGCAGTAGCGGCCGATCGACGCCAGCGCGAAGCCGGCCGACCTCCCCGCGCCGATCCTCCCACGACCCTTCCGCAAACTGATAGGGAACATACTGGGCGAAGACGCTCATCGTATGGACGCCCTCGGGGGCCACGCTCGGGTCGTGGGCGGTCTGGAAGTAGAGCTCGGTCCAGAGGCGGGCGGGCAGGCGGCCGTCGCGGGCGTCGCGATGGTAGTAGCGCCACTCTTCCTTGGTCAGCGGCGTGTTGATCTGGCCGTGGTGATGCTCGCGATTCTGCCCCGGACGGGCCTGGAAGTCCGGAAATTCCCGGAGGGCGACGTTCAGCTTGACCGTGCAGCCCTTGATCGGGATCGACTCGACCTGGGCCCTCCACGCCGGGTCGGCCGCGTCGCCGAGCAGGCGCAAGGTCACGCGCGGGTCGGCGTTGGAGACGACGACCGGGGCGTCGATCCGGGTGCCGTCCTCGAGCTCGACCCCCTGCCCCGGGACGATCCGCGCGACGGGCACTCCGGCGGCGACGACGGCCCCGGACTCGCGGGCAATATCGCACAGGATGAACGAGACCATCCCCATCCCGCCCTTCACGTACCCCCAGAGGCCCGGCACGCCGCCGAGCCGGCCGGAGTTGTGGTGGAAGTGGATCGAGGCGGTCCCCGGGTCGTGCGGGCTGGCGTTCGTGCCGATGACCCCCTGGCCGAGGTAGGCCATCTGGAGCCGCTCGTCGGCGAAGTACCGCTCGACGAACTCGACCATCGACCAGTCGAACAGGAGCGACCGGGCCTCGGCGTCGCCATTCAATCGGCGGTCGATCTCGTCGCGAGTCGGGTTGGGGTCGAGCCAGAGGTCGGCGTCGCCTTCGGGGCGTAACGCGTTACGCAGTCTTCGCTTGACGTCGCAGAACGCCCGCCAGCCGGAGACGTCGGAGGGGTTCAGGGCGCGGATCTCGGCCTCGCAGCGGTCGTCGTCCTCGCCGAGCTGGAGGCTCGAGCCGTCGTCGAACGGGACGAACATCCCGGCCATCGCGGGGATGAACTCGAAGCCGTGGGCGGCTAAGTCGAGTTCGGCAATGACTTTCGGATGCAGGAGCCCGACGAGATAGGCACACGGCGAGATCCGGTATCCCGGCCAGACCTCATCCAGGGTGCAGGCCCCGCCGACGCGCTCGCGGGCCTCCAGGACGAGCACCCGCTTCCCGGCCCGGGCCAGGTAGGCGGCGCAGGTGAGGCCGTTGTGGCCGGCGCCGATGACGATGACGTCCCACCGCCGCCTCGCGAGGTCGGCGACGGGCTCGGGCAGGCCGATCATCCCGAGGGCGTCGGCGGTCCGGGTCGGTTGCGGCATGGGAGTCCTCGGGGGTCGCGAGCGGGCGTCCGACTCAGTCTGACGGCACCCCAATCGGCCGGCAAGCCCGGGGGTGATCCCGCGCAGAATTGGGTTCGTTTCGTCGCGGAGTCGCGGTCCGCGGGCGGAATTGGGTTCGTTTGGCACGCGGGCGACGGGGGCCATCTGACCCCGCGGGCAGGGCCGGGGCCGCACGAAACTGTGCGCCGTTGAACATAAGTTGCATTCTCGGGTTCGGTCGGCACGACCGGCCGGCCTCCGGGGTGCCCGACCGGGCGGCGGATTGGGTTCGTTTCGCACGGAGGGCCCGGGCCGCGCCGGGTTCGCTCGGCGCGACCGGAGCCGAACCCGGGCCGGATCGGGGGGGCCCGGAAGGCGACCCGGCGGGCGTCGCGGAGGCGAGCCTCGTGGTATGATGGACATCGGAATGCGTCGAATCCCATCACCCGTTGCCACGCACCATGAGATTCACCCATGCCGCAGACCGTGGAGCTCTATGAGACGGCCTACAGCCACTTCGCCGAGGAGGCCCTGGCGGAGGTAAGGCGCGAGACGTATGGCGAGGACTTCGGCCAGAGTAGCTGGGTCACGGCCGACGAGTACTGGCGGTTCTTCCGGCTCCTGCGGCTGGAGCCCTCCGACGAGGTGCTCGACGTCGGCTCCGGCTCGGGCGGGCCGGCCATCTTCCTGGCCAGGGAGGTCGGCTGCCGGGTGATGGGCGTCGACGTGGACCCGGCGGGCCTCCGCACCGCCCTGGGGTTGGTGGGCACGGCCGGGCTCGACGGCCGGGTCGACTTCCAGTGGGCCGACGCCGGCGAGCGGCTGCCGTTCGAGGACGGGTCGTTCGACGCGATCGTCTGCATGGACGCCATCTGTCATATGGCGGACCGCGGCCGGCTGTTCGCCGAGTGGCATCGCGTGCTCCGGCCGGGCGGGCGCGTGCTGTTCACCGACCCGGTGGTCCTCGCCGGCCCGGTCTCGAAGGAGGAGATCGCCGAGCGGAGCTCGACCGGCCCGTTCGAGTACTGCGCGGCCGGGGTGAACGAGCGGCTGCTGGCGGCGGCGGGCTTCGAGTGGCTCGCCTCCGAGGACGCGACCGCCAACGAGGCCGAGGTCTCCGGCCGCTGGCACGACGCCCGCGAGGCCCGTCGCGACCAGCTCGAACGGATCGAGGGCGGCGACACCTATGCCGGCCTCCAGCGGTTCCTGGCCGTCGTCCACCGCCTGACGAGCGAGCGGCGGATGCTCCGCGTCGCCTATCTCGCCCAGCGGCCGTGAGTCAGACTTTCGCCTCGAACCGCGCGGTGATCCGCGAGGAGATCCCGCCGCGGGGGGTGAACTGGCCGACCACGGTCATCCTCCGCGGCGCGCAGGCGGCCACGAGGTCGTCGAGGATCGTGTTGATCGAGTGCTCGTAGAAGATCCCGCGGTTGCGGTAGTCGACGAGGTAGACCTTCAGGCTCTTCAGCTCGATGCACCGGTCGGCGGGCACGTAGGTGATGACGATCGTGCCGAAATCGGGCTGGCCCGTCTTGGGGCAGACGGCGGTGAACTCGGGGCAGGTGATCTCGATCTCGTACTCGCGGTCGGGGAACTGGTTGGCGAACGTCTCCAGCGCGGGCATGTCGGCTCCTCGGCCTCGTGCGGTCGATGTCCCGTCCGTCGGGCGGATATCGACCATTCTACCAGGACGAGCCCCGACCCGCCGCGGGACCGCTCAGCGGCCGAGCGCGAGCGAGACGCGCGAGGGCGTGCAGTGGGCCGCGTGGACCGGGCGGTTGGCGTACTGGCCGGTCCCCATCGCCGGGTAATAGCTCGTGAGCGTCCGGCGCGGCTGCGGGGCCTGGACCGGCGCGGGAGCCGGAGCGGACGCATATCGATCGGCCGTGCGGGCCGCCGTGGCCTGCACCCGGTAAGTCCCCGGGAAGGCCTGGGCCATCAGCGACCTGTCGTCGCGGCCGAGCCCGGTGCCGCTCGATCGGGGCGACTGGCCGTCGGCGCGGAGCGCGCCACCGACGAGTAGGAGCGCGAGGGCGAACGCGACGGGACGGGGGCGGGATCTCTTCATGGCCATGAAGCTCCCAGGGGTGAATCGCCGGCCTCGGACCCTTCGCTGTCCAGGATCGCGTCGGAGTCGGGCCGACGCAAGGGAATTCCCGGGCCGCCGGGCCGTTGCCGGTCGCCGACGGGCGTGGCAGACTCGGGCCGTCCCCCACCTCCCGCAACCGGTGTACCATGCGACTTCTACTGGTCCTGCCGCTGATCCTCGCCTCGCCGGCCCTCGGCGACGGCGGGCGGGTCAACAACCTCAAGGTCCTCTCCGACAAGGTCGACGACGTCACGACCGTCGAGCAGATCGTCAGGTCGTTCGTGAAGCCCGGCATGACGCGACCAGGAGCGCGCCGAGGCGCTCTGGCGGGCCGCGGTGAAGTATCGCCACCAGCAGGTCCCGGCCAACGAATACCTCGACGGCGACGAGCACCCGCACGACCCGGTGAAGGTGTTCAACGTCTACGGCTACTGCCAGTGCTGCTGCTCGTCGGCGATCCTCGAGGCCCTGAACCGCGAGGACGGCCGCGAGGCGCGGGGCCGGATCCTCAACGGCCACAGCGTCCCCGAGGTCCGCTACCGCGACGCCTGGCACATGTTCGACGCCTCGCTCATCACCTACTTCCCCCGCCCCGACGACGGCGTGGTCGCCTCGGTCGACGAGATCGCCGCGAGCGTCGCCGACTGGTATTCGAAGCATCCCGGCTATCGCAAGAACAACGCGAAGATCCTCGACCTGATGCGCAAGGACGGCTGGATGGGCTGGAAGGCCGAGGGGCCGCGGCTGCTGGCGCACTGCCCGTTCTACAGGTCCGGCTACCTCCCGGCGCGGACGCACGGCTGGGACGCGACGATGGTCGAGTACGACCGCAAGCCGGAGGTCTTCGAGTACGGCTACCAGGTCGGCCACCGGGCCCTGTTCTCGCTCCGGCCGGGCGAGTCGTTCGTCCGCGAGGCGGGCAACCGCGGGCTGCACGTCAACGGCGACAAGGACTGGGACGGGCTCAAGGCCCGCGTGCCCGAGAATGACCTGGCGTATGTGCCGGAGTTCGATCCGGGGTATCGCGGAGGGGTCGTCGGGAACGGGAAGCACATCTATGCGCCGAACCTCGCGGCGGGGGACCTGGAGCGGGGGGCCGAGGTCTTCGAGAACCTGCAATCGGGCCGAGACGGGGTGACGGTGAGGGACCGGAGCAGGCCGGGCGTGCTCGTCGTCGAGATGAGGTCGCCCTATGTCTATCTGGACGGCATGATGCAATTCGTCTGGGACGTCCCGGCCGGCGCGACGGGGCGCGTCTCGGTCTCGATCTCGACGGACGGCGGACGGTCCTTTGTCCCGACGGGCACTGAGGGCATACGGACCACGATCGTCGCGGGCGGGAAGCTCGAAGGGTGGATCGCTCGCCGCTACGCGTACCGGATCAAGGTGGAACTGCTCGGGGGCGCGAGGCTCACCCACCTCATACTCGACAACGACATCCAGCACGCCCCCCGCACCCTCCCCCGCCTGGAGAAGGGCAAGAACACCATCACCGTCTCCGCCGGCCTCGACCCGACCATCGCCACGAAGACCATCACCGGCCGGATCGCCGCCCCGCCCGGCTTCGCCAAGAACCAGACGGCCGAGTCGATGGGCGTCACGTTCGATAACCTCAACCTCGAGCACAACGCCTGCTGGTGGAAGGGTGGGACGGGGACGATGACCGTCCCGATCGACGTCCCCGGCGACCTCGTCTCCCTTGGCTTCAGCGCGATGATCCGCGCCCGGGGCGATAAGGATACGCGTCCGCGCCTCGACGAGCATCGACGGCGGAACGACCTGGCGCGAGGTCGCCGTCATGTCCGGCCCGACCCAGGGACGGACCCATCACGTCCGCGTCGACGACTGGCCGACGGGCGTCCGCAAGGCCCTGCTCCG
Source organism: uncultured Planctomycetota bacterium (assembly GCA_963819805.1). Taxonomy (GTDB): domain Bacteria; phylum Planctomycetota; class Planctomycetia; order Isosphaerales; family Isosphaeraceae; genus CAMFLR01. The sequence goes on along the minus strand of CAWFXY010000033.1, from coordinate 41,892 downwards.
CTTCGAGCTGACCGGCAACAACACGATCGGCGTCCAGTCGTTCCGCGTCGACGCCGACTACCGTGACCCGCTCGCCGCGAAGGCTATGTCCCCCGTCCGCGTCGTCCACCGCTGGACCGAGGCCGGCAAGGCCCGCGAGCATGCCGAGACGATCGACCGGCTGCCGACGTCCTACACGATCGTCGCCGGCGACGATCCGGAGATGGTCTCGGTGACCTGCTCGATGCCCGCGGGCCATTGAACGGGCCGATGACGCCCATTTTGACAGATCGACCCAACCAAGGAGTCTCTTCGCTGATTGCTCGCATGGAACGCATGCGGTAGCGCATAATCTGCATGGCGAGTCTCCTCTCCCCGCCTCATTTCTCTTCGCAGTGTCCGTGGATTTGATGGAGGGTCCGATGGATCACTTCGTCATCTTGGATCGCCTGCCCGACGGCCTCGAGTTCCCGCCCGACCTCCGCGACCGGATCGCCTACGACCCGGCGACGAAGCGCCTGAGCTATCGCGGATTCATGAGCAAGGCCGACTTCGATCGGCTCTGGACGTCCAGCGAGGCGTGGTCGTACCGGCACAAGCTGGAAGACCTGTTCCGCGTCTGCACCGTCGAGGACGCAACGTCCGCGCGGATTCCGCCGGTGGCTGGCCCCCCTCCTGGGCGGCGGGACGTCGGCGCACGGCGTGCGGACCCTACGGGATGGCCGTCCCGTCGCCCTCGCGGAGGACGTGGGGCCGGCCGGCCTCCATCGCCGGATGGCGGTCGACCCGGCCGGACGGCCAGCGGACCTCGACCGAGTCGACGCGGGTCGGCGTCGCCGAGGCCGAAGTGGAGCCGGCGGGTCGGTGGCCGACTGGAAGCTGCCGCCGCCGTGCCGCCAGGCGCGGAGCGTCCGGCCGCCGGCCGTCGACCGTGACCACGGCGCCGACGGCGTCGCGGTTCGACGTCGTCCCCTCGAGCCGGAGGGTCGAGGGAGTGGCCGCCCGTCGGTCCGGTTGTGGAAGTAGGCCAGCGGCGCGTCGCTGGGCAGACGACGAGCAGGTCGACCCGGCCGTCGTTGTCGAGGTCGCCGGCGGCCAGGCCGCGGCCGAGCCGGGGGACCGACCAGGGCGGGCCGGCGTCGGCGCGAGACGTCGAGCAGGCGGCCGTCGGTCGCCGCCGAGGAGGAGCTGGCAGGGCATCGCGTAGCGGGGAACTCGGGCCGGTCGTCGATGACGTGGCCGTTGGCCGTGGCCAGGTCGAGCCGGCCGTCGTTGTTGGCGTCGAGGCAGGACGATGCCGAAGCCGAGCAGGTAGCGGCTCGGCGCGGCCAGGCCGATCGCGCGCGGTCCGGTCGGCGAAGATCGCCGCCGCCGAGGTTCTGGTAGAAGGTGGTCGACTCGCCGTAGAAGTTGGTCACGGCCAGGTCGGGCCGGCCGTCGCCGTCGAGGTCGCCGCAGGCGATGCCCATGCCGGCCTGGTAGCCGCCGTCGGCGTTGCCGGCGACGCCCGCCGCGTGCGCCGACCTCCTCGAACCGGAGGCCGCCGAGGTTGCGGAACAGGAAGTTGGCCGTCGTGTCGTTGGCGACGAAGAGGTCGATCCGGCCGTCGTCGTCGAGGTCGGCGGCGACGACGCCCAGGCCGCGGCCGTCGCGGTCGACGATCCCGGCCTCGGCCGTCACGTCGACGAACCGGCCGCCGTCGTTGCGGAAGAGGTGGTCGGGCACGGACGGGAACGGGTCGGGCATGCAGTAGTCGTAGCTGGTCGGATCGCCGGCCCGCTCGGCGTCGCTGCGCAGAGCGGCGGGTGCTCGGCGTCCCACGTCGAGGTAGTGGCAGACGTAGAGGTCGAGGTCGCCGTCGCCGTCGAGGTCGGCGAACGCGGCCGAGGTCGGCCAGTCGCGGTCGCCGCCCAGGCCGGCGCGCGTCGGTGGCGTCCTCGAACGTCCCGTCGCCGCGGTTGCGGTAGAGGGCGTACGACCGCCAGCGGGTGACGAACAGGTCGGGATGGCCGTCGTTGTCGAAGTCGCCGACGGCGACGCCGTGGCCGTAGCCGCCGGGGCATCGCGGCGATGCCCGGCGCGCTCGGTGGCGTCCTCGAAGGTGCCGTCGCCGCGGTTGCGGAAGAGGCGGTCGCCGGTGGCGGGCCGGCGTCGGGCCGGGCGGGAACGGGCCGCCCTGGACGAGCGTAGACGTCGAGCCAGCCGTCGCCGTCGTAGTCGAGCAGGCCGACGCCGCCGCCCGTCGTCTCGGGGAGCTGGCGGAGCGGCGATGGCGCCGTTGTCGAAGGTGAAGCGGAGGCCCGCGGCCTCGGCGTCGTCGCGGAAGCTCGGGACGACGGCCGTCGAGCGCCGGCCGGCGCGGGACCCGCGGCGAGCGCGGCCGGGCGGCCGGCCAGGCGGTCGGCGAGGGTCCCGGCGAGCGGCGGCGGCCGGTCGCGGGCGCGCGGTCGGCCCGCGAGGCGGGCCAGGGCCGCGGTCGCGTCGCGAGTCGCGTGCCGGGTCGCGGCGGGCGGCGAGGTCCCACCAGTGGTACGGCCTCGAACGGCCGGCCCAGGGTCTCGGCGAGCCGGCCAGCTCGGCGAAGCCCGGTCGTCGGGTCGACTCGGCGAGGAGCCGGCGATAGCGGTCCTTGGCGCCGGTCGAGCTCGGCCTTGCGCCGCCGCAGCTCCGCGGCGCGGTCGGGCTCGGCCGGTCTCGTGGCAGAGCACGGCGAGCCGCTCGAACGCGGCCGGGTCGGCCGGGCCGACCTGCGATGCGCTGCTCGAGCGCCCGGCGCTCGGCCCTGGCGTCCCCCGCCGTCTCGGCGAGCCAGGCGCGGAGATCGAGCCAGTCGGCCTCGCGGAGGGCGTCGGCGGGGAGGTGCGCCAGAGCGTCTGCGCGGCCTCGGCCGGGTCGTCGGCCGAGCGGGCCAGGCGGAGCCGGGCGCAGCCAGACGGCCGGGTCGTCGGGCCGTCGCCCGGTGCACGCCCCGAGGCGGCGCCGGCCTCGTCGAACCGGCCGTCGAGCCGGTCGAGGCCCGCCTGGGCGAGCCAGACGCGGTCGTCGTCGGGGGCCTTCGCGGCGGCCGCGTCGACGACCTTGCGGACCGGCCCGACCTGCACGGTCGCGTCGTCGATCAGCCAGAGGTGGCGGACCTCCGAGGCCGGGTCGCGCCACTGCTGCCAGCCGTCCTCGAGGACCCTGCGCATCGCCTCGTGACGCGACTCGGTGAAGTAGAGCTGCGAGAGCGTGTGGCGGATCTCGAGCCGGGTCGGGCCCGGCTCGCCCAGCGCGGCCTCGAGGATCGGCTCGGCCTCGGCGTACCGGCCGAAGTCGCCGGTCAGCGTCCGCGCCCTCGCCAGCGCCACGCGGGCCGCACCCGGGCGAGCCCGGGGGCGACCCTGCGCCCAGGCGGCGAGGGCCGCCTCGATAATGACCCGCGGCGTGCTCGCACGTGCCGAGCAGGTCGGCGACCTCGGGGTCGGCCTTGCGTTCGTCGGGCAGGGCGATCAGCCACGGCCGGGCCTGCTCGAACCGGCCCGCCTGCACCTCGCGCCGGGCGAGGTCGAGCTCGTCGGCGAACCGGTGGGCCTCGGCGGATCGCCAGAGGCCCCACGCGAGGCCGGACGCCGCCACGAGGGCGACGATGATCGAAAGGCGCCGCATCATCGATCCTTCCGCGTGGCCCGGACGACTTTCTGTCCGGGTCGCGAAGCGACGAGAGGCGGATGACCCCGGCCCCCCTCTCGTGGCTGCTCCGCCCGGACCGGGGGTCGACCGGTCCGCCCGCGGGAGCTTAGCAGAAACGATCGCGATTGTTCAGAGGGCTGGGCCCGCCATGCGGGCGATCTTCGTACGGCCGCGCAGACATCCCGCACGGCGGACCCTACCGGAGCGGCGAGGGCTTTGGATCGCCCTCGCGAAGCCGATAGGCACGGCCGGCGTCGAGCATCGAGTACCTGTCGACCCGTCCCGACGGCCAGCGGACCTCGACGGCTTCGACGCGGTTCGACTCGCCCAGGCCGAAGTGGAGCCGCGGGTCGGAGGCCGACTGGTAGCTGCCGCCGCCGGTGCGCCAGGCGCGGAGCGTCCGGCCGCCGGCCGTGACGGTGACGACCGCGCCGACGGCGTCGCGGTTCGACGGCGGTCCCTTCGAGCCGGAAGCGTCACGGAGTGGCCCGGCGGCCGCGGTCCGGTTGTGGAAGATAGGCCAGCGGGCCGTTCTGCGGCAGGACGACGAGGTCGACGCGGCCGTCGTTGTCGAGGTCGCCGGCGGCCAGGCCGCGGCCGACGCGGGGGACGGTCCAGGGGGCGCCGGCGGCCGCGGTGACGTCGGTCAGCCGGCCGCCCTCGCCGCCGAGCAGGAGCTGGGCGGGCATCGCGTAGGGATAGTCGGGGCGGTCGTCGTTGACGTGGCCGTTGGCCGTGGCCAGGTCGAGCCGGCCGTCGTTGTTGGCGTCGAGGAAGGCGACGCCGAAGCCCAGGAGGAACCGGCTCGGGCCGGCCAGGCCGACCGCGGCGGTCTGGTCGGCGAACAGGCCGCCGCCGAGGTTGCGGAAGAACGTCGTCGACTCGCCGTAGAAGTTGGTGACGACCAGGTCGGGCCGGCCGTCGCCGTCGAGGTCGCCGCAGGCCGTCCCCATCCCGGCCTGGTAGCCGCCCGTCGGCGTTGCACGCGACGCCGGCCGACGTGCCCGACCTCCTCGAACTGCAGGCCGCCCAGGTTGTGGAAGAGGTAGTTGGCCGTCGTGTCGTTGGCGACGAACAGGTCGACCCGGCCGTCGTCGTCGAGGTCGGCCGCGACGACGCCCAGCCCGCGGCCGTCGCGGTCGACGATGCCGGCCTCGGCCGGTCACGTCGACGAACCGGCCGCCGTCGTTGCGGAACAGGTGGTCGGGCAGCGCGGGGAACGGCCGGGGCGTGCAGTAGTCGTACTGCTGGCCGGGTCGCTCGCTCGGCTCGGCGTCGCCGTGGTCCGCTGGCAGAGCGTCGGGTGCTCGGCGTCCCAGGCCAGGTAGTGGCAGACGTAGAGGTCGAGGTCGCCGTCGTCGTCGAGGTCGGCGAAGGCCGCCGAGGTCGGCCAGTCGCGGTCGCCGCCCAGGCCCGACCGCTCGGTCGCGTCCTCGAACGTCCCGTCGCCCCGGTTGCGGTAGAGGGCGTACGACCGCCAGCGGGTGACGAACAGGTCGGGATGGCCGTCGTTGTCGAAGTCGCCGACGGCCACGCCGTGGCCGTAGCCCCGCGGCATCCGCGCGATCCCGGAGCGCTCGGTCGCGTCCTCGAACGTGCCGTCGCCCCGGTTGCGGAACAGGCGGTCGCCGCGTCGTCGGGGCCGGCCGGGGTCGGGGCGGGAACGGGCCGCCCTGGACGACAGTAGACGTCGAGCCAGCCGTCGCCGTCGTAGTCGAGCAGGCCGACGCCGCCCGCCGATCGTCTCGGGGAGCTGGCGTTGCGGCGAGCGGCCGTTGTCGAAGACGAAGCGGAGGCCGGCGGCCTCGGCGTCGTCGACGAAGCGGGGGACGACCGGACCGGGCGGGCGCCCGGTCGGGCCGGCGGGGCCGCGCTTCGCCGAGCCGCGTCGGCGAGCGTCCCGCCGAGGGCGGGGGGCGATCCCGCCGGCCGCGGCGAGCCGCGCCAGGGCCCGCCGGGCCTCCGGGTCGTGAGGTCGCGTAAGCCGAGCGGAGGGTCCACCAACCGCGGGCTTCGAAGCCCCGGCCGAGCCGCTCGGCGAGTCCGGCCAGCTCGGCGAACCGGGCGGGCACGAGCGGCTCGTCCATCAGGAGCGCGATAGCGGTCGCGGGCGGCGTCGAGCTCCGCCTTGGCCCGGCGATACTCCAGGGCCCGCGCGGGCTCGCCCCGCTCGACGGCCATCGCGGCGAGCCGGTCGAGCGCCCTGGTGTCGCCGGGAGAGGCAGCGACCAGGGCCTCCAGCGCCCTCCGCTCGGCCTCGCGTTCGTCCCGCCGCCCGGCGAGCCAGGCCCGGAGGGCGCAGACGCTCGGCTTCCGTCGATCCCTCGGCGGGCAGATGGCCGAGGGCTCGGCGGGCGGCGGCCGGATCGTCCACCGCCCGCGCCCAGGCGAGCCGGGCACGCCAGACGACCGGGTCGTCGGGGCGCCGCTCGGTGCAGCGGTCGAGCCACTGGCCGGCCTCGTCGAGCCGGCCGACCTGCGCGGCGAGGCCCGCCTGCGCCAGCCAGACGCGGTCGTCGTCCGGGGCCCGCTGTGCGGCTCGCTCGACCTCGGCGCCGACCACCTCGAGGAGGGTCGGGGAGCTATCGGCCCGCCAATGGTCGCGGAGGTCGCTGACCGGATCGGTCGGTATCCCGCCAGCCCCACTCGATGAGCCGGAGGACGTCGTCGCGCCGACCCTCCCAGAAGTACGAGCTCGGTGAGGGTGTGGCGGACCTCGTCCCGCCGAGCGCCGGGCGCGGCGGCCCGCAGGAGCGATTCGAGCAGGTCCTCGGCCTCGTGAAACCGGCCGAGGTCGCCGACGAGCGTCCGGGCCCGCGCCAGCCCGGCCCGGACGGACCAATCCGAGCCCGGGGACGCGGCCGACCAGGCCGCCAGCGCGCCGGCGATGTCGCCGCCGGCGTGGGCGCAGATTCCCAGGCGGTAGGCGACCTCGGCGTCGCCGGGGCGTTGTCGGGCCAGGTCAGCCAGCCTCGGCGTGGCCTCGGCGAAGCGGCCCGCGTCGATGAGGAGCCGCGCCTCGGCCAGGTCCGACGCGAAGCGCCGCGCCGCGGCGAGCCGCCATCCTCCCCACGCAACGAGAACCAGGGCCGCCACGCCGAGGGCCGGGACCCAGAGTCGTCTCCTCACGTCGACGTCCCCCGAGGCGGGACCCCCGCGACGGCTACCGGCCAGTCTCGCCCGGGAACTTCACCACCTGGCATTCCCCCTCGTCCATCCGGGGGGCCGGCGAAGGCCGCTGGGCGAGGCCGGTCCGATTCACTTGCCGGGAGCGGCCGGCGCCGCCCGTCTTGGCGGCCTTGGGGTCCATCCCCGTGTTGGCCGCCTTCATCATGTCGGCGGTCTTCTTCGAGAAGTCGGCGTTGAGCTCCTCGGGCTTCGCGGCGGCGTTCGGCTGGCTCTGGCCGTCGCAGCCGGCGGACGCGACGGCCAGGACGAGGGCCATCAGGGCGAGGCAAAGTCGATGCATCGGCGAGTCTCCATCTAGTGCGGGTTAGGCCCCCGCCCCGACCACGGCGGTCGGGGCGGGGGCGTCGAGTCGAGGATCTACCGATATCCGCTCCGCGTCAGTAGGAGGTGGCGTCGAGGACCTCGCCCAGGTTGCGGCTGCCGAGCGCCCACCACGTCTGGACGGCGATCGTGTCCTTGACGAATCGGACCGAGCCGTCGACCATCGCCACGTTCACGCCCCCGGAATGGTTGCTGGTGGCCGTGATCGCGTCATTGAAGCCGCCCGGGAAGCCGCCCCACGAGTTGCTGGCGACGCACGAGATGCTGTTCGGGGTCATCGACGTGGTCGTAGGCGTTGAAGTGGAGCGTACCCGCGTGGCTGCCGTTCCAGCAGGCCCCGGTCCACTGGGTCGGCAGTTGCGGGCCCGTCGAGCCGGGAAGGGACTTGCAGGCATTGACGAACGCCTGGGCATCCGCGGCGCCCGTCGTGGTGTCCCAGCCCATGGCGTTGCCCAGGGCGAACTGGACGCGCTTGCCGTTTTGCGAGCTGATGATGGCCGAGGAGACGTTGCCGTTCAGGCCCATCAGCTTCTCGCTGAACATGGTGGTGTTGCTCGTGCCGTCCGTGACGGACTGGAGCCCGATCGTCCCCATGCTCGAGGTCTGTACCGCGTTTGTATAGCCGGGGACGCTGTTGTTGTCGCTCCGGAACGGGACGAACGGGCCGCTCCACGACTCGATCGAGCACGGGCCGCCGAAGTTGGCGTGATAGTTGGTCCAGGTCGTGGCGATCCACGGGCCCTGGGTCAGGCTCTCCGACGGGCAGATGAGGGTGTTCACCTTCGTCGAGCTGAGCGTGTTCTGATTGGCCACGCCGAAGGCCCCGAACGAGTAGTTCGCGGTGTTGGCCAGCGTTTGTTGCTCCATGAACGGGAGCAGGCCGACCGCCCACCCCAGCGGCCACGGCCCGCCCGGCTCGCTCGGGCCGTTCGGGGGGGTGCCGAAGTTTTCGAAGAGCGGCGGTAGCGAGTTGTTCACCGAGTGGTAGTTGTGGACGGCCAGGCCCAGCTGTTTCAGGTTGTTGACGCACTGGGCCCGCCTCGCGGCCTCGCGGGCCGCCTGGACGGCGGGGAGCAGGAGGGCGATGAGGACGGCGATGATCGCGATCACCACCAGCAACTCGATCAGCGTGAACCCGCGGCGATTCCGTGGCATGGCACTCGTTCTCCTCGGACTGCTGTCAAGGGATGAAGGATCGACCTTGGGACGATTCCGACGGCCCGGCGAACCGGGCATGGACCTCGACGACGAGGGTGCCGAAGGGCGGCAGGACCACGGGCCGGACCTCCCGCGAAGCGGCAGCGGACCGGGGATTGCGAGAAGGTTCGACCCTCCCCGTCCGACCGGGTGACGGCCACCCCTCGGCCGATCGCCGTTGCGGGATAGCTTCAACCGCGGGCCATCGGGCGGCGAACGGCCCAAGGTCCCGGTCGGACACGCGTTTTTTGGGGGTAGAGACGGATAGGAACGCTTCGGATATTATATCTAATCTCCGGCTGCCTCAAGCCCTCTCTGAAAAAAGCTCGGGGGCCCGACCATGAGTATCCCGCCCGTTTCCGCCGAGGCGCTGAGCGATCCCGTGCCGCGCGGGAGCCTGCGCCAGCAGGTGACGTCGCGGCTGCTGGCCGCGGTGTTCGTGGGGCGGTTCACCTCGGGGCAGCGGCTGATCGTCCAGAAGCTCGCCTCGGCCTACGACGTCAGCCCGACGCCGATCCGCGAGGCGCTCGTCGAGCTGGCGGCCCTGGGCATCGTGAAGCTGCTGCCCAATCGCGGCGCGGTCGTCCTCCCGTTCGGGCCCGAGCAGGTGCGCGAGATCAGCCAGGTCCGCCGCGTGCTCGAGGTCGAGGCGACCCGCTGCGCCTGCGGACGGATCGACGAGTCCGATCTCGCCGCGCTCTGCGAGGGCCTCGAGCGCCTGGCCTCGCGCAGGTCCGACGACGCCCGCGATCGCGACGCGCGCGAGCTCGACAACCGGCTGCACGGGCTGATCGCCGAGTCGTGCGGCAGCGCCCGGCTGACGGCCGAGATCGGCCGGTATCTGACGCTCTTCCGCACCCTCCGCGACGTCGGCCACCACCGCGACGCCGCGACGAACTACTCGCGGTCGGACGACGTGCCCGAGCACCTGGACGTCCTCCGCCGCCTCCGCGCCGGCGACGCCGACGGGGCGGCCGCGGCGATGGACACGCACATCCGCTGTGCCACGACCGCGGTCCTCGAAGTGCTCTTCGGCGATCGCAACGGCGCCCCCGCGGCCAAGACGACCCGGGGCGGCCGCGCGTCGAAGGCCAAACGCTGAGGCTAGCGACCGACCAGGCCGAATGTCTGGTGGACCGACGTCATCGTCGGGTCGACGGCCAGGGCGGCGAAGGCCGCGTCGAAGAGGTCGAGCAACGCGAGCGCGCGATCGAGGTCGCGGCCCGCGGCCTCGGGCGTCACGCCGCGGGAGGCCGCGACGTGAGCCGCCAGCGGCTCGCGGCTCGCGCGGGCCCAGCGGGCCAGGCGGGCGACGTCCACGCCGGCATAGGCGCGCGCCTCGGGGAAGTACGAGGCCTTGAGCGCCGGCGAGCCGGGCGTCGGGCGGGGACTCGCCGAACCGCGCGACGGCCTCGGCCGACGTGCCGATGACCAGGCAATCGCGCCCGACCCCGTAAGCGAACGGCGCGTGGGGACCGCCCAGCGTCGTGACCTGCATCGACCCCGCGCGGCGGGATTCGACGCGGAGGCCCGTCGCGCCGTGCTTCGGGTCGAGGGCGTAGAGGCAGAGCAACGTCCGCAGCGCATTGTCGAGCGCCGAGGCGATGCTCCGCTCGCCGCCGTCATCCCGCAGCTCGACCGCGCCGACGACCGGCGGCCAGGACGCGCCGCTCGATGGGGCCTCGACGTACGCGATCGCCGCCGGCCCGAGCCTCGGCAGCACCTCCCTGCGAAGGTCCCGCCCGAGCAGGACGCCGCGGAGCGCCTCGAAGACCATATCGAGGCGAGGGCGGTCGGCCTGCGGGACCAGCTCGACCAGGGCGTCGCACGCGGTGGCGAAATCGATCGGCGCGGCGGCGGAGGCGATCGCCGTCGACGGGATGCGGCGGGCCAGCGCGTCGGGCGTCGCGCCGGATTTCGCCCACCGGACGAGACGCTCGTCCAGCGCCTTCGGATCATAGGTCTCGTGGACGTGCAGCAGCGGGCCGTTCCGCCATTCGAGGGCGAGGCCGATCCCCTCGACCGTGCGGAGGTAGCCTGCCGAGGACTTCCTGCGCGCGATCGTCATCGGCGCCGCCCGACCGGGGCGCCGACTCGAGCACGCGGGCGGCGAACCGGGGATCGAGGTGGATCGCGGCCACGGCCCGCGCAGGCAGGCCCGCGCGGACCTTCCGGAAGACGGGATCGTCCGCCCAATCCCGGCCCGCCGGTGCCCGCGCGGCGGTCGAGCACGCCGCGGATCAGGGCCTCGGAGTTGGACCAGGCGAACGTGCCGTCGTCGAACAGCCGGAAGTAGTCGGGCTCCTTGCCGCCGCGGGGGAACTTCCGGACCGAGTAGCGACCCTCGCCCGAGCCCGCCTCGGCGACCTCGGCGCCCGCCGCCTGGCCGCCAAGGTCGATCAGTCGCGTCAGCAGCGCCTTGTCGCGGACCCGGACCAGAAGAAGCCCCCGCGCACGACTCGGGCGCGGCGCCCGGGGCGAGGTGGAGCGAGAGGACGACGGCGTCGCCCAGCAGGTCGTCGCGGACGGTCGCGACGGGGACGCCGAGCGTCCGCTCGATGTGCGCCCGGGCGCGGTCGAACTTGCCGCCGGCCTCCGAATTCCGCCACTCCTTCACCGCGGGAAGGGCCCAGAACGCCCGCGCCAGCGGCGATTCGGCGATCTCGCGGGCGTGGCCGCGGAGGTCGGTGACGGCCAGCGTCAGCCCGGCGTCGGGCGGGACCAGGCGGAGCAGCGCCGCCTCGGCGTCGGCCGGCCGAGGGTCGGCGGCGACGCTCGACATCCAGGGGACGACGGCGAGGATCAGCGCCGGGGCGGACGGTCGGATCATCGGGTCGGTCCCATCGGGTTCAGGCCATCGATCAGACGCCGCTCCGCGGCGCGGCGGGCGGGGCCTGCGGAGCCTCGCCGCCGTCGGAGGGCAGCAGGAAGCCGAAGGCCCGCATCGCCGAGCCCGAGAGCGGGCGGACGCCGGCGCCGACGCGGTCGCCGACCGAGCGGAGCACCTCGGCCGAGGGCACGGCCGCGACCTCGGGCGACGGCGGCGACGCCGACGGCAGCCCGGCCGACGCGAGCACGTCCCGGCCGAGCCGGCCGGCGGGCGCCGAGGCGTCGCGCCAGCTCCAGGGTCGCCGAGGTCGCGTCGGCCAGCGCGTCGGAGAAGTCCAGGCTCCCCGCCGCCGGGGGGGCCGTCGGCGCATCGGCGAGCTGGTCTCTCTTCCCCAGCGGCGCCGTCCAGAGCACGACCGCCGACGCGACCAGCACCGCCGCGGCCGCCAGCCACGCCCCGCGCGGGATCGCCCGCGGCCTGCGGAACGGGAGGACGCCGTCGGCCCGCCCCGTTTCCTCCGCGGCCCGGACGACTCGCGAGGCGAATCCCGCCGGGACCGGCGCCGGCTCCCAGGCCGCGATCGCCCGCCGGAGCGCCCGATATCGCGCCGCGATCCCGGCGCAGGCCGGCGCACGCCGCGGCGTGCGCCTCGAGCGCGGACTCGAGCTCCGGACGCGGCACGTCCCGGGCGTCGAGCAGCTCGTTCCAGAGGCGTTCCGAGTCGCGGCAGGTCATGGGCGTTGGTCCGATCTCGCTACGGGAACCGTCGGAGAGCTAGTGGGCAGCCGAGAGCAGAGAGCAGAAGGCATAAAGCAAAGCAAGCCGGCACAAGGCACAAGCCGGCCACCCCGTTCTTCACTCCGCACTCTTCACTCCGCACTCGATCTCTGAATCTATCCCCTGCTTTCTGCTCTCTGCTTTCTGCCTTCTCCTCACCCCGTCACCCCCCGCCTCGCCAGCGACTCCGCCAGCTCCCCCCGCGCCCGGTGCAGCCACGTCTTGACCGTCCCCACCGGCCGCCCGATCGCCTGGGCGATCTCCTCATACGGCAAGGCCTGCTCATGGTACAGGGCAAACACGAGGCGATACTCGGGCCGGAGCCGGTCGAGGGCCCGCTCGAGCTCGCCGGCGAGGTCGTCGGGGTCGTCCAGGCCGGGCCGGTGGTCGACCGGGTCGGTCGCGACGTCGACGACGACCGGCCGCCGCGAGCGGCGGCCGAGGGCGGTCCGGCAGCGGTTGGCGGCGATCCCCAGCAGCCACGGGCGGAGCGGCCTCGACCCGTCGAACCCGGCGATCCCCCGCAGCGCCCGGACCAGCGCCTCCTGGGCGACGTCCTCGGCGTCGTGGCGGTGCCCCATCATCCGGAAGCAAAGGCCGAAGACGACGCCGTGGAACCGCGCGACCAGCTCGGCCGGCGCGTGCGGGTCGCCGGCGCGGAGCGCATCGACCAGGTCACGCTCGTCCCTCAGCGTCACGGGCGGGGCTCGCCGGTTCCGACGTTCGACCGGGATACCTCCCGGCGGGATGGGCCGTTTCAACATTCGCCCGCCACGCCCGATTATTCGCCTTCGAAACGCCGACGGCCCGGGATCGTCCCCGGGCCGTCGGCTGGTCCTTGAGATCGGGATCGGCTCAGGCCGAGAGCTCGAAGAGCTCGTCGGCCGACCAGTCGCGGAAGCCGCGCCCGCTCCGGACGAGGCCGTGGTGCATGCGGAGGGCGATGTTGTGCAGCTCGGGGCTGTCGATCCGCCAGGCGATCTCGGCGAGCTCGATCGGCGAGACATCCTCCAGCGGCTGGCCGATCCGCTCGAGCTCCGACTCGAGCCGCAGGACGGTCTCGAGCATCTCGGCGTGGGTGTCGGCGGAGCCGCCGAGGAGGACGCGAGGAATCGCCCGCGCGTGAGCCGGTTCACGTGGTCGTGGCCGTCCAGGCCGATCCCGATGATCGCGGCCCTGATCCGTCGCGGGCCGCGGTCTGGTGACGTCGTCATGGTCGCGTGTGGGCCTTTCACGTCTGGAGTGCCGAGCTCGGCGTCGCGGGCGGCCCTGGGTCCCCGTCCCCCATCGTCGGCCCCGCCCGCCACGGAGGACTCTATCGGCACGCCCGCCGCGGCCGAACAGCCGACGCGGCGGTCGAAACTCGCCCCGCCGCCCCGGCCCCCCTGCGCCACTCTCACGACCCGCCCAGGCATTCCCGCGCGATGTTCCGCGCCACCTTGTACGCGAGCCGGACGGTGATCGCCCGCGCCTCGATCTGCTCCTCGCTGAAGAGCCGCGTCTCGCTCGGCGGCAGGCCCGCGAGCGAGACCGTCAGCGGCAGGAGGTCGAGGAACTGCCGGTACTTCTGCTGGAGGTCGGTGCCCCCGTTCGCTGGGTCGGCCACGGCGCGTCTCCCGGAGAAAATCGGTCAAGTTCGGGCCGATCCCGGCCGAACGGCCCGGTCGCCCGACGCGATCCCCCCCGAGCCTAGCCCGATGGCGGGCGGGCGGGCAAGCGCCAAGTGGCGGATGTCAATCAGGCTCGCGATTTCCAGACGTTCGGGTCCCGCTTGCAGTGGAAGACCGCCAGGACCACGACGCCCTTCGGCTTGACGCGATAGAACACCGTGTACGGGAACTTCCGGACCGGGGCCTTTCTGATGTCACGATAAACCGGAGCGAACAGCTCGGGCATCGCTGCGATCCGGTCGAAGACGGCGCGCACGCAGCCCGCGAACTCGACTCCGAGCCCGGCGCGTTGCCGTTCGTACCAGTCGAACGCGTCGTCGAACTCGGCGCGGGCCTGCCGGCGGACGACGACCCGCAGGCTCACCGCCGGGCCCTGCGCCAGGGCCTCGGCCAGGACGTCGTCCCAGGCGACGACGTCGTCCGGGCTCGCGTCGTCCTCGGCCAGGCGGCGATCGAGCTCGGTCTTCTGGGCCTCGGACAGGCCCGGCTCCTCGCCGTGGTCGACGAGCCGGTCCCACAGCTCGCCCAGGAGCTGCAACCGCTCCTCGACCGGCCAGGAGTCGACCTCGACAAGGACGTCGTTCATGCCCATCAGTCGAGCATCTCCGGGGCGATTGCCGCCAGGATCCGTTCCTGTCGCCATCCCGGCCAGTCCGGACAATCCGGCCGCGCCGTGGTGCAATTCTATGAGGAATCCGGCTTTGACGCAAACCGCCCCGATCGGGTATCATCTTGGATGATCGGGAAGGCGAAGCTTATTCGCGCCGATCGACACGGTTCAAGACCATAACACGTTCTCGGAGGTTTGTTTGCATCAAAGTTCAGTGGAGGAGGAAGCCCCTCCCGGATTCGACGAGATGGGCCTGAGCCGGACCATGCTCCGGGCCCTCGTGAAGGTGGGTTACAAGACCCCCTCGCCGATCCAGGCCGAATTCATCCCCGAGGCGCTCGACGGCTTCGACGTCATCGGCCAGGCCAAGACCGGCACCGGCAAGACCGCCGCCTTCGGCATCCCGCTCATCGAGATGCTCGAGGCGCGGGGCCGAGGGCCCGCAGGCGATCATCCTCGCGCCGACCCGCGAGCTCGTCCAGCAGATCGTCGTCGAGATCGCAGCGGCTCGCGTCACGGCCAGGACGTCGCGATCTGCGGCATCTACGGCGGCGAGCCGATCGAGCGGCAGCTCCGGGCCCTGACCCGCGGCGTCGACATCGTCGTCGGCACGCCCGGCCGCGTCATCGACCACATCGAGCGCAGGACGCTCTACCTCGGCGACATCTTCCACGTCGTCCTCGACGAGGCCGACCGGATGCTCGACATCGGGTTCCGGCCCGACATCGAGCGCATCCTCCGCCGGGTGCCCGACCCGCACCAGACCCTGCTGCTCTCGGCGACGATCAGCGCCGACATCCGCAAGCTCGCCCAGCGCTACATGTACGAGCCGGTCGAGATGAACCTCTCGAAGGACGAGCCGTCGGTCGAGTCGATCAAGCAGTACTACATCACGGTCGACCACGACCGGAAGTTCGACCTGCTGCTCCACCTGCTCGACCGCGACCAGCCCCGGCAGTGCATCGTCTTCACCCGCACCAAGCGGGGGGCCGACAAGCTGGCCGACCGGCTCCGCGGCCGGGTCAAGGGCGTCGCGACGATCCACGGCGACCTCGCCCAGACCGTCCGCAACCGCGTCATGCAGGGCTTCCGCGACGGGACCATCCCCGTCCTGGTCGCCACCGACGTCGTCGGCCGCGGCATCGACGTCAACGACATCAGCCACGTCATCAACTACGACATCCCCGACGACCCCGAGAACTACCTCCACCGGATCGGCCGCACCGGCCGGATGGGCAAGGACGGCATCGCCTACATGTTCGTCTGCCCCGACCAGGGCGAGCCCCTGACGGCGATCGAGACTGCTGATCAACAAGACGATCCCCTCCCTCAAGCCCGAGGGCTTCGAGGCGTACCGCCGCGAGGCCAAGCGCGAGGGCAGCTTCCGCGAGATCTACAGCACGACGCGGACCCGGGCCGCCTTCGGCGGCGTCCTCTGATCTGACAGTCTGACGCAGGTAGCGGGAGGCAGGGTTCGGCCGCACAAAGGCGGTCGCGACTGCCTCCCTCGGCTTTTCGAACGCCCGCGGATTGCGGACGGTCCGCATGGCGGACCCTACGAGGGCCGCTTGCGGGCGAGGTCGGCGAAGAAGGCCGAGGCCTCTCCGGCGAGTCCCGATGCCGCCTCGGCGTCGTGGCCGAATCGCGCCCGGTCGGACCGCTCGACGAGCCGCCTGGCCCGCTCGGCGAGGCCCGCGTCCCGCACGGCCCGCTCGACGTCCCGCGCCGCCTCCTCGGGCGTGAGCTCGCCCCGGGGCCGGCCGACGGCGCGGGCGAGGTAGTCCTTCAGGGCCGAGGCGACGAGCCCCGCGGCCTCCTCCGGGGTCGCACTCGCGAGCCGTCGCGAGACGCGTCGCGCGAGCCGTCGCGCCGAGGTCCGGCGCCGGACGACAAGGAGAGTCACCCAGGCCGCGGCGATCAGCGCCGCGGGGACGCCCCAGATCCAGGGGCCGGGCTCCGAGGTCTCTTCAGGAGGAACCTCCGGCAGCGTCGACGGATCGAACCGCGGGACGTCCACCACGCGGACCGCGACGCTCGGCGCCCTCGTCTCCACGTAGCGGTCCATCTTCGGGTCGAACGTGGCGACCGCGACGCTCGGCAGCGTCATCGTGCCCGGCTCGGTCGCGCGGGCCCGGTAGCGAAACGTCCGCGACGGCGGGTCGGCGACGACGTCCGTGCCCGCCGGCTCGATCTTCAGGCCGCTGAAGGCGCTCGAACTCGGGCAGGACCGGCCACTGGGTCGAGGCCCTCGCGCCCGGGCCGGTCAGGACGAGCCGGTACTCGAACGCCTGCCCGACTCGGACCGAGGCCGGGACCGCCTCGGCCCTCGCCTCGAGCGGCCCGACGCCCCGCAGGTAGCTCGCGGGCCGTCCTTCAAGCGGGACGCCGCGGATGGTCAACCGGATCGGCGCCGACGCCCCGCGACGCTCGCCGAGACGGGCGACGAACGGCGGGATCGTCAGCGGCCCGGGTCGGCTGGGTGTGACCCGATATCGGCTGATGAAGACGTTCGTCTCGGACGTGACGTCGCCGATCCCGCTCGCGCCGACGGGCCGGAACAGCGTGTCGACCGCCTCGACCTCGGCTCCGTCGATCGTCGGGGGCGTGACCTTCGGCCGCTCTCCCTCCGCGACGACGCCGACGCGGACCTCGATGGCCTGGCCGACGTAGTACGTCTCCCTCGCGACGCGGGCGTCGACGCGGAGGCGGGAGTCCTGGGGCGGACGAGGCCGAGGCGAACAGGAGCATGACGAGGGAACAGGGAAGGATGATGACCTGCTCCGGCCCGCCAGGCCTGCGAGTCCGAGTGATCCAGAGCCGTTTCATCTCCGGTCGCGCGGCGTCTGCCCTCCCCCTTTGGGAGAGGGTAGGGTGGGGGGTTCCGGGGATGACCTCGGCCCCGACCCTCACGCCTGCCCTCCCCCGACAAGGGCGGGAGGGGATCAGAAATGTTCCTCCCTCACTGAGAATAAAACGGCCCTGCGGAGTGATCGATTGGACCACTCGCCTTTTCGCGGGATGATGCTCGTCGAAGACCCGACTCCGCGGACCAGGGTGGCTGGGGTCTCGTCGGCGAGACCCCGGCGCGGCCCTCGCCGCCGGGGTCTCGCCGACGAGACCCCAGCCACCCGGAACATGTCCGGCCAGGTCTTCGACAGTGCCACGGGATCAGTCAATTACCAATCCTTCCCATCGGGCGAGCGCGACGGCGTCGGGGCCTCGGGCAGGCGGTGCTCGAGGGCCTCGCGGATCTGCTCGATCGCGTCATCAAGCCTCTGCTCGGGCGACGGCCCCTCGGCCTTCCGCGTGTCGGGCTCGGAGCCGCCGGCCCCGCCGGAGCCGCGAGGGCCCTCGCCACCCTCGCCGGCCCGCGGGGGGGGCGGCCTTGGGCTCGGGGCGGGGCGCCTGCGGCGGCTCGTCGTCCGGGGCCGGGTCGCGTTCGCTGGACTTTTCCCTGAGCCGACTCAGCGCATATTCGCGGTTGATCGCGGCGTCGCGGCGGACGGCG
The DNA here is from genome assembly GCA_963819805.1 of uncultured Planctomycetota bacterium. Taxonomy (GTDB): domain Bacteria; phylum Planctomycetota; class Planctomycetia; order Isosphaerales; family Isosphaeraceae; genus CAMFLR01. Next base: position 24,142 of record CAWFXY010000033.1, on the reverse strand, counting down.
TCGAGGTCGCGAGAGCGGCGGGTCGAGCCGAGGCAGTCGTCATACGCCGCGATCGCGGCCTCGGCGTCGTCGGCCATCAGCAAGGCGTTGCCCAGGGCGTAATCCGCCTTGATCCGCACGGCCGCGTCGCCGAGGTCGTGCGCCTGGCGATAGCGCCCGGCCGCCTCGTCGAACCGCCCGAAGGCGAAGAGCGTCGCCCCGGCGTCATAGCGGGGCACGGCCGCGGCGGGGACGGCCTCGGCAGCGGCCTCGAAGGCGGCGAGGGCCTCGGCATACTGCCGGGCCTCGTAGGCGGCACGCCCGCGCTCGATCATCCGCCGGGGCGATTCGCCGGCCGGCCCGGCGCCGACGACCAGCAGGAATCCGACCGAGGCGACCAGCCCCCATCGCCTCGCCGACCTCCGCGACGCCCGCGGCTTCGCCCCCATCGACAGCGTCATCAGGGCGGCGAGCACGAACAGCCCATAGTCCTCGGCCCGCTCGGGCGGGTGGGTCGCGTGACGGACCTGCCGCGCGGCCGGCGCGATCTTCGCCTCATAGAGCCCGCTCATGTCGGCCGCCGCCAGTCCGATCGGCAGGACCATCCCGCCCGTGGCCCGGGCCAGGGCGTCGAGCGCCTCGTCCGACCGTTTCGATACGACCGGCTGTCCGCCGATACGACATCACCGTCCCCCCCTCGCCCGCCGGCACCGGCTGCCCCTTCTCCGGGTCGCCGATGGCCACGGCGTTGACGATGACCCCCGCGTCGCGGAGCGGCCCGACCAGGTCGCGCCAGGAGCCGGGATGGTCCTCGCCGTCGGTGAAGATGACGACCATCCGCCCCTCCGCCCGGTCGCGATCGTCGAACGCCCCGAGCGCCACTCCCAGTGCGGCCGCCCAGGTCCGTGCCGCCCGGCTGGACCGTCCCCACGCGGAGCCGCCGGACAACCTCCCGCGCCGCCCCGAGGTTCTCCGTCAAGCCGCACCGGACGACCCCCGCCCCGGCGAACGCGACGACGGCGACCCGGTCTCCCTCCTCCCTCGCCATCGCCTCGATCAGCCCCCGCGCCGACTCGATCGCCACGCCCAGTCGGCTGGGCACCGCATCCTCGGCCCCCATGCTCCGGCTCACGTCGACGAGCAGGACGACATCCCGCCCCGGCGGCAGTGCCGACTCGGGGTCGCGGCCCCATCGCGGCTGGGTCAGGGCGATGATCAATAAAAGGGCGGCGATCATCCCGCCGAGGGCCCCATCACCCGGCGGCCGGCCCCCCTGCCCCAGCGCCTTCCAGTGGGCCTCGCGGCGGCGGCGGCCCCGGATCGCCCGGGCCAGCGTGAGGAGCCAGGGGATCAGGAGCCAGAGCCAGCTTGGTTGGGAGAGGTCCAAGGATCATGCCTCATTCTTCGCGGATCGCAGGCGGAGGAGCAGGCCGAGAAGTGTGCCGCTGGCGAGCATGGAGAGGATCGTCAGAAGGCCCACGATGAAGAGGACGTTCGGGAGTTCACCGTGTATTTTGATTGTACCGGGCGAGGCGGGATTGCTCGCGTCGAGCCATTTCGCGAGGCCCAAGACCGGACGATCCGGGAAGGGGAAGCCGCGGGGCCATCCGGCGGGCGGATCTTCGCCCCTCCAGAACGTCATGACGAGGGAAAAGGTTCCGACGAGATAGAGCGAGCTCGCCAGAGAGACAAGACAAAGGACGCGGGCGGCCGTGCGGGGCAGCCGGTCTCGCAGGCGCGGGACGAGGACGACCGACACGAGCAGCGAGTGGCCCCCAAACAGGGACAGACATCGCGCCCACGTGCCGAGAGATATCCCCAGTCGTCGCGCGACCTGACGAAGAAGAACGCCATCGCGCAGGCCACGACGATCGTCATCATCCCTCGGATGCCGATCCTGCGAGATCGGATCATCGATCGCGCCCTCCGAACGGGTCACCGACACTCCGCGTCGTCCGACCATGGCCGCGGAGCGGCCGAAGAGGCGTTAATCCTGCGAACGGGTCGGAGGCTGCAACAGGCACGCGGCGTGGCCGAGGACGATGTCTCCCTCCTTCATGGGCGACGTCGTATGGCCGCCATCCCCCGGCGACCCGCCGCTCGAGCAACTCATTGGCGTTCGGCCGATGATCCCAGATGGCGACCGCCATCACGGCGCCCAGTCAGGTCGTGTCGAGGATGACGAACAGGTCCTCGTCGACGCGAAGGACGACATCGTGCGTGAACTCGTCCTGTGCGATGGCGTCGACGAACTCGGCGGGTGTCGTCCGCGACTCGGCCCGCGCATCGCGTCGACCAGAGAATGGATCGCCTCGACCTCGTACGCAGAGCTAGGTTTTCCATCGTCTTGACACCTCGCGGCCGGCCCAGCCCTCCCCGGTGAGGCGACGGCCGCGGATCGCCCAGGCCAGGATGAGGAGCCAGGGATGAGGAGCCAGAGCCAGCTTGGTTGGTTGAGGTCCAACGATCGGCCTTTCGCATCCTGAGTCCACCCTCGCCCAGTCTCGACCGGGTGGGCTCCGCCGTCGCGTCTCACACGTCAAGATAATTCATCCGGAGGTGCAGCCGAAGCACCACGAGGCCGATCCAGAGGCCGCCGACGGCCAGCCCGGCCCGGTCGATCCAGCTCCGCTCGGGCCGCCAGCGGCGGGACAGGGCCAGCGCGACCCACCAGGCGAGCACCGCGAAGCCGACCGAATTCTCGATCGTCGTGTGGATCGTCCAGTATGTCATCTGACGCACCCGGCCGTCCTCAGCGAGGCCCGCCCAGCGTGCCGGGGAGCGGGGCCCGGAGGAAGTTCGGGATCGAGAGCGACGCCGTATAGACTGCCTCCGTCATCACCACGCACGCGGCGACCACGCACGCCGCGACTCCGGGCGGCGCGAACAGCCGCTGCCTCCTCGGCCGAGGCCGCCGCAACCGCAGCACGACCAGGGCGAAGGTCCACATCGCCACGATGGGCCAGCCCAGGACGACCCACCGCACCAGCGGCGCCAGACCGCAGAGCGGACCGCGGGGCATCGGCCCGGTGTCGTACCGGAACAACGGCGGCGTCGGCGAAGCCATCCGCACCCACTCCCGCACCAGCGCCATCCCGGCCGCCGTGGCCGCGACCAGGACGATCGCGTCGGCCAGCGTGAACCGCCTCGGTCTTCGGGCGATCGGCGTCATGGTTCACACGTTGAAATACGAGTTCATCCGCAGGTGGAACCGCAGGAACAAAAGGACGATCCAGAGGAGCCCGACGGCCCGTCCGGCTCGGTCGATCCAGCCCCGCTCCGATCGCCAGCGACGCGCGAGCGCCAGGGCGACCCACGAAGCGATGACCGCGAAGCCGATCGACGTCGTGGCGGTCGTGTGAATCGCGCGGAACTCGAACTCGTCCCACCGGGCCGCCGTGTTGCTCGGGTGCGGAAACTGGAGCCAGTCCACGCGTCTCGATGACGACGACGTGCGCGAGCTCCAGCGCCATCACGACCGTCGCGACCAGGCACGCCACGACCCCCGCCGGCGCGAACAGCCGCCGCGCCCTCGGCCGTCTCAGCCGCAGACGCGACCAGTGCCAGCGTCCACATCGCCACCACCGGCCAGCCGAGGACGATCTGCCGCGTCAGCGGCGCCAGACCGGGGAGGATTCCCTCTTCCGGACTGAGAAACAGGCGTGTCACGTCCGCCCGCTCCGTCCACCTCCGCGCGATCGCCAGGCCGACCGCCGTGGCGGCGACGAGGGTCATGGCGTCGAGGAGCGTGAAACGCCGCTCGGGCTCCTTCGGCACGGGCACCCCCTCCGATTCCCGAATCGACGACCGTCCCCTTCCCATCATCGTCGCCCCGATCCGGGCGGGCAAGCGCCGCGGACCGCTCACGGCAGCCGCGCCAGCCGGCCGCCGCGCAGGAGTCGCTGGAAGGCCAGACACACCAACGCCGCCACCGCCCACGGCGCGAACCGCTCGTGCCAGCGCGTCAGGATGGTGTCGGTCATCGTCGTCTTCTCCATCGCGTCGATCGCGGCGAAGACGGCGTCGAGCGACCTGGCGTCGGTGGCGCGAAACGCCTTGCCGCCGCCGAGCCTGGCGAGATCCGCAAGCAGATCCAAATCCGGCCCGCCGACCTCGGCGGCGATCGGCAGGCCCGTGGCGGGGTCCTTCTCGTGGATCACGCCGCCCTCGCCGCCGACGGCGATCGTGTGCAGCGTCACGCCCAGCTCGCGGGCGAGCCGCGCGGCCCTCGGCTCGAGGGTCGAGGGGGTTCGCGCACGTTCGGGTCGTTGTGGCCGTCGCTCAGGAGGACCAGGACGCGGCTCGTCGCCGGCGCTTTCCTCAGATCATCGAGCGACCAGGCGATCGCGTCGCCCATGTTCGTGCCGTCGTCGGGCCCGACGGCGGGCGAGAGCGACGGCGACGGCGCGGAGGGCGAAGGCGTGGTCCAGCGTCGGCGGGCAGGTCGGGTCGGGATAATTCGCGAAGGCGACCACGCCGATCGAGTCGTCGGGACGGCCGGAGATGAACCGCGCGAGCGTGCGCTTGGCGGCGTCGAGCCGCGTCTGCTTCCGGTCGCCGTCGGGGAAGTCGGGGGCCTTCATGCTCGAGCTGCGGTCGATGGCGACGACGACGGCCACGCCCTTCGCGGCGACCCGCGTCCGGCCGCCGACGGTCTGCGGCCGGGCCATGGCGACGGCCATGCCGGCGATCGCGAGCGAGAGGAAGAACGTCGGCAGCCACGCGAGCCGCGCGGCCCAGCCTCGCGGGGCGCCCGGCGAACGGAGCGAGCGTCGGCCAGGCGAGGCGGGGGCGCGACCGCTCCCAGAGCCACGGGCAGCGGCACGAGGATCAGCAGCACCAGCCACGCCGGCTCGGCCCATCGCATCGGGACGTGTTCCTTTTACGCCCGCGTCGGAAAAAACGAGTGCAATCGCCGATCTAAGGAATACGATAGGGGATCAGGGGTCATCCTCCAAGCCGATCGATCGGGCGTCCCGACGCCGGGCCGCCGCGGGGGCCAGCGCGATGAGAGTGCGTGTCATGGATTTCGTCCCCGGCCTCGTCGGCGCGGCGATGGGCGGCGTGTTCGGCTATTTCCTCTACAAGCTCGGCCTCCAGCAGGGCCTCAAGGCCGGCGTCGTCCCCGGGGCGCTGGTCGGCCTGGGCAGCGGCCTGCTCTCGAGCCGGCCCTCGCAGGCCCGGGGGATCATCTGCGGCCTCGGGGCCCTGGCCCTGGGCATCTTCGCCGAGTGGTGGAACGCCCCGTTCGTGGCCGACGAGAGCCTGCGGTTCTTCCTCACTCACATGAATCAACTTCCGTTTCTCGTCCTCATCATGATCGGGCTCGGCACCTTCCTCGGCTACTACTGGGGCGGGCAGGGCTTCAAGCCCGACTTCGGCGGCCGGCCGGCGCCGCCGGAGCGGGACGAGGCGGCCTGACCGGCGTCCCGACCGTCATCCCCGGACGAGCCGCGACCGCGCGGCCAGGGCCCGGTCAAGGGCGAGCGACGGGTCCGCGTCGAGCACGGTCATGTGCCCCATCTTCCGGCCCGGCGCGGCCGTCCGCTTGCCGTAGAGGTGGAGCTTCACGCCCGGGTCGGAGGCGAGGGCCCTGTCCCAGTCGGGCTCGCCCGCGGACCAGAGGTCGCCGAGGAGGTTGACCATCGCCGCGGGCATCGCGAGGTCGGTCGAGCCCAGCGGCAGGCCGCAGAGGGCGCGGACCTGCTGCTCGAACTGGCTGGAGACGCCCGCCTCGATCGTCAGGTGGCCCGAGTTGTGCGGCCTCGGGGCCAGCTCGTTGATCCGCAGCGAGCCGTCGGCCGCCCAGGAAGAACTCGACGGTCAGCACGCCGACCGTCCCGAGGGCCTCGGCCACGCTCAGGGCCAGCGCCCGGGCCTCCTGCGTGACGATCGGCCCGACGGGCGCCGGCATGAGGGTCGAGTCGAGGATGTGCCGCTCGTGATGATTGAGCCCGACCGGAAACGCCGAGGCGCAGCCCGTCGGCCCCGCGGACGCACGACGACCGAGACCTCCGCCGCGAACTCGACCCATCCCTCGGCCACGCAAGCGCACCCGGCGCAGGCTCGCCCAGGCCGATTCGAGGTCCTCCGCCCGGTCGACGCGGACCTGCCCCTTGCCGTCGTACCCCGAGGCGGCGGTCTTGAGGATCAGCGGCAGGCCCAGCTCGCGGAGGGCATGCGTGCAGGTCGGCCTCGGTCCGGACCGGCCGCCACGGCGCCAGCGGCAATCCATGACGGGCCAGGAACGACTTCTCGCGGAGCCGGTTCTGGCTCACCCAGACCGTCTTCCATCCCGGCCGGACGACCCGCCGCTGCGCGAGCCACCGCAGGGCCGGCGCCGAGACGTTCTCGAACTCGACGGTGATCGCCTCGGCCCGCTCGGCCAGGGCGCGGAGGCCCGGCAGGTGGTCGGGCGGCGAGACGATGACGTCGTGGGCGACCTGGGCACCCGGACCGTCCTCGGTCTCGCTCAGGACGATCGCGCGATAGCCCATCCGCTGCGCGGCCTGGAGGAACATCCGGCCGAGCTGGCCGCCGCCGATGACGCCGAGCACCGCCGGGGGATGGAGGACGCCGTCTCGGCTCATGTCGGCGACTCGCCCACCGCGTCCGTCTGCTCCTCGCGGAACTTCGCCAACGCTTCGCGGATCGCCGAATCCCTCCTCGCCAGGATCGCCGCGGCCAGCAGCGCCGCGTTCGCCGCCCCGCTCGGCCCGATGGCCAGCGTGCCGACCGGGACGCCCCTGGGCATCTGGACGATCGACAGCAGCGAATCCATCCCCTTGAGCATCTTGCTCTCGACCGGCACGCCCAGCACCGGCAGGATCGAGATCGCCGCGAGCATCCCCGGCAGGTGCGCCGCCCCGCCGGCGCCGGCGATCAGGACCTCGATCCCGCGTCCCTCCGCGGCCCGCCCATACTCGAACAGCCTCTGGGGCGTCCGGTGGGCCGAGACGACCTTCGCCTCGAACGGGATGCCCAGCCCCTCCAGGATCTCGGCGGCGCTGCCGCATCGTCTCCCAGTCGGACTTGCTCCCCATCACGACGCCGACGAGGGGCTTGCGGGTCTCGGGCTGGCCGGGGGTCGGGCTCATCTCATTCGACCACCACGGGGTCGCCGACGCGGATCGGCCCGTCCGCGACGATCCGGGCGCGGAGCCCGCCGCGGTGGAGCAGGCCCTTCAGCACGCCCGGCCTCGTCAGCTTCTGGAGGTGGTCGCACGGCTCGCAGAGCCGGATTCCCTCCAGCCGGGCCGCGCCGACCGAGAACTCGCGGCCGACCAGATGGTTCAGCGCCACGCCCCGCGTGACCACGTTCCGCCGGCTCTCGGCGACGTCGAAGGGCACCTTCTCGTCGCGGACGAGGGCCTCGACCGCCTCGGCCTCGATGAGCGTGATCTCGCGGTCGGGCTCGTTGCCCCCGGGCTGGAAGTAGCGGTCGCCCTGGAGGCCCAGCCCCGCGCGGGCGATGGCCTCGTCGACGCGGCTCATGCCGTCGCCCTTGGGGCCGTGCAGGAAGATCGATTCGACGCTCGGCTCGGGCATGGTCCGGCTCCGGTTCGGAGGATGGCGTTAGCTTACCACATCGCCGAGGACTCGTCCCGGGGCGCGCGGGTTCGCCGGGTTGTGCCGGATCGCCGGCGCTGGTCCAATCCCGGGCACGATGAGCACCGCGAGACGACCCGAGCCCGAACCGCGGCCCGAGCCGACCGGCCTGCGAATCGGCGACCTCGTCGCCCTGGTGGCCGGCGCGGGCCTGGCGATGGCCCTGACGTGGCATAGCCAGTGGCCGAGCCGACGCACCCTGGCCGGTCGGCCTGCGCCGGAGTGGTATATCATCCTGCTTTATGCCACGGAGATCACCAGAAAAGGATGCCTCGCCCTGGTCCCCGTGATCCTCATGCGCAGGGTCCGCAATGGCGGCCCGATGCGGCCCGGCGAGCTCGCCGCGCTCTGCTTCGGGATCGATCTCCTCCTGCTCGCCGTCTACCAATCGCCCGTCCTCGGCATCCTGAGCCTCACCCCGGGGACGAAGGACGTTTATACGGTCAACATGGGGCCGTTCTGGACCTGGTATGTCGCGATCCTTGCCCTTTCTCTCGCGGCCGTGGTGCTCCTCTTCGTCCGCCGCCGGCAACTCCCCGGGTGGGTAGCTGGCCTTCTCCTGTGCGCTGGCTGGTATGGCTTGCATCCATGCGAGGTGATTTACAAGGAGGCCTTCGACGCGCTGTTCGGCGACGGGCTGATGGGACTGCCGATGGTCGCACGCTTCGCGATTCACAGCGTCGCCGCCTCATTGCCTTTCAGCGTCCTCGGGCACCTACCGACCGCGTTTGCCGCCCTCGACGGAATGAAGCCGCAGGCCGGCCGGACCTGGGTCGAGCGCGCCGGGCTGGCGATGACCCTCGGCCTGTGGATCGTCGGTGACTGCCGGAATTTTGCCAGGTTCTGGCTGGACGTTCCCGCGCTTCAGACACGCGCGATCGTCGCCTTCAATGTAGTGATGCCGCTGCTCGTCATCGCCCTCAGCTTCGCCCTGGCGCGACGCCTTGATGCGACCCTGCGGCGATGGCTCGGCCTGGCCGAGCCTCGGACCGGTCCGTCGGTATGATGCGACGCCCGCGGGGCCGGGCGCCAGACTCGGCTCGGGCGGAGCCTCCCCCTCCCGGAGAACAATCCCGCCCCAAATTGCGATGGTAGGGGTATGACTTCCGCGCACGACGTCGCGCCCCAACCAACGAAGGGACATCTCCGATGCAGCGTTCCGAGAAGCAGCGACAGGCCAGCCGTGAGAACGGCAAGAAGTCCAGGGGCCCCACCTCCCCCGAGGGCAAGGACGTCTCCAAGTTCAACGGCGTCACCCACGGCCTCTGCGCCGTGCACCCCATCCTCCCCGGCGAGGACCCCGCCAGGTTCGAGGCCGAGCTCCAGGCCTGGAACGACGACTGGAGGCCCGCCACCCACACCCGCGCCGTCCTCGTCCAGCGGGCCGCGGTCGCCACCTGGCGGCTCAACAGGGCCGTCAAGGCCGAGACCGCCTGGCTCGGTCGCCGCGCCGAACTGGCCGGCGACGCCTTCGACTTCGAACGCTTCAACCGCGCCGACCGCGCCGTCTCCCGCGCCGCCACCGACCCCGCCGGCGCGCTCAGCCTGCTCGAGATGGACGCGACCGGCATCGACCGCGTCATCGACTCCTGCGGCGAGCTCGAGCGCGCCCTCGAGGCCGGCCCGACCGGCTGGGACCAGCCGCACTACCACCAGCGGCTCATGCTCGTGACCCGCCACCGCCTCGACGAGTACCCGCACAACGCCGGCCCGATCCCCCGCGCCTCGGCGCGGCTGCTGGCGGCGAACAACGCCGAGTTCGCGAACAACCCGTGTTTCGACTACGGCCACTGCGTGGTCATCTTCCCGCTGCCCGAGGAGGAGCGCGACGCGGCCGTCGAGCTGCTGAAGCGGGCGGTGGCCGAGAAGGTCGCCCGGCTCCGCCAGCTTCGCGCCACGATGCCCGACCCGGCCGAGTTGCGCGACCGCGCCGTGGCGGCGGCGTACTGCGACGGTTCGGAGGAGGGGAAGCTGCGGCATCGCTACGAGATGGCGATCGATCGGTCGCTGAGGGCGACGATCCAGCAGCTGATCGCGCTGGAGAAGTCGGGGGCGGACCTGCCCGGAGATGATACGCAACACGATGATACCAAAGTAGATACGACAGAATCCCCGGCCTCCGCCGAACCTCCGGAGGCCGAGGCGCCGGGTTCGGTCGGCGCACCTGAGCCCGGGTCGATCCCGACCCGGCCCGAGGCCCCGGTCCGGGTCCAGAAGGCCCCGAATCCGGCCCCCGCGCGGCGCCGCAGACGCCGATCGCGACGCTGAGATAAGTCTGCATAAATGCGATGAGGGGCGCCCGGCGACCGGGCCGCGTCCGCTCCGCGCGCCGGGGTCGGGGTGGTCTTGCCCGCTTTGTGGACCGTCCCCCTCCGAGACACCGGCCGGCGCCGGTTATGATGGCCCGTCGTCGTGCGAGGGCCTGTCCCGGACTGCCCCTGATCGGAGCAAAGGCATCATGAAACGGACCGTGATATGTCTCGGCGTCGCCCTGTCCCTCGGCCTCGCGTCCCTCGGCCGGACCGCGGACGAGCCGAAGAGCCAGGTCATCGACCTCTGGCCCTCCGCGCCGCCGGGCGAGGCCGGCAAGGTCGGCGAGGAGACGGCGAAGACGGACAAGCAGGGCGTCGTCACGAGCCTCACCAATGTCAGCAAGCCGACGCTGACGGTCCGCCGTCCCGAGCGGTCGAAGGACAGCGGCGCGGTCGTCGTGATCTGCCCGGGCGGCGGCTACAACAACCTCGCGTGGGACCACGAGGGCGAGAAGGTCGCCGACTGGCTCAATTCGATCGGCGTGACGGGCGTGATCCTCAAGTACCGCGTCCCGCGCCGCGAGGGCACGCCCAAGGGCGAGCCGCCACCGCAGGCGCTGATGGACGCCCAGCGCACCGTGAGCCTCGTCCGCTCGAAGTGCGCCGACTGGGGCACCGATCCTAAGCGGGTGGGCGTCCTGGGCTTCTCGGCCGGCGGCCACCTCGTCGCGTGGACGAGCACGAGCTCGGATCATCGCGCCTACGAGCCCGTCGACGATGCCGACAAGGTCGACTGCCGGCCCGACTTCGCCGTGGCCATCTACCCGGGCGGCGTCGTCAAGCGGGGCACGAGCGAGCTGACGCCCGAGATCCGCATCACGTCCCAGACGCCCCCGATGTTCCTGGCCCACGCCGGCAACGACCCGGTGAGCGTTGATAACAGCATCGCGCTCTATGTCGCCCTGAAGCATGCCGGGGTCCCCGCCGAGCTGCACATCTACTCGACCGGCGGCCACGGCTTCGGCATGCGCCCTCGGACAATCCCTGCGCATCGTGGTCCGATCGTTGTGCCGACTGGATGAGGGTTCAGAAGCTCATCCCGGCCGCGAAGCGTCCGTGACCGAGCTTGCCCTTGGTCGCGATCCCGGACGCCGCTATGATCGTCGCGCGGGATGACCCGTCGTCTCGCTCTCATCCGGGCATGTCAATCCGGGCAAGGAGGCCCTCGCCGTTGCGTCATCGCGGGCTCGATTCGTTGGTGCTGCTCCTGGTGGCGAGCCTCGCCGCCGCCGCTCCGTCGAGGGCTGACCTCCTCTACTTCCGGCGCGGGGGCGTGGTCCAGCTCCCATGCCGACGGGTCGGGTCCCGGGTGATCGTCCAGGCCCCGACGGGCGACGTCGAGTTCGCGGCCGACGACGTCTCGCGGATCGTCCCCGGCGGCGACCCGGCCGGGGAATGGCCGGATCGACTGGCGGCGGCGCGGAAGGACGGCAGCGACGCGATCCTGGCCGCCGCCTGGTGGCGCTCGAGAACGGCCTCACGCCCGAGGCGGCCGAGGTCCTCCGCGGCCTCCACGCCGCCGACCCCGAGCACGAGCCGACGCGGGCACTGATCGACACTCTCGACGCGATCAGCCCCCCCCTGCCCGCCCCTGATCTCGCGGCCCTGACGTCTTCCCTCGGCGGCACGTTTCGGACGAAGGAGAGTCCGCACTTCGTCCTTCTCACTCAGGCCGCCGACGCCGACGCTTTGGCGCGGCTTGATGTGCTCGAGCGCGTCTACGTCTCGTTCTACCTGACCTTCGCCGGCCAGGGGCTGCCGCTTCGGCCTCCCCGCGAGAAGCTTGTGGCGGCCGTCTTCGAGCGGAGGGCCGACTACGTCGGCTTCCTGTCCCGCGAGGGCGCGGACGCCTTCGCCTCGACGCTCGGCTACTACCACCCCACGCGCAAGGCGGTCGTCTCGTTCGACGCGCGGGACCTGCCCGCGCTCCGCAACCGGCCCGACGCGGCGGCCGCCGGCCGCGACGCCGCGCGACTGTCCCTCCTTCTGGACCTGGAGCGACGCGCGTTTGACCTGGGCATGGCCGCACACGAGGCGACGCATCAGCTCGCGGCCCTTTCCGGCCTGGCGCCTCGGCACGACGACTTCCCGATCTGGCTCCACGAGGGCCTGGCCGCTCAATTCGAGGTGGTGCGCGGCGGCAAGTGGGCGGGCGTGGGACGGGCCAACGACCTCCGCCTTCCCGACTGGCGTGCCCTGCGGCCCCCCCCTGCCCTCTCCCCGATCGTCCGCGACACGGGCTTCGGACACGGCTACCGCCGGGACCTCTACGCCGAGGCCTGGTCGCTCGTCTTCTTCCTCCGCAAGGCTCATCCCCGCGAGTTCACCCGATACCTCGACCTCCTGCGCGCCCCACCGCCGACGCGCGTGGGGCCGAGCGATCCCTCGAGCTCTTCCGAACCGCGTTCGGCGCCGATGTGTCCTCCTTAGAGATCGAGTGGCATCGATACCTACGCACGGTCCTCACGCCCACGGAGACCCCGCCAGCCTCCGAGGCCGCGCGATTCCGCGGCACCCGCGATTGACAGCGGGCACCCGGTCGGTAAAAATCCTACTCGGCAACTGCACGGGGCGTAGCTCAGCTTGGCTAGAGCGCACGGTTCGGGTCCGTGAGGTCGGAGGTTCAAATCCTCTCGCCCCGACTTCTTCTCAAGTCTCCCGCCGAACACACGTTAGGTGTACCTCCCGGCGGTCGGGAGTGCGGCCTGGAGGTCCTCGGAAAGTGGTAGTACTACCACTTCGGGGCCGAATACCGAGGTTGCACCATGTCCTCCCGACCCGTCCGACCTCCCGCCTATCGCCTCCACAAGCCCTCCGGCCAGGCCGTCGTCCGGCATCGACGGCAAGGACCATTACCTCGGCAAGCACGGCACCGACTCGAGCAAGGAAGGCTACCGGCGGATCATCGCCGAGTGGCTCACTCACCCGACCCGTGGCAGCCGGCGAGGTCCGGCGAGCGGCCGGAGTGCGGCCCGACGGTCGACGATCTGATCGTGGCCTACTGGGACCGCCACGTCTCGACCTACTACGTCAAGGACGGCGAGCCCACCAGCGAGCAGGACAACATCCGCCAGGCCCTGCGGTTCCTCCGCCGGCTCTACGGCACGACGCCGTCGCCGCGAGTTCGGGCCGCTGGCGCTCAAGGCCGTCCGCCGGTCGATGATCGAGGCGGGCCGGTGCCGGACCCTGATCAACAAGGACGTCCACCGCATCCGCGGGCTGTTCCGATGGGCCGCGTCCGAGGAGCTCTTCCCGGGCGCGACGTACCAGTCCCTCCGGGCCGTCGCCGCCCTCGAAGCGCGGTCGAAGCGACGCGAAGGAGCGTGGCCCGGTCGGCGCGGTCCCCGAGGCGGTCGTGCGGGCGACGCTGCCCGCACATGTCCCCCAGGTCGCGGCGATGGTCGAGCTCCAGCTCCTGACCGCGGCCCGGCCCGGCGAGGTCGCGGCGATCCGGCCCCGCGACGTCGACCGCTCCGACCCGGCGTGCTGGGTGTATCGGCCCGAGTCGCACAAGGCCCAGCATCACGGGCGGGAGCGGCTGATCCTGATTGGCCCCCGGGCCCAGGCCGTGCTCCGCCCCTGGCTCGACCGCCGGGCTGACGAGTACTGCTTCGACACCGGGGCTCGCGCGGGGCGTCAAATCGCGGGGCGAACTGGCGCTCGGGCGATCGTCGACGCCGGCGGTCCAATGACCGTCGGGCCCAGTCGCGGGCGGCGCTACACCAAGGATTCCTACCGCGTGGCCGTGGCCAGGGCCTGCGACCGGGCATTCCCGCATCCGACGCTGGCCGCGATCGCGACCGGCGAGCTGACCGACGATCAGCGGGCCGAGCTCGGCGATTGGCGTCGGCGGCACCGGTGGCATCCGCACCAGCTCCGCCACACGCGGGCGACGGCGATCCGCCGCGAGTTCGACATCGAGGCCGCGCAGATCATCCTCGGCCACTCGAAGCCCGACACCACGTTGATCTACGCCGAACGCGACCTCTCGAAGGCCCGAGCGGTGGTCGCCCTGATCGGCTGACCCGATCGCGTCGACGGATCGCGACCTCCGATTTGTCGGTCAGTACGAACGCTCGGGGAGGCAGATGCGGCCGGAGGACGCGCGGGAATTCGCGCCCGCCCGGGGCTGCGGCCGCATCCGCCTGCTGCGCCGCGTCAGGTTTGGGCGTCCGTCGCGACCGTGACCCGGGACGACCGACGCGATCCAGGTCCGCTAGAGCAACGAGGGTCGGTCGGCGAAGCCGAGCGGTGGTAAGGATCCTGTAGCCCGGGTCGGCCGAAGAGCGATTGGCGTCGACTCGTTTCGGGGCCGAAGGACATCGGGGCCGCCACGTCGGCCCGGGGCGTTCGCCGCATTCAGATCGCGACTCGTTCGCGTTCCGGATCGCGCCGGCTGTCGGCGAACGTTACGGGCTGCGTTCGAGCGCCAAGGGGTGAATCGTCGGCCAGGACCCGGGTTTGGCTGCCGCTCTTCAGAATTGCTCTCGACTCAGCTCGGCGCCCGCTCCTAGCTTTGCCGGCCTTGGCGGGGATCCGCCAAGGGGAGCGAGGACGAACGAATGAGCATCGACCTGAAGATCGAGACGCCGATCGGCCTGGGCCAGGCCGCCAGGCTGTTGCCACCGGGCCGTAGCGGTAGGCCCGTCCACATCTCCTCGCTCGTCCGCGCCGTGATGGCGGGCGAGCTCGAGGCCCTGCGGTTCGGCCGGCACTGGGTCACGACTGTCGAGGCGGTCCAGCGCTGGGGCGAGGCGAAGGCCCGCGAGGCCGGCGCCGGCGCCCGATCGGAGCAGCCTCGGCCGGGACCCGCACTGGATCGCGCCGCGATCGAGCGGCGCCTCCGCGAGATCGGCATATAGGGACGACCTCCGGGTTGCGCGCAACCCGGGACGGACGCGGGATGGCCGTCCGCGACGGTCGCTTCGACGACGGGACCGCGACGACCAATGGCACGCGATTTCGACCGCCAAGACCGCACTGATTCCGCCGTCGCCGGCGAGCGGCCGCGACGGATTCACGGCCCGTCCGCCCTCTCCACGAGTGCCCGGGCCAAGTCGCCAGCCGTCGCGGCCGGTGGCGGGCCCCCGGGCCACTCTTACTCTGGCCGCACGCCGCGGCCTCCAGGCCGCCGGCCTGGCGGCGGGGGGCTCCCGGCCCCCGCCCCGGGGGCCGATGCGGCCCCCTGCCCTCCCACGGGCAGCCGGCTCGGCGCCCGCGTGGCGCCGCGCCCTCCGAGGACGGACGCCCGGCCCGCGCGGCCGGGGACTCTACGATCCGTCCGACAACCCAACCAGCACGCACCGGCCCGCCGCGGGATACGCCGCGTCGGCCCAATGAGGACCGATCATGGGACGCAAGAGAACTGACGAGATCGCGCCGGGCTCGATGGCGTCGGCGCCGGCCATGAGCCGCGGGCACATCGAGAGCCTGTTGATCCGGCTCTTACGCCGGCCGGAACTGGCGACGATCGCCGCCGGACAGCTGGGCCTCGAGCACTTCATCGAGGACGAGGACGACCTCGCCTGCCTCTGGGAGGTCATCTCCACGCTGACGCCGAAGTACCCCGGCGGTATCCCCTACACCGCGGCCTGGGAGTCCACCTGGGAACGCGCGGCCTCGCCGCTCATCGGCCTGCCCGCCGAGGTCGCCAGGCGGCTCACCGAGCAGCCGAAGGACTGCGACCCCGACGACCCGGACGATAGGCCCGGGCTCGTCCACCGCGCCTACCACGAAAACGCGCCGCCCGATGGCGACGGGCCGTACGGCGACGACCTGCTCCGGCGCTTCTTGCGGGAGCGATCGGTCGGCCGCCCCCTGTTGGAGGCCCTCACGCGCCTCGAGGGCCACGTCCCGGATAACCTGGACGACATCGTGGGGACGGCCGCGAGGAGGCTCGGCCGGATCGACGCCCTGGCGAGGAGGCCGCGGACGATGAAGGCGACGCTCGGGGCCCTCGAGCGGGACATCGACTCGGGGCTGGGACGGCGCTTCCTCGGCCTCAGGACCGGCCTCGCGCCCCTGGACGACCGCACGGGTGGGGTGCGGGGGCTGACGATCCTCGGGGCGCCGCCGAACACGGGCAAGACCGTCCTGGTCACGCAGCTCGGCGTGGGGGTGGCCGAGGCCTGGGAGGAGAACCGCGCCGTCGTCGTCGTGCTCTGCCTCGACATGGCGTCGAAGACGATCGCGCGGCGGATCCTCAGCCACCTCTCCGGCCTGCCCTACCGCACGCTCGTGCAGGGCTCGCCGACCCTCGTGGGCCGGCCGCGGGGCCCCTACCGCACGGACGAGGACCAGGCCGCCTACGACCGCGGCCGGGCCCGCCTGGTGCAGGGCGGGATCGCCGACCGGCTCGTCGTCATGGACCGCGCGGCGATCGGCGACGGCCTGACGGCCGGCGGGCTGCGGCAGCTCCTCTGCGTGGGCGAAGGAGGACGCCGGCGCGTCGAGGGCCCTCCTGATCGTCGACTACCTCCAGCTCCTGCCGGTGCCCGACGCCGTGGCGTCTCAGGGCGACCTCGCCGTCGCGAAGTACCAGGTCCGCATGGTCCAGGAGGCGATCGAGTCGCCCGAGGGCATCCCCGGACTGGGAGCAGGACGCCGCGATCGTCATCAGCGAGACGCGGAAGCGGGTCCCGGCGCGAAGGACGAGTCGACCCTGACGAGCGACGACCTGATCGGGTCGTCCCGGCTGTCGTACTCGGCCGAGTGCATCTGCATGCTCAACCCGATGTCGAACGCGGTGCCTGGCCGAGCTGCACGGCGTCGCGAAGGGCTCGGCGGAGTCCCGCCGGGGCGCTCGTCAAGGCCTTCAGGGACGCGTACGAGGCCCGGGGCGAGGTGCCGATGGTGTTGGAGATCACCAAGGCGCGGGACGGCATGTATCGCGGGACGATCCCGCTCGCGTTCCGGTTCGACTCGAGCCGCATGGACCCGATCGACAAGACGCGCCGTCGCCGAGCGTCGCCGCCGCGGTACCGGACCCCGAGGACGACCGAGACGCCGGCAGGAGCGACGCGTGCTCGACGCGTTCGCGGCGCTGGACGAGGTCGCCCGCGCCGGGGCGCCTCGCTCACGAAGCTCGCCGGCGGACGCGGGCAACATGAACAAGAACACCGCGAAGGCGACGCTCGCGCGCCTGGTCGCGGCCGGCCGGGTCGAGCGGGTCCCGGTCGCGGGTCAACGCTACGAGCGTCACAGGCTGATCGCGGACGCATCCGGACCCGCCGCGAAGCGCCGCGCGACCCGGGCCTGATCGCGGCGGTACGCGGTACAGGGTACGCCCCCCTATAGTCCCCCGTACCGCGTACCGGCCCGATCGCCTCCGGCCCTGGCGGGGGGTACTGCCGCCCCCGGGGCTGGCGGCGTCCCCCACCGCACCGGCCTGCACGGCGCGGCCCCGATCCTGACTGCGGACGTGCGAAGGAAGGAATACCAACGTTCACTCGATCGAGGAGGAGACCCATGGTGCGGCGAACGGACGATGTGTACGGCCGGCTCCGGGGGCCGCGGGTGCTCAACCCGACGCTCTACTCCCGGCTCGGCCTGGCGTTCGGCAAGGTCGAGGTCAGCAACGAGGGCGAGCCGGCCACCTTCGGGGGAGTCCGATGCGGGAAGTACTCCGGGCGCGTGATGGTGACCCGGGGCGAGTACTACAAACTGTCATGTCCGTACTGTCCCGATCGCCGGTTCCGCCTCTACGTCCACCACCTCTGGTGCCAGCCCGATCCGCTCACGGGCGAGCCGATGCGTCACCTGGCCCATTGCTTCAACAACGACTGCCTGAAGCAGAACTACGGCGACTTCGAACGCCGGGTCATGGACGTCTGGGGCTCGGAGGCGCGGGCGATGCTCATATCGCGGGCGTCCGTCCGGCGGCGGCCCGCGATCGAGGAGGGCGAAGGGCTCCGGCCGATCGGGCCGGTGCCGCCCCCCGGGCGTCGTCGTCCCGCTCGACGAGCTGCCCGCCGACCACGAGGCGGTCCGCTACCTGGCCGGCCGTGGCTTCGACCCGGCGGCGCTCGGCCGCGAGTGGGGCGTCGGGTTCGTCCGCCGCGCCGACGACGGCTGGCCCGGCCATGGCCCGCCGGCTCTACATCCCGGTGAGGTCCGGGGGCGAGCTCGTCGGATGGCAGGGCCGCCACGTCGGAGAGGACTGGAAGGACCGCGGGGCCCCCAAGTACCTCACGATGACGGGATTCGCCAAGAGCCGAGTCCTGTACGGCGGCGACGCGGCGGTCGGGAAGTCGATCGTCATCGTCGAGGGCGCGAGCGACGTCTGGGCCTATGGCCCCGGCGCCGTGGCGACCTTCGGCAAGTCGGTCTCGCGCGAGCAGCTAAGCCTCCTGGGGGCGTGGGCCGCCCGGGGCGGCCTGGCCGCGCTCATGTTCGACCCGGGGGCGTGGACCGAGGAGGTCCCCGCGAACAAGCGCGACGTCGCCAGGGCGAAGCGCGACGCGCTGATCCACGACCTCAAGGCCGCCTTCGACGGCCGGGTCGTCGCTGTTGACCTGCCCGATGGGTCCGACCCGGGGAGCCTGGATCGCGCCCGGCTGCGGGAGATGGTCCGGGAGTCGGCCGCGGCGGCCGGGTTCGACCCCGACGCCCACGGGCTCTGAGGGCCTCGGAATCCGGCGGGGACTCGGTCCGGCCCCGTCCATGGAAGGGGCGAGCGCCGCCCGAACGGGCGCCCGCTCGCCTCCCCGCACGCCCGATGGTCCAGCCGTCGCGGGCCGAGACGCCGGCGGCGGCAGCCGTCGCATCTGACGGCTCAACGTCCGCGCGCAGGCGACGCTCACCGCACGAACCGCGGCGGGCAGAGCGACTCAACGGATGTCAGATCTCTCGCATGGCGCGGGTTGCGCGCAACCCGGGCGGCCCGACTATCCGGACCACGAGGAGCGCGAGACCCCGCCGATGATCGTCGCAATCCGTCCCGCCTCACGCCATCCCGCACGACCGTCGTGCCCCGGTCGCGGTCGAAGCGGATGTCGCCACACCACCCGCATCTGTCGCCGGACCGCCCCGCGTTTGGCATCGCACGCCCGATCCGGAGCGTCTCGCCGCGCTCGGCGGTTTCGGGCCGCGGTCCCCTCGTAGTTACTCTGGCCCGTGCCGCGTCGCCCGGACGACCCGGGCGGCCTTACGATGTCTTTCGGAGCGCCGACCATGCCCGCGCCGCCGCCGTCCGACCGCCAGCCGACAGATGATGCCGGCGTCCCCGCCGCGGCAACGATCCCCGCCGGCCCTGCGCCGTTCCGGACCCGCGAGCAGGTCGCCGAGCAGTTGCGGGACTCGGCGCCCTCGATCCTTCTGTACGGCTCGCTCCGCTCGGTCTTCCCCCACACCGACGCGGCAACGTTCGTGATGTACCGCGACCGGCTCATCGCCGACGCCGGCAACCCCGGCGACCCGATCGAGGTCATGCTCATCGAGACGCTCGCGCTGGCCCATCTGAACGCCGGCCGGCTGGTCTGCCGGTCGGTCGAGGCGGAGGCGGTGGACGTCGAGGTGTCCCGGAAATACGGGGCCATGGCCACGGCCATGGTCGGCGAGCTGCGGCGGACCGCGCTGGCACTGGCCGCCTACCGCGCGGCGTGCGACGCGAGGAAGTCCGGCGGTGCGGCCGAGGTCCCGGCCGGGGCGGGGTGCGACGGCGAACTGGTCAGTAACCCGGAGACGGCCGGTGGAAACACCACGCGGGGAGAAGAGCCCAAGACGCGTGGCGGCGGGGCGGGCGAACGTGCGGAAGCGGCGCGGCCTGTCGGACGCCGGCCGCGACCGTCTGCGGGCCGCCGCGCTGGCTAGCCGGCCCTGGGAGCACGCGACCGGGCCGACCTCGCCCGAGGGCAAGCGGCGCTCGGCCGACAACGGCCGGGCCCGCCGGAAGGGCGAGCTGTCGGTCCGGGAGCTCCGGGCCGAGCTCGCCGCGTTCCGGGCCTCGCTGGACGGGCTGAGGGCCGCCAGGGCCCTCGCTCGAGGCGTGGACGCGGGGTAACCGGTCCGTCCGATTCAGCAGGTCGCGGAGTCGACCCCGGATAGAGCGTCGACGCGGTAGCCCGGCGCGCTCGGGTCAGCGCAAGACGACGAGGCCATTCAAGCCCCTGGGGCATGCCGCCGGGTTGCGCGCAACCCGATCGGCTGCGCGCGGCGGCCCATCAGGCCCCCTGGTGGAGTCGACGGGGCTGGTATCAACCGCGGCGACGACGCCCGGTCGACTCGCGGGCCTTCGTTGCCTCGGCCCGACGATTTCCTCCCGCTACGGCGGTCGACCCCCGCTTCCGTCCGCGACGGTTGGTCTTGGCGATGGCCGCGGAGGTCGCGTCCGTCGCCAGCGCGAGCCCCTTCGCGAACCGGCAGGCCTGCGTCAAATCCGGGAAGTTCAGGAATCCGGCGGCGCCGCAGCCGGTGCAGATTCCCGACGACTCGCGTCCCTCGCCCTTGCAGTCGCCACAGAGCGACCACTCCTCGGGCGGGAGGATGAGGTCCCTTCGGACCGAAAGACACGCCTTCCCGCAGAACGTCGCCGCGTCGAACAGCCGGAAGTAGGTCTCGCGGTCAAGTGTGCCGCCGCCCTCGCGGGCTCGCCGGTCCGCGTGGTCCCAGTAGTCCTCGAGCTCGCCATCGAAGACGGCGGGATTCGCCAGCCGTCGGCGCAGTGGATATCGGCCCGGGTCGCGGCCCGCGGCCATATCGGCCTCGGGCGTCGCGGCGTCGGCCGGGTGTGCAGCCTCGGCGGGCTCGTCGGGGCCGGGTGCCGGGTCTCCCTCCTTCGCCTCGACGTCGGGGGTTGCGGTCCCGTCCGGCACGCCCGTGGCCTTCGCGCGGCGAAGCTGCGCGGCCGTCCGTGCGATCGCCGCGGCCCCCTCCGCGACCGCGAGGGCCCGCCGGGCAGCGGGCAAGCCGGCGACGGCCGCCGCGGCCGACACCGCGACCTCGCCGCGACGGACCATGGCCGCGAGCTCCGCGTCGCCGCACCTGAGGACCCTGGCGGCGTGCTGGACGTCCGTCCGGCTCACCCCGAGGTGTTCTGCGGCCTCGCCCTGGGAAACTGCTTCAATCGAGGCGGTTTTGCCCGGCCTCCCCGGCTTGAGGGTGGCGATCCCGGCGGCGGTCAGCGCGCGGCCGCCGTCGGTGAGCTGGCGGCGGTGGGCGTTGCGGCCGGCGACGAACGCCAGGACGCTGCCCGGGCCGGACCACTCGACCGTCCGCGGCTCGATCCCCAGCTCGCGGCAGGCCCGGTAGCGGTGGCGGCCGTCGAGGATCAGGCCGTCGCGGACCGTGATCGGGTCGATCAGGCCGTTCCGCTCGATGTCTCGCTTGAAGCGCTCGTACTCCGCGCCCTCCATGAGCGGGAACTGCTCGGCGTACGGGTGCGCCTTCAGCTCGCCGGTCGCGGCCTGCGTCCCGGTCTCGGATCGGCCTTCGGCGGCCCCGCGCTCGCGCGGAGTCTTCTTCCCCATGGTGCGGTCTCCTCGGATGCTGGTCGTGAAGGTGCGATAGCCCCGACGGTCCGAGGCTAGGGCCACCGGCCCGTCCGGCGAAAGGTCAGTTACCGGCGGCCCGGGCGCCGCGGGTACGACGGAAGCCGGCCGGTCGGGCGCGGAGATCGTGCGGCGCGCAATCCCGCCCCCCCCGATTCGCGCGACAATACTCCGGAAGGTAGGCCGGCCCGAATGAACGCGTCCCGGTCGTCCGGCGGGTCGCCGTCGGGTTGCGCGCAACCCGCGGCCGGGCGCCCGGCCCGCCCCCCGATCTGGACCGTCGAATCGGCGTCCGGGCGGGAATCGACGGTTGAATAGCGCGACCCGGCTCGCCCAGGCTGTTGCGCGAGGCGTCCCCCGCGTCCTCGCCCCAGGAGGGCAAGATCGTGAGCGGCCCCGGCCCCGAGCCCCGCGGTCGCGCGGCGACCGGCTCGCCCCGCGGTCTCGGTCGTCGTCGCCTGCATCGGTCGGACGGCCACCGTCCGGCGCTGCCCAACGGCGCTCCTGCGGCATACCCGCCGACCATGGCACTTAATTGCCGTCGCGCGATCCGAGCGCGACGCGATCGGCACCTACCTGGCGGGCGATCCGCGACGCCGCCGCGGTCCCCGTGCACATCGTGGTCGACGCCGAGGCCCGCTCGGCCCCCGGCCGCCTGGAGGGCCGGCCAGATGCGGGTGCGGGGCGAGTTCGTCGCGGTCGTCGGCCCGGCCGTGGTGGTGACCAACGCCTGGATCGAGCAGCTCGTCGCCCTGGCCGACACTGACCCGGCGATCGGCCTGGTCGCGCCGATGAGCAACGCCGCACCCGCGACCCAGTGAGCGGACGTCGTCCCGTACGCCGACCCCCACGATGTCCTCGACGCCTTCGCGAGGCGGTGCGTGACGAGAGGCGCGGCCGGTGGTTCGAGGCCGTGACCGTCTCTGGCCAGTTCCTGCTCATCAAGAGGGGCGTCCTGCAGGCGCCGAGCCCGGGTCGAAGGCTCCGCGCCGAGGTGCTGAAGCCGCGCCGGCTCTCGCTCCGCGTCCGGCGGGCCGGGTTCCGTCTCGCGGTGGCGAACGACCTCTACGTCCACCAGGACGACTCCCGGCCGGCCGCGGCGGTCGCGATGGCGACCCCGGCCGCGGGTGCCGGGTCAGCCTGACGATGATCGTCCGCGACGAGGAGGACGAACCTGCCCGCCTGCCTCGAGTCGGCCGAGGGCCTCTTCGACGAGATCGTCGTCGTCGACACCGGCTCGACCGACCGCACCGCCGAGATCGCCCGCTCGTTCGGCGCCCGGGTCTTCGACTTCGCCTGGGTCGACGACTTCGCCGCGGCCCGCAACGCCGCCCTGGCCCGCGCCACCGGCGACTACGCCTTCTGGCTCGACGCCGACGACGTGCTCGAGCCGCCGCAGCGGGACCGGCTCCGCGACGCTGCTCGACGGCCTCCGCGCTCGGCCGACGAGCGGCCTACGTCGTCCGCTGCGCCTGCGACCCCGACCCGACGGCGGCGGCGGCGACACGGTCGTCGACCACGTCCGGCTCTTCCCGCTCCGCGAGGACGTCCGCTGGACCTACCGCGTCCACGAGCAGATCCTGCCGGCCCTGCGCCGCGCCGGCGTCCCGGTCCGCTGGACCGACGTCGATGGTCCGCCACACCGGCTACAACGACCCGGCGCTGCGGCGGCCGCAAGCTCGGCCGCGACCGCGCCGATCCTCGAGTCCGAGCTGGCCGAGCGGCCCGACGACCCGTTCGTCCTGTTCAACCTCGGCGCCATCGCGCTCGAGGGAGAGCGACGCCCGGGCGTCGTGATCGTGCACAGGTCGGCAGACGCTGCGACCCCCCGCTCCTCGGCGCGGTCGGCACGGGGCCGCACGTGTCCGGGAGGTTCGCCCGCGACCTCGCACGGCTCGGCCGCCGGGCCGCCGTGATCGAGGACAGGGGGAGGACGTCAACGAGCCGCCCCGAGTCGTCGCGGCCCGCCTGACCGACCGGGACGACCAGCGGATACCCGGTCGTGCCCCGGCGGATCGGTGCCGCGGCGATCGCCGCGCGGGATCGCCAGCTCGCCGCCGCGGACGGGTGCCGCCCCACGACCGACGGGCACGACGAGGTCGTCGCGGAGGCCTGCCCGCCCGGGTCCCGGAGACGCCCCTCGAGATCGCGTACCTGCCCGCGGTCGCGACGGTCGAGGAGTCGATCGCGAGGCCAGGCGTGCGGCTCATGGCCCGCGCCGGCCGCCCGCTCGCCGGATACGCCGACTGGCGGGCGCCTGGCCTTTCCGGGGACGCGCTCGAGACGGCCGTCGCGCTCGCCGAGGAGATCGAGTTCGCCGACGCGAGTAGGCCCAGCGGCGCGGAATTGCTGGCTTCGATCGAGGAAGGGATGGTGGACGGTGTGCTCGCGGCAAAGCTCAGAAGCTGGGCCGCCGCCGGCTCTCTCGAGGCGATCGCAGCCGTGTGAGGTCCCGGATCGCTCGCCGGGGCGGGGCACACTCTGCACGCATCGCACGCGGGCCGAGGCGGGCCGTCGTCGTTCGCGGGGCAGCGAGCACTTCGATCGCGGAAGAGGTCGTGGCTCTAAGGCTCCGGATCCCACCCCCGCGCCGCGGATCTGTAAGCCCCCAGGACGCGTCGGCGCCCTCGGACGACGACCTTTCGCCCGGCGGCGCCCGTTGCGCCACGGGGGCCTCCCAGGGCCCTCCCCGGCCGCCCGGCCGCGCACCCGCCGGTCCGGGCGGAACTCTTCTCTTCTCTTCCTGGAGAAAGAGCG
>CAWFXY010000032.1:0-61330 GCA_963819805.1 uncultured Planctomycetota bacterium | reverse complement strand
GAAGGCCTTCATTGTCTGAGTGAAAGGAAGACAACTGAAGATTGCCGTTAATCCGGACAAAAAACCTGTACGGACGAATAGAATATGCCCCGCCGACCGCGACCCGACGACCCGAACGCGCCCGAGCCCGAGTGCCCGCCGTTCGACGAGCCGCCCCATTACGTGCTCGTGCGATCGCCGCCGACCCTCGCCCACGGGATCATGCGGCGGGCGGTCCTGCGCCGGGTCCTCGGCAACATCGACTTCCGCGATCCGGCCGCGGTCCTGGGCCGCTACTTGAAGCGCGTCCGCCGCCGCTGGATCGACCTCGCGACCGAGTACTCCGACCCGGTCCTGCCCGCCAACGAGTTCGTCCGCGACCGGCTCCAGGCCCTGCTTAACTGCCGGCCGCCCTTCGCCTACGTAATGCCGGGCGGATATAAGCCCTGCAACATCCCGAGCCTCTGCCCGTCGTGCTGGGCCCGCGCCGCCGTCGCGACCTGGTCGTCGCTGGACCGCGGCCTCTTCGGCGCCGACCCGCCCCGGGGCGTCCGCCTGGCGGGCGCGACCATGCTCGTGCGGCGGCGGCAGTACCGCCTCTGGCGCAGTCCCCGTCCGGCCCGACGGCGAGCTCGTCGGGCCGGACGGCTACATCCCGCTGGGCGCCTTCCTCGACCGGCGGATCGCGCGGGCGGGGCGGTCGTTCTTCGACTGGTCCGGCGTCGATTCGGGCCGCGGCACCATGGCCAGGCGGCCGTCGGAGTTCCGGTCGCCCGAGCGGCGGGGCGTCGTCTGCGGCCTGGAGACGACCCGGATCGGCTCCGCCCGGGAGTTCAGCGACGAGCTCGCCGAGTCCCGGGAGGACGGGCGGCCTCCCGTCCCGCGAGTGGGTCGTCCTGTTCACGACGATCGTCTTCGTGCCGGGCCCGTCGCGGCCCGGGTCAACACGCCCGCGTTCGACGCGGCCCCGGGCGTCGAGTCCGGGCCCGTCTCCGTGCGGGCGGGGGCGTGCGACGTGCGGGCCGTCGTCAACCCGTCCCGGCACGACGTCGCGGCGGCCGTCGCGCACGCGTGCCGCTACAACGCGCGGCTGATCCTGCGGGGCGGCGACCGCCGCGACCGCGAGACCGTCCTCGAGTACCTAGAGGCCCGCTCGGGCCGCCGCCTGCGGGCCTCGTTCGGCGACCCGGCCGGGTTGCGCGCAACCCCTCCGTCCGGCGCGTAGAAACGGCGGGGAGGTCGCGAGCCGTCCCGGAGCCGAGGCAGGCGCTTCCCCCGATCGGGGATGTGTTTCGCCGATGGAGCGCGGGGGACTTCGAGGCCGCGGGCCCCTCGATGCCGCCGCCGGCCCTCGGCGTATCCCACGATACGGGACACCGCTCCCCCCTCCCGCGTCGTCGGCATCGCACCGTGCATCGCGGGCTGGCAGATCGGATGCTCGACCTCGACCCCAACCCGGCGGCCGGGACGACCTGCTCGGGGCGACGCCGGATCCCGCCGGGCCGGCTCACGCCCGCGCCCTCGAAGCGCCCCGGCGAGCGTTCGGTCGGGGGAGCATCCCCGAAAAATCCGTATCAGGGCGGCGACAACGCCCCTCATAGTGGGTGTGGGGGTGCGTTTCTCGCCTCTGTCCGCGGAGATGGCCTCATGGCGATCGAGGCAGCGGCCTTCGCCGCCGGGGATATCCGGCGGCTCTTCGACGAGGGAACCGTCGCGGGGCTGGACGACGTCCAGCTCCTGGAGCGGTTCGCCGCGCGGGGCGACGGCCCGGCGTTCGCGTCGCTGGTGGCGAGGCACGGGCCGATGGTCCTGGGCGTCTGCCGGCGGCGTGCTCAAGGACCCGCACGACGCCGAGGATGCCTTCCAGGCGACGTTCCTGGTCCTGGTCAGGAAGGCCGGCTCGCTCGCGGGCGTACGGTCCCTGGGCGGTTGGCTCTACCGCGTGGCCTACCGCGTCGCGCTCGAGGCCGATGCGCGGTCCGAGAGCGCGCGCCGGCGCGAGGCGCGGGGGGTGGAAATGGACGCCGTGGCGGATCGTCGTCGCGACGGGGACGCCGAGCTCGGGCCGGTGATCCACGAGGAGCTCCGCCGCCTGCCGGAGAAGTACCGCGACCCGGTCGTGCTCTGCGACCTGGAGGGCCTGACCCGCGAGCAGGCCGCCGACCACCTCCGCTGGCCCGTCGGGACGGTCTCAGGCCGGCTGGCCCGCGCCCGCGAGCTGCTCCGGGGCCGGCTGACCCGGCGGGGGGTCGCGCTCTCGGCGCGCGCTGGCCGGCCCCTGGCTCGCGGACCGGGCGACCGCGGCGGTGCCGGCGGCGTGGGCCGGAGCGGCCACGGAGGCGGCGATGGCCTTCGCGAAGGGCGCCGGGGCGGTCCCGGTCGCCGCGTCGGCCCTGGCCGGCAGTGTCGCGAGGAGGATGACGATGGCACGCGTGACCTGGGCCGCGGGCGGATTGCTGGCCGTCGCGGCGACCGTCGGGGCCGTGTTCGCGGTCGCCGACGACGCGATGAAGGGCAAGGCGAGGCCGCCGGACGCGGCGAAGGCGACGCAGCCCGCCGTGGGACGCGAGGGCGGGGTGCGCGAGGGGATGATCGACATCCGGGGGCGGGTCGTCGACCCGGGCGGCACGGCCGTCGCCCGGGCGAAGATCTTTCTTGGGCCTTCCTTGCCGATCAACGCGGTCCTGCCGCCGCCGGCGCCCGTGGCGACCAGCGGCGCCGACGGCTCGTTCCGGTTCTCGGTCGGGAAGAAGGACCTTGGCGAGGGCCGCACCGTCGCCGCCCTGGCCGAGGGCTTCGGCCCGGGCTGGCTCGTCGTCGACGCCGCCGGGTCCGCCCGCGAGCTGACGCTGGCGCTGGCCCGCGATGATATACCGCTGACCGGCCGCGTGCTCGACCTCCAGGGGCGCCCGGTCGAGGGCGTCGCGGTCCGCGTCGTCGGCGTCCTGGCGCCGCCCGGCGGCGACCTCGTCGCCTGGCTGAGGGCCGGCGACGGGAAGTCGACCGTGGAGTTCTGGCCCGAGGCGCATCGCCACTCGCTCAACTTCGGCGGCCCCGGCACCCTGCCGGCCGCCACGACCGGCGCCGACGGGCGATTCCGCCTGGCGGGCATCGGCCGCGACCGGATCGCCGTGATGGAACTGCGGGGCGAATCGGTGGCCAACGACTTCGCCGCGGGCGTCACCCGGGGCGACGCGGGCGGGCCGCCGCTGAGGCTCCCCGCGGGAGATGGCTTCGACGGCAAGCTCCAGGGGCCGGACATCACCGTCACCACCGCGCCGACGCGGCCGATCGTAGGGGTCGTCCGCGACCGGGACACGGGCAAGCCGATCCGGGGCGTGAAGCTCACGGCGAACCCCTACATCGAGGCCGTGACCGACGACCAGGGCCGCTACCGCCTCGCCGGCCTGCCGAAGTCGGCCCGCTACGGCGGCTCGATCGCCACGGAGACTCCCGACCAGCCCTACCTGAAGACGATCCGCGAGGTCCGCGACGCCGCCGGGCCTGGGCCCGATCACGCTCGACATTGCCCTCAAGCGCGGGGTCTGGGTGGAGGGGCACGTCACCGACGCCGCCTCGGGCCGGCCCATCGCGGGAGCGACCCTCGAGTATTTCCCGAATCGCGACAACCCGGCCGTCGCCGAGGCCGCGGACTTCACCGGGCTGAACAACAACGTTTCGGACGAGGCCGAATTCCGGACCGACGCCGAAGGCCGCTACCGAGCCGTCGCGCTGCCGGGCAAGGGCCTGCTGGCCGTCCGCGCGAGGGATACCGGACCGCCGCGCCGCTCGACCCCGTGGCCGCGGGCAACGTGCTCCACGCGGCGAACTTCCAGTACCAGATGGGGTCGTATCAGGCCCTCGTCCCGGTCGATGCCCCGGCAGGTGCGGCCTCGGTGCGCCTTGACGTCGTCGTGGCGGCCGGTCGAGTGATGGGCGGGACGATCGTCGGCCCGGACGGTCAGCCCGTCGTGGGAGCCAGGCGTACGGGCTCGAGGTCTCCAGCTTCCAGGTCGACCCGCTGAAGGGGCCGGACTTCACCTACATCCCCAACCCCGGGAGGGTCGAGACGCTCACCTTCATCGACGAGCGGGTAGGGCTCGGGGGCGCGATCGACATCAAGGGGGACGAGGAAGGCCCGCTCCGCGTCGTGCTCCGTCCGGCGGGCTCCGTCTCCGGCCGGGTCGTCGACCCCGACGGCCTGCCGAGGCCGGGGGCCGAGCTCCAGGTCCTGTTCCTCCGCAAGCACCGGGGCGAGGACATCGGCGGCGAGCATCTCGTCCGCCGCGTCACGACCGACGGAGACGGCCGGTTCCGCGTGGGCCTGCTGACACCCGGGGTCCGCTACGAGATCGGGGTCGTGGGCAAGGGCAACGCCCCCGCGGCTACCTCGAGCGGACGTGGTGGACGGTCGGCCCCGGCGAGGGCAGGACTGGGGCGATGTCCGCGAGAGGAGGATCGGCGGCGGTTGAGTCGGCGAGGACGGGCCGCACCCGGCCCGCGCGGATGACGCGGTAGTGCTCGGCGTGAGCGCCAACGGCGACGCCTCGGGCGGGGCGTCGGGCCCCGGCCGATCGGCCACCGCCTCGATCGCCGACCGTTCCCTCCGATTCGGTCGTTCCCGGGCACGGACGTCGGCCCGAGCGGTGCGTCGGCGACGGCGGCTCCCGCACGAGTCCGGCGCGTAGCGGAATCGCGCGACGGCGCCCGGACGATGGCTCCTCGGGCGGGACGCCGAGACGCGTCCTTGGAGCGCCTTCGCCGCGCGGCGGTCGCGTGACCTGCCCTCGAGCTTGGAGGGGTCGAGCCAGCTGGCGGCGCGACCGATCGCACCGCGTTCGAGATCTCGCGCGCGGCTCCTCTCGCTGGAGCCGTCGAGTCAGGAACTGGGGCGCGGGCTCCCGGCCCGCGCGAGGGTGCCCCGACGAGGGTTCGTCGCGGTTGGCCATGCCGGGGCGTTGAAAGAGGTGGTTGCCGGCGACCGGATTCCTCCTCCGCCCTCGGGCCAGGGACCTGGCGGCCGCGCGGGCGGGCGTCTTTCGGGCGTCGCCGTCGTCGGAATCGGGCCTCGACGCGGCGCCACGTGCGGAGGCGTGCGGGTGCCGGCGGCCGTCGCTCCGGGACGCGCGACCCGGCCCGCGTGCGCCGCCCGGCCGAGGGCGATGGTCAGTCGTCGGCACCCGGCTCCTCCGCCGCCTCGGGTCTCGACAACGGCCGTCCGGCGCCGCCCGCGGTGCCGGGGCCGTCGTCGGCCCGGCGCCTCATCTCGCCTCCTGGACGCTGATCCCCTTGCGGCTGTCCTTGTAGCGATTCTCGAGCCGCTGGAGCTGCCGCTCCCCGTTGGAATTGTTGAGCTCCTTGACGTTCCTGCCGAGGTCGGAATCGACCCAGCGGGCCTCCGAGGTCGGCTCGGCGGGCCGGTTCGCGTCGCCGCGCGGGGCGGCGTTGGGGGCGGACGGCGTGCCGACGTGGGTCGTGCCCCGGTAGAAGGCGTACTGGGCCGCGTCGCGGCGGGCCACCGCCGTCACCTGCCCGCGCACCCCCTCGGCCACGAACACGCCCCGCAGGTCGGTCTCGCCCGAGAGGAACGCCGGGTTCTCGGTGCCGATCACCTTGACGCTCACCTTGCGCACCGGGTCCTTCGTCTTGGCGTCGCGGACCGTGACGCGGACCCGCCCGGCGTCGGCCTCCTCCAGGACCTCCAGCTCCAGCGGGCTGACCAGGACGATCCCCGAGGCATACAGCGTCTCGCCCCGGATCATCACGAGGTACGCCCCCTCCTTGGCCAGCGGCAGGTCGATCGACCGGGTCCTGTCCTCGAAGTCCCGGCCGTCGCCGAGCTTGACGGTCGTCTCGACCAGCGGCGTGATCCCGGCCAGGTCGATCCCGGCGATGCCGTCGAGGTTGCGGCGGGTCAGGTACAGCCGCATCAGGTCGACGGGGTAGACCTTCACGTCGGCCTCGGGGATGTTCCGGTAGTCGAGCGACACGGCCGGCCTGTCGGTCACCCTGGGCGGCTCGGCGTCGATCCGCGGCGGGCCGCCGGCCGGCAAGGCCGCGACCTTCACGCCGGGGCGGACGATCGAGACCTCGGGGAGCTTCAGGCCCTTGCGCGTGAAGCCCTTGACGGCGCCGGCGGCGTCGCTGAACCGGTCGGCGACGAGCTTGTAGTATTCGACGGCCTTCGCCGGCTGGCGGCGGGCGTCGTAGATCTGGCCGAGGATGTAGGTCGCCTGCCACTTGTTCGGGCTCGGCTGGTCCACGCCGTTGTCGTCCTTGTAGGTCGCCTTGGTGATCCTGTCGGCGACCTCGATGGCGCGGTCGTAGTGGCCGAGGTGGAACTCGCCCAGCGCCTCGGAATACTGGAAGCTGTCGAGGAACTTGCTCCTGGGGTAGAGCCCCGCGAACCGCGCCGCCAGGCGGACGACGGCCGCGTAGTCTTCCAATTCGAGGAAGTCGCCCACGAGCGCCAGGCTGATCTCGTCGGCCAGCGGGTTCTTGGGCGACTGGGAGAGGAGCACCTGGTCGAGCCGGATCGCCTGGAGGATCAGTTCGGAGCGGGTCACGCCCGCGTCGGCCAGCTCCTTGCGGAGGGCCGGGTCGGTGAACGCCTTGCCGGCCGAGACGGCGAGGAGTTGCGAGAGGCCGAAGAGGTCGGCCTCGATCGAGGCGGTGTTGGGATAATCGCGCCAGAGGTCGAGGAGATATGCGACGGCATCGAGCGTCTTGCCGCGGCGGCGGAGGACCTCGCCGACCTGGGCGTCCTCGAGATAGCTCGCCTCGACGATCGCTCGCCAGACCAGGTACGCCCGCTCGTGCTCGCCGATGTCGCGGTAGGCGCGGCCGACGACGAGCACCTCGTCGAACGGGATGGTCAGGTCGGGGGCCTTCTCCTTGAGGACCTCGAAGTCCTGGACCACCTTCCGCGGCTGGTAGTCCCGGATGTGGATCGTCAGGAGCATCCGCGCCGCGTCGCGGGCCACCTCGTCGCGCGGGGTGTATCCGCCGAACAGCTCCTCGAGCGGGCCGGCCGCCTCGCGGAGCCGGCCCGAGTCGAACAGGGCCTTGCCGCGGGCGAGCAGCTCGTCGGGCGTGGCCTTGTACGGATCGTTCGGCGACTCGCCGGGGTTCAGGACCCGGAGCGTGCCGACGGGGCCGAGGTGCTGCTCGCCCGGCTCGTAGGCCGAGCGGATCTTCGTCGGCAGTGCCCGGTACTCGCCCGGCAGGTAGCCGAAGACGTCGTAGCGGATCGTCCCCGGGTGCGAGCCGGGCGCGAAGTAGAGCGTCAGCACGCCGTCGACCAGCGTCGAGTTGACGGCGTTCGACTGGAGCGACCCGTCGATCATCGTCGTCCCGGCCGGCAGCGTCTCCTCGATCACGAGGAAGTCGCGGTCCCAGGCCGGCCGGTTCTGATAGTCGAAGAACGCGGTGCCGATCTCGACCCGGGCCCGGCCGCCGAGGCCGACCTGCGTGACCTTGTTGGTGAAGTGGCGCGGGTTGACGACCGAGTTGAAGCCGGTCGGCAGCGCCTTGCCGACCAGCTCGGGCTCGGCCGCGAGGTAGTCGCGGTGGCTGACGATGAAGGCCCGGCCGTCGCGCCTCTGCTCGGGCCCGAAGTCGCGGGCGAAGCCGGTCAGCGCCACGGCGTAGCCGAACGTGGCCCGCCCCTCGACGTGGAACCGGACCCGGTTGCGGTCGCCGAGCTTGAGGGCCTTGCGCGGGACGAGCACGCCCTTGCCGTCGGCGGCGCCGGCGATCTCGGCGTTGTAGACCTCGGCGTCGTTGACGGTCACGACCAGCCGATAGCGGTCGTCGGCCGACTCCGCCTTGCCGAAATACTGGGCCAGTGCCGCGACGGCCGGCCCCCGCGCCTTGGGCGGCTGCCAGCCGCTGCCGGCCCGGTGGGCGAGCAGCCACTCGACGGCCCCGGCCAGCTCGGGCGCCTGCGGGCGGACCCGGGCGTAGGCCAGCGCCGCCAGCGCGGTCGTCTCGGCGCGGCCGCGGTTCCAGCGCTGGCCGCCGCCCTGCCAGTAGACCCGCCGCTTCGCGCCCGGCTCGACCGGCTCCGACTTGGCGCGGGTCGTGAGGATGTCGAGCAGCTCATTCGCCAGGCTGGCGCGGTCGAGCGCGGCCAATGCCAGGGCCAGCTCGGCCAGCGCGGCGTCGGGGAGCGCCTGCCGCGAGCGGTTGAGCGCGTTGGCCTGCTCGAAGCTGCCGCGGTTCATCGCGGCCAGCGCGTGCTGGACCATCGCCCGCATCTCGAGGTCGGTCGCCGGGATCCGGCCCCATTCCCCGGCCAGGTAGTGGGCGGCGCGGTCGAAGGCGCCGGAGTCGGTCATCATCGCCTGCGACCGGGCCGCGGCGAAGCCGCGGGCGGCCAGCGCCGAGGTCATCCGGTCGCTCGGCGCCTTGCGGCCGGACGTCGGGTCGGGGGCGACCCAGGGCCAGCCGCCGTCGTCGTTCTGGAGGGTGACGAGTTCGGACGTCAGCGCCTGGATGCGGGCCGAGAGCCGCGCGGCCTCGGGCGCCCGGTCGGCCTTGACGCCGCGGAGGTAGTGCAGCGCCGCCGAGGCCGCGATCAGCTCGCTGGCCCGGTCGGCGATCGTCAGCGGCAGGATCGGGCACGGGGAGACGAGGTTCCGGTCATACCGCGCCAGCGGGAAGGGCCCGATCTCGTCGAGCGCCAGTTCGACGATCATCCGCCGGAGGTTGGGGGCGATCGTGACGAGCATGTCGGGGTTCTCGTACGTCCGCCCCGGCGGCAGGCCGACGAAGACGGTCACGTCGTCGCTCGACGTCCCCGAGGCCGACGCGAACGCCTGCACGCCCCAGGGGCGGATCGGGATCTCGGCCGTCAGCTCATCGGACCGCTCGCCGGCCTGCGCCTTGAGCGTGAGGCGGACGTCGTCGCCGTCGGGGACCGCGACCGGGTCGAAGACGACCTCGTCGACGCCGTCGCCCTTCAGGGTCAGAGTCTTCGGGAAGGCGTCCTGCCGGCCGCCCGCGTAGACCGTGAGCGTGAGCGCGACGTCGCCGGCCACGCCGACGTGATGGACCTGGCCGATGAAACGCGGCTTGTCGCCCTGGGTCAGCGCCGCGGGGGCCTTGAGGTCGACGAAGAAGTCCTTGCGGACGACCAGGCCGGCGGTGGTCTGGCCGACGAGCGTGTCGGCGCCGGTGACGCCGCGTGCCGTGAAGCGATACTCCGACATCGCCCCCGGCGCCCTGACGCGGACGGTGGCCTTGCCGTCGGCGCCGGTGACGACCGAGGGGTTCCAGTAGGCCGTCTCGACGAACCGCTCGCGGCCGGCCTCGGCGTCCTGCTTCCTGTCATCATCTGCGCCACGGCCGAACATCTCTCGTCGACGCGCCAGCCGCACTCCGAAGACCGAGCGCCTCCGGCTTCCCCGGCTCTGACTTCTTGGAGGCGATCTCGCCGAGCTTCTCCTTCGCATCGAATCGCGTCGGCGAAGTCCTGGACGCCCTCGGCCCTGGTGCCCAGGGCCTTGATACATCGCCGCCCCGGCGGGCTGATCCTTCGCCGGCATCATGCCGCGCCACGGGCGAGCCCATGGGGGTCGGGCCGTCGCGCCGGCGCCGGGGCGGTCGTGTAGGCGGACGTACCCGGCGGCAGATTGGCCCCGCCCATCCCGCCCATCCGGCCGGCCACCTGCGACTGGGCCTGCTGGCGGACGTCGCCGGCCGACGCGGCATTCGCCGCCAGCGCCAGCTGCCGCTCGGCCTCCTCGACCACCGCCGAGGCGACCGGCTGCGTCGCCGGCGCGTACGTGAACAGGTTCGTCGACACCGTGCCGAACGCCCCGGTCCGGGTCTGGTCGTAGAAGAACGGGCCGATCGGCGGCATCCGGTCGCCGAACAGCCGCAGCAGCGAGAGATCGACCAGCGACAGCGACAGCTCCGCCGCCACCGGCTTGCCGAGCTGGTCGGCCGTCGTCACCTCGACCTCGACCTCCTCGTTCGGTCCCACCGTCGGCCGCTTCGGCGACACCGTGACCCGCAGATCGCGCTCGACGCGAACGTCCATCCTGGCCTCGTCGAACCGCCGCGGCGACATCCGCGCCGCCGTCAGCGTGAAATTCGGGAACTGCGGCCCCTCGACGGCCCACGTCAGCGGGTTGTCCCCCTCCTTCAGGTCGACGATCCGGTACTGGATCACCCGGTCGGCCTCCCACGCGATCAGCGCCGGGCCGGCGGGGACGCGGCTGTGCAGCTTCACCTGCGCCGTCTCGCCGACCCTGTACGTCAGCCGGTCGGCGAGGAGGCGGAGCTTCGTCTCGTCCTTCGCGCCGGAGATCGTGAGCACACGGTCGGCGACGATCGCGTTGCCGAACCGGTCCTTGCCCGAGACGCGGAGCACGTACGGCCCGCCGTCGGCGTCGTCGACCTTCAACTGTGCCGAGAATTCGCCGGTCGCCGGGTCGGTGACGATCGCCCGCTCCGAGACCTGCCGCTCGACGATCTCGCCGTTGCGGACGATCCGCTTGACCACCGCCACCGTCAGCGACTGCCCGGCCGGCTTGCCCAGCGCATCCGAGGCGGAGACTTTCAGGGCAAACGACTCGCCGTCGAGATAGGTGTCGCGGGTCGTCGAGAGGCGGATCTGGAGCGCGCGGATCGCCAGCGCGACGTCGGCCACGGCCGCGACGTTCTCATCCACGAGCGTCGCCCGGATCTGCAGCGCCTGCTCCTCGGCGAACTCGCCGGTCGAGAACTCGACGTGGAACTTCCCCGAGGCGTCGGTGCGCCCCGCCTTGCGGAGCCCGCCCGAGAAGACGACGTCGACGGCCTTGTTGACCAGCGGCGCGCCGTACTGGTACCTGGCCACGACGTCGGCCGCGATCGTCTCGCCGCGGAAATAGACCGTCCTGGGCAGTTCGATTGTCACGTCCACCTTCTCGAGCCGGTACGACTCGACCCGGAACCCGCCGGCGAACTCGCTCTTGCCCGGCTGGAAGAGACGGACGCGGTACGCGCCGACCGGCGCCGACGAATCCAGGCCGAGCGTCTCGTGGAACGTGCCGAACTCCGAGAGCTTCACCGGCCGCGCCACCAGCAATCGGCCTCGGCTGTCGAGGACTTCGAGCCGGTATGTCTCGCCCGACGGGTCGGCATACTGCCCGTCCTTCGCCTCGCGGACCACGCCCCGGAGCGATACCGACTGGCCGGGCCGATAGGCGGGCCGATCCGTGTAGATGTACGCCCGGGCCGAGAGTCCCTGCGCCACCTGCCCCGGGATGCCCAGGCCGATCGCGGCGACGTCCGCCCCGTCGGCCACGAGGTAGAACAGGCTCGCGTTCGGGTCGCGGGGCTTGTCCCAATTGGCCAGCAGGACGCCGTCGTCGCCCGTCGTCTTCTCGAGGAACACGCCCGAGCCGTCCGAGACGAGGACCCGGGCCCTGGCGCGGCCCCTCCCGGTCTTCATGTCCTGGGCGAACACGAGTAACTGGTCCCGTGACGACTTGACGATCGCCTCCAGGTCGGAGCCGACGACCAGGGTCGTCGCCTGGAGGTGCTTCTCGTCCGTCACCTTCACGACCCAGACGCCCGGGGTCTTCACCTTCAGGTCGTAGGTCGTCTCGACCGGTTTGTACTTGGCATAGCTGGGGACGGGGACGGTCCACTCGGCGTCGGAGGCGACGAGGCCGATGTCGAGCGACTCGACGTTCATGAGCAGTTGCTTCTTGCGGAAGTAGGCCTCGGCGTTGAGCTTGTAGGCCGAGAACGTGAGGTTCTCCAGGTTGCGGGTCGTGACCTTGAGGTGGGCCGTCTCTCCCGACCGGAAGGTCCGCGGGGTGACGACCGTCAGCTCCCGCGACTCCATCACCGCGATCCGCTGCGCCGCGGACGACTTCCAGGGCTCGACCGCGACCTTCTTGAACCGCTCGATCGCCTCGGCCGGGTTCCCCTTCTGGTCCTCGTAGATCGACGCGATCAGGAATTGCCCGTGCGCGGCCGGCTCGGAGCCGGGGAACTTCGAGATCAGGGTCTCCCACGCCGCGATCGCGTCGTCGAACTTCTCCTCGGTGACGAGGCTCTCGCCGACCTGGAAGAGGACCTGCGGGACCCGGGCGTCGAGCGGGTTCTGGGCGACGAAGGCGGTCCAGGCGGCGCGGGCGTCGACGTACCTCTCGCGGCGGAGCGCCTCGGCGGCGATCAGCAGCCTGGTGTCGAGGATCGCGCGCTGGGCATCGGCCGACTGCGGGCCGTTGGGGAACCTGGCGAGGTATCCCTGCCAGGCGGCGATCGCCTCGTCGAACTTCTGCTGGCCCTGGAGGACCTGCGCGACCTGGTAGGTCGCGGTCATCGACAATGACGCCAGGTCGCGCTTGGCCTCATCGGTCTCGGCGCGATAATCCTTGCCGGCGAGGAAGGCGTTGAAGGCGTCGAGGGCCCGATCGCTCTTGCCGCGGGCCAGGTACGAGGCGCCGATCTGGTAGGACGCGCGGACGGCCCAGGGATGGGCCGGGTAGGCGGCCAGGAACCGCCGGAGCGCGGCGACGCCCAGCTCAAGCTGGGCATCATCGGGCGGATTCGGGATACCGCGGGTCATCGCCATCTGGTAGAGCGCCTTGGCGCGGACCTCGCCGGCCCCCGGGTCCTTCTCCAGCTCATTGGCCAGGTCGCCCCAGGTCGCCCGCGCCTCGGCGAGCTGGCCGAGGTGGAATTGCGACTCGCCCAGCCCGTACTTTGCAGCCACCCGCTCGGGGGCCTTCGGGTACTTGAGATACTCCTGGAAGTCGGCCACGGCCTGCGGCGTGGTTCCCGGCGGCCTGGGCGGCGCGGGCCATCTCGAGCCGGAGCGTCGCGACAAGCGCCGGCCCCTTCGCCAGCGCGCGGGCCTGGTTCAGTAGTTCGTACGCCCCCTTCGGATCGGGCGGCGTGACGGGATCGTCGGGCCTGAGCATCCGCCGCGCGAAGGCGTAGTAGACCCCCGCGAGCCGGTCCTTGCGGTCGCCGGCCAGGAGCCGCTCGGCCTCGGCCCGCGCCAGCTCCTCGGCCGCCGCCGCGCGGCCGGCGGCCGAGTTCCAGGCCCGCCAGCTCGTAGCGGAGCTTGGCCGCCCAGGCCCCCTCGGGTCGGCCTTCAGCGCGGCGGACCAGGTCTCGCGCGCGGCGTCGGCCTTGCCCGCCAGCCGCTCGGCCGTGCCGCGGATCAGCGCGAAGTACGCCTTGTCGGCCGCGTCCTTCGACTCGGCGATCAGCCGGTCGAGCCCGTTGATGGCATCCGCATACTGCCCCCCCTGCATCGCCGCGACGACCGGCCCGGGCACGACCGGCGCGACCGGGCCGATCGCCCGTCTCGACGTCGCCGCCGGCCCGTCGGCGCCGAGGAGGGCGGCGGAGATCCCGATCAGCACCCAGGTCGCGGGGGCACGCGCGGCTCGGCCGGTGGGGGTGGTCACGGCGGATCGCTCCTCGGAGGTGACGCCGGCCGCGCCTGCACCCGCGCGACCGACGAGATCGGATTCAATCGTTGGACGGCGGTGCGACCGGTCCGTTCCCGGGAAACCCGGGGAAGCCCCTCCCGCGGCACGACCGGGGGGACGGCGGCCCGTCGCAGGGGACGGGACGCCGAGCCTCAGTGTGGCGGCGCGGCCGGCGGGCGCCCAGGGTCGGGGGATCGACCCGATCGCCCGCCGCCGCCCCTGTGACAACGTCCGACGACGACCGAACCTTGGGGCCGAGTCCATCCCCGGTCGCCGCGCCGCACGCGCCGGATCCGCCCGGGAGGGAGGCCCGGGCCGGGAAACCGCGCCCCGGGCGGTTGCCGACGACCGCAGTCGCGGAGTCGCATCCCCGCGCCCGGCGGCTGCGCGTGCCGCGCGACCGGACGCTTTCGGGCGACCCTCTCCGCCGCGCGGTCGACGGCCCGCCGCCGGGATCGGCCGCGACGGGCCAGGTCCTCGGCGTCGCTCGACTCGATCCTCGACGAAGGTCCCTCCCTCCCCGAGATGGTCCGCCGCTCGTCGACGGCGACCCCGGGCCCCCGGAGACGGGGCCGGATGCCCGGATGGCCCTGCGGGATCGCGCCGCCTCCCCCGCGACGGCGGATCGGCACGGGGCAGGTCCTCGCGACAAGTGTCGATTCTTGCAAAGAGCGATCAGTTATAACATATCTCCAAACCGTGTAGGACCATGGCCCTGTTCCTTCCCGGTCCATGGCGAATAGAATCTTCCCCGCGGCTTTACCCTCCGCGCCGGGGAGATCGCCCGGAGATCGCGCGTAGCCATGGCGGTCGATCTTTACCCCGTCCCGGGGAGAATTGCGGTCGATGGCCGATTTGACGACGACCATCGCGATCGCGTCGACTCCCGACGACGATGACCTGACGCTGCTCGAGCGCGTCCTCGAGGAGTCGGAATTCTGGACGTGCCTCGCGCGATCGAGGCACCGGTCGTGTAAGGAGAAGGCAGACTACCAGATTGTGATCATGCCGGACGTCGACTGCATCGGCCGGGAAATCGCCAGCCACACGGACCCCCGCCTAGTCGAACGCCTCGTCGACCTCCTCCATGCGGCCGGCTGGCCCCGTGTGACGATCGGCGTCGCCTCCGACGCGATCTTTCGCCCCTTCGGGAATCGCGACGCCTTCACTCTGGCCGACGCCGCCGGTTACCGCTTCGTTACCGACCTTGGCGCGGCATATGTGGTCGAGGATCTCGCCGGCCGATGGACTGCCTCGGTGCCCGAACCGCAGTTCGGCATGAATTCAGCGCAGATCTCCGCCCCCTGGCTCGAGGCCGACTTCCGGATCTGTTTCCCCAAGGTCCGATCGGACCCGGACTCCGGCTACCGGCTCGCCCTGTCCAGCCTCGCGCGGCTGGTCTCCTTCCCGTCCGGATCGCCCTCAATGGGCGACACTCGCCCAGAGGACAGGGTCCGCTACCTTCTCGGGGCGGCCGGTCCCCAGTTCGTGATCCTTGACGGGTGGACGTGTTGCCTGGGCCCGGACGGCACTCTCCGGCCCGTCCCGTCGACGGAGCGCACCCTGATCGCCGGGGCCGACCCCGTGATCGTCGACTGGGTGGCCGCGACGAAGATGGGCGTCGCCCCAACGTCCTCGCCGATCTTCCGGGCCACGGCGGTCCCGGCCGGCATGAGCCAGTCGATCCGCGTCGTGGGGAGCGTCGCCCCGTTCGCGGCCCTGCCCGACCGGAACTCCTGGCTCGAGAGCGAGACTACCCCGATCGCCGGCGACGCCTTCGCCACCCTCGGCCGCCTGCTCGCCTCGAAGGTCGACCTCGACATGTTCCCGCTCGACGACCTGATCCTGGGAGACGTCGCTCGACGCCTGGGGCGGGCGGTGTCCGCGACCCCCGGCGCCGGATTGGCCACATTCCTGCGCGGCCTCGGCCAACTCCTCGATCGGCTCGCCTTCCTGCACGCACGGGTCGCCGACACCTCGGAATTGGTCCGTAGGCATTTCCCCGTCAACCTGTCCATCGACGCAATCGGCCCGGCCCAGTTCGAGCGGCTGGCGGACCGAGCAAAGGAATTGTCACGACGCCTGGAGTCCTCGCCGGATGATGCCCGCGCCTTCGGGGTCGAGGAGACCCGAGACGGCGAGTTCATCGCCGTCTACCGCAAGTCCCTGGCGATCGATTTCTCCGACTTCCTCGCGCAGTTCGATGTCGCCCGATCCATGAGTTACCTCAACGGCTACGTCGGCGGCGCGGCCATCCCGCTCGCCGTGG
The DNA here is from genome assembly GCA_963819805.1 of uncultured Planctomycetota bacterium. Classification (GTDB taxonomy): domain Bacteria; phylum Planctomycetota; class Planctomycetia; order Isosphaerales; family Isosphaeraceae; genus CAMFLR01. Next base: position 45,637 of record CAWFXY010000032.1, on the reverse strand, counting down.
ATGAACGAGGACGCATCGAGCGGCAGCTCGAGCGCGCGGTGTATCTCTCGCAGCCGCCCTTCCTCTCCTGGTGGGGCAGAGACTCCTTCGACGTGACGAAGATCGAGCAGATCGATCGGTCGCCCGACGCGGAGGTCATCTCCTGGCACACCCTGGCCAGCGAGAACCGGAGCGCGGAGGCGGACGACGGAATCGTCGCCATCCGGCGCGGGGCCGACGGCCTCCTCGCGGTCGAGATCGTCGTCCGGCAGAAGTTCCCCGCCCCTGCCGCCCTCCGGTTCATGGAGACGCAGCAGTTCGCGCAGCTGCGGCTGGCCATCGCCCGCGAGGGATATCGGACGTTCATGGAGAATACCGTCGCGAATTTCGAGGCGGCGTACGAGGGCCGTGACCCGCTGCTCGGCCGGCCGCCAGATTCGCAGGACTCGGGATCGGCCGTGGAGATCCTCCGACGATTCTTCGACCGCCACGCGCCGAGCTTCGCCCATGCCGCGTCCCGCCTGAGGGGGATGACGCCGAAGTGGAGGCCGGCGACTCACGGCGGGAGTCCGGGGGAATACGACGAGTCGCTCGACGAGCGCGGCTTCCGCCATTTCCGCCCGGCGGGAGCGAACGGAACGGCCCCGCGGTCGCCCGACGGGGGGCCGAGCCAACCATGAAAGCGGTCGTCACCGGCGCCAATGGTTTCCTCGGGGCCGAGCTCGTGCGGGCGCTGGTCGAGCACGGCGACCGGGTCGTCGCGCTGATCGGCCCGAGCGGGAGGCGCAACGGGCTGACGAACCTCGACGTGCCGACCGAGCAGGGCGACATCCTCGACTCGCGCTTCGTCGCCCGGGTTTGCGAAGGTGCCGACGTGATCTTCCACACGGCGTCGATCTACGATTTCCGCGATCGATTCCGGGACGAGATGCGGACGGTCGCGCTGGGGGGCGCGGAGAACGTGATCGCGGCGGCGGTCGGCGGGGGCGTGCGGCGGGTCGTGCTGACCTCGTCGTCGGCCACTCTGGGCTGGGCGGGCCGGCCGCACGTCCTCGACGAGGCGGAATGCGGCGACCCGGACCGGTCGGGCTTGCCCGCCTACATCGGCGTCAAGGCCGAGCAGGAGCAGCTGACCCATCGCCTGGCGTGTGAGGCGGGGATCGAGCTCGTCGTGGCGTCGCCCACCGTGATGGTCGGGCCTTATGACTGCCGCAATGGCCCGAGCAACGGCCTGATCCTCAACTACCTCGCCAGCCCCGTGAAACTGTCCTACGACGGCGGCATCAACGTCGCCTCGGTTCGCGACGTCGCCCACGGCCATCGCCTGCTGGCCTCGGCCGGGACCGCCGGCGAGACCTACGTCCTCGGCGGGCACAACGTCGACTACGGGACGTTCTACCGGACTGTCGCCGACCTGGCCGGCCTGCCCGGGCCCGCCTGGCATCTCGGCGCGGGTACCATGGTCGCGATGTCGCGGGGCCTCTCGGCCCTGGGCCTTGGGACCTATTACTCGCCGTTCGCCGCCGAGGAACAGCTCGGCATGGTCGGCAAGTACTTCTGGTACAGCCACCGCAAGGCGGCCGCCATCGGCTACACGGCGCGTCCGCTCCGGCGGGCCATCGCCGAGGCCCTCGGGTGGATCGCGATGACGGGCGGCGTCTCGGCCGAGGTCCGGCGTTCCCTCCGCCTTTCCGACGAGGTCCATCGGGTGCGCCTCGGTCGGATGGCCGACTATCGGAGCCTGCTATGTCCACGAGCTTCCGCACAGTCACCGTCGTGAAGCACCCGGCGGCGGACGTCTGGGCGACGATGAGGGATCACCTGCCGTCGTTGGCGGAGTCGCTGACCGACATCCGGAGCATCCGCGAGGCCGCCCGGCAGGATCTCGGCGGGTCGGTCGTGCGGGTCGTCAACGAGTGGGAGGCCCGCGTGAAGCTGCCCGCGGGTCTCGCGGACCTCATCTCGACCGAGATGCTCCGGTGGACCGACCACGCCGAGTGGGACGCCTCCCGGATGTCGTGCCGCTGGCGCGTCGTCCCCGACGCGTTCCGCGGCGAGCTCGTCTCGGAGGGCGAGACCGGCTTCGAGCCGATCGCGAACCTCCGGGCCACGCGGATCACGTTCTCGGGCGCGATCGCCCTGCGGCCCGAGCGCACGTTCCTCACGAAGCCGCTCTATGCCGGCCTGGTCCAGCAGGCGATCGCGTCGGTCATCCCCCGCAACTTCCAGGTCCTCTGCCGCGAGGTCGAGGGATACATCGGCCGCCGGGGGCCGGGCGCGTCGGGGTGAACGACCGTCACCCCCCGAAGACGGCGCTGTGGTGGAACCCGAGCCGCGGGTCGTCGAACCTAGACAGGTTCGGCACGTAGTCCTGGATCTCCGGCATGGGCACGCGGAGCCGCGGCGTCTTGGTCTCGTAGTCGTAGACGGTGATGTGATTCAGCCCCCGGTTCGCGGTGAAGAGGAACCGCTCGTCGGGCGAGAGCTGGCAGCCGTAGACCGAGTCGAGGAGCGAGAACCGGCTCACCCGCAGCGCCCCGAGGAAGTGCCGCGCGTTGGTGAACACCCCGACCCGGGTGAACGCGTCGTAGACCTGGCCCGCGACCTCCCTCGGCCTCGCGAGCATGTCCCCCGCGCCGGCCCGCTCGTCGATGACGGAGAAGGTCGAGAAGTCGTCGCGATTCAGGCAGATGATCGTCTGGCTACCCCCCGTGCAGAAGATCAGCTCGGACTTGGAAATCGTGATGTCGGAATTGATGTGCGCCGGCATCTGCCGGCCCGCGGCCCAGTGCCGTGTCACCGTCGCCGTGGCGGCGTCGATCTCGAAGACGTACTCCTTCAGGTAGGACATGCCCCACTCGAGGTAATCGACGTTGTCCTGCGGGGCGACCCGGAATGTAATCGCGTAGAAGAGGTCGTCAGTCGGGTGGGGAAGGACATGCCAGCAGGTGGCCGGGAGCTGGAGCCGAACGGCCTTCGAAGCGGCGAAGTCCCAGATCCCGACCTCGCGGGCCTCCCCCTGCCGCGGATGGTCCATCGACCCGTAGACGAGGTAGCGCCGGGAGCTCGTCAGCTTGATCGCGTGCGGCAGCTTGACCAGGTGCGGCCCGAGCCGTTCGGGGGCCGCCAGCCGGTCGATCGCGAAGCGATAGAAATGGTCGCCGACCGCGGTGATGAACTCCGAGTCGCTGAGCCACACCGCGTGCGTGCTGCCCTGCAGCGCGCTGTCCGGGATCTCGACCCGGAGGGTCGACACGCGCTCGAGCTCGGCCAGGTCCCTCGGGTCGTAGAACAGCAGATGCTGTCCCGAGTTCCCGAGCAACCCGACGGTCCTCCCCGGGTTGATGCTCACGGCGTGGCCGGCCGCGATCCCGGGGTAGTACATGATCTTGAAGGCGAAGGAATTGTCCTCGGGGTCGAACAGGAAGAGGCAGACGCCCGCCAGGCCCTCGAGGCCGTTGATCCCGTTGCCGTCGAGCGCGACGTGGAAGGCGTAGGGGTAGGCTTTCATGCGGTCGACGGGCCCCTCGCCGGGTCGCGGTCGATCATGCTTGGGAGGGGGCCGGCGATCAGGCCCGGCTATCCTTCGCCTCGAGCGTCCGGACGAAGACGTTCGCCGCCTCGGTCCAGTGCGTCGCCATGTCCTTGACCCAGGTCTGCGCGATCTCCGCGCCCGCCTTCCAGAGGGATGCGACCTCGTCGGTGTCGGCCTGAACCCGGAGGGACGACCGGACGGCCTTCGACCAGGATTCGGACGACCGGACCATTGAGTCGATGGTCCCGAGGGCCAGCGTCGCATTCGCGTCCACTGAGGCCTTCCACCCGCGCGACGCGACCTGTACCGCGCTCTTGGAGAACTCGGCGAACTCGGCGATCATGTCCGACGAGGCCTCTTCGGCGTCATTGCCATCGACCTTCTTCTCGGCGGGATTCGATCCGCCCTGTGCGACGGTGCTCATGATAATGGTCCCGTCCGGACATATCGACACGGTGATCGAGATCCACCCTATCGATAATAGCGAGCAGGATCACTGCACGATAGTCGCTGGCCCTCGCGGCATTTGCAGCGAGACCGCGAGTGGATCCGGCCTATCGACCTCCCTTGGTCCCCCTGACCGATTATTCTGACCACCGCTGCCAGATCGGAAGGACTCGCCGTAAGTCCTTTGGTATTCAATGCCCCCCGTAGGACTCGAACCTACAACCCGCTGATTAAGAGTCAGCCGAATTGCCGTCCAGATCCGCCGAGAAATCCATTGAATGCCAACAACTTAAGGCAAGTCGCATCGTCGCCGACCCACCCCTGACGTCGATATTTTAGCCGGCTTTCGCACGGTTTCCCACGAATTCTCTGACCAAACTCTGACATGACCCTCGCGGCGGCACCGCGAGGCTTCTACGATGTCCGATGGCGTCACAGTCGGCCGCACCCTGCGATGACGCCGTGGCTCCGCGCGCTTTGCTCCCCGCGAACAACCGATCCCGAGGCGGTCGCGCCGCCGCGGCGATAACTATCGGCTGACATGCGCGTGTCGAGGCGATCCGCCCGCGCGTCGGCCGGCAGGTCTGGGCCCTCGTCCGGCTCGAAAGCCCGAGGGGCATGAGGTCGGGCTGGGCTTGCATGATCGGGTCGGGCGACCTCGGGCGCTCGGCCACCGTCCAGGCGGATACGCCCGGGTCGAACGAGACGGAGCCGCCACGGCCGGACCATCCCTCCGGGCCCAGGGCGCAAGCGGTCGTCCTACCCTGCCGCGGCGCCGATTCCGACGCCTGTCTCCCCTAACCGAGCGACGCCCGGGCCGAACGGCAGGCCGGCCGCGGCGCGCGCCGGTGACGCCGTCCCAGCACGCCCGTCGCGGACGGCCCGGCCGAGTAAGGGCACCGAGGGGCCTCTACGATTTGCGTTCTTGGGGTCATACGATGCTGCGTGCGACCGCGGGCTCCCCACCCGACGCCGCCCGTCGGCAGGCGGGTTGCGCCAACCGGCTCCTCGCCGCAGCGACGGCTCGCCAGGTGGCCGGGATGCCGCGACTCTTGGAGCCTGCGGTCCGCGGGAGGGTCTCGCCGTCGGGTCTCACCGCTGTTTCGCCTCCGCGTCGTGATCGCGGTCGATTGGATCGCAGGGCGTGGTACTCCCGGCCCTCCTCGTTTCAGCCGCCCCAGCCCTCGTCAGCGCGGGCAAACCGGACCGGAGCTTCCCATAAATCGGCGAGGCCGTCGTTCGCGCCACCCCGCGCAGCGTGCACGGCGAATGCGGACACGCCGGACCTCCTGCAGATGGAACCTCGGATCTCGCCTCGCCTACGCCGGCGGATGGCCCATCCATAGTGGCCGACACCAATTTTCCCGGCGCCGGGTCAACACGTCCTGAATGGTGCGGAGCGTCGGCCCTCGTCGATGCGAGCGCGAGCGATGCTCGACTTCGTGGCGGGTGAAGTACCGCCGCGACGCGAGTTCGGGTGCGACTCGGGAGCTGGATCGGTAAAGCCGATAGGCGGACATCTCACCCTTTCCGTGTCGTGATCGGCGATCCGACCTCTCCGGCGCCCTTCGAGCCGCGGGGGCTATTGAACACGTCAGGACGAATACCGTCGCATCCTTGCGGGATGATTCTGTCCCCGTGATAATCGTTCGTCCTCCCGAACGAGGCAGTTCGGTGATGCGGGCCCGCCCGCATGCCGACCGAGTCATCGCCGACGCGGGCGAGGAAGGCGGAATCGCGCCATGCAAGCAGCCGTCGCGGACGCTCCCGGCATCCTGGGCCGGATCGAGAGGGCACGGCGGGAGTTGCTCGACCTCTCGGCCCGTAACCGCCTGATCAGCACGCCCCGAGGGCCCTCGCGCGGGCGGAAGATCGAGGTCGTCGACGAGCGCTCCGAGGAGGTCTTCCGGCTGCTCGTCGCGCGAGCGGAAGGCGATGTCGTTCCTCCCGGGCCGAGGGCGAGGACCAGGCGGGACGACCGCCGACGCGGAGTCGCCCCGCCTGGCACAGCCCGACGAGGCGGCGCCGGGCGGCGGGACGCCCGACCCCCGCCACATCGACCTGCGGCTCCAGACCCGCCTGACCTCCGAAGCGCCTCCAGGCCCGCCTCCTGGCGATGTACTACGACGCCCAGACGTACGAGCAGGAGCAGGGCGTCAGCATCCTCTACCTGGCCGATGGGCTTCCTCAACTGGTACGAGTCCCCGTCGTCGGACAAGGCCCGGTACGCGCCCCTGCTGCTGATCCCGGTCGACCTCGAGCGGCCCTCGGCCGCGAGCCGGTTCCACCTCCGGCTACCGCGAAGAGGACATCACGACGAACCTCTCGCTCCAGGCGAAGCTCAAGGGCGAGTTCGGCATCGACCTGCCCGAGGTCCCCGAAATGGACGAGCTCTCGCCCGACGGCGTACTTCGACGCCGTCGCGCCGGCCGTCGCCGACCGGCCCCGCTGGGAGGTCCTGCGGGACGACATGGTCCTCTGGTTCTTCTCCTTCGCCAAGTACCTGATGTACCGCGACCTCGACCCCGCCACCTGGCCGGCGCACTCGCCGCTGGGCGAGCAACCCGACCCTCTCGAGCCTCCTGGGCGACGGATTCGCCTCCGAGCCGCCCCTCTGCGGCGAGGACGAGAAGATCGACCCGCTGATCCCGCCCGCCGGCATGGTCCACGTCACCGACGCCGACAGCTCGCAGGCGGTCGTCGATCGAGGAGGTCCGGCGCGGCCGGCACCTGGTCGTCCAGGGCCCGCCGGGGACGGGCAAGTCGCAGACGATCACCAACCTCATCGCCACCGCCGTCAAGGAGGGCAAGAAGGTCCTCTTCGTCGCCGAGAAGATGGCGGCGCTCGAAGTCGTCCACGGCCGCCTGGAGCGGCTCGGGCTCGGCCCGATCTGCCTGGAGCTGCACAGCAGCAAGGCGAACAAGAAGGCCGTCCTCGAGGAGCTGGCGCAGGACCCTCGCCCTCGGCCGCCCGGACGCAGGCCCCGGGGGGCATGCTCGAGGCCCTGAAGGAGGCGATCGAGCGCCTGAACCGGCACGCGGAGGTCATGAACACGCCCGCGGATCCGTCGGGCCTGACGCCCTACCAGGTCATCGGCCGGCTGGCCGCCCTCTACGGCCGCGGCGTCGAGGCGTCGAACCTCGGGCTGGCCGGGCTCGAATCCTGGACCGCCGACCTGTTCCGCGGGCGTTGCCTCGACGTCGAGGAGCTGCAGGCGTACCTGGAGTCGCTCGGCCCGCCCGGGGACCACCCGTGGCGCGGCGTCCGTCGGGTCGAGCCGATCCTCCATGCGGAACTCCGCGAGCTCGCCGCCGGGCTCGGCGAGGCGATCACGTCGCTGGACACGATCGCCGGGGCGGCGACGGAGCTCGGGCGCGACCTGGGGCTGCCCGCGCAGCCCGACGTGCCACCTGCAGGGACGTGCAGAAACTCGCCCAGTTCGCGATCCGCCTGGTCAACGCCCCGCCGATGGACCGCGCCCGGATCGCGGACCGCGCCTGGGCCGAGCGGGCGCCCGAGATCGATCGGCTCGTGGAGACGCGGGCGCGACCTGGCCGAGGCCGGTTTCCTCGAGCGGTACCGCGGGCTCGAGCGATTGCGAGGATTGCCTCGGGCGGGTCGGCCCGCCGGGCGACCACCCGTGCCGGGGCGTCGGGCGGGCTGAGCCGCTTACCCCGGAGGAACTGGGCCGGCTAACCTGCGCTCGTCTCGGCGACACGATCGAGTCGCTCCGGGACGTCCAGGACGTCGCTCGCCAGTTGGGGAGACGCTCTGCATCTCCCGCCCCGGCCCGACGCCGCCTTCGAGGAAATCCGGCGGCTCGAGCAGCTCGGCCGGCGCATCGTCGAGGCCCCCCGGGTGGACCGCGCCGCGATCGGGAGCCCGGCCTGGGATACCGAGCCGGACCAGGTCGCCGAGCTCGTCGAGGCGCGGACAGGCCCTCGCCGCCGGCCGTGCCGTGGCCGAGGGCAAGGTCGCGGACGTCGCCTGGCGGACCGACCTCTCGGCCACGCGGCGGCACCTGGCCGGACTACGGGCGGTCGCTCTTCCGCTGGCTCATCCGCGACTACCGCGCGGCCGTGGTCACGCTCAGGGGCATCCTCAAGGGAGACCCGCCGCGATCCCTGGCCGAGCGCCTCGAGATCGTCGACGCGGTGATCACGGTCCAGGAGACGTCCCGTGCGCTCGACGACGACCCTTCGGTCGCGCAGCTCGGCCGCGACGCCTTCGGGGCCGAGTGGAGGGGCTCGCGGTCCGACTGGGGCCAACTGGCGGAGGTCGTGGCGTGGGACGGCGAGTGTCGGGCCGCGGGGCTTGGCCCGGATCACCGAGATCTCCTGGCGACGCTGGAGCAGATCGAGCGCTGCCGGGTGCCATTGAGCGCGCTGTCGGCGCGCCTGGGCCAGGCGATCGATCGGCTCAGCTCCTTGTTCGGTATGGTCGGCCTCGACTGCGCGCAGGCCTTCGGGGCCGACTCGATCGTCTCGATACCGATCGTCGCCCTCGTCGATCGGCTGGGGGCGTGGCGAGAGCGACCCGAGGCGCTGGCGGATTGGGTCGAATACCGGGCGTGCCTCCGGGCCCTCGATCGAGCCGGCCTGGGCGTCGCGGCCTCGGCGATTCACGAGGGCCGATCGACCGCACGAGGACGCGATCGACGAACTCCAGGCCGGTTCCATCAGGAACTCGCCCGGGGCGATCGACGACGGCGGCCAGGCCCGGCCGGACCCGGGCGCCCCCGGACGCGTTGGGGCGCGACGCGTTCGGGTCCGCCTGGAAGGGCATCGCCAGCGACTGGGCGGCTCTCGATGCCGTCGTGACCTGGGATCGCGAGTGCCGCGACGCGCATCTGCCCTGGGACCATCGGGCCCACCTCGCGCGGCTGGACTCACCGGGAAGCCGTGCGCGATGCCCTGCGGGTCCGTGATCGCCCACCTCAAGCCGCGTCTCGGGCCGCCTCCAGCAGCTCGCCGAGTCGATCGAGCTCGACGTCGCCGACGCGTTCGGGCAGAGACTCCGTGTCGCGTGTCCCGGTCCGCGACCTGCTCGCGCGGCTCGGCCGCTGGCGCGACGAGCCGGAGGGCCTGTCGAAATGGATCGGCTATGAGATGCGGAGGAGGAGGCTGGCGCAGGCCGGGCTCGCGCCGCTCGTCGCGGGGCTGCACGAGGGCCGGATCCCCGCCGGCGCGGCGGTCGACCAGTTCCGGGTGTCCTACTACCAGGCGCTTGATCCGCGACGTCTTCCGCAGGCACGCGGGGCTGGCGGAGTTCGACGGCCGGTCCCACGAGCAGTGGATCGAGGAGTTCCGGGCCCTGGACCAGCGCCGGATCGAGATGGCGCGGGGCGAGGTGGCGACCGCCCATCACGACGCGATCCCCCGCGCCGCGACCGGCGGCGAGATGGCGGTCGTCCGCCGGGAGATCGAGAAGAAGCGGAGGCACAAGCCGATCCGCCAGCTCCTCAAGGAGGCCGGGACGGCGGTCCTCGCCATCAAGCCGGTGTTCATGATGAGCCCGATCTCGGTCGCCCAGTACCTCGAGCCGGGGAGCGTCACCTTCGACCTCCTGCTCATCGACGAGGCGAGCCAGGTCAGCCCGGTCGACGCCCTGGGGGCGATGGCCCGGGCGAGGCAGGTCGTCGTCGTCGGCGACGACAAGCAGCTCCCGCCGACGCGATTCTTCAGCAAGATGCTCGACGACGACGCCGCCGCGGGCGACGGCGACGGCGACCTCAACGCCGGCGACCTCGAGAGCATCCTCGGGCTCTGCGTCGCCCAGGGGCTGTCGCAGCGGATGCTCCGCTGGCACTACCGCAGCCGCCACCATTCGCTGATCGCCGTCTCGAACCGCGAGTTCTACGAGAACCGCCTGCTACGTCGTCCCGAGCCCGACGACGATCACGGCCGATGCACGGGCTCCATTTCCGCCCCGTCAAGGACGGCGTCTTCGATCGCGGCAACACGGCGACGAACCGCGTCGAGGCGCGGGCGGTCGCCGAGGCGGTCATCGAGCACGCGCGGCGGTATCCCGAGGAAGTCGCTCGGGGTCGGCGCCTTCTCGGTCGCCCAGCGCGACGCGATCCGCGACGAGCTCGAGCGTGCTCGCAGAGGAGCACGCCGGACCTCGCCGGGTTCTTCTCGCCGGGCCGGCCGGAGCCGTTCTTCGTCAAGAACCTGGAGAACATCCAGGGGGACGAGCGGGACGTGATCTTCATCTCGGTCGGCTACGCCCGCGATGCGTCCGGCTACATGGCGATGAACTTCGGGCCGCTCTCGGTCGCAGGGCGGCGAGCGGCGGCTGAACGTCCTGATCTCGCGGGCCCGCGAGCGGTGCGAGGTCTTCAGCTCGATCACCGCCGACGACATCGACCTCCAGCGGGCCCGGTCGCGGGGAGCGGCGGCGTTCAAGACCTTCCTGCGATACGCGGCCACGGGCGTCCTCGACGCACCAGGCGCCGACCGGCGGCGACTTACGACTCCGACTTCGAGAGGCAGGTCGCCGCCGCGCTGGAGGGCGCTCGGGTACGAGGTCCATCGCCAGGTGGGGACGGCCGGCTTCATCATCGACCTGGCGGTCGTCGACCCGGCCCGACCCGGGCCGCTACCTGCTGGGGATCGAGTGCGACGGGGCGACCTATCACTCCTCGCGCTCGGCCCGCGACCGCGACCGGCTGCGGGAGGCCGTCCTGCGGGACCGGGGCTGGAAGATCCACCGGATCTGGAGCACGGACTGGTTCCACCGCCCGGGCGAGCAGCTGAGGAGAGTCGCGGAGGCGATCGAGAAGGCCCGAATCGAGACAGAGGCGGACGAAGGCGCCGCCGACGAGGCCGTGGAGGCTGAGCCCGCTGCCGTGAATTCAGTGTGCGAGATCGAGCGATCCGAGCCGGTCGCGTTGGAGGACCCGGCCCAGGCCGATTCGTGGGCGTCTCCGTACGTCGAGGCCGACATCGACGTGCCGAGCGGGACGCCGATCCACGAGACCTGCCCCGCGCCCTGGCTGAGATCGTGGCGCGGGTCGTCGAGATCGAGGGGCCGGTCCATCGCGAGGAGGTAGCCCGGCGGATCACCACGCTGTGGGGGTTGCAGCGCACCGGCGCGCGGATCGCCGACGCGACATCGGCCGCGATCGACGCCGCGTCCCGCTCCGGCAAGGTGCGCCGCGACGCCGATTTCCTCTCGCACAGCGGGATGGATGCCGTTCCCGTTCGCTGCCGCGACGGGGTCAAGTCGGCCGGGCTGCGCCGGCCCGAGATGCTCCCGCCCGCCGAGGTCCGCGAGGCGATCCTCCGCCTCGCGGCCGCTCACATCGGCCTCGGGCGGGACGAGCTCGCCGCGATGGTCGCGCGCGCGCTCGGATTCCGGTCGACCGGGGCGAAGCTCAGGCAGGTCGTCGATGGCGTAGTTCACGATCTGATCGAGGCCGCGACCCTTGAGGTCCGCGACGGGAGGATCTACCTGCCGTAATTCTTCCGCTCATCGGACCGCCTCCACGCCTCGGAGACTCTGATGGACGCGACGGCATGAGGAGCAGCGGAAGTCCGGCTCCGAATGTGAGCCCAGGGCTGGCATCGGCCAACGGTCGCGCGGCGGAGAATCCCGGGGGGCGGGTCCCCGACGAACCTTCGCCAACTCCGTTGGCATTGCCCGTCGCCGCGACCTCCACACATCACACGGCGACGGGAGTCCGGCCAGGAGGTTGCGCGGATCGTCCTCGGGCATACCTCGCGGCCGGTGAACGAGCTCCAGGAGGGGGACGACATTGCGATGCCGTCGTGGCGAACGGCAGGCCGGCTGAACCCTACCCAGTCCCACGGCGTGGGCGGGTTGCGCAACCACCACTTTCAACATTTACGTTTCTTCGTCTTCTAAGAGACGATACGTCGAATAGTGGTGACGATCCTCACCCGAGGTACGGCGTGGCCGGGCTTTCTTCGGCCCGCGGGGGTGCTTATGCAACGCTCGGATCCGCACCGACGTGGCCACGACCCGGCACCATCTCCAGAACCCGCCGGACGGCTCTCTCCCCAGGGCTCGCCACTCGGCCTCGGCGACCAGGACATCGACGGCACGGTAGTTGGCCGCCACCTCGTCCGCCATGTAATAACCCGACAGCTTCTCGAACTCCGCCTCCCCGTGCGTCACCCGCAATGCCTGCTTCACCAGGTTCGTCGCGTTGGCCGCGACCAGCGCCATCCCCATGGCGAACAGGGCCGCCCGAGGACGACCCAGGCCCGCGATCTCGCCGTGGAGCACCGCCTTCACCAGCGAGAAATGACGCTCGATCGCCCAGCGCTCCCGGTACAGCTCGCCGATCCGGAGCGGATCGATCCCCTTCAGGTTGGACAGCAGGACGATCTCCGTGTCGCCGTCGTCGGTCGGGGTGTCGAGCCTCAGGACGATCCGCCGCATCGCCCGCCGTCGGCCGCTGCTCGTGTCCTCGACCTCGATCGGCTGCTCCCGGACCTCCCCGGCGGCCGCCCTCCCGACCACCTCGGCTTCCTTCGACGGATGCCAGCGCAGGCACGGGTGCTGCCGGATCGCGAAGGAGGCCCGCCGGTCCATGATCGCGAACAGGATCTCGGTCGTGCAGAAGTGCCGGTCGGCCACGAACAGCTGGTCGGCCGCGGCGTCGGCCAGGAGGCCCCGCACCAATTCGCGCTCGGACGTGTAGGCGTCCTCGCCGGCCGCGGCGTCGACGACCAGGCCGCTGGCGAGGTCGTAGGCCACCACGTACCGCCCCGGCAATCCGGCCGCCTCGATCGACCGCAGCGGCTTGAGGCGATGTTCGGTCCCGGCCAGGTCCGTGCCGTCGAGGACGGTGATCCGGTAACCTTCCCAGCCGAAGGGCCCCTTCACGCCCGCGTCGGTCAACAGGGCCCGCATCCGCCGCCCCGACTCCCGGACCACGGCCGTGGTGTAATCGGGGCTGATGCGGCCGTACTTGGCGTACAGGGCGGCCGCCGAGGCGAAGATCGTCGGGGCCTCGCTCGCCCGGTCCGACCGGAACGCCGCGAAGACGCTGCGCCGGGCACCGGAGACGACGGTGAGCATCAGCCAGGTGATCGCGGAGATGCCCAGCTTATGATTCCATTGCTCGGGGCGACACCGGTCGTCGAAGAGCTTCTCGAGGAAGGCCGCGGGGCAGGCCCACTCGAGGACCCCCCGGACCAGGACCGTCAAGGGACTGACCTCGATCGCGACATCCATCCGGGACTGAGCGGCCATCGCCGTGCCTCCGTGCACCGGGTCCTATGCGACTGCGGCATAGCAGTTTAAGCGATTCCTCGTAAATGTTGAAAGTGGTGGTTGCGCCAACCCGCCCGTTCGGTGAGGGCCAGCCATCGTCGCCGGGCTACCCGCGCCTTCCGCAACCGATCCGACCGCATGCAGTACTCCGATGTCGCGCCTTGCATTCCCTGGTAGACGCCTCGCATCGTCGCTGTCGGGCTCGCCGGTGGCCGTTACCATGCCGACGAGAATTCGCGATAGCTGCTCAACGCCTCGCGGCGTCATCGTCGGGTTCGCGAACGCCGCGCCGTCGGCGGTCCTCGGTTGGTCGCCGTGCTTAACGCCTCGCGGCGTCATCGTCGGTTCCGCATTCGTCTGCGCGCCCCGACAATAGCAGGTTCAGTGTGCTCAACGCCTCGCGGCGTCATCGTCGGGTTCGCGCGGGCGTCGTGGAAGAGATTCAAGGTCACGATCACCAAGAGCGCAAATCGACTCGCGGCCTAAATTCCGTCCCGGATCGCGCAACGATATGGCGATGGGCCGGTGTTCTTGCCGCCCGGGAGGCAGTGGCGGCCCCTCTGGGGCCCATGGCGGCGGGGGCTTCCACCCCGTCGCTCCCTCGGCGCGGCCCGGCGACCGGGCGGCGCGGCCTTGGTGGCTGTCGCCACAGGGCGCGGCCGACCGGGACGCCGCGAGGCCGACCGAGGGCACTCCCCGTCCGGCATTTCCCGCGGACTCGCCGCCGTGGACCTCGGTGAGCGCCCGGGTCGCTGCCGACCGCCCGCCAGGTCGGGCGTCGGCCTTCTGGATCGCCGTCCGTCGTTCTCGATCAGGCCACCGCCGGCCGACGGCCGGGCGGGTCGGACTTCATTTCGTTGTCCCCGCGGGGACGGTCACGCCGACCGTCCCCTCGCGGGGGGCGGTCGGCCTTCTCAACCGGAGGTCGCACCATGAGCATCGCCAGCCTGACCGCATCGGACGTACCGCCGGCCCACCGGTCCTTCGTCGCCCAGTTGCCCCGGATCGACTACGTCCTCCGCTTCGCCTTCCGCCGCCTGCCGCGCCACCGTCGCGACGAGGCGGTCGCCGACGGCCGCGCCGCCGCCTGGCACGCCTGGGCCGGCCTGGCCCGCCGCGGTCGCGACCCGCTCGCGGTCGGGCCGACCGGAATCGCCGCCAACGCCGCGCGGTACGTCCGCCGCGGCCGGCGGCTCGGGACCGGATGCCGGGCCACGGGCACCGACGTCTACGAGCGGCGGGCCCAGGCCAAGACCGGCTTCCGGCTCTTCAGCCTCGACTCGACGCCCGGGGCTGACGAGACCGGTGCGTCCTGGCAGGACTGGTCCGCGGCCGGCAACCGGTGCACGCCGGCGGACGAGGCCTGCTTCCGGCTCGACTTCGCCGAGTGGATGGGCCGGCTGCCCGAGAGGAAGCGGCTCGCGGCGGGGCTGCTGGCCGAGGGGCACGCCACGGGCGAGGTGGCGCGCCGGCTGGGCGTGACGCCCGGCGCGGTCAGCCAGGCGCGGGCCTGGCTGGGCGCCAGCTGGCGGGCCTTCCAGGGCGAGTGTGCGGACATCAGGACGGCCGCGGCCTCTCGATGACCATTCGATCCCCCGCCGGGCCGCCTCGCGGTCGCGGCGGGGCCCGACGCGCCCGCACGCCTCGGTCTCGCGCCGGGCTCGGGCCCCGGGGCGGAGGCTGAAGGCGCGCGGGCCTCCCCCTGACCCCTATGAACCTCACTAGTCGAATCTAGTCATCCAGGGCGCCGTGGTCGCCGCCGCCGGCGAGCCACTGTCCACAACCCGCAGCCTCGGCGTCGGGTTCGATGAGGCGCCGACTCGCGACCCGCCACACTTGCGCCGGTGCTCGACTGCCCGCTCTGCGGGCGGCCCTCCGCCTACCAGGGACGGGGCAAGCGCGGCGAGCCGGCGCTGGCCGAGTGCGGCCGCTGCGACGTGTACTTCGACTTCGCCGACGAAGAGGTCTACGTCGCCGAGGCCGGGGCCGTCATCGGCGAGCTCGCCGCCTGATCTCGGCCCCGCCCTCCGCCGATCGTTTAATGTCCGAGTTCTGGGATCTATAATCCTTCGCCTTCCAGGCGACCACTTCCAGTAGGTGGGGATCCGCTCGGCGTTCTGTGTATGGCCCTGGACCCCTTGTCTCAAATCGTGAGAACTGAGACGACCGCCTCCATCTCGTTCGTCCCCTCCTCAGTCGGGCTTTCAGCCGACTGCACCAAACGCCTTCCAGCCGGTGGTGGCCCAGTCTGATCATCGGACGCGATAGTCGCGTTCCCCTATGGTCCGGCATCCACGAGGACGCATCTGTCAACACCAGAGCAAGACGACGTGACTCGCTTTTTGTGCTGACAGTCAATGCGTTTGTGATTACTATTAGTTTGTCCACCGGGTCCATCTGCGGTGTGCGCGGACGGCATGGTGCTCCGACCATATTCGAAGTAGGTATTCGATCCGATCCTCACTAGATCCCGAGGGCGATCGAAGGCGAAGATCTGATCCGACTATCCGGCTTCTGCCGATATTCACCCCGTCGTGTCCCTGGCTCAGGACGGGTTATCGGGGCGGGCATCACCGGAGGCCGGGGCAAAGCGAGGGCTGAGTGGGGAAACCGTACGCCGAAGAGCTCTCGCGACTGCACGATACTTACACCTGGGCGCTAAGAGTTCCGCTCGACGCTCTCTCAGTCGCGCTCAGGGCGGCCTCGGCCTATCCCCTGATCGCCGTAGGCTCCGGCGGCTCACACACGTCCGCCCAGTTCGCCGCGGCGTTGCACCGCCAGTTCACGTCCGGTGCGGCCTCCGCGATGACGCCGCTGGAGGCCGTCTCGACCCCTCAGACGCTCCGCGGTTCGGCCGTGATGATGCTCACCGCGGGCGGCAAGAACCCGGACGTGATCGGAGCCTTTCGGCGACTCGTCGGGCGCGAGCCACGTCGCTTCGTAGTCCTGTGCGCGAGCACGGGCTCCCCCCTCGCCGCCATCGCGGCCGAGCGCCCCCATGTCGATTTCATCGACTTTCGACATCCGTCCGGTAAGGACGGATTTCTGGCCACCAACTCGCTCCTCGCCACCGCGGTCGTCCTACTCCGCGCCTACGCGAGTGCGGCCGCGGCGGACCACGGTCTACCGCCCAACCTCGACTCGCTGCTTGGCAACCATACCTCCGCGCCCGAAGACTATGGGGCCAGTCGAGACGTCCGATCCTTCTGGGGACGGCAGACTTTTCTCGTCCTCTACGGCCCCTCGACCCACGCCGCGGCCGTCGATTTGGAATCAAAATTCAGCGAGGCCGCACTCGGTACCGTCCAACTCGCAGACTTCCGGAACTTTGCACACGGCCGACACCACTGGCTGGCCAAACGGGGCGAGGATTCGGGCGTCGTGGCGCTCATTAGCGAGGACGATCGCGAACTCAGCGAGTCCTTGCTTGCCCTCCTGCCGGAGCGGGTCCCGACGCTCAAGGTCGACGTTCCGGGCCGCGGTGCGCACGCCTGCCTCGCCGCCCTCGCGAGGGTCTTGGTGCTCACGGGACAGGCCGGGGAGGTCCGTGGCATCGACCCAGGCGACCCGGGCGTACCGGCGTTCGGCCGCAGAATCTATCACCTTAGAGCATTCGGGGCGCTCAACGGCTCGAATCACGGCCTTCCGGCGCGGGAGGCGGCCGCGATCGAACGAAAGAGCCGGGCGACCGTCCCGACCCTGGTGACCCGGGGCCGTCTCGACGTCTGGCGCGACGCCTACCGACGGTTCGTCGAGCGGCTCTCGGCGGTCGCCTTCGCCGGAGTCATCTTCGACTACGACGGCACTCTCTGCGACGAGACACATCGGTTCGACCCGCTGCGCGGCGATGTCGCCGCAGAGATCGAGCGGCTGCTCCTCGCGCGGGCGATCGTCGGCGTCGCGACGGGCCGCGGCAAGTCGGTCAAGGCGGCACTACGCGACGCGATCGATCGCCGGCACTGGCAGCGAGTGGTCGTAGGGTACTACAACGGGGGGGACGTCGCCCCGCTCGACGACGACGGGCGGCCGGACGGCTCCGATTCGGTGTCGGAGCCGCTGGCCCGGGTCGCCCAATCATTCCGTTCCGACCCCACTCTCTCGACGCTCGCCACCCTGACGTTTCGCAGGCGACAGATCACGATCGAGTCCGATCCGCCCGGACTCGAAGCGGGCGTGCTTTGGGAACGCGCCGGGCGACTGCTATGCGAGCTTGACGCGGCCGGCGTGACGGCGCTACGCTCGGGCCATTCCATCGACGTCGTCGCCCCCGGCGTCTGCAAACGGGCCGTGATCGAGTTCGTCCGGACGCTCGCAGCGCGTAGGCATGATGCCCCCGTCCTGTGCATCGGCGATCGGGGCCGGTGGCCGGGAAACGACTCGATGTTGCTGACCGGCCCCTTCTCTCTGAGCGCCGACGAGGTCTCGCCCGACCCCGACTCGTGCTGGAACCTGGCCGAGCCCGGGTCTCGGGGCCCCCAAGCCACGCTCGGCTATCTCTCGCGACTGAAGTCCTCGGCGCAGGGCTCCGCTTCAAGCTGCGATGACGAAAGGACAGGCCGGTGAACCTCGAATTCATCCTAGGCAAGCTCGGCGAGATCATGCGATGGGACACCGAGCGATCGCGCGCCGAGTTCGCGTGGCTCGTCCTGATGGCGAAGATAAAGTACGATGGCTATCAGGACTTCCGCGCCGGCGCCCGGTTCGTCGAGAGCCTCGCCGACTGGCTCCAGCAATTCCCGCAGGATCGTCGCGAGGTGGCCTACGATTTTGTTCGCAACCAGCTTGTGTACGTCAGCACGCCCGAGATGAATCACCTGGTCGACGTCTTCTTCCCCGAGACGGTGCAGTGGAGGCTGATGCAGGCGGCGGCCGAGCGTCGGGGCATCCCGAACTACCGCGTCTGGTCCGACCCGGCGGCTGCCGCGGATTACGAGCGTTTGCTCCGTAAGACGCTCTTCATCGAGCTGAGCGATGGGGCGCGGATCGACGTGTTCCGACGCGCGAACGCGGGGATCGTTAGCAACGAGCAGATCCTCACGGCGCCGCGTGTCATCCGCGCCAAGTGGGACGATGCCCTCAAGGATCTCCGGGAGGCGCTCGGCGACGCCGACGCGAGGTTCGCCTTCGTCTTCCTCGTCGACGATTTCATCGGCAGCGGCACGACCCTCCTCCGCTGGGACGCGGCGAAGGGGAGTTGGAACGGCAAATTGTTCCGGTTTTGGGAGGACCTCGCCGAGGCGAGGGTCGTCGCCACGCATTTCGAGGCCGATTGGGTGCTCTGCGTCCACCACTACCTCGCGACGCACCGCGCAACCGAGACGGCCGAGGCGAGGCAGGCCCAGGCGCTGGCCGCACGGACTCGGGACGGCCTCGGCTGGTACGAGCGGGTCCGTTTTTCCTACGGGACCGTCCTGCCCCCGGACTTCCCGGTCGACCCTGGCCGTCACGCCGATTTCCTGGCCCTCGTCCGCGACTACTACGACGAATCGATCGAGACCAAGCACATGAAGCTCGGGGGCGAGGAGGCGCGGCTCGGCTTCGGCCGGTGCGCCTTGCCGCTCGTGCTCGAGCACAACACCCCGAACAACTCGCTCGCGCTGCTCTGGGCGGACACGGAGGGCAAGGACGGCAGGCACGCCATGCGTCCCCTCTTCCGCAGGCGGCAGCGGCACGTATAGGCGACGGGGGGGATCATGGACAATCCATTCCTAAGGCGAGCCACCGAGTTCCTCCGCGACGACGAGGCGTTCCTCGCCGTCGTGAGCCCCGAGCCGGTGACCTTCTTCCTGAAGAAGTCCGGCGAGTCCGGGAGGCTCTACGACCGCCTGGTCTTGCTTCGGGGCACGCCCGGGAGCGGCAAGACGACGCTCGCCCGGCTGTTCGAATACCCCACGCTCGCCGCGCTCCTCCGCAACAGCACCGTCCCGACTTACCAGGCCCTGGTCGGCGCGCTGGGAGATTGCGGCGCCCTGGCCGAGGGCCGTCCCGGCGTGCTAGGCTGCCGCCTGCCCCTTGAGACCGACTACCGGGACTTCTGGGAGTTTCCCTACCCCGACGGCCTCAAAGTGGGCCTCATGACCGCCCTAATCCAGGCGAGGGCGGTTTTGGCATGGCTCCGCCATCTCGGCTCGACTGGCGTCGACCCGTCGGATGTGCGGATCGTCGCCCGGGCCGGTGCCGAGTCGATCGTCGAGACCATCGGGGGCCTCGACGGTGTCCGTCTCGGAGAGCGGGCTCGCGCCGTCGAGATGGCCCTCTACAAGGTGATGGGGGCGCTGCTCGCCCCCGCCGAGTCCGACCTCCCGCACGAGGCGACGGGCGCCTACCAGCCGTTCGACATCATCGAGCGGATCGAAATAGCGGGCGGCATCGCTGGCGCGGAAGCCGTCCCTCTACGACCGCTCGCCATCCTTGACGACGCCCACGTCCTCCACCCCGCCCAGTTCCAGGCCCTGCAGCGCTGGCTCGCGCGCCGTGAGCTTCGTATAGCCCGGTGGATGATCGCCCGCTTCGACGTGCTCCTGCCGCAGGAGGCGCTCGCGGCGGTCACGGAAGACCGCTCGGTGGCGGCGAGCTACCCGGGACTGAGCCAGGATCGCGAGACCGAGGTTGTCTTGCTCCAGAGCAGCGGCCCGCGCCGCGAAAACCGGACGATCTTTCGCAGGATGGCCAAGGACATGGCCGGGCGCTATCTCCGACGGATGCCCCTGCTCAGCGCCCGAAATCTGGTCGTGCTCGGGGACCTGCTCGGTGACGAGGAATTGCTGATTTCCGCGTCGGCACATCGCCGGCTCGCGGAAAGCGTCGACGCCGCCCAGCGACGCATCCAGGTCGCCGACCAACGTCGGGCGGCCTTCCGCAAGGAGGTCGACAACTACCGGGTCGGCGGCAAGCCTGTTCCGGAGGACATTGCCCTGGCCATGCTCTCGGTGATGATGCACCGCTACGACAAGCGGCGGGGCCAGACGACGATGTTCGCAGAAGACGACCCCGAGCCCTCCCGCCCGGTGACCGCCAACCCTTCGGTGTACGAGGCGGCGCGGCTCCACCTGCTGCACAAGTTCGAACGCCCGTATTTCTACGGCATCGACGACCTCTGCGACGCGAGCTCCGAGAACGCCGAGCAGTTCCTCCAACTCGCCGCCGTCCTCGTCGAAACCACCGCCACCCAGATCATCCGGTCGAAGCCGGCCCTCCTCAGTGCCGAGACGCAGCACCGTCTGCTCCAGAAGCGCGGCGAGCAGATCATTAGCGACTGGGACTTCCCCCAGCATGCCCTGGTCGGGAGGCTCACCGCCGGCATGGCGAGGCGCTGCGTCGACGTGACGAATCAGCCGAACGGATGGCTTGTCCCGAACGCGTTCGGCATCCCCCAGGAGGAATTCGAGGCCCTCCCCGCCTCGCACCCCGTTTTGGCCCATGTGCTTCAGTTCGGCGTGGCCTACAACGCCGTCACGCTCGTTCCCCACCACCAGACCAAGGGGCGGGAGTGGTGCCTCCTAGAACTCGGCGGGATGGTCATCCTGAAGTACGGCCTCTGCCTCAAGCGCGGCGGGTTCATCGAGAGCGGAAGCAAGGAGCTCGCGGAGATGCTCCGGGAGCCCGGACCATGAACCCGGCCCGCTGGGCACGCTGCATCTACCACCGAGGCCGGCACACGGAGCCGTTCCTCCGCGAATACCTCGCGGAGAAGCATCGGCGGGTGCTGGTCGTCGCGGGTGCGGGCTTCGACCCCCGCTCGACGGCCGTCTCGGAGATCGTGGCGGGCGTCGCCGGGCCTCGCTCGGCGGGCTTCTTCCTCCGCGAGGAGCGCCCGCGCCCGGACCGGGCGCTCCTTGAGCGGGCCGAGACGCACGAGCGCGCCCTCCTCGCGCTGCTCCCCGGAAGCACGGTCGCCGCGCTCGACATCTTCGCGAGCGATAACGCCGTGGTCGGGGGCAGAAACGCCGTGAGGCTGATGAGCAGGCTCGCGCTCGAGGGCCTGACGGACGTGTTCGTCGACCTGAGCGCGCTGTCCGTCGGCGTCGCGTTCCCGATCGTCCGGCATCTGCTCGGAGTCGCCGAGCGAGGCGGGCTCAACCTGCACATGATCGTGGCCGACGAGCCGACCACCGACTCAGGGATCGTGGCCGCCTCTGCCGACGTGGCCGACACGGTCCACGGGTTCAAGGGCGGGTGGGGCCTCGACGCGAACTCACGCGCCGCGAGACTCTGGATGCCGCAGCTCGCCCGTGGAAAGCGGTGGGTGCTCGAGCGGATCCATCAGCGCGTGCAGCCGCACGCGGTCTGCCCGATCCTGCCCTTCCCGGCGTCGCGCCCCCGGCTCGGGGACGAGCTAATCGAGCACTTCGGCGAGGAATTCGAGAACGCCTGGCAGGTCGACTCGGGGGACATCGTCTACGCGGGTGAGCGGGGACCGCTCGACCTCTACCGTACGATTCTGAGGATGGACGACGCCCGACGGCGCGTCTTCGCCGAGGTCGGTGGCTCGCAGACCATCCTCTCGCCGGTCGGCAGCAAGGCCCTCGCCCTCGGGTGCCTGATGGCTGCCCTTGATCGGGACTTCACCGTCATGTACGTAGAGGCTCTCGGGTACGAGGTGGACCTACCCCGCCTCGACGCCGCACGCGTTGCGGGACGCGGGAGACCTTGTGCATATCTGGCTCCACGGCGAAGCCTATCCCCCAACCGGAAGCATGGAGGGCCCGGGCTCATGAAAAGCGTGAACCTATCCACCGGCCAGGCACCCCTCGCGATCGGGACCGGCCTCCTGGCCCTCGACGACATCCGGATCGACGGGGACGAGCGGCCGCCTCGACGCTGGGCGGGGGGGACATGCGGCAACGTCCTGCTCGCGCTACGATACCTCGGGTGGCAGTCCGCGCCCGTCGCCCGGCTCTGCCCCGGGGCCGCCGCCGACTGCATCCTTGAGGACCTCAGGCGATGGGGCGTATCGACGCGGTTCGTCTCCCTCGAGGGGGACGGGAGCACGCCGATCATCGTCCACCGGATCGGGAAGCGTTCATCCGGCGAGCCTTACCACACTTTCTCGTGGCGCTGTCCCGAATGCGGCACCCGGCTGCCGGGGCACAAGCCCATCCTGGCCTCCTTCGCGCGGGCCATCGTCGGCGGGCTCGGTTCCCCGCGAGTCTTCTTCTTCGACCGTGTCTCCCGCGGAGCCCTCCTGCTCGCGAGCGAGGCCTCGGCGCACGGAGCGACGGTCGTCTTTGAGCCCTCCTCGGTCGGCCACCCGGGGCTCTTCCGCGAAGCCTGGGAGCTCTCGGACATCGTCAAGTACTCCCACCAGCGCCTGCACGACCTCCCGGAACAATGCGAGTCGATCGGCGGGCCAAGACTGGTCATCGAGACCCTCGGCAGGAATGGCCTGCGATATCGAAGCGACCTCCCGGGGTCGGCGACTCGGGGCTGGCGCTGCTCCAAGGCGCTGGCTGCCGAGGACGTCAAGGATACGGCCGGCGCGGGCGATTGGTGCACGGCGGGGATCATCCAAAGGCTGCTGGCAGGCAGTGCCGTGGCGCTCGCCGAGACGACCGCACCCGAGCTTCGCGACGCGATCCGCTACGGGCAGGCGCTCGCCGCGTGGACATGCGGCTTCGAGGGCGCGAGGGGCGGGATGTACGGCGCGGAGAGATCGGCGTTCGAGTCCCAGGTTGGACGGATCCTGCAAGGCGATATCGATGCGGACGAACCGCTCGAGACGGCGCGGCCTGCTCCCCAACCGCCCGTGTCTTGTCTTTGCCTCCAATGTCAGAAGGGCGAGGCGCCGAAGGCCCGCCAGCGCCTAATGTCGAGGTCCTGAAGCTGGGGCGAAGCTGGGTCCGGACCGGCTCAGGATTGATAACTCGGGGCCCAACTACCGGTGCGTTATCGGTACGGCGGCATCGCCGTCGAGCACGTCGCGCCCTGCCCGCGCACCGACTCGGGGACCGTCGCCCTGCCGCTCGAGGCGCTGGCCGACTTCGAGGGCCGCGACGAGTCGCCCGTCGTCATCGAGGCCGTCGGCCCGGGCAGGGCCCGCGCCCGCTGGTCCGACCGCGGCGTCCCCGCCTCGCGCGAGTACGACGTGCCCGAGATGGCGCCGCTCGCCGAGTTCCCCGCGCCGCCCGACCTCTGGGACGAGTCCACGCCCGCGCTGCTCGACGCGCTGGCCGAGGCGTCGGCGACGGCCGGCGAGGCCTCTGCCGCGCTATGCCCTGGACTGCATCCAGCTCCGGGGCGGCCGGGGCGAGGTCGCGGCCACCGACGGCCGCCAGCTCCTCGTCCAGGGCGGGTTCACCTTCCCCTGGGCCGGCGACCTGCTCGTCGGCCGCTGCCCGGCCTTCGCGCGGCCCGAGCTGCCGCGCGACGACGGCTTCGACGTCGGCGCTGGCGGGCGAGTTCGTCGCCTTCCGCGCCGGCCCGTGGACGATCTGGCTGGCGACCCGATCGGGCGTGCGGTTCCCCGACGTCGACCGCGCCGTCCCGGCCGCGGGCCCCGGCGCCACTCGCCTGCGGCTCCATCCCGCCGATGCCGCGTTCCTCGCCGACGCGCTCGATCGCCTGCCGGGGGCCGACGACGAGGACGCGCCGGCGACGCTCGACCTCAACGGCCGCGTCTGCCGTGCGGGCGCGGGGCGGGGCCGGCCCGGCGACGGAGCTGGTCCTGGCCCGCTCGAGCTACGCCGGCCCGCCGGCCCGCGCCGCCATGAACCGCGAGTACCTCGGCCGCGCGGCGCGGCTGGGGTTCATCGAGATCGCGCTCTCCGGCCCCGACGCCGCCCTCTGCGCCCGCGACGGCCGGCGGACCTACGCCTGGCAGCCGCTGGGCGAGGCCGCGCTCGTCGGCCCGGCCGACGACGCCGTCCGGGTCGAGTCGACGGCGGCCGACGCACCCGCGCCGGCCCGGGTCGTCGCCGCGACGATCGCCCCGCCGCGGGCGAAGGTCGAGACGAGTCGTCAGACCGAGCCGTCGCCCCGGCCCGCCGCGCCCGGCGGGATGGCGGCGCTGATCGAGGAGGCGGTCGGCGCTGCACGCGGCGCTGGGCGAGGCCCGGTCGCGGTCGGCGCGGCTGGTCTCGGCCCTGAGGGGCGAGCGGCGGCGGTCGCGGCTCCTGGCGAGCACGATCGCGCAGCTCCGCCAGATCCGGCTCCAGGACGTCGCCGGGTAGTCGACCCCGATGCGGTCCGCCGCTGGCCCTGATCACCCATTCCAAGAACACGAGGAGGGACCATGCCCCTGAAGCTGAGCGTGGGCGTCTCGCGCAAGGTCGGCCAGCCCGGCTTACGGCTCCATCGGCGCCGCCTGCGGCGTCGAGCTCGAGCTCGAATCCGGCCTGCTGCGCGACGCCCCCGAGGAGTTCGACGCCCGGGTGCGGTCGGCCTACGCCGCCTGCGCCCGCGCCGTCGACGCCGAGCTGGCCCGGCTCGCCGGCGCCGACGGCCCCGACCATCGCCCGCGCACGACCATCCCGACGGAGAACGGACCCAGGCCCGCCGGCCCGGCCGGCGACGCCGCGGCAGCTCCGCGCCCTGGGCGCCATCGCCCGGTCGCGGGGCATCCAGCCCGACGACCTGCTGGCGGAGCACGGGCTCGACGCCGGGAGCGTCTCGTCCGCCGAGGCGAGCCGGCTGATCTCCGGCCTCCGCGCCGCCGCGGCGGGCTGAGCCGCCCGGCACCCAGATCGACGAGGTGTCACCATGACGAGGATGACCGAGGACGAGAAGCGGCGATGGATCGCCGCCCTGGCCCGGCGGATCCGCCGCCGGGTCGCGGCGACGGTCGCGGTCGAGCCGCGCCCGGGCGGAGGCGGCCGACCCGCCGCCGCGACCCGCCGCCCGCGGCGAAGGAGGACCGATGAGCCGACGACGCGGCCGCCGCGGGCGCCGGCCCTCGGGCTTCACCGGCGCCGGGCCTGCGCGAGCTGTACAACGTCGTCCTGCCGTTCGGCGGGGCCGACAAGAGGCGGTTCTTCAACCAGCTCAGCGACCGGGTCGTCGTGATGCTCGGCGTCGCGGCGGCGGTCGTCGGCTACGGCGCCGGTGGGCTGCTCGGCGCGGCGATCGGGCTGGGCCTCGGGCTGGCCGGGGCCGCCCGCGCCATGGTCCGGGGACGATTCCGCCGCGGATGAGGCATCGTCGGCTGTACCTATCCCGCGCCGATCGCGGCGATCCCGGGCGGCCAACGGGGCCGCCCGGGGTCTTTATCTTAGGTTTCAGCGACCCCGGATCGCACTCAGCCCCAAGGCCGGCCGGGTTCCTCGACGTGGGGCGGGTCAGTAGGCCTTGCCCCGGCGATCGCCGCGAGAACCGTCACCAAGACCATCATCCGCCGTACCGTGAGGGCACACGAGGCAATCGCATCGGGTTGGCGTCCCGAGGAGGGCAACCCGATCTTGGCCGATGCGGGCCGCCCGGAAATCCGCCTGTTGCTCGATCGAGATTAAGGGCAGCGGCGCGAGTAACAGTCGCGGGCGCGTAAGAAGCAAAAACCGTCAAAGCCAATCAAATATAGGATTTCGTGCCGCTATATCGTATAATTATTTGCGGGGATGGCGTCGACTCCGTAAGGCCGTTCGCCCCCCAACTCCCGGAAAGCGACCCATGGACGACGGCCTCATCGGTCTGGGCGTGATCGGCTGCGGCGGATTCGGCCTGTTCGCACTCCAGCAATTCACGCAGGTGCCCGGGGTCAGGCTCGTCGGCATGGCCGGCACCCACCGGCCCGCGTCGCTGGCCGCGGCCGCCCGGTTCGGGGTCGAGAACGTCGACGACGTCGGCGAGCTCCTCGCGCCGCGACGACGTGGACCTGGTCTACATCGCCACCCCGCCGTTCCTCCACCACCCGCAGGCGATGGCCGCCCTGGAGGCCGGCAAGCACGTGATCGTCGAGAAGCCGCTGGCCATGACCGTCGGCCAGGCCGACGAGCTGATCGCCGTCGCCCGGCGGCGGGACCGGCTGCTGGTCGCCAACCTCATGCAGCGGTACAACCCGCTCTTCGACGCCGTGCGCCGGCTGGTCGAGGCGCCGGGTGCTGGGCGACGTGCTCCACGGGTCGTTCGAGAACTACGCCTCGGACGAGAACCTGCCGGCCGACCACTGGTTCTGGGACCGCGCGCAAGAGCGGCGGCATCTTCGTCGAGCACGGGGTCCACTTCTTCGACCTGTTCGCCGGGTGGCTCGGGGACGGGCGGGTCGAGGCGGCCCAGGTCGGGGTCCGGCCGGGGACGGCGATCGAGGAGCACGTCCACGCGCACGGTCCGCTACGGCGAGGCGGCCCTGGTCAACTTCTACCACGGCTTCCACCAGGCCGGGCGGATGGACCGCCAGGAACTCCGGCTGGTGTTCGAGCGGGGCGACGTGACCCTCTACGACTGGGTGCCGACCCGGGCCCGGATCCATGCGGTGGTGGACGAGCGGCAGACCCGCGACCTGTGCGACCTGTTCCCCGGGGCCCGGCTCGACGTGGCCGCCTCCTACGGCGGCAAGGACCGCGCCTGCCGGGGCCGGGGCAAGGCGATCGACGCCTACCAGATCATCGAGCTCTCGTGCGGGCGACGGCCAGGCGAAGTCGCCGCTCTACGGCCGGCTGCTCCGGTCGATGATGGAGGACCAGGTCGCCTGGATCCGCGACCGCGATCACCGGCGGGTCGTGACCGAGGTCAACGGCCGGGACTCGCTCGCGATCGGCCTGCGAGGCCGACGCGCTGGCCCACCGGGCGGGGGCCGGCCGATGACCGTCCGGCGGCTCTCGACCCGGCTCCTGCTCGCGGCCCGAGGACGTGCCCGCGTCCCGCGACGACTTCGAGGTCGTCGGCGTCTTCAACCCCGGGGCGGTCCGGGCGGGGGACGAGGTCGTGCTCCTGGTCCGGGTGGCCGAGCGGCCCCGGGAGCGGCGGCCGGGGTTCACCGGCCTGCCGCGGTGGGACCCGACCGGCGGCCTGACGATCGACTGGGTCGCCCGACGCGGAGCTGGAGCCGGTCGATCCGCGGGTGGTCCGGCGCAAGGCCGACGGGCTGGTCCGGCTCACCTTCACCTCGCACCTGCAGGGTGGTCCGCTGCGGGGACGGGCGGGCCGTGCGGGAGATCACGAGCGTCACGTTCCGCCCGCGAGCGGAGGTGGAGGAGTTCGGGGTCGAGGACCCGCGGATCACCCCGCTGGACGGCCGGTTCTACTTCACCTATGTGGCCGTGTCGCGGCACGGGCCGGCGACGGCCCTGGCCTCGCACGACCGACTTCCGCACGTTCGAGCGGCACGGGGTCATCTTCTGCCCCGAGAACAAGGACGTGGTCCTGTTCCCGGAGCGGATCGGCGGTGCCTACGCCGCGCTGCACCGGCCGGTCTGCGGGACGCCGTTCACCCGGCCGGAGATGTGGGTCGCGCGGTCGCCGGACCTGATCCACTGGGGGGCGCACGCCCCGCTGGCCGTCTCGGGCGGCGACTGGCAATCGGGCCGGGTCGGGGCCGGGCCGCCGCCGATCCGCGTCCCGGACGGCTGGCTGGAGATCTATCACGGGAACCGCCAGCCGACCCGGCCGGGCGAGGTCGGCACGTATTACGGCGGGGCCCTCCTGCTCGACCCGGACGACCCGGCCCGGGTCCTCCGGCGGACGCCCGAGCCGTTCTTCGTGCCCCGAGGCCGACTTCGAGGTCGCCGGCTTCGTGCCGAACGTCGTCTTCCCGACCGGGGTGGTGCAGGACGGGGAGACGCTCCTCGTCTACTACGGGGCCGCCGACGCGGTCACGGCGGTCGCCGAGTTCTCGCGAGCGGGAGCTGCTCGGCGCGATGACCGCCCCGGGCTGACCGCCTCACGCCCGGGTCATGGCGCCGAGCACGTCGTCGAGCGGGACGGTGGCGAACGTGCTGGCGTAGTCCGACATCGCGTAGGGGATGATCAGCTCGCGGCCGTGCGAGCAGGGCGCCGCAACTGTAGACGACGTTCGGCACGTACCCCTCGCGCTCGTTGGCGTTCGGCTCCAGCAGGGGCGTCTCCAGCCGGCCGATCACGCGCGAGGGGTCGTCGCGGTCGAGCAGGAACGCGCCCAGGGCGTACTTCCGCATCGGCCCGACGCCGTGGGTCAGCACCAGCCAGCCGGCCTCGGTCTCGATCGGCGAGCCGCAGTTGCCGAGCTGGACGAACTCCCAGGGATACGTCGGCCTGGCGATCAGCTCCTTGCTGTACCAGAAGTGGGGCATGTCCGAGTACATCAGGTAGATGTTCTCGTTGTCCTGCCGGGACAGCATCGCGTACTGGCCGTTGACCATCCGGGGGAAGAGGGCGAACCCCTTGTTCCGGACCTCCGGCCCGTTCAGGGTGCTCACCTTGAAGTGGAGGAAGTCCTCGGTCTCGAGCATCTGCGGCAGGGTCACCCGGCCGTCGTACGCGGTGTAGGTGGCGTAGTAGCAGACCCGGCCGTCGTCGTGGGTGAACCGGACGAACCGGGCGTCCTCGATCCCGTTGGTCTCGGTGGGCGACGACGGGAAGATGATCCGCTCCGAGACGTTCAGCTCGGGGTCGAAGCGGATCTCGTAGTTGGCCTTGGCCAGCACCAGCATGGTGTGGGCGATCGGCTCGAACTCGCGCTGGCGGGCCCGGTTGTGCCGCAGGACGTTCTGGAGCGTGCGCTCCAGGTCGTCGAGCGTGAACCGGTCGCCCAGCGCGGCCATCACCTGCTCGGTCAGCGGGCCGTTGATGCCCAGCTCGGTCAGCTTGCGGTAGAAGAGGTTCTTGTCGTAGAGGGCGTTGGGCACCAGGTCCGGGGCCGCGACGAACCGGGTCGGCTCGTCCATGCGGATCCGGTTCTCGGCGTCGATCACGCCGGAGCGGAAGGTGATCGACGAGATGTGCCCCTCGCCGGTGGCCCGCAGGCTGAGGATGAACCGGCGGGAGCCGTCGGGCAGGCCCGACTGGTCGGGGTGCCAGACCATCGACGGGTTGAACAGGGCGGCCGATTCCAGCGCGTATTCCTGGGTGAAGTAGGAGCCGATCAGCAGCCGCCGGCTCTCGCTGAGCGGCCGGTCGGTCAGCAGGTGGTCTCGGACCTGCTCGAAGCGGTGCAGGAAGAACTCGCGGGTCCGCTGGTGCCGCTCGCGGAACTCCCGCATCACGCTCTCCAGCAGGCGCTCGACCTCCGCCTCGGGGAGCGACGAGACGCGGGCGATGATCTTCTCGATCCGGTTCTCGCTCGTCGGCTCGAACGGCCGGATGACGACGCGGGAGTTGGTCGGCTTGAGGATGATCCCGGTGCGCTTGACGTCCATGTGGGAGACTTGCGACCTCGTCGCGCGGGAGTGGCGGTCCGTCCTCGGAGGGGCGCACCCTACCGCGCCTGGCGGAATGCCGCCAGGGAGCTTTCCAGCAGGTTCATCTCGGCGAGCGAGAGGAGGAACGCGAGGGTCGATTCGGCCCCCTGGTTCCGATTGACCCGGTCCTCCTGGAGGCCGTCGCAACAGCCCCCGGTCGCCGGGTCGTAGAGCTCCTGGCCCAGGTCGTTGCGGCCGAGGAACCACTCGAAGGCGGAGCGGGCCTCGTCCATCCAGCGGGGGTCCTGGGTCGCCCGGTACGCCTCGAGGCAGGCGGCGACCGTCGCGTTGGCCTCGATCGGCTGCTGGTCGAACCGGGCCGGCGACTCGCCCTTGCGGTAGAAGCCATGGCAGCCGATGGCCCGGAAGTGTCCCTGCGGGGCACGCTGGACGCTGACGAGCCATCTCAGCGCCTCCAGGCCGATCTCCATCGCCCGCCCGTCGCCGCCGTCCCGGCCGGACGGCGATCAGGGCGTGTGGCAACCGGGCATTGTCGTAGGTCAGGACCTCCTCGAACCAGGGCCAGTCGGGCGTGGCGGTCCGCTCATAAAGGTCGACGAGCGAGGCCGTCAGCGCGTCGCGGGCCTGCCCGGCGAGCCGATCGCCGCCGAACCGGCGGAGGTATTCGTGGACGCCCAGCAGGCCGAATGCCCAGGACCGTGGCGAAGTCATCTCCAGGACGGTCGGAAGGGCCAGGTCGAAGTACGAAGCCGCCCAGGACGGCAGGTCCGGCCGCCGCGACCGGCCGACGCAGGCCCCCAGCGCCCAGAGGGCGCGGCCGTGGCTGTCCTCCGACCCTAACTCCTCCACCCATCGGCGGTCGAAGCCCATGAAATTCCGGAACCGGCGCCGACTGCGATCGAACGCCGCCTGGAGGAAGGCCGCGGTGGCCGTCGCGATCCGCCGGATCTCCGGCCCGTCCTGGCCCAGCTCCTCCAGGAGCACGGTCAGCAACAGGGCGCGTGCGTTGTCGTCGGTGCAATACCCCTCGGTGAAGTTGGGGATCGTGTAGGTGGCGTGCTGGAGCATGCCGGTCGCGTCGGTCATCCTCCCCAGGTGGTCGAGCCGCCAGACGGGGAGCTCCGCCCGCTGCTCCGCGAGCGTGCGCACGGCCAGCGGCCTGAACGGCTGGTCCTGTCGGCCTCAGACGCGCCCGCCGGAACGTATCCATGTAATGCTCGGCGGATCGCTCCCACACCATCTCGCGGCCGAGCGTGTAGGCCGTCTCGCAGATCGCACGCCGCCGCGCCCCATCGCGCAACAACCCGCGGACCTCGCGGGCCAGCGACGGCGGGTCGGCGAACGGCACCAGCACCCCGCGGCCGTCGGCCAGCAGCTCCTCGGCGTGCCAGTAGGGAGTCGAGACGATCGCCTTGCCGCAGCCGAACGAATACGCCAGCGTCCCAGACGTGATCTGCGCGGGGTTCAGGTACGGCGTGACGTAGACGTCGGCCGCCCTGATGAATTCGGTCAGCTCCTTCAGCTCGACGAACCGGTTGTAGAAGATGACGCTCGTGTTGATCCCCAGGTCCCGCGCCAGGCGCTCCAGGCTCAGCCGGTACCGCTCGCCCTGCTCGCGGACCAGCTCGGGGTGGGTCGCGCCGAGGACGATGTAGACGAAGTCGGGGAACTCGCCGAGGATCTCCGGCACTGCGCGGAGCATGTGCTCGACGCCCTTGTTGGGCGACAGCAGCCCGAAGGTCAGAGCCACGGGCCGCCCCTCGACCCCGAACTGCTCCTTGTAGAGGCCGGGTTCGACGAACGGCGTGTCGGGTATCCCGTGCGCGATCAGGTCGACCTTGGCCTCCAGGACGCCGTAGATGTCCCGGAGGAACGTCAGCGCGCGACTCGTCATGACGACGACACGGTCGGAGAGCTCGGCCAGTTGAGTCAGGACCCGCATCTGGTCGGCGTCGGGCTCGCGGAGGACTGTATGGAGCGTCGTGACCACCGGCATCCGCAGGTTCCGCAGCAGGCCGAGGACGTGGCTGCCCGCCGGCCCGCCGTAGATCCCGTATTCGTGCTGGAGGCAGACGACGTCGGTGTTCGCGAAGTTCAGGAAGTCGGCCGCCCGGAGATAGCTGTCCGGGTCCTGCTCCTCGATCTCGAAACGGACCTCCGGCGGGTAGGCGTATCCCTCGGGCCGGTCGTTGACCGGCACGACGAAGCAGTCGGCATCCGGGTTGCGGGCGGCGATCGAGGCGTACATGTCGCGGGTGAACGTGGCGATCCCACACTTGCGGGGCAGGTAGTCGCCGACGAACGCGATCTTGCGGATCTCGGGGCTGGACATGAGGGCGAGAGTCCGTGCGCATCGGCGGGGTACGGTACGTGAGACCGAATCGGAGCGATGTCTCGGTCCCGCGTCGGCGTCGAGTCCCAGGCTACCACATAAGGCCTCCCGACCGCGCCGGCCGCGGCCTCAGCCCCCGCTCACCCTGCCGCGAGCGGGGCAACGCGACGTCCGAGAGTCCGGCCGCACCGCGCCGGCCCGATGTCTCCCTGACTCCCCGCCGCGCCTCGCACTCATTTACACGCCGAAACCAAATGCTAATATAACACTAGATCAGCACGCGAAAGTGAAGCCGACCTGAAAGGAACTGCGACGAGAGACGTTTTCGTCGGACACATCCCGGACAACGGCATCCGGAAGCCGGCCACCGGCGGCCGCTCGCGTTCGACGACGCGCTCGAGGCGGTGAAGACCGGCTTCGCCACACCGAGTCCGGAGACCCGCAGGAGGCCCGCACGCGGGGGGCGGCGGGGATTGATCCTCCGCCGGCAAACGACACCGACCGCCATGGGGGTATCATGGCGGCGCGCGCTCGACCGGCGAGGCTGGTCCATCGCATTCGAGAGCCGTCATGGGATGATCGGACTCGGCTGGAGGACCGAGGCGATGAAGAAGAGCCCGTTCACCCGCGAGCAGATCGTCTTCGCCGTGCGGCAACGCCCCAAGTGGGCCGGGATGTCATTGCTCCCGATTGGGCAGGTCGTCGACACGCTCGCGGAACTGCTCGCCGGTGATCTTCGCTCCCCACGTGCCCGGGATCTTCTCCGCCCGTTTCACGTCCTCGTACGACAGTCCCGCCTCGGCGAGGCGCTTCAGTGCCGGCAGGAACACGTCCCCGAAGAACGGGCCCATGTTGTCGGCGACCTGCCGGTCGAACGACTCGGCGGTGACCGTCTTCCTCTTCTTCTTTTCGGCGGCCGCCTTCTCGGCCTTATGATCGCCGCCGTGCCCCAGCCGGGCCTTGGCCCCCATGATCGCCGCCACGATGCCCCGCTCCTTCGCCTCGCCCTCGGGCATCCCGTCGAGCAGCGCCTTGGCGTAGGCGTACGTGGCGAGGATGTCGAACTTGCCGATCGAGACGCCGTCCGGTTTTTTCTTGGCCATTACCTGACCCCGCTCGCGGTCCCTGTCCTCTACTCATGAGGCTCCTGCAAGGCGTTGAGGCCCAGGGCACGCCGGAGCCTCTCCACGACCATCCGACGCAACTCAGGGGGCCGGACGACCTCCACGGACCCCGACCAGCCGAGGACCCACCAGACGATCTCCTCCAGGCCGTCCACCCGGAACGACAGCGTGACCGACCCGTCGTCGTTCTGCTCGACCTGCTGGGTGTGGTGCCAGGTCGTCTCCGTCACCACCGCCGACGCCCCGGCGGCGAACCGAAGTTCGACGTCGTAACTCGGTTCGCCCCTGAAGACGGCCCAGGCGTCCCCGAAGTAGGCCCGGAGGTCGAACTCCTCTGGGACCTCCGAACGCAGGCCGAGCTTCCTCAGCGAGCGGAACCGGGCCACCCTGTAGGTCACGGGATGGTCCGAGCCGTCGGGCCTGGCGATCAGATACCAGGCCTGCTTGACCAGGCAGAGCCGGATCGGGTGCAGCAGGATCATCTTCTCGGAGGGCTGATAGGGGCTCGCATAGGCCCCCTCCAGGGCATGCTTCCCGACGAGGGCAAGCTGGATCGTGCGGATGGACTCCTTATGTCCGTCGTGGTCGGCCAGCTTCAGGTCCAGGACCGACGTGACCCGCAGTGCGTCCTCCAGCAGGGTGCGGACGCTCTCCCGGCCCGTCGCCCGGATCTTCCGGGCCGTCGGCCCCGCCCCCTCGCCGACGTCCAGTCCCTTCGCCGAGGTCAGGGCGACGGCGGTCGCCTGCCCGAGGAGTTCGTCGTCGGACAGGCCGGCGACGGCGAAGCGGTAGTCGCCCCGGAGGACGTAGCTCTTCCGGTCGACGTCGTACTCCAGGCCCACCCCGGCGAGCCGGAGCACGTCGATGTCGCGCTGGACCGTGCGGCGGCCGACCTCCAGGGCGGCCGCCAGCGATGCCATATCGTTGCGGTCCCGGCCGTGGAGCAGTTCCAGGAGCTTCAGGATGCGGGCGAAGCGGACGGCCTGCCGCGCCGGAGGTTCACGGCGGCGCACGAGCTGGGCCACTATCGCCTCCACATCGCTCCCGAGCCGGCGCCGCGCGACCCGGCCGACGCGGAGATGACCCAGAGCGACGAACATATCAACGAATCCGGAGATGCCGAGACGGCGGAGATGGAGCGGCAGGCGAACCGATTCTCCGCCGAGCTGCCGATGCCCGAGGCCGTCTGCCGTGCCTCTACGGACACCATGCGGAGAAGTACGGCCGGGTGCCCCGCTTCCTCGTCTATCGCCTGGCAGGCGACCTCCTCGTGAGCCGCGCGGCCATCGCTTGGCGGCTGTATGGCCAGGGGCTGAGCGAGAGGCCGACGTGGCTGAAGGCGGAACGGTCGGATTCGACCGCCGACGCCCGGGTGGCGGAGACGGTGTGATGGGCCTGGGATTCCTGCGCAATCACGGGGGGCGGAGGGTCCGGGACTTCCCGGATCAGCCCGAACTCGACCTGCCGGAAGGCCCTGCGCCGGCGGGTCGGCCCGGTGACGGCCGGCTCGGCGGGTCTTCGGCCCGGCGGAAGAGTGTCGGGGGGCTCGCCCTGAGGGCCCGGAGGAAGTCTTCGTCGACCGCGCAGGCCGGCGACGGGTTGCGGGGCGCCGGGACGGCGCCGGCCCCGGTGATCCGCTCGAGCTTCTCCTGGCACACCACGCAGGATTCGACGTGCTCGCCGACCGACCGCTCCTGGGAGGTGCCGAGCTGGTCGGCGAGGAGGCGGACGAGCACGTCGGTCGTCGGGCAGGTCGGGATCACGTCGGGGCCCCCGCCGGGCGGGCTCGGGGCCGTTCGGGATCCGACCGCTCCAGGTGGTCCATCTCGGCGCGCAGCATCTTCTGCACCTTGCTGCCGGCCTTGAAGACCGTGGCGACCGTCATGCCCAGGCGCTCGGCGACGGCCGCGCCGCTCATCTGCTCGACCGCGGTGAGCCGGAAGGCCTCCCAGGTGTGCGGCTCGACCCGCAGGCGGACCCGTAGCGCCGCCTCCTCGTAGAGCTCGCGGTCGAAACGCTCGTCGATCCGATCCACCAGGTCGTCGCGCACCTCGGTCGATTCGAGCCAGTCCGGCTCATCGGCCACCCCGTCCGCCGGGCCGGCCGGCAACGGGATCGAGAACACGCGGAGCTACATCTGTGCCATCGGCAGCACGGGGTTCACGCTGTTCACGACCATCGTCCCCCCGAATTCGAAGACCTAGCCGTTCAGCCACTGCATGTTCCACGGAGCGGCGGCGCCAACGGCTGGCCGAACGCCGCGAACGGGTCGAACTTCGCGAACATCAACAGCAACCACCCCGGCGGGGCCAACGTCCTCTTCGGCGACGGGAGCGTCAAGTTCGTCAACGACTCGATGAGCATGAACATCCTCTCGAGCCTCGGCACCAAGGGAGGCGGCGGGGTCGTTAGCTCGGATGCCTTCTGATAGGCCGGTGACGAATGTGAACGGCGGCGAGAATGGGTGACACCCGGGGCGGGTGTAGGAGCGTCGTCCATCTCGGAGAGGCCTTGAGGCCAAGAAACAGACCGGATCAGCCTTTGTGGCAGCGCTATCTCGATGACGCAGGCCGCCCCAGTGTCGCCCAGTCTGAGCGCCCGCCGTCGCCGAGTTGGTCCGCCCTTCGCACCTTTGAAGCGGGACCGGGCAAGGGCCTGTTTCACGGGTTGGTGACTCTGAAACGCATCTCGTCGGGCGCGGTGGGCCGCAGTTCACTCCCGGGCGACTCTGAGGTCCTGAGCACGTCCGATCAGCGAGTCTAACTCGCCCCAGAGCGTCCGGCATTCCAGGCGTTCGGCCGGGGGAAGCTTGTCCAGTGCGTCGCGGTCGAACAGCCCGGCCAGGTCGGGGTCGGCCCACAGGTGCGCCAACCGGTCGCGGACCAGGAGTCGGTCCGCGTGCGGTCCGCCGTC
Organism: uncultured Planctomycetota bacterium; assembly: GCA_963819805.1. Classification (GTDB taxonomy): domain Bacteria; phylum Planctomycetota; class Planctomycetia; order Isosphaerales; family Isosphaeraceae; genus CAMFLR01. Next base: position 9,795 of record CAWFXY010000032.1, on the reverse strand, counting down.
CAGCGCCCTGGTCCAAAGGGTGACCTCAGCCCGGAGCCACTCCCGGGCCCGCCCGCGCCAGCGCGCCCGCTCTTCCCGGCTGAGATCGGCGCCGACGCCTCCGCGGCCGCAGCCGACCAACGCGGCGGCACAGGCTGCCCTGTAGCGGTGCTCGGTCCGGATGTCTTCGGCCGACTGGGGGGACCTGGCGAGGGCCTCGGAGTACAGGCGTGCGGCGGCGACCAGTTGCCCCCGGATGCCGCACAGCTCGGCGAACTCGACGGATTCGGCCAGCGTCGGCGGGCTGTTCGTCGCCCCGGAGCACGGCGGGCAGACGACCCTCCAGGGCGATCAGTCGCTCGCAGCGCCGGAGCTGGGCGATGACGTTGGCGTGCAGTTCATGATCCCGGGGCATCCGGTCGAGGCAGCGGCGGGTCGCGGCCTCGGCGTCGCGGAACCGCCCGAGCGCCAGCAGGGCCTGGCCGAGCGACGCGTGCGCGCGGAATAGGCCCGGATCGAGCCGGAGGGCCTTCTCGTAATGGCCGATCGCCTGGTTCAGCCGGTCGGCGTCCCGCGGGCCGAGGCCGAGGTTGTTGCGGGAGAGGCTGAGCTGCGGATCGAGCTCGAGGGTCCGATGGTAGTGAATCAACCCCTCCGTCGACGCCCAACCGAAGATCCTGTCGTGGGCCCTGGCGTCCGCGGGGTCGATCTCGCACGGCCCGCCGGTGGCGGTCCGCGGCCTCGTCCAGCCGGCCCTCGCCGGCCAGGGCGACTCCCAGCATGTACTCAGCCAGGGCGAACGCGGGGTCGATCCGCAGGGCCCGTCCGTAATGGATGAGCGCCTCGTCCATCCCGGCCTCGAAGGCCCGGATCTCGGCGAGGTTGTAGTGGGCCGGCGCCAGCTCCGGGTCGAGCCGGACGGCCTCGCGGAAGTGATGGATCGCCTCATCCCACTTGCCCTCACCCTTCAGGGCCAGGCCCAGGTTGTTGTGGGCCGGGGCGAAGTCGCGGTCGATCTCCAGGGCCTTCTCGTAGAGGTCGTACGCCTCGTGCCAGTCGCGCCGGGCGTGCGGGATGAGGCCGAGGTTGCTGTAGACGGCGGCGGAGTCCCCGCGGAGTTCCAGCGCCCGCCGGTACGGGGTGACCGCGGCTTCGGGGTCCGCGCCCTCCTGCAGCGCCCGAGCCAGGGTCAGGGCGGCCCAGAAATCGTCCGGATGCTCCCGGTACACCTGCGCGAGGAAGGCGGTGCCGTCCCCGCCGAGGTCGTGTAACCGCTCCCCCAGCGCGGTCAGGACGGGCGCGGGCTGCCCCGCAACCGACGCCGTCCCGGCCAATCCGGCCAGGGCGGTGCGATCGTCCCACGCCGCGGGGTCGCGGACGCGGTCGCGCCAGGCGTCCGGGTCGGCCCGCCGTGCCACCGCCAGGATCCACGCCCGGCGACGTCCGTCGGCGGCGCAGACCGCCCAGTCGTCGAGCGCCGCCACCAGCGGCCGGCGTGCGGCCGAGGCCGCGACCCGCGCCGCCACCGCCTCCGGGTCGTCGCCGATCGCCCCGAGCCCCGCGTCGCGGAACGCGGCCTCGTAGTCCCGGTCCGCCCGGGCATTGCTGAAGCGCCGCTCGGCCGCGGGGTTGAAGCGCCCCTCGGCCAGGGTCGAGCGCTTCAATCGAATGGTGTCCGCCCGGGCGACCAGGCTCTGCTCGCGTCGGGCTCGGTCCAGGTCGCGCCGGATGCCCGCCTCGTGTTCCGACCACAGCCACAGTCCGGAGACGAACAGCCCGAGCCCCAGCAACGACCCCAGGAAGAAGACCCCCACCTGGACCCTGCGGCGCCGGAGCCACCGGGCCGACCGCTCCAGCGGTCCCGTCGGGCGGGCCGTGATCGGCTCGCCGCGGCCGAAGCGGCGGAGGTCCTCCGCCAGCGCGGCGGCGCTCGCGTAGCGGCGGTCCGGATCCTTGTGCAGGCACTTCAGGCAGATGACCTCCAGGTCGCGCGGCACCCGGGCATTCCGCCGCGACGGCGGCGCGCGGCTCGTCGTCGATGACCTGCCGGATCGTCTCCGCCGCGGTCGCCGCCCGGAACGGCGGCCGACCGGTCAGCGCCTCGTAGAGGATCGCCCCCAGCGCGTAGACGTCCGCGGCCGGCCCGAGCGTGTCCGAGTCGCCCTGGGCCTGCTCGGGGGCCATGTAGCTGGGCGTGCCGAGCGGGGCGCCGCGTCAGGGTGAGGCCCGACCCGCCGTCCAGCCGCCGGGCCAGCCCGAAGTCGGCGACCTTCGGCGTGCCGTCGGCCGTCAGCAGGACGTTGGCCGGCTTCAGGTCGCGGTGGATGATCCCGCCGTCGTGCGCCGCCTGGACGGCGTCGGCCAGCGTCGCCACCAGCGCCGCGGCCTCGCCGGCAGGCATGGGCTCCCCCGCGAGCTTCTGGGCGAGGCTGCCCCCCTCGACGAACTCCATGGTGAAGTACGGCCGCCCGTCCAGGTCGCCGATGTCGTAGACCTGCACGACGTTCGGGTGCCGCAGGCTGGCCTTCGGCCTCGGCCCCCCGCAGGAATCGTTCCAGCTCCTCCGGGCGGGCGTGAGGCCCCGGCGATCAGCATCTTGATGGCGACGGCGCGCTTGAGCCGCCGGTCCCACGCCCTGTACACGACCCCCATGCCGCCGCGGCCCAGGAACTCCCGCACCTCGAAGGCGGGGAAGTGCGGCGGGCCTGCCTCTGCCGAAATGTGGGTGGCCGGGCCGGATCCGGAGGGCGGGAACAGGGCGTCGAACTGGGCATCGACGGCGCGGATCTGGCCCAGCCGCGCCTTCACGCTCGGGGCAGCAGCTCGGGGCAGTCCCCGCAGGCCTCCTCCGGGCGTGCGGTCGGATTCGAGGATCTCCTCGATCAGGCGCTCCACTCGCGGGTCGCCGGACATCGCCACGGCCTCCGGACGCCGCCCGCCCCGATTCCCGCTGAGACGACCTGGCCCGCGGGGCCCCGCCGAGGTCGCCTACAACCCCTCCGTCGGAGACGCATCGGGCCGGAGATCGCTCAGGCGCTCGGCCAGAATCATCCGCCCGCGGTTGACCCGGCGTTTCACCGTCTTGGTCGACACGCCCAGCACCTCGGCGGCCTCGCTCTGCGTCAGCCCCTGGATGCGGATCAGGCTGAACGCCTCCTGCTCGTCCGCCGGCAAGCCCTCGATCGCCTCCAGCATGCGGCGTCCGTCCGGCGTCAAGGCGGCGTGGCTGCTGGCCGGCGCCGGCACCAGCGCCTCGTTCAGCTCGGCGGCGGAGGCCCGTTCATCCAGGCGGCGGGCCAGGTCATTCAATTCCCACCGCATGTGCTGGCTGGCCAGGGCGAAGAACTCGCGCACCGTCCTCGGGCGGACCTCGCGCATCGCCTTGAGCAGCCGCTCCACCACCGCCCCGAGCAGCTCGTCGGGCTGCAGGCACAGCGGCGGTTGCGCCAGGCGCGGATACCCCCGGTAGAGCATGCCGGCACACAACGTCTCCAGCCGCCGGACGGCGCGGTCGAGCAGCGCCCGGACGATCGGGTCGGCGGGCGTGTCCCCGGCCAGAGCGTCCAGGTAGTGCTGCACGGCGGAGGTGGTCTGACTCTCACCCATCGAGGCAGCCCCGCATGTCAGTGGCGAAATCAAAATCAATTTTACCGTCTCCCGTGTCCCCCTGCAACGCTTAAGAGGGTGGGCTGCGCGGATCGGCCAGGACCGTGGACCGCCCGCGGCAACGACGGGCGTGCCACCTGTGCGTGAAGTTGGAGTCCAACGCCGATGCGCGGAGGCCCGCTTCAAGCCGAACCGCCGATGACGCGGTCCGGCCAACTGCGGAGCGCGGGATCGCCCCGCCGCCTCAGCCGATACTGGCCGCCAGGCTCTTCGAGAGGAGCGCCACCAGCTCCTCGCCGCGGACGTGCGCGAACGCCTCGGGGCGGAGCACCCGGTGCAAAACCGCGAAACCGATGAGCTGGGCGAGGACCATGGCGGCCCGGACCGCGGCCTCGTCGCCGCCGATGCGCTCGGCGAGGACCCGGAGCTGGGTGCGGTCGAGGTCCCGCCGGAACAGCTCGACCGCGCGGGGCTCGGCGGCCGAATGCAGCAGGAGCAGCAATGGCGTCAGCAGGCCGTCCGGCGCGTCCCCCTCGCCGTACACCACGACCCGCGCCAGGTGCTCCGCCAGGCCCGCCCGCCCGCCGCGGGTCAGTTGTTCGATGTCGAGGGCGCGCTTGATCACCTCGGCGAAGAGCGCCTCCTTGGAGCCGAAGTAGCGATTGACCAGCGCGGCGGTCACCCCGGCGTCCGCGGCGATCTCGCGGGCCCCGGCGCGGTCGTAACCCTCGCTAGCGAACCGGCGGGTGGCCGCCTCGAGGATGGCCTCCCGGGTCGCGGCGGCGTCCCGCTTCCGCTTCGGTCCCACGCCGGCTGGCTCCTCACTCGATCTGCCGGCGACTCGACGCTTCGACATGTCAAAGCTCCCTCCGGGGTTCGCTTCCTCTTCGCAAGTAAACTACGGTTGACTTAGAAAGTCAACCGCCCTATGATGAAGTCAACGGACGTTGACTTACCCATCGGCCGCGGGTCGGGAGCGGACTGGCGGGTGGCAACGTCCCCCCTCGACGCTTGGGAGGTCATCCGAGGTAGAGGCCGCGCGAGGGCCGCGGTTCCGCGTTGAGACCCATGAAGGGCGCCCGGCGGGATCGCCGTCGCGCCGGCGCAGCGGCCTGAAATGGGAGATATCGACATGAAGAACGGCCATGACACCAACGGCGAAACCGGCGTCCTGGAACGGTCGGCAGATCGCCTGACGGCGCCGGGACCGGCGAGGGAGGGTTCACATCCTACGCCTGTCCACGCGGCGGCCCAGCCGGACCCGCGAGTCGCAGACCCTGCGAGCCAACCCGCAGCGGCCACTTCCGCCCCGGCAGCCGGTGCGCCATCGCCGCCCGGAGGCGGGCGTTGATCTCGGCAGTGGCCGTAGCCGGCCTTGCTTACGGCGGGCATTCGCTGGCGCCGACCGTCAAGACGATGCTGGAGACGATTTCCACCGACGACGCCTACGTCAACGGCCACGTGACCTACGTGGCCCCCCGGGTCGCCGGCCAGGTGAGCCGGGTGCTGGTCGACGACAATGACCGCGTGAGCAAGGGGGACTTGCTGGTCCAGCTCGACAGGGAGCCGTACCAGGTCCAGGTCGACCTCAAGAAGGCGGCCGTCGTCAACGCGGAGGCTGACGTCGAGGCCGCGCGGGCCGAGGTCCGGGGCACCCTGGCCCTGGCCCGGAGCCAGCGCTGGAAGCTCCAGAGGGAGATCGAGGACGTCGACGACAAGGTGGCGCTGCTGCGGGCCCGGGTCGCGACCCTCCGCAGCAGGGAGGCCAGCCTCGACCGGGCCAGGTCCGAGTTCGCCCGCGCCACGAATCTCTTCGAGCGGGCCGCGATCGCACGCGAGGAGTTCGACCGGTACCGCGAGGCCGAGCGGACGGCCGCGGCCGCGGCCAAGGAGGCCCTCGAGGAGGTCCACGAGGCGAGGGTCGCCCTCGGCCTCGACCCGCACCCCGCGGGGAAGGAGTTGACCGACGTCCCCGCCGACCTCAACCAGACCTTCTCCGGGGTCAGCGAGACGTTGAACACGCTGCTCCAGAGCATGACGCAGGTCGGCTTCCCGCTCGGCTCCTTCGCCAACACGCCCCGGCAGGCCCTCGACGAGTTCGCCAGGCGCGACAAGGACGGGAACGTCGACCGGATCATGGAGCGGATGGTGCCGGAGGCCCCGGCCGTCCGGCAGGCCGAGGCCAAGCTCCTCCAGGCCCGGCGCGACCTCGCCCGGGCGGAGCTGGACCTCCGCTACTGCGACATCGTCAGCGAGATCGACGGCGTCGTGACGACCCGCAGCGTGAACCCGGGCAACAACGTCTCCGCCGGGCAGAGCCTCATGACCGTCCGCTCGCTCACCGAGATCTGGATCGACGCCAACTTCAAGGAGACCCAGCTGGCCGACCTGCGCATCGGCCAGCGGGTGCGCTGCGAGGCCGACATGTATGGCAGCCGACATGAGTTCCAGGGCCGGATCACCGGCTTCACCATGGGAACCGGCCAGACCCTGTCGCTGCTGCCGGCGCAGAACGCCACGGGCAACTTCGTGAAGATCGTCCAGCGGCTGCCGGTCCGCATCGAGCTGACCGACTACGACGCCGACAAGGGCCCCCTGTTCGTCGGCCTCTCGGTCACACCTTACGTGTTCTACAAGGAGAGGCCGACCGGCCCGCAAGCCGGGGCGGTCCTGCGACGATCGGCGCCTCGCCCGCACGCCGCGACGGCCCCCGCGCCCTCGGCCGCATCGGGTGCGGTGCGCGGATGAGGACTTGCGGATGTGGAGCTCCCGCGGATGCTCATGCCCTTCCTGGTCGCCGCCGTCCTGTTCTTCGGCAGCCTGCTGGTCTACGGCACGGCGATGCACCTGATCGTGCGTGTCGTGGTGGGGCTGATCCGAAGCGGTCCCGAGGACCTGGGATTCTGGAGGAGTATCGCCGTCATGGCGAATGTCGCGGCGATCACGGCGGCTGCGCACCTGACCCAGATCGGCCTCTGGGCGGCGGCGTTCCTCCTGTGCGGGCAGGCATCGACCTGGGAGGCGGCCTACTACCTTTCCGCCCAGAGCTATACGTCGCTCGGATATGGCGACGTCCCGCTGTCCGAGCGGTGGCGGCTACTCGGCCCGCTCGAGGCCATCAACGGACTCGTGTTCTTCGGGCTGTCGACGGCCGTGCTGTTCGCGATCATGGGCGAGTTGATCGCCCAGCGCCTGCGCCTCGAGACCGGTTACGAGGGCGCGGCGTCGAGGGGCCCGTCACTGCTTCCGGCGTCCGATGACGCGCGATCAACATGAGCATGCGAAGAATTGTCACGAGGGCCCGGGCCTGGTGCGGAGGACGCGGATGAGCAGCGTGACACTCGCCCCGGGCGCGGTCGGCCGCCCGGCGGTCAACCCCTGGCTCGTCGCCACGGCCGTGGTCATCCCCACGTTCATGGAGATCCTGGACACCACGATCGCCACGGCGTCGATGCGGTACATCGCGGGCGGGCTGTCGGCGACGATGAACGACAGCGACTGGGTCATGACCAGCTACCTGGCGGCCAACGCCACCATCCTGCCGATCACGGGCTGGCTCTCGGCCCGCCTGGGCCGCCGCAGGTACTTCCTGCTGTCGATCGCCGTCTTCACCGCGGCCTCGGTGCTGTGCGGCCTGGCCACCAGCCTCGAGGAGTTGATCCTGTTCCGGGTGATCCAGGGCCTGGCCGGCGGCGGTCTCCAGCCCGCCAGCCAGGCGATCCTGATCGACGGCTTCCCGCCCGAGAAGCAGGGCACGGCCATGACGGTCTTCGGCGTGGCCGGGCTGACGGCCCCGGTCATCGGCCCGACGCTGGGCGGGTACATCACGGTCAACTACAGCTGGCGCTGGATCTTCCTGATCAACCTCCCGATCGGCGTCCTCGGCTACCTGTTGTGCCACTTCGCGGTCGAGGACCCCTACTACCTCAAGAAGGAGCGGGCGGATCTGAAGAAGAAGCCGCTCAACTTCGACTACATCGGCCTGGGGCTGCTCGCCCTGATGATGTCCTCCTGGGAAATCCTGCTCAGCAAGGGGCAGGAGTGGGACTGGTACAACGACCCCTTCGGGAAGGCCCAGACGCTGGCCGTCCTGTTCGTCGTCTGCCTGGGCGCCCTGCTCTTCCGGGAGCTGAGGATCGCCAACCCGGTCGTCAACTTCCGCCCGCTGGGCGAGCGGAACCTCGCGGCCTCCAGCGTCATCATCTTCTGCGCCTACGGCGTCCTCTACGGCGCCAGCGTGTGCCTGCCGTCCCTGCTCCAGTCGCTGTTCGGCTACGACGCCTTCGTCTCCGGCCTGGTGATGTCGCCCTCCGGCGTCTTCTCCATCCTGGTGATGCTCGTCGTCGGCATCCTCCTCGGCCGGGGCACGGACGCCCGCTGGCTGATCGCCGCGGGGCTGCTCGTCATGGCGGCCGGGTGCTACTGGATGACGCTGATGAACCTGCACATCAGCCCGGGGCAGGTGATCTGGCCGCGGGTGGTCCTGATCTGCGGCCTGTCGCTGATCTTCGCCCCGATCAACGTCGCGGCCTTCCGCTACACCCCGCCCCACCTGCGCGCGGCCGCGGTCGGCCTCTTCGCCCTGCTCCGCAACGAGGGGGGCAGCGTCGGCATGTCGATCAACAAGATCATCGAGCAACGTCGCGAGCAGTTCCATCTGGCCCGCGTGGGAGAGAGCCTCAGCCCGCTGAACCCGCACGTGCAGTCCTTCTTCGACCGGGGACGAGCCTACTTCGAGCAGTGGACGGGCGACCCGGCCCGGTCGCGCATGATGACGCTGCAGTCGCTGTCCGAGCTCCGCCAGCAGCAGGCGGCGTCGCTGGCCTACTTCGATGTCTTCTGGCTGTTCGCCGTCCTGAGCGTTGGGCTCGTGCTCCTCGTGCTCCTGATGAAGCGCTCTGTGGCCGAGAAGGGCGAATTGATCGGGGGCGAGTAGGGGCCTTGTCCACCGCCCGTAGGCGCGGTGTTTCACGGCCGAATTTGACAACGCGCGTTCGCGCACGACCCGACTTGCGGTGAGGGAATCTCATGGACCTGACGGCATCGAAAACGCGCGTCTTGATCCTCGGCGGCGGCTTCGGCGGGGTCGCCACGGCCCGCCACCTGGAACGGCTCTTCCGGCGCCGCTCTGACGTGGAAATCGTCCTCGTGAGCCGGGACAACTTCGTGCTCATGACGCCCGTGTTGTTCGAGGTCTTCTCGGGCGCCCTCGACCTGCGCTCATGTTCCTTTCCCATCCGCGCTTCTTGCGCACGACCCGGTTCGTCGAGGCCAACGTTCAGGGCATCGACATGGACCGGCAAGTGGTCCGGCTCGCCTTCGGGCCGTCGGTCTGTCAACCCTCGGGTTCATCGGCTGCGCCTGGCTCGTCTCGGCGGGCGAGCCGGTCTGGAGAGCCGGTTCACCTGTCGCTGCCGTGGCCCTCGCCGCGGTCGTCGGCAGCACGTCGAGCCTGCGTCGCGCCCGCGTCGAGACGCGATGGCTGGCCGCGCTGGATCGTTGCGCCGGGCAAGCAGAAGCGGAGAGAACTCGATCATGAAGAGAACCCTCATGCTCGTCCACGTACGGGAGTTGCCGCGTGCAACTTCACGAAACAACCAGATCAGTGCGGTCTAACCACGGAGCGACCACTCATGCGGTTCCCGGGATTCATTCGCAGTCCGGGGGCCTGAGCGGTTAGGATGGCGGCCGTCGCAAGGTGGCCGCCATGCACGTCGAAGCCCATGACACGCCGGAGGCGCTGGCCGACATCATCCGCTCCGAACCCCGTGCGCGGATCGCGCGCCGGCTGATGGTCGTCCGGCTCGCCCTGCTCGGGCGCGCCGCCGCGGCGATCGCCGCTGAGGTGCTCGTCTGCGAGCGCCAGGTCTACGCCTGGGTCGCGCGCTGCAACACCGGGGGCGCCGCGGCGCTGGCCGATCGGCCCGGCCGCGGCCGCAAGGGGCCGCTCTCGGCCGCCGACGAGGAGCGGTTGAAGGAGCGACTCCGCGCCGGCCTGACCGAGTCCGACGGCGCCTGCACCTTCCACGGCGAGGACGTCCGCCGCATCCTCCGCGACGAGTTCGGCGTCGTCCGCTCGCTCCAGGCGACCTACGACCTGCTCCACCGCCTGGGCTTCGAGCCGCTGCGGCCCCGCCCGCGGCACCCGGCGGCCGACGCCTCCGCGCAGGAGGCCTTCGAAAAAAGCCTCCCCGAGCGGGTCACCGAGGT
>CAWFXY010000031.1:0-43039 GCA_963819805.1 uncultured Planctomycetota bacterium | reverse complement strand
GCAGATCTCGCCGAGGGTCCAGCGGCCGACGGTCGTATGGCCTTCGAGCAGGCGGTCGACGTCGGGCATGATCGCATCGATCCGTTCGAAGTCGAGCGCATCGTGCGGGCATGGCGGGTCTCCCGGCCGGTCCCGCGGGCGGGTCGGCGGCCCGCCCAATTATGCGCGGCGGGGGTCGGACTGGTAGCGGACCTGCGCGTGTCGGAAGGCTCGAGGAGCTATGCGCCGGGATACGTGCGACCTAGAATCGATAGTGGGCTCGGGCCGCCTCGCCCGCCCGGAGGTCTACCGACCCCGCCCGGGCCGTTCTCTTGGGCATGTCGGGTCATCGAGGACAGGACGCCTCCGCCGGCCCGGCTGCATGGGGGGCAAGATGAAGAACAACGTGAAGGTCGCCGTCACGAGGGGAGGCCGGCCGGTGGCCCGAGCCCTGCTGCCGCGGGTCGCGGCCGGGGGGATGTTCGGGCCGGCGCGGCGGGTCGACCTGAGACTACTCGACGGCCCCGAGGGCATCCTCGCCGCGGAGGCGACCGCGGCGGGCGCGCGGGATCTCGGCCCCTCGTCGCTGGGCGAGGTCCAGGCGGGTGCCGACCCGCTCCGCGCGTTCGCGGGCGCCGACTGGATCATCCTGCTCGACGAGCCGCGGCCGAGGGCGGGGAGTATCCCGGCCCGGGACCTGGCCGACTGGCGGACCTTCGTCGCCCGGGGCCGCGCGATCAACGCAGCCGCCCCCAACGCGCGGATCCTGGTCGCCGCCTACCCGTCGAACATCCACGCCATGATCGCCCGGGCGGCACGCCCAGGACGTGCCCCCGTGGCACTGGTTCGCCATGACCCGGCATATTGAGGACTTCGCCGCGGCCCTGGTCGCGGAGCGGGCGGGCGTGCCGCCTTCGAGCGTGAGCCACCTGGCGGCGTTCGGCTGCAGCGGCCCGCCGGCCTTCGTCGAGCTCCACCACGCCCGGATCGACGGCGCCCGGCCCCCGCGTCGATCACCGGGAGTGACTGGGCGCACGGGGCCTTCGAGGCGGCCTTGCACGGCCGGCTCCGCGAGGTGATCGAGGGCCGGTCGCCCGCGTCGGCGACGGCCGACGCGATCGTCGCGACGATCCACGGCCTCGCGACCCCGACGCCCTATCACGACTGGATCAGCGTCGCGATGGAGTCGGACGGGAGCTACGGCGTCCCCCGCGGCCTGATCTGCGGCTTCCCGGTCCGGACGGAGGACGGAGTGCGCCACGAGATCGTCGGCGGCCTCTACCTCGACGCCCACGGCCACCGGAGGATCGTCGAGAACGTGGCCGAGCTGGAGTTCGAGGCCGTCACGATGAGCGTCTGACCGAGGGCGGCGGGTCGGGACGGGCCCGCCGCCGGCGGAGGTGGTACTTCAGCCCCGTCGCGAAGAAGCACCCGGCCGCGACCACGCCGAAGATCAGCGGGGCGAACCGCGGGTACAGCGCCATCGGCACAATGGCGAGGAATGTGAAGAGCGCATAGAGATAGAAGATCCCGGATAAAATCCCCGCCTTGACGAAGAAGAGCATGCCGTTGACGATCGCCAGCATCGGCGCCAGGGTCAGGACGGGCTGGCCGAGGAGCCACTCGGTCGCGAACAGGAGGTTGATCGCGACGCACCCCGAGCCCCAGACGTGGGCGAGCTGCCGCTCGACGAACGTGATCGGCCCCCCTCGGCGGCGGATCGCCCAGAAGACCGCCGCCCACGCCCAGGCCGACGGTGAAGAGCATCACGTACGGCCATCGCGCCGAGACGCCGCGCCACAGCAGCCAGTTCGTCAGCCCGAAGAAGACGAGCAGGGCCAGGCTGTGGAGCATCCAGAGCAGGCCCCAGTTCTCGAGCACGGGGGCGTGGTGCGTCTCGGCGAAGACGCGCTGTGCCAGGCTCCGCAGGCTGACCAACCGCGCCGAGACCGGCTCGCCCGCGAGGTACGCGTCGAGGTCATCGGCCAGCGCGGCGGCCGATTTATAGCGCTGGCCCGGCTCCTTCTGGAGGCATTTCAGCGCGACCATCTCGAGGTCCGGGTCGACGCGCGGGTTCAATGCGCGCGGTAGCACGGGATCCGACTCGAGCACGAGCCGGATCGTGTCGAAGACCGAAGCGGCCTGGAACGGCGGGCGGCCGGTCAAACAGTGATAGAGGATCGCGCCGAGCCCATAAACATCCGACGTCGGCCCGACCGGCCCGACGCCGGCGACGGCCGCCTCGGGGCTCATGTAGCTCGGCGTGCCGAGGATCGCGCCGGTCGGCGTGAGGCTCGGGTGATCGCCGGCGCGGTCAGCTTCGCCAGGCCGAAGTCGGCGACGAGCGGGCGGCCGTCGGCGTCGATGAGGATATTGGAGGGCTTCAAATCGCGGTGGAGAACGCCCCGCTCATGGGCATACGCGATCGCCCGGGCGACCGGCGCCAGGATCTCCGCGGCCCGGCGCGGGGGCAGGGGGCCGTCGGCGAGCAGCCTGGCCAGCGTCGTCCCCTCGACGAGCTGCATGACGAGGAACGGCTGGCCGTCGTGCAGCCCGACGTCATAGAGCGTGACGATGTGGGGATGCTGGAGCCTGGCCACGACGGACGCCTCGTGCCGGAGCCGGTCGGCGCCGGGGTCGTCGTCGAGCGTCCCCGGCGGCAATCGCTTCAGAGCGACGACCCGACCCAGTCCGCGCTGCTCGGCGCGGTAGACGATCCCCATGCCGCCGCGGCCGAGGACCTCGAGGATCATGCAGTCGCCCACGGTCTGGCCGGGCGCCTCGGGCGGGGCAGGGGGTTGCGGGTGTCGCGGGTGGAAGGTCGTCGCGTCGCCGTTGGAGGGCCGCGCCAGTTCCTCGGCGATGAGCGCGGCGGCCCAGAGCTCGCGGAGCTCGCCGGCGACCTCGGGATGCTCGTGTGCCGCCGATTCGACGTCGGCCGCGCGACCGGCTCGGAGGTCGTCGGTGAGGCGGCCGATCAGGTCGACGAGGAGGGAGTCGGGATCGGGATTCATGGATCGAGAGTCGCGTCAGACGGGGCCCGAAGCGCCTACTCGGCCTCCGGGTTCCGGAGGTATCCCTCGATCCGCCGGATCGTCTCGGCGTCGGGCGGGTTCGCCGCGGCCCTGTTTCGGACCTGCTCGGTCAACTCCGCCAGCCTGCGCCGCATCGCCTCGGCGGCCTGGGCCAGCTCGGGGGGCATGCCGGCCAGGTCGCCGAGCGATCCCCCGACCGCCCCCATGTTCAGAGCGGCTTGCATGAGCGCGGCGCTCCGCTGCTCGGGCGAGAGCCCCGCGACCGTCTCCTCGAACGCGGCCTGGCGGTCCTGCTTCGCCTGGCGCGGGCCGCGCCCTCGTCGCCCAGGAGCTGCGACCGCAGCGCCCGGAGCGGGTCGCGGTCGGTCGACTCGAACATGACGTAGATCGGGACGCCGCGTGAGGCCGTGTCTTTCCAGCGGCCGTCGTCGTTCGTCTCCGACTGGACCTGGACGATCCCGTCGCTCTCCGCGGGCTGGATGTGCAGCGCGAAGGTGCCGATCGGCGCGGGCCGGTGCGGGCGGATCTCGGCCCACATGGCGTCAAGCGGCAGCGGCAACGTCGTCCGGGTCAGGGCCTCTCCTTCGGGCGAGCGCCGGCGGGTGAAGAGCACGAGCCCGTCGCCCTCGCGGGCCAGGACCTGCTCCTCGGTCGCCGGCGAGCCGTCGTACAGCGGCGATAGATCGATCGTCTCGCGAGCCAGGACATCGAGACCGTCCACCTCGGCCCAGTCGACACCCGGCTCGTCGGAGGCGGCCAGCTCCTCTTCGAACAGGCCGCCGATCGTCTCGTTGACCAGGTACGTGCTCTCGCCATGGTGGTCGAGATAGACGCTCGGCTCGCCCGCGGGGCCCCGGGCGTTGAAGTTCATCAGGTACGTCGCGCCGGTCTCCGTCTCGTCGCCGAAGGCGAACATCAGCGCGTGGTCGGGCGCCTCGTCCTGGTCGAGTTCGGTCCACTCCCAGAAATCGTCATCGACGGGCGCGATCTCGGCGAGGGGCGAGATCGCGATCGTCGTGTTGCGCACGTACCCGCCGTTGCGGAGGCCGAGGGCCGTGCGGAGCGGCTCGGGGAGCGTCGCGCCGTGCTCCCGCTCCCACGCGGCGATCTCCCCGGCGGTGACGCCGGGGGCGCCTCGGCGTCGGCCGGGTCGGGGGGGCCGTACTCCTCCTCGTACCCGGGTGGGAAGTTGCTCTCCATCCAGAATCGCTCGAAGTCGATCATGGTGGCCTCGCGAACGAGAGGGTCGTCAGGCGCGGGTGGCACGGACAGTCTGCGGTCCGAGACGGCCGCCCGCAAGGGGCCCTACGACCCTCGGGGATCGATCGCGTCGAGCCGCCTCGCGGCGCCGGGGGCGTCGCCTTCGGCGAGGAGCCGGGCCGCCTCGTCGACCGCCTTCCGGTCGGCGAACCGCTTGCGCAGGGCGTGGATCCGGAAGGGCAGGCGGAGGTCGTCGGTCCGGTAGGGGAAGGGGGCGGCCTTCCGGCGAGCCTCCTGGATCATCTCCAGGTAGCGGTAACCGTAGCCCCGCGCCGGCTCGATGCTCGTCCCCTCGCCGAAGTCGTTCCAGGTCGCGATCTGGATATGAGGGCTCCCCGACGCTATTGCCCGCCCCAACGTCCTGCGGAACGTCTCCCCGTCCCGGGCGTCGAGCCGGCCGTACGAGGGATGGAGGGCGGCTTCCTGGTAGAAGTCATGGAAGCCCGGCCAGGCGCGGCGATCTTCGCGCCCGGACGCTTCGCGAACTGATCGAGGTAATCGTCGAGGTCCTTCGGGTCGAGCACACCGCCCTTCGATCGCCACATCGGCGGCCACGCGAAGCTCCCGATCGCCGGAGGCTTGCGCTCGTGGAGTGTGAAAAACGCCGGAGGGGATTTGAACCCTGCGAAGACCTCCTGCCATTGCGCCGGGGCGAGATAATCCGGCCCGAAGACGAGCAGCAGGGGCTTGCCCTCCCATTTCGCGTACCCGGGCCGGCCGAACCAGTTCGTCTCGCAGAACCGGAGATGCGTCCGGCCGTGCTCGACGGCCTGCGCGGGCATCATCGGCCGCTTCTCGGCCATCGCCTTGATCGCGCGGTCCTCGTAGCAGACGGCGAACTTCAGGCCATGCTTGTCGAGGGCGTCGAAGAGCGCGGCCGTGTTGCGGTGGATCGCCGCATAGTCATTGAAGTCCTCGTCGCCGTACCAGTCGGCGATCGCGCCGTCGACCCCCGCGACCTTCATCAATAGAGCGTGGTATTCGAGCACGGCGGGGTCGGACGAGTCGTAGGGGCCGATCTCGGGGTAGTCGTGCGCGGCGACGGCGCGGCGGCCCGAGGCGTCCGCCCGCTCGGGGTCGAGGCGGCCCATCGTCCAGTGCCAGCCCCAGGCGCCGGAGACCGGCTTCGAGGCGAACCAGGTCATGGTGTGGACGAGGATCAAGGGCCGACCGTCATCGGCCCGCGCGGCGAGTCCCCAGGCCAGCCCCGCGATCAGCGCGATCCGCACGATCTTCCGCATCGCGTCCCCTTCGATCGGTCAGATCCCCGAGCGCGACGGCGCCTCGCCGAGCCGCTCGCGCAATCGCCGGAGCGCCCGCAGGTGCCGCATCCCCGCGGCCGGCTCGCTGAGTCCCAGCGCACCCGCCGCCTCCGAGTTGCTCAATCCTTCGAAATGCCGCATCAGGAGGATCTCGCGGTCGTCCTCGTCCATCGCGTCCAGGGCCAGTCGGAACCGCCCCTCGAGCTCGCGGCGGAGGCTGGCGGCGGCGGGGGTCAGCGCACCATCGCGGAGGCCGGCGGCGAGGTCGAAGCCCGAGCGGTCGGCATATTCGGGCGCGGCCAGCGACCGCTCGCGGTCGAGACTCCGCCGCGCGGCGACCCGGTGGCGGCGATGCTCGTCGATCATCCGGTCGCGCGCAATCTGGCGGAGCCAGAGGTGGAACGGGATCGCGGGATTGCGCAGATAATCACTCAACCGCCGACTCGCCTCGATCAGCACGTCCTGCACGACGTCGCTCGCGTCGACCCGCCGCCCGATCGCGTGGTCGAGCCGCATGTCGATCATCCGCCGGAGCGGCTCGCGGTGCCGGGCCCAGAGCCGGTCGGCCGCCGAGGGGTCGTCGGCCTGCGCCAGTCGGTCGAGCAGCTCGCGGGTCGAGTCGGAATCGGGCCACATGGCGAGGGGGTCACTGCGGGAAATGAGACGTTGTCCCGATGCCGATTCTATCGCGCCGGGGGTCGCAAAGAATCCCGGTTAAGGATCGCCGCCGCTCCTCGGTTGGGCCGGCATCGGGGCGTCGCGGACGTCCCCGTGAACCGAGTCCCGATCGAGAGGAGACGGGCCATGGATTTCGTCGTCGCGGAGCATGTCGCATATCTCGTGCTGGGCGTGGGCCTGACGATCTGGGTGGCGCGGACGCTGGCGAAGAACGGCCGCGTCTTCCTCGTCGACGCCTTCGGCGGCAACGCCGAGCTGGCCGACGCCGTCAACCGGCTGCTCGTGGTCGGCTTCTACCTGATCAACGTCGGCTTCGTGGCCTCGGCGCTCAAGTACGGCGAGAAGCCGCACGACCTTGCCGGCGCGATCGAGGCGCTGAGCACGAAGGAGGGGCTCGTCCTGGTCGTGCTCGGGGTGATGCACTTCTTCAATCTGTACATCTTCGCCCGCGTCCGCCGCCGCGGCCTGCTGCGGCACCAGAAGCCGCCGGTCGCGCCCGAGGCGTTCGTGGAGCCGAGGGTCGGGTTCAGTCACTGAGGCTCGGGACCGCCCTTCGACTTGCTTTCCCTTTCGGAGGCTTTGTCATGCGACGCCTCACGATCCTCTACGACGCCCGCTGCGGCCTCTGCTCGTGGGCCCGGCGATGGGCCCGGCGGCAGCCGGCGTTCGTCGAGCTGATCTTCCTGGCGGCCGACTCCCCCGAGGCCCGCCGCCGCTTCCCCGACCTCATGCGTCCGGGCGAGCCCGAGGAGCTGATCGTCGTGAGCGACGAGGGCGGCGTCTACCGCTCGGACGACGCCTGGATCATGTGCCTGTACGCCCTGGAAGACTTCCGCGAGTGGTCCCTGCGGCTCGCGGCGCCGGCGCTCCGTCCCCTGGCCCGCCAGGCGTTCGCGCTGGTCTCGCGGTCGCGCCGGTCGATCTCGCAGTGGCTCGGCCTGCTGCCCGACGCTGAGCTGGTCGACACCCTGTCCCACGTCGAGGCCCCGGCCTGCCGGATGGGGGTCGCGGGGGAGGACGGGTGAGACGGGATCATCGGGAACCATGCGCCGAGTCAGGGCGTCTCATGACGGAGACGACCGCTTGCGACGTCGGGCAGGGTCGACGCAAGAGGTCTGCACACCCCGGCCGCAGGAGGTCCGTCCCATGCCCATGCCCTTGATGCTCGCCGCGGCGGCCCTCGTCGGATCGGGCCCGGTGCCCCAGGCGCCGTCAATCCCGGTCGCGCCGAGGTCGGTCTCGGCCACCGCCGGCCGGGGCAAGGCGGTTCTCTTCGCGCTCGACGAGCGAGGCGAGCGGATCGCCGAGACCCCGGCCCCGGGCCCAGCCCGCGCGAAACGCCGCCAGGAGTTCGTCTACAAGGAAACGACCCGGCCCCTGCGTTGGGCCGTCGTGGTCGGGACGGTCGACTTCCGCGCGATCCGCGCGGCGGTGCCCGTGCCCCGTGGCCCAACTTCGGCCCGTTCTGGCCCGCCAGTCGCATCGACGTGGAGCGCCAGGCCCGCCGCGACGACGGAGGCTGGTCGGAATGGACCCCGGTCGACGCCCGAGCGAACCTCCAGATCCTCGACAATGTGCCTGAGGTCGAGCAGCGAGTGCGTCCGGCCGGAGACCCGCCCCGAAGCCTTCGTCGACCCGTTACCGCTTCTCAAGACGGGGGAGTGGCGGGGCGTCGACGTGGAGGCGTTCGTCGATCCCCGCCGGCAGACGCGCGTGTCCGGGGCCTTCGCCCCCGCGACAGGCTCGTCCTCCCGCTCGGCCCGGCGGCCCCGGTCGTCGCGGCCGACGAGGTCATGATCCGCTCGATCGACTTCACCGTGAATCCGGGCGTAACCTATCGCTACCGCGCCCGCGTCGTGGTCGACGGCCCCGCGCCGAAGCACGAGGAGATCCTCGGCCCCTGGAGCGAGCCGACCGAGGGGGTCACGGTCCCCAAGGAGTGAGGCAAGGGGGTGTGCCGCCCAATCCTAGGTGCCGGCGAGAAGATCCCTCGTTCCGCGAGGCCGCTGAGGCCGCCCCCCGCCAAATTCGGGGCCGAAAACTGAATACAACCCTTTTATTAGAATAGTCTTACGGAAAATTGGCTTCGGTCGGTAATTCCTCGTCGTCGCCGACCGGGCCGCGGGCGGCCGGACGAGAGCCGTCGCCTGCGCCCGCGATCCGGAGGGACACCCGAGGCAAGGTGTGAAGAAGGAGGACCACCTCTCGCGGAACTGTACCGATCGAGGCCCGTTGGTTAGACTCGGATCATGGTCCAGCTCCACCGCAGCCCCGTCCGATCCGACCCCGCCGTGATGGGCGGGACGCTGGTCTTCCGCGCAGCCGCGTCCCGGCGCAGACGCTGCTCGACTACCTTGACGACGGCTACACCGTCGACGAGTTCCTGGAGATGTTCCCCTCGGTGGATCGCGACGGTCCAGGAACTCGGCCTGGCGGGCACGTCCAACGGCGCCCTCTTGGCCCAGTTGGAGGGCGGCTTCGACGTCTTCGTCAGAGCCGACAAGAACCCCCGCTATCAGCAGAACCATACGGGACGCACGCTGGCGATCGTCGAGCGACCGACCAATCGGTTGCTGACGCTCAGGACCATGTCCGCGGAGATTCTCGCGGCGATCGCGGCCGCGATGCCGGGCATCTATCTCCAGGTGTCACTGCCCGCGCAGCCCGGAGCGTACGGTCCACGAGTCCCCGCTGAAGAGGACTGTAGGCGTCGGCCGCGCGTGGACGCCCCCGGGGCAATCCATCCGCGGCGGGACGACTTAAGCCTTCGGCGCCTTGGCCAACCCCGCCTCGCTCGCGGCCGGGGCCTCGGGCGGCTTGGGCTTCGGCTTGGCCGGCTCGTACTGCTTGACCGCGCACTGGGGGTGGATGCCCCCGCGGGAGTAGACGACCTCGCGGCAGACCGGGCAGCGGGCCCGCGTCGAGACCGGCGTGTGCACGTGCTTCGGGTTCATGGAGGTCGGCTTCCTGCGAGGGCGGTTCCGATGGTGTCTCCGACGGGCAGTCCGTGGATCAACGGTCGACGAGGGGCCCGTCGAAGACGAGGGGCCCCCGCGTCATCCGCCGATCGGGCGGGTGCTCAATAGCGGCCGCCACCGCCGCCGCCGCCGTAGCCGCCGCGGCCACCGCCGCCGCCGCCATAGCCGCCGCCGCCGCTCCGGCCGCCGCCGCCGCCACCATAACCGCCGCCACCGCCGCTGCGGGGCTCGCGCGGCTTGGCCTCGTTGACCGTCAGGTTACGGCCGTCGTGGTCGTGGCCGTTGAGGCCCTGGATGGCGGCCTGCGCCTCCTGGTCCGTCCCCATCTCGACGAAGCCGAACCCCTTCGAGCGGTTCGTGTCCCGGTCGACGATGATCTGGCGCTCTGGACGCTCCCGTACTGGGAGAACAGCGCCTCCAGGTCGGACTCGTTGACGCTGTAAGTGAGATTCCCGACGTAAAGCTTCTTCCCCACGATCGGACTCCGGATCGAAAGCGTGACGACCCGCGGTGTGCTCTCCGGGTCGAGGAGAGAGGGGCCTCAGGCGAGGCCCTTCGGGGTGGGAACGGCGAGGGAGGGGAACGGAGACCGATTCGGGAAGAGCCGGCAGTACCACTCGGTCGTCAGACCAACCGGGTCCAGGATAACAAAAGTTGGAAGGGAAATATAGCCAATAATTACGGTTGTTTTTCCCGACCTCCGAATCGTTATAAGATTGCGAAATCACGATAAGTGGACAAATCAGGAGCGGCTTGGATTTCGGAGAGACGGCGGGCGGAGCCGAGCCCACGAAGGACGGTCACGCCGCGGCCGGTTCCCTCCCGGGCGGCTACGGATTAAGATCGAGCGGGCCGTCGGGGGATGCGGCCCGATCGAAAGAGGGAGTGGCCGATGCGGGTGGTGGGTGGTCCTGGCGGCGCTGGTCGCGAACGCGCCCGCGGACGATGTCCCGGCGCTGGTCGCGGGGCTCTCGGCGCCGAGGCGGGCCGACCGGGAGCGGGCGGCGAAGCGGCTCGAGGCGCTGGGCGAGGCCGCCAGGCCGGCCCTGATCGAGGCCGCCGGGTCGAACGACCTCGAGCTCCGCGCCCGGGCCGCGGCCGTGCTCGACGCGATCGAGGGGCAGGCCCTGGGCCGGCCCACGCCCGTCACGCTCGACTTCCGCGACGTGCCGCTGGGCGACGTCCTCGAGGCCGTCTCGGAGCGGACCGGGCTCGGCGTGGCGCTCCAGCCCTGGCCCGACGCAAGGCGGGGCGAGCGGCGGGTCACGGTCGTGGCGCCGGCGCCGGTGCCGTTCTGGGAGGCGGTCGAGCGGATCGGCGAGGCGGGCGAGGTCCGGCCCGACCTGACCCCGGGCGCCGGGTTCAGCCGGGGGATGATCGGCCTGCCGGGCGGGCTCGCGGCCCGCCGGCGGGCGCGGCCGCTCACCGGCAATGAGGTGATGCTCGTGCCCGACACCTCCGGCCCGCCGCCGCCGACGGTCCGGCGTGGGCGGTTCCTCGTCGCGCTCACGGCCCTGAACCACCGCCGCGACCGGACGCTTCCCGGCCCGAACGGGCGGCCCGCGGGGTCGGCTGGTCGACCGGTTCGAGGCGAGGCTGCAGGTGCTCGCCGAGCCCGACCTGACGATCGGCCGCGTGGGCGACGTCGAGGGGCTGGAGGCGGAGGACGACCGCGGGCAGTCGCTCGTGCCCGGCGGGCCGGCCGTCGAGGCGACGCCGGCCGGGTTCAACCCGAATGCGATCTACAACGCCCGCAGCGCCGGGGCGTCGGTGGCGCTGCGCTACCCCGAGCGCGCCGGGACGCGGCTCCGGCGGCTCAAGGGCGTGCTGCCGGTGACGGTCGTCGGCTCGCGGCCCGACCCGCTCGTCGCGCCGCTCGACCGGGCGAGGTGGGGCACCCCGGCCCGCCAGGGGGATGTGTCGCTGACGGTCCACGACGTCCGGCCCGTCGCCGAGGCGGCGAACGTCCGGATCGTCGACCTCTCGCTGGTCCGGCCCGAGGCCCAGGTCCAGCCGGCCGGGTTCGTCGCCGGCTACCGGGCGGCCATCGCCCCGCCGGCGGCGTCGCAGGGGTGGTTCGAGTTCGTCGACGAGGCGGGGACGACCGTCGCGCGGCTGCCGGCGCAGCCGATCTTCGGCGACGACGGCCAGCGGCGGAGCCTCCGCGTGGTCGAGCCCCAGGGGCGGGCCGTGGCCGTCCGCTACGTCGCCCCGGCCTGGGCCACGCTGGATGTCCCGTTCGAGTTCCGCGACCTGCCGATGCCGTAGGGATGCACCCCGAGGGGCGATCCGCCGATGAGCCGCAACCTCCCGATCGCCCTGGCCGCGGGCCTCGTCCTGCCGGCCCTCGCGGCTCTGCTCGCCCCGGCGCAAGAGCCGAAGCGGGAGGCCGTGCCCCAGCCCCCGGCGGCGGCGAAGCCCGCGGGGCTGCCGTTCCCGCTGGCGCGGGAGCTCATGAAGGCCCAGGCGCCGCCCGACCCGGCGCGGCCCGCGACGCCCCCGCCGCCGCCGAGCCCGCCGACCGAGCCGACCCGCGTGGCGCTCGACTTCCCCGGGCGGCCGGTCGCCCAGGTGATCCGGACGCTCGCCGAGCGGACCGGCGGGATGGTCGACACCTTCAACACCAACGACGCCCGCCTGGCCGAGATGGTCACGCTGACCTCGCCGGCGCCCGTCCCGTTCTGGGAGGCGATCGACCGGCTCGCGAGCGCGGCCAACCTCACCCGCTCGGTCACCCCCGCCGGCCCGTTCGGCAACCCGCCGCCGCGTGTCCAGTTCTCGGCGAACCTCGGCCACGCGACCGCCTCGGCCTCGGCGGCCGACGACGGCCTGATCGCCTACATCGGCCCGTTCCGCGTCGGGCCGCTCGTGGTCCACGAGCACTTCTCGCGGGTCTTCCACCAGACGGCGGCGCCGGCGTACGCCAAGCCATCGCCCTCAGCCCCGCCATTCTATGCGGAAGTGGGTTTGATGGCCGAGCCCGACCTGCTGGCGATCCAGCACGGCCCGCTCCACCGCGTCGAGGCGGTCGACGACGCGGGCCGGTCCCTGCTCGACCCCAAGCTCAGCGGCGAGGTCCCGTACGACCAGTCGCCGTCCGACATCCACGGGCCGCCCAGGACGCTCCGGGTGCCGCTGGTCCGCGCGGGAGGCCCGAGCAAGGCCCTGGCCACGCTCCGCGCCGCCCTGCCGCTGGAGGTCGCCCGGCGGCCGACGGCCCCCACGCTGGTCGTCACGCTCGAGGGGTCGTCGGGGAAGACCTTCCGCGACGGCGACATGGCGATCGACGTCCGCGAGTACCGGGCCGCCCCGCAGGGGACCGCCCACCTCAAGCTCGCCGTTCGGATCGAGGGCAAGCGGGGTGAGCCCGGGTCCGGCCTGCGGGGGGTGGTCGACGCCCGGCTCTGGTCGGTCTTCCACCGCCAGATGGAGCTGGTCGACGCGCAGGGCAAGCCGATCAACGGCCTCGGGGGCGGCTCGAGCATCTCCGGCGACGGCGTGCGCGAGCTGTCGATGACCTACAACTTCACCGCCCATCCCGGCACGGGGGCGAACGTCCCGGCACAGATCCGGATCTACCGGGCCTCGTGGGTCGCCTGGGAGCTACCCCTGGAGTTCCGGGACGTGCCGCTTCCCTGACCGACCGACCCGACCCCGCCCGGAGCCGCCTCATGCCGCTCGCCCTGGTCCTGACCCTCGCGCTGACCGCCCAGGCCCCGGCCGACGAGGCGGCCGACCTCGCCGGCCGGGTCGCCTCGGCCGACCCCGCCGCGCGCGAGGAGGCCGAGGGGCGGCTCGAGGAGATGGGACGCGTGGCATTGCCCGCCCTGCGGATCGCCGCGGATAAGGCCGAGGATCCCGTCGCGGGCCGACGGCTCGCCGAGCTGATCGACCTGATCGAGCGGCGGCGGCTCCTCCGCGCGACGCCGGTGGTCCTCGACCTGAAGGACGTCCCCGTCGCCGACGCCGCGGCCGAGCTCTCCCGCGTCTCGGGCCTCCGCGTCGCGCTCGACCCGCCCGACGACCCGGCATGGGCCCGGGCCCGCGTCTCGCTCGCGACCCGCGGGCCGATCGGCTTCTGGGCCGCCGTCGACCGCCTGGCGACGGCCGGCGGGCTCCGGGTCGAGCCGGCGTCGTACTGGGCGAATTCCCCGAAGGACGTCCCGGCCGTCCGGCTCGCCCGCGGCGAGGCGTCGCCGGTCCGCCCGAGCTACGCCGGGCCGTACCGCGTCGAGCTGACCAGCCTCGACCGGCACCGCCAGGTCGCCCGGCCTCGCGAAGGCCGGCCGCCGAAGGTGGTCGACGGGTTCACGGCGGCCTTGCAGCTCGTCGCCGAGCCGGGCATCCTCGTCGACCGCAACGGCTCCCCGCGCGTACTGGAGGCCCTCGACGACCGCGGCGCCGACCTCCGGCCGCCCTCGGCCCGCGACCCGTCCGCGCCGCGGGTGGGCCTCACGTTCCGCCAGTGGCGGCCTTCGCTGGAGGTCGAGGCGTACCGCATCCCGCTAGGCATCCCCGAGACTCGCGCGGGCGCATTCAAACGGCTCCGGGGCGTGCTGCCGATTATCGCCTACGCCCGGACTGGCCCGCTCGTCTCGGTCCCGCTCGGGGCCGCCCTGAACCGGCCGCTCTCGGCGTCGGGCGTGACGCTCACCGTCCGCCGGCTCGAGCGGGCCGGCTTCGTCTGGTCGCTCCAGGCCGTCGTCAGCGGCGAGGCCCACACCACGACCCCGGCCACCGCCGCCGGCCCCCGCCAGCTCACCCTGGCCCCGGTCCGCCCGCCGTTCCAGCCCGACGACCACGTCCAGGTCCTCGACGACCAGGGCCGCCCCTTCCTCCTCAGCACCGGCGGCAACACCCCGCGCCCCGACGGCTCGATCGAGTTCACCCTCCTGATCCACTCCAACGCCCAATACGGCCCGCCGACGACCCTGCGGTACTACGGCCTCGTCGCCGAGGCGACCGAGGTGCCGTTCACGTTCGAGAATGTGCCGATGCCTTGAGTAGATCACGGGACTGGCGTTGCCGCTGGGCCTCTCCGTCGCCATACTGAGGTCAACCCTTTTCCCCAGGAGTCTCCCGCCATTTCCAAGCGCAAACCGCCGAGCCAGCGCCCCGAACGCAAGCTGGATGACATGGCCAAGGCCATCGCCCGCGTCCGCGAGGAGGCGAAGCCCGAGAAGGCCGCCGAGCCCGGCCGCGTCCCTAACGACGCCTCGAAGCCGCACCTTGCCCACCTGGCGAAGGCCGTCGGCCCGCGACAGAAGCCGGGCGGGCCGGCCGTAGCCCCCTCGACCAAGCGGCCGAAGATGGGCGGCGGCGCCTGATCGATCGCGCCGGGGCCGCGGTCAGAGGAGGCACGCGACGCTCGCCGCGATCCAGCCGACGCCCAGCGCGATCCCGGCCAGGTCGATCCAGTCGCGGCGGGGCCGCCATCGCCCCGCCGCGGCCAGCGCGATCCAGGCGACGATCACCGCCAGGCCGCAGTACATCGCGACGTCGCGGAAGAACTCCCCCTCGAGGTAGGCGGGGTCGGGGGCCAGCCGATTCAGGCAGGTGCAGCCCCGGGGCTGGCCCGCGTTCGGGCAGAAGTAATCCACGTGGAGGTCGTCGACGACCCCGTTGATAACGTAGTACAGCAGGGAAAGGCACGCCGTCATCGCGAGCATCATCCCGGCGACGAACCCGGGCTCTCGCCAAGGCGGGCGCTCCGGGTTGCGGGGCCCGAGGACTCGATACCCGATCAGCATCCCCGCCGCGGCGATCCCGAGCGGCACCAGGCACGCGGCGTAGTCCCCCAGCCGGCCGGCCCTTCCCCCCGCCGGCAGTAGCCGGGACGCGAGGCCCCTCATGACGACGGAGGCCAGCGCCAGGACCACGAGCATCACTGCCATGTCGGCCAGGTAGAGCCTCCGCCGCCTCGTGCGGTGGCGCCGGGCGGGCGCGGCGAACAGGACGATCGAGCGGCTCCGCCGCGCCGGGCGGGCAGGGGGCGGGGTCGGGACGCTCGGGCGCTCGCGGCATCCCGTGAGGAAGACGATCTCGTCGTCGCGGCCGTCGGACATGGCCTCTGCCCTCGGGTCGACATCGTCCGAGCGGGACCCCGACGACGAGCTTACTCGTTCGGGTCGGCCGGGGCCAGCAGCCGACGCCGGGCCGGCGGTCGTCGGCTCGCCGAAGCCCGCGCGGGGAGGTATGATTCCTTGATGGGGAGCCGCCTCGATGGATCCCCTTCCCGCAGGCCGCCCGAGCCCCGAATGACCGAGAAACAGCCCCTCCTCAACGCCGCCCCCCTCGACCTCCGCGACTGGCTCGTCGCCCGCGGCCATCCGGCGTACCGGGCGAAGCAGGTGATCGACTGGGTCGTCCGAGGCCGGGCCGAGTCGTTCGAGGCGATGTCCGACCTGCCGAGGCGGCTCCGCGAGGAGCTCGACGCCGAGTGGACCGTCTTCGCCACGACGGTCGACCATCACGACGTCGCCCCCGACGGCACCGACAAGCTCCTGCTCGCGTGCCGCGACGGCCGGCGGATCGAGTGCGTCCTGATGGCCGAGGACGACCGCGCGGACGGTCTGCATCAGCACGCAGGTCGGCTGCGGGATGGGCTGCGTCTTCTGCGCCAGCGGGCTCAAGGGGGTCGAGCGGAACCTGACGCGCGGAGAGATCCTCGAGCAGGTGCTGCGGCTCCGCAACCTGCTGCCGCGCCGAGGAGACGGCTGACGCACATCGTCGTCATGGGGATGGGCGAGAGCCTGGCGAACCTCGACAACCTGATCGCCGGCCCTCGACTGGATCTGCTCGCCCGAGGGGCTGGGCATGGGCCAGCGGCGGGTGACGATCTCGACGGTCGGCCTGCCCGAGAAGATCCGCAAGCTCGCCGGCCTGGACCGGCAGTATCACCTGGCCGTCTCGCTGCACGCGCCGACCGAGGAGCTGCGCGAACGAGCTCGTGCCGATCAACGAGAAGGTCGGCCTGGCCGCCGTGATGGAGGCGGCCGACGCCTACTTCCAGAGGACGCGGCCGGCAGGTTACCTATCGAGTACGTGCTGCTGGGCGGGGTCAACGACCGGCCGGCCGACGCCCAGGCGCTGGCGCGGCTGCTGGCGGCCCGGCAGGCGCACGTGAACCTGATCCCGTACAACCCCGTCGCGGGCCTGCCGTTCGAGCGGCCCGACGCCCGAGGCGGTCGAGCGGTTCGTCGCGATCCTCCGCGACCGGGGGGTCAGCGTGACGGTCCGCAAGACCAAGGGGCGGGCCATCGACGCGGCCTGCGGCCAGCTCCGGCGCCGGCTGGAGCGCGGGTCGCGAGCAGGGGCCGCCGGTCGATGACGGCAGTCCGGACCGCACGATGGTCCCGGCAGCCTGACACGAGGACGATCGCCGGATCGGATCGATCGACTCATGCGGCAGGGAGGACGCCCGGTGAGCCGAGAGGCCGAGAGCCTGGAGCAGCAACTCGAGGCGCGCGACCCGGACGTCCGGCTGATGCTCCAGGTCCGCGACGACGTCCCGGGTGCCTTCGAGGTCCTGGTCGAGCGCTACCAGCACCGGCTGGTCGGCGTCCTCGTCCACCTGGTCGGCCGCGTCGAGGAGGCCGAGGACCTGACGCCAGGACGTCTTCCTGCGGATCTACCGGGCCCGCAAGGGGTACCGGCCGCGGGCCAAGTTCTCGACCTGGCTGTTCACGATCGCCAACAACCTGGCGCTCGAACCACCTGCGGAGCAAGGGGCGCAACCCGACGCGTCGCCGCTCGGCGGCGGCGGCGACGTCGGCTCGCAGCCGGTCGCCGCCGGTCGAGCGAGCGGCTCGTCGGCCGCGAGGGGACCCCCTCGGCCCAGATGCGCCAGGTCGAGCTCTCCGACGTCGTCCGCGAGGCGCTCGGACGTCCTCGGCGAGGACCAGAAGATGGCCGTCCTGCTCAACAAGTTCGAGGACATGAGCTACGCCGAGATCGCCGAGGTCATGGGCCGCTCGCGAGGCGGCCGTCAAGTCGCTCCTGGCCCGGGCGCGGAACCACCTCCGCGAGCAGCTCGAGCCCTACCTCAAGACCGGCCAGAGGGCGACGTGACCCGGGGGCTCGGACGGCTGACGGGCCTCGCCGGCGAGGCCCTGGCCGACCTCGTCGCCCCGCTCGCCTGCCCGGTCTGCGAGGCCGACACCGGCGGGTCGCCCCTCTGCCCCGACTGCCGCGGCGAGCTCCTCGACGCCTCGGCCTCCCCGACCTGCCCGCGCTGCGGCCTGCTCGTCGGCCCGTGGGCGCGGCTGGATAAAGGGTGCTCGGCGTGCCGCGGCAAGCCCCTCGGCTTCGACGCCGCCCTGGCCCTGGCCCCATACCAGGGCCCGCTCCGCGACCTCTGCCTCCGCCTCAAGCACCGCAAGGGCGCCTGGCTCGCCCGGTGGCTCGCCGAGCTGGTCGCCGAGGCCCGCCGCGAGCCGCTCGAGGCGGAGCTCGCCCGCGACCCGATGTCTGTGGTCGTCCCCGTCCCGCTCCACTGGCTCCGCCGGTTCGAACGGGGCTACAACCAGGCCGAGGCCCTCGCCGACGCCCTGGCCCGCCGCCTGAACCTCCGCTCGGCCCGCCCCTTGCGCAGGATCAAGCGGACCGACCGCCTCGCCGGCATCGGCCGGACCGAGCGTGCCGAGCAGCTCCGCGGCGCCTTCGGCTCGCGCCCCGTGGCCGGCCGGACCGTCCTGCTCGTCGACGACATCCTGACCACCGGCGCCACCTGCGGCAGCGCCGCCCGGGCCCTCAAGAAAGCCGGCGCCGCCCGGGTCGTGGCCGTGGTGGTGGCGCGGGCCGAAGGGCGGGTCTGATCTTGACGGAACTTGTTATTATTTGCTGATTTATGTGGGGATTTGGCTTTGGTCGGCGCGGGTGCGGATGCCGCGAAATTGGGTTCGGTCGGCGCAGGCAGGTCTAGGGGCCGTTGGGTTCGGTCGGCGCCGGGTGACGACCCCCGAAATTGCGTTCGGTCGGCGCAGCGGCGGGGGACCGATCCCGTCGTAGGGGCGAAGCTGCAGGGCGTGTGAGATGTCAAGGAGCCACGCCAGTTACTATCGCAATCGAGAGGCTTTCTGTTCTGGGATGAACTCCGAGAACGAGATCGTCTTTCTTGCCCAATCGCCCGGGGAATCTTGGAACATCCGCCGTTGCGGCTCTATGACCGGGGCGGTCGGGTCACTAACATAACGGGCGGCGTAAAGGCGGTGGCGGGTCAAGAAAGGTTTGGAATGACGATTAAAGAATGGTGGGCACAACTCGGTGGCGAGATTGCAGGTCCCCTGACAACCGATCAACTCTGCGCCCTCGCGTCGCTAGGACGCATCGTCCCTGAAACGATGGTTTCGCTGGATAAGGTGGAGTGGAGGCCCGCTGCAAAAGTCAGGGGACTCTTTCCCACCGGGCCGCACCCTCGACGGGAGGCCCCCGCCGAAGCTCAATTCCCGATCATCCGAGTCGAGCAAGGCGCTCTCAAGAAGCGAGTTGTGGCGATTTATCGGGACCACGTGCTCCTTGGCAGGCGCCGCTGGGGTTTGCAAATCACCGAAGAGATGTGCCATGTGTCCGGCGAACCTGCCTTGATGGATCATCTCGATCGGTATCGAAAAGTAATGTTCGATAACTTGCGCGACGTTCGAGAGACCGCGAGCACATTCCAATCCGGGCCGACACGTCCCAATCCACCCGAGAACCTGAAATGCCGCTTTGAATTCAGGGCGAATAAGGGGAAGTCGTTCAAGATCGACCTGCCCTTGTCCCAGGTGGACCACGTACGTCTCGCCCTCTCCCAATCACTTGAAGACCGCTTTCTCGTCAAGAAACGCGGCCTCTCCAGGCTCGCCAGATTCATCGGCTTACTCTTCTGGATCGCCGCGATAGTGCTCGTAGTATTATGTATATCAGCGTATACAAGAGGGGATGCTGGGTCGTTCATTAGCTTGATTACGAGTGGTGTCGCGTGTTTCCTGGCGGGCTACTGCTTGCGCAGCGAATCTCGGCGCGGCTTCGTGAGCCTCGACGAATACGAGGCGAAGCTCCGGGAGAAGGCCCAGAAGACCGCGCGAAAGCCGGTCCTGGAGGCAAAGCCGCCGTTCCGCTCGCAACGGCTGGGCTGGACTTTCAAAATCGTCGGCTTGCTCCTCTGGATCGCGGTCTCCAGCTCCTTGACAGACCGTCTAATCGTGAAGGTTTACGACGCGACTCGCAGCGCGAGTGCTTTGCAGCTATATAAACTCATTGCCTTTCCGGCGACGTGGCTCGTCATTCTCGGTTACAAGTTGTGTCAGCGCGAGTACAACCCCAAGGAGGAGAGGGATCCTCGTCGGCCGATTCTCTTTCTCCGCCCGTTCGAGGAAGACGACGCCGTGAGCCTGCAACCCCCGGGCTGGCTCTCGACCCTCGCCGGCATCCGGGGTGATCCATCGCCTTACGGCGGAACGTCGGTCTCGGACGGCAGAACCTCGGAGACCGAATACCTTCTCACCGGCTTGACCCCCATGCCGCTTACTGCGATTGATCCTCAACCGCGGCGTCGGTTCCGCAGAGGAGTCGATCGTCCGCTACTTCGAAACTCGAGGTCCCGTGAGAGCGATTGGCAAGCCGGGCGAACGACTCGCCACCGCCGGCGCAAGTCGCATGTATCTCGATGACGCGACCTGGGAACAGGCGATCCTCGACCTACTCCAGCGAGCTCAAGCCGTCGTCATGATCCCGGGTTCTTCGAAAGGAGTTCAACGGGAACTCGAACTGGTACGCGACCTCATCCGCGACGAAAAGTTTTCCCACACCCGGCTCCTCCTTTGCCTCGCGAGCTATTGGAGAAACCCACAACGGTACGAAGAAGTCGCCGGGGTTCTCGGTCGGATCCTCGGCGTCACCCTGCCGCGCGCGGTTCCTCACCTGATCCGGCCTTCGTTCGTTTACTTTGGTCGTAACTGGACCCCGCGGCTTCAGGTGCTGAGTTATCGATGCCCGGCGGTTTGGCCAGTCTACGCGGATGCCGCCGACCTGAACTACACCCTCGAACCGTTTGTTCAAGGGATGGACGGCGGCAAACGGGAACCCCCACGTATTCCGCGCTGGACCGGCGGACCCAAGACGAACCTGGCCCGAGCGGCCGCCGTTTGCGTGGCCATTCTGATCTCGATCGTGCTGACATCTCTCGTTGACGGATTCATAGATCGCGTCTTCGGCCAGGTTCCATCGGCGCAAGAGACCGATCTGCGAGATCGCGGCCGAGAAGCTCGACCCAACAGAGGGGCGTTTGGGTTAGAGGACCACGGCGAGTTGCCGTCCGAACTTCAGCAGCGCGTCCATGAAGAGGTCGAACGGCCGAAGGGGCGAAGCGGTTGGCCCGCCGAGAGGACGCCGGTGGTCCTCGGTGTCGCGCCGCGAGGGACCATCGATGGCGCAAGGCCGAGAGGCGGAAGGTCGTCACTTCCGACCGAGGTCGCTTTGTGCCACCTCGGTGGAAACGCTACGGTTGATCTCCGGTTGTTTCTCGCCGCGTCCTCCTGGAACCACCTCCCACTATGAGCGCCAGCACCAGCGATACCGTCGCAGCTAGGGTCGTGTCATCGGAGGACGACGGCTCCCCGGTCGATCGCCATCCTCCCAAGGCACGTCTGGCATTTCGCGTGGGAATCACCGGCCATCGTCCCGGGCGTCTCCCGCCGGCGGACGTGGCGGCGCTGGCCGAACCCGTTCGCTTCGTGCTGGAAACCGTCGCACGCGTCGTCGCCGAGGTGCCGACGACGCACCCCTCGCTCTATTCCCCGGATGCCCCCGTCCTGCGCGTGATCTCACCGATCGCCGAGGGGGCGGACCGGATCGTCGCCGAGGAAGGCCTTCGGCTGGGCTGGCAGCTCCAGTGCCCGCTTCCCTTTCCGATCGATGAGTACGAGAAGGACTTCGAGGATGGGGAGTCGAAGGGCGCCTTTCGGAGACTGCTGGCGAACGCCACATCCACCCTGGAACTGGACGGCTCGCGTGCAAACAGCGCCGAGGCATACGCGGCGGTCGGACGCATGGTGCTGACACAGTGTGATATCCTCATCGCCATCTGGAATGGCGAGGAGCAACACGGTCGGGGAGGCACCGCGGAGATCATCGAGGCAGCGCGTGCGCAGAATATCCCGGTCGTGTGGATCAAGGCACAAGCCCCCCACGATTGCTGTCTCTTGCGAGCCTCGCGGGGCGGCCTTGCGGAATCGTCGTGGTCGGCAGCCGGCGATTTCAACGAGTTGACCGACCGGATCCGACAGCTCGTGCTGCCGCCGCGGCCGGAACACCATCGCGGCGATCTGCGGGTGAGGTACTTTGCGGAAACCCAGCCAGGCAAGAGCGTCGCCCTATGGGAATCGTTCCGCAACCTCCTGGCCGACTTTCGGATTCAGAAATGCTGGGTCGATGTGGATGATTTTGAGTCGGCAACTGGGGCCGAATGGCAAAGCGACTTCGCCAAGGTCCCGGCCGACCTCAACGTTCCTCGTGACACGGCCCAGGCCTGGGAGGTCGAGTGGGCGCAGGCTCCGGTCTTACCCGATTCGACGAAAACGTACCTCGCCCGAGGCTTTCTCACGCACAGTGCCTGGTCGGGCAAGCTGGCGGATTACTACGCGAACTTGCACCGCAGCGCCTTCGTCTTGAATTACGGGTTCGGCGTGCTCGCCGTGTTCTTCGCCGTGCTGGCCTTCTGTTGTTGGCGGGACCCGTCGGCCTCAAAGGGGCTAGTCTTCGCCGAGCTTGCATCGCTGATCATCATCGTGGTCCTGTGGGCCAGGAGCCGCCGGCGGCAGTGGCATGACCGCTGGATCGATTATCGCTTGCTTGCCGAGTTGCTGCGTGTGCAGCGCTTCCTCGCGCCACTGGGCGGATCGGCACCCCTGGCGCGGTCCGGTCCGCACCAGTCTTACGGCGATCCGCGGGACACCTGGGTTTACTGGCATTTCAAGGCCGCCGTACGCGCCGCCGGCATGCCGTCGGCGAAAGTCGATGCCGCGTACCTGCGCGCCTATCGGCGGTTCGTCTGGACGAAGTTGGTGATCAATCAATGGCAGTACCACCAGGAGAGCGTCAAACGGCGCTTATCCCGACTGCTGAGCAGAATTCACCAGTTGAGTGTCTTGCTGCTATTGGCCGTGCTGATGGCTTGCATAGTTCATCTGGCATCCGGCGGAGAAACCGAGCCGCCGGGTCTCAAGGACGCCGTGATCCTCGTTATTGCGGCAGTATGCCCCGCGCTCGCGGCGGCCCTGCACGCCATCAGCGTTCAGGCCGAGCTGGAGCGAGTCATCAAGCGCTCGCAAGCGATGAGTGACCAGTTCGCCCAGGTCGCGAGCGCGCTTGGTGAGCCGCACGCGTGCGACTCGTCGCGATCGCTGCGCGCGAACCATCGAGCCCCTTGCCGCCGGCATGATTTGGGAGAACCTCGACTGGCGGTTGGTCTTCGAGGCCCGCGAATACTTGCCGGGGTGAACGGGGCCGAAAGGGCACACATTCCTGAGTTTCTCGGCAGTAGTTAGGACGGGCAATTCTCTGGCCGTCGCGTTCGTCGCCCTCCGGCGAGCGGCGGGGGTAACATCCTCGTTACCCCGGAGGCGGCCGGAGATATCCGCCCGATTTTTCGAATTGTAAGAACCGCCGCCCCTTGTCGCTACATTACAGACAGGAGACTTCGAAGGACGCAGCTCGCAGGAGAGTCACGGCCGTGGCGATCGGGGAGAGCGGGGAAGTCCTCGGGCGGGTCCGCTCGCTGTTCAACGTCGGCGCGACCGGGGAGCTGTCCGACGGGCAGCTCCTGGAGCGGTTCGCGACCGGGCGGGGCGAGGCGGCCGAGCTGGCGTTCGCGGCGCTGGTCGAGCGGCATGGGCCGATGGTCCTGCGGGTCTGCCGGGGCGTGCTCGCGCGACCCGCACGACGGCGGAGGACGCCTTCCAGGCCACGTTCCTCGTCCTGGTCCGCAGGGCCCGCTCGCTCTGGGTCCGCGACTCGCTCGGCCCCTGGCTCCATCAGGTCGCCTACCGGACTGCCTCGTGCCGCAGGACGGCGCGCCGCCCGGCGGCGACGGCTCGAGCGGCGCGCGGCAGGACCGATGGAGGCTCGGGTCGGGGTCGGACGATGAGCTGACGGCGGTGCTCCACGAGGAGATCGACCGGCTCCCGGAGCGGTACCGGGCGCCGGTGGTCCTCTGCGACCTCGAGGGCAGCACCCACGAGCAGGCGGCGCGGCACCTGGGCTGGCCGATCGGGACGGTCAAGAGCCGGCTGACCCGGGCGCGGGAAAGCCTCCGCGATCGGCTCCGCCGCCGGGGTTTCGGGCCGGATGCCGGGGTGATCGCCGCCGCGCTGAGGCCGCGCAGGCTCGATGCCTTGATGTCGCCCGCGCTGGTCGATTCCACGGCCCGCGCCGCCCCCCGGTTCGTCACCAGCCGGGCGATCCCTCCGGGGTCGGCCGCGTCACTCGCCAGGGAGGTCCTGCGGACCATGTCGATCACGCGATGGTTGAAGGTCGCCTCGGTGCTCGCGGTCGCCGCGGCCACGGTCACGGGGGCTGCATCGCTCGCCCAGGGGCCGGGGGCGGACGCCTCGCCGAGGGCCGCCCGGGCCGACGACCTGCCGGCGCGGGAGGTCAAGCCGGGGAAGCTCCGCGTCGTCGTGGTCGAGCGGGGCACGGTGGAGGCGTCGCGGCGGGACGATGTCCTCAGCGATGTCGAGGGCACAACGACCATCATCTCGATCCGCCCCGAGGGGTCGAAGGTCAAGAAGGGGGATATCGTCGGCGAGCTCGACTCGGCCGCGCTCAGGGACAACCTCATCAACCAGAGGATCACGGCGGCCCAGGCCGAGGCCAACTTCCAGAATGCCCGGCTCGCCCGCGAGGCCGCCGACCTGGCCCTGCGCGAGTACGACGAGGGGACGTTCAAGGCCGAGCAGCAGGCGCTGCGGGGAGCGATCCTCGCGGGCCGGTCGGCGATCAAGAGGGCCGAGGCCCGGCTGGAGCGGACCCGGCGGGCCCGCAAGCGGCTCGACGAGATCCTCGCCGCGAGAAAGGGGGAGGCGACGCCCGCCGACGTCGTCGCCGAGCTCGACGTCGACGACCGTCTCGAGGACGCCGGGCAGCTCATCGACCGCGAAAAGATGGCGCTCCAGGTGGCGGAGACCCGGCTCGCCGGGCTCCAGAAATACACCGCGCCACGGAGGAAGACCGAGTTGACGATCGACATCCAGCGGAAGCGGGCGGACGAGCTCGCCAGGCAGGCGACCGTGGAGCTCGAGAAGGACAAGGCGGTCAAGATCGAGCGGCAGATCAAGCATTGCACGCTCGTCGCCCCGAGCGACGGCGTCATCGTCTATGCCAACGACCCGAGCCGGCGGGGCGGCCCGCTGATCGAGGAAGGGGCGACGGTCCGCGAGCGGCAGAAGATCTTCAGCGTCCTCGACCTCAACAGCCCGATGCGGGTGAACGCCAAGGTCAAGGAGGCGATGGTCGACCGCGTCGCGCGCGGGGCGCGGGCCCGGATCAAGGTCGACGCCTTCCCCGGGACGAGCGCTGACGGGCGTCGTCACTGACGGTGGCCCCGCTGCCCGACTCGAGTGCGTTCTTCGGCGCCGACATCAAGGTCTACACCGACCCTCGTCCGGCTCGACAAGGCCCTCCCCGGCCTCCGCCCCGGCATGACGGCCGAGGTCGAGATCCCCATCGTCGAGCTCGACGACGTGCTCACCGTCGCCGTCGGGGCCGTGCTCCACTTCGACGGCAAGGACCAGGTCGCGGTCAAGACGCCGGGCGGCGGCTTCGCGTGGCGCGAGGTGGGCCTCGGCGAGAGCGACGGCGCGTCGGTCGAGGTCCGGCGGGGCCTGACGAGCGGCGAGTCGGTCATCCTCGAACCCGCCGCCCTCATGAGCGAAGCGGAGAGGAAGGCGAAGCTCGGCACGCCGCCCCGACCCGCGGCCAGGACCAAGGGGCGGCCGGCCCCTCGGAATAAGTGATTCCGAATCGATCGGAAGGCTTTGGATTGGGAGCTGGTCGGGTGCCACGGGTCCGTCCGCGAACCCGTGCGGGACTGCCACTGCAGCACGGGTTCGCGGACGAACCCGTGGCAGCCGGGTGTTAGTCTTCCAGCCGATTCAGTCTGAGGACATTCCTCGATCCGTGCTCACTCACTCGCCGACGACGAGCACGACGAACGAGCCGGGCGCGTAGCGGCGGCGGCCCTTGGTCGCGGCCGTCTTGGCGGCGGGGGCCGCGCTCGGGCGTGGCGGCCGAGAGGTAGAGGCGATGGGTCTTCGGGTCCATCGCGATCGTCTTGGCGCTGACCTGGGTCTTGACCGTCCTGGCGACCTCGTACCGGCCCGGCGACTGCTCGCGGACGATGGTCAGCGTGCCGTCGCCGCCGCTGGAGCTGAAGATCAGGCCGCGTCTCGGCGTCGAAGATGCAGCCGTCGGGGCCGGGGCCGATCTCGAGCGTCTGGACGACCTTGCCGCTGTCGGCGTCGGCGACGACCAGCTTCCGGTTGGCGCAGGTGCTGAAGAGCTTCCGCGGCTTGGGGTCGAAGGCCAGGCCGGTCGGCTCCTCGCCGGGGGCGAGCGAGAACTTCTTGAGGACCTTCATGCGTCTTCGCGTCGAACTCGACGATCTCGCTCGTGTCCTCCAGGTTGACGAAGACGTGCCCCTTCTCGTCGGAGACGGCCAGCTCGGGGACGCCGCCGGCGGCGAGCGTGCCGACGACCTTCATCGCGTCCGGGTCGATCGCCGTGATGTCGTTGGTGCCGTGGTTGAACGTGAAGACCCGGCGGCTGACCGGCTCGAAGTAGATGATGTCGGGCCGGCCGTTGGCCTTGACCTTGCCGAGGGTCTTGAGCGTCTTCGTGTCGAAGACCGTCACGGTCGAGTCGCCGCCGTTGCTGGTGAAGCCGCGGTTCAGGTCGGGCACGAACGCGATCGCCGTGGACGCCCGGCGTGTCGGCGATCTCGCCGACGACCTTCTCGGTGTCGAGGTCGACGACGACGACGCGGGTGGCCCGCGTGACGTAGAGCCGCCGATTCGCGGCGTCGACCTCGAGGAAGTCCCAGCCCCCGTCGCCGCCGATCTCGATCTTGCGGACCTTCTCGTAGCCGGACGTGGGATCCTGGGCCCCGGCCCTCGGGGCGAGGACGAAGGGTAGCGAGGCGACGACGGCCAGCGCGATCCGGACCATGGTGCGAACTCCCGTTGCGGTTCGTCGGATCGCCCTTCCCACCCCGCGCGAGATGTCGCGGAGCCGGACGATCACCCGGCCGCGGCGGACGAGGCGCCGAGGGGCGGTCGGGCGCCACATCGTACTCGCGGGCCGACACCGTTGGCCGCGAATGTGGCCGCTTTATCGATTTCTTATCTGCCTCATCGATTTTTTATCTGCCTCTCACGCTTTCCGCCCCAGCATCCGGTCGAGCGCGTCGGAGGTCTGGTAGATCAGCGCCTCGGGATAGTGCGGGAACGGGTGGAAGTACTCGAACGTCAGGTAGCCGTCGTAGCCGACTCGGCCAGGGCCTCCATGACGGCCGGCCAGTTGGTCGTGCCGTCGAGCAGCGGGCGGAACGACTCGAGCGAGTGGTCGGTCCCCTTCTTGCGTGAACTCCTTGAAGTGGACGTTCTTGATCCGCTGGCCGAGGAGCGGGATCCAGTGCTCGGGGAACTGGAAGAGCATGATGTTGCCGGTGTCGAAGTGGACGCGGACGTGCTCGCTGCTGAAGCCGTCGACGAAGGCGTTCATCTCGGCCGGGCGTCATCAGGTAGCCGTTGAAGAAGATGTTCTCGATGTTCAGGGAGACGCCCAGCTTCTCGGCCAGCGGGCAGCAGCTTGCCGATCGCCTCGCGGGCCCGGCGGTCGCAGACGTCGATCGGGCACGGGCTCGCGGTCGGCGAGCCAGGGGATGTAGACCGAGCCGGCGACGACGAGCAGGTTCTCGGTGCCCAGGTCGTGGGCGGCCTGGATCATCAGCGCGGCCAGCTCCAGGCCGCGGGCGCGGCGGGCCGGGTCGTTGTCGGTCAGCGAGTAGGGCCAGTACAGGAACGAGCAGAGCGCCGCTGATGGCGATGCCGATCTCGTCGGCCATCTTGCGGATCGCCTGGAACTCGCTCGGGGCCGGCCTTCGGCGAGAGGTCGTTCTCGAGGTCGTAGTTCAGCTCGATGCCGTCGAAGCCGGCGTCCTTGGCCAGCTGCAGGCACTCGCGCAGGGTCATCCGCGCGGGGTAGGGGAAGGCCCAGAGGTTGATCGACTTCTTCATCGCGATACCGGCGAGGCGAGCCCCGCCGGGGATCGGGCTCGGCGCGAGGGGCAGGGGAGCCGCCCGCGACCAGGGCCGCGGCGGGGACGGCCGCGAGCGACGAGCGGAGGGCCGTCCGGCGGGTGATCGAGTGCGGGCGCGACGGGTCTTCGGGCCGGGTCATGGGTCGATCCTCGGGGGTTCGTGCGGCCGGGTGCCACGCGGGCCATTCTAACGCCGGACGCGGGCCCTCGCGCATGCGTTACGATCCTCAAGAGGAAGCTGAGATTCACCGATTTCTCGCTGGACATGAGGGGGACAGACGTTCATACTGCCGTGCCGGGGTTGGGACTATCCACCTGTATAAAGGACACGAGCGATGGGCCTGTCAAGATGCGTCGGTCGGTTGGCGTACGTCGCGGTCGTGCTGGGTCTCGGATCGCTGGCGAGGGCGCAGGAGGGCGGCGCGCGCCGATCTTCAAGCCGATGGACGAGCACAAGGTCCTGGCGGCCGACGCGGGCAAGTGGGACGCGGTCGTCAAGACCTACATGGGCGGCCCCGACGCCGAGCCGATGGTCTCGAAGGGGACCGAGGTCAACACGATGATGCCCGGCGACCTGTGGGCGCTCTCCGTGTTCAAGGGCGAGTTCGGCGGCGCGCCGTTCGAGGGCCGCGGCCAGTTCGGCTACGACCCGATCAAGAAGAAGTACGTCGGGACGTGGATCGACTCGATGACCCCCAGCCTCTCGGTCCTCGAGGGCAGCTACGACGCCAAGACGAAGACCATGACCTTCGAGGGCGACGGCGTCGACGCCGCGACCAAGACCAAGTTCACGCAGAAGATGGTCACCACGATGAAGGACGACGGCACCCGCGTGTTCACCCTGTACATGAAGATGGCCCCGACCGGCGACAAGGAGGCGAAGTTCATGGAGATCACGTATACGCGGAGGAAGTAGCGGGGCGCAGCGGAGACGAGGCGCCGGGAGGCCGGTCCGATGTCCGGCCGCCGGCCCGGGCCGGTCTCCGCCGGTGCTCGCGATCTTGCCCCCCGGCGGTCCAGAGCGACCGCGCCGGGTTCCGCCTGTTGTGTCTGGCCAGGACGGCATGGGCGAGTATCTAATACAGCATCGACGCCCGGGAGATAGCTGCCCTGTCAGATCACATTCAGTAAGTAATATATGGTCAACTCTGACGTGAAGGCGGCCCCGCCCGCGTCGACTCCGGAGGCGGTCGTCCCCGGGCCGGATGGGTCCGGGGGCCGTCGGCGGGCGGCGCGGGTCCGCCGCGCCTTGGGCATCGCCGCGGCGGCCGCGCTGGCGCTGCTGGCCGCGACCCGATGGTGGCAGGCCCGGACCTCGGTCTCGATCACCGACGACGCCTTCGTCGAGGCCCACATCGTCAACGTCGCGCCGGAGGCGGTCTCGGGCCGGATCGTCCGCCTGCTCGTCGACGAGAACGACCGGGTCGAGCGGGGCCAGGTCCTGGCGGAGATCGACCCGGTCCCCTACCGCGACAAGGTCAACATGGCCGCGTCGAGGCTCGAGGCCGCGAGGCGGGAGCTCGCCCGGCAGCAGGCCGACCTCGAGCGGCTCCGGCGCGAGGTGCCGATCCAGATCGAGATCGCCCGGCGGGCGCTGGCGGCCGCGGTGGCCGACCGGGCCAAGGCCGAGTCGTCGGTGGAGCTCACCGAGGACGACGTCGAGAAGGGGATCGACGAGGCCCGCGCCGGCGTGAAGGCCGCGAAGGCCGACCTGCTCCTGGCCCGGCAGGACCGACAGCGGTTCGCGAACCTCGGCCGGCACGGCGCCGTGACCCGCCGCGAGCAGGAGGAGTCGATCCGGTCGCACGACTCGGCCGAGGCCCGCGTCGAACTCGCCGAGGCCAAGCTGGCCAAGGCGATCGCGTCGCGGACCCAGGTCGCGGTCGCCCGCAGCGCGCTCGACGCGGCGCGGACCGACGTCCAGAGGTCGGCCAAGGCGGTCGACCTCGCGGAGACCGGCAACGACCAGATCCGCGTGGTCGAACTCCTGGTCGAGGTCAAGAAGGAGACCGTCGAGGAGGCCCGGCGGGCCCTGGAGTCGGCCGAGCACGACCTGGCGTACACGAAGGTCCGCGCCCCGATCTCCGGCGTCGTCGTCCGGCGGTACCGCAACCTCGGCGACTTCGCCTCGGCGGGCGTCGCGGTCCTGAGCATGTACGACCCGGACCTGCTCTACGTCACGGCCAACCTCGAGGAGACCCGCCTGCCCGGCGTCGCGCCCGGCGTGCCGGTCCGGCTCGACGTCGACGCCTTCCCCGAGCCGTTCCGCGGCCGGGTGGTCTGGGTCAACAAGTCGACCGGGGCGCAGTTCGCGCTGATGCCCCGCAACGTCGTCTCGGGCGAGTTCACCAAGGTCGTGCAGCGGGTCCCGGTCCGGATCTGGATCGAGCGCGACGACCCGCGCTGGCCGCAGCTCCGCGCCGGGCTCTCGGTCCGCGTGGCCATCGACCACGGCCCGGGCGACCCGGCCTGGGCCGAACAGGCCGCGCGGCGGATGGCCGAGATCGAGGGCCGCTTCAACCAGCCGGAGGACGGACGTGGCCCGGACCCGCCGGGAGCTCGCCGGGGAGGTCGCCCGATGACCGCGACCGCCGTCCAGGCGCCCGCCGCGACCGCCCCGGCCGTCCGGCACCCCGTCCTGGCGGCGCTCGCCGTCGTGCCGGTCCTGGCGACGGTCTACCAGACGATCGTCCTGACCGACGTGACCGGCGACGTGATCCGCAAGGGGATCGAGGGCGACTCCTACCAGATGCTCTGGACGAACCTGACCTGGGGCATCGCGACCCTCTACGGGATCTTCCTCGGGATGTGGGCGATGGCCCGGATCGGGGCCCGGCAGACGATCTCGATCGGCCTGGCCCTCTTCGCCCTGGGCAATGGGCTCTGCGGGGCGAGCGTCGACGTCCCCTCGCTGGCGGCCGCGCGGCTGGTCGAGGGGATCGGCAAGGGGATGACGATCGGCCTCTACCGGTCCACGCTCTACCGCCAGTTCGACCGGGCGATCCTCGTCGCGGTCGGGATCTACGGCGTCATCGCCTACGCGACCCGGCCGCTGACGCCGCTCGTGACGGCCTACGTCAACGACCTGCTCTCCTGGCGCTGGATCTACTGGGTCAACGTGCCGATCGCGCTGCTCGGCCTCGTCCTGGTCCGCCGGACCTTCCGCCCGGACCGGCCGCCGAAGCCGCTGCCGCTGCGGATCGACTGGCTCGCCGTGACGCTGCTTCGCGGCCTGGGTGTCGTGCCTGCTGTTCACCTGCGGCTGGTACCGGCGGTGGGGCGGCTGGACGTCCGACGCCTTCGCCGCGACCGCGACGTGCTCCGCTCGTCCTGCCGTTCGTCCTGCTCGCCTGGGTCGCCTCGGGCGCTCTCGCCGGACGAGCACCTGCGCCGGCTGGTCCGGGTGCGGGGCTACGTGCTGGCGATGTGCGTGCGGATGCTCCTGCTGGTCAACTTCTCGGCGGTCCTGGCGGTGATGGGGAAGTACCTGGTCGAGCTCCGCGACTACCCGCGCGAGGTCGCGGGCTGGGTGATGGCCCCGGCGGCGCCGGCGATGGCGGCCTCGACCCTCCTGACCACGGTCTTCCACCGCCGCGCGCTGCGGCCCGTCTGGCTGCTGGCGGGCGTCCTGGGCAGCGCCGGCTGCCTCTGGTGGCTCTCGGGCATCGACAACTTCACCCCCAAGGAGCATGTGGCCGCGGGCCTCGCCTGCTGGGGCCTGTTCCTCGGCCTCTTCCCGCCGGTCTTCCTGACCGACGAGGTCGAGGCCCTGGAGCGGCAGGACGCGCTCTACGGCGGGGCGGTCGTCGGTCGTCTTCCTCGTGCTCCCGCTGCTGATCGTGCCGATCGCGACCGGCACGGCGATCTCCGCGTGGACCGACCGCGCGCTCGACAGCCAGCGGCTCAACCTCCGCGAGGAGCGCGTGGCCGTCCGCGAGGCGCAGGCCCGCGTGGCCGACGACTACCGCCAGCGCGGCGTGGCCGGGCCCGAGCTATCGACGCTGACCGGCACCGACGCTCGGCGGCGTTCGTCAAGGCCGAGAGCGTGGCCCGGGGGTTCCAGGACGGCCTGAAGTTCCTCAGCCTCACGATGCTCGGTATCGGCCTGCCCCTGGCGGCGCTGCGGTTCGTCACCCCGCCGCGCCAGCGACTGATCGCGGACCCGTCGTGGGGCCCCCGGCCGCGGCGGGATCGTCCCTGAACCCTCCCGCCCTGTTTTTCGGACACGACCGCGGCCCGGGCCGCTATACTCCGTCCTTCCCGCGTCGCCCCGGCGCAGAGGATCTCGAGGAGCCCGGCCCGATGGCGAGCGCGACCGTCTCCGCACCGCCGACGATCAGCCGATGGTGGCGGGTCGCCGGCGGGCTGTCGATGAACCTGGCGCTGGGGTCGCTCTACGCGTGGAGCGTCTTCGTCGCGCCGCTGGAGGCGCAGTTCGGCTGGAAGCGGACCGAGACGTCGA
The DNA here is from genome assembly GCA_963819805.1 of uncultured Planctomycetota bacterium. Classification (GTDB taxonomy): domain Bacteria; phylum Planctomycetota; class Planctomycetia; order Isosphaerales; family Isosphaeraceae; genus CAMFLR01. The sequence continues at coordinate 11,090 of CAWFXY010000031.1, read as the reverse complement.
TGGCCTTCACGATCGCCATCGTCGCGTTCGCCGCGGCGTTCGTCGTGGCCGGGCAAGCTCCAGGACCGGTTCGGGCCGTTCTGGGTGTCGGTGACGGGCGGGCTGCTCGTCAGCCTCGGGTTCTTCATGTGCGCCGGGACGCAGACCCTGAGCTGGCTGTACCTCTGGTTCGGCGTGGTCGTCGGGCTCGGCATCGGGTTCGGCTACGCGACGCCGATCCCGGTGATGGCCAAGTGGTTCCCCGACCATCGCGGCCTGGCCGTCGGCCTGGCGGTGGCCGGGTTCGGCGGCGGCTCGGCGATCTTCGGGCCGCTCTGCTCGGAGTGGCTGATCCCGCCCTACGGCCTCCCGGCGACGTTCCGCATCCTGGCCGCCGATCTTCCTCGTCATGACCATGATCGGCGCGTTCCTCCTGCGGAACCCGCCGGCCGGCTATCGGCCCGAGGGGTGGTCGCCCGACCCGTCGACGGCGGAGGCCGGGGCGACGTCGCGCGACTTCTCGCCCGGCGAGATGCTCCGGATGCCGACCTTCTATCTGATGTGGATCGCCTTCGCCCTGGGGACGTCGGCGGGCCTGATGGTCATCAGCCAGCTCAAGCCGTTCGCCGAGGAGAGGGGGATCTCCTCGGGGCGGCGAGCACCGCGCTCCTGGTCGGGGCGGCGGGGAGCGTCGCGGGGCGGACGCTCTCGGGCTGGATGTCCGACGCGCTCGGCCGCCTGAACGTGCTCCGGCTGATGATCGGCCTCTCGGTCGTCGCCATGCCGCTCCTGTACGCCGCGGCGGGCACGGTGATCGGGCTGTACATCGCCGGTGTTCGTCGTCTACTGGTGCTTCGGCACGCAGCTCTCGGTGAACGCCTCGACGACCGCCGACTTCTGGGGCACGAGGAACGTCGGCATCAACTATGGCATGCTGTACACCGCCTACGGCATGGCCGGCGTGATCGGCCCGCGGCTCGGCTCGTGGGTCTTCGTCGAGACCCACAGCTACAAGATCGCCTTCGACGCCGCGGCGGGCCTGGCCGCGGTCGCCCTGGTGTGCGAGCTGATCGCGAGGCGGCCGGCGGCGCCCGCGGCGATCGACGTCGAGTGAGGAGCCCCCCGTGCCGGTCACGCACGTCGCCCTGCTCCGCGGCATCAATGTCGGCGGCAAGAACAAGCTGCCGATGAAGGACCTCGCCGCCCTGTTCGTCGCGGCTGGGTGCACGGACGTGCGGACGTATATCCAGAGTGGGAACGTCGTGTTCCGCGCGAGTGCGGCCGTGGCAAAACGACTCTCCAATGAGGTCGCCGAGCGAATCACCGAGCAATTCGGATACAGGACGCCGGTGGTCCTGCGAACGGTCGAGCAGTTCCGCGACGTCGTCTCGCACAACCCGTTCCTCGAGGCCGGCGTGGCCGAAGGAGGGCTCCACGTCCTGTTCCTGGCCGACGAGCCGGGCCCGGATCGGGTCGCGGCGCTCGACCCGAATCGATCTCCGCCCGATGAGTTCCTCGTGCGAGGCCGCGAGGTCTTCCTGCACCTGCCGAACGGCGTGGCCGGCTCGAAGCTGACCAACGCCTACTTCGACGCGAAGCTCGCCACCGTGAGCACCGGAAGGAACTGGCGGACGGTGACAACGCTGCTGGGGTTGATGGGAGGGCCGGCCGCTCCGGGTCCTTAGCCTGGGCCGTTCCCTTCACTCTTCCGGCGACGTATGTTGGTGGGGGCCATTCCAGTCACGGGTCGTGGCTGATCCCCCGACGGAGACGAACCATGCGCCGCCTTCCGACGACCGCGCTGGGCCTGACGCTCGGCCTCCTGCTGGCAACGACCGCCAGCGGGCAGTACGGCTACTATCCGCGGGGCTACGGCGGCTACGGCTGGGGCGGATGGGGGGCCGACCCGCAGTCGGGTTACATGGCCGGGCTCGGGGCCTACGCCCGGGCGCGGGGGTCTACCAGCTCGACCAGGCGCAGGCCGATTCGATCAACGCCGACACGATGATCAAGTGGAACAAGGCCCTCCGCGCCCGGCAGAAGGCGCTCGGGGAGGAGCAGCAGAAGGAGGCGGCGCGGCAGGAGGCCGATCGCCGGGAGCGGGTCGCAGAGCGGCGGGTCGAGGACGGGACGACGCTCAATGGCCTGCTGGCGCAGATCCTCGACTTCGACCCGGGCACCGCGCGATCGGCGCCGCCAAGGCCCGGCTCACCGCCGCGGCGATCCGCGAGATCCCCTTCGAGTGGAACAGCGAGGCCCTGACGATCTGCCTCGACCAGATGACCACCCGCGGATCGATGCCCGACGTCCTGATGGACCCGATGTACACGGCCGAGCGCGACGCACTCCGCGCGGCCGTAGACGAGGCGCTCAAGGAGGACCGCAAGGGGACCGTCTCCGAGGCGACGAAGAGGCGGGTCACCGACGCGATCGCGAGCTTCCGCGCCAAGTACAAGAAGAGCGGCGCGGGCTTCGACGAGCTCTCCTCGCCGGCCCTGGATTACTTCAGCACGCTGGCCGCGATCGTGCCGATGCTCAACGACCCGAGCATGCGGAAGATCCTCGACCGGCTCGAGGACGACAAGGGCGCGACCGTCGGCGACCTGGTCGCGTTCATGAACGCCTACAACCTCCGCTTCGGCCCGGCGACGACCGACCGGCAGGTCGCGATCTACCGCGAGCTGCTGCCGATCCTCACGAGCGTCCGCGACTCGATGAACGGGGGGGAAGTCGCGGCCCCGCCCGCGCCCGACCGGACGGGAGAGGGCCTGCGCTCGGCCGCCAAGGGAGCGTTCAAGGGCATGAGCTGGGACCAGATCGAGGCCCATTCCAAGAACCCGTGACCCGGCGGTTTGAGGGTCGTCGCATGCGACACGCGGAGTCGATCGAGGTCCCGGCGCGGTCGCGGCTCGCCCGCGGCCTCGCCGGGCTCGTGGCGTGGATGCTCCTGGCCGGCCCGGCGTCGGCTGATAGCTGTGTCTTCGAGTTCGAGGCAAGGGCGTCGTCGCCGAACGGCCACTTCAAGTTCGAGGCCATCTACGAGCAAAAGGCGCATACCTGGAAAGGACGGTGGGAGAACACTCGCACCGGCGAGGTGGCCGAGAAGGCGCTCGCGGGGCCGGGATGGCATGTCCATCCCCATGCCTTCATCTCCGACGACGGATCGCGGGTCGTCCTGTTCAACTCCGGAGGGGGGACGGAGCCGGGGAACCGCGTCCTGGTCTACGACCGCCGGCTCGAGCTGCTCCGGGGCTTCGGCCTGGCCGACCTGCTCACGGCCGAGGAGCGGGGCCGGGTCACGACGAGCATCAGCCACATCAACTTCATCGGAAGCCCCCCCGACCGGCGCCCGCCCTCGTTCGGGCTCGAGCCCGGCGGGGAGGTCTTCATGTTCTTCGCCCCGGGCGGGCGCAAGGTCCGCGTCGGCCTCGCGAAGCCCGAGGTCCTCGGCGCGGCGCCGAAAGGGCCGTGACCGGTCGGCCTGTCGCGGCGTGAACCGGGACTGTAATTTGAAGGGAGCGGCCCCGCCGTCCCCGGCCCGACGAGACTCCACCCATGCCCGCCCCCGCGACGATCCGGATCGGAACCCGAGGCAGCCCGCTCGCGCGGTGGCAGGCGGAATGGGTCGCGGACCGGCTACGGGCGGCCCATCCCGGGCTGGCCGTCGAGCTCGTCGAGATCCGGACGCAGGGCGACCGCGACCGGAACTCGCCGCTCGCCGCGATCGGCGGGGCGGGGCTCTTCACGAAAGAGATCCAGCGCGCCCTCGTCGAGGGGACCATCGAGGTCGCCGTCCACAGCCTCAAGGACCTGCCGACGGAAGGCCCGGCGAATCTGACCCTGGGCGCGATCCCCGCGCGCGAGGAGGTGGCCGACGCCCTCATCGCCCCAACGCATCGGACCTTCGACGCCCTGCCGCCGGGGGCGCGGGTCGGCTCCGGGTCGCTCCGGCGTCGGGCGATGATCCTGCACGCGAGGCCCGACCTCGACGTGGTGGGCATCCGCGGCAACGTCGAGACGCGGCTCGCCAAGGCGACCTCGGGCGAGCTCGACGCCGTCGTCCTGGCCGAAGCCGGCCTGCGTCGTCTCGGCCTGGAGCGGCACATCACCGACCGGCTCGCGGCCCCGGCGTTCCTGCCGGCCGTGGGGCAGGGGGCGCTCGGGGTCGAGTGCCGGATTGATGATAAGTTGACGTTGGAATTGCTCGCGTCGCTGGACGATCCCGAGGCGCGGCGGGCCGTGCTCGCCGAGCGCCGCCTGCTGGCCGAGCTCGAGGGCGGCTGCCTGATCCCCCTGGCGGCGCTCGGCCGAGACACCGAAGATGGCCGGCTCGCCCTCGACGCCGCCGTCTTCGACCCCGACGGCACCGAGAAGGTCGCCGCCGCGGCCCTGGGGACGCTCGACGACCCCGACGGCCTCGGCCGCGCCGTCGCGGCCTTGCTCAGGGAACGGGGGGCCGAGCGGGTGTTGCGGAAGGTCCGGTCCTCGTAAGGAGCCGATGCGATGAGGCGACGGACGTTCCTCGGGACAATGGCGGCCGGCTCGATGGTCCTGGCTGCGGACGCGCCGCCGCTGAGGCTCGGCATGGCCGGGCTCGTCCACGGCCATGCCGCGGGGTTCCTGGCCGCTACCGGAGTCCGGGCCGACCTCGAGCTGGTCGGCATCGCCGAGCCCGACCGCGACGTCGCCGAGCGCTACGTCAAGCGATTCCGGCTCGATCCGGCGACGATCTATCCACTCGCTCGAGGCGATGCTCGACCGGGCCAAGCCGCAGGCCGTGGTCGCCTTCACCAGCACCGTCGACCACCTCGCCGTCGTCGAGGCCTGCGCCGACGGCGCAAGATCCCGGTGATGATGGAGAAGCCGCTGGCCGTCGAGCATGGAGCAGGCCCGCGCCATCGAGCGAACGGCGGCCGAGCGGCGAGATCCCCGTGCTGGTGAACTACGAGACGACCTGGTACCCGTCCAATCACGCCGCCTACGCCCTGGCCAAGGACGAGAAGGCCCTGGGCGAGATCCGCAAGGTCGTCGTCCACGACGGCCACCGCGGGCCCGAAGGAGATCGGCGTCCAGCCCGAGTTCCTCGCCTGGCTCACCGACCCGGCGAAGAACGGCGCCGGGGCCCTGTTCGACTTCGGCTGCTACGGCGCCAACCTGATGACCTGGCTCATGGACGACGCGCGGCCCGTCTCCGTGACCGCCGTGACCCAGCAGTTCAAGCCCGAGATCTATCCCGAAGGTCGACGACGAGGCGACGATCATCCTGGAGTATCCCGGGGCGCAGGCGATCATCCAGGCGTCGTGGAACTGGCCGTTCGACCGCAAGGACATGGAGGTCTACGGCCGGACCGGCTCAGGTCCTGACCGTCGGGCCAGGACGGCCTGCGGCGTCCGCCTCGCAGGGAAGCCGGAGGAGCATCCGCCAGGCCCCGCCGCTCTCGCCGCCCGAGGACGACTTCCTCCGCTACTTCGCCGCCGTCGTCCGCGGCGAGATCGGACGCCCTCGGGGCCTGTCGTCGCTGCGCGAACAACCTGGTCGTCACCGAGATCCTCGACGCCGCCCGCCGGTCGGCCGCGACCGGGGCGACGGTGCGGCTCTCCTGATCGGCCGGGTCGCTGACCCGCCGGTCAGTCATTCACTTGCACAGGGATAAGAAAAACCGCAAACTTGGACCTGAACTTTCTTGAAGGCGCCCTTTCGCCCGGCTAGACTTGCATCGCCTCGACGTCCGAGGATCAATCCGGGTCATCGCCGGCGGGAGTGGCGAAGATGGCGACCGATCGCGAGATTCGTGAGACCATTGCGCGCTGCGTTTCGTCGATCGTGTATTACGACCGATGCGGCCGCACGGCGCAGGCGCGGGAGGTTTTCGAGGCGGACGTCGCCCTGGTCCGCGAATGGCTCGATTCCGAGGGGATGGCGGGCGCGGAGGTCGTGATCCAGATCCTCGCGCCGGTCCTGTCGGAGCTCTCGGACCGATACGAGTCCGCGGAGGCCGCGATCCTGCACGGGGAGTTCGTCGCGGCGCTGCGGTTCGCGGAGTCGTCGCCGGACAAGTCGGGCGAACATCTGGTCTATCAGGGCTGAGCTGGCGCGGCACCTTTCGGCCGGGCTCCTGTCCGGCGCTGGAACTCCACTGGTGGCTCGCGACGTGGCCCGGACAACGCGTTGTCCGGGCCACCCGGGACAGCGATTTGCCGTGCCGCGGGATTCGGAGAACGCCGACCGGCCGAATCGCGATGATATCTCGCGGCTCTTTGACATCACGAATGAGGGGACGATGTGCCGTCGGGCCATCGCGGCCGGTCCGTCGATCGCGCCGGGCGAACCCAATCGCCCCGACGCCGAGCGGACCCAAGGAGGGGGCGGCCCCGGGCCGTCGCGCCGAGCGAAGCCAATCCCGAGATCCCCGGTCGGCGCCGACCGAACCCAATCCCGTGTCACGGTCCCGGCGCCGAGCGAACCCAATCCTGGTCCCGCGAGCGGCCCTCCCGCCGCGCCGAACAAAGCCAAAGTGCAAGAGATGTGCGGCTCGGAGCGGCCTCGTTCGCCCGGAGGGCCGCGAGCGACGGGTCGTGGCGACGGGACGCCGGCGATCGGCCGTCGGGGTCGCCGCGCCGAACGAACCCAAGCCACCCGGCCCGGGCGGTGAATCGGTCCTGGCCCGCGGCTTGACGCCCGGCGTCGCGTGACCGAATAGTGGACGCGTGGGACGCCGACGGTCGTCCCGACCGACTCCAGGAGGGACCGACCCGTGCTCGCGATCCGCGGCTTCCGATGGCCCCGCCGCTCGGGCTGGCGCGCACACGGCACCATCCTCGCGTTGGCCCTCGTCGCGACCGCGGCGCGGGGCTCGGAGGTCGTCGAGGTCCTGCCGCTGACCGATCGCGTGCTGATGGTCCACTTCGACGACGGGCACGTCGAGCACCACAAGCGCGGCGAGCCGCGGTCGGCCGAGGTGGTCGTCGCGAGGCCGCTGGACGTGGCCGCCGCGTCGCGGGCGGCGAGCTATCGGGTCCGCAGCGCGGATGACCCGACCTTCGCGAAGGGCGTGGAGCCGGCGAGGGTCGGCCGCAAGACCAAGGGGACCGACTTCGCCTGGCACGTCGATCAGTTCATCGGCGGCCGGGCGGTCAACACGCGGCCGGACCACGCGGCGGAGCACTGGATCTACCTCGTCCTGCCCGCGCCGCTGCGGCGGGGCGCGGCGTACACGGTCGACACGGGCGGGCTGGCCGGCAACGGGCGGGAGTGGACGGTGAGCCTCCGCGGGCGGGCGCCGCGGTCCGAGGCGGTCCACGTCAACCTCGTCGGCTATGTGCCGTCGGCCCCCGCGAAGTATGGATATGTGTCGCACTGGATGGGCGACCTCGGCCCGCTCGACCTGGGGCCGTACGCGGGCCGGGCGTTCCGGCTGATCGACCTGGACGGCGACCGGACGGCCTTCGAGGGCAGGCTCGCGCTGCGCATGAAGGCCGACCGGCCCGAGACGGCGCATGCGAGCGACTCGCCGCCGGCGGGCAACTTCCAGGGGGCCGACGTCTACGAGTGCGACTTCTCGGCGTTCGCCCGGCCCGGCCGGTACGTGCTTGAGGTCGATGGCGTCGGCGCGTCGTTCCCGTTCCGGGTCGGGCCGGACGTCTATCGCGGGCCGTTCCGCGCGACGGCCCGGGCGCTCTACCACAACCGGAGCGGCATCGCGCTGAAGGCCCCGTACACCGAGTTCGCCCGCCCGGCCCCGCACAACCCTCGCGAGACGCCCGGGTTCGCAGGCAGGCTCATCTATACGACCGTCCGGTTCACCGAGTGGGGCTCGGAGGGCGGCGAGGCCGAAGGACGCTGCTCGCCGGCTCGAAGGGCCCGCTCGAGTCGGCCGGGTGGTATCAGGATGCGGGCGATTGGGATAGTTACTACACCCACCTGCGCGTCGCCCAGGAGCTGCTGCTCGCCTTCGAGATGGCGCCGGGGAACTTCCGCGACGGCGAGCTGGATATCCCCGAGAGCGGCAACGGCCTGCCCGACATCGTCGACGAGGCGGCCTGGCTCCCGCGGTTCTGCCGCCGATTGCGCCGCGAGCTGATCGCCAAGGGGTACGGGAGCGGCGGCCTCGGGCTGAGGATCGCCGGCGACGCCTTCGGCTCGGACGAGGGCACGCGGGCCGACGGCGCGAAGGTCGGCCGCGGCTCGTGGGAGGACACCGACCGGACCTGGGCCGCGTCGGGCGAGGACCCTTGGTCGACCTACCGCTACGCCGGGGCCGCGGCCCACCTGGCGCATGCCCTCAGGATGATCGGGGCGAAGGATCCCGAGGGCGTCGACTGGGCGGCCGAGGCCTCCGAGGCCTACGCCTGGGCCCGCGGTCACACGCGCCCCGGAGACGACGCGAAGGCGGAGCCGCGCTCTGCAGACCCGCGCTCCTACGCCGCCGCGGCCCTGTTCCGCCTGACCGGCGACCGGGCGTACGAGCGACAGCTCCTGGCCGACACCGCCGACATCACGGCGACGACGCTCGTCTGGGACGACCGCCGGTTCGGGCCGATCGTCTACGCCCTCGGCGGCGGCCCGGCCCGGCCCGACGAGGCGGCCCATCGCCGCATCCGCGCGGCGCTACTGGCCACGGCGGACCATGCGGCGGTGGAGACCCCCTCGCGGCGGGCGATGCGCTGGGGCGGGAACTGGTACATGCCGATGCTCGTCGGGCAGCAGACGACGCCTTGGCTGCTCGAGGGGGCGGTCGCCTCCACCCTGACCCGGGCCGGCGACCCCGCGCGGGCCCGGCGCTATCTGGCCTCGCTCTACACGACGTGCGACTACTTCCTCGGCGGCAACGCGCTGAATCTGGTCTGGGTCACGGGCGTCGGCCCGCGGCACCCGCGGCAGGTCTTCCACATGGACGCCTGGTACAACGGCCGGGGTCAGTTCCACCCCGGCCTGATCCCCTACGGCCCCTGGCTCAAGCAGAGGGACCAGGGCCAGGGCCCCTGGGACTCCGACTGGCCGAACAAGACGCTGTACCCGCCGATCGACTCCTGGCCGGGCAACGAGCGATGGTTCGACAACCGGTGCTCGCCCATGAATGCCGAGTTCACCATCCACCAGAACATCGCGCCCGCCGCGGCGCTCTTCGGCTTCCTATGCGCCCGGCCAAGTAGGTCGGCGGCCGGATTCCGGGACCGCTCGCTGATGATCGCGGGGAGTTTCCGGGTCATCCCGCGGGCGACGAACGGGCAGGGGGGCTGCCCTCGCGGAAGGCCCGTAAACTCGCCAGAAGGCCCGCGGCCTGTCCGATAGAGGACGGAGGGGGAAGGCCTGGCGGAAGCGTCAAGCCTACCTCCTGGCAGAGAGTGTGCGCCTTCGGATCGACCGGAGCGGTACCACCGTGAGGACGGACGCCCTCGACACCACGGCCGGACCCGCGAGCCAACCCGACCACGGACGGACGTCCACTCCCCGCGCGAGCGAGGGGTGGGCCATGCCCGTGTTCGTGTGGGGCCTGGTGCTCGGCACCAGCGCGGCGGTGGCCGCGGTGGCGTGGTGGCTCGTCCCGCCGTACCTGGCTCTGATGGCCTTCCTCCTGCTCGAGCCCGCCGGCCGGCGCGTCAGCGCGACCAACCCGGCCGGGCCGCGGTCGGCGTCGTCGGGGGCCTCGGCCTCCGTCGGCGCGACGGACCCGGCCGAGTCTGCGGGTTCGGGCGATCCCTCCGCTTCCAACGGCGCCGCGCCGGCCCCGAAGGCCAAGCGCGGCGGCAAGGGGCGAGGGTCGAGGAAGGCAAAAGCGGTGATCGAACCGGTCCCCGCGGCCTGGCTTCAGGTCGCGCCCGGCAAGTTCGTCCGCGTCGAGCCAGGCAGCCCGACCGGAGAATCCGGGCCGTACAGCACTCTGCCCCCGGGCACGCCCATGTCTTCGCCCTCCCCGGCGGAGGCCGACGCCGTGCCCAGCCTCGATGCGCCCGATCGGCCCTCAGCCGACCCCGGGCCCCACGACGCCCCGACGGAGGCCGCGCTTGAGCATCCGCACCTCGAAACCACCCCGGCCGAAGGCCCCGCGCCGAAGGCCCGCGCGACCCCGAGCCCGCTGTCGTGGGATGGCCCCTCGATGACGACGCCCGCGCCGAGTCCTCGGCGTTCGGCCATGACGTCACGCCCGACCACGGATCCCGCCCCTCCCTTGGCGCCCCCGGCGCAGAGGGGGCCGAGGCCGACCCGATCCGCGACCCCGAACCCGGCGCGACCGACGACCCCGACCTCGCCGCGGGCACCCAGCCCGAGGCCGAGGTCGACGGCCCCGTCGTCGCCCTGGCGGAGGAGGTTGCGGCCGAGGTCGAGCCGCCGGCCGTGGACGAGCCCCCGGTCGAGGCCGGCGACGTCGGCGACGAATGCCTGGATGAGGTCGGCCGAGTCGTCGTGTGGTAATCTCACTGATGCGATCGGAGCGTCGTACCCCGGCGGTGGGGTGGCTCCGTGGTCGGGACGAGGCGTATCGCCCTTGTGGCGGTATGTCCGCTCGACCCGGGTCCCGCACTGCCCGAATGGGCTCCGCCTCCGCTCCAAGCGCGGGGACGGCCGCCCACACCAGTTCGTCCGCACTTTCCCCCGCGCTCGCCCCCGCCCGGGGGGCTGATCCGCGCGTCGAGCGCGACGCGAAGTGACGGCGGGCGGGGCGGGCTCCTCAAAGGGGGCACGTCCCGCCCGTCGTCGTGTGGGGCGGCTGGATGTGTGGTCGCGACCCGGACGTGGCGGTCGTGGGTCGGTCCAAGGCCGCGCCTCCCCGGCCCCGTCCCGCACGAAGCCACGCGAAGGCGAACGAAAGGCGTACGCTCGGGTTCGCTCGGCGCCGGGGCCCGGGTCCGCTCGGGGCCTTGGCCCGACGTCCCGCACCCCCGCCACGGCCCGATCCGATCCGCGACCGACGCGGGCCGCGGCTTGTCCGGCCGTCGAGGCGGGTGCTAGAGTGGGGGTGACGGCCCGGCGCGGCCCCGGGAGCGCGGGCCGTCACCCGTCAACGCCGCGTCTGCGGCGCGGGCCGGGCCGCCGCGCAGGCCTGCCCGCCTCGCCAGGTGAGCCCCGTCATGGTCGACCCCCAGGCGTCGCAGTTCTGGCGTTTCGCCGT
>CAWFXY010000030.1:0-9523 GCA_963819805.1 uncultured Planctomycetota bacterium | reverse complement strand
AGATGCCTCGCTGTCGTTCTCGCCGTCCGCCCCCAGGGAAAGCCGCTGCCGTGATGGTTGACACGATCCCCCCTGGCCCGAATGGACGGGCATAGGCGTCGGAGGTATCGATCAGCCGGCCGGCTCGGAGCCGAGCGAGGGTCCGCCCGGCCGGCTCCTTGACGAGCCCACTCGAAGCGGCCGTTTTGTTCCTGGTGCAGCGACTGCGGAGGGAATCCTGGCGCAAACCTGCTAACCTAACTTGAGGCGGCATGAAGAGCCGCTCACGCTGCCGCCCCGATCCTGGCGCCGCCTCGCGCCAGGTTGCCGCTCGAAAGGGGGCTGCACGTCGTAACAATCGGCGGATGGAGAGCGACCTGAGCAGCCCGATGTGACCGGAAGGATGGCGCCATGAGCACCGACGGTGCGGATCGGGGTGGGGGACCAGGCGCGCGTCCGCTCGGCGACGAAGAGCTGGGTCGGCTCTTCCCGGGCGAGAGCGAGCTCGCGCGGCGGATGCGCACCTTCGACTGGTCGGCCTCCGACCTCGGCCCGCCCGGTCGCTGGCCGGAGAACTTGCGCACCGCCGTCAGCCTCTGCCTCACCTCCCGCTTCCCCATCCTGATCTGGTGGGGGCCGGACCTGAACGTCCTCTACAACGACGCCTACATCCCGTTCCTCGGCGGGGCCAAGCACCCGAGCAGCCTCGGGCGGCCGGGGCGGGAGGTCTGGGCCGAGATCTGGGACACCATCGGGCCGATGCTCGAGGGCGTCCGCCGCACCGGGGCGGCGACCTGGTCGGACGACTTCCTGTTCTTCTTCGAGCGGGACCTCCCGCGCGAGGAGGTCCACGTCCGCTTCACGTACGGCCCGATCCTCGCGGCCGACGGCCGCACGGTCGAGGGCGTCTTCTGCCCCTGCACCGAGATCACCGACGAGGTGGTCGGGGCCAGGAGGCTGGAGACGCTCCGCCAGCTCGGCGTCAAGTCGCCGGAGTCGCGCTCCGTCCGGGCGGCGTGCGCCGAGGCGGCGCGGGTGCTCTCGGGGGACCCGCACGACATCCCGTTCGCGGCCATCTACGTCGTCGACGAGGCGGGCGACGGCGCGAGCCTGGTCGCGTCGGCCGGCCTGCCCGAGGATCACCCGCTCCCGCCCTCGGCGTCGCTGGCCGCGGGCGATGCCACCCCCTGGCCGCTCGCCGCCGTGCTCCGCAGCGGGCGGGCGGAGGAGGTCCGGGACCTGCGCTGGCTCGCCGGGCCTCTCCCCGGCTCGCCCTGGCCGGAGCCACCGAGCCGCGCGGTGGTCCTGCCGATCCCCGCCCCGAATCATGGCGGCCTGGCCGGCCTGCTCGTCCTCGGCGTCAGCCCGCGCCGCGTCTGGGACGCCCCCTATCGTGCCTTCTTCGACCTCGTGGCCGGTCATATCGGCACGGCGCTGGCCGACGCGGGGCGCATGAGGCGGAGCGGCGGCGGGCCGAGGCGCTGGCGGAGATCGACCGCGCGAAGACGGCGTTCTTCTCGAACGTCAGCCACGAGTTCCGCACCCCGCTGACCCTGATGCTCGGGCCGGTCGAGGACGCCCTCGCCGACGCGGACGAGCCGCTGCCTCCGGGCCAGCGCGAGCGGCTGGAGACGGCCCACCGCAGCGGGCTGCGGCTGCTGAAGCTGGTCAACACCCTGCTGGACTTCTCGCGGATCGAGGCGGGCCGGGCCCGGGCGTCGTACGAGCCGACCGACCTGGCGGCGCTGACCGCGGAGCTCGCCAGCAACTTCCGGTCGGCCTGCGAGAAGGCCGGGCTGCGGCTCGTGGTCGACTGTCCGCCCCTGCCCGAGCCGGTCTTCGTGGACCGCGACATGTGGGAGAAGGTCGTCCTGAACCTGGTCTCCAACGCCTTCAAGTTCACCCTCGAGGGGGAGGTCGTCGTCCGCCTCGGGCCCGTCGGCGGCGCGGTGGAGCTGTCCGTCCGCGACACCGGGACGGGCATCCCGGCCGGGGAGCTGCCGCGCATCTTCGAGCGGTTCCACCGGGTCGACGGGGCGCGCGGCCGGACGCACGAGGGGACCGGGATCGGCCTGGCCCTCGTCCAGGAGCTGGTCCGGCTCCACGGCGGCTCGGTGCGGGCGGAGAGCACCCTCGGACGGGGCAGCACGTTCGTCGTGTCGGTCCCCCTGGGCAACGCCCATCTGCCCGCCGATTCGGTCGGGGCGTCCCGCCCGCCGGCGGCCACCGCGGTGGGGGCGGCCGCCTTCGTCGAGGAGGCGCTCCGCTGGCTGCCCGATGAGGAGGCCTCCCGCGTCCCGAGCACGTCGGGACGCGCGGGACGGCCCACTCGGCCCCGAAGTCGTCGGGCCTGGACCCCGCCTCCGAGGGAGGGGACTCGCGCCGTCCTCGGATCCTCTGGGCCGACGACAACGCGGACATGCGCGACTACGTCCGCCGGCTCCTGGAACCGCGGTACGACGTGGAGGCCGTGCCGGACGGCGAGGCGGCCCTGGCCGCGGCCCGGGCGAGCCCGCCGGACCTGGTGCTCTCCGACGTGATGATGCCGCGACGGGACGGCTTCGGCCTCCTGGGCGCGCTGCGGGCCGACCCCCGGACGGCCACGATCCCCGTGATCCTGCTGTCGGCGCGGGCCGGCGAGGAGTCGCGCGTGGAGGGCCTGGAGGCCGGCGCCGACGACTACCTGGTCAAGCCGTTCGGCGCCCGCGAGCTGCTGGCCCGGGTCCACGCCCACCTGGAGATGGATCGGCTCCGCCGGGAGGCGTCGCGCCGCGAGCAGGCGCTGCTGGAGGGGACCCGGGCGGCCAAGGAGCGCCTCGAGGCCGTGCTCCGGAGCATCAGCGACGGGTTCATCGCCCTCGACCGCGACTGGCGCTACGTGAGCGTCAACGATCGGGCCTGCGAGAGCATGGGGATGCGCCGGGAGGAGATCCTGGGCCGGAGGATCTGGGACCTCTACCCCGACACCGTCGGCACGCGGTTCGAAGCCGAGCTGCGGCGTGCCGCCGCCGGGCGGGAGACCAGGGTCTTCGAGTACTACTACCCGGAGCGGGACCGCTGGTACGAGAACCGGGCCTACCCGTCGGAGGACGGCCTCTCGATCTTCTTCGCCGAGATCACCGAGCGCAGGCGGGCCGAGGCGGAGCGGGAGCGGCTCGCCCTGCTCGTCGAGAACAGCAACGACTTCATCGGCATCTGCGACCTCCGGGGGTTCCCGACCTTCGTCAACCCGGCGGCCCTGCGGATGGTCGGCCTCGACAGCCTCGAGCAGGTGAGGGGCTCGACGATCGAGGCGTTCTTCTTCCCGGAGGACCGGTCGTTCGTCATGGACGACCTCGTCCCCCGGATCATCCGGGAGGGCCAGGCGAAGGCCGAGATCCGGTTCCGCCACTTCGTGACCGGCGAGCCGATCTGGATGCTCTTCTCGGCCTTCGCCGTCTCCGACGCGAGCGGGGAGCTGGTGGCGCTGGCGACCGTGAGCCGCGACGTCACCGAGGAACGCCGCGCCCGCCTGGCGCTGGCCGAGAGCGAGGGGCGGCTCGCCGCCGAGCTGGCCGTCATGAAGCGGCTCCAGGAGCTGAGCACCCGGCTGGTCAAGCACGGCGACGGGGCCGGGCTCCTGCCGGAGATCGTCGATGCCGCGATCGGCATCACCGCCGCCGACATGGGGAACGTCCAGCTCTATGACCGGGCGTCCGACTCGCTGCGGATCGTGGCCAGCCGCGGATTCCGGCCCGAGGACCTCGAGGCTCTTCGCGGTCATCCGCCGGGGCGAGAGCACCTGCGGCACCGCCCTCGAGCGCGGCGAGCGGGTGGTGGTCGGGGACGTCACCGCCAGCCCGATCTTCGCCGGCAAGCCCATCCTGGACGCGGTCCTCGCGGCCGGCATCCGGGCGCTCCTGTCGACCCCCCTGATCAGCCGGTCGGGCCGGCTCGTCGGCATGCTGTCCACCCACTACCGCTCCCCGCGGTCCCCCGCCGAGCGGGACCTGCGCATCCTCGACCTCCTGGCCCGCCAGGCCGCCGACTGGATCGAGCGGACGCAGGCCGAGGCGGCCCTGCGGGAGAGCGAGGCCCGCTTCCGCAACATGGCCGACCACGCCCCGGTGATGATCTGGGTCACGGACCCCACGGGGGCCTGCAACTACGTGAACGAGCGGTGGTGCGATTTCACCGGCACGTCCCCGGAGGAGAACTTCGACCTCGGCTGGCTGGACTCGGTCCACCCCGACGACCGCGAGAAGGCCGGCTCGGCCTTCCGGTCCGCGAACGCGAGGAACGAGACCTTCCGCGTGGAGTACCGGCTCAGGCGGCACGACGGCGCGTACCGCTGGGTCATCGACTCGGCCGCCCCCCGGTTCGCGCCGGATGGCGCGTACCTCGGGTACATCGGCTCGGTCCTCGACGTCACGGACGAGAAGCGGGCCGAGGAGGAGATCCGCCGGGCCCGCGACGAGCTGGACCTGAGGGTCCGCGAGCGGACGGCCGCGCTGTCGGAGGCGCTCGCGGCCCTCGGGCGGCAGGAGGAGGTCCGCAAGGAGCTGCTCCGGCGGGTCGTGACGGTCCAGGAGGACGAGCGGCGGAGGATCTCCCGCGAGCTGCACGACCAGATGGGCCAGCAGCTCACGGCCCTGATGCTCCGCCTGCGGCTGGCCAAGGACGCGGCGGGCGAGGACTCCCCCCTCCGGGAACAGCTCCGGTGGCTGGAGGACCACGCCGCCCGGATCAGCCGGGACGTCCATCGCGTGGCCCTGGAACTGCGCCCCACCGCGCTCGACGACCTCGGCCTGCCGGAGGCGCTGGCGCACTACGCCGACGAGTGGACGCGGCGGTCCGGGGTCGCCGCGGAGCTGAGGGTCAACGGCCTCGGCGAGGGGCGGCTGCCGCCGCTCGTCGAGACGACGATCTACCGGGCGGTCCAGGAGGCGATGACCAACGTCCTGAAGCACGCCGGGGCGACCCGCGTCGTCGTCACCCTCAACCGGCTGAAGGATTCCGCCTCGGTCATCATCGAGGACGACGGCAAGGGCTTCGACGGCGAGGGGGCGATGGAATCCGACTCCCGAGCCCGGCTCGGCCTGCTCGGCATGAGGGAGCGGGTGGCGTTCGCGGGGGGTACGCTGGCGATCGAGTCGAGCCCGGGGGCCGGGACGAGCGTCCTGATCCGCATCCCGATCCAGTCCTCCGAGGAGGGGCCCCGATGACCAGGCTACGCGTGCTCCTGGCCGAGGACCACGCCATCGTCCGCGAGGGCCTCCGGGCCTTGCTCGACGCCCAGCCCGACATGGAAGTGGTGGGCGAGGCGGCCGACGGCCGCGAGGCGCTGGACGCCGCGAAGGCGCTCGGGCCCGACGTGGTGGTCATGGACATCTCGATGCCCGGCCTGAACGGGGCGCGGGCCACCGAGGCGATCCGGCGGGACTGCCCCGGGACGCGGGTGCTCGCGCTGACCATGCACGAGGACAAGGGGTATCTCCGCCAGCTCGTCCAGGCGGGCGCCTCGGGCTACCTGCTGAAGCGGGCCGCGTCGCAGGACCTCATCCACGCGCTGCGCGCGGTCGCGGCGGGCGGCACCTATCTCGATCCGGCGCTGGCGGGCGACGTCCTCGTGGGCTTCGCCGGCAAGGCCGCGGGCCGGGGTTCGAGGCGGGAGGACGAGCTGAGCGAGCGCGAGGCGGAGGTGGTCCGGCTGATCGCGCGGGGCTTCAGCAACAAGGAGATCGCGGCCCAGCTCGACCTCAGCTCGAAGACGGTGGAGACCTACAAGGCCCGGTCGCTGGAGAAGCTCGGCCTCTCGAGCCGGTCGGACCTGGTGAGCTACGCCGTGCAGCGGGGCTGGCTGGACGTCTGAGCCGGCTGTCAGCGGGCGTCCTACGCCGGTTTTCTGCCAATCCCGATTCCGCCCCGCCTCGCGGAGCCGGTAACCTCTCTGCGCCCGATCCCCGAGCGGAGAGCCCGGCCCGTGCCGCGCCGCCGTCACGGCGCCTCTGCGGAACAGAGAAGGCTGGGCGGCGGCCGCGGGCTGGCCGGGCGGGGCATCCGGCCGGGCTCGTGTCATCCGCCGTCCTACATCGTTTCTCGGAAACTGCCGACGCCCCGGGCCGGTGCGACGGCCCGCGAATCGCAGCGAACTCGGCCCCGCGTCGGACATCCCGTGTCTCGCGACCGCGGGGGATCGACCGGGACGCTTGCCGACCCCGGACGATCCGGGGGCCGCAGGCCGCGACCATCCACCAGGCTTTACACAACCGGTGCATCATGAAAACATTTGCCTTGGCATGGCTCCCTTACGCCCTCGCCCTGGCCGGGATGCCATCCCCCGCCCACGCGGCGGATGACCTGGCCAGGGACCGACCGGCGGGCGAGATCGAGACGGTCGCCACCTTCGACGGGCCGATGCCCACCGGCGTGACGGTCTCGCACTCCGGGCGCATCTTCGTCTGCTACCCGAAGTGGGGCGACAAGGTCGACTTCACGGTCGCCGAGGTCAAGGAAGGCAAGCCGGTCGCCTACCCCGACCAGGCCACCAACCAGGCCGCCGGGCCGGGCGACGGGCAACACCTGATCTCGGTGCAGAGCGTCGTCATCGACCCGAGCGACCGCCTCTGGGCCGTCGACACCGGCAGCATCGAGTTCGGCCCGACCTCGCCCGGCGGCCCGAAGCTGGTCTGCATCGACCTGGAGACGAACAGGGTCTCCCGGATCATCCCGTTCCCGCCGGACGTGGTCCTGCCGACGAGCTACATCAACGACGTCCGCTTCGACCTCCGCCGCGGCGAGGCGGGCTACGCCTTCCTGACCGACTCGTCGGACAAGGGGCCCAACGGGATCATCGTCGTCGACCTGGCCTCGGGCCGGAGCTGGCGGCGGCTGCACGACCACCCGACGACCAAGGCCGACCCCGCGATGCTCGCCCTGGTCGAGGGCCGGCCGGTGATGGAGCGGCCGCCGGGCGGGCCGCCGAAGCCCGTGACGATGGGCAGCGACGGTATCGCCATCGCGCACGACGGTTCGCGGCTCTTCTTCTGCCCGCTGGTCAGCCGGCGCCTCTACAGCGTGAGCGTCGACGCCCTGGTCGACGCCCGGCATCGCCGACTCGCAGGTGGCGACGACGGTCCTGGACCACGGCGAGAAGGGGCCGTCCGACGGCCTGGAGTCGGACGACCGGGGGCGGGTCTACGCGACGAACTACGAGCAGAACGCCATGCTCCGCCGCTCGCCCGACGGCCGGTTCGAGACGCTGGTCCACGACCCGCGCGTGCTCTGGCCGGACACGCTGTCGGTGGCCCGCGACGGGCACCTCTACTTCACCGCCAACCAGCTCCACCGCCAGGCGCGCTATCACGAGGGCAAGGACCTGCGGCAGAGGCCGTACGTGCTCTTCCGCGTCAAGATCGACGCCGGGCCGGTGCGGCTGACTCGCTGACGGACCCCGGGAGCCGGCGTGACTCGCGGGCGCAACGAACCCCCAAGGGCCCGGGGGGGACGCGTCGATGTGACCGACTTGACACCAATGGATCGCGGGGCGGTCCCGGGAGCCCCGTCGGGAGGAGAAGACATGGCGTCGACGAATGTGATGTTTCGGGAACCTCCCGGACGACGGGCAGGACCTCGGCACCTCTCCGAGAGCGGAGGCGGGTCGAAGGACGTCGGAGCCCAACGTCGGCCAGGCCGAGCGCGTCGCCTCGGCGGCCCTCGGCGGGACGTTGCTCCTGCTCGGGCTCGGCCGGCGCTCGCTCGGCGGGGCGGCGGTGGCCGCCCTCGGCGGCGGGCTCGTCTACCGGGCCGTCACCGGGCACTGCCATCTCTACGAGGCGCTCGGGGTCGATACCGCCTCCGACCGCGGGGCGGCGGCCGGGGCCTCGGAGGACGCCCCGGAGGCGGTGGCCGCGATCACGATCGGCAAGCCCGCCGAGGAGCTCGACCGCCTCTGGCGCGATCCGCAGACCCTGACACGGATCACATCCGGGCTCGCCGAGGTGACGCCCGCGGGCGACGGCCGCATGCACTGGAAGGTCCGGGGCCCGCTCGGGCGGGACTTCGAATGGGACACGCGGGTCGTCGAGGACCGGCCGGGTCGGGGGCAGCGCTGGCAGTCGGTCGAGGGGGCGTCCCTGCCGAGCGAGGGCGAGGTCCACTTCCGCCCCGCGCCGGGCGACCGGGGCACGGAGGTCACCCTCCGCATTCGCTTCGACCCGCCGGGCGGGGCCCTCGGCCTGGCGGCCGCGAAGCTCCTGGGCTTCGTGCCCAGGCTGTTCGCCGAGCGGGCGCTCCACTACTTCCGGGCCCTGGCCGAGACCGGCGAGATCCCCACCACCGACCGGCAGCCGGCCGCACGCGCCGACACCCGCTGAGGAGGACATCCCGATGCGAGCGCTCTACTGGAACGGCGTGAACGACCTGCGAGTCGGGACCGTCCCCGACCCGACGATCGTCAACCCCCACGACGCCATCCTGAAGGTGACCCTGTCGACGACCTGCGGCTCGGACCTCCACTTCGTCGACGGCTACTGCCGACGATGAAGCCCGGCGACATCATCGGCCACGAGTTCATGGGCGAGGTGGTCGAGACCGGCCCCGAGGTGAAGAAGGTCAAGAAGGGCGACCGCGTGGTCGTCCCGTCGTTCATCGTCTGCGGCCAGTGCTGGTACTGCCGGCAACCAGCTCTTCTCGCTCTGCGACAACACGCACCCGAAGCCCGAGCTGCAGGTGCCGATGTTCGGCTACCCGACGGCCGGCATCTACGGCTACACCCACGCCTTCGGCGGCTACGCCGGGTCGCACGCCGAGTACGTCCGCGTCCCGTTCGCCGACAACGACTGCTTCCACGCCCCCGGACGGCGTGCCCGACGAGCAGGTGCTGTTCCTCTCCGACGCCGCGCCCACCGGCTACATGGGGGCCGACTTCTGCGACATCAAGCCCGGCGACACGATCGCCGTCTGGGGCTGCGGCGGCGTCGGGCTCATGGCCCAGCGGAGCGCCTACCTGCTGGGGGCCGAGCGGGTCATCGCCATCGACCGCTTCCCCGAGCGGCTCCGGCATGGCCCGGGAGAAGTGCGGCTCCGAGACCATCAACTACATGGAGGTCGACAGCGTCGTCGAGACGCTCAAGGAGATGACCGGCGGCCGCGGGCCCGACGCCTGCATCGACGCCGTGGGCATGGAGGCGCACGGGACCGGGATCCAGCACGCCTACGACAGCGTCAAGCAGGCGCTCCACCTCCAGACCGACCGGGGGACGGCGCTGCGCGAGGCGATCATGGCCGTGCGCAAGGGCGGGGTCCTCTCGATCCTCGGCGTCTACATGCTGATGGACAAGTTCCCCATCGGCGCGATCATGAACAAGGGGCTCACCGTGCGCTCGGCCCAGCAGCACGGGCAGAAGTACATGCCGCGCCTGCTGGAGCACGCGGCGAAGGGGGAGCTCGACCCGTCGTTCCTGGCGACGCACGGTTCTCGCTCGAGGACGGGCCGCGGGGCTACGCGATGTTCAAGCACAAGGAGGACGGCTGCGTCCGCTCGGTCTTCGCGCCGTGACGGACG
>CAWFXY010000029.1:0-98855 GCA_963819805.1 uncultured Planctomycetota bacterium | reverse complement strand
CATCACGCCGGCTCGAAGCTGCACCCGTTGGGCCGCGAAACCCGTCGCCGCAGTCACCCCGGCGGAACTATCGACGAGCGGCGCAGCCGGATCGGCCCGCTCGAGTGCCGGTGCATCGTCGTCCGGCTGAAGACACCGCTGCGCAACGGCGCGACCGAGATCCGGTTGCTGACCAACGTGCCGCAGAAGCGGTTCGCACGTAGCGGGCGGCGGAGCTTTATGGACCCGGTGGAGGATGCGGATCGGGCGTTCCAGGAATTGACCGAGAGCTTGCGGTGCGAGATCAACACGCTGGATATCCCCGGGCGGCGATTTAGGATTCGCGTTGGCGGTGGTGGCGTATGACTTGCTTGTGGTCACTCACGGCGCTGGCGTCGGGGTTGGGCGAAGAGGTCGGGGGTGTGGAAACGTTGTCGAGCTACTACATGGCCAACGAGGTAGCGGCGGTGGAAGAAGGGATGGCGATCGCCGTACCGTCTTCGGTGTGGGAGCGATTCGTGGAAATGACGGTGGACGAATTTGCCGCTGGATGCCGTGAGGTGGCGAGCGGCATCGATTGGAGGCCGTACCACGGAGACCCGCGCGCGGCCGGAGCGCCGAGTGATCGTGAAGCACAGCGACCAGCAGGGCTCATCGATCTACGGCTCAAGAGCTGATCCAATCGCAAGATGAGCACCTTGAAAGGGGTGCCCATGAGCCGCTGCGAAACCTGCGCCCTTTCTTCGGGCCGAAGCGCGCGCGGCTGCGGAATTCAGGCGCTCCGCGCTAAAGCGACGAGTGCGGCCAGAACGTCTCCATATCCCCGTGGGGATACCCTCGCCAGCCACTCGTTCGCCCGCTGGCCTCTCCCAACCCGATCGAATGATCTCCTCTGCCTTCCTCTCCGTGCTCTCGGTGTGCTCAGTGGTGAAAATCTTCGTCTTCCCTCCCGGCCATCAGGCTCACGGTCCGCGCCCTCCGCCACCAATCCCCCCAGCCCAGTTACCGGCAACGGCAACCACAAAAACCGCTGGCAACACATCGACGCCCGCATAATCGGACATGTGCTCGTAAATTTCCCAGATTTCCAGGACAAAACGAGGGTCTCACCACGATATTACCAGTAGTGGGCCGCGCGATGGTGCCGGCCCAAAACTTGATTGCTCCTTGAGACAACACCGATGAGTCAGTCTGAAACGGAGCGTGCCCAGGCGGGCCGCTCCAGCCACGGCCGGCAGCCGGGGGCGGAACGCAGCGGCGGCGAAGCGGAAGCCGTCGCTCAACGCCTGCACCCACCTGCTCCGGACGAAGACGATCCCGCTCCCGCACGAGGAGGCGGTCTTTGCCCAGCTCGGTGATGAGTGGAATGCCTTCATCAAGCCGCGCACGCCGGCGGAACGGCATCTTACCAACGATTGCATCCGCGCCGATATCACGTCGATGCGGTGCGACCAGTACTGCCAGGCCCAGCTCGAGCAGCAGGCCGAGGACTCGAAGCGGAAGTTCGAGGCCCCAGCGCCGCCGCCGGCTCAGCACGGCGCAGGGGGAAGCTCCACGCCACTCCCGCCGCGGTTTACGACGAGCTCAGGAGCTTCGCGCACGGGCTGCGCTGGCTGATCGGACGCTTCGAGGCGTTTCGCCAGAGCGTGGAACGCAAGGGCTATCTCAACAACGATGAGCTCGACGAGCTGATCCGGCTCAACGGCGTCAGGCCCTACATGGCGCATGAGCTTTCGCGGGACGTGGCGGTGTACATGATCGGGATCCAGAACCTGGCGGCAACTCCCGGGGCCGACCGCGCCGTGCTCGCGGACTGGCTCAAGCCGGAGAACCGCCCCTGTGCGCTCAGAGCGACGCCGGCCGCGGCGCTGGTGGGCGACAATCCCCGGGCGGCATGCTCCAACGGCTCACCGCCGAGATCGACGACCTCCGCCCCAGGGAGGAGCACCTCCGAACGACCATCGATGACCCCGATCGCGAGCGGGCGATGAGACGGGAATCGATCCTGAACACCAAGGCCATCGCCCGCATGAATCGGAGCCACGCCGAATCGCGGATCACGTTCCACCGCGCCTGGAAGACCCTCCAGGAGCTGCGCGGCGATCAGCCGGCCGACGACGACGACGAGGCCGACTCGGATAACGGGGCTCAGCCGGAAGCCCTTCCCGCCGCCGCCGAGGCCCCGGAAACCGCCGTGCACGCCGTTTTACCAAACGAACCGGCAAACGGCCCGGTTGAAATGACGCAAATTTCCGTGAGTGATGAGGGTTACGACGACGGATGGCGCGGCGGCGACGAGCGCACACAAGGCCGAACCGAGGGTGATTTTCCGGCGCCCACAGGGTACGAAACCCCGGCCGAGCCGGAGCCGAATCAAGCCGGGTTCGCGACGGCAGAAAGCGCTCCCCACCCCGGGGTCTCGCTGAGTTCCAGATCCCCGAGGAACACGCGGAGGAAGGCATCGAGCGGGCCCTGGAAGAGGCGCTCCATGCGCTCAAAGCCGTTTTACCAAACGAAACCCGGAATGGTCTCGCGGAGGGCCCGCAAGTCACCACTAAAGAAAGGACTTCCGGCAACCGCTCACGTTCCGCACAAGAGCGCACACAAGGCCAGAACGAACGCAAGCCCGACGGCGTTTTGCCTGCGCAGACGTTGCTCGAACCGGGGCCCGAGGGCGCTGCGATTGCCGGAGTCGCTGAGCGCCAGGCGGAGCGACTCCCGCCGCGGACTGTCCCCCATGTCCCCAACGGCATCGTCGGTCGGGAGGAGTGGGCGGAGATCCTGGCGGGGTATGAGGCGATGATTCGCGATGCGGGAAGCAGAGCCAGCGGCTGAGCGACAGGCCAGCCAATTGCAGCGGACGTTCTTTGATAATACGGATGTCAGTATGACACCGGGATGCCCCGGGGCGTTGCCGGCCCCGGGGCACGGTCCCACTCAACAAAGCGAACTCAGTAGGTCCGTCCCAGCACCTCGACGATGGCCCGCTTGACCTCGAGCGGGTCGATGGCGCCGGTCTTGCGGTAGAGGACCTTGCCGCCGGGGGCGATCAGCAGCGTGTACGGGACCGGGCCGGGCCATTCCTTGTCGAGCGCCTCGGCGAACTTGTCGCGGTCGTTGGTGTTCAGGATGTAGTTGGTCGCCGCGACGTGGTTCTCCTTGAGCACCTTGAGGGCCTCGTCCTTCTTCTCGGGCTCGTCGAGGCTGATCGTCACGAGCTGGAAGTTGCGCTTGCGGTACATCCGGTTCATCGTGACGAGCTCGGGCAGCTCGGCGACGCAGGGGCCGCACCAGGTCGCCCAGAGGTTGACCAGCAGGAGCTTCTTGGTGTCGTTCTTCGCCAGCTTGGCGACGCCCGTCGTCGTCGATCGTCTCGAGCGTGACCGGCTCGGCGTCCCACTTCGCCAGCGACTTGCGCGGCGTCCTCGCGCTTGTCGGCCCACTTGGTCGAGCAGCCGAAGACGCGCGTCTTCTCGACCGGGACCGGCTTGCCCGCCAGCAGGGCCTCGACGGCGTTGCGGGTGTCGTGCGACTTGACCGTCTTCACCTCCGAGTCGTCGAACCGGCCGACGTAGCGGAGCTTGCGGTCGGCGTCGAAGATGTAGACGTGCGGCGTGGCGAGCACGCCGTAGGCCTTCGCCGTCGCCTGGGTCTCGCCGTCGTAGAGGTACGGGATAGGCGAACTTGTGGTCCTTGGCGCGGATCTTCATGTCCTCGAACGAGTCGCCGAGGTCGGTGTAGCCCAGCTCGTCGAGCCGGACGGCGCGGCGGGTCGTTGGGCGAGATGGCCACGACGGCGACGCCCTTGTCCTTCGTAGTCGGCGTGCAGCCGGGCGATCCGGTCCTCGTAGGCCTGGGCGGTCGGGCAGTGGTTGCAGGTGAAGATCGACGACCAGGACCTTGGCGTCGGCGAAGTCCTTGAGGCGTGTAGGTCTTGCCGTCGACGCCCGGCAGCCGGAAGTCGGGGGCGTCGGCGCCGATCGGCAGGGTCTTCAGGCCGGGCGGGTCGGCCAGGGCCGCGCCGGAGAAGAATATCAACGGGGCGATCGCGAAGAGCGGGCGGAAGGAAGTCGGCTCGAACATCGTTGGCTCCCGGTCAGGAAGGCGAGGGCGGGGCATATCGGAGCGGTCATTCGGATAGTTTGCCACTCGGCGGTCTCCTTGCCAAGTGATCACCCGCGCCGGCGTTTCGCTCGTTCACGTGTTTCGCGGCTCGTCCGCCGCCTGGCCGACGAACCGCTGGAAGAGCGCGCGGGTCCGCTCGGCGTGGCGCGGCGTATCGCGCGGAAGGAGGCGACCGTGGCGGCGGGGTCGGCCTCGTCGTAGTTGAGCCGGCGGGCCAGGCGGGCGAGCTCGCCGGGGTCGTCGGGCAGGTCGACGCCGCTCCGGTTGTGGACGATCCGCAGCCGGCTCTCGACGGTGCGGAGGAAGTCGTAGGCCTCGACCAGGTCGGCGTGGGCTCTCGGCGTCGAGCAGCTCGACCCGGCGGAGGGCGTCGAGCGCGTCCCAGAGGTTGGGCCGGACGATCTCGGGGAACTCGGCCGCGTGGACGAGCTGGAGGTACTGGACGAGGAACTCGATGTCGGCGAGCCCGCCGTAGCCGCGCTTCAGGTCGGTGCGGGCGTGCGTCTCCTCGAGCTTGCGGCGCATCGCGACGACCTCGCGCGCCAGGGCCGCGGCGTCGACCGGCAGCGGCGATCAGGTCGCGGATCGTCTCGGTGACGATCCGGCCGAAGCCGCCGGTCGAGTAGACGACCCGGGCGCGGGTCAGGGCCAGCCGCTCCCAGGTCTGGGCCCTGGTCTGGAAGTAGTCGCGGAAGGCGTCGAGCGTCACGACCAGCGGGCCCGAGGCGCCGTGGGGCCGGAGCCGGGTGTCGACCGCGTAGAGCGGGCCGGCCGAGTTCGACCCGGTGCCGGCCAGCATCTTGAGGATGCGCCGGACGACCTCGGTGACGAACTGCTCGTTCGGGACCGACTCGTGCCCCCCGTCGGTGCAGCCGTCGCCCTCGTGGACGAAGACCAGGTCGAGGTCGCTGTGGTAGTTCAGCTCGCGGCCGCCGAGCTTGCCGAGGCCGACGATCGCCCAGCGCGACCGCTGGCCGTCGGCGGCGCGGCGGGGGATGCCGAACCGCACGGCCCGCGCGATCCCACTGGTTGCGCGCCACCTGGACGACGATCGCCTCGGCGACGTCGGCCAGCTCGCGGGTCACGTCGCGGATCGGCTCGCGGCCGAGGATGTCGCGCGTGCCGATCCGCACCCATTCCTTGTTGCGGAAGCTGAGCAGGATCGGCGACAGGTCCTCGGCCCCGCGGCAGAGCTCGGCCAGCTCGGCCTTGATCGCCAGCGCCGTCTGCGGCCGGTCGACGACGAGCGAGTCCATCAGGTCGTCGATCATCCCGGGGTTGTTGATCAGGATCTCGGAGAGGAACTGGCTGTGGCGCAGAGCTCGACGTAGAGCCGCAGGGTGGGCGGGTTGAAGCTGAACAGCTCCCAGAGGATCGCCTTGGCGCCGAGCGAGGCCGAGACCTTCTCCAGGTTCGTCAGCGTCATGTCGGGGTCGGGGGTGCGGCCGACGGCCTGGAGCAGGCGGGGGGCGATCGCGGCGAGGAAGTGGCGGCAACGCGCCTGCGACAGGAACGGGAAGTCCTCGCGCGCCAGGGCCATCAGGTTCTGATAGGCCGTCTCGCGGTCGCGGAACGGGATACGGCCGCAGCGCCACGGCGACGTGCTCGGGGGTGGGGGCGGGGTCGAGGACCAGGTCGACGACCGGGTCGGCCGAGTGCGCCGGTGTCGTCGCGGAAGGCGTCGTGGAGCAGGTGGTTCAAGATCCGCCGGTTCGCCTCGGTCTTGGTGCGGTAGTCGTTCAGGAACCGCTGCGCGGGCCGGTCCGGTCTTCCCAGGGGCTGGCCGGCGGGTAGCCCATGCGGATCGCCAGGATGCGCTGTTCCTCGAGGTCGCGGGGCATCTGGTGGGTCTGGCGGTCGAACATGATCTGGAGCCGGTGCTCGACCCGGCGGAGGAAGCGGTAGGTGTCCTCCATGTAGCTCCGCTCCTCGGCGGTCAGGCAGCCGACCTGCTCGAGCCGCGAGATCGCGGTGAGGGTGTTGCGGTGGCGGACCTCGGGATACTGGCCGCCGTGGAGGAGCTGGAGGAACTGGACGACGAACTCGACGTCGCGGATGCCGCCGCGGCCGGTCTTGACCTCGACCTCGGCGGTCCCGGCGGAGACGGTCCGCTGCTCGATCCGCCGCTTCATCGCCTTGATCTCGCCGATCTCGGCCCCGCTCAGGTAGCGGCGGTAGACGAACGGGGTGATCGCGTCGAGGAAGGTGCGGCCGAGGTCGAGGTCGCCGGCGATGGCCGGCACTTGATCAGGGCCTGGCGTTCCCAGGTCCGGCCGGACGTCTCGTAATAGCCGAGCGTCGCCGCGAGCGAGCGGGCCAGGGCCCCCTGGTCCCCCTCGGGCCGGAGCCGCATGTCGACGCGGTAGGCCAGGCCCAGCGCGGTGTGGTCGGAGAGGAGCCGGACGAGGTCGCCCCCCATCCGGGCGAAGAACTCGGCGTTGGAGATCGGCTTCGGCCCGGTCGGTCTGCCCCTCGTCGTCGTAGAGGAAGATCAGGTCGATGTCGGAGCTGTAGTTCAGCTCGCCGCCGCCGAGCTTGCCCAGGGCGAGCACGACGAACCGCGCGGGCTTGCCGTCGCGGCCCTGGGGGACGCCGTGGCGCTCCTCGGCGCGGCGGCGGGCGAGCCGGCAGGCGGCCTCGACGCAGGCGTCGGCCAGGTACGAGAGGTCGAGCGTGGTCACCTCCAGGGGCAGGCCGCGGACGATGTCGTCGTAGCCGATCCGGAGCATCTCGCGCTGGCGGAACCGGCGGATCGCGAGCCGCTCGGCCTCCTCGTCGCCCGCCGCGGCCGCCAGCTCGTCCCAGAGGTCGTCGATCAGCGCGTCGCGATCGCGCGGCTCGGCCCCGCCGCGGAGCCAGTCGAGCAGCGCGGGGTCGCGGATCATCAGCTCGCTGAAGTGCTGGCTCGTGCTGAAGAGCTGGACGAGCACCTCGGTCGTGCGGGGATGCTCGATCAGGAGCCGGAGCACCGCCTCGGCGTGCTCTGCCGGCCGCGACGAACCGCTCGAGGTTCGTCAGCGCCATGCCGGGGTCGGGGCAGCGGGGCAAGAGCACGTGCAACTGGCCGGCGACGCTGCGCAAGCCGATCGGTTCCGCCGCCCCGCCGGGCCAGGTCGCGGAGGTCGCGGACGCCGCGCTCGGTGTCGCGGACCCCCAGGCCGGCCAGCCAGCGCCGGGTCGGTCGGGGTCGTCGAACAGGTGCAGGAACCAGTCGGCGGTCGTCACGGAGACGTCGGGCATGCCGCCAGCCTCTGCAAGCAAGACGATGCGGTTCGGGGCACATCAGCGGCTTCACGAGCCGGCGAACCCGGGCGAGCCGTGCTGGAGGTGGCGGAAGATCGTCTCGACGTCGCCCCGGCTGATCCCCAGGGTCGAGGCGATCGCGCGGTCGTCGGCGCCCGGCCGCATGCGGGCAGGACGTGCGGGGCGAGCGGCGCGGAGCCGGTCGGGCAGCGGCGGCGTGGGGGTGTGCCGCCGGTGCGCGGCCCAGGGGTCGCCCAGGCTCGGCGAAGCCCGGGTCGAACCAGTATTCCCGGCCCCCCTGGTGCAGCAGCTCCAGGAACCAGCTCTCGAAGCTCGTCGCGATCACCTGGGCGGCTCTGCGCCTGGTCGTCGCCCGAGGTGAAGATCGGGAAGTCGCCCCCCGGCCAGCGGTAGGCCAGGTCGATGCAGACGGTCTCGACGTTCGGGTTGCCCAGCTCGAACCAGCTCTCGGGCTGCACCACCAGGTCGGGGACGCGGGCGAACGGGACCATCGGCCCGATCGCCGAGAGCGGGTGGATCAGCGGCGCGCGTCGGCGGTAGAACCCGTCCGAGAGCAGCAGCCAGGCGCGGAGGCCGCGCGGGAGCTGGAAGCCGTGCCGACGCTCCCAGGCGTCGATCGCGCGCGGATCGGCGCCGGCGCGGCACGGATCGGGACCCGCGCCGAACGTCGCCGCGAGCGTGGCCGGCGTCGGCGCCGGCGGGGATCGATCCCGATCGACGCGACCCAACGACCCACCAGGTCGTTGAGCTGGCTCCCCATGCCGTCTCGTCTCCCTTACGCCCGAGGCGTGACCGGATTCGACTGCGGTCGTCACCACCTGCCCGAACAGCGTGACCGCGCTGGCGTCCTCGACCGCGACCGGGACGAACCGGCCGACCAGCCGCTCGGGCCCGTCGAACACGACGATCCGGTCGCAGGCGTCCGGCCCGTCAGCTGCCCGATCCCCTCCGTCGCCGTCGTCATCACGCTCGCGCCGCGCCGCCGACTTGCTCGGCCCTCGACCAGGACCTCGACCGTCCGGCCGACGAACGCCCGGTTGTCCTCCAGGCTGATCGCGGTCTGGACCGCGAGCAGCTCGTTGTTCCGCCGCCGCTTGACCTCCTCCGGCACGTCGTCGACGAAGAGCGTGTCGGCCTTCGTCCCCTGCCGCGGGCTGTACTTGAAGATGAAGCTGTTCTTGAACCGGGCCCGCTCGACCAGCCGCACCGACTTCTCGAACGACGCCTCGGTCTCGCCGCAGAAGCCGACGATGAAGTCGCTCGAGACGGCGACCTCGGGCACGCGTCGCGCGGATCCGCCCGAGCATGTCGTCGTAAAGCGCGACCGTGTACATCCGCTTCATCCGCTTGAGCACCTCGTCGCAGCCGCTCTGCGCGGGGACGTGCAGGTAGCGCGAGACCCGGGGCAGGTCGCGGACGGCCTGGAGCAGGTCGTCGGTCATGTCGTTGGGGAAGTTGGTGATGAACTTGATCCGCTCGATCGCCGGCGATGTCGTGGAGCCGCAGCGAGCAGGTCGGAGAGGCGGACGGTGCGGCCGTCGGGCTCGCGGTACGAATAGCTGTTGACGGTCTGGCCGAGCAGGGTGATCTCCTTGACCCCCTGGTCGGCGAGCTGCCGCGCCTCGTCGACGATCACGCCGGGGGGCCGGCTCTGCTCGGGCCCGCGCACCGAGGGGACGATGCAGTAGGTGCAGAACTTGTCGCACCCCATCATGATCCGGACGAACGCCTGGAACGGGCTGGGCCGCATCGCCGGCTCGCGGAGCGGGTCGTACTCGGCGAAGCTCGCCGTGACCGTCTCCTTGCGTGCCGGCCGTGCGCGGCAGGCTGACGGCCATCTGGGGCTCGTCGTGCTCCTTGGCCAGCGTCGAGCAGCTCCGAGACCCGTGCCGAGCTGTCCCGGGCCGACGACCACGTCGACGTGCGGCGCCCGGCGGAGGATCTGCCCCTGGTCCTTCTGGGCCATGCAGCCGAGGACGCCGATCGTCAGCTCGGGCTTGCGCTCCTTGAGCCGCCGGACCCGCCCGAGGGCGCTGTAGATCTTGTCCTCGGCGTGCTGCCGGACCGAGCAGGTGTTGTACAGGATCGTGTCGGCCTGGTTGATGTCGTCGGTCAGCTCGTAGCCTTCGCTGCGGAGCTTCGCCGACGACCAGCTCGCTGTCGAGCAGGTTCATCTGGCAGCCGACGGTCTCGATGTAGAGCTTCTTTCGAGCCGTAATGGGATCGGCCATTCCGCCCACTCCGAAAACGACGGATCTCCTGCGCCCGCTCAGGAGAGACTGCTGACGGGCCAAAAACAACGACCGCATTGTACCAGTACCACGCTTTCCAGGAAACCGCACCACGAGGCCGGCCAGCAGGCGTTCCGTTCTCGAGGAGCCCAAAAGTCCAGCCAGGACACCTGCCCCTGACCGGCCAGGGTTCGCTCGACTAGAATTGGCCCCATTCGCTCACCTGCCGGGGTCGCCCGCACGGCGATGCCGTTGCCGATCCAGCTCTCGCTTCCGACCCAGGAGAACCGGATGAAGCCCTCACACCTGATCTTGCCGTTGCTGGGAGCCGGCCTGCTGGCCGGCACGTTATTGCACGACCGCCACATCCAGGCCCAGCCCAGCGCCTCGAGCACGCTCCCGGGGGCGACGCCCGCGGTCGAAGCGATCCGCTTTCCGACGCATCCAGGCGGCCCTCGACGCCCTCCCGCCCGCCGGGGGCGTCGTCCGACTTCCCGCTGGCACGTTCGAGATCAGCAAGCCACTTCGCGTCTCCCGCGGAGACGTCCTGCTCGAGGGTGCCGGGACGGCGACGCATCTGAAAAACGTCAACACCGACAGGGGAGCCCGCCATCCGCATCCAGCCCGCGAACCTTGCGGCCGATCCCAAGGCCGATGATCTGGCGGGTGAAGCTCGCCGACATCAGGGTCACCGGCAACCCGAAGAGCGGCCACGGAATCGAGGCCGTCAACGTCAACGAGTTCTTCCTCGACGGCGTCACCGTCAGCGAGAACGGCGGCGACGGGATCCGCATGGTCAACTGCTACGAGGACCCCGGATCTGCAACTCGCTCATCACCTACAACAAGGCGACCGGGCTTAACCTCTCGAATGCCACGACATCGTGGTCTCGGCCAACCAGTTCGAGGAGAACCTCGACGCGCTCCGGTGTGTCGACGGCTACAACCTGTGCATGACGGGCAACTGCCTCGACGACCACCTGCGCGACGGCGTCGTGATCGAGAACACGTACGGCTCCGTGGTCGCCGGCAACATGATCGAGGAGTGCGCGGGGACCGCCATCGTCCTGGACCGCGATTGCTACGGGATCACGCTGAGCGCGAATGTGATCGCCCACGAGACGTCGGGGGGATCGACCTGCGCGACGCCCACGGCTGCACCGTCAGCGCCAACACGTTCACCATCGTCAAGAAGAACGCCCTGCTGATCGGCCCGTCGAGCTCCCGGATCACCGTGACCGGCAACAACTTCTCCGACAGCTCCATCGGCGACGGTGCGGTCAAGCGCGAGGCGGACGACCTCGACGCCAGCGGCATCACGCTGAACGGGACCTCGGACATCGCCGTGAGCGGCAACCTCTTCTCGGGCGTCACCCCGAAGGCGCTTGTCGCGTCGAGGGCGACCCGAGCCGCCGCGTGCTGTTCTCGAACAACGTGCTGACGGACGTCGAAAGCCAGCACGCCCGGCTCCGCGATTCGCTAACAACCGACAACCTCGAGTCAACGTCTTCCCGATAAACCACCACTGAGACATCCTCGACCGAGCAAAGTTCGAGGCGATCACTTCGAGGGATTCACGATGAGCATCGACCAGGTGAACCTGGGCCGCTCGGGCATCAAGGTCTCGCGGCTCTGCCTCGGCTGCATGACCTACGGCAGCAGCCAGTGGCGGCCGTGGGTGCTCGACGAGGAGGCCAGCCTGCCCGTTCTTCCGCCGGGCCTGGGAGGCCGGGATCAACTTCTTCGACACCGCCGACATGTACTCCGACGGCGACAGCGAGGAAGTGCTCGGCCGCGCCCTGCGCACGCTGGCGATCCCGCGCGAGCAGGTCGTCGTCGCCACCAAGGTGTTCAACCCGATGGGCCCGGGCAGACCAACGAGCGCGGGCTGTCGCGCAAGCACATCCGCCACGCGATCGACGCCAGCCTGAGGCGGCTGCAGCTCGACTACGTCGACCTCTACCAGATCCACCGCTTCGACCCGACCACGCCGATCGAGGAGACGCTCGAGGCGCTCGACGCCGTGGTGCGCGCCGGCAAGGCGCTCTATATCGGCGCGTCGTCGATGTTCGCCTGGCAGATGGCCAAGATGCTCCACACGTCGGACCGGCGCGGCCTGGCCCGGTTCGTGACGATGCAGAACCACTACAACCTCGTCTACCGCGAGGAGGAGCGCGAGATGATCCCGCTCTGCCGCGACGAGGGGATCGGCCTGATCCCCTGGAGCCCGCTGGCCCGCGGCTTCCTCGCCGGCAACCGCCGCCGCGAGGACCACGGCGAGACCAGCCGCGCCAAGACCGACGACTTCGCCCAGAGCTGTACTACGACGACGGCGATTTCGCGGTCGTCGACCGCGTGGGCGAGATCGCCCGGAAGCGCGGCGTCTCGCACGCCCAGGTGGCGCTGGCGTGGCTGCTGCACCAGCCCGGCGTGACGCGCCCCGATCATCGGCGCCTCGAAGCCGCACCATCTGGACGACGCCCTCGCCGCCGCTGGACCTGAAGCTCGACGAGGCGGAGCTGAAGGCGCTGGCCGAGCCCTATCGGCCGCACCCGGTGCTGGGCCACCACTGAAGCCAGGGCGTCGAGCGCGGCGGCCGTCAGCGACGCCCCGGTGGGGCGATTCCGGAGCGTCGCTGGGCCGGCTCCCGGCGTGTCGCACGGGGGCGTGGCAAGTCGTCGCGGAAACCGATTGTCACTTCTCTTCGCAGCCGGGTTTGCCCATCATTGCCGCCATTGCCTCACGCATCTGGGCGGGCGTGAGATCTTCCAGGTGGGTCGCGATCGACCAATGGTGGCCGAACGGATCGACGACCTTTCCATAGCGGTCGCCCCAGAACATGTTGGCGATCGGCATGACCACTTTCGCACCAGCCTCGACTGCCTGGGCGAACGTGGCATCGGCGTCGTTCACGTACAGGTGGATTGTCACTGGAGAAGCTGTACACCCGGACCGGTCACGCCGTGCCCGGGAAACTCATCGGACAAGAACAACCGGGAGTCGCCGATCTCCAGGTCGGCATGCCCCAGCATGAGCCGACCATCCGGGCCCGGCATGGCCATTCGCGAATGCTCCTTCGCGCCGAAGGCCTTCTTGTAAAAGTCGATCGCTTCGGATGCTCCCTTGATCACCAGGTGCGGAGTGAGGCTGTGAAAGCCGGCCGGAATCGGTTGAGCCATGGTCTCGCTCCTCATTAAAAAGCCCCTCTTTGCTCCTGTCCGCATGAACAGTCGAGCGTCGAGGATTCAAACACAGAATCGGCTCTTTGTCAACGTCTGTACAGCAATTCTGGACAGCAGACTGGCATTCAGGAAGAAGCCACTATAGCGCGGCGCCCTGAGCTCAGCTCAAGGCACGGACATGAGATCACCCGGTGCGACGTGGTTGCCGCGGAGGAACTCGGCGACGGGGCCGGGCTTCTTCCCCTCGCGCTGGATCGTCAGGATCCGGACGGCCCCCTCGCCGGCGGCGACCACCAGGCGATCGCCATGGGCTTCGAGGACCGTGCCCGGCGGCCCCTGCCCTGCGACGGGCGTGGTCGCGTGGACGATCAGGCGGACTGGCGGCGACTCGGGGGCGCCGTGGAGCGGTCCAGTAGGTGTAGGCGACCGGCCAGGGTTGCATCGCGCGGACCTGGTCGTGGACTCGCCTGGGCGGGCTTCGACCAGTCGATCAGGCCGTCTTCCTTGCGGAGCTTGGGCGCCCTGGTGACCCGGGCCTTCTCCTGGGGCAGGATCTGCGCCGGTGCCGGCTTCGAGTGCGGCGATCGCCTCGGCGATCAGTGGACGCCCCGAGCGCGGCGAGCCGGTCCTCGAGCGCGCCGGCGGTCTCGTCGGGGTCGATCGGGGTCCGGGCGACGGCGATCATGCCGCCGGCGTCGATCCGGGGGGTCATCCGGATCACGGTGACGCCCGTCTCGGTCTCGCCGTGCTCGATCGCCCGGGCCACCGGCGCCGCGCCGCGGTAGGAGGGGAGGATCGAGCCGTGGAGGTTGATCCCGCCCAGCCGGGGGATCGCCGAGCAGCTCGGCCGAGAGGATCTGGCCGTAGGCCGCCGTCACCAGCAGGTCGGGGCCGAGCGCGCGGAGCCGCTCGAGCGACTCGGGCGCGTTGACGTCCTCGGGCTGATCGACGGCGATCCCCCGCTCGAGCGCCGCCTGCTTGATCGGCGCTCGGGATCAGCTCCTGCTTCCGCCCCTGGGGCCGGTCGGGCTGGGTGACCAGCGCTCGACGTGGTGGCCGGTCGTCGCAGAGGTGGACGAAGGTGGGCAGCGCGAAGTCGCCGGTGCCCAGCATGATGATTCGGGTCGGTGGGAGCCATCGAGCGGCGTCCTCCTGTTCCGGCCGATCGGGCCATCGAAGCCGCGATCGGCTCACTCAAGCAGGCTTGTCGAGCATCCGGCGTGATCTCGTCGTCGTCGGGGTATCTCGCCCTCGGCCTGCGCCTGGCGGAAGCCTGGTCTCGAAGTCGCGGAGCTTGTCCTGGATCGAGTGCCGGCGATCGGGCCGAGCTGGTCGATGAAGAGCTTGCCGTCGAGGTGATCGGTCTCGTGCTGGAGCGCCCGGCTGAACAGGTCGTCGGCCTCGACCTCGATCGAGTTGCCCGCCAGGTCGAACGCCCGGAGCTTGATCTTCCGGGCGCGGCGGACCTTGAAGTAGAGGCCCGGGAAGCTCAGGCAGCCTTCCTCGTCCTCGATCGAGGAGTGCCGCTTGACGATCTCGGGATTGATGAAGACCTGCTCCTGGTCCTTCTGCTCGGGGTCGGCGGTCAGGTTCAGGACGAAGAACCGGAACGGGAGCGCCACCTGGTTGGCGGCCAGGCCGATCCCGCGCGACGCGTACATCAGGTCGAACATCGCGCGGACCTTCGGCCCGCAGCTCGTCGTCGATCTGGGTGACGGGGCGCGACTCGTAACGCAGGGCCGGGTGGGGATAGGGAACGATCCGCAGCACGAGGACGCTCCGGAACGAGGGACTGACGGAATCGATCTCCGAGAGCCGGCTCGTCACGGTCGCGGGCTTCGGTCCCTCCTCGGCCCGGTTTGCCGGGCTCGGGGGCGAAGACGTCATCGGGGAGCGCTGCCGCCCCCGGGACGTGCCGCGCCAGGTCGGACCAGCCGGGCCGGTCAGGAGGAAAACCGGGCCCGACGGCTCGGTCGCGGTCGTGGCGAGGACCTGCTCGTCTGTCGTCTCGGCCGATCCGGAGCACGCGCGGTTCGCCGGCTCGTCCGCCCAGGTGGACCTCGATCACAGTCGCGGGTCGTCGAGACCGGTCGCGGCCGGGATCGGCCCGGTGTACTGGAAGAACTTCGGGTGTATTCAGGTTCGCCAGGCTACCGACCAGCGGCCCCAGCCGGGAGACGTCGAATCCCGTGGCGTCCGAGTCGTGCTCCGGCACCCAGCGGATGCCCTTCCCCGACGGGTTCTCCTGCGGCTTGAAGGCCAGCGTCCGCCCGGGCCAGCGGAGCACCAGCGCCGGCACGGTCCTGGCGGGAAACGCCAGGACCCGGTGGGTGTGGAACTCCGCCTCGAAGAGCGCCGACCGCCTGCTCCGGAAGCGTGAAGACCACGGGGCTCCCCTCGAGGTTCGCGTAACCTCGAGATCCGTCTTCGGCACCTTGGCGCCGATCCGAAGCGTGTGCCCGGATCTCCTGGTCGCTCGAGACGCCTTGGGCTTCGCCTTCTCGTTCTTGCGGTCCGCACGCGACTTGACCGCGCTCTGCAAGGAGACCGTCAGCGGGGCCGTGTCGAGGCCGAAGGCCTTGCCGTCGCCGATCTGGTCGGTGACGTAACCCTCGGCATGCAGGTTCGTCAGGAGAGCACGAGCTTCGTGATCGACTCCTCGTCGGCTCGCGCCTCGACCGGTGCGACCATCCGCCAGTGAGTCGACTTGCCGGGCTCGGTCGGGGCGACCAGCTCATAGGTCGTGCCGCGCGGTGGATCGTCAAGTCGGGGGATGTCGCTGGGGCTCAGAGTGAGCAAGCGGCGGTCGCGGAAGGCGAGCGGGTTCTTCGGGCAGTGCCTCGAGGATCGTGTCGGGGAGGGCGAGAAGACTCTGGTCGCCTTCGAGGCGGGCGTAGACGAGCTTGCGGATGGGGTCGGCGTTGCCGATCTGGAGGACGAGCCGAGGGCGCTCTTGGGGGGCGCTTCGAGCCCGATGGTCGGCTTCGACCTGCGGCGCCGACTTGCCAGACGGAGATCGTCATTCGCGGCGGGTCGATGCCTGCACGGGGCTGGCTGGCCGGATCGAGGAAGTCGCTGGTCTGCGCGTCGCCGAGCCGCCCGAGCAGGCGCTGTGACGCTCGGCGCGTCGGCCGGCTCGCGGGTCGGGCTGAGCTGGTCCCAGCCCGTCGGCCGTGCAGGCGAGGTCGCAGGTGCGGCCGAACGCCTCGACCCGGACGAACTCGACCCGCCCGGGGTCGATCTCGGCCACCTTCTTGCTTCGCAGGTCCCTGGGATCGAGGCCGAGGTCGCGGAAGCTCTTGGCGTCGATCAGGACGACGTCATCCTGGTCGCCGGTGCGGGCGTAGAAGAGGTCGGACCTTCTCGGCCTCGGGCTTGCCGACGACCAGCGTCTGCGGCTTTCCCGAGGCGGCCAAGGGCGGCGCAGCTCGATGGTCATCGTCGGGTGGTCGAGGCCGTATTCTCGCGGCGTCCTTGTCGGTGACGTCGTTGGCGACGAACCCCTTCGTCCCGTGGGCGACCTGGAGCGATGTGAGCTCGGCGACCATCCCCTCGACCTTGTCGTCCTCGGCCACCGCGCGGAACGGCCGGACGAGCTGCCAGTGCCCTTCGTCGCGCTCGACCTTCAGGTCGCGACCGGGCCCGGTGACCGCAAGCGTCACCGACCCGGAACGACGGGAGGTGAAAGAGCGACTTGTCGCGCCACTCGGCCGGCGTCAGTTTGAGCATGCCGAGGAGCCGGGGATCGACGACCTCGATCCCGCGTGCCCTTCTCCGGCTGGACGTAGAGCTGTTCGCGGATCGACCTGCCGACCTCGAGCGTGGCGATCGGCGTTCTTGGATCGTTGCCGTAGAACCGCACGATCGACGCCGGCGGGGCCAGGCCGAACCGCGCGGGGGGGTCGTGGATCGTGCCGGCGTCGGCCGACCTCCGCGAGTGCCTTGAGGTTCTGCACCAGGGTCTCGACCAGCGAGCGGTCGGCGGCCGCGTCGAACGGCTCGATCATCTGCCAGCGCCCTCGGTCGCGGCGCTCGAAGACGAGTCGCCGGCGCGCCGGCGGTCGACCTCGGCCGGCTCCTGGTCCGCTCTCGGGCCGGAGGATCTCGACGCGCTTGATGTCGGCGGCGGCAAGCTTGCCCAGGCCCGGCAGGATCGCGTCGGAGACGCTCGCGCTGGACGCTCGTTGAATCGGCCCACCAGAGGACGATCATGGCCGGTGAGAAGAGCGATGGCCAGAACGATGGTGGTGTGATGTTTCTTCATGGTCGTGTGGTCGGTCGATGGCACGCTCACTCGCGGCGTGCCATGTAGGTGGTCAGTCCCAGGCCGATGATGAGCAGGACCGCCATCACGGTCGGCACCAGGATCAGGCGGGTGCGGAGGACCGGGTCGGCCGCGAGGGTCAGGGCGACGTGCGACTTGGGGGCGATGCCCCCGAGCTCGGCCTGGCCGCGCAGCCAGTTGATCGCGTTCATCAGCAGGTCGAGGTTGGTCGGCTCCTCGACCAGGAACAGGTTGTCGGCCATGTACCGGCTGGAGAAGAGGACCAGCCGCGGTTTCGCCTCCTTGCCGGCTGTCGGGCTTCGGCCGGTCGGTCACCGCGACGCCGACGGTCAGCGGGCCGCGCGTGCTCGTTCTCGTTGCGCTCGAACTTCTTGGTGGTCGAGGTCGGCTCTCGGCCCAGGCCTCGCGTGGCTCGTCCGCAGGATGGCCGTCGGCGAGGACCGTCTGGTTGAACGACCGTGCCCGGGTCCGGCCGGAGGCCGCCGTGAGGATCGTGATCGGCGACGCACCGGGGCATCAGCACCGCGCGGTTGGTCAGCGAGTCGACGATCGGGTGGTGGATCGGGCCCACGATCGGCGCGTAGATCACGGCGAGCTGGCCGCGGTAGTTCAGGAGCGGGTCGACGATCACGCTCGACCGATCGCGAGGTTGAACGACCGGAGCAGGTCTTCGAGGCCGGTCTTCTCGACCGGGCGACTCCGGCCCGCCGACCACGGCGAGGAGCGGCTTGCCGCCGTCGACGGCCGCCTTCAGCTTCGCGGCCTCGTCGGCATTGAACGGGGCCTTGGGCCCGACGACGGCCACGAGCGCGGCGTCGGCGGGAATCGCCTCGCGGAGCAGGTTCACCTCGACGACCTCGTAGCCGAGCGCCCCGAGCCGCGCCTTGAACACGCCGAGCCCCGCCTTGCGCGGGTCGAGCTCGGTGGTCGACGGCTCGCCGTGGCCGATCGAGCAGGGCGATCTTGGGCCGCTTCCCCTCGCGGAGCCGGATCAGGGCCGTGGTCACGGCGTCCTCGCCCTTGAAGCTCGACTCGAACCGGGCGGTGTTCTCGTCGAAGCGGTCGCTCCGCGCGACCTCGAACAGGTCGTTGTTGCGGATCACGACGTGGTCGGCCGTCGATCCCTCGCCGTACTCGATCAGGAGGCCGCCCCCCTGGCGTGACGCCGATGTCGGGGAAGCGCTTGAGCAGCGCCTCGAACCGCTCGAGCTCGCGGTACGGGTTGAGGTAGACGATCGACACCCGCTCGGGATTCGCCGCCTTGTAGAGGTCGAGCAGCTGCTGCGACCCGGTCGAGCTGCCGGACCGAGCGGGGGCTGTCGCCGAAGAAGACGGTGAAGGTGACCGGCCGCTTGAGCGACTTCAGCTGGTTCGCGGTGAGCGACGAGAGCGTGAACGTCCGCTCGCGGGTGAAGTCGATCGCGCGGCCGCCGTAGCGGAAGGCCAGGACGTTGACCACGATCAGGATGCCCGCGATCAGCGAGGCCGTCAGGGCCGAGTTCGCCAGCTCGATCGTCCGCCGCAGGCTCGGGCTGCCGTGGCGGTAGCGGCGGTTGACCGCGATCAGGGTCAGGACGATGCCGAACCCGAGCGCGAAGGCCGGGAGCGACCAGGCGAGCCGCCCGGTGAGGGCGAGGTAGGCCCCGGCCAGGACCAGGAGCAGGCCGCCGACGATCGCCGCGACGACCCGGTCGCGATAGCCGGCGCCGGGCGCATCCTCGGCCTCGTCCTCGTCGGCGGCCGCCTGGCCGATCGGAGCCCCGCGGAGCGCCCAGGTACAGGACCAGGAACGCGGCCAGGGCGAGCAGCGCCGACCCAGACCTCGGTCCGCGACAGGAACGTCAGCAGGCTTTGCGTCATCGCCCGCGACGTGTCCCTCGATCGACGCGATTCTCACTGATAGCGGCGCGATTCCAGGACCTTCACCGTCAGGTACAGCATGAAGACGCAGACCGAGAGGTGGAGCGCCAGATAACCGGAGGTCGAGCTGGCCCGTGCCGAAGCTCTGCACCTGGTAGAGCACGGCGACGAACCGGACGGCCTCGGCCCAGGCGGCCTGCCGCTCCACGGCGTAGCGAGTAGCCCAGCAGGGTCAGCAAGATCAAGCAGGAACAGGACGACGAACGTCCAGATCGCCGCGATGATCTGGTTCCGCGTCAGCGCGCTGAAGAAGAGGCCGATCGAGACGAACATCATGCCCATCGTCGTCAGGCCGATCCCCAGCGCGAGCACCGGGCCGAGGTCGAAGTGGAACTGCGCCTGGTAGTAGAGGAACGGCAGGTAGAGGGCGAACGGCAGCAGCAGGACCAGGTACATCACGACGCCCGCCAGCCACTTCGCCACGACGACCTCGGTCTCGGTCACCGGGACGGTCAGCAGCGTCTCGATCGTCCCGGTCCGCCGCTCCTCGGCGATCAGCCGCATCGTCAGGGCGGGGACCGCGACGAGCAGGGCGATCCAGAACGGCGTGCTGCCCGAGATGTAGGTGTTCATCGGGTCGCGCAGGCTCGAGAACGCCTCCTGCGGCCGGCTCAGGCTGTCGACCAGCTCCCAGAAGTTGAGCCAGGCGACGAACTGGAAGGCCAGCAGGATCAGGAACGCCATCGGGCCGAGGAAGTAGGCCCCGAGCTCGCGGCGGAGCAGGGTGGGGACGTGTCGCATCGTCAGACGGCCTCGAGTGCGGCGTCGGCGGTCACGGCCTGCTGCGTGACGGCCTGGATGAACCGGTCTTCCAGGGTCGTCCGGCGGAGGTCGAGCTGGCGGAGCGGCCAGCCGTTCTGGCACGACCCGCGCGGCGAGCGTCTCGCGGAGGTCGGCTCCGTCGGCCGTCTGGACCTCGAACGTGGCGTAGCTCGCCGTCCTTGCGTGCCAGGCTGACCCGCGCCGACCCCCGGCGCCGATTCCAGGGCCCGGCGGATCGCCTCGGCGGGCCCCCGCGCCTCGAGCACGATCGCGCTGTCGGTCCGGAGGTTGTCGAGCGGGTCGTCGACGGCGATCCGCCCCGCGCGATGATGATCACCCGCCCGCAGACCGCCTCGACCTCCGACATGATGTGCGTCGAGAGCAGGATCGTGTGCCGGTCGCCCAGCTCGCGGATCAAGGCCCGGACCTCGCGGATCTGGATCGGGTCGAGGCCGGCGGTCGGCTCGTCGAGGATCAGGATGTCGGGGTTGTGGACCATCGCCTCGGCCAGCCCGACCCGCTGGCGATAGCCCTTCGAGAGCTGGCCGAGGATCCGGTCCTCGACGTCGCCGAGCCGGCAGCGCGTGATCACCTCGTCGATCGCCGCGCGCCGGCGGGCGCGGGGGACGTCCTTGAGCTTGGC
Organism: uncultured Planctomycetota bacterium; assembly: GCA_963819805.1. Lineage (GTDB taxonomy): Bacteria > Planctomycetota > Planctomycetia > Isosphaerales > Isosphaeraceae > CAMFLR01. Next base: position 78,465 of record CAWFXY010000029.1, on the reverse strand, counting down.
CCGGAAGTCGAGGTACTCGCGGACCCGCATCTCGGGGTAGAGCGGCACGTTCTCGGGCAGGTAGCCGACGCTTGCGGCGGACCTCCAGCGGCTCGTCGAGCACGTCGTGCCCGGCCAGCCGGGCCCGGCCGCTGGTGGGCGGGAGGAAGGTCGTCAGCATCCGCATCGTCGTCGTCTTGCCGGCCCCGTTGGGGCCGAGCAGCCCGACGATCTCGCCCCGGCCGATCGCGAAGGTGATCCGGTCCACGGCCTTCACCGTGCCGTAGCGCCTGGCTGAGCCGCTCGACCTCGATCATGACCCGTCCGGATCTCGAAGAACCAAGAAACGCTCCCGCGACCTCTCGGGAGCCTCTCGTGATCTGCCATTCTCTCAACCAGCGGCCCGGCGATCAACTGCGGCTTGAACCCGCGGCCGGCTCAGATCGTGCGTCAGTCGCGGGGTGCCGGGCGCTTTCTGGGCCAGCTCACGGCGGAGCCGGCGGATCTGGTCCTGGGCCACCAGGGAGATCTTCGACCGGAGGATCGGCGCGCCGTCGAACCAGGCGTGGGGCTCGGCGAAGGCGAAGTGGCCCTCGACCAGGAGTGCCCCGGGCATCGAGGCGAGCCGGCTGATCCGGGTGATGCTCGCCCCGCCGGTAGAACGGCTGCGGCGCCGGCAGCTCTCCTTCGCCTGCCCGCTCCGCGGCCGATCGGCCGCCAGCGGTTCGGGTACTCCTTGTCGTCGTCGAACCGCGGATCGGTCCGCGAGGCGAACACCCAGGAGTCCTCGCTCCGTCGAGCCGCGGGCATGGTCGGTCGCCTCGACGTGAATCCGGTCGAGGAGGTCGCCCGTCATGTGGGTGTACCATTCGAGCTTCGGGCGCCTGCGGCTCGATTCCCCGCTGCTTCAGCTCGTCGTCGGTCGAGCAGCCGGCTCGCGAACCGCATGTTCCCGGCCTCGACCGGCTTGCCATCCTTCGTGCCGGCCGCCGAGCTGCGCGGGGTCGATCGCGTCGAGCTCGGCATGGACGACGAACCAGAGGTCGGCGATCCGGATCAACGTCCCGTCCGGCCGCCTTCTCGTCGCGGAGCTTGAGGATCTGGGGAGCCGTCACCGAGTTGCGGAGCAGCTCCTGCGACGGCGCTCTCCGAGCCCGCGAGCCTGCGCAGCGCCGCCCGCTCGGCCTCGGCGCTGTCGCCATCGTGCAACAGCGGTTGCGGGGAACGAGATGCGCGTTCCGGCGAGCGTCACACCGTCGCGTAGCAGCGACTGGTAGACGTCGTTGTCGGCGTGCGGCGGCCTCGAGTCGGATGCCGGGGCAAGGCCGAGGCCGGCGAGGCCGGCAACAGGAGCGAGCCAGCAAGACGGCGGAGCGAGGTCGCATGGGGAACGAATTCCTCCGGTCGTAACGATTCCGCGGGCAAGTTTTCCCGCCGGTTGGCCGATCTATGAGAAGAGAGGCGGCGCGGTACGCTCCGTCCAGGATGGCCGCTCCGACCGCGGGATTGGCAAGGATGCCGCCGAATGCGAATCGGTTCAGGTCCTGGCGGTCGCGACGCGGAGAGCCTGGCCGGCCTCGCGCTCTGACTGCTGGCGGCCGCTGCTCGGCGCCGGCTGCCATCACCCGTTCCCGATCACCGGCAATGTTCGTACCGAGAGCGGGTTCCAGGGGACGGTCGACGTCCGGATTCCCGCCGGCGACCGATCCCGGGCCGATGGTGCCGACGGTCGTCCGCGGGTCGCCTGGCGGGCCAGCGCGCCGCGCGGGTGGCGCCTGGTGGACGTCGACGGCCTGATCCTGAACCAGAACCTGACCGGGCTCTACTCGGTCGGCGAGAACCCGGTGGCGGCGTTCCGCGAGAAGCTCGAGGCGGCCGCCACCGATCCGCGCGTCCGGGCCGTGGTCCTGCGGATCAACAGCCCGGGGGGCGGCGTCGCCGCCTCCGACCTCCTGGCCGAGGAGCTCCGCCGGTTCCGCCAGGCGACGCGCAAGCCGGTCGTCGCCTGCCTGATGGACGTGGCCACCGGCGGAGCCTACTACCTGGCCGTCGGCTGCGACCGGATCGTCGCCCTGCCGACCTCGATCACCGGCGGCGTCGGCGCCCTGGTCAACCATGCCAACCTCCAGGACGCGATGGCCCAGTTCAACATCCGCGTCGAGACGATCAAGGCGGGCGCCCTGGTCGACATGGGGACGGTCACCGAACCGCTCCCCGACGACGTCCGCACGCTCTTCCAGCAGATGGCCGACGGCTTCCGCGACCGGTTCGCCGCCCGGGTGGCCCGGCGCGGCCCGGCGATGACCGACGGCGACCGCCGCGTGATCGCCGACGGCCGGGTGCTGGTCGCCGCTCGCAGGCCCTCGGCGCTGCACATGATCGACGCGCTCGGCTATCTCGACGACGCGCTCTGCGAGGCCGAACGGCTGGCGGGGATCGAGCGGCGCCGAGGTCGTGCTGTTCCAGCGCGACCGGCTACCCCACCCGCTCGATCTACTCGATCGTCCCCAACGTGCCGCTCCAGGGGGACCTGATTCCCCTCAGCTACCCCGGCCTCGACCGGAGCAAGCTGCCGACGTTCCTCTACCTCTGGCAGCCCGATCCGACGCTCGTCGAAGCTCGGCGGCCGCTGATCGCGCCGGGCGGCTCACGGCGACGTGACCCAGACGAGGACGATCTCGGGGCGGATCGTGGCCGTCCACGGGCCGGATCAGGGATCTGGGCTGGGGATCGGTCGCGGCGGCGGCCTTGCCCGCCGCGCCCGGCGGCTCCGCCGGCACCGTCGTCAGCCCGCAGCCGGCCCGCGGTTCGTTGCCCCTCGGTCAGCGGCTCTTCGGCGGCGGCCTGCTCCGCGGTTGGAGCGCGGATGCGCCCGGCCATGCGGGGCTTCGCCGAGCCGCGCCGCCGCGGCCAGGTCGGGAAGGCCGAAGTCCGACGCGATTCGCGTGGTCTCGAGCGAGTCGTGGGCTCTCAGGTCGGTCCGTGATGCGATCCGGTGCGACACGTCGCCGGGAATGACGACCGCGCTGGCGGCCGTTCCCGGCAAGCACGGTCAGGCGGCCGATCTCGGCCGAGCTGCGCAACCACGACCGGATCGGCCTCGGCCTCTTCGACCCGCTCCGGAAACGACTGCTCGAGCTTCTTCTGGAACAGTCGCAATTCCTGATCGTTCATCACCAGCGCGAAAACCGTGGCCTGCTGGGGATGGAGCGGGTCGATCACGATCCCCTGGCCCACGGTGATCCGGCCGTAGGCGGCGTCGGTGCGCGGCGTTTTCTGGACGAGGCTCCTCGACGCGATCGGAGGCATTGTCGCCGATCACGTCGGTCACGATGAAGATCGCGCCGGAGCCGGGGATTGTCGAGCATCGCCCGGACTTTCTCCGCCGCGACCGGGTTGTTTCGTGCGAAGCTCTGCGTGACCGGCGGCGGGCGACGCCGGATCGCTCGGCTCCGGCGCGGGACGCTCGTCCGGCGCGGCGGGCGGTAAAACCGTGGCAACGCCTTCGACCGGCAACACCCGAACGCGAGCCGGCGCGGCCGCGGGCGGCGGGCCGCTCGGTGTTCCAGCTCATGCCCGAGCGCGATCAGGAGCGACGCCGCCAGCGCCAGGCTCCCCAGCGGCCGCCAGGGCGACCGGGATGGCGGCGTGATCCGCCGCCAGACCCTGCCCCGTGGCGGGCAGTGCACGGATCCTGACGCCAACCTGCGGGCGGTCAGATCGACCGGGAAGACGGGGCGGGGCAGACCCGCAACCAGGTCATGCAGCGTCGGCCAGTTGGCGCGAGCCGCTTCGCCAGCTCCGGGTCGGCCATCGAGGGCCGACTCGATCGACAACCGCTGCGTCGGGCTCGAGCTCGCCGTCCAGGTACGCAGTCAGGAGCGATTCGTCTTTGAGCGTCATGGCAACTCGGCAGGGTCGGGGCCAAACGAATGCGGGCCGGGCCTCGTGCCTCCCGTCACTTGCATTCGATCGAGGTCACGTCCGGCGCGTCTGGCTGCGAACCGGCAAGTCGTCGTCCATCAGGCCGCGGAGCCGCTCGCGGAGCTCGCAACGTGCCCGGTGCAGCCGGCTCCGCACCGTCCCGACCGGTATGCCCAGCATCGCGGCGATCTCCTCGTAGCGGAGGTCGTCGAACTCCTTCATCACGACGATCGTGCGATGATCGGGCGCCAGCGCGCTCGAGCGCCTGCTGGATCTGCTCGTCGCGCTCGGCTCGCTCGAGCGCGGCCGCCGGGTCGTCCTCCGTCGCTGGTCCGGCGGATCGATCGGGAGCGCCGCCATCGGCGCGTGCCGGCGCTTCCGGAGAGTCGCTCAGGGCGAGATTGATCGCGATCCGGTAAACCCATGTATAGAAAGAACTTTCACCGTGAAATCGATCGAGCTTCTGGTACGCCCGGAGGAACGCCTCCTGCAAGCAGGTCGAGGGCATCCTCGGCGCAGCCGGTCAAGCGGAAGACCGTCGGGTAAAGCCGATCCTGATAGCGTCTGACCAGGACCCCGAACGCCTCTGTCTTCCCGGACCGGCAAGCAGCGATGAGACGATTGTCGTCAGGATGCCCGGACATCACCAAGCTTGGACGCTCCCGCGACTGCGGCAGTTCCCCGGTTTCGCACGATTTTCCCCGCTCGCAACGGTGCCAGCACTCTGAATCATATCCCGAAGGGGCCTTCGAAGGGGAGAGACGCTGCGTTTGCTTGACCCGGTCGTCACGCCGGCTCCTATCATGAACCGGTGAGTTGAAGGGCTTCCCGGTCGACTGGGATGGGGGCCTTCGCAGACGCGGCGAGAGGGAGCACAGTGTCATGCAGGTCGCCGTCTTCTTCCAGAACGAACGGCTCGATCTGGAAGTTGCCGCGGAGCGGCTGGTGGCCGATTGGCAAGGGCCGCGCCGGCGTGCCCGCAGCCGACGTGGGAATGCTGGTGTGCGCAGCGCTCGAGCAGCCCCGCGACTATCCGCCGCTTCGGCAGGCCGTGGTTCCCGGCGACCGGGTGGTTGTGGCCGCCGACCATCAGATTCCCGCCCTCGGCCCGGTTCTGGCCGCGGTCTGCGACACCCTCATGAGCGCCGGGGTGGAGGCGAGCGCGATCACCGTTCTCTTCGCGGCCGAGCTCACCGGCAAGGCGGCCGACGACGTCGCCGGGGCACTCCCCGTGGGCGTCGCGCGGGCGGTGCACGACCCCGACGACCGCAACGAGCTCGCCTATCTTGCGACCACGACGACCGACCGGCGTGTGTATCTCAACCGGCTGCTGACCGATGCCGACGTGGTTGTGCCCGTCGGCCGGCTGGGGTTCGACAGCGTGCTCGGATATCGCGGCCCCTGGGGCCTGATCTTCCCCGGCCTGAGCGACCAGGCGACGGCCGCAGCCTACCGAAGCCTGGCGGTCGACGACTGGCCCGATGCCGATCGGCCGCGGCCGCCGCTCGCCGAGTCGGACGAGGTGAGCTGGCTCCTGGGGACGCAGTTCCATCTCGGGATTCTTCCTGGAGCCGAAACCCCGGTGACGGCGGTGGCCGGGCTGGAGTCGGTTGTCCGCTCCGAAGGGGCCCGGCTCGTCGACGCGGCCTGGACCTGTGAAGCCGAGTCGCGCGCCGAGGTGGTGGTGATCGGGATCGGCCAGCCGCACCGGCCGAGCACGATCGACGACCTCGCCAACGGGCTCGCCAACGCCGTCCGGCTCGTCGAGCGCGGCGGCAAGATCGTCGTCCTGTCGCGCCTGGCGGGGCCGATCGGCCCGGCGTTCCAGCGGCTGCATCGAGCTCGATGATCCCCGGCTTGCCCCCGGCGCCCTGCGCGGGCACACGGCCGACGCCGATTACGCGTCCGCCGAGCGGATCGCCCGCGCCATCGCCTGGGCCGACATCTATATGCTCAGCGCCCTCGATCCGGACGTTCTGGTCGACTCGCCCCTGGTTCCGCTCGAGCGCCCCGAGGAGGCGCGCCGGCTGGTGGCCGCGAGCCGTTCGTGCCTCTTCCTCAGCCAGGCCGACTGGGTCCGGGCCCGCGTCACGGGCGAGTCGCCCGACCATTGACGCACGCCGGCGCACCCGCCGCGGGAAAGCGAGCCCTTCATGAAGACGCCTGCCAACGCCTACGACGCCCTGGCCCAGACCGCGGCGCTCTTCGATCGCTCCGACCGCGGCCGGCTCGCCGTCAGCGGCCCCGACCGGGCCAGGTTCCTCCACAACCTGACGACCAACGACGTGAAGCGGCTGCCGGTGGGCGGGGGCCAGGAAGCCTTCGTGACCAGCCTCCAGGGCAAGACGCTCGGCTACCTGATCGTGCTGGCGGAGGACGACCGGATCCTCCTGCGAAGCGACCCCGGCGCGCTGGTCTCCCTGCTCCCCCATCTCGAGAAGTACGGTCTCTTCGACGACGTCGCTCTCGATGACCAGTCCGGAACAACCTTCGAGTTCCACGTCGCGGGACCCGCGGCCGAGGAGCTGATTCGCGGCCTCGCCCCTGCGCTGCCCGATGCAAAGGAGCTGGCCCACTGCGCGAGCCGCCTGGAGGACGTTGCCCTGCGGATCATTCGCGAAAACCCCACCGGCCGGCCGGGGCTGACGCTGATCGGGGAGATGGGCTCCGTGCAGGCGGTCTGGAACACGCTCCATGCTGCCGGTGCGGCGGTCGGCCTTGTCGACGGCGACGCCGCCACCTTCGAGGTCGCGCGGATCGAGGCCGGCACACCCCGCTTCGGACACGACGTGACGCCCGACAATCTTCCCCAGGAAGTGGGCCGCGACTGCCCGCGCGATCAACTTTGTGAAAGGGTGCTACCTCGGCCAGGAGACCGTGGCCCGGATCGACGCCCTGGGCCACGTGAACAAGCATCTCAGGGGGCTCAAACTCCCGGCGGGCGCCTCTACCGCCGATCGGCTCGACCATCGAGGCCGCCGGCAAGGCCGCCGGTGTGGTCACCTCGGTTGCCAGCTCGCCCGGCTGGGCACAGCCGGTTGCCCTGGGCTATATCAAGAGCGCCCACGCCGCGGCGGGAACCGAGGTCGTGATCCGCCACGGCGAGACGACGGCCGTCGCCAACGTCGCCGATCTGCCAATGCTCCCCCCCGCCGCCGGGTGACTCGCCCATGCCCCGGAATCGGCGTGCCGGCACCGGGTCGCTCCTGGCATCAATACCGCGCCCCGCGGTTCAAGTTCCGAAAGAGGCGGAATGGCAGGTTATCCTCGTGCCACTCGGCCGGGATTACCTCATAATCGTTGTCCGACGGGAATCCCGAGGAACGGGCGTGGCGCGTGGCCGACACCGTCCTCGAATGGCAATGGCTTCCCTCTCCTGCTGGGTGATGTCGAGAATGCCCCGGGCACTGACAAACTGCCTGATGTGCAAGACGCCATTATCGCACCTTCAGCAGGTGCAGAACGAGAGGTTCTGCGGCGAGCGATGCCGCGGAACGTACGCGACGTTGCCCCCCCACCAGGTCTGCCTGGCGTGCGGCCGGCCGCTTTCCGCCCACGAGTTCGGCGCCAGGGCTTGTGCCTCCCCGGAGTGCTTGCGTCAGGCCGAGGAACAGAAGAGGGAGCGAGAACGCCTGCGGCGTGAGGCCCTCAAAGGTCGAGCCAGGGAATACCGCGACGCTCAGGCCATTCGGCTCGGGCACCAGGAGCCGGAGACGTACTGGCCGACGGTCATCCCCTCCTGGCAGGCAAATGTCACCGACCTCGCGGAGGATCGGCGGGCCGCCTTTCGCGACACGCTGACTCGCTTGATCAGCGCGGCGAGCGCGGCCTCCCCCGCCCCGGCACCGAGCGAGCCGGCACTGCCGGAGGCACCCGCGTCGCCCCTCGCCGAGAGGCCCGCGCTCCAGGCCGTTCTGAACCGGGCGTGTGCCCTCTGCCGGGGGTTCTGCTGCCAGAACGGCGGCAATCACGCCTACTTGACCGTGGAAACCCTCCGCCGGTACATGACGCAACACCCCGGCCAACTCCCCGGCGATGTGCTCGCGGCCTATCTGGGACGGTTCGCAACCAAGACCTACGAGGCGTCGTGCATCTTCCACGAGATCGGCGGCTGTAGCCTGCCGCCCGACATGCGTTCGGACACTTGCAACCGGTTTTTCTGCGCGGGTCTGACGGAGCTCCAGAACGATCTCAATGGCCGCGCCCCGGCCCGCGCGTTTTTCGTGGCGATCAGCGGCGACGAGATCCGGGCCGCGGCCTTCTGTGACGAAAACGGGTCACGGGTCGTCGGCCGTTCACCGGCCGAGGAGCGGCCGGCGAGCGCCGCTTCGACGGCTGGCCCGGGCACGTGATCTGATCGGAGTGAGCCAGCCCCGGCGCGGCCCTCTGACGACGAACGCCGGCGGGCTGACCCACCCCGACTTACAACTCTCCACCGGATTGTCAAAGAGCATTGGCCGGAGGCTCCGTCCATCCGTCCGTGCGCCGGCTCGTCGCCGGGCGGTCGGCTTACAGTAAGTCTCTGCGAAGCATCGCCTGATACCCCCGCAAGATCTCGTCCCAGTCCTCCCGACCGATGACGTCGTTGGGAATAGAGGGGACAGTCCAGCGCGGGCGGTGCTCAGGCACTCCTTCCATCGCAGTATGCTCGGGTCCAGGTTCGCGCAACGTCCGTGCGACCAAAACGCCGTCGGGCGTGCCTTCGCTCTGGCCTTGTGTGCGCTCTTGTGCGGAGCGGGAGCCGTGTTCGGAACTTCCATGTTTCCGACCAACTTGCGTCATTTCGATCGGGCCATTTGCGGGTTCGTTTGGTAAAACCGCTTGAACGGCATCACGGGCCCGCTCCAGGGCCCGCTCGACGTCGTCCGCCGCGTGTTCCTCGGGGATCCTGAGTTCAGCGAGGAACTCCGCGAGGCTCCGTGGCGGGGGGCACTTCTCTGCCGTCGCGAACTCGGCTTTGCTCGCATCCGGTTCGGCCGGGGCTTCGTGCCCTGTGTGCGCCGGAAAAACACCCCCGTTTCGGCCTTGTGTGCGCTCGTCGTCGGCGTGCGAGCTATCGTCGCAACATTCATCGCTCACAGCAACTTGCGTCATTTCCATCGGGCCGTTTGCGGGTTCGTTTGGTAAAACGGCGTGCACGGCGGTTTCCGGGGCCTCGGCGGCCGCGATTTCGGCCGCGGGGACCGGCGCGATGAAGGCATTCCACTCGTCGCCGAGCGTGGCAAAAACAGCCTCCTCGTGCGGGAGCGGGATCGTCTTCGTCCGGCGCGGATGGGTGCAGGTATTGAGCGACGGCTTCCGCTTCGCCGCCGCGGCGTTCCGCCCCCGGCGCCGCCCTTCGCTGGAGCGGCCCGCCTGCGCACGCTCGGTTTCAGACTGACTCATCGATGTGGTCTCAAGGAGCAATCAGGCTTCGGGCCGGCACCATCGCACGGCCCACTACTGGTAATATCGTGGTGAAGCCCGCGATTTGTCCTGTAAATCTGGGAAATTTACGAGCACATGTCCGATTATGCGGGCGTCGATGTGTTGCCACGGGTTTTGTGGTTGCCGTCGTCGGTAACCGGGGTGTGGGGATTGGTGGCGGAGGAGGGGCGTGGCGGGGCTGAAAGTGGCCCGGGAGAACGACCTTCTCGATCCCGGACGGGAGCTTCTACAAATATCAGCACGAAGCGCGAGCGAGTGCATCTTCTTGCCAATACCGGCACGAAGCGCGAGCGAGTGAATCTTCGAGGAGACGCGGAGTGGTGTTAACGCCGCGCGAGCGGAGACGCGTTGCGAGCGTCGAAAACGACAGACAGGCCACGGAACGCTCGCGCGGTCGTTGCCTGTGGGTTCTGCCGTTTTATCGTTCCCCGCTCGGCGTCTCTTCCCTCCACGAAGTGGGGCATGAACTCGCCCGAGGTCTCGCCATCTGCGATGCCTGTCCCACGAGTCGCCATCAGTCTCGATGCCTGTCCCACGAGTCTCCCGATGCTTCCCGTCTCTACTGCACTCCGCCTGGCACCGGCACATCCTTTCCCAGCGTCAAGTCCACCAGGTGTCAATAACCCCCGCGTGTGTTATCGCCGGTGCCGGCAGTGCCGAGGCTCATCGCGTTCGGAGAGGGCTTGCCAGCACGGCGGACGGATTTCCATCGGGAGCTCGAGCGGGGGCGGGATCCCCTTCCCTCTGGGCGAGGAACGACTTCCAGTCGTGACCCGGCACCAAGCGAAGGTCGCGAGCGAGAGCCAGCCGCTCCGCATGGAACGCGTACCAGAGCGCGACCAGTTTGTTTTCGCTCTCGAGAAGCTCCTGGTACGACACGATGATGTCCGGAACCTGGGCTCCGGGTTGGGGGGGTGCCATCAGTTGCTCGAAGACCTGATCGTTCGTTCGGATCGCGAGCCACCATTGTTGCCCCTCCCTCTGATACGCGGTCCGGAGTTCGAGCAGATGACTGGTGCGGCGGCGAACCCGCTGCCTGCCATCGTTGTCGAGGCCGTCTTGACCCCGGTTCTTGATCGCGGTTTGCTCCGCGGCGCGAAGCAGACCCTCCAGTCGGTTCGGATCGCCCTCGGAGACGCCGTCCCAGGCGATCTGACCGAGAATCACGTTCTCCATTTTTGGTAGCCGCGCGACGAGGAGGGGCAACTCGGCCCGGTTCCGCCGCGGATTGCGGGCCCATTCGTCGGCCTTGTCGAACACGGCGCGGAACTTCGCCAGACTGGTTCGATCCGGAACGACCGGTGCGTGCGGAGAGAGGCCCAGCTCGAACTTCACCTCAGCAAGTCGGTTTCGATAGGCCTGAAGTTCGTCCAGATATACCGCCGGTGAGCCTTCGCAATCCAACCATCGAGCCGGTCGAGGCGGGGCGAGTTCTTCGGCGCATCGACCAACTCCAGGTACACCGCCTTCAACTGGTCCAGGGACCCGAGAAACTTCCAAGCGTTGTCAATCGTCTGGAGCCGGCGCAGCAGGTCGAAGAGCGATCCGGAGGGATCGACGAAAGTCGCTCCGTCGTTCTTCGCCACGCCTGGCTCAGCGCAGAAATCGTTGCGGAAGCGCTCGAAGTCGGCGATTCCCAGCCGCCTGGCTCGCTCGGCGAGGGCTTTCGGATCGAGCGACTCGTGCGCGCGTGCTCACCGGCCGGTTGCGGGGTGCGGCACCGGACCAGGGCGAGCGTGTAGGCTCGCTCCCAGGTGAGTACCTCGGGATGGCTCCCCTGAGGCAGCCCGGCCAGCGCACCATCGTCCCAGGCCTGGATCTTACCGGGTACCAGGACGTCCTGAGGAGGACCGGCCTGGGCGGGAAGGCTTTGACTCAGCAAGGCCGCGGCGAATCCGCACACGACGTCGATCAGCCTGCGCGGGAGACGTCTTCGCACGGCTCCACCTCCTTCGAACCAACGCTTTGCCGAGGAAAGTCACGCGGCCCTTTCGACACTTCTCGCCGAACTCCACCGGCCAGGAATGTCCGTTAGGCGTTGCCGTTCGCGTGGCCGCGGCGTCCCGAAGAGAGGAGCCCGACGCCAGCGCGGGCGTTGGCCGTGGCCCTCCCTGAATCGACGCATCCCTCGCTGGCGCTTCGGGCTCCCATGCCTCTGGCGGCACGTTGTAGTGGTGATGGGCGAGGACTCTCAAACTTCATCTCATCAATCTGGCGAACTTGAATTCTTGGTGCTCTCCGTGCTCTTGGCGGTTCAAGCTCTTCATTGCTCACAGTGGTTCCCGCCGCGCCCGGTTGACTCGCGACTCGTCCTCTGGCGGCGTTCAGGTACCGGGGTTCAAGAACCAGATCCGGGCCGTGGAATCGGTCTTGAAGAAATCGAGCAGGAGCCGGGCCACCTTCCGCTGACCGTCCTCGGAGGGGTGCGTTCCGTCGCTGGCGCGGAGGTCGGTTCGCACGTAGCTGAGGCCGCTGCCGCTCGGCTTGATGCCATCGGCCCAGGTGTAAGGACCCCAGGCCAGCCAGGGCGACTTCACCGGTCCCCGCGCGGGATCGTAGTTCAGCTCCGCCTCGCCCTTGATCTGCGCTTCGATCATCCACTTCACCGAGAAACCCGACTCGTAAGCGTAGGGCTCGGGATTGAGCGTTGTCGTGGCGTAGCCGCCGTAGATCCGGCTCGAGTTATAGCAGAGCTTGAGATTCGGGAACCGATCGTGCAGGATCTGCACCACCCGGATCAGCTCCTTCTCGAAGGTCAGCGCGTAATCCGGGAAGTTGGGGGCCGAGGGGTGGGCGTCGGCCTCCTTCAACCAGACCGCCTGCACCTGGGCCCGAGTCACGCCGGCCTTCTCGAGCCTGCGCATCGACGGTGTCCCAGTATTTCTTGCCGCGCGGCGATTCGAGCTGAATGATCAGGAAGCTCGTCATGCCGCTCACCGCCCCGTCCACGATCACCAGCCGGGGATTCCTGGCTGGCTCGGCTTCGGCCATCGGCTGGAACGCGGAGAACTCCAACGTCGTGCTGGACATCCCGATCGCCAGCAGAACGATCTTGCCGTCGGCGGCGGGCTGGCCCTGCGGATCGAGCGGCTGGATCGAGCGGGCCAGGCTCAGGCCGGCCGCTTCGTGCCCCGCCGGACGCTCGTTGCTGCCGCCAGGGTAAAGCCCCCCTTCCTTCCCCTTGTACGTGCCTGTCTTCAAGTCGATCAGCGGTACGAGTCCGGTAGTGGAGCGGGCGGGGGGTACCTGCGGACCGGCCTGCTTCGCCGCGGCTCCTGCTCCCCCGGGGGATTCCCCCCTGGTGATGAAGCCATCCTTGTTGGCATCGAGACGGTCGAAGCTTGCCGCCGGGCCGGTGAACTCCTGCGCGGCTCACCTTGCCATCGCCGTCTTTGTCCATCGCGCCCAAACGCAACGGAGCCCCTTTCCCGTCGGGACCCTGGGCGAGCAGTGTTGTGGAGAGGAACAGGGGCAGAATGGCCATCGGACCAAGCACGCGCATCGGTAAGCCTCCAGGGGTCATCCGTGAGCTGTGCACCGGCCAGGCCGGGGGGATGGTGAGCGGGGGATCACCCCCGCGCGGGAACGGTCTAGCACACCGCGCCCGGTGCTCCGTGTCGAGTCCCTATCGGCGCCTGGCGTCCGCGTCCCCCGAGCGGAGGTCGAGCCGGATCAGCGAAACCGCCTGCCGCGGCAGCGACACGTGAAGCGTCAGGCTCCCTCCTTCGAGGCGGATAAAGCTGGGGGAGTCGAGAAGTGCCAGTTCGCCGGCACGCTGGAGCGTGGCGTACTGGCCGGTTCCGGGCTGCGGCGGGGAGCCCATGCGCTTCCAGGCCTCGAACGCGTTGCTGTGGTCGCCGTCGATCCGGTAGTGGTGGAGGAGCACCGGACGGTCGGCACCGGGGATGCCGCGAAGTGCGATGGCAACTTCGGCGTCGGGGCCGGGCAGGTCGTCGTCGTGGTAGTGCCAGACGAGGACGAGAGGTCGTCGCCATCGAGGCTGGCGAGCGCCGAGACATCGGGGTGCGCCGCGGACGCCCGATCTTGAGAATCGTGTCGAGCGCGACGTCGCCCGTGCTCTCGACCGACCAGGCGCTGGCCGCCCATCAGGCCGAACATGCGGAAGACGTTGAGCACCGGCAGGTCGATGCCGTTGGTCGCCAGCACGCGAAAGCCGGCGAAGATAGGGCTGGTCCTCGAACTCGAAGGCCCAGGTCAGCGCCCCTTCGAGGTTCACGCCGTGCCGGTCGGCCAGCTCGTGCTTGCGGGCGAAGGTCGCGGCGGTGTAGCTCGAGTACAGCGTGCCGTTGCGATAGCCGTTCTGCGGATAGATCGCGCCGGGCAGGCGGCGCAGCCGTCGGGGTCGGATTCGCCGATGACGATCGGCTTGTCCTTCAGCTCGGGAAACGACGCGATGATCGGGAAGCCGTCGTCGATCGTCGCGGAGCTGGTTGGCGATCCCCATCCGCACGTGGCCGTCGACGAACGCTCGGCGCGCCCTTGGCGTGGAAGGAGATGAAATCGAGCGGCGTGCCCGTCTTGCCGGTGGCGTAGTTGGTGCCGCGGACGCAGTGCTCGAGGAAGTCGCGGAACGTCACGTCGCCGCCGCTCGCCGCGCGCGACGTGCGGCCCGCCGACCCTCGCCGTCGGCAGGGCCCGCCGGACGCCGTCGACGGCGTAGTCGTGGAGCTTGCGATACTCCTCGGGCGTGCCGCGCCAGTAGCCGATGTTGGGCTCGTTCCAGACTTCCCAGTACCACTGCTCGACCTCGCGCCTGGCCGTACTTCTCGACGCAGTGCCTGGCCCACTGGTAGACCAGCTCGCCCCACTTGGCGTAATCCTTGGGCGGATAGGCCCAGCCGGTGAAGATCGAGTCGTACTTCGCCGCCGGGCGTCCAGTCGATGCTGGTAGGGCTCGGGCTTGCGTCGAGAGCGCCTCTGGGCATGAAGCCGATCTGGACGTAGGGCTTGACGCCGCGCTCGAGGTAGGTGTCGAAGATGCGATCGACGATCGTCCAGTCGTAGACCGGCTTGCCCTCGCGCGTCCTCGCTGTAGGCGCCCGTCGAGCCCCACTTCAGCGCGGGCGTGCCGTCGCCGGAGGTGAGCAGGTTGTGGGTGCGGAAGTAGACCGTGCACGGGCGGAGAGCGGCCGAGCTCGCGAGAGCAGCTTCTTGCCGTCCTTCATGTAGGTGTAATTCGGCTCGTCGGCAGCCGAAGAACCGCCAGATCGGGTGAAGCGGGCCCTTCGTTTGGGAGACATCGACGGCAATCGTGACCGGGATACTCGCCGCGGGAGCCGCCGGCTCGACGTTCGACCGCGCCGGGACCAGGAGAAGCGCCCCCCGCGCCGAGACCGAACAGAGCGAGGACGGCGAGCAGACGGATGGCATGACGTTTCATCGGGGGCGCCCTCTCCGGATTTCGTTGAGGAGTGATCAAACCGACGAGACCTCGGTGGCCGGTGTTGAAGATCCCTCGGCGGCCCACTTCCCGCGCAGCGGCTCGAGCGTGGGGATGGTCGCGAGGATGACGAGGAAGGCGATCACGTGAAACGATGCGGCCAGCCCGAAGACCGGGGCATAGCCCACCCCGCGGTCGAGCAGGTAGCCCACCAGTTGGCCGAAAACCACGCCGCCCATTGCGCCGCCGAAGCCCACCAGGCCCGCGATCGAGCCCATGGCGCGGCGGGGATAGAGATCGGTGGGGAGAATCATCACGAGCGTCGACCACGACTGCTGACCGAAATAGGCTACACAGAAACAGCGCAATCGCCCAGCCAACCGGTACGCGGGGGACGAAGAGCACCAGGGGCATCAGGGCCGCACTCGCGCCGAGCGACAGCTTGCGGGCCACGTTCAGCGAGTATTGCCGCCGGAGCAGCCAGCTCGAGAACGAGCCCGCCACAAGGCAGCCGATCCCCGCCGCCACGTGCGGAATCCAGGCGAATGCGCCCACGCCCTTGATATCGAATCCACGGGCGTCGTAGAGATACTTGGGGAGCCAGAACAGGTAGAAGTACCAGGCCGCGTCGCTGAGGAACTTCGCCCCCACCAGTCCCCAGGTCTCGCGATACCGGAAAAGCTCGAGCCAACCCATCGTGGGCTCCGCGCATCGTGGTAACGGAGCACCGTCTCGAGCACTTCGCAGCTCGGCCGCTCCCACCTTCGGGTGCGATTGCGGCGGGAGGTAATCGGCCCACCACCAGATCGTCCAGAGGAGCCCGAGCGCTCCCGTGATGAAGAAGATCCACCGCCAGCGTGCGAATTCGCCCCAGTCGCCATGCGTCAAAACGAGGGCGATCAAGGGGGGCGCCACGATCGCTCCCACGGCGGTGCCGGCGTTGATGATGCCCATCGCCGTGGACCGTTCGCGCACCGGGAACCACTCCACCACCGCGCGGGTCGCGGCCGGGATGCCTCCCCCCTCGCCGATTCCCAGGAGCAGCCGGCTCCCCGCCAGCATGGTCACGTTTCGGGCCAGCCCATGGCTCGCGCAGGCCAGCGACCAGAAGACCATCACCACGGCAAACCCCAGCCGCGTGCCGAGCACGTCCATGAGCTTGCCGCCGCCGGCGTACATCAGGCCATAGGCGATCAGAAACGCCGAATTGAGGGCCGCAAACCCCCCATCCGTCATCGGGATATCGTGCTTGATCGCGCTCACTGCGACCGGCAGCGTCTGCCGGTCGAGGTAGCTGATCGCGATCGCGGCACTGACCAGGATGGCGATTCGCCAGCGGATCATCGGCGACACCCAAACACGCTCGGTTGCCCAGTGAGGACACCATTAGGCGTCGCGAAGCCGGCGTGCGTCTACTGTCTTTTTCCGCCAGACGCGAGATTATTCTTCACCAAGGCGACAGGTTGCGTGCGTGGCGTCGGTTCGGGCTCGGGCTTGCTCACCTGATTTCCATTCGGGCTGTTTCGGGGATGAAGGGAGCGAGGGACCTGCGTGGGGAAAAGTGGCGTATGGTGGGCGGTCGAGTGAGCGCGGATGAGCGCGAAGATCGCCAAGCACCGCGGTCCTCCCTCGACCATCAGCGCCTGGCGATCTCTTCGGGAGTGGATTCAAAGCTCGATGGTGTCCCTCGAAGACGGGCGGCGGATTGGCCTTGAGCTCGTGAAGTGCCCGGGCGGGCTACACGGTTCTCGAAACACTCGCGCGGCCTGTGCTCATGTCATATGCGCCGTTCCGGCGAAGAATGGACGATGCCTCGTCGAAACGGTCGTCGGCCTTGACGGTTACGATCGTCCTCCCCGCCTCGAATTCACCGTGGTAATACTTGGCCTCGTGCTCGGGCAATCCTGCGCCGACGAGGGCTCCCACCAGGCCAGCGATGCCGGCCCCTGCCGCCGCGTTGGAAAGTATGACACCGAGCGTACCGGCCGCGATAGCCGGGCCGACGACCGGAACGACGCCGGCCAGCACCCCGAGGCCCGCCAGGGTTCCCAGGCCCAACCCCGTCAAAGCGCCGGCAATGAGCCCTGACCCGGCATGGGTATCGTTTGTCTCGGCGTCGGTTGTAGCCCCGGTCAGATCTTCATCATGTCGCATGGCGACGCCGATTTGGTCCTGACGAAAGCCAGCCGCCAGGAGCTGACTCACAGCCTTGTCGGCGTCGGAACGGTCCTCGAATACGCTGACGACGGTTGAACGTTGTTGAATAGCCATATATCTGCCTCTAAGTAAGGAGAGAAACCGCGAGTTGCCGCGACTTCCGGAACCGCGGGGCTTCGCAGTGAAACGCAAGAAACCATGTTTGCAAATCTGGCGCCCGTTATGATCCATCCGACCGTCCGTAGGCGGTAATTTGAAGCGAGAGCCCAAAAACGGGACCGTGAGACGTGAGTGGACGGCTGTTCCTGAAGAGGATTTTATTGTCGCTTTTTTCCCGGTTTATCGAGCTTGACCTCGCCGCCCAACGCCGACCCACCGGGCCGCGAGACTTCGCCGTCCGGTCGTAACTACGCGTCGGCGCATAACCGCTCGCCCCGGGTCCGGCGGCACTGCCCTGCACCTGACCGGTGCGCAGGTTGCTGATGCAGTCGCGTCGTTGGCGTTGCCGAACGCCGGTTTGGCGGCGACGAACAGGAAACCCAGTGCACCGCGGCCCGCGCGGGCACGGAGTCGAACCGAAACCGCGAGACTTTCGTACTCATCAAGGGTTACATACTGATAGAGGCGTCGTTACGGAGCCGGCCCGGCGGGTGTTTTCTGGGACGGTCCGGGTGTCGCGCCCTCCTGGGGGTTATCGATGAGTGCACGATCGATCCGGATGGGCGGCCCGCTCTTGCTGACGCTCCTGCTGGGCCTGGGCGTGCTGGCCGCGCCCGAAGCACTTGCCCGGGGAGCGAAGGGGGGGCACGGGAGAAGTCGCGGCGGCCACGCGCCGCGCATCTCGGCGGCGCACCGGACGATGAAGGCCCCGTCGTACAAACCCCCCAAGATGGCGCACTCGGCCGCGCCGGCACGCTCCAGCGCCAAGCGGTCGCAGGCGAAGAATCCCAGCGCAAAGGTTCATACCAATACCGCGGCTTCGGCGGGAGCCCGCCGCACCGCCGCGCCGGGCACCCATTCCCAGGCCTCGACGGGGACCCAGACGTCGCCCTACCAGTACACCTACGGCTCCGGTTCGAGCGCGCGCCGCTATAACGCTCACGGTTATGGCCGCGGCTATCGCAACCGCTATTCCGGAGGCCGGCGCGGCTACGGCCGGTCGCAGGGGAACAATCGCGCGATCGTCTCGCGGCTCCGCTCGGTGCACGCGAGCCTGGCCCGGCTCGATCGCGACTACCAGGGGCACCGCGTGCGTTCGATGCATGCGATCTCGATGGCCGTCCGCCAGCTCTCGCACCGGTCGATGGTGTACCGGGGAACGGGCTTCGGACAGGGGCGGAACAACGGCATGGCGATGGGCATGCGCCAGGGGCGCAGGGGAACCGGGGAGCCCAGGGGGCGGGCGGACGCCAGCGCCAGAGGATGACTCAGGCCCAGTCCGATACGCGGATGGGGCAATCGCTCCGGAGCCTGCAGGGTATTCACATGCAGCTCAGCAGCCAGGGCACGCAAACCTCGGGGCACTCCCGCGCCGCGGGCACGTGCAGACGGCGATTCGCGAGCTGAACACCGCGCTGGCGATCCGCTGAAAGAGGAAAGGCGAGCCGGCTCGCGGGAGATCGGCGCGGTTTATCGGCTCCCCGCGCCGCTCACTCCTCGACAGCCTCGAGCGACTTCGCGATCAGCAAGCCGCTCTGGGCGACTTCGATCAGGTAGATCTTGTTCCTGATCTCAACCTCGGCCTCGTACGTGCTCGAGCCAAGCCCGCTGGAGCGGGTGATGTCGCCGATCTTCCCCCCCTTCGCATGCTCGTGGAACGCGGCGCGCACCGCGGAAGGGCACTGATCGAGCTCGATTTCTTCATCGTCGATCACGAGCACCTTCTCGACCAGCGTGCCATCCTCGGCCACCACAACCTCGTACGCCTTGCCGTTGTGGCTGACCACCACTTCGTATACGTTCACGCCATACCGGATATCGACGCCGACCGCGGCGATCTTGGAGCCGAATGTCTCGTTCTTGAGCGTCGCCTGGACGGGCTCGGGGCAACGTTCGAAGGTGAGCTCCTCCTCATCGGCCGCCAGGTTCATCTCGCTCAGAGTGCCATTCTCCAGCACGCCGATCGCATACGTCCGGCCCAGGATCGCCACGTCGGCCCAGTAGACTGTGTCGTCTTCCGGATCGGTCTCCCTGGTGACGGTGTCGATCTTCGCCCCCTTCGCCTCGGCGAGCAAGGCTTTCCGCACCGCCGGCGGACAATCGGCGAACTTCAGCTCCTGCTCATCCACGGCCCGCGCGATCCCGCAGGAAAGGGCCAGTAGCGCCACGGTTCTCGGCCACAAAGACGGCATGGCGGCTCTCACTCGTGTTTGGGAAAGGGCGCGGCCGGCTCATGATGGCCGCCTCTTGTGTTTCTGCTGGAAAGGTAGAGCTGGCCGCCAGCCTACCACGCCATGGGAAGTTCCCCAAGAGACCGCCGATCGTCACTTTGCGGCGGCGAACCGCCTCGTCGACCCCGCAAACCGGAAGGGATGCCGGATTGCTGCATAAATTATTTTTTAAGCTTCTTTCATACATAATTCATATCTCCTTCATTCCTCCCAGCGGACACGCCTGGACAATCAACGCACCACCGGCGATCGACCGGTTCCATGGTGCGAACATATCTTGTCCCGAGGTACCCGATGAGTGCAATGGGTTTACACTGATCGAGCTACTCGTCGTGATCGCGATCATCGCCGTGTTGATCGCCCTGTTGCTCCCGGCGGTGCAGGCTGCGCGTGAGGCCGCGCGGCGGATCGAGTGCACGAACAACCTCAAGCAGATGGGGCTGGGGCTGCACAACTACGAGTCGACGAACGCGGCGCTGCCCGCCGACCACGATCCTGACGTTCGCCTCGACGACCGCCACGAAGCCAACCTGGCAGGGCTCGTGGAGCGTCAACGCCCGCATCGCTCCCTTCCTGGAGCTGGGCCCGATGTACAACGCGATCAACTTCTCGGGCACCTACAGCGACCCGGCGAACACCACGGTGAGCAACACGCCCGTGAAGTTCCTCTTCTGCCCGAGCGATCCAGGGCGGGCCGATCGACGACGCCACTCTGGGCGGGACGCTGACCGCGACCAGCAGCTACGGGCAATTCGTGCGGCGACTGGTACGTCTGGTCGAACGGCGGTCCGCCGAACCGCTCGGCGTTCGGTCCCAACATGTCGCGCAAGCTCGCCGACTTCACCGACGGCCTGAGCAATACCCTGTTCGCGTCGGAAGGCTACATCGGACATCTCCAGGCGCGGAACTGTTACACGAACCCGCAGAGCCCGCCGGGCATGACCCCGACCTCGGTGCCGCTGCCGAACGTCTCGGTCGCGACCTTGAAGACCCTGGTCAGCCGCTTGCACGAGCTCGGGCAAGTTCGGCCAGAAGCTCGGCCACACCCGCTGGACCAACGGCGGCGTCTACTACTCGGGAGTGACGACCGCGGTGCCTCCCGAACACGAACGTGACCTCCCCGGGGTTCAGCGGCCCATTCGACTGGGTGAGCGTCGACGAGAACAACGGCGGGCCGACCTATGCGTCGCTCTCCGCCAGCAGCTACCACCCAGGCGGAGTGAACACTCTGCTCGCCGACGGCAGCGTGCGGTTCGTCAAGAACAGCGTCAGCGCCAACACCTGGCGGGCCCTCGGCTCGGTTGGCGGGCGGCGAAGTGATCTCGTCCGACTCGTACTGACACCTGGCGGATTTGACCAATGACACTCTTCCGATCGCAGTGCGTCGCCCCGGTGCTCCTGGCGTTCCTGGCCGGAGTCGCGCGTGCCCAGCAAACGGACCTCAAAGCGGGGATTGCGCCGCGCACCTGGCGGCCCGTTTCTCGTCAAGCCCTACCTGCAACTCGGCGCGGCCCCGCGCCGATCGGCTGCAGCTTCTCTGGCACGCTCCCGATGGGGCGGACGACTGGTCGGTCGAGCATCGCCGTGGCTCCGGCCAGCCCTGGCAGCAGGCGCTCGTCGCCGCGGTCGCGGCTCGTGGCCGTGGCGGGGGTCGAGCCGCACCGTGTCTATCGCGCTGCGCTGGCCGGGCTGGAGCCCGGCAGCCTCTTCGACTATCGCGTCCGCAAGGGGGGCGAGCCCGTCTTCGCCGCCGAGGGCCGATGCGCCGAAGTCGGCCGACCAGCCGTATCGCTTCGTGGCCTTCGGCGACTGCGGCGCGGGCAGCGCCGAGCAGAAGCCGCTCGCCTACCGGGCGTTCCTGGCCCAGCCCGATCTCGTCGTGATTCCCGGCGACATCGTCTACGAGTACGGCCTGATCGCGACTACCGCGACAAGTTCTGGCCCGTGTACAACGCCGACGAGCCCTCCCAGTCGGGCGTTCCGCTGCTCCGCTCGACGCTATTCGTGGCCGCGCCGGG
This sequence comes from uncultured Planctomycetota bacterium, assembly GCA_963819805.1. Lineage (GTDB taxonomy): Bacteria > Planctomycetota > Planctomycetia > Isosphaerales > Isosphaeraceae > CAMFLR01. Next base: position 57,169 of record CAWFXY010000029.1, on the reverse strand, counting down.
GAACCACGACACCGAGACCCGCGACCTCGAGCGATATCCCGACGCCCTGGCCTACTTACCTCGTTCTGGGATCAGCCGCTGAACGGCCCGCTCGGCAAGGAAGGCGGGCCGTTCGTGCCCCTGCTCGAAGGGCCGGACGCCGCCCGGAAGGCGTTCCCGAACGCCGCCGGAGACGCCTACCCACGGATGACGAACTTCTCCTTCGACTACGGCAACGCCCACTGGACGATCGTCGACTCGAATCCCTATGTCGACTGGACCGACCCCGAGCTCAAGCAATGGGTCGCCGACGACCTGGCCGCCGCCCAGAAAAGCAACCTGGCGATTCGTCGCCTTCCACCACCCCGGATTCAACTCTTCCCGCGAGCACCTCGAGCAGCAGCAGATGCGGCTCCTGGCCCCCGTTTTGGAGGCGGGCAAGGTCGGACGTCGTCTTCAGCGGCCATCTTCACAACTACCAGCGGTCGTTCCCGTTGCGGTTTGTTCCCGACAAGCAGGGGACGCTTCTGGTGGGCGGCAGGGACGGCAAGACGATCCGGGGCCGGGTGGTCAATGGCCGCTGGAAGCTCGATAAATCGTTCGACGGACAGGCCGACACCACGCCCGATGGGCGTGATCTACGTGATCACCGGTGCCGGCGGCCAGCAGCTGTACAACCCCGAGCAGCAAGACGACCCCGACTCCTGGCAGAAGTTCACCGACAAGTTCGTCTCCACGGTCCATTCGCTGACCGTGGCCGACGTCGACGGCAAGACTCTGACCATTCGCCAGGTTACGGCCGACGGTACGGAGGTTGATCGGTTCGTGGTCACCAGGTGAGCGGGAGCGCCGCGTCATTGATCCTCGAGCGGATGGAGGCCGCTCGCGGGAATATTGGCGATCTGGAGGATCGTCTCGGGACCCCGGCTGAGGCCGAGCTGCTCCAGCACGAGCACTCCATAGGGAGAGCCGGCGTCGTGCTGGTACTCCGGGTCGCTGTCGGCGCGGGCCAGGCGTCCGCGGAAGACGGTTCCTCCATAGTCGACACGGACCAGAGGATAGCGTGTTCCCTGCTTCCGGCGGATCGTGACCAGGGCCTGTTGACACTCCTCGAACGTCATCGGTTTTCCTCCTTGAATCCCGAAGATCGCGGAACGCCAGGTCCGACATCCCGTCGAATCATCCTGCCATCAGGGATGTCGATGGCTGAGTATCGTCAGTCGCGGCCGGAATCATGTCCCTTTGCCGCCGTTCGGTCAAGTCGGATCACGGGAGCGCAGCGGGGCAAAACCTCGCGGTATTAGGCGGAGCCGTTCAGGCCGGCGCGGAGCCGGCCTCGGCGCGAATCTCCTCCATCGTGACCACGCGGCGCTCATCGACGGCCTTGCGGACCAGAAGGCCGGTCAGCGTGGCGTCGCGGGCTTCGGCCAGCGTGAGAGGTGGAGGGAGCGGCTCGGTGGCGCGGACGGCGTCGAGGAAGGCCTGGAGGGCCAGCCGGGTGTCGGCCTGAGTGCCCGGGTGCAGGGTCTGGCGTGGGCGGGTGCGATCGCGGTACGTGAGTGCGCCGGAGCCGAAGTCGAGCCCTCCCTCTTCGCCCATTACCTGGAGCGTGATGCCGGTGAAGCGATCGTCGGCGGGAGCCACCCAGCTCTGGAGGAACGCGACGTGAAATCCGCTGGCCCATTCCAGGTGCACGGAGTAATGGTCGGTCACGTCGCGCGCCGGCTGCCGGTCGGCGAAGAGGTCGCGGCGCCCCTGGCCATAGGCACGCGCGGGAACGCCTCCGGCAACCCAGTGGAAAACGTCCCAGACGTGCACCGCCTGCTCGACCATCCAGTCGCCCGAGCGGGCGCGGCGGGCGAGCCAGCCGTCGTGGCCGTTCATCGGGCCGTTGCTGCTCACCCACGCGGCGTTCCCCTCGATCAAGGGGCCCAGCGCCCCTGGTGCACGAGCGCGATCGCCTCACCGTAACGCGGGTTCGACCGCCGCTGGAATCCCACGTGCACGGCCAGCTCGGGCGTAAAGCTCTGGGGTGTTGGCAACGAACCATGGGGCGACTACCAGATGGGCTCCATGTCGCTTCCGCAGTTCGAGCTGAAGCACAACCTCTTCGCAAAAGAGATGCGGAAAGTCGATCCCTCCATCAAGCTCATCGCTGGGGGCGCGATGCCCGACGTGATGGAGGGCGCCGACCAGGCGCGTCGCATCAACGGCCAATATGTTCCTGACTATCTATCCGCGGCGGACTGGACGGGTCAGATGCTGCTGCATTGCCTCGATAACATTGACATGGTCAGCGAGCATTACTACGCCTCCGGTACTCAGCATACGGATATGAAGCTGCAGAAAAAGGTGCCCATCGATCCTCCTCTTTCGCTGGTTGAGTGGGAACGAGCACCGGCCGTGCAGGTTCGCGCTAAATACGAGCACTACGAGCAATATCTCAAGTTGATTCCGGCGCTCCGGGCCAAGCCCGTTCCCATCGCGATTGATGAATGGGCCTACTTCGGCGGCGGTCCCAATTCCTACAAGACTGTCCCCGCGTACGCCTGGGCTTTTCACGAGATGTTCCGCCACTCCGACATCTTCCAACTCGGCGCATTCACCTTTGCGACCGCGATGATGAGCGAAAGCCGAACGGACGCCATCCTGAACCCCACTGGGATGCTCTTCAAGATGTATCGCGATCACTTCGGCACCATTCCCGTCGAGGTCAATGGAGATTCGCCACAACCCAAGCCTTCGTTTCCGCCCGGTGGCGACCAGCCAGCCGTCAACCCTGGCAGTGATACATACCCGCTTGACGTGAGCGCCGCGCTGAGTGAAGACCGCAAGACCCTTTCCATCGCGGTGCTCAATCCATCCGATTCCGAGCAGAGCATCAGGATTGGAACTAAGGGAACGCAGCTCGGGAGCGCCGGCAAGTTGTGGCGCATGGCCCCTCAGTCGATCGACGCGACAGTGCAGGTAGACAAGAAACCTGAAGTTCAGGTTGAAGAACAAACGCTCGGCGCATTGCCTGGCACCATTACCGTACGTCCTTTTAGCGTGAACATTTATTCCTATCCGGTGCGGTAGCCCGCGCCTTTCGAGAGACGATGCAAATGAGATCGACGAAGCTGTTCCTCGCATGCGCCATCACGTTGACCTGCACACCCGGATCATGGCTCGCGGCCCAGGTGCAGACGAACGTTCCCGACGTCATCCCCAGTGCGAAGCCTGACACGGTTGAGCACATCAGAATTCATGGTGCGGCCCTCGAGAGCAATCTCGAAGGCGACGCCGTCGATCGCGATGTCATCGTTTTGCTGCCGCCGGGCTATCAGAAAGATACGCGGCGCCGCTATCCCGTCGTTTATGCATTGCACGGTTTCTTTATCGGCGCCGAGCAGTGGGCGCATGAAATCCATGTGCCCCAAACCATCGAAGGCGCGTTCGCAGAGGGTGCGCGGGAGATGATTGTCGTCCTTCCCGATTCCAAAACCATCTACAACGGCTCGATGTATTCGAGCTCGGTGACTACGGGTGACTTTGAGAACTTCATCGCGCATGACGTAGTCACTTATATCGATGCGCATTACCGAACCATCCCTCAACGTACGAGCCGCGGACTCGTCGGCCACTCCATGGGCGGGTACGGTGCGTCGCGCATCGGGATGAAACATCCCGATGTCTTCGGCGCGCTCTACATCATGAGCCCCTGCTGCATGTCGCCGATGACCGGCGGCGGACCGGGACCCGCCGATCAAATCAAGGAGCGGGCGATAGCAGGTGAGAAAAAAGCCGCAGCCGCCAAGTCGCCGGCCGAGCTGGCAGCCCAGTCCCCGGGCTTCGCCGCTGCGCAATTTGCAACGGCGGCGGCCTGGGCGCCCGATCCAAAGAATCCGCCGCTGTATTTCGACCTGCCAACCAAAGACGGCGTTCCGGTACCTGAGGTTCAGGCGAAGTATGCTGCCAACGCACCGCTGGCCTTTGTGGATCAGTACATCGGAAATTTGAAGCAGTACCGCGCGATCGCCATAGACGTCGGCGATCAGGACGGCCTTCGCGTCGACGCCGGCAAGCTGCATAACATCCTCGATAGCTACGGCATCGCGAATACTTTTGAGATCTACCCCGGCACACACACCAGCGCCGTCGCAGACAGGTTCCAGAACCACGTTATGCCGTTCTTCAGCAAGAACCTCTGCTTCACTGCGGATTGCCATTAGCAGCAGCGGATCCGGCCGGAGAACGACGCAGTTTAAACGCTGCCGAATGGGAAGTGGAGATCGAAGATGCACCGGACTGGAAGGATTTGTCGAGCCCATCGTGGATCACTGGCAGCCGCCCCGATTCTTTTTCTGACAGCCACAACGATGGTCGTTGCACAAATGCCCGGCCAGAAAACTCCCGGCCATTCTCCAGCGCAGGTGGAGCAGACAAGCCACGGCATGCACGTTACGACGGAAAAGGAAACTCTCGAAGTTACCGCGTGCACTGGCTCGGTGATTCACGTCGTCGCGACGCCCGAACCTTCGGCCGCCGCATCGCCGCGGCCATGGATGCTCCCCGCGCAGCAATCATGTCCCGGCGTGCCCGTCGAGTTCAGCCGCGATCAGAACAACGCTGTCATCACCACGACGCAACTGCGCATCGTCTTCAATGTCCAGCACGGCAATCTTTCATTCCAAACAACTGCCGGCGATTTCCTGTTGAAGGAGGGCAACAGCGTCCCACGGACCTATGAGCCAGTGGAGCTGAATGGCGAGAGTACGTACCGGGTGACCGATCGTTTCTCCCCCACCATCAACGAAGCGCTCTATGGTCTGGGCCAGCACCAGAACGGCATGTTCAATTATCGGGGTGCCACCGTTGAGCTTGGACAGAACAACACCGATGTCGCCATCCCGTTCCTGGTTTCGAGTAAGGGGTACGCACTGTTGTGGAACACGGCAGCCCTGACCTACTTCGACAACCGTTTTCCGTTGGACCTCAAGCTCACTGCGATCGCCGGCAAGTCTATCGACTACTACTTCCTTTACGGTCCCGAAATCGACTCAGTCATACACGAGTACCGCACCATGACGGGACACACTCCGATGTTGCCGAAGTGGGCCTACGGCTTCTTCCAATCGAAGGACCGCTACGTCTCGCTCGATGAGATTCGCGATATCGCTCAGCGCTACCGTCACGACCACATCCCGCTCGACGCCATGGTGCAGGATTGGTTTTGGTGGAAGACCGAGGGCGATCCGGCATTCAATTCCAATTACCGTGACGTGCCCAAAGACCTTGCCGCTCTACATGCCATGAACGTGCACGCCATGATCTCGGTCTGGGGCTTGCTCGACCCCGACTCGGAAACCTACAAGATTCTCGATGCGAAGCATCTCCTCGTGCCCGGCGCCCATGTCTACGACGCGACCAGTCCCGAAGCGCGCACTATCTACTGGGATCAGCTTCCGGGCAAGCTCTTGTCGCAGGGGTGGGATGCATTCTGGCTCGATAGCGCCGAGCCGGAAGAGTACTTTCCGCACATGGGCGACGCGATCCTTCGCAGCCGTCAACTCGCCATCGGCAACGGCGCAGAATTCACGAATGTCTTCCCGTTCGTTCACACTCTCGGAGTACAGGAACATTGGAAGGCGCAGGACCCGGCCAGGCGCGTCTTCCTGCTCACGCGCTCTGCATTCCTGGGGCAGCAGCGCATCGGCGCGACCGTCTGGTCGGGGGACGTCTACGGCACCTATTGGGGACTGACCCACCAGGTCCCTGCCGGGTTGAATTTTGCTCTCTCTGGATATCCCTACTGGACCACCGACATTGGAGGCTACTGGCCGCCCCACGACGATCCTCTCGCCGATCCGGCATTTCAGGAACTCTACGTGCGCTGGTTCGAGTACGGCACGTTTTGTCCCATCTTCCGCACCCACGGCCACAGGCCTCATAACGAGCTGTGGAGCTTCGACAAAGTCGAGCCCATTCTGGTCAGTTACGACCGTCTTCGATATCGACTCATGCCCTATATCTACTCGCTCGCGTGGAAGGTCACGAGCGACGACTACACCATCCAACGCCCGCTCGTTATGGACTGGCGCACCGACCCCAACACCTGGAACCTTGGCGACGAGTTCATGTTTGGTCCAGCTATTCTCGTCAATCCAGTGCTCAAAGCCAACGCCACCAGGCGCAGTGTCTACTTGCCGGCTGCGGCCGCATGGTACGACTTCTGGACCGGTAAGCCACAAAGCGGTGGCCAGGAGATCGAAGCCGATGCGCCTCTCGAACGCATGCCTCTCTTCGTGCGCGCTGGCTCCATTCTTCCGCTCGGTCCGCAAATCGAATACGCTGCCCAGGACCCCACCGGACCTATCGAACTGCGCATCTATCGCGGCGCCAATGGCAAATTCGACCTCTATGAAGACGCCGGCGATGGCTACGAGTACCAGAAGGGTGCGCATTCCATCGTGCCCATACGGTGGGACGACGGCGACTCCACTCTCACGATTGGCGCGCGCGAAGGCTCATTCCCGGCAATGGCCGAGCAGCGCACCTTTCGCATAGTCCTGGTCAAAGACGGACACGGCGCCGGCCTGGAACCCACCAGCGCAGTCAACACAGAAATCAACTACAAAGGCAAAGAGGTCCACGCAACCATCGAATAATTCCCCGCTGCGCCTGACATTCAAGCCCAAGAGCTGACTCCACAAGGATCAGGTGCAAAATGGCTACTGCATCGACCAAGTCTGAATGGAGCGTCGTCCCTTGACCCTTCTGCGCCTTGCCCTCCTCGTCTTCATTGCCGCACCAGCATGCGCGCAGTCCATCTACACCGAGCGCCCTCCGGATCCACTCGCCGTAGTGGCTGATGCCTCCGCCGGGCTGCACGGAGACGGCACGACAGACGACACCGCTGCCCTGCAATCCGCGATCGATCGCGTCGCCGAAACCACCGGACCGGGGCTTGTGTTCCTGCCAGGCGGTCGCTATCGAATCACCAGGACCATCTATCTATGGTCAGGCATCCGTTTGATTGGCTATGGCCAGCAGCGCCCAGTCATTGAGTTGGCAGCGAATACGCCCGGGTACCAGAGCGGCCACGGGTTCCTCGGCACCGGACGCTACATGCTCCAGTTCGCTTCCCGCAAGCCGCCCGCCGGCCAGCCGATCGTCGACGCCAACGAGTTCACTTTTTATAGCGGCATCAGCAACGTGGATTTTGAAGTTGGAAACGGGAATCCAGCGGCCATCTGCATTCGCTTTCACGTCGCGCAGCATTCGTTCCTCTCTCATATGCGCTTTTCGGTCGGACAAGGCCGCGCGGCACTGGAGGACGTTGGCAATCAGGCGGACTCGCTTGAGATTGACGGTGGAGACTACGGCATCATCTCCGTACGAACGGCTCCAGCCTGGCCGTTTCTCCTGATGGATTCCCGCCTGAGCGGGCAGCGCATCGCGGCCATTCACACTCAGGAGGTTGGCATGACCTTGATCCGCGATCGCATTGAGCACGCGCCGATTGCGGTAGAGATTCCACCGGATATGCCGGAGCAGCTCTACGGACGTGACCTCTTACTGAGAGACATCGCAGTTGGTGTCGTGCTCGGGGATACCACGAGCCAGCACCACCAGGTAACACTTGATGACATTCGATGTTCCCACGTCGCCCATCTTCTGCGAGCTACCCATGACAACGTCGAAGGCTTCTCTCCAATCGCCAGTCCCTCAAAGTCGTTCATTGAAGAGCGGCTCACAGTCGGCCAGGACATCGATGCCAACGGCCGGGAAGGCCCAATCGCTTTGCATCACAACGAGCGTAAGCTCTCGCGAGAACCCGAACCCGTTGGGACTGACATTCCGCCGCTCCCCGACGTTTCTCAGTGGACCAGCGTGCGAGACCTCGGAGCCACGGGCGACGGAGGTACTGACGATACCGAAGCACTGCAGCATGCAATTGACTCACACCGCGTCCTGTATTTCCCGATGGGTCTGTACAGGGTGCGCGGCACACTGCATTTGAAGCCGGATTCCGTCCTGATCGGCCTGTCTCCTGCCACAACCGTTCTCGTAGTGGACGATGACGACCCAAAGTTCAGCGGCTCGGGCGACCCCATCCCGGTAATTGAGTCATCCGTGGGCGGCCACGAAATACTAAGCGGGATCGGCGTGTTCACTGGATACTCCACACCTCGCGCGGCAGCCGTGCTGTGGCACAGCGGAGCAAGCTCGTTCATCCAGGATGTGAATTTCCCTCTCGGCATTCGGCCTTCGCCGAAAGTCGGACCCAAATATCCAAGGCCTGACTTTGGCCTCAAGCGGCCGGACACCCGCGCATCGCAGTATCCAAGCCTCTGGATTCAGAACGGCGGCGGGATCTTCCGCGACATCTGGACGGCCGATACCACCGCCATCGTCGGCATTCGTGTCGAGAGTACTCACGTGCCTTCAGTTGCATACCAGATCTCGTGCGAGCACCACATGCACAAGGAGGTCGAGTTTCGGCACGCATCGAACTGGACGATCTATGCCTTACAGACCGAAGAAGAAAATCCGAACGGCGCACAGACTACGCCGATCAACCTGACCGATTCGAGCAATATAACTTTCGCCAACCTGTTCAGCTATCGAGTCTCTCGCAACGTAACGCCCCACTTATCCGCGGTAGAGGCCACGCGCGTCAACAATATTCGATTCGCCAACCTGCACAACTTCAGCATGACTCGGCTCGCCTTCGACAACAGCGTGGTCGATACGACTCGGAATGTGGCGGTCCGCACGCACGATTTCACTTCCTTCGTTTTGGATGATTCCGTTAGACCCGGGGCTCCCTTGCCGATTCCCGTGGTATTCGATCCACATGCATCGCTGCAGAGGCTCACAAAGGCGGGCACGTTCGGTAATGTGGCAGGTCTGGCGGTAGATGAGCATGGTCAACTCTTCTTTACGGACGCGGTGGCACACCGGATCCTGCGATGGAACAACGCCAATAACTCTCCGGAAGTGTTATCGGAGGCGGTCGATTCGCCGGTCACCCTTGGCTACGCCGGTAACGGCCAACTGCTGGCGATCGACTCGAGCAAGTCCGTGTATGCAGTATCGGCACGAGACGGTTCGGTGCAGAAGCTGACAGGCGAAGGCCCTCGCTCGGATACGACGCTGTTGCTGCCGACCGGATTTCACAACGATGTAAGCAGTATCGAGTGGATTGTGGAGCACAAGGGATTTGTATACGCGCCGCGCAGTAACATGGCGATCACTGGCGTCGATGAAAACGAGGCACGCAGTTTCTTCTATGCACCCGGCACCAATACAGCCCTCATGGCCGGGGGAAGCTGGAAGGGGCTCCTGCAGGCTGTCCAGCTCAGCGCGTTCCGCAGTGGCACATCCCATTACGCTGTAAGTGAAGAGGACGATAAGGTATATCGATTCACTCTCGAATCGTTGAACTACCTGGGTGCCGCACCTGTTCTCGCGCGCAGTGGAACATCCGTCGTGACGGATAAGTCCGGCAATCTCTATGTAGCGGGAGCCCAGTTATTCGTCTACTCGAGCGCCGGTAAGCCTCTGGGGACTCTCGAAATCCCGGAACGTCCCGGTTCGCTTATCTTTGGAGGACCAGACCACCGCACTCTGTTCATCGGCGCACGTACATCCCTGTACGCCATTCGAACCAAAGCTCCTGGGACAGATTAGTGCTGGCATATCGAATCCGTTCCAACGATAATCACGTCTTGCCTATGAACAGCACTCTTGATGAATGGGATATCGTCCGCGCGGTTGTGCGGCTGGGAGGGTACGCAGCAGCGGCGCGACACTTAAATCGTTCACAATCGACGATCAGCTATACCATCGCCAAGCTGCAGGAGAAGCTTGGGGTCCAGCTCTTTACCCTGACAGGCAGAAAGGCCTCGCTGACTGAATTTGGTCGCGTGCTCCTCGCACAAGCAGAACCGCATCTGAGCGGCTTCGAGCAGCTCGAGCAGCGGGCCCGGTCTCTGGCTTCGGGTGGCGAATCGGAGATCAGACTATCGGTGGACTCGGTCTTTCCCTACCATCGCCTTTTTGGCACACTGTCCGAGTTCAACCGCCGATTCCCGCACGTACACTTCAAACTTCGGCAGGCTGTTCTCCTCGCGCCTGATGTCGAATTCTCTACACACGACGCCCAGCTTTGCATCTCCGCCATAGTTTCACGTGAGTATTTTTCCCATCCCATATTGGATATCAGGATGATCGCTGTGGCGCGGTGGGATCACCCACTTCGCAAATTGAAGCGGCAGATATCTCGTGCGGACATGCTCGGGCACACACTCGTAAACATTGACGGTGCAAGCGCAGGAAGCACGAAGCGACAGCCGCTCGCGGCGACACAACGTTATATCGCGGTATCGACGATCGAAGCGGCGGTGGATGCGGTGCGCAGTGGGTTTTGCTTCGGGTGGATTCCGGCGTATCGAATCCAGGGCGCATTGGACTCGGGAGAACTCGTCCCATTGCGGATGTCAATGGGTACCGAGCGGCAAGTGCGGCTCAATCTTATCTGTACGGATCCGAACACCAGTTCGCACGAGCTGCTCATGCTCGCTGAGCTGCTTGGAATGAACCGCGAAGTTCAACACGTTTGAAACATTCTCACCGGGAATCCAACTGCGCGAGCGCGTAATGGCATGCTGAACGGCCGTAAACTCCGGACTGCCGGGTCTTAATAATCGAGCGCCTCGAAGCAAGTAGAATGCCGGAATTCACGCGAACAGCAAGCGTGCGAGAGCACTTCTTGGTCAATCGGCTCCTATAGTTAGCACATACATCGAAAAAATCGATAAGCATCATTCCTAATCCTGATGAGTCGCGAACAAGCTTCGCGACGCAGGAAAAGCATTGACCTTCTTACACAACGCGAAATATAGTCCCGCAATCAAAGTAGGCCCATGCTCATCGGGCGCCGGAGGCTTTCTTTCCATGAAGCAAACTTCCGCTGTCACTGCGGTATCTCGCTCTCTCTGCATTAGCGCCAGCCCGTCACGCGAAAATCTGAGCCGTCCTCGCTTGAGTCCCCGCTTCTTCTACACCCTCGCGCTTTTGCTCGCCTTCATCTACATCCCTTCCCTGCGGGCACAGACGGCCGGATCAATCTCCGGCCATCTCGTTGACCCCAGCGGAGCCAATCTCCCCGATACGGATGTCACACTCACGCAAGTGGCCACAGGAGCTGTGCGCTCTACGAAGTCGACCGGAACCGGCGACTATACGTTTACGGAAGTTCCGCCCGGAGCGTATTCCCTTCAGATTCGCCACGAAGGATTCAAGGTGGTCAAAAGTGACACGTTCGACGTACAGATCGACCAGAGCGTGCGGCTCAATTTCACCTTGCAGATCGGGGCGGTCACGGAGTCTGTCGACGTAACGGCAACAGGCGCACTCCTCCAGTCAGAGGATGCTTCCACCGGTACAGTGGTGGAAAATACCGTGATCAATCAATTGCCGCTGAATGGCAGGAACTACTTGAGCCTGGTGGCACTTTCGTCAAACGTTAATACACTCTCACCGGCGTCGGGCCAGGCAGGCTCGCGTTTGGGTGGCGATCGCGCCAGTCAGTCGATCGCGGTGGGTGGCCAGCGCATCATGTTCGACTACTACACCCTGGACGGCGTCAACAATACCGATGTCGACTTCAACACCTATGTTGGGTTGCCTTCCCTCGATGGCATTCAGGAGTTCAAGGTACAAACAGGCGTGTATTCGGCGGAGTTCGGTCATGAGGCATCGCAGGTTAATGTCCTCAGCAAGACCGGCACGAACACCTACCACGGCGCTCTTTATGAGTACATCCGAAACAATTACGTGGATGCCAAGCCGTACTTCTTCCCATATCAGACGACCCAGCCCGCGGTGTTCCCTTTCAAATGGAACGACTACGGATTCGAGCTCGATGGCCCCATCAGGATTCCCAAGATTTATGACGGCAGAGACAAGTTCTTCTTCATGGTCGATGACGAGTGGAGACACATCCGCGCAGATCGGTCAGGGCCAGGCCGTCGTTCCGACCGCTGCCATGGTTGCCGGCAACTTCCAGGGGTATAGCTACCAGGACGCCGCGGGCATCCACCCAATCACCATCTACGATCCGCTCACGAACCAGCCATTTCAGAACAACACCATTCCTTCGAACCGAGTCAGCGCGGTTTCCACGAGGCTCCTGAAGTACCTGGGAACGGCGCCGAATGCACCGACCTATACTTGCAGTTCCACCAGTTGCTCGGTCAACAACAACTATTCCTACTCAACGTCATCACCGCAGGACCGGCAGAGCCTGACCGTTCGTGGAGACTACCTTCAGTCTCAGAGGATGCAGTACTCGTTCCGTTACAGCTCCGGAAATGAAGCCCTGGCAGCAACTGGACTGCTGGGAGCAGGCACTAAGACCGTCACAAACTACTACCAATACATGGGCTCGAATACCTTCACGGCAACCCCGCACTTCGTCAATGAGGCGCGATTTGGCTATACGTACTTCTACAACTCGAATGGCTTATTGTCGGCATTCGTCAATAACGTAGTCGATGAAGTCCAAATCCCCGGCCTGAGCGGCGGCGCTCCCGCCACGTGGGGGATTCCGTCCATGAACTTCGCCTCCGGACCCGCCGGCACGACGAAGAACATCTGGACCAGTTTTGGAGATCTCGGCGGCGATGGTCCGTACGTGGTCACCGATCCCACGTGGCAGATCGTCGACAATGTCTCATGGCAAAAGGGCAAACATTCCCTGCGCTTTGGTTTTGAGTACAACCGGCAGACTTTCAACCAACTCGGCAACCAGTTCTCGCGCGGACAATTCACAGACCAGCCGATTGCCACTGCATTCCATACCGGTACGGGACTTTCGGGCGGCGACGCCCTCGCCGACATGCTCCTTGGCACCCTTTATCAGTCAGTGGTCGCCGTGGCTGTGGCGGACGCTAACTACGTGCGCAACGTCGAAGACGGATATATCGATGACACGTACAAGTTCGCCCCTAACGTAACCATCTCCGCAGGCCTCCGATATGAGCTGACGCCTCCATGGAACAATACTTACGGCACCACCTTCAACATAGCTCTTCAAGTAAGGCCCAAGCTGGGAGACACCAGCACCACATACCCGCAGAGCCAATGGCCGTTCTATGTGCGGCAGGGCACCTGCGCTCCTGGCGATGTCTATAACGGCCTTTCGATCAGGTGGATCACTCCGCTCGGTCCTCCACCGGTTTGCAGCAACGGCCTCATGCCGAACGGGCCGCTTCTGGATACGCCGCACAACAACTTCGCACCGCGGTTCGGCATCTCCTACTCACCGAATCCCAAGATGGTGGTACGTGCTGGCTATGGCATCTTCTACACGCAGGACATAGGAAACGCATACTTCGACATGTCCCGCAACGTCGCCGGGCGCGTGACCTATACCAACACGAACGCTTCGCCGCCTTACGGAAGTTCCAACCTGACATGGAACAATGCGACGCCGGGTGCTGGTGGTGGCGCAATCTCCAACCTCGGCCCGAGCACCGCCTTTGCAAACGCCGTAAGTCACAGGACCAGCTACGCTCAGCAATATCTGCTGAACATCCAGCAGCAGGTTGGCGCGGACTGGTCCTTTGAAGCGGGGTTCCAGGGTGCCCTGAGCCGCCACCTCTATGGATTCCTGAATGCGAATCAGGCGACCCCCTATGGATACATCGGTAATGGCGCCGCGACTTCGGTCGCTTCTCGCACACCGTTTGCAAACATCGGCGGCTTGCAGTTCGTGCATGATGAAGGCACAGGCAACTACACCGCGGGTTCAGTGAAAGCGACTCGGCGCTTCAGCCACGGACTGAACGTAATCGCTTCCTACACGTATTCCAAATCTCTTGACGATACGAGCGGAATCCGAAACCAGGGAAATGACAACCTCTATCCGCAGAACAGCTACTGCGTTCCGTGCGAGTACGGCCTGTCCGCATTCGATGTAAGAAACCGCATCGTTGGCTCGGCGCTTTACGATCTGCCTATCGGACCCGGCAAGCTGGTGCCGATCAATAACAAACTGTTGGACGCAATCATCGGTGGCTGGCAGGTGGGCGGTACCTTCACCCACCAGACCGGTGGTGTCGCGACTCCGCTGGACGGCTTTGACAACGCCAGTATTGCGTCTGCTTTCGGCAACTTCGATCGGCCCGTCGCAACCGGAGTTAGCCCCTACCTCCACGGAACCGCCAGGTCCCTCAACGACTGGGTCAATAGAGCCGCTTATCAATACGCCCCTGCCGGCTTCTTCGGAACGCTGCAACGCGGGAGTTTCACCGGCGCTGGTTTTACGAACCTGGATGCCGCGCTCCACAAACAGTTCGCGATGCCTTACAACGAGAAGCATCAGCTCGCGATCCGATTCGAGGCCTTCAACGCTCTCAACCACCCCAATTGGGGTCTACCTACCGTGACCTTGAATTCATCCACGTTTGGACGCATCACCACAGCGGGTCAACTGCGGCAGTTGCAGCTCGCTGCCAAGTACCAGTTCTAGTTCGGGTCCGGCCAGAGGTATTACAACCTCTGGCCGCATCGAGGATCTTCGTTATTGAACTCCTCGGATCACTTCGGACACCGGAGCGCTCGTCGTGAGCGCCACATTGCTGCGAATCAACACTGAATTCCCTGCTCGCATTTTTCAACTCGTTTCTGACTCTTATGACATCAGCAAGAAACCGGCCCCTCGCGCGTGCAACTTCATCAACGGAGCACGTCCCGACTCAAGGTGTCGATCGCCGGCGCTTTCTGCAATATGCCGCAGGCGTAGGCGCGATGATCGGGGTTGGTAGCAGCAGCTTGGTGCAGAGTTCTATCGCTACGGCGCAAGCGAGTTCTGGGGCGATTTCGACGGACTCGCGCCTGCCGGACGGCACCGAGTACGTCTCCTGGGAACAGCCGCTGACCTTCTCGAAGACCTACTATGTCGATAACAACTCCGCTAGACGCCGACGACAACGGTCCTGGCAGTCGCGAGCGCCCGTTCCGCACGCATGGGCAAAGCCGCCCAGGTGCTCCAACCCGGCGAACGCGTTGTCATCGCCTCCGGCGTCTACCGCGAGTGCGTCCGCCCACCACGCGGCGGAGCCGGGCCCACCCGGATGATCAGCTACGAGGCCGCTCCGGGAGCGAAGGTCGTCATCAAAGGCTCCGAAGTTCTGAAACAAGGCTGGGAACAGAAGTCGGTTTCGATGTTCCGCCGCATACCTGCTGGCCAGACTGCTGCCGATATTCCTCATGTGACTACATGGCAACACGAACTGACTGCAGCGATGTTTCCCGATGCTTACAACCCGTTCGCGCTTGCCAGCGCGCCGGCCGACCGATCATGGCTCGACACCAAGACGGTCGACATGGGGCCGTATTTCCGCCGGCGCGGCTTGGTCTTTGTCGACGGCAAGCCGCTGGAACCGGTGGAACAACTGCGCGAACTGGCGAGCCCGGAGTTGCCGGGGCCGCCACCTCCAAACCACCCACAGCCGCTCACTGGCCGGCCCGCCCGTAAGCGCGGCGGCCCCATCATGCAGGAGATCGGCGGCACGCCCGATGCGCAGATTCTGGGTCGACAACTCGGGACAGGCTATCCAGGTGCGCTTGCCGGCCGGCACTCCTGCCGACCACACCATTGAAATCACCACTCGCGAGCAGGCGTTCGCTCCGCTCGAGAAGGGGCTCGCCTACATTCGCGTAAAAGGGATCACATTCCAGCACGCCGGCAACGGCTACCCTGTTCCGCAGCGCGGCCTGCTCTCAACTGCCGGCGGCAATCACTGGATCATCGAGGACAACACCATCGAGTGGGCCAACGGCGTTGGCCTCGACATAGGCAACGGCGACTGGAGCGGAGGTTTCACCGCGCAGGCCGGCCAATCCCACATCGTCCGCCGCAACACGATTCGCTACTGCGGTGTGGAAGGCATGGCCGGCATGCAGACCCGCGACACACTGGTCGAGGACAACCTGATTGAGTGGTGCGGCTGGGCCGATGCCGAACGCGAATGGGAAGCCGCAGGAGCCAAGTTCCATGGCGCTCACAATATGCTCTTCCGCGGAAACGTCATCCGCCACATACGCCACGCGAATGCCGTCTGGTTCGATAGCGCCAACATCAACTGCCGCATCACTCGAAATGTATTTGCCGACGTCCTGACGGTGAGCGCCGCCGTGCACATGGAGATGAACCGTCAACCGAACCTGATCGACGACAACATCATCTGGGACGTTCGAAACGCAGAGCCCGGGACGCCCGGCCAGAGAGGATGCGCAGGGTCCGGCATATTCATCAACGCAAGCGACCATGTGTTGATCGCGCAGAACCTCATCGGACGCTGCGACAACTCCGGCGTCTTTGCCATCGTGCGTCCCGACCGCGCGAACAGCGGGCTCGCAGAGGACAACGAGATCTACAACAACATCTTCGCCCGCTGCGGCAAGTCGGCCATCGTCTTCCTCAACCAGAACAACAAGGCAGACGGCAACCTCTACGCCTCCATGCCAAAAGATTTTCTCGGCTTCTTCGCTGGTGACACGAAGCAGTGGCTCGACCTGTCGGCCTGGCGCCAGTCACACGGCTGGGACAACAACGGATCTGTGGCGGACATGCAGATCAACTTTGACCCGGACGGTCTGGAATTGACCATCAACAGCAGCCAGCCGCTGCCGAAGGTGAAAGTGTTCGATCACATTGATAGCGACATGCTTGGCAACGTCGCTCGAGACACCAGAGTTCCCGGCCCGCTCGCTGACCCAATTGCGGAGCACCCCTGGCGGATTGACCCGCGGACAGTGGTGTGATTCCTCGTTGGTTTCGAGAGGCCGCGCAACGAGTAGACGAAAACAGCTTCTATGAAAAACGGCAAACAAACCTTCACATCGGAGACATAAATGAAAGTATTCGCTGCGGCGCTTTTGATGTGTTCGACACTTGCTATCTCAGCGCAAACGGAACCGCCTGCTCCAAGCCGGATCACGGTGACGGTCAATACGCAACAAACCATGGATCCCGTCTCCAGGTACGAGTACGGCATGTTCATCGAGCACATCCGGGACACCATGTATCGCGGTCTCTGGTCCGAGCTGCTCGAGGACCGCAAGTTCTACTTCCCTATCTCATCCGCTGCGCCCGTCGCGCCTCCGCAGCAGCAAGCCGGCGGTCCTCCGCGCGGTCCCCAGCCTCGCAGGTGGCTCCCCGTCGGTCCCGACGAAGCAATCACCATGGATAAGGACAAGCCTTTCGTCGGAGATCAGAGCCCCCGCATTGCGCTCGACGCTTCCACGGAACACGGCATCCGCGAATCCGGTATCGCTCTCCAGAAGGGGAAGAGATACATCGGCCACATCATTCTTCGCGGCACTCCAGGAGCCCACATCAAAGTTGCTCTGGTCTGGGGTAACGACCCGAACGACCGTCGCGTGATCTCGCTGAACGCCGTTCCGCAAACCTACAAGACGTTCCCACTCAACTTCACCGCTCCAGCAGATTCCTCTGATGCCGCTCTGGAGATCACCGGAACAGGAACTGGCGACTTCACCTGCTGGTTCGACCCAATCGATGCGCGACGCCGCCACACGCGCCAAACGCGACCTACATTTCGACGAGGGTTTGAGCAATGGAGTGCGCTACTCCAATTTGGTTTTCCCTTCTCCGTCGGCCCATACCCGACGCCCGTCGCGCGGTTTCGCGCGCTGGCTAGAAGAACTCGCTTTCGGAACAGAGGCGCGCTGCGCATCTTTGGCAATGCAGCGATGGCGGCCGGATGGCCGGTCGTCAGCGCCCGCTATACACCGGTGGTGATCGCGGTCGCCGCCCTGACCGCGGTGGTCCCGCCGCTGGGGTTCGGTGCGGACTGGGTCACCTGGATCTATCGCGGACTGGCGCTGCTGCTGATCGGCTGCCCTTGCGCGCTGGTGCTGTCCACGCCTGCCGCCATTACCGCCGGCATCGCCGCCGGCGCGCGGCGCGGCCTGCTGATCAAGGGCGGCGCGGCGCTGGAGACGATCGGCCGGGTCACCACCGTGGCGTTCGATAAGACCGGCACGCTGACGCTCGGCAAGCCGCACGTCACGGACGTGTTGGCGTTGTCCGGGTCACTGAGCGCAGCGTGCTCGGCCTGGCCGCTTCGGTGGAAACGCGATCGAGCCATCCGATCGCCCGGGCGATCCTGGCCCGGGCTGAGGCGGATGGCGTTCCGCTGCGCCCAGTCAGCCTTGCGACCGCCGTGCCCGGCAAGGCAGTGACCGGACGAATTGCCGGCAAGGCGATCACAGTGGGCGCCCCGGCGCATGTCGTAGCCGGTCGTGTGCTGACCCCGGAGGTAGCGGCGCGGATCGCAGCTTTCGAGGATAAGGGCAAGACGGTCGTGCTCGTCGCCTCGGACGACGTGGCGGTGGGTGTGATTGCGGTACAGGACGGGCCGCGGGAGGACGCCGTTGCGGGGCTGGCGGCGCTGCGCGGACTGGGCATCGCGCCAGTGATGTTGACTGGCGACAATCGCCGCAGCGGGGCGGCCATCGGCCGGATGCTGGGGATCGAGGTGAAGAGCGAGCTGCTGCCTGACGCCAAGCTGCGCGAGATCGAGGCGCTGAAGCGGGCCGGGCGAGTCGCCATGGTGGGCGACGGCATCAACGATGCACCGGCGCTGGCGGCAGCCTCTGTGGGTGTGGCGATGGGCGGCGGTACCGACGTGGCGCTGGAGACGGCGGACGCGGCGGTGCTGGGCAGTCATGTCGGCGGCGTCGCGAGCCTGGTGCGCCTGTCGCGCGCGGCAATGCGGAACATCCGGCAGAACGTGGCGGTGGCCCTGGGGATGAAGGCCGTGTTCCTGGTCACCACGCTGGCGGGGCTGACAGGGCTTTGGCCGGCGATCCTAGCTGATACGGGGGCGACAGTTCTGGTCACGATGAATGCGCTGCGGCTGCTGCATCACAACCGAGCCTAATCGGCGCCGGCTTCGCTGCCCCTGCATCATCGTTGCGACGATGATGCTCAGCCACGTCAACGCTGTTTGCAGCAGACCAGGCCCCGGTTTTTCCGGAAAAACTTACCCCTGTGCGCGCCAGGTCCTGGGCAAGCGTGGGATCGACGCGATCGGTCGCGAAGTGCTGAACTGAGCCTTCCGGCTGCTTGTAGGTGCCGGCGATCTGCGTCTGCCCGACGACCAGATCGGTGACCTTCCCGTCCAGCACAAGCTTCTGATACTCACTGTACGGAATGCTCCGCATTTGGTTTGGCTGGACCAGCAAGCTCTGTATCATAACGACGCCAAGGAACGCTGCCACGATGTAGGAGAAATTGACGATGTGCTCGAGCTTCAAGCGTGCCTCCCGTCAACGGTCTTGGTTTCGCCGATGCGGGGAAGGAAACCGGGGACCCGCTTCATGTAGTCGCGGTACACATGGCCGAACGCGGCGAGCGATTCCCGCTCCTCAATCTTCGCGAGGCGCCAGTACATGAAGACCAGCACAGGAAACATCGCCAAGGTCAGGATCGTTGGCCACTGCAACAGGAACCCGAACATGACGAGGATGAAGCCGTCATATTGCGGATGCCGTATACGCGCGTAGATGCCAGTGTCAGCCAACCGATTTTCGCGCTGGGCCTGATAGAGCGCCTGCCAGCCTGCGGAGATCACCAGGAACCCGCCGCCGATAAAAGCGAAGCTTAGCAGGTGGAATGGGCC
Source organism: uncultured Planctomycetota bacterium (assembly GCA_963819805.1). Classification (GTDB taxonomy): domain Bacteria; phylum Planctomycetota; class Planctomycetia; order Isosphaerales; family Isosphaeraceae; genus CAMFLR01. Next base: position 37,487 of record CAWFXY010000029.1, on the reverse strand, counting down.
GAAATGCGGATTGGCTCTCCAGCCGAACATCATCTCCGGCAGATGACCGGCGTCATGGGAGAACCAGTCGACATCCGGAAATCGACTCTGCAGCCATCCGGACAGCAGATAGATCGTCAGCGGAAACCCGTACATCTCGGTGAACAGCGCGACGATGAAGGCGCTGAACGCACTGAATGAACGCCAGTCGCGCTTGGTTTGAGGTCGGCCGAAGCTGAACGCAAAGAAAATGAAGACGGCGGAGTTGATGATCACAAGGGACCACAGTCCGTACGACGAGAAATCATGGTTCATGGCTGGGGTTCCCGCTTGTTGCCGTTAATGCTGATGCGGCCCTTCCGCTCGGTCAGAGTCCTGTCCGCCTTCGCTGTGTCCACCGTGACCGTGATGCATGAAGAGAGATGCATGAGCGGGCAGGCTGCCAGCAGGAGCCATGGCAGATATGGAACCGCCAGCGCGAGGTGTGCGCGATGCTCGGTGATCAGGAAATACGCAGCGATCGCCGAGAATCCGAGAAATACGAGCCCCGTCCGCGTTCGCCACCAAGGTGGCGCGTCATGGTCTTGCATCGGATTTCTCCCGCTCTCGCTGTCCATTGCTGACGTCCCCCGAACGTGTTCGGTCATTCATGTGTCGGCGATCATTTTCAGATTCTGGGTCCCATAGCTCCCGGCGGGACCCCTCAATGCTGCGCATAGGTGCGGTCGCCGGTTGGCGTGCCGAACAGGACGACGATGTATGGCTCCCCCGGCTGGTCCATGCCGGGTGCCGATTGCGGCATGCCGGGTACGGCGAGGCCTTGGCCGAAGGTTGTTCGGCGATCAGCCGTTTGATGTCAGCGGCCGGAACATGTCCCTCCACGACGTATTCGGTAATAACCGCGGTGTGGCAGGACTGCAGCGCATCAGGCACGCCAGAGGCCTGTTTCACCCTTGCCATGTCGTCCGTGTCGTGCACCAAGACGCTGAAGCCTGCATCCCGCATGTGACGAATCCAGCCGCCACAACAGCCGCACGTCGGAGCCTTCCAGACCACGACCGGCGGCAGTGTTTCGGCGCGCGCTCTGCCGAACGCCACGCTTGCCAGCGGCACAGCCACCCCGGCAAGCGCCAGGCGGAGCGCACTCCGCCTGGCCGTCATCCGTGGGATCATCATTGCGTTCCCGTGCCCATCGCCCGCATGCCCATCATGTGCTCGGCCATCAGTTCGTCGGCCGTCTTCTTCTGAGCGTCGGTCAGGGCTGCGTAGAGTGCCTTGCTGGCGGCTGCCGTTGCCTTCATCGCGTCGAGGCGGGCCGACATCATCTGCACCATGGCATCCGCGCGGGCTGGTGCCGTGGCTGGCATGCCCCCCTGCATCGCGGTGGCCATCGCCGTCTGCATGCCCTTGCCACTGTTCCGCAATGCGTCGGCGAAGGCGTTCCACTGCGGCAACTGCGCATCGGTGATGCCGAGTTCGGCCTTGTAGAACGCGATCCGTCCTTCTATGTGGTCGAACGGCATCATCCCCATGCCGTCGCTACCTTGCGCTATGCGCATCATCGACATCATGGACATCATCCGTCCCATGTCGCCACCCATCATCTTGCCCATATCCACTATCGGCATCGTGCCTGCCGCTCTCCCTGGTGCAGTCTTCGGCGCCGGCGTGTCGGGATGATGGGCATTGTGGTCCTGTGCCGTCTGTGCGCCGGCGAGGGCGACGCTGCCGAGCAGACCGACGGTTGCGAGTGTCAAGCGTGTGATCGTGGACATGCGAGTCTCCTTCGTTCCGGGATATTTCAGATCGGGCCGTAGGCGATTTCCGTCATCATTCCGCGCGCCATGTGGAATAGGTTGTGGCAATGCAGCAGCCATCGCCCCGGATTATCGGCATCGAACGCGATGTGCACCGTGCCGTTGACCGGCACTAGAACCGTGTCGCGCATGGCGCCCCGGATCGGCTTGCCGTTGAGCGCCAGCACCTGGAAGTGATGCCCGTGCAGATGCATCGGGTGCGCCATGGCACTGCGGTTCACCATCTCGATGATGACGCGTTGCCCCGGCTTGACGCGCAGCGGCCGGTGCGTCGCCCAGGTGCGATTATCGATCGACCAGACGTAGGGCATCATGCTGCCGTCGAGCGTGATGCGGTGGGTGACATCAGGTTGTCGGGCTGCCAGCGGTGATTGCGCCACGAGGCGTTGTTCGAGTGACAGATCGACAGGCGCCGCAGCGGCCTCTGCTTGATCGGCGATCCGTGCCACCGCTGCTTCCGGCGTTGCCAGGATGAAGCCAGTGCGTGCGCTATCGCCTTCGCGCTGAGCGAGGACGGGCACAGTGCCGCCAGCGGCGGGCATTGCGACCAACAGGTCAAGACGCTGGCCCTGCGCCAAGGGGAAGCGACTTCCCGTGACCGAGCGAACAGGATCGCCATCGACGGCGATGACGCTGGCCTCGGCGGCGCCGAGATCGATCCAGAAGGCGGTCGAGGTCGCACCATTGATAAGCCTGACGCGCACGCGTCCGTTGCGCTCGGTCCGTACCACCAGTGGATCATCCAAGGTACGGTCGTTTGCGAGATACGCGTCGTAGTCGATGTCGTTCAGGTCCATTTCGGCATGTGTCGGAGGAGAACCCGCCATGACGTGTCCGGAGCGGCCTCCAGGCATCATGTGCCCCGCGCGCTCACCGCCAGTCATGTCGGGCATTGCCATCGCCGGGGCGTGGGAGCCGGCACCCGCGAGCTGCGCAAGCACCTCTTCAGGCGGCCGGAAGGTGAAGTCGTGCAACAGGACGGTCACTTCCTGCGCGTCGAGCCCGACATCGTCCGGCGCGCGCACGATAAGCGGCGCTGCCATCAGCGACTGTTCCTGCAAACCGTGATGCGAGTGCATCCAGTGTGTGCCAGTCCGTGGCGTGTAGTCGTAGGTCTGACTTGCGCCCGCAGCGATGAGAGCAGCGAAGCCCGTGTCTACGACGCCATCCTGATAGGGCGGTGGTGTCTGACCGTGCCAATGGATGATTGTTGATCCGCTGGTGCGATTGGCAAGGGTGACCTGGAACCGCTGATTAGCGTCAAGCACCAGACCTGGCGCACCGTCGGGTCGCTGGATGCCGAACACTGAGGCGGGTTTTCCGCTCACCGTGATGGTTCGGCGTTCCACCGTAAGCTGCGCGGGCACGTTGCCGATGCCGGCGTGGGCTGTGCGCGCGACGACTACGCCCGATCCGCCAGCAAGGCCGAGAGCAGCAGTGGTCGCCAGAAATCGGCGCCTGGGGAAGCAAGAAGACATGGAGGAGCTCACAATCCGTCTGACGAGGAGGATGCACGGGCCATCGGCACCGCGCGGGCACACTCCGACCACGGGCTCGCACGCGCGTGCTGGTCAGACGACCGGCGGCGCGGATGATCCCTGGTCGATCAGGCGGCAGTTCGAGGGGGTGGTGGCGTCGGTCTTGCCCCGATGCCGGGCGAGCGCCGGTCTAGAGCGCGACGATAGCTTACAGTCGACAGCAGCGGCTCTGAGAAAGTGGCAGACGTGTCGGCAAACCAGAACGGTTGCATGGTGCATTGCCCGACCAGGCAGCATAGGCGACCGGCGTCACCGTGATGATCGCCCGATGGAGCCGCGAGACCTGAATGTGCCGCGTCGACCGCGTGCATCAGCGGTCGATCGTGGTGGTGACTGGAATGGAGCATCGCCGCGGTAGCGGGACCCTGTACGCCGGACAATAGAAGGCCGACTAGGACAAGCAGTCCTGCGACCATCCTCCCGATCCTGCGCTTCGTGCCTTGCGGCATAGGTTCCTTACCTCGTCATGCGGCCGATCGTCTCAACCAGCTCCTCGACCTTGTGCCGCTGGTCAACCGTATCGCCAGACGCGAACGCGTTGGCCACACAATGCGACACGTGATCCTTGAGGATCTCCGCTTCGACTTTATGCAGCGCCGCACGGACCGCATTGATCTGGATCAATATGTCCACGCAGTAACGCTGCTCTTCTACCATCCTGAGCAAGCCGCCAACCTGGCCTTCGATCCGCTTGAGCCGGGCTGACACCGAACGTTGCGTCGCTTCGTGCATGCTTGATACCATACCAGTGAGGGGTATATAGACCTAATCAATGGCTGCGGCAACCTGAATGTCGCCCCTTGGAATGCAAAGCATGATCGACCCGCAGGCACGCATGATCGACCACGAGCACCAGAATCATTCGCACAATCATCATCCGGCCCAGGGTGATCCAGGCGCACCGATAGGTGCCAGAGATCCGGTATGCGGGATGACGGTCGACCCGCAGACCTCGAAGCATCGCTTCGAGCGCGCCGGCCGGGTCTTCCATTTCTGCTCGGCAGGCTGCCGCGAGAAATTCTCCGCCGACCCGTCCGCCTACCTCAAATCCAAGGAAGCAGACACGCCGGCAGCACCACCCGGCGCGATCTGGACATGTCCGATGCATCCCGAGATCCGGCAGGATCATCCGGGGAGTTGCCCGATCTGTGGCATGGCGTTGGAGCCTGTCGCGCCATCTGCCGACGCCGGTCCCAACCCCGAACTCATCGACATGTCGCGAAGGTTCTGGGCAGGCCTTGCGCTGACGGTTCCGGTCACCGTTCTGGCAATGTCCGAGTTTATCCCTGGGCTGCACATGGAACGCTTTGTCTCCCCGCGCTGGTCGATCTGGCTGCAATTCGCGCTTGGCACGCCCGTCGTGCTCTGGGCGGGTTGGCCATTCTTTGAGCGTGGGTGGCAGTCGGTTCTGCGGCGCAGCCTGAACATGTTCAGCCTGATCTCGCTCGGCGTCGGCACTGCCTACGCCTACAGTTTGGTGGCCACCTTCGCGCCAAGCATCTTCCCTGCGGGGTTTCGGAGCGCAGATGGCTCGGTGGCCACATATTTTGAGGCGGCTGCCGTCATTACCGTGCTGGTGCTGCTCGGCCAGGTGCTGGAGTTGCGCGCGCGCGAGCAAACCGGTGGGGCAATCCGTGCTCTGCTCAATCTCGCCCCGAAGACCACGCGACGCATACGGGCGGACGGCACGGAGGAAGAGGTTTCACTCGACCAGGTGCATGTGAGTGACCGCCTCCGTATCCGCCCCGGCGACGGTGTGCCGGTGGACGGGACTGTGCTGGAGGGACGCAGCAGCGTGGACGAGTCGATGGTGACCGGTGAGTCCATGCCGGTGACGAAGGAGGTCGGCGCGCGGCTGATCGGCGGCACCGTGAACGGCACCGGTGCGCTGGTCATGCGTGCTGAAAAGGTAGGGTCTGAGACTGTCCTTGCCCGTATCGTCGCGATGGTGGCCGAGGCACAGCGTTCGCGCGCACCAATTCAGCGACTGGCTGACACGGTGTCGGGGTATTTCGTGCCGGCAGTCGTGGCGATCGCCGTGCTGTCGTTCGGCGTCTGGGCGCTCTGGGGGCCTGCGCCAGCGCTCGCCTATGGGCTGCTGGCGGCAGTGTCAGTGCTGATCATCGCCTGCCCCTGTGCCCTCGGCCTGGCGACGCCGATGTCGATCCAGGTCGGTGTCGGCAAGGGTGCGACCGCCGGCGTGCTGATCCGCTCTGCAGAAGCGCTCGAACGGATGGAGCGGGTTGATACCTTGGTCGTCGACAAGACCGGCACGTTGACTATGGGCAAGCCGAGGGTAACGCAGATCACACCCTTCCCTGGCTTCGCCGACACTGACGTGCTGCAGTTAGCGGCCAGTCTCGAACAATCGAGCGAGCATCCTCTCGCCGCGGCGATCGTCGCTTCAGCGCGGGAACGTGGGTTGCCGCTCGAAGCGCCTGCCGATTTCGATTCTGTCACCGGCCAGGGCGTGCACGGAATCATCAACGGTCGACGCGTTGCGCTCGGCAACGCAAGGTTGATGCAGGCAGAAGGCGTTGATGTCGGCCAGATGGCGGAACAGGCCGATCGGCTGCGCGCCACCGGGGCTACGGCGTTGTTCGTCGCTATCGATCGTGCGGCAGCCGGCGTCATCGCGGTCGCTGATCCGATCAAAGAAACGACACCAGCGGCATTGGACTCACTACGCGAGGCGGGCGTTCGCATTGTCATGTTGACCGGTGACAATCGCCGCACCGCGGACGCCGTCGCGAAACAGTTGAAGATCACTGATATCGAGGCGGACGTGCTGCCGGAGGACAAACACCGCGTGGTGCGCCGCCTGCGCACGGAAGGCCGGACCGTGGCGATGGCAGGCGACGGCGTAAACGACGCGCCGGCGCTCGCCGAGGCGGATATCGGCATTGCCATGGGCACAGGTACTGAGGTCGCAATCCAGAGCGCGGGGGTGACCCTGGTGAAAGGCGACCTTGCGGGCATTGCGCGTGCCCGGCACCTGAGCCGGGCGACGATGCGCAACATCCGCCAAAATCTGTTTTTTGCATTCGTCTACAATGCAGTTGGCGTTCCGGTTGCTGCCGGCGTGCTCTATCCTTGGTTCGGTGTCCTGTTGAGCCCAGTTATTGCTGCGTTGGCGATGGCGTTGAGTTCGGTCTCCGTGGTGATGAATGCGCTGCGGCTGCGCCGGCTACGCCTGTAAACCGGTCGGCAACGTCATGATCCGCCGATCATCACGCGGGACTTGGTCGAAGACGCATCGAGCTGGCATACAGCTTACCAGCTGCCGATTCTTCAGGGTAACGCTGTCGCGGCGGCAAGCCTTCTCTCGTTCAAGGTCAGCGATCGATGCTCGCTCGGCGAGCTGGGATCGATGACGGTCCTTGGCACCCGGGCAGTAGCCGCAAGGACCGAGCGTCGCGACACGAGACGTACGGAATCGCTGAAAAGAAGGCTATCCGTGGCCATCACCCTCAATCGGTTTCCCCTGCAAAAATCGCTCGCCTGCGTTCGCCTCGTAGCAGTGTTGTGCGTCTTGGCTTGGACGCCGCGCTTGGCGGCCCAGGCACCAGACTCCGTCCTACTGGAACGGCTGACCTGGACGGAGATTCGAGACGCAGTGCATGCCGGCAAGACCACGATCATTATCCCGGTCGGTGGCACCGAGCAGAGCGGGCCCTATATGGCGGTCGGCAAGCACAATGTGCGTGTCGCCGCGCTGTCCGACCGCATCGCGCGCCAGCTTGGGAATGCGCTGGTCGCGCCAGTGATCGCCTACGTGCCGGAAGGAAACACGAGCCCGCCAACGTCGCATATGCGCTTTCCGGGCACAATCACCGTGCCGACGGACGTGTTCGAGAGGACCGTCGAGTCGGCAGCCGAGAGTTTCCGCGTCCAGGGCTTCACCGATATCGTCCTCTTGGGCGATCACGGCGGCTACCAGGACAGCCTGAAGGTCGTGGCCGAGCGGCTGAACCGTAAATGGGCTTCCACCCACGTGCGCGCGCGCTACATTCCGGAGTACTACCGGGCGGTCGAGACGACCTTCGTGAAGGAACTGCAGGCACGCGGCCTCGGCCTCGATATCGGCACGCATGCGGACCTGAACGACACGTCGCTGATGCTCGCCGTCGATCCGTCGATGGTCCGGTTGAAACAGCTGCAGTCGGCACCGAAACCCGATGCATCCATGGGTGTGTATGGTGGCGACCCGCGGAAATCCAGCGCCGAGCTCGGGCGTTTGGGCATTGATGCGCAGGTATCCGAAACAGTGCAGGCCATCCGCCGTGCCATCGCGCAACGCTAGGGGTTCCATCATCACACCATCAGCAAGAGGATCAGCGGTGAAGACGCCAGCACTCAGCATGATGTCGGCATTCACGGAACTTGCCTGCGCGGTCGGGTTTCTCGGCGCCGTCGCATCGGCCGATGCACAGGTGACGTCGGTGCCAGGCATGCCGCCCGTCGTCGATCCGCACAACATCTTCAGTGAGACTGGGCCCAGCCACGTCGCACCGGACGTGGCGCGCGACTTGCCGCGCGTCTATGTGCCCAATCTACGCTCCAACGACGTCACCGTGATCGATCCGTCGACCTTCAAGGTCGTTGACAAATTCCCCGTCGGGCGCAGCCCGCAACACGTGGTACCGTCCTGGGATCTGCGCACGCTATGGGTGACGAACAACGCCGAAGGCCGCGCCGATGGCAGCCTGACCCCGATCGATCCCCGCACCGGGAAGCCGAGCATGGCACTGCCAGTGGATGATCCCTACAACCTTTATTTCACACCGGACGGCAAATCCGCGATTGTCGTGGCGGAAGCGCACAAGCGATTGGACTTCCGCGATCCGCATACGATGGCGCTACAAGGCTCGGTTGACGCGCCCGAATGCGGCGGCATCAACCACGCCGACTATTCCATCGACGGACGCTACGCGATCTTCACCTGCGAGTTCGGTGGGCGTCTTGCCAAGATCGACACCGTGAACCGAAAGGTGCTGGGCTACCTGACGCTGTCGAAGGGCGGCATGCCGCAGGATGTTCGCGCGGGCCCCGACGGGAAGACGTTCTTCGTGGCCGATATGCACGCGGACGGCGTGTTCGTGATTGACGGCGTGTCCCTGAGGGAGATCGGCTTCATCCCCACCGGCACCGGAACGCATGGCCTCTATCCCAGCCGCGACGGCACGAAGCTCTATGTGGCGAATCGCGGATCGCATGCGGTGCACGGTCCGCGCAACAGCAAGGCCGGTAGCGTGTCCGTGATCGACTTCGCCACGCGGAAGGTGATTGCACACTGGCCGATCCCGGGTGGCGGCAGCCCGGACATGGGCAATGTCAGTGGGGACGGACGCTATCTATGGCTGTCCGGCCGCTTCGACGATGTGGTGTACGTTTTCGACACCACGAACGGTGAGGTGCGCAAGATCTCCGTGGGCGCCGAGCCACACGGGCTCACGGTCTGGCCGCAGCCCGGTCGCTATTCGTTGGGCCACACCGGTATATTTCGCTGAGCCGCGAAATGCCAGGCATTGTTGCACCGGCATTGGGTGGGGGTGCCTGATGCACCTCAACGAGCCATTCCGTGCACGGACTGCGCGAGCCTGGTGCGTCTATCGCGCGCGGCAATGCGGAACATCCGGCAGAACGTGGTGGCAGCCCTGGGGATGAAGGCCGTGTTCCTTGTCACCACGCTGGCCGGGCTGACAGGGCTTTGGCCGGCGATCTAGCTGATACGGGGGCGACGGTTCTGGTCACGATGAATGCGCTGCGGCTGCTGCATCACAACCGAGCCTAATTGGCGCCGGCTTCGCTGCTCCTGCATCATCGTTGCGACGATGACGCGCGAAGCAAATGTGAGCACGCCAATGGCAGCGATCGCAGTGACAGCACGATTCAATCGTTGAAGAAGAGATATTTCACCAGCGCGGCGGCGGCCAGGACCAAGACAACAATGACGATGAGCCAGAACAGGCTCATGCCCCACATCATCCCGTTCATACTGCCCATCATCGTCCGTCCTCCGCGGCGTCAGCTTGGCCGTGTCATCCGACGCAGTGGCGCGAGTTTAGCCCGTAGTGCTCCAGCCAGCTTCTCCGCATCAATGTCCTGCAAAAAGACCGCGTTAAGCCTGCCACTCGTGTCCATCAGGTAGAGGAAGGTCGAATGGCTGACGAGATCGCCGCCTGATTGTTTGTGTTCACCCGGCGCGTAATAGACTCGATACGCCGTCGCCACTGCCGCGATCTGTTCGTCACTGCCAGTCAATCCGGTGATGCGCATGTCGAAGTTGGAAAGATAGTCGGTGAGCCGGCTCGGCGTATCGCGCGTGGGATCCACGCTGATAAACAACGGGGCAACCTGATCAGCGAGTGTTCCCAACCCGCCGAGTGCGGTGGCCATCTTATGCAGCGTCAGAGGACATTCATCAGGGCAGTTGGTGTAACCGAAGAACACCAGCATCCATCGACCGCTAAAGTCAGCATCGGTGACAGTGTGGCCCTTGTTATCAACCAGGCTGAACGGACCGCCAATCGCCACGCCTTCCGGGACGGCGATAGCACCCGCTGCTTCGTCTGAACTGGCTCGCTGGTGTTGGTGCTCCGACCGGCCGAATTCGAAAAAAGCGACGCCTGATACGAGCAGCACGATGAGTACAAGTGCGGTCCAGCGAATGATCCGCAGAATTCGAATGGCGATCATGTTGGCTTCGCGCGCCCTTCGTAGAGGAAGGTATGGGTTCGCGGTCCTGGTAGCCGCGCGTTGGTCAGTGAATTGATCCGGAAACCGCTGCCGACGATCAGATCATCGATCTTGCGGTTGAGATGGCAGCCGCCGGCGATCCGCGACCACAACGGATCGAGGCGATCCTGCCAACGCGCCACGCCCGGTTCCGGTGCGCGGCCGTGCTCGACGAACAGCAATACGCCGCTGGGATTCAGCACCCGTCGCACCTCGGCCAAGGCCTGCGTTGCATCGGGTATCGTGCACAGCGTCCACGTCATCACAACTGTATCGACGCTGCCGTCATCGAGCGGCATCGCCTCGGCCGATGCCTCCAGGAGCTCGATTGAGGTCGATGCTGCGCCGACGCGCGTGCGCGCCATGCGCAGCAGCTCGGGTGATGGTTCCAAGCCGATGACCGACCGGGCGTCTGACCCATAGAGGGGCAGATTGAGTCCGGAGCCGATGCCGATTTCCAGCACGCGGCCCTCCGCGGCGCCAATCACACGCCGCCGGAACGGCACGAGCTGCTGTTGCCGCATCGCCAGATGCAGCAGGTAAGGCAATACGCGCCGCTGATAGAAGCTCATCGCTTCGCCGCCTGGGGAGAACCAGCGGCAGCGCGTTGCATGGCCTGCACGACCGCGTCCGAGGTGAGCAGTTCCGGCAATGCGATGCCATCAGGCGCACCCGGACCGTACACAACGTCGAGCGGCACGCCGTAACGGCCGAAACTTTGCAGATAGGCGGTGACGGCCGGATCGGGACGCGTCCAGTCCGCTCGCATTGCGGTGGTGCCAGGAGCGCGCAACGTGCCAAGGACTGGTTCTCGATCAAGCACCGCCAGCTCGTTGACCTTGCAGGTCAGGCACCAGGCGGCGGTGACATCCACGAAGATGATATGTCCTTTCGCCACGATCTCGTGCAACTCAATGGCATCGAATGGCCGCCAGAATTCCGCGGATATTGCCGGTTTCGGCGCCGAGATCGGTAAAGCCTGGCCGTGCAAGCCGGGGACGAGCACTGCGATCAGGGCCAGTGCCACAGCGACTGCGCGGGGCATGTACGGAGCGCGCGCAAAACGCCCTTGCCAGGCAAGCACAGCCAGCAGCATGGCGAGGGCCACCCCGGTCGCCAACGCGACTAGCGAACCGGACAGGATGTTCAGAACGAAAAGCAGCCACACGGCGGTCCCTAGCAGCGCGACACCCAGGATGACCCGCAGCCAACCCATCCATGGTCCTGGCCGTGGCAGCCAGAGCACCAGGCCAGGCGCGACCGCAACTGTGAGATAGGGTGCCGCCATGCCGAGGCCGAGCGCGCCAAACACCAGCACGATGTCGAGTGGCCCGCGCGCCAACGCGAAACCCAGGGCCGTGCCAACGAACGGGGCGGAGCAGGACGTGGCAAGCAGAGTCGCGAATGCGCCGAGCAGGAAGGCGTCAGTGGCTGAGCTTCCGCCCCGGACGCTGGCGAGGTGGCTGGCGATGCGGCCCGGCAAGGCCAGGGGCAACCAGTCCCACAGGTTCGCCGCGAACAGCGTTGTGAGGAGCGCCATGCCAGCGAGGAACCAGGGCTGCTGGAACTGGATACCCCAGCCGACAGCAGTGCCAGCCTCCTTCAGCGCGATCAGCGCCACACCAAGCACGCCGAACGAGGCCAGGACACCGGTTGCCGTAGCGATCAAACCGAGGCGGACCGATCGGCGCTCGGCGCCGGCATGGCCTATGAGGGCCAACAGCTTCAGTGACAGCACCGGCAGCACACATGGCATCAGATTCAGCACCAGCCCGCCGAGCAGCGCGAGGGCAATGATCGGCAGACGCATTGTCTGGTCTGGCGCCGGTGGTAAGGGCCCAAGCCGTGGCGTGATCGTCGTCTCCGCCGCGCGTGCGCCATCGACGACCGTCACTCTCAGCACGCCGCCGGCAAGTGCTTCCGGCGTTGCGCCTCGCATCGGCACCTGGGCAATGGCGATCCGGTTACCATCCCCCATTGAGATATCAGGACGCCCAGCAGCCCCCTTCGCGAGCCCGTCCACAAACAGATCGGGCGCTTGCAGTGGCGCTCCCGTACTTGCCAGCCGGACGGAGAGCACGACACCACTTCCTGTTGACCCCACAATCGGATCGTCCAGCGAAAGCTGCGTCGAGGCGGGGTCGCCTGGGACACGCGCCCGCGCCGCGGCAATCAGCGGCGCCTCTGGTCCGGGGCGGGCGAGTCCCTGCGGCAGCACAAGATCCAGGCTCGCGTGATAGGGGATGCAGACATCCCTGCAGGATGCGTAGTCCACGTCCGCATGCAGGCGCACGGGCACGCCGGGATGTTGCGGCGTCACCGTGATCGGCAGCAGGACGCCGTCTTCATAGCCAACCGTCTCCAGCCCGGCGATCGCTGGAAGGCGGCGTGGCGCCGGCCAGGCAATCTCGGCGTGCGCTACGTTCTCTGAGCCGTTCCAGTCGATGACTGGTGCAATGCCTGCATCCCCCGGCGAGCGCCAGTAGGTGTGCCAACCGGGCGTCAGTTGAAGCTGCAAGCCTATGTCGAGCTGTGTGCTGGTCCCGGTTCCCTCGACGGCCGAGATCAGCCGCGCCGAGCCGTGAGCCTCACGTGCCCAGTCGCTGGATGCAGCGAACGATGACGCTGCGGTACTTGCCCAGCCGAGCAAGATAAGCAGAGGCAGACCGCGCAACCGAACCCCACGGCTCATCTCAGATCCCCCAGTCGGACGGCCGGCGGTCTTGCCCATGCAAAGGCTGCGAGCGGGACGATGATCCATTGCAACAATGGTGACAGCCCGGTGCCGAGCGGCGGCACGCGCGGCATGGCAGCCGCGTACTCCCAGCTTCGGCGTACCTCGACGTTCAGCCATTCGCTGAACACGGTGTATACCGCACCTATAAGCACCGTGATCGCAGCGACGCGGACGTAGTTGTGCAATGGCCAGGCACGACCACAGACCAGCAGACCCACTAACAGGGCAGCGGCAGCAATCAGCAGGTCACCGACCCAGCAATGCAGCACCACAAAGGCAAGATATTTTGCGCTCGACGTCTGCCACAGCGTGAACAGCGGCAAGTGAGCCCCTTCCCAGACAAGGTTGCCCACAGCTATGGCGCTGACGTAACGCCGGAGGACCGGCCTCGCGGCCGATGTTCCAATGATGTGGACGTCGGTGATGGCCATGCGGTTGCCGTCACAAGATCAGTTCGGCGTTGCTTGATCGCTCTGGCCGTGCGGGTGCCATTGGCTGTTTGGCGCGCGATTGCCACTCATCGATTGCATCATGCCGGCACAGCCGCCGGACATCATGCCACGCCCCATGTGGCCTATCCCCATACCCTGCTTCGGCGAGGACTGCGGTTCGCTCTGGGCTACCGCAAGCGCTGGCACGATCAGCACCGCAGCTCCGATCACGAGCACGAGTACCATCAAACGGTGTCGAATTCTCATCTCGTCTCTCCCTGGTTGATTGTCTGATCAGGCGACGTGCCGATTTGCTCGGGATTTGTTGGCGCAGACGGCAGTCCCGCGTCTGTCGTGCGGGACGATCCGCTCCCCATCCGATGCAGGCATAGGCCAAGCGCGCACATCGCGGCGCAGGGCACCAGGCTCAGAAGCAGCGGTGTGACGCCGATCGCGGCCAACCAGCTCCATTGCCATGCTGCGGCGGAAGCGATTGCGGCGAGTGCGACGGCACCGAGCACGAAGCGGTTGCGACCAAGAGCAGCCAACGACACGGGCTGGAGCGGAGTCGTACGCGATGTGATGGCTTGCATGATTCCTCCTCCGCTAATCGACATCGAAGACACGTGGTGGCGCGCCATCGCGGCTGATGGCCAACACGGTGAGCGGTCCGGCTTTCTCGCCGTACATGCCCGGCGATCCTGATGGCATGCCAGGCAGTGTGATGCCGGCGATGTCCGGCTTGTCATCGAGCAGCTTACGGATGGTCTTCACCGGCACGTGGCCATCGACGACATAGGCCCCGATAAAGCTGGTGTGGCAGCCTTCCAGCTCCTCGGGGATGCCGGCCTTGCGGCTGATCTCGGCGAGATCGTTGGTTGGCCTTACATCGACCTTGAAGCCGTTCTGTTCGAGGTATTGCGCATATCCCTCGCAACAGGTGCAGGATGGATTCTTGTAGAGCGTCACCGGAATCGGCGTTGCAGCGAGCGCTGTTGCATAGATCGAAGACACCGATGATGACGCCGCCATCACCGCCAGTGTCGCTGCGAATTTTCGGCGTGTCATAAAGGGTTTCCTTCTTCCGTGGGTTGCAGGGATTCGCTGGGTGATCACGCGACCCGAATGATCGTCATCAAGCCGCCAACCTGGTGCTCCATGACGTGGCAATGCAGCATCCAGTCGCCGGGGTTGTCGGCTACGAACGCGACCCTTACGTGCTCACGCGGTCGGATAAGCACGGTATCGCCCCATTCATCGTGCGGCACGGTCACACCGTTCCGCGTAAGCACATTGAAGCTATGGCCGTGAAGATGCATCGGGTGCCACCAGGCTGTGTCATTGTTGAAGTCGAGAACGCAGGTCCGCCCTCGTTCGACGCGGAACCGTGGTGGCATCCCTACATCGCCATCACCGGTCATCGACTGACCGTTGATCGCCCAGGCCGCATCGCCACCCATGCCCATCATTCCACCTTGCAGCTGCACGGCGTGCGTAACGGCATTGGCGAGATCGGGGCGCGGCAGCGGATTGGGCGGCAAATACAACGGTGCATCTGACCGGCTCGATCGGAGGGGTGCCGCCGGACTGTAGGACAGGCGAACCAGCGTGTAGGACAGTCGGTCGTAGAAATCGTCCACGACGCGATACGAGCGGCCAGGCTCGCCCTGCATGTCGACCATCACATCGGCTCGCATGGCAGGACCGAGTAGCACGCGATCGTTCGCAGGTTCGTGCGGTTCGCACGGTTGGCCATCCAGCGCCACGATGACTGGCCGGTGTCCCTCGAAGCGCAGTGCCATGATGCGAGCAATCGCGGCATTGATCAGGCGCAACCTGATCCGCTCGCCCGCCCGCACTGGCACCGTGTCAGGCATGCGGCCGTTGATGGTGACAGTGTTGCCGACCCGACCATCCATGGCCGCTTCCATGCGATTATTGAAACCCGGCGCGATCTGAGCGTCATCGGCCAACCGCCAGTCCTGGATGGCCCAGAGCAGCTCGCGATCGACCGCCGGGGGTTCTGTCTCTTCGACGATCAGGGTGCCGGCCAGGCCGCGCCCCATTTGAATCAGGCTGTCGTCGTGCGAGTGGTACCAGAAGGTCCCAGCGTCCGGCGGCGTGAACGCGTAATCGAAGCGCTCGCCCGGCCGAATGGACGTCTGGGTCAGGCCTGGCACACCGTCCATTGCATTGGGCAGACGGATGCCGTGCCAGTGCACGGTGGTATTCTCGGCCAGCCGGTTCTCAACCATGGCGTGGAACGGCGTGCCCTGGCGAATGCGCAGCACGGGTCCCGGGACCTCGCCGTTGTAGGTCCACACCTCGGTCGCGGGATAGGCCGCACCCACCATGTGGACGTGCGCAGGTCCGGGGCGCAACGTGGTCGGCAAGCCAGCCGATGCACCAGGGCGTCCCGCGGCCAGAGCGGGTGCTAGGGATAAGGGGGTGACGGCGCATATCGCACCGGTCTTGAGGATGTCTCGGCGTTTGAGACCAGGGGTCGAGATGAATGGCATGCCACATCGTCCTCATGGCGCCCGCCACCACTCAGTCCACACGTGTGTTCGGTGGCAGAGGGCCCGCCCGGGCCAAATGGCGCGGGCACACAGGGCTTCCAGTCACAGCCGGCTTCGTGCCGGCGGCAGCTTACAGGAGGACGATCGGTCTCGGCGGGAAGGGATCGGGGGCCGGCGCAGCAGCAGCCCAGCGCGCAGACGGAACCGGACTGTAGAGAACCCTGAACTGCACGCGTTCGGGGACTCGCGCAGGCTCTGGTAGCATCGCCAGCATGCCGGCGCAGGCAAGGGCCTGGCACACTGGCGGCATTTTGTCAGGTGTGGTGTTGCCGGTTTGATCGGGCTGCGGGCAATTCTGGCACGGCTGGTCCATGAGCATCCCGCCGGATGTCGACGGCATCGGCATGGCCCGCGCGCCAATTGGCAACGTCGCCAGGGTGACGACGAAGGCGATCAGACCACACATCACCCGCCGGAACATGGACGAACAGCTACTGCCAAGCCGCGCTCACTTCAAGAACCCCCTCCGTAGAAGTTCGCCGATGGGTTGATGCTTGCCATGGCAAGCACTGGTTCGAAGATGGTCCGGCTCACCTCCACCACCTCGCCTAGCGTCAGCCGGAAACCCGGAAGAGGTGGGAACTCTCGCGGGCCAACCACTGTTCGAGGTGGTCGGCGGCGCAGAGAAGCCTATCGACGGACAGCAAGAACGGATACGCGCAGACGATCTCACCCGGTGATGCGATCCAGCCCAAGCCAATAATGAGCTTGCAGCTCCGCGAGATGCGCGCACCTGATCCGGTGACAAACCCGTCTCTGCACCACTTTCGGTCATGCTGGGAGGCCGTCCGAGCTAGCTGAACAGTTCGATCACCCTGCGCCAGGTCAGATCCTCCGGTACGGAGAGCGCGCGCTTCCATTTCGCGGAGAAGCCAACTCGCGCGCGGCCGACTTTGTCGCAACAGGCCAGCGAGGGTGCTGAACGCCGGGCCTTATGTCAGCTGTCATGCGGCCTTCCTCGCTTTGACAGCATAGCGGTCCGTCATTCGAGACCTGGACAGGGGGACAGGGCACGGAGCCATAGGAACAGAACACACAGCAGTCGCCGTGCTTGGGGCGCAGCAATGTGTCGCAGCCCGTGCACTCGTAGAAATACCGGCAGGCATCTGTCGGCATCGTCTCGGTCTTCGCGGTGCCACACGACGGACACGTGATGATGGGCTCTGTGATCACATCGGCCTCAGGCATAGGCGTAACCGAGGTACAGGAGCGCCAGACCGACGAGCAGTCCGATCATCGTGGCACCGCGGATCGCAGGATGCGTGCAGACTGCGCCGGGCACGCAGACGGTCATGCGCTGCCGCCAGAGAAAGCCGGCCGCGACGGCGAGGCAGAGCGTCGCCGCAGTTAACAGGAACAGCCGATGGGGCGCCGCGAGCAGAGCAAATCCACCCAGCCACGCCGTTCCGAGGCCGAGCGTGGCGAGCATGAAAGGCAGGCCACAGCAGGAAGCGACACCAAAGGCCGCGGCGAGGCCGCCCAGCGTCAGCGCCACAGCGCCAAAACCGCGCGCCGACAGATCGCGCGAGGCGTCCGACAGATCGCGCATGACCACCTCCTTGCCCTCGGACCAGGCCACCCTACTGTCTGAAGCAACTACAGACGCAAGCCCTTTCTGGAGAGCCACAGCATGAGGCATAGCGGGATTGCGATCGGGGAATTGTCACGGCGCACCGCCTGCAGCGTCGAGACAGTCCGCTACTACGAACGGATCGGCCTGTTGCCATCGCCCGAACGCCACGGCCGGTACCGCCGCTACTCGGGCGTCGATGTTCGCCGGCTGACGTTCATACGGCGGGCGCGTCAACTCGGCTTCACTCTCGACGAAGTGCGGGCGTTGCTCGCGCTGTCAGCAATCAATGGACAGGCTGCTTGTGCCGAAGTACGTGCCATCAGCGTAACGCATTTGGCAGACGTACATGCACGTATCGCCGACTTGCGGGCCATGGAACGCGTTCTCGCTGCGGCCATCCGTCAGTGCAATGCGGGAGAACAGCCGGGCTGCCCCCTGATCGAGGCGTTGTCCCGGTAGGTCAACACAGGCAGGCGCTACTCCGATGACAGCACCGGGCTTTTATGCCTCCCTGGGAGTTCACAAGCAGGTCCGCTAAGTTGCGGTAGGAAAATCAGTTGACGACAGTACGGATGCATGTCGTATCACTATGACCCCACGGATCCAATGGGGCGGATGTTCTTCAACATCGTGGGCACGCGTCTGTGCGTCGCTTAACTTGGCAATGCCCAATCAGTGCCTTCGCGCATGGTTTGGCTGCCGGGTAAAGCGTAACCGGCTGGCGGCACGTGACCTGCGCGGCTTATGACAGCTCGCCCAGGAGAGGTTGGTGATTCACCCCAAACACGAATGTGGCTTCGAAAACCGCCGCACCAGGCGGTCTACGAACGGTATTCATCGCCGCAGTCGCCGATCAGCGTCATTAGATCGCGCGATCTCGCGAGCACCGCCTCGATCATGCTAAAATCATCAGCGTCGAGCTTGACGCCGAACACCCGGGCATTGTCGGTGACGTGCTGCGCCACACCGAGCCGAGCGCCGACGATTACGCCAGCCACCGCCGGACGATCCAGTACGTAACGAACGCCGACATTGGCGATACTTACCCCGTGTCTGTCGGCGATTTGTTGCAGCACCGCGAGCAGCTCCTGGAACAGCGGCCAGTCCCCCCAAGCGTCGAGCATGTTTTTGTATTTCTGCAAAGAGGCAGTGTTGAGTTCGGATCGACGCGGCTCTGGGCGGCCCAAATATTTCTCCGAGAGCAGCCCGCCGAGCAGGGTGCCGTAGGCGAGGAGTGTCACCGGATGATCAGAGCAGAATTTGGCCATCCGAACCTCGGGGCGGCGGTCGACGAGCGAGTACTGCACCTGGTTTGAGACGACGCGGACCCCGTGGTCGGCGATGGCGCTGAGGCGCTCAGTGTCGAAATTGGTGAGCGCAAGATGACGGATCTTGCCTTCCTGCTGGAGGTCGGAGAGATGTTTGAGCGCGTCTAGGTAGCCATCGTTTTTGTAGTCCCACCAATGGAACTGTAGTAGGTCGAGACGTTCCACACCCATCCGCGTGAGTGAGATGCTGATCGCGTCCTCGACGACGCGCCTTGTCATCCGACCCGGGCGTGGCACCCACTTCGTGAACGCCTGAATCTCTGGAAGCCGGTCCACTCCATGACGTGCGGCGAATCGCCGGAGGAAGTCGCCAATGAAATCCTCGGCTGGGCCGTAATGGTCGGCCAGGTCCCAAGTAGTAAAACCGGCCTCGTGGTAGGCGGACATCGCATCAACCGCGCGCACCGGGTCTACTGCGCCATGGGCGCCGGAAACCTGCCACATCCCGTTCAAGATGCGGCAGATGGTGAGATCGGCAGTAAACTGAGCACGGCTCGATGCGGGTAGGGGCATGCTGACTCGGCCTCTGCTACAACGGTTGCGAGCGTGAGGCACCACAGACACGTCTCAGATTGCTTATGGTGTGTGCCATCGGCTTCACACCGTAGTTCCGTCGCTATTGAATGCAAACCGTAGCACCGCTTAAGCAAGGGTTCGCCCCAAACTGCCCGTCTCGCGTGTTTATCAGGGAGAGAAACTGACAGTCGGACAGAGCGGTTTGTGCGCGCTGCCAGCAGCAGTCCACGGACACACGGCGACAGACCGTGACGCTCATCAGATATCCACCACCTAGAATGCTAAGCTCGCTCGCTTTGCCAGCAGCGGCATGGGCGGACGGCGGCAGCTTTGGAACGGAGACCCCACCCCGACGTAGGCGACTGTCCTGCCGCGCACTGTCGGGGAGCAGGCGTGGGCGCGCCACCGCACCGGGCCGCCGTCGATTTCTCCGCCACGCCCACTGTCGATGGCGCACAATGCAGGTCGCATGATCAGCAAAACTCAGCCGGCGCGCTGCAACGCAAATCGCGCGAGTCGTGACAGAACCGGACGCCGCTCCCGAGCTATCCCTGCACCAACGCGGGGGCGACAGGCAAAATGCGGGTTATTCCGCAGCGATCCGCGGCGGGTCGTGCTCGTCGAGCGCTGCACGCAGTTTCGGCGGCGACATCGGCAGATCCCGCAGCCGCAGCCCCGTCGCGTCGGCAATCGCGTTGGCAACTGCCGCCATCGGCGGCACGATCGGGACCTCGCCGACGCCGCGTGCGCCAAACGGATGCCGTGGGTTCGGCACCTCGATCAGGATCGCGTCGATCATCGGCAAGTCGGAGCAGACCGGTACGCGGTAGTCGAGGAAGCCGGGGTTCTCCAAGCGGCCGTCCTGGTCGTAGACGTATTCCTCACTGAGCGCCCAGCCGATGCCCTGCGCCACACCGCCCTGCATCTGGCCCTCAACATAAGAGGGATGTATGGCCCGGCCCACATCCTGGATCGCCGTGTAGCGTAGGATCTTGACGTGGCCGGTCTCCGGGTCGACCTCGACATCGCAAATATGCGTCGTGAACCCGGGCGCCTGGCCTTGTGCATTGATCTGCACCTCTGCGCTGATCGGCCCGCCGGTGCGGGCCGAGCGCGCGGCAATGGCGGCCAGATCGAGCGGCTCGAAGCTGCCGGCATTCGAACCAGCCGGGTACACCTTGCCGTCCTTCCACTCGACCGCGTCTGCGCTGATTTCCCACATGACCGCAGCGCGCTTCTTCAACACCTCGATAACATTCTCGGCCGCCTGCGTCACCGCCATGCCGCCGGCGAAGGTAACGCGGCTGCCGCCGGTGGAGGCGCTGAACCCGATCGCGGTCGTATCGCCAACTACCGGCCGGACGTGCTCGAACGGGATGTGCAGCACCTCCGCGACCATCATCGCCATCGAGGCGCGCGAGCCGCCGATATCGGGATGGCCCCCGGTGACGGTGACCGTGCCGTCCTCGTTGACGTGCACCGCGGCGCTCGATTCGCCGCCAGCATTGTGCCAGTAGCCCGAGGCAATGCCGCGTCCCTGGTTGGGCTTCAGCGCGACCTTCATATGCTCGCTGGCACGCGCGGCCTCCAGCGTCTTTTGATAGCCGATATTGACCCAGGTGACGCCGTGCGTCGACTTGACGCCGTCTTTGGCACCGTTGATTTCGCGCATCCGAAGCGGATCGATGCCCAATTCGCGCGCCAGTTCGTCGACGCAGCTTTCCAATGCGAACGACCCGATCGGCGCGCCCGGCGCGCGGTACGCCGCAACCTTCGGCCTGTTGCACACCACGTCGTAGCCGACGGTCAGGGCGTTCGGGAAGTCGTAGACCGCCATCGCGCAGATGCAGCCCTGCTGCACCGGTGATCCGGGGAACGCGCCGGCCTGGAATTTGAGGATACTTTGCGCCGCGACGATATGACCGTCCCTCTTGGCGCCGAGCTTGACTTCGACAACGGCACCAGAGGTCGGGCCAGTGGCGCGGAACACCTCTTCGCGGCTCATCACGATCTTGACCGGTCGCCCCGATTTCTTCGACAGCATATAGGCAAGCGGTTCGAGGTAGATGATCGTCTTGCCACCAAAGCCGCCGCCGATCTCGGCCGGGATGGCACGGATATTCGCGATATCAGCGCCGCAGATGCGCGAGGTATAGGCGCGCACCATGAACTGACCCTGGCTCGAACTGTAGATGATCGTCTGGCCGTCGGCCCCGACCGAAACCAGACAGGCGTGCGGCTCGATATAGGCCTGATGTACCGGCTTGGTCGTGTAGCGCCGTTCGATGACCACGTCGGCTTCCTTGAAGCCGGCCTCGACATCGCCCTTGGCGAAACGCACGACCTTGGTGATGTTCGACGGCTTCTCGGGCTTCGGCTCGATCCCCGCAGTAAAGATATTGTCGTGCAGCAGCGGCGCGTCCTCGGCCATCGCCGCTTCGACATCCATTACGTGCGGTAGGACTTCATATTCAACCTCGATCAGGTCGAGCGCCTGCTCGGCGATCAGCTGCGAGGTCGCCGCGACCGCGGCCACCGAGTGGCCCTCGTAGAGAACTTTCCCCTTCGCCATGCAATTCAGTGACAGGTCGCGCAGATTGTGCGGCGCGGCGCCAATATGCGCGCGCTCGGGCGTGATGTCGGGAAAATCGGCGCGGGTGATGACCGCCCTCACTCCGGGCAGTGCCCGCGCCTTTTCGGTATTGATCGATACGATCCGGGCGTGAGCATGGGGGCTGCGCTTGATCCGCCCCCACAGCATACCCGGCATCGTCATGTCGGCGCCGAAATTGGCCCGGCCCGTGACCTTGTCGACGCCGTCGGGGCGGATCGGCCGGGTGCCGACTACCTGAAGCGCGGTCTTGTCGAGATAGCTCATCTGCACCCTCCCTCGCCGCGTGTACGACGCCGCACATGGTACTAGAAACCGTCGCTGCGCGAGGTTCTCGGGACGCTTGCTCGGCCGCGAATGGTCTCCCACCCCGCTTATAAGGCTCATCAATAAATATCAAGATCGGGCGTTGCGCGAGACGGCGGCCCTGCCTTTCGATTGGGCAGTTGTTCGAGCCGCAGGCATTCGTATCAATTGTCATGCCCTGATGCCGAACGCGTGACGTGATACAATCGAGGGCACCGTGACCCGGAAGGAGAAAGCGAGTGGCGAAACAGATTCTTTGTGGCTTTGGCGTGGACATCGATGCGGTCGCGGGTTGGCTCGGCTCCTATGGCGGCGAGGATTCTCCCTCCGACATCCAGCGCGGGATGTTCGCCGGCGAGGTGGGCGTGCCTAGGCTCCTGAAACTGTTCGACAAGTTCAAGCTCAAGGCGAGCTGGTTCATTCCCGGCCATTCGATCGAGACCTTCCCCGAGCAAACCGCGATGATTGTCGCCGCGGGGCACGAGATCGGCGCGCACGGCTATTCGCACGAGAACCCGGTGGCGATGACGCGGCGGCAGGAAGAGGACGTGCTGAAGAAGTCGATCGAACTGATCGAAAAATTCTCCGGCAAGAAGCCGCGCGGCTATGTGGCGCCGTGGTGGGAGATGTCGGCGGTGACCGCGGAGCTCTTGCTGCAGAACGGGTTTCGCTACGATCACAGCCAAGCCTATCACGACTTCCTGCCGTTCTATGCACGGGTCGGAGATTCCTGGACCAAGATCGACTATTCAAAACAGGCGGCCGATTGGATGCATCCGTTGCAGCGCGGCAAGGAGGTCGATCTGGTGGAGATCGGCGCCAACTGGTACGTGGACGATCTGCCGCCGATGATGTTCATCAAGAAGTCGCCGAACAGCCATGGCTTCGTCAATCCGCGGCATCTGGAGGAGATGTGGCGGGACGAATTCGATTGGGTCTATCGCGAGATGGACTATGCGGTGTTTCCCATCACCATCCATCCCGATGTGAGCGGCCGGCCGCAGGTGCTGCTGATGCTGGAGCGGCTGATCGGGCACATCAACGCGCATGACGGAGTGCGCTGGGTGACGATGGAAGAGATGGCGGAGGATTTCCGCGCGCGCCAGCCATTCCGGCCGTCATAGGTCGCGCCGCATGTGCGTGCTCTGCGGCCAGATGTTCGGCGAGATCCACTGGTCGGAACGTCAGCTCGATCCAGTGCAGGTGAGCCATGGATCGGGCGAAACCAGCCGCCGGCAGGAACGGCACGCACGTATCCGCCTGCTGCGTAAGGTGCTGGCGCAGTACGGGCTGGAGGTCGGCGACGATTGGAGCGCCACCAGCTACATAGTGGGCAATCGCAAGGGCGATCAACGGCTCGCCGCAGCCATGGGGGAGTTGTGGCGGGTCGCCGAGCAGATGGCCGGCAAGCCGCTCGACCCGCTGGACGAGAGCCTGCTGGAGCGGCTGCGCAATGTCGAGAGCAACGCATGACGCGGCATGGACGGCGCGCCATTACGATCCTTTCCGGCTTCCTTGGGAGCGGCAAGACGACATTGCTGCGGCGCTACCTGGCGGAGCAAGCGCGCGGAGATATTCACGTTATCATCAACGAATATGGCGCTGTCGGCATCGACCATCATCTCGCGCGCATGGTCGAGGATCAATCGATTCTGCTGCAAGGCGGCTGCGTCTGCTGCGGCCGTCGCGAGGAACTGGTCGGCGCGCTGCGCGACCTGCTGGACCAAGAGCAGGGCTGCGTGGGTGCGATGCGCCAGGTGGTTATCGAGACGAGCGGGCTCGCTGACCCGGTACCGGTCATGTTCTCGCTGGCAACTGACCCGGTGTTGCGGCACCAGTTCGACGTGCCTCTGGTGGTCGTCGCCCTGGCCGCCATCGATGCGGAGGTTCAGATCCGGCGCTATGAGGAGGTCCGGAAGCAGATCATCGCGGCCGACCGGGTGGTCATCACAAAGTCTGATCTGACCACGCGACAGGAGGTGGCGCGTTGCCGCGTGGCAATCCGGGCGCTCAATCCGACAGCACGCATTATCGTGTCGCGTTTCGGCGAGGCTTTCGAGGCTCTGGCGCCAGATGAGGGGCAGGAAGACAAGCGACGATGGGAGACGGTGCTGCGCGATCCGACAGGCCTGCCGCAGCCGCATCCGTCAGTGCGGTCGACTTCATTGGCGTTCGACAGTCCGCTCGACTGGACGGGCTTCGGCGTCTGGCTGAGCATGTTGCTGCAGGTGCATGGGCCGAACGTGCTGCGCATAAAGGGGCTGCTGAACATCGGCGATGCCGGCCCGGTGGTCATGAACGTGGCGCAACACGTGGTACATCCGCCAGAGCACTTGCCCGCTTGGCCGTCGGGCGATCATCGTTCCAATCTCGTCTTCATCACCCGCGTGATCGACCCTGAGCGCATCGCCTATTCGTTGGAGACGTTCCAGCATGCGGCAGGCCGATCCGATCTGCATGTGGTGCGCCTTGGCTGATGCGGATCGGCCGGTGCGCTGTGATGCGCGACTGGGGCCGACCAGCATGGCGCCGCCATCCACACCCAATATCCGGCCTGTGATGTAACGGCCTGATTGGATAGCAGAAAATACACCGCAGGCGCACCATCGAACCCCGTCATGCCTTTCGCACAGACCATCAAGCCGAAGCCGGTCGCCCAAACCGCTCGGCCGCGCGCTGCCTCGCCTTCTTCGCTTCCTCCTCTCGGTTGCGCGGCGAGGCGCTCGTTTCCAGCCGGTTGATGAGGCGGCGGGCCACTTCAAACACCTCGTCGACCGCGTCGCCAAAGGCGACCTCATTGGCCTTCGAGGGCGTGCTGACGCCGCTCAGCTTGCGCACGAACTGGAGCGCGGCGGCGCGGACCTCCTCATCGGTCGCGGGCGGATCGAAATTGAACAATGTCTTGATGCTGCGGCACATGATCCTGCTCCCAGGTAATCGCTTTAGTATAACCCCCTGCTCCCGCACGTCACCAACGAGCTGTACAAGGAGGCCCTGCGCGACCGATGTCTCGACGCGGCCGGCAGCCCTGAGGACCGTCTAATCGCAGTGCTGTTGAAGTAGGGTGGAGGGCAGATACCACGCTGCCAAGTCGGCATTGCGAGCTACCATCGCCACTATCATAGCGATCACCCCTCTACCGACGCCGAGCGCCGGCGATACGTCGAAGAGATAGCCGATGCTCGCATGAGCAAGCGCCAGCGAATGCGATGGTCGCCACGGGGTGCTCATCGTGTCGCCCTCGTCCGGGTTGCTATCCTTGATGGCGGACTTGGTTCGACTTTGTGCGACCATATAGCAGCCTATCGACCGAATTTTGCCCCTCGCTCGCGCTGCCCAGTCGAGCACTGGAGGATTCTCGGTCGCGGCCATTAATGTAAACATCAATCAGGAGGGCCGGACGATGATCAGCATCATGCTTTCTGTACCTTCCGGTGGAAGCGTGCGGAGCAAGGATGCCAGAGGTTTCGTCGTCGGCGATGGCGCGGACTACGCCTTTGCGTACACGATAATCTCTCTGTGGGAAGGAGCACGCGCATGATCGTACGGATATATACGGGCCACGACGGCCAGACCCATTTTGAAGATCTCCCTCTGCCGGCCGAGGAGAACCACAACGTTGCGCTTCAGGCGGGTGCCAACCTCGTGTTCCGCTGTTTCCCTGCGGACTATTGGAGCGATTGGCACACCGCGCCCCGGCGACAATACATTTTTATTCTCGTGGGGCAGATGGAAATCGGGATCGGCGATGGCACCACGCGCCGTTTTGGACCGGGTGATGTGGTCCTCGCTGACGACCTCACAGGCCAGGGCCACACGACGCGCTCGTTGGGAGTTCCGCGGATCAGTGCCACTGTGCCGGTGGGCGCCTAACGCGGGTCCTGCCCCCATCCACGTATGAGGACACCCATGGCACTTCGGCCACTGTGTTGCTCTGAGGCACCGCGAGGCATCTTGGCATGAGCCGGCGAGGCGCTGGCTGGCTGCCCGGCACCATGACGCACCCCGCGACGCCAGGACGGTTCGGTCACACACGAGGAGACTGCGTATGCCAGAGCGTCAACGTATGACGACCCGACTGAAGACCCTGTTTCAACGGCCCGCATTATTTGTCTTAGCGGGCGGGATCAATCCCATTGGCGCGAAGATGGCGGAAGCGCTGGGCTATGACGCCTTCTACATGTCCGGGGGCAATACCTCGGCGCACCAACTGGGCTGGCCCAACTCCGGGACCAGTATGCGCGACATGGTGGACAACGCCCGGAAGATTGTCCTGACCGTGCAGATCCCGGTCTTCGCGGATGCCGACACAGGCTACGGTGATGCCATCAGTACGCATTACACCGTGCGGGAATACATTCAGGCGGGCATCGCTGGCGCCCACATTGAAGACCAGACGTTTCCGCCGAAATCCGGCCCCCGCCGCCGCTGTATCTCGATTCAGGAGATGGTCGGAAAGCTCCGGGCGGCGATGGATGCCAAACAGGCTCTCGACCCGGACTTCGTGATCATGGCCCGGTGCGATCTCGGCGGCGTGCCGGGCGCCAGCTTTGCGGAGATTATTGAACGCTGCCAGGCCTACAAAGCCGAAGCGCAGGTCGATGTCATCTGCCCCAATGGCTTGCGCACCTGGGAAGAAATTCAAGAGGCGATCCGCCTCATTCCCGGGCCCGTCGTCCCCCTCATTCCCGCCCACCTGTCGCCGTATCCCTCCTTACAGGCGCAGCAGGATGCCGGGGCCGCCGCGGCCTGGTTTCCCGCGCTGACCACCATGGCAGGCTTGCAGGCCAACTGGGATTTCTTGAGTGATTTTCAGCAGCGCGGCACATTGGCCCTGGATGCGCTCCGTGCCCAGGCGGCTCAGAGTCCCTGGGGCGTCGCCAGCAATGGCCGCATTCTGGACGAGCCGCGTCTGCGCTCCATGGAGGAGATGTATCTTCCAGACTAAAGCTGGGAGACGCTGTCCGGGGTTCTCGGCGGGTTCGAGGAAAGAGGGCTCCCCCGTGGGTGCGGTGTGCGGCACATGCCAGCGCCATGGCCTCGTCGGTTGTGGACGCCGCCGGCGACGGCTGGCAAAAAGCGCGGGTGCTTATCGAGAGGGTACCGTGAACTCGCGCTACTGGACGCTTGCCAAACGGCCCCCTCCGCCCTGGCCCGATGAGGCCACCTTCGCGCTGAAGGAGGCGCCGGTCCCGACACCCGGCCCCGGCCAGGCGCTCACCCGGACAATCTACGTCTCCCTCGATCCATATCAGTGGGGCTACAAGCGCCGCGGCGAGGAGCCGGAGGGTGCGCCCTGCCACGCCCGCACGGTGTCACAGGTTGTGGAAAGCCGGATCGACGGCCTCGCGGCGGGCGATTTCGTATTCAACACCAACGGCTGGGCCGAGTACGGCCTGATGGGCGAAGGCGTCCCCCGGCCCGGCTACATGGTCCCCCGCAAGCTCGATCCGGCCCGCGGCAAGATCAGCCACGCCGTGGGCGTGCTCGGCATGCTGGGCCTGACCGCCTATGCCGGCATGGTCCTGCAGTGCGAGCCGAAGCCGGGCGAGACGGCGGTCGTGTCGGCGGCGTCGGGCGGCGTGGGTCAGATCGCCGGCCAAATTGCGCGGTTGAAGGGCTGTCGCGTGGTGGGCATCGCCGGGCGCGAGGAGAAGTGCCGCTACGTGGTGGAGGAGCTCGGCTTCGACGCCTGTATCTCGCACCTGTCACCCAGTTTTGCCCAGGACCTGAAGGCTGCCTGCCCGGACGGCATCGACGTCTATTTCGAAAATGTCGGCGGGGCGGTGTTTGAGGCGGTGCTGCCGCTGTTCAACCCGGGCGCGCGGATGACGATTTGCGGGTTGATTGCGCATTACGGCGATGCTCCCGGGGCGGACGCCAGAGCGCAGGAACGCCGCCGCGCCGAAGCCCGCGGCGTGCAGCGTGCGGAACCTCTCCGTCGGCGAGTATGCGGCGGACTGGCACGACGCGTTCCTGGCCGAGATGGCGCCCTGGGTCGCTTCTGGCGAGGTCCGTTACCGCGAGGATATCCGCGAGGGATTTGAGGTCATCCCCACCGCCTTCGCCGAGATGCTGCGCGGCGAGAACTTCGGCAAGACCTTGGTCCGCGTCGCGCCGGATCCGACTCTCACATCGCAACGCGGGTGACCGCGTCTCGATCGAGGCTCTCGCGCAGGACTGTCGGAATCCGCCGCGACAGCTAGAAGCGATAACAGTCCTTCTCGCTTGTTATTTTTGCATGCCGCGGGACGCGCCCGCGGGCGCGAGGCACGGGAGGAGCTTAGCGAGGCGTAGCACCGCGCCGCGGCTCCGCTAATTTGGCAATGGCAGCGAACGCGACCACGGCATTGGCGGCCAAGACGATCGCCAGCAGTGCGTAGACCCAGGTGATGGTCACCATGAGCGGCCATTGCGCTTTCGTGGCCGCCCGCGTCAAGCCGTCAATCCAACGCATCCGCGCGCACGCGCGCGAGGCCTCCGGCGAGGCTAAGCGGGTCGAGGCCCTCACCGCTACCGAACCCTGCCCGGGCCTTCGAAGCCGTCCTGGCGCCTCCTGGCGGCTCAGCCGTCTGCGCTGCCGAACCTTTACTGAGGAACGGTGCGCGCGACGCTGCTCCGATAAGAGGACGGAGTTGCAGCCTCGTAGTTGCCAGCCGTCCTACCAGTGTGCAGGTTTTGTCGGTTTCGCCAGTCCGAACAGGGCCGCAAGTCTCGGTTGGAGAAACAACTGAGGAGAACGTCGGTGACTGGCAGCACACGATCTGTTCGCGTCTACTCGAAATGGCTCGGCTCTGCCGTTCTGATTGCCTTCCTGCTGGGGAGTTCGTACGCCCACGCGGCCGACGATCACCCACTGCGTCCCACTGACACGTCCAGTCCACGGGCGACACTGCAGGATTTCGTTGAGATAACCGACGATATCTACCGCCGCATGAGGGAGGTGCTCGAAGAATACGGCAAGTCCGACAGGCTCTACCTGAGTCAGGAGCAACGGCTGAAACAGATCAGTGCTCTGAGGGAAGCACCGAAGATCGCTCGATTGCTCGACCTATCTGACATCGCACCGGTGCTGAAGGACACCGTCACCGTCGAGCGTATCTTGCAGCTCAAGGAGATACTCGATCGCATCGACGTTCCCGCCTTCACGGAGATACCGGACAAGGACGCGATGGCGCGGCAGCCGTTGAAGCGGTGGCGGCTGCCGAACACGGAAATCGACATTGGTCTTATAGAGAACGGGCCGCGTGCCGGCGAATATCTCGTGTCCGCCGCAACGATCGATCGCCTGCCGGAGTTCTATGATCGGGTCAAGGATCTGCCTTACAAGCCAGGTCCTGCCCAGCAACTGGCCGAGGTCTATCGCTCGATAAGCCATGGCGCGTCGGCCACAATCTATGACGCCTTCCTGAGCTCACCCGTCGGATTGAGCTACGTGATCCCGCCCCGATGGATGCTGAACCTGCCGGATTGGGCGCGGGCTCGCGTCGCCAGTGTCGCCACCTGGCAATGGCTGGGCCTCGGCCTCGGCTTCCTCTTCGGCGGGCTGATCATCTTTGGCGGGCACCGTCTGGCACGCCGCCGCACTGACGCCGGCCACGACGCACCGGGTGCCGGCTGGCGCGCGCTGCTGGTGCCTCTGGCGATCGTTTTCGTGGCCGGTCTGCTCGTGCCATGGCTCGACACCATCCTTCGGATCGGCGGAAACGCACGCGTCGTCATCACCTACGCCGCCACTGCCGCGGTCGTTCTCGGCGCGGCATGTCTGGCCATCCTCGCTTCCGTCGTCATCGGCGAGGCGATCGTGGCGTCGGAACACCTGAGAACACGAACCCTCGATAGCCAGCTCATCAGGCTGGGCACCCGCTTGGTCGGTCTTGTGGTTGCCACTGTCATCCTGATCCGAGGCGGGGACGAGTTGGGGTTTCCCGCCTACTCAATTCTCGCCGGGCTGGGTGTGGGTGGTCTCGCTGTCGCGCTGGCGGCTCAAAGCACGATCGCTAATCTAATCGGTTCCTTGCTTATCACACTAGAGAAGCCGTTTCGCGTCGGCCACCTCGTCAGAATCGGAACGAGCGAAGGGACGGTCGAGGACGTAGGCTTCCGCAGCACCCGCATCCGAACGCCGGACAACTCGCTGGTGACGATTCCGAGCAGCGCGGTTGTGAACACGACGGTCGAAAACCTCAGCCTTCGAACCAAGCGTCGCCAGCGATTCTTCCTGCAGGTCACCTACGATACGCCGCGCGAAAAGGTGGAAGAACTGATTGTCCACATCAGGCAGCTCATCCTCGATCATCCGTTGGCCGAGGAGAGCACCTGCCAGGTGCGCTTCAACAACTTCGGGGAGAGCAGTCTGGACATCCTGGTGTTGTTCCATCTTCAGGTCGAAGATTATGCGACCGAGCTGAGGGAGCGGGAGGCCGTGCTCCTACAGATCATGGATCTCGTCAGAGACGACGGCGTGGAGTTCGCTTTCCCGACACAAACGCTCCAGGTCGTGAGTACCGCCGAGAAGGGGTTGCCGCCGCGACCGCCACCCGACGGGTCGGTGGTAGGTTTCGTCCGCCGAACCTGACACGACGCAGTTGGCGGCGCTGCCAAGCCATGGCACGGGAATCTGGGCTCAGGAAGAACGCTTATCGAGGGTAGATCGTTGCGGCAGCTGTGCAGGATGTATATCCCGCACTTGTCTCGTAACGACGTGGCATCGCTTTTCGATCCGGCTGGACGATCGGCGCCCAGCGCGACGAACGCATGCGTCGGGTGTCAGTTCCTTGCGCAGCGTGTCTACCTGTTCAAGCGGCCGGCGGAGCGCACGGGTGTCAGCGGGGCAACGATGTCATGTGCCGGGGGCGCGGACGAGAGTGGCACACCAGTCTTCCTCAGGGAGCATCTCGGCAAGAACGACCGAAATGACGCCGAGGCGATCTGTGAAGCGGCCGGGCGGCCAGGCATGCATTTCGTGCCGGTGAAGTCCGTCACGCAGCAAGCTCAGGGCATGGTTCTGAAGGTGCGCGAGACCCTGGTTGGTCAGCGAACCCAGCTGGTCAACACGCTGCGCGGCCATGCCGCCGAATTCGGCGTGATCGTCGCCAAGGGTATTCGCCAGGTAGCTCCACTGCTGGCCGCCATTGACGCTGAGACCACGATCCCGCCCGAGGCCAAAGACATGGCCGCCGTGTTGGGCCAGGAGATCGAGCATCTCGACACAAGGATCAAGGAAATCGAGGCCGGATTGATCGCCGCGCACAAAGCCAACGAGGTCAGCCAGCGTCTGGCCACGATCCCGGGCGTGGGCCCGGTCACCGCGCTGACGTTGGCGACCGAGCTCAATCCGACAGGCCGTCACCTGGCTGCCTGGGTCGGACTGACGCCGAAGGAACATTCAACCGCCGGGAGGCAACGGATGGGCGGCATCAGCCGGGCCGGCAATGAACGGTTGCGGGTCCTGCTCGTCATCGGCGCCACCTCAGTAATCAAAGCCGCCGCAGGCGGCATCGAAGGTAACGTCAACATCGAGCACGATCCGGCGCGGTACGTGGCGGAAGCTGTCGCAGTAGAGATCGACCATGGTGTAGCCCATGCGCAGCAGGGTGCGCTTGTCCGGCAGGTTCTCCAGTCGCGAGATGGTCGGCTGCGAGCACAGTGCGTCGTCCTCCGGCAGATGCCCCATTGGCGGTCCGACATGATCTGAACGTGCGATATTCGCCTTCAGGCGACGCGGACCAGCGGCTTCTGCAGTTGGCCGGTAGCTATGTGGTTGCTAGGGTCCGCTTACCCAGCCGTTCATTCAAAACCCGACAGTCCGACCTCGGCCAGAACGAGCCGCGAGACGAATGTCCGGATCTTGGCCCATCAATCGCGAAGCGAACAGTCGCAATTCGACCCCTCCCAGCGGCAGGCTGAAGCCATCATGTGTATCCGCCGAATCCGCCACGATTGACCTCCCCAGGGAGGTCTGCTGGAACATTGGCTCGACTGACGGCTCGTGCTTTAGAGAGGAACGCCCAGAATGAAGCGCCGTAACTTCCTTGCGGGAGCGGCGACCGCCGCGCTTGGCCGCACTTCCCTCGCTCAGCCTGTGGTTAGCGCCAAGGCGAAGACGCTGATCCATGTGCCTCAGGCGAACCTTACAAGCCTCGACCCGGTCTGGACCACCGCGCTGGTCACCCGCAACTACGCCGCAATGGTGTTCGAAACCCTGTATGGCCGCGACGAACAGCTCGATCCGCAGCCGCAGATGGTCGAGGGCCATCAGGTGGAGAACAACGGGCTGCGCTGGACGATGCGCCTGCGGGACGGGCTGGCGTTCCATGATGGCGAAGAAGTACTGGCGCGCGACTGCGTCGCCTCGCTGCAACGTTGGATGAACCGCGATGCGATCGGCCAAACGATTGCCGCCCGGCTGGACGAGTTGGAAGCGCCCGACGACAGAACCATCGTTTTCCGGCTGCATAAGCCATTCGCCTCGCTGCCGTACGCGCTGGCAAAAACGCAGCCGACGCCGGTGATCATGCCGGAGCGCTTGGCACAGACCGATCCGTTCAAGCAGGTTGCCGAAATCATCGGTAGCGGCCCGTTCCGCTGGGTCGCCAACGAATACGTGGCCGGCAACCTGGCAGTGTTTGCAAAGAACGAT
Source organism: uncultured Planctomycetota bacterium (assembly GCA_963819805.1). Classification (GTDB taxonomy): domain Bacteria; phylum Planctomycetota; class Planctomycetia; order Isosphaerales; family Isosphaeraceae; genus CAMFLR01. Next base: position 4,692 of record CAWFXY010000029.1, on the reverse strand, counting down.
CGCTACAACCCGCGGCCGGAGCCGGCCAGCTTCGCCGCCGGCGGCTATCGCGTGCTGGTGGACCGCGTCGAGTGGCGCATCATTCCCGACGCCGCCACTGCGGCCAACGCTCTGACAGCCGGCGAGGTCGACTGGTTGGACTTACCGTTGCCGGACCTGCTGCCAATGCTGCGCAAGGCGTCGGGCGTGACCGTCGCTCCAATCGACATCTACGGCACATTCGGCGGGCTGCGGCCGAACTGCCTGCAAGGCCCGACCGCCAATGAAGGCGTGCGCCGCGCCATCCTTGCCGCGATCGACCAAGTCGAGGTGATGACGGCGGTAATGGGTGACGAGGCGAGCCTGTTTCGTGCGCCGGTCGGTTTCTTCCTGCCCGGCACGCCGTCGGCAAATGATGCCGGGATGGACGCGGTGCGTAAGCGCCCAGATGCGGACGCGATCAAGGCGATGCTGAAGCAGGCCGGCTATGGTGGCGAGCGCGTCGTGCTGATGCATCCAACTGATCAGACCTTCTACGACGCGATAAGCAGTGTGGTCGCTGCATCACTGCGGCGCGTCGGGATCAACCTGGACGAGCAGTCGCTGGACTGGGGCACGGTGGTGCAACGTCGCACCAGCAAGGAGCCGTTGGATAAAGGCGGATGGTCGCTGTTCCCGTACGGCGCACCGGCGGCTGAATACCGCGATCCGGTGTTCGCCACCAACCTCCGCGGCAACGGCAAGGATGCCTGGTTCGGTTGGCCGAGTGACGAGAAGATGGAGGCGCTGCGCAACGCCTGGATGGACGCCACCGAAGATGCGGACCGCAAGAAACTGGACGCACAGATCCAGGCGCGCGCGTTCGAGACGGTGCCGTTCGTGCCGCTCGGCCAATACCTGCCTCCATCAGCGTATCGCAGCAACCTGACCGGCGTCCTGAAAGGTGCGGTGCCCGTGTTCTGGAACGTCAGCAAGTCCTGAGTGACCGCGGCGCTGCAACGCAGGACATGGCGCACCATGGTCATGAGGATCAAGGCGCAAGAACCTGAAGCGTCAATGGGTTGGAATATAGGGGGATAGGGGGCCAGGACGGCCAACAGGGTGGGCCGAGACGGGAGAGACGGCACTTGAAATGCACCGCGCGGTGCGGCGACCGGATATCTCTAGACTAGTGGCTGCCCGCCGGCCTAATGCCGCCTTCAAACAGCGAATTCGGGCTGACGCATCGATTGACCAGCCCGTGCCCTTTGCGGACAGTGATGGTCTAATCGATGCTGGCGTTGGCACATGGCTGATTACACGATTGATGGTACGACTGTGGCGGCAGCCGAGCGGCTGTTCGGCATCCAATACACAGCTGCCGAACGTACGCAGATGCTGGACAACCTGGCTGATCAGATCGAGCTAGCTGTGCGGCGCCGAGCAGTGAAGCTCCCCAACTCGCTGCCGCCAGCGACTGTGTTCGATCCGCGTCTCCCCGGATTTATGATGCCGGCGCAGCCCCGGATGAACATCCCGCGGGTCGTACCTCCCTTGCCGTCCAACGACGAGGACATCGTCTATGCACCCGTGGGGCACTTGTCTGCCTGGGTCTCTGGTGGGCAACTGACCTCAGTCCAATTGACGCGGATGTATCTCGACCGGATCCGCAGGCATGACCCCGCCCTGCTCAGCTTCGCGACGGCGACCGAGGCGCTTGCGCTGGCACAAGCCGAGAGGGCGGATAGGCTGCTGGCCGGGGGGACCTGGCTTGGTCCCCTGCACGGCATCCCATACGCCGCCAAGGACATCCTGGACACCGCTGGGATCACCACCGGATGGGGTGCCGAACCATTCGCAAAGCGCATTCCCGAGACTGATGCTGAGGTGATCCGCCGGCTGAGCGCCGCTGGCGGGGTTCTGCTCGGCAAAACCAGCGTGGGTGCCTTGGCTTTTGGCGACATCTGGTATGGAGGCCAGACCCGGAACCCTTGGAACACCGAGGAAGGATCACGAGGATCGAGTGCGGGCTCGGCAGCGGCCACCGCGGCCGGTCTAGCGGCATTCGCGATCGGGACTGAGACGTTGGGCTCCATCGTGGCGCCGTGCGCCCGATGCGGCACGGTGGGCTTGCGTCCCACATTTGGGCGGGTGTCCCGTGTCGGTTCGATGTCTCTCTGCTGGTCCCTCGACAAGATCGGCCCGATCTGTCGGGCGGTCGATGATGCCGCGCTGGTTCTGGCGGCGATCAACGGTTTCGACCAGACCGACGTGTCGAGCATCGAAGCGCCCTTTGGTTGGGACGCAACACGGACGCCCACAGGTATGCGCGTGGGCTACATCGGAAGTGATTTCACCGACTTGCTTGAACTTGCCGTGCTTGACGCAGTGCCGGGTTTGGGTGCCGCGACGATCCCATTGGAGCTTCCGGACCTGCTGTATGACGCGCTTCGTCAGATCCTGTTCGCCGAGGCGGCCGCGGCGTTCGAGGAACTGACCCTCGAGAACACCGATGACACCCTGACCCGCCAGGATCCGGGGGCTTGGCCCAACAGCTTCCGTAAGGCGCGGTTCCTTTCGGCCGTCGATCACCTCCAGCTCGATCGTCTTCGACGCCGAGTAATGCTGGTGATGGATACGATCTTCCGTCAAGTGGACGTCATCCTCGCGCCGGCGATCACTGGCAAAATGACGCTGATAGGGAACATGACCGGCCAGCCCTGCCTAACCATCCGCGCTGGCTTTACTCAGCGGTGCACAAGGGAAATGCCCACCTATCTGGATGCCGAAATTACGGAGATGGACGGTTCGGCGCGCATTGTGCCGTACGGCATTACGATCGTGGCCCCGCTGTTCGACGAGGCAGCAGCCTTGACGCTCGGACGTGTCCTGGAAAAAGCACTTGGCGTCGCCGACCGCCGACCCAAGCTTGTATTAGGCGCCAAACATCCTGGTCAACAACGCCGGCGTCTATCGGCGGGTTTTGACGGGTTGTCCCAGCAGTCGTCCTGGTGCCACGGAGCTATGTGGCGGATATCATTCTGCCGCCTTCAAGGCTCTGGCGGCTCCACGCAGTTTTTCGATCGTCTCCCAGTTAAGATAGCCGGTGAAGCTGTTGTCGTCGAAATACAGCACCGATCCATCGCAAATGAACGTGTAGATCGTGTCTTCAAGCGCCGTTGTCGCATCATGCAAAACGCCGGATGGTTGATAAACATAATCCCCTGCGTTCAGGACTGTATCGCGCACCTGCAGCTTGCCCGACACGATATAGGCATGAGCGCCGCCAAGGTGCTTGTGCGGGCGGGCGACATGGCCTTTCTTCCAGTGGATCAGAACGGCCCAGGTGCTGGAATCGCGGCTGACCCAGAGCACCTTCATCTTGGAAGTGGGGCTTTGCTCGATCCAGGGCTCCTCGGCGCGAACCACCGTATCCTGAATATCCTGAAACGCCGGGAGGGAATGCTCCGTGGCAGCGGGATTCGGCTCCTCCTCCTCGCGACAGTGGCCTTTTTGCGGTGAACAAGCATTCGCCAGATGACCGCCGGCTTCGACGGTCCACCGGCGAACATTAGGCACCGTGTGGCTGCTGCAACGATCTCGCGGTCGGAGCGGGTGCGCAGGCCCTCGTTGTGGCTGACAGATGCACAGCAGCCCGCCCGACAATCGAAGCTGCCAGCGATGCGGGCCGGCACGGCTGCGGCTAGGGCCACCACTGATGGCGAAGGGGCCGTGCTATCCTCGCAATATCGGTGAACAGGCTGCTGCGGCTGCGCGCGCCAACACGATCATGCGGCGGGCTGCCACCCCTGCACCGGCGACGTCGCCCGCCAAGTGTCGCAGAAGAGGATGCGACACCATCGGCATGAGTGGCGGCGTTCACGGCGATCTCTGTAGCTCAACCGTCGCCGCAGCTAAGGCCGTTCTCCGTAGCAATGCCAGCGTCCCCAGCATCGAGGCCGCATTCCATGCAGTGTTGCGACCTGTCGTATCAGCCGCACACCGCACCAGCCAACGGCCAGAACGTCCATTGCAGGCGAAGGGGTCGCCGCAACGATCGCGACACTCTGAAGAGCGGCGGTCCGCCCTAGCACATCCGTCGCCTCGCGCAGCGCATGAACGCCCTGAACGCAAGAGCGCAAGCAGAGATCGGGAGTGTCAGCTGCGGCGAGAGCCGGTAAGATCCCAGAGTGCTGTGGCAGCCCTTCCAACCAACGCCGTGCCGCCCGCTGGACCCTATCCGTTCCTCCACTGGCGCAGAGCTCATCGCGGAGCTGATCGACCCTCCGCAGGGCTGCGAGACCGCGCAGTTCGCGGCCGACGCCAAGCCCATCAGGCTGAGCCCGATCAGGAGAACCATAAACGCTGCCCAGCCCAACGCGTTCGATCGGTCGAACAGCGCACCTACAAGCCAGGCGCCCCAGAGCGTAGGGATGCCGAGCCCAAGAGTTGCCGCTCCGACAAGTGCTGGTGACCACCCGCGGCTAAGCGGCTCCGCAGCAGGCATAATTGGCGGCACAGCCTCCAGACGAGGCGCTGCGTCGGGCTCGAGCAACAGGAACGGTTCGGGCGTAGTGTCCATCATAGAAAGTCCGCCAACAGGAAAGCTAGCAATGCGTCCAACCCCAGTTCGGTAGGCACGCCACCACGACCTGCTTCCGGCAGGCGCATCGGCTCGAACTCAGGCAAAGCGAGGAAGCGGTGTTGCCAGAACCCGTCGTCGGGCAAGCTGTC
>CAWFXY010000028.1:0-13358 GCA_963819805.1 uncultured Planctomycetota bacterium | reverse complement strand
ATCGGCTCGTGTCTCCGGTAGAGAGGCTGGACGGAAAACAAGCCGGCAGTCTACAACGCGACCGCACCGTCGCAAGAGTTCATCAAAAGACGTGAGAAAGAGTCGCGTAATCTACACGGCAGCCTGCCAAGCGCAGCGACGCGCGTGCGCCGCAGCGTCTGCTGATCGACGCGCCCAACCGTGCTCGCCCGGTGGGGACGCCGACGGAGGAAGGTCGCCCCGAATCGAGCAATCCTCCCTCCATCCAAGCGGTCGATCTCCGCGTCGGGTACCCGGCCGCGGCCGACGAAGCCGTCTCCGGGCGGGCAGGGACGCCCGCGTTACCCGGAAAGTCACGACCGATTCTCAGCGCGGGGCCGGCGAGTTCGCCGGGGCGGCGGACTTTGTGGCCGGGGACTCGCCGGCGGCCGGGGTCGGCGGCTGGGTCGGGGCGGGCGGGAACAGGTCGGCGGGCATCGGCTTGATGTCGATCTTGGCCGTCTTCCGTTCGGAGGAGATCGCCCGCTCCTGGAGATTGGCGCGGTACCGATTGAGCACCGCGGGCTTCTGCTGGGCGAAGTCGAACGGCTCGCCCGGCTTGCGGTCGGTGACCAGGATCAGGTGGACGCCATACTCGGTCTCGAACGGCTCGGAGATCGTGTTGACGGGCATCGAGAAGGCCTTGGCGGCGAAGGAGTCGAGGTACTGCCCCTCGCGGGTGAAGTATCCGAGGTCGCCGCCGTTGGGTGCCCCCTTGTTGGCATCGTCCTCGGAGTACTTGTTGGCGGCGTCGGCGAAGCTGATCTTGCCCGACTCGATGTCGGCCTTGATCGCCGCGAGCTTCTTCCTGGTCGTTTCCTTCACCTCCGACGAGGCGTCGGGCGGGACGGCCAGGAAGATGTGGCTGGCCTTCACCTGGGTGCGGGTGAACAGGTCCTTGTTCTGCTCCGCGAACTTCTGCAGGTTGGCGTCGGTGGCGGCGGCGGTGAGATACTTGTTGAAGGCGACGTAGGGGACCATCTTCTTCTTGAGCCAATCCACGTCATGGCCCCCCTCGGCCAGGACCGTCTTGAGGTCGCGCTGCTCCTCGGCCTTCATCCGCCGCTCGTAAGAGGCGACCTCGTCGTCGAGCTCCTTGGGCGTCACCGCCACGCGCTGCTTGGTGAGGAACTGGTCGAGCAGCTTTATGTTGGCGAGGGCGTCGAGGGCGCGCTGATATGCCTCGTTCTCGGCGCCGCGGGGGACGGGATACTGGCTGAGGAACTCGATGAGCTCGCCCCGCGTGATCGGCTGGCCGTTGACGGTGGCGAGGGTCTGGTTCAGGACCTCGGGCCCGGGCGGCGTCGCGGCCTTCGCGGCCGGTGCCGCCGGGGCGACGGCCGGCGCAGGTTGCTGCGCGTCGGCCGCGCGGGTCGTGGCCAGGGCCAGGACGGCCAGGAGGCCGGTGCGGAGGCGCTGTCGCATCGAACGCTTCTCCCTGACGTTGAGACGATTGGGTGTGAATCGATCCGGGGATCATCCTTCGGGCCGCCCGGCCGGCGATGTCGATTCGATGGATTATACGGATCGCGGAGATTCCCGCCGCGCCAATCCGGCGGCCGGCTCCGCGACGCCTCGATCGTCCCGCTCCCCGGACAGAGGCCCGCGTCCTGCTATCGTGCCCGGCCGCCACGTCGCGCCGGCGGTCCAGCCCGCGAATCGACCCCCGGTAGCGGCAGCGTCGAGAAGTCCGACAGTCCGTCGGAGTCGCCGGGGCTCGGGGCGATAATCCTGCTGCGCCGGGAGATGCGCCGGATCGCGCCGCGGTTTCGGGTCGCGGGGGTCATTCCTCCAGAGCCCCAGCCAGCTCGGCCTCGGCCAGCTCGCCGGCCACTCGGGCATCCGGAATTCGACCTTCGTGCCGAGCGGGTCGTCGGGCCACTGCTGGATGACCTGATAGGTCAGGCCGCTCAGCAGCCCGTACATCGCCAGAGTCGACCAGACCGACGGCGCCCACATCTTCATCGCCGTCCCGAACGCCTTGTTCAGCCGGGCGCCCGAAGGTCGACGCTGCAGATCTCATCCAGCAGCAGGTGCGAGAAGAACCCGAGCCCGACGGCCGCCCCCATCATCAGACGGACGGGGTGGCTTTGGGACGGGTAGTGAAGATAGATCAGCTCCGACCAGACGACCAGAGTCGGGAAGCTGTGGCTGATGCCTCGGTGGACCGCCAGGTGCGAGACCGTCCGGCTCAGGCCGTGGCGGATGATCGCGAAGGTCGCGACCATCATCCAGAGGTGCAGCTCGAAGGCCGGCGGCGGGTGGACCTTCCCCACCTCCTGCCAGACCGCCAGCGCCCCGAGCACGCCGAGGATGCCCGTGAACCCCTTCATCTCGACGCCCGACGGCGAATCCAGGTCGGGCAGCAGGCCGCCGAGCGTCGCCAGCAGGGCCGCGACCGACCCGTAGAGCCAGTGCAGACCGGCCAGGAAATAGGCCGCTGCCGCGTAGCCGCATCCCAGGCTCGAGGCGAAGGCCACGTGTTGGCGGTAGTTGCCCATCGACGGCGCCGGGGTCGGGACGTACGTGCGCAGAGTCCCTTTCCCATCCGTCGAGATCGGCACCCCCGGGGCGACAAGGAGGCCCCATCATCGCCTCGGCGGCGGCCCGAGCGACACGCCCGGCTGGGTATACGCCGGGGCATCGCTCGCCGGGAAGGTCTCCTCCAGGGCCTCGTCGATCTTGCTCAGCGGCTCCGTCTCGAGGATATCGACCAGCCCCCCGCGCTGATTCATGTCGCCCCCGATCTCGCCCGGCGGAAGGACCTCGGGCAGCGATCGGGGATCGGTGAAGCTCGAGTGCATGGTCGGGTGGTTCATGGAATCCTCATCGGGCGGGGGCCCGGGCCGGGATGGGCTCGGTGCGAACAGTGAACCTTGATGCACTTCCCGCGCCGTCGGTGCGCCGTGAGCATGCGTGCTCCCGCCCTCGGGTCGTGGGTCCGTTTACGCTCGGCGGACCCAAGCCCTGGCGCCGACCGAACCCGAGCGTAGACCTTGCGTTCGCTTTCGTGCAGCTTCGTGCGGGATGAGACCTGGGGCCCGACCTCGAACCGCCCTCGACCGGCCGGTCCAGGGGCACCCGCCACCATCCGGGACTGAGGCCCTGTGTTCTCGGGACCCGCGCCGGGGCCGGGCGGCCGGGCCTCGAACCGGCTCACGACCCGCCCGATGCCCTGCTGGAGAAATCCCAGCACGTTGCTTAAAGTGGAGCGGACGCAACTCGGCCGATGTGGCCCCCGGGGAGTCCCGATGACCGAGGATCACCACCTGCCGCCCGGACTCGCGATGCGATGCATGGAGATCCGCGGGGGCAGCCGGGCCGTTGAGGAGTCGCTGAGCACGCCGGGGCTCGACGGCTGGGTCTACAGCCGTCCGTATGAGGGGGACGAGCGGGGTGGTGACGTCTACTATGTCTCGCTCTGCGGCGGCGGGCTGATCACGCGGATCGTCGTCGCCGACGTCTCGGGCCACGGCGCGAAGGTCGCCGACGTCTCCGCCGCGCTTCGCGAGCAGATGCGGAAGAACATCAACACCAAGAGCCAGACCCGGCTCGTGAAGGCGCTGAACCGCGAGTTCGGCGAGTCGGCCCAGTCGCTCCGGTTCGCGACGGCCGTGGTGGCGACGTACCTGGCCAACCTCCGCCGCCTGACCGTCTGCAACGCCGGGCACCCGCGCCCGCTCTGGTATCGGGCCGCGAGCGGACAGTGGGACTGGCTCGACCACGCCCCCGGCGTGGCCGGCAACTTCCCGCTCGGCATCGACGACGACTCGCCTTACCGCCAGTTCGCCGTCGACCTCGGGCCGGGCGACGTCGTGGTGTTTTACACGGACGCGCTGACCGAGGCGGGCGATGAGTCGGGACGCCTGCTCGGCGAGGACGGCCTGATCGCGATCGCCCGCGGCCTCGACCCGGCCGCCTCCGACCGGATCGGCCCCGCGGTCGTCGCCGAGGTCGAACGCTTCCGCGGCGGCCGACCGGCCGACGACGACGTGACGCTGCTCACCCTCGTCCATAACGCGGGCGGGCCGCGGGGGCCTTCGCTCGGCGAGAAGCTCGACGTTTATGCGAAGGTGTTCGGGTTCAAGGAAGTCTGATCTAGGGTCCGCCATGCGGACCATCTTCGTCCATGGCCTTGACCGAAGACGGTCCGCATGGCGGACCCTACAGTCACGCCGCCGTGAGCCAGCTTCGGATCCGGCCGAGGTTGTCGCTCCACTCCGGGCCGATCCGGCGACGGCCGTAGGCGTCGTAAAGCAGGTCGAGCGTCTCGACCAGATGGCGGAGGCTGTCCACGCGGGCCCAGTGGATCTCGTGGTGCCCCTTCCCTTCGGCCTTCGGCAGCGCGGCGCCGGTGACGGCGAGGGTCTCGGCCTGGAGGGTCAGCTCGTACTGGAGGCCGTGGCGGACGACGATCATGCCGGCCTTCCGCGGGAGCTTGCCCGACTGGAGGGCGCGGAAGGCCTCGGGCAGGCGGGTCGGGCCGGCGTCGGTGAGCTGGTCGCGGCCGTTCTCGCCGCGGGGGCAATCCAGGACGAGCGTCTTGGCGAGCATCACGGTCGCCTCGGAGTCGTCCGGCAAGGTGATCGTGTCGCCCTCGTTCTGGAGCCGGTGCCAGAGCCAGAGCAGGAACTCGTTGCCCCAGAAGTCCCGGCTCGAGGCGTCCGAATCGGTCCAGGCGACCGTCGACCCGACCGAGCCCTCGCCCGCGAAGGCGACGGGTCCGTTGTCCTCGACGGCCCGCCCTTCCCCGCGGGTCTCGGCCATGAAGTGCGCCAGGCTTCCCGAGGTGATCGGGTCGAGCGTGCGGTCGAAGGTCTCGCGGAAGAGCGTCTGCAGACGCTCCAGTACGCTCGCGGACGTCGCGCCCGCGTACAGGACGTTTTGCTGGCCGTCCCAGAGCACGGGATAATAGGCACTCTTGCGGAACCGGCCGTCGGCGGCCTCGGCCTCGGCGCAGAGGCGGGCGGCCTCCTTGGCCTCCTGGCGCTGGGCCTTGGTCGGGTAGCCGCTCGGGTTCATCGCCGCGCGGGCGTCGGTCTCGATCTTCGTGTACGCGCGGAGGAGCGAGGCGGGGATCTTGTCGGTGTCCACGCGGATCGCCATTTGGAGGGCGTCGTTGACGACGTTCTTGCCCAGGTCGATCGTCGTGTCGAGGACATGGTCGCCGCCGGCCCAGCCGACCGCGACGCCGTCGGCCGGCTGCCCGGCCCCGTGCTTGCCGATGGCGTGGGCGCGGGCCTTCTCGAGGACGTCCTCGCCGAACGGAAGCGGGCCCTCGCCGCCGACCCGATACCGCACGTACGTCACGCGACCGGCCAGGAAGCCCATTGTCTCGCCCTCCGTGGTCTGCTGATCCGTCGAGGCCCGCGGCCCTCGCCTTCGGACCGCTATGGGATCGGCACGGCGACGGGCCAGGCTCGACGTTTCGAGGGCATCGCAAGGCCCGGAACGGCCGGAGCCGCCGGGCCCGGGGATCGTGACGGCTGGGCAAGAGTTGCCGGGGCGGCCGGCCCCGCCGGGCTCACTTCACGGTGATGTGGTCCTTGATCCAGCCGAAGATCCCCTCCTTGATGCCGTCGACCTTCATCACGTCCTCGATCGTCTCGTACGGCCGTCCCTTCACGATCGCCTCGGAGCGGACGGGGCCGATGCCGGGAAGCTCCTGCAGCTCCTCGGCGCTGGCGGTGTTGAGGTTGATCTTCCGGCCCGGCGCGAGCGCGGACTTCTTGCGGGACTGCTGGGCCGGGTGCTCCTCCTCCTCGGCCTCCTTGGCCGCGGCCTTGGCACGGGGCGAGTCGGCCTTGACCATCGGCTTCTTCGCGGCCGTCTTCGTCTCGACGACGGCGGGCGGGCTCGCCGTGAGCCGGGACTCGATCGCGTTATAAACCCTGGCGGGCACCTCCTCGACATTCTTGAGGTCGGCGACCGTCTTGAAGGGCCGAGCCTTGATGATCGCCGCGGACCGCGCGGGGCCGATGCCGGGCAGTTCCTCGAGTTCCTCGGCGGTCGCGGTGTTCAGGTCGACCTTGCCGGTGGTCGGTGCCCCGCCCGCGGTCCTGGCCTTGCTCTCGGCCTTCTTCATCGGCTCTCTGGCGGGCTTCCTCGCGGTCGACGCGGTGACGGTGACCCTCGGGGCGAGGTCGTCATACAGGCGGGTGGAGATGCCGTCCACGTCCCTGAGGTCGGCCACGGCGTTGAACGGCCGGGCCTTGATGATCGCGGCCGCGCGCGACGGGCCGATGCCTGGCAATTCCTGAAGTTCGTCGGCGGTCGCGGTGTTGAGGTCGACCTTTCTGCCCGGCGTCACGATCTCCTTGGTGGCGGCCTTGGTCTTGGCCTCGGCCTGCTTCATCGTGTCCCGCGCGGTCGACTTTTTGGCCGTCGAGGAGGCCGCCGAGACCGAGACGAGCGGGGCGAGCTCGTCGTAGACGCGGGTCGAGATGCCGTCGACGTCCTTGAGGTCGGCGACGGTCTTGAACGGGCGGGCCTTGATGATGGCGGCGGCTCGGGCCGGTCCGATCCCGGGCAGCTCCTGCAGCTCCTCGGCCGTGGCCGTGTTTAGGTCAACCTTCGCGGCCTTGGCCTTGGGGGCCTGCGACTTCGTTTTCGTGCTGGTGGCCTGGCCCCACGCGGGGGCGGCGAGGCCGAGCGCGAGGGCCAGTCCGAGCGAGAGTCCTGCGAGGCTGGGACGCATGGCGGGCGACTCCGAGGGAGGAGGACGGCGTCCGTTAGGCCATGGGCGGAGTCCACGTCCGAGTGGGATGCGTAGCATCGCCAATCAATGTAACAGACCGCGGGCGTCGAGAATCCAGGCTTGTGGAACCGACCGCGCACTTCCCGGCGAGGACACCCGAGGCCAGCCCCGGTCCCTTGAGCGGGCCGCGCTTGCATCTTATAAAGGCCCCTACCCCGTTCACTCGACCCGTCCCCGAGGACTCTGCTCCCATGATCCGCCTGCTGCCACTGGCCCTGCTCGCCCCGCTCGCCGTGTCCTCCCTGATCCACGCCGCGGACCCGAGGACGTCCGCCCCGGGCCCTCGCCTGTTCGAGATGCGGACGTATCACACGCACCCGGGCCGGCTCGACGCCCTCAACGCGCGGTTCCGCGACCACACGAACAAGCTGTTCGTGAAGCACGGCATGGAGCTCGTCGGCTACTGGACGCCCCAGGACAAGCCCGACACGCTGGTCTACATCCTCGCCTACCCTAGCCGCGAGGCCCGCGAGGCGTCGTGGAAGGCCTTCCAGGCCGACCCCGACTGGAAGGCCGCCCGCGAGGCGAGCGAGAAGGATGGGAAGATCGTCGACAAGGTCGAGTCCGTCTTCCTCGACCCGACCGACTACAGCCCGATCAAGTGACCGAGGGGTCCACTTTGGAGGCGAATCGAAGACGATCATCCGCCGATGACGCCGATGTCCGCCGATGAAACCCGAGAGATAAGCCGCAGCGGGCGCAGAGTCTCACAGAGAGAACGTGAAGATCGATCGAATTCCCCTCAGTGTGACTCTGGGCCCTCTGCGGTTCATTTGCGTTCCCCATCGGCGGACATCGGCGTCATCGGCGGATGATCGTCTTCATCCTTCCCGGGAATCGTTCGTGATGATGACGACGACAGGGGCGCCCCCGACCTCGACGCGATCCGCCGCGCCTCCGAGCGGCTGGCCCCCTACATCCACCGGACGCCACTGCTCTCGTCGCGGACGCTCGACGGGCTCTGCGGCGGGTCGGTGGTGCTCAAGGCCGAGAACTTGCAGAAGGTCGGCGCGTTCAAGATCCGCGGGGCGTTGAACGCGATGTTGCAACTCGACGGCGCCGCGAAGGAGCGCGGCGTCGTCACCCACTCGTCGGGCAACCACGCCCAGGCGCTGGCCCGCGCGGGGCAGATCGTCGGCGTGCCTGTGTGCGTCGTCATGCCGAGGACCGCCCCGGCGATCAAGCGGGCCGCCACCGAGGGCTACGGCGCGACCGTCGTCCCCTCCGAGCCGACCCTGGCCGACCGCGAGGCCACGGTCGAACGCCTGATCGCCGAGCACGGCTACGCCCTGATCCATCCATTCGACAACTGGCACGTCATCGAGGGCCAGGCCACGGCCGCCTGGGAGCTGCTCGACCAGGCCGGGCCGCTCGACGTCGTGATCTCCCCCGTCGGCGGCGGCGGGCTGCTCGCGGGGACCGCGCTGACGGTCAAGGGCCGGTCTCCCTCGACCCGCGTCGTCGGCGCCGAGCCCGCCCGGGCCGATGACGCGAAGCGTTCGCTCGAATCGGGCCGGATCGAGCCCTCGCACGACCCGAAAACCGTCGCCGACGGCCTGCGGACCTCCCTCGGCGAGCGGCCGTTCTCGATCATCCGCGGCCGCGTCGACGCGATCGTCACGGCGAGCGAGGCCGAGATCCTGGAGGCCATGCGATTCGTCTGGGAGCGGTTCAAGGTCATCATCGAGCCGTCCTCGGCCGTCGTCGTGGCGCCGTTGCTCACGGGCTCGCTGCCGGTCCGCGGGCTGAAGGTCGGGGCGATCATCTCCGGCGGCAACGTCGATCTCGACCCGCTCTTCCAGGCGCTGGCGGCGAAGTGGTTGGGCTGAGGAGGGGAAGGAATGACCCAGAGAGGACACGACGGCGCTTTCGGCGACCTGTTGAATGTGATGCGGCGAGGTTGAGCAACCTGTCCGCGGCGTTCTCGATTTCCGCGCGGCTGCCGGCCCGCACAGGCCCTCAGGACGACGGTCTGGGCCCCCGCCGCCGTCCCCGCTCGCGATCAGCGACGATGGGCGGACTTGTCGTGATTGCAGATCCAGCAGTCGTCAGGGTCAATTGGCCGCCCGCCCTTGTAAATGACGCCCGCCCGCTCGTACCCACCGCATCGGCATCCAAACTGCTGGCAGGCGGGTTTCTCGTCGTCGGAATCGTCGTTGTTGGAGCGCCTGCGCAGAGGAGCTCGCCGACGGCGCCCATCACGGCCTGGGCCCGGACCCTGCCGAGCTCGTCCTTGGCGGGCTGATGCCCCGCGTTCGCGCTTTCGGCTCAGCCAGGCCATCCCGTCGGACTCGCCCAGGCCCTCGCATTCGCCGCGCCGGATCGCGGACGAGTAGTCGAACATACCGGCTGGTTCGCCTGCTTCCGCCGACTTCCGCAGCCATTTGATCGCCTCGGCCCGGCTGGCCGGCGTCCCGATGCCCGAGGTGTAGCAGTCGGCCAGGCAGACCATCGCCCGCCCGTCGCCCGCATTGGCGGTCTTTTGCAGCAGCAGGAACGCGGTCCGCTTGTTGGCCTCGGTCTCCGGCCCGGCGAGATAATCGGCGGCCCGGGCGAGCGCCTGGTCCGGGGGCAGGGCGCGAAGCTCGTCGCTGAGCTCGTCCGGCGCCCTGGGGGCCGGCCTCACGTCCTCGACGGCCACCTTCGCGGCGACGGGGACCTCGCGCGATCCCTCGGAGACACTTGTGGCGACGTCACCCGCTCCCTGGGGAGCGGGAGCGCCCTCCGCCGGGCCGTCCGCGACGACGTCGGTCCCCGGATCCCCGTCCCCACGGTGCCTCAGCGCGGACGCGAGCAAGATCAGCGAGACGAGGGCCACCACGCACACGGACGCGACCTGCGACCCGGTCTTGATCCGGGCCCATGGGACGGGGCGTACCGCCGCGGCGACCGGCGCCGTTGGGACTTCGGCTTCGGGCTTCTTCTCGTGGTGCGGGGCGGGCAGCGCCCCCTCCGCCACGTCGTGCGCGTGATGCCCGGCGGCGGATGCAAAGAGACCGTGCACGGCGCCGGCCCGAATGAAATGACCCATATCGGTTCTTCGCACGTGGTCCGACGGCCTCAACTGCCCAGTCGCCGCGAGCTGCCTGAGCACCTCGGACCTCATCGGGCCCAATTCCTGGCCGCCGCGCTGGATCAGCCATTCTTCCGACATCGTCCGTTGCTCCTTGCGGTCCATCGGCCGACGAGAGGGTGCCCATGGAAATTCGTCCGTGTTCGACGATTATTCCCCGACCCCTCGCACGCCATGATCGATGCTCCGCCGCCCGCGCTCAGCTGTTTTGCAATCGGACATCACGATACGACAGACCACGACGATCTCCAAATCCATTTAACCGCTCTTCACCAGAGACACACACAGGGATACCGGACCCGGACCTGACCGGTCACCCGGACCATACGGGGTCAGGATCCCTGAATTTCAAGAGGAACGATCCACAGAGGACACAGGGAGGATTCCCGGAGTTTCAATCCTGATTCTCTCTGTGTCCATCCGTGCCCCCTGTGGATGCTCCCCCCGGGGCGCGCCCGCCTCGAGGTGCTCCTTGATCAACGCGGCGACCAGGGCATGGACCCGCGCTCGAAGTGGTTGTCCCCGGCCTGGACGCGATACTTGCTCCCGTCCCCCAGCGCCTGGCGCAGGGCCGGTAGCAGGTCGAGCACGTCGTAACCGACCGCCTCGGCCGTCTTTCGCAGATCCTCATGGGCACCCTCTAGCGGATAGGTGCGGAAGTCGACCATCAGCGGCAGGATCAGGAGCACCGGCCGCGATGAGCTCCGAAGCCGGGCGAGCTTCGCGAACCGAGCGAGCGAGGCCGTCAGGTCGGCCCAGCGGGTGGCGAAGCTGGGGTCGTCGCGGCGGTAGTCGTCGACAACGGACTGGTGATAGCGATCGAGACTCGGCGATTCGACCCGGCCGAGGATGTCGTGCAGCCCGCGGAAGGCCAGGCTCGACCGGCCGAGGGTCCCCGCGACGCATCCAGCAGGCCGAGGAATCGCGATCGCGGCCCGGGACGAGGCCCGAGGTCGTTGGGATAGAACGCGAGGATCGCCGTGCCGGCGCGACGGCCTTCGGGCACGCGGGCGAGCGATTCGAGGTCGCGCTCCATCCCCGCGCCGCGGACGCCGAGGCTGTAGACGCGGACCCCCCGGCCCTCGCTCCGGTAAAGGTTCTCCAGGACGTTGCCGAACCGCTCCGACTTCTTCACGCCGTGGCCCCAGACGAACGAGTCGCCCACGAGCACGATGTCGTCCGGCGTGACTTGCTCCAGAGAGTAGCGATCGCGATAGCCCTCGTAGTCCTCGTCGAATCCCGACGTCGACGCGACCCAGGCCCAGAGGGTGAGGTCGAGCAGCGATAAAGCCGCCAGCGCGAAGCCGACGGCGAGGATCGCGCGGCGAGCTATGATTCCCCGCTGGAACCGGTCGAACTCGCCCACGATCAAGGACCACGCGATCAGCAGGCGAACGGCCGGCAAAATCGCCGTGATGCCGGGGATCTGGCGGACGGCCTCGTTGATCGGCGCGAGGAAGGTCGAGGCGACGGCCAGGGCATATCCGGCCCATCGCGCCCGCTCCCAGCGAGCGGGAGTGAGCAGCAATCCCAGCGTCACGACGTTGAGAATCTGATAGACGAGCAGGCTCGCGGAATAGCGGCCCAGGACGACCGGGGCGGTCGAGCGCGTGAGGGCGGTCGCCGCGGCGAGGCCGGCGAAGGCGAGCGTGGCGATCGCGTGAGGCCATCTCGGGGCGGGTTCCTGCCGATCCTAGAGAACACCATGGCCGGCTTGGAAGGCGTGCCGGATGCCGTCCGTGAAGCGGCTGTCGGTATGGGGTTGTCGCCGTTGCAGATCCTGCGCGATGTCGAACTGCCGCTGGCCGCGCCGACTATCCTCGCCGGCATCCGGACGTCCGTGATCGTCAATATTGGGACGGCGGCGATCGGCTCGACCGTCGGGGCGCTGACACTCGGCACGCCCATCATCGACGGACTGGTCGGCGATAAGCTGCCCTATGTCCTTCAAGGCGCCGTTGTCGTCGGCGCGTTTGCCGTGGTGACCGACATGGCCTTCGACCGTCTGGAGCGCCACCTCAACCGTCATCGCGGCTGAGCAGGTCCGGCCACCAAAACAAATCCAGCCTAATCGCGCCCTCCGTTCCGAGGAACAGGAGAAGCGCGCTCAGGCTGAACTCGTACCCTTCGACGATTCCGTCCCGTTGATCAATCCATCGGAACGGAACCGGCGACCCCGAATTTACGTCATCGACCGGGCAGGCAGCGAAACGCTGTCCCGGACGGCACCCGTCTCAGACGGCGCCTTTGAGCTGCTTCGAGGCCTTGAAGCGAACGGTCTTGCCCGCAGCGATCTTGATCGCGGCGCCCGTCTGCGGATTGCGGCCCATGCGCGCAGCGCGCTTCGAGACCTTGAACGTGCCGAATCCACGATCGCCATATCGCCCTGCTTCTTCAGCGCCTTGGTGATCGTTTCGAAGATGGCGTCGACGGCTTCCTTCGCGGCATTGACCGTGCATTCGGTGTGTTCGCGGACGACGTCGACCAGTGTCGATTTGCTCATGAGAGAACCTCCCAGTTAAAGCGATGGCGCCAGAGGGCGGAGTGCCGGTACGGGGCCGCCGTGGGCGCATTTGGTTTGGCCCAATTCGGGTGGGCAATGCAATCGCCGTCTGGCGTTTTTATCACATTTTTCCTGGCTTCGTTGCGGTCGAGGGCTTGCAACTCGGTGAAAAATCAAGTCAATCGGTGATCGGGGCCCCGGGAAGACGCCGCCGCGCGGCCGCGACGGCCTCGGGCGACACGTCGGCCGCCGCCGCAACTTCGACGAGCAGGGCCTCGTCGTCAAGGCAAAATCAAGGACGCCGCCCAAAAAAGCCGGGTCTCCGAGATGGTCGGATAGCTCGCTCCCGCCCAGCCCGGTTGCAGCGCACCGAAGACCCGCAGGCAGGGCCCGGTCACCGTCGCGACGCAATGGGCCAACGCCGTCAAGGCCAAGGCCTGCGCCGCCTCAACACCAAAGGAAGGCCGCCGCGCGCCCGTGGCGATCACGTGCCCCTCCGGCCTATTCGGAAGGCCGGTTCGACCCTCGCGAACACAGCGATCGCCGCCATTGGAGCATGGCCGGGCTCGCCTCCCGCAAGCAAATCCGCGAGAAACGCCTCGGCATGGCCGCGGTAGCCGAAGCTGGCGAGGCGTTGGGCCACCTCGACCCCGCGCCGATCGCGGAGACAGAGGACCTGCCACGCCTCGCCATGAGCCCCCGGTGCCGTCGCCTGGGGCAGAGGAGCTATCGCGTAATCCATCGCCGGGGCTCCCGGGGCGCCCTTATCTGAGCCAGGCGTCGGCGAGGCTCGCCCACATCAGGATCGAAATCATCACCGCTGCAAGTCCGGCGCCTTCACCGACCCGATACATAAAACCGCGCATGTCCGTTCTCCTAAGCTGGTAAGGGGAGGGAGCATGTTCTTGTTTTGTTCCAATGTCAAGCGCCCAACATCGACGCTCGACGCGGGTCTCCGATGCGCCTGAGCCGCCAAAATAACTATCTGATCCCCTTAGTTTTTTGGA
>CAWFXY010000027.1:0-86642 GCA_963819805.1 uncultured Planctomycetota bacterium | reverse complement strand
GGAGCGGCCCGACGCGTCGGCGATGCCGGTCAGAGAATCGCCCCCGCGGCAGTCCGGGCTCGCGAGATGCGTCAGGATCGCTTCGCGAGCCTCGGCCTCGGCCGCGTCGTTGCGAACCTGCTTCGCCCGCTCCCGGTCGTCCGCAACGGCGTCGCGCACCTCCTCGGCCGTCATGACCTTCACGCCCCAGCTCCGGCCGAGGAATCCGTCGTCGACGACGCCCTCCTCGACGTCGACGCCCCAGAGACCGGAGAAGCCGGCGGACCCGCCGACGTTGAGCCAGAGTCGATGCCCGCCCGACCCTTGCTCGTACGCCTGCCTGCGGGCGATCAGACACCATTGCCGCGCGAACTCCTGGACGCCGGCGAAGGCCAGCTCCTCGAGTTCGAGCGGCTTGTACCGCGAGCCGGCCTCGCGGTTCTTCACGGAGTGATGGGCCAGGATCGGGGTCGCCCCGGCGTCGAGGCAGGCCCGGCTGAACCCGGAGAGGACCGGGCCCATGTCGTAGAGGTTCCCGGGGTTGAGACCGCGGGCCCCGGCGAGCAGGGCGAGGTAGGCGGGGTCGATGATGACGACGCCGAGCGCGTACTCGGCGATCAAGGACCTCAGGACTTCCAGGTCGCCGTCGTCCGCGAGGTGGGGCAGCTCTGTCCCCCACATCACGCCGAGAGACCCGAAGTCGACCCCCTTCGACTTGCAGACCCGCCGCGCCGTCTCCTGGAGGGTCGCCTCGCCGCTCTCGCCCGAGAAGAAGCCGACCCTGACCTGAGTGGGGACTTCGAACTTGCCCAGGAACCTGGGGACGGTCCGACGCACGGGTCGGACGATAGGACCGTCCTCGCCCGCGGGGCCGCCCCCCTGGCGCGGCGAGCCGAGCGAGACGGCCAGGTCGACGAGCAGGCTGGTCTTGAGCGCCTTCCGCGGGCCGCCGAAGACGGCCGTCTGCCCCTTGACCAGCACGCCCTTGACCAGCCACTCCCTCGAATACTTCTGCGTCGCGAACGTGGCGGAATCGAGCAGCTGGATCCGGCGGCGTCTCTCGGAGTCGGCGTCGCCGACGACGCTCTCGGGCCCGGGAGTCGCGATTTCGGCGGCGATGGCGGCCAGGAAATCGGGGGCCGGGGGGCCGTTCGATCCGTTCCGGGATACGCGGCTCATGACAGGGCCCCCGCTTCGAGCCGGTCGTTGACGAACGCTCGTACGTCCTTGAACGGGCGAGGGGGCAGCTGGGTACCGACGGGACGTCCCAGCTTTCGCTCCAGCCGGCGGGCGAAGGGGCGTGGGTCGCCCGGCCACACGCCGTCGGGCCGGGCGTCGCGCTCGCCGAAGACGACGATCTCGCGGGGGTCGCCGTCGAGGAGCTCGGCCAGGTCGTCGGCCCCTCCCCGGTTGTTCGGACGCCCGATCGCGCACAGTCCCACGCCCAGCAAGGCGGCGACGTCCGAGGCCCCCTCGACGACGTAGATCGGCCCCGGCATCGCGTCCCAGCCCGAAGCCAGGGTCAGCCCGCGTCGCCCCCCGGCGACGAGGCGCTTCTCGCGGGCCGGGTCCTCGTACCGGCGAAGCAGCCCGACGAGCTCCTCGCGGCCGTCGTACTCGGGGAAGATCCAGGCCCATGTGCCGGTTCCGACCCATTCCTCCTCGATGAGCTTGACGTCCTCGCGCCAGCCGACCTCGAGCCTTCGGAGCGCCTCCTCGGGGACCCCCAGGTGCCCGGCCAGCGCGGCGAGTCTGGTGGGCTCGTCCTCGATCGCCTCGCACGCCCGCCGGTACATGTAGGCGAGGCTCGCCCGCTTCTGCTCGGAGATCTCGCGAATGACCGGCCCGGCACGTCGGGCCGGCGAGGCGCCGGGCCCGGGGCGGTAGAACGCCTCGACGGGCCTGAGGCCGACAGCCGCCAGGACATCGGCGAAGTCGCACCCCCGGTGGCAGAATGCGAGCAATTCGCCCTCCCGGCCCTCGCTGAAGGTGAGATTGGGCCGGCTGCCAAGGTGGGCCGGACAGCGACTTGCGAAGCCCTCCCCGCAGGGTGTCCAGACGAGCCCCATCTTCTTGAGCTGGGTCTTGAATTTGTCAATCGGGACCTGGCCTTCGAGGTCCTCGCGGTCGGGCGGCGGCGGCGGGGCGGCGACCGCTCTCCGTCGGAGCTTCGCCACGAGGTAATCGACCAGGGCCGTCGGCAACGGCGCGAATCCGGCGTCGGCGTCGAGGTATCGGCGCGGGGGCGAGAACGAGCCGTCCTTGGCCCTCGTCACAGTCGGCGGGGCGGCCGACTGGGTCTGCTTGGGCCGCGCGGGGTCGAGGGTCCCGAGCCGGACCTCCAGCCCGGCCAGGCAGGGATGGTTCCGGCCGTCGAGGGTCGCGGACTCGATCCCCGCGGCGCGGAGCCGGAGGGCGTCGTCCGGCGCCATGAGATAGATCCGGTGCTCGCCCCGGGACGACGCCCAGCCGGCCGTCCGCGCCGGGCCCGCCTCGCCGAAGACGGCCCGCAGGGTCGCCGCGGCGGCGGTCGGGTCGTCGACCTCGAGGTCGATCGGGCCCGCGTCCGCCGTCCGGCGCGAGCCCGAGCGCCAGCCCCACGCCGGCGCCGGGGTTCGCTCGGAAGACCGTCCTGATCTCCTCCTCGGTCGCGTAGGGTCGCGCAGCCCATCCGGCCCCGATCGGCGCCTTGCCGTCCGATCCCGGCTCGCCGACCGGCCTCAGCGGCACGGGCCTCAGCCCATTCCGCCAGAGCTCGACGGCCGCGTCGGCCACGGCGCAGAGGCCGGGATCGGCCCCAGTCTGGTGCGCGGCCCCGGGGCCCACTCGCCTGCCAACTTCCGTCGTCCGCATCGCCATCTCCTCCGTCTCATATGCCTTCCGGGCGTCGCGACGGGCGCCCGCCCGGACGATTGGGCCGCCGGCGAGGCCGGGTCTGCCCTGCGGGGCGGGTTGCGCGCAACCCGCCGCCGCCGGCCCGTACGCGACGGGGCAGGCCGAGCCGGGCCCCGGCGGCCTCGGTCACCCGGTCCGCCCCGCCCACCGGCCCGCGCCGATGAGGGGGGACACCATCGGCCGTCCCCGCGATCCAACGCAAGCCCAGCACTTCCGCCCGGGCCGAGCCGCCCAGTGGATCGGCGAGAAACGCCGAGTCCGGCCGCGCGGTCGAGGCCGCTGACGGCCCGCTGGGCCCCGCCCGGGCCCGAGGCCTGCGCCTCACGCCCAGCGGCCCGGAGAGAAGCCCAATGGGTCCCGGGGCGACCGCCCCGCCTGTGCCCTCGAGCATGCAGGCCGATCCGCGAAGCCCTGCGCGGGCCGAGGACCAAGCGGGCCGGGTCATGGATCGGGCCGGGCGGGCGCCGCCGATGCAGACCTCCGTCGCGACGCGGCCCCTTGCTGAGACCCGGCGACGGGCCGCGCGAGGGAGACGGTCACGCCGTCCAGGAGACGGCCTCGAGCATTCGTCTTGATCCGGCGATCGGTCCCGGAGAAGGATCGTCTCCCCGGGGTCGGGCCTCGGCCAGGCCGAGCCGAGAGGCGGGGGCCGATTCGGGGCGGGATGCCGACGGGACGGCGCGGAGGATGGGGGCGGCGAGCGTCCAGCGACAGGTTGAGGGCGGGGAGATCATGGGCGAGGACATCGCGGGGGAGATCCTGAGCAGGCTGGCCCGGCTCGACGAGCGTGTCGCCGACCTCCACCGCCTGCTCGCCGACGGGCGGCCGGCCAGGGAGTCGTACACGACGGCCGATGCTGCGAACCTGCTCGGCAAGGCGGAGTTCACCGTCCGGGAGTGGTGCCGCAACGGCCGCATCCGGGCCGAGAAGCGGGCGTGCGGGCGCGGCCGTTCGCGGGACTGGGCGATCTCGCACGCCGAGCTGACGCGCATCCGAAACGAAGGGCTGCTACCCCGCGGGAAATAGGCGCGTCGATCTACTCTGCTACTCCCCGAGGGCGGGGACGCGGCGTCCTCATGCCGTCTGTCGTCGTTGAGCGATGCATGCTTAGCCCTCGCCGAACATCGTCGGACCCGGGCACGGCAGCGGAGTCCCGGTGCGGTAACCGCCAAGCGGGGCGTTGCGGGTTGCGCGCAACCCCAGGCCGACACCGCGTCCGGCTGCGCGCCGCATCACGTGAGCGGGTTGCGCGGTCAAGCAGTGCCCGGGCGGCTTCGAACGGCGCTCACGCCAGGTCTAGGCCGGCGAGCTCGGGAATGTCACGGCGCTCCAATTACGTCCGCTCGTCGTGGCGAGAATGACGCATCGCGCGACGGCTGCGTTTGACGGGACTCTCCGCCGTTCGACCGACGGAGTCGGGAAACCTGTCTTGATCCGGCGCGGAATCCAGGGAGAGGATCGGGCCCTTGGCGTCGGGCCGTCACCGGGACGGCGGCAAGCGAAGACTGGTTCGGCCGAGACGGGGCGACCGCTCGTGAGCAGGTGTGGGTCATCACGACCGACCAAGCCAAGGCGATGCGAAAACAGATTACGAGGGGACCATGGCCGCGAGAAGCCGGCAGGAACTCGATACATTCCAAAATCCCGTCAGGTGGCCCGCCGGCGCACGGCTCGGACCGGAAGCCGGCGGCGGTACTCCCGCCCGTTGGCGTCGAGCCATTCGAGGGATGGCGTCGGGCCAGACGGGGGCAGGATCGTGACGGTGCGCGAGGCGGCGGAGCGTCTCGAGGTGTCGGCCTCGCTAGTCTACAGGTTGATCCAATCGGGTCGACTCCGGTGCAGCCGCCACGGCCTTGGGCGGGGCGTCATCCGGATCGGCGAGCAGCAGCTCTCCGACTACCTCGCAGAGGTCGAGAGGGGCTCCGCGCCCGCCACACCGCCCGCGGCGACTTCGGCCTCCCGGGGCGGGCTCAAGCACCTCCGGCTCTGAATCCATGGTTCGGGGCCGGCGAATGTCGAGACACGGGTGGGCCGGAAGGCTCGCTCGGCCCCCGTCCCGGTGGCGGCCGGGCGGGGGCTTCCTCGCGGATTCTCCCGGATTCGTCGGGCACCAGATGGCCCGGTGGCCAGTCTGGGCATCATGGCCGGGGTCGAGGTGTCCGGCCCGGGTCCGCTTCGACGACGGGAGACGAACGACGACCGGCGGCTCCGTCGTAGGCCCCGCACGGACACGTCCGCCTCCAGCCGAGCCCCGTTCAGCGACGTCCGACCATGACACCGGCGTCATCGGGTCGGGGAGCGTCGCCGCACCTCGACCCGGCCCGAGAGGCCTGCCGTCGGCCCGGCTCCGGGTCTCGATCGGCCCGTGATCAGGGAGGCGCGGAGATAGGTCGAGTTCTTGGCGAGGTGGCTGTAGACCTTCGCCAGCATCGCCCCGTCGGCGTGGCCGAGCAAGGCACTGACTGTCAGGGAATCGACCCCGGCCTCGAGCATCCGGGTCGCGAAGCTGTGGCGGAAATTGTAGAGGCACCATTTGGTGCCGTGCTGCCGGGCCAGGGAGACGAGCCGGTGACGACGCACCTCGACGGCGAGCCGGTGCTCCTCGCGGGCGGCGGGATCCTCCCGCTGCGCCCCTGAGAGCCTCTTGATCCGGGGTGGGGCCAGGGCCATCGCTTCGATCTTCGCCCCGCCGTGGGCCTGGCGCAGCCGCCCGAAACGGCAGTTCAGCGCGGACGGAACTCCACGGGGATCCGTCCGTGTTGCGGAACAGGGGGCCGCAAGGCCGGCACGCCGCGAGCCGGCGCGTGATCTCCAGCGCCGCGTCGGTCAGGTAGACGATCCGCTGGGCACGCCTCGCCCTTGGATTCGTCCACCGGGGAATACCCAGCAGCCGTCCGCCACGTCGACGTGCCGGGCCTCGACGGAGAGGGCCTCCTGCGGCCGGCAGCCGGTCTCCCAGCAGACGATCAGCAGGTCGCGGAATTCCTCGTCCCGGACCAGGCCGAGGATCCCGTCGAACTGCTCGGCGCGTGATGACGTGGTCGCGCCGCCCGGCCTTCGGCTTCTCGACGGAGCGGATCGGGTTCGCCTCGATCAGCCCCATGCGTCGCCGCCCAGTTGAAGGCCCGCTGGACGGCGATGATCGCGCCCCGCTTGCCGGTCTTCCAGCCGGGGTTGGCGTCGAGCCACTGCTGGACGTGGAACGGCTTCGAGCCGGTCGACGGCGAGGTCGCGGCGGCAGCGTCTTCGGGCGAAGGACTCGAGGTAGTCGCGATACCAGTCGTAGGTGCGACCGGCCTTGTGCTTCTGGCACCAGTCGAGGAAGGCGTCGAGCACGCCGAGGACGGTCTCGGCGCCGACGGGCGGCGCGGCGGCCTGCGTGGCGGCCCCATGAGCTCGTGGTAGCGGCGGAACGCCGCGTCACGGTCGGGGCCGAGGTTGATCTGCTTGCCGCCGATCTGGACGAACCAGGCCTGCGCGGTCGGTGCGGAAGAACGGCTTCGGAAACTTGCGGCATCGGCGAGACCCTCCCGTTGGATCACGGGCGGGCCGGAAGGTTCGCCGTCTCGGGCCCCGGCAGTGGCGGTCCGGCGGGAGTTTTCTCTGCCGATTATCTCTGCCAACGCTGCCGGACGAAGAGGCCGTCGCCGTAAGTCCTTTGGTAGTCAAGTGCCCCCCGTAGGACTCGAACCTACAACCCGCTGATTAAGAGTCAGCTGCTCTGCCAATTGAGCTAGGAGGGCAGTCGGCGAGATTCCAAGTATCGCGAAGCGACCCCGCGAAATCAAGTCCGGCAGCCGATCGAGCCTCAGGCCAGGTCGTAGAGGTCGCGGGGGGTCCGGTGGAGGATCTGCTCGAGGATCGGCGGGACGTCCTCCTCCTCGTAATAGCCCGACTCGATCAGGTGGGCGAAGGCCGTGGCCATCGCCTTGCGCGACGACCTGGCGCTTGCCGTAAGTCCACTCGGCGTAATAGGCGTCGCAGAGGAATCCGCCGAACTTCATCATCGGGGCGACCATCAGGCGCATCGCCACGTTCTTCTCGATCGTCGGCGGCTGGAAGTTGTGCCACCAGTAGCCCGAGACGTACACGTTCGGGAACTGCCGGGCCAGCACCGCCGCCTCGTGGGCGAGGACGTCCGAGGCCATCAGCAGGTCGAACCGACAGTTGCCGAAACGGTGGAAGGCGCGGGCCATCTCGCTCGTCCAGGTCTCCTGGAACCGCGGGATGCTCTTGCCGTCGCAGATGAAATACTCGGCGCCGACGGCGATCTGGAACGCCTTCCGGTGCTCGTGGTGCCACTCCAGAAGGGTCCACGTCACGGCGCGGACGAGCGTGTCGACGTCCTCCGAATCCATCTCCCCGCCCTGGGAGGCCCGGGCCAGGACGCGGGCGGTCGCCGTGTCGTCGGGGGCGACGAATCGCGCCTCGATCGGCAGGAAGACGTTCGTGAACCGGACGTCGCCGCGGACCGTCGCGTCGAGCCAGTCGAGCAGCTTGCGGGACAGGATTTCCGGCGTGCGAGATCCGGTCGCCCAGGATCGAGACCAGAGCGCCTCGTAATATTCGAGCTTGCTCGTCCGATCCGGGAAGAAGGGCAAGAGATCGGTCGCGACGCCCGGGCAGACCAGGTAATGCGCATCGAGCATGAACCGGACGTCGACCGGGGGCCTGATCGGGTCGGGGCCCCTGTTGCCGAGGCTGGTGACGAACGTCTCGACCTTGCACCAGTCGCGGAGGACGTGGCCGGCCCAGTCGGGGTCGCGGCCGGTGGCCTCGACGCGGTCGAGGACGTCGCGGTAGTTGGATTCGGTCAGGTGCGGCTCGCGGAAGTCGTAGAGGTCGCGGAGGATCCGGTAGAAGCACCAGGCGACGGCGGTGTTCCGCATCCGGCCGAGGTAGGGGATCGCGCGGCGGACACGCTCGTCGGGGGGCAGCGTCGCGTCGAGATCCTCGCGGGGCATGCCGACGGCGATGAGCTCGGTCTGCACCCAGTGGTAGCTCATCAGCGACGCCAGGTCGGGCGCGGAGGGGCGGTCGAGCGGATGTGGGTGTGCGGGTCGACGATCGTCTGGTCGCGGATCATCCGCTCGATCCGCTGGATCAGGCTGGGCTCGGCGGTGAACATCGGAAGGGGTCTCGTCCGGTCGGTGCCTCGCGACGCGGGACATCATGGCCCGGGCTCGGAGGGGGTGTCAATGGCGGCGGACGACGGTGGCGGCGTGGCCAATCGGGGTATTCGGGGGATATAATTCCGAGGAAGAGAAACGGTCGCGAAGGCGGGACGGGGACGAGGATGCGGCGGGACATCGACGAAGCACTGCAAGGCTGGCCCTACGACCCCGAGCCCGGCGAGGTGGTCGCCCGCGAGGTCCGCGCCCGCGACGGGAGGATGGTCCTCCAGATCCGCCTCGACCTGGGGGTCCTCCAGCTCGAGACCGAGGGCCGGCCCGACGGCGTCCGGCCGCATAATTTCCTCACCTACCTCGACTACCTCCGCCACCGCGCGGCCGCGCGAGGCCTGGCGCCGGGCGGCAAGTCGCCGTCGTGGACCATGGAGCCGATCCACTGCGCCGAGGCCGACCGCGAGTTCGCCCAGTACTATCACCGCCGCGTCGCCTGGCTGGCCTTGCAGCGGTACGACCGGGCCCTGCGCGACGCCGATCACACGATCGCGCTGATGGACTTCGTCGCCCGCCACGGGCCGGGGGGCGACTACGTCGAGTCGCACGAGCGGTTCCGCGGGCCCGTGCTCTTCCAGCGGACCCAGGCCCTGATCGCCCTGGCCATCGAGCGGCGCAAGGGCGAGGAGGCGATCGACGCCGTCCACGAGGGCATCGATCGCCTCGCCGCCCACCAGGAGGCCTGGTCGGCCGAGCACGACGACGAGGAATCCCTCAACGAGCCCTGGATCGATCAGCTCCGCGCCCTGGAGGGGGAGATCCGCAAGAACTACGCCGTCTCCAAGACCCTCAAGGAGCAGCTCGACGAGGCCGTCGCCACCGAGGACTACGAGCGGGCCGCGAGGCTGCGCGATCTGATCCGCCTGCGGGGAGCCAGCAAATAGGGAGCGGTCGACCGCTCCTCACCAGACGACATCCCCCGCCGGGAAGGTCGGCCCCTCGACGCAGACGCGGCGGAGGTCGACCGAGCCATCGGCCTGGCGGATCGGGGCGACGCAGCTGAAGCAGGCGCCGAAGCCGCAGGCCATGTGATTCTCGAGCGAGAGGTCGCACGGGACGTCGTATTCGGCGACGAGCCGGGACAGGGCCTTGAGCATCGGCGGCGGCCCGCAGCCGACGACCTTGGCCGGGCGCTCGCCGCGCCCCAGTCGCTCGCGGAGCAGGACGGTGACGAACCCATGATGGCCGGCCGAGCCGTCGTCTGTGGCCAGGTCGATGGGGATGCCGGCGGCTTCGAAGTCGGGCAACCCCGCGGCGAGATTGGCCGCACGGACGCCGTAGAGCATGCGGGCCGAGCTGGCGGGGCGGTCGAACGATTGCTCGCCGTAAACGGCTTGCCCGAGCCACCACTTGCCGAGCGAGAGGAACGGCGTCTGGCCGATCCCTCCAGCGACGAAGACGGCGTCCCCCTGCGGCGGAGGGCCGAAGGGCTGGCCGAGCGGGCCCCAGACCGAGAGCATATCGCCCGGCTTCCGCTCGGCGAGCGCGGCGGTGCCCCGGCCGAGGATGAGGTAGACGACGTCGAGGGATTCGGGGGTGCCGTCGGCCGTGCGGACGACCTCGTACAGGGCGAACGGCCGGCCGAGCAGGGGGTCGAGCGAGGTCGATGGCCGGACCATTACGAACTGACCGGGCTTGATGGCGCGGGCGATCGCAGGGGCGTCGAGGCGGAGGCGATAGGTTCGGTCGGCGATCGCGACGTTCTCGACCACCCGAGCGAGGACCTGGGTCGAGCATGCGGGGGCGACGGCGTCCAACGGAGGGTGCTCCCGCAGGGATGATTTCTCACGCGGCCTCGTCGTGTCCCGGTGAATCCCTCTGGGCTTTCAGGGCCTCGGCATGGAAACCGCGGGCCGTGTCGAGGAAACGGCCGGCCTCCTCTGGCGAGGCGAAGGCCGAGCGGGGATGCCAGAGCAGCCCGCGATGGGTGTCCATGATGACCTCGGCGTCGGATTCCGTGAAGACCTGCCCCGGAACCCATCGATAGCGGACCTCGACTGTCTGTTCTCGACGGACGATCCCGCCGGGCCCTACTTCCGTCGTAATTGGTCCCCACCGCTCCCGGAGCAATCGGCCCCGATAAAACCACCAGGCGAGCGAGACGATCGATCGTACGACACTTAGGGAAGCGAGCGCGACGGCCAGCAGTGCCGGCGAGAACAGGACCCAGCCCGTAACGCCGAGCCAGACACCTAGCGAAGCGAAGACCACACACCTGGCAGCATCCTTGAGGAGCCAGAAGACGATGGGATCGAGAAAGCGCTTGGCCAGGCTTGGCGCAGCTGGTAGCGAAGGACCTCCGCCCACGACAAGCTCGCGGGATCAAACGTGACTGATGTCCCGCATCCTTCGTCGACGGTCGCTCCGGCCATGGGCGGCCTCCGATCGCGTCAGCCCTCCTCATCCCGTCTCGGCTTCCTCGGCTTGAGCGGCCCGAGCGACCTGCGCGGGGGTTTCGGCTTCCCCTTCGGCATCGGCCGCTTCCCCGTCGGACGCGGCCGGCGATCGGGCGGGAGACTTGCTTCCATGCCGATCATCCGCCGGCCCCGCCGGGGCGCGTCATCGCCCGCGGGCTCGACGAGGATCTCCTCGTTGGAGGGCCGGGCGTTCGACCGGGGCGGCGGCCCGACGAGGCGGCGCGGCGGGCCTTCGGGTCGGGGTTCGGGGACGTGCGGACCGGGTCGACGAGAGCCCGGGCCCTGCGGGCGAGGACCCGGTCCAGGAGGCCGAGGCGCCGGCCCTAGAGATCGCGCCGCGGGTCCGCTCGGCCGTCCCGCAGGTCGAGGCAGAGCAGGGGGCCGGCCCTGACCCTGCGCGGGTCGGCGCGACGCGGGGCCGGCCGGCGGCGTCGAGCCCGAGGGTCGCGGCCGGGGCGGCCTCGCGTCGCGCGGGGCGCCGCGGGCGGGCGGGAAGGGCGCGATGTGCTCGCCCTCGGAGACCCGGCGGAGCATGTCGACCTCGCGGGGTGTCAGGCGGCGGAACTCGCCGGCCGAGAGGCCCTTGATCGTTACGGGGCCGACGGCGATCCGCGTCAGCGACATCACCTTGTGCCCGAACTTCGCGAGCATCCGCCGGACCTCGCGGTTCTTCCCCTCAGAGAGCACCATCTCGAGGATCGTCGAATCCCCGCGCTTGCCAACAGGACGCACCCGCTTCGCCCGGACCTTGCCCTCGGCCAGCCAGATCCCCTCGACAAGCTGGTCGAGTGTCTCCTTCGATGGCGTGCCGGCGACGACCACGCGGTAGAGCTTCTCGACGCCGTACTTGGGGTGGGCGAGCTTGTGGGCGAGGTTGCCGTCGTTGGTCAGCAGGATCAGGCCGACGCTCATCTCGTCGAGCCGGCCGACGGTGTAGACGCGCTGGGGGACCTCGGGCAGGAGGTCGACGACGCGGGGCCGGCCCGAGGGGTCATTGTTGGTCGAGACGTAGCCCTTGGGCTTGAAGACGGCGTAGTACGCGAGCGGCTCGATGTGGATCGGCTCGCCGTCGACGGCGACCTTCGAGCGCCGGGGGTCGACCTTGGTCCCGAGCTCGCGGACGACCTTGCCGTCCACGGTGACGCGGCCCTTGAGGATGAACTCCTCGCACGCCCGCCGCGAGCCGAGCCCGGCGTGGGCGAGGACCTTCTGGAGCCGGTCGTCGCCGTCGTCGGTCCTGGGCGTGGGATGGGCGTGGCGACGCCCGCGCGGCTTGCGGTCGGCGGGCTTCGGCCCCGGCCCCCGGCCTCGGGGTCCCTGGGATGGGCCGCCCCGGCGGGGCGGTCGGCGCTGGTCCATGATGAGGCCTGTCTGCCGCTCATGCGGCGCGGTCGCGGGGTGGATTCGTGCAATCCAACCATCGTACCGCCGCAAGCCGTGCGCGGTCCATCCCGCGGTCGTCGGTCCCCTCGGGTCCCGGGAGGGGGGTTCGTGGCGCCGAGCGAACCCGAGCGTACGCCTTTCGTTCGCCTTGGCACTGCCCCGTGCGGGATCAAGGAGGCCCGACGTCGAATCGGGCAAGGGCGCCCTGCGCCGACCGCGCCAATCCCCGGGGCCCCGGCGCCGGCCGCGACCCGGTGGGCCGGGCCCGCCCTACGACGTCCGCGTGCTCGGGAACCGCCCCGACTTGTCCTCGGCCGCGCCGACGGCCGGGTTGCCCGCCGCGTCCTGGAGCGGCGCCTTCACGTCGGCCCCGGCTGCCGGGCCGGGGTCGGCCAGGTGATGGCTCGGCGACTGGACCTTGCCGCCCGCCTCTCCCTCGTGCACGCGGCTCGTGTCGCTTGGCTTTTTCGCGTTATCCATCGCGCACCTCCGCCCGGATGGGCCGCGAACGGCGTGCCATCCCTACTCGGAGGCGGCGGGCTGCTGCTGCGTCATGCAGTGGATCGTCCCGAGCCCCCAGACGAGGTCGACGGCGTGAATCCCCACGACCTCGCGGCTCGGGAAGAGCGACGCCAGCGTGTCGAGCGCGACGCGATCGGCCGGGTCGTTGAACGTGGGGACGAGCACGTGCCCGTTGGCGATGTAGAAGTTCGCATAGCTCGCGGGCAGGCGCTGGCCCTCGAAGACCACGGGCCTCGGCATCGGCAGCTCGACGACCCGGAGCGGCTTGCCGTCCTGGTCGCTGGCCGCCTTGAGCCGCTCGAGGTTGTCGCGGAGCGGTTCGTGGTTCTCGTCGCCCATGTCCGGCTCGACGACCGTGACGACCGTCGTCGGGTCGACGAACCGCGCCAGGTCGTCGACGTGGCCGTGGGTGTCGTCGCCAGAAATCCCGCGGCCGAGCCAGATGACGCGCGTGGCGCCCAGATAATCGGCAAACACTCGCTCAAGCACATCTTTCGCCACGCCCGGGTTCCGGGCCTGGACCTCGGCGAGCAGGCACTCCTCGGTCGTCAACAAGGTGCCCGCGCCGTTGACGTCGATCGAGCCGCCTTCGAGCACGACCCGCCCCGGCTTCGACTTCCCCTCGATCTCCACGCGGGGCACCCAACGATCGAGCCCGAGCCGCTTGCAGATCCGCCGAGTGACGCGATCATCGTGCTCGTGGTTGTCGTACTTCGCCCATCCGTTGAATCGCCAGTCGACGACGCCCAGAGCCAGTTGCGGCGGGAGTGAGGGATTGACGACGAACGTCGGCCCCGTGTCGCGGGTCCAGACGCGGTCGGTCGGGACCTCGTGGAAGACGACGCGGTCGACGTCCACGCCCGCGCGGTCGAGCCGGTCGGCCGCCTCGCGCCTTGTCCGCTTGTCGCCGACGAGGATATTGACCGTCTCGCCGCGGCTCAGATATCGGACGCTCTCGGTATAGACCCACGGGATCGGCCCGAACTTGCCGGGCCAGTCCTCGCGATGGTGGGGCCAGGCGATCCAGGTTGCCGTGTGCTGTTCCCACTCGGCGGGCATCCGGTAGCCGAGGGCGGAGGGGGTGTCGGAGTGGGGCATGGTGGGAGAGGGAAATCCAGGAGCGGAGTGAAGAGTGAAGAGTGCGGAGAGGACGTCAGGCGTCGCTGTCGAGGAAGCGATGCGTGATCCCACCGTAGGCGTCGATCCGCCTATCGCGGAGGAACGGCCAGTGTCGGCGAGTCTCCTCGATGAGCGCCGGGTCGCAGTCGACGACGAGGACCTCCTCGCGGTCGCGGCTCGCCCGGGCGAGAACGCGGCCGAACGGGTCGGCGACGAACGAGCCGCCCCAGAACTCGATGCCGCCGTCCGGTGGCCCCTCGTGCCCGACCCGGTTGATCGCGACGACGAACACGCCGTTCGAGATCGCGTGGGCCCGCTGCATCGTCTCCCAGGCGTCGGCCTGCGCGGCGCCGAACTCGGCCTTCTCGGCGGGATGCCAGCCGATCGCGGTCGGATAGACGAGGATCTCGGCCCCCTTCAAGGCCGTCAGCCGCGCGGCCTCCGGATACCACTGGTCCCAGCAGACGAGCGTCCCGACGTTCGCCGCGGATGTCTCGAATGCGCGGAACCCGAGGTCGCCCGGGGTGAAATAGAACTTCTCGTAATAGAGCGGATCATCAGGGATGTGCATCTTGCGATACAAGCCCTTGAGCGACCCGTCGCTGTCGATGACGACCGACGTGTTGTGATAGACTCCCGCCGCCCTCCGCTCGAAGAGCGAGCCGAGGACGACCATGTTCGTCTCGCGGGCGACCTCGGATAAGGCCTCGGTCGAGGGCCCCGGGATCGGCTCGGCGAGGTCGAAGTTGGCGTGGTCCTCGGTCTGGCAGAAGTACTGGCTGCGGAACAGCTCCGGAAGGCACGCGATCCGGCAACCCTCGCTCGCGGCATCGCGCAGGAACCCCAACGCCCGGCGGAGGTTGTCGTCGGGGTCGGTCGAGCACCGCATCTGGACGACGCCGACCTTGGTGGGGCGAGCGGTTCGATTCATCGTCGCGAGCTTCGAGGGCGAGGGACGTCCGGTTCACCGAGGACCCGCGAGCCTAGCACAGGCCGGCGGCCTTCGACGAGGGGTGTACGGTCGGCGCGTCGGGAGGGCGCCGGCTCCGAACGTCAGAGGAACACAGCCGGGTGGACGCCGAAGTAGCCCGCCAGTGCGGCCATGACCTTGCGGCTCGGCTTTCGCTGGCCGGCGAGGATCGCCGAGACGGTCGCGTCCGAGACCCCCGCCGCCGCGGCCACGGCGCGTTGGGTGACCCCCTTCGCCGCGATCAGCTCGCGGAGCACGACCGAGGGCGGCAGGTCGTCCATCGGCTCGTGCTCGTCCTCGTAGTCGGCGACGAGGAGGGCCAGGCTGTCCCGATAGTCGAACTCCTCGTCGGTCAGCTCGGGAAGGTCGGTCAGGCGGTGGATCGAGCGCCACGGCGCGGCGATACTCCGTCTCGCCCCGGATCGGGCGGAGTGGGAATTCGGTGGCCAGCTCGATCCAGCGGACATTCGAGCGGCGGGCCTTCGTCGGAGCCTTGACCTTCGTCGACATCGTCGCTGTCTCCGTCAACCCTTCCAGGCCCCCTTGTCGTACTCGGCGTGGGTGAGGACGTGGCGGATGTAGACGATCCGCGGCTTGTTGCTTTACCTGATCTCCGCGACGAGGCGGATCTTGTTGCCGGCGATGTTGAAGACGATGAATCGACCGACCGCATCGGCACTCGGATAGCTCTCGCCGACCCTGGCGAGATCCGCCCAGGGGGCCTCCCGCGTCGTTCTGTACCAGGTCATCAGGGTGTCGCGACACGACTCGAAGCCGGGGTGAGATCCGAGGAACGTCCGGATCATCCGCCGGCTGATGACGCGATTCCTGGGCCCTTCGGCCATTTCGTCCCCGTCCCCGTCAGGCGATCGACACGCCGATAGTTTACGGCGACGGAATTCTGGAACAAGGCCCGAGTTTCACAAGAACGGAATCCGCGGCCCAAACCATTCGCTTCGGATAAGGCCCGGCGCGCGATTCGCAGTTGTGTGGGATTGTGAGACTCAGGCAAATGGGGTAAACAGGGACCACTCCCCGGTCCGAATGAGTCGCGACCGGCCATCGCACGCGCCACGGGAGGCCACCCCGATGTATGACACCGCCCAGGCCAAGTCGGAATTCGTCGAGTGGAGCAAGACGTACGACCGGAGCATCCTCCAGGTCTTACTGTTCGGCCCCTCACATACGAGCGATCATCGGCCGGCTGAAGAAGAAGTTCGGCGACCGGCCGTTCCGGGTGCTCGACGTCGGCTGCGGCACGGGGGTGTTCGCCGAGAAGATGCGGACGGCCCTGCCGAACGCCCAGGTCTGGGGCGTCGACCTCGTCTCGGCGATGCTCAAGGGCGGCCGGTCGCGGTGGAGGGCGCATTTCGGGCGGATCGTTCCGATTCAGGGGGATAGCGAGCGGCTGCCGTTCGCCGACGGGACGTTCGACGCCGTGACCTGCGCCAACAGCTTCCACCACTATCCCAGGCAGGACGTCGCCGTGGCCGAGTTCCGCCGGGTGCTCCGGGCGGGCGGCTCGCTGCTGCTGGTCGACGGCCACCGCGACTGGATCTGGGGCTGGTTCATTTACGACGTCTGCGTCGCCGGGGTCGAAGGGCACGTCCATCACTGCTCGCGGCGGCGGTTCCGCGAGCTCTTCGCCCGGGCCGGCCTGATCGGCCTCACCCAGAAGGTCCACATGGGATTCGCGCCGTTCGTCCTCAACGAGGCGAGCGCGCCGGAGGCCGTTCGCACGGTGAAGGTCGAGGCGCGGGGGCGGGCGGCGCGCGTCGCCGGATAGAAGATTATCAACCGCAGATGACGCAGATTTGCGCAGATGGAGAGAGGAAATTCTAATTTAATCTTGAATTATCTGCGTAAATCTGCGTCATCTGCGGTTGATAATCTTCGTCCCCCTCACGGCAGCACCCGCACCCCCACGGCCGTGTTGAGCCGAAGCATCGCGCGGCGGTGGCGAACGAGGCTGTCTCGGTACTGGCGGACGACCTGGTCGAAGTCGTGCTCGGCGGTGAGGAAGGCCAGCTCGTCGGCCTTGCCGGCGAGGTAGAGCGCGTTGACGCGGCCGTGCTCGGCGCGGGCCTTGGGCAGGAGTGACCGCTCGATCCGCTCGACGGCGATGCGAGTGACCGTGTAGAGCCGCTCGGCCTGGCGGACCTCCATCTCGACACGGTCCTCGATCGCGGCCATCTCGACCATCGTCTGCGTGACGTTGAGGCGGGCGCGGCGGACGTTGCCCTGGTTGCGGTTGAAGATCGGCAGAGGCACGCCGAGGCCGACGCCCCACGACGTGGCGTTCTTGGCGCCCGGGAAGACGTAGAGGTTGTTCTGGAACGTGTACGGCTGATAAAGCAGGTACAGGTCTGGGAAGCGGTTGGCCAGCGCGAGGCTGACGTCGGCCTCGGCGCGGCGGATGCCCAGCCGATACGCGGCCAGGTCGGGACGCGAGGCGATCGCCAGCTTGAGCAGGGGCTCCCCCAGAGGCGGCGACGGCGTGAGCTCGTGGAGCGACCCGCGCACCTGGAGCCGCTCAGACTCCACAGGGGTCATCTTGAGCAGCGTGCCCAGGGCGCGGAGGTCGGACTTGTACTGCTCCTCGGCCTCCGTCAGCGCGATCTCGGCCGACTCGCGCTGGACCTCGAGGCGAAGGTCCTCCTCGGGCGTCTTCTTCGCCCGGGGCGAGGTCGGCAGCGATTCGAGCTCGGCGACGGCCTCCTTCGCCTCGCGGACCGTCTCGCGCGCGGCGAGGACATCGACGAACTCCGTGTAGAGGTTGTCGATCTCCTCGCGGACGGCGTCCTGGTACTGGGCCTCGAGCACCCGCTTGGCCTGGCAGGCGACGAGCGTCCGCGCCTTCCGCTTGCGGCTCACGTCGAGCGGATAGGTGATGTTGATATCGTATTGCGTCTGCCCGCCGGGCCGCGCGCGGGTGAAGGCGCCGTAGGGGACGCACTGGACGTCGGAATAGAGGATCGGGTTGGCGCGGAGGCCGGCGGTGAGGATGTCGGCGTCGGCCTGGGGGATCTCGAACGACTTCGACTTGAGGTCGAGGTTGTCGCGGAGGAGCCGGGCGATGGCCTGGTCGAGCGTCAGGCCGTCGGGCGGGCCCTCGTCCTCCTCGCGCGTCGGCAGGGCCAGCGACCCGAACGGCGATGTCGGGCTGACCGGCAGGCGGGGGATCGGGAGCAGCGTGGTCCCGAACGGCAGGTTCGGCGGACCCTGCACCGCGTTGCCGGGCTGCGGCTGGGCGGTCGGATCGGTGAAAATCCGCGGCCCGTGCGAGCCCGCCGGCCCCTGGAACACCGGCTCCCCCGCGCCGGGCTGCTGCCGAGCGGGTTCGCCCCCGCCCCGGGCGACGGGCCGAGCCTCGACTCGCGGCTCTCCGAGGGGTGGGGCGGCGGGATCGCCCCCACCCCTTGCGACCGTGCCGACGAGGTCATCATCAGGCCGAAGGCGACCGCGGCGATCGCGACGCGGGCGGTTGGGCTCATGATCGCGGACCTGCCCGGCGTGGGTAGGGTCTTCAGCGCGTCCTTGCCCCGGTCTGCTTTGTGCCTTGTGCTTTCTGCCTTCGGAAAAGCAGAAGGCACAAAGCACAAGGCACAGCGGAGATTCGGTCCGCATGGCGGACCCTACGGGAGATCCCACAGTCTCCCCGTTAACTTCGGCATTTCCGGCACGAGCGGACCAGGAAATCCGCCCTGGCCTTATCCCTTGGAAAGCGCATACCGCGCCGCGATCGCCCGCGCCGTCCTCAGCCCGTCGACCGCCGCGCTGATGATCCCGCCCGCGTACCCGGCGCCCTCTCCGCAAGGATAGAGACCCGCGACGGCCGGCGACTGCCGCGTCGCGTCGTCGCGCGGGATGCGCACGGGCGACGAACCGCGCGACTCGGGCCCGACGAGCGTGGCGTCGCGGAGGAACAGGCCGCGGAACCGGCGGTCCATCACCGGCAGCGAACGCTCGAGCGCCTCGAGCACGACCGGCGGCAGGATCATCCCCATGTCGATCGGCACGGTCCCGCGAGGGTAGCTCGAGGGGAGCTTGCCGCGGCTCGCGCGATCGGCCAGGAAGTCGCGCGCCCACTGGATCGGCGCCTTGTACTCCCGATTCCCCGCGAGGTAGGCCAGTCGCTCCGATCGCTGCTGGAAATGCACGCCGGCCAGCGGGTGGCGGCTGCCGGTCTCCTCCGGTTGGATGGTCAGGACGAGGCCGCTGTTGGCGAACGGCGAGTCGTGCCGGCTCTCGCTCATGCCGTTCGTGCAGAAGTAGCCCGGCTCGCTCACGCTCGGCATCACGTAGCCGCCGGCGCACATGCAGAAGGTGAAGACGTCGCGGCCCCCGGCGTGGGCCACGAGGTTGTAATCGGCCGCGCCGAGCGCGGGGTGATCGGAGAAGGCCCCGTAGCGGGCGCGGTTGACCTGCTCCTGCGGCTGCTCGATCCGCACGCCGAGCTGGAACGGCTTCGCCTCCATCGGCACGCCGCGGCGGAGCAGCATCCCGTACGTGTCGCGCGCGCTGTGCCCCACGGCAAGCACGGCGACGTCGGCCGCGATGTAGCCAGACGTCGTATAGAGGCCTTTCAGTTGCCCTTCGCGAATATCAACATCTTCCACGCGGCACGAGTACTTCACCTCGCCCCCGGCGTGCTCCAGCTTTCGCCGCAGCGTCCGCACGATCAGCGGCAGCCGGTTCGAGCCGAGGTGCGGCCGGTGCTCGTAGAGGATGGAGGGCTTGCCGTGGCAGTCGGCGAGGATCTCCAGCACGCGCCGGACGTCCGGCCCCGTGCCCCGGCTTGTGAGCTTGCCGTCGCTAAACGTCCCCGCGCCCCCCTCGCCGAAGAGGTAGTTGCTTTCGGGATCGATCGGCCCTCCCGCGTCGAAGGCCCTCACATCGGCCACGCGGTCCTTGACGTCACGGCCGCGTTCGAGCACGAGCGGACGATGGCCGTCGAGCGCGAGCAGGTAGCCCGCGAACAGCCCCGCCGGCCCCGCGCCGATGATCACCGGGCGATGTTCGACTGGCTCGGCGCCCGAGCCCGGGACCGGCCAGTCGAAGGCCTCATCTTCGAACGGCTCGATGTCGCGGCCCAGTCCGCGGCGGAGCAGGTCGGCCTCGTCGCCGGGCAGCTCGACCTCGGCCGCATAGACGAAGTGGAGGTCGGCGTGATTGCGGGCGTCGAGGCTCTTGCGCAAGATCCGATGCCGCGCCAGCGCCTCGCGGCCCACACCCAATCGCTCGGCGATCCGGTCGGGCAGGGCCTCCTCGGGCTCATCCAGTTCGAGGCGGACGTTGGCGACTTTCAGGGGCATGGCAGGTCGGGGGAGAATTATCCACAGAGGACACAGATGGACACAGAGGGGAGAAGCTAGGATGATCCTAATAATTTCTTAAATTATTCTTTTATCTGTGTGCATCTGTGCCCTCTGTGGATAATTCTCTTCTACTTCCCCGTCGGCCCGAAGGCGACGAGTGTGATGTCGTCCGCCTGCGTATGGCCGCGGGAGAACTCGCGGATGTCCTGGAGGATCGCCTTGCCGACCGCCTCGGCGCCGCCGGGCGCCTCCTTGATGCGCTTGAGCAGGCGGCGATTCTCCTTCGTGTCGTACAGCTCCTCGGCGGGGCTGCGCGAGTCGGTCACGCCGTCGGAGTAGACGACCACGACGTCGCCGGGCCGGAGGTCGACGTCGAGCTGGGCGTACTGGGTGTCGGGCAGGATGCCCAGCGGGAAGCCGGCGACGTCCTCGCCCAGCTCCTCGATCGTCCCGTCGGCGCGGCGGAGGATCAGGGGCAGATGCCCGGCCGAGCAGAGCTGGAGCCGATTCGCCGCGGGTTCGAGCACCGAGAGGCTGAGCGTGATGAACTTCTCGTCGATCCCGGCGGCGCAGAGCGCGTTGTTCAGGACGTACGCCGCGTCCGAGAGCGACGGCTCCGTCCGCAGGTAGAGCCGCGTGTCGCCCGAGAACTTCGCCATCATCAGGGCCGCGGCCACGCCCTTGCCCGAGACGTCGCCCAGCGCGATCCCGAGCTTGCCCTCGGGGAGGGGGACGAAGTCGTAGTAGTCGCCGCCGACCTCGTAGGTCGCGTGGTAGTAGGCGAAGAAGTCGTAGCCGGCGATCTTGGGCAGCGACTGCGGCAGGAATCGCTTCTGGACCTGCTCGGCGATCTTCAGGTCGCGGTCGAGCCGCTCGCGCGCCAGCAGGCTCTCGTGGAGCGTCGCGTTCTGGAGCGCGATCGCCGCCTGGCCGGCGACGGCGGCGAGGACGTCGAGGTCGTCCTGGAGGAACTGCTTGCGGTCGCTCGTGTCGAGCTGGATGATCCCCAGCGCCTGGCTGTCGGGCGTCAGGAGCGGGACGCACATGACCGAGCGGATCTTCAGGTCCGCGATCGACGCGCTCGTGGGCAGGTCCTTGTCATTGCCGGCGTCCTGGCTGAGCACGGCCCGTTTCTGGCCGATGACGAAGTTGACGATCGAGCGGCTGATGCTCATCGGCACCTCGTCGGTGTACGTCTGCCCGAGGCCCGCGCGGCGGTGCGGGCGGTGCTTGAACGCCTTGCGGATCAGCCGGCCGCTCTCGGCCTCGATCAGGATCAGGAAGGCGCGCTCGGCCTGGGGGAAGAGCTGCATCAGGCTGTCGAGGATCTTGGGCGCGACGGAGTCGATC
This sequence comes from uncultured Planctomycetota bacterium, assembly GCA_963819805.1. Classification (GTDB taxonomy): domain Bacteria; phylum Planctomycetota; class Planctomycetia; order Isosphaerales; family Isosphaeraceae; genus CAMFLR01. The sequence goes on along the minus strand of CAWFXY010000027.1, from coordinate 65,506 downwards.
TCGAGCTCGCGAGAGAGGTTCCGCGCGATGTCCAGGATCGCGGCGAGCTTGACCTCGGGCCGGACCGATGAGGTCAGGGCGCTGGAGCGCGAGGCGTCGAGCAGCGCGAGCGGGCTGATGTCGCCCCGGTCGTCGACCTGGAGCTCCTCGTTCGGGCCCCGCTTCGGCAGCTCCTTGGGCGGCGCCAGGTAGAAGGCCAGGACGATGTCGCAGATCTCGATCCGGTCGTTGGCGGCGACCGGGTAGGGGGTCTCGGGCTCGAGCACCCGGCCGTTGAGCTTCGTCTTGTTCCGCGAGCCGAGGTCGACGACCGCGAACCCCTCGCCCTGCTTCCTCAGCTCGGCGTGGCGGCGGCTGACCCCGGTCGAGTCGAGCACGACGGTGCACTTGGGGTCGCGGCCGATGACGGTCGCTTCCTCCTTCAGCTCGATGATCTGCCCGGCCGCGTCGCCTGTCACCTTCTTCAGGACCGCCATGAACGGGCTCCTTGCCGTCTCGTGCCGATGGCGAGGGGGATTGATGCCACGCCGGGAGCGGGTCAGTTGAAGCTGACCCGCTCCCCGCGGAGGTTGGTGGTCATGATGTCGAACGTCCGCTGCACGAGTCGCACCTCGATGCCGTTGAGCTGCGTCTTCACCGCGCCCGAGAGCGCGTCCCGGCCCGCCACCCGCCGGGCCTCGAGCACGGCCTCGATCGCCAGCTCGGCCAGGCCCGGGTCGTTGAGGGAGTTGATGAAGGGGATCGTGAAGACGTTGATCGCCTCCTGCGGGTCCCCGTCGAGGACCCGGGCGCCGAACGCCGACGACGGAGGCGAGCTGGTTCTCGTGGCCGCGGCCGACCTTGGTCAGCTCGGCGGCGAAGACGCGGAGCCGGTCGGCGTCGCCGTCGCGGAAGAGCCGGCGGGCGAGCTGGTCGTACGCCCGCGACGACCACTCGTGGTCGCGTGGGAAATGGCCCGGCACGGCCACCCAGGCCGCCTCGCGCTTCTCGGCCTTCGACTGGACCTGCGCGTAGCGATACTGCTGCTCGGCCGATCCCTGCTTGGGCACCTCGGCCCAGTCGGGCGCCATCCAGAGCGCAGGGTGGACCGACGACGACCGCGCCCGCTCGCCCAGCAGGTCGGGCGGGCGGAGCAGCCAGCCGACCACCCCGCCGGCGACGAGCCCGACGAACACCATCGCCGCCAGGATCCGCGACCGCGACCGCGCGTCCTCGACGAGGGCGCCGAGCCGAGGACCCGAGGGGCCTTTGGCCTTCGGCGCCGGCGCGAGCACCGGCGCGTCGTCGAGCGTGATCCCCGGCGTCGTGTTGCCGAGGGCGGCCGGCGTGCCGGCCAGGGTCTGGGCGAGCTGGAGCGCCTCGCGGACCTTCGACAGGTCGCGGAGCATCTCCGACGCCGACTGGTACCGGTCGCTTCGGGTCCTTTTCGATCAGCTTCATCACGAGCCGGCAGAGGTCCGGCGGCAGGTCGGTCCGGCGGACCGAGAGGTCGACGGGCGTGTCCTTGACGTGCTTCAGCGCCAGGGCCAGCGGCGAGTCGGCCTTGAACGGCGGCTCGCCCGCGAGCATGTGGTAGAACGTGACGCCCAGCGAGTACAGGTCGCTCCGGTGGTCGAGCGGGTGCCCCTGCGCCTGCTCGGGGCTCATGTAGAGCGGCGTGCCCATCGTCACGCCCGGCTGGGTGATGTTGCGTCTCGCGGTCCTGGTCGCGGCAGAGGCCGAAGTCGGCGACCTTGACCTGGCCCTTGCGCGTGAGCAGCAGGTTCTCGGGCTTGATGTCGCGGTGGACCAGCCCGACCTCGCCCGCCGCCTTGATGGCCGTGCCGGCCTGCCGCATGATCGACAGCGCCAGCATCAGCTCGGGCGGGCCCTTCTTCTGGAGGTAGTCCTTGAGGTTCGATCCCCTGGACGTACTCCATCGCGATGTAGCGCAGGCCGTCGATCGTCCCCAGGCTGTAAATGTGGACGATGTTCGGCTCGTTGAGCTTGGCCGCGGCCCAGGCCTCGGACTCGAACCGGGCCTGATACGTCTCGTTCGTCAGCAGGTCGGGCCGGAGGACCTTGAAGGCGACCTCGCGGTTCAGGCTGATCTGCCGCGCGAGGTAGACCTCGCCCATCCCGCCGCGGCCGAGCAGGCGCTCGACGTGGAAGTCGCCCAGGGTCGCGCCGGTGAGGTCGCGGAACTTGGCGACCGCGGCGGTCGACCAGTCGGCGACGTCGGCGGTGGCTGCGACCTCGGATGGTTCGGGCTTCGCCATGCGCGGGTCTTCGCGGGGTCGATTCGGGCGGTCCCCCGGCCGGGCCGTCGGCCGTCGCGGTCCAGCCCCTAGTGTACGGCATCGCGGCGGGTTGGGCAAACGGGAGGCGTCCGGCCGACCGCCCCGGGGCGGGTCCCGACTGCGATGGTACGCAAATTGCCATAGGCATGTTCTTTAGTGACCCCCCGAATCCATCGTCGGCCGATCCCTGGCCTCCGGGCGCCGGGACCGAGGATCGTCCGCCCTGTCCCGTCCCCGTGACATCCCGCGCGGTCGCGTGCCGGGCCCCTCGAGGGCCCGCGCCGCGGCGGGCGTCCGCCATCGCCTCGCGGGCGGCGGCGGCCGTCGCCGTCCGCGCACGACCTCCAAGGAAAGGGCCGACACCATGAGCCTCCGCCTCACGACCGCCCGCCGCCCGACCGCGACCCGACGCCGCCCCGACGCCCGGCGGCTCCGCCCGCTCTGCCTCGACCTCGAGGCGCGCACGCTACTCTCGATGGGCGGCACGCTGCCCCCGGTGCCCGTGCCGACGCCCGCGCCGGCCATCATCGCGGCCACGCCCGCGGTGACGGCCTCGGCGACCCTGCGGACCCCGCCCGCGGCCCCGGCGCCACCCCCGCGCCGGCCATCACGACGGTCAACGTCACCCCGGCAACGACCCCCGCGACCACGCCGACGACGACCACGCCCCTGGCGGATCCGACCGTCCTGACCGTCGACCTCAAGCCGCTCGACGTCAACTTGCTCGGCCTGGAGGTGAAGACGAGCGAGATCACCGTCACCGTCTCGGCCCAGCCGGGCTCCGGCGAGCTGCTCGGCAACCTGCTCACCGACGTCGCCGACCTGCTCAACCTGCAGGGGGCTAACAACGCGCTCAACACCGTGCTGAGCAACGTCGTGACCCTGGCCAACGAGGCGACCCTGAGCGTCGGCGGCGTCGGGGCCAACGGCCCGCTCAGCTCGGTGCCGACGCCGGCCACGACCCCCGTGCTCGACGTCCACGTCGCCCCGGTGAACCTCAACCTCCTCGGCGCGGTCGTCACCACGAGCCCGATCGACGTCTCCCTGACCGCTCATTCGGGCCAGGGCCTGATCCTCGGTAACGTCGTCACCGACCTCGCCAACCTGCTCAACACGCCGCCGAAGCACGGTAAGCTCGACCTGAACTACATCACCACCCAGCTCACGACCCTGCTGAACGAGCTGAACGCCCAGGTCCCGGGCATCCCCGCCGTGCCGACGACCACCGCGACCACCCCGACCGGATCGACCCAGGTCCTCAGCCTGGTCGTCCCGCCGATCGACCTGAACCTGCTCGGGCTGGTCCTCACGACCGACCAGATCACGGTGAACGCCGACGCCCAGTCGGGCAACGGCGACCTGCTCGGCAACCTGCTGAGCGACCTGCTCAACACCCTGAACGCCACGCCGGCGCAGCTCACGACGCTGAACAACGAGCTGAACGCCCTGCTCGCCAAGGTCGTGGGCATCCTGAACGCGACGAGCCTGACCCTGCCCTCGGGGGCCCTGGCGGCGCTCAGCCCGACCCTCCAGGAGCTGGCCCTGCCGAACCTGGTGAACCCGACCGGCACGGCCACGGCGCCGGTGCTCAACCTGGCGATCGCCTCGCCCGATGCGACGACCCCGCCGGTGGATGTCAACCTGCTCGGCCTCGTCGTGACGACGGGCAACATCCACGCGCAGCTCGTCGCGCAGACGGGCGACGGCCAGGTGCTCGGCAACCTCGTCTACAACGTCTCGCACCTGCTCGACCCGGGCGGCTCGCTGAACCTGCTGTCGATACTCGACGTGCTGGGCGTCTGATCAGCCCAGGGCGAGCGGCTTGCTTCCGCACTCCGGCTCGGATCTGGCCGGAGTGCGGAGTGAAGAGTGCGGAGATCGGAGGGAACGCCCCCGGCGATTCGACCCGGTCCCTCCTCGCTCTTCACTCCGCACTCTTCACTCCGCACTCCGCTTCCCACCCCGGCCCCCAAGAAGCTCTCGATTCCCGCCCGCCCGGCTGCTAGAGTTGATCGCTGAGGCCGCCGCGCGCGGCGGCGCGGCACGGCGAGGATGGCTCAGGCCCCGGGCGAGGAACCCTCATGGCGAACCGCGTGCGACGGCAGGCGTTGGTCTCGGCCCTGGCGGCGGCGGTCGTGCTCCTGGCGGCGACGGCCACCACGCGGTCGCAGCAGGCCATGCCGCCCAACGGCAACGACCCGCTGTGGGGCAACTCCGTCCCGCTCTGGGGCGGCGAGGGCACCTTCGCCAACCAGTACTTCAGCGGCATGAACCGTCCCTCGCTGCCGAGGCAGGGCGACTGGGCCGAGATCATCATGGCCAACGGCCGCTGGATGGTCATCCAGAACGCCCAGGGCCAGCAGTTCCCCGTCGCCTTCGACGCGATCCGCCAGTACGTCGTCCGCTGGCCGACCCGGCTCGACCTGGCGGCGCCCAACGCGCTGGTCGAGGCCACCGGGCTCGACCTGGGCACCAACACACTCTCAACCGACCACGTCGACGTCTACGAAGGGGCCGCGACGCAGATGGTGAGCCCGGCGATGTACAACCTCACCGGCGCCAACCGGACGCTGACGGCCCTCGACGCCAACCAGGCCCCGGTCTACGGCATGTACATGCCGTTCGCCCCGCTCGAGGGCGGCTTCGGCCAGCGGATCCACATCGTCGGCAGCATCCTCGGCCTCGACCCGCTCCGCCTCGTCGCCCCGGGGAACAACTGGGTGAACGTCCTGCCGTCGTCCGACGGCTTCACCGTCACCCAGGTCACGACCGGCCAGCCCTCCTACGCCAAGAAGGGCGACCTCGTCTACTTCATCCCCGACAGCGCGGGCCCCAAGAGCCTGACGATCAGCCGGCTCATCCTCTACAAGAAGATGCCCTTCCGGGCCTTCACGGGGGACTGAGCCCGGCGGGCGAAACGAAGCCAAATCTCCCGGGCCGTCCTACGAAACAAAGCCAATTCCCGTCCGGCGAAACGAAGCCAATTCCGCTTCGTCAGCCCCGGTTCGCTTTCGTTTGTGGCCCGGACCGCACGAGGCCGCACACAGGCGAACAAAAGGCGTACGCTCGGGTTCGGTCGGCGCGGGCGCGTCGGGTCCGACCCCAGCGGGGGGGCGCCGGGTTCGCTCGGTGCCCGGAGCGCCCGGGGACCGCGCGGACCTCAGGGCCGCTTCGCCTTCGCCGCCGGCTCGGGCCGGTCGGCCTGCGCACGGGCGCGGTCCTGGGCGGCCTTGGCGTCCTTCGGGTCGACGGCGACCCCGGCCGGGCGGTAGAGCGGCAGCCAGCGGTAGTAGACCTCGAGGGTCAGGAGCGAGAGCGCCGTGACGTAGTGCCGGCCGATGCGCTGGCCCCAGACGTCGCGCTCGGGCAGGAGCGGCGACCAGCTCCCGACGTCGCAGCCGCCGGCGGTGATCTGCATCCCGACCAGGCCGTCGCGGATGTGCTTGTTCCACGCGACCCACTCCTTGCCGCCGAGGTTGTGCAGGAGCTGGGTCGCGTAGTACCAGTAATAGATGTTCCGCTCGCCCGACGTGCTCAGGTCGCGGTAGACCGCCCCGGCGCCCTGGCGGAGCGAGGCGTTCTCGCTCGTCCAGCCGAGGTACTGGCGGCAGAGCAGGGCCTCGGCGGTCATGACCGGGTCCATGAGCCGGCCGGGCAGGTAGCCGTAGGTCGTCTTCTTGGGGTCGGCCGCGGCGAGGTCGAGGTAGCCCCGGCAGCCTGCGATCGTCCGCGGCGGGACGTTCAGCCCGGCGAGCTTGCCGCTCCGCAGCGCGAAGATCTGCCAGCCGATGACCGACGTGTCGCCCGGCTGGCCGGGGACGTAGCGCCAGCCGCCGTCGTCGAGGTTCTGGTTCTTGACGATGAAGTTGATCGCGCGCTGGGCGGGGAGCTGGAGCTTCGGGTCCTTCGAGAGCCCGTACGCCTCGCACAGGGCCATCGCGGCGATCGCGTGCGAGTAGAAGCGGTAATTGATCCCGCCGCCGAGGTAGATCTCGCCCTCGCCCGACTGGTTCGCCGCGAGGTATTCGAGCCCGCGCTGGACGTTGTCGGAGTAGCGCGACGGCTTCGTGTGGATGTAGCCGGCACCGAGCATCGGCAGCAGGCCGAGGCCGGTGGCCGCGGTGTCGGAGACGGCCGGGCGGATCGAGTCCATGGGGCAGGGGGGGTTGAGCGGGCACTGCTCGTGGCAGTCGAGCGTCCACGCGCCGTCGGCCCGCTGGTGGCGGGCGAGCCACTCGAGACCGAGCGCCACGGCCTGCTCCGACGCGACCGAGCCGCCCTCGCGGCGGACGAGCTTCGCCTTCGTGTCCGGGTCGCGCCCGGAGAACGGCGCGGTCATGTCCTCGACGTGCACGAGCCCCTGGACGGCGTCGGAGAGCCGCGTGCCCCTCGGCAGGCTGATCCGCGGCGCCGCGATGATCGGGGCGAACTTCACCGCCGTCGGCTGGGCGGGCCGGGTGCTCGTGGCGACGTCGGGCTTCGAGGCCGAGAAGCTGAACGAGGGGAACTCCTCGCCGCCCTTCGGTCCAGGGGTCGCCCGCGCGGTCGGCGGGGACGACCGTCGTGATCGACTCGCCCAGGGGGTCCGGCCGGATCGGCCCCTCGCCGAGCGTTGAGTCGAACGTCCCGTCCCGCGGCGCCGCCTTCCCCGAGCCGAGATAGAGCACGGCCAGGACGAGCAGCAGGACCGCATGGACGAGCACGCTCGTCCCCCACGACGGCAGCCAGTGATGCCACGCGACCAGCAACGCGACCGCGCCCCGGGCCGCCCGACGGCGGCGGACGCGGAGCGTGCGGGCGAGCCGGGACCGTTTCGGGCGTCGGGCCATCGTGGCATCCCGCGGGGAAGTGGGCCGGGCGGTCGGACGCGGCGGAGAGGTGGGCCGTCCTGAGAGTCATTATCCCGGGGCCCGCGCGGAGAGGAAGCCCCCAAGAGGAGAAACGCCGGGATCGAGGTCTTGAAGACAGGATGCCGCCGCTCTTCTCGTTCCCACGCTCCGCGCGGCAACGAGGAGGCCTGAACGCCCCGCATCAATCCTGACGTCCGGTCGTCCGCCCCTATTCATTTAGGAGGCGACGTCCGGCGCCTCCTCGGCCCCCTCGTCAAATCGCTCGACCGCCGCCCACCCGAGCCGTTCCAGTCCCGGCGCGACCGACTCGGCGTCGGCCACGACCACCGCGACCAGAGCCGACGGGTCGATGTGCCTCCGCGCGGCCTCGATCATCGCGTCCAGCCCGACCGCTTCGAGTCGCTCGGCGAATCCGCTGTGGTGATCCGGGGGCAATCCGTAGAGATAAAGTCCCGCATACCGGGCGACGAGCGCCGCGGGGGTCTCGAAGTGGCGGGCCTGGCCCTCGATCAGGGCGCGACGGGCGTCCGCCAGCTCGGCCTCGGTCGGGCGGGCGGTCATTCAGCAGGGCGACGAGCTCGCGGCGGAGGTCGTCGAGGGCCTCGTCGAGCCGGTCGGACTGGAGCGACGCGGCGATCGCGAACGGCCCGGGCCCGCGGCGGAAGTCGAAGCCCGAGCGGACGCCGTAGGTGAAGCCCTTCTCCTCACGCAGCTTCGCGTTGAGCCGCGAGGTGAACTGGCCGCCGAGGATCTGGTTGAAGAGCATCAGGGCCGAGTAATCGGCATCGAGCCGGTCGGTGCCGACGTGCCCGACCCGCACCACCGCCTGCGCCGCGCCCGGGCGATCGAGGAGAATCATCCGGGGCTTGCGGAGCCGGGCCGCGTCGAGCTTCGACGCACCGGCCTCGCCGCTCGTCGACCAGCCGGACAGACGGGAATCGAGCCGCCGCGCCAGGTCGTCCGGGTCGACGTCGCCCGCCACGACGATCGCCGACCGTCCCGGGGCATACTGGGACGAATGGAACAGCCGGAGATCGTCGCGAGACAGCGCCGAGACGGTCGCCTCGGTCCCGTCGCTGGGCACGCGATAGGGATGGCCTTCGGGATAGAGCGCCGAGATCAGGGCCTTCGAGGCCCGGGCCTCGGCCTGCTCGCGCTGGGCCTTCAGGCCGGCGAGGGTTTGACCCTTCACCCGGTCGAAATCCTCGGGCGGGAAGGCCGCGTTCAGGAGAACGTCGACGGCCAGATCGAGGCTGGCGTCGAGGTGCGGCGTCAGGCACTGCATGCCGACGTACGAACCGTCCCACCCGGCGTTCGCCGAGAGATGCGTGCCGAGGCCTTCGGCAATCTGGGCGATCTGGCGAGACGTCCGGGTGTGCGTCCCCTCGTCCATGCAGGTCGGCCGTCAGGCTGGCGAGGCCGCCGCGGTCCGGCCCGTGGACGCCGGCGCCGGCCTTGACGACGCAGGTCATCGCCACGATCGGCAGGTCGCGGCGGGGGATGACCCAGAGCGGCACGCCGCAGGAGAGCCGGCGCTCCTCGGGCCTCGGGGCGCGAAAGGCCACGCTCGGTCCCGGGTCGGGAGGGGTCGTCCGGTCGAGATGGGCCGAGACGGTCGGCTTGCGGACGACCGCCAGCTCGACCCGCGGCCGGCCCGACAGATAGCGGCGGGCGACGTCGGCCACGGCCTCGACCGTCACCGCGCGGAACCGCTCGAGGTCGGTGACGATCCGCCCCGGGTCGCCCAGGAAGGTGTTGTACGCATTCAGCCGGTCGGCGACGCCGCCGAATCCGCCGACGTTGTCCAGGGCATAGATGAAGCCGGCGAGCCGGCCGTTCTGGACCCGCTCCAGCTCCTCGGCCGTCACGCCGTCCCGGGCGATCGCGGCGATTTCCGCATCCACGAGCTCGCGGGCCCGCTCCCACGACTTGCCCGGGCGGAGGGTCACGGTCGCGGCGAACGACCCGGCCAGCTCGCGGCCCGACTGGTGCGTCGCGACGTCCTGGGCCAGCCCCTCGTCGACCACGAGCCTCTGATACAGCCGCCCCGACTTGCCCCGCGTCAGCACGTCCGAGAGCACCGCCAGCGGCGCGTCGTCGGCCTCGAACTGGGCGACCGTGGGCCAGGCCAGGTAGAGCCGGTCGAGCTCGACCCGGTCGCGGTAAACGATCGTGCCGTTCCACCGCGAGGCGTCGAGGGCGGGCGTCCAGGGGCGGATCGCCTTGGTGCCGCCGGGGAGGTCGCCGAAGTAGCGGGCGGCGAGGTCGATCGCCTCGGCCTCGTCGACGTCGCCGACGATCGCCAGGCTCGCGTTGCTCGGCACGTAGAACCGGCGGAAGAACGCCTCGACGTCGTCGCGCGTCGCCGCCTCGACGTCCTCCATCAGCGCCGATCGTCAGCCAGCTATACGGGATGGTCGGGCGGATACAGCGCCTCGGAGAGGATGCGCCAGGCCTGGCCGTACGGGCGATTGGCGTAATTCTGGCGATATTCGTTCTTGACGACATCCTTTTGAATCCGCAGCTTCTCGTCGGAGAGGGCCGGCAGGAAGTGGCCCATCCGGTCCGACTCCATGGCCAGGGCCAGCGGGAGGTGGGCCGTGGGGAGGTCGGCGAAGTAGTTCGTCCGGTCGGCCGAGGTCGAGCCGTTGATGTTGGCGCCGAGCCGCTGGAGCGGCTTGAAGAAGTCGCCGGGGTAGTGCTCGGAGCCTTCGAACATCAGGTGTTCGAACAGGTGGGCGAACCCGCGCCGGCTCCGCTCCTCGTTCTTCGAGCCGACGTGGTACCAGAGATTCACGGCGACGATCGGCAGATCGCCCTGCCGGCGGGCGATGACGTCAAGTCCGTTCGGGAGCGTGGTCTTGGTGTACGGCAGGTTGCGAAGTGGTGAGGTCATGCGGGCGGAGAATTCTCGGTGGGTGCAGGTCGGAAGGTCACAAGCCCACGTTAACGGAAGTAGACCCTTTTGGCCAATCCATCGCGAGGCGGGATCCGAACCCATCGACCGGGCAACTTCCCCCTATCCATCGGGGCGTGAGCCGATACAATGCGCCTAATCCCCCGCCCGTGATTGCTTGGAGAAGCCATCGATCCCGGCGCGATGCGCCGACCACAGACCCCGCGGCGCGGGGATTGCCGGTCCCACCGCATCGAGTCGAGACGGGGAGGGGGTCCGGGGCCGCCCGGGGGCCGTCCAACCAGAGTGAAGGTCGGGCCGTGAACTGGGACGACATCATCGAAGAGGCCGCGGCCACCGACACCGGCATGCGGCGCTCGAACAACCAGGACAGCCACGCCATCGTCCGCGCGACGAAGCCCGAGGCGTGGAAGGCCCGCGGCCACATCTTCATGGTCGCCGACGGCATGGGGGCCCACGCCGTCGGCGAGCTGGCCAGCAAGCTCGCCTGCGACAACATCCCGCACAACTACAACAAGATGAAGGCCGTCACCCCGGCCGAGGCGATCACCAAGGCCTACAAGGAAGTCGGCGCGCTGATCCACACCCGGGCCTCGGCCAACCGCGACTTCCAGGGCATGGGCACCACCTGCTCGACCCTGCTGCTCCTGCCCGAGGGGGCGCTGATCGCCCACGTCGGCGACTCGCGGGTCTATCGCATCCGGGGCGAGACGATCGACCAGCTCTCGTTCGACCACAGCCTGGCCTGGGAGCTCGTCCGGCGCAACCACCTCTCGCCCGAGGAGGCGATGAAGGCGGTGCCGCGGAACGTCATCACCCGGAGCCTCGGCCCCGACCCGAACGTCGAGGTCGACATCGAGGGCCCGCTGCCGGTCGAGCCGGGCGACGTCTTCCTGCTCTGCTCCGACGGCCTCTCGGGCCACGTCGACGACCCGGAGCTCGGCATCTTCGCCGCGAACTTCCACCCGAAGGACGCCGCGCCGGTACCTCATCGGCCTGGCCAACCTCCGCGGCGGCCAGGACAACATCACGGTCGTCCTCGCCAGGATCGGCCCGTGGGTCGAGCCCGAGAGCGCGCAGGACATCCCCCGGCCCCGGCCGACGTCGACCGGAACGGCCGCGCGGGAGGCGGGTTCCTCAAGCGGCTCTTCGGCCGGAAGAAGGCCGAGCCGGAGCCGGTCGAGGAGCACATCTACCGGACCTGCCCGTGTGTCCTCGACGCCGAGGCGGTCGACGCCCTCATCGGAGCAGGTCCGCAAGGCCCAGGCGACGGCGATCGAGCGGACCTGGCCGGTCGACTGGACGATGCTCACCGCCTACCGCCGCCAGGCCGACGAGGCCCGCGCCGCCGGCAAGATCCCGCTCGGCCGTTGCGGGCGCTGGGCGAGGCGATCGTCCTGCTCGGGACGGCCGGCCGGGTCCACAAGAAGGCGGCGAGCGTGCATTGAGCCGACGCGGGCTCCGGGGCACGGGCGAGAAGGCAGAAGGCACAAGGGCGAGGGCAGGCCGGGGATAGATCCCCGATGCCGGGGCCTTTATCCTCGTTATGCCTAGTGCTTTTTGCTTGCTGACGTCCTGCTCTCTGCCTCTCTGCCGTCCGCTTTCGCGCAGAAGCCCCGGAGCCGCCGATGCCCGAGCCTGAGGCCGAATCTCCCGCCACGACCTGCGCCCGCCCCGCCGACCCTCGCCCAACCGCGACCCGCCCGCTCTCGCCGCCGATCCACCTGAGCTCCGTCTACGAGGTCGCCGACCTCGCTCAGGTCGATGCGATCTACGAGGGCCGCGAGTCGGGCTTCATCTACGCCCGCGACGCCCATCCCAACTCGGCCCAGCTCGCCGCGAAGGTCGCCGCGATCGAGGGCGCCGAGGCCGGCCTCGTCTGCGGCTCGGGCATGGCCGCCGAGGCCGCCCTCTTCCTCGGCCACCTGGACGCGGGCGACCATGTCGCCCTCTCCGCCGGCCTCTACGGCCGGACCGTCGGCCTCGTCGGCCGCGAGCTGTCGCGGTTCGGCGTCGAGCACTCGACCTTCGACGCCGCCCGTCCCGAGACCCTCCGGGCCGCGATCCGGGCCAGGACGCAGGCTCGCCTTCGTCGAGTCGATCTCGAACCCGCTCATGCGCGTCGCCGACATCGCGGGCCTGGCCGAGGTCGCCCACGAGGCCGGGGTCCCGCTGGCCGTCGACCACACGTTCGCCCCGCTCCTGAGCCGTCCGCTCGCGCTGGGGGCCGACCTGGTGGTCCACTCGGCCACGAAGCTGATCGGCGGCCACAGCGACGTGACGCTCGGACTCGTGGTCGGGCGCAAGGCGGTGATCGACCGCCTGGCGAACCTCGCGAGCACCTTCGGCCTGACCGGCAACCCGTTCGATAGCTGGCTCGCCCTCCGCGGCCTGGCGACCCTGGCCCTCCGCGTCCGCCAGACGTCGATCAACGCCCTCGAGCTGGCCGGCCGGCTGGAGCGCGCATCCGGCCGTGGCCTCGGTCCTCTATCCCGGGCCTGCCGTCCCACCCCGACCACGCCCTCGCGAGCCGGATCTTCGCCGACGGCTTCGGCGCGATGATGAGCTTCGACCTCGGCACCCGCGACCGCGCCGACGCCTTCATCCGCGCCCTGAAACACATCCCCTACGCCCCCAGCCTGGGCGACGTCTCCACCACCCTCAGCCACCCCACGACCACCAGCCACCGCTTCCAGTCGCCCGAGGAGTGGGCCCGCCAGGGGATCACGCCGGGCCTGATCCGGCTCTCGGTCGGGATCGAGGACGTCGAGGACCTTTGGCGGGACCTGGAGGGCGGTCTCGATTAGTCTCGATGCCGGCCTCGCGATTTACCCGGACCGGCCTCGGGTGAAAACCAAACTAAAAACGCGCGCGGCCGGGGCGTCGTAAACCGTATTATTGTATGCATCTCATCATAACCCGTCGCCCGATGTGGCCGCCCGATGGGCGAGGACCAACCCCACGACGAACCGGGAGTGACCCTCTGATGATCCGGCCCCTCGTCAGAAGCCGCCGGACGCACCGTCCCGCCTCCCCGACAACTCCGCGGCGCCCGTCGCGATCCCTGACCGGTCGCGTCCTGGAATTCCTCGAGCACCGAGTCGTCCTGACGGCGACGGCGCCCGGGACCATCACCCTGATCACCCCGCCGACGGGCTTCGTGCTCTCGCCTGCGGCCGGCGACTCGATCCAGGGGACGGGCAGCAGCCAGACGGCCCTGGCCGGCCAACCGACGAAGTTCACGGCGCTGGCCAGCTTCACCGTGCCGGGTTCGGTCCTCGACGCTGGCCCGTTCCAGGCCAATGTCACCTGGAGCGACGGGACCAGCAACGACCAGGCGACCCCCGAGAGCCTCGGCCCGGGCGGGCCCGAGATCGATGTGGTCGGGCCGATCTACGGGACCATCGGCGCCGACCCGAACGCCCAGTACACACTCCGGTTCGACGACTTGCACACCTTCGCCCAGCCGGGGACCTATTCGTTCACCGTCACCTTCCTGACGGGATACGCGGGCACCCCCGCCGCGACGGCGACCGGCACCGTGACCGTGACGGCGCAGAGCAGCCAGGGCGGCGCGATCGTCGGCCACGGCTACAACCTGAACGCCACGGCCGGCGTCAGCACGCTCTACTATGAGGCGGGCACCTTCCAGATCCCCGCCGCCGACGCCGGCCATAACTTCACGGCCACGATCGACTGGGGCGACGGCACTCCGGCCACCTGGGGCGGGCTCAGCCCCGGCGGCGGCGAGGATACGTTCTCCGGCCAGCACATCTACGCGGCCGCCGGGACGTACACCTACACCGTCACGCTCTACGAGGACGGCGTCGCGGCCGGCTCGGCCCAGGGGACTTACAACGTCGCCGCCGCGGTCAACACCGGCGTTGCCCAGGGCCAGGCGCTCGACAAGACGGCGACGGCGGGCGCCGCGGCGACCTTCGATCCGCTGGCCACTTTCACAATGCCTGCCTCAATGTACGAGGCCGTCCCCTCGAGCATTACCGTCGCCTGGGGCGACGGCTCGTCCCCCTCGTACGCGACCAGCGCGGTTTGGAGCCTGGAGGGCACACAGGCCACGGAGTCGGTCGGAGCTGATCACACGTTCGCCGCGCCGGGAACGTACACGTACACCGTCACTTACGCGAACATGATGACCGGCACGATCCTCGGCACGGCCACGGGCACGGTGACCGTCGCCGCGGCCGATCCGAACCTGATCGGCCCGATCGACCCGATCGAGACGCTTCACCCCATTGCCGTGATCGACACGATCTTCATCGGACCGCCGACCGAGTTCAGCCTGTTCGGCATGGTCCCGGGCATGCTGACCTTCACGCCGTACGTCCCCCCGGCGAATCTCTTCTTGACGGGCCGGCCGATCGCGACGACCCCGGCCCCGGTCGTCACGGCGCCGACGCCGGTCACGACTTCCGCGCCGACGGCGAGTCCCTTCGCCGCATGGCTCGCCGACTTCGACGTGATCTTCGCGGAGCTCTCAGCCGGGCTCTACGCGGTCCCGCCTCAGTCGCCCTTCACGGCCTCGCCCGCGGTGGCCGACACCGGCTCGACGCTCATGGTCAACCCGTTCCAGGTCAACGCGAACTACTGGGACGCGGGCCTCGCGCTGCTCGCCACCTGAGACGTGCCCGCCCCGCCGTCCTGCGGCATCTTGGTGATGGCCGCAGAGCGGCGGGGCGAGATTGCGACGTCAGACGCACATCTCAAACGGCGACTCCACATCCTCCATGTCCACCTCGCCGGCCGCGCCGTCGGACCACTCGGTGGCATCCGCGACGCCCTCCTCCAGGACGGCCTTCAGCCGCTTCCGCGCGGTGTGGAGCCGGCGCTTGATGGTGCCGACGGGGGCCTCGACGTCCTCGGCCATCTCGAGGAGCGACTGGCCGCGGATGTAGAAGGCCACCAGCGTCTCGCGGTCGAGTGGCTTGAGCCGCGCGAGGCCCTCCTACAGCCGCTGGGCGCGCTCGCGGGCGATCAGCTCGTCGAGCGGGTCGTCGCGATCGGTCGCCGGCACCTTCGAGGACGTCGGTGTCGACGCTCGGCGGCGGCAACCGACGCGTGGCGCGGTTGATCGCCATCCGCGCGGCGACCTGGCGGAGCCAGCCGGCGAACCGCTCGGGGTCGCGGAGCTGGCCGATCCGCTTCATGACGTGGAGGAAGACCTCCTGCGTCAATTCGAGAGCCTCGCTCGGGTTGCCGAGCCGCCGCAGGCAGACGGCGTAGACCGTCCGCTCGAACTGCTCGACCAGCCGGCCGAACGCCTCGCGGTCGCCCCGCTGGGCGCGACGGACCAGGATCGCCAGCTCGGTCCACTTGCCGGCGGTCGACGTCGCACTGGCGGGGCTCAGTTCTCGGACCAAAGGCTCTCGCAAGGTCGCCAACACGGGATCACCCTTCTTCTCCCCCTCCGGGGGAATCCCGCCCGCCCCGGCCTCGATGCACGGGGGACGGGCGTGCCGAACGCACACGGATCGGACCGCCTCAGGGCCGCGGGGCGCTATGCCCGGGCCGATCGCGACGGTCGACGGTGACGGCTGGGACGCGAGCCGACGGATCGAGTCGTCGCGAGCGATTCGCGACCGGGACGATCCGACTTCCGCGCCGCCGACCCTCTCGGTGTGCCGGAGACCATTGGGAACGCGAAGAAGGGGATCGGGGTCCGGGCGTGGCCGAAAGGCGGTCGCGCGGGGATCGAGCCTCTTCGTCAGCGATCGGTGGTGTCTCGGGGGACGAGACGGCTGGCGTTCATCGCCCCCGCGTCGTCTCTATGAGACGATGGCGGAGGCAGGGACTAGGTCATTCGCTCGGGCCGACCGGCCCGCGGGCCTTGACGCCTGGCAAGCTCGGGCCGGGGCGGCTGGCCTCGGCTGGGCTTGCCTCGTCGGTTGGCCCTGACGGCGTACCGACCGGTCGGACGGGACGTCGAATACGACGACCTGTCTCGACTCGGGCGGGGCTTCGGCGACGACCTGACCCTGGCTCCCGAACGCCCGGCCCCAGCTCCATGTGAGCGAATAGGGCCACGACGAGCGGGGCGACGAGTCGAGCGTGCGCTTCGCGCCGTCGGCATCGCCGCGTTTCCCATCCGGCTTCGCCGGGGAAAACGCGGGCATGATAATCGACGGAACGGAAGGCATCCTCTCGACGTGCGCAGCGGCTCCCGGATGGGAGGCGTGACGGAAGCGCAGGGTCTGCATGGTCATACCGTTGTCCGCGCCCGTAAGGACGGCGAACGACCGCGTGCCGAGGTTCAGCCGAAGGGTATTGGCCGAGAGGTACGTGCGGTTCGACATGACTGGACCCTCACTTCCGCCGTTCGTGGCGGGTTGGAGCGAGACGACTGACACCGCGCCGGCCCGGCCTTTCGGTCAGGGCCGCCGCGACCGGGGACGAATGGCCCCCGCTCTCTGAAGACGAGTGAAAGGGGTTCCCGTTAGGCTCCCGAGCCCTCGGTCCCGCCGGGGTCCACCCCCGGCCATGCTTCGATCGCCCGGTCCGACCCCATGAAGGTCGCCCGGTGTTCACGACAGAGACATCATAGACGATCGAGAGGTTCGCGGGAATTCGGTGATTCTTTCGATTTCGGCGGCCCGGCGTCCGTTCTTCACCGAAATCCTTTCCGCTGAACGTCTTTGGAAGTTTGCAGCCGGGCTCGGAAAGAGCCATCAACCACGATCGCCTGCAGCCGGGTGGACCAATGTCTCGCGATCCGCGGAGGAGACTAGGTGCTCGACCACTTGCAAGAATCGGCTTGCCTGATCGCCACCGCGAAGGTCGTCGATGTCCTCGTCCGTGAGGCCTTTGACGAAGCTTTCGAGCGTCTGGCCCAAGAGCGTCAATTCCTCGCTCAATACCAGCTTCGGCCGATACAGCCCGCGCTCGATTTGGGCAGGATCGATCCCGCGCCGGATGAGGAGCGGAGCCGCCTCGAAGAAAATGACCTCGATCTCGGGAATGAAGGCGAAGGCGTCGGAAAGATCGTCGGAAGAGAAGCGACGAAGGGCCGCTCGCACCATCCCACAGGCTTCCGCGGCCGATGCCGCGTCGAACGTATCTGCGTCCATCGCGACGAGGACGGGATTGCCCTCGTGGACGAGGATGTTCCGGCCGATCGTGGCCAAACCATTCCGGCCGCCGCTCGCGAAGAATCGGAACGGTCGCCCGATCGTCCTGGCCAGGAAGGGCCGCAGAATCGCCACGTCCGACCGGCCCTCGACGACGATGCAGACTTCAGCCATCTTTCACCTCGGCCGCCTTGAAGTGAGGCGAATGGTCTGTGAGGCCGTACATGCAGAGGTTGTGATACTTCTCGCGCAACGCCCCCCGGAAATCACGCCTGGCGAGGGCCGTCTCAACGTCATCGCCGGACCAGAGGATCATTCGGTTCGGGATCATGTGGTCCGAGAGCGTTAGCGCCGGAGACGTGTACTTGCCCCGGGTGAAGACACACCCCATCGCGACCGGTGGGCGGCGGAGCAACTTGCTATACAGCTTGGCGATCGGCTCGACGTCGATCTTATCCTGGTCCTTGCACTCGATGAGGAAAGGGACTTCCCGCAGGAAGACGAGACCGTCGATCTGTTCGAGGAGCATCCCGCCCGGCGGGACGTCGTAAGGGTATTCTACGCGGAGCTTCGAGAGTTCGAAGGCCCGGATGACCAAGTGCTCCAGTGCCTTGCCTTCGTCCCAATCGTCCGTCACACCCATCTTGATCTGGGCCCAGAGGGATCGCAAGTCGTCCCAGGATAGGCCCCGCGCCCTTGCCCTATCCTGGATCGATTTTTCGCTGGGCTTCGCCATCGGCTCCGCTAACCCTCCATCACCCGCTCGAACGCCGCCTTGAACTTCCCCATCTCCTCACGCGTGCCGATCGTCACCCGCACGTGATGCGGCAGCGACGGCCACGAACGGCCGACGGCGACCTTGTGCGCGAGCATCGCCTCGGTCGTCTGCCGCCCCGGGCCCTTGCCCTCGACCAGGACCATGTTCGCCTCGGACGGGATGTAGGCGTATCCCTTCTTGTCGAACCAGGAGAAGAGGTCCTCGCGGATCGAGGCCACCGTCTTGCGTCGCTCGGCGACGAGATCCTTTTCCTTGAGGCTCGCGGTCGCGCCGATCATCCCGGTGGCGGGCATGATGCTCAGGCCGCCGTAAGCCTTGAGCTTGTCGAGCAGGTCGGGCCGCGCGATCGCCGCGCCGGCGCGGAGGCCGGCCATGCCGTAGAGCTTCGAGAACGTCCGCAGGACGATCACGTCCTTGCCGGCCGCGACGAGGTCGGTGGCGGGGCTGGTCGCGGTGGTGAAGTGGAGGTAGGCCTCGTCGATCACGACGATGCAGCCCTTGGGCTTGCCCTCGACCAGGGCGTCGATATCGGCCTTCTTCGTGACGGTGCCGGTCGGGTTGTTCGGGTTGCAGACGTAGATGGCGCCGGCCTCGGGGTGGGCGCGGGCCATGGCGATCGGGTCGTGCGAGTAATCCTTGCGGAGCGGGACCTGGATCACCTTCGCCCCCACGAACCGCGCGGCGCGTTCGGGCGCCTCGTACCCGGGGTCGGCGGTCACGAACGGACGCCTGGCCGACGTGAAGGCCATGATCGACCGGTGGAGCGGGTCGCTCGACCCGGGGAACGGCAGCACGTGCGACGCCGGCACGCCCTCCTGGGCGGCGAGGGCGTCGATGAAGTCGAAGCTATACGTGAACAGGTAACGCCCGCCTTCCGGGAGGACCTTGCGCATCGCCTCGATGGCCGCCGGGCAGGGGCCCATCGGGTTCTCGTTGGCGTTGAGCCGCACGGCGTCGGGCGGGATCTTGGCGATGGCCCTCAGGTCCTGCGCGAGGGCCGACTCGTTATAGAACGGCAAGGTTGCGCCCGCGGACAGGAGCGCGGCCATCCGCGCGAAGTCGCGGCGGGTCAGCCCGCGGGATGGCTGGCGGGCCCCCTGGCTCGGACCGGTGCGATCGTCCATCTCTCCTCCCGGATCTGGCGTGGATAACTGGAAAGGATGACGTGCCACGGGGGAGAGATCCGCGGCGGAAGACTGCGCGTGACCCGATCGGGTCGAACCAGGATCGCATGGAGGGGACTCGGGCCGCAAGCGCGATTCGCCCGGCCTCGGGATTGGCCCCCCGGGTGGCCGGGGCCATCTTCCGCAAGGCGCATTGCGCGACTTCGCTTAAGATGACTCCCGCCCGCGTTCGACTCGATGGAACGGATCGACATGGAGGGATCCCAATGCCAGGCACCGCCCCGCCCAGGCCACGACGCCGGTGGCGCCGCGCCTTCGGCCTCCGCGCGCTGATGACCGCCGTCTTGGTCCTCGGCGGCGGCCTCGGCTGGATCGCCTATCGCGCTCGAATCCAGCGCGAGGCCGTGGCGGCGATCGAGCAGGCCGGCGGTCATGTAAAATACGACTGGGAGTTACAAGAGTTACAAGGAGGTCAGCCCGTCGGGCCGGGGGCGAAACCGCCGTGGCCGAAGTGGCTCATCGACGCCATTGGCCTCGACTGCGTGAGCCACGTCGTCGCGGCCTGGGCCATGGATTATGAAGGCAAGATCGACCGGACATTCATGGGCCACCTCGACCGGCTCGATCGGCTCGAATCGGTCGACCTGTCGGGCTCGATCGTGAATGACGCGTCCCTCGCCCACCTTGGCGGGCTCGGTCGACTGACACACCTGGACCTAACGGCGGACGCATCCCTGACCGACGCCGGGCTCGCCCACCTTCGCGGACTCCGTCGACTCGAGTGGCTGGGCATCCACGGGGAGGGGGTCAAGGGGCCTGGCCTCGCTTCCCTGAAAGGCTTGGTCCGGCTCGAGGGTCTCGTTTTGGACTCCATCAGCCCGAGCGACGATGACCTGGCGTACATCGCGGGCCTGACATCGCTCCGCTACTTGAGCCTCGCCGGTGGGCAACTCACCGACCGAGGGCTGGCGCACCTCCGGGGAATGACGCACTTGAAGACACTTGTCCTCAATGGACGCTCGTCGCAGGTCTCGACCGCGGGACTGTCCCACCTCGCGGGCCTCCCGATCGAGTCGCTCGCGATTCACGACTCCTGGGTGAAGAGCCTCGAACCCCTGAGGCCCCTTGACGGGCTCATGACACTCGATATCAGCGGGGTGCCGGTCGATAACGCCGGGCTGGCACCGATCGCGAGCTTCCGGGGCCTCAGACTGCTCGCGCTAAACGGCACGAAGGTCGACAGCGCCGGCCTGGCGCACGTGGCCGGCCTGGAGAACCTGGAACGCCTGCACGTCGATGGGGGCGTGCTCACTGACGCCGCCCTTGATTACCTGATCGGGCTGCCGAAGCTCGATTCGCTTTTCTTGAGCGGAGGGCCAGCTTTCACCCAGGCGGGCGTGGCGAAACTCGCCAAGATGCCTCGGCTGGATACCATCGTCATCGACGGCGTATGGGCCGCGAGTTCGGGCATTGTTGACGCCATGCCGGCGGCCTTGCCTGGCGTCAGCATCAAGGCCCGCTGATCCGAGGCGGCCGATCTCGGAAGTATTCAGAGAACGAGCCTCGGCGAAACGATCCCCGCCCCGTTCACCAGATTCACCGGCGCCTTCCCATCGAGCACCCGCCCCACCTCCTCCGCCGCCTTCGTCCGCAGCTCGATGAACCCCTCCCGGCTGTAGAACGCCGAGTGCGGCGAGAGCATGACGCGGGGATGGTTGCGAATCCGGTCGTCGTCCAGCGGCTCGTGCTCGAAGACGTCGAGGCCGGCGGCGTGGAGATGGCCGCGATCCAGCGCTTCCATCAAAGCCGACTGGTCGATGACCGGGCCGCGGGCCGTGTTGATCAGGATCGAGCCGGGCCGCATCGCCTCCAGGGCCCGGGTGTCGACCAGGTGCCGGCTCGTCGGGCGGAGGTCGCAGTGCAGGCTGACGAAGTGGCTCTCGGCGAGCAGCGATTCGAGCGTCGGAGAACGGCGGATGCCGAGGGCCTTGTCGAGGCCGGGCGAGACGTACGGATCGTGAAAAACGACGTCCAGGCCGAACGCCTTCGCTCGCAAGGCCGTGGCCGTGCCGATCCGGCCGCAGCCGACAATTCCCAGCGTCTTACCCCTCAACCGAACGGCGTTGGAGGCGACACGGTAGTCCCACTCGCCCCGACGCATCGAGGCGTCGGACTCGGGCAGGTGGCGGACCAGGGCCAGGAGCATCGCGATCGCGTGGTCGGCGACCTCCTCCGTGCCGTAGTCGGGCACGTTGCAGACGCCGATCCCGCGGCGGGCCGCGGCGAGCAGGTCGACGTTGTTGGTGCCCACGCCCGCGCGGACGACGGCCTTGAGACGGGGGGCGCGGGCGAACGTGGCGTCAGTCATCGCCTCGATGTCGTGGAAGAGGATCAGCGCGTCGGCCTCGGGCAGGACCGGCGCGAGGTCGTCCTCGACGCGGGCCCGCGCGACGATCACGCGGACGTCGGGGCCGAGGACGGGAGTTTCATATTGGGAGTCTTCGAGGAAGTCGGCGATGACGACGGTTCCGCGGCGGGTCATGGGGAGAGGGGCTCCGCGGGGGCGCCGGTGACGATCCTGAACCAGGCGGGGGCGTCGAGCAGGGCGAAGCGGTGGACCTTGTGATCGACGGCCACCTCGAGATGGGGCGGCACGCCGCGGACGAGGCCCCAGAAGGCGTGCGGCGGCTCGACCGTCCGGGCGCCCTGGACCCGGCCTCGCGGGGAGGACCACGGCTCGACGTCCCAGGCAGTCGGCAGGAACAGGAGCCGGCGGTCGGTCAGCACGAGCCGGCCCGGCGACCACGCGCGGCCCAGGGCGCACCGCGCGGGGGTCTCGGCCTCGACGCGCTCGCGAGGCTCGAGGTGGAAGTCGGCGTGCATCGGGTCGCCCCTGGGCGCGAGCCAGGAGAGCATCCGCGGGCGGACGATCAGGCGGACGGCGAGGTCGGCGAGCACCGTGCCCGTCGCCGCGAGGAAGAAGGCCACCGCCGCGAAGCTGGGCATCGCGAAGAGGAAGACGCCCAGCCGCTTCCCCGCGGGGACCCGGCCGAAGATCGCGAGCGTCAAGATCAGTGCGAAGAAGAGCGTGAGCAGGCCCATCAGCCGCCAGAACAGGACGCCGAACGCCAGGCGGATCGGCGGCCGCGCGGGGAACGAGGTGGCCGGGAAGGTGTCGAGCGTCCGGGTCATGCCCTGGTTATCGCCGATCGGCCGGGCGCGTTCAACGGCACCCGCTCACACCGGCCGCGACGGCACCCGCGTCCACCGCCGCTTGAGCCGCAGGAAATACCGCTCGAACCCATAGTACGACGCCGAGGCCATCGCGACCGTCGCCGCCAGCGCCGCGATCGACCCGGCCGTCGTCAGCGCCGTGCCGCCGCGGAAAACGCCGAGCGCGACCTCGTGGTACATGTACAGCCCGTAGCTGATCCGCCCGAGCCAGACGACCGCCGCGAGCGTCAGCGCCCGGCTCACGACGCCCCGACGGAGCATCGGGTAGAGGACCACGCCGAGGCCCGTCGCCCAGATGGCCAGGTAATCCCACGTCTTCCTCGCGAACGTCTCGTGGCCGAGCTCGCCGCGGTTCATCAACCACACGATCGCCGCCAGGACGATCCAGCCCCAGACCCTGGCCGCCCTCGCGGCGCGGGGGCCGGGCGGGAAGCGGTCGAGGACGACGGCCAGGGCCACGCCGCTGAGCATCGTGTCGAGGTGCGCCAGCGTGTTGTACGAGATCGCCAGCCGTCCCATGCCCCGCGACGCCACCCACGCCCGCACGCCCACCGCCAGCGCCATCCCGAGCCCGATCACCACCAGCCGCCACCGCCGGCCGACCAGGGCCACGATCAGCGGGGCGATCACGTAGAACTGCTCCTCCGCACAGACGCTCCAGAGGATCGTCACGCGGTCGTCCGGGATCGGCCCCAGGACGATCATCGACCAGTTGCCCAGGAACGCGAGGAACCACGGCAGGTGGCGCCGGACCATCGCCGCGTGATCGGGGTCGCCGAGCCGGCCGTCCAGCGCGGGGATCACGAAGAAGACCAGCGCGACGACGAGGTAGTACAGCGGCCAGATCCGCAGGATCCGCCGGACCCAGAACGCGCGCACGTCGACCCGGCCGAACCTCGCCTCCTCGCGGAGCAGGAGGGTGGTGATCAGGAACCCGCTGAGGATGAAGAAGAGCTGCACCCCCACCCAGCCGTTGCCCCGGATGGCGCGGCCGACCGCCGGACCGATGTCGGCCGCGTGATTCATGGCCCACGGCCCGAGCCACTGGGCGACCATGAACAGCGGGAGCGTCAGGAGCGTGACGGCCTCGGCCAGCCACGGGAAGCCGCCGTGGAACCCGAAGACGAGCAGGAATGCGACGAGCCGGAGGCCGTCGAGCTCGGGGAAGTAGACGCGGTCGGGGGTGGCGGGGCCTTCGTGCACGAGACGGCTTCCGGGTCGTCCAGGCCTGATTCCCCCCACCCTACCCTCCCCCGCAAGGGGGGAGGGGACTTTCTTCAGAGTGGGGGGATCAAAGGAAAACCCTCCCCCCTTGCGGGGGAGGGTAGGGTGAGTCATGACCGGCAGCCTCATCGACGTCGAATCAGATCCCGCCCCGCCGCTCCCCCGCCCAGCGCATGACCCGCTCGACGAGCCGGCCCGCCAGGTCCGACGGGCCGCCTAACCTCTCGACCGGATGGCCCGATCGGACCAGGTGGAGCGTGTGCCGGCCCTCGCGATAGCGTCTGCAAGTCGTTCGCGACCGTCAGGTCGGCGCGCGTGGTCTCGTGGGCCAGGAGGGCCCGGGCGACGGTCTCCTCCTCCGAGGCGCCCGAGGTCAGTTTGAACCCGACGACGTACGCCCCCGGCGCCCAGTCGCGAACCGCCTTGATGACCTTGGGCACGCGCCGGCAGCGGATGACCAGCTCCTCATCGTCCGACGAGAGCTTGCCCGGCACGGGCACCGGGGCGTAGTCGGAGACGGCCATCGCGAGGAACACGACGTCGATCGGCTGCTCAGCCAGGATCGTGCGGAGGGCCTCGGCGTACTCGGGGACGGTGCCGGTTTGAAGGGGAATGAGCGTCAGACGATCGCGGTGGGCATTGCGATTCGCCCTGAAGAATCGGAGGCGATCGAGCTCCTCCTCGAAGTCCGCATCGGGATCGAACCG
This sequence comes from uncultured Planctomycetota bacterium, assembly GCA_963819805.1. Lineage (GTDB taxonomy): Bacteria > Planctomycetota > Planctomycetia > Isosphaerales > Isosphaeraceae > CAMFLR01. Next base: position 41,311 of record CAWFXY010000027.1, on the reverse strand, counting down.
AAACGCCTCGTGGAACGGCAGGAGGGCGCCCGGCGTGTGGAGGTGCCAGACCCGTCCGCCCCGCTCGAGGGCCGCCTCGGTGATCTTCGAGGAGAATCGGCCCGACGAGGTGTTCGTGATCTGCCGGACGTCGTCGATCGGGGCGACGGTGCCGCCCCCGGTCACGAGGATGTTCATGAGTGGGCCGCCCGATCGGTCGCGGGTGGGTTCCCTCTACGGATGGGGTCCCTTTGCGAAATCCCTCCCCCCTTGCGGGGGAGGGCAGGGTGGGGGGTTGTTCGGAACGGCCTCGGCATCTCACCCCCCCACCCTGCCCTCCCCCGCAAGGGGGAGGGAACAGAGAACCGTTCCGCCTGACCGAAGACGGACCGGGAAGCTCTCCGCCCCTTGCGATCCCTCCAGGCCACCGCTAGCCTGGCGAAATCCCGCCGCATCCCGGACGAGCGCCACCACCGATGCCCACCGCCCACCCCGACCCCGCCGCCCGCGAGCTCTTCGACGAGATGGCCCGCTGGCCGATCTTCGACCCGCACTCGCACATCGACCCGCACCGGCCCGCCGCGCGGAACCTCGACGAGATCCTGGGCTACCACTACTATACCGAACTCGCCCACTCGGCGGGGATGCCGGCCGACCGCGTCGCGCCCGGACCTCGACCCCGCGAGCCGGGCGCGGAACCTCGCCGAGTATCCTCGACCGGATCGACAACACGGTCCAGTACTCCTGGCTCGCTCGAGATCGCCCGGACGTTCCACGGCTTCCCGCACGACCGGATCACGCCCGAGACGATCGACGACCTGCTACGACCGCGCCGACCAGTCGCAACGACGGCGCGGCCTGGGACCGCGAGGTCTGGGAGAAGACCCGGCTCGAGGCCGTCTTCCTGACCAACGAGTTCGACGACCCGCTCGAAGGCTGGGACACGTCGAAGTACGTCCCCTGCCTGCGGACCGACGACCTGGTCCTGAAGCTGCACGAGCCCCGGACGATCGAGCGGCTGCGGGCCTCGACGGGCGTCGACGTGCAGGATTACGCGACGCTGCGCGAGGCGATCGGCGTGCTCTTCGAGCGGTTCGTCGCGAACGGGGCGCGGGCCTGCGCGATCAGCCTGCCGCCCGACTTCGCCCCGCGGCGCGCGACGCCCGAAGCGGGCGGTCACGCCGATCCGCCGGGCGATCCACGGCATGGACCTCCGCCCCGACGAGCACGACGAGATCCGCCGGGCCGTCTTCTGGACGCTCGCCGAGTTCTGCGCCGAGTTCCGGCTGCCGTTCGACCTGATGATCGGCCCGATCCGCAACGTCTACCCGGCCGGCGTCGCCGGGGGCCGCGACCTGTTCGACCGCCGGGTCAGCCTGCACGACTATCGCGAGCTGTTCAACCACTTCGCCGGCGTGACCTTCCCGGTCTCGACCCTCTCGCCCGACGCCGGGGCCGAGCTGGTCGCCTATTCCTGGATCTTCCCGAACGTGGTGCCGATGGGGCACTGGTGGTACTCGAACGTCCCGGCGTTCATCGCGGCCGACCTGCGGGCGCGGCTCCAGGCGGTGCCGAAGACGAAGCTGGTCGGCTACTACTCCGACGCCTACAAGCTCGAATTCGTCCTGCCCAAGTTCAACATGTACCGCCGGATCCTGGCCGAGACCCTGGCCGACGACGCCATCCGGGGCCGGGGCTGGTCGGCCGAGCGGGCGCTGGAGGTGGCACGGCTCGTGCTGCTGGACAACCCGCGGCGGATCTTCGCCCGGTAGGGTCCGCTATTGCGGACCATCTTCGATCGCATCCCGCTGGGAGGCTCTCCGATGCGTCATCTCGGCCTCTGGGCGATCGTCCTCCTCACGATTTCCCCGCCGCCCGACGACGGGCCGACGGCGGACGACCTCGCCTATCTGAAGGCCCACGGCGAGTCGACTGGTCCCCAACGACCTCGCCGGCCTCCGGGAGATGAAGCTCCTCTGGCTCGACAAGGGCGTGGACGACGCCGGTCTGGAGCACGTGGCGCGGCTAGCGAAGCTGGAGACGCTCACGATCAATGGCGTCGGCGTGAAGGGCCCGGGCCTGGCCCACGTGGCGAAGCTCCCCGCGCTGGCCGACCTGAACCTGAGCTTCACCGGCCTGGACGACGCGGCCCTCGCCCGGCTCACCCCGCTGACGGGCCTGAAGCGGCTGGGCCTCTCCGGGACGAGGCTGACCGACGCCGGCATGGTCGCACTGAAGGGGATGACGGGGCTGGAGACCCTGGAGATCGGCGGGACGCCGGTCCGCGGCCCCGGGCTGGCTAACCTCAAGGGGATGACGAAGCTCCGGGTCCTGACCTTCGGTGAGATGAATACGGCCACGCCGTCGCCGCTCTCTGACGCCGGCCTCGCCCATCTCGCGGGCCTGCCGGCGCTGGCGGTCCTGTCCCTCGACGCGACCTCGATCACCGACGCCGGCATGGCCTCGATCCAGCAGATCAAGACGCTGAGGAGGCTGCACGCCTCGCGGACGAGGGTCGGCAACGCCGGGGTCGCCCGTCTGGCGACCCTGCCGAATCTGGTCGAGTTGTACCTGGACCAGACCCCCGTCTCGGACGCCGGCCTGAAGTCGCTTAAGGGCCTGAAGGGGCTGACCAGCCTCGGCCTGAGGGCGACGCGGATCACCGACGCCGGCCTGGCCCAGCTCAAGGGCCTGACGAACCTGGAGGTCCTCGACCTGGGCTTCACCCGCGTCGGCGACGCCGGCCTGGCCCAGCTCAAGGGCCTGAAGCGGCTCAAGACCCTGGTCATCAACGACACGAGGATCGGCGACCGCTCGGTCCCGGTCCTCCGCGGCCTCGAGGCCCTGGAACTCCTGGACGCGCGCGACTCGCAACTCACCGAGGCCGGCGAGCGGGCGATCCAGCAGGCCCGGCCCAACCTGGATATCCGCTAGGCCGGGGCGCCCGGGTCCGATCGGTCGGCGGCTCTCGCGGGATTCGCCCTGCGGCGTCCAACTCTCTAGGAGGTTCCTGATGCGTCACCTCGGCCTCTGGGCGATCGTCCTGCTCGCCGCGGTCCCCGCCCATGCGGCCGACGACGGGCCGACGGCGGACGACCTCGCCTACCTCAAGAAGTACGACAGCTCCCTGGCCGACAGCGACCTCGCCGCCCTCCGCGAGAGGACGACCCTGTCGCTCGACGACGGCGTGGACGACGCGGGGCTCGAGCACGTCGCGCGGCTCGCGAACCTGGAGACGCTCTCCCTCCGGGGGATCGACGTGAAGGGGCCGGGGCTCGCCCACGTGGCCGGCCTGCCCAGGCTGAAGGAGCTGCACCTCTTCTACACGGGCCTGGATGACCGCGCGATCGCCCGGCTGGCCCCGCTGAAGGGCCTCAAGAAGCTCGACCTGACCCGCACGAAGCTGACCGACGCCGGCATGTCCGCCCTGAAAGGGATGACGGAGCTGGAGACCCTGGCGCTCGAGCGGGACGGCGGTCCGCGGCCCCGGGATGGCGAACCTGAAGGGGATGACGAAACTCAAGACGCTCTACATCGGCGAGAACTCACCGTCGCCGTTCTCGGACGCGGGCCTGGCGCAGATCAAGGACCTGCCCGCGCTCGAGAACTTGCTCGTGCAGGACACCGCCGTGACCGACGCCGGGACGACCTCGATCCGGCAGATCAAGACCCTGAAGCACCTGACGGTCTCGCGGACCCGGATCACCAACGCCGGGCTCGCCCGCCTGGCGACCCTGCCGAACCTCGTCGATCTCGACCTCGACAGCACCGCCATCACCGACGCCGGGCTGAAGTCGCTCAAGTCGATGAAGGGGCTGAAGGGCCTGAGCATCCGCGATACCCGGATCACCGACGCCGGCCTGGCCCAGCTCAAGGGGATGGAGGGCCTGGAGTCGCTCGGCCTGGGCTTCACCCGCATCGGCGACGCCGGCATGGCGCAGCTCAAGGGGCTGAAGAACCTCAAGTCGCTCGGCATCGAGGAGACCCGGGTCAGCGACCGCTCGGTCCCGGTCATCAGCGGGTTCGAGAAGCTGGAGTTCATGAACGATCGCGACTCGAAGATCTCCCAGGCCGGCGAGAAGGCCATCGAGAAGGCGCTGCCGAAGCTCGAGATCGACCACGGCTGAGTCGCCGCCGCCCACCCCCCGACTCGCCGCGACCGGCAGATTCGAGCGGATATCGGCCGCCCCCGCGCGACGACTTGAGCCCTCGGGCCTTGACCGGGGGCCGAACGCGCGGAATCCTTCAGGGGAGACAGTCGTCGGGCCGCGCATGCTCCGCGCCGCTCGTCATCTATAGATCGCAAGCCGCCGGGCCCGGCCCGGATACCCCCTAGGACCGGCATCGATGACCACCAAACGCGCGCCGCGGCCTTCGCCGGCCCTCGGACTCGGCCTGGGCCTGATCCTCGCGATCGCACCACCCTCCTCGGCGCAGCAGCCGGCCAGCGGCAGCGGCGCCGGCACGGGCACCGGCCTCGAGGCCGGCGGCGCCGGCTCGACCGGCACGGGCATGGAGGCGGGCGGCCTCGGCGCGACCAGCGGACGGCCGTTCATGCGGCCGGCGGGCGGCCCGAGCATCTACGGGCCGGCCGGCCCGACCGGGCCCCGGTTCGACCCGCTCGAGTCGCCCCGCGTCGTCGTCCCCGGCGAGGTCGAGCGGCTCATCGGCCGCGGCACCGAGGAGCTGATGCGCGACGCCCTCGCCGTCGTCGACCCCGGCGAGCGCTCGCTGGCCCTGGTCCGCGTGGCCCGGACCTCGATCTTCCTCGGCCGGCCCGACTTCGGCCACCAGGCCGTCTTCCACGCCGCCGACGACGCCCAGCTCGTCACCGACGACACCCTGCACGACCAGCGGATCGTCAACGTGATCGAGGCCGCGCTCGCGCTGGCCGAGGAGCACATGCGCGACATCCGCGTCTTCGAGTCGGCCCCGCGCGAGTCGCCCGGCCTGCCCGCCCCGCTCCAGCCCAAGAACGACCGCGCCGCCAACCTCGAGCTGGGCCGCCAGGAGTGGGACCTGGCGTTCCGCCTCGTCTTCACCATCCGCAACCCCTCGGCGCGGCCGGAGATGGGCTATCACGTGGTCGAGAGCGAGTCGATCGGCAGCGCGTCGCTCGTCCGCGAGCCGTTCCGCCTGCTCGGCACGCGGCCCGACCCGAGGCGGCTGCCGGCCCCGATCCGCAACTTCGCCGATTCCCTGATCGTCACCGCGATCGAGCACGCCACCAAGGTCGACCGCCCCGTCTGGCGCGACCGCGCCCTGACGGCCATCGCCACCAACGCCGCCGTCTCCGGCCAGTTCGAGCGGGCCGAGCAGGCCGCCAGGACCATCCCCCAGCCCGAGGTCCGCACCGACGCCTACCTCAAGATCGCCGAGAACGACATCATCTTCGGCCGCCCCGCCGACGCCACCCGGAACTACCAGGCCGCCGCGACGTCGATCGCCGAGGTCCCGCTGGCCGACCCGCGCGAGACCCTGGTCGGCGTGCTGATCGACAGCCTGATCGCCTTCGGCCGCTTCGACGACGCCCGCGCCTCGACGGTCCTCTACGCCAACCCGTCCAACCCGCCGATCGCCCTGGCCGCCGTCGCCGAGTCGCAGGGGCGCCGCGGCCTGGCCAAGTCGGCCCAGGAATGGATCGCCAGGGAGACCTCGCCCGAGCTCCGCTCGCTCCTCTACCGCAAGCTCAACGACGGCCTGCTCGCCGCCTTCGAACAGAAGCGCTCCGCCGAGCTCTCCCGCGGCGCCCCCTGACGCCCCCGCATCCCTCCGAATCCGTCCGCACTCCGCACTCTGCACTCCGCACTAGAGACGAGTGCAAAGTGCAAAGCGCAGACAGGCCGTAGAGGCGCGGGTCGCTGTCCGTCGGCCCAAGAACGAGTACGAGGAGTTCGCCCCATGGCCTCGTCCGCCCGGGCCTCGACCGCCGCGGTCATCCCCTGCCTCCGCTACCGCGACGCCCCCGCCGCCGTCGAGTGGCTGTGCGCCGCATTCGGCTTCGAGAAGCACCTGGTCGTCCCCGGCGAGGGCCGGACGATCGCCCACGCCCAGCTCGGCCTGGGCGGCGGCATGGTCATGCTCGGCTCGGCCGTCGAGTCGGAATTCAACCGCCTGATGAAGCAGCCCGACGAGGCCGGCGGCGCGACGCAGGGCATCTACGTCGTCGTCGCCGACCCCGACGCGATCTACGCGCGGGCCAAGGCCGCCGGCGCCTCGATCGAGATCGACATCCGCGACGAGTCCTACGGCGGCCGCGGCTTCACCTGCCGCGACCCCGAGGGCCACGTCTGGTCGTTCGGCAGCTACGACCCGTGGAAGGCGGACTGAACGACATCGTCTCCTTCTCTCCGATCGGGGCTCATTTCTGAAACCCTCCCCCCCTTGCGGGGGAGGGCAGGGTGGGGGGTTCTATGAGGCCAACGGCATCGGTCGCGCCGAGATGAAGATCAAACATTTCCTGGATGATTAAATCATGGCGCACGACATCCCCGGGTCGGAATACCTGCTCTGCGTGAAGAACGAGTCGTATCCCGCATCGCTCGAGGTGCGGAAAGTCTACCGGGCGCTGCCCGACCCCGTCGCGGCGTCGCGCGGCTTCGCCCGCGTCGTCGACCAGTCGGGCGACGACTATCTCTACCGGTCGGACTACTTCGTCGCGGTCGAGCTACCCCAGGCGGCGGCCCGCGGCTTCGCCGAAGCGTCCTGATCCCGCTGTCCACGGCCCGTCCCCGTAGGGTCCGCTACTGCGGACCGACCTGGCGCCATGACCTGCGGATGGTCCGCAATAGCGGACCCTACGGGGACTTGGCCTTCTTGAGCAGGGCGTCGACGTCCGCCCAGAGCGCCTGCCAGTCCTTTCGCTCGGCCTCGGGGAGCTTCGCGAGGGCGTTGGCGTCGCGGATGCCGGCGAGGTCGGGGTCGGCCTTCCAGCGCCGCGAGAGTCGCCACGACCTCCAGCCGCGCCTTGCGATCGCCGGTCTCGATGAGCTTCGCCCAGGCGTCGCGCTCGCCCGCAAGCCAGGCCAGGGCTCGGGCCCGGAGCTTCGCCCGCCCGTAGCCGTCCGGGGGCGGGGCGTCCTGCCCCATCCCGGCGCCGGCCAGCGCGGCGGCGCGGGCGGCGTTGTAGCGGTGCTCGGGTTGGCGGTCCTCGCCGAGCTTCGGGTCGGCCTCCAGCGCCTCGCCCCAGAATCGTACGGCGGCGACATAGCGCTTCGTGCCGTTGCAGACCTGCGCGAGGGCGAGGCGCTCGGCGGCGTCGCGGGGCCGGTCGTCCCCGTTGAGGAAGGCCGGCAATCGTACGGCTAGCGACGCGAGCCGCTCGGTTTCGCGGACCCACTCGGCTGAGGGATACGGCCAGCCCGGTTGCCGCGAGCCGAGCTCGTGGCCGCGGCGGAGTTCCTCCAGGGCCTCGGCATAGCGGCCCGCCTCGGCGATAAGCATCCCGAGGTTGCAGTGGTCCGAGGCGGCGTCGGGCTTGAGGCGGATCGCCTCCCGGTAGGCGGCCTCCGCCTGGACGGACTTGCCCTGATTCATCAGGGCGTAGCCGAGGGTGCTTCTGAACCTCGGCATAGTCGGGCATGAGCCGGACCGCCTCGCGGAGCTCGGCCTCGGCCGCGGCGAGCTGCCCCTGGCCCATCACGACGAGGCCGAGGCCGCGATGGGGCTCGGCGTCCTCGGGCCCGAGGCGTATCGCCTCGCGGAACTCGACCTCGGCCGCGGCGAGCTTCCCCGGTCCTTTAGGAGGTGGCCGAGGTTGCGTGGACCGCGGCGGCGTCGGGGTTGAGCCGGATCGCCTCGCGGTACGCCGCCTCTGCCTCCTCGACCTTCCCCTGGTCGGCCAGGGCTTGGCCGAGGTTGTTATAGGCACGGCGCATCGGGAGTCCGCCCGAATCGCGGCACGCAAGGCGTCGACCGCCGCGGCGGCACTCCGCGCCGGCCTCGTCGGCCCGGCCGACGGTTCGGAGCACCCGGCCGAGGCATATGAGATGAAGGCCGTACCCGGGGCGTAACCGGGCCAGGTCACGGAACAGGACGATCGCCTCGGCCGTCTCGCCGCAGTTGGCCAGGGCATGGGCGAGTTCGTGCGCCACCTCGGGGCGCAGCGCCCGGGCCGCCGTGTAGTAGCGGATCGCCTCGTCGCGGCGCGGCGGGCGGGCCCGCGCCAGGGCCCTCGCCAGGTTGTAGTTCGTCCAGACGTCGTCGGGGTGGCGGCCGACGGCGCGGCGGAGCAGGACGGCGGCCGCGTCGGGGTCGCCCGCGTCGTCGAGCGCGCGTGCCCAGCAGGCCCGCCGTCTGCGGGGGCCAGGTCTCGACCTCGGCCTGAGCGGCGAGGTCCCGGAGCGGGCCGAGCTGCGCCTTGCGGTCGGCCCGCTCCCAGATGTCGCGGAGCTCGCCGCGGCGCGGGTCGGGGTCGACGGCGCGGGCGGCGGCCAGCGGGCGGCGCCAGGCGTCGGCGTCCTGCCGGCCGCGCCTTGCGGCGCTGGGACGCCCAGTCGTCCAGCGCCGCGGCCAGCTCCAGGGCGACCGGGGCGGGCCGCGCGCGGATCGCGGCGCCGGCCGCCGCGGGGCCGGCGCCATCGACGTCGTAGCCGGCCTCGCGGAAGGCGTCGGCGTAGGCGGCGTCGCTGGACGAGCCGCCGACGTCGTCGGCCTCGGCCGAGCGGATGTCGACGAGCGTGCGCGAGCAGGCCGCGGTCGGCCTCGGCGGCGTCGGCCCCGGCGCGGGCGTCGCGGGCCAGGCCGTCGAGCCGGGCGAGGGCCCCGGCCGGCAGGCCCGCCCGGTCGACGAGGCCGGCGGCGTCGGCCGCGGCATGCCAGCCGGCGGGGTCCTCGGGCCGCGCCTTCGCCTGCGTGAGCAGGGCCGAGACCTCGCCCAGCCGCCGGTCGGCCTCCGCCAGCCGGGCCTGCCGCTGCTGGAGGAGGTACGCCCCGCCGTACCGCCCAGCGCCATCGTCGCCACGATCGACGCCGCCAGCGCCACCGCCAGCCGTCGCCGCTTCCGCTCCTCCACCGCCTTCGCCTCGGCCACCGCCCGCTCGCGCTCGGCCGCGCGGACCCGCTCCTGCACGCCGGCCAGGTAGGCCGTCACCCGGCCGCTGACGGCCCCCGCCTCGCGCGGCCGGTCCTCCGGCTCGCGGGCCAGGCAGTCCCTCGCCAGCGCCGACCAGCTCGGGGTCGGCCCCGCAGCCGTCGAGCCTCGCCAGCGCGTCGGACGTGTCGCCCCAGCGCCGCCTTGCGCTGGATCTCCCCGGACGACCGCCCGGTGAAGGCCGGCTCGCCCGTGAGGACCTCGCAGAGGATCGACCCCAGCGCGAACACGTCGGCCCGCTCGTCCACCCGGTCGATCTCGCCGCGGGCCTGCTCGGGCGCCATGTAGCTCGGCGTGCCCAGCACCGAGCCGGCGTGCGACAGGTCCGAGTCGCCCGAGCCGCTCCGCGCCGTCGCGATCACCGTCTCGTCGCGCGGCGGGCTTGCCGGCCGTGGCGTCGTCGACCACCCCGCCGCGCGGCAGGACCTTGGCCAGCCCCCAGTCCATCACCTGCACCTCGCCGAAGCTGCCGACCATCACGTTCGACGGCTTCAGGTCGCGGTGGATCACCCCCCGGGCGTGCGCGTAGGCGACCGTCTGCGCGATCGACTCGAAGATCGCGAGGAACCGGGGCAGCCCGTCGGACGGCTGGCCGCGGTCGGCCAGCAGGCCGGCGAGCGTGTGGCCCTTGACCAGCTTCATCGAGAAGAACGGCCGGCGGTCGGCGAAGGTGCCCAGCTCGTAGATCGGCACGATCCCCGGGTGCTGGAGCTGGCCGCCGATCTGGGCCTCCTCGACGAACCGGCGGACCATGTCGGGGTTGTCGCGGAGGTCCTCGCGGAGGACCTTGATGGCGACGTCGCGGCCGAGGTCGGGGTCGCGGCCCTTGAGCACGGCGCCCATGCCGCCGCGGGCGATCTCGCCGTCGATCCGGTAGCGGGTCGAGTCGTCGCCCTTCTCGCGATCGGGCCGGACCAGCGGCGGCTCGAGGCCGGCGTCGGTGTCGCGGAGCAGGACGCGCGGGACGGCGCCGAGGGTCGCGGGATCGTCTCCAGCACGCCGCCCGAGCCGAGCGACATCGTCGCGCCGACGTCGCCGCCGCGGCCGACGCTCAGGGCCTCGCTGTTCAGGCCCGCGCCGAGCAGGCAGCGGGGGCAGAGGCCCTCGGGGGCGCGGGCGGGCAGCTCGGAGCCGCAGTCGGGGCAGGTGCGCGCGTCGGGCATCGGTGGTCCTCCGGTTCGCGGGCGTTTGGCCATGCCCAGCATTACCGGAAATCCGGCCGGACCATACAGGTCACGCGGATCTCGCCGCGCTCGTTCCCACGCTCTGCGTGGGAATGCCTCTGCGGCCGCTCCGCGGCCATTCCCGGGGCGACGCCGGGACGACGCAGAGCGTCGGGAGAGGCATTCCCACGCGGAGCGTGGGAACGAGGGGATCACGCCCCCAGCGCCGCGAATAGCGTCCGCAGCTCGTCCTCGACCTCGCCCTCGTCGGCCACCGTGGCGGCGATCGCGGCCCGCACCGCGTCACGATAGCGCTTGCGGAGCCGGTGGACGGCGACCTGCACGGCCGCCTCCGTCGTGCCCAGCCGGGCGGCCAGCTCCGATTGCGGCACGGCCCGACCCCCGCCGGTCAGCACACCCTTCAACGCTTCGAAGACGGCCCCGCGGCCGGTCCGCTCATACTCGGCGCGGAGCCCGGCGAGCACGCCCTCGAGCAGGGCCAGCGCCCAGTCGCGCTCGAAGAGCCGCTCGGGCGTCTCGTCGTGCGACGGCTCGAGCGCGTACCGACCCTCCGCGTCGTCGCGCGTCGATCGAGAGCGCAGCCCGCCCTCCGCCCCTTCGAACGGCCTGGTCGCGCTCGCGCTCGTGGGCCAGGAAGTGGCCGCAGTCGGCCATCAGGAACGAGCGGAACCGCCCCCGCGCCGGGTCGGCCGCGGCCATGGGACGCCGTTCGAGCAGGCGGGCGAAGTAGCCCTGCGTCAGGTCGAGCGCCCGCTCGGGGTCGTTCCCCTTGCGGCGGATGAAGGCGTAGAGCGGATACCAGTAGGCCGCGCACAGCTCGGCCAGCGCCTCGCGCGCCCCGGCGCGTCGCCGTCGCCGGCCGCGACGACGCGGCTCCAGCGGGTCGTCGGGAACTTGCCCGGCCGGGGAAGAGTTCACCCGAAGAACCCCGCGTACCGCTCCTTCGCCGCCCGGATTCCCGCGTGGAACGCGTGGATATCGAATCCGAAGACGAACATCGTGCAGCCCCAGCCGGCCATCCGCTTCGCATACTCGGGGCCACGCGGGACCACGCCCCAGGGCTTGCCGGCGTCCTGGCAGGCGCGGGCGATCTTCTCGATCGCATCGAGGCACTTCGGGTTCTCGAAGTCGCCGGGCACGCCCATCACCTGGCTGATGTCGGCCGGGCCGACGAAAAGCAGGTCGACGTCGGGGACCTTCGCGATCTCGGCCACCGAGGCCATCGCGCCGGCCGTCTCGATCTGGATGCCGATAAACGTCCGCTCGTTGGCCTGCTTCGCGTAGTCGGCGATCGGAATCAAGCCGTACTTCCCGTCCCGATTTCCCCCGTTCATCCCGCGCTCCCCGCGGGGATAGAACTTCGCCCAGCGGACGGCCTGCTCGACCTCCTCGGGCGAGCGGACCATGCTGACCATCACGCCGTTGGCCCCGGCCTCGAGCGAGCGCATGATCGTCGCGTAATCGGTCGCGGGCAGGCGGACGAAGTGGTCGAGCCCGTGGGCGTCGGCGGCGAGCGTGGCGAGCTCGACGTCCTTCATCGTGAACCCGGCGTGCTCGAAGTCGAGCCAGAGCCCGTCGAACCCGCCGTGCAGGCCGACGATCTCGACCAGCTTGGGGCCGATGAGCTGCCCCACGCCGAAGAGGCGGACGGTCTGGCCCTTGGATAGCTTGTCCTTGATCGTCGGCATCGCCGCGGGCCCTCTTCGTGGTTGACTTGACGTCGGGACAGCTCCCCGCAGAACTCATTGATCCGGCGGGAGGTCGAAGGGCGGGTCGGATGGCAGCTCGGCCCAGGGTCGCCAGGCCAGCCGTGCATATTCTCGCGCCCACCGGACATGGTATTCGGCGTTGCTGAGCGTCCATACGTGAGCCGTCTCGGCCTCCCGCCGCTCGTCCTCGCGAAAGAACCGGATCGTCCCGTCGTCGTCGACCCGCGCGTTCAATGACCTGGCAAGGCGCTTCGCGGTCCCGAGGTGCTTCTTCACCATGACGTCACAATGTCGCTTTCGCCCCAGCTCCCGCCCCATCCCCAGGAACAGACCCAGGCCGATCGCAAGGGTCGCGACGAAGGTCATCAACTGGCGGACGGTCCAGCGCGGACGGTCTTCCGGCAGCAGGTCGTCGATCGTCCAGCGGCGACGCTCTTCCGGGCTCGACATGGGACGCACCCCGCGCCGTCGACTTCCGACCAGACACCGGATTATCGGCGGCCGGCCATCGCCGTGCAAACGCATCGCCCGGGCGGGGACCTCTCCCTGCGGAAATGCCGGGATTTGCGGCAGATTGCTCGATCAGGAAACACATCCGTGAAATGAATGGTTAATGTCGGTCATTTGAAATTGACTGGCTACGAATGATTTAGGACAATCCGGCCTCCGCGCCGCATCCGGGGCTCCATTCTTGCACAGGGGCTCGGCCGGATTCCATCTCGGCGGATGCCAGACTGAATCATCACCTCGGCGATTCCAAGTATTCCAGTCGACATTATTGCCTTTCGCGGTACAATCGGCCGTCGCGGCGGATCGACGCCGCTCGACGCCCATGGACACCCCGGGACTGGACCCGATGCAATGCTCGCCCTCGAATCGACGAGATCCGGCCGCCTGGCGTCGCCGGATGGTCGCCTGCCTCGGCCTGGCGGCGCTCTTCCTGGTGCCGATCGGCTGCAACCCGCCGAGTGAAGGGCGCCCGGCCGGCTCGATCCACATCGACACGGTGCGCACGAAGGCGTCCGACGTCGACGCGGTGAAGGGCAAGGCCGCGCAAGCCAAGGTCAGACGGCCGTGATCCGCCAGGGCCGGCCGGCCGCGTCTCCCCACTTCTCACAGGAGCCCCTCATGATCCGCCCGACGCCCCGGCGGGCCCGCGCCCGCGGCTTCACGCTGATCGAGCTGCTGGTCGTCATCGCCATCATCGCGGTGCTCATCGCCCTGCTGCTGCCGGCGGTCCAGGCGGTGCGCGAGGCGGCCCGGCGGGCCCAGTGCACCAACAACCTGAAGCAGCTCGCCCTGGCGGCGGCCAACTACGAGTCGGCCAACGGCGTCCTGCCCCCCGGCATGCTCTACAACGCCGGGCTCTTCGGCCCCTCGATGCTCCTGCGGATGGCCCAGTACTTCGAGCAGGGCCAGGCCTACAACGCCTACAATTTCGACCTCTTCACCTTCCACCCGGCGAACTACACCCTGGCCGGCGTGGCGGTCTCGACCCTCTTCTGCCCGAGCGACCCGTCGGCCTTCCAGCCGACGCCGTTCCAGTACGGGCCGTCGACGAACACCAAGCAGTTCCACAACCACTACTCGGCCAACGACGGCCCGTGGTTCGTCTACTCGTTCACGGCCGGCCCGGGCGGCCTCGGCCCCGACCCGGCCGGGGCGGCGCACAGCCTCGGGGCCTTCGACCAGCTCGGCCGGATCGGCGTCGCCTCGATCACCGACGGCACGAGCAACACCTTCATGTTCATCGAGAACGGCCACGGCCTCTTCGACCTGTCGACCCAGGCCGGGATCCACGTCTGGAACGACGGCCAGATCGCCGACTGGCCGATCGAGGCCCGGTTCCCGCCGAACTGGGCCCGGTTCTACAGCGACCCGGCCAACGACCCGGGCAACACGGCCCTCTCCAACTACGGGGCCTACAACGCCATCAGCTTCCACCCCGGCGGGGTCAACGCCGCGCTTCTGCGACGGCTCGGTCCACTACCTCAAGAACTCGATCGACTCGTGGACCGTGCCCGCCCCCCAGATGGCCGGCCTGCCGCTGGGCACGCCCAGGCGTACCCGACCTACCCGTCGATCGGGACCTACGGGCTGACCCTCCTGCCCGGGGCCAGGCTCGGCGTCTATCAGAAGCTCTCGACCCGCGCCGGTGGCGAGGTCATCAGCGCCGATCAGTTCTGATCGGCCCGGGACCGACGGGTTATCTCGACGGCCGCCCGCCCTCGACGTCGAGGCGGGCGGCGGCGTCGCCACAGGGCGGGCCCGGCGAATTTCCCCGATTCCATCGGAATCGGAGAACGCCGGGCCGCTTCATTACGATGATTCTCATCAGCGGGCGACGTTGCCGCCCCGATCCCAACCCCTCGCTGATGAGGAGCACCCTCGATGGCCACCGCCGCCCAGATCGCCGCGAACCAGGCGAACGCCCAGAAGTCGACCGGCCCGAAGTCGGTGCCGGGCAAGGCCGCCAGCAGCCGGAACTCGTTCAAGCTCGGGCTGTCCGGCTCCACGACCGCCGCGTTCATGAGCGAGGAGGACCGCGCGCTGGTCGACCGGCGCAAGTCGGAATGGAGGCAGGGTTTCGACATCCAGGGCGGCGACGAGGAGTGGCTCTTCGAGGTCGCCGTCGTCGAGTCGATCCGCTACGACCGGTGCTCCGACGCCCACATGGCCTACTGCCGCGACCACGGCCGCCGGGCCCGGCTCCAGTGGGACGCCGACCGCCGCCGCGAGGCCGACGAGCTGGCGCGGAAGCTCTCGAGGATCCCCCACGCCGTCGCCCGCCAGCTCGCCGCGACCACGCAGGGGGCCGAGATGATGATCGAGCTCTGGCGGGGCCTTGGCGCAAGTCTCGAGAGCAATGCGACCTGGACCGACGCCCAGCGGGGCCTGGCGCTCGACCTCCTCGCCATCCACCCCGAGCTCCGCGACGCCGAGACGCCCGTCGATCCGGTCGAGGGCGACGTCCTCGAGGCCCGCAGGGCCACGGTCGCCTCGGAGGTCGCCCGGCTCGAGTCGCTCTGCGACGGCTGCCTGGCCGAGCGCGACGACGACGAGCGGGCCATGGCCGAGGCGACCCTCGGCGCCGAGCTGACGAGGCCGCTCCAGGCCATCCACCGCGAGATGACCTCCGCATGGAACCGGTACCAGCTGGCCCTCTGCAAGCTGGAGCAGGCCCGGCGAGCCCGCGACGGCGTGCCGGCGAAGAAGCCGCCGGCCGACCGGGTCGCGAAGGCCGCCGAGGAGGCGGCCAGGGCCACTCGGCTCGCCCAGTTCGATCCCGTCCCGCCCCGCGCCCCCGAGGTCCGGCCGCGGCCCGCGACGACGATCCCGATCTCGGCCACACCGTCGCCCGCCCCGAAGCCGGCGCCGGCGATCGACCCCGGGCCGAGCGAGGGACCGCCCCGGAAGCTCAGCCGCCAGCAGCGCCGGGCACTGGCCCGCCAGGCCGGGCGGTAAGGATCGACCTTCTCCCGGATCGGATGACCGGCGTAACCCGCCGGGGCGTTCGATGCTGCGCCGTGGCCGGGTCAGAGCACCCGGAAGCGGCCTTTGGATCAGAGATCTTCGATGGCAGGCCCGCAGATCCCCCTCGACCGACCTCGAATCCCGCCGAACTTTCCGGCAAATGCGCTCGTAACACCTAAGTCGCGATCGCGCCCCGCGAATGGTGCCGAACGAACCCAATTCCTCGACCGAACGAACCCAGATCAGGGTCGCGGCAGGATGGGTCAAACTGGCCTTCGCGGGGCCCTTGATCGCGTGATACAATGTTCGTGACGATTCCCCGCCCGTGAATGGCACCCCGCCGGCTCGAGGCCGAGAGTTTCCCGCGAATCGCCTTGCCAGTTGGTCTCCTTGCGCTGATCCCGTCTCCCCGCGGCCGAGGTCTTCGACCCCGGCCGTCTCTATCGGGCGCGAACAGGCCGACAGGACAGGAGAGCCCGCCGAGTCCGACAGCGGACCGGCAGGCCCGTCGTTCGGGCCATCGCGACCGTTAGGCTTTGAGATCGGGGTCAACAAGGAGCTCGAGTTTCTTGCAGACGATTGACACGCAGAACGTGACCGAGGCCGACGAGGCCGCGACCTCGGCCGTCGGTTTCGACGAACTGGGCCTCTCCGATATTGCGCTCAAGGCCTGCGAGCGCACGGGCTACAAGTCGCCCAGCCCCGTGCAGGAGCGGCTGATCCCCGCCGCGCTGGAAGGCCGAGACTGCCTGGGCAACGCCCCCACCGGCACCGGCAAGACCGCCGCCTTCCTGCTGCCGATCCTCGACCGGATCGACGACAGCAAGCGCCACCCCCAGGCCCTGATCCTGGCGCCGACGCGCGAGCTCGTCGACCAGATCGGCCAGGAGTTCGCCAAGCTCTCCCACGGCCGCCGCGCCTTCGCCGTCGGCGTCGTGGGCGGGGCCTCCATCTATAACCAGCAGCGCCTGCTCGCCCGCGGCTGCCAGGTCGTGATCGCCACGCCCGGCCGCCTGATGGACCTGATGGCCCGCAACACGATCCGGCTCGACGGCGTGAAGATCGTCGTGCTGGACGAGGCCGACCAGATGCTCGACGTCGGCTTCCAGCCGGCCGTCGAGGCGATCATGGACGTCATCCCCGGCCCGCGGCAGACGCTCCTCCTCTCGGCCACCATGCCGGCCGGCGTCCGCAAGCTCGCCGAGACGTACCTGACCGACCCGGTCGACGTCCGCCTGATCCGCGAGAACGAGGACGCGACGATCCCGGCGATCCGCCAGGCCTACCTCATGTGCGAGCCGGGCCGGAAGTTCGAGATGCTCACCGGCCTCCTCAAGCGGGAGCAGCCGAAGCGGGCGATCATCTTCTGCCGGACCAAGCACGGCGCCGACAAGCTGGGCGAGTCGCTGCGGGGCGAGGGCTTCTCGGCCACCGGGATGCACGGCGACCTGAGCCAGGCGGTCCGCAACCGCGTCCTCCAGGCGTTCCGCTCGGGCCGGCTCGAGATCCTGGTGGCGACCGACGTCGTCGGCCGCGGCATCGACGTCCGGGGCGTGACGCACGTCATCAACTACGACCTGCCCGACGACCCCTCGCAGTACGTCCACCGGATCGGCCGGACCGGCCGGATGGGCAACGACGGCTCGGCCTTCTCGCTGGTCTTCCCCGACCAGGGCAAGCTGCTCGACGAGATCGAGAAGACGATCTCCCGCGAGCTGGAAGGCGACCAGGTCGAGGGCATCTTCTCGCCGCCCAGGCCGGTGCACCATCGCCGCGACCGCGGCATCTTCATGGGCGGCCGCCGCAACGCCCGCCGTCCCTTCCCGCCCTCGCGGCGCGGCGGCCACGGCGGCGGCGGCGGCTTCCACGGCCGCCGCGGGCGGTCGCCGCAGGGCGCGGGACGCTGACCGACGACGGCGGAAACCGGGCAATCTCAGGCCCTCTCCCCTTGCCGGGGAGAGGGCCTTTTTTATATCACTGATTATAATCACCTATCGATTCCACACACTCGTTCCGCCGCTCCGCGGCGGAATGCCCCCCCGGCCGCTCCGCGGCCCTCCCCCCCGAGGCCCAGAGCGGCGACCGGCCACTCCGCCGCGGGAGCGGCGGAGCGAGGGTTGGTCGGCGATGGCTTGTCGATGACGCCCGTCGTATCCTGACGTGATCTCCCCGACCGGACGGCCCGCCCCGTCGTCAACCGGCGCGGGCCCCGGGCGGCCTTTCGCGGAGGATTCGACGATGGCGACGCGCCTCGGCCTCTCGCTCGTCCTGCTGATCGCCCTGGATGTCACGCCCGCGCCGGCCCAGGAGACGCCCAAGGGCGTCGACGAGATCCACTACCGCTTCGCCGTCTGCCGGAGCAGCCTCCGCAAGCTCGCCGCGTCCGTCCGCCAGCGGCTCGACGAGGCCGAGGCCGGCGCCCGTCGCGTCGCCGAACAGGGCGGCCCGGATGTCGATCAGAAGGCGGCCGTATTGACGGCTGAGCCAGGCCTACCAGCAGGCCGAGCTCGACGCCAGGGTCGCCGAGGTCGCGGTCAAGGAGACAGGAGGACGGCAAGGCGCCGCAGGACCTGGCGCTGGCCGATCAGGCGATCGCCATTGCCGAGGGCCGACCCTGAAGGCGGCCGAGCACCGGTTCACGCTGGACACCGCGCGCCTCGAGGACGCCAAGGCCCTAGTCGACCGGATCAAGGCGATGCCCAAGACCTCCGCGATGGATGTGTGGGCCGAGCATGCCGCGAGCATGGGCCGGAGTCGGCGGGGAAGCAGGTCGCGCTCGCGAGGCTCGACGCCGACAAGGTCCGCTACGAGATCGAGCAGGCGGAGGCCAGGAAGAACATCCTCGTCAAATATACGATTCCGATACGGCTCAAGGAGCGGCGGGCCGCGGCCGAGCTGGCCCGATCGAAGGCGATGATGAAGAAGGCGGAATGGTCGCTCGCGAATGACGTCGTGGCCCGCCTCGAGCGCGAGGCGACCCACTTCGACGCCCTCGCATTGACCCCCGCCGAGCACGCGGCGATGGACCGGTTCGCGGCCCTGGAGAAGCCCTGGAGAGCAATCCTCGCCCGCCGCGACGCCATCGGGAAGGCCGACCCGGCGACGCGCGACGAGCTCGGGAAGCTCCTCGGCGACTTCGCCAAGGCCCTCGGCGAAGCCGAGCAGCGCCTGGTCGTCCGCCCGCGAGGCCCAGCTCGACGAGCGCGACGCCGCGACCATGGCCCGGGCCCGGCGCGGGCCGTGACGCGGGCCGCCCGTCGCCCCGACTTTGGTCGGATTAGGCGCGTTCGCACGCGGCATGTTGAATAATATCAACAAATTCGCTTTCTGTTTGACAGGCACCTAACTCGGCCTTATACAAGACCAGGATTTGACATGCGAGTCGCCCGGTGCGTGACGCACGCCCGCCGGGCACCACGAGGAGGAACTCGATGCGCCGAGCGACGATGCGACTGCTCACCCGCGCCGCCGTGACCGCCGCGGCCCTGCTGGTCGGCGCGACCGACTGCCGGGCGCAGGCCACGAATATGTCCCTCTTCTGGACCAATTACTACACGCAGGATAGCCCGAGCACGCCGACGACCCCCAGCTCCTACGGCTTCGACGCCCGGCTCTTCTACACGACCGCCGGCGACTACGCCACGGCCACGCTCAGCGGCCCCGGCACGGTGGCGTCGCTCCCCCTCACGGACTTCCCGGCCTTCACGGTCTTCGACTCCGCCAATCAGATCTTCACGACCCAGGCCGACCGCGACGCGGCCTATCCCAACGGCCTGTACTCCATCGCCACCACGGGCGGCAGCCCCGACGTGGTCGTCAACGCCACGAAGACCCTGGACGCCTACTCCCTCACGGTCCCCGCGCTGACGGCGTCGACCTACACGGCGCTGCAGGGGCTCGACACGACCCAGGGGTTCACCTTCAACCTCTCGCCGTACACGCCCTCGCCCGACGCGAACGAGGCCGACCTCTTCCTCAACGTCTTCGATAACCTCGGGAATGCCGTCTTCAGCGCGGGCTTCCTGCCGCCGACCATGACCTCGATCTTCATGGCGGCGAACACGCTCATGGCCGGGACGGACTACACGTTCGACATCGTCTATTCCGACCGGATCAACGGCACGGATGACAGCTCCGGGGTCGGCACGGCGCTGGGCTTCGACTCGCGGACCGACGGCACCTTCACGACCGCGGCCGTGCCCGAGCCGGCGAGCCTCGCCCTGCTCGGCCTCGGCGGCCTCGCCGCCCTCGCCGCCCGCCGCGGCCGGCGCGCGCGGTCACCGCTTGAGCGGGCTCTTCGGCGTCTCCGCGAACTCGATCGACCCGTCCTCCCTGATCGTGAAGATATAAGCCGGCGTAACGACCGTCTCGGCCGTGCTCGGCTCGCGGGTCAGGACGTGGGCGACGTCGGTGTCCTCGGGGCGGTCGGTCAGGAGATGAGTGTGCGTGCTCGGCCGCCCCTTCTCAGGAGCGACCTCGACGACGGCCCCGTGGAGCAGCCGCTTCTGGACGATCGTCCCGTCCGCGGCCGACGAGGTAGCGGACGTCGCCGCCGAGCGGCCAGACGCCCGGCCTCGTCGGGGCGGGGACGAGGTAGACCCAGAGCCCGCCGCCCTCGCCCGGCAGCGCGGCCACGTTGTAGGGCCGGCGTTCGGGGGCCGTCCTGAGGAAGTCGAGCAGGGCCTTGTCCATCGCCAGCGCCGCGTGTAGCTCGAAGCCGGTCGACGCCCGGGGCGGGTCCAGCTTCGCGGCGGTGAACCGGTCGGGGCCGGCCTCGGTCGCCTCGTAGGTGATGAGGAACGTCCGCCCCTTGTCGACGCCGGCCGAAGGCGACGACCCAGCCCTTCGTCGGTCCGCCGCGCCACCTGGCGAGCGATGTCCCGGCCGGCGGGCATCAGGGCGAACACGGCGTCGTTGGCCGACGCGACGGCGCGGTCGTAGGCCGCGAGCGCCGGCCCCGCTCGGAGGTCGCGGCGAGCTCCTCCCTCGTGGGCGGCCCGCCGGCCTCGGGCGCGGGCCCGAGCAGGCCGAGCAGGGCGATCGTCGCGAGCATGGGCGGGCTCCTCCTGCCGGCGATCGTAGCCTCCCCGAAGGCCCGTGTCTGCCTCCCCGTTCGCCCGGTTGTAAGCCGGGCCATACACCGTGCGGCACCCGGTGTCGTTTTTCGATGTTTCTCCGAATTATTCACGAGACCCTCGCACGGGCCCTCGCGACCGCCCGCCATAATGCCCCCCGATCCGCCACGCCCAGGCACCTCAGGACCGGAGACGCCCGCCATGACGAACCCTACGCCGGGGTTTCACCCTGATCGAGCTGCTGGTGGTGATCGCGATCATCGCCGTCCTCATCGCCCTGCTGCTGCCGGCGGTGCAGGCCGCACGCGAGGCCGCGCGGCGGTCGCAGTGCGTGAACAACCTGAAGCAACTGGGCCTCGGGCTTCACAACTTCGAGTCGACCTACGGCACGTTCCCCAAGGGGATCAACGAGCCCTTCGTCAACGGCCTGACGACCAACACGGTCTCGGACACGCTCTGCAGCGACGTGCAGGAGCCGTTCGGCCCGAACTGGGCGATCATGATCCTGCCCTACATCGAGCAGTCGGCCCTGTACAACTCCTCGAACGTGAACGGCTACCCGGGCTGGGCCGGGCCCTACTCGGTCCCGAACGTCAACGCGGCCCCGAACGCGACGATGTACAACCTCGACTGGGCCAACACGACCGTCCGCGAGCACCCGCCTCAACGTGATGGTCTGCCCCAGCGACCCCAACAACACGCCGACCAACAATTTCTACCAGTCGAGCGACCTCGCGAACTTCCCCGACTTCCCGCCGTTCAAGGAGGCGGGGTTCGTGGCCACGAACTGGGCCCGCGGCAACTACGGCGCGGTCCAGGGGGCGACCGACGGGGACAACACGGTCAACGGCCAGCCCGGGTCCACCCACGCCGCCTACAAGGGCGCGACCAAGCGGGGGATGATCGGCATCAACTTCGGATCGAGGATCTCCGACGTGACCGACGGCCTGTCGAACACGGCGATGGTCGCCGAGATGCGCGTCGGCCTCAACTCGATCGACGGCCGCGGCACCTGGGCGATCGGCCTGAGCTCGATGAGCCTCTGCTGCGAGTCCCGCGACTACAACCCCACGCCGAATAACATCATCTGGGCCGGCCCGAACTGCGACGACGGCGGCGACGAGACCCAGTTCTGCTACGCCGTCATCCAGTCCTTCCCGAACCTCGCCGCGACCGGGATGCCGTGCAACTGCAACAAGGGGAACAACAACAGCGGCGGCCAGGCCCGCAGCTTCCACGCCGGCGGCGTCAACGTCTGCCTGGGCGACGGCAGCGTCCGGTTCATCAAGAACACGGTCTCCCAGCAGGTCTGGTGGGCCCTCCTGACGTGCCAGGACGGCACCGTCCTGAGCGCTGACCAGTATTGATTCATCGCCCCGCCCAAACCACCGGCCCGCACCACGAAAGGTGGCGTCGATGTCTCGTCTGCTCTGGACCCTCCTGCCGCTCGTGCTCGCGCCGGTGGCCGCGGGATGCGGCTCGTCCTCGGGGGTCCCGGCCCAGGGCAAGGTCACCAAGGCCGGCGCCAGGTATGCGCTCCCCGCGGACCAGAACCTGTACGTGACCCTGTACTCGACCGAGCCGACCACGGACGGAGGCCGGACCATCCCGCCGGGCCAGTCGTACATGGCCCTCTTCAAGCCCGACGACGCCACGTTCACCGTGCCCGGCCCCGACGGCCGGGGCATCCCGCGCGGGAAGTACACGGTGACCGTCACCCAGAAGTTCAAGCGCGAGGCCGTCGACAAGAAGAACGAGAAGCTCGACCGGAACAAGAAGCTCTTCGACCGCGATACCGACACGCTGAACGGCCGATTCGAGGAGCATCGCTCGCCCTTCGTCTTCGACGTCGACGGCAAGACCGAGCTGACGGTCGACCTCGACAAGCCCAGCAAGCCGCTGCCCGGAGTCGCGCACGTGAACCCGTAGCAGAACGGGGCCGCCGCCGCGGGCGCGGGGACTCTCAGCGCCCGCGGAGCCAGGCGAGCACGTCATCCCCGGCCCCGGCCTGGAGCGCATTGGCGAAGCCGGGCATGCGCCGGAGCCCCTTGCCGACGACCTCGTGATAGCGGGCCTCTTCCAGCAGCACCGGCCGCGCGGCCAGCCTCGGGCCGAGGTCGCCGCCCTCGCCGCCCGGCCCGTGGCAGTTCGCGCAGAACTGGACATAGAGCGGCCCGCCGCGCGCGGCGTCGCCGCGGGGACGTCGGCCGGGTCGCGAGGATCGCGTTCTCGACGAGCAGCTCGTCGGGCGGGGCGAGGGCCAGCGCCGGCGGCGGGACCTTCTCGGAGAACGACTCGCCGACATATTTGAGCAGGAGCGCCTTCTGATCGGCCGGCACCGGCGCGCCCCAGCCGATCATCTTGTCGACCTCGGCCGTCCACTGCTTCGCGGTCAGCCGCTGGCGCGACGTCATCTCCTCTCCGTGGCAGATCAGGCAGTTCTCGACGAACGCCCGGCGGCCAAGCTCCTTCGCCTCGGCCTCGTCCTCCGGGTCCTGATGGCGGGCCGCCGCGAGCGCGGTTCCCAGCGTCAATGAGACCAGTACGATCCCGACCCGCGTCGTCATGAGCGTGTCCTGAAGTCGACCCGGTCGTAACCGTTCCAGAGGTAGCCGCTCTTGTTCCAGGGCGGGCGATTCGGGCTGCGTCGCGCCGGTCGAGTCGGTGGCGCGGACGCGCACCGTCAGCTGGCCGGGGCCCGTGGCGAAGGCGCACCGCCAGACCCGCCAGGCATACGGCCGCGCGGGGCCGTCGAACTCCGCGGCGACCCAGTCCATCCCGCCGCCGGGCCAGGAGAGCTTGACCTCGACCTTCGTCACCACGGCCTCGCCCCCGGTCCAGGCCACGCCCTGGATCACCGCCGGGCTGTCGACCACGCCGCCGTCGGCCGGCAGGGCGATCAGCGACTTGACGTTCATCACCGTGACCGGCACCGTCTCCTCGGGCTTCGGCTCGACGCCCGGCGGCAGGGGCCTCGTCGGCATCTTGTAGCTCGTCCGCATGGTAGGGGCCCGGGCGCCTCGTCCTTCGCCACGACCAGCCGCTTCAGCCACTTGATCCAGTGGTTCCCCGCCCACCCCGGCACGGCCAGGCGGACCGGCCCGCCGTGGAGGATCGGCAGCGGCTCGCCGTTCATCCGGGTCACGAGCAGCGTGCTCGCCGCCGTCGCGCGGTCGAGCGGGATCGAGCGGAGATACGCGGGCGTCTTCGGCATCGGCGGCCCGTCGGCCCCGTGCAGGTGGACGTGCCCCATCCCCGGCTGGACCCCGGCCCGCTCCAGGACCTCCGCGAGCCGGACGCCCGACCACTCGGCGTTCCCCACCGCCCCCTTGCCCCAGCCGACGCCAGGGACCGTCGGCGAGAACAGCGACCGCCCGTTCCCCGAGCACTGGAGCACGGCCGGGATCGTCACCTGCTCGAATCGGGATAAGTCCTTGAGCGAAAGCGCGAGCGGCCGCGCGACGCCCCCCTCGACGGTCACGGTCCAGGGCTCGACCAGCCCGACGGCCGGCGGCCCGAAGTGGCTCCGGACGAAGATGAGCCGGTTGGGCGTGAACTCCTCCTCGAAGACCGCGACCGGCGTCTCGGCGTCGAGCGGCGTCCGATTGCGAACGATCAGCTTCGGCTCGTCGGCCCGGGATGGGGCGGCCGAGGGGACGAGCAAGCCCGCTGCGCCCAGCGCGAGGGATCTCGAGAGGAAGTCGCGTCGGCTGGGCGGGCGATCGGAGAGGTGGTCGCTCATGGGACGGCTCGCGAAAAGGCGGTTGATCCTCACCATCATAGCGGGTCGGCGGGCCCGGTGCAGGGGCGGGGTCTCGACGCGCGCGGGCGGGGCGAATACAGTACGGGTCTGGGTCGCGACCGCCTGCCTCCCGCCTTGTCCGCCATGCCCTTGCGCCGACCGCCCGACGGAGGATCCCCGTGACTCGACCGCCCCGAGGCCCCCGGCTCGCCGGCTGGGCCGGACTGCTCTGTCTCGGCCTGGTCGCGCGGTCGTTCGCGGCCCCGCCGGACGCCCCGTTCGAGCTGAAAGACGGCGACCGCGTCGTCCTGCTCGGCGGCACGTTCATCGAGCGCGAGCAGGAGTACGGCTACCTCGAGACCCTGCTGACGAGCCGGTTCCCCGACCGGAACATCACCTTCCGCAACCTCGGCTGGAGCGGCGACACCGTCCGCGGCGAGGCCCGCGCCCGCTTCGGCCCGCCGGCCGAGGGGTTCGACCACCTCAAGTCGCACGTCGAGGCCCTCAAGCCGACGGTGATCCTCGTCAACTACGGCCTCAACGAGTCGTTCGCCGGCAAGGCCGGGCTGCCGGCGTTCGAGAAGGACTTGAAGACGCTCCTGGATGTCCTGGACAAGACGGGGGCCCGGATCGTCCTCATCACCCCGCGCCGGCTCGAGAAGCTGCCGCCGCCCGCTGCCCGACCCGGCGAAGGCCAACGAGCGGCTGGCCGATTACGTGGCGGTCCTCAAGGCCGAGGCGGCTCGCCGGTCGTATCGCGTGGTCGACCTCTTCGACGGCTGGCCGCCCGCGCGGGCCAAGGCGTTCACCGACGACGGCATCCACCTCGACGGCCGAGGGCTACCGCCGCGCGGCGGATGTCATCGTCGGCATGCTCGGGCTGACGTCGGCCGCCGGCCCGGGTCGACCTCGACTGGGATGGTCATTTCCTCAAGTCGGACGGATGCAAGGCCGACGAGGTCCACGCCTCGTCGGATCGACTCGCGTTCCGCCTCACGTGCGACCGCCTGCCGACCCCGCCGAACCCGCCGCGCGCGATCGACCGGGACCGCTCGCCGACCGCGAAGCTGGGGCTCTCGCGGGATCGGGCCGGGGACGTATCGCCTGGTCCGCGAAGGGACGCCGGTCATCGAGGTCGCCGTCCCGCGCCGGGCGGTCGGAGTTCGACCTCTGCCTGACGCCCCGCGGCGGTCCCGACACCGATCAGGTCGAGCGGCTCCGCCAGGTGATCAACGCCAAGAACGAGCTCTACTTCCACCGCTGGCGGCCGCAGAACGAGACGTACCTCTTCGGCTTCCGCAAGCACGAGCAGGGCAACAACGCGCGGGAGATCCCGCTGTTCGACCCGCTCGTCGCGGCGAAGGAGGCGGAGATCGCCCGGCTCCGGGTGCCGGCGGAGCATCGGTATGAGATGATTCGTAAGGAGGGGCGGCCGTGAGCATCGTTCGGACTGTCGATTCCGAGGCCGCGCCGACCGTCCTTGCCACCCCCCACCCTAACCCTCCTCCGCAAGGGGGGAGGGGACCAAACAGAACCCTCCCCCCTTGCGGGGGAGGGCAGGGTGGGGGGTGGCCCCGGCCGAGCCTTGTGGCCCTGCTCGTCTTCGTCGCCACAGCCGCCCCCGCCCTCGCCCAGCGCGACCTGAAGACGATCCCCGACCGACCCCGAGATCGAGCGGAAGTCGTTCCAGGTCGCCGACGGCTTCGAGGTCAACCTGTTCGCCGCCGACCCGCTGCTCGCCAAGCCGATCCAGATGAACTTCGACCCGGCCGGCCGGCTCTGGGTCGCCAGCTCAGCGAGGTCTATCCGCAGATCAAGCCCGGCCAGAAGGCCAACGACAAGATCCTCGTCCTCGAAGACACCGACGGCGACGGCAAGGCCGACAAGACCACCGTCTTCGCCGACGGCCTGCTGATCCCGACCGGCGTCGAGCCGGGCGACGGCGGCGCCTACGTCGCCAACAGCACCGAGCTGCTCCACCTCACGGACACCGACGGCGACGGCAAGGCCGACCGCCGCCGCGTCGTGCTCTCCGGCTTCGGCACCGAGGACACGCACCACATCCTCCACACCCTCCGCTGGGGCCCCGACGGGCATGCTCTACTTCAACCAGTCGATCTACATCCACAGCCACATCGAGACGCCGCACGGCGTGCGGCGGCTGGGCGGCGGCGGCATCTGGCAGTTCCGGCCCGAGACGATGCGAGCTCGACGTCTTCGTCCGCGGGCTGGTGCAACCCCTGGGGCCATCACTTCGACCGCTGGGGCCAGTCGTTCGCGACCGACGGCGCCGGCGGCGAGGGGATCAACTACGTCCTCCCGGGCGCCTACTACGCGACCGCGCCCGACGCCGTGCGCATCCTGCCACGGCCTCAACCCCGGCAGCCCGAAGTACTGCGGCCTGGAGATCGTCAGCGGCCGGCACCTGCCCGAGACTGGCAGGGCAACCTGCTCACCAACGACTTCCGCGGCAACCGCGTCTGCCGGTTCGTCGTCAGCGACGACGGCGCCGGGCTTCGCCGTCGCGCGAGCAGCCCGAGCTGATCAAGACCACGCACGTCGCGTTCCGGCCGATCGACGTCAAGATGGGGCCCGACGGGGCGATCTACATCGCCGACTGGTACAACCCGATCATCCAGCACGGCGAGGTCGATTTCCGCGACCCGCGCCGCGACCACACCCACGGCCGGATCTGGCGCGTGACCGCCAAGGGCCGGCCGCTCGTCGAGCGGCCGAAGCTGGTCGGATGCGCCGACCGAGACGCTGCTCGATGCGCTCAAGGCGCCCGAGGACTGGACCCGGCACCACGCCAAGCGCGTGCTCAAGGAGCGCGGCGCCGAGCGTCGTGCCGGCGCTGGCGGCGTGGGTCAAGGCGCTCGACGCCGAACGACCCGGAGGCCGAGCACCATCGGCTCGAAGCCCTCTGGACCTATCAGGCGCTCGACGTGGTCGAGCCCGACCTGCTGGCGACGCTGCTCGACGTCGGCCGACCCGCGCGTCCGCGCGGCGGCGGTCGCGGGTCGTCGCGCACTGGCAGGACCGGCTCGCCGACCCGCTCGGCCTTGCTGGCGCCGCGGGTCGCCGACGAGCATCCGCGGGTCCGGCTCGAGGCGGTCCGCGTGCTCGGCCAGATCCCCGAGGTCGCCGCGGCCGAGCTGGCGCTCCGGGCGCTGGACCGGCCGGTCGACCGGTTCCTCGATTACGCCCTCTGGCTGACCGCGCGCGACCTGCAAGCCGCTCGTGGCTGCCCGGCCGTCGAGGCGGGCAAGTTCGACTTCGGCGGCAACCCGCGACGGCTCGTCTTCGCGCTGGCGGCCGTCGGCTCGCCGGCCGTGGTCGAAGCCGCTGGTCGAGGCCCTGCGAGTCGGGCAAGGTCGCCGGGCGATGCGCAGGCGAGGGCGCTCGCTGCTGATCGCCACGCTCGGCGGGCCCGACGAGCTGGGGCTCGTCTTCGACCTGGCCGTCGCCGACGCGACGCCTCCAGTCGCAACGGGCCGCGCTGCTCGACGCGCTGGGCCAGGCGGCCGCCAGCGGCAAGGTCCGGCCCGACGGGTGACCTCGGCCGGCTCGTCGCGCTGCTCGACGCGAAGGACGACGCCGTGCAGGCCGCGGCGGCCCGGGCGGTCGGCGCGCTGGAAGGTCGGGCAGCGCGGAGTCGAGAAGGTCCGCGGACTGGCGATCGACGAGTCGGTCGCGATGGCCGTGCGCCGGGCGCGATCGAGGGGCTCGCGGCCCTGGGCGATCCAGCCGGCCGCGAGGCCCTCGAGGAGATCGGCCGCCGCAAGCGGGTCGCCCGCGCGGGCGCGGCCGTCGTCGGCCCTGGCCGCGATCGACGTCGACGAGGCCGCGGCCGATCGCCGCCGCGCTTCCTCGCCGATGCGGACGCCGCCGCGGCATCGCCCGTCTTCGAGGCCTTCGCCGGCCGCAAGGGCGGGCCGGTCGCGCTGGCGCGGGCGCTGGGCGGCAAGACGCTCGCCGCCGACGTCGCCAAGGTCGGCCTCCGCGCTCGACGGCACGTCGGGACGGCCCGAGCCGAAGCTCGTCGAGGCGCTGACGAAGGCGGGCAAGCTCGACGCCGCACGCACGCTGACCGCCGCCGAGCGAGCGCAGATCCTCGCCGAGGTCGCGCAGCCAGGGCGACCCCGCGCGCGGCGAGGCGATCTTCCGCCGCCAGGACCTGCAGTGCCTGAAGTGCCACGCGATCGCCGGGCGCCGGCGGGCAGGTCGGGCCGGGCCTCGAAAGCATCGGCGCCAGCGCCCCGGTCGACTACCTGCTCGACTCGCTGCTCGAGCCCGGCAAGGCGGTCAAGGAGAACTATCACGCGATCGGTCGTCGCCACGAGCGACGGCCAGGTCATCACCGGCATCAAGGTCCGCCAGACCGACGCCGAGCTCGTGCTCCGCGACGCCGAGGACCGCGAGGTCGCGATCCCGCTCTCGACGATCGACGAGCAGAAGGCCGGCGGCTCGCTGATGCCCGCCGGCCTGACCGACGCGCTCACCCGCGGCGAGCTCGTCGACCTGGTCCGGTTCCTCTCCGAGCTGGGCAAGGTCGGCCCGTACTCGGTGGCAAAGTCTCCCGTCGCGCGGCGGTGGCAGGTGCTCGTGCCCGACCAGAAGGACCTGCTCTTCAAGGTCCAGGTCCACGGCTACACGGCCGTCGTCGCCGACGCCTCGCTCGCGTGGACGCCGGCCTATTCCCGCGTCTCGGGCACGCTCGCCGACGACGACGTGCCAACGGTCAAGACGCTCAACGACGCCCCGAAGATCGGCCTGGCCCGCTGCCAGGTCGAGGTCTCGACGCCGGGCGCCGTCCGATTCAAGCTGCCCAAGGCCCCCGGCCTCAAGGTCTGGGTCGACGCCAACCGGATCGAGACGGCCGACACGATCGACGTCGACCTCGCCCCGGGCGTCCATACGGTCACCCTTCTCGTCGTCAAGGACGCGCCCAACCCCGCGGGACTGCGCCTCGAACTCCAGGACGTGCCGGGCTCGCCGGCGCGGGCGCAGATGGTTCTTGGGAAGTGAGGAGAGTTAACCGCAGAGGACGCAGAGGAACACCGAGAAATTGAGAAAAGTGTTCATGATCTGTCTCTGTGTCCCTCTGCGTCCTCTGCGGTTCACTCTCCGGATCTCGTTCCCATGTCCCACCCCGCCACGATCGACCCAGCCCGGCTGCTGGCCGAGTGCGAGCAGCGGTTCACGAGGCGGTCCGGTCCGGGGGGGCAGAACCGGAACAAGGTCGAGACGGCCGTCGTCCTCCGCCATCCCCCGACCGGCCTCGTCGCCGAGGCGAGCGAGCGGCGCAGCCAGGGCGAGAACCGCGAGCGGGCCCTGTTCCGGCTCCGCCTGCTCATGGCCCTGGAGATCCGCCGACCCGCCGGCGAGGGGCCGAGCGAGCTCTGGCAGACGCGGCTCCGCGGCGGCCGGATCGCGGTCAATCCGGATCACGACGACTTCCCTGCGCTGCTCGCCGAGGCGCTCGACGTCCTGGAGCGGCATGAGCACGACGCCAGGGCCGCCGCCGCGGCGCTCGGGTGCTCCGCGACGCAGCTCGTCCGCTTGCTCCGCGACGAGCCGCGGGCCCTGGCGATGGTCAACGCCCGCCGGGCCGATCGGGGGTTGCACGCGTACCGCTAGCGCGGTCTCCTGGCGGGCTCCTCACGATCCCCCGGGCCGGAGCAACCTCATGGCGGAATGGCTCGCGGAAACCTATGCCGGTCATTCGACCCTCCAGGTGGCGATGGCCGAGAAGGTCCTGTCGCGGCTCGACCTCGACGAGGCGGCCCGCGTGCTCGACGTCGGCTGCGGCGACGGCAAGATCACCGCGGCGATCGCCCGCCGCGTCCCGCGCGGGTCGGTCGTCGGCGTCGATCCCTCGCATTCGATGATCGCACACGCCTCGGCGACCTTCGCGCCGCCGGCAAATCCGAACCTCCGCTTCGTGGTCGGCGACGCCCGGCGCCTGCCGTATCGGGGCGAGTTCGAGGTGGTCGTCTCGTTCAACGCACTCCACTGGGTGCCCGAGCACGACGAGGCCCTCCGCTCGATCCGCGCCGCCCTGCGGCCGGGGGGCCGGGCCCATCTCCGGTTCGCCTGCGAGGGCCGGCGGCGGAGCATCGAGGACATCCTCGAGGACATCCGGAATTCGGTCGCGTGGCAGGGCCACTTCGCCGGCTTCCGGAGGCCCTTCTGGCACCCGACGCCCGACGAGTACCCCGCCATGGCCGCGCGGGCCGGGCTCGAGGTCGACCGGCTCGAGGTCCACGACGAGGCGTGGGACTTCCGCGACCGCGCGGCCTTCGAGGCGTTCGGGCGGGGCACGTTCATCGCGTGGACGGGCCGCCTGCCCGAGCCGATCCGCGACCGGTTCATCGCCGACGTCCTCGACCGACTCCGCTCGGTCACGGCCGACGGCCCGGCCGAGGCGAACGTCTTCAAGTTCTACCAGATGGACGTCGCCCTGTCGGCCGCCGACGCGGCCGGCTGACCCGGCTCACCGCCCGCCATAGCGGAGCAGGTCGAGCAGGGCCCCGATCTCCTCGTGGTTCTCGCGCGTCTGGCGGATGATCAGCGCCGGCGGCATCGGGTAGGGCACGATGACCCCGGGCTGCGCCCGCGCCCCTCCCCGTCGCTGCCTCTTCAATTCCAGCGTCCGCCTCAGGCCCGCCTTGTATTCCTCGCTCGGCTCGCCGGCGCTCGCCACGGGCGAACTCGCGGCGATCAGGCCCAGGATGGCCGACAGGACGGTGATCCAACGTCGCGCGTTCATGAGGCCGCCTCCTGACCGACGATGGTATCGCCGCAGACCGATACGGGGAAGGTTCCCACGGATCTTCCCTTGAGCCCGGCGCGTCTCCGGCGACAATGAGGGTCGGCGTTGGACCCGCGAGGAGTAGGAGAGACCGCCATGGGCCTCGATCTGGTCGAGCTGACAATGGAGGTCGAGGAGACCTTCGGGATCGCGATCCCCGACGCCGATGCGGCGGGGATCGTGACCGTGGGCGAACTCCACCGCTACGTCGTGGAGAAGCTCCGCGCCGGGGAAGCCACACTGACCATGTCGGGCTGCCGGAGCCGGGCCGCGTTCTACCGACTCCGCAGGGCCCTGGTCGAGGGATTGGGCGTGGAACGTCGCGGCATACGGCCGGCGACCGTGATGGGGTCGCTCGTTGCGCCGAGGGGCCGCCGGGACTCGTGGGTCCGCCTGGAACAGGCTCTCGGCGTACGCCTGCCGAGACTCGTCCGACCGAAGGCGTTGGTGATTACGCTGACCGTCTTCATCATGACGGCCGCCGTGGTCGTCGGCCTCTTCGGGGCGTCGGTGGGCGCGCCCGGCCTGGACGTGCTCGCCTCGGTCTTCGCCCTCGGCATCACGCTGGCCGTACTCGCCGCGTGGTTCACCATCCCGTTCGCGACCGCGATCCCGCCGGCCTGCGCGACGGTCCGCGACGCCGTCGGCGCGGTGATCCTCCACGCTCCCCCATCGGCCCGCGAGGGTCTCGATCCCGACACGGTCTGGCTCATGCTGCGGTCGCTCATCGTCGAGCAGCTGGGCGTTCATCCGGACGAGGTCGTCGAGGGCGCCTCGTTCGTCGGAGACCTCGGCGCGGACTGAGCTCGCTCCGCAGCCCGCCGGAAGATCCGTCCGCCCGGGACACTGCGCTCGACCGCTGCCGCCGTGCGACCCCTGGCCGACCTGGCGGAAGGGACGATGACGTCCTAGCCCGTCTCGCCCGGCAGGGCCGTCGCCAGCCGCATTGACGATCCCCGGGCTCGTCTGGTAGCGTCGACATTCCAAGGCCCGCATCCGCCCTCGCCGGCATCCGCGGGCCCGCCGGAGAGGTGGCTGAGTGGTTGAAAGCGACGGTTTGCTAAACCGTTATACGGGGAAACTCGTATCGGGGGTTCGAAATCCCCCCCTCTCCGCTAGTCCACGAAGCGGCCGGCGTAACCCGCCGGCCGCACTCACTTTGCGATCGGTCCATCGAACACGTCTCCTTCAGTGTGCTGAATTTGTACTGAAACCGACTCCCGTCCTTGATCGCGACGCTCTTCCCCGTCGACCATCCTCCTTCCCCTGCGGCCTCGCCCACGAACCGCTTCATCGCCGCCTGCGAGGCCTGCGAGGCGATGTGCGTGTACAGCTTCATGATGTCCGGGTCGACGTGGCCGACCCACTCGCGGACCAACGCCTCGGGGATCCCCTGCGTCAGCGCCGTCGAGATGAACGCGTGCCGGAACGTGTGCAGGTGCCCCGGCAGGCCCAGCCGGCGCAGGACCCGCTTGAGCACGCCGAGCAGCCGACGCCCCGACACCTGGTGGTCGCCGCGGGGGTAGCGGGGCGACGGCGGCGCCGTCACCACCCAGCGGGCCCGGCGCGGCAGCCCCCGCAAGAGTCGCCAACACCCGCGGGCTCATCGGGACGGCGCGGCGGTCGCCCGTCTTCGGCTTCCAGTCGCCCTTGGCGCGGATGTGCAGGACGTTGCGGTCGAAGTCGACGTCGTCCCACGTCAGATGCGCCAGCTCGCCGAACCTCATCCCTGTGTCGGCCAGGATCGTGAACGCCGCGCGGTGCGCCTCGGGGCTGGCCGCCAGGATCCTCTCGACCTCGTCGGCCGTCCAGCACGGCTGGGGCGTCGGCTTCGGCTCGCGGATCCTCAGGCCGCGGAGCGGGTCCTCGGCGATCAGCCCCCGGCTCAGCGCGAAGTTGACCAGCTGGCGGACGATCACCGTCTCGGTGTAGAGCGTCTTGGCTGCCACCCCGTCGGCGACCCGGGCGCGACGATAGGCGTCGACCGCCTTGAGGTCGAGGTCGAGCAGGCTCGCGGCGCGGCGGGCCGCCAGCAAGGCCGGCGAGCGCGCTCGAGGACGGCCCGGTACTTCGCCAGCGTCTTGGCCGACGCGCCGCTCGGTCCGCAGGAAGTCGAGATACTGCGACGATCGCGTCGTCCACCGACGCGAGCCTGGGCCGCTCGCGGTGCCGGCCCTCGACCAGCTCCGCCTCCAGCCTCAGGGCCAGTCGCCGCGCCTCCTTCTTGCTCGTGGTCTTGAGGCTCCGCCGATACTGGCGGCCGCCGTGCTGGTAGTTGGCCCACCAGGCCCGACCTCGCAGGAAGATCCGGACGACCTCCCCGACGGGCTCGGACTCGTTGCTAGGATTCTCGTTGCGACATCGGATTCACAGTCCCTCGTTGAAGACCTTGGTCAGCAGACGGTCGCGGAAGATCCGCAGGTGCTTGCCGACCCGGCGGCGCAGCCCCGCAGCCGCCCGCGCGAGCTCCAGTCGTAGAAGGTCGCTTTGGACACCTGGAGGAGCCGGGCGGCCTGGGCGACCGACAACACCGGCGGGTATAGTCCGGCCCAATGCGGGTCGGAGAAGGCCGAGACGAGCTCGGCCTTGGTCAATTTCAGGTCGCCATCCTGGCGTGCCATCGCCCCGTCTCCCGTCCGCGACGTCCCCGCCCGCTCGCCCACGACGGCCGCTCGAGCCCGGTTCGTCTCACAGGAGCTTTGGAACGTCGGACGGTTTCTCCGGGCCCCCTCGTCGCCCCGGCGATTTTGCCGGAACCCTCAACCCGGTAATGAGATATTTGGAATGACCGGGCGTGGCCAGCAACCTTGGCATCGCAGTCATTCGCGTGGGCGAATTATTTCCGACCGAATTCTTGCGCGACGGAGCCGCAGAGTTACTCTGGAACGGTCAATCCCCAGGGAAGGGGATTCACCTCACCGAGGTATATCCATGGATGGAACGCGCGTCCGGACCCCGAGCGAGGAATTCGGCCGTGTCTCGGTCCGGCCGCTCGGGCCGGAACGGCCGAGCCATTTGTATCGATCCGTGTACACCTGGCACCCGGGGGACAGGATCGCCAGCGATGGCCGGGAAGCCTTGACCATCCGGTTTCATTGCCTGGTGGGGAGCAACGGCGCCCGCGGGTTCGCCCCGGCCGAGGACGTTTCAGACTTCCTGCTGCGGGCGTCCGCAGGCGGCCTGATGATCCTCGCCAAGCGCCAGGGGATGGAGCCGAGGCTCCGCGGCCACCACCACGCCCTGAGGCTCATCTACCAGCACGCGGACCTGGTCGAGGAGCGCCTCGCACGATCGTTCCAACGGCTGTCCGACCTCGCTGTCGTCGGCGACGACGGCGCCGCCCTCGGCGGCCGAGACGTCCTTCCGGACCAGCTGGGGCTCGACTCCCGCGATCGCGACGGGGATGAACGCTGGTCGGTCAGGGAACTCATGGGGCGCGGCCGGGACGCGGCGATCGAGGCCGGCAACGCGGACCCCGACGACGAGCGGTGTATCGCGGCCGGCCTCCACGAAGCGGCCCGCCGCGACCCGATCCCTTCGGACCGTCTGTCCGAGACCGAGGCCCGCGCACTGGTGAACCTGGCGCTGTTCGACCCGCCGCCTCCGGTGCAGATGGACCCCGACGAGGAGCGGGCGGTCGCGCGGATTCTCGACCGCCTCGGGCGTTATATCGAGGGTGACACCGCGACCTTCAACCTTCGATTCTTCGACGGGCGCGACGACGTGATCGGCCAGGTTGCCAGGCAAGTCAAGGGCGGCGGCCCGATCGACCGAGCGGTCGTCCGCCGGGCGTTCCTGCGGCTTGTTTGCAATGCCTATGATTCGGTCGGAGCCTGCGTCTCCGCGCAGATGGCGGCCTTCCTGGACTGCCTCCCGCAACCGCTCGACCCCGCGGAGCGCTCGCGATTCGCCGCCCTCTACCTCGGGCAACCCTACCTCGGCGGCATCCCGCTGATCATGCTCTGGGAGCGATTCCCCTTCCTGCGCGGGCGGTGCTCGAGCTCATGGGCGATCCCGACGATCGCGGCCGGGCGGGCGTCCTGCTACGCATGCTGGCGTACTACGCCGAGATGGCCGAGCGACGCCGAAAGGCCGATCAGCCTCTACAAGCGGAGGGCCAATCAACGGAATGACGTCGGGCGACTCGCCCTGAATCTTCCTCTCGACGATGACTCAGGCACGCTATCGGATGATCCGATGGCTCATGCCGCGTCCCGTGAGTTCGCGGATCGTCTCCGGTGGCTCGGGGGAATCTCCTGCCCTTGCGGGGCCGGGGGTATATGGCACGCCGAGCTGGAGGATCAAGGAGCGGACGACGCCATCGAGGTCGGGGTACATTGCATGAAGTGCGGCAGAGGAGACCACTTCCCGGTCCGGCGGGATGAGCTGGCGTGGGTCGGTCGAGGCATGCAGGAATAGCGATTCCCGATTTCCGAGAGGAGACCGCAACGGTCTGCGCCCGACGGATCGATGGCGGGACTATTCGGTGCCGAGTCCATCGGCCCCGCGGGGGTGCGCCTCGCCGAGCGGCGGCAGTCGGATCTCCCGAAGACGGTGGATCGATCACCTGCACGCAGCCGGGCGACTCCATCCAGCTGTCGCCCTTTGATCGGATGCCCTGATGGATCTATGCCCTTCACCCAATCATTGCGGAATTCGGGCGGCGTTTAGGCCGTGGGCTGTCTCGTGGTCGAAGGTGCGTGTCCCCGGGGATCGGCTCGCGACTTCCTCATGACATCCGTAGTCTCTGATCACACGAAAGCAGACGGCCGCGCCTCCGCGGTGAGACCCGGGTCGTCAGATCCTCGTCAGCCTCCGGATTTCGGCCTGGTCCGCCTCGAATCGCACGTAGCCTCCCGTGTCCCGATAGGCCGAGGAGCGCTCCATAAGCGTCAGGACATCCCCGGGGCGAAGACGCAGCCTCGGTGAAGTCGGCGATGGCACGGCCGAGGACGCCCCGCGCGCGATGCGATCGGGCCCGGCTGATGCGATGGGCCGGGGAGACCGGGTCGAGCCTCAGGGCTTCGTCATAATCGGCCAGTTCCTCGTCGCTGCGGCATGTCTGGAGATCGCCACGGCGCCCTCGATACCAGGCCGAGGAGGAATCGAGCCGGATCGCCTCGTCGAGGTCGACGAGGGCCAAGGATCGTACCGGTCCTGCCTCCGTCTCGTGGACGCCCGTCGGGCGACGCGCGAGACGAGCCTCGGCCCGGCGGGCGTGCATCTCGGCGATGCCGGGATCCAACTCGATCGCTCGATCGAGGTCCACGAGCGCTGCGTCGGCGAGATCGGAGATCGAAGTCCCGGTCGCGCCGACAAGCGCCCAGGACGGGGAGACCCCGGACGTTTCCAGGCTCAGGAGTAGGCACTCTCGCTCGAGGTAGGCGCGCGTAAGTCGTGTCGACCCGGATCGGCTCGCCGTAGCAAGCCATCGCGACACGAGGGTTGGCGCCGGAGGTCGCGCATCTCCGGTCGACCACACCGGAGCGCGAAACGCGGACGCCGGCCTTCGAGGCCGCAGCGGTAGGGAGCGCAACTCCAAATCGGGTTAGGGCCTCGCGTCGCATCATTGACTGCGAATCCCTATTTTCGCCACGACGCAGCCCTCCGCCGGGCGCGATGGCCGGGTCGGGAGGCCCATCACTCTCGACCCGCGCCCAGGCGAGACACCTCGTCCTCGCCGGGCAGGCCGAAGGAGTAGAGGACGCCGGTGTTTTTCTTCGGGAAATAGGCCTCGAACTCCATCGGCGTGAACAGCGTGTTCCCCGTGCCGACGTAGACGCGCCCTCGCGAGACGGACGGGGCCCGACCAGACCGGGCCGAGGTCGACCTCCTTGAGCACGGCGCCGTGTCGGCGTCGAGGGCGATAAGCTTGCCGCTCGCGGCGGTCGTGAAGTAGACGACGCCGTTGGCGACGGCGACGCCCGAAGCGACCGGGTCGCCGACATCGGTGTACTCCGGCTTCGGCGCGGGCCGCCGACCGTCGCGATCCTCGGCCGCTCGTGGCGCCAGCGCTCCGCCTTCGTGTCCGCGCCGATCGCGACCACGCGGCCGCCCGTCGGCGGGACGACGCTCGACGCCCGCGTCTCCAACGTCCCCATCCGGAGGCAGTCGATGCCGTTGGTGAAGATCGTCCGGCCGTCGGTGGCGCAGCCGGTCTGGAGCCCGCCGATGATCCCGGCAGTGCCAGCATCCGACGGTCGGGCGGCGGGCTGAGTGGGTAAGACGGCGGCCCGGCGTAGATCGGGGTCTGCGCGACGATACGGCCGTTCGACGCGTCCAGGACGTAGAAGCCGCCGTTCTTGCAGCCGACCCCGACCACCCGGGTCGGTCGCCCGTCGACCTCGATCGTGTAGACCTTGGGCGTGTCGCCGATGGACTGGTCCTTGTAGCGGCCCTCCTTCGGGTCGTAGCCGCGCATGGCGTTGATCCAGACGTCGCCCGGGCTGATCTGGGTGACCCACCGCTCGGACCCGTCGCGGACGTCCAGCGCGATCACGCCGCACGACTCGCGCGTGCCGAGCCTCGGGTCGTCGGGGGTTGGGCGCGCGGGCGCGGTATTGACGTCGGTGCCGAAGAAAATCGTGCCGGAGGAAGCGTCGAACGAGGGCGTGCTCCAGACGCTGCTGGTCGCCGGCCCATAGTGGAAGGTGTGGCTGCCCCAGCTATCCTTGATCGTGATCGGGGGGTCGAGACGTTCGGGCTTGGGGCCGACGTCGTACTTCCAGAGGATATGACCGCTCTTCGGGTCGAGCGCGGCGACGAATCCGCGGCCGGTCGAGCCCCGGTAGAAGAGGCCGACGACGACCTGCTCAAGCGTCCCCCCGGCGACGATGAGCTTGCCGTCGGCGAGGATCGGCGAGGCGAAGAAGGCGTTGAGGGCGTGGGTGCCGGGGAAGTCCTTGGCCCGCGCGTTGAGCGTCCATCGCTCGGCCCCCGTCGCCCGGTCGAGGGCGTAGAACCAGCCGCCGATGTCGCCGAAGTAGACGGTGTCGTCGGTCACCAGGGCCGAACCGAGGATGCCCTCGGGCGACGACTGGAATCGGGCGTTCTTGCCCAGGAACGCCGGGACCTTGGGGCGGGTCGGGTTGCGATAGGACCAGCGGATCTTGCCGTCGGGCGCGAGCTTGTAGAAGGTCGGGTCGGAGGCCGTCCCGAAGTAGACGTACCCCCCCACGACGACGGGCGTGGCGTGGATCACGCCGATCTCCTGATCAGACCCCTTCGCGGGGAATCGCCACTTCTCCACGATCCGGCCGACGTTGTCCCTGCCGATCGTGGACTCGGCCGGGTTATGCCGCGTGCCGGCGACGTCGCGGTTATACATCGCCCAGTCGACGTCCCCGGCCTGCCCGAATGCAGCGTGGGAAGCGAGGACGGCCGAGAGGATAAGGGCCGATGCGGTGAGCGGGCGTTTCACTCGTAGGCCGTCGTTCATAGGATTCTCCCTCTCATTGAGGCGTCGGCGCGTTGACACGAGAGCCCGGGTCGGTTGGTGTGACCGACCGGTCTCGCCCCGGTCGTGATCCGACCGGACGGGGGAAGTTGGCGGATTCGCCCACCGTCTGCGTGGCCTCGACGTCGGGGTATTCGATGCACCGACGGGATTCTTCGGCCCGGCCCAATCCGTGGACTCCGCCGCGGGCAGGGGGCCCATCTGGGAGCACCTTCCGCGGCCTCTTTTCGTCGAATCGGCCGACAGATGTGAAGGGGTTGCGTGCAATCAACATGGCCTCCGCGCGGCGCACGCAGGTCGGCGGATCCTGGGGGAAACGTCATCCCGATCGACAGCGACGAGCGGCGGGAGCGACGGGCCGGGCTCCGGCGTTAGGTTCCCGGTCGCCACTAGAAAAGGGCACGGCCGCCAGAAGTGGCGCCGCGAGTCGAGGACCTGGCTTCTCGGCGGCGGTGGTCGCAACCTCCTCGGGTGGATCCGACGTGGAAAAACCTGCGTGCGTCGGTCCGCGATGCCGAAGCCGATCGACTCGAGATCGCACCGGCCGACCCGACCGAAGCGCGCAACGCTCCGGGCCTTGGCACGTCCTCATGGCCTCTCGTTTCGCGGCCCCCCGCCAGGTCATCGCGCCCCGATCGACTTTCACGATCGCGCTGCCATCAAGCTCTTTTCGGCCTCCCGGAGGATCTCCGCCGACAACTCCGGGTCGGTCACCACGCGCGACATCGTCACCGCGCCGATCATCGTCGCGGCCGCGACCAGGGCTCGCCGCCGGGCGTCCGCGGTGGCGGCCTTCCCCGCCAGGATGTCCGCCAGTCTCACGAAGCCCTCCGTCGCCGCCTCGCGCGCCTCCCTGTCGGACCGGGAGAGCTCGCTGCCGAGCGCTGCGAGCGGGCAGCCGGCGGCCGGGTTGTCCCGGTGGCCGGTCGAGAGGTACGCCGCCACGGCGGCGTTGATGGTCGGGTGAGCAGCCATCCCTTCGAGCAGACCGTCCAGGGCCGCGGTGGTCGCCTCCGCGACGAGCTGGTCCTTCGACTCGAAGTGCTTGTAGAAGCCGCCGTGCGTCAGGCCGGCAGCCTTCATCAGGCCGTTGAGCCCGGTCGCGACGATCCCGTCCTTCCGGAACTCGCACGAGGCCGCCTCGACGATCCGCCTGCGGGTCTGCGTCGCCTCCTCCCTCGATTTCCGCATGGAGGTTCCTCCTCGGGACTTATTTTGGAGAGCGCTTGACATCTAAATTCTGGCCCCCTACCATTTGGATGTCAACCACAATCTTAGTCGCCTCGAGCGGAGAATTCCAATGATTCAGGGCAAGGTCCTGGTCACCGGCGCGACGGGGGACACCGGCCGGGCGACGGTCCACGAACTGCTGGCCCGCGGCCACAAGGTCCGGGCGCTGGCCCACGGGCAGGACGACCGGTCGAAGAGGCTCCAGGAGCAGGGCGTCGAGGTCGTCTACGGCGATCTGCTCGACTTCGGCCAGGTCCGCGCCGCGCTGTGCGGAGTGCAGCGGGCCTACTTCGTCTACCCCATCCGCCCCGGCATTCTTCAGGCGACGGCGTATTTCGCCCAGGCCGCGAAGGAGGCGGGCGTCGATGGCATCGTCAACATGTCGCAGAAATCCGCTCGGGAGGATGCCAAGAGCCACGCCGCGACCGATCACTGGCTCTCCGAGCGGGTCTTCGATTGGTCGGGGTTGACGGTCGCCCACATCCGGCCGACCTACTTCGCCGAGTGGCTGCTCTACCTCGCCCCGATGATCAAGGCCGGCCTGCTCCACGTGCCGTTCGGCACCGGCAAGCACGCCCCGATCGCCGCCGAGGACCAGGGCCGTGTCATCGCCGGCATCCTGGAGGACCCCGCTGCCCACAAGGGGAAGATCTATCCCCTCTTCGGCCCGGTCGAATACACGTACGAGGAGACCGCGCGGGTCCTGGGCCGGGTCCTCGGCAAGGACGTCCAATACAAGCAGGTCGACTTCGAGGAGTTCAGCCGGACCCTCCAGACGAGCGGGAAGAATGCGGGCCGCGAGAATTCCTTCCTGTTCCAGCATCTCAGAGAGGTCGCGATCGACCACCAGAATGGCATCTTCGCCGGCACGAACGACGTGGTCGAGACGCTCGGTGGCCGGCCGCCCGTGACGCTCGAGGCGTTCATCGAGAAGCACCGCGCGGCGTTCGTCTGAACCGGTTTCGGAGTGCCCGTCCTTGACCCAGATGGTGGATGATCGGCCGTAGCCGAAACAGGAGAGGGTTCGATGGATCAGGCCACCTTGCTCGACGCCTATCTTGGGGGGCCAGACCGACTCCGGTCCGCCGTCACCGGCCTGAGCCCCGAGCAGATGATCCCGCGGCCCATCACCGGGAGGTGGAGCGTGCTGGAGGTCGTCTGCCACCTGGTCGACACCGATGCCAACATCGCCCATCGGATCAAGCGGGTCCTGTCGGAGGAGCGGCCGGTATTCGATCGGGTGAAGCCGGAGCTGATGCTGGCCGTCCTCGCGTACCATGACCGGGATGTCGAGGGTGAGCTGGGCCTCTTCGACCTGACGAGACGCCAGATCGGTCGCATCCTCAGGGCCTCACCACCGGAGGAGTGGGAGCGGACGGGAGTCGTCGGCGATCGGGGCGATAGGACGGTGGGCCAGATGATCAACGGTGCGGTCGAGCATCTGGCCCATCACCTCGGATTCGTCATCGAGAAGCGACGCGCCCTGGGGATCGATTAGATGTTGTGCCGGGCCAACCGCCGCCTCGACGTCGGCCGGACCTCTCTCGATGGCTCGAC
>CAWFXY010000026.1:0-12664 GCA_963819805.1 uncultured Planctomycetota bacterium | reverse complement strand
CGACAACCACGTTGGCCCGTCAATACGTTCAAATGGCGATCGACATTTACGACGACTCGGTCTTCTACCTCGACAAGCAACTGGGAATCTTGCTGGACGAGCTTGCGAAGCGTGGGGTGCTCGACGACACGCTGGTCATCGTTGCGTCCGATCATGGCGAGCATCTCGGCGATCACGGGCTGTTTTTTCATGGGTGTAGCTTGTATCGCCAGTTGGTGAATGTTCCGCTCGTCATCGTTGACCCAGGCCGAGCACCGCGGGGTCGAATGATCAGTGAGCCGGCGAGTTTGCGCGAATTGCCCGCGACCATTGCGAGCCTGGTGGGACACGAAAAAAATTCCCCGTTTCCGGGTAAGTCGCTCGACCGGTTCTGGACCGAATCAAACTTGGTTGGTCAATCGCAGGTTGGACAGGTCCTCATGGAGACGGACAAACCACCATTCCTTACGAACCAAGGGCGAGAACCCGTATCGAAAGGGCCGATGAAGTCGCTGATTTCGGAGGGACTGCATTACATTCTCCGTGGCGACGGTGTTGAAGAGATGTACCATCTCGACACTGATCCGCTCGAGCGAACGGACGTGGTGTTGTATCGGCGTTATTTCGATGCGCTCGAGCGATTACGGGCTGCGCTCGAGGTGATCACTCGAAAGCAGTCAAGCACCCCATAGCTAAAGCTAGGGGCTTGTAAGCACTCTCAGCCGCGTCCCGGAGTCCGGTGGCTTCATCGACGCCCTACCATTGGGACCTTGACGAGTGCCTTGGCCCGGATGTTCCGGGCCGCGTTGAAATCGGCGTTCGCGGAGTGACCCGCATTGGCGACACTCGAACTCAGCCCGGCTCTTGCGATTGGCCTTCTCGCAATGCCCGCACTCGGCGCACGTCCGCGAGGTATTGCGAGGGTCGACCGTCACGACCAGGATTCCGGCCAGTGTCGCCTTGTAGGTCACGAACGAACGCAGTTGCAGGAAGGACCAGCCGGCATGTCGATTTCGCTGAGGCTTCTTAACCGAGACCCGATCCCGTATCCCCTTGAGATCTTCGAGGGCGATGGCGGAATCGGTTGCCTTGGCCTTGGCGACGATCTGCTTGCTGATCCGGTGGTTCTCGTTGCGGCGGAAGTTCGCCTCCCGCTTGCGGACCTTGCTCAATCTCCTCCTGGCGCTCTTGGTGCCGCACGATTGAGCCCGGCGCGATGCTCGGCGTAATGCTTGCCGGGTCTTCTCGACCTTCTCTCCCGTGAACGTCTCGCCGGTCGAGTCGGTGGCGATGTTGACGATGCCCAGGTCGACCCCGATCACATCCTTGGGCTCGATCGGCGTCTCTTCCGGCATGTCGATCGTACAGAGCAAGTAGAACCTGCCCTGCCGGTAGACGAGATCGGCCTGCCCCTTGATACGGCCCTGCCGTTCCTTCTGGTATTCCCCGCAGACGAACGGGATCAGCAGTCGTCCCGCCAACGCCCACAGGCTCACCGTGGTCAGTCCCTTGAAGCTCATCACTCGCTGGTCGTAGCAGATGGCCGATCGGGGCTTGAAGACGGGGCACTTCGTCTTGTCCCGCTGGAAGCATTCGACGGCCTTGGCGATGGCCCTGACCGCCAGCTGGGCCGACAGCCCGAACTTCTCGCGGATCGCGTCGTAGGCCAGTTTGT
This sequence comes from uncultured Planctomycetota bacterium, assembly GCA_963819805.1. Classification (GTDB taxonomy): domain Bacteria; phylum Planctomycetota; class Planctomycetia; order Isosphaerales; family Isosphaeraceae; genus CAMFLR01. The sequence continues at coordinate 11,010 of CAWFXY010000026.1, read as the reverse complement.
GGATCGTGACCTGGCCGAAGACCCCGGCCTCGAATCCGACCTTCGCCGCGAACGTCGCCGCCTCGTTGAACCGCTCGATCGTGTCCAGGAGGTCCGCCTTCTGTTCGGCGCGTCGGCACCAGTTGCAGTTGGATCGTGAGCTTCATGCAACTATTGTAGCAACATTCGATCCCATAGTCAATGTACAAGACGGAGCGCGGCTCCTCCCGAGGGGAAAGGGGAGTCTCCGAGAACCAGCTTTCTCATGAGCCGCTTCACAAGAAATCGGCAAACGGCGGAAGCCCATGGTCTTGCTTACCTGGTCAAGCGGTCCGTCGAGGTCCTGAACGCGCCGCCTTGACTGGTGCCTTTCGACACACCAATACCCGGCAGACCAAGCTGGGCCGGGTCGGAACCCTGCGCTATGGCACTTTTGGCCTCACGGTAGCGGTTGATCCAGGCTAGTCGCTCCGATGGGTCGTATCGGATGTGAGCGGTCCGCTCGTAGAACGTTGCCCCCCAGTCGCAGGCGACTTTCCAGGTCTCGGAATCCAGTTGGAAATGGGTCGCGCATGCCGCCAGATCGAGGTTCACGGCCGGCGTGCCCTCCGCCCAGTCGAACCCCCGTCGCTTTCTCAACCCTTCGAGCACGGCCTGCGCCAGTAGAGCGTGGCCACGGACGGTCGGATGCATCGCGTCGAGGGAAAGCTCGTTGCCCAGGATTCCGCGGGGACTGGCGGCGGCAAGGGCTGCCTGGCCGTCGATCAGAATGGCCTGGGGATGCTAGAAAAAAACCTCGAGGCCCGCCATTCCGCCATTGGATCCGCATGGTCGGCGATCCGAGGCTGTCTCGTAACGTACGCGTTCACGGGCCAAGGGTGACAGTCGTTCACCGGCAAACAGGGTGCGGCGGCATGAGAACCGATTCAGCCGACATAGGACCGAAAGCAACCCCGGTGGGTGCGTCGGTGTTGTCGGACCGACGCGCAAGAAGAATTCCAGTTGGGAGAGACCGGTGCAGAAAGTGTAGCGCCAGAGAGCGTGCGCCAATGATGCGGTCGCTCACTTTTTAACAATTGGCGCCACACGTCTCAACTTGACAGTCGTTTGACCAATCCCCTAGAACATCCCCTCATTCCTCTAACCGTCCCGCGGAGTCGAGTCACCGTCAAGTAAGCGACGCCGCCCCATGTCCGCCGATCCGATCACGCAGCACGGCTTCACCGGCCGCTACGGCGCCGGGCCCTGGGAGAATGTTGGGATCAACCCCGAGCTCGCTTCCGACGACGAGGGCGGCGAGACCGCCATCGACCCGGTTTCTGATCCGGAATCGAATGGCATCCCGCTGGTTCCGAAGCCCATCGTCGTCGTGTCGCAGCTCGTTTTCGCAAGCCAGGCCGAATCAGCGGGTGCCGGTGTTCAAAGACGCGATCTCGACGTCGATGCGCTGGCCGAGCTTGAGGGGAGTCGGCTCCGCCAGGGCGATCTTGACCGGGAGGACGCGGGCGTCGATCGGTCGGCCGGGGTCCGCCGGGCGGGTGCGACGGCCTACCACGGAATCGGGGATCTCCTCGACCGTGCCGTGCCATTTCGTTGGGCCGCACCCCTCCGCCGTGATCGTGACCGGCGACCCGAGTTCCACGCGTGCGGCGTCGAACTCGTCGACCTCGGCCTCGATCCGGAGCCGGTTCAGGTCGGCGATCGTGACGACCGCCGTCCCCGGCTCGGCGATCTCGCCGAGCTGGACGTGCCGCGCCGTGACCACGCCGTCGATCGGCGCGGTGATGCGGGTCTTGGCGATCAGGGCGTCGAGCCGGTCGCGGCTCGGCGATCGCCGCCGTCGCGCCGGGCACGGGCCAACTCCAGGCCGCGGACGTTGACGTCAAGGTTCTGCGGGGTGGTCGCATGCTTGGCGAGCAGCGCCTGGTCGCGGCGGACCTCCCGATCGTAGAAGCGAATGTCCGCCTCGGCCTCGGCGACCCGCGCGTCGGCCTCGGCACGTGAGGCCCGCAGGTCGGCCGAGCTCAACTCGGCGATCAGGTCCCCGGCGCGGACTGCCGACTTCTCCTTCACGGTCAGTCGCACGATCAGGCCGGCGACCTCCGTCCCGACGACCACCTCGGCGCCGGGGTACGCGACGATGCGGCCCTCGGCGGCGACGCACGGCGACACGGGCGATTCGGCCACGTGCTCGACCTCCGCGCTGGCTGGCGGCATCCAGTCGCGGAGCCGGGCGCGCCACTCGCTGGATTGTGATTGCACGATGAGCCCGGTGGTCAGCAGCAGCCCCGTCGCGGACAGGGCAAGCCTTTTGGAGATCGTCGCGAACATCAGATCCTTCTCCTCGGTTGGTCGGGTCCCTTCGGTTCAGTCTGCTATGATCCCGTCGCGGATCCGGACGACGCGGTCGGCGATGACGCGGACCTTCGGGTCGTGCGTCACGATCAGTAGCGCCCGGTTTTCCTGCTTCGCGAGCCCGCGAAACAGCTCCAGGATCTGCGTGCCGACATGAGTGTCGAGGTTCGCGGTCGGCTCGTCGGCCAGGAGGATCGGCGCCGTGCCGACCAAGGCGCGGGCGATCGCCACGCGCTGCTTCTGTCCGCCGGAGAGGTCACGCGGCAGGAAACGGGACCGGTCGGCAAGCCCCACGGCCTCGAGCAGGCGAGCCGCCTCGCGCCGTGCCCCGACCCCCTTGGTTCCCTTGAGGTTGAGCGCGTACTCGACGTTTTCCGCGGCGGTCAGCGCCGGGAACAAATTGAACTGCTGGAACACGAACCCGATCGAGGCGCGGCGGTACGCCGGTAGGAGGTCCGGACGGTCGGGATCGACCGCGCGGCCCTCGATGCGGACCCGGCCAGAGCTCGGGGTTAGCATGCAGCCGAGGATGGTCAGGAACGTCGTCTTGCCCGAGCCTGACGGTCCCTCCAGGGCCACGATCTCGCCCCGGTCGAGCGAGAGCGAGGCACCGTTCAAAACGGAGACGGTCTCCGAACCTTCACGGAACACTTTCGTCACGTCGCGCGCTTCCAGAACGGTCATCGGTCGAAACCTTTCCTTTCTCGTAGGTTCAGCGGTTCCCACACGAGAGCCGCATCCGGGTTTTCACCCGCGGAACACCAATGCCGGGTCGAGCGTGGCGACCTTCCGGCATGAGATCACCGAGGCCGCGAGGCAGAGGGCTAACGTTCCCGCGAAGACCGAGGCGGCGAACCTCGGGGTGACGTCCAGCTTCAAGTCGACCGCCGCCATGGCCGGGCGGAGCGCGTACGCCATCGCCGCGCCCAAGGCGAAGCCGGCCACCGCGGCGATCGCTGCTTGCTTGCCGATGATCGCGTAGATGTCCGAGTTCCGCCCGCCGATCGCCTTGACGGTCGCGAACTCCTTCAGATGATCGAATGTCGATGTGTAGAGCGTCTGGGCCACGACCGACACTCCGACGACGCACCCGAGAAAGACGGTCATGAGCATGTTCAGTCCCAGACCGGTCGTGTCGGTCCAGTAAGCGCGCGAGCGTGCGGCCCACTCGTCGCGGGTCCAGACGTCGTTGTGCGGCAGACGGCGGCGGATCAGGGCACGGACCCGCTCGGGGTCGGCCCCCGGGGAGAGCTTCACGAGGATATAGGTCGCCCGGTTCTGGAGCTCCTGCGGGACCATCGACTGGGTGACCCGGTAATCCATGAACGCGATCGGCATGGTCGTGAATGAGAGCGCCCGCGCGACCGCCCGATGATCTTCAGCCGCTGACCGTAGAACTCGCGGTAGTCGCCGACCTCATACGCGCCGAACCGCTTCCGGGCCGAGTCGTCCAGGAACACGTATTTGCCCCGCTTCAGATCGCGGGGATCGCCGGCCTCGACCTGCCAGGGCAGTCGCCAGCGCACGCAGTCCTCCAGGCCGTAAACGACCGCATCTTCGGTGGCGCCGGTCGGCAATGCGACTCGCACGACCCAGACGATCAGGTTATCGGCGCGTGCCACCCCGGGGACCGAGCGCACCCGCTGGACGTAGGTCTCGGGGAACGTGCTCGCGAGGTCGACGTTCGGGGCTTTCTGCGCAGTGACCCAAAGGTCGGCCGCGGACTGCTCGATCGTGACTGAGGCGTTGGAAATCAGCCCCTCGAACAGCCCGACCTGGACGAAGACCAGGGCGACGGCGAAGGCGACACCCATCACCGTGACCGCAAACCGGGTCTTGTCATAGCAGCAGAATCTTCCGCGCCAGGTCCACCATCACACACCTCCGCCGGATAGAGTCGTCTCGAGTCTGATCTCCGACCGAGACTAGAGACCAACGCCCGCACCGTCCCCCTTCAGAACGTCGCCGTGATTGCGTGGCCGAGGACAGCCCGGTAGTGGCAGATACTCCCTGCCAACACGAACAAGTGCCAAATCGAATGATAAAAACGTTTCTCATCGTTGAAGTAGAAGATCGCCCCGGCCAGATAGCAGAGACCGCCTGCCAGCAGCCACGTGGTCTCGCCCGAAGGAATGTTCGCCACGAGCTGCAGGACCGACATCACGCACATAACGCCCATCACCAAGTACGGCATCGAAGAGTCGTCGTCGAGCCGGCTCATGCGGGCGACCTTCGCGCAACTCCCGATCAGGGCAAAGCCCCAGGCCGCTGTCACACACGACCAACCGAACAGCCCCCGCGAAGCGAACAGGGCCATCGGTGTGTACGTCCCTGCGATCAGGACGTAGATCCCGATGTGGTCCAGGAGATGAAAGACCCGCTTCAACTCGCCGGCCGGCCAGCTATGGTACAGGGTCGAGGCGGCGTAGAGCATCACGAGCGATGCACCGTAGACGCCGCAGCCGACCGTGTATCTCGTCGTCCCGATATTCCCGGCGAGTGTGACAAGGGCCGATAATCCGGCGATGGAGAGCACCAGGCCCAGCCCGTGTGTGATGCTGTTCATGAGCTCCTCGTCGCGACTTTGGGCAGCCGTTGCTGAGCGACGTCCGGAGTCCGAAGTCGCCCCTCTCACAAGCACAATGGTACTCATCGATCCTCCTCGGAGATGTCTTCATGCCCCGAGTCCAGTCAATCGATGGCTCCGGGGTCGCCGCGAATCGTGGGCGGCTGCAGGATGGCCCGACTCAACTTCCACCGGTTGACGGGCGGCCGCTCCCTTGGTCTCGCTATTCCAATCATTGCCAAACCCCCTCTCATTCCGGACAGAAGAATTCGAGAATTCGTTCAGCTCTTCACGAATGAGTGGGGCCCGCGCGAGCCCTGGCGGCCGGACCCGTCAGAACCCCCCCTGGCAAGGGGGGAAAATGGGCGGGGCGCCCGGTTCCCTTTCCCCCTTGCCAGGGGGGCCAGGGGGTTCTCTCGCGCGGCGCAACCCGAGCGTGAACCGCTCTAGGCGTTGGACCTTGTCCGTCGGCTAGCGGGTGCCCAGTTGGGCCACGGCGCCGGCCGGCAGGCGAACGGCAGCTCGCCCGCGTAAATTAATGCGCGTGAGTGTCTTCTGGGAGAAAAACGAACTCGACACCAATTTCCCCGGCTGACACCAATTTCCCTCTATGCCGGAGCCCCCTCCAGGCGGTAGCGGATGTGTGCGATCGAAATCTCGTCGCCTGGCCTGAGCCGCCCGCGTTCGACACGCTGACCGTTGATCCGGGTCCCGTTGGTGCTGCCCAGGTCCCGCACCACCACCTCGCCGCCATCCGCGGTCAAGATGCAGTGCCGACGCGAGACCCGAAGCGAGTCGAGCCTGGCATCGCACTGCGGATGGCGGCCGACCATGACCATGGCACGATCCAGCGTGATGTCGGGCCCGTCGAAGACGGCGCGTAAAGTTGGCACGAGGGCAGCTCCTTGAGCAAGACCGCGCGGGTCGAACATGTTGGGGCAAGAAAACCGGTCGCCCGTCACCGCGCCCGACTGTCACGGGCAGCCGGCCGGCTGCTCGCCCCGGCCCGATGCGGCGGTCCGGCGACGAGCCGAGGAATTAAGAATGAATTGGCCGGGTAGACCTGGGTGGGCGACCATCCAGGTCTGACCCGGCCCAATCGTCCTGACACCAATCGTCCTGCCAGCCGGCACTGCCTGATGAATCCTAGGAAACCACCAGCGCGAACGGCGCGGACCATCAGATGCCTGACAGGGCCTCCAGATCTTGGTCAAGCTTGCTGAGGCTCTTGGAACGAGGCCGCTCACCGAGAAATCAAGGGTAACTGTCACGCTCTTGCCCGGCGCTAGCGGCTGATCGGCGGCGAGAACATCGCGGTATGAGCCGCCCTGGTAGGTCCCGGTGGCGTTGGCCAGAGTCACCCCGCTCGGCAGGCCACCGACCCGGAGCGCAAGCGGGCCGCCGAGCGGCTGGCGGCCTGCGTTCTTGATCGTGATCGTCTGAGCCATCAGCTCGCCGCCACTGCCGCGGCGGCTGGTCCGGCCGACCTTATGCATCGACCCGCGGCGAATCGTGACGTGCGCTCGTCACGTTGGCGGGCGCGACGGTGAACTCGTTGGAGAAATCCGGCGTCAGCGCGCCTCCGGTGGCGGTCAGCGTGTAAGTCCCTGGCAAGCTCAGACTGAGGTTCGTGAAGTCCGCCACGCCGTTGACCGCGCGGACGGTCGTCGTTCCCAGCAGTTTGGCGCCCGCGGGCCCGCTCGCGATCGCCAGCGTGACGAGCTGGGTGTTATTGGTGGTGATCGTATTGCCCTTCGCGTCCACGACGGCCACTGCGATCGCCGGGCTGATCGGCTGGCCGACCACGGCATTGCTCGGCTGGCCGTGAATGTCGACGCCAGCGGGACCCGGTATCAAGTACCATTCCTGGGTCGCGAGCCGCCGCTGAAACTGGTCCATGCCGCACGAGTCTGGCCGACGGTCGTCGAGCACCAGGTTGCTAGACGCGTTGTGGATCGTATCGCGTGGCCGTTCCCCAGCGAGTCGATCTGCCATTGCTGGTTCAGGCCGCCGTTGAGCTGGTACTCGACTGATGGGCCGGGGCCGGTGCGGAAGTCGGGGTCCGTCCAGGACCTGACCGCTGGACTCGTTGACGATCAGGTCATTGCCGTCGGCCAGCGGGACGAAGTCCACACACGATGGTGCCCCCGTAACGGCCAATACGGGTTGTTGGAGTCACGCTGCTGGATGATGTAATACGTCGCGGCGGGGGCGTCACCCGCCGCCAACAGCATCCACTCCTGGTTTGGGCCCGCGATACTGCGGCCACTGATCGATGACGGTCCCGTTGCTGGTCGAGAGGCTGGGTTGTCGAGCGCCTTGTCGCTATACGCGTTGACTATCACAACTGTGCCGTTCCCGGCTGGTCCGGGTAGCGAGACTGCCACTGCTGGTTCAGGTCGCCGTTCGTGCTGCCTGAAACTGATCGATGGGGGTCCCGTCCATGGTGGAGAAGCTGTTGTCGAGCACCAGGCCGCTGGCCTCGTTGCGGATTTCGTAATGTTGGTGCCGTTCCCCACCGGGATGAGGTCCCACCGCTGGTTGGCCCCGCCGTTGAGCTGCCACTGATCGATGACGGCCCGTTGCTGGTCGAGGCCCCCGGGTCGTCGAGCACCTTGCCGCTGGCCGCGTTGACGATGTAATACCCCGAGAGCAACTGCCGGCTCTCCAGGGCCTCGCAATTCAGTTGATGGTTGCGTCGCCGCACACGGGTCAACGGCCCGGTGCCGCGCCCTCTTGCCTGTGAATCACGGCCGAATCTCTGCATGAACCGAAACATGGTGATGTCCTCTTCTGTTGTAGTGTCACTTTCTTGCCACACAGTGTGGTGGATCCAGGGATCGCCTGGGGCCTTCCTGTCATCAGCAAATGCAAACATGCGTCTGATGATGTCGCGATTGTCGGGTTGAGGCCAACCGTGGCGATCGGATGAGAGGCCCGCACCAGGCCTCGCTACCCAGTTCACCGCCGGATGAGCGCGGGTGTGCCACGCACTTCGGGGGATTACCTGTGCCTCTGGTCTGGTCCGATCGTCTCGGGCAGGATCGCAGATCGAGACCAAGGTCCGACGCGCGCACCGTCACTCGTTCAGAACGTCGCCGGAGGGCTCAATCCGACCGACGATGGGTGGAGATCGCATTGGGCCGGCACTGCCTGCATGAATCTGAGGAAACCACCAGCGCGAACGGCGCGGACCATCAGATGCCTGAGAGGGCCTCCAGATCTTCGTCAAGCTTGCTGAGGCTGGGGGAACGACGGCCGCTCACCGAGAAATCAAGGGTAACCGTTACGCTCTTGCCCGGCGCTAGCGGCTGATCGGCGGCGAGAACATCGCGGTATGAGCCGCCCTCGTAGGTCCCGGTGGCGTTGGCCAGAGTCACTCCGCTCGGCAGGCCACCGACCCGGAGCGCAAGCGGGCCGCCGAGCGGCTGGCGGCCTGCGTTCTTGATCGTGATCGTCTGAGCCATCAGCCCGCCGCCACTGCCGCGGCGGCTGGTCCGGCCGACCTTATGCATCGACCCGCGGCGAATCGTGACGGGCTCGTCACGTTGGCGGGCGCGATGGTGAACTCGTTGGAGAAATCCGGCGTCAGCGTGCCTCCGGTGGCGGTCAGGGTGTAAGTCCCGGCCAAGCTCAGTGAGAGGTTCGTGAAGTCCGCCACGCCGTTGACCGCACGGACGGTCGTGGTTCCCAGCAGTTTGGCGCCCGCGGGCCCGCTCGCGATCGCCAGCGTGACGAGCTGGGTGTTATTGGTGGTGATCGTATTGCCCTTCGCGTCCACGACGGCCACTGTGATCGCCGGGCTGATCGGCTGGCCGACCACGGCATTGCTCGGCTGGCCGTGAATGTTGACGCCAGCGGGAGCCGGTGTCAAATTCCATTCCTGGGTCGCGCCGCCGTAGACCACTGGTCCAGGGTGAACAGTGAGGAGCCGGGTTCGTCCAGCACCAAGTAGCTAGACGCGTTGACGATCGCAAAGGTGCCGTTCGCCACTGCGGGGCGATCTACCATTGCTGGTTCAGGCCGCCGTTGAGCTGGGTCAGATAGACGCCGGTGCCGCTGCCGCCAAGGTCCTCGCAGGACGTTACCGCTGGCCTCGCTGACGATCAGGTCATTGCCGTTGGCCAGCGGGGCGAAGTCCCACGTGGTGAGTGGGTTGCTGGCCGACGAAGTTGGTATCGACGGCGTTGGAGGCGGGGTCGTTCAGGCTGCCACCGCTGAGCTGGTTGAAGATGAATCCGTCGCGGGCGGGGCCGTCACCCGCCGCCACCAGCATCCACTCCTGGTTTGGGCCGAAATATTGCGGCCACTGATCGATGGGGTACCCGTTGCTGGTGGAGAGGCTGTTGTCGAGCGCCATGTCGCTATACGCGTTCACTATGCCCGAACACATAGTTGCCGTTCCCTAGCGACGCGTCCGGGGTGAGGGGACCTGCCATTGCTGGTTCAGGCCGCCGTACGACTGGACCACTGATCGATGGTGGTCCCGTCGATGGTGGAGAGGCTGTTGTCGAGCACCTTGCCGCTGGCCTCGTTGCGGATAAAGTAGTTGTTGGTGCCGTTCCCCACCGGGACCAGGTCCCACCGCTGGTTGCCTGCGCCGTTGAGCTGCCACTGATCGATGATGGCCAAGTTGTTGGGCGAGGCCCCCGGGTCGTCGAGCACCTTGCCGCTGGCCGCGTTGACGATGTAAAACCCCGAGAGCAACTGCCGGCCCTCCAGGGCCTCGCAATTCAGTGGATGGTTGCGTCGCCGCGCACGGTTGATCGGCCCGGTGCCGCGCCCTCTTGCCTGTGAATCACGGCCGAATCTCTGCATGAACCGAAACATGGTGATGTCCTCTGCTGTTGGAGTGTCACTGTCTTGCCACAAATTGTGATGGATCCAGGAATCGCCTGGGCCCTTCTTGTCATCAGCAAATGGAAACATGAGTTGCTGATGTCGCGATTGTCGGGTTGAGGCCGACCGTGGCGATCGGATGAGAGGCCCGCACCAAGCGTCGCTAGCCAGTTCACCGCCGGATGGGCTGCGGGTGTGCCAGCCGCCTCGGGGAATTCATTCGTCGGACCTACGGTCCGGCCCACTGGGGCGGTCCGCGGCGGGATGGTATCATGGTCGACGCAGCCTGGCGGCCACGTACTCACCCACCCCCTGTGCCGCAGGGAGGACCAATGTCGCCCGACGACTCCGGCTCCGTCACGCTTTGGCTCGGCGCCCTCCGCGGCGGCGACCTCGATGCCGCTCAGCCACTATGGGAGCGCTACTTCGTCCACCTCGTCCGCCTGGCCAAGGACAGGCTCCGCACCCAGGGAAGGCCCGGGGCCGTCGAGGATGAGGAGGATGCGGCACTGAGTGCATTCGACAGCTTCTGCCGCGCCGCCACCCAGGGCCGTTTCCCCCGGCTGGACGACCGTGACGACCTCTGGCGGCTCCTGGTCGCCATCACCGAACACAAGGTCGTCGACCAGATGCGCCGCGAGCGGCGGGTGAAGCGCGGCGGCGGAAGGATCCGAACTGAGGCCGACCTGGCCGCCGGCGGACCCGACGACCAGCCGGCCCGGCTCGAAGGGATCGCTGGCCCCGAACCTACCCCCGAGTTCGCCGCGGAGTTGGCCGAGGAGTACCGTCGCCTCTTTGAGGGCTTGCGCGACGAGGAGTTGCGACGGATCGCCGTCTGGAAACTGGAGGGGTACAGCCTTGACGAGATCGCCGCGCAGCTCGGCTGTGCCCGACGGACGGTGGCCCGGCGGCTGGAACTGATCCGAACGCTCTGGCGAGACCAGTCACGCTGAGGCTGTCCCAATTCGCGATCAAAAAGCAATCTCCAGGTAGGGCGATGCCAGGCGAGGTGACCTGGCTGCGCCTCGCACTGCGAGGGGACCGAGATGAACGGGCGAAGATTGGATGAGTTCCGGGGACTGCCGCCAACGCAGGCCTGGCGCGTCGATGCATTGTGTCAGCGGTTCGAGGCGGAGTGGCGGGTTGGAGACGAGTTGCGGATCGAGGACTTCCTGGCCGAAGCCGACCAGCCGCAGCGGGTCGCCCTCTTCCGCGAGCTGCTGGCCTTGGAGCTGGAGTTGCGACAGGGCCGCGGCGAGCGGCCCGACCTG
>CAWFXY010000025.1:0-5976 GCA_963819805.1 uncultured Planctomycetota bacterium | reverse complement strand
TCCCGCCGGTCCATGCCGCCTGCGTCCCGGCCTGAAAGCCACGGGTAAGCTGATGGTGATCCTCGGCCTGGGAAAGTCGACGAAAACCTGTGCGTGGCGGCCATGCCGCCGGTGAGCCCCTGCGGGGTGGAGCGAATCATCCCCGACGGGTCGGAGTCGTCGCCGAGAGTGGCCGATCGGTGAGCTCGTCGGCCGGCGCGGCGAGGTCATTCACGTTGATCGCCCCGGTGCCGAAGGACTGCCTGGTGAAGTTCTGCGAGATGAACGCTGCGTTCGCCGTGAACAGGCCATAGATCTTGCCGGATTCGCCGGGGGCCCATCCCGAAGAGTCGGTGCCCCACGGGTTGAACACCTCGAACGGTAGGCCGCTCGCCGCGTTGTAGCCGACGACGGCGTAGCAGTGGTCGCCGACGATGAAGGAACTGGTCGGCGTACTGGTGCACAGCACGATGAGGTCGCCCGAGTTCCAGTCGGCTGGCGATGTTGGTGGGGTTGATGCTGTAGTCGCTCGCGGGCTTACCGGTGATGGCCTGCAACGCCCACGACGGCCAGCCGCCGTCCAGGGCGCTGTAGGAGTCCTGGTATTCATGACTGGTGGTCACGTAGCCGAGGCCGTTGGCCACGGCGTAAGCCTTCTCGGCCAGGGCGACCCAGAGGACCTGGGTGCCCAAGGCGTTGTGAACATGGTCATAGTACTCGCCGCCGGAGGGGAGTTCCGTGTCCACCTTGACGTAAACTGCGGATCCGCTGGCTGTTGAAGAATCGGACCGTGTAAAGCCCGACCGTGGCCCCGTTGTCCACGGTGGTTCCGTCGTAGGTGAACATGTTCCTGATGTCCTGTGGATCCCGAGCCGCCACCTCCGCCAGGCTCGCCAGCAGCCAACAGTCCCCCACCTCGCTCCTTGCTGCCACGTCGAGATAGGAAGGTCCGCCACTGTTGAAGAGCGGTACGCCGGCGGGGGCGGGCGAGTAGGCCGTACTCGCCGCCGGGTTGGCGAACGGGCTGATGCTCCATTGCTGGTTCAGGCCGCCGTTGAGCTGGTACTGCTGGATGAGGGTCCCGTTGCTGGTCGAGAAGTCGGGGTCGTCGAGCACCTTGCCGCTATACGCGTTGAGGATCTCGTCGTTGCCGTCCGCCAGCGGGACGATCTTCCATTGCTGGTTCAGTGCCGCCGTTGAGCTGCTACTGGATGATCGTGGTCCCGTTGCTGGTCGAGAAGCCGGGGTCGTCGAGCACCTTGCCGCTGGACGCGTTGACGATCAGGTCATTGCCGTCGGCCAGCGGGACGAACGTCCACTGCTGGTTGGTCCCGTCAGTTGAGCTGCCACTGGTCGATCGTGGTCCCGTTGCTGGTCGAGAAGTCGGGGTCGTCGAGCACCTTGCCGCTGGACGCGTTGACGACGTAATCGGTCACGGCGGGGGCGTTACCCGCCGCCAACAGCTTCCACTGCTGGTTGGCCCCGCCGTTCCACTGCCACTGGATCGATGCGGTCCCGTTGCTGGTCGAGGAGCTCGGGTCGTCGAGCACCTGGTCGCTATACGCGTTGACGATCGCATAGTTGCCGTTCGCCAGCGCGGTCGAGCCTGCCATTGCTGGTTCGGGCCGCCGTTGCGACTGCCACTGCATCGATGCTGGGTCCCGTTGCTGGTCGAGAAGTCGGGGTCGTCGAGCACCTTGCCGCTGTCCGCGTTGACGATCTCGTAGTTGCCGTTCCGCCAGCGGGACGAGGTTCCACTGCTGGTTGGCCCCGCCGTTGAGCTGCCACTGATCGATGACGGTCCCGTTGCTGGTCGAGCCCCCCGGGTCGTCGAGCACCTTGCCGCTGGACTCGTTGACGATGTAATACCCCGAGAGCAACTGCCGGCTCTCCAGGGCCTCGCAATTCAGTCGATGGTTGCGTCGCCGCACACGGGTCATCGGCCCGGTGCCGCGCCCTCTTGCCTGTGAATCACGGCCGAATCTCTGCATGAACCGAAACATGGTGATGTCCTCTTCTGTTGGAGTGTCACTGTCTTGCCACACAGTGTGGTGGATCCAGGATTGGAACGGGGCTGCGAGATCGCTCGCCGGACCGTACTCAGGATTGCCGAGGGCGCGGGACTGCGGTGGCGCCGCGGTCGTTCTCGAGGTCGACCCTCCTTTCCTGATCGGGCAGGGACAGGCCGAGCGTCCCGGGGGTCAAGTCGATAACCCTCGCGGCCCTACGGCTCCTCGAACCCCGGTCGCGATGAGCAGCTGCTTCTGCGTGTCATCGCCTGGGGCCTTCTTGTCATCAGCAAATGGAAACATGAGTTGCTGATGTCGCGATTGTCGGGTTGAGGCCAACCGTGGCGATCGGATGAGAGGCCCGCACCAGGCCTCGCTACCCAGTTCACCGCCGGATGGGCTCCGGGTGTGCCAGCCGCCTCGGGGAATTCATTCCGCGGGCCTACGGTCCGGCCCGCTGGGGCGGTTCGCGGCGGGATGGTATCATGGTCGACATAGCCTGGCGGCCACGCACTCACCCACCCCCTGTGCCGCAGGGAGGACCAATGTCGTCCGACGACTCCGGCTCCGTCACGCATTGGCTCGGCGCCCTCCGCGGCGGCGAGCTCGACGCCGCTCAGCCACTATGGGAGCGCTACTTCGCCCGCCTCGTCCGCCTGGCCCAGGCCAGACTGCGCACCAACCGAAGGCCCGGGGCGGCCGAGGATGAGGAGGATGCGGCGCTGAGTGCCTTTGACAGCTTCTGCCGCGCCGCGACTCAGGGCCGCTTCCCCCGGCTGGACGACCGCGACGACCTCTGGCGGCTCCTGGTCGCCATCACCGAACGCAAGGTCACGGACCAGGTGCGCCGCGCGCGGCGGCTGAAGCGCGGTGGCGGACGGGTCCGCACCGAGGCCGACCTGCGCCGCCGGCGGACCCGACGACGAGCCGGCCGGGCTCGACGAGATCGCCGGCCCCGAGCCCACCCCCGAGTTCGCCGCGGAGTTCGCCGAGGAGTATCGTCGCCTCTTCGAGGTCTTGCGCGACGAGGACTTGCGGCGGATCGCCGTCTGGAAACTGGAGGGGTACACCGTCGACGAGATCGCGGCGCAGCTCGGCTGTGCCCGACGGACGGTGGCCCGGCGGCTGGAACTGATCCGAACGCTCTGGAGAGCCGCGGCCCGCTGACGCTGTTACCGCGACATCGGAAATTAGAAATTCGCGCAATCCTTGTCTGAACCTTCCGGTCGATGGCAATGATTCATTCAGGGGCCAAAGACGGCCGCTGTCGTACGGCGACGGCGGGCATGCAGGGAACCCCGTCTTGCCCATAATGACAACTTTACGCAGCTTCAGGGCCCGCTTTCCTCGGAAATACCATGTTTGGGTGGAGTGAAGCAACACGCTCGAGTGGGGGACCGAGATGGACGCGTGCCGACGGGTGAATTTTGGGGAATTGCCGCCGACGCAAGCCTGGCGCGTCGATGCGGTATGTCAGCGGTTCGAGGCGGAGTGGCGGGCCGAACGTGAGCCGCGAATCGAGGACTTCCTGCCCGAAGCCGACCAACCGCAGCGGGCCGCCCTCTTCCGCGAGCTGCTGGCATTGGAGTTGGAGCTGCGCCCGGATCGCGGCGAACGACTCGACCCGCGCGAGTACCGCACTCGCTTCCCCGGTCACACCGCGGCGATCGAAGCGGTCTTCGGGCTGAAGCCGGCCGCATCTTCCGACGCGGCTGTGACCTCGACTGTTGTCCCAGCCCAGCCACCTCTGACCGACGTCACTGCCTCCCACATCGGCCCCTACAAGCGATTGCGGAAGATCGGGGAAGGGGGCATGGGTGTCGTCTACATGGCCGAGCAGGAGACTCCCATCCGGCGACAAGTGGCCCTGAAGATCATCAAGCCTGGTCTGGATTCCGACCAGGTGATCGCCCGCTTCGAGGCCGAGCGCCAGGCCCTGGCCTTGATGGACCACCCGGGCATTGCCAAGGTGCTCGACGCCGGTACCACCGACACCGGCCGGCACTACTTCGTCATGGAGCTAGTCCACGGCATCCCCATCACCGACTACTGCGACCGGACCCAGCTCTCCCTTGCTGAGCGGCTGGAGCTGTTCATCTGCGTCTGCCAGGCGATCCAGCACGCGCACCAGAAGGGGATCATCCACCGTGACATCAAACCCTCCAATGTGTTGGTCACGCTCCACGATGGCCGGCCGGTGCCCAAGGTGATCGACTTCGGCTTGGCCAAGGCCATCGACCAGCGGCTGACCGAGCGGACCTTGTTCACCCAGTTCGGAGAGGTCATCGGCACGCTCGAGTACATGAGCCCCGAGCAGGCCGAGATGGGCTCCCTCGACATCGACACCCGGAGTGACATCTATTCGCTGGGCGTGGTCCTTTACGAGCTGTTGACAGGCAGCACGCCACTTGGGCGCGTCCGGCTGCGGGAGACGACCTATGCGGAGATCCTGCGGCGGATCCGCGAGGAGGAGGCGCCCAAGCCCAGCAGCCGCCTGAGCGAGTCCGCTGCTGCGCTGGCAACGATCGCGGCGCAGCGCCAGACCGAGCCGGCGCGTCTGGCGAAGCTGGTGCGCGGGGAGCTGGATTGGATCGTGATGAGGGCGGTGGAGAAGGACCGGACGCGGCGGTACGAGACGGCTGGCGGGCTGGCCCGCGACGTCGAGCGCTTTCTGAGGCACGAGCCGGTCGAGGCGGGCCCGCCGTCGGCGCGATACAAGATGAGCAAGTTCGCGCGGCGGCACCGCACCGCGCTCGCGACGGCCGGGCTCTTCGCGTTACTCCTGATCGGCGGGGCCGCGGTGAGCACGTACTCAGCCATCCGGGCCAGGCAAGCCGACGCGGAGACGAAGCGGGCGCTCGCCGAGGCGCAGGACGCCCAGGCGAAGACCGACCAAGCGCTCAAAGAGTCGGAGGGGTCGCGGAGCCAGGCCGAGGCGGTCAGCCGGTTCCTGGTGGAGGCGTTCCGCAAGCCCGACCCGGCACGGGACGGGAGCAAGGTGACGGTGGCGGAGGTGCTGGACCAAGCGGTGTCGAAGCTGCAGGACCAGTTCGCCGGCTCGCCCCGGATCCAGGGGGAATTGCTCCAGGCGCTTGGTGAGACTTACAACGGCTTGGGCCTTTACGACAGAGCGGTCAAGGCCCACGAGCTGGCGGTGTCCGTGCGCAGCTCTTCGCTGGGCCCGGACCACGCCGACACGCTCGCCAGCCGCAACGACCTCGCCAAGGCTCTTGTAACGGTGGGCCGGACTTCAGATGCGATCCCTTTGTTCGAGCAGGCCTTGAAACTCAACGAGGCCAAGCTGGGTCGCTACCACCCGGACACGCTTACCAGCCGCAGCGAGCTCGCCGAGGCGTGCGGCGTGCGGGGGCGGGCGGCCGAGGCGATTCGGATGCACGAGCAGACACTCGAGTTGTGCGAGGCCAATCTCGGCCACGATCACCCATTGACCAAGCAGCTAACGCGCAATCTTATGCAGGTCTATTACGGCGCAGCGAGTTCGAAAAGGCCCTTCCTTATTATCTTGAAATGTACCAATCCCTCCTCAAAAAGGAGGGCGCGCAAGCTATCGGCACCGTGCTGGCCATGCGAGACCTCGCCGAGGTGTATTCCAGGCTCAAGCGTTACAGCCAGGCCGAGCCCCTGTTCCTGAGGGCGATCGAGGGCCTGGAGGGGCGCCCGAAGGACGACCCGATCGTCGTCCTGACCAAGTGCTACCTGGCGGATATGTATGCTGCGCAGAAGAGGTACCACAAAGCCGATCCGCTGCTGAAGGAGAACCTGGATATTAGCCGCCGGAAGTTCGGCCATAGCCACCCGGAAGTCGCTCGTCTGCTGGCCCGGCTAGGCCAGAATCGGCTGATGCAGGGCGAGTACGCGGCGGCGGAGCCGCTGTTGCGCGAGTGCCTGGCGATCCGCGCGGCGAAGCTACCCGATGTGTGGCTCACGTTCCACGCCCGGAGCCAGCTCGGCGGCAGCCTGATCGGGC
>CAWFXY010000024.1:0-908406 GCA_963819805.1 uncultured Planctomycetota bacterium | reverse complement strand
TGAACACTTGATCGAGCATGTCGGGAAAGCGCGAATCGAGAATCGCACGGGCGGCTGGTAAATCCCAGACCGAAACTGGGGCGATCCCACCCGGGTTCGGACCCGGCGGACCGCCGCCCGGTGAATTGTTTCGCGGAGGGTCGACAGCATCGCCCAACATATAGCCGAGTTCCTTCAATTTTTCCATGCTCGCTTGCGGTTGATGCAACAAGCAATACACCACAGCCTGACCTGCCAAGCCATCCGCGCGAAATTTCTTGTCGGCATTACGGTAGCTGGTTGCCAATTGCTCAAACAATGCTTTGGCTTTTTCCAGATGTTGTTCGTCGCCGAAGGGGGGCTGAAGATAAAGAAACGCAAGCTGCGTTTTTCCCATTGGTGTGTAAAAGAGGTCGTCTGGGAATTCTTCAATCAGCGCTCGCCATGCGCTTTCGGCCGATTCATCATCGCTGCGGCTCGAAGCTTCCAGGAACTGCGCCTGCGGGGTAATCGCCACGTCTTCTCGTGGTGCCGCAGAGGCCGGAAGATTTAATAAAAATGGCCCCCGCAACAGCAAATTCAATCCGCCTCCCGCGGCAATTGCCACAATCAAGGCCGCAGCGCAAAGATATAACCAACCCCGCGCCGGTTTTTCCTGGCTCCGGTCCATCACCGTCTGGAGCCGCTGCGTCGCGGCCCAGCTTGGCGCACCCAGCGCCGCCGATTCAACGCCAGCAAGCTCGTCCAAGTCGGCGGGCCAATGCGGATCGACGCCCTCAATGCGCAGCGAACGCAGATCGATTAAGAGATCACGCGGTGTGGCATCGCGCTCCGCGGGATCTTTCGAGAGCATTTTGTGGATGATCCGCGACAGGGCCGGCGGAATGTCGGGCCGCAAGTTTTCCAGACGCTCGGGCTGCGTGCGCACGTGCTGCAGCGCCACGCTCAGCGCCGTATCGCCGCGGAATGGCGGCTGCCCGGCCAGCATGTGATAGCAGGTCACGCCCAGGCTGTAGATATCGCTGCGAGGATCGAGCTGTCGCCCTTCGACCTGTTCCGGGCTCATATACAGCGGCGTGCCCATCGTGATGCCGACCTGCGTCAGCTTCATGGTTTCTTCGCCGGCGCCGATCCGCGCCAGGCCGAAATCAGCGACCTTCACCTCGCCGCTTTTGGCGAGCATGATGTTTTCGGGCTTAATGTCGCGATGCACGATACCGCGATCGGCCGCTTTACAGAGCGCAGCCGTCACTTGGCGCAGCACGGCCATCCCCAACTTGAAATCGAGCGTGCCGTGCCGCTGCAAATACTGCGCGACGTTTTGCCCCTCGACATATTCCTGTGCGATGTAGTGCCAGGGATCGATGAAGCCGACTTCGTAAATCTGTACAATATTGGCTTGCACCAGCGACGCGGCCGCCTGCGCTTCCATATCGAAGCGGCGCACATAGGTATCGTCGGCGGCCAATTCCCGCTTCAAGATCTTAAGCGCGACCTGCCGTCGCAGCGAACCTTGTTCGGCTAGATAAACGTCGGCCATCGCGCCGCGGCCAAGCCGGCGCAGCAGCCGATAATCGCCCAACTGCCGGCCCGATAAATCGAGATCGAGCCCCGTCGTGGCGGCGGTGGGCGTGCCGATGGTGGGTGTGTCGCCCGTGGTGTGTGCCTGGCTCATAGGATTCATCTAGTATCTCTGAGCATGCCACGGCCGGCAACCTTGCCTTGCCCCAATGCGGCGGCTTCGACCGCCGCAGGTAACATTAATTCGCGGAAATCACAGCGATATTTCAAAAAAACTACGGAACGCCCGCCGATTCGCCGCCACCGCGGGTGGAAAGCGCCTGCCAAAGCGTCAAGGTAATCGTCTCCGAGACAAAGTGTACCGAGCCGTCGGCCATGATTAAGTTTACGCCCCCGGGGTGCCGGCTGCGGGCCGTGCGCCATCCATATCCGGCTAAACTAAGATTCGGATCGTTCGTATTCAGCACACTGGCCATACAATCGATGCGGGCGGAATTTGCGCGAGGTAATTGTTGAACAGGCCACAGCGGTATTCGCCATTAGCCCAAGAGAAGCTGCGCTGGTCGGTCCAATTGAAGTTGATCGCCGAATTGCAATTGTCGTCGGTCAGGGGCGTTCCGAAAACATACGCGTAAACAGTTTGATGGTCGACTTTATCGAGCTGGCTCGTGAAAGATCGTCCGCCGGTGCCCAACGTGCTTTCCGACATAGCGATCGTTTTGCTCAGCCCATCGGTTACATCGCGCAGCCGAGTATGCGAGTTGATGTAAAACAAGCCGTCCGTTTGAAACGGCGACCCGCCATCGAGTCCATCACCTGTGCACACCGCGTAATTGAGCGGACCAAAAGTGGACGAGGGAGCTTGACCTGTATCGCTCGGACAAAGCAGATTCGGGAGAACTTGTGCCAGTGCTCCCGCGTTGCCGGCCGAGATGCTGCCAAAAATGTTCGTGTACAACGGCTGCGTCAAATCGAGCGAGTTGTACAGATTAGCCTCTTCGAAATACGGCAGCAAATAAACAAACGTCGACCAGCGATACATCGTGTACGGCAGCGCCGGTCCGGCCGTCCATTGTTTCGCATCCGCGCCCGTTGGCAATACATGGTGCGCCGCTTCGTAACTGTGCAACGCGTTGCCTAGTTGGCGCAAATTAACGGCGCAACTGCTCCGCCGGCTACTTTCCCGCGCCGCTTGAATGGCGGGCAGCAACAGCGCGATCAACACCCCGATAATTGCTAACACCACCAGCAGCTCGACGAGCGTAAAACCGGGTCGTGACATGGGCCGCTGCATTGGATGCTGTCTCCGCGGACGCTGCGCAACGAGGGGGTTTTCCTCACCGCCGCTCGGCCGATTAACGGCGCACCGTGCCAGCATGCCTTCGCGCCATCCATGCTAACGCCAGCGCTCCGGTGGCCGCCAGGCCGATCGAAGCCGGCTCCGGCACGGCATTGGTAAAGATGATATCGCCAATCGAAACTCCGTTGACCGGGTCTAGGCCGAAAAAGTTCGCGAATTGTGTCGGCGTCGGATTGCCGTCGGTATATTCCAAGATGATCCCAGTGCCCGTGCTGTATACCAGCGAGTGCGTCGAATCGATGTACACTTGCCCGCCGACGAACAAATTAACCGGCACCGGAGCGCCGAGCAGCGAACCGACAAAGTTCTCATCGATCGCCAGCGATTGTATCGGCTGATTGGCATTGGTGCCGTCCCAACTGTAGATCAAATCGGGAACGACGCTGGCCGCCAGTAAACTGCCATTCGGCGCGAAGGAAATTCCGCCGGTCGAGCTGACCGCGCCACTACTCAGCAGATTTCCGCTCGCGTCGTATTTATTAACAGCGCCGGCGCCGAATTCTCCGACGTAAATGTCGCCCGTGCCGTCGATGGCCAGCGACGTTGGCAGCGCGTGTCCGCTGCCGAAAGTGCCGAGCACCGTTCCCTCCGTCGGGCCGGAGCCAGCAATCTTACTGACCGTATTGCCGGAAAAGTTGCCAAAATTGGTGGCGTAGAAATTGCCATCGAGCGAATCGTAGCGCAACGCCGTCGGCCCGTTCAGACCTGTAGCAAACGTGCCAATCGGGGCACCAGTCAGCCCGTTAAACTCAACGATGTTATTGGCGCCGGACGAGGCATTGGCGACGTACAAATTCCCGTCGGGTCCGATCGCCATCCCGGTCGGACCATGTAAACCGCCGACCCCCGGTGGAACAAAGTCGCCGATATAATTACCGTTGTTGTCGAGTAGCGCGATTTTATTCGGTCCGTCAGACCCAGGTCCGCGCAAACTGACGAGATAGTTCGCCAGCGCGACGGAAGAATGCAAAGCGATTACAATGGCTGCGAAAGCAATTACGAAGACGATCCGAAATGGTGAGCGCATGGATTGAACCTCAGAGTTGACAAGACACAGATACTGCTGGTACTTAAAGCGCAAACGGACCCGGCAAGTACAGAATAAATATGAACCGACCTACCTAACGCGCGAGGTAGACTACATCAATGAAGCAATTTCGAGAGGGGAGAATTGCGAGGTTCCGTTTTGGCATGTAGCGCGAACGGATATCCTTACGCGGTGGGATGCGGGCCATCGTACCTCTTAAAAAACGGGACTTCAAGCATTTATCTGCTTAAAATGCCCGAATTCATCGGCATTGATTGGCGAAATCGACATGAAGCAATCGGCCGGCTTGCTCCTGTATCGGTGGTTAGGAACCCGGTTGGAGGTTCTCCTCGTGCATCCCTCGGGAAATTACAACCGCGATAAGCCGTGGAGCATCCCCAAAGGACTGCCCGATGAAGGCGAAAGCCTGGTCGCGGCGGCCGTTCGAGAAACGTCCGAGGAAGCCGGCGTCACGATCGGCGATGAACTTGCTGGCGAATTAAAACCACTTGGCTCGATACAGTACACTCGCAGCCGAAAGCAAGTCCACGCGTTCGCGATCGAAGCACCGCCCAGCACTGCGCCGCGGCCGGCAAGTTGGGAAGTCGATCGTGCTGAATTCTTCTCGATCGAAGAAGCGCAAAACTTGATCCATCCAGAACAGCGTCCGTTCCTGGATCGATTAACGGAATTGCTGCCCGAGTAGTGCAACAAAGTATCGATGCGACAGGCTACTCCTGGTCGCGTGCTGAACTATGCTCGGTCGCCATATTTCGTGGTGAATGCGGCGTCTGAGCCTTCATTGGATTCGTCGACGGCGTTGACGCCGGCTCCGGGATCCGCGATTTTCGATCGATCCGACGGCGATGAAAAGAATCGGAGAATTGCGAGTCCAAACTGTTTTCGGCCGAGGCCACGCAGAATTTGTAAATCGAATAAACCGGGTCCTTTTCGCCGAAAAAGCAAATGTCCGACGGAATAACTTCGAGCGGCTCCAAACCTGCGCTGCTCATAAATTCGGCGATGTCCGTCGTTCCGAACGTGAATGGCTCTCCCAGAATCTGCATGCCGCGCATAAAGCTCGCACCGAATCGGGAAACTGTTCAGGATGATCGATGGCATGCCGATCAACCAAATCGACCCACAACATACTGTTCGGACGGCGGAGAATTGGCATCATGCCGGCTAGAATTCTCCGCACTTCGGCTTCCTGGAAGTACATGCTCATGCCTTCCCAAATCACCAGCGCACCGGCCTTTTCATCCAAGTGATCCGCCAGCGTCGGCGTTAGCGCCATGGTGCGCACGTCGATCGGTATTTGGTAGCGGACGACGCCGGGCTGCTCACTGATTTCCAGTTGCCCTATGCGGCGAGCGCGCTCGGCCAGCGTGGTGGGAAAATCGAGCTCGTACACGCGCGTTCCCGCGGGTACCGGTAGCCGGAACGGCCGCATGTCCCAGCCGACTCCCATGATCACAATGTCGCGGCCCCCTGAAGCAACGTAGTTCGACACGGTCGAATCGAGATGCCATGTACGCGCCGCCACCATCCCGCCCAATTGCGGCGATCGCTGACAAAAACGTTTGGCCATCGCCACACCGTGCTGCCCGGCCATTTGTTCCGCGTAATTATCCTCGAACAATCGGCCATTCTCGCACGCGCGCACGCCTGCAATCAATTCAGCCGATGATGTTAGTTTCAATTCGTACAGCGAGTTCACGCGCGCCGTCGAAATCCCTTCGGTCCGCAGCCGGTCCGACTGGCGTGCAAAATACGTGAGCTTCGCTTCGCCGACCAGCGAGTGCCCATTGCGAAATTCGATCAAGATCGTCTCGATCACCGGTTGTCCCGCGATAAACCGCCGCTGGATCCGTTGATGCAAATCCGGATCGATCCGCGCCGATACGCGCAAATCGCCTACGCTCGGCCGCATGTACTTAATTTCGACGCGCAACAGCCACATCGCCACTGATTGTGACGAACTCACCGGATGCACGCCCACCACGGGCCAACCGGTTAACAGCGATGCCAGCGCCGTTCCGCCCGTATAATCGCCCGCCAGCACGAACAGCGAGGCCTGATGCGTAAAGTGCTGATTCGTTGATTGCGGATTCAGCGGTAACAGCGACTCCGTCCAGCCGGGCTCGATCGACGTCACCGACCAATTCACAAATTCCAATACCGGCACCTGCTCCCGCAAGAGCTCCGTAACGGTGGCCGGATTCATACGAAACTGTCGATCCTCGCTCCAACCGATCTCGAATAATGGGGGAGACATTCCCGCAGGAGTGTCAATGCGCAGCTCGTTCATCGCTGTCTCCAGTTAACGTTGACCACTCCTTTGGATTGAATTTTCCGTGCAGCATCCGGCCTGCGAACGCACAATCGCTTCCCCTGGCGCGATCGTTATTCGCGTTACCTCGATCCTTTCGTGCTGCTTCGTACGACGGTGTTAATCGACGGGTCCGTTATAACACGGCACTTCGCGAAATTGCACAATGAGCTAAGCTTTTTCGGATGATTTTGTGCCAAGACGATCGTGCAATAACGATTAGGAAGATTTAACGGGCCAGCGGACACTCAATGTTCGTCGTGATCACACCCTGTTTGAGGGGATCGCGTTGCGTCCTGATCGCTAACCCCTGAACCGATTTCATCGGCGACGAAAACCGCGTTTTAGCAATGCCACTTTCCAGCTCGACCAATGATGCCCCCATCGAGCTCGGCGCTGGTGATACGCCCCTTGGCAGCACCCCGAAGGGCAGCTTCATCGAGGCCGGTATTGGCCGCATGATCGCCGATCGGTTCTTGCTCCAACAGGCGATCGGCGAAAGCCAGGGAACACGCACATTTCTGGCTCGCGACATTCGTCTTGGCGATCATAAGGGCGGTCACGACGTGGTCGTGAAGATGATTCCTGAATCGGTGCTCACACCCGGGCGCTGATGCGGCTGCAGTACGAAGCCAACTTATTACAACGGGTCGACAGTCGCTGGTTCCCGCGCGTCTTGCACGCCGGCCGCGAGCAGAATTGCTTCTGGCTGATTTCGCATTATGTCTCCGGCTGCTCGATTAAACAGCGATTGGCCGGCGGCCATTTTTCAATCGACGACACGCTTGCCGTTGGGCGCGCCATATTTTCCGCGCTCCGCGATCTTCACGAACAAAAAATCCTGCACCGCAGTGTCCGCCCAGCGAACATCATTACCAATCGCCAAGGACCGATCAGCGCCGCCACCTTGATCGATTTCGGCCCAATACAAACGCTCGAGTACGACGGACCGCTGCGGAACCGCGCGTTGGAAGTCGCTCGCTATGCTTCACCAGAACAAGCCGGTTCCATCGAGCACGACCTGACCGCGGCCTCCGATTTGTACTCTGCGGGCATCGTCCTCTTCCATTGCCTCGCTGGCGCGCCCCCGTTTAACGGCGATACCGTCGGCACGATTCTATTTGAGCACATGACCGCTCCCGTGCCGGCACTCAGTGCACCGGGTGAGTCGATTCCCCGCTCACTTGAAGCGCTTATCCAGCGTCTCCTGAAAAAAGATCCGCGCGACCGCTACCAATCAGCCGAAGCCGCACTGGCCGACCTAGAATCGATTGCCGAGGCAATGAGCGCGGGCGACGCAGATCCTCCCGTCGTCATTGGCGCTCGCGATAAACGCTGCACGCTTACCGATCCGTCGTTTGTCGGTCGTCACGAACAAGTTCGATCGCTCGATCTGGCGGTTGCCATGCTCGCGCCGGAGCGGGTGGACTGGTCCTGCTCGAATGCGAATCCGGCGGCGGCAAAACTCGCTTGCTCGATGAAACCGCGCGGCGAGCCGCACGCGAAGGATTTTGGGTCTTGCGCGGCCAAGGCACCAGCAACGTCGCCCAGCATCCGTTCAATCTGCTCGATGGAATCGTCGACGGCGTCTTGGCCGCCGTTCGCGCCCGCCCCCAACTCGCCGACGAGTTGCGCAAACGCTTGGGCGAATACTTGGAGTCGGTCATTGCCGCGCTGCCCGCGCTATCGAGCGTCTTCGACGATCGAACCACCGAAATGTCGGCCCCAGAAGAAACCGGCGAGGCCCGCACGATTCAAGCGCTAAATCGGTTTCTCGATGCACTCGGGACAGTCGACCGTCCCGTGCTTGTCGTGCTCGACGATACGCAATGGGCTGACGATCTAACCTACAAACTGATCCGACGCTGGCACTCCGAGGAAGCTTCCGGCCGAAATCAAACGCGGCATGTCCTTGCAATCGTTTCATTTCGCGCGGAAGAAGTGGCCAACGATCATCTGCTGCGGCGAATCGATCGCGTTACACATCTGCGCTTACCGCCTCTCCCGCCGGCGACGTGCAGCAGCTCGTCGAATCGATGGCCGGGCCCTTGCCGCCCAGCGTCATCGAGGCAATCGAGCGCATGGCCGATGGCAGCCCGTTCATGGCCTCAGCCGTGTTGGGGGATTCGTCGAAAGCGGCGCCCTGTTTCCGCAGGGAGAAGGTTGGGGCGTTGAAGCATCGGCGATTACGGATGCTGGCTCATCGAGTCGTGCCGCGGCAATTCAGCGCAGCGACTCGATCTATTGCCTCCCGAGACCGTCGCACTCCTTTCCACCGGCGCCGTACTCGGCAAAGAATTCGACTTGCAGATTGCAGCCCGCTTGATTGAACAATCAACCGACAGCACCATCGCGGCACTCGATGAAGCTCGACGGCGACAACTCGTCTGGATGCCCCGGACGGCGGACACTGCGTATTCGTCCACGATAAAATCCGCTTTGCGGCGCGGAGAGAATGGATTTAAGTCGCCGCGCCGCGATGCATCGCCGTGTCGCAGCGTATTTGCTGGAGCATGGACCTGATCGAGTTTCTGATCTAGCCTATCACTTCGACGCCGCCGGCGATACGGAATCGGCATTGCCCTTCGCCGTATCGCTCAAATCGGCGGAGCGCCGCCGCGTTCGCAACATGCTTTGGAAATTGCCGAACAGCAATATCGCATCGTGCCCGCGGCGCGAAAACCGAGGCAGTCAGTTTTCAAATCGTCGAAGGTTTGGGCGAAGTGCTGATGCTCCGCGGGCGGTACGATTCAGCCCGGCGAGCTATTTCAATCGGCGGCGGCAATGGCCAAAGACGCCTACGCCCAAGCCGCGAAATTTAAACGAGCCGAATCCGTCCCCGCCCGAATCCCGGTGGGCCCCTGCCCGGCGTGCTGTTCGATGATCCGGCCGTCGCGAGGCGGAGCCGGGGGCCTTCCTCGTCCCGGGGTCGCCTCGACACACGTCTCTTCGGACCTCCACGGGGTATACCCGGATCATGGCACGCGCTGACCAGGGCCTGGCTCTCGCCGGCCTTGACGGGGCTCGGAGGCTCTCTACTCCAGGAGGAGCGGCTTCCTGGAAGGCTCGGAGTGCTGAAGAAGCACCACTTTCAACATTTACGAGGAATCGCTTAACTCGACTGCTGCCGATCCTCTGCGGCTATGCCGCCGGTGCGAGGGCTGATCGCAGGACTTCGCGCAAGGGATCGGGGAGTTTCTCGAGCCCGAACCGCCTCCCGACCCGTGGAAATACCCCCTCGGACCACACCCAGAGCCGCACCGAGGCCAGGGCGTCCGAGAAGGTCACGCCGGCCTTGCCGGGCCAGCGCACGCCGCCGGACCGCTTCGCCTCGGGCAGCGCGTGGTACAGCAGGGCGACGACCGAGTACAGGCCGAATAAGCACGGGGTCGCCCGCAACACTGTGCGCCGGGACCGGCCCCGCGTCGTCTCCGATCGGAGGTGGGCCCGGCACTCCTGGAAGGTGCACTCGATGTTCCAGCGGCCGGCGTACCGGGTCACGATCTCGCCCGGGTCGAGCACCGGGTCGGTGGCGTAGAAGTACTCGTCGCGGTGCGTCCCCTCCAGGTCGCGGACGTGGACCCAGCGGATCGGGACCAGGCCGGCGCCGGCCTTGTACCAGTGCCCCGTCCCGGTGACGACCGACACCCGCCGGGTCCCGCCGCCGTACCAGCCGACGACAAGCCGGCGGCGCCGCCGGGCCGCGGCGACCGCCTCGGCGCGGCTTGGGCCGGCGCCCGCCCTTGACCCGCAGGCCGCCCGGGCCGCGGTACGGCGGGGGCGGGTCGAACAGGTTGGCCTCGGGGTGGAGCTTGCTGACCAGGGTCAGGCGGGCCCGGTGGCGGTGGGCGAATCGGGCGACCTCGTGGGTGCCGTAGCCCGAGTCGCCGACGAACGCGAAGCGGCGGTCGGGGCAGCGGATCATCAGGGCGCAGGAGCAGGCGGCACATCAGCCGCGCCGGGGTGCGGTGCGGCCGCCCGCGTCGCCGGTCCTCTTCCTCGCTCCGGTAGAGGTCCACGAGCACGGGCAGTGCCCAGGGTCGAGTTGCCCACGGGAAGCGGACGAGCACCGCCAGGACGACCCAGCGGTGGCCATACTTCCAGGCCGTGTAGGCGTGCGAGGAGCGGACCGGGTCGCGGTGCCGCGCCTTGCCGTAGACGTGCTTGCCGGGGTGGCCGTCGACGGTGTCGTCGCCGACGAGGATCACCGGGTCGGTCGGGCAGAGATGGAGCAGGATGTAGCCGGCCAGGGCGCGGCCCAGGGCCAGGCCCGACCAGGGGGCCCGCGAGAGACGCGCTGGTAGTCGGTCCGGTGCCCGATCGCGAGCGACCCGAGGGTGCGCAGCAGGTTGACGACGGTGTGGCGGCCCTGGGTGAGGATGGCGGCGGACAGCAGGACGGCGAAGCGTCCGAAGGTCGGCCGCGTGAAGCCGGGGGCCAGTGCCGCGAGCAGCGGGCGTGCCTCGGGTGGTAGGATCATGGCGGGTCCGTCCTCGGCCGGTATCCTGAGGTGCTTCAGCAACCCCTCAGATTACCGCCGAGGCGGGCCCGCGAAATCGGCAGCAGTCGAGCTTAAACTGCTATGCCGCAGTCGCATAGGACCTGGTGCACGGAGGCACGGCGATGGCCGCTCAGTCCCGGATGGATGTCGCGATCGAGGTCAGTCCCTTGACGGTCCTGGTCCGGGGGGTCCTCGAGTGGGCCTGCCCGCGCCTTCCTCGAGAAGCTCTTCGACGACCGGTGTCGCCCCGGGCAGTGGAACCATAAGCTGGGCATCTCCGCGATCACCTGGCTGATGCTCACCGTCGTCTCCGGTGCCCGGCGCAGCGTCTTCGCGGCGTTCCGGTCGGACCGGGCGAGCGAGGCCCCGACGATCTTCGCCTCGGCGGCCGCCCTGTACGCCAAGTACGGCCGCATCAGCCCCGATTACACCACGGCCGTGGTCCGGGAGTCGGGGCGGCGGATGCGGGCCCTGTTGACCGACGCGGGCGTGAAGGGGCCCTTCGGCTGGGAAGGTTACCGGGTCACCGTCCTCGACGGCACGGACCTGGCCGGGACCGAACATCGCCTCAAGCCGCTGCGGTCGATCGAGGCGGCCGGATTGCCGGGGCGGTACGTGGTGGCCTACGACCTCGCCAGCGGCCTGGTCGTCGACGCCGCGGCCGGCGAGGACGCCTACACGTCCGAGCGCGAATTGGTGCGGGGCCTCCTGGCCGACGCCGCGGCCGACCAGCTGTTCGTGGCCGACCGGCACTTCTGCACGACCGAGATCCTGTTCGCGATCATCGACCGGCGGGCCTCCTTCGCGATCCGGCAGCATCCGTGCCTGCGCTGGCGTCCGTCGAAGGAAGCCGAGGTGGTCGGGAGGGTGGCCGCCGGGGAGGTCCGGGAGCAGCCGATCGAGGTCGAGGACACGAGCAGCGGCCGACGGCGGGCGATGCGGCGGATCGTCCTGAAGCTCGACACCCCGACCGACGACGGCGACACGGAGATCGTCCTGCTGTCCAATCTGAAGGGGATCGATCCGCTTCGGATCGGCGAGCTGTACCGGGACCGCTGGGCGATCGAGCGTCATTTCTCGCTGGTGAAGTCGGTGCTCCACGGCGAGATCGAGGGCCTGGGTCGTCCTCGGGCGGCCCTGTTCGCCATGGGGATGGCGCTGGTCGCGGCCAACGCGACGAACCTGGTGAAGCAGGCATTGCGGTTGACGCACGGGGAGGCGGAGTTCGAGAAGCTGTCGGGTTATTACATGGCGGACGAGGTGGCGGCCAACTACCGTGCCGTCGACGTCCTGGTCGCCGAAGCCGAGTGGCGAGCCCTGGGGAGCGAGCCGTCCGGCGGGTTCTGGAGATGGTGCCGGGGCGTGGCCATGTCGGTGCGGATCCGAGCCTTGCATAAACACCCCCGCGGGCCGAAGAAAGCCCGGCCGCGCCGCGCCTCGGGTAAGGATCGTCACCACTATTCGACGTATCGTCTTCTGAAAGACGAAGAAACGTAAATGTTGAAAGTGGTGAGTGCTAAGCCTGGAAGTATGGCCACCGCTGGGTCGTCCTGGCGGTGCTCGTCCGCTTCCCGTGGGCAACTCGACCCTGGGCACTGCCCGTGCTCGTGGACCTCTACCGGAGCGAGGAAGAGGACCGGCGACGCGGGCGGCCGCACCGCACCCCGGCGCGGCTGATGTGCCGCCTGCTCCGCGCCCTGATGATCCGCTGCCCCGGCCGCCGCTTCGCGTTCGTCGGCGACTCGGGCTACGGCACCCACGAGGTCGCCCGATTCGCCCACCGCCACCGGGCCCGCCTGACCCTGGTCAGCAAGCTCCACCCCGAGGCCAACCTGTTCGACCCGCCCCCGCCGTACCGCGGCCCGGGGCGGCCTCGGGTCAAGGGCGGGCGCCGGCCCAAGCCGCGCGAGGCGGTCGCCGCGGCCCGGCGGCGCCGCCGGCTTGTCGTCGGCTGGTACGGCGGCGGGACCCGGCGGGTGTCGGTCGTCACCGGGACGGGGCACTGGTACAAGGCCGGCGCCGGCCTGGGAAGCCGGGAAAACCACGGGAACGCCTCGGCGGGCACCATCCGTTGCCCCGACCGCCCGAGTCGCGGAGGGGGCCAGGCGCGTTCGCCTGTTCCGATACGCGCACCGCGAGACAGGTTCGCTCGCTCGCCTCCATCGACTCGGGCAGGTTTCTCCGCCGGTGGTCAGTCCGAACGCGAACGGAAGCCATGACACCGGATGATCTCTAAGCATGCTTGACTCGCTTCGCCACGACCTACCGCTACGCTCCACCGTACCCCTTCGCGATGCGTCACAGCCTCGGGTCCACCGGCTCGCTCTCCAGGGCCAGCACCCCGAAGACACACTCGTGGACTCGCCGCAGCGGCTCCCGCCTCACGAATCTCTCCAGGCCCTCCACGCCCAGGGCGAACTCGCCCGTCGCCAGCGACCGCTTCCGGCCCAGGCCCCGCGACCGCAGCCGGGAGAGGTTCTCGTCGGTCGTGTACTCCGGCCCGTAGATGATCCTGAGGTACTCCCTGCCCCTGCACTTGACGGCCGGCTGGGACAGGCCTCGCCGGCCCCTGTGGATGAACTCGAGCGGCTTGACCACCGTCCCCTCGCCGCCCTCGCCCGTCAGGGCCGCCCACCAGGCGATGCCCTCGTCCTGGCTCGTCGGGTCCGTCACATCCACGACCCGGTAAGGCGTCGCACGCAGCAACTCGGGGTCGGCCTCGCAGGCGGCCGACAGGGCCTCCATGTGCCACAGGTGGTCCCTGTCGGTGTGGACCTTTCCCTCGGTCGCCAGCAGGTGGAACGGGGCCAGCTTGAGGTCGGAGAGGGATTCGACCGTCCAGCAGTAGTGCCGGTAGGCGGCGACGAACCGCCCGATGTCCTGCTCGCGGCGGCGGTAGGAAGCCTCGGCCAGCAGGGCCTTCTCGCGCTCCTCGCCGTCGAGCCGACCTGCGGCCTTATCGAGGGCGGACACCGCCCGGGGCAGGGAGGCCGAGCCCGCCGCGCCGACGGCCGCGTACTGGGTCCGGAGGAGTTCCTGAGCCTTGGCCGACCACGGCATCAGCTCGCAGTCGAGGCAGGCCCAGCTCGTCTCCAGCTTGCCCCACAGGCCGGCGGACGTGAGGGCGTCCCGGACTCGATCGAGGAACCGACGCTCCAGGTCCCGGTCGTTGAAGAAACGCCGGCCGGTGCGCGTGTAGAGGATGCCGAGCTCGCCGGTCGTGACGCCGAACCGCTCGGTCGCCGTCCGCCCGTCGCGACAGGCGACGACGACGGCCCGGGACCCCATGTGCTTCTCCTCGCAGATCACCCGGGGGACGCCCTCGTTGCGATAGTAGGCGAACGCATCGGCCGGGTGCTCGAGCAGGCCCGGCTCGCGGCTGGTCTCGCAGGGCGACATCGTGGGCGGCAGGTAGATCAGCCACCTCGGGTCGGCGGCGAACCGGCTCATCACCTCCAGGGCCGCGGCGGCGTTCTCCTCGCGGATCGTGACGCTGCCACGGAGCCGGGTCGGGATGATCCGCTTGCCCATCACGTCGTCGGCGTCTAGCACCTCGTCGTGCGCCTGCTGGGCCGACAGAGGCGGGGCGTCCCGGTCGGGGGGCAGGAAGGGACGGGCGGGCTCGCAGTACGTCCGGGCGGCGCGGACGGAGACGAACTCCCGCTCGGGGTAGCGGAGGGCGGTCAGCTTGCCCCCGAAGACGCAGCCGGTGTCGATGTTGACCGTCCGGTTCAGCCACTCCGGCTCGGGGACCGGGGTGTGGCCGTAGACGACCGTCGCCTCGCCCCGGTATTCCTTCGCCCAGTCATGACGGACGGGGAGGCCGAACTCGTCGGTCTCCCCGGTCGTCTCGCCGTAGAGGGCGAAGTCGCGGACCTTGCCTGAGCCCCGCCCCTGCATCTCTGCCTTCATCCCGGCGTGGGCCACGACGAGCTTTCCGTCGTCGAGGACGTAGTGGCTCACGAGCCCATCGAGGAAGTCGGCGAGTTCCGTGCAGAACGGGCCTCGGACCTCTTGGGGGAGGGCATCGATCTCGGCGAGGGTGTCGGCGAGGCCATGGGTGATCTGGACGTTTTTCCCCCGGAGCTTCTTGAGGAGCTTGATGTCGTGGTTGCCGGGTACGCACAGGGCCGAGCCGCTTGCGACCATCGTCGCCACGAGCCGCACCGTGTCGAGGATGCGGGGGCCACGGTCCACGAGGTCGCCGACGAAGATCGCCTTGCGGCCCCTGGGGTGGGCGTAGGCGGCGCCGCCGACGAGCGAAGGCAGTCCGGGGGAAGAGGCGACCGTCTCGTATCCGAGTCGCCGCAGCAATTCCTCGAGCTCGCCGCCGCAGCCGTGGACGTCGCCGATGATGTCGAACGGGCCGTGCTCGCCCGTCCGGTCGTTCCACAGCGGCACCCGCTCGACCGTCGCCGCCTCGACCTCCTCCGGCGTCTCCAGCACGAAGAGGTGCCGGAAGCCCTCCTTGCGGAGGCCCCGGAGCGATCGACGGAGCTGCGAGGCCTGGTTGCGGACGACATGGGGGCCGAAGTCCCGGTCCGGCCGATCCCGGTTGCGCTCGTGGCAGACCCGCTCGGGCATATCCAGCACGATTGCCGCCGGCAGGCAGTGGTACGCTCGGGCCAGCTCGACGAGCGGCTTGCGTGCCTCCGGCTGGACGTTCGTGGCGTCCACGACCGTCAGCTTGCCCAGTGCTAGCCGCTTGCCGGCAAGGAACCGCAGGACCTCGAAGGCATCCCTGGTGACGGCCTGGTCGTTCTCGTCGTCCGAGACCATCGCCCGGCACGCGTCGGAGGAGAGGACCTCCGTGGCCAGGAAGTGCCTGCGGGCGAACGTGCTCTTGCCCGAGCCGCTGGGGCCGATCAGGACGACGAGGGACAGCTTGGGGATCTTGATGTTCATCCCGTCGCCGCCTTCACGAAGACCGCCATCTGCGTCGGCGCCCCGAGGGACTCGTCCAGGGGGCCGATCGGCTGGAACCTCACCGAATAGCCGAACCGACCGGCGATGCCCTCGGCCCAGGTCCGGAACTCGGCTCGGGTCCACTCGAAGCGGTGGTCCGGGTGCCGGAGCTTCTCGGCCCCGACGTTCTCCCACATGACGTTGTACTCGCGGTTGGGCGTCGTGAGCACGACCGTCCCGGGCCGGGCGAACTCGAACAGGGCCCGCTCGAAGGCCGAGAGCCGGGGCGGGTCAAGGTGCTCGACGACCTCCACGACGGCCGCGGCGTCGAACCCCTCCAGCCTGCTGTCGCGGTAGATCAGAGACCCGTGGATCAGCCTGAGGCGGGCGGCCTGCCCCTCGGGCACCCGGTCCAACCTGAGCCGATCCCGGGCCGTCTCGAGCGAGCGGATCGAGACGTCCATGCCGACGATCTCGCCGAACTGCCTGTCCTTGAGAAGGTCCCTCAGCAGCTTGCCCTCGCCGCAGCCGAGGTCGAGGACGCGTCGGGCTCCGCCGGCCCGGATCGCCGCCAGGACCGCCCCGAGCCGCTGCTCATTGAGGCTGAGCGGGCCCTCCAGAACGCCCTCCGCCTCGTTCGCCGAGGGATCGGCGTCGCGCTCCTGCTCCTCGGGCACGAGCCTGGCGAGCGCCTCCCGGTAGAGGCCGGGGCGGAACTTCAGGTAGCGCCGCGTGATCTCCTCCTTGTCGGGGTGGCCCGCCAGCCATCCCGCCCCCCTGGCCAGCAGCTTCTCCATCTCGTCGTCGCCGACGTAGTAGTGCTTCGCGTTGTCGAAGACGGGGATGAGGACGTAGAGGTGCGTCAGCAGCTCCGAGACGGTCGTCTCCTTGGCGACCGCCACGGAGAAGTAGGGGCTCTCGCCCCACTCGGGGAAACGGTCGTCGAGCGGGTGCCGCTCGGCCTCGACGGTGTAGCCCAGGGGCTCGAAGACGGCCTTCAGGAACCGCTCTCCGCCCCGAACCGGCAGGACGTCGATCCTCGCCGAAAGAGGCATTCGGGCGGTCGCAAGCTCAGGGCGATCCTTGCAGCGACCCTGGAGGGCGGACCCGTAGACCTGCGCGATCGCCACGCTCAGGAATGAGGAGGCCGCGTACGGGCGATCGTTGACGTACTGGTCGAGGAGCCCGCCCTCGGAGCCCTTGCCCCGGACGAGGCCGACGGGGTCCACGTCGAGGAGCAGGCACGCGGAGGACCGATCGTCCGTGACCTCCGGGTAGAAGACATGGGCCTTGCCGAAGCCGAGGTCGTAGCTCTGGAACCGGGCGGGGTGCTTGTGCAGCAGGTAGCCGAGGTCCGAGGCGGGACGGGCTCGGGTCGTGATCGTAAGCAGCATCGCTTGGCCTTCAGAGCCATGGGGCCGGCCGCGTCAGGAACGGCCGTCGCCCCGATGAGGTGATCCCGATCGTCTCAGGTCCCGGTGCGAGAGAGAAGACTGCAGCTTTTCGGAGCCCTGACACTCCGGCCGTGGTCGAAGTTCACGGACTCGGTCCGTCCTATCCACTTCCACGTTACTATGGTCTTTCGCCTTCACCACCCAGTGACGACGGGCCGGGAGCCATCCGCCATGACCCCGATCACAGCCGCTGTAGCATTGATACTCGCCGCCGCCCCCGACGAACCCAAGGAACCCCCGTCGAAGCCGGACTTGGCGGCGATCAGCCGGAGGGGCCTCGACCTCGCGGGTTATGACGCCGCGGCCTGGCACGCCTCCGACGCGCTCCAGGCGAAGAAGCCCGGGTCCGGCAGCGTGAGAGGCTACATCGCGCGCAAGACCGACAGGGGATGGACCGTCGTCTTCGGTCGGCTCACCGGGGACAGGTCGAAGTACCTCGTCGCTTACGAGGCGAGGCAGGGCGATCGCCCGGACGCCTACTCGGTGGAGGCATTCGACCCGCCGAAGGCGGACACAGGCTTCTACAGGTCGTCGGCGACGGCGATCGAGACTGCGCTGAAGGATTTCATGGAGCACTTCGAGGGCGAGCGGCGGCCCTACAACGTCGCGGTCCTGCCCGCCGAGAACGGCCGGCTCTGGGTCTACTTCGTCCCGGCCCCGACGAGGGCAGGCCGATGGCCGCTGGGCGGGGACGCCCGCTATCTCGTGTCAGGAGACGGTACGAAGATCGAGGAGAGGCGGCGGCTGCACAGGGCGATCATCGAGAATGAGCCGCCCAAGGGCGGGGATCAGAAGCAGGTGGCGGGCATCCACACTCACGTGCTGGCGGAGGCGCCGGAGGACACGGACGTCTTCCATGTCTTGGCCCGCAAGCCGGCGGTGCCGGAGCTGATCCGCGCGGAGCACTTCATGTTCGCGGTCGAGCCGGATGGCGAGGCCAGGTATCTGGGAAAGGCCGAGGACGCCCTCCGGAAGGAGTGAGGGCGAGACGTACTCACAGTTTGGGCCGAGCCCGACCGATTCTCACCAAATCGTCTCCCTGAGACCCCTCGTTCGACTGATCGTCGGTCGCCTGGCTTCCGGCCTGATCTGCGACCACGGCCGCCGCAAGATCGAGCAGCGGCGATATTTTCGACGACGCTCCGTCCGGGGGCCCGCGTCTGGCCCGTGAGGATAACGAGCCGATCCCGATGGGCCTCCGCGACATGGCCCCCGGCTGCCATTCCGGCCCGGAGGGGGAGAGGCGACTACACCAGCCTCTGCCGCTCCAGCACGACCTTTTCGGGATCGTACATGGCCAGCACGCCCCCGACGACCCGGGGAACGTCCTCGGGGTCCACGTACACGGCCCGGAGGGGGTCGTCCGCGTAGAGGATGAAGTCACCATCAAGCCCGACCACGAAACGCTTCCGGCCGCCCTCGCGCGCCGAGATGAGATATCCCCCCTCCGCGCCCACATACCGACCTGTCATCCGTACGACCTCCCGGAGAACGGTCTCGTGCCGGCCCCGCGATGAGGCCGTCTGTATGGGGGCCGAGGCGTCTCGGCATCTCCGGATCGCGTCGATCGCCGCACGGCGAGGATGTGCAACCCGAGGGGCCTCACGACTGGGCGGCCGGGCGGCCTCGCGGCCTCGCGGCCTCCCGGATCGAGCGCATGCCCTCGGCCCCCGGGACGCAGGCCGCGTCGCCGGCGGAGCATTCCGCTGGTCGCTAGTACTACAGTTGTAACTATCTCCGGGGGCTGATAGTCTGGCCGTGGAACCCAGGGAGGGTCGCCATGGCCAGCACCGGGTCTGCCGTCCGCCCCGAGGACGTCCAGGAGTGGGGGAAGCAGCTCGACGAGGTGCGCGCGCCGGATCGGGGCCCGCTTCCCGCGCAGCGAGACACGCGACCGGGTCCGGGCCTACCTCGTCGGCCTCCTCGGGCCGGTGCAGCGGAAGAACGCCTGGCAGGTCGCCGAGCAGATCGGCGACGGCGACCCCTACGGCGTCCAGTACCTCATGGGCCGCGCCGACTGGGATCCGGACTCGGTCCGCGACGACCTCCGTGCGTACGTCGTCGAATCGCTCGGCGACCCCGACGCGGTCCTGATCCTCGACGAGACCGGCTTCCTCAAGAAGGGCACCAAGTCGGCCGGCGTCGCCCGCCAGTACACCGGGACCGCCGGCCGGATCGAGAACGCCCAGGTCGGCGTCTTCCTCGCCTACGCCTCGCGCCACGGCGCCGCGTTCCTCGACCGCGCCCTGTACCTGCCCGAGGAGTGGACCAGCGACCCGAAACGGTGCGAGGCGGCCGGCATCCCCGAAGGGACGGCCTTCGCTACGAAGATCCGGCTGGCCAGGCAGATGCTCGAGCGGGCTTTCGCCGCCGGGGTGCCGGCGGCGTGGGTCACCGGCGACGAGGTCTACGGCGCCTGGGAGCTGCGGCGGTGGCTGGAGGAGCAGCGGCGGCAGTACGTGCTGGCCGTCCGGGCCAACCAATACGTCTGGGCGGGCCCGCGCCAGTCCACGGTCGCCGCCCTATCGGAGGCGCTGCCGGCGCGGGCCTGGCGCAAGGTCGCCGTCGCGGCCGGGAGCAAGGGGCCGCGGGTGTACGCCTGGGCGTGGATGGAGATCAACCACGACCTCGGGCCGGCGTGGCGGCGCTGGCTGCTGATGATCCGCAAGGGCCTCGACGACCGCGAGGAGCTGGCGTACTACGTCGCGGCCGGGCCGGCCCGCACGCCCCTGACCCGGCTGGCCCGGGTCGCCGGGGCGAGATGGTCGGTCGAGGGGGCCTTCGAGGCGGCGAAGCAGGAGGCCGGGCTGGCCGACTACGAGGTGCGGAGCTGGACGGGCTGGCACCGCCACGTCACCCTCTCGCTGCTGGCGCACGCCGTCCTGGCGGCGGTGCGGAGGCTGGCCGACGGGCCGCCGAAAAAAAGTCGGGCGCCGGGCCGGAGCTGATCGCGGTGACGGCGCCGGAGGCGCGCCGGCTGCTGGTCCGCCTGCTGTGGGTCCGCTTGCCGGAGGTCGAGGAGGTCCTGGATTGGTCGGAGTGGCGGAGGGCCCACCAGGCGTTCGCCAGACGATGCCATTACAAGAAACGCGGCGCAGAGCCGCCGGATTAGTTACAACTGTAGTACTAGGAATCACATCCCTGTCGCCCGAACCTGCCAGGGCAATTATCGTTGGGTATTCTCGTGAAAATCTCGAAAATCTTGTGATGTTTTGGGGTTGTCAGAACGTCATATTTTGTGGGCGGCCGGGGGCGGAGCCCGGGGGCGGGCGCCCACCCTCTTCGCCCTCGGTGGCGGCCTCCGCGACGCGGCCGATGGTGAACGCCCGCTGCTTCCCACGATAGTTGAAGAAGACCCGATAGCTGCCGTTCCGCTCCTGGAATGCGGCCATGCGGCTCCCCCCTTCAGGCCGAAGTCGTGGCAAGAATTCTTACCAAATCCTTACCAACTCTCCGGCCCGCCTTGCAAGGGGCTTGCCGCAAATCAATATGCCCGCAGGGCATGCGAGAGGAGGGACTCGAACCCTCACGCCTTGCGGCACAGGAACCTAAATCCTGCGCGTCTGCCAGTTCCGCCACTCTCGCCGAGGGGTGCTTCGCCCGATCCGGCCGTCATTCTACGGGCCGGGCGGCATCGGGTCCACCGCGCGTGCGGGACGTGTTCGTGCGGGATTCTCTTGCCAGCTCTCCGCGCCGTCTGCTAGCCTCAAGTGACCCCGACGCCGGGGGATGTCGCCGCGCGCGTGGCGGGCAGAGTCTCGCCACTCCATCGACCTCGAGGGCGAGGCCCGACGATGAGGATGTTCTTCTTCGACGTGAGCCTCCGGGTCGTCCACGAGGGGCGGCTGATGGACTTCATGGTCTACAAGGGTGTCCGGGCCGCGGATGAGCACGCGGCCCGGCGCACCCTCCTGGGCCGGTTCCTCGACGACGGGTTCCAGGTCCTCCGCCTCGGACGCGCGGCCGAGCGGAGCCGCGGCGGCCGCTGAGGCGATCGCGTGGACCGCGGTCAACGCCCCGGCTTCTCGGGCTGGGGCGGCGACCCGGCGGGGATCGACGGGCGTGCCTTTGGCTCCGCCGCGGGGGAAGCCGGCTCGAGGATCGTCGGCGCGTCGCCGCCGCGCGATCTCCAGCCCGGCCGGGCCGCGGCGCTCGACCCGAGCGACTCCTTTACCGCCTGCCACCGGGCCAGGCCCGCCTCGACCTTCCCGAGCCGAGCGCGGAGCGTCTCGGCCTCCTTGGTCAGGGCGCTGATCGCCTCGTCGGCCTCCTTCTGCGAGCGCTCGACGAACGACTTGGCCGCCCCCTCGGGGTCGGCCAGCATGCCGTCGGGCGTCCAGGCGGCGGATGCAGTCCCCCGGGAGGCCGGAGCGGCCGACGGCGTGGGGAGGGCCGGCGGCAGGGGGTTGGGCTCGGGGTCGGTCGGCGCCGGCCCGGTGACGGCAGTCGGTTTGACCTCGGGCAGGGCCGGAGGACTTTCCGGGACTTGCGGCTCGGCGGGCGCCTTCGCTCCCGGCCCGTCGTCCGGCCCCTGCGCCAGGAGTCGTTGCGCCGGGATGGCCATGGCGATCGCCATCGCCGCCACTCCCGCCGCCGCCCCGAACCTCACGGTCAGCGCCCGACGATCACGCATGGCCCGCCTCCTTCCCGGCGACTCGACACGGGGGACGATCCGCATCCCCGGCTCGGCGATGATTCTAGCCGCCCTTGCCACTTCCGTCGCCTGGAATTCGGCCGACCACCTCGCGGAGGGTCAGACTCCCGCCGAAATGGCGGGCGTTGAGGGCCTCGGCGACGACGGTCCGATGGCATGTCCGGCCGTCCCCGCAGGCGCACAGGAGGGCGAAGGTCGCGCCGTCCTCCCGGATCATGGCCGCCAGCCGATCGAGCCCCCGGTGGACCGGCCAGATCCCGGACGGTTCGTCGAGGTGGTCGCGGAGCACGGCCATCGACCGGTCCTGCCGCTGCGGGTTGCCGAGCTCGACGAGCCACGTGTAGGCGACGCCCGCCTCGCCGAGCAGCCCGGCGATCCCGGCCGCGCCGGCCTGGAGATTCCACGGCTTCGGCCCGTATGGCCGGCCAGGCGTCGGGTCGGATGCGCACGGGTTGAGGCGGACGTCGACCAGGTGCGTCACTCCGCGCCCGAGGAGGGCATCCACCAGGCGGGAGGCGCGCGTCCCGGCCGGCCACGCGCCGTAGCCGACGAGCCAGAGGTCCATGGCGAGATCCTCCCTTTCGCGCGCGTCTGGATGCGACCCAAAGTCGCTCATACTGGCGGCCTGGCGACCTGGGGTCTACATTAAGGGACGCCGAGGCCCTCGAAACACCCCGATTGACCTGAGGGATCGACCGATGTCTCGAATCCGCCCCGCCGTAATCGCCATCGGCATGGCCCTTGCTTGCGGCCTGATGACCTCGCCTGTCCTCGGGCAACAGGCCCTGGCGAAGAAGGCCGCGCGGCGCACTCGGCCGTCCGCCGGGCCGAAGGTGTACATGGGCCGCGAGATCGCCGACGTGATGAGCTTCCACGGCGCCGACTGGCTCGTCCGCGACACCCGCGAGGCCGAGGAGCAGCCCGACCGGATGCTCGACGCGCTGAAGCTCAAGCCGGGCATGACGGTCGCCGACGTCGGGGCGGGCGTCGGCTACACCAGCGTCAAGATCGCCGGCCGGGTCGGGTCGCAGGGGACCGTGCTCGCCACCGACGTCCAGCCTCAGATGCTCCAGATGCTCCGGGAGAATGCCGCCGGTCTCGGCGTCAAGAACATCAGGCCGATCCTCTGCACCCCGACCGACCCGAAGCTGCCCGACGGCGCTGTCGACCTGATCCTGATGGTCGACGTGTATCACGAACTCTCGGAGCCCGAGATCGCGCTCAAGGGCCTCCGCAAGGCGCTCAAGGCCGACGGCCGCCTCGTGCTCGTCGAGTTTCGCGCCGAGGACCCCGAGGTCCCGATCAAGCCCGAGCACAAGATGACGGTCGCCCAGGCCCGCAAGGAGCTCGAGGCGAACGGGTTCACCTTCAAGGAGAGCCTCGAGTTCCTCCCCTGGCAGCACGTCATCATCTTCGAGAAGAAACCCGACCCGAAGCCCACGGCCGCCGAGGCCGAGACCAAGAAGGCCGAGCCGGCCTCGAAGTAGTCACCCGGCGGCCTGCCGGACGTGCCAGCAGACCCCGCCCGGGTCGATCAGGTGGATCTCGCGGCCCCAGGGGAAGTCGGTCGGCGGCCCGATTTTCACGCCGGGGAACGTGCCAGGCAGGTCCTTCGCCGCCAGCTCGGACCAGTACGCGTCGAGGTCGATGACCTCGTACGTGATCATCTGGTTGCGCTGCCACTCGGGTACGTCGATCTCCTGGAGCAGGAAATAGGCCCCGCCGAAGCGGAGGCCGGCGAGCCCTTCGGCCCGCCAGCCTGCGGCGAAGCCGATCGCGTCGAAGAAGGCCAGCGCCAGGGCGAAGTCCGGACCCGACGGCACGAACGGGTAGAGCGTAGTCGCCTCGGCCTTCATCAGACGGGCCTCCTCGGTCGGTTCAGCTTGCGCCGGCCCGGCTTCGCTCGTACTGGGCGATCAGCGCCTCGAGCGACGTGCTCGCGATCTCGTCGCCGATGACGTCGAGCGGGAGGTCTTCGAGCTTCTTGAAGCGGACGCACGACTTGCCCATGTCGAGCTTCTTTCCGGTCGCCAGGTAGGCCTTGCGGAACCTGGCCTCGTGCTCGGCCCCCAGGCCCGCGCAATTCAGATACAGGGCGTAATGGCTCTTCTGGGCCGCGAGGGCCGCGTAGCTCAGCGGCTGGCGGTTGTACGTCTCGGGATAGCGCTCCAGGGGCACCTCATACGCGATCATGCCCCAGTTGATCGATTCCTGATAGCCCTCCGGAAGACGGCGGAGAATCACGGCGCGCACCGCCGAGATCACAGCCCGCCGCTCCTCGGGGAGCGAGTCAAGGTATTCGTCGACGGTCGTCGCCTTGGGTTTGGCCATCGTCGCCTCGTCGAGGTCACGGAGCCATCGGTGTGACGCGTTCCCGGCAAGATTCGATCAGGCCCGCGTACCGCCTTCAACCAAATTCGTCGCAACGATCGCACTGGATAGGCGGCGGGATGACCTGGGTGGCATTCATCACCCCGATCCGCTCGGCTCGCCGGATCGAGCACGCCGGGCACTTCATTAACGTCCCGACATCCCAGAGGTCGGCGAAGACCCGCCCCGCCCGCAGTGACAAGCCACATTCCTGCGCCGCCTCGAGCGATTCCAGCGACGGCGGCGCGAACTCGCCCGAGGCCGCGAGCGATTCCATCGCCCCGTTGGCCGCCCGCGTCGGGATCAGCGAGCAGACCGACACGCCGCACGCGAACGCGAAGTCGAGTGAACGCTTCGCCCACTCCAATCCCTCGTCCTCGGAGAGCCACGGGGGACGGACGAGGATGAAGACGCGGAGGTCGATCTCCTCCCGCGCGAGGAACTCGGCCGCATGGCGGAACTGGTCGAGGGTCATCCGCTTGTTGAGCCGGTCGAGCACCTCGGGATGGACCGTCTCGAGGCCCATCGCGACTTCGAGCCGACCGGCGAGAAGATCGCGAAACTCGAGGCAGCGTCGGGCGACCAGTGCAGGGTGGGATTCGACGATCGTACGCCGGAATGGCGCCGCGAGCCGGGCGATGGCCGGATACTCATCGGGTGGGATGGCGCGGGGGTCGAAGAAGCTACCGGCGTTGTAGAGCTTGAGCGCGGACCGGGCGGGATCGAGGTCGGGAAACTCGCTCAGCGCGAACTCGATCTGCTCCGCGATCGCCCCCGCCGGCACGGTCTCCTCCAGCGTGTTCCGCCAGAGGTCGCACATCAGGCAGCGCCACGGGCATTCGCGGTTCGTGAGGAAAATGGTGGCGACGTCCTCGACCTCGCCGCCCGGACCCATCTCGGGCTCGACGAGGAAGGCATATGGCCTCCGCGGGTTGAGGGCGTTCCGCGCGGGCCGCTGGCCGAGGATCCAGCGGTCCCGCGCGGCGGGCGTGGCCGGGTAGGCGTCCATCGCGGGCCGATCAGTTGGGGATCGTGTTGCCGGAGACGCGTTCGGCGCCCGGGTCCCACGCCGTGCGGAGCCGCTCTTCCCACTGGCGGAGGAAGACCTGCCGGCACCACGCCTTGCTGACCTTCCAGGTGCGGTATGTCTCGCCGGCCCCGGCCTGGAACCGCCGCTTGGGAAAGACCGGCATGCGGACGCCCGTCACCGCCTCGACCCCCTCGCGGACGACCTCGGCCTTGAGGGCGTAGAGCCGATCCACGCTCCCCTCGATCAGCGTCTCGAACGGGATCGCCAGCGACGCCGCGATCGCCGAGCGGCTCGTGTACGGGCTGAACGCCGTCGAAGCCGAGCCGATTCGCCGGGGCGTACGTCCGCATGTACGACCGCGACAGGCCGCCCGAGTAGCGTCAGGCTGTGCTTGATCGCGTCGATCCCCCAGCCTTCCTGGTAGAGCAGCGGGTTCCTCAGGACGCTGGAGATCGTCAGGTCCGAATCCTCGAGCGGGTAGGCCTTCAGGTTCTCGTCGCCGCCGTCGCCGTCGAGGAGGTAGTTGCAGTGACGGGTGCCGCTCGCGGATCGCCTTGAGGAGCAACAGCGACGTCGCCGGCACATTCGACGTCGAGCGGGTGATAGTCCTCGATCGTCGCGATCGCCTCCTCGAGGTCGGGCCGGCGCGCCTTCGAGTGCGACGCGCTCCCAGCGAGCCTTCGAAGCCCATCTCGCGGACCCAGTGCTCCGCCTGCGCGGCGTCGTCCCCGCCGCCCGAGGTCGAGGGTGAAGGCGCGGGCGAGATCCGGGGTCGCGGCCGAGCTCGCGGAGGGCTTGCCGGGCCAGCAGGAAGACCGACCCGCTGTCGACGCCGCCCGAGAAGAGCACGGCGATCGGCTCGCCCGTCCGGCACGCGGGCGATCCAGTCGCGCGTCGCCTCGATAGGCCGCCTGGACGTACGTCGTCGCCCAGCTCGCGGACGTCGCCCGGGCCCTGCGCCGACTCGGCGGCGTGAAGAACCGATGATAGCGCGGGTTGGGGTCCGGGCAGCCGACCTGGTCGATCTCGACGAGGTGGTGCGCCGGGATCATCCGCGTGTAGAGCGGGTCGAACTGCCAGCCGATCTTCTGCTCGCAGCAATACTCGTAGAGCCGGTCGATCCGGTCGGCCACGACGAGGTACGGCCCGTGATACCGCTTGGCCACGAAGTAGCGGAGCGGCAGGCCGATCGTCCGGGCGAGGCGGACCGTCTGGCCGTCGCGGCTGACGGCGGCGAAGTGCCCGTCGGTCGCCGCGAGCCGATCCGAGGTCGAGCGCGATGCGACCGCCTGCTTCGACTTCGGCCAGCGCCGCGCCGGTCAGGCCCGACTCGCGCGGGCCGACCAGATCCACCAGTCGTTCCACTCCTGCCAGCATGGGATGACTCCTTCGTTGCGGATCGTCGATGGGATGACTTCGCTTCCCGCCGTTCGGGGCCACGCTCACTTAGGCCGCTCCGGCGACCATCCGGCCCCGGTCCGCCGCTCTTCGACGGTCACCGCGCCGGCACGGCTTGTCCACCAGATCTCCACCGCGTTCGCCGCCGGTCCGACCAGGAACAGCGCGTAATACGGCGCGTGGACGACCCGGTTCAGTCGCAAGATCGCCTCGACCAGCGCGACCAGGAACGCCACGAGCGCACTGGCCCCACTTCGTCCGCACGGTCGTCTTCGGGTCGGTGATCATGAAGAAGACGAAGAGCTGATACATCGGCCCGGTGATCGGCGCGACGGTCGCCAGCCACGGGTCGCCCGTGATCAGCGCTGCGGACGCAGCGAGAAGGCGAAGAACGAGGCGACGTAGGTCGCGCAGATGTGGAACCGCTTGCAGCCGCCAGATGATCAGCGAGCCGAGCGTCCAGATCACGAGCATCGGCCAGAGCGAGTTGCCCCACTGGATGCTCAGGCTGGCGACCGTGGCCGGGGCGAGGAAGAGCATCGCGCTGACGCCCAGGTTCGACGGGTTCCAGAGGTGCCGGCCCTGCCAGCGGATCGCGTACTTCGACGTGATCGAGATCAGGCTGCACAGCGCGTAGGGCCAGAAGAACCGGCGAGCGGATCAGGATGCCGACGCTGATCCCCGTGATGTACGCGCTGGCCAGGTGCGGCCACTTGCCGACGAGCAGACGGCGAGGACCAGCTCCATCAGCGATGCTGCGTGCCGATCGCCAGCAGCGTCCGCGTGTAGCTCTCGAGGATGCCGAAGCTGAGCTGGCCCGCGAGCAGGATCACGGTGATGAGCAGCGGCGCGAGGTAGCGATTGTCGAGGCATCACGCGGCGCCGCTTCGCCGTGCGGCGGCGCGGGCGGGGGCGTCGAGGGGAGGGTCGTGGTGGCCATGTTACGTCGGCTCCTCGACCTGGTGGACCCGCCCCGCGGCCGGGGCCTCGATGGTCTGTTCGGCGCCGGAGGGCCAGCGGATGACGGCCTTCTCGACCTTGGGCGACTTGCCCAGCCCGAAGTGGAGGCGTCGCTGGTTCTGGGCCGAGTAGCCGCAGCCGCCGGAGACCTCCTGCAACTGCTCCTGGCCGTTCCAGAAGAGGCGGACCTGGGCGCCGATGGCGCTGCGGTTCGACTTCGTGCCCGTGCAGCTCGAACTCGACCCAGGCGTTCTCGGGCGGGACGGTGTTCTTGTAGACCAGCAGCGGCCCGCGCTGGTTGGCGACGAGCACGTCGAGGACGCCGCGGTTCCAGAGGTCGACCAGGGCCACGGCGCGGCCGTCGTGGGTGTCGGTGTAGCCGACCGCCTGGGCGACCTCGGTGAACTGCCCCGCGCCGTCGTTGAGCCAGACCTTCTTCTGCTGGTAGCCCGAGAGGCTCTTGCCCTGCATCGCCGGCCAGTTCTTGGCGTCGGAGATGATCGCGCTGTGGCCGCCG
Source organism: uncultured Planctomycetota bacterium (assembly GCA_963819805.1). Lineage (GTDB taxonomy): Bacteria > Planctomycetota > Planctomycetia > Isosphaerales > Isosphaeraceae > CAMFLR01. The sequence continues at coordinate 880,398 of CAWFXY010000024.1, read as the reverse complement.
GCGATCATGCGAGAACTCGTACCAGTAGCTCGTCCCCTCGGCTCGGCCGAGACGTAGCCGTTGGTCAGGAACAGGTCCTGAGTGCCGTCGTTGTTCAGGTCGCCGAACTGCGCCCCGAAGCTCCAGCCGCCCAGCTCGACGCCCAGCGCGTTGGCGAGGTTCTCGTACTGGAGCGCGTCGCCCGACGTCCCCTCCTTGGGCACCCAGAGGTTGTTCCCCTGGATCAGCACGCCCTCCTCGGAGATGTTCGTGACGTAGACCGAGAACCGGCCCTGGTTGAAGATGTCGCCGAACGCGACGTTCATCCCGCTCTTGGGCGCGAAGCCGATGCCGCGTCGGCTTGCCGATCTCGCGGAACGACTTGCCCCTGCTGGTTGGCGAACAGCTCCGAGACGCCGTAATCGTTGGCGACGAACAGGTCGGGATAGCCCGTCCCGCGCAGGTCGGCCGCGGCGGCGCAGAGGGCCCAGCGGTGGCTGTCGATCCCGACGCTGGCTCGTGACGTCCTCGAAGGTCCCGTCGCCCTTGTTGCGGAAGAGGTACTTCCGGCCGCCGTTCTGGGCGTACTCGAAGCTCTCGGGCATCATCTTCGTCGTCGTGAGGTGCCAGAGGTCGAGCCCGTCGGCCCAGTAGCCGGCGAGGAACAGGTCGAGCGGCCGTCGCGGTCGTAGTCGAGCCAGGTCGCGCAGCCGGCGTTGACCCACGCGGGCAAGCCCGGCCGTGTCGGTGACGCGCGTGAAGCCCTTGCCCGCGTCGTTGTGGAACAGCTCGGGCTTGCCCCACTTGTAGAGGAACAGGTCCTCGAAGCCGTCGTTGTCGTAGTCGCCCCAGACCGACGCCCATCGAGACGCCCGTGCCGGGCCGGTTCACGTCGGCGACGCCCAGCGCGTCGGCCACGTCGCGGAACGTGCCGTCGCCGCTGGTTGCGATAGAGGCGGTTCTGCGCTCCCCTCGCCGCTGTCGGTCGTGTAGAAGTCGTGCCAGCCGTCGCGGTCGAAGTCGGCCACGGCGACCGACGCCCCCATCGAGGCGATCTGCGGCATGATGTGGTCGAGCTTCGGGTCGAGCTTCGGCGCCTGGTGCGTGAAGTCGATGCCGGCCGACTTCGAGACCTCCTCCAGGTGGAAGCCGTAGCGCGACGTCGTGCTGCCCCCTGGCGACATCGGGCGGAGGCACGTCCGGACTCGCCACGGAGTAGCGCCGGTTGAGCACCGGCACGGCGAGCAGAGCTCGACGAAGAGCGAGGATGACCGCGATCCGACCGAACGCCTGCATGTATTCACTCCGACTCCGCGAGGCTCGCGTCCCGTCGCGGCCTGAGGCCCGTCCTGGAAGATCGTCGGGCGTGACGTAACGTGTATGATACTCCGCCCAGTCGTCCGGATGGAAGCCGATAGACCGGGTCGTCCTCGAGCGCGCCGGGCGGCGTGTCGTAGGCCGGCCGGTGCGTGCGAGGGCAGCGGCAGGACGGTCTTCGAGAACGCCGTGTTGTAGTCGCCGTCCTTGTTCCAGCCGTCGCCGATCAGGACGAAGTCGCGGACCCAGCCGGCCGGCGGCGGCGGGCGGGGCGGCGAAGCGGAGGGCCAGCTCGTCCCCGGCGTTGGCGATCACGTAGCGGTCGTCGACGCTCGTTCAAGCAGCTCGCGGACGTCGCCGAACCGCGTGTAGTAGCCGATCAGGTCGCGCCAGCGCTGGCGACGTGCCGACGAGCGTGTCGTAGTCGGGCAGCTCGGGCGAGCTGGCGTCGGCCTGGGTCATCCGCGAGAAGCCGCGGTAGCGCAGCTCGGCGGATCGCGGGGCGAGCCGTCTGTGTCTTCAGGGCGCGTCTCGGGCGCGGCGACGGCGACGGCCAGCGAGTCCCAGAAGATCTCCAGGTTCGTCCGCAGCCGGAAGCGACGCGGGGCGCCGGGCCGGAAGACGCCGTCGAGGTCGATGAGGATCGTCTTGTTCTTGCCCGCGGGGAAGCCCAGGTCGGGCCGCGCGACGGCCCACTTGCCGTCGGCCGTCGGCGACCTCCAGCGACAAGCCCTCGCGGCGGCTCGTGCCTGCCCTGGCCGATGGCGACGTTGATCGAGCTGTCGGTCGGGTGGATCCAGCCGCTGGGCGACGAGCCGACAGCGGCCGGTCGCGCGGCACGTCGTCGCCGAGCTCGACCTCGACCCAGTGGTCGCGCGTCACGCCCTGGTACTGGCCGCGGCCGAAGGTGTCGAGATACCGGCCGTCGCGGTCGCGCGACCGGTCTCGGTCACGTCGCGCCCGTGATCGTCGCGCGCGTAGGCGACCGGCATGCAGCGGCCCGGTCGCGTGGACGGCCGAGCGTCGGCGGCTCGCGGGCGAACCGCTCGTCGACGAAGACCTCGGTCCCCGTCGGGTGGTCGACGACCATCAGCGACGACGTGGTCCCAGTAGTGCGTCTCCCACAGCTCGGCGGTGATCCGCACGTCGTAGTGCCCGTCCCTCGGCGGCGAGCTGGTCGCCGCGGATCTTCACCCAGTCCTCGGTCTGCGCCGACGCCGGCCGTGTCCTGGGCGTTGATCCGCAGGCCGAGCGGCGACCGCCAGATGAAGTCGGTCACGAACCGCACCGCTGTGCCGTCGAAGGCGAACAGGAACGGGCACGAGCCCTTGAGCCGCTGCTCGGCGACGATCGTCCTGGTCGGCCGTGGTGTCGAACTCGCGCCTGCGTCGGTGCCGTTGGGCCAGACGATCCGGGCGACGTCGGCCTCGGGTGGTCGCCCAGGCCGAAGTGGACGATCGGCCCGGCGATCACCTGCTTCTGGACGAGCAGGCCGGCCCGGACCTCGACCTCGCCGCCGATGCCGAACGAGTTGATCCGGCCGTCGCCGAAGGCCTTCGCGCCCGCGGGGCCGGATGACCTGCCAGTGGTAGTCCTTGGTCCCGCGTCCCATGCCCGCGGGCGGGCCGTCCCTCGCCCGACGAGGCCCGCCAGGTCGAGCGGCCGTCGCCGTTCAGGTCGGCGACGGCGAAGACGCGGAGGCCCGACGGCGCGGCCATGCGTCGGAACCGCCCCGCGCCGTCGCCCAGCCCGATCCAGCCGCCCGACGTCCGCCGGACGCGACCAGGTCGGTCGCGCCGTTGTTGTCGAGGTCGGCGACGAAGAGCCGCGCGCCGTCGCCGACCGGCGGCCGGCGCGCGACGACCTCGACCGCGTCCCACGTCGCGGCCCTCGTCCGTGGTCCGACGAGCCGGAGGACGGCCCCGTCGCCGCGCGAGCGCCGAGCAGGTCCATGACGCCGTCGCCGTTCGAGGTCGGCGATCGCCAGCGGCGAGCCGTGCCGTCGAGTCCCTCCGGGCGCGGCCGACGGCTGGAACCGTCCCGGCGCGCTCGTTGGAGAAGATCCGGAGCGCGCCCTTGCGCGTCGAGGAGCGCGGCGTCGGGGTCGCCGTCGCCGTCGAGGTCGGCCCAGGCGAAGTCGCGGAGGTCGCGTCGCGCCCTCGAACGGGTTCGATCGCGCGGAACGTGCCGTCGCCGTTGTTCCGCAGGACGACGCCGGCCCCTCGCCGAGCGCCGAGCACGACGTCGAGGTCGCCGTCCATCTCGACGTCCGCCGCCCAGGCGCCGAAGGCGTCGGCCTGCCGAGGACGGCCGGGTCGAGCTTCGTCGCGGCGGTCACGTCGGCGAAGCGTGCCGTCCTCCTTCTGCTGGAAGAGCCGTCAACCCGCCGGCGCCGGCGAGGACGAGGTCCATGCCGGTAGTCGGAGTTCCAGTCCAGCGGCCAGGACGCCGTGGGGCGACGGCGGACGGCCGCGGCCCGCCGGGGAACGGCAGGGACGCGCCCGACCCGTCGGCGCGCCGCAGCTCGCGGCCGTCGGCCACGAACAGCACGGGTGGCCCCTGGCCGGTCAGCGACACGGCCACGAGCGCGTCCCAGCGCGCCGGCCGCCCTCGTCCGAGATCGGCTCGACCGCGAAGGCGAGCGCCTCGTCCGGCGGCGAGGGCGTGGGCGTCGGCGGCGGTCAGCCTCAGGAACTGGTCGGATCGGCTCGCCGACCGTCCCGATCGGCGTCTCGACGGCGTCGAGGCCCCTGCCGGAAGGCGGGCGGCTGCGACGAGCACGTTCCGCAGGAGCGACGACGCGGGTCGCGGCCAGCTCGCGGGTCGGACTTCGCGGCCTGCTCGAGGATCGTCGTACGACTCGCTGAGCCGTTCCGGCCAGGATCGGCAGCGAGCCGGCCGAGTCCGCTCGACGGCATCGCCGAGCGCCTGGGCGTCGCCCGCGCTTCGCGGCCAGCCGCGCCCGTTCGAGGAGGACGACGAGGTTGTCCGGCTGCCGTTCCGAGGATCTCGCCCACCAGCCGGAGCGCCTCGGCGTCGCTCGGGTCCGCCGGGCCGGCCTCGCGCTCGATCTCCTTGGCCAGGGCGTACCGCGCCTTCAGGTCGTCCGGCGCCAGCTCGATCGCCCGCCGCAGGTGCGCGATCGCCTCGGCGTACGACCTGCGACGGCTCTCGAGGAGGCCGAGGAGCCGCTCGATCGCGCCGCTCTCGGGCGCGAGCGTCGCGGGCCTGCTCCAGGTCGCGCGCCGCCGCCTCGTAGCTCCCCGAGTCGGATCTCGAGCAGCCCGAGGTCGGCCCACGCCGCCGGCTCCTCGGGGACGAGCTCGCGTCGCGCGCGTCAGCTTCGCCTTCGCGCGTCGTCGTGTCGCGTCGACGTCGAGCGCGGCGACGCCCGCCGTAGAACGCCGCGACCATCTCGCGATACGTCGGCGGATCCGGGCTGCGGCAGCGCCTCGGCCTTCGGCGCGCGGCGCGTTGCCGCCGCGCTGCGCCTGAAGTAGACGACAGCCGGCACGCCACCGCGATGCCGCGACGACGAGCGACGGCCGATCCGAGGGCGATCTTCGATCGCCGATGCTCATCGCCTCGGCCTCCGTCGTCTCGCGCCGCCGGCTCGTCTCGCCTCGCCGGTGAAGTGGAGCATCTCGAGGATCTCCGCCCGGAGCTCCAGGAACCGCGGGCTGTTGCGGTGCCGCGGCCGCTCGAGCGCGACGTCGATGATCCGCTCGACCCGGCCCGGCCGCGGGGTCATGACGACGATCCGGTCGCTCATGTAGATCGCCTCGTCGATGTCGTGCGTGACCAGGACCATCGTCGTGCCCCGCGCCTGCCAGAGCCGCAGCACCTCGTCCTGCATCCGCATCCGCGTGAACTGGTCGAGCGCCCCGAGCGGCTCGTCGAGCAGCAGCACCTTGCGGGTGGTTGATCAGCGCCCGGGCCAGCGCCGCCCGCTGGGCCATGCCGCCGGAGAGCTGGTGCGGATAGGCGTCGGCGAACGCCTCGAGGCCGACCAGGCGGAGGAACTCCTCGACCTCGTGGCGATGCTGCCGCAGCACGCCGCGCGCGACCAGCCCGGCCTGGATGTTGCGGCGGACGGTCAGCCAGGGGAACAGGTTCGGGTCCTGGAACATCAGCCCGCGCTCGGCGCTGGGGCCGGCGATCGGCTCGGTCGCCGACCCGCAGCTCGCCCGACGTCGGGCCGGTCCAGCCCCGCGATCAGCCGCAGGAGCGTCGATCTTGCCGCAGCCGCTCGGCCCGATCAGCGAGACCATCTCGCCCGCCGCGATCGACAGCGAGAGGCCGTCCAGCGCGCGGACGACTCGCCGCCGTCGGCCGCGCGGAAGACCTTGCTCACGTCGCGGATCGCCAGCGACGAGCCCTCGGCCGCCGGTCGGGCCGGTCGCCGTCGTCGATATCGGCATCGTCGACGCGTCACCATCGGATCACGCCCTTCTGCCAGCCGAGCACGCGGTCGCGCACCTTGAACAGCAGCGTCATCAGGCCCGAGAAGAACGACCGCCATGATGACCAGGGCCGCGTAGACCTTGGCGTATTCGACGTAACCCTGCTGCCACTTGAGATACCACCCCAGCCCCGACCTCACGCCGACCGTCTCGGCGACGATCAGCGTCAGGAACGACGCGCCCAGCCCCATGAACAGGCCGAGGAAGATGCTCGGCATCGCCGCCGGGATGGCGACGCGGAAGATCAGGTAGCGCCGCCCCGCCCCCAGGGTCCGGGCCACGTCGAGGTACGAGACGCGGGACGTTGGCGATGCCCGGAGCTCGTGAGCATCGTCACCGGGAACCAGACCGCCAGCGCGATCAGCGCGCTGCCCGGAGACGAACGCGTTCGGGAACAGCGCCATCACCAGCGGGACGTAGGCCGTCGCCGGGATCGGCCCGACCACCTTCAGGATCGGCATCCCCCAGTAGCGGACCCGCCGGAACCAGCCGATCAGGACGCCGCTGACCAGGCCCGCCGCCACGCCCGCCGACGTAGCCGCGCAGCAGCAGCTTCAAGGAATGATACGCGCTGTCGAGCAGCAGCGCCGCGGTCGTCGATCATGCCCCGCGAGCACCGCGTCCGGGCCGGGGAAATAGGGCAGGGGCATCCAGGCCAGCTTGAGCGTGACGAGGTCCCAGAGCGCCGAGCAGCCGCGATCGCCCCGGCCAGCAGCGGCCCGTTGTGGCGGGCCCAGGGCCGGAGCCGACGCCAGGCCCACTGCGACGCGCGCCAGGACGAGCGAGGCCGCCAGCAGCGCCCGCGAGCAGGGTCGGATACAGCCGGGTCGGCAGCGTCCGACTGCCGGCTCGGGCAGCACTCGATGGACCAGCAGCGCCGCGACGGCCGCGACGGCCGGCGCGAGCGACGGCCGGCGCGCGAGCGGCCGCGCCGGGCGGAATCGTCCGCGACGTCGCCGACCCGTCGGCGGAGCGGCTCGGCTCGCGGAGATCGGAGGTCTCCAGGATCTGCGACGGACGAAGGCACGGCGCACTCGCCGCAGTCCGTCCGAGCTCGTCGGTCGCAGCAGCAGACTTGCAAGCCTTCGCGCGATCGAACAGCGCGGCGAGCGTCCGGCCGTCGATCGGCGGCGGCGGCCGCCGCCCGGCGACGGTCTCGACCTTCAGGCCCTTGATCCAATCGTCGGTCACGCCGTCGAGGTCGAGCCAGGCCTTCCTGGCCAGCTCGGCCGGGTCGGTCGACGGGTTGAGCAGGCCGATCGCCTTCATCTCCTGCGCGGCCAGGTCGACGCTCTCGCGGCATCGCGACACGCCCGGCATGTACTTCAGCTTCGAGATCGCCTGGGCGTTCATCTCCAGCCGACGCCGCGATGTACTTCTTCTCGACCGAGAGCTTCGCCGCGGCCGTCGGGTTCGTCCTCGACCCACCGTGGCCCCCTTGAGCAGGGCCCGCGTCACCTTCGCGGCCGTCGCCGGGTCCTTCCTCGCGAGGGCCCCGCTGACGACCACGGCGCAGCAATACTCGTCCTTGTACGGGGCGTCGACCGCCTGGTCGGCGATCGTCCGGACCTTCTTCTGCGAGAGCAGGATCGAGCCGATCGGCTCGGAGTCGCAGACGGCGTCGACCTGCCCCTTGTCGAGCGCCAGGCCCAGGACGTCGGGCGCCATCGCCACCCACTCGACGTCCTTCGCCGGGTCCATGCCGGCGCGGCCTGAGCACCCGGCTGCTGAAGAGGAACGGCGGGCTGCCCAGGGCCGTCGGCACGCCGATCTTCTTGCCCTTGCAGGTCCGCGACCGACTTGATATCCGTCTTCGCGCCGGCCTGGAGCCGCAGGCAGCCCGAGTGGACGCCGCCGGTGATCTTCACGTCCAGGCCCTTCTCGATCGGCTTGAGCAGGTACATGATCAGGTGATAATTGGCGTCGAACCGGCCCAGGCCGAGGCCGTCCCGCAGGCCGTCCCAGTCCGTCTTGACGAACTCGACGTCCAGGCCCTCGTCCGTGAAGAACCCGTTCTCCTGGGCGACGAACATCGCCGCCTCGCAGGTCAGGCCGAGATAACCGACCCGGACCTTGACCGGACCCGACGTCCCGGGCGGGGTTGGCGAGGCCGTCTGTCCCGTCCCCGCGTCGCCGTGACAGCCCGCCGCGAGGCAGGCCGTCGCCAGGATCGACGCGAAGCGAGACGATGCGTTGCGCTTTGGGGCGGATGCGTCCATCGGACAATCTCCCGGCGAAGGGAAAGGAGGAGGCGCGACTCTGAGACGGCGTGGGTCGTCGCCCCCGGCCACGGCTCCTGCCGGCCGGGGGCGACTCGCATTCCGGTCACTTCGTGAGGAGCTTCTTCTGGTTCGCGATGATCTCGCGCTGATTCGTCAGGATCTTGTCCTGGTTCGACTGAATATGTTCCTGGTTCGCGGTAATCGTCGCCTGGTTCGCGAGCACCGCGTCGAGCTTCGCCTGGTTGGTCAGGATCGACTCCTGATTCGCCGTGATCGTGGCCTGGTTCGCCACGATCTTGTCGAGCTTCTTCTGATTGTCGCGGATCGATTCCTGGTTGGACAGGATGGCCGCCTGGTTCGCCACGATCCTGTCGAGCTTCGCCTGGTTTGACTCGATCGACTCCTGATTGGCCAGGATCTTCCCCTGGTTGGCGAGGATCGACTCCTGGTTGCTAATCACGTTCACCTCGGCCATGGTCGCTCTCCCCGGAGTGTGCAATGGTCGCTCGTTGGGACGCGGCAGGTCGCAGCCGAGTTGGCGCGAGAATGCCGCGACCGGAGTGTCGGGACGGTGCGGTGCGAGCCCACGACCACGCGGCGCGGCGCGCAGGTCGGCGCGGCCCGTTCGACCGGGCCGTCAGGACGAGTGGTTGGGGAGGGAGGGGCGAGGCGGGTGGAAGACCGAGCCGGCCGGATGGAGCGCGCGGGCATCTCGCTCGTCGAGGGGGAGCGAGGACGACGCCGGGGCCGGCGGGAGGGGAGCAGGCGGAAGGATCGCCCAGGCGCCGATGCGGATCGGGACCGGCGCACCCGATGAGGTGGGCGGGGCGGGCTGGCCCGAGCACATCGCGCCCTTGCAGGCGGGTGCGGGGCGGGCGGGAAGCCTGGGGGCCTCGATCGGCGTCCGGGCGAGTTCAAGCGACGCAAGCACGGCCGATCGCTGGGCGTAATGCGCGCATCCCGCGCGGGCCTGACTCGGGCCGACGACGCCCCACGCCAGGAGCACGCAGAGCGCCCCGGCCCAGGACCACGCCGATCGACCCGGCGACGTCGACCTCATCGGACCTCGATCGCGAAGGATGACCCGACCTCGGACGGGAGACGGAGAGGCCGGACACGTCCAGCGTAGACAAACCCGAACCGGCGGGCAAGGGCGAGCCCGCCCGTCATCCCCCCGCGCCGGCGATGCCGTACCGATTCCGCAGGTCGACGACAAGCTCCTCCATGTCGGTAGGCAGCGGGGCCTCGACGCGGACCGCCTGCTTCGTCAGCGGGTGGACGAACCCGAGCGTCTGGGCGTGCAGCGCCTGGCGGTGGAACGTCGCCTTGCAGCGGGGCTGCTCCTTGGGGCGATACACGAGGTCGCCGACGACCGGGTGCCCCTGCTCGGCCAGATGGATGCGGATCTGGTGCGTCCGCCCGGTCTCGAGCCAGCAGGCGACGAGCGTCGCGACCGGGCCGAACCGTTCGACGACCCGGTAGTGCGTCACCGCTCGGCGGCCCTCTCCCGGACGGCGGGCGACGCCGCGGCGCAGGTCGCCGCGGTCGGTCACGAGGGCCAGGTCGATCGTCCCCGTCTCGCGGGGCATCACCCCCTCGACGACCGCCAGGTATTGCCGCTCGATGTCGTGCGCCTTGAAGAGCTCCTGGAACGCGCGGACGGCCTCGGGCGACTTGGCGAAGGCCAGCGCCCCCGACGTGTCGCGGTCGAGCCGGTGGACGACCCCCGCGTAGGGCCGTCCACCGTGCCGGATGGCGAGGTAGCGCGAGACGCGGTCGAGCAGCGTGTCGCGCTCCTGCCGGGGCGTCGGCAGCGTGAGCAGGCCGGCCGGCTTGTCGACGATGACGACGTGCCGGTCCTCGTGGAGGATCCGCAGCCGGCCCGCGACCTTCCGCGCCTTGGGGCGGTTGGGGAAGAAGGCCACGTCGGCGTCGGGCTCGATCTCGCGGCCGGGCTCGTCACATCGCTCGCCGGCGACGTCGACCCGGCCGTTGCGCACGGCGTCCTGCGCGGCGCGGCGCGAGAGGGCGAATCGCTCGGAGACCAGTTTATCGAGCCGGATGGGCATGGAGGCGAGGGGCAGGGCGATCGCTCGGCGGCGGAACTGGGCGGCCCTCCAATCCATGATGACCGCCCGCCCCGCGATCGCCCGGCCGCCGGAGCGACGAGGCGCCGCGGGTAGTCTCCTCCGGCGGATGAGTGCGAGGCTCTCCGGCGGTGGCCCTCCGTGACGCGGGCGATCGTAGCAACCACCATCGGCCTCGCCTAGCCCCCAGCGGCCGATCAACGCGGCGGCCCGGGGGTCGGTCGGGTCTCGGGTCGGCCGTCGGGGCGCCGACCGAACCCGAGCGTGCAGATTATGTTCATCTTGGTGTGCCCTTGTGCGGGATGCGGCCCCCGGGGCGGCCCCGGGAGCAGGGGTGCCGAGATCCGGAGGGACGCCCGTCTCCCCGGCCCGAAAGGCGAGCGCCGCCGCACCATTCCGCACGTAACTTGCACGCTCGGGTTCGGTCGGCGCCCGAAGGCCGACCCGAGACCCGACCCCGATGCGGCTTGCACGCCGCCGGTCGCCGCCGCACAATCGGGTACACGGTCGGAGTCGAAGGGAGGACGGGCGATGATCGGCGGGTCTCTCCGGCGGCAACTCGTAGGGATTGCGCTGGCCTGCGCGATCGCCTTGCCGGCCATGGCCGACGGCCCGCCCGCCCCGACCCGGGCCGCGCCGCCGGGCCATGACCTGACCTTCCGCCCGACCGTCATTGTCCGCCGCGGCAAGCACCAGGGGAGCGGGACGGTCATCGCGTCGATCCCGGGCGAGTCGCTCGTGCTGACGGCCTCGCACGTCCTCGAGGGCGACGGGGCGCTCTACATCGAGGTCCACCGCTACAACCTCGGAGTCGAGCGGCGGCAGCCGGCCGCGGGCTGGCCGCGAGAGGTCCCGGCGCGGGTCGTGGCCCTCGACAAGGCCGCCGACCTGGCCGTGATCCGGGTCGCCGGCTTCGAGGCCATGCCCTATGTCGCCCGGATCGCGCCCGGTGCCGGCGAGCCGCCGCGGGGCGAGGCGGTCGTCTCGGTCGGCATCGACCTGGGCGAGACGCTCGCGAGCTGGGGCTCGCGGGTCTTCGACTACGCCCGGATCGACATGGGCAACGGCGGCGGCCCGCGGCCGTTCCTGCTCGTCGAGAAGCCCCCGGAGCACGGCCGGTCGGGCGGCGGGCTGTTCACGACCGACGGCACGGTCGTCGGCGTCTGCGTCGGCCGGGCCGAGATCATCCGCGGGAAGCGGTTCGGCGTGTTCGCGTCGAGCGAGAGCATCCGCCGGATCCTCCGCGAGCACGACCTCGAGGCGGCCGTCGCCCGCTCGGTCGCCCGCCGCGTGCCGCGGCCGGCCCCTCCATCGCCCACGCCGCCCCCTCCGCCCCCGGCCAGGCAGGCGACCTCGGGGTGATGGCGGCCGGGGGCGAGCCGGCCGTATCCCGTTGTCAAACGGGGCGAACCCGACCACAATGGGGGTCGTAGGACGGATATCGGTCCGAGGGCGCCCCGTCCGCGCCCTGGCCGGGCCTCCCGCGTTTCAGGGGAACGACCGTGAAGTCCAACAATCCGGCCCTCGCCATGGGCTTCAACCAGAGCGCAGCCCAGGGCGCGTGGGGCGACGCGTACGCGGCCCCGCGCAGCACGACGATGACCGTCCAGGGGACGGTCTCCAAGACCTTCCTGCTCCTGGCGATCCTCACCGCCACGGCCCTCTGGGCCTGGACGGAGGCCGGCAGCGGCAACATGACCGGCGGCCTGCTCGGCGGGGCGGCGATCGGCGGCTTCGTCGTCGCGATGATCACCTGCTTCAAGCCGACCGCTCGCCCCCTGGACCGCCCCGGTCTACGCGGCGCTCGAGGGCGTCTTCCTCGGCGCGCTCTCGAAGCTCGTCGAGATGCGGATGCCCGCCTACCAGGGCATCGCCATCCAGGCCGTCGGCCTGACGTGCGGGACGCTGTTCGTGATGCTCACGCTCTACCTGACGCGGACGATCCGCGTCACGGACAAGCTCGCCGCGGGCATCATGGCCGCCACCGGGGCCGTCTGCCTGATGTACCTGCTGACGATGGTCCTCCACCTGTTCGGCGTGAACGTGCCGTTCATCCACGCCGGGGGCAAGATCGGCATCCTGTTCAGCCTGTTCGTCGTCGGCCTGGCGGCGTTCAACCTTCTGCTCGACTTCGACATGATCGAGAAGGGCGCGGCCTACGGCGCCCCGAAGTCGATGGAGTGGTACGGCGCGTTCGGGCTGATGGTCACGCTCGTGTGGCTCTACCTGGAGGTGCTCCGGCTCCTCCAGAAGGTCTACAGCGAGCGGCGCTGATCGCGAGTCTCGACCCGCCCCGGTGTGGCGTCAGGCCCCCGGGGCGGCGGCGGCGCCGAGGAGCCCGCGCCCTCGGGCTCGAGGTCGCGGGCGTGGGTGACGCGGTCTCGGCCCTCGGCCTTCGAGCGATAGAGGGCGCGGTCGGCGAGCTCGAGCAGCCGCGCCGCGGTGGTGACGCGCGGGCCGGTCGTGGCGATCCCCAGGCTCGCCGTGATCGGCCGGAGCGGCCAGCCGGCGCGACCCGATCGCGCCCGGATCCGCTCGCCGACCACCCCCGCGGACGGCGGCGTCGGTCATCGGCAGGAGCAGGACGAACTCCTCGCCGCCGTAGCGGGCCACGAGGTCGTGCTCGCGGACGCTCCCGCGGAGCACGCGGGCCAGGTCGCAGAGCACCGCGTCGCCGGCCGGGTGGCCGAAGGCGTCGTTGTACTGCTTGAAGTGGTCGACGTCGAGCATGACCAGGGAATAGGGCATCTGCTCGCGGTTCGCGAGCGACAGGCCGATCGCGAGCGCGTCGCGGAAGTGGCGGTGGTTCTTCAGGCCGGTCAGCCCGTCGGACGTCGCCAGCTCGGCGAGCCGCTCGTTCTGGCGGCTGAGCTCGGCGTGGAGCTGCTCGAGCTGCTCGGAGCGGAGCCGCAGCTCCTCCTGGGTCGCGATCAGCCGGCGGGCGACGCTCAGCCGCGCGAGCAGCTCGGCGCGGTCGAGCGGCTTGGTCAGGAAGTCGTCGGCCCCCGCCGCGAGGCCGGCCAGCCGGTCCTCGCGGAACGCCTTGGCCGTCAAGAGGATGAAATAGACATACGGCCGGTCGGTCAGCGCCCGGACCCGGCGGCAGAGCTCGACCCCGTCGACCCGGGGCATCATCCAGTCCGAGATCACGATCCGGATGTCGTGACGGTCGCGGACGATCCGCCACGCCTCCTCGCCGTCGCTCGCCGCGACGATTTCCTCGTCCAGCCCGTCGAGCGAACGGCGCAGGACCAGCGACGAGACCGGGTCATCCTCGGCGATCAGGATCGTCATGCCCATCCTTCCCAGATCTCGCGGCCCGGCGGGCGGTGCCGGCCCACTTATGTGAATCATAGGACAGACTCGGCGCCGGGGAACCGATCTCAGGGCGGCTCGACGCGCCAGAGGTCCCAGGTCCGCCCCGCCTTCTCGAGGCGGACGCGGTCGCCCAGGGCGGCCGGCGGGCGGCGGCCGGCGGGGGTCACGATCGCGGAGACGCGGAATCGATCGACCGCGGCGATCGGCGCGGCCGCGAGGTTCTCGACGCGAGTCGCCGCCGGAGCTGCCGCTCGCTCCGCCGTGAGGTGCTGCGTCCGCGCCGACCTCCGTCCTCGACCTCCTTCGGGGTGAACCCGATCAGGGCCAGGTCGAGCGAGTCGCGCTCGTCGCGCTCCTCGTCCCGCGTCGACCGAGCTGTAGTCGACCAGCCGGCCGCCGAGCGGGTCGACGTCCTCGAGCGCCCCGAGCAGCAGCAGCAGGTCGGGCGGGGCCGCCACGACGGTCCCGGCGGGGATCGCGAAGCCGTCGGCCCGCCACTGGTCGAGCATGTCGAGGTAGTAGTTCGACTCCTTCGACCGCGACGGCCTCGACGACCCGGAACCCGAACCCGATCGGCCACCTGGGCCGCGACCAGCACGGCGCGCGATCCATCGCCAGCCGCGGAGCCGAGCCAGCCAGGGCAGCACGAGCAGCGCCAGGAGCAGGCTGAACGCCGTGCCGTAGGCGTAGATCCAGTGGAAGTTCTCGATGTTCACGCCGGTCACGACGTGCTGGTTGACCAGGATGAGCCCGGCCCCGGTGCAGGCCCAGAGGTAGAGCAGGTCGCGGCGCGAGCGGAAGACGAACCAGGCGGCGACGAGCCATTCGAGGATCAGGAGCTTCGGCAGGATCAGATGATCGCGGCTCGAACCGCTCGACGGGGGCGAACTTGTCGGTCCGCACGAGCCAGTCGGCCGGCGTGCTCGCCTTGATCCGCGCCCCCTCGATCGCCGCCCAGACCCCGATCAATCCGCCGACGACGAGCATCACGCCGTAGGTCCGCCGGCCCCCGCGGTCGAGCAGCCAGGCCAGGACGGTGCCCAGGGCCGCGGCCGTGGCGAAGTAGAAGTAGACGTGGAAGAGCAGCGCCGAGCGAGACCCCCGCCGCCACGGCCGAGCCGATCGTCCCGAGCCGACGTGCCCGGTGGGCCAGGGCCAGGTGGACGAGGAAGAACGGCAGGGCCAGCGCAGGCGTCGGCACTCGGAGGTGGGGCATCAGCCGGGGCACGTCGGCGAAGAACTCGGGCAGACCCTGGGCGACCGAGACGAGGATCTCCCCCTGACGCTGGACGAGCTGGCCGAAGAGTAGACCGGCGTCGAAGAGCAGGAACGCCGACAGCCCGGCCGCGCCCCGGGCCGACCTGCGTGAAGGGCCGGACGACCGCGTAGAGGGCCAGCGCCAGGGCCGGCCCGGCGAGCAGCCGCCAGACGATCCCCGAGGCCCGTCATCCCCAGCCCGAGGGCATGGGCGATCAGGGCCGGCGGGCCGAACAGGAGCCACGGGTGCATCATCGGCCCGCTCGGCCGGCGGATCGCGTCGGTCAGGCCGAGGCTGCCGTGGCGGACGACGTCCCGCGACCAGGCGAGGTAGAGCAGCCCGTCGCCGTCGGCGATGTACGTCGGGTCGCCCGTCCTGACGTCCCTGACGACGTGGGGCAGGACGGCGAGGACCGTGCCCAGCCGTCGCCAGCATCACCAGCCAGGGCCAGGCGCGCTCGCGGTCGGCCTGATCACTCGGGCGGGGTCGGGGGGGGGTGTCGATGTCATGCGGCGGGGGCCCCGGTGGCGCGAGACAACGCGGTCGTCCCGCCTAGGCGGGCAGGGCGAAGCTCAGGTGATGGGCGCAGTGGACGCAGATGGAGCCGGTCGTATTCCGCGCCCGTCATCCGACCGAAGAACGGGTGCGGGGCCCGCGCCTCGGGATGGGCCATGTAGTAGGCGATCGACGCCCGCAGCGCCTCGGCCTCGGCCCGGTCGTCGAGCCCGGTCGTCGGGAGCAGCTTCCCCGGGACCTTGATCCCCTCGGCCATCCGCCCGTCTCCGAGGATCTTCTTCTTGACGACCGGGCCGAGCGTCGCGCGGAAGATCCAGGGGGCCTTGACCCCGAACCCCTCCACCGACGACCGGATCGTGCTGCTCAGGTGCTTGCAGATCTGCCCGAGCGACCAGTTCCCGGCCGACGTGTAGCCGGCGAGCAGCCGGTCGACCTCGGGCATCACGTCGTCGAGCCGAACGAATTCCAGGGTCCTGCGTTCGGGCATGGGGGCTCTCCTGTCCGGGTCAGGGCGTCGATTCGAGGAGCCGGATTTCCTTGTCGCGGCGGAGTCGGCGGGCGGTCGCCTCCTCCCAGTCGATCGGCTCGTCGCGGAGGAACGCCGAGGGCGCAGGGACCGGACGTCGGCCGGGATCGGCACGCCCAGCTCGGCGTGGCGGACGACGACGCCCGCGTAGGCCAGCCGGGCGACCTCGTCCCATTCGTCGGTCGGGCCGGCCGACGCTCGTCGGCCAGGGCCTCGAGCGACGGCGGCGAGCGTCTCGGGGCCGGCGAGCCGCTGCTGGACCTGCTCGGGGGTCAGGGGATTCGCGTCGTCCATCAGGTCTTCGTAGGTCGCGCCGTGGACGCGGGCGAACCCGGCGTCGAGGGCGTCGCCCGCGTCGTCGTTCTCGTAGCTCTTGACGCCCCAGTGGCCCATCGTCGCCTGATCCCCCGGCCCGACGTCACTCAGACCGACCTCCGCCCCAGCCGGTCCCGCGCCGTCGTCGTCGGGCCGACCGGCTCGGCCGTCGCGCCGAAGGCGGAGAGGCCGACCGGCGGGCAGTCGAGGTAGATCGACTCGACATCCCGTCGCGGGCGACGAGGAACGCCTCGTGATAGACCCCGAAGTCGCCCCGGGCCCTCATCCGCTCGACGGCCTCGCGCCACCACTCGGCGTGCGGCGGCCGCCGCGACCAGGCGTCGAGCGCCGTCGAAGCTCCGCCAGTATTGCAGCACCCCGAAGTGCCGCCACCCCATCGCGAACCGCTCGGAGTGGAGCAGCCCCGCCCCGGTCGCGATCGCCTCGGCCGCCGCCCGGTCGATCCGCCGCGCCATGCGCCGGGCGAACCCGAGGGCCGAGACCCTCCGGACGATCGAGCCCGAAGCCGGACCAGGCAGAGCCCCTCGACCGCCTCGGGCAGCTCCGCGACCACGCGATGCAGACGTCATGTCGGCCGACCCCGCAGGTCCCGATGATAGAGGGATCCGGGCCGTGACGAAAGGCAGCGTGCCCGCCCGCTCAAACGAGCCTCCGCGCCCGTGCCATCAGCGCGGCTAGCCGGCGGGGCGGCGCGACGAACGTCGGCACGGCCACCGGGGTCTCGGCGACCATCTCGGCCGGGGTGAGCCGTCGGCCGTCGATCGTCCCGATCGCGCAGCCGGCCTCGGACGGCGATGACGATCCCCGCCGCGACGTCGTGCGCCGCCTCGCCGAGGAACGTGCTGGCCGCCAGCCGGTCCGCAGGCCGCGAAGGTCAGCTCGCAGCAGGCGCTGCCGAGGTCGCGGAGCCGGCCGGGGACCGTCCGCGGGTCGACGGCCCGCATCGCGTTGGTGCCGAGGCAGACGTTGTCCTGGTCGTGGAACGTCGTCGGCGTCGCGGACGTTCAGCCGCTCCCCGTCGCGGAACGCCCCCTGGCCCTTGACGGCCCAGTACAGCTCGCCCAGCGGCGGGATCGCGATCACGCCCAGCGACGGGCTCGCCCGGCGTCGATCAGGCCGATGCTGATCGCCCAGAGCGGCAGCGCGTGGACGAGGTTCCCCGTCCCGTCGATCGGGTCGATCGACCACCGCCGCGGCCCCGTCCCGCCCGACGCGGCGTATTCCTCGCCGGTCAGCACGTCGTCGGGGAACCGCGCCGCGAGCCGGCCGCGGATCAGCTGCTCGAGGTCGCGGTCGAGGTCGGTGACGTAGCTCCGGTTCGCCTTCTCGTCCGGACGGACCGACCCCGCCCGCTCCCTCGCGATCGCCGCCGCCTCGAGGGCCAGTTCCTTCACGAAGGCGAGTTCGGCGTCGAGCGTGGCCATGCGCGATCGGCTCCGGCGTGCGTGTACCGTCTCCCGAGGGACTGCCAGCGTACGGGCTGGCCGTCGCCGGTCGCAAGCCGAGTTGTCCGCGGAGCCTCCGCCGCCCCGAGCGAACCCGAGCAAGCCCAGCGCCCGCGCCGAGCGAACCCGAGCGTCCGCCCTTGGTTCACCTCGGTGCGGCTTGGTGCGGGATCGGGGCCGGGGCCCCGGGGGAGGGTCTCCCTTTCGATGTCGAGGGGCTTCGCGGTCATTACAGAAAATTTAGGTTGACTTCCATTTTGTTGAACTCAATAATCTTCAGTCGGGCTTCAACAATGTTGAGCGGTGCAACCGAGGCCGATGCGCGATGAGCAAGGCAAGCGAGACGCTACCGGCGTGGCTAGAGGCGCTGGAGGAGGAGGACACGCAGTTCCTCCGCCGGTTCCTCCTCTGCTCCGGGTCGTTGAAGGCGCTGGCCGAGGAGTACGGCGTCTCGTACCCGACGGTGCGGGGCCGGCTCGATCGGCTGATCGCGAAGGTCCGGGCCGCCGAGGACTCCAAACCCGCCGACCCGTTCGAGCGGAGGCTCCGCGTCCTCGTGGCCGACGCCAAGGTCCCCTCGGCGCTCGCGAAAGAGCTGCTCGAGGCGCACCGCCAATCACTCAAGGGGAGGGATGTCGAATGACGACGCCGTGGTTCGATCCGAACGCCTGGGCGTGGCTCCCGGGCACTGTCTTCGGTTGCCTCGGAGGACTCTGGGGCGGGTGCGCGGGCATGCTCGCGCCGCGAGGCAAGGCCCGGGGGCTCATCCTCGGCGGCGGCCTGGCCCTGATCGGGATGTCCGTGGCCTTCCTGGTCGCCGCAGCCGTCGCGTATCGGGGCGGGCAGCCGTACGGGGTCTGGTACGGCCTCGGCCTGCCGGGGCTCCTGGGGCTGTTCATCCTCGGGCCGAACCTGCCCATGGTCCGGACTCGCTACCGCCAGGCGGAGGAGCGGCGAATGGCGGCGCAGGACCTCCAGACCTCATCTCGCGGAGGGAAGTCGCCATGCGAAGGTTGATCGCGACCGCTTTCCCCATGCTGGCCCTCCTCGCCGCTTGCGAGGCGGAGGCCGCTGGGTCTGCGCGAACGGAATTCACACTGACGAACGGACTCCGGGTCCGCCTCGCGCCCGCTCCGAACGAGACGGAGGTAATCGTCATCCTCGGCCTCCCCGCGGGCTTCCGCGTCGAGCCCGCGGGCAAGCCCCACGTCGCGCACGTCGCCGAGCATCTCGTGGTCTTCGGCGGCCGGACGGGGTCGGACGAGGCGAAGACGGTCGAGCGGTGGTTCGCCGAGGGCCGGGCGAACGGCGAGACGCTGCTGCCCTTCATGTATTTCGACCTCCACGTCCGGCCCGACGACCTGGCCGCGGCCGTCCGCGTCCAGGCGTCGCGCCTCAAGGGGCCGACATTCACCCGCGAGGTCCTCGACCGGGAGGTTCCCCGGACCCTCGGCGAGGTCGAACAGGTCGATCGACTCGACGAGGGATACACGTCCAAATTCGCCTCGATCGCCTTCGTCCAGGCCGCCTATCACGGCCGGACCGACGTGCCCCTGCGGACGAAGACGCGCGCGCTGACTGTCGACGACGTCCGCGACTTCTGGTCGCGGTCGGCGCGGCCGGACCAATCCATCCTGTGCGTCGTCGGGGCCTTCGACCCCGCGAAGGCGCGCGAGGAGATCGAGGCGGCCTTCGGGACGATCCCCACGCCCTCCGTCCTCCCCTCGGACGCGCCGGCCCTGAAGCCGGGGCTCGTTACGGCGACCTGGGACCTCCGGGCCCGGCACCTCCTGATCGCCTGGCCGGCGCCCCCGCCGTCCGATCGCGACCACCCGGCGCTGACCGTCGCGTCCCTCCTGCTGACGCAGCGCCTCTTCGCCGACCCGGACATTACCGCCCTGGCCAGGCTCCCCGCCGTCAGCAACGACGCCGACGGATGCTTCCTCATCAACGCCTACGTTCGCCCGGGCGTCGACCCGGAATCGCTGGAGGCCAGGATCCTCGATCGCGTCGGCAAGCTCTCGGGCCAGGGGGCGCCGACGGACGCCGAGGTTGTCCAGCTCCGCGCGTTCGTCGGCCAGATGATCGGATTCATCGACGTCGACACGATCCCTCTGCCGCCCGGCGTCTCGCGGTCGTCGGCCCGGGCCAACGTCGAGCTACAGCGCCTGACCAGGGAGCTGAGCTGGGGCGACCCCGCCTCGTACAGGAAGCGGACCGAGGCCGTCGATTCCAGGGCCGTCCGCGACGCCGTCGCGCGGCATCTCGACCCGGCCAAAGCCACGATCGTTCGGCTCGGGCCCGCGATCACTTCAAGCCCGGCTTCGTCCAGACGTGCACCCGGCCCCCGGGGGCCGTCCACGAGCGGACGAACCGCCGCGCCGTGATCGTCTCGATGGCCGCGTCGGTCCCGTAGATCAAGACGACGTCGATTTGATCGGCGAAACGGTCGAGGTAATCAGACCAGAGCGCGGCACGCTTCGCTTCGTCGCCCGGGCCGTCGGTCCGGGCGATGATCTCCAGCGGCGCGGCACGGGGCATGACGTCCGGGTCGCGGAGCTGGACGGGGAAGTAGTAGTAGTTCGTCTCGTAGTCGGCCCAGATGACGTTGTCCGTGTCGACGCCGAGCAGGCAATCGGCGTGCAGCACGGGGTTGGACCGGAACCGGCCGAGGATGTCGATCAGGACCGTGGCCTCGCGACGGCCCCGGCCGACCGCCTCGGAGGCCTCGAGCAGCGCGGCCGGCCGTCCGGGTCGATTCGCGGCCGTAATCGCAGACGAACAGGCTCTGGACGATGAGGGCGAAGACCAGCCCTGCGCGGCCGAATCTCCCGAGCGGCCCCGGCGCGTCGAGCCGGAGCCAAGGCCCCAGCGCCACGAGGCCGAGCAGGGCGACGCGCTGGGGCAGGTAGCCGCCGTGGTTGTCGCCGAGACTGTCGGGCGTGACCAGGCTGCCGAAGAGTAAGACCGCCGCCAGCAGGCCCCAGCCCCGCTTGCCCGCCCGATCCCGATCAAGGAGCGTCGCCGCCGCCAGTGCTGCCAGCCCCAGGACGAGCCAGACCACCGGCGCCGCCAGGCCGTTAAGCTTCGACGGGACCTCGCCGAACGGCCGATAGACCTTCGCGGCGATCGTGATCGGGTCGACCCAGCCGTATTGCTCGAGCCAGGATCGGGGCGAGAATGGATCCTTGAGGATCCCCCACTCGGGCCGCATCGGGCCGCCCGCCCGGGTCAGGCCCTTGTAGACAAGGCCGAGCGGGATCAAGGGAGTGAGGGCGACGAGCGTCATCCCGAATCGACGCCGACGCACGCCCGGCGCCAGCGCGGCGAGGACGATCAGGCCAAGGGCCGTCAGCCCGAGACTCACGGGGTGGCAGAAGTAGCCGGCGACGACCAGGCCGCCGAGGGCGAGCACGCGGCCCCACGTTAACCGCTCGCGGCCGACCCACCAGACACCCAGGGTGACCGCGAACATCGAGGCCCCGAGCAGGAAGCTCGTGAAGCCGAAGAGCCAGGTGACGTTCAGCCCGATCAGGGCCGCGAGTGCCGCCGAGGCCATCGGGCCTCGCCCGCCATCGACGCGGAACCGGAGCCACGCGGTTGCCGCGGCGAGGACGATCAGGGTCAAGGTCGCCGCGGCCCGCTCGGCGGCCTGGGGTGGCAGGGCCCAGTCGAGCACGACGAAGAGCAGGTGCCCCGCCCAGTTGGGCAGCGGTTGCCAGCGGACGGTGTAGAGTCGATCGATACGGTGATCCGGGGTCGAACGAGCGGCGGAGGACCTGGGCGTTGTAGAGGTGCGCGGGGCCGTCCTGCGTGACGAAGCACGGCGAGACCCAGATCGCCAGGACGGCCGGCAGGAGCGCGAGGCCGAGGAACAGCGCGAGACGCGGCCCTCTCCTCCGTGCGGGCGTCTCGTCGGCGTCGACCATGGTCCGGACCGGAAATGCCAACCCGGCCTCCCTCGCCTCCAGCGGAAGCGAGGGGAGGCCGGGACGGGTGCGTAACAACCGGACTGACGCCGCCCTGGTGGCCCGAGGGCCGACGGATCGCAGCCGCCGATGCGCGGCAAGGTCCTAAATCACGCGGTGCAAACCGACGCCGGGCATCGCGGGCCCGGCCTGGCGATACCACACTCTAACGCACGATCGCCGCGTCGGCAAAGGGTCTGTGAAAGTCGTGAATCGGTCGCGCCCCGGGCCCAGGCGCGAGAGTCCCGGCCGGGTCCGCGTCGGTTCAGACGCGGGCCCGGTCGGGTCGAGAGTCGTCGATCGAATCGGGCGAGACGGGGCCGGCCCCATCGCGGACCGGGTCGGATCAATAACGGCCGCCGCCGCCCTTGTAGCCGCCGCCACCGCCGCCGCCGTAGCCGCCGCCACCGCCGCCGTAGCCGCCGCCACCGCTGCGGCCGCCGCCACCGCCGCCGTAGCCGCCGCCACCGCCACCGTAGCCGCGGCTGCCGCCACCGCCGCCGTAGCCGCCGCCGCCACCGCCGCGATCCTCACGCGGACGGGCCTCGTTGACCGTCAGGCGACGGCCTCCGTGCTCCTGGTCGTGCAGGCCGTCGATCGCCGCCTGCGCCTCGGCATCGGAGCTCATCTCGACGAACCCGAAGCCCTTGCTCCGGCCGGTGTCGCGGTCCTGGATGACCTGCGAACTCTGGACGGTCCCGAACTGCGAGAACATCTGATCCAGGTCCGAGCTGCTGACGCTGTAGCTCAGATTCCCGACGTACAACTTCTTGCCCACCGTCAATCTCCTGTCCAGAGCAGAGCCGACCCGCGTCCGAGACCGGGTCACGTGAAAGAGAGGTTCCTGGCAGCCGAGCGGGAAGTCGGGTCGAGGGAAACTACGGAGAGACGGTGGCTCTCGGAGAATCTTACGTCGGCCTTCTCGTTCGACGGACCATCCAACCGTGTCGCAGTCTAGCCAACGTCCGCCAGACCTGTCCACGTTAATCCGAGCATTATCCGATTTTGCAAGGGGTTGGTCATCGGGGCGCCAGACGCGGCCAATCGACCTCGACTCCCTGCCTCGTCAGGAACGCCTGGAAGTCCCTGAGCAGCCCCGGCGTGTTCCTCACGGCGCGGGGCTTCGTCTTGCGACCGAGGCAGAACGAAGCCAGCGCCCCGGCCGCCTCGCCGATGCCCCACTCGACCGGGTGCAGCCGGTAGCAGCCGTTGGTGATGTGCGTCACGCCGAGGTTCTTGCACGCCGGCAAGCAGATTCTCGACCCGACGCGGGATCAGGGCTCCCAGCGGGATCTGGAACGGCAGCGAGCTGACGTCGATGTAGTTGTCGCCGCCGGTGCTCGGGTGGAGGTCGATCCGATAGCTGCCGACGCCGACCGAGTCGGGGAACGTCTCGGCGGAGACGTCCTCGCGGCCGAGCGCCTTGCGGCGGGCCTCGGTGCCGACGTGCTGCTCGAGGACGGTGAACTCGGCCCGGATCCGCCGCGACTCGCGGATGTAGGGGTGCTTGGCCAGCCCGTCGGCCGTGCCGACCACGTCGGGGCGGAGCCGCAGGCCCTTCCAGCCGTGCCGCCGTCGGGCGGGGCCTCGGTCTGGAGCCAGTAGAGGAGCGACAGGCTGAGTTGCTTGGCCCGCGCGACGTGCTTCGCGGCCTCGTCCGCGGAGACGCCGACGAGGTTCCCCAGCCAGTAGTCGTTCTGCGGCCAGTTGACCAGCGTCATCCCGGCGGGGATGAAGCCCGGGCGGAAGTTCTTCGCGTCGGCGATCCGGCGATAGACCCAGAAGCCCTGCCCGGCCCCGGTCGGGTCGAAGACGAACTTCCGCGCCTTGAGCGTGATCGGGTCGGTCGCGTCGCCGAAGAGCTTGCCGGGCCAGGCGGGCGTCAGCTTCGGCACGTAGTCGCGCCAGAACGTCGTACTCGGCCGGCCTGTCGATCGTGTGGTCCTGCGCCGGCGACGATAGTCCATCGCGAAGCAGCAGGTGAACGACTGCTGGTTCTCGGGCTGGGCCCGCTCGGGCGCGTGCAGGTCGCCCGTCTCCGACCTCGCCTCGAAGCCGGTGACGAACTCGATGCCCGTCATCGGCAGCAGGTCGCCCAGCTCGGTCGCGTCGAGGAAGTAGGGGGCGACCAGGGTCCGCTCGTCGCCCGCCTTGAGGTCGCGGACGGTCACGGACTTGACCGCGATCGCCCTGCGTTTCGGCCCTGATCGGCGCGTGTTCGAGCAGGACGGTCAGCCGGCCGGCCGAAGCATAAGGGGCGAGCATCGCGGTGAGCACGGCGAGCGCGACCCTCGGCTCGTGGCAGAGCGGGGAGACGCCGCCGTTGCCGGGGTCGAGATACGGGTCGGCGGCGGCCTCGGCCGTGAGCGGGTAATGCTCGCGGTAATAGTCGCGGATGCCGCGGCGGAGGGCCATGTACGAGGCGTTCGCGCCGAACTTCTCGATCCACGGGTGCTCGTCGGGCGGCACGGCCTGCTGGGTGAGCTGGCCGCCGATCCAGTCGGTCGGCTCGGTCATGACGACCGTCTCGCCGTGCCTCAGGCACGCCAGGGCCGCCGCGCAGCCGCCGAGCCCGCCGCCGACGATCGCGACGTCCGCGCGGATCTCGCGGGACCCGAGCCGCGCGGCCCGTGCGGGCGTCGCGCCGAACCCAGCCGTCAGCAGCCCGGCCAGGCCGAAGCCGGCCCCTTCGAGGAAGCGTCGCCTCCGCATCGCGTCCGATCCTCCGTCCCCCGGGGCGTGTCCGACGAGTGGATACCCGGGGGGAGTGTAAGCCGCCGTCCTCGCCCCCGCCAGGCTCGGGGACGAGGCCGATTGGGTTCGTTTCGTCGGGGTCTCGGGACCCTGTCCTGGCGCCGACCGAACCCGAGCGTGCAGGTTCTGCGCGGATTCGAGCGGCTTCGTTAACCGTATCAAGGCGGGCGACGCCTCCCGGCGGCCCGATCCCGACGGACCCGGCGCGGGCCAGGTTGCCCGGCTTGACCAACCGATCGGCCCTGACGGGAGACGACGATCGCCGCGGGTGTCCGTTATAATGAGAGGTGCGGTCGACGAATCGTCGTCCGCGGCGAGGGAGCGAGGTCCGCGAACGTCATGCCCGATGCCCCGACGCCACGCCCATCGACGTTCGACGACGAGATCCGCCGCCGGTTCGCGCGGGCCTCGGCGCGGTCGGGCGACCCGTCGACGTTGATGACGCTGACCGGCAGCTACATGCGGCGGGGGCGGTTCGCCGACGCCGAGTCGCTCTGGCGCGGGACGCTCGAGGGGCAGGAGGCGGAGCTCGGCCCCGACCATCCGCAGACGGCCGGCAGCCTCTTCAACCTCGCCCAGGCGTGCTATGCGCAGGGGCGGCTCGACGAGGCCGAGGGGCTGCTCGAGCGGTCGCTGGCGATCAACGAGGCGAGCCTCGGGCCGGACCACCCGGTCGTGGCGACGATCGAGGCGAGGCTCGGCGTGATTGCGCTGGAATCGGGGCGTCCGGAGGTCGCCGAGGAGCGCATGCTCCGCGCGCTGGCGATCACCGAGGCGGCCGCCGGGCCCGACGGCGTCGAGGCGGCCGATGCGCGGACCGACCTCGGCCGCTTCTACCTTGCTACCGGCCGGCCCGACGAGGCCGAGGAGTACGTCCGCCGGGCGCTCGAGTCGTACCAGTCCGCGCTCGGGCTGATGCACGCCAAGACGGCGGCGGGCCTGAACAACCTGGCGGTCGTCGCCCGGCTGCGCGGCCGGCAGGAGGAGGCCGAGACGCTGCACCGCCGCGCGGTGGTCGTCGCCGAGGAGGCCGGGCCGCCCGGCGAGACGGGCCTGGCCGACGTCCTGGAGAACTTCGCCGCGTTCCTCGACGCCTCGGGCCGGCCCGCCGAGGCCGAGGAGGCCGAGCGCCGCGCGCTGGGGGTGCGGGAGGAAGTCGCGGGGCCGGCCTCGCTCGAGGTCGCCGCGACGCTCGCCCGGATCGCCCGGCGGCGGGTCGCGGAGGGCGACCTTGCGGGGGCCGAGGCGCCTGCTCTGGCGCGAGCTGACGATCGAGCGGGACAGGCTGGACAAGGACCATCCGGCCGTCGGCGTCACCCTCGGCCGGCTCGCGTCGGTCTCGATCGGCCTGGGCCGGCTGGTCGAGGCGGAGGACGCCGCCCGCCGCGCCCTGGCGATCCTCGACGCGGTCGGCGCACCGCGCGGGGGCCCGCGGTCGAGGCGCGGCTCCGCCTGGCCGACCTCCTCCGCGGCCGCGGCCGGCCCGACGACGCCGTGCGGCTCTGCCGCGAGGCGCTCGCGATGCTCGACGCCCACCCCGACTCTGTCCCGCCCCCGCTCCGGTTCGTCGCGCTCTCGTGGCTCGCCTCGGCGCTCCGCGATGACGGCCGGCTCGACGAGGCCGAGGACGCCGCCCGCAAGCTCCTCGACGTCGTCGACGCCACGCCCGACCTCGACCGCGAGGCGCGGGGCCTGGCCCTGAACTGGCTGGCGCGGATCCTCGCCGAGCGCGGCCGGCTCGACGAGGCCGAGTCGCTCTGCCAGCGCGAGCTCGAGCACCTCCTCTCCGACGACGACACCGACCCCGAGCGGATCGACGCCACCCTCGCGACCCTCGACGGCATGAATTCGGCCCTCGGCCGGCACGACGCCGCGCGGTACTTCGCCGGGCGCCGGGTCGAACAGCTCGAGCGGCGCAAGGGGCCTGACCACGCCGACCTGATCCCCGCCCTCCTGCGGCGGGCCGACCTCGCCCTGGCCCATTCCGACCCGTCGACCGCGGACGCCGACCTCGACCGGGCCCTCGCCATCGCCGCGGAGAGCCAGGGCGCCGAGAGCGCCCTGGCGGCGAATCTCCGGCTCCGCCGCGGTGCCTCCTGCCTGGCCCGCGGCCGGCATCACGCCGCGCTCGCCGAGTTCCGCGCCGCCCTGGCGATCGGCCGGGCCCTCCGCGGCGACGACCCGGTCGGCCACGCGACGACCTGGCTGGCGATCGCCCGCGCCCACGCCGAGCGCGGCGCGAATTTCCGCGCCTGGAAGGCCTGCCGCGCGGCCCTCGCGGCGATCGTCAAGGACCGTGGGAAGGACCATCCCGACACGGCGACCGTCCTCGAGGCGATCGCCCGGCACCACGCGGGCCGGTCGCTCCCCGCGAAGGCCGCGCCGCTGCTCAGGCGGGCGCTCGAGATCCGCGAGAAGGCCGCCGGCTTCGATGCCCCCGAGACGATCGCGACGGCCCTGCTGTTCGCCTCGACCGACGCTGCCTCGGGCCGGCGCCGCCGCGCCGTCAGGACCTATCGGCGGGCCGAGCGCCTCGCTGGCGGAGCGGCTCGGGCCCGCTCACCCCGAGGTCGGGCCCGTCGCACTGGCGCTGGCGACGGCGCTGCAGCAGTCGGGCCGGAACGCCGAGGCCGTCGAGCCTTACCGTCGGGCCCTGGCGATCTTCACCGCGGCCGACGGCCCGCACGCGCTCCGCCCGTCCGCGGTCGCATTCTCGCTCGGCGTGCTCCTGGACAAGCTCCGCCGGCCCGCCGAGGCCGAGCCCGCGCTCCGCCTGGCCGTCGACGCCCTGCACGCGATCCACGGCGGCGACCACCCCGAGGCCGCCCTCGCCATGTCGCACCTCGCGACGGTCCTCCGCAAGCTCCGCCGCCGCGACGAGGCCCGGGACATGGAGCGGCGGGTGCGAGCCGTGCGATCGCGCCGGTAATCCGCGTCAGTCGTCGAAGATCGTCGCGACCGCCGCGCGGAAGCCGGGGAGGTGCGGCTCGGCGTCGGGCAGGCCAAGGAACTCCTCGACGGTCATCCGCGGGGCGTCGACGGTGGCCATGGGGGTCGCTCCGTCCGGTCCGGATCAGTCGGCGATGGCGTAGCGGACGATGCAGTAGAGGGCCTGGACGCCGTCCTTCCAGCCGATCTTCTTGCCCTCCTTGTAGTCGCGGCCGTTGTAGCTGACCGGCATCTCGAAGATCCGGCACTTCCGCGCCGGGCGGCCCTCGCAGGGCCGGCACGTGGAACCGGGCGACCTTGGCCGTCACCTCCGGCTCGAAGCCGAACCGGTCGCTCTTGAGGCTGATGCTCTGGATCACCTCGCGGCGGAAGACCTTGTAGCAGACCTCCATGTCGGTCAGGTTCAGGTTCGATGAACATGTTCGAGAGCATCGTCAGGAACTTGTTCGCCAGCGAGTGCCAGAAGTAGAGCACGCGGTGCGACTCGCCGATGAACCGCGAGCCGTAGACCACGTCGGCCTTGCCCTCGACGATCGGCTGGATCAGCCGGGGATACTCGGACGGGTCGTACTCGAGGTCGGCGTCCTGGACGATGACGATCTGGCCGGTGGCGTGCCCGAAGCCGGTGCGCAGCGCCGCCCCCTTGCCGCGGTTCTTCTCGTGGAAGCGGATCGTCAGGTCGGGCTGGGTCTTCTCCCACTCGCGGAGCATCTCGGTCGTGCCGTCCTTCGAGCAGTCGTCGACGAGGATGATCTGCTTGTTGATCGGCACGGCGCGGACCTGCCGGACGATCTCGCCGAGCGAGTGGACCTCGTTGTAGACGGGGATCACGACCGAGAGGACCAGGTCGTCGGGGATCTTGTAGATCCCCAACGCGCGGCAGGTGGACTCGCCCAGGAGGCGGGCGAGGGTCTCGTAGTCGGGCGGGTCCGTCGAGTCGGCGACCCCGAGGGTGGCGTGGCGTTCGTGGTCGGCGGCGGTCGAGTCGAGCATCGGGCGATCGTCCTCGCGATCGGAGGCCCTCGGCCAGAGGGCGGGGTCGGTTCGGCCGGGCCGATTATATGACAGAGAGTCTTCGGAGCGGAACCCTCCGCCGCGACCATGCGGCTTCGAAACAACGCGGCCCGCCCCCCACAAACCGGGGAGGCGGGCCGACTTAGTCGCGCGACGGGGCGCTCAGGCCCGCGGGGCGGCGGGGCGCCGCCCGGGCCGGGCGCGGCGGGGACCGCGGGGGTGGGCGCGGCGGGAACCCCGGGGGTCGTGATGGCGGGGGCCGGTGCCGCGGGCACCGGCGGGGTCGTCGTGATCGGCGCCGTGGCGGCCGGCACCGGGGCCGCCGGCGCGGCGTCGACGGCCGGGGCCGTCACGTTCGTGGCGCCCGGGATCGCGGTCGTCCGCACCGTCGAGACCACGCCCGACGAGCCCGGAATCGGCATGCCGCCCTGGATCGACCCGTAGGCCGACGTCTGGCTCGAGCCCCACGTCTGGCCCGTCCCGTAGACCGGGCCGACCGACGTGTATGACCCGTAGACCGCCGGGGAGCAGCCCGTGTAGCAGTCGTAGGCCGGGATCGGCTCGGCGTAGCCGCCATAGCAGCCGCCGTAGCAGCCGCCCCGATTCTTGTGGTGGAACAGGCCGCCGCCGCCGCCGAAGAGGCCGCAATGCTTCCGGCCGCCGTAGCAGCCGCCGTAGCACGCCGAGTAGCACGAGCCGTAATACGACGAGTAGCAGCCGCCATAGCAGCCGCCGCCGGCCCCGTAGTACGACGAGTAGCACCCGCTGTAGCACGAGGCGTAGAGCGGCGTGCTGTACGTGGTGTAGCCGCCGTAGCCGCCGCCATAACCGCCGCCGTAGCAGCCGCTATAGCCGCCGCCGTAGCAGCCGCCGCCGTAGGCCGGGGCGCAGCTCATGTGATGGCAGCCCATGCCGCTGAGCGCCATCAGCATCACGATCGTTCCCTGCATCTTGTCCTCCCCTGTTGCCAATCAAGGTGCGTGACGTCAACGCGAGGGCGGGCCGGCCGCACGTCTTCAGACCGGACCGGCAAGGGCCGGATCGCGACGCCCGTCGGCGCCCTCCCCGACCCAACCCGCCCCCATCCCACGATCGCTAGGCCCTCTCTCGTCATCAAAGAGTCTAATACCCGGAAACTCGCCTCGCAAGAAGTTTGGGCAGATTAGGCAGGAATTTCATGATTAGGTAATATGGATCGGCGATTCCGGCTTGCCGGATGGCCGACCATGGGATCGACTGGCCCGCTCGTTGGACCGCGTCTAGGATGGAGCGACGGCGGGCGTCGCCCATCCCTTGACCTCGCGGTGAATCCCATGAATCCTGGCAAATTCGATACCGTGGGCAAACCTTGCGGGCTGGCCGGATCGTGGCCGACCTGGGCGAAGGTGGTGGTAACCGTCGTCGTTCTGTTGCATGCCTGGGCCGTCTGGATCGGGGCCTGGGCGTCGCCGCCATCGTCGGCCCTGGAGCGGTCCCTGGCCGATGTCTTCCGGGGCTATTACGACCTGATCGATCAGGGCTACGCGTACCGCTATTACGCGCCGGAGCCGCCGCCGACGCCGATCGTTACGGCCACGATCCGCTATCCTGACGGCCGGTCGGAGGACGTCCGCCTCCCTGACCGGGCGACCCGCCCGCGGATGCTTTATCAGCGCGAGCTGGCGCTGGCCAATTCGCTCTTCCAGGAGGTGGACGAGTCCCGCCAGCACCGCGGCGACCCAGGGCACGGGCCGTGGGCCAAGTCGTACGCGCGGCACCTCGGCAAGACCCATCCCGGCGCGAAGACGGTGACGCTCTCGCTCCAGCTCCACCTGATCCCCGACCCGGCCCGTGTCGCCGAGCAGTTGCGCACGACGGGCAGGGCCCCGGACCTCGACGCCGAGGAGTTCACCACGGTGCCCGAACGGATCGGAGAGTACCCGTGCGACGCCTCCTGACCGGGCCGATCCACTATCTACGCGACCTCGCCCGCGACGCCTGGGCCGCGTGGAATCGCTTCGCCTTCGCCCCGGCCGACCCGACGCCGCTGGGAGTCGTCCGGGTGGCCGACGGGGCGCTGGCGTTCTGGACGCGTGCTCGTCTACGGGCTCGACCTGCACGCCTATCTCGGCCCCGACGGCTGGATGAGCCCGGCGGCCGTCCGCCAGGTCTTCGAGGGCAGGCCGTGTGCCTGGTCGTTCTGGTCGCTCGTCCCGGATGGCCTGCTCCGGCCGGCCTGGGTGGCGTGCCTGGTCGTGCTGGCGCTGTTCACGGTCGGGCTCTGGAGCCGGGTCACGGCCGTCCTGGCCTGGGCGATCGTCGTCTCGACGGCCCGGCGGGCCCCGGCGGCGCTCTACGGGTTCGACCAGATCATCTCGACCTGGCTGCTCTACCTCGCCGCCACCGGCGCGAGCGGCCAGGCCGTCTCGCTCGACCGGTTCCTCGGCCGGTTCAAGCGGCACCGCCGCGAGCTGGTCCGGCGCCCGAAATCGGGCCAGTGGACGCCGTCCGCCGGGCGTCCCCGAGCCGTCGGTCTCGGCGAACCTGGCGCTGCGGCTGATCCAGTGCCACCTGGTCTTCATCTACGCGATGGCGGCCCTGGCGAAGTTCCAGGGGCAGGCCTGGTGGACGGGCACGCGCCTTCTGGGGCATCGCTCGCCGCGGGCGAGTTCCGCCTCTTCGACCTGACCTGGCTGGCCGCCTATCCGACGCTGATCCAGCTCTTCACCCACGCCGGGCTCGCGCTCGAGCTGGGCTATCCGGTCCTGGTCTGGATCCGGCCGATCCGGCCCCTGATGATGACGCTGATCGTCCTGATGCACGTCGGGATCGGCCTGACCCTGGGCCTGACCGAGTTCAGCCTGGCGATGATCGCGGGGAACCTCGCCTTCTGCGACGGTCGCTGGCTCCGGAGCCTCGTCGCGGGCCGGCAGCCCGGGACGCCGGCCGGGCGCGTCCTGTATGATGGAGCCTGCCCACGGTGCCGGGCGTCGATGGCGCTCATCACCGCGGGGGACCCCGACCGCCTGGTCGAGCCGGTCGACCTGACGGGCGTCGACGTGACCAAGGTCCACCCGTCCCTGACGAAGGAATCATGCCTCCGGGCCATGCACCTGGTCCGGGCCGACGGCCGGGTCGAGTCGGGTTACGACGCGGTCATGACGGTCCTCGGCTGGATGCCGCCCTTCTGGCCGTTGTCGTTGGTCCGCCATGTGCCGGGAATCTCCGCGATCGGGCGGCGCGTCTACCAAAGCATCGCCGACAGCCGCCCGCGCGACGCCGTCTGCAACGACGAGGTCTGCGGCCTCCATCCGCACTCGCCGGCGGATCGGGCCAAGACCGGGAGGGCCGCGCGATGAGCCTCGAGCCGAGTGAAGACACCCCGAGCCTGCCCCGCCTCTTCCTTTTCGAGCCGGGCTGGCGGATCGCCCGCAAGTCGGGCAGCGAGCGGGAGTTCTGCTACCAGATCGCCCCGGGGCAGGACTACTACCACCGCCTGCTCGACGGCGAGATCTACCTCCACCGGGCCGATGAGAAGATCTGCCTCCCCTGCGCCGCCCGCCGGGGCCTGCTCAACTACGACGCCAAGGTCCTCCGCGAGCCCGTCGACGGGCTAAACGTCGCCGTCGACGAACTGTTCGACATCGGCTTCGACGTCCTGCCCCGCGGCGCCCGGCCGGTGGACTGAGGCTGCGGATTGGCCTCCGCCCCGCACTCTTTGACCGCAGACCCATCCTGTTATCATGGGGCGGGGTCGGTGCGCCGCGCCTGCGGCGGGATTCATCTTGACCAATCTAGTCGAAAAATGGACGATTCATCCCACCCGTCCATTGCGGGGGTTCGCCGATGAGCGTGTCTTCGAAGTGTTACTACGCGCTCCGGGCGATCTATGCTTTGGCCGAGCATAACAGCAACATCGAGCCGCTGAAGATCTCGGCGATCGCGGAGCGGGAGCAGATCCCGATCCGCTTCCTGGAGGTGATCCTCAACCAGCTCAAGGGGGGCGGGTTCGTCCGGAGCAAGCGGGGGGCGGAGGGGGGTTACTTCCTCGCCCGGCCGGCCGAGGAGCTGACTGTCGGTGCCGTTATGCGTTTCGTCGACGGGCCGATCGCCCCGGTCGACTGCGTGAGCCAGTCGCGCCACAAGGAGTGCGAGTTCCACGGTGAGTGCCATTTCTTCGGCTTCTGGGGCCGGGTCCGCCAGGCGATGTCCGACGTCGTCGACAAGACGACGTTCGCCGACCTCGTGCGCGAGACCCGGGACCGGCCGAAGGCCTACATCGGCGACTGGACGATCTAGCCCGAGCATCCGGCTGCGTCGGCGTGGCGTCCGTCCCGATCCTCGCTCTGGCCGGCTGCGTGCCGACCGGGCAAGGGGCTCGCGAAGACGTCCTGACCATCGGCGCCTACTCGGTTGTCCGTGAGGTCCTGCACGAGGCGCTGTTGCCGGCGTTCGCCGCCCGTTGGAAAAACGAAACGGGGCGGGACGTCCGCTTCGAGGAGTCGTACAACGGTTCGGGCGCCCAGTCGCGCGCCATCGCCGCCGGCTTCGATGCCGATATCGCGATCCTCTCGCTCGAGGACGACGTCACCCCGCTCGTGAAGGCGGGGCTCGTCTCCGAGACGTGGAACAAGGGGCCGGATCAGGGGATGGTCACGCGGAGCCTGGTCGTCGTCGCCGTCCGGCCGGGCAACCCCAGGGGGATTCATGACTGGCCCGACCTCGCCAGGCCCGGCGTCGGCGTCCTCTACCCCGACCCGAAGACCTCCGGCGGCGCCCGGTGGAACATCAACGCCATCTACGGCGCCGGTCTGCTCGGCGATGGCACGCGGAAGAAGCCGGACCTCGAGGCGGCCAAGAGGCTGCTGACCGCCGTGCAGGCGAACGTCGTCAACATGGATTCCTCGGGCCGGCAGAGCCTGGCGACCTTCGAGCGGGGCATCGGCGACGCGGCCGTGACGTACGAGAACGAGCTGAGGCTCCGTCTCGCCCGGGGCGGCAGCGAGGCGGGCCTGGAGTCGATTGTCCCACCGCACACCCTATTGATCGAAGGCCCTGCGGCGCTCGTGGATGCGTCGGTCGAGCGGCACGGGAACCGTCGGCTGGCGCAGGCCTTCCTCGACTTCCTGAGGGGCAAGGAGGGCCAGGCGATCCTGGCCGAGTACGGCTTCCGCCCGCTCGACGAGGCGCCGCCCCCCGGCACGTTCACGATGAGCGATCTCGGCGGCTGGTCGAAGGTCAAGGCCGACGTCTACGGGCCCAGGGGCCTCTGGACGTCGATCTTCACCGAGCGCGAGAGGGCCAGGAAGGGGGGGAGCCGCTGATGCCCGGCCCCAACCAAGGTCCGACGAGCGTCCTCCTCCGCGGCGCCACGCTCTCGTACCTGGCGGTGATGGTCGCCCTGCCGCTGGTCGTGCTCGCGATCGAGGCGACGAGCCAGGGCCTCGGCGCGTTCCGCGACAAGCTGACCGACCCCTTCGCCTGGCACGCGCTGAAGCTCACCTTTCAGACGGCCCTGACGATGGTCGCGCTCAATTCCGTCGCCGGAACGGCCACGGCCTGGGTCCTGGTCCGCTACGACTTCCCCGGCAAGGGGCTGATGAACTCGCTCGTCGACCTGCCGATCGCCGTGCCGACGGTCGTCACCGGGCTGATGCTCGTCGCGCTCTATGGGCCGTCGAGCACGCTGGGGACGATCCTCGGCCGGTTCGGGCTGTCCGTGATCTACCAGGCGCCCGGGATCGTCCTGGCCCTGCTGTTCGTGACGTATCCGTTCGTCGTCCGCAGCGTGATGCCCGTCCTCCTGGAGATGGACCGCTCCGAGGAAGAGGCGGCGATGACGCTCGGGCGCGGCGCCCTGGACGATCTTCCGCCGCGTCACGTTCCCGACGCTCTGGCCGGCGATCCTCACCGGCACGGCTCTGGCCTTCAGCCGGGCCCTGGGCGAGTTCGGCAGCGTGGTGATGGTCGCCGGCAACCGGCCGTTGGAGACGAAGACCGGGCCGATGTACGTCTTCGGCGAGATCGAGAGCGGCAACCGGCTCGGCGCGATGGTCGTGTCGACCGTGCTGCTCGCCTGCTCGCTCGGTGTGCTGATCGTCCTCAACCTGCTCCAGCGCCGCGGGGAGGATCGGACATGACCGCCCCGGCCACGAAGGACGCGCCGCTTGTCCGCGCGAACCCGGTCGCCCGCCGAGTCCTGATCGGCGCCGTGCTGGGTCTGGTTCGGCCTCCTGATCCTCGTGCCGACGCTGGCCCTGGCCCGCGCGGCGTTCTCCGGCGGGTCTGACCCCGTTCTGGAATGCGATCGCCTCGCCCGAGGCCCGGCGGGCCTTCGGGCTGACGCTCTGGGTCACGCTGATCGCGACCGTCGTCAACACCGTCTTCGGCGTCGCCTTCGCGATCGTGATCGTCCGCCATCGCTTCTGGGGCCGGACGCTGGCCGATGGCGTCGTCGACCTGCCCTTCGCCGTCTCGCCGATCATCGCGGGCCTGATGCTGGTGCTCGTCTACGGGCCGAACGGGCTGATCGGTCGCGGGCTCGAATCGGTCGGCGTCCGGGTCGTCTACGCCTGGCCCGGGCTGGTGCTGGCGACGATGTTCGTGACCGTCCCGTTCGTCGTCCGCGAGGTCGTGCCGGTGCTCCGCGAGTTCGGCGTCGACCAGGAGGAGGTCGCCCGGACGCTCGGCGCCGGCCGGTGGCGGACGTTCTGGCAGGTCACCCTGCCGTCGATCCGCTGGGGCCTGGCCTACGGCGTCACGCTCACGGTCGCCCGGTCGCTCGGCGAGTTCGGCGCCCTGCTCGTCGTCTCGGGCAACATCCTCGGCCGGACCCAGACGGCCACGCTGTTCGTCCACGACGGGATCGAGAGCTTCCACCCCGAGTCGGCCTACGCCGCGAGCGTCGTGCTGGCCGGGGCGTCGTTCGTGCTGCTGATCGGCATGGAGACCCTGCGGAAGCGCGTCGAGCGGGACGAGAGGAACGCTAGCGGCGTAGAGTCGCCGCGACAGATCGGAGGTCGTGCCTTGGCCATCGCCGTCAGAAACCTCCGCAAGCGGTTCGGCTCGTTCCAGGCCGTCGACGGGGTCTCGTTCGAGGTCCCCGCCGGCCAGCTCGTGGCGCTGCTCGGGCCGTCGGGCTCGGGCAAGAGCACGATCCTGCGGATCATCGCCGGGCTGGAGGCGGCCGACTCGGGCGAGGTCGAGCTGACGGGCGAGGACGCCACGAATCTCCCCGTCCAGCGCCGGGGCGTCGGCTTCGTCTTCCAGCACTACGCCCTGTTCCGGCACATGACGATCCGCCAGAACATCGCCTTCGGCCTGGAGGTCCAGAAGCTGCCGAAGGCGCGAGATCCGCGAGCGGGTCGACGAGCTGCTCGAACCTCGTCCAGCTCGCCGGCTATGCCGAGCGGTATCCCGTCGCAGCTCTCCGGCGGCCAGCGGCAGCGGGTCGCCCTGGCGCGGGCCCTGGCGCCCGAGGCCGAAGGTGCTGCTGCTCGACGAGCCGTTCGGCGCCCTCGACTCGAAGGTCCGCGAGGAGCTGCGGACCTGGCTCCGCCGGCTCCACGACGAGGTCCACGTCACCAGCCTGTTCGTCACCCACGACCAGCAGGAGGCGTTCGAGGTCTCCGACCAGATCGTCGTCCTGAACCACGGCAAGGTCGAGCAGATGGGCCCGCCGCAGGAGCTCTACGAGAACCCGGCCAGCCCGTTCGTCACCGAGTTCCTCGGCTCGGTCAACGTCCTGCCGTTCGAGACCGTCCTGAAGATGGACCAGAACGGCCACGAGGGCCGCCACTGCCGCTCGATCGTCGCCGGGCCGCGACTCGCTCGACGCTCGTCTACGTCCGGCCGCACGACCTGGACGTCGCCCGCGAGGTCAACGGCCGCCCCGCGTGGACGGCCCAGATCGACCGGCTCACGCGGCTCGGCCCGCTCGTCCGGCTCGAATTGACCCTGCCCGACGGCACCGCGCCTGCTCGTCCAGCTCACCCGCGAGCGCTGCCTCGAGCTCGACCTGGCCGAGGGGGAGTCGGTCTTCGTCACCCCGAAGGACATGAAGGTCTTCCGCCCGCAGGCGGAGTTCGTCGAAGATTACGTGATCTGACGCGTAGTCCCGAACCGAACCGCCGCGAGGACGACCTTGATGTCTCCTGCGCCCCGCTCCTCGTCTGGGCCGACGGCCCCTGGTCGGCCGATGTTCCACCTCGGGCCGCCGGTCCTCGAGAAGATCCTCCGGCCGATCGTCGTCTATGCGTTCCTCGTGCTCCTGCTCCGCGTCTTCGGCAAGCGCGAGCTGGCGCAGCTCAACCCGTTCGACCTGGTCGTGCTGCTCTGCCTCTCGAACACGGTGCAGAACGCGATCATCGGCGACGACAGCTCGGTCACCGGCGGGCTGATCGGGGCGCTTGCGTTGTGCGGGATCAACTACGTGGTGATCCGCTTCCTCTTCCGCCACCGCCGGCTCGACCAGATCATCGAGGGGCGTGCCGACGGTCCTTATCAAGGACGGAGTCCTCCGGCGCAGCGCGATGGCCAAGGAGTTGATCACGCGGGCCGAGCTGCTGTCGATCGCGCACCGGCAGGGTTTCGACTCGCTCGACGAGATCGATTCGTGCACGCTCGAGCCGGGCGGGACGTTCGTCATGCTCGGCAAGGAGCCGCGGCTGGCCGACCGGCAGCACCGCGAGCTGCTCGGGCGGATCGACGGGCTGGCGCGCCGGCTCGAGGAGGTGGCGCGAGGGCTCGACCGCGGCGCCCCGGGCCCGGGCTGACCCGGGTCAGGGTGGCCCCGGGTCTCGTCGCCAGAGCGACCATCTCGGCGCCCTGGCCGCGAGGCTCCAGGGGCCTCCGCGGGAGGGCTCCGGGGCGTCGGCAGGCAGGAGCAGGGCCCCCACGCGGTAGCGGCGGAGCAGGCCCTCGGCCCCTCCGTCGAGCACGGCGCGGAAGTCAGCGGCCCAGGCCTCGGTCACCCCGGGGACCGAGGCGGGCTCGGTCCGCTCGGCCGCGGCGACGAATTGCGGCATGTCCATGCCCTGCAGCCAGGCGTTAAGCGCGAACCGCCGGCCGACCTCGGCCGTCGGGATCGGCGAGCTGACCCAGGAATGGTTGTACTGATAGAGCTGCCCGGCGGGGGTGAAGAGCAGCGCGATATTGGTCTGACGCGGGCCGGCGAGCGCCTCGTCGGGGTCGAGCTGGGCCAGGTCTCCGCGCAGCGGCTCGAGCTCGCGGATGAGTTGGGTTATCTCGTTCGACGCCCGCCGATGGACCGTCTCGTACGGCCGCGCGATCAGGGCGACAGCGACCATGGCGGCCGGCACCGCCCAGAGCGCCGGCCTCCACCTCCGGGGGCCGAGGCGGTCGATGATGAGCGCGGCCAGGCTCAGCACGAGGATCTCGCCGAACGGCGAGAAGACATAGGCCCAGTGATAATTCTCGAACTCCAGCCCGGTGACCACCGCGCTGTTGCTCAGGAGGTATCCCGAGACGAGCATCCACCACGGCAGGCCGACGCCCCAGAGGCCGAATCCGACGATCGCCGCCCCGCCCGCCAGGGCCTCCGCGGGGGGCCACAGGTTCTTGGTATTAATGGTCCGCCGCGGGTCGTCGGGCGCGAGCCTGCGGCCGCGGTACATCCGGTCGAGGACCGGCCGATACTGCGGGTCGGCGAAGGTCCTGGCGTTGTCATAGACCTGAGGCGCCCGAGGACGAGGCCGCCAGCGAGCACGGCCGCCCCGAACCGCAACTCCTTCCACTCGTCAGGGCTCCTGGCCCGGCCGATCAACCACGCCACGGCGCGTGTCGCGAGATACCCACCGATCCCCAGCAGCGCCGCCGTCCAGAAGAAGAAGTAGAGCTGCAGGCAGAGCCCGAGGCAGACCGACCCCAGGGCCCAGGCCCGCCATCCCCGCCCCCCCCCGGGGGCGAGCACGGCCACCAGCAGCAGGAGAAAGGGGAGGTTCAGGATCGGCGTCACGACGCGATATTGAGCCAGGCTCTCGGCCGGGTATCGTACCGAGGGGTTGAACAGCCCGCGGAGCATCGCGAGGTCCGTGATCAGCGGCCGACCCCGGACGAACCCGGCGTCGGTCAGGCAGACGAGCGCGCAGCCGAGCGCCCAGGCTACGGGACGGGTCGTCCCGCCCAGCAGCCGTCGGAACAGGGCGTAGAGCGACGCCCCGAACATCGCCCCGCCCACCGCCCGCCAGAGCAGGGCCGTCCGGACGGCCGAGAGCCCGAGGAATCTCGCGAGCTTCGCCAGCGGCACGAACTGGAGGCGGGCGTAGAGGGTCGGCACGTGATCGCCGGGCGTGGCAAAGGGGTCGCGGAGCGACCACCCTCCGTGGTGGGGCACGCGGGAGATCGCCAGGTAGAGGACGTCGTCCCCGTCGGCCACGTAGTCGAGCGTCCCGTCGGTGAACCACTTCGTCAGGTGCGGCTCGACCGCCACGATAAGCCCGAGCAGGGCACAGGCGAGACAAGCCAGGCTGTCGGTCCTGGTCCAGGGCGCGACAGCACGGGACGGTTTCGTGAACATTGAGCCCCGGCGGTCTCGGAATCGTGGCGTACCAAGCGCGGCGGCTGCGGCCGCTCATGCCGAGCAATCAGGGTAACAGGAAGCTTCCGGAGGAATCAACCGGACCGGCGCCCGGCGCCCATCCCTCAGATTCAAGGACCGGTCGGCCCAGGGCCGGGCCCCGCCGGGGTTTGCCCGATCCCGCGCCGCCCGTGTAAGATGGAAATCCTCATGAGCGACCACGCGGCGGGCGGGATCACGCTCGGCTCTCTCCAGCGGCGGATCAGGGACCTCTACGGCGCCAAGGACGCCGCCCGCGGCGACGCGGCGACGTTCCTCTGGCTGGCCGAGGAGTTCGGCGAGCTGGCGACCGCGCTGCGGTCGGGCACGCACGAGGAGCTGGCGCTGGAGATGGCCGACGTCCTCGCCTGGCTCGCCACCCTGGCGAACATCCGCGGCGTCGACCTCGAGGCGGCCGTCCTCGCCAAGTACGGCGACGGCTGCCCCGGCTGCGCCGCGACCCCCTGCACCTGCGACCCGGCCGATAAGCCCTGAGCGGAACCACCGAGAGCCCCATGCGTCCCCGATTCCCCCGCTGCCTCCCGGCGGTCTTCGTGCTCCTCGCCACGTGCCCTTCCCTCGCCGCCCCGGCGGGACGTGCGGTCGAGGTCGAGAACATCCGCGTCGGCTTCGACAACACGTACAAGATCGGCGCCTGGACGCCGGTCACGGTCCAGGCCCGCGCGGCCCTCGAGCCGTTCGACGGGACGATGGAGGTTGTCGTCGAGGACGAGTCGGGCACGCCGACGGTCTTCGCGCAGCCGGTCCATCTCGCGGGCGATTCGTCCCGCGTGACGGCCTACACCCGCTTCGGCTCCCCCGCGAGCGGGCTCACCGTCCGGTTCGTCAAGGACGGCAGGGCCGCCGCCGCCGCCGATCTCGACGCGATCAACCCGAACAACCCGGCGAAGTCGCTCCATGCCGACGAGGTCGTCGTGCTCTCGCTGGGCAAGGCGCAGGGGGTCGACCTCGTGCCCGGCCTGCCGGGCTTCAACGGCGGGCGGAGCGCCTCGGCCGACCCCTCGGCCGGGGCCGTGGAGGTCATCCGCCTCCAGGCAATCGGCGGGAACGAGCTTCCTGGCCGGCCGATGGGGTACGACGCCTTCGATGCCGTGGTCGTCGACACCAACGACAAGGAGCTGATGGCCGCGCTCTCGGGCAAGGGCGAGGCGCTGAAGCAGTGGGTGGGGCAGGGCGGCCACGTCGTGGTCGCGGTCGGGGCCAACTGGCAGGCTGCGCGCGACAGCGTACTCGGCCCGACGCTGCCGGCCACGCCCGCGGGCGCGATCCCGGTCAGCGACGTCCGCACCGTCGAGTCGTTCGCCGGGGCGACGAATCAGCTCGAGGTCGGCCCGCAGGGGCTGACCATCGCCCGGCTCGAGGAGGACAAGGGCCGTCCCACGAAGGTCCTCTGCTCGACGGCGACCACGCCGATCGTCGTCCGCGGGAGCTACGGCTTCGGCCGGGTGACGGTGGTGGCGCTCGACGTCGACCAGGAGCCGTTCGCGAGCTGGCCCGACCGCGGCCTGTTCTGGGTCAAGGCGATGGACCTCCGCCCGGTCGGCTCGGCCGGCGGGCAGTCCGGCGGCCGGTTCACGCAGACGACCGTCAACGACCTGGCGGGCCGGCTCCGCGAGGTGCTCGAGCAGTTCCCGGGCGTCAAGCTCATCCCGTTCGGCTGGGTCGCGTTCTTCATCTTCGTCTACATCGTCCTGATCGGGCCCGGCGACTACCTGTTCCTCCGCAAGGTCATGAAGCGGATGGAGCTGACCTGGATCACCTTCCCGGCGATCGTCCTGGTCGTCAGCGCCGCGGCCTACTGGGCGGCGTACCGGGCCAAGGGGACCGAGCTGCGCGTCAACCAGGTCGACGTGGTCGACGTCGACGTGCCGGGGAAGCTGGTGCGGGGCGCGTCGTTCGTGAACGTCTTCAGCCCCGAGAACCGTGACTACAACGTGGCGATCGTGCCCAAGCCCTTGCAGGGGGGCGGTACGATGCCGCCGGGCACCGAGACGCGGGTGAGCTGGTTCGCCGCGCCTGACATGGGCCTCCGCGGCATGCGCGGCGGCGGCCGGGCGCTGGGATTCGGAGGCGAGCCGTATCGCTACGTGCCCGACGGCCGGGCCGAGCGGCTCGAAGGCGTCCGCGTCCCGATCTGGAGCACGAAGGCGTTCTCCGGCCGCTGGTTCGCCCCGGCCGACGGGGACGAGCCGATCATCGAGTCGGACCTCGCTCCGCTCGGGACCGACCGGCTGAGCGGGACGGTCACGAACCGGACGGGCGTCGAGCTCAAGGGCGCGGTGCTCGCCTTCGACCGGCGGATCTACTACAACCTCGGCACGCTCGCCCCGGGCGAGACGAAGCAGGTCGAGCTGACCCAGGACCGCAACATCGCGGGCCACCTGAAGGACCTCGTCCCCGAATACTTCGCCGCACCCGGCCGCGCGCAGGCGGCGCCGATCAACCGCTATGCCCTGATGCAGGCGATCCTGTTCCGCGACAGCGACACCTCGGGCACGGCCCCCTTGCCGAGCCGGTCGCTCCACGACCTCGACCTGACCGGCCAGCTCCAGCTCGGCCGGCCGATGCTCGTCGCCGAGGTCGAGCGGCCGATGACCGAGCTGAGCCTCGGCACGGCGAGTCCGCCGTCGAAGGCGGACCGGACGACGATCCTGCGCGTCATCCTGCCGCTCAAGCGGTGATTTCGTGTCGGCGTCCGAAGAAACCTGGAATTGGAAGGCAGAAAGCACAAGGCAAAAGGCATGGGGCGACAGAGCGAAGCGTCTTCCTACCGTGCCTTGCGCCTTGTGCCTTCCGCGTTTGTCCCCACGAATCCCGACCCGCCCCCACGAACCCGGCCCGGGCGAACGAGGCGCACGCGATGATCGAGACCCACGACCTGACCAAGATGTACGGCGACCTCTACGCCCTGAACCGGCTGACGCTCACGCTCCAGCAGGGGGACGTCTACGGCTTCATCGGCCCCAACGGCGCCGGCAAGACGACGACGATGCGGATCCTCGCCACCCTGCTCAACCCGACCTGGGGCGAGGCGACCGTCTGCGGCTACTCGATCTACACCGGCGTCGAAGGAGATCCGCCGCGCCATCGGCTACATGCCCGACTTCTTCGGCGTCTACGACGACATGAAGGTCATCGAGTACCTCGAGTTCTTCGCCGCCGCCTACCGGATCAAGGGCCCGGCGCGGAAGAAGATCTGCGAGGAGGTGCTCGAGCTGGTCGACCTGACCTACAAGCGCGACGCGCTGGTCACGAGCCTCTCGCGCGGGATGACCCAGCGGCTCGGCCTGGCGCGGGTGCTCCTCCACGACCCGCAGGTGCTGCTGCTCGACGAGCCGGCGTCGGGCCTCGACCCGCGGGCGCGGATCGAGATCCGCGGGCTGCTCAAGGAGCTGCGGGCGATGGGCAAGACGATCATGGTCTCGAGCCACATCCTGCCCGAGCTGGCGGACATCTGCAACAAGATCGGGATCATCGAGCAGGGCATCCTGCACGTCAACGGCTCGGTCGCCGACGTGATGAAGCAGGTCCGCACCGACATCATCCTCAACGTGGCCGTCTCCGACCGCCAGGTCGACGCCGCCAACATGCTCGAGTCGCAGCCCGAGGTCGAGAGCGTCCAGGACAAGAACGGCGTGCTCGTCGTCAAGATGAACGAGGGCGTCCACCAGTACGGCTTCCTCGCCAGCCGGCTCGTCGAGCAGGGCTACGACCTGACGCTGTTCAAGGAGGACGAGATCAACCTCGAGACGGCGTTCATGCACCTGACCAAGGGCATCACGAGCTGATCGGGCCTCGTAGGACCACGAAAGCGACACGGCCCGCCCCGGATCCGCCGCCTCTCGCGAGGGCGGACTCGAGGCGGGCCGTCGTTTCGGAACCCGCTCGCGACCGTCGGGCCCGGATCAGAACGGCAGGGCGTAGACGCCGTTCGGGAGGCCCAGGGCCGAGATGAACAGGTTATTCCCGAGGAACGAGAGCGAGCCGACGTTGTTGTTCGTGTTGGCCACGC
Source organism: uncultured Planctomycetota bacterium (assembly GCA_963819805.1). GTDB lineage: Bacteria > Planctomycetota > Planctomycetia > Isosphaerales > Isosphaeraceae > CAMFLR01. Next base: position 837,658 of record CAWFXY010000024.1, on the reverse strand, counting down.
GCAGGCCCAGAGTGTGGAGGTTCGTGAGCCCGGTGAAGGTGCCGCTCACGAAGAACTCGGAGTCGATCGCGCCTCCGAAGGTCATCGTGCTCCCCGGGGCGATGACCACGTTGCCCTGGATCGTCGAAGGCCTGATAGGAGAACGTCGTGTTGACGTTGGTGCTCGCCAGGGTCGTCGCGTTGGAGGGGATGCTCGACGGCCCGGTCCCCTTGGCCGGCTGGGCGGTGAGGCCGATGTCGTTGCCGACGATGAAGTTCGCGCCGTTGCCGATCGAGACGTCGCCGAAGGTGCTGAAGAAGTTCAGGTTGCGGCCGACGCTGATGCCGGTGTTCGCGCCGCTGAGGGTGACGCTCGTCGCGACGTCGAGCGTGTTGACGTCGCCGCCGGTGATGATGTTCGCCCCCGGCGCGAGCGCGTAGAACGCGAGCCGGTCGATCGGGTTCGTGCCGGTGGCGATGAGCGGTCCCGAGAGGACGGCGGTCTTGTAGCCCAGAATGTCGTTGATCTGGCCGGTGGCCACGCTGATCGAGCCGATGTTGATCAGGCCGTCGTACGCCGTCTGCCGCGTGTTGAACGTGTGGGCGGTGTGCACGACCTGGGAGTCGATGACCGGGTTGATCGTCACGACGCTCTGGGCGTTCGTGCCGAGGAGCTTCAGGCCCCACTTCCCGCCCGGCATGGCGAAGGCCCGGACGACGCCCCCGCCGGTGACCTGGATGAAGAACGACTGGCCGGTGGCCGTGGTGATGTCGACGGCCGTGCCGTTGCCCGCCGTCTGGATGTGGTTGGCGGGGTAGAGGTAGCCGAACTTGCCGACGTGGACGGCCATGAGCCGCCTCGACTCGAGCCGACCGTCGAGCGCCGGCTGGAACGCCCGACGGTCCCTCCTGCGGCGGTCCGCGCGTCGTTCCCTCATCGTCCTACCCTCCGTGGCGCCGCCGATGACGACGGGGGCCCGTCGCTCGGCCGGCCTGGTACGTCCGTGACTGAGACCGGCAACCTGCCGTTGTATCGTCCGCCCCGCGCGCCGCCCGACGCCTTATCCCGGCCCCGCGACGGCCCCCGGTGCGCGACTTGCCCGACGCGACGGTTCGACCGCCTGCGCCGGTCGCGTCCGGACGTGCCGAGTCTCCGACCGGCGTTGCGACCCCGGCGGCGGATCGGCCACAATGGTCCGTCCCGCCCGACGCGACGGGCGCGACGTCATCCGGCCGAGGCCCCGACTCGATGCAAATCCCCCTGCTCTCGCACAAGGCCGAGCGGTTCACCGAGAGCGTGATCCGCGGCATGTCGATCGAGGCCGCGGAAGTACGGCGCCGTGAACCTCGCGCAGGGGATGCCCGACTTCCCGGCCCCGCCCGAGGTCAAGGCCGCCGCCTGCCGCGCCATCGAGGCCGACATCAACCAGTACGCCATCACCTGGGGCGCCGCCGACCTCCGCCAGGCCATCGCCGAGCACGCCGCCTGGCACCTCGGCCTGGAGGTCGACCCCGAGACCGAGATCACCGTCACCTGCGGCAGCACCGAGGCGATGCTCGTCGCCCTGCTCTCGACTGATCAACCCGGGCGACGAGGTGATCCTCTCGCAGCCGTTCTACGAGAACTACTGGCCCGACTGCGTCCTCGCCGGTGCCACGCCCCGGTTCGTCCCCGTCCGGCCCCCCGGCTGGACCTTCGACCCCGACGAGCTCGCCGCCGCGTTCAACGACAAGACCAAGGCGATCATCCTCTGCAACCCGAACAACCCGACCGGCACCGTCTTCACCCGCGACGAGCTCGAGCAGGTCGCCGCGCTCTGCCGGAAGTGGGACGTCATCGCCGATCACCGACGAGATCTACGAGCACATCGTCTACGACGGCCGCCCGCACGTCGCGCTGGCCGACGCTCGACGGGATGCAGGAGCGGACCGGTCACGATCGGCGGGATGTCGAAGACCTACGCCGTGACCGGCTGGCGGGTCGGCACGATGATCGCGCCGCCGCACCTGACCCACGCCTTCCGCCAGGTCCACGACTACGTCTCGATCGGCGCCGCCGCCCCGCTCCAGGACGCCGGGGCCGTGGCCTATCGCCTGCCTCGCGCCCTACTACGACGCGCCTCGCCGCCGACTACCAGGCCCGCCGCGACCGGTTCTGCTCGGCCCTCGTCTCGAGTCGGCTTCGAGCTCGAGCCGCCCCAGGGCGCCTACTACGTGATGGCCGGCATCTCGGCCTTCGGCGCGACGGACGACGTCGAATTCTCCCGCTATCTCGTCCGCGAGATCGGCGTCGCGACCGTCCCCGGCTCGAGCTTCTTCCGCGACAAGGACTCTGGGCCGCGACTATGTCCGGTTCTGCTTCTGCAAGAAGGACGAGACGCTCGACCTGGCGATCGAGCGGCTGCGGAGGCTGCGGGTGGCGGTCTGATCCCCTGGTATCTGACGACGGTTGACACGGTCGTATCGCCTCGGCGCGGCGCGTCACGAGGTCCACGCGGATTTCTTCGAGATGCTGATAGAAATCCCGCACTGCCGCCGACAACAAGATGTCCCCGTCGACGTCGACAGGGGTCATACGGCTCCGCCTCCCGAGGTACGCGAAATCGATCGCGACGGAGGGCCGACACCATGAAGAATGGAATCGCCCCATGGTCACGAAGGACCGTCAGAATCGCTCCCGCCCTGCCTGCCTCGAGCCGCTCGAGTCGAGGCAGCTCCTCTCGCTGATCGACGCCCCGCCGACGCTCGCAGTCCTGAACGGGCCGGGCGTCCACACGCTGAAGTCGGGCGCCGTCTCGATCGTCAACCCCACGCTGATCCGCGTCACCGGCACGGCCCAGCCGGGCACCGCGTCGACGGCGGTGACGGTCGGCATCTACGCCGAGGACCGGGCGGGCGACGTCCTGAATAACGGCCAGCCGCTCGCCGTCGCGACGCCCGACTTCCTCGGTCGCTACCACGCCACCGTCTTCCTCCCGAGCACGATCCGCAAGGACGTCAACTTCCTCATCGCCCGCGAGGAGGCCGTCGGCACGCAGGTCTTGCAGATCACGATCAGCGGCACGACCGTCAGCGGCCTCAGCGGCGCGATCAACCTCAATCCCGGATCGGTCTCGGGCCTGAGCGGCTCGATCGCGACGCCGACGCTCGGGATCAGCGGGATCAGCGGCGCGATCAGCACCAATCCCACGACGGTCGCCAACATCCAGGGCTCGCTGAGCACGAACCCGACGACCATCTCCGGCCTCGGCGGCTCGTTGAGCACGAACCCGACGACCATCTCCGGCCTCGGCGGCTCGCTCAACCTCCTGGGCGGGTCCATCTCCGCCTTCGGCGGGTCGCTCAGCATCGACCAGTTCCCCATCACGGGTGGTATGGCAGGGCCCGCGATGGGCTCGTTCTCGGGCGGCTCGGGCTCGATCGGGGGCCAGACCGGCTCGCTCTCCGGCGGCACCGCCGACGTCGCGGGCTCGACCGGCACCTTCTCCGGCGGCACCGGGAACGTCGCGGGCTCGACCGGCTCGCTCAGCGGCGGGACCGGCGACATTGCGGCCTCGACCGGCTCGCTCAGCGGCGGCACCGGCACGCTCGCCGCGGGGACGAGCGGCTTCTCCCAGTCGGGCACCGCGACCTTGAGCGCCCTGACGGGCACCTTCTCGGGCGGGACCGGCACGATCGCCCCGACGACCGGGACGACGACCCAGGTCGTCGACGAGGTCGCCGTCTCCGACCCGGTGACCGTGCTCATCCACCAGAGCCGCACGCCGCCGCGGGCCCGCAGGATCGGCTGACCCGCCGCAGCCTCCCCGGGGTCGACCCGGGGAGGCCGCGAATGGTCACTTCACGTCGCGCTCGATCGCTTCCTTCGGCGGCGCGGGGTCGCCCTGCGGGGTCAGCAGGTTGATCACCCGGGCGAACGGCAGCGACTTCATCGCCGGTTCGACCTTGGCGCGGTCGCCGACGATCAGGATCGCGATGTGCTTCGGGTCGACGTAGGTCCGTGCCACGCGGTCGACGTCTGCCTTGGAGACGGCCTCGACCTTCGCGCGGTAGCTGGCGAAGTAGTCGTCGGGCAGGTTGTAGAGGACCAGCTCGGCCAGCGCCGAGGTCAGGCCGCCAGGGCCGCCGCGCCCTCCTCCGCCCCCGCCGCCGATCGACTCGAACCGGGCGGGGAAGGCCTTGATGACCCGGTCCTTTTGGGCCCGCACTTCCTCCTCGGTCGCGCCCTGGGGCCCGGTGATATCGTCGAGCTCGCGGATCAACTCGACGACGGACTCCTTCGTCACCTCCGTCTTCACCGGCGCCCCGGCCTCGAACGGCCCGGGCCCCTGGCGGAAGGCGAACGACGACCGGGCGCCGTAGGTGTATCCCTTCTTCTCGCGCAGATTCATGTTGATCCGGCTGGTAAAGCTCCCGCCGAGGATCGCGTTCATGACCTGGAGCGGGAAGTAGTCGGGCGTGTTCCTCGCCACGCCGACGTGGCCGACGGCGATGATCGACTGCGCGGCCTCGGGCTTATCCACGAGGTAGACCGAGACGCCCTCGGGCTTCGGCGGCTCGGAGAGATTCGGCGAGGCCGACTCGCCGGGCGTCCAGTCCTTCAGCGCCGATTCGAGCACCGGCACGATCGCCTCTGGCGTCGTGTCACCCGCGACGATCAGGGCCGCGTTATTCGGCAAGAACAATCGCTTGTGAAATGCGATGACGTCATCTCGAGTCAACCCCTTGACCGACTTCGGCGTCCCCATTTGCGGGCGGCCGTAGGGGTGCATCGCGCCGTAGAGGAGGCGGGGGAAGACGATCCCGGCGACCATCTGGGGGTTGTCGGCCTGGCGGAGCAGGGCACCCAGCCGCTGTACGCGGAGCCGCTCGAGCTCCTTGCTCGGGAAGCTCGGGTGGAGCAGGACGTCGGTGAAGAGCTCCAGCGCCTTCGGGGCGCTCTGCGAGAGCGTCGAGAGCGTGACCGACATCCCCTCGAGGTCGGCCCCCGAGCCGAGCGAGGCGCCGATCTCGTTCGACGCACCGGACAGCGCCAGCGCGTCGCGGGTGGCCGTGCCCTCGGTCAGCAGGCTCGCCGTCAGCGACGCCAGCCCCTCCTTGCCGGGCGGTGTGAGCGTCTCGCCGCCCTTCACGACGAGCTCGAGCGTGAGGATCGGCAGGTTGTGCCGCTCGGCGATCAGGACGTCCAGCCCGTTCGACAGCTTGCGGCGGACGACCTTCGGCGGCGCGAACGCCGGCGCCGGGCCGGGCTTGGGCATGTTCGAGCGGTCGAAGTCGTCCTTCACCGCGACGGCCGGCGGGCTCGCCATCGGCGCCTGCGCCGCGCGGTCGACCGGCGGCTCGGCGGGACGGGGCGTCGGCGCGCCCGGGTTCACGTCGAGCCGGACACGGTTCGCCGTCAGATACCTCACGGCGACGCGCTTCACGTCGGCCGGCGTCACGGCGTAGATCTTCTTGAGCTCGGCCTTGTAGGCGAGCGGGTCGCCGAGGACGACGTTGTTCTGGTTGAGGAAGTCGGCCTTCCGGCCCATCGACTGGAGCCCGAAGTTCAGGCCGCGCGCCTGCGCGATCTGCGACTTCTTGACCTCATCCTCGGTCGGCCCGTCGGCCTTGAGCCGCTCGATCTCCGCGTCGGCCATCGTCACGAGCTCGTCGAGTTTCTGTCCGCGCTGGGCCGTGATCGTCACGCCGAACGAGCCGGCGAGCGTCTCGGAACTGTGGAACGCCGAGGCGTTGGCCGCCAGGGGCTTCTCATACATCAGCTTCTTGTAGAGCCGGCTCTCGCCGCTGAGCTGGCCGAGCACGCGGCCGAGCACGTCGAGCGCGGGCTCGTCGTCGTGGCCGATCGGCACGGTCGGCCACTCGATCGAGGCGCGGGACTGGGCCACGCGGTCGGTGATCGTCACCTTCTTCGGGGTCGCCACGACCGGCACCGACGGCTGCGGCCGGACCACGTCCGGGCCCTTCGGCAGCGGGCCGAAATACTTCGAGATCAGCCGCTTCGCCTCGGCCGGGTCGAAGTCGCCCGCCAGGCAGAGGCTCGCGTTGTTCGGCGCGTAGTATGTTCGGAAGAACGCCGAGACGTCCGACAGGCTCGCCGCCGACAGGTCGGCCATCGAGCCGATCGTCGAGTGGTGGTACGGGTGCTCGGGCGGATACAGGGTCCGCGCCAGGATCTCGAACGACTGCCCGTACGGCTGGTTGTCGACCCGCTGCCGCCGCTCGTTCTTGACGACGTCGCGCTGGTTGTCGAGCTTCTCCTGCGTCAGCGCCGGCAGCAGGAACCCCATCCGGTCGGCCTCGAGCCAGAGCGCCAGCTCCAGCGCGTTGCTCGGCACGTTCTCGAAGTAGTTCGTCCGGTCGGTATTCGTCGACCCGTTGATCTGCGCCCCCAATGGCTCCAGCGGTGCAAAATACTCCGAGTCGTGGTGCTGCGACCCCTGGAACATCAGGTGCTCGAACAGGTGCGCGAACCCCGTCCGCCCCGGCTTCTCGTCCTTCGACCCGACCTTGTACCAGAGGTTGACCCCGACGACGGGTGTCGTGTGGTCCTCGTGGAGGATGACCTCCAGGCCGTTGGGCAGCGTGTACTTCTCGACCTTCAGCTCGGGGATGCCGGGCGGCTCGTCGGCCCTTGCGGCCGTGGCCAGGGCCAGCAGCGCGATCGCCAGGAAACGGATTCGCGTCATCGGATGCCTCGCTCTCGGATGCATGATTACGGGTCATCCGGCCGGAGAGGGGTCGGACCTTGGGTCCCCTTGTAATCTGCGGGCCGCGCGGGGTCCAGGCCCAGCCGGGCCGGCCCTCGCGGGACCGTCGAACCGACGTCCCGGGTCTCTCAGCCCGGGCGGTCCTGGTCGCCGCCCTTGAAGCTGTAGACGACGATCCGATGGCCGTCGGGGTCCCGGAGCTCCAGGGCGCTGCCCCAACCCATCGACTCGTCGCGGTAGTCCTCGATCCCGCGCGAGGCCAGCCGGGCCCGCATCGCGGGCAGCTCATCGACCTCGAAGCCGAGCTCGACCGTCCGTGGCGGCCCGGCCTTGGGCACCTCGCGTGCAGCCGCCAGCGTCACGTCGCAACCGTCGGACCTCAGGTAGGCGAAGCCGGGCGGGTGGGACCGCCGCGCGTCCTCGACCATGTCCAACACGCCCGCGTAGAACTGCTTCGACCGCTCGACGTCGGCGACTTCCAGGTTGATCGAGGCGAGCTTGATCTTCATGCGAGCGACTCCATATGGGCAGGCCGATCGGGTGAGGGAACGCCACACGTCCCTTCATCCCCGCCCATCCTAGGATTCGCCGGTCGGTGATTCTTGAACGATCGCGACATCGGCGGACCCGGGCCGTTTCTTATCCGCCGCGCCGCGGGCGAACCGCCCGGGCGTCTGCCCTGAGAACCGCTTGAAGTCCCTCGACATGTGGGCCTGGTCGGCGTATCCGACCTCGAACGCGAGCGCGGCCAGATCGGTCGCGGGGTCGGCCCAGATCGCGTCCCGGGCCCGCTGGAATCGCGTGAGGCAGGCCAGGCGCTTGGGCGACGAGCGCGTCAGGCCGCGGACCTGGCGCTCGACCTGGCGGGGCGTCACCCCCCTCTCGCTCGCCAGGTCCCCCGTCGGGCACGGGTCGTCGCCGAGGAAGCGCCCCGCGACATCGACGCCCATCGCCTCGGCCGCCGAGCCGGGGTAGATGCCGAGCAGGACCTCATCGAGCAGCTCGACGCACGACGGCCAGTCCCGCCGCGCGACCCGGCTCGCGAGCTCGTCCGCCCGGCCCGCGAAGACCGGCCCGGCGTCGCGCCATCGGCCTCGTTCGTCCGCCGCAATCTCGCCGAGCGACCAGGCCTGGAGCCGGGCGGCCATGCAGCGGATCACCCCGTCCGATTCGATGCGAAGTGGGCCATCGAGCAGGCCGATCAGGACGAACGTGGGCAGCCGCCGCCGCTCCCCCTCCTCGACCGCGTAGAGCGGATCGACGCAGCAGATTAGCTCGCCGAAGCGATCCGGCGTGATCGTGAACCCGCCCATCGCGCCCAGATCGCGGGCGAAGCCCCAGTATTCGACGACGACGTTCGCCAGGCGGGGATGCGGGTCCGAGTGGAAGCGGCCCCCGGCCGCGTCGCGCCGCGTGGAATCGCTCATCGTCGTGGACCTAGGATGAGACCCGGGCGGAACTCGGCAAGCATACCGACCCCCCTGCGGTCGGTCAAAGGTCGCCACGACCCCAAGCCCCATCCGCCGCGCGGCAGACGTGGACGACCGGCGTCCGCCCCGACCGCTCCGTGTATCCCGCGGCGACGGCCGCCGCAAAGGCGTCGGCCCGATCGGGCTCAACGAGGTTGACGGTGCAGCCCGCCCAACCCGCACCCGAGAGCTTGCCGCCGAGGAAGCCGGGGGAGGCCTCGGCCGCATCGATCAGCGCATCGAGGGCAGTGGAGCTATTCTGGAAGTCATCGCGGCTCGAGGCGTGAGATGCTGTCATGAGCCGGCCGAACGCGGCGATGTCGCCTGCCTTCAAGGCCTCGGCCCCGCGGCGGACGCGGTCGTTCTCGGTGAGGACGTGCCGCGCCCGGAGCCTCGCAGAGGGGTCGATGGCATCCCACTCGTCCCGCAGGTCGTCGAGCGTGACATCGCGGAGCGTGCGGACCTTGTCCCCCCCTCCCAGGGCCTGGAAGTGCCTGACCACGGCCTCGCACTCGGCCCGGCGGACGTTGTACATGCCGTCGGCGAGCCGCCGCGACGTGGCCGAGTCGACCACCACGATCGCCGGCGCGGGTCGCCCAGGGGGAGCCGCTCGTAGGCCAGGCTCCGGCAATCGAGCGTCAGCGCATGCCCCTCGCGGCCGAAGAGCGACGAGAACTGGTCGAGCAGCCCCGACGCCACGCCCACGAAGACGTTCTCCGACCGGCGGAGCGTCTTGGCCAGCTCCATCCGCTCGGAATCATCGAGGTCGGCGTCACGACCCGGCACGACGCCGGCGGCGAGCAGGAACATCGCGAACGAGGCCTGGAGGCTCGCCGAGCTGGAGAGCCCCGCGCCGAGCGGCACGTCGCCCGCCAGGGCCGCGTCGAACCCGGACCGGAGCGGCCCGTCCGACTCGCTCAGCGCCCACGTCACGCCGCGGACGTACTGCCCCCACGCCCCCTTCTCGCCGGGCGCGAGGCCGTCGATCGGGAACGCGTCGACGCCCCCGAGGTTCGCCGACCGGACCGCCCCCTGCCGGTTCTCGACCCTCCGACCGACGACCACCGTGTAGCGGTCGATCGCCGCGGCCAGGACGAGCCCGCCGTTGTGGTCGGTATGGTTCCCCAGCAGCTCGACCCGCGCCGGGGCCCTCGCGACGACATTCGGCGCCTCGCCGAACGCGTCGATTGCCGCGAGCCGGGCGGACTGTTCGAGGGGAGAAGCCATGAAGCCGACGAGGGAAGGGCCGGCGGTCTTCGTAGGGTCCGCTGCGCGGACCATCCCGTTCGAGGCCGATACCGAGGATGATCCGCACAGCGGACCCTACGAAAATCGGGAGATGGATGCGAGGGCCGACCGCAGGCCCTCGCCCGCGATTCAGGCCATCGCCATGGCCGTCGCCGCCTTCTTGATGGCGTCGACCTTGTCGGTCTTCTCCCAGGTGAACTCCGGCTCGTCCCGGCCGAAGTGGCCGCCGCTGGCGGTCTTGCGGTAGATCGGGCGGCGGAGGTCGAGGTGCTTGATGATCCCGGAGGGGTTGAGCGGGAAGACCTTGCGGATGATCTCGGCGATCTGCGCGTCGGGGATCTGGCCGGTGCCCTCGGTGTCGACGTGGACGCTCACCGGCTCGCTGACGCCGATCGCGTAGGCGAGCTGGACCTCGCACCGCTCGGCCAGGCCGGCGGCGACGACGTTCTTCGCCACGTACCGCGCCATGTAGGCGGCCGAGCGGTCGACCTTCGTGGGGTCCTTGCCGCTGAACGCCCCGCCGCCGTGGCGGCCCCGGCCGCCGTAGGTGTCGACGATGATCTTGCGCCCGGTCAGCCCGGCGTCGCCGTGCGGCCCGCCGACGACGAACTGGCCGGTCGGATTGATGTGATACACGATCTTGTCGTGCATCATCTTCGGCGGCAGCACCGGCTGGATCACCTGCTTGATGATCGTCTCGCGGATCGTCTTCTGGTCGACGTCCGGGATCGTGCTGCGTCGAGACGACCACCGTGTGCACCCGGACCGGCTTGCCGTCCTCGTACTCGACCGTCACCTGGCTCTTGCTGTCCGGCCGGAGCCACTTGATCGTGCCGTCCTGCCGGAGCTCGGTGATCCGGTTGATGATCCGGTGGGCCAGGGCGATCGGCATCGGCATCAGCTCGGGCGTCTCGTTCGACGCGAAGCCGAACATCAGGCCCTGGTCGCCGGCGCCGATGTCCTTACCCTTCTCGGCGTCGTCGTTGACGCCCATCGCGATGTCGGGCGACTGCTTGCCCAGCGCGATCATCACGGCGCAGGTCTTGGCGTCGAAGCCCATCTCGCTCGACGTGTAGCCGATCTCCTCGACGACCTTCCGCACGACGTCGGGGTAATTCGACGTTCGCCTTCGTCGTGATCTCCCCGGCGACGACGACCAGCCCGGTCGTCAGCAGGGTCTCGCAGGCGACGCGGGCGTGCGGATCTTGCTTGAAGATCTCGTCGAGGATGCCGTCGGAGATCTGGTCGGCCATCTTGTCGGGATGGCCCATCGACACCGACTCGCTGGTGAACAGGTAGCGGTCATGCGACACGGAAGGACATCCTCCTGCGCGGGATGGGACGGCTCGAAACCGAGTGGGCGGACGCCTCCGAGATGCGGCGTCGCGTGAGGGCTTGAGTCTAGCAAGACCTTGCGGTTGCGTAAAGCGGCGCGGCCCGGCCCGCGTTGCCGAGAACCGACAGACCGCGGGACGCGCCGACCGCGGCAGGTTGTGCCGACCGAACCCAAGCCCAGGGCCCCGGGAAGGGCGGGGCGGTGCGCCGACCGAACCCACCGTTCACTCCCTCGGAGGTTTCGTGCGGCTTCGATCGGGTCACGGCGAGGGGCGAATCCGGTCCCCCCCCTTCAATTCCCGGCACCGCCCCGAGAAGATGGGGGCACCTCTCGACCGACCCGCTGACGGAGCCCGCCATGCGCCCGCTCATCCTGCCGCTCGTCCTGCTCGGAGTCCTGGCCCCGGGCGTCCGGGCCGACGAGAAGACCCTGCTCGAGCAGCCCCTCTCCGAGTACAAGGCCCGCCGCCAGGCCCTGATGAAGCGGGTCAAGGAGGCCGACTCCGGCGCGGCGCTCTACGCCCCCGCGGCGGCGACGGCGCGGCCGAGGGGACGCGGCGGCCGTCGGGCCCCGTGATCGTCCTCGTCGGCGAGACCGAGGAGCACGACGACGGCCGCTACCGCCAGCTCAACGACTTCCTCTACCTGACCGGCGTCACCACCCCGCACGCCGCCCTGATCCTCTGGCCGGCCGAGGGCAGGGAAGTCCTCTACCTTCCCCCGCGCGACAAGGCCGAGGAGGCCTGGACCGGCCCCAAGATCGGGCCGGGGCCCGAGGGCGTCGCGGCGACCGGCATCGAGAACGTCGAGCCGACGTCCGCCTTCCTCGGCGACCTCTTCGACGCCATCGGCGACACCGGCAAGCGCTCGTTCGCCCACCGGCCCGCCTCGGTCTTCCTGCTCACACCCGACCCCAAACCGAACGCCGGCGGGCCCTCGGCCGGGCTGGCGAGGCTCGTGAAGGAGGGCGCCCCCAGGCGAGGGCCCGCGATCTGGCACCCTTCCTCGGCGAGGTGCGGAAGGTGAAGTCGCCACCGGAGATCGCGCTGCTGCGCAAGGCCATCGCCATCACCGGCGACGCCCAGGCCGCGGCCATCAGGACGATCGGCCCGGGCGTGCCCGAGTACAAGGTCGAAGGCGCGATCCTCGGCGCCTTCATCTCGGGCGGAGGCATGCGCGCCGGCTTCCCCTCGATCGTCGGCTCGGGCCTGAACTCGACCGTCCTGCACTACAACGCGAACCGGCGGACGATGGAGTCGGGCGACATGGTCGTCGTCGACATCGGTGCCGAATATACATATTATACGGCGGACATCACGCGCACTTACCCGGTCTCGGGCAAGTTCACCCCCCGCCAGCGGGAGGTCTATCAGCTCGTCCTCGACTGCCAGTCGGCCTGCGCCGCCGAGTTCAAGGTCGGCAAGAGCACCTTGCAGAGCCAGAACGTCTTCGCCAAGGCCTACATGGCCAAGAGCCCCCTGCGGGCCAAGGACGAGGGGGGCGTCGAGCGCACGATGGATCACTTCTTCTTCCACGGCCTCGGCCACTACCTGGGCATGGACGTCCACGACGTCGGCGACACCGGCAAGCCGAGCCAGCCGGGCGAGGTCTTCACCATCGAGCCCGGCATCTACATCCCGAGCGAGGGCTTCGGCGTGCGGATCGAGGACGACTATCTCGCCACCAAGGATGGGCTCGAGAAGTTGTCCAAGGACATCCCGTGCGAGGCGGACGAGGTCGAGCGGCGGATGGCCGAGGCGCGGGGGCGTCGCCCGGAGAAGGCCGATCGACGCGAGCCGGCCACCGCGGGCCGATGAGGCGGATTCGATGTCCCTCCTCTCGATCCTCCTCGGCCTGGTCTGGCTGCTCTACGCCATCGGCAACGTCGTCCGGATGATCGTGGGATATCGGTGCGGCCACGTGGTCTCGCTGGTCCCCTTCGTCGGCGGCCTGGCCGGGGTCGTCGTCGCTGGCGATCGCCCCGCGACCCGGCGTCGCACGATGGGCCTGGCTCCCTTTCCTCCTCGACCCCGGCTCGGGCCTCGCCCTGTACCGCCTGGTTCATGCTGCGGCCACCGGGAAACCGAAATCCTCGGGTGATGGATCGGGCTGAGAATTCCCGTGGTGGCAGGCGTGTTCGGATCGATTAGAATGGGATGTTGTCCGACCCCGACCGAATTGCCCGATGGGCCGCTCCCGTGTCCCTCACGATCCAGTCCGAAGCACCGCCGCTGCGGCAAGAGTCTTCGGGTGCCATCCGCGTCGGGCAGACGCGCGTCCTCCTCGAGCTGGTCGTCCGCGACTTCCAGGACGGCGCGACCCCCGAGGCGATCGTCCAACACTATCCGACGCTCGGCCTGGCCGAGGTCTACGCGGTGATCGCCTACACGCTCCGGCATCCGGAGGGGGTCGAGGCCTACCTGGCGGAGCGCGAGCGTACCGCCGACGAGGTCCGGGCACGCATCGAGGCGGCCCAAGGCGACCTCAGCGATATCCGGCGCCGACTCCTCGCCAGGAAGAAGGCATGAGGGCGGCTCATGCTCCGCTTCCTGAGCGATGAAAACTTCCACGGTGACGTCGTCCGCGGGCTTCTGATCCGACATCCATCGCTCGACCTCGTGCGCGCCCAGGACGTCGGCCTGGCCGGCACCGACGACCCGGCTGTCCTCGCCTGGGCCGCGAATGAGGATCGAATCCTCCTCACGCACGACCGGGCGACCATGCCCGTCTTCGCTCACGCCCGATCGGCCGCGGGCGCCGCCATGCCCGGTGTGTTCGTCCTGAACGACCGGCTTCCCGTCCGGGAGGCCATAGACGAGTTGTCGATGATCGACGCATGTAGCGATCACGCCGAATGGGCGGGCCGCGTCGTCCATCTGCCGTTATGAACCGGCGGGCAAACGGCTCGGAGATCGAGTCCATCGCGTCCGGATGAGCGGTCGCTCACGAGCCATGCGGCAGACGTCGGCCTCCGGCGAGATGCGAGAGGAACCACTCGTGCGCCAGCGTCGCGACCCGGTCGAGCGCTCCAGGCTCCTCGAAGAGGTGCCAGGCGCCGGGGATGATCGCAAGCTCGACCTCAGCGAGCATCCGGGCCATCGCCTGCCGGTTCAGGGCGATGACGGGACGATCGAGGCCACCGACGATCAGGAGGGTCGGGGCCTTGACGCGGGGCAGGGCTTCCCCGGCCAGGTCAGGCCGGCCGCCGCGCGAGACGACGGCGCCGACGGCCCTCGGTCGCTCGGCCGCCGCCACGAGCGCGGCGCCGCCGCCGGTGCTGGCGCCGAAGAGGCCGACCTCCAGGCCGCGCGTCTCGGGCCGCGACCCCAGCCAGTCGATCGCCGCGACGAGCCGCTGGGCGAGCAGGATGATGTCGAAGCGGAGGTGGGCCGTGCGTTTATCGACGGCCTCCTCCTCGGGGGTCAGCAGGTCGATCAGCAGGGTCCCCAGTCCGCCTTCGCGGAGCGCGGCGGCGACGCGGCGGTTCCTCGGGCTGTGCCGGCTGCTGCCGCTCCCATGGGCGAAGAGGACGATGCCCGTAGCCCGCTCGGGCAGGTCAAGGTCGCCTTCGAGCACGACGCCGTCGGCCGGCGAGCACGGACGCTGCGTTCGGTCGCCCCCACCTCGCGCCGGGCCGAGGCCCGCTCGAGCAGGTCGCGGACCTCGGCGTCGGTCGTCTGCGAGAAGTCGTCGTACCAGATCCCGACGGCGCGGAAGGGCTCGGGCGTGCTCGTGCAGACGACTTCGTCCACGATGTCCTGGAACTCCTCGCACGTCGATGAGGACGCGACCGGCACCGCGACGATGATCCGCCCCGGGTCCGACTTTCGGAGGGCCTCGACGGCGGCTCGCATGCTCGCGCCGGTGGCCAGGCCGTCGTCGACCAGGATCGCGACCTTGCCCTTGAGGTCGGGCTCGGGCCGGTCGTCGCGGTATTCCGAGGCCCGCCGGTCGAGCTCGGCCTGCTCGGCGTCGGCCACCTCGTCGATGACCTCGGCCGGGATGCCCAGCCCGCGGACGACGGGTTCGTACAGCGAGCGGACGCCCCCGGAGGCGATCGCCCCCATCGCCAGCTCCTCGTGCCCCGGCACGCCGAGCTTGCGGACGAGGAACACGTCGAGCGGTGCGTTCAGGGCCCGCGCCACCTCGTATGCGACCGGGACGCCGCCCCGGGGCAGGGCCAGCACGATGACGTCGTCGCGGCCGGCGTACCTGGCGAGCCTCCCCGCCAGCACGCGGCCCGCCTCGGAACGATCGCGGAAGCGTCGATCCATGATGTCACCCTCGCGCGCGCCTTGGCCGCGGGGACATTGCCTGCAAGTCCCGAGCCCGTCAACCGGGCGTTCAACCCTCGTCTTCGCCCCGCGCCTTGGCCTCGCCGTCGCGGCGATACCAGCTCCAGAGGAGGCGATGCAGCGAGTAGTCCAGGAGCGACTGGCTGTCGGGGAAGACGTCGTCCTCGGTCGCCCCGCCCGCCAGCATGTCGCGGGTCGGATAGGTCAGGTAGGCCGCGGTGGCCCGGGCGCAGACGTCGGCGAGGAAGAGCGGGAAGTTCTCGGCCGAGGACTGCTTGAGCCGATCGCCCAGGTAGGCGTAGTTCATCTGGCCGGCGACGATCCGGAACGTGACGCGCGGGTCCTTGCGGACGAGGACGACCTCGGGCATCGGGTCGCGGGGGATGCGCATTGCGCGCGACTTCCTCCCCCGCGCGGGGTTGCGCCCGGTCAGCAGGCGGGCGCCGCTGTTGAGGCCCGCGATCCAGCTCGGCGCCGAGACGTCGCGGAACTCGTCCTCGGCCTCGATCAGGCCGGCGGAGACCAGCTCGATCTTGTCCCACGGGACCCAGTGCGCCGTCTCGCCGCGGAGGCCGAGGACGCGGAGGCCGCCCTCCTCGCACGAGGCCACGTGGACCGTCCGCGGCGTGCCCAGCTCGGGGAAGACGTCGACCCGCCAGGCCTCCGCCGCGATCTCGAGCGCGAACAGGCCATCGAGCAGCGCCCGGGTCGTGGCCTCGTCGAGCGGCCTGGGCCAGACGCCGGGCACCCTCGCCACCCACTGCGCGGCGTCGGTCGGATGCGTGCCCGTGGTCGCGACGAAGAGGTCGCGGACCGGCTTCAGGTCGTCGAGCTCGTCGAAGACGACCACGCGATAGAGCGGCTCGGTCCCGGCCATCGGCTGCGGCTCCACGGGCGTTCGACCGGCGGGGCGATCCGGACGATCGTACACCCGGCGCGGCGGGCTGGCCAGCGTGGGGCCTTGAATCGGGAGTAAAGAGTGCGGAGTGAAGAGTGCGGAGTGAAGAGTGCGGAGAGCGAAAGGCGGAAAGCGAAGGATCATCGAGGAGAATCGGACGCCGCGTCGCGGGTGTCGACGGGATCGAGTGGGATCCGTCGTCCGCCTCCGCCATTCCGGCGCCTTTTGTCTTGCCCTATCCGCTTTCCGTTTTCCGCTCTCCGCACTCTTCACTCCGCACTCTTCACGTACCAACTCAACAAGGGCCTATGCCCGCGACCGACCCGCGCGCTACGATCTGCGGAGCCACGCATCTCCCCGCCGCCGAGGTCCTCCCGATGCCCCTGAAGATTCCCGTCATCCTCGGCTCCGTCCGCACCGAGCGCGTCGGCATCCGCGTCGCGCGGTACGTCGTGAACAAGCTGACGGCCCGCGGTCACGAGCCGATCCTGATCGACCCGGTCGAATACCGCCTGCCGCTGCTCGACAAGATGTACAAGGAGTATCCCCCGGGGGACGCCCCCGAGGTCCTCGAGCGGCTCGCCACGACCTTCAAGTCGGCCGACGCCTTCGTCATCGTCTCGGCCGAGTACAACCACTCGATCCCGCCGGCGCTTTCGAACCTGCTCGACCACTTCCTCGAGGAGTACTTCTTCCGGCCGTCGGCGATCGTCTGCTACTCGGGCGGGGGCTTCGGCGGCGTCCGGGCGGCCATGCAGCTCCGGGCGATGCTCGCGGAGCTGGGGATGCCGAGCATCCCCTCCCTCCTGCCGTTCCCCAAGGCGCAGGAGATGCTCGACGTCGACGGAAATCCCGCCGATGCGGCGCGGGTCGAGAGGTCGGCCGACCGGTTCCTCGACGAGCTGGACTGGTACGCCGGGGCCCTGAAGGAGGCGCGGGCGAAGGGCGTGCCCTACTGAACGGCCGGGGCGAGAGGGCGGCCCCGACCGCGGCGCCCGGCGTTACTTCGATTCCTTCGAGCCCGAGGACCCGGAGCCCTCGTGCATCGCCGGCAGGATCGTAATCTCCTGGGCCTCGACCGAATGGATCCGGTGCCGCCCGTGCTTCGCCTTCATCGACTCGGACAGGTTCGCGCCGGCGTTGCTGGCCGAGTCGTCGCGGCGGGCGAACTTGACCTCGACCCGGTCGCCGACCTCGAGCTTGTCCAGGCCGCACTCCTTCTTCTCGCAGGCCTTGCCCGACTCGTCGCAGCAGCTGCAGACCTTCGTCTTGGGCGTGAGCCAGACGTGGTAGACGTTCGCCCGGTGATGGCCCTGCCCGGCCGACTTCTCGCCGCCGGCCTTCTCCGTCCTTCTCGCGGGACGCGGCGTCGTGGTGGTGGCCGGGCATGCCGACGACCGTGAGGAACGCCCCCTCGAGCTCGACGGCCTTCTTCGCCTTGTAGTCGACGACCGTCTCTCCCTCGACGGTCACGCCCGCGACCATGCCGTGGATGGTCATCTCGGACGACTTGTCCTTGCCGGACCCGCCCTTGTCGTCGGCCCGGGCGATCGGGCCGAGCGCCAGCCCGAGGGCGAGCGCGGTTGCCGCTGCGAAACGAACGTTCATCGGATGTTCCTCCCTGGCTCGGGTGATCGGACGAGGGCCGCGGCGGCCAGCCCGCGCGATCTCCCGCTCGTCTTGCCGGCAACTCCGATGCCCCGACCCACCAGGGGAGGCCTCTTCACCAAATCCACTTGCATCTCGATGAGGCACGTCGCCCCGGGCGTCTCCGGCCCGCGGCCCGGCGGGCCGAGCGGCCCTAGTCCGACGCTCGACTTCTCTGATAAGGTGGACGTGTGAACCGACTCCAAGGAGGTCCGGCATGGGCACGGTGCGCATCGTCGTCGGGGCGTGGGCGGGAATTCTGGTCGCGGGCCTCGCCCAGCGGGGCGACCCCGGAGGAGGCCCGGACCCTCTGGAAGACCGGCAAGTACGCCGAGGCCCAGGAGGCCTACGAGGCCCTGGCCAAGGCCGCCGACCTCAAGCCCGCGGCGAAGGAGACGATCGCGCTCGGCCTGGCCGACTGCCTCATCAGCCAGGGCCAGCCCGACAAGGCGCTGGCGACCCTGAAGGCCGTCGCTCCGCCCTCGGCCGACGTCCATGCCAGGATCGCCGACGTCCTCTTCCACCGCGGCGACTGGGACGGCGCCGCGGCCGCGGCGAAGGCCGCCCGCGCCATCAAGGACGACCACCTCCAGGCCCGCTGGATCGAGGCCCGCCTGCTCGAGTCCCAGGGCAAGCTCGCCCCCGACGGCGCGGACTGGAAGTGGTTCATCGACTACCAGAACGGCCACAACGACACGCTGGCCAAGGACCCCCTCGGATTGCTCATCGTCGGGCAAGCCGCGGAGCGCTACTACCGGGCCAACGCCACGGGACAGCAGCTCGGCGAGGGGCTTGAACGACGTCATCAACGCCGTCTACGAGACGGCCCTGAAGGTCGACCCCGACTGCTGGCAGGCGCACTGGCTCGAAGGGAAGCTCTTCCTCTCGGGCTACCAGGAGGGGGACGCCCGCAAGGAGCTGAACAAGGCGCTCGAGACCAACCCCCACGCCGCCGAGGTCCTGGTGAGCCTCGGCCACGCCGACCTCGAGGGCTACAAGCTCGCCAACGCCCGGAAGCGGGCCGAGCGGGCGCTGGAGATCAACCCGAAGCTGGCCGCGGCGTACGTGCTGCTGGCCGACGTCGACATCTCCGACGAGAAGTTCACCGAGGCCCGCGACGCCGCCCGGAAGGCCGTGGCCGAGAACCCGAAGGACGAGGCCGCGCTCGCCCGCCTGGCCGCGACGGCCCGGCTCCTGGTCGACCCCGCCGGCGCCACCGCGGCCGAGGCCGCGGCCCTGTCCAACAACCCGAAGCCCGCCGACTTCTACTTCGCCCTGGCCGAGCGGCTGGCCGACCGCCGCAAGTACCGCTCGGCCGAGCGCGCCTTCCTGCTCGCCGCGCAGGCCGACCCGAGGCGGGCCGACGTCAAGATCGGCCTGGGGATGCTCTACATGCAGATCGGCCGCGAGCCCGAGGCCCGCGACCTCTTCGACACCGCCTTCGACGCCGACCCCTTCAACGTCCGCGCCAAGAACATGATGAAGGTGCTGAACCACATGGCCGGCTACCAGTCGGTCAACTCGGCGCACTACATCGTCATGGCCGACGCCCGACGACATGCTCCAGGCCCGCTACTTCGCCAACTACCTCGAGTCGATCTACGACGAGCTCGCCCACCGCTTCGGCTACACGCTGCCGACCTCGACGCAGATCGAGGTGATGAAGGACCACGAGTGGTTCAGCGGCCGGACCGTCGCCCTGCCGTTCATCCCGACCGTCGGCGCCTGCACGGGCCGGGTCGTCGCGATGTCGAGCCCGAAGAACTCGAAATCTCCGTTCAACTGGGCCCGCGTGCTCAAGCACGAGTTGACCCACGTCATCACCCTCCAGCAGACCGACTTCAACATCCCCCACTGGTACACCGAGGCCCTGGCCGTCGAGAGCGAGGGATACCCGCGGCCCCAGGCGTGGAACAAGATGCTGCTCGAGCGCATCCCCGCGCGGAAGCTCCTGAACCTCGACAACATCAACCTCGGCTTCATCCGCCCGAGCGAGCCCGAGGAGCGGCAGCTCGCCTACGCCCAGGCGCAGCTCTACGCCCAGTACATGGTCAAGCGGTTCGGCGAGGACGCGAACATCAAGATGCTCAACGCCTACCGCCGGGGCCTGACGACCGGCCCGGCGATCAAGGCGTGCTTCGGCGTCGAGAAGGCCGACTTCGAGGCCAAGTACCTCGACTTCCTCGACGAGACCGTCAAGGCGATCCGCGTCAACACGACCGAGAAGGAGAAGCCGGCCGAGAAGACGACCTTCTCGAAGCTCGCCGCGCAGCTCAAGGCCAAGCCCGACGACCCCGAGCTGAACGCCCAGATGGCCTACGAGCTCTACGCCCGCGGCGAGCTGAAGGAGGCCCGGCCCTACGCCGACAAGGCGCTCAAGGCCAAGGCGCACCACCCGCTGGCGAGCTACGTCAAGGCCCGGATGCTCGTCTCGATCGGCGACGAGGACGCCGCCATGGAGGTCCTCAAGCCCGCGCTCGACAAGGACCGGCCCGACGAGAAGGTCCTCGACCTCCTCGCCAAGCTGCATCTGAACGCCGGCAACCTGGACGAGGCCGAGGCCCTCTACAAGGTCGGCCGCAAGGACGACCCGTACCACTCCAAGTGGATCACCGGCCTGGCGCGGATCCACCTCCGCCGCAAGCAGCCGGACATCCTGCTCGAAGACCTCGAGGCGCTGGCCTACAACGACTCCGACGACGAGGAGGTCCGCGAGAACCTGGCCAAGCGCGCCCTGGAGATCGGCAAGCCCGAGAAGGCCGAGCAGTGGGCCATGCAGTGCCTCTACATCGACGTCTACAACCCGACCTACCACGCCCTGCTCGCCGACGCCCTGATGGCCCGCAAGAAGCCGACGGCGGCCGTCGGCGAGTACGAGACGGCCCTGACGCTCAAGCCGCGCAAGGCCGACGAGATCCGCGTGAAGCTCGCGAAGGCCCAGTCCGCCTCCGGCGACAAGGCCGCGGCCGATCGCGACGCTCGACGCGATCCTCAAGCGCGACCCGGAGCATCCCGAGGCGAAGGCGCTGCGGGACGAATTGAAGTAGGCCGTCCGACTTCACCCCTGACCGGCTGGAGAAACCATGGCTCGCACCCTCTCCGCGGCCCTGGCGGCCCTGGCCGCCCTCGCCCTCCTCGCCCCCATCGCCCGGGCCGAGACCTGCCTCTCCCCCTACGTCAAACGGCTCGACCGCCCCGAGAAATACCTCTACGTCTTCTGCGTCGACGCCGACGCGAAGGACAACGACTTCGTCGCCGTGATCGACACCGACCCGGCGAGCCCCACCTACTCGAAGATCACCTACACCCTCGACCTCGGCTCGAAGGGGAACGAGACGCACCACTGGGGCTACACCGACGACCGGTCGCGGATCTGGGCCGGCGGGCTCCAGTCGAGCCGGATCTGGCTGATCGACGTGGCGACCGACCCGGCCAGGCCGCGGATCGAGAAGATCCTCGACGACATCCCGAAGACGACCGGCCTCTCGGGCCCGCACACGTACTATGCCTTGCCCGGCCGGATGCTCCTCAGCTTCCTCGGCGCGGCCGACGGCGGCCTGCCCGCGGGGCTGGCCGAGTTCACCAACGACGGCCGGTTCATCCGGCGGATCGACAACCCGACCGACGCGCCCTACGGCTACGACCTCGCCGTGAAGCCCGGCCTGAACCGGATGGTCACGAGCAGCTTCACGCCCTCGCGGAACTACCTGAAGCCGCTGGCGCAGATGGACATGAAGGACTTCGGCCGCGAGCTCGTCGTCTGGGACTTCAAGGCCCGCAAGCCGATCCAGGTCGGCCAGGCCGGCCCGACGCCGCTGGAAGTCCGCTGGTCGCTCAAGCCGGGGGCGGACTACGGCTTCACCAACTGCGCCTTCGACAACTCGATCTGGATGTTCCGCGGCGGGCCCGACGGCCGCTACACCTTCAAGAAGGTCGCCACCACCGGCCCCCTCCCGGCCGACCTCCGCCAGAGCCCCGACGACCGCTTCCTCTTCGTGAGCTGCTTCGGCGCGAAGGAAATCCAGCAGTGGGACGTCTCCGATCCCGACAAGCCCAAGCTCTTCAGCAGCGTCACCATCGGCGACCAGCCCAACATGATGCACGTCACCGGCGACGGCAAGCGGATGTACGTGACCAACTCGCTCCTCTCGACGCATGGATCGCTCGGTCGACTTCTGGGTCAGGCTGATCCGGGTCGACGCGAAGGGGATGACGATCGATCCCAAGTTCGACGTCGACCTGAACAGGTTCCCGACCGGCCCCGCGCGGGGGCACGACATGCTCCTGAACTGATCGGGGACCCGCGATGATCGCCCTCCTCGCCCTCGCCCTCTCCGGCCCGCTCGCCGACATCGGCCCCGCGCCCGAGGTCGAGCTGACCGACTCCGCTCGGCCGTCCGTTCCGGCTGGCGGACCTGCGGGGCAGGGCGGTGGTCGTGAGCTTCATCTACACGTCGTGCAACGGCACCTGCCCGCTGACGACGGCGGGCCTCGATCGGGTCCGCTGCGGCCTTGAAGACCCGGCGTCTCTGGGGCCGGCGGGTCGACTTCGTCTCGATCAGCCTCGACCCCGAGCGGGACACGCCCGACGTCCTCCGCCGCTACGCCGCGATCTACCGCGCCGAGCCCGACCACTGGCACTTCCTCACCGGCCCGCCCGACCGCGTCAAGGCCGTGCTGAAGGCGTGGGACATGTGGGCGAGGGTCGGGCCGTCGGGCGCGATCGACCACCCCTCGCGGATCTTCCTGATCGACCCGGCGGGGCGGCAGCGCGAGATCTACAGCCTGGAGACGCTCGACGCGGAGGGGGTGGCCGAGGATGTGGCCTCGGTCCTCCGGGAACAGGGCTGAGTGGACTCCCCGACCGCCGGGCGGGAGCCGACCCGATGCGTAATCCGTCGTCTCTCGATCGCCGGGCTGATGGGGTCGTCCTGGTCGCCTCGCTGGCGCTGGCCGCCTTGCGCTCGGGCTCGCCGATCTGGGCCGGGGCGACGTTCCTGGTGACGTGCGGCCTGCTATGCCTGGCGGTCGTCGGGGCCGTCTGTCGCGCGGGCAGGGAGCGGGCGGGTGGCTCGGGTTCGCGCTCTTCGGCTGGGGCTACCTGGCCCTGGTGTTCGGCGCCAGCTACCGGGGGAGTGGAATCCGCCGACGGACCTCCTGCTCCAGGGCCTCTTTCCGCGGCTCGGCCGGCATGGGCGGCGTCCCGGTCTCGAGCTCTCGATGATTGGTCGCCCATGCCCAGGTCGGGCACTGCCTCGTCGGCCTCGCGGCCGGCGCGTCTCGGCGGTTGATCGGCCGCTCGGCGCTCTTCGGCACCTCGGCGCCGGATCGGAGCGTCGCCGGGGCCGCGAGCCGGGGGACCATACCGCCCCGGGGGATGGCGGCGGCCGGCCTTCGCCCTGGCGGGATTCGTCGCGGCCTCGGGGCTCGGCCTGATCGGGCTCCGATGGGCTGCGGGACCCACGGCGGCCATCGCGTACTACGTGACATGGGGCGCTGCTCCTCCTCGCCGTCCCAGCCGCCCTCTTCGGGCCGAGGGGACGCTGCGCGGCCTGGCTCGGGGCGGTGCTCTTCGGCATCGGCTACATGAGCCTGGTCTCCCAGTCACGATATCAGCCCACACTGGCCCCACGCGTGACCGACGGGCTCCTCTGCGCCGCGCGAGAACGGCTGTCCCGTGGGTCGTCCGCAGGCCCCGCCCCTTCGGAGGACGCCGCCGCGACGAACGCCCGCATCCTCAAGGCGCTGGAGCGATCGATCCCGCTGCATTTCCCCGACGAGACGCCGCTCGGAGACGTCCTCAAGGCCGTCCGCGAAGCCATGCGTGGCACCGGACGCGCGACATCCCGATCTACGTTGACCCGCTCGGCCTGCAAGAGGCCGAGAAGACGATGCAGTCGCCGGTCGTCCATCGACATCGAGGGGGTGCCGCTCCGGACGACATTGCGTCTGGTCCTGAAGCAGGTCGGGCATGACCTACGGCGTCGCGGGCGGGCTGCTGGCCATCACCAATCTCTACAGCGACGAGCCACCCTTGCCCCACTGGGCCGGCGTCGCCTCGGTCCAGGCCGACCCGTTCCTCGATGTCGGCCATTGCCTGCTGGCCCTGCTCGCCGCCGGGCTCGGCGCCACGCTGGCCCCGCTCGTCTGCCGCAGGGGCGGCGGAAGACCGCCGGCACCCGCCGGCCCCACCTCGGGCTTGCCCCGATCGCCGATGTCCGTAGAATAGCCGTGGTCGAGATCGCCGGCACCTCCGTCCGAGGACCGCAGATGTCCCTCGCCTCCCGCCTCCGACGCTCCCTGTGGTTCGCCCTCGCGGCGATCGCGGCGTCGTTGCCGGGCACGGCCGGGGCCTCCACCGAGCCCCGATGCGAGGCGATGCCGGCCGGATGCACGGCCTGTTCGTGCTGCGAGGACGGCTCTCCCACCTCGTCTCAGCCCAGCCCGACCTCGGCGTTGCTGCCGGCGTCGACGTCGCGTCCAATCGGCCTCGGCTGCCCCATCTCGTCTTCTCCCTGCGTCTGCCGCGCCCAGCAGCCCATCGCGCCGGCCCAGAAGCCGGGCCAGCGTGAAGAACAACGACGCGTCGAGACGGGCCGCGAGGTCGCGGCCGATTCCCCCGGCTATCCCGGGCCACGCGTCCCGGTGGCGATCGCCTTCATGCCCGACGTCGGGCCCCCGCGATCGCCGATCTATCTGCGCACCGCGCGCCTCCTGATCTGAGACGCCCCGCGCGTCGGGCCTCCCGGCGTCCGCACGTCCTCCGTGCGGGCCCGGGAACGTGCGTGCCCCGACGCCGGGGACGAGGACGACGATCCGCGCGGCGGGTCGTCCTCCCCCTCCCTGTTGTTCGGGAAGGGGCGCGGGCCGCGCCGTGCGGGCCGCGAGTCTTGATCTTCAGGCTGGAGGGGTTGGGTCGGGTTTTCCGGTCGTGCTGGCGACCAAAGCCGAACGAAGTCGCTCGTCACTTGCACGCTCGGGTTCGCTCGGCGCCAGGAGGCCGGACCCCGGGACCCGAGACCCGACGACCTGAAGGTCAGTCGTAACCTCTCATATCGAGGAGATGGACATGATTCGTCGACGATTGCTCGGCGCGGCCGCCGCGCTCGCCGTGACGGCCTTCGCCGGGGCCTGGGCCGCCTCGTCGCCCAGGGCCGACGCCAGGGTCGCCTGCGGCTGCTGCGGCGACGCCTGCGCCTGCGCCACCTGCACCTGCGCGGCCGACTTGAGCTGCTGCAAGGCGTACGACTGCCCCGGCTGCGGCGGCGGCTCGTGCTGCACCGGGCCAGGCCGCGGCCTGATCCGGGGACAGGCCGGCCCCCGATGGCACCGGGGGCCGACCTTGGTCGACCCGGAGGCAAACCTCGGGGCGGCCCGCGCGAGCGGGTCGCCCCATTCGATTGTACGCCCTCAGCGATTCCCCGGGAGCCACGCCATGCCGTCGGGCCCCCGGCCCGTCTTCAGGCGGTTGATGACCTCGAGCGTCTTCAGGTCGACGACCGCGACGGTGTTCTCGCCGGTCATGGCCACGAAGGCCCGCGTGCCGTCGGGCGGGACGAGGATGCCGCTGGCGCCCCGGCCGAGCTTGATCCGCTTCGTCACCGACCTCGTGGGGACGTCGAGGACGATCAGGTCGCCGCCGCCGATCTCGGAGACCAGCGCGAGCTTGCCGTCGGGCGTGAACTTCAGCCGGTTGGCGCCGCGGGCGCCGGCGTCGATCGTGTGGATGACCTTCTTGGCGGCGACGTCGATGACCGAGACCCGGCCGTCCTGCATGTGGGCCGTCCAGAGCTCCTTGCCGTCCGGCGAGACGTCGAAGCCCTCGGGACCCCGGCCGACCTTGACGAGCGTCTGCCTCCAACCCGGCCCGCCAGGGCCGCCCATCCGCGGGGGACCTCCGGGACCGCCCGGCGGCGGGCCGCCGAAACCACCCGGGGGACCATCCGGCGGCGGGCCGCCGGCGGGAGGCCCATCGGGCGGCGGGCCGCCGGGACCACCCGGAGGGGGACCATCCGGCGGCGGGCCGCCAGGGCCACCTCCCGGAGGGCCGCCGCCGAAGCCGCCCGGCGGGCCTCCCGGTCCACCCGGCCCGCCGCGCTCGATGATGCTGATCGTGTCAGAGCTCACATTCGACGTGAAGATCGTCTTCTCGTCCTTGCTGACGACGATCATGTGCGTCCGGTCCTGGCCCGTGCCGAGGATCCAGTCGACCTTGTTGGACGCCGGGTCGTAGCGGCCGATCGCCATGTTCGCCTCGGCCGTGAAGTACAGCTTCCCGCCGGCGAACCAGAGCCCGTGCGGCCGGCCGAGCGGGGTGAGGTCGACGCGATGGATGGTCTTCCTCGCGGCGAGGTCCATGACCGAGATGCTGTTGCCGCCCTGGGGGGTCGAGCCGCTGTAGTTGGTCGCGAAGGCGAGCCGGCCGTCGTCGGAGACGGCCGCCTCGTGCGGGTCCTGGCCGGTGGTCGGGATGCGGGCGAGCACCTCGCCGCTGGACGGGTCGACGATCGCCATCGCGTTCTCGCCCTTGTGCAGGACGAGCAGCGCCGGCCCCCGCGTCTCCTGGGCCGAGGCCGTCGAGCAGGCGAGGCCGCCGAGCAGGACCATCCGGGTCAACGTTCTCATCGTCGGTCTCCGGGACGTTGGTTGGGGCCCCCGCCTTCGGCCGCGCCGGGGGCGATCGCCGTCCTGGCCACCTTACTCCGCGGCCCCGGCCGATCCGACGTCGGATCGGCCGAAACGCGCCGGGCATGGCCCTCGGCGACCGGCCCGCGGCCCCCCTCTCTGAGACCGCGGGACCGGCCGCCTCGGGTACCGGTGGCGCGGCCGGGGACCGCGCTCCCTAAGACCGGGTAACGCGGCCGGGGCCGGCCGGAGACAGGCCGGCCGGGGACAATCCCGCGCGGCCGGTCGCGGGTCGGCCCGGGCCCCGGGACGGCGGGCCTTGGGTCGACCGAACCCGAGACCCGGCGCGGACCGAACCCGAGCGTACGCCTTTGGTGCAGGTTCGTGCGGATTCGTGCAGACGGGACCGGGGGTGTCGGGGCGGCGAGGGCTTCGAGGAGCGGCGCGCGTTATGCTACGCTCGCCCCGCTTTGCTGACGACGCCGGGCCGTCCGGCCGCGCCCCACGCCGGATCGAGAGGCCGTCCATGATCCGTCCCGAAACGAAGCTGGCGCGCGACGCATCGCCCTCGGACGCGTGCCCCGGACAGGTTGTCGCGATCGTGAACCCCAAGGCGGGCTCGGCCGCGATCGACGCGATCCGCCGCGCCCTCGAGGCATGCTTCGCCGGGGGCGAGTCGCGGCTCGAGCTCTACGAGATCCGCGAGGGCGACGACCTGGGCGCGGTCGTCCGCGAGCGGCTGGCGCGCGGCGTCGCGCTGGTCATCGCCGCCGGGGGCGACGGCACGGTGTCGGCCGTCGCCGACGCGCTGGCCGGCTCGGGCACGCCGATGGGAATCCTGCCGATGGGCACGGCCAACGTGCTCGCCCGCGAGCTGGAGATCCCCCTCGACGTCGATGCCGCGGCCCGGCTGCTCGTCGACGACCACGACGTGGTCGCGATCGACGCCATGCGGGTCGGCGGCCGGCACTACCTGACCCAGGTCGGCGTCGGCCTCGACGCGCTGATGATCCGCGACACGCCGACCGAGCAGAAGAAGCGGCTCGGCAAGCTCGCCTACCTCTGGGCCGCGGCGAGGCACCTCATCGGCTTCCAGCCGAGGCGGTTCACCCTCGAGATCGACGGCAAGGCGACCCGGCGCAATGCCTCGCAGGTGGTCGTGGCGAACGTGGGCACGCTCGGCCAGCCCCCGTTCCGCTGGGGCCCCGACATCCGGGTCGACGACGGCACGCTCGACGTCTTCGTGTCGAAGGCCCGGACGATCCTCCATTACCTGGTCCTGGCCTGGCACGTCGTCACCCGCCAGCACAGGGCCGACCCGAACGTCCGGTACTACCAGGCCCGCCGCTCGGTCGCGATCGCCACAAGGCATCCGGTCCCCGTGCAGGCCGATGGCGAGGTGATCGGCGAGACTCCGGTCTCCGTCGACGTCGTGCCGGGGGCGGTTCACGTCATCGCGCCACGGCGCTGAGCCGCAGCTCGCGGGCTCGACTCTCTTCCAAGCCGCCTAGCCGGTCGGGCCCGGGTCATTTAGTATGTCCTTTGGGGACTTCGGGGCCTTCGAGGAAATCGTCCGTGGCGACGCGAAGAGCCCCGAGACCCAGGAGGACGAGAGAGCACATCATCGCGGCCCAGAGTTATAACTTTATAGAAAAATTCTTCATAGATAAGGGCCATGCGGTCAGCCGCCCAAGCGACGACTATGGCATCGACCTGCTGGTCAACACATTCGACGAGGCAGGATACGCCGAGAACGGCGAGATTCGCATCCAGCTCAAGGCCAGCGACGTGCTCCGCTACTCGAAAGACGGGACGTTCGTCAGTTTCACGATCAACATCGAGCATTACAATCTCTGGGACAGCGAGCCGATGCCCGTCTTCCTCGTCCTCTACGATGCCTTGAAGAAGCGGGCATATTGGCTCGACATTCAGGCCTATTTCCAAGAGGATTCGTCCCGGAGGCCGGAAGGGCGATCGGGGTCGATTACCTTGAGGATTCCGCTCGCGAATGAATTCTCCGAGACGACGGTCGACCTCGCCCGGGAGAGGAAGGCCGCGGCCCTGCAGCAGCAACGGAGGATCGGAGAGCATGGATAAGACCATCACCGCCGGGATGCTGAGGCAGGTCGTCGAATCGCTCGGCTATCACCGCGATTCCGTCCGTGGGAGGCGAGCTGTTTACCGGAATCCCGACCGTAGCCTGTTTCTCCTCCTGCCGGAGGCTTCCCCGCAGGACGTCGTCAGTCCCATCGACCTGCTCAGCGTCCAGAAGACGCTCGCGAATGACGGCGTGGTCGAGGAGGGGGAGTTCCCTTCGCTCTTCCGCATTCGGAAGGGCGACCGCCTCATCTGGAAAGAGCCATCGACCGGCAAGGAAACCCACGTGACGGCCGCCGCCGGCGAGAGCGACGGGATGGTGATTATCAAGCAGAAGGGCAACTTTTCCGTCTGCCCGATCGACCAACTGCGTAAGGAGACTTTCGCTCAGAACGGTGTCGGAACTGAGTGAACCGATCAAAGAATTGATCCGATCGCGGGCGGCCGACGACTGGACTCGATCGAGGTTTGAAGGAGCTACGGATGGCCATGCCCCTGATCCACGCGGTCGCCCTCTCGTTCCTGGTCGCCGACGCCCCCGCCTCGCTCCGCCCGGCTGAGAAGGTCGGCGAGTCGGCGCGCGTCGTCGTCGAGCTGAAGGGCGAAGGCCTCTTCAAGGCCGCGCCCGACGAAGCGGCGGCGGCGAGCAAGCCACGCTCGCTCAAGGTCGAGACGCGGCTCGAATTCGCGGAGAAGATCCTGGCCGTCGGCAAGGACGGCGCGGCGACGAAGACGATCCGCCGGGTCGAGCGGGCCGGGGCGGCGATCAACGGCGAGGTCCGCGCCACGTCGGCGACGATCCGGCCCGAGGTCGCGCACGCTGGTCGCCGAGCTGAGGGACGGCCAGGTCGTCGTCGTCAGCCCCGGCGGGCCGCTCACCCGGGCCGAGCTCGAGGTCGTGCAGGGGCCGGGCGACCCGCTGGCCCTGGCGGCGCTGCTGCCGGCGGCGGGGGTCGCCAGGGGAGACTCGTGGACCGTCGGCAACGACGCGGCCCGGTCGCTCAGCGGGTATGACGCGCTCGACGACAACGGCCTGAAGGCCACGCTCGAGTCGATCGACGACGCCCGGGCCGTCGTCCGGCTCAAGGGGCAGGTCCGCGGCTCGTACCTGGGCGGGCCGGGGACGATCACCCTCGCCGGCTCGTTCACCTTCGATCGGAAGGCGGGCCGCGTCGAGTCGCTCGAGGTCGAGCGAGCCGAGGCCCGCAGGCCGGGGCCGGTCGAGGCGGGGCTGGACATCAAGAGCACGCTGAAGGTCGCGCGCCAGGCCGTCGCGACCCCCTCGGAGCTCACCGACGCCAACCTGGCGGGCGTGCCGACGGACATCGACGCCGATCGCGAGCTGCTCGCTCTTCGCGTCGCCCGACGGCAAGTACCAGCTCGTCCACGACCGCGACTGGCACATCGACTGGGACGGCGAGAAGCAGGCGGTACTGAAGCGGCTCGACCGGGGCCGGTTCGTCGCCCAGTGCAACCTCTCGGCCGGCCCGAACGCCGGGCCGGGCCGGCACGAGGACCCGGCGCGGCTCCGCGACGACATCAAGGCGGCCGTCGGGCCCCGGTTCGTGGCGCTGGTCGGCGAGGGGGCCGTCGACGGGGCGCCGGCCGGCGGATACCGCTACAAAATCGCCGTCCAGGGAAAGGAGGGCAAGACCGGCGTACTCTGGTACTATTATTTGATTGCCGGTCCCCGCGGCGACCAGGTGCTCGCCATCTTCACCGCTGGGGCTCGACCAGCGGGAGCGGTTCGGCGACCAGGACCTCCGCCTGATCGGCTCCTTCGAATGGCTCGGCCCGGCCGCGAAGCCCTGACCGGGCGGGGCGGCGGCCCGCACGACCGACGACCGACAACGCGAGTGCTACCCATGCGGATGCCCCCGTCGCTCCCGTCCTGGCTCGGCCTGCTCTGGCTCCCCGGCCTGGCCGCGGCGCAGGCCCCGTCGCCGATCGCGACGACCCGGCGCAGGCCCGCCCAGGCCCCGGCCGCGGCCGCCGCCGACGGGCCCGCGTTGCCCGGGGCCGACGCGGCGGCGCCGGACGGGTCGAAGCGCGTGCTCGACCTGGCGCACCGCTACCGATTCTCCGAGCCGTACACGAACCGCGAGGGCGACCCGCCCCCGGGGTCGATCGGCGCCTATCGCGTCACCAGCACCGAGACGGTCAAGGAGACCGACCGACGACCCCGAGGTCGTCGCGCCGCCGGGCTCGTCCCGCGAGATCGAGTACGTCGAGCGCCCGGCCGAGGTCTCCGGCCTCGGCGCCGTCACCTCGACGATCCGCACGTACGACCGCTTCCGCTCGCAGCCCGAGGAGCCGGCCCCGGCGACCGGAGGTCGGCTCCTCGACGGGCTGACCGTCTGGTACCACCCGCAGCGCGACGGGTCGCCGCTGCTCATCAGCCTCGACGGCCGCCGGCTCCGCGAGCGCGAGTACGAGCTCGCCGTGCGGCAGGTCTACCTGCCCGGCCTGTCGGCCATCCTGCCGACGCAGTCGGTCCGGATCGACGACACCTGGAAGGTCCCCCGCAAGGCGGTCCAGGCGCTCCTCGCCGAGCCCGCTGTCCAGGGCGACGCGCTCCGCGGCAGGTTCGTCGAGCTTCGCCGCCCGGCGACGGGCCGGGGCCTGCTGGCGGTCTTCGCGGTGACCGGGTCGATCCAGACGGCCGTCGCCGAGACGCTGGTCAACGCCGAGGTCGTCTTCAGCTTCGACCCGCCGAAGCCCGACCGGGAGGATACCACGAAAAAGGGAGCGATCGCCGCCGACGACCCGCTCGTCGACGCGCGGGCGCGATCACCGGCCTGCGGATGGCGCGGGTGGCCAAGGGCGTCGTGGCGGGGACCGCGGGCAGCAAGCCGCGGCGGTTCCGCGTCGAGCAGCAGCTCATCCTCGACCGCCGGCTCGGCGGCGTCGGGCCCGTCGTCCGGGGCGATTCGCCGACCTCGGCCCCCTCGGCGACCGTCGCCAACTCCTGGCTGACCTACTCCGACCCCGACGGCCGCTTCACCTTCCAGCACCCCCAGGACCTGCTGCCGCCCCCGCGCGGCCAGGCGAGCATCAACAGCCTGTTCCTGACCCGCGGCGGCGCGAGGGCCGCGACCTGGTCCAGATCGACGTCTTCAACGAACGCCGCGAGCCCGCGGCCCTGAAGGAGGTCCTCAAGGCGCTGGGACCAGCTCAAGGCCGAGGTCCTCGCCGGCGGCGAGGAGTGGCTCCCCGCGGTCGAATGGCCCGGCGTGAAGGTCTTCCGGATGGAGGCCGCGCTCAAGCCCCCCGTCCGCGGCCCCCGCGCCCGCGCGATCCACTTCGACGCCTACCTGATCCAGTTCAGCGACTTCGCCAGCGTCATCGCCATCGCCACGACCACCAAGGACGCCGTCCCCACCTTCCGCCGCGAGGTCGAGGACGTGCTCCGGACCTTCCGGCCGCTGTCGAGGGGCTGAGCCCGCGGCATCTGACGGACCCGCTCTCACCTCCCCAGCTCCGCCGCCACCTCGCCCGCCAGCCGCGCGTTGGCGACGATCAGCGCCCGGTTCGCCGCCAGGCTCCGCCCCGCGGTCGACTCGCGGATCGCGTCGAGCAGGAACGGCGTGATCGCCTTGCCGGCGATCCCCCGCTCCTCGGCCCGGCGCGAGGGCCGCGGCCAGGGCGGCCTCCATCTCCTGGCGGGGGATGGCCAGCTCGGCGGGCGGCGGCTGCGCCAGCACGATCGCCCCGGGCAGGCCGAGCCGGCGGTGGGCGCGGACGACGTCGGCCGCCTCGGCCGGCGAGTCGACCCGGGCCTCGAGCGGCAGGCCGCTCGAGACGGTCGTGAACGCCGGGAAGTCGTCCGTCCGGTAGCCGACGACCGTCACCCCGCGCGTCTCCAGCGACCTCGAGCGTGGCCGGCGATGTCGAGGATCGACTTCACGCCCGAGCAGACGACCAGCGGCGCCGTCGGCGCGGGCGAGCTCGTCGAGGTCGGCCGAGACGTCGAACGTGCGATCGGCCCCGCGGTGGACCCCGCCCAGGCCGCCGGTCGCCATGACGTCGATGCCGTGGCGGCGGGCGATCCAGAGCGTCGCCCCGACGGTCGTCGCCGCGTCGAGCCCCCGCGCGACCGCCCACGCCAGGTCGCGCCGGCCCGCCTTGAGGACCGCGCCCGGACCGGACCGAGCGAGCCGTTCCAGCTCGCATCGGATCCAAGCCCGACCCGGACCGACCCGGCCGAGCACGGCGATCGTCGCCGGCTCGGCGCCGGCCTCGCGGACGGCCGCCTCGGAGTCGCGGGCCGTCTCGAGGTTGTCCGGCCAGGGCAGGCCGTGCGCGATCAGCGTCGACTCCAGGCGCCACCCGCGCCGGCGGTGCGATCCTCATCCCGTCCCCCGTCCCCGACGGATTTCGGGGGCCGACCCCTGTCCGAGCCCCGCCCTTCCTTCGTAGGTTAGGAGAGGACCGCGGCCCGACGCAAGGCCAGCCCGGGCGAGACGATGCAAGTGATCTTGGATGTGGTCGACGGCCCTCGCAAGGGCGCGTCGTTCGTCTTCGACCGCCACGACACGTTCATCGTGGGGCGGTCGCGGTTCGTCCATTGCGCGATGCCGGAGGACTCGGCGCTCTCGCGCGACCACTTCCTGATCGAGGTCAACCCGCCGCGGTGCGAGCTCCGCGACCTGGGGAGCACCAACGGGACGTTCGTCAACGACGAGCGGGTCGAGCCGGCGCGGCTCGGGCCGGGCGACCGGATCTCGGCCGGGCAGAGCGTCTTCGTCGTCCGGTTCGAGGGGGACGCGGCCGAGGGCGTCGTCGGGGGCGAAGACGCGACGATCGTCGTGGCCGCCGGCCGGCGCGCCGATCCGCCTGCGCCGGCTGCGGCGTGCAGGCGCCGCCGGGCGTCGACGTCGCCAGCGACCGACGCGACGGCCGACATCCGTGGCTCTGCGACCTCTGCCGGGGCGAGTCGCCGCACCACCCCCAGCCCGTCCCCAACTACACGATCGTCCGCGAGCTCGGCCGGGGCGCGATGGGCGTCGTCTACCAGGCCCGGCACAACCAGACCGGCCGGATGGTCGCGCTCAAGCTGATCGTCCCCGAGACGCGCCGCCACGCGGTCGGCCATCGACCGGTTCCTCCGCGAGATGTCGGTCATCAGCCAGCTCAAGCACCCGAACATCGTCGAGTGGCTCGAGCAGGGGATGACCCGCGGCCAGTTCTGGTTCACGATGGAGTACGTCGAGGGGACGAACCTGGAGGCCGTCGCCAACGCCGAGCCCGGGCACGTACCCGATCCGCCAGGCCTGCCGGATGGCCAGCCAGGTGCTCAAGGGGCTGGAGCACGCCCACGCGCTCGGGTTCGTCCACCGCGACATCAAGCCCGAGAACATCCTGATCGGCCAGACGCCCGCCGGGCTCGATCGCCAAGATCTCCGACTTCGGCCTGGCCAAGAGCTTCCGCGGCCTCGGCCTCTCGGGCCTGACCTTCTCCGGCGAGATGCGCGGGACGATCCCGTTCATGCCGCCCGAGCAGATGCTCGACTTCAAGACCGTGCTCCCCTCGGCCGACCTCTACTCGACCGCCGCGACCCTCTATTACCTGATCTCCGGCCAGTTCATCTACGACCAGGAATCCGACGGCGGCGGCGACCTGATCCGCACCCTCCTCGAAGAATCCCCCGTCCCGATCCGCAACCGCCGGCCCGAGGTGCCCGCCGGCCTGGCCGCCGTCCTCGAGAAGGGCCTCGCCCGCGAGCCCGCCGACCGCTACCCCACCGCCGACGCCCTCCGCCGCGCCCTCCGCCCCTTCTGTTGACCGCACGCAACGCCCGATCTTCTCTTTATTGACCCGCCGGTTCAGTTTTGTAAGATGGACGAAAATCGGCCTGGGCGGTGATTTCGTGTCCGGTTTTGGTGATTGCAATCATTACTAGAAATGCCGGGCGTGTCTCGAACGTCTAAAGGGATAGAGGTCGGGGCTGGACGTCCCGACGACGTTAATTCGTGTTAATCTAGAGTATCCGGGCAATCTGAAGTTAAGACCGCTTGCGTGGAGGCGAGCGGAGAGGCCGAGGCGGTCCTGTCCTGGTGGGCCGCTTAGGATCGCAGGCGGGACGGAGTTTTTGAGCGATCCGCGGGCATTGACTTTGCGTACTACTTGAGTAGCAGCGAACCCGGCCGCGCCGGAGGGCGTCGGAAGATGAGAGGGGCGTCGCAGAAGATTGGGCCCGTGGCCACGAATTCCCTCGGGGCCACGGAGGTGGACGTCCCGGGCGGCGATCGCGCCGGGGCGGTCCGCGACCCGGCCTGGGGCGACGCCCGGGGGAAGGGGAGCATGTACCGCCATCCGGCGCTGAAGCAACTGAAGGAGCAGCAGGCGCGGTTCGCCCCGAAGGACCGCCGGCTCGAGCAGATCGACCGGGCCGAGGTGCTCCTGTCCGAGATCGACGGCCGAGAAGCGTTACCCGTACGAATACCTCTGCTTCCGGATCACCGGCTTCCGCCCCGAGGGCGTGCCCGCCCTGGTGCTCGAGGGCGGCGACGTCCGGAACGACCTACGCCTGTTCATCGAGGACCTGTCGGCGACCGTCGGCCAGAAGCTCGAGCAGGCCGCCGAGCCGGTCCTGACGGTCGACGCCGTCAGCCGTCGCTACAACGTGTCGACCCGGACCGTCAACCGCTGGCGCGTCGCAGGGCCTGGTCGCCCGGCGGTTCGTCATCGACGGGCGGACCAAGGTCGGGTTCCTGGAATCGAGCCTCACGCGCTTCGTCGACGACGCATCACGAGCAGGTCGAGCGGGGCACCCGGTTCCGACAACTGACCGACGAGGAGCGGGAGGAGATCCTCCGACGTGCCCGCCGGCTGGCCCAGGTCGGCCGCCACCACGGCCTGATCGAAATCGCGCGGAGGATCGCACGGAAGATGGGACGCTCCACCGAGACGGTTCGCACGACCCTGAAGTCCTACGACCTGAGCCACCCGGACCGGGCCATCTTCCCGCCGTCGACCGCCCCCCTCGACGAGACGGATAAGGCGAAGATCCACCGGCTCTACGCCAACGGCCGCGGCGTGTCGGCCGAGAACCTCGCCGTCCAGTTCGGCCGGACCCGGTCGAGCATCTACCGGATCATTGAACGAGATGCGCGCCCGGCGCATCCTCTCGACGCAAGCTCGAGTTCATGGCGCACGAGAGCTTCGACGACCCGAAGGCGAAGGCCGAGATCCTCGCCGCGATGCCCGCTGCCGGCCGACGGCAAGGCCCCGCGGCGGACCAAGGCCCCCAAGGGCCTGCCGCCCTACCTGGCCAGCCTCTACGAGGTGCCCCTGCTCACCCGCGAGCAGGAGGCGCACCTGTTCCGCAAGATGAACTTCCTGAAGTACCTGGCCAACGCCCTCCGCGAGAAGCTCGACCCGGCCAAGGCCAAGACCTCCGACCTCGACGAGATCGAGCGGCTCCAGGAGGAGGCCCTGGCCGTCAAGAACCAGATCATCCGCGCCAACCTGCGGCTGGTCGTCTCGATCGCCAAGCGGCACGTCGGCCCGTCGAACAACTTCTTCGAGCTGGTCTCCGACGGCAACATGAGCCTGATCCGCGCCGTCGAGAAGTTCGACTACGCCCGCGGCAACAAGTTCTGCACCTACGCCTCGTGGGCGATCATGAAGAACTTCGCCCGGACGATCCCCGAGGAGAACTTCCGCCGCGACCGGTTCGTCACCGGCCACGAGGAGATGTTCGAGGCCGCCGCCGACAACCGGATCGACGAGCACGAGTACGAGAGCGCCCAGCGGCGGATGCAGGAGGCGGTCAAGGGCATGCTCGGCCGGCTCGACGACCGCGAGCGGCGGATCATCGTCAGCCGCTTCGGCATCAACGGCGCCAACGAGCAGACCCTCGAGCAGCTCGGCCGCGAGCTCGGCATCACCAAGGAGCGCGTCCGCCAGATCGAGTCGCGGGCCCAGGACAAGCTCCGCAAGATCGCGGGCGAGGAAAAGCTGGACCTGCCGATGCTGTGAGCGGATCAGCCGAGGAGGCCCGGATATGCCCGTCCCGAAGCATGAGCTCGAGGAAGTCGCCCGCCGCGCTCACGAAATCTACGACCGCGACCTCCGCTCGGTCGTCGAGCCGGAGCACAGGGGCAAGTTTCTCGCTCTCGACATCGAGACGGGAGATTACGAGATCGATGAGAGCGAACTGGCGGCGGTCGATCGGGTCGAAGCCAAGAACCCCGGCAACGGGCGAAACCGTTTCCTCTTCCGGATTGGCTATCCCGCCGCCCACAGGATCGGCGGGTCGTCGTTCCGCTGGCGTCGATGATCTCCGGGGCCGTCTCGGGCGGGCGTGAGGCCGTCGTTCGGCTTGTCCTGATCGGAGCCGCCGGTCAGACCGAGGAGATCGAGGCCGTTATCGACACGGGTTTCAATGGCTTCCTGACCTTGCCGCCGGCCCTTACGGCGCTCCTTGGTCTGCCTTTCTGGATCAACGAACAAGCCATCTTGGCGGATGGCCAGGCGGTCCTATTGCCCGTCTACCGTGCCAAGGTCCTATGGAATGGCGTGACTCGCGATGTCCTCGCGATGGTAACGGGAGACGACCCCCTCATCGGCATGGCCCTCCTCGATGGCCACCGCCTGACGATCGACGCCGTCGACGGCGGCCCCGTGACGATCGAGCCGATCGGCTGATCTCCGCGCGGCCGAACCTCGCCACCGTCAGCGGCGTCGAGAAGCTTGGGGGTCGTGAATCGCCGAATCGATCCCTTGCCGAAGGGCCCGGTCCCGCGATAAGATTCAGTCTCGCCCGACGGGCACGAGTGCCCGCGTGCGCCCGGACGGATCGACCGCGGCTGGCCGAAGGGTTCCCGAGAACCGGCCGGACGCGGTCGCGTTCGTCGGGGGGGGACGCGGCGAGGCCGGCGGTTTTTCGCGGCGGTCGCGAAGCGCTCTTGCATCGAGGGACCTCGGCGATATAGTTTAGGAATTTCACGGCCTGCTGGTCGCTGGCGTAGCTCAATCGGCAGAGCACCGGTTTTGTAAACCGACGGTTGTGAGTTCGACTCTCACCGCCAGCTCTGTCCGGCGGGCCGCGGCCGTCGGAACGGACCACTGGACGCGAAGGCCCGGACGGACGTCGACTCGGGTGGATACCCAAGTGGCTAAAGGGGCCAGACTGTAAATCTGGTGGCACTGCCTTCGCAGGTTCGAATCCTGCTCCACCCATCGCTCCCGGGCCGCGAAGGATCGGCGGGGCGAGACCGAGCGACACCGAGGAGCCCGACCCCACCGGGACGGGACGGCCAACGACACGACACCCCCGGCGCGGCCCCGAGCCACCACGACCCGAGGCCGTCCGGATCGCCCCGGACGGACCCAGGCGGGTGTAACTCAATGGTAGAGTACCTGCCTTCCAAGCAGGCTACGTGGGTTCGATTCCCATCACCCGCTCTCGCCGGGGCGACGGGGGCGGCTCCGCGGGAGACAGTGAGACGGGAGGTCCGAGGCTTTTCGCAGGGTTGACACGCTGCCGTGGCTCAGTTGGTAGAGCGCGTCCTTGGTAAGGACGAGGTCCTGGGTTCAAATCCCAGCGGCAGCTTTCGGTTCGATCGGTCGGTCCGATCGGGCGGCTCGC
This sequence comes from uncultured Planctomycetota bacterium, assembly GCA_963819805.1. Lineage (GTDB taxonomy): Bacteria > Planctomycetota > Planctomycetia > Isosphaerales > Isosphaeraceae > CAMFLR01. Next base: position 799,759 of record CAWFXY010000024.1, on the reverse strand, counting down.
GGTCGATCCCGGGCCGAGAGTCGACCCACCGCGCGGCAGGTAGTCAGGGGCGGAGACGTGCCGGGTCGACCCGGTCGCCGAACGCCGCCCCGGTTCCAGGAGACGACGGGAGCAACGATGGCCAAGGAAACGTTTGTCAGGACCAAGCCGCACGTCAACGTGGGCACGATCGGTCACATCGACCACGGCAAGACGACCCTGACGGCCGCGCTGCTGGCGGTCCTGGCCGCGCACGGCCAGGCCAAGGCGAAGGCCTACGCCGACATCGCCAAGGGCGGCACCGTCCGCGACGCCAACAAGACCGTCACCATCGCCGTCGCGCACGTCGAGTACGAGAGCGAGAAGCGGCACTACGCCCACATCGACTGCCCGGGCCACGCCGACTACATCAAGAACATGATCACCGGCGCCGCCCAGATGGACGGCGCGATCCTCGTCGTCTCGGCCGCCGACGGCCCGATGCCGCAGACCCGCGAGCACATCCTGCTCGCCCGCCAGGTCGGCGTGCCCGCGCTCGTCGTCTTCCTCAACAAGATCGACCTCGTCGACGACCCGGAGCTGCTCGAGCTGGTCGAGATGGAGCTCCGCGAGCTGCTCACCAAGTACGAGTTCCCCGGCGACGAGATCCCGATCATCCGCGGCTGCAGCCGCCCGGCCTGCGAGAACCCGACCGACGCCAAGGCCGCCGCAAGTGCATCGTCGACCTCGTCAAGGCGCTGGACGACTACATCCCCGAGCCGGTCCGCGAGAAGGACAAGCCGTTCCTGATGCCGATCGAGGACGTCTTCTCGATCAAGGGCCGCGGCACCGTCGGCACCGGCCGCATCGAGCGCGGCGAGTGTCAAGGTCGGCGACGAGGTCGAGATCGTCGGCCTCGACGCCAACAAGAACTCGACCGTCACCGGCGTCGAGATGTTCCAGAAGACGCTCGACGAGGGCGAGGCCGGCGACAACGTCGGCGTCCTGCTCCGAGGCGTTGAGAAGAACGACCTCGAGCGCGGCCAGGTCATCTGCAAGCCGGGCTCGATCACGCCGCACACCAAGTTCGAGGCCGAGGTCTACGTCCTGGGCAAGGAAGAGGGCGGCCGGCACACCCCGTTCTTCACCGGGTATCGCCCGCAGTTCTACTTCCGCACGACCGACGTGACCGGCACGGTGCTCAACCTGCTGTCCGAGGACGGCAGCGAGGCCGAGATGTGCATGCCCGGCGACAACGTCAAGATGACGGTCGAGCTGCACACGCCGATCGCCATGGAGGAGAACCTCCGCTTCGCCATCCGCGAGGGCGGCAAGACCGTCGGCGCCGGCGTCGTGACCAAGATCCTCCAGTAAGCCGAAGCCGCGGCGCGTCGGGCCGGGCGAGCCGCCCCGGCCCGACGCCGGCCCGATCGCCGCAGGACCGAACCATGCGCGAATATGTCTGGCTGGAATGCACCGAGTGCGGCGAGCGGAACTACCGGATCCAGAAGGAGACCCGGGGGGCCGAGCGGCTCGAGCTGAAGAAGTACTGCCCGAAGGCGCGGACGCACACGGCCCACAAGGAGTCGCGGAAGAAGTAAGGCCCGCGCGGCGAGATCGCCGCGGCGGGGCGTCCGGTCGTCCGGCGGGCCGGCGATCGGCCGGGCCCGGGTCGTTACGAGCGTAGCTCAATTGGTAGAGCACCGGTCTCCAAAACCGGCGGTTGGGGGTTCGATTCCCTCCGCTCGTGCTCCGGTCCGATCGGTCGGCGTCGAATCTGATGGGCGGGCGGCGTCGGGGCCCCAAAGTCGGCCCCGTTGAGGGTGTCATGGGCAAAGTCAAAGACGGAGCGTCGATCCCGGCGCCGGCGAAGGCGAACAAGGCGGCCGCGGGCGGCTCGAACAAGTCGGGCGGCTGGTTCGGCGCCGTTCCTGGCCAACCTGGTGCGGGCCGACCGGTACAAGCCGCTCCAGGGCCGCCACGCCCGGCTCGCACCGCGATCGGCCTGGGCGCCGTCGTCGTCGCTCGGGCTGCTCCAGCTCTACTACAACCTCGGCGACCACCCGAAGATGACCCAGCTCGGCGTGCCCGCCGCCCTGGGCGTCGTGCTCGGCTGGCTCGTCTACCGGGTCGTCGAGTACCCGCCGTTCGTCGAGTTCCTGATCGCGACCGAGGCCGAGATGAACAAGGTCTCGTGGACCAGCCGCGACGAGCTCAAGCGGGCGACGACCGTCGTGCTCGTGACCGTGGCCCTGATGGCCGTCTTCCTCTTCGGCGTCGACTTCCTCTGGCAGTTCCTCCTGAAGATGATCGGCGTGCTCCGCTTCGGCGACACGAGCGACCTGGGCTCGAACGCCTGACGCCGTCCACACGACCGAACCCTCCGCTCATCGCGACTGGCCCGGCATGAACCACGCAACCGACGACATCGACTTCGGCCCACTCCCGTCGTCGAGGAGCAGACTCCCGACGGCGGCTCGCTCGGCACCCGCGACTCCCCCGCCCGAGCCGCCGCCCCGGCCCCGCCGACCGGCGACGACGACGAGCCGGCGCCGGAGCTGGTCTGGTACGTCCTCAAGGTCCAGAGCGGCCGCGAGGACACGATCCGCGACGCGCTCGAGCGCCGGGTGAAGATCCAGGGGCTCCAGCGGTTCTTCGGCCGGATCGTCGTCCCGACCGAGAAGATCATCGAGATCCGCAACAACAAGAAGCGGACCGTCGAGCGGAAGACGCTACCCCGGCTACATCATGGTCGAGATGGAGCTGAACGAGAAGACCTGGTTCACCGTCCGCGAGACCCCCGGCGTCGGCGACTTCGTCGGGGCCCACGGCACGCCGTCGAAGATGTCCAACGACGAGGTCGAGACCAGATGCTCGGCCAGCAGACGGCAAGGACGAGAAGCCGACGCAGGTCAAGATCAACGTCGAGCGGGGCGACCGCGTGAAGATCAAGGAAGGCCCGTTCGAGAACTTCGAGGGGACGATCGAGGAGGTCATCGAGGCCCGCGGCCTGGTCAAGGTGATGCTGATCATCTTCAACCGGCCGACGCCCGTCGACCTGGAACACTGGCAGGTCGAGCGGATCTGATCTGAGCAGAGCACGAATACCGCCACGCATCGGGCCGGGCCCGGCGGATCGAATCGGATCGGAGACTGGCGATGGCGAAGGTGATGACGGCGAAGGTGAAGCTCCAGTGCCCCGGCGGCCAGGCCACGCCCGCGCCCCCGGTCGGCCCGGCGCTGGGCCAGCACGGCGTGAACATCGGCCAGTTCGTGATGCAGTTCAACGAGCGGACCAAGGAGATGAAGGGGACGACGATCCCCGTCGAGATCACGATCTACTCGGACCGCTCGTTCGAGTTCATCACCAAGAGCCCGCCCGCGGCCGTCCTGCTCAAGCAGGCCGCCGGCATCGCCTCGGGCTCGGCCGAGCCGCACAAGGTCAAGGTCGGCGACGGTCACGCCCGACCAGGTCAAGAAGATCGCCGAGACCAAGTTCAACGACCTCAACGCCCGCGACATCGACCACGCCTGCCGGATCATCGCCGGCACGGCGCGGAGCATGGGCGTCGAGATCAAGGGCTGAACCCCGTGACGATCCAGCAGGTCCGACATCTTTATGATGCCCAGCCGTTCCAGCCGTTCGTCATCCACCTGGCGGACGGTCGGAATGTGCCCGTTCATCACCGGGAATTCCTGGCCTCATCCCCGAGCGGCCGGACGGTCATCGTTTATCAGCCCGACGACTCCTTCAATGTCATCGACCTGCTCCTGGTGACCGACCTGGAGGTCAAGCCCACCGCCGCGGGCTCGGGCAGGCGGCGGAAAACGTGAGTTGAGGTAATACCAACCAGGCTGAGAGGAATAGCGGGGCGGCCCGTGCCGCCCCGGACGTGTTGGGGACCGCCGGCGCGACCGCCCGCCGGCCGGTGTCGGGACGACGAGGGGATAAGTCTCCTCATCGACCAGACCCTCAGTCCCCGGAACCGACAGGCGGCAGCCCTCCCGAAAGGAGCGCGAACTTGCACTATCGATCGAAGCGCTATCGCGCGTTGAGCGAGAAGGTCAAGACCGAAGACCCGATCCCGCTGACCGACGCGATCAAGAAGCTGAAGACCGTTCGGCACGACGAAGTTCAACCAGACCGTCGAGGTCTCGACGAACCTCGGGATCGACCCGAAGCAGAGCGACCAGAACGTCCGCGGCTCGGTGGCGCCTGCCCCACGGGATCGGCAAGACGGTCCGGGTCGCCGTGTTCGCCCAGGGCGACAACGCCGAGAAGGCGAAGGAAGCCGGCGCCGACATCGTCGGCGGCGACGACCTGGCCCAGAAGATCAAGGGCGGGTTCATGGACTTCGACGTGGCCCTGGCCACGCCCGACATGATGGGCGTCGTCGGCCCGCTCGGCCGCGTCCTCGGCCCGCGCGGGCTGATGCCGTCGCCGCGGTCGGGGACCGTCACGACCGACATCGCCTCGGGCGTCCGCGAGTTCAAGGCGGGCAAGATCGAGTTCCGCAACGACAAGGGCGGCAACGTCGCGGCGGCCGTCGGCAAGCTGAGCTTCGACGAGGCCCAGCTCGCCGAGAACATCCAGGCGTTCCTCAACCACCTCAGGACGGTCAAGCCGGCGGCGGCGAAGGGGACCTACATCCGGTCGGTCACCATCTCGGCCACGATGAGCCCCGGCATCCGGGTCATCGCCTGACGACCAGGGCCATGGCCCCACGGGAGCACATCGACTTATGAGCAAATACGTCAAAGAAATGATGATGGACCAGTCCGCGCCGACCTGGGCGGGGCGACCTCGGTCCTGATCCTCGACTTCAAGGGGCTCGACGCGGTCAGCGAGCACCAGTTCCGCATGGACCTGCGGAAGAAGAAGATCAAGATCCGGGCCCTGCGGAACACGCTGGCCCGCCGCGTCTTCGACGAGATGGGCCTGGGCGGGCTCGACGGCTACCTGACCGGCCCGTCGCGTGGCGATCTGGGGGGGCGACGGCCCGGCCGAGCTCGCCAAGGAGATCTCGGACCAGGTCAAGAAGCTCAAGAAGCCCGAGATCAAGGGGGGCGCCGTCGACGGGACGGTCATCACGCCCGGCCCAGGTCGAGGACATCACCAAGCTGCCCAGCCGCGAGGCGCTGATCGGCCGGGTCGTGAGCCTGGCGCCTGGCCCGGTCCAGCGGGTCGTCAGCCTGGCGAACGCCCCGGCCAGCGGCCTGCTCGGCCAGCTCAAGACCCTCGTCCGAGGGCGCCGCCGAAGGTGAAGCCCCCGCCCCGGAAGGCGGAGGGGACGCCGGGGCCGCGCCGGCCGAGGCGAGCTGACATCGGATCGATTTCCCGGCGACGGTCCCCGCGGCCGTCGCCTCGCGATAAACGCCGGACTTCCGTGACTTACTCGTAGGGTGTGGCCTCCCGCCGCACCGATTACTTCCCCAGAATCCCCGGGCGCACAGCCGCGCCCGACCCGGAAAGGAACCCCGACCGATGGCCACCGCCGAAGCCGCCACCTACGCCGACAACATCAAGACCCTGGGCGACTCGATCGTCAAGCTGACGGTCCTCGAGGCCAAGGCCCTGGGCGACTACCTCGAGGACGTCCACGGGATCAAGGCCGCCGCCGCGGCCGTCGCCGCCGGCCCGGCCGTCGCCGCCGCCCCGGCCGAGAAGGCCGCCGAGCAGACCGAGTTCGACGTCGTGCTCGAGGCCGCCGGCGCCAACAAGATCAACGTCATCAAGGTCGTCCGCGCCGCCACCGGCCTGGGCCTGAAGGAGGCCAAGGACCTCGTCGAGGCCGCCCCCAAGGCGGTCAAGACCGGCGGTCTCGAAGGACGACGCCGACAAGCTCAAGAAGGAGCTCGAGGACGCCGGCGCGACCGTCAAGATCAAGTGAGTTCGGGTGGTCGCAGGCCTTCACCGCGACCCCGCACCCTAACCCTCGCCCGCAAGGGGGAGGGGACTTCTTCTCCTCCGACCGGAGGAGTCTTCACCCTCGCCCTTGCGGGCGAGGGCAGGGTGGGGCGTAAGTGGGCAACCCCGCGACCTACTGGTAGACGCTTGATCCCGTCGCTACAATGACTTGTTCGGCCTCGGCGTCTCCGCCCTCGCGGCGGGATTGCGTCGAGGCCCCCTTGCGCGCGCCGGGTCGCGGAGCGATCGACCGGCGGCCGAGGTCCGCCCCTCTTGCCCATGGCCGGACGCGACCCAACGGGATGATCCCCCACCGCATCGGTCCCGACGCGACCCAGGCCGGACCCGCCGACGGGCCCGGCTCCGCCGACACCCGCGCGCCGAATGCCGCCGCACGATCGAAGGCCCGCGCCTCCCTTAAAGTTCCCATGAGGAGCCCGACTCCATGGCCACGTCTCGTCGACCAAAGTCCGGCGGATCGTCCCCGAGAAGCAGCGTAACTTCGGGAAGATCCACGACGTCTTCCCCGTCCCCGACCTGACCGAGATCCAGACGCGGAGCTACGAGCGGTTCCTCCAGGCCGACCTCGCGCCCGAGGACCGCAAGGACGCCGGGCTCGAGGGCGTCTTCCGCGAGATCTTCCCGATCGAGAGCTACGACAAGACGCTCAAGCTCGAATACATCAAGTTCGACCTCGGCAAGCCGCGCTACGAGCCCGACGAGTGCCGGCAACTCCGCCTCACCTACGGCCGGCCCGCTCCACGTCTGGCTCCGCCTGAACAAGGGCGAGACGGCGATCGAGGAGTCGGTCTACCTCGGCGACATGCCGATCATGATCGGCGGCGGCGAGTTCATCATCAACGGCGCCGAGCGGGTCGTGGTCAGCCAGCTCCACCGCAGCCCCGGCGTCGACTTCGTCGTCGACATCGAGGCCGGCGACAAGAAGCTCCACGCCTGCCGGATCATCCCCGAGCGCGGGAGCTGGATCGAGCTCCAGGTCACCCGCCAGGACAAGCTCGGCGTCCGGATCGACCAGTCGGGCAAGTTCTCGTCGATGACGCTGCTGCGGGCCATGAGCCCGCAGTTCTCGTACGACGACGCGATCCTCAAGGCGTTCTACGACGCCGAGACGATCGACACCGGCGCCAAGGATGCCGCGGCGAAGCTCGAGGGCCGGATCGCCTGCGGCGACGTCGTCGACCCGGCGACGGGCGAGGTCCTGATCGAGTCGGGCGCGACGATCTCCAAGGCCTCGGCCCAGATCCTCGCCGACGCCAAGATCGGCAAGATCGAGGTCCTCAAGGACGCCAAGGACCTGCTCATCCTCCAGTCGCTCCAGGACGACCCGACGTTCGACCACGAGAGCGCCCTGCTGCGGATCTACCAGCGGCTCCGGCCGGGCAACCCGCCCCAGCTCGAGAAGGCCCGGGAGCTGTTCCACGAGAAGTTCTTCGACACCAACCGCTACCGCCTCGGCCGCGTCGGCCGGTTCCGGATCAACCGCAAGTTCAACCAGAACGTCCCCGAGGAGCAGATGACGCTCGACGTCCAGGACTACCTGAACGCGATCCGCTTCATCCTGAACCTCCGCAAGGGCCAGGGCCACGTCGACGACATCGACCACCTGGGCAACCGCCGGCTGCGGACGATCGACGAGCTCGCCGCCGACGAGCTGCGGAAGGGCTTCCTCAAGCTCCGGCGGACCGTCCAGGAGCGGATGAGCCTGAAGGACGCCGAGGACCTCGACGCCCCGGAGCCTGATCAACCCCAAGAGCATCAGCGCGGCGATCGAGTACTTCTTCGGCCGCGGCGAGCTCTCGCAGGTCGTCGACCAGACCAACCCCCTGGCCCAGCTCACCCACGAGCGCCGGCTCTCGGCGCTCGGGCCGGGCGGGCTGAACCGGAAGCGGGCCGGCTTCGAGGTCCGCGACGTCCACATCTCGCACTACGGCCGGATCTGCCCGATCGAGACCCCCGAGGGGACGAACATCGGCCTGATCTCCTCGCTCGGCATCTACGCCGGCGTCGACGACCTGGGCTTCCTCGTCACCCCGTACCGCGAGATCAAGCACGGCCACCCGACCGACAAGGTCAAGTGGATGCGGGCCGACGAGGAGGCCGAGGCCTACCTCGCCCCGGCCGACGCCCCGTCCGACGACCATCGGAAGCTCAAGGGGCCGAACGTCATCGCCCGCTATCAGACCGACTTCCACACCGTCGGGGTCGACCAGGTCCAGTACATGGACATCTCGCCCAAGCAGATGGTGGGCGTCTCGGCCGGGCTGATCCCGTTCCTCGAGCACGACGACGCCAACCGGGCGCTGATGGGCTCGAACATGCAGCGGCAGGCCGTGCCGCTGCTCGTCGCCGAGCCGCCGATCGTGGCCACGGGCCTGGAGCGGCCGGTCGCGATGAACTCGGGCATGATCGTCCGCGCCGCGCACGACGGCAAGATCACCTACGTCGACTCGAACAAGATCGTGCTCGACGAGGACCCGCCGATCAAGCTCCGCAAGTACGTCGGCCTCAACGAGCGGACCTGCCTGAACCAGAAGCCGGTCGTGGCCCTGGGCCAGAAGGTCAAGAAGGGCGACATCCTCGCCGACGGCGCCAGCACCTTCAAGGGCGAGCTGGCCCTGGGCCGCAACGTCCTCGTCGGCTTCATGGCGTGGGACGGCTACAACTTCGAGGACGCGATCATCATCTCCGAGCGCCTGGTGAAGGAGGACGTCTACACGTCCATCCACATCGAGGAGTTCGAGATCGAGATCCGCGAGACGAAGCTGGGCCGCGAGGAGTTCACGCGGGACATCCCGAACGTCTCCGAGAAGGCGCTGCGGAACCTGGACGAGAACGGGATCATCCGGATCGGCACCTACTGCAAGCCGGGCGACATCCTCGTCGGCAAGGTCGCGCCGAAGTCGAAGAGCGAGCTGACGCCGGAAGAGAAGCTGCTTCACGCGATCTTCGGCCGGGCCGGCGAGGACGTCAAAAATGACTCGCTGGAGGTCCCCTCGGGCGTCGAGGGGATCGTGATCAACACCCAGCGGTTCAGCCGGCGGATGAGCCTGAACGAGGACGAGCGCAAGGCCTTCGAGAAGGAGCTGAAGGACACCGAGACGGCCGAGAACGCCAAGATCGCCGAGGAATACAAGGCGATGATCAAGGCGCTCGAGGACGCGATCGGCGGCCCGGTGCTCGACCCCGGCACGGGCAAGCCGCTCGGCCGCGACAAGGACACCAAGGTCCTCGCCGACGAGTCCGAGCGGTTCAAGCTCGAGGCGCTCGACCTCCGCTCGCCCGACAAGACCGAGGCCGCCCGCAAGGTCGTCCGCACGTTCGGCCCGCGGGTCGAGGCGCTTCGCGACGAGAAGGACCGCAAGCTCAATAGCCTGAAGCGCGGCGACGAGCTGCCCTCGGGCGTGCTCCAGATGGTCAAGGTCTACATCGCGACCAAGCGGGTCATCTCCGTCGGCGACAAGATGGCCGGCCGCCACGGCAACAAGGGGGTCATCGCCAAGATCCTCCCCGAGGAGGACATGCCGTTCCTCGCCGACGGCACGGCCGTCGAGATCCTCCTGAACCCGCTGGGCGTGCCGAGCCGGATGAACGTGGGCCAGATCCTCGAGACCCACCTGGGCTGGGCCGCGGCCAAGCTCGGGTTCCAGGCGATCTGCCCGGTCTTCGACGGCGCGAGCGAGGAGGTCATCCACGCCGTGCCTCCGCGAGGCCGGCCTGCCCGAGAACGGCAAGGCCCAGCTCTTCGACGGCCGCACGGGCGAGGCCTTCGACCAGCGGGTGACCGTCGGCTACATCTACATGCTCAAGCTCCACCACCTGGTGGACGACAAGATCCACGCCCGCGCCACCGGCCCGTACAGCCTGATCACCCAGCAGCCGCTGGGCGGCAAGGCCCGGTTCGGCGGCCAGCGGTTCGGCGAGATGGAAGTCTGGGCCCTGGAGGCCTACGGCGCGGCCTACATCCTCCAGGAGCTCCTGACCGTCAAGTCGGACGACGTCGAGGGCCGGACGAAGATCTACGAGAGCATGGTCAAGGGCGAGAACACGCTCGAGGCCGGCACCCCCGCGAGCTTCGACGTGCTCACGAACGAGATCCGCGGGCTGGGGCTGAACATGCAGCTCGAGAAGAAGCGGATCTGACGACTCCCGGCGGCCCGGCCTCGCCCGTAAAATGGACGGGGCCGGGCCGCCGCGGTCGATTCATGGCCGGGGATCTGCATGCTCGTCCGCGATGCGATCTCTGAAGCCTTGATCGAGGCCATTCGCAGCTTCCCCGCCCACCGTGACGTCGAACATTGCGGCGTGCATTTCGAAGCCGATCCGTTCGGTGTCTACGCGACCTGCCCCCGTTGCGGCGCCCGGATCAAGCTCCGCTCGTATTCCGGGACCACCGAGATCGAGGACGTTTTCGACGCGGTTTTCGGATGGATGGCGCAGCCGGGGGCGGCGGACGCGGCGAAGCGGCGGCAGGTCGCCTTGATGGAGGATGGGAACGGATCATGACCCCGTCGAATCACGTCCAGGCCCCGAGTCGGATCGAGAAGACCCCCGGCGTCTGCGGCGGCGACGCCCGTATTCGCAACACGCGCCATACCGTGGCCGGCCTGGTCGAGTGGAGGAAGCTCGGGCTGACCGACGCCCAGATCCTCGAACGCCACCCCGACCTGGGCCCGGCCGACCTGGAGGCGGCCTGGGCCTACTTCGACCAGCACGGCGACGAGATCGACCGGACCATCCGCGAGAACGAGGACGCGTGAGGGATGGCTCGGCTCTATGCCGACGAGGACTTCGATCACCCCGTGGTTCACGAATTGCGGCGGCTTGGCCACGACATCCTGACCGTCGGGGAGGTAGGTCGAGCGAATCAGGGCGTCGCGGATCTCGATGTGCTCTCCGATGCCACGACCCTCGGCAGGGCCGTGCTGACCTTCAACCGACGCGACTTCATCGGACTCCATTGCCAGCTCGTCGCCCATGCGGGAATCATCGTCTGCTCGCGTGACGTGGACGTCCCCGCGCTTGCCCGTCGGATCGATCAAGCTATCTCCTCGTTCGCCGACCTGGGCGGCCAGTTGATCCGGGTCAATCGACCTTGAAAGGAGGCCCACCGTGGCCGACGAACACGACCACGACGACCACGACCTCGGCGACGACGAGATCGAGATCACGATCAACCCGCGCGAGGAGGACCTCGACGCCCTCGGGGTCGCCCCCGAGGAGTTCGAGGCGGCCCTGATGAAGACGCTCGACTCCTACGACCAGGCCATCGACGTCGCCGACCCCGACGCCGTCGCCCCGCTGGAGGACGCCGAGATCACCCTCGCCGGGAAGGTCTACCACCTCCGCGAGGTCGCCGACATCGAGATCACCGGGGGGCTCGAAGGATTGGGCGTGGGGGACGATGACGAGGAGGAGGACGAAGAGCCCGAGTGAGCCCACGTCTGGATGCGGGAGCCGTGTGGGACCTGGAAGACGACGAGGCGCTCGAGGCGGCGCGGCGACTCCTCGCGAGTCGGGCCGAGCCCTCGGCGAGCGTCTAGCGGCGAAATCCGATGCCAATCGGCGCTGTCAAGCAGATTCTTCTTGGAATCCCCCGACGATTCCGGTATCATCGACGAGAACCGACTCCACCGGCGGGCCCGCGGCGACGGCCGCGAGGGCCCGGCGGATCCGCTCGGGATGGGCGATGCGACTCCGACTGAGCCACCGACCCCGCAACCTTGGAGTCCCTGAGAACCGGCCACGGAGGCTGCCGGCCTTGCGCCTCGATGCTCGGCTCGGATCGGCCGATTGAGTGACCGCGGACGTCCGCCCGGTCGACGGGGTGGGCGGTGCCGCGTTCGTTGCGTTTCCTGTCGACCGAAATTGGGCGAAGCTGACACTCCGATGTAACCACCGAATCTCCGCGACGTCCCGTCCGCCGGCCGAATCAATCCCCCGAATCACCCCGCTTCCGCACCGCCCCTCGGCGTGCAGAGGAGAGTGCCTCGTGAGCATGGGCGAGAGTGCCTACGATCGTATCAACGACTATGGGGCCGTCAAGATCGGGCTCGCCAGCCCGTACGACATCCGCAGCTGGTCGTTCGGAGAGGTCAAGAAGCCCGAGACGATCAACTACCGGACCTACCGCCCCGAGAAGGACGGCCTGTTCTGCGAGCGGATCTTCGGGCCCGAGAAGGACTGGGAGTGCGCCTGCGGCAAGTACCGCGGCATGAAGTACAAGGGGATGATCTGCGACCGCTGCGGCGTCAAGGTCACGCACAGCCGCGTCCGCCGCAAGCGCATGGGCCACATCGAGCTGGCCGCGCCGGTCGTCCACATCTGGTTCTTCAAGGCGATGCCCAGCCGCCTCGGCACCCTGCTCGACATGCGGACGACCAGCCTCGAGCGGATCATCTACTTCCAGGACTACGTCGTCATCGACCCCGGCGACACCCCGCTCAAGGAGCGCCAGCTCCTGACCGAGGAAGACTACCGCAAGCACCGCGAGGCCTACGGCGACAGCTTCACCGCCGACATGGGCGCCGACGCCATCCGCAAGATGCTCGCGCGGCTCGACCTCGTCAGCCTCTCCAAGACGCTCCGCCAGGAGCTCGGCGAGACCTCGAGCAAGCAGCGCACGAAGGACCTCACCAAGCGCCTGAAGGTCGTCGAGAGCCTCCGCGACTCGGACAACCGGCCCGAGTGGATGGTCCTGGAGTGCATCCCGGTCATCCCGCCGGACCTGCGCCCGCTCGTGCTCCTGGATAGCGGCAACTTCGCCACGAGCGACCTGAACGACCTCTACCGCCGGATCATCAACCGGAACAACCGGCTCAAGAAGCTCGTCGACCTGAACGCGCCCGAGGTCATCATCCGCAACGAGAAGCGGATGCTCCAGCAGGCCGTCGACGCGCTCTTCGACAACAACCGGTGCAAGCGGCCCGTGCTCGGGTCGTCGAACCGGCCGCTGAAGTCGCTGACGGACATGATCAAGGGCAAGCAGGGCCGGTTCCGCGAGAACCTGCTCGGCAAGCGCGTCGACTACTCCGCGCGTTCGGTCATCGTCGTCGGCCCCGACCTGCGGCTCCACCAGTGCGGCCTGCCGAAGAAGATCGCGCTGGAGCTCTTCCAGCCGTTCATCATCCGCCGGCTCAAGGAGCTGAACCACGCCGACACGATCAAGTCGGCCAAGAAGATGCTCGAGCGGAAGGTCGAGGAGGTGTGGGACATCCTCGAGGAGGTCATCCACAACCACCCGGTCCTCCTCAATCGCGCCCCGACCCTGCACCGGATGGGCATCCAGGCGTTCGAGCCGGTCCTGGTCGAGGGCAACGCGATCCGGATCCACCCGCTCGTCTGCAAGGGCTTCAACGCCGACTTCGACGGCGACCAGATGGCGGTGCACCTGCCGCTCTCGATCGAGGCGCAGGTCGAGGCGATGACGCTGATGATGTCGACCAACAACATCTTCAGCCCCGCCAACGGCAGCCCGATCATCAGCCCGACGCAGGACATCGTCATGGGCTCGTACTACCTGACCGTCCAGCGCCCGGGCGAGAAGGGTGAGTACAAGAGCGAGAACGGCGTCGAGTCGGGCGTCTACTCGTCGCCCAACGAGGTCTTCCTGGCCTTCAGCCAGAAGAAGGTCGGCGTCCACGCGATGATCAAGATGCGCCTGCCCGAGCACAAGTCGCTCAAGGGCGACGGCGAGAAGGAGTTCAAGCCCGGCATGGTCGTCAAGACCACCGTCGGCCGCGTGATCTTCAACGACATCCTCAAGCCGAAGATGCCGTTCTACAACCTGGCCCTGGGGCAGAAGCAGCTCCAGGGGATCATCGCCGACTGCTACCAGCTCCTGGGCCGCCGCGAGACGATCGACCTGCTCGACTCGATGAAGGACATCGGCTTCCGCGAGTCGACCCGCTCGGGCCTCTCGTTCGCCACCAGCGACCTGAAGAGCCCGGCGTCGAAGGACGCGATCCTCGCCGAGGCCGAGAAGGAGGTCTCCAAGACCTCCAAGCTCTACCAGAAGGGGATCATCACCGAGCAGGAGCGGTACGGTAAGGTGCTCGACACCTGGACCCACGCCCGCGAGAAGATCACCACGGAGATGATGGAGCAGCTCCGCAACGACGTCCGCGACGGCGAGGTCTACCTCAACCCGATCTTCCTCATGGCCGACTCCGGCGCCCGCGGCGGCGTCGAGCAGATCCGCCAGCTCGCCGGCATGCGAGGCCTCATGGCCAAGCCCTCCGGCCAGATCATCGAGACCCCCATCAAGGCCAACTTCCGCGAGGGCCTGAGCGTGCTGGAGTACTTCTCCTCCACGCACGGTGCCCGCAAGGGCCTGGCCGACACGGCGCTCAAGACGGCCGACTCGGGCTACCTCACGCGTAAGCTCGCCGACGTCGCCCAGAACGTCGTGATCACGATGGAGGACTGCGGCACGGCCCAGGGCATCACCAAGGGCGTCATCTACAAGGGCGAGAAGGTCGAGGTCTCGCTCAGCCAGTCGATTCGCGGGCGGGTCAGCCGGGTGAACATCGTCGACCCGATCACCGACCAGGTGGTCGTGCGCGAGAACGACATGATCACCGTGGCGGCGGCGCGGAAGCTGGAGGACATGCAGATCGAGAAGATCCAGGTCCGCAGCCCGATGACCTGCGAGGCCACCCTGGGCATCTGCCGCCGCTGCTACGGCATGGACCTGTCGACCGGCCAGCTCGTCGAGCCCGGCATGGCCGTCGGGATCATCGCCGCCCAGTCGATCGGCGAGCCGGGCACCCAGCTCACGATGCGGACCTTCCACATCGGCGGCGTGGCGACCCGGAGCGTCGAGGAGAAGGACGTCAAGACGAAGCGCGAGGGCAAGGTCAAGTTCGTCGGCATCAGCCTGGTCATCAACTCCGAGGGCCAGAAGATCGCGCTGTCGCGCAACGGCGAGATCCAGATCCTCGACCCGAAGGGCCGCGAGCTCGAGAAGTACGACGTCCCCAACGGCGCCGAGCTCAAGGTCGACGACGGCCAGCAGATCGCCCGCGGGACCGTCCTGTGCGAGTGGGACCCGCACACGATCCCGATCCTCGCCGAGGTCGGCGGCAAGGTCCGCTACGAGGACATCGTCGAGAACGAGACGATGCGGATCGAGATCGACCCCTCGGGCCACACCCGGCGGACGATCATCGAGCACAAGGGCGAGCTGCACCCGCAGGTCATCATCGAGGACGATCACGGCAAGATCCTCGACTACTACAACATCCCCGAACGCGCCGGCATCGAGGTGGCCGAGGGCCAGGCGATCACGGCCGGCACGATGGTCGCCAAGACCCCGCGCGAGGTCCGCGGCACGGCCGACATCACCGGCGGCCTGCCGCGAGTCACCGAGCTGTTCGAGGCCCGGCGCCCCAAGGAGCCGGCCGTCATCGCCGAGATCGACGGCCGCGTCGAGCTCCTCGACGAGAAGCGCCGGGGCAAGCGGACGATCATCGTCAAGAACGAGAGCGGCATCGAGCGCGAGCACCTCGTGCCCCACGGCAAGCACCTCCGCGTCCACGGCGGCGACCGCGTCCGCGCCGGCGACCCGCTGGTCGAGGGGCCGCTGGTCCCGCACGACATCCTCCGGATCTCGGGCGAGGAGGCCGTCCAGCGGTACCTGCTCCGCGAGATCCAGAACGTCTACCGCTCCCAGCGCGTCGAGATCGACGACAAGCACCTGGAGATCATCATCGCCCAGATGCTCCGCAAGGTCCGGATCGAGAGCGTCGGCGACACGGGCCTGCTGCCCGGCTCGGTCATCGACAAGTTCGAGTTCCGCGCCAAGAACCAGGAGCTGATGGCCTGCGTGAAGATCAAGGACCCGGGCGAGACCGACTTCCGCCAGGGGGACATCGTCCCCCGCGACCACTTCGACCAGGAGAACGTCCGGGTCGAGCAGTCCTCGGGCAAGAAGTCGGAGTGGATCCGGCCCAAGCCGGCCTCGGCGAGCACCCAGCTCCTGGGCATCACCAAGGCGGCCGTGCAGTCCGACAGCTTCATCTCGGCCGCGAGCTTCCAGGAGACGACCAAGGTCCTCACCGAGGCGGCCCTGGCGGGCAAGGTCGACTACCTGGTCGGCCTGAAGGAGAACGTGATCCTCGGGCACCTCGTCCCGGCGGGCACGGGCTTCAAGACGCACCAGGAGGCCGAGGTCCGCATCCGCCCCGAGGCCCTGGCCGAGATCGGCCACGCCCGCTACCGCGACGAGGCCCCCGCACCGGCCGGCAGCGCCGGCTGAGCGGCGCCTCCGTAATATCGAACCGACTTCCGGCCCGTCGTCCTTCCTCTCCCGAGGGGCGGCGGGCCGGTCGTGTTGCCCGGCATTCGTCGGCTACAATGGGGTCAGTTCGCGAGGAGGTGGACCATGTCGGAGTCGTCGGCCTTGAAGGGCGTCATCAGCGGCAAGACCATCGAGCTCGACCGCGAGCCGGGGCTACCCGATGGGCAGGAAGTCACCGTGACCCTCGTGCCGGCGAGTGCCCAGCGCCGCGCGTTCCTGAGCGAGGAGAATCAGCGGCGCTGGGAAGAGGCGATGGAAGAGGTCAAGGACCTGACGCCCGAAGAGGCGCAGCGGAGGTCGGCGGGCGCCTGGGCTGAGGACGCCGAGGAATTGGATGAATTCCTGGAGTGGAACCGGCAGCAGAGGAAGCTCGGTCGCCGGGAGCTGGATCCGTGAGCTTCCTGCTCGACAGCGACACCAGCTCGGCCTATCTGAAAGGCGATCCGAAGGTCATCAATCGGGTGATCCAATACGGCGGGCGGCTCTCCGTATCGACGATTACGGTGGGCGAGCTATTCACGCGGGCCGTGCGTGCCAAGGCATCGCCCAGGGAGGCTGACGGATCTCCTCGCGTTCCTCAAAATCGTCAACATCCTCGACGTGGATGAAACCGTGGCCCGAAGGTTCGGCGAGATTCGCGCCGGCCTGCTCGACTCCGGGCGGCGTGCCCCCGAGATGGACCTCCTGATCGCCGCCACGGCCCTCGTCCACGGCCTGACGCTCGTGACCCACAACACGCAGGACTACATCAACGTCCCCGGCATCGCGCTGGCCGACTGGTTGGCCCCGTAGCCGATGGCCGGCCGACGCCGCTAGAGCGGTTCACGTTTGACCGTAGCGGTATCCGCACGAGCGGAACCAGCCGAGGATATCGCGATCTGTGACCGTCCGCAGCCCGTCGCCGATCGCCTCGATCAGCTCGGGGATCGTCCGCCGGGCGGCCGAGCGGAGGTACTCCTTCAGCTTCGAGAACATCTTCTCGATCGGGTTGAGGTCCGGGCTGTACGCCGGCAGGTAGCGCACCCCCGCCCCGACGGCGGCCAGGGCCGCGGCCACCTCGGCCCGCTTGTGGCTGGAGAGGTTGTCCATCACCACCACGTCGCCGGGGCGCAGGGCCGGGGCGAGGACCCGCTCGACGTAGGTCTCGAAGGCCATCGCGTCGACGGCGCCGTCCAGGACCAGGCAGCCGCCGACGCCGCCGAGCCGCACGGCCGCGGCGAGCGTCATCACCTTCCAGTGGCCGTGCGGCACCGGGCCGTCGACCCGCCGGCCCCGCGGTGCCCGGCCGTAGCGGCGGGTCATCGCGGTCGTGGTGCCGCTCTCGTCGACGAAGACCAGCCGCGCCGGGTCGACCCCGGCGAACTCGGCGCGCCAGGCCCGGCGCGCGGCCTTCAGCTCGGGCCGGTCCTGCTCGGCGGCCCTCAGCGACTTTTTTTCCGCGTGATGCCCAGCCGCCGCAGCGCCCGGTCGGTCGCCGAGGTGCTGCAGGCGACGCCGGCGGCCTCGGCCAGCTCCACGAGCGTAGCCCCGGGGTCGGCCTCGACCGCCCGGCGGAGTCGCTCGGCCGACTCGGCGTCGAAGGCCGGCGGCTGGCCGCCGCCGCGGGCCCTCGGCGCGATCGATCCGGTCTCGCGGCGCCGCTGGAGCAGGCGGCGGATCCAGCTCTGGCTGACCGAGAACCGCTCGGCGACCTCGGCCCGGGTGTCGACGCCCTCATCGCACGCCGCGACGACCCTCTCCCTCAGGTCCATCGAATAGGTGCCCATCCTCCGTGCCCTCCTCGGGTAGAGGATCGGGCAAACATCCGCTACGTTCAAGGGAGAACCGCTCTAGAATCGGGAAAACGACGACGCCTCGCCGTGGAGCCCCTCATGGCCACCGCTACCCTCCGCCTCGGCCCGGCCGACCACGGCCGCGCCATGACGCTCCAGGAATACCTCGACGCCGAGGTCGAGGAGGGATACCGCTACGAGCTGGCGCGGGGAGTCCTCGAAGTGTCCGAAGTCCCCAACGACCCGCACGGCGTCATCGTCTTCAACTTCTATTGCGCGTTGACGACGTACCATCGGGCCCATCCCGGCATGATCTACCGCTTCGGCGGGGCCGGCGAATTCCAGCTCCTCATGCCGGAGATGGTCTCGGGCCGACATCCGGACGTGGCCGTCGCCCTCCAGGTCACGACGCCGGACGCGCGCGGCCGCCGCCCCGCCTCGTTCGCCGTCGAGGTCGTCTCCGACGGCGCCGAGGCCCGCGAGCGCGATTACGTCACGAAGCGCGAGGAATACCTCGCCTACGGCCTCGCCGAATACTGGAACGTCGACCCCCGCCAGCGCCGCGCGACCATCCTCGTCGACGAGGGAGATGATTGGACCGAGCGGGAGGCCAAGGGAGAGGGCTCGGCCGCGAGCACCGTCCTGCCCGGGCTCGTCGTCCCGCTTGCCGACCTCTGGGCCGGGGCCGACGCCTGAGCCGGCCGCCGGCTCGCATGAGCGCTTGCAGGGGTGGGACAGAAAATACCCGAAGATGGACGAAAGCCGACGGGTCGCTGCCCCGCCGCGCCCGATCGGGCCCCGAGCCTCCCGGAATTTCGCGACGCCGTCCGCATCAGCCGATTCGGGCATGAGGATTGCATCATGTAGCGAGGGCCGCCCGCGTCGGGCGGCGTGCGAGGGGGAGGGGCGCCGATGGAAGCCCGCAGGGATGAACGCCGGCCGGGCAATGATGCCGCGGCCGACCGCGACTGGTACTTCGACGATGATGGGACGCTCGCCGAGGTCGACCCGGTGCCTCGGGTCGCGGAATGGCTCGGGCTCGGCTACGCGCTGATCGGTCTCACCCTCGGCTCATTGACCTGGCTCGGCCTGCCCGCCGGCCACGCTCGGGGGGCGGAGCGGGCCCATGCCGACGCCCGGCGCGTCGCGTAAGATGACGACGCCCGCCGCGGCGTCCGACCTCCACGACGTGACCGCACACGCGAGAGAAAACCGCTCTCATCGGAATCCGTCGGACTCGTGACGTGTCCGAAGGCCAGCCTCCCACCGGCTTTCGGATCAGCCGCGGAGCGCCGCGACGAGCCGCTCGTTCGCGGCGTCCCATCGATAGCCCGACGCGATCCCGCGCCCGACCTCGACCCGCCGCGCCCGCTCATCCCCCCGGTCGAGCAGCTCGCGTAAGACCTCGCCCATCGCCCCCTCGTCCTCGGGCGGGAAGTACCAGCCGGCGTCGCCGCCGACCTCGGGCAGGGCCGTCGAGTCGGCCAGGGCCACGGGGAGGCCCTGCGCCATCGCCTCGACGGCCGGGATGCCGAAGCTCTCGCAGGTCGAGGGGAACACCAGGGCCGTCGCCTCCGCATACGCGGCGCGGAGTGCCTTGCCCTGGCGGTAGCCGGGGAGCTTCACCACGGCCTTGCCGCCGATCGCCGCGATCGCCTCGCGGATCGCGCGCGTCCCCGCCTCGTCGCCGTCGCCCAGCAGCACGAGCCCCAGCTCGCCGCGGGCCACCTCCGCCAGCCGACCCGCCGCGCGGATGAACCTTGGCAGGTTCTTCCTCGCCTGGAAGTTCGCCACCGAGAGCAGGTACGGCATCCCCGGCGGCAGGCCCAGGTCGGGCCGGACCGCGGAACGCTCGGCGGGCGTCGGGGATTCGAAGAACAGGTCGTCGGCCGCGTTCGGCACGTAGGCCACCTTGTCCCGCGTCTCGGCCGGATAGTGCTCGGCGAGCCTCGCCGAGTTGAACGCCGAGACCGACAGGACCCGGTCCGCCCGCCCGAACACCTTCGACAGCAGCGCCCGCCGCCGGGGACCGCCCGAGCGTCACGTCCTGGAGCGCATCGTGGCTCGTCACGGCCAGCCGGGCCGACCTCGTCGGGACGTAATACTCGGCCGGCGAATACGCCCAGTCGGCCGGCCCCGACCACCACTCGACGGGCGGCCAGTCGGTGAACCGCCAGGCGCGGAGCATGTCCCGGGTCCGCAGGGGCATCTCCCGCCGCGGCAGGTCGCCCAGCCCTTCCCAGAACACCAGGCCGTCGGGCTCGCCGATCCGCCCCGAGACGACCGAGAGCGCCGACGTCCGGGCGGCGGGCCAGCCGTTCGAGCTGCGCCATGGCGTGCCGCGTCACGCCGGTCGGACCCCGGCAGGCGTCCATGTCGTAGACCAGGGCGATCTTCAACGGCTGCTCCTTCGCCGGCCCGATCGCGCCACGTCCGCGGGGCCCATCGCCACGTCCTAATGGAGCTTGATGATCCACCGGAACACGATCACCAGGCAGACGCCCACGCCCGCGACGACCCACCACGGCGGCTGTCGCGGCGCGTCCTCGCGCGAGAGGTACTCGCCGCAGTGCGGACAGCGCTCGGAGTCGTCGTAGATCGTGCCCAGGCAGTGCGGGCAGGGCATCGTGTCGCCGTCATCGTCGCGGTCGCCCTCGTCGTCGTCGAGGTCGTCCGCTCTCGTCGAGGTCGAACTCGTCGCCCCTATCGCGCATCGGCGGCCCTCCCTCCGGCCCCGGATCAGCCTAGGGCAGGGGGCCGCGACGTGTCAACGGCCGGGGGATTGAGCCGCCCGGGGAGGCATTCGGAGGTCGTCGGATCCGCCGGAACTGTTTCCTCTCGGCCATGGCGCCCGGGGGTCTCGGGGTGGGGCGGGCCTCCGTGCCCGCCGTCGGTGGCCGTCGTCGGGCGGACGCGGAGGCCCGCCC
This sequence comes from uncultured Planctomycetota bacterium, assembly GCA_963819805.1. GTDB lineage: Bacteria > Planctomycetota > Planctomycetia > Isosphaerales > Isosphaeraceae > CAMFLR01. Next base: position 778,876 of record CAWFXY010000024.1, on the reverse strand, counting down.
CACCCGGATCGCGACCTCCGGCCGGCTGGGGCTCTTTTCTTCACCCTCCCCCCTTGCGGGGGAGGGCAGGGTGGGGGGTCCGAGGCCGTGGCCAGCCCGAAGAACCCCCCACCCTAACCCTCCCCCACAAGGGGGGAGGGGAAGATCGGCCGGCCTCGCCCCTCGAAGAGAACGACCCCTCCCGGAGAACGATTTCGCCCCAAATTACGATGGTAGGGGTACGACTTCGGCGCGACGTCGCGCACCGCCCCAACCAACGAAGGGACATCCCCGATGCAGCGTTCCGAGAAGCAGCGACAGGCCAGCCGTGAGAACGGCAAGAAGTCCAGGGGCCCCACCTCCCCCGAGGGCAAGGACGTCTCCAAGTTCAACGGCGTGACCCACGGCCTCTGCGCCGTGCACCCCATCCTCCCCGGCGAGGACCCCGCCAGGCTCTCGAGGCCGAGCTCCAGGCCTGGAACGACGACTGGAGGCCCGCCACCCACACCCGCGCCGTCCTCGTCCAGCGGGCCGCGATCGCCTCGTGGCGGCTGAACCGGGCCGTCAAGGCCGAGACCGCCTGGCTCGGACGCCGCGCCGAACTGGCCGGCGACGCCTTCGACTTCGAACGCTTCAACCGCGCCGACCGCGCCGTCTCCCGCGCCGCCACCGACCCGGGCGGAGCGCTCAGCCTGCTGGAGATGGACGCCACGGGCATCGACCGCATCATCGCCTCCTGCGGCGAGCTCGAGCGCGCCCTGGAGGCCGGCCCCGCCGGCTGGGACCAGCCGCACTACCACCAGCGGCTCATGCTCGTGACCAGGCACCGCCTCGACGAGAACCCGTACAACGCCGGGTCCGATCCCCAAGCGCCTCGGCGCGGCTGCTGGCGGCGAACAACGCCGAGTTCGCGGACAACCCGTGCTTCGACTACGGCCACTGCGTGGTCATCTTCCCGCTGCCCGAGGAGGAGCGCGCCGCGGCCGTCGAGCTGCTGAAGCGTGCGGTGGCCGAGAAGGTCGCACCGGCTCCGCGAGCTCCGCGCCACGATGCCCGACCCGGCCGAATTGCGCGCCGCGCCGTCGCGGCGGCGTACTGCGACGGTTCGGAGGAGGGGAAGCTGCGGCATCGCTACGAGATGGCCATCGATCGGTCGCTGCGGGCGACGATCCAGCAGCTGATCGCGCTGGAGAAGTCGGGGGCGGACCTGGCGGGGGCCGTGGAAGAAGCGGTGGCCGAGGACGATCCGGCCGGGGGCGGTACGTCGGAAGTGACTGCTAGTCAATCTGTTACGTCGAACACCCAGGTCGCCTCCGACCTCTCCGAGCCGGTCGCGCCGGGTTCGCTCGGCGCGGGCGTGTCGGGGTCCGTCCCGGCGCCCGAGCCGGCCCCGATGCGGGGGTCGGACGCCCCGGTCCGGGCCCCGAAGGCGGCCGGCGGGGGCGGTTCGCCGCGCTGAGATCCATATCCGTCAATATCCACGAGTGCCCCCGAGCGGGGGCCGCGCCCCGGGTGCGCGCCGGGCCGGAGGGGCGGCGTTTCGGCCGGCTCGGGTTGACAGGAGATGGCCGGATGGTAAAGTGCTAGCTTCGGCGTCGTCTCGCCCGGCGGCCCGCCCACGCGCGGCCGGCCGGGCTTCGCGGCTCGATCGCGGGGCCTGCCGACGCGGACGGTACCCAGGACAGGAATCAGCCCGGCCGGCCTTGAGCCCGGCCCGGGGGAACGGAACGACTCGCCCATGCCCACGATCAATCAGCTCGTCCGCAAGCCGCGCCGGCCGGTGGTCTACAAGACCAAGAGCCCGGTGCTCGAGGGGTGCCCGTTCAAGCGCGGCGTCTGCCTCCAGGTCAAGACGATGACGCCGAAGAAGCCCAACTCGGCGCTGCGGAAGGTGGCGCGGGTGCGGCTCTCCAACGGCAAGGAAGTGACCGCCTACATCGGCGGCGAGGGGCACAACCTCCAGGAGCACTCGATCGTCCTGGTCCGCGGCGGCCGCGTCCGCGACCTGCCGGGCGTGCGGTACCACATCGTCCGCGGCGTGCTCGACAGCCTGGGCGTCGCCGACCGCAAGCAGGCCCGCTCGAAGTACGGCGCCCCGGCCAAGAGCGCCGCGCCGGCCAAGAAGAAGTAATCACCCAACCGACCTGATCACGGCTGGAGTTAGGACGCACGATGGCCCGCAAGTTCACCGCCAGCAAGGAGCAGCTCCGGCCCGACCCCCGGTTCGGCTCGAAGCTCGTCAGCAAGTTCGTCAACTGCCTGATGCACGACGGCAAGAAGAGCACCGCGCTGGCGGTCTTCTACGACGCGATGGACCTGATCGAGCGCCGGCTGCCGAACGAGCCGCCGGTCGAGGTCTTCAACCGCGCGGTCGAGAACGTCAAGCCGGTCATCGAGGTCCGCTCGAAGCGGGTCGGCGGCGCCACGTACCAGGTGCCGATGCAGGTCAACAAGACGCGTCAGCAGACGCTGGCGATCCGCTGGATCCTGATGGCCGCCCGCGAGAAGAAGGGCCGCCCGATGGCGATCAAGCTCGCCGACGAGCTGCTCGCCGCCTTCAACCGCGAAGGCGCCGCCATCAGCCGCCGCGAGAACGTGCACCGGATGGCTGATGCGAACAAGGCGTTCGCGCACTTCGCCTGGTAATTGGGCGACGATCGATCGAATCCGAGGGCCGAGCCGCGTCGACCTCCCTCAAGCGGGGCGATCGACGCGGCTCGGTCCGTTGGCCCCTTGAATGTGTCGCCCCACGCCGGCATGATCGTCATCGCGCCCCGGGCCGCTCGCGAGTGGCCCCGCCGCGAACGACGAGGGCCGATCGCATGCCCCCCCATCCCGACCCGACCAAGCTCGACGACGACATCGTCCTGGCCGACGACCCCGGCCCGTTCCGGCCGCCGGCGTCTTACCGGTTCGAGGACGAGCTGCAAGGCCCCGCGCCCAGGCCCCGGCCCGAGATCCTCAAGCAGGGCCGGTACGCGGCGAAGCAGCGGCGGACGAACTGGGGCCTCATCGTCGCCGGGGCCATCCTCGCGGTGCTGGGGCCGCTGCCGATCGTCCAGACGATGGGGCTCTACTTCCTGCCGCTGGCCTATCTGACCTGGATCGGCCTGGTGATCCTGGCGTTCGGCGGGGTCGGGCTCATCACGAGCACCCTGCGGAGCGGGCCGTATCGCTACGTCGAGGAGGGGGTGCCGATCGTCGCCCGGATCCTCGCGCTGCGGCTCGTGCCGGCGCTGATCCACGAGGGGAACGTGACGCGCTACCGGTTCGACGCCACGTTCGAGTACCTCGACCCCGAGACCGGCGAGCCGAGGACGGCCGTCGGGCCGTCGAGCGACTTCATGGCCGACTTCAAGGACGGTCTGACGACCTCGTACCGCGTGGGCGACCACGCCACGGCGGTCTACCTGCCGCACGACCCGGCGAAGACGCTGAAGCTCTACGGCTTCCTCGACCTCCGCCCCGACCTCGGCCTCGTCCGCCGCGACGGAGTGCCGCCGTCGAGCCCGATCGTCACGGTGCTGGCGATCCTCATGATCGCGTCGATCTTCGGCGTCCTCATCTGGAACCTCTATGCCTACGGCCGGTACTCGCCCGTGAAGATCTCGCCGACGTCGGCAGGGATCGTCGGCGGGATCGGTGCGATCGGCCTGGGCGGGTTCGTCCTCTGGTGGCTCGCGGCCCAGCAGTCGAAGGCGCGGCGGAAGCGCGCCGCGCGGAACGCCGACGCCCAGGCCCGGGGCGAGGCCGTCGAGCCCGACGCCGGCCTGAAACGGGGGCCGTTCAGCAACCACGGCGTCATCATGACGCTGATCCTCGCCGCCGGCTGCGCTCCTGATCGGCGGCCTGACGTTCTTCTGCTGGGCCATCACCGCCAACGCCTGGCTCGACGGCTCGCCCGCGACCGCGAAGCCGATCCTGATCGACGAGATGGTCGAGGTCACGCACAAGGCGATCTTCCGCGAATACAAGATCAAGTATCACTTCCTCGATGACCCGAAGACCAAGCACGAGTTCCTCTCGAGCCCGGACCACCTCGCGACCCTGGACGGCCCCCTGGCCGTGGCCGAGGTCCACGCGGGCCGGTTCGGCTGGGCGTGGGTGAAGGAGATCCGGCCGGCGCCGCATCGGGGGGTGCGGGGGATGAAGCTCGGGCCGTGAGGCGGAGGGCGGCTCTTGCGGGCTGGACGATGGAGTGGATCGAATAGGCTTCGACCAGCTCACCCCCCACCCTACCCTCCCAAGGGGGAGGGGGAAGATTGCTTCGGCCGAACAAATGAGAGCCCTCCCCCTTAATGGGGAAAGGTGGGGTGGGGGGTCGCCAAGGCCCGTCGTCAGTCACCGCGACGGATCACCGCGTCATCGATTCCATGCCCCAACCTCCCCTCGACCTCCTCTGCATCGAGCCGCGATACCCCGGCCGGCTCGGCGGCGTGGCCGACTGGCTCGTGCGGCGGCGGGGGTATCGCGTGCGGTTCTTCTGCCACCGGGCCGACCCGCCGGAGCTCTGGCCCGAGTCGACGGGCAAGGGGATCGAGGTCGTCGCGTTCGAGGTCGGCGGCGTCGCCAAGGAGCCGGCCGTCGAGTGGCCCAGGGTCCTCGAGCGCGGGCTCTGCTACTCGTACGGCTGCTGGGAGGTGCTGCAGGCACGCAGGCCCCGGCCGGTCGACGTGATCCTCGGCCGCTCGGCCGGGCTCGGCTCGACACTGTTCGCCCCGGTCCATTACCCCGCGGCGCCCGTCGTCCAGTTCTTCGACTCGTATTATGACCCGAAGGGCCCCGAGGCCGACCCGGGCCAGCCCGAGGCCTTCGGCCACTGGCGCCGGGCGGCCAACGCGGTTGAGCTGGTCGAGCTCGAGAACGGCGTCACGCCCTGGACGCCGACCGAATACCAGCGCGGCCTGTTCCCGGCCGAGTATCGCGACGACTTCCTCGTCCTCCACGACGGGGTCGAGACCCGGGGCCTGCCGGCCAGGGACCGCGGCCGGCTCGTCGTCGGCGACCGGACGATTCCCGAGAGTGCCCCGGTCGTGACCTTCGTCGCCCGGTCGCTCGACCACGTCCGCGGCTTCGACCGGTTCGCGGCCCTGGTCGAGCGGCTCCAGCGCGAGTCTCCCGACCTGGTCGCGATCGCCGCGGGCCGGCCCGTCGTCGATCGGACGCTCGACCACGCCCACTTCGGCCGCGACTACCCTGCGCTCGTCCTGGCCGGCCGTCCCGCGATCGACCGCGACCGCCTCTGGCTGCCGGGGATTCTCGCCCCGGCCGACCTCCGCGCCCTGCTGGCGAGGAGCGACCTGCACGTCGTCGCGAGCCGCCCGCATGCCGCGTCCCGCTCGCTGGTCGAGGCGATGGCCGCGGGGTGTGCCGTGGTCGCATTCGACACCGAGGCGGTCCGGGAGTTCGTCGAGGATGGGGTCAGTGGGCGGGTCGTGCGGGATGACGATTCCGCCTGTGAAGCCGCGTCGATCCTTCTGCGCAACCGGGATGCGGCCCGGGGGTTGGGTGAGGCGGCGCGGGAGGTCGCCCGCTGCCGGTATGCTCGCGACGTCACGCTGCCCGACCTCGCGGCGCGGTTCGACCGGCTCGTGATGAGGCAGCGATGAACCATCACCCGACCGGTCCCGTAGGGTCCGCTATTGCGGACCATCCGACGGGAGTGGCCTCGGCCGAAGATGGTCCGCAATAGCGGACCCTACGGGGTGAGCACCATGCACGTCCTCTTCCTCCACGACGCCTTCCCCGCCCAGTTCGGCCGCGTCGGGCTCGAGCTGGTCGAGCGGTACGGGTGGCGGTGCAGCTACCTCGTCCGCAACCTCTCGCGCTGCCCCGAGCCGACCCCCGCCATGCTCGAGCGGCTCGACATCCGCCGCTATGCCATCCCCGCCGGCCCCGACGACGAGGCGATGCCGCCGTGGCCGAGGATCTACGGGCGGTACGTCGAGCAGTGCCGGGCGATCCTCGGCGCCCTGCGGGCGATGCCCGACCTCCGGCCCGACCTGGTCGTCGCCAACGGGGGCCGCGGGGCGCCGACGCTGTTCGTGCCCGATGTCTTCGACTGCCCGATCGTCACCTATTGCGAATACTACTTCGCCCGCTCGCACCGCGACCTGAGCTACCGCCTCGACCTGCCGCCGGCCGAGCCCGCGCCGTTCTTCCCGAGGGTCATCAACGCCCCGACGCTCGCGAGCCTCGTCGACGCGAAGGCCGGCTACTCGGCGACCCGCTGGCAGCGCGACTCATTTCCCGAGCGGTTCCGGCCCAAGATCGAGGTCCACTTCGACGGCGCCGACGACCGGCTGTATTCGCCGGGCCCGCGCCCTCATACGATCGCCGGCCGGTCGGTGCCCGAGGGGACGAAGGTCGTGACCTTCGTGGCCCGGGGGCTCGAGTCGGTCCGCGGGTTCGACCTGTTTCTGGCCGCGGCCGGGCGGATCATGCGGGAGCGGCCGGACGTCCTGTTCGTCGTCGCGGGTGACGAGCAGGCCTATTACGGCTGGGACCACTTCCACGCCGGGGGCATCCCGTTCAAGGAGTGGGCCTTCAAGAAGACCGGCGTCGACCCGTCGCGGTTCGTCTTCCTCGGGCACGTGCCGCCCGAGACGCTCGCCGAGGTGCTCCGGCGGAGCGACCTGCACCTTTACCCCTCGGCGCCGTTCGTCGTGTCGTGGTCGCTGTTCAACGCGCTGTCGACGGGCGTGGTCGTCCTCGGGTCCGACATCGACCCGGTGCGGGAGGTCATCGAGCCGGGCGTGACCGGGCTGGTCGCGCCGCTGTTCGACGTCGACGCGTGGGCCGAGCAGGCGCTGGCGGTCCTCGATGACCCGGCCGGGTTCGCCCCGCTGGGCGAGGCGGGGCGGCGGATGGTCGCGGAGCGGTACGGGATCGACGCGGCGATCCCGCGGCTGAAGGACTTTTACGAGCGGGTCGCGGGTTAGTGATCCGCGGGCCGGCGGCGGCGGGCGAAGGCCAGCGCGGCGAACCCGCCCACGCCGACCAGGGCGAGGGAGCTCGGTTCGGGCACGCTGGTCAGCGTGAAGTTGAGATCGACCGTGATCGTGCTCGGCGGGGGCAGGATCGTATCGTAGGCCATGCCGTCCCCGCCGGTGCCGGTGTGCCAGCCCCACAGCTGCTGCGCCGGGTCGAGGTCCGCCATGATCGAGAGCCAGTAGGTCGTGCCGGACACGAGGGTGAAGGGCGTGGGCAGGGTAATCCCGTAGCTGTAGATGTAATCGCCGAAGTTGTCGACGCCGACGAGGGTCTCCCCGCCGTCGCCCGAGACGTTCTCCGACTGGAGCAGGGCGCCGGGCACTCCGGAGTTGTCGGCATAGAACCCGATCGTGAATCCGGTGATACCGCCCAGTGATGGCCCGGAGGTGAAGTTGGGGTTCACGTAACCGCCCTGCCACGACAGGCCGGTGGCCGTGCCGGGGGTAACGCCGGCCGGCAAGATATTGTCGTACACCTGCTCGTTGGGCGTGCCACCGGCGACCGGGACCTGCGAGTAGTAGAAGCCCCCATCGGGATAATCGGTCGGCTGGCTGTAGAGGACGTCGGCGACCGCGGCGGCGGGCAGGCACGCCGCCACGGAGAGGACGGCCGCCAGGGGGACAATCTCCAACATCCGTCGCGTCATCGCAACCTCCCTCAAGAGGGGCCACCCGTACCCGAGGGCCGGCGGTCGAGCGGCCAGCTGAGAATGTGTCCGTCCACAAGACAAGCGAGATATTCAGATCCCTTTCAAGTTGGTGATGCTATCCGCCGGGCCAGCTATTGTCGACCTCCTAGCTCTGATGTGTTGCCAAAACTCAACACCACCGCGGGGACGCGCGCCGCGGACCCGGGACGGGTCCGACCCCTCGCGGCCCCTACGCGCCCGGCGGATCATGCGTTAAACTCAGGTCTTCGAGGCGCATCGGACGCCCCACCATGACACAGCCGCCGCACTGAACGAATCGAAAGGACGCCCGATGAGATCGCTCCCGATCGCCGCGGCCGCCGCCGCGGCGGTGGTCGGCTCGGCCCTCGCCCTCGCCCAGGATCCCGCCCAGCAGAAGGCGACCGTGGCCTCGACCACGACCGACAACAAGACGGCCACCAAGGAGGCCGCGCCCGCCCCGTCCGAGTTCAAGGACCTGAAGTCCCGCGCCAGCTACCTCGTCGGCTTCAACCTGGCCCAGCAGCTCAAGGCGTCGGGGATCGACTTCGACCCCGAGGCGATGCTCAAGGGGATCAAGGACGTCCAGGCCGGCGCAAGCCCGCGCTGAGCGAGGCCGAGCTCAAGGAGACGATCGAGGCCCTGCAGAAGCAGGCCGTGGCCAAGCAGGCCGAGCAGCAGAAGGCCATGCAGGCCGAGGCCGCCAAGGTCGGCGGGGCCAACAAGCAGGAGGGGGACGCCTTCCTGGCCGCCAACGCCAAGAAGCCGGGCGTCATCACCCTGCCCAGCGGGCTCCAGTACAAGGTCCTCAAGGAGGGCACCGGCCACTCGCCCAAGGCCAGCGACGTCGCCACCGTCCACTACGAGGGCAAGCTGGTCAACGGCACCGTCTTCGACAGCTCCTACAAGCGGGGCGAGCCGGCGCAGTTCCAGCCCAACCAGGTCATCCCCGGCTGGAAGGAGGCGCTCCAGCTCATGAAGACCGGCTCGGAGTGGGAGCTGTATGTCCCCTCCCAGCTCGCCTACGGGCCGGGAGGGAACCGCGGCATCCCGCCCAACTCGACCCTGATCTTCAAGGTCGAACTGCTGCTCGTCAACGGCGAGAAGTGAGGCCCTCGCGAACCCATCTGACCCCTCTCCCCTTGTGGGAGAGGGTAGGGTGAGAGGTTCCGTGGCGATGGCCCGGCGATCCGTCGAAGACCCCCTCACCCTAACCCTCCCCCACGAGGGGGGAGGGGACCAGAATGCCGTCCCCGCGGGCTCAGGCCGTCGCGGCCGCCGGCTGGGCCGCGGCGGCGCACTGCTGGAGCTCCTCGGCCGACGGGGCCTCGCCCGGCAGCGGCGTCGACATCGACCAGCGGTGGCCGAACGGGTCGACGACCTGGCCGTACCGCGCGCCCCAGAACATGTCGGCCGGCGGCATCGCGGCGCGTCGCCCCGGCGGCCACGGCCCTCGCGAAGCTCGCGTCGACGTCCGGGACGTTCAGGTGGAGAACCACCGGCGTCCCGCCCAGGGTCTGCGGCGAGCCGGTCGAGGCGTCGCACTGCTCGGGGAACTCGTCGCAGAGATAGATCCAGCTGTCGCCGATCGTCATCGAGGCGTGCATCAGCCGCCCGTCCGGCGTCGGGGCCCGGAACGTCTCCGTGGCGCCGAGCGCCTCGGCGTAGAACTCCAACGCCTTGGCCGCGCCCCGCACGATCAGGTGCGGCACCACCGACTGCTTGACCTCCGGAACCGCATTCGTCGCCTCGCCCATGGCTCGAACCTCCCCCCGCGAGACCGTGTGTTGAACAGAACGCCACGTCCCACTCATCGGACGGATTGAACCCGGGGCTCCAGATTATTGTCTACGTCTGTTCAGTGCAAGCGGGTACAGGAAATGGCCCGGCCCGCCCGGCGCTGTGCGGCGAAAAGCGTGGGCGTTACACTCGTCTCTGACACGCATCGATGGCCTCGAAACCGGACCGCGATCGGACTCGCCCCCATGGATAGTTCCCCAGCCTCGCTGACGTCGATCCGCAACATCGGCATCATCGCGCACATCGACGCCGGCAAGACGACCACGACCGAGCGCATCCTCTACTACACGGGCGAAGTCCACCGGATGGGCGACGTCGACAAGGGCAACACGACCACCGACTACCTGGCCGAGGAGCGCGAGCGCGGGATCACGATCGTCGCCGCGGCCATCACCTGCCGCTGGCACGACGCCGAAGGCAAGCCGATCACGATCAACATCATCGACACCCCCGGCCACGTCGATTTCACGGCCGAGGTCGAGCGCTCGCTCCGCGTCCTCGACGGCGCCGTCGTCGTCTTCTCGGCCGTCGAGGGGGTCGAGGCGCAGAGCGAGACGGTCTGGCGACAGGCGACGAAGTACAGCGTCCCGCGGCTCTGCTTCATCAACAAGATGGACCGCATCGGCGCCGAGTATGACCGGGTCTTCGCCGAGATCGCCGACCGTCTCGAAGGCCACCCGATCCCCGTGCAGATCCCCATCGGCGCCGGGCCCGAGGGGACGATGGGCGAGTTCAAGGGCCTGATCGACCTGATCGCGATGAAGGCCCTCTACTACAAGACCGAGGACCTCGGCTCGACGATCACCGAGGCCGACATCCCCGACGACATCCGCCCCGACGCCGAGCTCTGGCGCGAGCGGATGCTCAACGCCCTGGCCGACTTCGACGAGCCGTTCGCCGAGGCCTACATGCACCACCTCGACGGCGCCGAGCTCTCCGAGGCCGACATCGTCGCCGCCCTCCGCCGCGCCACCCTGACCGGCCGCGCCCAGCCGGTGCTCTGCGGCTCGAGCTTCAAGTACGTCGGCGTCCAGCGCCTGCTCGACGCCGTGGCCGCCTACCTGCCGAGCCCGCTCGACCGGCCGCCGGTCGTCGGCCACCACCCCAAGAAGGGCACCGAGGTCGTCCGCAAGCCCGACCCCGACGAGCCGTTCTGCGGCCTCGTCTTCAAGATCACCAACGACCAGCACGGCGACCTCTCGTTCGTGCGGATCTACAGCGGCAAGCTCGCGGCCGGCACGCCGCGTCTACAACCCGGGCAAGGACAAGAAGGAGATCTGCTCGCGGCTCTACCACATCCGCGCCGACGAGCGGGTCAAGATCGACGAGACCGAGGCCGGCGACATCGTCGGCGTCGTCGGCCTGAAGGACTCCGTCACCGGCGACACCCTCTGCGACGCCGCGCACCCGATCCTGCTGGAGAAGATCGAGTTCCCCGAGACGGTCATCAGCATGTCGATCGAGCCCGTCAGCTCGGCCGACAAGGGCAAGCTCGCCGACACCCTGGCCGCGCTCGCCCGCGAGGACCCGACCTTCGCCTACAAGGTCAACGAGGAGACCGGCCAGACGCTGATCTCCGGCATGGGCGAGCTCCACATGGAGATCCTCAAGAACCGGATGACCCGCGACTACAAGCTCAAGGTCCACGTCGGCCGCCCGCGCGTCAGCTACCGCGAGACGATCAAGAAGCCCGTCAAGAAGATCCAGGGCACGTGCGTCCGCCAGACCGGCGGCACGGGCCTCTACGCCAAGGTCACGATCGACCTCGAGCACGAGACCCAGCCCAAGGGGGCGCCGACGCTCCACTTCGTGACCAGGCTCAAGGGCGGCGTGATCCCGAGCGAGTTCATCCCCTCGATCGAGGCCGGCCTCCGCGAGGAGGCGAAGTCCGGCGGCCGGACGAGCTACCCGCTCGTCGACCTGAAGGTGACGCTCACCGACGGCGAGACCCACGACGTCGACTCGAACGACCTGGCCTTCCGCTTCGCCGGCGTCGGATGCGCTGCGCAAGGCCGTGGCCGAGGCCGGGTCGGTGCTCCTGGAGCCGATCATGAAGGTCGAGGTCGTCACCCCCGACGACTACCTGGGCGACGTCATGGCCGACCTGCTCTCGCGCCGCGTCCAGATCGACAAGATGAGCGAGCGCGGCAAGCTCAAGGTGATCGACGCCCGCGCCCCCCTGGAGAAGATGTTCGGCTACTCGACGGCCGTCCGGAGCCTGAGCCAGGGGCGGGCGAGCTACACGATGGAGCCGCTGGAGTACGCGGCGGCGCCGGATGAGTTGCTGGAGAGCCTGGCGGGGGGGTAAGAGCGCCGTCGCGACCACGATAACGAACCACTCGTCGGCACTTCGGGCCTTTTTGATTGTTGGGGTCGTTGTTGTAGAATTCGAAATGCTGGCGTAGGCCTCGAGGGTGAATGTGGCGAGACTCCAGCGACCGAAGCCATGTTACCTCGACGGCACGGAATATCTGGGATTTATCCGTGGAAACCAGGTTTGGCGTTCGCGCGACGGGGCGAGGTACTATACGTGGGACTCGCTCCACGGTGAGATTGAGGTGTTCAACACGCGGGGGAAGCACCTCGGTGCCCTCGATGCCGTCTCGGGGGCGTTCCTCAAAGGGGCCGTGAAGGGCAGGTCAATCGATGTATCCTGAGCGTGCGAAATTCGTCGACCGATGCCTGCGAGGCGAAGTGCTCGTCGATGACATCGACGATTACGTCGATTTGTGGCACGAGGGCGGCGAGGACGTGTCGCTCCATGACTTCCTCGGCTTCACCCCCGAGGAATATGCCCTGTGGGTCGAGAGGCCCGACTCGATCAAGTTCATCCTGAATGCCAGGCAGCGAGGCCGGCCCCTCGATGAGTTCCACTCCGTCCCCGACGCGTGACTGCGGTTCGCGAGCGAATCACGGCCACCCGGCCGAAGGCGACGGGGGAGGAATCGTGAGAGACTACCACATCAATATTTTCTGCAGCGAAGAGGATGAGGGCTACATCGCCGACATCCCCGATCTCCGCTATTGCTCCGGATTCGGCGAGACCCCCGAACGCGCCTTGGCCGAGGTGGCCACGGCGAAGGCTGCCTGGCTGGAGTCGGCCCACGCCCTGGGGAAGCCGATCCCGCCGCCGAAATATCGCCCGGCGATCTACCAGGCGACGCTCTGAGATCGAGAAGGGGAGGTCAGACTCCGCGTGAGCTGAACCTTTCGGTGTCGTTCAACCGACGATCCCAACCGCGTCACCTCGGAGACCGGCCATGTACGACATGAGCAATCTCAAGAAGCTGAAGACTCTCGGCGAGCTGGCGCCCGCCGCCTGGGAGGGCTTCCTGGCCTTCGACAAGGCCGCGCTCGCCGACGGGGCGATCCCGGCCAAGATGAAGGAGCTGATGGCGGTGGCCGTCGCCCTGACGACGCAGTGCCCCTACTGCATCGAGATCCACACCAAGCGGGCTCGGGCCGCCGGCTGCACCGACGCCGAGATCGCCGAGACGGTGATGGTCGCGGCGGCACTGCGCGCCGGGGGCTCGATCACCCACGGCACGCACTGCCTGGGCTGACGGATCGCGATCAGAGCTGACCGCAATCGTCGATGACGATCTTCCCCGCGGCTTCCCGCTGCCCGAGCCCAGGGCCTCGATCTTCTTCACGAGGTCCGAGCCCTCGGTCACCTCGCCGAAGACGACGTGCTTGCCGTCGAGCCAGGGGGTGGCCACGGTCGTGATGAAGAACTGCGAGCCGTTGGTGTTCGGGCCGGCGTTGGCCATCGAGAGCAGGAACGGGCCGGTCGTGCTTGAGCTTGAAGTTCTCGTCGGCGAACTTGTTCCCGTAGATCGACTTGCCGCCGGTGCCGTTGTGGTTCGTGAAGTCGCCGCCCTGGAGCATGAACTGGGGGATCACGCGGTGGAACGACGACCCCTTGTAGCCGAAGCCCTTCTCGTCGGTGCACGAGGGCGCGGAAGTTCTCGGCGGTCTTGGGCACCACGTCGTCGAACAGCTCCATCGTGATCCGCCCGGAGGGCTTGCCGTCGATGCTGATGTCGAAGTAGACGCGCGGTCTGGCCATGTCTTATTCCTCGGTCGAAGCCGACGGCCGGGCGAGGCCGGGAGTCGCCCAGGTCCCGGTCGCGGCGATCGGAGTCCAGGGTAACGGCGGAATCCGGCAATTCAAGCCGCCTGAAGCGTCAGAGGGGCCCGCGCTCGATATCGGGGCGGGCGCGATCGCCGACGGCCGGAAAATACGGCCGAATTCCCGGAAAGAGGCGTTGACGCCCCCCGTAGCATCTCTGTATCGTCTTACTTTCCCGCGTGACGTGTCGCGCAGGGTTCGGCAAGGCGATCGCGTTTGATCGACGAATCGGAAGGACGGACCGCGTGGCGGGCATCAGCAACGAGCGGATTCGGATCCGGATGGAGGCGTACGACCACACCATCCTGGACCAGTCGGCCAAGGACATCGTCGACACCGCCAAGCGGACCGAGGCCATCGTCCACGGGCCGATCCCCCTGCCGACGCGGATCGAGCGGTACACCGTGCTCCGGAGCCCGCACATCGACAAGAAGTCGCGGGAACAGTTCGAGATCCGGACGCACAAGCGGCTGATCGACATCGATCCAGCCGACCAGCAAGACGATCGACGCCCTGAACAAGCTCAGCCTGCCGGCTGGCGTGGACATCAAGATCAAGGCCGGCCCCGGGGGCGGCTGATCGAGTCTCCGCGCGTTCATGGCGAGGTCCGGCGGCCGGCCAGGGGTCGGGGAAGCTCCCACCCCTCGAGGTCCGGCTGAACGGATCGGATCGTCCGGCGAACCGCGTCCCCCGCGGTCAGGAGGGGGCGTCGTCGGTCGCGATCGGCCCGGGGCACCGGGCCCCTCGGGCCGTACAGGCGATCGGTCGTGCGCCAGTGAGAGTCGATGACGGGCCCGTCCCGGGCGACAGCGTGGAGTGGACCAGATGCGCGTCGGACTGCTCGGCCGCAAAGTCGGCATGACCCAGATCTACGAGCCGGACGGGACCGCCGTCCCGATCACCGTGCTCGAGTGCGGCCCCTGCACGGTCCTCCAGGTCCGGACGGAGGAGCGCGACGGCTACCACGCCGTCCAGCTCGGCTTCGACGACAAGAAGCGGAAGACGGCGACCCAGGCCGAGCGCGGCCACGCCAAGAAGGTCGAGGCCGAGCCCAAGAGGTACGTCCGCGAGATCCGCCAGGAGGGCCCGACCGAGGTCGCCGAGGGGCAGACGCTCACGGTCGAGGTGTTCAACGAGATCGGCCGCGTCGACGTGATCGGCACGAGCAAGGGCCGCGGCTTCTCGGGCGTCGTCAAGCGGCACGGCTTCAAGGGCCTCCGCGCCACGCACGGCGTCAAGCGGATGCACCGCCACCCGGGCTCGTCAGCGGCCCGAGCGCCGACCCGGCCCACACCCGCAAGGGCATCCGCAAGCCGGGCCAGTACGGCAACGCCCGGATCACCGTGCGGAACCTCAAGGTCGTCCGCGTCGACCCGACGAACAACCTCCTGCTCGATCCGGGGCGCCGTGCCGGGCCCCAACGGCGGGTACCTGACGATCCGCCAGACGAACAAGGTCTAACCCCCTCCGGGGCCCCGCGAGGGGAGGATTGAACCATGCTCAGCGTGCCAGTCTTCAACGTCGCGGGCGAGCGGATCGGCGAGGAGTCGATCGACCCGGCCGACTTCGGCGGCGAGGTCAACAAGCAGCTCCTCCACGACGTCGTCCTGATGCACCTGGCCGAATCGCCGGGTCGGCACCGTCAACACCCGGGGCCGGGCCGACGTCGCCGGCTCGGGCAAGAAGCTCTTCCGCCAGAAGGGCACCGGCAACGCCCGCGCCGGCTCGAAGCGGACGAACAAGCGGAAGGGCGGCGGCGTCGCCTTCGCCCGCCGCAACCGCGACTACTCGTACTCGCTGCCCAAGAAGGCCGTCCGTGCCGCCATCCGGATGGCGATCCTCTCGAAGTTCCAGGACGGCCAGGCGATCGTCCTCGACGGCCTGGCCCCGGGCGACAAGCCCAAGACGAAGCCCGTCGTCCAGGCCCTCCGCGCGATCGCCCGGCCCGACCTCAAGGAGGCCGAGGCCTCGAGACGACCGGCGAGACCAAGGCCGCGGCCCGGAAGCGGACGCTCGACGGCCGGACGATCCTGCTCGGCATCCCGGCGCACGACCCGGTCCTGCACCGCTCGGCGCGGAACATCGAGGGGGTCGAGGTCGCCCCGGTCGCCGAGTTCAACACCTACGACGTGCTCAAGCAGCGCTACCTGGTCCTGACCCGCGAGGCGCTGGCCGCCCTCAAGGAGCGGGTCAAGGAGAAGGTCCGCCGCCGCCCCGAGCCGACGGCCGCCGCCAGCCCCGCCACGGAGACGCAATAAGCCATGGTCACCCTCCGCCACGCGCCGCAGTACGACCCGGAGCGGGCCGACCCTGGAGCCGTACCAGGTCATCCTCCGCCCGCTGATCACCGAGAAGGCGACGCACCTCTCGGAGCGGCACAACGCCTACACCTTCGAGGTCAACCCCCTGGCCACGAAGACCGAGATCAAGAACGCCGTCGAGGCCCTCTTCGACGTCAAGGTCGCCGACGTCCGGACCCAGAACCGCCGCGGCAAGCTCCGCCGCTACCGGCTCAAGATCGGCCGGATGCGGAACTGGAAGAAGGCCATCGTCGCGCTGCATGAACGAGTACCGGATCGATTTCTATTGATCGACCGTCAGGTCGCGGCCGACGGCCGAGCATCCGCCGACGGATCGACGACGCACGCGGTTCGACGGATAAGGACGGGATCGCGATGGGTATTCGCTACTACAAGCCGACGAGCCCGGGCCGGCGGAACGCGTCGGTCAGCGACTTCGCCGAGCTGACGGACAAGAACAAGAAGCCCGAGAAGACGCCTGACCGAGCCGCTCAAGAAGAAGGGCGGCCGGAACAACCAGGGCTTCATCACCGCGCGGCACCGCGGCGGCGGCCACAAGCGGATGTACCGCATCATCGACTTCAAGCGGCAACGACCACGACGGCGTCCCCGGCCAGGTCACGCACATCGAGTACGACCCGAACCGCTCGGCCCGGATCGCGCTGATCGTCTACCCGGACGGCGTGAAGCGGTACATCATCGCCCCGGAGGGCCTGAAGGCCGGGATGACGGTCAACAGCGGCCCGACCGCCGAGCCGAAGGTGGGCAACTGCCTGCCGCTGGCGAAGATCCCGACCGGGCATGTCGATCCACAACCTCGAGATGCAGCCCGGCGGCGGCGGCCAAGCTCTGCCGCTCGGCCGGCGTCGGGGCGACGCTCACGGCCCGCGAAGGGACCTGGGCCCAGATCACCCTGCCCTCGGGCGAGGTCCGGCGGCATCCCGGCCGACGTGCCGGGCGACGATCGGCATGGTCGGCAACGCCGACCACATGAACGTCCGCCTGGGCAAGGCCGGCCGCAAGCGCTGGCTCGGCCGCCGGCCGCACGTCCGCGGCGTGGCGATGAACCCGGTCGACCACCCGATGGGCGGCGGCGAGGGCCGGACCTCGGGCGGCCGGCACCCGTGCTCGCCGACCGGCAAGCTCGCCAAGGGCGGCAAGACCCGCCGCCGCCGCAAGCCGTCGAACTAGGCGATCATCCGCCGTCGCAAGAGCGTCCGGTACGGCCAGCTGAAGATCTGATCATCGGTCATGCAAGTCGCAATCCAGCCGACGTCGCGACGAAGCGGCATCGACCGGTCCGGCATCGGACGAGCCGCGACCCGGGGTCAGGACTCGAGACATGGGACGTTCGCTCGAAGAAAGGCCCGTACGTCGTCGAGCGGCTGCTCGAGAAGGTCGAGCGGGCCGAGGCGTCGGGCAGCCGCGAGCCGATCAAGACCTGGGCGCGGGCCTGCACGATCGTGCCCGAGTTCATCGGCAAGAACTTCGCGATCCACAACGGCCGGAACTTCATCAAGCTGTACGTCACCGAGGACATGGTCGGCCACAAGCTCGGCGAGTTCGCCCCGACGCGGACCTTCCGCGGCCACGGCGGCAAGTGCGGCAAGGCCGGCCAGAGGAAGTCGACCCGACGACCTCAGCCAGGCCGACCAGCCGATCCGACGAGACCCGACCATGGCCACCAAGACCCGCCACGCCATGACCCCACACCTACCGCGCGTCGCACCGCTTCGCCCGGATCTCGGTGCGGAAGCTCCGGCCGATCCTGGACCTGATCCGCGGCAAGTACGCCGACGACGCGGTCGACATCCTCAAGTACATGCCGCACCGCGGCGCCCGGATGATCGAGCAGGTGCTCAAGAGCGCCATGGCCAACGCCGAGGACCGCGGGGTCCGCAACGTCGGCGACCTGGTCGTCGTCGACGCCCGCGGCGACGGCGGCCCGATGTTCAAGCGGCTCATGCCGCGGGCCCGCGGCATGGCCTACATGATCCGCCGCCGGTCGTGCCACATCGCGATCGGCCTCGACCGACCTCGAGACGCTCCTGGCCGACGGCCGCCCGGCCGACGACGACGCGACGAGGCCGACTCGGGACTGACGCCTTAGACTAAGGACCATTCACCATGGGACAGAAGGTCCGCCCGACCGGCTTCCGCGTCGGGGTCATGGAAGACTGGCGGAGCCGCTGGTACGCCAACAAGCACGAGTTCGCCGACCTCCTGGTCGAGGACTTCAAGATCCGCAAGTTCATCAAGAAGAAGTACGGCTACGCCGGCATCCCCAAGATCGAGATCGAGCGGACCCGCGACGCGGTGACGGTCATCCTCTCACGCCGCCCGGCCCGGGCGTGATCATCGGCCGCAAGGGCGCGGAGGTCGAGAAGCTCCAGGAGGAGCTCCAGAGCCTGACCGGCCGGCGGATCGAGATCAAGATCGAGGAGGTGGCGCGGCCCGAGATCGACGCCCAGCTCATCAGCGAGGACATCGCCGAGCAGCTCCAGAAGCGGTCGAGCTTCCGCCGGACGATGAAGCGGGCGCTCGAGCAGACGATGGACGGCGGCGCCAAGGGCGTGAAGGTCCAGCTCTCCGGCCGGCTGGGCGGCTCGGAGATGTCGCGGAGCGAGGGGTCGAACCTCGGCTCGATCCCGCTCTCGACGCTCCGCGCCAAGATCGATTACGGGTTCGCCGAGGCCAAGACCGCCCAGGGTCACATCGGCGTCAAGGTCTGGGTCAACCAGGGCGACTACCTGAAGATGGAGGGCGCCGATGGCTCTGATGCCCAAGCGGGTCAAGTACCGAAAAAGCCAAAAAGGCCGCGTAAGAGGTAACGCGACCCGGGGCAACTACGTCGCCTTCGGCGACTATGGCCTGCAGTCGCTCGAGTCGGGCAAGATCAGCGCCGCCGACGATCGAGGCCGGGCGCATCGTCGCCAGCCAGTCGATCAAGGGCGGCGGCAAGCTCTACATCCGCATCTTCCCGCACAAGAGCGTCACCTCGATCCCGCTCGAGACCCGCATGGGCAAGGGCAAGGGCGAGGTCGAGTACTGGGCGGCGGTCGTCAAGCCCGGCACCGTCCTCTACGAGCTCGCCGGCGTCTGCGAGGAGGCCGCCCGCGCCGCCTTCGCCCGGCTCGCCCACAAGCTGCCCGTCCGGTGCCGGTTCGTCACCAGGCGGCCGACGCTCTGACCGTGGGAAAGCAGAAGACAGAAGGCAGAGAGCACAAGGCAGACGCAGACCAGAGGCGACCATGAGCAAGGCGAGCGAACTCCGCGAGCAGACCGACGAGCAGCTCGAGCTGCACCTGGCCGAGACGCAGAAGAACCTCTTCCGCCTCCGGCTCCAGAGCGAGACCGAGCGGCTGGAGGCGCCCAGCGAGATCATCAAGGCCAAGCGCGAGATCGCCCGGATCAAGACGATCCTCCGCCAGCGCGAGATCGAGCGGGCCGCGTCGGTCTCCGCCCCGTGAACCGAACCAGAATCCAGCCGTACCGAACCCTCGGTGATGGGAACGAGATGAGATGAGCCAACCGACCCCCGCGAAGACCGAGACGCCCGCGCGGTCCCGTCGCAAGACGGAGATCGGCGTCGTGACGTCCGACAAGATGAACAAGACCCGCCGCGTCGAGCTCGAGCGGCTCGTCCCGCACCCGAAGTACGGCAAGTTCCTCAAGCGGCGGACCGTCTGCCACGCCCACGACGAGGAGAACGCGACCCACATCGGCGACATGGTCGAGATCATGGAGACGCGGCCCCTCTCGAAGCTGAAGCGGTGGCGGATCGTCCGCATCGTCCGCGCCGGCCCAGCAGGCCCTGGCCGGCGAGGGCGAGGGCGCCGCGAAGCAGCGCCGAGCCGGCCGAAGGCTGATCTCCGAGGGTCCGCTAGCGGCCATCGTCCCGCAAGCCGCCCGACCCCATGGTCCGCATGCCGACCTCGAAGACCAGCGAGAAGCGGAGTGTCCCATGATCCAGATGCAGACCCGGCTCGACGTGGCCGACAACACCGGGGCCAAGGAAGTCATGTGCTTCAAGGTCCTCGGCGGCAGCGCCTCGCGCTACAAGCGGCGCGCGGCCGGCCTGGGCGACATCATCATCGCCAGCGTCAAGAAGGCCAGCCCCGGCGGCGACGTCAAGGCGGGCGACGTGGTCCGCTGCGTCGTCGTCCGCGTCCGGAACTAGACCCGCCGCACCGACGGCTCCTACGTCAAGTTCGACCGCAACGCCGTCGTCCTGATCGACACCGAGAAGAACCCCCGCGGCACCCGCATCTTCGGCGCGATCGCCCGCGAGCTGCGCGACCGCCAGTTCATGAAGATCATCAGCCTGGCCGCCGAGGTCGTCTGACCCCGGGCCTCCAGCGACGAGCGAGAGCGAGAGTCCGCCATGTACATCCGCAAAGACGACCAGGTCGTGGTGATCGCCGGCGACGACAAGGGGCCCGACGCCGCGCAAGGTGCTCCGCGTCCTGCCCGCGAAGAACAAGATCGTCGTCGAGGGCGTCAACCGCGTCTACAAGCACCTGAAGCCCAGCGCCAAGAACCAGCAAGGCGGCCGGCTCTCGAAGGAGATGCCGATCGACGTCTCGAACGTCCTGCTCTACAGCCCCTCGATCCGCCGCGGCGTCCGCGTCGGCTACCGCTTCACCGACGACGGCCAGCAAGGAGCGCTACTGCAAGGTGACGGGCGAGTCGCTCGGCGCGTGGGGCCCGCCAAGGCCGCCCGCGCCAAGGCCAAGTAAACGCAGAGAAGACCCGAACGGCGGATCGGCCCCGACCCGATCAGACCGAGGCACGCGCACGGCCCGCCCAACCGCACGAAGGACGACCCGACCATGGCCCGCTTGCTCGACCAGTACAACAAGACGATCGCCCCGGCCCTGGCCAGCAAGTTCGCGATCCCCAAGACCAAGAAGGGGCGCCGAACCCGATGGCCATCCCCAGGCTCGAGAAGATCGTCATCAACATGGGCGTCGGCCGCGCCACCCAGGACAAGGCGCTGCTCGAGGCGGCCGTCGACAGCCTGGCGAAGATCAGCGGCCAGAAGCCGCTGGTCACGAAGGCCAAGGTCTCGGTCGCCGGCTTCCGGCTCCGCGAGGGGAACGAGATCGGCTGCAAGGTCACGCTCCGCGGCAAGCGGATGTACGAGTTCCTCGACCGGCTGATCACCATCGCCCTGCCGCGTATCCGCGACTTCCGCGGCGTGAACCCGAACAGCTTCGACGGCCACGGCAACTACACGCTGGGCCTGGCCGAGCAGGTCGTCTTCCCCGAGATCGACGCCGACAAGCTCCAGCACACGCAGGGCATGGACATCACGATCGTCACCACGACGACCAACGACGACCAGGCCCGCGAGCTGCTTCGTGCCTTCGGCATGCCGTTCCGGGCGGCCTCGAAGCCACGGCCAGCCCGCGACGCCATGCCCGCTGATTTCCGTTCGAAGCGGATCGCCCCAACGGACTCCGGTGAGCCATGTCGACCAAAGCCCAGATGATCACGGTCGCAGACGCCGCGGAAGTTCGCGGTCCAGCACCGGAACCGCTGCAAGCTCTGCGGCCGTCCCCGCGCCGTCTACCGCAAGTTCGGCGTCTGCCGGATCTGCTTCCGCCACCTGGCCAGCAAGGGCCTGATCCCCGGCGTCAAGAAGGCGAGCTGGTAACCGACCAGCCGTCAAAAAGCCCGATGTCGCCGACCCGCCCGCCTGCCCGATCGTCTCGGGCCGCCGGGGGGCGTTACCCGCGACGGGAGCAGAGACTCCTGCCATGATGACCGACCCGATCGCCGACATGCTCACGCGGATCCGCAACGCCGTCCGGATCGAGCGGCCCGCCGTCGAGATGCCCGCGTCCAAGATCCGCAAGGGGATCGCCCAGGTCCTCAAGGACGAGGGGTACATCTGGGACTACGAGGAGATCGACGACCGTCCCGGCCAAGGACGCTCCGGCTCCAGCTGAAGTACGGCCCCAACGGCGAGCGGCTGATCACGAAGATCGACCGCGGGAGCAAGCCCGGCTGCCGGCTCTACCAGGGCTACAAGGACCTCAAGCCCGTCCTCGAGCGGCATGGGCATCCAGATCCTCAGCACGCCCAAGGGCATCCTCAGCGACCGCCGCGCCCGCGCCGAGAAGGTCGGCGGTGAGGTGCTGGCCCTGATCTACTGAGTCACAGCGGGTCCCGAAGGCGTCGGGCCGCGACCCCCATCCCGCTGACCGGCTCCCGCCGACGATCGGCAGCGGCCTAAGCTCGATGAGGACCAGCACATGTCCCGTATCGGTCGCAAGCCGGTGCCCGTGCCCGCCGGGGTGAAGGTCGCCGTGGCCGACCGCACGGTCTCGGTCGAGGGGCCCAAGGGCAAGCTCGCGTTCGTCCATCGCCGCGAGATCGAGCGTCAAGTACGACGACGCGGGCAAGCAGATCCTCGTCACCCGCGCCGACGACGAGCGCCTGAACCGGGCGCTGCACGGCCTGACGCGCAGCCTGATCGACAACATGGTCGAGGGCGTCACCGAGCGGCTACAGCAAGAGGCTCGAGATCGTCGGCGTCGGCTACCAGGCGCAGCTCAAGAAGGCGAACACGGTCGCCCTGCCGGTCGGCTATGCCAACCAGATCGCGATGGAGGCCGCCCGACGGGCGTGACGGTGACGGTGCCCGACCCGACCCACGATCGTCGTCACCGGGGCCGACAAGCAGAAGGTCGGCCAGTTCGCCGCCGAGGTCCGCGAGGTCCGCCCGCCGGAGCCGTACAAGGGCAAGGGCATCCGCTACGAGGGCGAGGCCGTCCGCCGCAAGGAAGGCAAGGCCTTCGGCGCCAAGTAATTGCAGCGGATCGAGATCCCCACGAGGCCGGGCGGCCGGTCGGCATCGGTCGCCCCAGAACCGTCCCCGCAGCGAAGAGGTACGGTCCGATGAGCCAGCGCGAGATCATCGAAACCCGACGCGTCCGCCGCCAGCGGCGGGTCCGCAAGAAGCTCGTCCGGCACGCCCGAGCGCCCGCGGCTCTGCGTCTTCCGCAGCTCGAAGCACATCTACGCCCAGGTCATCGACGACGCCAACGGCACGACCCTGGCGTCGGCCAGCGTCGCTCGACCCGGACGATCAAGGGTCAGGCGGCCTACGGCGGCAACAAGGCCGCCGCGACGCTCGTCGGCAAGGCCGTGGCCGAGCGGGCGAAGCAGGCCGGCATTGACAAGGTCTGCTTCGACCGCCGAAGCTACAAGTATCATGGCCGGGTCCAGGCCCTGGCCGACGCCGCGCGCGAGGCCGGGCTCGCAGTTCTGAGCAGCCGCGTCCCGGGCCGCATGTCATCTGACTTCGCAGACGTCAGGGGGATAACGTCGATGGCGGGCGAAGGACGCGATCGGGCGAGACCGTGGGGACCGCGAGATGGTCCGAGAGCGTCGTGGCGATCCGCCGCTGCGCCGCGGTCGTCAAGGGCGGCCGGCGGTTCAGCTTCAACGCGCTGGTCGTCGTCGGCGACGCCAAGGGCCCGGTGGCCTGGGGCTACGGCAAGGCCAACGAGGTGCCGCCGGCCGTCGAGAAGGGCGTCAAGGACGCCCACAAGCAGATGAACCGCAGTGACCGCTCAAGGGCGAGACGATCCCGCACCGCGTCATCGGCAAGTTCGGCGCAGCCCGGGTCGTCATGGTCCCGGCCGAGCCCCGGCACCGGCGTCATGGCCGGCCCGGGCCGTGCGCGACGTGCGTCCAGGCGTGCGGGCGTCCCAACATCCTGACCAAGAGCTACGGCGCACCAACAAGCTCAACCTCGTCAAGGCCACCATCGACGGGCCTCAAGCAGCTGCGGACGCAAGGACGACGTGGCGCGGCTGCGGGGAGTGACCCTCTGATGCAACTCCACGAAGTCCACCAGGGCATCCACAAGACACAAGAAGCGCAAGCGGATCGGCCGCGGCCTCGGCTCCGGCCACGGCAAGACCGCGGGCAAGGGCCACAAGGGCCAGTCGTCGCGCCAGGGCTCAAGTAGCCGGCGCCGCTCTTCGAAGGCGGCCAGATGCCCCTGGTCCGCCGCATCCCCAAGCGCGGCTTCACCAACGGCCGGTTCAAGAAGGACTACGCCGTCGTCAACGTCGACGACCTCGACGTCTTCGACGCCGGCGCCGTGGTCGACGAGGAGGCCCTCCGCGTCAAGGGGACTCGCCAAGGGCCGCCACGACGACGGCGTGACGATCCTCGGCGACGGCGAGCTCAACGAAGGCCTGACCGTCCAGCGCCGCCAACTTCTCCGAAGTCGGCGGCCGAGAAGATGCTCGACGCCAGGGCGGCACGGCCGAGGTCGTCCGCCGCCAAGAAGCTCGAAGATGAAGCCCTCTGACGCGAGCGGACGCCGAGCTCACTCGTCCATTGACGCTTGTCGGGTGGGCTCCGCCCACCGTCTGTCGGCCGCGGACGGTGGGCGGAGCCCAGTCGCACAACTCTCCTCCGCGGCCATCGCCATCATCCGCCGACCCGATCCGAAGCGAGGACGCCGTGGGCAAGCTCAACACGATCCTGTTCAAGATCCCCGAGCTCCGGCAGAAGATCCTGATGACGCCACTGTTCCTGGCCATCTACCGCATCGGCTTCTTCATCCCGCTGCCGATCGTCGACCAGGCGCAGATGAACGAGCGGCTCGGCAGACGCTGAGCCAGGCGGCCGCTCGGCAAGGTCCTCGGCTTCGTCGCCATGTTCGCGGCGGCACCTCAGATCGGCATGCCACGATCTTCGGCCTGGGCATCATGCCCTACATCTCCGCCTCGATCATCTTCCAGCTCCTCGGCAGCGTCTACCCGCCGCTGGAGAAGCTCCAGAAGGAGGGCGAGAGCGGCCGCAAGAAGATCAACGAATACACGCGCTACGCCACCGTCGTCATCTGCCTGGTCCAGGCGTGCGTTGTGGGTCCAGTACATCGATGCGGCCGAGCGGCGGGCATCGGGCTGGCCATGCCGGACTACGACACGGCTTCTACTACGTCATCGTCATGCGTCATGACCATGACGGCCGGCACCGATCTTCCTGATGTGGATCGGCGAGCAGATCGACGAGTACGGCATCGGCAACGGCATCAGCCTCATCATCATGGCCGGCATCGTGGCCCGCATCCCGGACGCGACCGGCATCGCTGTTCTTCGAGAGCGGCCACCTCAAGGAGTCGGTCTTCACGCTCGGCGGCGCGGCACGCGGCGACATCAGCTTCGAGAAGCTCGTCGTGCTGATCGTGCCTGTTCGTCGCCGTGGTCGTCGGCGTGATCGCCATCACCAAGGGCCAGCGGCGCATCCCGACGCAGTCGGCCAAGCACGTCCGCGGCCGGCGCGTCTTCGGCGGCACGCGGCAGTTCCTGCCGCTGAAGGTCAACCAGGCCGGCGTCATGCCGGTCATCTTCGCCAGCAGCCTGCTGATGCTGCCCGTGCTTCCTCTTCAGCGCTGATCGGCCAGCAGTCGCCGGACGGCGGGCTGGGCCGTGCACGCATCGCCGGACGTCTTCGAGCGGCCAGGGCTACGTCTACAACGTGCTTCTACATCGTCCTGATCTACTTCTTCTGCTACTTCTGGACGGCCATCACCTTCAACCCGAAGGACATGGCCAACAACCTCAAGGACTACGGCAGCTTCATCCCCGGCTACCGGCCGGGCAAGCGCACGGCCGACTACCTCGAGAGGGTGATGATCCGGATCACCTACGTCGGGGCCGCGTTCCTGGCGCGTGATCGCGATCATCCCGACGCTGATCGCCGACGTCGATGGAGGTCGACTACGCGGTCGCCAGCTTCTACGGCGGCACCGGCCTGCTGATCGTCATCAGCGTCGCCCTCGACCTGGTGCAGAAGATCAACAGCCACCTGGTCATGCGGAACTACAGCGGCCTGGTGAGCAAGCAGCGGTGACGATGTGAAGATCAACCCGTCCTCTCCCGCCCGCAAGATCATCCTCAAGAGCCCGCGCGAGATCGGGTTCATGCGCGAGGCGGGCCGGCTCGTCGCGCGGGCGTTGCAGAAGGTCCGCGAGATGGCCGTCCCGGGGGCGACGACCGGGGAGATCAACGAGGCCGTCGCCGCGATCTTCCGCGAGGCGAACGCGGTCCCGCTCTTCCACAACTACCCCAACAGCCAGCGCGGCGGGCCGCCGTTCCCGGCCGTGATCTGCGCCAGCGTGAACGAGGCGGTCGTCCACGGCATTCCCGAACCGCCGCATCCTGAAGGAAGGCGACATCCTCAGCGTCGACACCGGTGCCAAGCTCAACGGCTGGTGCGGCGACGCCGCCGTCACCCTCGCCATCGGCCAGGTCTCCCCCGAGCATCAGCGGCTGTTGCAGGTGACGAAGGACACCCTCGACCTCGCCATCCGCGCCATGTCTCGCTGCCGGACCTGGGCCGAGGTGGCGACCCTGATGGAGCAGTACGTCAAGAGCCAAGGCATGGGCGTGGTCGAGCAGTTCGTCGGCCACGGGATCGGCCAGACGATGCACGAGGAGCCGCAGGTCCCCAACTTCACGAGCAAGGCCCTGCGCAAGAACCCGATCCGCCTCGAGCCCGGCCTGGTCCTGGCCGTCGAGCCAATGGTCAGCCTCGGGACGAAGGAGGTCGACGTCCTCGGGGACAAGTGGACGGTCGTCACCAAGGACCGGCGGTTCAGTGCCCATTTTGAGCATACGGTGGCGATGACGGCGGATGGGCCGAGGATCTTGACGCTGCTCGAGGATTGAGACGCTCTCGAGATCGACTCAGCCCGCGTGCAGGCCCGCTCCGCGACTCGAGACGCCTCCGATGTTGCCCTGAAGCCACACCCCGCGAATCTTGTTGCGGCGATCGATCGGGCCGGCCATGATCTTGCCGGCCTGTCGGGACCTCCGAGGACGCCGATGCCCGACGACTCGGGCGGTGCGAGGTCGTCGGGGCACGGGAGTGATCGCGCCATGACGATTCGGATGGGTTGGCTTGCGGCGGCTTTGGTGGTCTCGCTCGCCGTCGGCGCGCGGGCCGAGATCATCACCGACACGTTCAAGGGCGTGACCTCGGGCAGCCTCGGCGTCACGGGGTTCACGGACGCGGCCTTCACGATCACCGCGACTTACGATTCCGCGACGGTCTCCAGCCCGATGGGGAATCCCCTCGCGCCGGACATCACGTCCACCTTCGACATCGCGGGGGTCGGTTCGGGCACGTTCTCGGGGACGACCTACAGCGTGGACCTCCCGGGCACGGTGAGCATGCCGGGCTTCCTGATCATCGCGGACCAGGAATTCGCCAACGCGATCATGGGCGTCATCTCCCACGCGTTCGACAGCTACGACCTGAAGACGCCGATCGGGCCGATCACAGGCGCAGGCGCCCCCAATCCCGGGTATTACTTCGCGACGTCGCTCGGCGACCTCGGCTTCTCGTCGGTCACGGGCACGGCGACCGTCACGGCCGCCGCCGTGCCCGAGCCCTCCTCGCTCGTCCTGGCCGGTATCGGCACGGTGACGGCGATCGGCTGGTTTGCGAGGCGACGCCGCGAGCGTGTTCCCGCCTGAGGACGGTCGCCCGCCTACCCGCGCCAGGATTTGCCTCGCCGGGACCTGCACGGTAACTTCATGCCGTCCCCGGACCGCGCCTGCTATTCTATGGTCCTCTCCCGCCGCATCCCCGCGACGGCGTGACGCCATACCGCGCGGGCAACCACGGCCGCATCGGCGCGCCTGGTACTCGTCCGAACAGCACGTCCTCGACGACCCTCGGAGGGGCCGCCATGGCGAGTCTTCTCGATCGGGATGCGTCTCGGCGGAGGACTCTCCGCCTGGCCGGGGCGGCCGTCGCGATCGTCCTGGCGGCTGCGGCGTTGGCCATCGTCCCGGCGTGGTTGCTCGTGATCGTCCCGCCGGCCGCCTGGCGCCGCGCGGCGGTGGCGTTCCTCTGGGCGACGCTGGTCTTCCAGGTCGCCCTCCTGCCCGTCGCCCTGTTCGGGGCGGCCCTCGCGGGCGTCTCGCTGGTCAGGGCGAGGCGGGCCAACCGGCCGAGGTCGGGCGCGGCGCGGCTCCTCTTGCTCTGCTGTTCTTGCCTGATCGGCCTCGGCATCCTCGAGGCGGGGGCCGCGGCGTGGGACGCCTGGGCTCATCGGTATCCGGCGCTTCCCACGCGATTCGCGGATGACGCGAGCGGGCAGGCCGCGTCGCCGGGCGAGAGGGCGATCAACATCCTCGTCGTCGGGGAGTCGAGCGCCCTGGGCATCCCCTACGACAAGTGGCTGTCGGTCGGGTCGATCGTCGCCTGGCAGCTCGAGCGGGTCTTCCCCGGCCGCCGCGTCACCGTGGAGTACAAGGCACGCGGCGGGGCGAATCTCGAGCCGATGCACCTGAGCATGGTCGACGTGGACCGGCGGCCGGACGCGATCTTCGTCTACGCCGGCCACAACGAGTTCCAGGCGCGCTATCCCTGGTCGCGCGAGGTCGTGCATTATCGAGACCTCGCGCCGCCCGCGACGATCGTCTCGCGACTCGATGGGCTCGGGCGGCTCACGAGTCTGGGGCGGCTGATCCTCCATGCGATCGACCTGCGCCGGCTCTGCACGGCCCCTCCGCCGAAGCCGACGCGGAGGCTGGTTGACGTCCCTTCCTTCACCCCGCAGGAAGGATCCGCCGTCGTCCGCGACTACCGGGACCGTCTGGCGGCGATCTCGGCTTACTGCCGGCGGATCGGGGCCGTGCCGATCCTGATCGTGCCGCCCGGCAACCAGGCCGGTTATGAGCCCAACCGATCGGTGCTGCCGCCCGAGACCACGGCGGCGGCTCGCGAGGCGTTCGCCCGCCGGTTCGAGGCCGCCAGGGAGGCCGCGGCGCGCGACCCGTCCGCGGGCGTCGCCCTCTATCGCGAGCTCCTCGAGGAGCAGCCGGGGTTCGCCGAGGCCCACTATCGCCTGGCCCGTCTCCTGGAACGCGCGGGGGACTGGGCCGAGGCGCGGCGTCATTTTCAGGAGTCGCGCGACCTGGATGGCATGCCCCAGATCTGCACGACCGCCCTGCAGAACGCCTGCCGCTCGGTCGGGGCCAGGCACGGCGCGATCGTGGTCAACGGCCCGGCGGTCTTCCGGGCGTTGCTGCCCGACGGCATCCTCGACGACCGGCTCTTCCACGACGCGCATCACCCGACCTTCCGCGGCTATGTCGCCCTGGCCCAGGACGTCCTGAACCAGCTCCGGGGCCGCCGCGCCTTCGGCTGGCCGGGCGGGCGAGAGGCCCCCGTGATCGACGCGGACGAATGCGCGCGCCACTTCAAGCTCGGCGCCGAGGAGTGGGCGGCCGTGTGCCAGTACGGCGGGGAATGGTACGAGGCCGACGCCTACATCCGCCACGACCCGAGCGAGCGGCTCGCGCGGGGAAGACGCTGCAAGGCCGCGGCCCGCGCGATCGCCGGCGGCCTGGCCCCCGAGATGACCGGCATCCCCGGCCTGGGGATTCATCCTCGCCTGGATGCCCCCGACCTCGATTGGGAGCGGAGAGGTCAGGAGAGCCGAGCCGCGAGTCCCTGCGGTCGTCTGCGAGGTCCTCGCCACTTCACGATGCGATGGATCGCGAGTGCCGCGCGGCGGTCTCTCCGCTAGGATAGATCGAGGCCGCTTCGCTCGGCGTGGCGCAGGGCGAGTCCGCCGGTCATCCCCACGGAGTCCCCCCATGACGCCGAACATCCTGAAAGGCATCGGCATCGGCTGCTTCGTCCTCGGCGCGTTCCTGCTCTTCTTCGCGTTCGAGCGGTACCAGGCGAACGCCAATAATGTGGCCGCGGTAAAGCAGATGATGGAGAACTTCCCGGGAGGCAACATGTTCGGCACGCCGACCATCAGCCCGGGCACGCCCGCGGTGTCGAAGTACGCGGCGTTCTTCGGCGTGCTCGCGATCGCGGGGGGCGTGGGGTGCTTCGTGATGGCGCCGAAGATGGCCGCGGCCAAGCCCGGCCCACCGCCCGGCGAATGAGCTCGATCGCCTACGTTCTGGAGCTGGTCGCGGCCGTCGCCGTCGGGCTCGGGATGTACCGGTACGCGCGGACCGTGGGGATGCCGTTCGACCTCGCCACACGGCGGGGGTTGCTCGACGCCTGGGACTATCTCTCGGCCGGCATCGCGCTGGTGGCGCTGGTCGGGATCGTCGTCGAGGTCGCGCGGCGGCGCTCGCCCGAGCGTTGGGGGCTCGGGCGCTGGACCTGGGCGATCGCGGGGCTGTATATCGTCGCGATCCATGTTCTGGGGGTCGCGAAGGGGCTCCGCGAGGCGATGTTCTATCTCGGCATGCCCTGGATCTATTTCTACGGCCTCCGCCAGGCCTGGCCCTACCTCGGCCCGGCGCTGGTCTTGGCCTGGCTCGCCACCCGGATGGCCCGGCTGCCGCGCGACCCCAGGCCCGACGCCCGGGAGTGGGCGGGGCGGATCTATGGAGCCCTCGTCGTGATCGTTTCGATCGTGCGACTCGTGACGATGGGATAGGGGCGTCGAGGCGGAATGGTGCAGGGCAATGCGCCAGGCTGGCGGCGGCGGTCGCGCGCCTGGCGACTCTGGCCGTCCTTCCGGTCGCGGTGGCGATCGTGCTGGTCCTCGGCCGGCGTGCAAGCGACGTGCGGCACGGTGCGGTCTCGTTCGCATCGAGGGCGGCCTCGGGGCCCCGCCCCAATCCCTTACGAAGCCGCACCGAGATGAACGAGACTTGCACGCTCGGGTTCGGTCGGCGCGAGGCGCCGGGTTCGCTCGAAGCGGGACTCGGGTTCGCCCGGCGCAGACCACGGGCCAACGCCCCTCCGATGCCCCGGAATCCGGAGGGGCACCCGCCGGACCAGCGTGAGGGGGATTTTCGCGGCACGGGGGTTGCAAAGGGGGGCCAATCCCGGTAAATTGGCCCAATTCGGCCTTGGAATGGCCGGCCGGGAGGGCGCGGGGGCAGGAGCCCCCGGCCGCGGCGCGTCGTGACCAGACCGGCCGGGGCGAGCGAAGCGGGGTCCGCGCGGCGGGCCGGGATCAGCCGGCTCGGGCCGTCGTCGGCCCCGCCGATTCGTCGGGGCGACCGGCGAGCGAAAGACGGGAAAGCGAGCACGTCGACCGATGAAGATCCGATCGAGCGTCAAGCGTATCTGCGAGCACTGCAAGATCGTCCGCCGCCACGGCAAGGTGTTCGTCATCTGCACCAACCCCCGGCACAAGCAGCGCCAGGGCTGATCTCACACCCGAGGCCCCGCAGGGCCCGGCCCAAGTCAGGGAGACCGCGACGGATGCCCCGTATCCTCGGCGTCGACATTCCGAACGACAAGCGGGCGGTGATCTCGCTCCAGTACATCTACGGGATCGGCCCGTACCTGGCCACGCAGCTCTGCGAGCGGACCGGGATCAGCCCCGACCGCCGCGCCCGCGACATGACCGAGGACGAGCTGGCGAAGCTGGCGAACCTGCTCGACAACGAGTACGTCGTCGAGGGGCAGCTCCGCCGCCAGGTCCA
The DNA here is from genome assembly GCA_963819805.1 of uncultured Planctomycetota bacterium. Classification (GTDB taxonomy): domain Bacteria; phylum Planctomycetota; class Planctomycetia; order Isosphaerales; family Isosphaeraceae; genus CAMFLR01. Next base: position 747,556 of record CAWFXY010000024.1, on the reverse strand, counting down.
GCAGAACATCGCCCGGCTCCGCGACATCGGCTGCTACCGCGGCCTGCGGCACCGCAAGGGCCTGCCCGTCAACGGCCAGCGCACCCGGACCAACGCCCGGACCCGCAAGGGGCCGCGGAAGACCGTCGCCGGCAAGAAGGGCGTCAAGGATAAGTGATCCGCCCGCCAGGAACTCCTCTGCTCTGTGCTTTCTGCTCTCTGCCTTGAAGCGGTAAGGCACAAGGCAGAGAGCAGAAAGCACAGAGCAGAGAAAGCATGGGAGCCGGATGATCGCCGGTCCTGCCCCGATCCCACACGATTCACGGACTTCGCGGAGGCAATCGACCCGTGGCCAAGGCCAAGAAGAGGAAGACTCGGCGCAACGTCAGCCGGGCGGTCGTCCACATCAAGGCGACGTTCAACAACACGACCGTGACGATCACCGACCCCAACGGCGACGCGTTGTGCTGGGCCTCCTCGGGGACCGTCGGGTTCAAGGGGAGCCGCAAGAGCACCCCCTTCGCCGCCCAGCGCGCCGCCGAGACCGCCGCGGCCACCGCGACGAAGTACGGCGTCAAGGAGGTCGAGGTCAAGGTCAAGGGCCCCGGCTCCGGCCGCGAGTCGGCGATCACCGCCCTGCAGGCCTCGGGCCTGGCGATCAAGGCCATCGAGGACGTCACCCCGCTGCCGCACAACGGCTGCCGTCCGCCCAAGAAGCGGCGGGTCTGAAGCCCGCTCTGTCTGCGCTGGATGCCCCGGGAAACCACGATTCGGGACGACTCGCTGCTCGGGTTGTCGAACGTCCCGATCGCCCCGGGGCCCGTCTCTCCCACCGAGGAACCCGCCGCCCGGCATGGAGCCGGGCGGGGACAACTCGGCCCCATCAACCCGGAATCAGAAGCGAGATCGTCGAGAGAACATGGGACGACACATCGGACCGGTCTGCCGGCTCTGCCGCCGCGAGGGCCTGAAGCTGTTTCTGAAGGGGACGCGCTGCGACTCCCCCAAGTGCGCCGTCGACCGCCGCGAGGGCGTGCCGGGGATGCACCAGTTCCGCCGGGGCAAGGCGAGCGAGTACTCGATCCGCCTCCGCGAGAAGCAGAAGGTCAAGCGGTACTACGGCGTCTTCGAGCGGCAGTTCCGCAAGTATTACGACCTGGCCAGCCGCCGCCCCGGCAACACGGGCGCCGCGCTGATGTCGATCCTCGAGCGGCGGCTCGACAACGTCGTCACCCGGCTCGGCTTCGCCCTGAGCCGGCCCCAGGCGCGGCAGATGATCACGCACGGGCACATCACGGTCAACGGCCGCAAGCTCGACATCCCGAGCTACCTCGTCAGGCCCGGCGACCTCATCAAGGTGAAGGACCGCGAGCACTCGAAGAAGCTCGCGACCCACGAGGGGACCCCGCCGGTGCCCGAGTGGCTCGACCGCACCGGCAGCGAGCCGCCCGAGGGCCGCGTCAGCCGCCTGCCGGCCATCCAGGACGTCGCCCTGCCCGTGACGCCGCAGTTGATCGTCGAGTTGCTGAGCCGTTAACCCGCGGGTCTCGCCACGCTGGCCGTCTCTCCCGATTGCCTTGTGCTTTGTGTCTTTTGCCTTCGGAATAAGGCAGAGAGCAGAAGGCACACGAAGACCGGAGAGGACGGCCCAGGGCGGGCCCGACGAAGATCGAACCATACAGCCGAGACGCCTTCCTTTAGGAGACCCCGCGCAATGCGCATTCGTTGGCGAGGCCTCGAGCTCCCCAGTCGCGTGGCCTGCCTGCGCGACAAGCTGACCGACTCCTTCGGCGAGTTCCACGTCGAGCCGTTCGAGCGTGGGTTCGGCCACACCGTCGGCAACAGCCTCCGGCGCATCCTCCTCTCGAGCCTCGAGGGGAGCGCCGTGACGACCATCAAGATCCAGGGCGTACAGCACGAATTCTCCTCGATCCCCGGCATGGTCGAGGACATCACCGACCTCGTGCTGAACCTCAAGCTCCTGGTCGTCAAGAACCACTCCGACCAGTCGCGGACCATCCGCATCGAGCGCGACCGCCGCGGCGTCGTGACCGGTGCCGACATCATCCACGACGAGTCGATCGAGATCATCAACCCCGACCACATCCTCTGTACCCTCACCGACGACGTCCAGTTCAACGTCGACATGACGGTCGAGAACGGCCGGGGCTACCGGACGGCGGCCGAGGGCCACACCGACGACCTCGAGGTCGGCGCGATCCCGATCGACGCGATGTTCAGCCCGGTCCGCCGGGTCGAGTATCAGGTCGAGAACACCCGCGTCGGCCAGCGGACGAACTACGACAAGCTCGTGATGAAGATCTGGACCACCGGCACCCTCGGCCCCGAGATGGCCCTGGTGGAGGCGGCGAAGATCCTCCGCAAGCACCTCAACCCGTTCGTGCAGTACCACGAGCCCGGCCCCGGCCTCCCCGCCGACGGCGCCGCGGCCGAGCGGTACGGCGACGCGCACGTCGACGCCGAGCTCGAGCGCAAGCTCAACATGAGCCTCGCCGAGCTCGAGCTGTCGGTCCGGGCGACCAACTGCCTCGAGTCCGAGGGAATCACCACGGTCCGCGACCTGGTGAGCAAGTCCGAGGACCAGCTCCTGACCGTCCGCAACTTCGGCGAGACCACCCTCAAGGAGGTTCGCGCGAAGCTCAATGAGATCAACCTCGACCTCGGCATGAACGTCGGCACGAGCTGACGGGCGACCGTAGGGTCCGCGATGGCGGACCATCTTGTCGACGGACCCGAACCGGATGGTCCGCAATAGCGGACCCTACGAAGCCACCACCCCAAGCCCACGATATTCCCATGCGTCACAAGAAGGCCGGACGGAAGTTCAAGCGCTCGCCCTCGCACCGGCGGATGCTCCTGCGAAACCTCGCCACGGCGCTGATCGAGCACGGGCGGATCACCACGACCCTGGCCAAGGCCAAGGAGCTGCAGGGGTTCGTCGAGCCGCTGATCACCCTTGCCAAGGACGGCTGGGACCTGAACAACTTCCGCCGGGTCAACGCCGTGCTGACCCAGAAGAAGATCTCGTTCGACCTGTTCCACGAGATCGGGCCTCGGTTCGCCGGGCGGCCGGGCGGGTACACGCGGATCTACAAGCTCGCCAAGGTCCGCCAGGGCGACGCGGCCCCGATGGCCGTCATCGCCCTGCTCGGCGCCGACGAGAAGGTCGCCGCCGCGCCCGTCAAGCCGGCCGTCGCCGCGGCGAATGCCTGAGATTCGGGGAAACGGAAATCATCCACAGAGGACACAGAAATAGGAGGATTGAATTCTCTTCATTTCTGTGTCCTTCTGTGTGCTCTGTGGATGATTCTCCTCTCCGTACCCATCTCCCGGGAGGATCGAGCATGCCCCCGCGCGACGCGGACTGCGTGTTCTGCAAGATCGTCGCCGGGGAGATCCCCTCGGCGCGGGTGCTCGAGGCCGACGCGGCGATCGCCTTCCTCGACATCCATCCCGTGAATCACGGCCACCTCTTGCTCGTGCCGAAGGAGCACCACGCGACCCTCGCCGACCTCCCCGATGAGGCCGCTGCCGAGGCCGCCGCGCTGCTGCCCCGCCTGGCCCGGGCCGTGATCAGGGCCACCGGCGCGGAGGGCATGAACGTGATCGTCAACGTCGGCCGAGTCGCGGGCCAGACGATCGACCACGTCCACTGGCACCTGATCCCCCGCTTCGCCGACGACCCGGTGAACTGGCCGTGGCCGCACGCGCAGTACGTCGGGGATGAGCTCGGGCAGATGCAGTTCCGCATCGAGCGCGAGCTGAGCCCCATGCCCGACACCGGCTGAGTTCTTCCCCCGGGTCGGCAGCCTGAATCGGCGGCCTCGCATCCAATCTTGTGATATGGTTCGTCCGGGGTACGCCCGCCCGCGGGCCGCCCCGGGAGGCTCGCCATGCCCCGACGCCTCGCGACGATCGCCCTGCTCACCCTCGCCCTTGCGGCCCCGGCGCGGGCGGGCACGTACTACTACGCAATGGTCTTCGGCTCCGACACTTGCCCGAAGCAGCTCCGCTACGCCCACACCTGGGCCACCTTCATCAAGACCACGGGCGAGGGGTCCGACCCGAACGGTTACGCGATCGAGATGCGTACGATCAGCTGGATGCCGCAGAAGCCGGGCGTCCGCATCCTCAACCCGGTCCCCGAGCCGGGCATGAACGTCGACCTCTACCGGACCCTCGCCATCGAGTACGGCCACGGCGACACCGTGACGATGTGGGGCCCGTTCGTGGTCCGCCCCGAGATCTACGAGCGGGCCGGGGAGGTCGTCTCCGTGCTCGAGTCGGGCCAGGCCCGCTACCGGGCCATCAGCGGCATGGAGCTGCTCACCGGAGACTGCATCCACGCTGTCGCCGCGGTGGACCCCGTCTTCGGCCGTGGCGCACTACCCGCTGATCCGGATCGGCAAGCCCGCGTCGCGGTACATCGCCCGCCAGGTCGTGACCCGGGGCTACTTCGACCAGGACGCCTACGACAACTCGTGGCTGATCCCCCGCCTCGGCCTCGACCGCTACCCGATCGAGGTCGTCCCGCCGCAGGCGATCCCGAAGCGGGGGTGCGTCCTCTGCGTTCGGCCCGAATGACGCGTGGCCTTGACCGAGGCGCCTAGACTTCTCATGGGAGGAGATTGCCCATGAGCCTCGGCGTTTTCGACATTTCCGAAATCGACCCCGGCCCGCGCCTGGCCGGCCGTCGCGACGCGGCCCCGCCCGACGATGCCGGCCTGCTCGACGCCTATTCCCGCGCCGTCACCGGCTCGGCCGAGCGGGTCAGCCCGTCGGTCGTCCACATCGCGGCCTCCCACTCGGGCCGCGGCCGAGAGGGTCGGGGCAGCGGCTCGGGGTTCGTCTTCACGACGAGCGGCTATATCCTCACGAACAGCCACGTCGTCCACGGGGCCGACCGCCTGACCGTGACGCTCCCCGACGGCCGCAAGCTGCCGGCTGACCTCGTGGGCGACGACCCCGAGACCGACCTGGCCGTCGTCCGCGTCCACGACGACGGGCTGGTCGCCGCCGCCCTGGGCGACTCGCAGGCCCTGCGTGTCGGCCAGCTCGCGATCGCGATCGGCCACCCGTACGGCTTCCAGTGCACGGTCACGGCCGGCGTCGTCAGCGCCCTGGGCCGGTCGCTCCGCGCCAAATCCGGTCGGCTGATCGACGACGTGATCCAGACCGATGCCGCGCTGAACCCCGGCAACTCGGGCGGCCCGCTCGTCGACTCCCGCGGCGAGGTGATCGGCGTGAACTCGGCCGTGATCCTGCCCGCGCAGGGCATCTGCTTCGCGATCGCCGTGAACACGGCGAAATACGTGGCCGGCCGGCTGATTCGCGACGGCCGCGTCCGTCGGAGCCGGATCGGCGTGGCCGTCCAGACCGTGACCCTCCCTGCGTCGGTCGTCGCCCGCTTCGACCTCGCCCACGACGGCGGCGTCCTGCTCGCCTCGATCGAGCCCAACGGCCCCGCCGACCGCGCGGGGCTGGATGAAGGCGACGTCCTCGTCGCCCTAGACGGCCATCCGGTGTCCGGCATCGACGACCTGCACCGGTTGTTGACGGAGGAGCGCGTGGGCGTCTGGACGCACCTGACGGTGCTGCGTGGTGAGGATCGGTTGACGCTGGAGATCATTCCGGGGGAGGCGGGGTCGTAGGGGCGGCGTCGGCGTCGGCCGCTCCCGGTGGGCGCCGGTCAGGGCTTGAGGCGCTCCCACTTCTCGTCGATCCTGTAGTCTGCCCCGCTCACCTTGATCGACCCGACCTTGGTCATCTTGTCGCCGTCGACCATGACCGTGAAATCGAAGGAGCTGCCCACGAAGGACTCGGGGACGCCCTCGCCGCTGACGTACTCGATGATCTCGGTGAACTTGTCGCCCGCCAGCTTGTAGCGCCCGCCGGCGGCGGAGATCACCTTCCCGTTCTGGACGACGGTCCAGACGAAGCGGCCGCCAACGATGTAGTCGGTCATCTCCACGCCGTCGGGGGGCTTCTGGTACGCCCCGGCGTCGCCGTTCTTCGCCTCCACCTGCTTCCACGCCCCTTCGATGGGCGCGGCCTTGTCGTCGGCGAGCGCGCCGAGGGTGAGACCGATCGAGGCGATCAGACCGATCCCGACGCTGCGGTAGGTGCGAGTCATGGGTGGACCTCACGAAGGGGGGTGGAGAATCGGCCGCCGTTTTACGCGGGCCGACGAGCGCCGGCAATGGAATTCTCCCGCCTACACCTCGGGCCCCGCGACGTCCGGCGCCTTGACCAGGTTCGCCCGCCCCACCTGGGCCCACGACGCACACCCCGCCAGTCCCAGCGTCAGGTCGATGTCGGCCAGCAGGTTCTCCAGCACGTCCTTCACGCCTTCCTCGCCATTCACGGCGAGCCCGAAACAGTAGGGCCGGCCGAGCAGGACGGCCTTGGCACCCAGAGCCAGAGCCTTGAAGACGTCGGCGCCGCGGCGGATGCCGCTGTCGAAGAGCACCGTCATCTTGTCGCCGACCGCGTCGACAATCCCCGGCAGGGCATCGAGCGACGCGATCGCGCCGTCGAGCTGGCGGCCGCCGTGGTTCGAGACGATGATCGCGGAGGCGCCGTGGTCGACGGCCTTGCGGGCATCGTCCGGATGTAACACACCCTTCAGGACGATCGGCAGGCGGGTGATGGCGCGGAGCTTCGCCAGGTCGTCCCAGGTCCGCGAGGGGTCGGAGAAGACCTGGCCGAAGTATTCGAGCGTCTTGATCGGGTGCAGCTTCGTGCCGCCGACGGCCTCGCGGAAGACCGGGTCGCTCGTGTAGTTGGCCAGGCCCTCGCCGCGGACGAAGGGTAAATACGCGTTCTGGATGTCCCGCTCCCGCCACGAGAGCAGGTACGTGTCGAGCGTCACGACTAGGGCCGAGTAGCCCGCGGCCTCGGCGCGCCGGAGGAAGCTGGCCGTCAGGTCGTCGCTCTTTGGCCAGTAGAGCTGGAACCAGCGGGGGCAGTCGCCCAGCTCCTTGGCAACGTCCTCCATCGTCTCAGACGAGACGGTGCTCAGGATCATCGGCCAGCCCAGGCTCGCCGAGGCGCGGGCCACCTCGAGCTCGCCGTGCTTGTGGAGGATCGACTGGACGCCGATCGGCGCCAGCAGCACGGGCGCAGGGAGTCGATGGCCGAGGACCTGCACCGAGAGGTCACGGCGGTTGACTGCGCGGAGGTACCGCGGGACGATCCGCCAGCGGCGGAAGGCCTCGCGGTTGGCCCGCATCGTGTCCTCGCCGCCGGCGCCGCCCGCGAGGTAGTCGTAGGCCTCGGGCTTGAGGACGGCCTTGGCCTTGTGGGCGAGCTCGTCGGGCGACACCGCCTGCGAGGGCGTTTTGCCGGCGAGGCCAAGCTCGTAGATCGCCATCTGTCGCCGGACGCCCGGCGATCCGTCGGAGTTCGTCCCTTGATCCGACATGATGCTCACCCGTCCCCGGATGCGTCGTCCGGCCAGGCCGCTACAGGGTCATCATCGGCGGAAGCCGGGTACGAGGGAAGGGCGGACGCCGAGGATTCGCGCTGGACGCGGAACGGGTGGCCGTGGGATGATCGAGGCCGAGGAGGGACCGGCCATGATCCATCGGATGACGGCGTGTGCCGCGGGCCTGCTGACGATGCTCGCCCTCGCCCCGACGACGGCGCGAGGCCAGGGGGCCATCGCCTTCCAGCCGGTGCCGGCCCCCATCTTCGACGGCGCCAACCTGGGCGTGACATCCGCCGTCTCGGCCGACCGCCGTTACGTCCGGCTCGGCGTCAATGCCGGGTTCCAGACGGTCAACGGCTTCACGACCCTGAACATCCCGCTCGGCGCCGTCTCCGGCGGCCCGGGCGGCTTCGCCGGGATGAACGGGCCGATCGGTGGTGGAATCGGCGGCGGCGGGCTCGGACCCGCGGCGGCGATGGGCCCACCGGCCGCGACGGCCCCGCCGGTGATGACAGCCGCCTCGCTCGGACTCGTCGGACCGGCTGCGCCACGGGCGGTTCCGCGGACGAAACGGCTCCGCGACAAGGCGAAGGCCCAGGCCAGGGGCGCGCCGGTGAAGCCGACCTCGTAGGGCGGTCACCTTCGGTCACTTCGTCTGGAAGACCTCCCTGATGTCGTCGGAGTACGGCTTGCGGATGCCGAACTCGGCGAGGATTTCCTCGGTCGCGTCGAGCACGCCTTTGCGGTCGAGCACGAGAGTCTCGGCGTTCGTGTCGCGGAAGGTGATGACGACGCGATCGCCCTTCGCGTCGCGAAGCCGCTCGGCGAGGTGGCGGAGGTTCTTCACCTTCACGCCGTCGACCTCGTCGACGACCACCGACGTCCCCTCGTAGCCCTCGACGAGCCGGTGCGGCAGCAGGTCGCTGAGGACGACGAGCTGCTCGCCCTCGAAGGCCGGCCGATCGCGGCGGCGGGCGACGATCGGGCTCTTGCCCGCGATCAGCGAGGGCAGCCACTTCTCGGCCTCGTCGCCGTCCTCGAACGCCGAGCCGTATTCATCGCTGACGATCGTGAAGACGAGCGGGCCCCAGACAAGATAGGGCGGGGGCGACTCGAACAGGTAGGGCATCAGCAGCGGCCGCTCGGCCCGCCTGGGCACGGGCAGGTCGACCGAGAGCGGCTTGCCGGCGCGGAGCAGGTCGAGACGGACCTTGCCGTCCTTCGCCGTGCGCTGGATCAGGTAGGTGAACTGGATGCGGAGGCCGCCGTCGACCTCGACCTTGCCGTCGGCGTCGACGGCGTGGCCGCCGATGTGGGTGATCACATCCCAGCGCTTCAATGGATAGGAAGGCTCGTCGCGGTCGGGCCGGCGGACGAGCAGCCCGTTGACCCCCGCGGCCAGCCCGAGCTGCGCCCGAAGCGCCTCGTTCTGGACGTACTGGACGCGGTCGTACAGCCACGGCTTGCCGTCATACTTGCCGTCGGCGACGTCCTCGAGGAAGAGGTCCACCTCCTCGTTGGGGATGATGTAGCCGATGTTGTCGGACTGGTCGAGCCCGCTGAAGACGACGCCGACCATCTTGCCGTCGGCCACGACCGGCCCGCCCGAGTTGCCGGGGTTCACGGCCGCGTCGATCTGCACGCGCAGGCCCATCCGGCCGCAGTAATACTCGCTGAACTCGACCCGCGAGACGATCCCGCGCGTGGCCGAGAGCGTCTCGCCGCCGTGGGGGTAGCCGAAGGCGGTGACGGCGTCGCGGACCTTCGGCAGACCCTTGGCGCGGGGCAGGGGGGGATGGCGGTCGAAGAAGCCGGGCTCGGCGACCTTGAGGATGGCGAGGTCCATGTCCTCGGCGATCGCCTCGACCGTCGCCGACAGCTTCCGGCCCGAGCGGTCGGGCTGGACGAGGAGCCTCGTGGCGAACTCGGCGACATGGGCATTGGTCAGGATCCGCTTGCCGTCGATGACGACGCCCGAGCCGCTGATCTCCTCGGCGTCGTGCTTCCGCCAGGGCCGGTAGAGGTCGGGCTCGCGGATCGTGGCGAAGATCCGCACGACCGACTTCGACACGGCCTCGTCGTCGGCCCGGGATTCGGGCGTTTGCGCGAGCCCCACCAGCATCGTCGCCGCGATCGCAGCCGTCCGTGTCGTCATGGGCTTGCGGTCCTTCCGGGATGGTCTCCCCGACGGGCCGCCAGGCTATCAGGGCGTGGGAGGTGACGCAACGGGCCGAGGCGCGTCCCACGGGTCACCCGCCGGCCTTCTGTCGGGTCTGGGCCAATCGGGCGACGAACTCGGCGTGCTCAGGCGAGGCCGTGCCGCGCTCGGCGACCGCCAGCAGCCGCGCGGCGTCGCCCGCGACCAGGGCGGCCGGGTCGAGCCAGAGGCCCGGGAAGACCTCCGAGCGATGCAGCCCGTCCTCCCCCGGCGCGACCTCCTGGAACCGCCCGTCGCGGAGGACAAGCCAGTAGACGCGAGCGCCGGCGAGGTCGACCACGACGTACTCGCGGACGCCGGCCTCTTCGTAGACCCGTCGCTTGTCATGCAGGTCGACCGCTCGCGAGGAATAGGCGACCTCGACCACCAGCTCCGGAGCGCCGACGATGTAGTGATCCTCGACCCGCGCCTGGCCGCCGCATTCGGGAGGGAGCCTCAGCGACGCGTCGGGCTCGGGGTTGTTCTTCAGGCCCAGTCGGATCGTCGTCGCGGCGCGAGGCAAGACGCCCCGCGTCCGGGCCTCGTAGTAGCCGAGCCAGAAGGAGACATGCGTGTTCGGCCCTCCGTGGTCGTCCGTCATCGGTGAAGCCACGAGAACGACTCCCTCGACCAACTGGCGCGGAACCCCTCAGGCATCTGCTCGTAGATCGCCATGAACGTGTCGGAGTCCATCCGGTCGCCCGAGTCGAGCCGCGGCGGTGGCTGCGACGCCGGGTCGGGACGCGACGGGGGACGGTCGACAGTGCGCAGGGTCGTCATGAGATCACCCTTTCGGCCTCGCATACGCCAGCGCCAGCAGCCCATAAGAGGTCACCAGGTTCGGGTCCCCCTCCATGAACCGGTCGGCCTTGTTGACCCAGCCGCCGTCGGGGAGCTGGCGGGCGGCCAGGGCGGCGGCCAGCTCGGAGCGCCAGTCGTGGGACTTTCCCGCCGCATCCACCAGGGTCGGCTGGCCGAGCATGGCGAGGGCCTTGGCGAACGTCTGGTAGTAGTAGTACAGGCCCTGCTGGCCCAGGCCGGGGTTCTCGTCCAGGCTGTAGTGGGCCTTGATGTAGTCGACCGCCGCCTTCACGCGCGGGTCGTCGGGGGAGAGGCCGGCGTAGATCATGCTCTTGAGGCCGGCGTAGGTCATGCTCGCATAAGAGCGCAGGCCGCCGTTGGGGAGCTTCGGGTCGTTGGCCATACTCACGCCGCCGGCCGCGGGAGTATAAATGAAGCCGCCGTCGTTGACCTTGTCGGCCCACGGCTGGTCGTTGAACTCGCTCTTGCGGTTCTGGCACCGCGAGATGAAGACCTGGGCCTTCTTCAGCGCCGGGTCGTCAGCCGGCAGGCCGGTGTCGCGGAGGGCCTCCAGGAAGAACGACGTGTTCGACAGGTCGGGCCGCTTCGAGCCGCCGTAGCCGGCGCCGCCGTAGAACGGGTCGTCGGGGCCCTTGCCCTCCGACTCGTCCCACTGGAGGCCCTTGAGAAACGCCTGGCCCGCCTTGATCTGGGCGTCGTACCGGCCCTTGATGTTGGCCTCCTGGAAGGCCATCAGCGCGATCGAGGTCACGTAGTTCGACTGCGGCCCCTCGGCCCCGCCGTTGGGCTTGATGAAGCCTTCGAGGTACGAAAGGCCCTTGGTGATGGCCGGGTCGCTCGCGGTCACGCGCTTCGAGCGGAGCAGGGCGGTGACGACGATACCCGTGATGCCCGGGCCCCGCTGGGAGGACCAGGAGCCGTCGACCGCCTGGCGGGCCTTGAGGAAGGCGACGGCCTTCGCCGTCTGCTCGTCGGCCGTCGGGGCCTCGGCCCGGGCGCGGGGCAGCAGGGCGAGGCTACCGACGAGGCCGGCGCCCTGGATCAGGAACCGGCGGCGAGGGGTCGTGTGCATCGGTGGTGGGTCCTTCGTTGGGTGTCCCTGCGTCCGGTCCGCGAGGCCGGCTTCTCTTCTCCCAATGATAGCGTGGTCGCCTCGAAGATGGGCCGCCCTTTCGGGCAGAGCCGGCTCCCGCTTGCGATTGACAGCCCCGCCGATCGCCCCTAGACTCCGCGGCCCAGGCCCGCCTGCGTGCCCCGTCTGAGAAGGGCGAGCACGGGGCGGGCCTCGCCCCGAGCGGAAAGGATTCCGCCGATGATCGCCCGCGTCCCCGCCCGATGGCGGCCCCTCGCCCTGGCCCCGATCCTCGCCCTCGTCGGGTGCCTGCCCCGGGGCAAGTCCGACATCCGCCAGGCCGAGAAGGACGGGGCCGTCACGCCCGCGTCGTACCAGGCGCCGGCCGCGGGCCAGCCCGCGCAGGTCTTCGCGCCGAAGCGGACGCGGTTCTCGGTGGCGATCCTCTCCCGGCCCGCCAAGGACCCGGCCGTCGAGACGGCGCCGTGGTCGGTGGCCGACGAGATGGTCGTTCCGTCCGATGCCCGAGCGGCGCTCGAGGCCAACGGCCTCCGCGTCGGCGTGATCCGCGGCAGCCTGCCGATGGAGATCGCGAAGCTCCTCGACCCCGAGCCGCCGACCAAGAAGCCTGAGGTCGTCGAGGTCGAGCAGCCCGACGGGCAGCCGTATTTGCTTGATCTCGCCGCGGCGTCCGAGTCGGTCACGCTGCTCGTCAGCCGCGACGGCCGCGCCTCGGGCAAGGACTACAAGGACGCCAAGGGCCTGATCCGAGTCACCGCCTCGGGCGACGATTCAGGCTCGGCCCGCGTTAAGCTCGTGCCCGAGATCCGCCACGGCCCCGTGCTCAACGGCTACGGCGCGGCACCCGGCACCGGCCCGTTCCAGCCCAAGGAGTTCGTCGTCACCCGCGGCCAGGCCGAGGAGACCTTCCGCGACCTCGCCGCCACCGTGAGCCTGGCCCCCGGCCAGGTGCTCGTCATCGGCGGCCGGGGCGACTCGGCGCGCGGCCTCGGCGGCTTCCTCTTCACCCGGCCCGAGCCGAACAGCGACCGGGTCGAGCAGCGGCTCGTCCTGATCTGGGCCCGCCCCGGCACCGCCCTGGCCACGACGGCCACGCCCACCGGAGGCCCCGGACTCCGCATCTTCGGCGCCCGCGACGACGGCCCGAAGAAGGGCACCCGCAAGCCCTGACGGACCCGCGGCACCAGCCTTGCGAACCCCCAACCCCCGGGAGCCCTCCGATGATGGACTGGCAGACACCGCCCATCGGCACGGGCCGCGCAGCTCCCGGAGGCGGGCGGCGCTGGATGACCCACGCGGGGCACGGGCCGATCGGCTCGGCCGGGCCCCACAGGCCGGGCGGCGAGGGGCCTCCTCCCGGGGGCAGGGGCGGCGCGATGGTCAGGCTCGACGGCTCGCAGGGCGAGGGCGGCGGACAGATCCTCCGCACCGCGCTCTCGCTCTCGCTCCTGACCGGCCGCCCGTTCAGGATCGACCGGATCCGCGCCAACCGCGACAAGCCCGGCCTCCGCCCGCAGCACCTCGCCGCCGTGCAGGCCGCGGCCGAACTGGGGAACTCCGATGTCTCGGGCGCGTCGGTCGGATCGCGGTCGCTGACCTTCCGCCCCGGCGCGGTCGAGCGCCGCGACCTGGCGATCGACATCGGCACGGCCGGCTCGACCGTGATGGTCCTCCACACGCTCCACCTGCCGTTGGCCCTGGGCGAGGGGGCGGGCGTGCGACTGGCGCTCGAGGGCGGGACGTTCAACCTCGCCGCGCCGTCGTTCCCGTTCCTGGCCGCGACGTGGGCGCCGCTCATGCGCGACCTGGGCCTGCCCGTGGCCGTGGCGATGCCCGCGGCCGGCTTCTTCCCCATGGGCGGCGGGCGGCTCGAGGCGTGGATCGAGCCGGGCGAGCCGAAGGCCATCGTCCGCGACTCGCGGGGCCCCGTCGAGGTCCGCGCCGAGGCGGGCGTCTGCGGGCTCCCCTGTTCGATCGCGGAGCGGATGCTGGCCAGGGCTGAGGAGCGGCTCGGTTCTCTCGGGATCGACCTCGCCGTCGACCTGGCCGAGTGGCCCGGCCGCGGCCCCGGCACGGCCATCGCCCTGACAGCGACCGACGGCACCACGCCCGCCACCTTCGTCGGCCTTGGCCGCAAGGGCAAGCCCGCGGAGGAGGTCGCCGACGAAACCGTCGGCCGAGCTGCTCGCCTATTTATCCGTCCCCGACGCCGCGATCGACCCCCACTCAGCCGACCAGATCCTGTTACCCCTGGCCCTGGCCGAGGGCCGGAGCGTCTACACGACGCCCGAGGCGACCGAGCACCTGCGGACCAACGCGCGGACGATCGCGGCGTTCCTCGATCGGCCGATCGTCATCGACGAGGCCGACGAGGGGCCGACGAGGGTGGTCGTCGGTTGATACTTACGACATGATACTGCGGGGGCCATCGAGTCGGGCTGTCACATCAGGTGCGCCTCGGCCGTCTGCACCGACTCGCAAACCCACCTGACCGACTGGTGCACGGAATGCTGGACGGAATGCATCGACGTGCCGGAGTGGGGCCTGATACCCTGACGGACCGGCGACGGGCGAGTTGTCCTTCAGGGCGTCTTCGGGGACGGTGCGCCGAGCCTACCCTACGACGATGCGGGATCAATACGCCCCGTCCGAGAGCACCTCGCCCCCCGCGACCGTCCCCAGCGCACGCCACGTGAAGCCGTCGATCGACGACTTGACGAACTTCGCCGAGCCGTCGGCCATCAGCACGTTCACGCCGTTGGGGTGGTAGCTCCGCGAGGTGATCGCGGCGAAGGTCGGTCCGCCGAGCTCCTCGTTATATCCGTTCAAATCCAAATCCAAACCCAGGTTCTCGGGGATGTTGCCCAGGACCTTCTTGTTCGGTGGCCAGGCGGTGGTGAAGCCCGCGGAGTGGGCGTTGCCGTCGGACCACTCGGTGTGGAACTCGTCGGGATACAGGGGGCAGAAGCCGTAGTCGGGGGCCACGGCGTAGGGGTCGGCCGTGGGCGGGGGGACGTTGTTCGGGTCCCTGATCCGCGAGAGCGGGACGGTCCGACAGTTTGAGGACGGCTGCCGCGCCTTGACCTCGGCGGCCAGCAGCGTGTTCGACGTGCCGTCGGCGAACTCGGCCAGGCGGCGGGCGCGGTTCATGCCGAAGGCGTTGCGGTTGAACGGGCCGGAGAAACCGCCGAAGACGAACCAGTCGCCCTGGCTCACGCCGTAGTTCGTGACGCCCGACAGGCCGTAGTCGTGCGATGAGGCCGACGTGTTCGGGTCGCTCGGGCAGACGAGAAACGCGACGGTCATCGCGATCGTCGGTCGTGTTCGGCGGGTCTTCCTTCCAGATCGAGAAGTTGGCGGAGTTGAACAGCGTCCCCTGCTCGCTGAACGGCAGGGCGCGGGCCAGGGCGCTCCAGCCGTTGATCCAGACGACGTTATTGCCCGAGCCCGCCGCGCACATCGACGGCGGGAGGCGCCGTTCGTCGCCCTCGTAGTTGTGCATCGCCAGGCCGAGCTGCTTGAGGTTGTTCAGGCACTGCATCCGCCTCGCGGCCTCGCGCGCGCCTGCACGGCGGGCAGCAAGAGCGCGATCAGGATGCGCGATGATCGCGATCACCACCAGCAACTCGATGAGCGTGAAGCCTCGGCGGCGACGCATGGCGTTGTCCACTCGGCACGAACGTCCGGAGATGGGACCGACGGCAAGTATGACAGACGTCATAGGCCAGATCAAACGAATTCCTTCGGCGAATGCTCGCGGGGGGATCAGAAGGCGTCGGCGCTGACGATCTCGCCGCCGTTGCGGGAGCAGAGGCCGCCGTAGGCGGCGAAGCCGATGCTCGACTTGATGAAGAGGACGTGGCCGTCGGCCATCAGGAAGTTGATGCCGGCGGGGTGGGGGCTGAAGTAGTCGTCGGGGTCGAAGAAGAGGTCGTCGAGCCGGTGCCGTTGCCGGTGTCGCCGCGGGCGAGGGTCTCGACGGGGGCGGTCTTCGTCCGCGTGCTCTGGCTGGGCGAGCCGGGCGTGATCCGGCAGATCCCGCCGCTGATGTTGCCCGGCCACGGGGTCCGGGTCAGCACCGCCCGCGCTCGCCGACGAGGATCGTCTGGCTCGTGCCGTCGGTGATGTCGCGGATGCCGTACGACCGGTTCCTCACGAACACGCCGTTGCCCGCGTCGGGCGTCTTGGCGATGTTCACGTCGCGGCCGAAGTTGCCGGCGTAGCTGTTGGTCTGGGCGTCCGTGATCGGGTTGTTGTTCGCGTCGGTCAGGGCGAAGCGGCCGGTGAATCGGTCGGTCGGGCAGGTGTAGACGGCCAGCGGGGTGAGGACGACGGTCGAATTCGCGGGGTCCTCGATCGGCAACGTGATATTGGTCGAGGCGTAGAGCGCGGGCTGTTCGAGCGTCGGCAGGATCGCCGAGGCCCAGCCCCAGCCGGGAGAGGTGACGTTCGGGTCGGCGTTGGTCCAGGCGACGTAGCCGACGGCGAAGGTGTCGTGAGCCTGGTGGTAATTGTGCAGGGCGAGTCCGATCTGCTTGAGGTTGTTCACGCATCTCGCCGCGCCGCGCCGCCTCGCGGGCGGACTGGACGGCGGGCAGCAGCAGCGCGACCAGCACGGCGATGATGGCGATCACCACCAGCAATTCGATCAGCGTGAAGCCTCGGTCGTCGCGTCGCGGTCGCATCGGCTCGCCCCCGGCCCCGGAATCGTCGCGGGGCCGAGGATGACGGCGGTCGAGCGGGCGGTCAAATGAAGATTCCGAGGGCGACGGCCGTTCAATAGGCGTCGGCCGAGAGGACCTCGCCGCCGTTCCGCGTCGAGAGCGCCTGCAGGACGAGGCTCGCCGACGAGTAGAGGGTACCGCCGCCGGACGTCTTGCCCGAATCGCGGAGCACCGTCTTGAGGAAGCGGACCGAGCCGTCGCCGAAGGCGAAGTTCGCCCCGCCGGGGTGGAGGCTCGAGAAGTCGTCGAGGCCGCCGTCCTCGTCGGTGTCCGTGTTGAGCAGGTGCCCGTGGGCCTCGACCAGCGTCGCGCCCGGGTAGAAGGGGGCCCCCGTCGTCGGGCAGCGGTTCATCGGGCCGCGGCGCGTCGTGCCGTTCGTGACGACTCCGGGCCAGGCGCCGTTGACGTTCGCCCAGGCGCGCTCGCCCACCACGATGGTCTGGCTCGACCCGTCGGTGAGATCTGCCAGGCGGATCCGGCTGTTGCGGAACATCACGCCGTTGCCCAGACCGTCGTTGTTCAGCCCGGTCGCCGAGTCGGTCAGGTCGTTGCCGACCGCACGCGGCGTAGCTCGTCGGCGTCATCGTGGCCAGCGTGTTGCCCGAGGGGTCGACGACCTGGAACGGGCCGGCCGTGACGTCGGACGGGCAGACGTACGACGCCATCGCGGTCGCGGACGACCGTCGCGTTCTGGGGCGACTCGACCGCCAGGCCCATGTTGGCGGCGTTGAACAGCGGGCCCTGTTCGAGCTGCGGCAGGATCATCGATGCCCAGCCCCAGCCCGGGGCGGTGTCGCTATGGCCGTCCGCGAACTTGCCCCGCGCGGCGTAGCCCATGGGGAACGTCCCGAGGGCGTCGTGATAGTTGTGCAGGGCGAAACCGATCTGCTTCAGGTTGTTCGTGCACTGGACCCGCCGGGCCGCCTCGCGCGCCGCCTGCACGGCGGGCAGGAGCAGGGCGATCAGGATCGCGATGATCGCGATCACGACCAGGAGCTCGATCAGCGTGAAGCCGCGGCCAGGATGAATGCGAGACGTCATGGATCGCGAACCCCCTCGATGATTTTGAGACTCAGTCTCAACGACGCTCCGGATTATGACGCCGGGGGCGCGGGATGTCAACGCGCGAGATCGTAGGAATTCAGTGGTGTTTCTCGCCGGGGATCAAAGCCTCCTCGCGACGACGTCGAGCCGGGCTTTCGACGACGGAGAAGGCGAGTCCCACCACCGCCGCGCCCGCCCGGGCGGAAGCGGCCGGCGAAAAGTCCAAGGACGAGCACGAGCGAGGCCGTCGCGAATGCACCGACGGCGAAGGGCACGGCCTCGGACAAATCGCGGTCGACGCGGCCGAGCAGGACCCGCTTGACCGGCAGCGCGGGTCAGGGAGTCCAGGGAGACTGTGAATTCGTGCGACCGCTCGCGGCGAAGGAAGTCTGCCGCGCGGGAGGGGAGGAACCCGAGGTACGTCGGCGCGTAGACCGCCGCGAGGACGAGGCCCGCGGCGCGGGGCAGGCGCGTCGTCCCGAGAGCATCTCGGGGTGGGACCGCGGCCAGACCTACTTCACGCCGGTCGCCGAGCGCAGTACGCTGGCCCTGACGCCTTGGCACGCTGGTCATGCGGGCCGGCCCAAGGATCTGCCGCGCCCGATGAGAGCGCTCCCATGAAACGACTGCCCGCCCTGCTGGCTGTGGCCTCCGCCCTGCTCTCGACGACAACCGGCACGGCGCAGGACCCGCAGTCGAAGGTCGAGCCGAGGTCGGCACCCGGTGCGGGCCAGAAGTACCTGGAGCGGTTCGTCGGCGAATGGGAGGTCGCCAAGGCCGTCTTCCCGCGCGTCGGCGATCCGTCGCGGATGAGGGGAACGTGCCGCCAATCGCTGATCCAGGGCGGCCGGTTCCTCCAGTCCGAGTTCATCTTCGGCGACGGCGACCGCAAGACCACCGGCCTCGGCCTGATCGGCTTCGAGCCCGATACGGGCCTGTTCACGAGCGTCTGGATCGACTCACGGCAGACGCGGATGTCGCACCGAAAGAGCCGCGACAGGTTCGACGGCGAGCAGATCGTCCTCTACAGCGAGTCGCTCGGCGAGGCGAAGGAATCGCGGCGGTCGAAGACGGTCTCGCGGCTCGAGGACGGGGACGCGAGACTCCTCCACCGCCAGTACAACCTCGGCCCGGGCGGCGAAGAGCGGCTGTTCATGGAGCTCGTGATGACTCGGGCGAGCGCGTCGGCGCGAGGGGATTGAACGGGGCTGCTCCGGGCTTATCATGTGTGGTATCCGCCTCGGTGAAATCCGCCCGTCCCCCGGAGCAGCGACCGATGAAGACCCCGAGGCGATGGCCGGCCGCCGTGGCGGCCCTGATCGCGATCGTGCCCGCGGCCTCGCGAGGCCAGGATCTGCAAGCCCCCGGCCGTGCTCCGGCGACCCGCGAGGCGATCGAGGCCGATTTCCGCCGCGACGTGGCCCGGGCCGAGCGCACGCGGATCGAGCGGCTGGCGGCGCTCGCGGCCGGGCAGCCGAAGGACGCGGCGGCCAGGACCTACGCCGAGCTGTTCCGGCTCGCGATCGACTCGGGCCACTACGCCGAGGCCGAGCCGACCGCCGATCGCCTCGTCCGCTCGGGTGGCGCCACGGCCGACATGGGCCTCTTGGCCGAGGTGGTCAGCGTCCTTGCCAAGGCCGACCGCGGCGCCTACCGGGAGTCGCTCGATAGCCTGGCCGACGCGATCAAGGTCCGCGATGACGCCGACGCGGCGAAAGGCCGGCGGACCCTGCCCCTCGCCGCCCGGCTCGCGCTGGCGAATATCTACGTCGAGCACCTGATCCACGCGGCCCAGTACGACGTCGCCCGGCAGGCGCTGGCGATGATTCGCGACTCGGCGGGCGAGCCGGCGCTGAAGTCGCTCGCGGGTCGCCGGCTGGCGCAGCTCGACCTCGTCGGCAAGCCGGCGCCGGCGATCGTCGGCACGTCGATCGACGGCCAGCCGGTCCGCGTGGCCGACTCGAAGGGGGACGTTGTCCTGGTCGTCTTCTGGGCCACGTGGTGCGCGCCCAACGCTGAGGAGGCCGAGCGGCTCGGCGTGCTCGATGCGGCCTTTCGCGCAAGGGCCTGCGCATCGTCGGGATCAACCTCGACCCGATGCAGGACGGCGGAGTCGCGGCCGAGTCGGTCCTGCCCAACGTTCGCCGGTTCCTGGTCGACCACAACGTCCGCTGGCCGAACCTGCTCAATGGCCCCGGCGACCGCGATTACGCGAAGGCGTACGGCGTGACGGAAATCCCCGCCAACGCCCTGATCGGCCGCGACGGCACGGTCGTCCATCTCGACCTCACCGCCGCCACGCTCGAGCCGGCGGTGGCCAAGGCGCTCGGGCGCTGATACGCGCCCGGCGACTTCGCACTTTCTGCCTGCCAATCCAAGGCAGCGCGATTTCAGGGCCGCGGCGCGTCGGACGCCGGGGTCGGCGCCTTGGGCACGGTCGCGGCCTGGCCCAGCGATTCGTACAGCGAGAGCATGAACTGGTGGAACGTGTCGGCGATCCGCGCCGTGGTGTTCTCGCGCATATAGGCCAGGGCGGGGCGGCCGTAGTCGACGAGCCTCGTCCTCGCCTCCGTCACGGTGGTGACACGGGCCAGCCCGCGGAGCGCCTGGTCGTTCAGCACGGCGAGCGTCGCCAGGTCGGCCGCCCCGCGCACCGGGCCGAGGTCGCCGTGGACGGGCGACTCGTGCGGCCAGACGAGCTTCTGGTACCGGTCGAAGAAGCTCGCGAGCGGCACATCGGGCGCGGCCGGCGGGGCAGCCGCGGCCACCGGTGCAGGCGCCGGCGCCGCGGCGGCGACCCGGCGCGACGGCGGCGAGGAGTGGCTGAAGCGGCCGACCCGCGACTCGATCTCCCGGCGCGTCTCGGGGTCGTACCGCTCGAGTAGGCCCGGCTCGCGGAGCCGGTGGACGTAGCCGTTGGGGTTCCCCGCGTAGACGTTGTTCTGCACCGGCCCCATCGTCGCCCGGGCGCCGTTCTGCAGCGCCCAGCCGTCGAGCATCTGCTGCGACATCGAGCCGGGCTGGTAGAACCCGAACCCGTATCCGAACTGGCCCCGGGCGTGTCCCGCGGGGAGGGCGAGCGCGGCCGCGAACGCCGCGATCCGAATTGCGCGAGACGTCCCGTCACCGATCTGCATCCCCCGCCTCCGCTGCTGGTCGTGACGCACGATCCGGCCCGGCGCCGTCTCGGCCCCTTACTCTCCGGGTTTCTGGTCGTGGCATCAAGGGGTGTGGACACCGAGCTCCGGGCCGCCCTGGCTATCCTCGGGGCGCGAGATAGCCGGCGGGTGGGCCGCACGCCGCCGGTTCACCTCGGATGATGGGCGGGAGGCCCCGCTTCAGCCTCGCGGCTCACGATTGGGCCGCGACACGGCGACGAAGGACGGCCCAGGACCCGACGCCGATCGCCAGGAGGAGGACCGAGCTCGGCTCGGGGAGGGCGGCCCCTCCTCCGAGGGGGCAGGTGGTCACATTCACGGTCGCGTCCTGGCCGCCGGCCCCGGGGGCGGCGAAGTTGTTCGTCATGTCGGCGAGGTTGCCGTCCATGGTCAGATAGAACGTCGGGCTGGGGATCACCGCCAGGTCGGCCATCAACTCCGTGTCGTATCTCGAGACCCGGGTCGGATCGAATGAGAAGTTGCCCAGGGTGCCGACAAGGATGCTGTCGCTGGTACCGAAGCCCGACCCGACCATGACGTTGTCGTAAGAGGCGGTGAAGAAGAGCCCCTGCGCATCCTCGATCCGGAGCGTGGCGTCGCCGAAGTGCGCCAGCCCCGCCGCGTCGATCCCGGTGAAGTGCATCCCCAGCAGCTCGACGCTCGCCCCGATGATCGTCTCCGTGGGCGTGTTGACCGTCGTGCTCGTCATGTCCGAGTAGAAGACCTGGGCGACGGTCGCACCGGTGTAGGTCAGGGCGCCGGTCGCGGCGTTGTAGTGAAGGCTCCCCCCGGGGTCTTTCAGGGCCTCCTTGCAATCGACGACCGTGCCCGAATTCGGGGGGCTGGGATCCTTCGTCTCCGAAGGCGTGGTGATGCCGTTGCCATGGGAGTCCGTCTGGACATAGACCGGGTTGCTGTCGTTCCCCGGTTGGACCCTCACCCAGACGTTCGGGACGCCGTTCGGGTGGTCGGGGTCGGTGACCGTGACGCTCAGGGCCCAAAGCCCCGAGGGGGCGCCGGAGACTTGTTTGACCTTCACGGTGTAATCCGCCGAGGCCCGGCCGGTGACGGCGGCGAGGGCCAGGGCCGCAAGGGCGGCGGATGGGCGACGAAGCATGATCGATCCTCCGCGCTGGGGGGCCGGGCGCGACGACGCGAAGACCGGCATGGACGAGAGGAGACGGCAGGCCGCCCGCGGCGGGGCGGCACACGTTCATGACGACCGGCTGCCCGTGGTCCGCGGGCATGACATCACGAGGGAAACAAGACGGGGATAACCAGAGAGGTATAAGATAGGCCGCATGAGAGCGTCAAGGAGATTCCCAAATTTAACTCACGTCGATCCCGTCCCTCACGGCAGCACCCGCCGCCCCAGCGCCGTGTTCAGGTCGAGCATGCTCCGGCGGTGGCGGACGAGGTGGTCGCGGTACTGGCGGACGGTCTCGTTGTAGCTGTGCTGGGCCGAGAGGAACTCGAGCAGGGCGACGCGGCCGGCGAGGTAGTCGCGGCGGGCCCCGTCGAGGACGCGGCGGGCCGCGGGCAGGAGCTCGCGCTCGATCTCCTCGAGCGAGGCGCGGGTCGCGTCGTACTCCTGGTCGGCGCGGAAGACCTCGGCGACGACCCTCCGCTCCAGCGCCGCCAGGCCCGAGCGGGTCTGGGCCACGTTCAGCTTGGCACGCTGGATGTTCCCCTGGTTCCGGTTGTGCAGCGGGATCGGGGCCGTGACGGCGACCATCCACGACGTCGCGCTCTGGGTGCCGAGCGGAAGGTCGTTCTGATAGGTAAAAGGATTGTAAGTGACATAAACGTCAGCATAACGGTTGGCGTGGGCGAGCTTGACGTCGGCCTCGGCGCGGGCGATGCCCAGGCGGTAGGCCTGCAGGTCGGGGCGCCATTGCAGCGCGATGGGGATCAGCTCGGGGTCGGGCGGCGGGAGCGGCTCGAGGACGCGGAGCGAGCCGCGGAGCTCGAACGAGTCCTCGCGGCTCGGCGGGAGGTTCAGCAGGGCGGCGAGCTCCTGCTTGGCCTTGACGGCCGACGCCCGGGCGTCGCGGTGGATCAGCTCGACGTTGTTGAGCTGGACCTCGATCGCGTTGACGTCGATGGCCGACTTGCCGCCGGTGCGCGCCTGCGCCGCCATCTCGTCGCGGAGCCGGCGCGTGGCCTCGGCGGCGGCGGCGGACAGCCGGGCGACCTCGCGGGCGTCCAGCGCGTCGACGAACGCCGTGTACAGGTTGTCGATCTGGAGGCGGACGGCGTCCTGGTACTGCGCCTCGAGGACCTTCGCGGCGCGGCAGGCGACGACCGTTCGCGCCCTCCGCTTGCCCGTGACGTCGAGCGGCCAGGTGACGGAGACGTCGTACTGCGTCGGCCCGCCGGGGCGGGCGCGGTTGAAGCTGCCGTAGGGGACGAGCTGGGCGTCGGCGAAGAAGATCGGGTTGGCGCGGAGGCCGGCGGTCAGGGCGTCGGCCTGGGCCTGGGGGATCTCGTAGGCCTGGGTCTTGAGGTCGAGGTTCTCGCGGACGAGCCGCTCGATCGCCTGGTCGAGCGTCAGGCCGTCCGCCGGGCCGTCGTCCTCGGGCCGCTCGGGGATCGCCAGGGGGATGAGCGAGGGGATCTCCTGGCGGCGCCGGGCGAGCAGCGTCGGGGCGACGATCCCGCTGGGCGCCTGCGGCTGGAAGTTGCCGGGCGTGGTCGTGATCGACGAGGGGATGGCGCCCGGTCCCGAGCCCCGGCTGGGGGCCTGGATCAGGGGCGTCCCGAGGTCGCCGGGGGATTCGCCCAGCTCGTTGTCGCCCGAGCCGGGCGACGGCCCGAGGATCGACCCGAGCCGGTCGGGCCCGCCGGGCGGGTTCGAGGGGATCGCGTTCGACTGCCCCTGCGCGGCGCAGCGCGATGCTTGGCCGACGGCGAGCGCCGCCGCCAGCGCGAGCATCCCGACCCGGCCCGCACGGAGCATCGCCATCGGCCCTCCTGGCCCCGATCTGCCGGGCTCCTCGTGGTGTGGGCTCCGCCACACGCGCGCCATCCCTCTTACGATCGGGCCCGCGGGGCGCGGCTCTGGAGGGGAGGGGGGCGCGCATCGCTCGGGGCCGGTGCGATCGTGCCGGTTATGCGGACGGGCCGGCCCGCCTTCACTTGCCCCGGAGGCCCTGGGCGACCCGGTACGCCTCGTCGTAGGTGAAATCCCCGGTGATGAGCGCGGCGGCGTCGACCTTCGTCCGCAGGACCGGCGCGGCGACGACCTTGCCATCGACGAGGATCGCCAGCCGCCTGTTCACCCAGTCCGCCGTCACCGCGCCCAGCTTGTCGCGGCCCGGCGCGGAGAACTGGACCACGACGGCGACCTTGTTGCGCTCGTCCATGTCGACTCGGGCCTCGTCGATGTCGGCGGGCGTCGGGACGAAGTCGGCCGTGTCGTGGACGTACACGAAGCCCTTGCCCCCTTCGATCGGCCGCTTCGTGTAGCCCTCGGCGGCCTGGTCCTGGGCCCGGCGGAACTCGACCTTCGGCCGCGGCTCGTCCGGGCCGGCGGCGCCGAGGAGCGTGGCGATCGCGAGGGATGAGAATGCCGTGCTCATGATCGGCCCCATCGTCGTGCCTCCCTCATTCCGTCGCGGAGATCGGGCCCTTCGGCGGCTCCCAGAGCTCGATCCGGTTCCCCTCGGGGTCGGTCACCCAGGCGAACCGGCCGTACGGGTGATCCTCGCGGTGCTCGTCGACGTCGGCGCCGGCGGCGCGGAGCGAGTCGAGCAGGGCGTCGAGGTCGTCGACGATGTAGTTGATCATGAACGCCGGCTGGGTGGGGCCGAAGTACTTCGTGTCGCGCGGGAAGGTCTCCCAGACGGTCATCGCCTCGCGGGTCGGGTCGTCGGCGTGTCGCCAGGGGAACGCGACGTGGCCGCCGGCCGCGGGATCGATGCCGAGCCGGGCGGCGTACCAGGCTTTGAGCTCCTTCGGAGCATCTGCGCGGAAGAAGATGCCGCCGATTCCCGTGACCCTGGCCATGGCCGACGCTCCAACTCCGACGAAGGCGAACGGCCCGGCGCCGGGCTCGCGATCGCCCCGTTATAAGCGAGCGGAGGGTCGATTGCACGGGCCGATTCCGCCCGACCCGGTCTCAGGTCCCGAAGCTGGGCCCGGCGGTGCCGGGCGAGGGCGTGGGGGCGGGCGCCGGCTCGGCGCGAGGCGAGGGCAAGGGTTGTGGGGCGGGGTTGGCCGCCGGAGACGGGGCGGGGGTTGGCTGCGGTCGCGGCTGGCCTGGGCCCATCTGGCTCGGGCCCATCATCGGTCCGCCTTGCATGCCCGGCATCCCCCGAATCATCCCCGGCCCAGGCTGCGTGCCCGGCGATCCGATCCTGAGGTGGATCTCCCGCCCGATGCGGCCCGCTGGCGTCGTGATCCGCGACGGGTCCGGGGTCCTCTTGCGGCGGAGGACGAACAGGAACTGGCCCGAGTCGGGCGCCGTGTCGAATGCGGTCGGCCTCGGCCGCCCCTGCTCCGCGAGGCAGAACAGGAGCAGCGGGCCCTCGATCCGGTAGATCCCCTGCCGCGCGGGTCCGTCCTGGGTCGGGGTGACGTCGATCCAGCCCGGCTGGTGGTCGACATCGATCGTGAACGTGCCGGGCTCGATGGTCATCGACTTCTCGCCCCGGTCCTTCGCGCCCCAGACGAAGACGAGGGCGTTGCCGGCGAAGAGCACGGCCGAGTCGGGATCGGGCTCGTGATCGATCGAGTCCAGCTCCAGGGCGAGGACCGACCACGTCCCCTGGAGCCGGCGGAGGTCGGCGGTCCCCGCGGGCTGGGGCCGGGGGGTGGCCTGCGCCTGGAGGGGACGAGGTGCCGGCAGCGGCACCGGGGCCATGGCGCTGGGCGTCACCGGCTCGGTGGACTCCAGGGGCGTTTCCGGCTGGATAGGCATCGCGGCCAGCGCGGGCCCGGCGGGCGACGGCACGGCGGAGCCGGCCGGCGGGACCGGCTGGGCGGGCAGCTCGGGAGTGAGGGCCGGCAGCGCCACCCCGGGCGCCGGAGCGGAGGTCCCGACCGTGGAGTCGGGCGGGAGGTCGACGGGCCTGGACTCCCCTCCCACGACGACGGACGGGGCGGGCGTGGCGCTCCCCGGCGAGGGGGGCAGGGCCACGGGCGCGGGCGTGGCATACGCGGTCGGCGCGAACCTCGGGCCGGGCGGAGTTGTCCGACAGCCGCGGCGTGCCGTCACCTTCGGGGGCGGACGGAACCTTGCGTTCGACTTCGGGGGCGGCCGGCGCCACGTTGCGGACCAGCTCCAGCACGATCAGCGGGCTGTTGTCGTCGCCGCCCTCGAAGCCCTCGGGCCGCCGCGGGTCGTCGATCGACTGCCAGGCCGCCGTCCGCAGCTTGTCCCCCTTCAGCGAGTAGAGCCACCATCGGGGCTTCCCCCCCTCGCGGACGACCCGCAGCGCCCGCGGCTCGCCCTCGGGGTCGATCAGGAACCGGTAGCTGTTCTCCACCGGCGGGTTCCCGAACGGGCCGAACTTCACCTCGTCGCCCTTGAAGGTCATCGGCGCGAACAGGATGCCCGGCCCGTCGAGCTCGCGGCCGTTGAGGCTCGCCTTGATGACCGACCACGTGCCCTGGAGCCGGCGATGGTCCGTCGCGACGAGCTTCGTCGCGGGGGCCGCGGGCTCCGCGTCGGTCGCCGCGGGCGGGGCGTCCAGGCCGAGGGCGACGGCCGGCTCGGCTCGCGGCGGGAGGGCGGTCGGGGCCGGTCGTCGCGGACCAGCTCGAAGACGCCGATCGGGTGCTCGGCGTCGTTCTCGTCGAACGCCACGGGGCCGGCCGGGCCGCTTCATCGTCATGTCGAAGGCGAGCCGCAGCTTGTTCCGCTCGAAGGCGTAGAGGCACCATTGCGGCTTGTCGGCCTTCGGATCGGGCGGGGCGAGGAGCATGGCGCGGGGCTGGGAGTCGGGGTCGATCGTGAACACGTAGCGCACAGGTCGCACTGGCCCCGGAGGGAGAGCGTGAGCTCGTTGCCGCGAAAGGTCATGGTGCTCATGAGGATCGAGGGCTCGTTGGTCTCGCGGCCGTTCTCCCGGGCCGAGACGATCGTCCATCGGCCCTGGAGCCGGTCGCGATCCGTGGCCACGGCCTGCGCCCGGGCGGGATGTCACCACGCAGGCGTCGCGGCCTCGCGGGCCGCTCCCGACGGCGACCGGGTGTTCGGGGTCGGGGCCCGGGTCGTCGAACGCTTCGCCCGCGGCGCCGTCGCCCTGCGTGAAGGCGAGCTTAGCGGTCGCCCTCGAGGGCGTACGACCCAGGGCGACTTCCCCATGCCCGTCATGCGGAACCCCGGGGGCGGGCATCGGGGTCGATCCGGAACGTGCCGGCTCCGCCTCTTCGTCCCCGGGCCGTGCCCCGAATGTCGATCTCATCGCCCCGGAACTGGACCGTCAATCCGGCCATGCCGTCGGGAAGGCCCGGCTTCTTCGTCGCGGATCTTCATCACCGTCCATCGCCCTGGAGCCGGTCGTGGTCCACGCGGTCGGGTCGGCGACGGGCGCCTCGACCGCCCGGAGCTTCTCGCCCGGCTCGCCCCGCTTCGACTCGACCTTCGCCCGCGGCCCGTCGCCCGGCCCCTGCGCCGCATACCCGCCGACCCCGGCGACCAGCCCGAGCGAGAGTCCCACCGCCGCCACGCTCTTCATGCCCATGGCGTATCGCCCCCCGTTCACGAGCCACGCGAGCCGGATCGGGACCGCCCCGGCCCAGCACCAACCGACGGCCAGCCCGACCGTCGCCTCCGCCAGCGCGGCGGGCACGATCACGGCCGACGCCGTGCCCGATGCGACCACCATCCCGACGGCCGCCGGCGCGATCCCCCGCCGCAGCAATCGCCCGCGGAGCCGGTCGCGGCCGCGATAGAGCCGGCTCCGCACCGTCCCGACCGGGGTCCCCAATCGCTCGGCCGCCTGGTCGGTGGTGAGGCCTTCCAGGTCGCACAGGACCACGGCCTCGCGGAACCCGGCCGGCAGCCGGCGGACCTCCTCGTGGAGCGTGGCCTCGGCGTCGTCCTTGCGGGATTCCTCGAACGATCGTGGGGCCATCTCCGCCGCCCTCCGCTCGTGGCGACGCCTCCGATAACCCGCCGCCCTGGCCCGCGACGCGACCCGCCAGGCGACCCCGTGGAGCCACGGCCCGACCGTGTCGCGGATCCGCACCGAGCGGGCCTTCCGCGCCAGGATCGAGGAACGTGGCCTGGAACGCGTCGTGGGCGTCGTGCTCGTCGCCCAGGGTCGCGCGGCAGACCCGCAGGACCATCGGCCCGTGCCGCTCGACGAGCGACGCGAACGCGGCCTCGGCCGCGTCGTCCCGCCCGGCGAGGAACCGGTCGAGCAGCGCCCCGTCGCCCCACGCCCCGAGCGACCCCGCGTCGAAGAGCACGCCGAACTGCCGCTGCATGGCCCCGTCGGACGTCCGGATCACGGCATCATCTCCCCCGGCCTCTCCGCCTCCGGGCGTCGACTCTGCTCGTTTAATGTACCGGGGCGGGGGGATTTATCCCGGATAACCGGGAAGGATTTCCCGGCGCGACCGGGGATCGCGGCAAGCCTGCCCGCTCCGGGGCCCCGGTCGCGGGTCAGCCCGGGCCCCGGGTCGGGTCGGCGACCGAACCCAGCGACCGGCGCCGAGCGAACCCGAGCGTACGCCTTTCGTTCGTCTCCGTGCGGCTTGGTGCGGGACGGGGCCGGGCCGCCGGACCTCGGACCGCCCGCGACCACCCGACGGTTGTCAGGGACCAGCCCGCCGCATACACTGGCCGCCGGGTCCCGAATCCACCCAGCGAGGAGCATGGACGATGGACAGGCCATCTCGGACGTCCGGTGCGGCGGTCGTCGCGGTTGCGATCCTGCTCGCGGCGCGGGCGACCCAGGCCCAGGACCAGCTCGGGCTGCCTGTGCAAGCCCAGGCCCAGCCCGCCCCCCGCGATCGGGCCGCGGACAGGTTCATCCGCACGAAAAACCATGTCTTCAATCGTTATCTTATCACACACGTCCAATGGCGAGTCGACGACAAGGGCGCGACATTGGTGCACCTCGGCGAGAACTACGTAGTCGGGCTCGACGGCGAGGACGCCGAGCAGCTCCGCGCCGCGTTCGGCGTCCCGTCCCCCCGACGGGCCGAGCGGCCGACCGCCGCCGGCTCCCGCCTGCTGGCCTTCGACGACTTCGACGCCAAGCCCGCCCTGAACTGGAAGCCGGTCCGGCCCGACCCCTCGCACGTCTCGCTCTCCAAGAACCCGGGCACGCTGACGATCACCACCCAGCGCGGCAGCATCCACGGCGAGGAGAAGAAGGACGAGTACGGCGAGGGCATCCAGGCGAAGAACCTGTACCTGATCGACAACCCCCTGGCCGAGGGCGCCGACTTCGTCGCGACGACCTGCGTCGTCGGCCTCACGCCCGCGATGCAATACCAGCAGGCCGGGCTGATCGTCTACGACGACGACGACAACTACCTGAAGCTCGGCTACGAGTTCAACTGGGGCAAGGGCGAGGGCCAGACGTTCTTTTGCGTCAGCGAAACCGCGGCGAACCCGGAGCACCACCCGGTCGAGGCCTCGGAATCGGGCCTGAAGCGGTACTGGCTCCGACTGACGAAGCGGGGCGACCGCTACGAGTACGCGACCAGCCTCGACGGCGACGCGTTCCGCATCCACGGCGAGGTCGCCTGGGGCGACGGCTCGCCGAAGCGGATCGGCCTGCTCGCCAAGAACGGCGGCAACAAGGACGCCGCCGAGGCCGACGCCTCGTTCGAGTTCTTCGAGCTCCGCTCGCCCGCCGCGCCGCAGCGGGACGAAGCGGGGCCGAAGGACTGACGTGAATGCGGCCTCCGCACGGCGGGCCTAAGCCACGGACACCGGCCCCCTTGCGCACCCCCGAGCCCTGGAGCGGCGACCGTACCACATCAAGCCAAACGCCCCGACGCCGAGCAGCGCGATGCTCCCCGGTTCGGGGACACTGGAGCCGTGAAGCACGACGTTGTCGAGGTCCCCGTTGTCGGGCCCTGTGATGAACTCACCGCGGATGTCCAAGGTGTCAAGATTCGAGAGCACGGAGAGGAACTGAGCCTGGGTTGGCGCCGGTCCGCCCAACGAGCCGATCTGCCAGCCCGCCGTCTCCGACAGCAGGACGCTGTAGGACGCCCAGGCGGGGTCCGTGGGGACGGACGACGTGTGGAAGACTAACGTCAGGCCCGCACCGTGTAAGACGACGTCGTAGTCGTCGAACAGGGGACCATCGCCCCGCATCCGCTGGTCCCAGGTCAGTGTCTGCCCGTACGCCGCGGAGTCATTGCCCAGGAATTTCGCCGGGGCGTCCCAGAACCAGACGCCTCCCAGTACCTGGTCGAAAGCCTGGATGTACCCGCCGGGGTTGCCGCCCGTGGCGTGGTAAACCGGCAAACTGCTGGTCGAGTCTCCAGAAATCCGCCAACCGTCGTCGTTCGCACTGAAGTCGCTCGACGCGATGATTCCCGCGACCGACGCCGAAGGCGGCAGTCCGAGCACGGCCAGCGAAACCAGGGCCAGGTACTTCGTAAACCGGGGTCGCGATTGCATGATGCTTGCTCCCTTGCAGCATGTGCTGGAACGACTCACCTCGTAAGGCCTTGTCAGAGAACGCTCCCCGGCGGCGGACCTGACGAGGACCCGTCACGACGGCCGACCGGGCCGGCGACGAGACCGCGAGGCAAGGGGCGGCGTCGTATGGCCCACTTCCCTTGAACGCCCCCGAAATCGAGAGAACGAGACCGCTGTTGAAAAAAACCACCGTCGTGGCGACTTGCTGGGCGCGCCTCGCCTTACTCCCTCGGCCTGATGTCCCCTCGGGCCCGGGAGCGATACGCTCGTCCCAGGTATGGCAGCGCGGCAGGTCGTCGTCGGCCCTCGGCGGGTCTCCGCGGCGTTCAGCAACTGATCGCCACGATTGACCTTCGGTCACGGGCGGACGCCGGAAGTCCGCCACAGGAGCGGCGGAGCGAGGAGGCTGCTCCTCAAACGCCCGGCCCGACGTGCGGCGCCCCGCAGACCGGCCCGGCGTCCTCGCTTCCAGCTCCCGTACCACCGGCTCGGAAAATACAGCACGACGACCGTGACGACCCAGGACAGATAGACGACCGGCAGGCTGTCCCCATAGCCGGGCGGACTCTCGAACGGCGGGTACCGGAACATCCAGCCGATCGGATAGCCCCGCGCGGCCGCGAAGACGACGGCCAGCGCGCGGATCGCCGGCCATTGCATGAGGAAGAAGAACAGCGGCACCCGCCCGATCACTCGGAGCGGCGCCCCGAGCCGCCCCATACCGCGATCGAGCGCCGCCAGCAGCAAGAAGGCCACGCCCAGCGTCATCAGCAGGTAGAGCAGCGACGGCGGCTGCTTCGTGACATTGACGAACGACATCACCGTCCAGGTGAGGTTGTCCCGCACCGCCCACGGCCGCGGGTCGCCGTAGACGTTCGACCAGCGAAGGGCGACGAAGCCCACGATCGCCCCGATGCCCATCGCCAGGAGGATCGGCCTCCTCCGCCCGGACGGGAGGGAGAAGAGCGGCCCGATCGCATGGCCGAGGGCCATCACCCCGACCCACGGGATGAGCGGATACCCGAGCAGGATCGGGATGCCGCCGGGCAGCGCCTGCATCCCGGCGCGTGGAGGAACCCCCACAACAGGCCCGCTGCACCCCCGCCGGCCGCGACCCCGTCGAGCAGGTTGTGCCCGGCGATCATCGCGACCGCGATCGCGGCGATGACGGCCCTCGGCAGGTAGATCAGGCCCGCGAGCACGATCATCGACCAGCCGAGCTCCCAGAGCACGAGACCGAGCAGGAACTGCGGGACGTTGAAGATGAAGACGTTATCCCACGTCTGTTCGAGCACGATCAGCCAGATCCCCCGCGTGACGAGATACCTCGCCACCTCCCCCCGCGGCCGCCCGGCGCCCAGAGCGCCGCGCTGACGCCCGCGAGCAGGCTGAACGTCGGCGCGCACAGGTGCGTGACCCAGCGCGTGGCGAAGAGGGCGGGCGTCGTCGCGGACAGGTCGGTCGGGTTGATCCGCCCGTCGCCGAAGAAGTCGCGGCAGTGGTCCAGCACCATCAGGACCATCACCAGGCCGCGGAGCAGGTCGATCGACTCGACGCGGGGGGGAAAAGCCCGGGTGGCTCGATGGGCTCGCTCGGAGCGGGCGTGGCGATCGTCATGGACGTCCCCCTCGGGGCCGTTTCATTCTCACCGACAGAGGCTCATTTCTGGACCCCTCGCTCCTTGAGGGGGAGGGGAAGAAAACGCACGCCGTCGGAGAATGGAACGGCCCTGGTCGCCCCTTAGACCCGGATCATCCGCTTCTCGGCGCTTGCTCGGTCGATCCGACTGTCGATCCCCATTTCGTCCAGCGTCGTTCCGGTCGCGCGACCTTCGCGCGGGCGGGGGCTGATGGGTGGGAGGGTTGAGGTTATCGCGACCGCCCCCGACCGACAAGCCTGCGCGGGGCCGAGCCCCCATCGCGGGCCATCCCCTCCCCGGAGCCGGAGAATCCCACCGACCCTCCCAGACGGTGCGCGGAGCGGGCCGGAGCGGGCGGGCAACCGGCGCCGAACGGGCCCGAATCGGCGGGCGGGCCGGGGTGCGAAACGAAGCCAATCCCGCCGGCCGTGCGACGAAACGAAGCCAATTCCCGACCTGCGAAACGAGCCAATCCCCTGCCGCCGAAACAAAGCCAATCCCGCTTCGCCCGCCGCCGTTCGGCTTCGTGCGTCAGCCCGCGCACGAAGCCATGCAGAGGCGAACGAAAGGCGGACGCTCGGGTTCGCTCGGCGCGAGGGCCTCAGGTCCGCCCTGCCCGGGGCGCCGGGTTCGCTCGGCGGGGGGCCGCCCGACGGCCGGGAATCCCGGGGCTTCCCACAAGGATCCTCAGAGATAGCCCAGGTCCGCCAGTCGCTTCTCAATCGCCGCCTCGTCCTCGGCGGCATAGCCGACGCCCACCGGCTCGCCCCCGTCCGCCGGCGTCTCCTCGCGATCTACGACCACAGGCACCACGGCCGGGTCGAGGATCTCCGCCAACACCCGCCCATCCATGTCGGCGGGGACGGGCACGCCCAGCAGGTGCAGCACCGTCGGCGCGATGTCCAGTAGGCTCGCCCCCTCGGGCTTCGACCCCGCCCGGAACGCCGGGCCGTGGGCGATGATCACGCCCGTCGTCCGGTGGTCGCCGGTCGGGCCGAAGGCGGGGCCGATCACCGTGTTCGTCGTGAAGTCGTGCAGGCCGATCGTCCGATAGCGCCAGTCCTTCGGCACCACCGTCAGGTCGGGCGCGAGGTGCGCGTGCGGGCCGTGATAGAGCTCGTCGCGCTCGTAGATCGCCTCGACCAGCGGCTCGCCCGTCTCGGGATGGGGGATCTCGCGGAGCGCGGCCTTGAGCTCGTCGAGGTACGATCGCAAGTCCGCCGGATCGACGCACCCGTGCGGCTGCCGCCCCTTCAGGTTGACGAAGATCTGGCCGAAATTCCCCTGCGAATACGCCTTCGTCCGCGACCAGTCGACGTGCCGCCGCGACAGGAACGCCGACTCCGCGAACCGCTCGAGCGGGCTCGTCTGCTTGCCCCGGAACCGCCCGACCCGCTGCCTCGCCAGGCCGAGCCGGACCATCAGCCCGTAGAACGCCGCCGGGGTCACGCCCCGGTCGTAACACCACTTCTTCTGCTTCACATAGAAGGAATTCTCCAGCGCGATATCCCCGCGCTGGAGCAGCCAGACGTTGAAGTTCACGTAATGCTCGATCGGCCCGAACCCGTGGTCCGACATCAAGAGGACCGCCGTGTCCTCGGGCAGCGAGTCGACGATCGTCCCGACGCCCCGGTCGAGCTTCCTCCAGAAGTCGACGTACCCCTCGCGGACCCCCGACAGGTCGCGCCCGCTGGCGGCGAGGTGGGTCGGGTCCCACGCGTGCCAGAGCTCGTGCTGGATCCGATCCGTCGCCATCAAGTCATACATGAACAGGTCCCAGCCCCCCCGACGGGCCAGGAACGCGACGGCCTTGAGGTGATGCTCGAGGAAGTCGGTCAGCTCGGCGAGCGCCTCGGCCTCGCGACCGCCGTCATGCACGGCGGTCGACCACGGCCGGTAGGGCCCGCCCAGCTCGGCCTCGAGCTCCTTGAGCAGGGCGGGATCGCTGGCGAAGTCGGGCGCGTCGGGCGGCGCAGGAAGTCTCCGAGGTAGCTCCCCGGCGCCTTTCGGTGGGGATAGCTCATCGGCACGCCGCCGGCCACCGTCACCTTGCCGTGCCGCCCCGCGACCTCCCAGACCAGCTCGGCCTTGATCGACCGGGACGAGTTGACGCGGCCTTCGAGCGGGTTATGGGCATATTCGAGGAACTCGAAGACCCCGTGCTTGCCCGAGTTCTTGCCGGTCATAACGCCGGTCCAGGCCACGGGCGAGAGCGGCGGGAACACCGACTCGAGCTCTCCGTGCGCCCCGCCCTTCATGAGCCGGCTCAGATTCGGCAAATCCCCCGCCTCGGCCAGGGGCCGCAGGAGGTCCCACGTCGCCCCGTCGAGCCCGAGCACGAACACCTTCATCCGACCCATCCCTTCGCGCAATCGCGACATCCGCCATCATCGCCGACCCGACCCCGGTCGTCCCGGAGAGCCTGCCCGATCCTACGAGTTTACCCGAAGATTGCCGACCGAGCTTTCCTTTCACAAACCTCGTGCCCAACTTCTGAACAGCGCTGACGAAATCCCGGGCGACAGCCGGATTCATGACCGCGGTTGCTAGGTATGCGCAGATTATTGATGCAGATCCTATGTACTTTTTTCAAGGCAATTTACGACCGGTCTGGATGCCCGCCCGTTGTCGTCCGATCGGCTCTGGCACGGCCGGTGCATTACCCTTCAATTCGTTGCGGTGGTCGAGACGACGAAGCCGTCCGACCGGCCTCTGCTGGCTAAGGGATCACGAGCAAGCGTCGTTCTCCCTGGCTGTGCCCGGCTCCCTCGGGGGGAGCCGGGCTTTTTTTCGAACGATCGCGGGCGGCGTTTCGCCCGCACAAGTGCCGGTTAGACCGGCCGGCGCCGGCGGCCTCACTCGGCCTTCCCGACCAGTTGCGGCTGCTTGGTCGGCCCGAAGCCGACGTTCGACTCGGGAGTCGAAGCAGCAGCTCGGTCGCCCGGAGAACTTCAGGCGTGAGCGTGACGATGAACGGCGTCTCGTAGAAGCAGACCTTGGCCGTGAACGTGTCGTCCCCGGTCCAGGCGCCGCTGGCCGCCGCCGGTTGCTCGGGCGAAGCGGGCCGAAGGCCAGCCGGCCCTTCTTCCAGGCGCCCGAGCCGCAGGCGATCCGCTGCTCGACGCCGTCGAACCGCGCGACGAGCGTCACCGCGTCGCCCTTGCCGTCGCTCTCGAGCGTGATCGCTTCGAGCTTCCGGTCGTTGGCCGGGAAGACGTACGTCTTGCCCGACACCGGTGCGCGGGCGAGCCCGAGCCTTCCTGCGGCCGGCAGAGCGACAGGCCCGTCAGCGTCGCTTCGAGCTTCTTGCGGGCCTCGTCGTCGGCGGCCAGCGGCGCCGGCTTCAGGGCCGGCAGCAGCTTGTCCCAGACCAGGTTCAGGACGGCCTGCATGTCCTTCACGCCGCTGGTGATGGCGATCACGGCGTCCTGCTCGGGCAGCACGATGCAGTACTGGCCGAACGCGCCGTCGCCGCGGTAGGCGCCGTGGCGGCAGCGCCAGAACTGGTAGCCGTAGCCCTGGTCCCAGTCGCTCTTCGGGTTGCTGCCGTTGGAGGTCTGGCGGGCGGTGGCCGCCTCGACCCAGGCCGCGGGCACCAGCTGCTTGCCGTGCCACTTGCCCTTCTGCAGGTAGAGCTGGCCGAACCTCGCGATGTCCTCGGTGCGGATGCTCAGGCCGTAGCCGCCGGTCGAGATGCCCTGCGGGCTGGTCTCCCAGGTCGGGTGCTCGATGCCCAGCGGCTCGAAGAGCCGCGGCCGGAGGTAGTCGAGCACGGTCGTGCCCGTCGCCTTCTGGACGATGGCCGAGAGCATGTACGTCGCCGACGTGTTGTAGAGGAAGTGCGTGCCGGGCTTGAACGGGACGGGGTGCGCGAGGAAGGTCTTCGTCCAGGGCTGGTCCGTCGGGCGGCGATCGGCTCGGTCTGGTGCCCGGTCGACATCCGGAGCAGGTCGCTGACGCGCATCGCCTTGAGGTTCTTGCTCGGCTCGGCCGGGGCGTCGTCGGGGAAGAACTTCAGCACCTCGTCGTCGACGCTCAGCTTCCCCTCGGCGATGGCCAGGCCGACGGCCGTCGAGGTGAAGCTCTTGCTCAGCGAATACAGCGAGTGGGGCGACTCGGCGTCGTAGGGCGACCACCAGCCCTCGGCCACCACGTGGCCGTGGCGCACGAGCATGAAGCTGTTCATCGACGTCGATGTTCTTGTCGGCCGCCTCGACGAAGGCCAGGACGCCGGCGAGGAGACGCCCTGGGCCTCGGGGCTGCTCCGCGGCAGGGGCCGGGCGCCCTCGGCCGCGACGCACGTGGGGATCGAGGCGACCATCAAAGCGACGAGAAGAGTCTTCATGTCGTGGGCTCGTGAATGTACGCGGCCGTCCGATGTCGAGGGATTCCGAGGCCCCGGATCATCCGCGATCCAGCCCGGGCGTGCAATCGACCGGTCGGGCCCCGCCTCGCCATCGCGCGACTCGTCTCGCGCAAATCTCCCTGGACGGGGCCATCCGGGCCGGGTCCAATCATTGTTGAGCAGGACCGAGGAGCCCCGGAAGGGCCTGGACTACGTTGGGGATGCCGCGTGGCGGACGTGAACTGGCGAAACCTTGGGTCGCGCGTCGCCCTCGGGGCCGCGCTGCCGCTCGCCATGCTCCTCGCCCGAGCCGCGGGGGGGGATGACGCGAAGCCTGGCGGGCGGCAGGACATCCGCGAGGTCCTCGAGGCGAAGTGTCTGGCCTGCCACTCCGCCGAGACGAAGAAGGGCGGGCTCGACCTGCTCGCGGCGCGCGTCGGCGCTGGCCGGCGGCGAGAGCGGGCCGGCGATCGTGCCGGGCCAGCCGGGCGAGAGCCTGCTGATCGAGAGGCTCGAGGACGGCGAGATGCCGCCGAGCGGGCGCGCTCGGGCCCGAGGTCATCGGCCGCTTGCGGGCCTGGGTCGAGGCCGGCGCCGCACTATCCGGCCGAGCCCCTCGCCGCGCGACGGGCCGGTCCGGACTGGTGGTCGCTCCGGCCGATCCGACGCGTCCCGCCGCCCGCAGTCCGAGACCCGGCGCTGGGTCCGCAACCCGATCGACGCGTTCGTCCTGGCCGGGCTCGAACGCGCCGGCCTGACAGCCCGCGCCCGAGGCCGACCGCGCCGACGCTCATCCGCCGCGTCACCTTCGACCTGATCGGCCTGCCGCCGACGCCCGAGGAGGTCGACGCGTTCGTCGCCGACCCGCAGCCCGACGCCTACGAGCGGCTGGTCGATCGGCTGCTCGCCTCGCCCCATTACGGCGAGCGCTGGGGGCGGCACTGGCTCGACGTCGTCCGGTTCGCCGAGAGCCACGGCTACGAGACGAACCAGCCTCCGGCCCGACGCCTGGCCCTATCGCGACTACGTCATCCGGGCCTTCAACCACGACATGCCGTTCGCCCGGTTCGTCGTGGAGCAGCTCGCCGGCGACGCGATCGCGGACGGCGACTGGCTCGACCGCAGGCGGCGACCGGCTTCCTCGTCGGCGGGGCGCACGACGTCGTCGGCAACCAGGCCCCCGAGGGGAGGCTCCAGCAGCGCGCCGACGACCTGGACGACATGATCACGGCGACCGGCGACGGCCTTCCTCGGCCTGACGGTCCAGTGCGCCCGCTGCCACGACCACAAGTTCGACCCGATCACCCAGACGCGACTACTACGGCCTCCAGGCCGTCTTCGCCGGCGTGCAGCACGGCGAGCGCGAGGTGCCCGCGCCCGACGCCGAGCGGCGCCGGCGACGAGGCCGAGCCGATCCGCGCCGAGCTGGCCCGGGTCGACCGCGAGCTGGACGACTCCGAGCCGCTCGGCCCGCCCCGACCGCGGACGCGCCGGCGCGGCCGCCGGTCGACCCGGTCCGCAACGTCGAGCGGTTCGCGCCGGTCGCCGGCCCGGTTCGTCCGGTTCACGGTCCAGGCGACGAACAACGGGACCGAGCCGTGCATCGACGAGCTGGAGGTCTGGACGGCCGGGCCGACGCCGCGGAACGTCGCCCTGGCCGACCGCCGGAGGCAAGGCCGCTCGCGTCGTCCGACGTATCCGAGATTCCGACATCCACAGGCTCGAGCACCTCAACGACGGCCGCGTCGGCAACGGCCGGAGCTGGATCTCCGGCGGTGCCGGGCAAGGGCTGGGTGCAGGTCGAGCTGGCCCGAGGCCGCGACGATCGACCGCATCGTCTGGGGCCGCGACCGCGAGGGGGAGTACCGCGACCGGCTGGCCGACCGAGTACTACATCGAGGTCGCGACCGAGCCGGGCCGCTGGCGGGTCGTCGCCTCGTCGGCCGACCGGGGCACTTGGCCGGACGACGCCGTCGACCGATCCGCCCGAGCGCGACGAGCTTGCTCCGCCGCCGCGACGAGCTCCGCGAGCGGCTCGGCTGCGCTCGGCGCGACGATCAAGGTCTACGCCGGGCACGTTCGCGCAGCCGGGGCCGACGCACCTGCTCCGCCGCGGCGATCCGATCGCAGAAGCGCGACCGCGGTCGTCCCGTCGGGCGTCGCCGTCGGTCCGGCCCGCCCTCGCGATGGCGCCCGACGCGCCCGAGGCCGAGCGCCGCCTGCGCGCTGGCGCGCTGGATCGCCGACCCGGCGAACCCGCTGCCGGCGCGGGTGATGGTCAACCGCGCTCTGGCACTACCACTTCGGCCGGGGGATCGTCGCGACGCCGAGCGACTTCGGCTTCAACGGCGACCGCCCGTCGCACCCCGAGCTGCTCGACTGGCTGGCCGCGCGAGTTCCTCGACAACGGCGGCCGGCTCAAGCCGATCCACCGGCTGATCGTCCTCTCGGCGACCTACCGCCAGTCGAGCCGCGGTCGACGAGAAGGCCCTCGCCGTCGACCGCGACAACCGCCTGCTCTGGCGGTTCTCGCCGCGCCGGCTCGAGGCCGAGGCGATCCGCGACGCGATCCTCGCCGTCAGCGGCGCGCTCGACCTGCGCGATGGGCGGGCCCGGGCTACGACCTCTGGGAGCCGAATACGAATTACGTGGTCGTGTTCAACCCCCGGGACGAGCTCGGCCCCGACGCGTTCCGGCGGATGGTCTACCAGTTCAAGCCGCGGAGCCAGCACGACCCGACCTTCGGCGCCTTCGACTGCCCCGACGGCGGCCTCGTCGCGCCCCGGCGCAACGTCTCGACGACGGCGCTCCAGGCCCTCAACCTGCTCAACAGCCGGTTCGTCGTCGACCAGTCGGCCCGCTTCGCCGAGCGCCTCGCGCGCGAGGCCGGCGCCGATCCGGAGGAGCAGGCGCGCCGGGCCTTCCGCCTGGCCTTCGGCCGCGAGCCGACGGGGCCGAGCAGAAGGCGGCGGCCGCCCTGATCCGCGAGCACGGCGCGCCGGCGCTCTGCCGGGCGCTGTTCAACGCGAACGAGTTCCTCTACGTCCCCTGAGCCGAGGCCGGACCGATGCGCGACGCCGCCGCTCTCCACCGCCGGCCGCCGATCTGCTCGACCGCCGCCGGTTCCTCGCCGGGATGGCCGGCGGCATGGCCGGCGTCGCGCTCGGGGCGACTGCTCGCCGAGCGGCCGACTGCTCGCCGAGCGACTCGTTCCCGCATCACCCTGCCGAAGGCGAAGCGGGTCCTCCACATCTTCTGCTCCGGGGCCGTCAGCCACCTCGACACCTGGGACTACAAGCCCGAGCTGGTCAAGCGGCACGGCCAGCCGATGCCGGGCGTCGGAGAAGCTCGTCACCTTCCAGGGCGAGAACGGCAACCTGGCGCAGAGCCCCTGGGCGTTCCGGCCGCGGGGCGAGTCGGGCAAGATGGTCTCGGACCTGCTGCCGCACCTGGCCGAGCTGCGCCGACGAGATGTGCTTCATCCACTCGCTGACCTCGAAGACGAACACGCACGGCCCGGGCGAGATGTTCATGAGCACCGGGCTTCACGCTCGAGGGCTTCCCCAGCATCGGCTCCTGGGTCACGCTACGCGCTGGGCACGCGAGAACCAGCGACCTGCCGGCCTACGTCGCCATCCCCGACCCGCGCGGCGTCCCGCAGCAAGGCCCGGCCAACTGGGCCAACGGCTTCCTGCCGGCCGTCTACCAGGGGACGGCGTTCAACGCCGACCGGCCGATCCCGCACCTCGACGCGGCCCGCCGGAGATCTCGCGCCGGCGACGACCGCGCGACGCGCGACTTCCTCAAGCTCCTCAACGACGAGCACCTGAAGCGCCACCCCGGCGACGCCGAGCTGGCGGCCCGGATCGCCTCCTACGAGCTGGCCGCGCGGATGCAGCTCAGCGCCCCGGAGGTCGGCGACCTGTCGCGCGAGAGCCCCGCGACGCAGGCCCTCTACGGCCTCGACGACCCCAACCCGCTCACGGCCGGCTTCGGCCGCAACTGCCTGCTGGCCCGGCGGCTGCTCGAGCGCGGGGTCCGGTTCGTCACGCTCTTCAACGGCGCCTTCGCGATGGGCGAGGGGGACCTCAACTGGGACGGCCACCGGCGGATCAAGTCCGACTACGACCGCCACGGCCCGATCCTCGACCAGCCCGCCGCCGGCGCTGCTGCGCGACCTGAAGGCGCGCGGCCTGCTCGACGACACGCTGGTCGCTCTGGACGACCGAGTTCGGCCGGATGCCGACGTTCCAGAAGGGGACCGAGGGCCGCGACCACAACCCCAAGGGCTTCACCGCCTGGCTGGCCGGCGCCGGCGTCAAGCGCGGCGTTCAGCTACGGCGCGACCGACGAGTTCGGCCACCAGGCCGTCGAGAACGTCGTCGACGTCCACGACTTCCACGCCACCGATCCTGCACCTGCTCGGCCTCGACCACGAGCGGCTGACCTACTACCACAACGGCACGCAGCGCCGGCTGACCGACGTCCACGGCCACGTGATCCGCGAAATCCTTGCGTAGGGTCCCCGCCTCGCCGCGCAGGTGGCATAGATTTGTCTGGGGTTCGGTGATAGGATTCGCGCGAGCGGCCCGCCCCGTCGATCCGCGCGGGGGCGGTGCTCCAGGGCGCATGGGGGAGGGGCCGATGGTCAGCTCGTTCCGGCGGAAGGGGTTGCGGGCGTGGGCGCTGGTCGTTCTGCCGGCGATGCTGGCCGCGCGCGACGCCCGGGCGGACGACGCGGCCGACGCGCTCCTGCGCGACGTCATCAATGCGTACAAGACGCTCCCGGGCTATTCCGACCGGGGCGAGCTCCTCGCGACGGTCGAGGCCGACGGCAAGGCGACGGAGACGCGGTCGCCCTTCTGGACGGCCTTCCAACGTCCGAATTTCGTGGAGATCAACGCGCAGTTCCTGAGGATCGTCTGCGACGGCAAGGATCAGACCGCGTACGTCAAGCCGAAGCGGCGGTACGTCCGCTCGAAGATCCCGACGTCGATCCCGCCGTTCTGGGTTGACGAGCCGGCCTGGGCCGCGATCTACGAGGGCAATTTCGGCCTGCCGCCGCTGGTCGTGCTCACGCTGCTGGCCCACGACGACCCGGTCGGGGCGGTCAAGGAGGGCACCTACGGCATCAAGGTCCTGGACGACGCCCCGAAGGAGAAGGGCGGGAAGCCCCTGAGGCGGCTGTTCGTCGACCAGAAGGAGGGGCCGGACATCGTCCTCTGGACCGACCCGGCGACGCACCTGCTGGAGCGGGTCGAGCTCCAGATCCGGCCGGTCGACCTGCCGATCGACCTGGCCGAGGCGAAGAAGGTCACGAAGGTGGCGTTCTACTGGGAGCCGGGCCAGGTGGTCCTCACGCCGGGTCCGTTCGACCCGAACCCGCCCCCGGACTATGTCCAGGTCAACTCGTTCGACGCGGCGATCCTCAAGGACAACGCGTCCGCGGCCGATTCCGGCCCGGTCGGGCGTCCGGCGCCGGAGTTCTCGGCCCTGGCGCTGGACCCGGACGGCAAGACGCACCGGCTGGGCAAGGCCGACCTGGCCGGCAAGGTCGCCGTGATCGGCTTCTGGGCGGCGTGGTCGCCGCCGAGCGTCGCGGGTCTGGGGGAGCTGCGGGGATTGGCCCGCTCGTACGAGCCCGGGGACGGTGTGGCGTTCGTCGCGCTGAACCAGGATGAGGCGCCCAAGGGCCTGGCCGCGCTGCGGGGGACGATCGAGGCCGTGTTCCGGGAGGCCGAGCTCGACGGCGGGGCGCCTGGTGCGCCGTGGCCGCCGACCCGGGGCACGAGGTGGGCAAGGCGTTCGGGGTCGAGGCGCTGCCGACGGTCGTGGTCCTCGATCGGCGAGGGTTCATCGGCGCCGTGCATTCCGGCGCCAGCGCGAAGCTCGCCGTGGCCCTCCGCCGCGACATCGACCTGATCCGCAAGGGAGACGCCCCCGCCGCCGCCGCGAAGGTGCGCCCGCCGCGGTAGACGGGCGGTTCGGAAACCGCGCCGAGGGGCTTGTTCGCGAAGCCGGCATGGGTTCTCATACCTATGCCGGTGCAATCGACCTGTCCCGTTCCGCGAGCCGGGATGATCCGGCGGAGGGGAGGCGATGGTGAGCCAGGGTCGCGTCCCGGGGCTGTCGCGGCGCGCGTTCCTCGGGTCCGCGGGGGCGGCGGGGGCGCTGATGGGCGGGGCCGACGGGCCGGCCCCGGCCGGCGGGCCGCCCCGCGCCCCGATGCGGGGGCGAAAGGAGGAGCTCGCCAGGCGGGTCGCGGCCCTCGACCTCGAGATCGCCGAGTGGGTCAGGAACTCCGAGTCCAGGACGGATGAGAAGGGGAACAACTCCCAACTGATCGTCCTCCAGGCCATGATGGGCCGGTTCGTCGGTCGGCAGCGGGACCTCCTGAAAGGGATCGACCCGGCGGGAGACCTCGGCACCTTCGAGGACGGGGTGCAGCGCCTCACCGGAGAGATCCTCCGGGCCCAGCGGGTCTGGGAGTACTTCCGCACGATCTTCCTGACGCGGTCCTCGCCGACGCTCCGCGAGCCGATCCTGGCGGCCGAGGCGGTGGCGTGGGACTGCCATCGCACGATCCTGCTCAAGGCGGCGAGCTTCGGCGCGATCGCGGAGGCCCACTTCCGCGAGCCGCCGCTCTGCTACCCGACGGCGGTGGCCGGCCCGGGGACCTGGGCCCGCGAGCAGACACCGCTGGGGCTCGCCGATCAGGAGTTCCGCCTCTACAAGACGCCGATCCCGGTGATCCTCCTGCCGTGGGAGTCGCTGAGGAACGCCTGGGAGCTTGTCGCGATCCACCACGAGGTCGGCCACGTCATCGAGGCCGAGCTTAAGCTCGAGGGCCCGCTGGCCGTCGCGATCGGGGGCGTGGAGGGGATCCCTCCCGAGCGGGCGAGGCGCTGGGCCGAGTGGGGGCGCGAGCTCTTCGCCGACCTCGTGGGCCTGAGGCTAGGCGGCGCGGCGTTCGCCGAGATGCTCGCCTACGAGCTGCTCGGCCCCCCGGATCAGGTCCTCTACTACAACCCGGCCGACCCGGCGCACCCGACCCCCTACGCCCGCATCCTGATGAACGCGGCCTACCTGCGCACCCTGGCCGCGGATGAGCCCGGGCCGGGCGACGACGGGGCGGCGGAGATGGGGCGGGTCGCCGCGGAGATCGAGGCGCGGTGGCGCGGCTTCTACGGGGAGCCGCCGCAATCGGCCCTCGACTTCCTCAAGGACTTCACGGCCGTGTCCCGCGCGATGACGGGGACGAAACTGGCCGCCCTGAAGGGGAGGACGCTCCGCGACCTGATCCCGTATGAGTCGAAGTACGACCGGGCGATCCGCGAGCGCCGCGGAGACGCTGCGCGCCGGCGACGTGCAGGGTGCGAAGATCGACCCGCGGCACGCCGCCGCCGCGGCCCGGCTGGCGGCGAGCCGGGCGATCGCCGAGGAGCCCGACCCGGCCGCGGCGCTGCGGTCGATCGATGCGGCGGCCGTGAAGCTGATCATCAAGAACACGCCGGACACGGTCCGCGGCGCCGACCCCGAACGCCTCCGGTACCTCGCCGGCTTCGCCGACGACTTCTGACCCGGCCCGCGCCGCCACCCAAGGGGGGCCGACCGTGAAGGACACCGAGTATCGCGAGATTCTCTGGAATCTCTTCCAGTCGACCGACGGGCGCGGGCCGGTCCTGCGGATCGCGCGCGACGAGGACGAGCTGTTCCAGCCGATTGGCGAGGGATACCGGCTCTTTCCGCTGAAGCTGCCCACGCCGCTTGCGCCCACCGAGCGACGAGCCCGCGCGGGCTTTGCGCGGGAGGCGGCGTCGGCGATGGGCCGGCGGCTCTGGCAGGCGCTGCCCGATGAGGCACGGACGTCGCTCCTGGACGGTCCCGAGGGCGGCGCCCGCGCGACGCTGCTGAAGATCGCCGCCGAGGCGCCGGCGCTGGCCGACCTGCCCTGGGAATGGCTCGCGTCCGAGAAGGAGTCGCCGCTAGCGCTGCGGCCGAACATCCGCCTGGTGCGCTCGGTGCCCGTCCGGCTCCCGACCCCGCGGCTCTCGGTCGACTCCGAGGTCAAGGTGCTGCTGGTCGTCGGCTGCTCGCGGGGCCTCGACGACGTCCGCTGGCGCGAGGAGAGCGCCGCGATCTCGCGGTGGATCGGGCCGCCCTACGAGGTCCGGCAGTGCCCCGGCACGTCCAAGGCGCTGGCCGAGGCGCTCAAGCGGAGCCCGCACATCGTCCATTTCGCGGGCCACGCCGGCGACGTCCGCTCGCGCAGGGCGCTGATCCTGGGCGACGTCGAGGGGTCGGAGTGGGTCACCGGCGAGCAGCTCGCCGAGATGCTCCCGATCTCGGTCCGGCTGCTCTGCCTGGGGACGTGCTTCACCGAGGAGAACTTCCAGATCGAGGGACTCGGCCACATCGCCGGCGCCGCCGCGAATCTCCACTTGCCCACGACGGTGACGAACCACTACGCCGTCGACGGGCTGTCGGTCCGGCGGTTCTGGTCGCAATTCTACAGGCTGCTCGCCGAGCGGCAGGGGAACGTCATCGAGGCGTTCGCCGGGGCGAGGGGCGTCGTCGGCGGGGGCGACGACCAGGCCGCGTCGACGGCCTGGGGGAGCTTCGCCTTGTACGTCCGCGACGGCACGGGCCGGTCACTCCACGTGGTGCCCCCGCGC
Source organism: uncultured Planctomycetota bacterium (assembly GCA_963819805.1). Lineage (GTDB taxonomy): Bacteria > Planctomycetota > Planctomycetia > Isosphaerales > Isosphaeraceae > CAMFLR01. The sequence continues at coordinate 702,814 of CAWFXY010000024.1, read as the reverse complement.
AAGCCGCTCGACTTCGTGATCCGCCCCGACGACGACGGCGCGGGCGCTCGGCGGCGCAGCAGGCGCAGATCGCCGTGCGGCTGGCCAACGACCTGGCCGAGCTGAGGCGGGGCCTGATCCGCTCGGCCGAGGGCCTGCCCGACGGCGAGTTCCGCCGGAGCTGCGCGGCCCAGGCCGACCGGATCGAGGAACGCTTCAGGGCCGAGGCCGACCGCGCCGCGGCGCTCGGCGTCCCGCCCCGCCCGTCGCTCTTCCCCGCCGCGCGGCCCGAATAGCCCGATCGATTTCCACTCCCTTCGACGCCGAACCGGCAGGCAGGCCGCGCATGCCACCCCCCGCGTTCCAGTACCTGGACTTTCGCCTGAGCCTCCGGCCCCACTTCGCCGGCCCCGGCGCCGGCGAGTCGGAGGAGTGCGGTGACCTGTCGTGGCCGGTGCGCCAGCTCGCCGGCCTCGTCGCGCGAGCCAAGCCCGGGCCGAAGTGGGACGTCTACGTGACGGCGCCGCACCCGCTCGAGGCCCTCGGGGGCTACAAGGGGACGGCGACGGTGAAGGTCAAGCGGTCGGACCTGCGGATGCTCCAGTTCGCGCCCGGGGAGATCAACGCGGAGGAGCTCGTGCGGATCGGCCGGGCGGTCTGGGAGTCGCTCATGCCGTGCCACGCCGAGGAGGCGTATGACGCCTGCCTCGCGTACGCCAACTCCTGCGGGAAGGGCCTGAAGCTGACGGTCGAGCTGCCCGACGAGCCCGAGGGCCCGGGGCCCGATGAGGACGAGATCCGGATCGTCGACCTCCCGATCGAGCTGGCCCGCCACAAGATCGGCCGCTCGGAGGAGTTCCTCGCGCCGCGCCGCGACACGCCCGTCTGCCGGAGCCTTGTACAGTCCGTCGAGCTCGCGTCGCACAAGGTCGGCAAGGGTCCGCTCCGGGTCCTGGTCGTCCTCTCGACGCCCAGGAAACTGACCCAGGCCAATACCGCCCAGGAGATGCAGGCGATCGAGGAGGCGCTCCGCGAGGTGGCCGTGCCGAAGGGCCTGGTCGAGATGCTCATCTGCCACCCGGCGACGCTGGACCATTTCAACACGCTGCTCTATAACCAGGGGCCCGATCCCTGGCACGTCATCCATTTCATCGGGCACGGCGGCTTCGAGGACGGGGCCCCCAAGCTCTACTTCATGGACGAAGACGGCGACAAGCTCGGGCTCGGCGCCGAGGAGTTCGCCGCGAAGTTCGCGGGCATGGGCGAGCTCCGGCTCATCGTCCTGACCGCGTGCCGCAGCGCCGCGGCGCCGGCGCCGGAGAAGCGGCCGAAGGGCTGGCGCTACGGCCCCTCCGCCTTCGACGGGATCGTCCACAGGCTGGTCGGCGGAAACTCCTCGCTGACGGCCGCGGTCGCCATGCAGTTCGATCTGGAGTCGAAGGCGGCCGAGATCTTCTCCGGCGCAGTTCTACTCGCACCTGCTCTACGGCGACCGGACGATCGACGAGGCCGTCGCCCTGGCCCGGGGCAGCCTGATCGACAAGTACACCCGCGGGCATCGGGCCTGGATCACCCCGACCGTCTACTCGCGATGCCAGGGGGGACGGGTGTTCGACACGACCACGGCGACCCGGATCGGCGAGCGCGGCGCGACCGAGCTGGCCCGGCTCCAGGGGTCGATCCAGGCCTACACCTCGGCCGCCGCCCTGCAGGCGGAGCTGACCAAGCGCTTCCCCAACGGCGCCAACGCGCTCCTGTACTACGAGGAGCAGCTCGCCAAGCTGACGAAGCGGCAGCTCGAGCTGCTCGGCCGCGCGGTCCAGCTCGTCAGCGTCGGCCACGCCAGGCCGGGCGAGGAGACCGCCTGCCTCGTCCGGATCCGCCTCGACGCCCGCGCGGTGCTGACGGCGGTCAGGTTCCACGTCACGTTCGACCCCGCGAAGCTACAACACGTCCCTCTGACGACGACCAGCTCGGTGAGCCGGCTCGACTTCAAGGTCGAGACGGCGGCCGAGGGCAACCTGAGCGTGGTCGCCGCGTTCGGGGCGCCCGCGGGCGAGCGCGACCCGGGTGTGTACGACCTGGGCAAGATCGGCTTCTCCGTCAAGTTCGACTGCCCGACGGGCCTGGTCGAGCTGAAGATCGAGGGCGGGCTTGCGGTCGATTGGAACGGCCCGGCCGGCCCCTTCGAGCCCATCGGCGGGCACATCTTCGTGGGCTAGGGACCGCCGGCCGCGGCCTCGGGATCCGTGTGAGACGCGCCGGGGTCCCCCCGCGCCGAGCGAACCCGAGCGGCCGCCTTTCGTTCGCCTTTGTGCGGCCCGGTGCGACCGCCGACGCACGAAGCCGAGCGGCGGCGGACGGAGCGGGATTGGCTTTGTTTCGGCGGCCGGGGATTGGCTTCGTTTCGCGGGCCCGGAATTGGCTTCGTTTCGTCAAAACGGCCGGCCGGATTGGGTTCGTTTCGCACCCCGGCCTCGCCCGTCCCGACGGGCGAAGCGCGTTGCTGGGCGAGCGAGACGGGGCCCGGGGCCGGCCGCCGATCGCGGACGTTCAGGGCCGGTCCCCGACCCCGCACCGGCCCCCGCCTCACACGCCTTCTCAGCGCGATCCGGGCATCAGTCGCCGCAGGAGGCTCTGCCGGGCCGGGGGCTCGGCCGGGGCGGGCGCGGGCGGCAGGGCCGGGAGATCCGCGGCCGAGGTCCGCCGCAGCGCGGCGTCGCGACGGGCGGGCGGGGCCGCCGCGCGGGGGGCCGGGGCGATGGCCGGCCCCGCCGGGGCGCGGCGCGACGGGCCGTCGGGAAGCCGGCGCGGGGGGCCACGTACGCCGCCCCCGCGGGCTTCGCCGGCGCGACGAAGTCGATCTCGAACCGGTTGACGACCGGGATCGGCGCCAGCCCGAGCCCGTCGACTCGCGGAGCCAGCGTGATCAGGCTCGCCTTGAAGACGCCCTTGTCCACCGGCTTCACCGCGCCCGGCTGGGCGAGCATCTCGCCGAGCCTCTTCGCGAAGATCTCCTTCTTGATCACACGCTTCCCGCCGGAGAACACCACGTCGGGGACGGCCGGGCTGTCGGCGAACGTGAGCGTGCCGACGAGCACGCCGTTGGAGGTCAGCTCGACCTGGACGTTGGCGCGGACCTGCGGGGCGGCGCCCAGCCAGTCGATCGTCAGGTCCTTGTCGGCGGCGAGCTTGCTCGGGTCGGGGTTGAGCGTGATCTGGACCGCCGCTGGGTCGATGCGGGCGGCGACGCTCGCCAGCTTGAAGTTCACGGTCACCGGCCCGCTGACCGGCTCCGCCCGGACGACCAGCCCGCCCGGCGCAGGGTCGGGCGTCAGCGTGATCTTGTTCGATTGCAGCGCGATGGCCGGCTTGTCGGGAGCGAACAGTCCCCGCGCCGACAGCCCCGCGAACAGCGTGCCGGCGAGCGTGTCGAGGGCCGCGCCGGGGCCGTTGGTGATCGCGTAGGTCTTCCCCTTGCCTTCGATCCTCTGGAGCGTCAGCGCCAGCGTCCCGAAGCCCGCGCCGCGGGGATCGGGGAACTCGAAGCTCGCGTTGACCGTCGCCGGCGCGATCCCCACGGCCATGTCCCACGTCAGGTCGACCTGCGCGTCGGCGGCGACGCCGAGGTAGACGGGGACGTAAGACTTGCCGTCGGGCATCGGCAAGAGGGCGTAGCTCACGTCGACCGAGTTCTTGTCCGGCGCGACGGTGAACCCGCCGACCGCCGCGGTCGCCGTGACCGCCGGCGCCGGCTGGATCTCGACGAGCAGGTGGTTCGAGATCCCGTTGGGGCTGGCGACGTGGACGTCGATCAGCTTCCGCTCGATGCCGTCGACCTTCAGGTGCGTCTTCACCGTCCGCGAGGCGGCGGGAATCGTGACCCGCATGACGTTCCGGCTGATCACATCGAAGTTCGCATCGGGCAGGTGCAGCCCGCCCGCGATGACGTGGATCTCGTTGACGCAGAAGCCGTTGCCCAGGAGGAAGATCGCCGAGTCGGCGCCCTCCAGCGGCGGCTCGCCGTACCAGGCCAGGAGCCGCGGGGCCAGGCCCGCGGCGTTCGAGCTGAACATCTCCGAGCCGAGCAGGCTCCCCTCGAACGGCAGGTCGATCGTGTGGCCCTTGACCGGGAGCATGTCCTCGAGCTGGCCGATCCGGTCGGCAAGCAGCTCGACCTCCTCCGGGCGGTACTGGCCCGTGTCGCAGACGTGCTGCAGGCCGTGCTTGGCCGCCTGGAGCCGCTTGCCGAGCCGGACCATGTCGGTCGTCTCGAGCTCCTGCTCGGCGTGCTTCGTCTTGAGGTCGAACCAGTTCGTCACCGACGTCAGCTTGATCGACGGGACGAAGTTCGGCATGACCACCAGCGCGTAGCACTCGCGAGGCCCCGGCTCGATCCGGCTGTTCTTGAGCCCGTACTCGGGCCCCGGGCCGTTGTTGATCAGGATGCCGGCGACCCGCTGGAGGTTGTTCTGCAGCGGCGGCGTCTGGACCCGCGGGTAGAACTGCCAGCCGAACGTCGTGTCGCCGGCGCCGAAGCCGACGATCGTCCGGTTCAGCGCGACCGTCTCGAGGTCGAGCTCGACCCGCCGTGCGTAGCTCGTCGCGTTCTGGAAGTTCACCGAGCCCGACGCGACGGCCACGGCCAGCGCGAGCTGGAGCTGCGTCCGCTGGCTGAACAGGTCGAGCTCGTTCTGCTGGTCGATCGAAGGGTCGACGGCGAAGATGTGGATCGGCCACTTGCACTCGACGTACGCGGCGAAGGCGGCGCGGGCGCGGTTGTACCGCTCGACGTCGTCGGGCGCCGTCGGGTACAGGTCGTAGAAGGTCAGGCCCCACGGGTTCCCGCAGCCGCAGCCCTTGCGCTGGGCCATGACCTCCATGTCGTACTTGATCTGGCGGTCGAGGAAGACCGACTGGACGATCAGTGCGAAGGAGAGGACGTCGAGCGGCTCGGGGCGGTCCAGGCTGCGGCCCGCCGCGTCGAACCCGGGATTGTAGACGCCGCGCGCCCGGCGAAGGCTGGCGATCCAGTCGTCGCGATAGGTCTTGAGGGCGGCATACTGCCGCTGTAGGACCAGCGCGGCGATGTCCTCGAAGACCGAGTCCTGGAAGAGCGGGTCGTTGCGGTGGGCCTGCTCGCGCATGTAGCCGTAGGCCGAGCCCAGCTCGGAGAGGAGCCACGACGCGACGCTCGGGTCGTGGCGGTACCAGGTCGCCTGGTCGTTGTGCAGCGCCTCGACCAGCACCATCAGGTTGTCGGCCCCGAAGAGCTGGACCACCTCGCTCGCCGGCGCGTTGCCGCTGGCGCCGTTGCGACCGCCCGGGACGCCCATGCCGCTCGGGACCGCGGTTGACGGCCTCAAGGGCTCCCCATGGCGCTGGACGGCCGGCGGCCCACGGCCGGCGGCCTGCCGGACCCGACGGCAGACGGCCCGAGCGCGGGCCCCGGTTCCGGCGGATCGGTGATCCTGAAGAACTGCCCGCGGACGATCGTGTCCAGCAGCGAGTACGTCGTGTCGAGGATCACGACGTTGCTGAACGTGTTCTGAAGCGCGTCGGGCGTGACGTTGTGCTTCGCCTTGAGCGTGACCGAGGCCCCCTTGCCGCGGCTCGACTCGCGGCTCGGTAGCAGCGAGATCGGGATCCGCACGAGATACAGGCCGTAGCCGGGCAGGTCCGAGGCGTCGTCGCCCGCGTTGATCCGGCGGAGCTCGTTCAGGTGGTGGATGTAATCCGACTGCTCGTCGAGCGCCACGTTCGGCTCGAGGCCGATGCCCTTCTCGGAGCCGGCATTCGCCAGCGCGACGTTCGCCAGGACGTTCGGCGTCAGGTCGGGGCTGGCGCTGCCGATGAGCGTGCCCGCGTTGACGAAGCCGAGCGGAGCCGACACGGTCGGGATCGCGACATGCTGCGCCGCCGCGGGCTGTGAAGAGCCTGTCGAGCCCCCGGCCGGTGTCGTCGTGGTCTGCGGGACGACGACCGTGGTCGATGCCCCGCCCCCAGTCGCCGGCGCCGCCGCCCGTGGCACCGCGGCCGCGGTCGGCTGGATCGCCGCGGCGATTGAGGTCGCGCTGGTCAAGGCCGCCGAGTCGGATCGCCGCTGATAGGCGCTCATGATCACTTCGAACTTCGAGAGCTGCAGGCCCATCTGCTTCTCGTAGTCGCGCCGGTAGCCCGTCATCCGGTTCTGGCCGAAGACGCTGGGCGACTGCACGGCGATCTTGCCGTAGCAATACAGCTTCTTGTCGAGCCGGTCGATCAGGCAGGCGAGCTCGTGGATCGTCGTCGGCGGCGGCGCGTCGGCCTCGAGCCCGGTCCACTCCTCGACGCGGTCGCCCACGGCATGCCCCAGGTTCAGGATCTGCCCCCGGGCCCGGCCGGATGGGGCCAGCGCGAGCAGCGCGGCGGCGAGGCCGAGCACGACGGGCCGCGAGCAGGTCATCCTGACCATGGTTCGGCATCCTTTATGGAGGGACGGGTCCGCTCACGCGGGGTCGGCCTCGGCGCACGGCGCCGCGCGCGGAATACCTCCGTTCCTCAGTATCGGCGCCGGGCGGATCTCACATCGATCAAAAAAGGATCTTTCCTCCCGATCCGCACCGGCGGCAAGGTCGTCGCTGTGCTCACGCGACCAGGGCCGAACGCCCCTTCGGCAGGTCGACGCAGAGGGTCACGCGCTCCCCGTCGCGAAGCCACGTCCCGGGCTCGAGTTGCGCGGGGCGGTGGACCTCGCGGAGCGGCACGGCCCCGCCGTTCGCCTCGATTCCGGGCGCCGCCTCGCGCCTCGAGGTTGCCCTCCGGATCGTGAAGGCCGGGCAGGCGAACGGCGCATCGAGCTCGACCCGGCCGGGCCGGCGGTCGATCCGCGTCAGCTCGCGGGCCGCCCAGTAGCGGGCGACCTCGCCCGGCTTCATCCAGACGAGCGAATCGGGGTAGTGCGCCTCGAGCCGCCGGACGGCCTCCTTGAAGATCGCGAAGCCGACCTCCTCGCCGTTGAAGTAGATCCCCGGCCAGTGGCAGACCATGATCGCCGGCTCGCCCCGCGCGATGACCTGGGGCATCCGCCCGCCGCGGCCGTCCTCGGTGATGAGCTTATCGACGTCCCCTCGCTCCAGGCCGTCCCAGCCGCCGAACCAGTCGCCGGTGCAGCCGATGATCGAGACGACGCACCGCGGGTCGGGCCCGCCCAGGCCCGAGGCGTACTGGACGAGCGGGGCGACGCTCCGGTCGTCCGTATAGAGGTCGCGGAAGTAGTGGGGGATCTCGGTCCCGCCGACGTCGCGGCACGCCTCGAGCGTCGCGCGTGCCAAGGCGGGCCGCGAGCGGCTGCCGAAGCCGCCGGGCGTGGTGATGCCCGTGCAGTCGATGCCCGCCCCCTTGAGCACGCGGAGCGCGAAGCCGAAGTAGTCGCCCAGCTCATCGGCCGACTTGCCGACGCTCCAGCCCCAGTTCTCCATGAACCGCTCGCTCCGCTCCTCGAACGGACGGCCGGTCTTCGTGTTGATCGCCCACGTGTGCGTCATCAGCTCGGGATGGAGGTCCCAGTCGGGAGCCATGAGCGTGCGGACGAGATCCAGGCTCGCACGCAATTCCTTCTTCGACCACCCGGGCAGGTCGCGGTCGAGCCAGCCGACGCACGCGGGGTACGGAATCACGCTGTACTTGCCCTTCACGCCGTGCTCGTGGCACCACTCGCCGAACTTGCGGACGAAGGCGTCGGGGATCTCGCGCGGGAGGGTCTTCCAGGGCTGGGTGTAGCGGTCGGGGAAGACCTCGGCGAACTGGGGGATGCAGAAGTGTGCGAGGTTCACCAGGCACGTCGAGTCGTCGATGATCAGCCCGACGGGCACGCGGCCGCGGGGGTTCAGGACCTCGACGCCCTCCGGCTTCGGAGGGCGCTCGCCCGGTTCCTGGGCGGCCGTGTGGGAGGGCAGGACCAGGCCGGCCGCGAGGGCCGAGGTCGTCGCCAGGAAGTCGCGTCGGGTGACGTTCCGCATGGGTAGCCTCCGATTCGACCGGCCATGATAGCCGGGCGGCCGGGCGATTGCTCACAATCGCGGTCCCGTGGAGGGTAGGCTCCCGTGACTCGATCGGCGCCGGTAAGATTCCCGACATCGGATCGATCACCCCGCCCCACGAGGATTCCCGTGACCATCCTCCTCCACGCCGTGCTCCTGCTCCTCATCCCGAGGGCTGAGGCACCCCCGCCCGCCGAGGTCAAATCCTCGTTCCTTAAGCTCCTCGACCGCCCGCGCGTCCCGCTCGACGCGAAGGTCGAGTCGTCCGCCACGGACCGAGGCTTCGCCGTCGAGCGGGTCAGCTTTGCCTCGGAGAAGAAGGCCGACGGGTCGATCGAGCGGGTGCCGACCCTCGTCGTCCGCCCGACCGACGTCACGAAGCGGCGGCCCGCCGTGATCGTGCTCCACGGCACGGGCGGCACCAAGGAGGGGATGCGCCCCTGGCTGAACGAGCTGGCCGGGCGCGGGTTGGTCGGCGTCGCGATCGACGCCCGCTACCACGGCAGCCGGTCGGGCGGCGCGAAGGGGGCCGAGGCGTACAACCGTGCGATCGTCGAGGCGTGGCGGGCGAAGCCGGGCGAGCCGCAGGAGCACCCGTTCTACTACGACACCTGCTGGGACATCTGGCGCACGGTCGACTATCTCCAGTCGCGCGTCGACGTCGACCCCGCGCGGATCGGCCTGGTCGGCATCAGCATGGGCGGCATCGAGACCTGGCTCGCCGGGGCGGTCGACGACCGGATCAAGGTCGCGATCCCGGCGATCTCGGTCCAGAGCTTCCGCTGGGGCCTCGACAACGACAAGTGGCAGGGCCGCGCCAGGACGATCGCCGCCGCGCACGAGGCCGCGGCGCAGCGACCTGATCGAGCCGGCCGTCAACGCCAGGGTCTGCCGCGCCCTCTGGGACAAGGTCATCCCCGGCATCACGGGCCCGTACGATGGCCCGAGCATGCTCCGCCTCTTCGCCGGCCGTCCGCTCCTGATCCTCAACGGCTCCGAGGACCCGAACTGCCCGATCGGCGGCGCCCGCCTCGCGTTCGCCTCCGCGGAGGAGGCCTATCGCGAGGCGGGCGCCGCGGACAGGCTGAAGATCATGGTCGCCGAGGGCGTCGGCCACTCCGTCACCCGCGAGCAGCACGACGCGGCGCTGGACTGGCTCGTCCGCTGGCTCGCGCCCTGACGGTCACGGCTCGTCGTAACCCTTGATCGGCCGGACCCAGATGTTCCGGTATCTCACCGGGTTGCCGTGGTCCTGGAGCACGAGCGGGCCCTTCGGCCCGTGGGGCGTGTACTTGGCGAGGTCGCGGTAGACCATCGGCGCCGATGACGGCCGTGTGGTTGTGCACGAGCACGCCGTTGTGCAGCACGGTGTCGTAGGCGGGCGACTCGAGCGAGCCGTCGGGCTTGAACCGGGGCGCGGTGAAGATGATGTCGTACGTCTGCCACTGGCCGGGCGGCAGGCAGGCGTTGACCAGCGGCGGGTACTGGCCGTAGATCGCGGCGGTCTGGCCGTCGGGGTAGGTCTGGTTCTCGAAGCAGTCGAGCACCTGGACCTCGTAGCGGCCCATGATGATGATACCGCTGTTGCCCCGGCCCTGGTCGCGGCCCTTCGGAGGCGTCGGGCGCGGCCCACTCGACGTGGATCTGGCAGTCGCCGAACTCGTCGCGCGAGGTGAGCACGCCCGTGCCCGCCCCGGTGATGAGGGCGCCGTCCTCGACCTTCCACGCGGCCTGGCCGTCGCCCGAACGCCAGCGGGACAGGTCCTGGCCGTCGAACAGGACGATCGCGTCCGACGGCGCCTTGCCGGGCGTCTCCTGCGTGCTGGGCGTGCCGGGCGTGATGACGGGCGGCTGGGGCCGGTCGCCGTCGTGGACGTGCCACTTGCCGCCGGGCAGCATCGGCGTGTCCTTGAAGCCCAGCTTCGGCTTGTCCTGGCCGACGAGGACCGAGGCAATCGCGAGGACCGCCGCGGTGCCCGCGGCGAGGGTGGTCGGGAGTCGACGGATCATGGGATAGGCACCTCTGGGAGAGAACTCACCGCGCCCGATGACACGGCCGGGTGCTCCCATGATGCCGCAGCGGTCGGCCGGGCGACAGGCGCTGGCCCTCGCCGGGGAATGCGGGAGAGATGGATCGGAAAGCAGAAGGCACAAGGCACAAGGCCGACGGGATGGCGATCGACGTTCAGCGGACCGCTTTCCGCTCTCCGCTTGCCGCCTTTGTGCTTGCTGCCTTCCGCCTCGACCGCCCGCCGCTAGCCGACCGCCCGCCCTCGCTCGGCGACGGCCTTGAACTTCGGCGCCGGGACGTGCCGCCCGGTCTCGCCCGCATCGAAGTTAATCCTCTCGCGCTCGATCACCACCGGGCGATGGCGGCGGACCTGACCGTGGATCGCCGCGACGTACTCGCCGACGACCGCGGCAAATGTCATCTGCATGCCTGTTAGGACCAGCAGGAGCGGCGCGAGCCAACCGAGCCCGATCACCAGGCCGATGATCCCCCACGCGCATCCCAGTCCCATCAGCGTGATCCCGGCCCCCAGTCCCAGGCGGATCGGCAGCTTCGAAAACGAGATCAGGCCGTTCGCGGCGAAGTCGAGCAGCCCGAGGAACCGCGCCTTCGACATCCCCTTGCTCCGGCCCCGCCAGGTGAACGGGATGCCCGTCGAGCGGAAGCCGCACGCGGCGATCATGCCGCGCAGATAGGGGTAATAGTCGTCGAACCCGCGCAGGGCCTCGACGACCTTGCGGTCGATGAACTGGAACTCGCCGACGTCGACCGGGATCTGCACCGAGGCCGAGCGGCGGACGATCCGGTAGTAGACGCGGCGGGCGTTCCGCATGATGACGCCCTCGTGCCGCTTGGCCCGGACGCCGCAGACGACCTCGTAGCCCTCGCGCCACCTGGCGACGAACTGCGGGATCAATTCGGGCGGGTCCTGCAAATCGGCGGGCAAGGCGACGAGCACCGCGTCGCCCCGCGCGGCGAGCACGCCGTTGAGGTTCGACGCGAGCGGCCCGAAGTTCCGCGCGTTGGCGATGATCCGCACCCGGGGGTCGACCGCCGCGATTCCCTTCAAGATGCCCAGCGTGTCGTCGGTGGACGCGTTATCGCAGAAGATGTGTTCGTACTCGTAATCGCCCAGATCGTCCTCGAGGACGCGGCGGACCGCGCGGTAGCAGTCGGCGATCCCCTCCTCCTCGTTGAAGCAGGGGGTGACGATGCTAATCAGCGTCTTCGGCTCGCCTGCGCTCATGTGGCCTCCATGCCCAGCGGCGTGGCGAACGGCTCCATCTCGTGGATCGGCCGGCCGAAGGCGAGCTTGGGGTAGACGTTCGCCAGCCCGTCGATCATCGCCTGGAGCAGGAACGGCTCGCCCGGGTCGGCCCACGCGGCGTCGAGCGCCGTGGCGACGTCCTCCGGCCGCGACACGGTGAGCGAGCGGATGCCGTACGCCCCGGCGACCTTCGCGAAGTCGGGCGCCGAGTAGCCCCACCAGGTCGAGCGATAGCGCGCGTCGAAGTAGCTCTGCTGGAACTGGCGGACCATCCCGTGGCAGCCGTTGTTCAGCACGACCATCTTGATCGGCAACCGGTCGTGGACGACCGTCTGCAATTCCTGCAAATTGAGCTGAAATCCGCCGTCCCCCGCGATCATCACGACGGGCCGTCCGGGATTGGCGAACGCCGCGCCGATGGCCGCGGGCAGCGCGAAGCCCATCGCGCCCATCCCGCCGGACGTCAGGAAGCGCTGGTCCGGGCCCAGCTCCAGCGACTGAGCAGCCCACATCTGGTGCTGGCCGACGTCGACGGCGTAGGCCGAGGCCATCTGCGATCGTCGGGCCAGATCGTGGAGGAACGCGTTCGGGTTGATCCCGGGCAGGCCCGCCAGCTCGCGCGTGTCGGGCCACTCGCGGCGGAGCCGGCCGAGCTCGGCGAGCCAGGCCTCCCCGCGCGGGAGCGAGGCTGATGACGATGCCTCGGCCGCGGCCTCGAGGAAGTCCCGCAGGTGGGCGACGATCGCGCGGCAATCCTTCACGCGGTTGTTGATCTCGCCGGCCTCGCAGTCGACGTGGACGATCGCGCGGCCGCGGCCGAACTCGTCGGCGCGGGCGCCGGTCTGCCGGACGTCGAGCCGGCTGCCGAGCACGATCAGCAGGTCGGACCGGGCGATCGCCATGTTCGCCCAGCGGTTGCCGTAGGACCCGATCATGCCGACCCGCAGCGCGATGCTCGTAAGGGCAGCACATCGACCGCCATCAGCGAATGGACGACCGGCACGCGGGCACGCCTCGCGAACGCCCGGAACGCCGCGATCGCCCCCGACGCACGGACGCCGCCGCCCGCGAGGATCAGGGGCCGCTCAGCCACGGCCAGGCGATCGAGCATCTCCGCCACGTCGCCCGGGTCGACGGGGCCTGGGCGGCGCGGCGAGGACGGCACCGGCGCGGCGACGTCGATCTCCGCGCGCTGGACGTCCATCGGGATGTCGACGAGCACCGGGCCCGGGCGGCCTTCGACCGCGAGAGCGAAGGCGCGATCGAGCATCGACGGGACGTCCTCGGGCCGCTCGACGCGCCAGGCGGCCTTGGTGATCGGCGCGGCCATGGCGACGACGTCGGTCTCCTGGAACCCGAGCTGGCGGATCGCGCGGTCGCCCTTCTGCTCGTCGCGATTGACCTGACCGGTGAGGAAGACGGCGGGCGACGAGTCGAAGTGGCACCCGCCCATGCCGGTGAGGAGATTGACGGCACCGGGGCCGCTCGTCGCGAGGGCCACGCCGGGGATGCCGGTGATCCGCCCGTACGCGTCTGCCGCGAACGACGCGGCCTGCTCGTGGCGGACCGTGACGATCCGCGACGCGCCGAGCCGGTCGATCGAGTCGATCATGTGGGTGGTCATCCCGCCGACCAGCTCGAAGACGTGCGAGACGCCGCGCGAGGCGAGGTGGCGGGCGATGTAGTCGGAGGCTTTCATCGGCATGTCTCCGACGGGGGGATGGTCCGCATGGCGGACCCTACAAGATCACGCGAGCACTTCGCGGATGCATCGGCTCACATAATCCACCTGCTCGCGCTTGAGACACACGCCGCTCGGCAGGTTCACGCCGCGGTCGCCGATCCGCTTCGCGGTCGGGCAGGGCTCCTGCGGGCGCTTCCAGATCGGGTACTGGCTGATCGCCGGGAAGACGGGGCGCGTGTCGATATTGCGAGCCTTCAGAGCCGCGCGGAACTCCTCGCGCGAGAGCGGCGCCGATTCCTCGAGGATCAGGCTGCTCATCCAGGCGATCCCGCGGGCCCACTCGGCTTCTTCGAACAGGCGGATGTGGGGCACGCCGGCCAGGCCCTCGGCGTACCACGAGGCGATCAGCCGCTTGGCCTCGATCAGCTCGTCCACCCGCTCCATCTGGCCGAGGCCGATCGCGGCCTGGACGTTCGCCATCTTGTACTTCAGGCCCGTCTTGTTGATCCAGAACGTCCGGTGCGGGTCGCGGCCCTGGTCCCAGAGCGACTCGGCCCGCTCGAAGAGGTTCTCGTCGCTCGTGACGAGCATCCCGCCCTCGCCCGAGACGACGAGCTTCGCCCCCTGGAAGCTGAATGCGGCGAAGTCGCCGAACGTGCCCGCCTTACGCCCCCGGCACTCGGCGCCGACGGCCGGGGCGGCGTCCTCGACGATGAACAGGTTGTGCCTGCGCGATCGCCACGATCCGGTCCATGTCCGCGGGGTGCCCGTAGAGGTGGACGGGGACGACGGCCTTCGTCCGCGGGGTGATCGCGGCCTCGAACGCGTCGGGGTCCATGCACCAGCTGTCGGGCTCGACGTCGACGAAGACGGGCGTGCCGCCCGCGTAGACGACGGCGTTCGCCGACGCGACCCATGTCAGGTCGGGCACGATCACCTCGTCGCCCGGACCAATCCCCAGCGCGGCCATCGCCAGGTGGAGCGCACCGGTCCCGCTCGAGGTGGCCAGCGCGTGCTTGACGTCGAGATACTCGCAGACGTTCGCCTCGAGCCGCGTGAGGTAGCCGGACCACTGCTTGTTCCAGCCGTGCTTGGCCGCGTCGAGGGCGTAGCTCGCCTCGCGCGCCGAGATCGAGGGGCCGGCCGTCGAGATCAGCGACGGAGCCTCGTCGATCGTGCGATCGGGGGCGTAGACCATCCGGAGGAAGTGAGCGTCGGCCAGTCGGACGTCGCCGTCTTCGCACGCCCTCAGGACCTCGCCGCCTCCCTCGCGGTGGCGGCGGAGCGGGACCAGACCGTCGCCGCGGAATCCGAGTCGCGTGTAGAACTCGATCGCATGCTGATTGTCCGTCAGGACGCGAAGGTAGACCGAGCGGGGGCGGAACATCTCCTCGGCCCAGTCGAGCATCGAGGCCATGGCCTCGCCCATCAGGCCCGGCTCGGCGCCGGGGACGCCGCGGACGACGTTGTCGACCTCCAGGCCCATCGCGTCGTTGACCGCGTTGGCGAACCCCATGTGACCGATGGGATACCCGCGGCGATCGGTGACCAGGAAGAGCAGGCGGTCGTCGACGTCGAGCACCTTGGCGCGGAGCCAGCTCGCGGTGCCCGCGTGGGTGACGGGGAACCGGCTCGGGAAGGCCGACGAATTCGCCTCTCGCCAGTCCGCGAACTTGGCGATCAGGGCGTCGTCGCCGTCGTGCAGGTCGCAGACGGGGACGAGGTGGCCGCGGCCGTCGGGCAGGGCGACGGCCTTGGCCATGAGGTCGTCGAGGCGCGTCGTCCGCTTGAGGAAGTCGAACCCGCCCAGGACGGCCTTGTTGTAGACGTGCGCGGCCCGGCGGTCCGGGGACACGTCGTCGGCGACGGTCGACTCGATCTGCGCCACCATGACGATTGCTCCTGCCTCAGTGACATCCGATGGTTTCTTCGCCCTCTCCCGCCGAGGCGGGCAGGGCGGCCTTGGCCCCGGAGAAGTGCGGGGCCGGGACGTGCCGCCCGGCCGCCTCGCCGACGAGATCCTCCAGCACGCTCACCACGTAATCGATCGCCTCGTCCCCCAGGCCGGGATACACGCCGACCCAGAAGGCGTGATTCATCACGAAGTCCGAGTTGGCCAGGTCGCCGACCCGGCGATGGGCGACGTCCGCATAGGCCGGCTGGCGGACGAGGTTGCCCGCGAAGATCGCCCGCGTGGCGACCTTCCGCTCGGTCAGCCGGGCCAGCGACGTCCGCGCCGCGTGAACGGCGCCCCGGGCCGGACGGCGAGCGGGAAGCCGAACCAGCTCGGGTCGGAGCCGGGCGTGGCCTCGGGCAGGAGGAAGAACTCCTCGAGGTCGGACAAGCCCTCGTGCAGGCGGCGCGAAGTTCCGCCGGCGCGCCGTCGATGAAGCCGGCCAGCTTGCCGAGCTGCGCCACGCCGACGGCCGCCTGCATGTCGGTGAGCCTTGAGGTTGTAGCCGATGTGCGAATACGTGTACTTGTGGTCGTAGCCGTGCGGCAGGTCGCCGAGCTGCCAGTCGAAGCGCTTGCCGCAGGTGTTGTCGGTGCCGGGGGCGCACCAGCAGTCGCGGCCCCAGTCGCGGAACGACTCGGCGAGCTTCCTGAGCAGCGGGCGGTCGGTCAGCACGCAGCCGCCCTCGCCCATCGTGATGTGGTGGGCGGGGTAGAAGCTCGCCGTGGCGAGGTCGCCGAAGGTGCCGACGGGCTTGCCCTCGATAGGTCGAGCCGACGGCGTCGCAGCAGTCCTCGATCAGCCAGAGGTCGTGCTCGCGGGCGAACGCGCGTCACGGCGCCGAGGTCGAACGGGTTGCCCAGCGTGTGGGCGATCATGATCGCGCGGGTCCGCGGCGAGAGCGCGGCCTCGAGCTGCGTCGACGTCGATGTTGTACGTCGGCAGCGTCGACGTCGACGAAGACCGGGACGAGCCCGTTCTGGATGATCGGGTTGACCGTCGTCGGGAAGCCGGCGGCGACGCGTGATGACCTCGTCGCCGGGCACGAGCCGCCGGTCGCCGAGCTTGCGGCGAGGTCAGGCGCGGTCAGCGCGACGAGGTTCGCCGACGAGCCGGAGTTGACGAGCAGCGCGTGCCGCACGCCCGAAGAACGCGGGCGAACTCGCGCTCGAACCGGTCGGCGTAGCGGCCGGTGGTCAGCCAGAAGTCGAGCGAGGCGTCGACGAGGTGCGACGAGCTCCTCCGCGTCGAAGACGCGCCCGGCGCACGGGCACGCGGCCGACTCGACGCCGGGAAGCCGAAGCATGGCTCGCGGACCGGCCGGAACGGCCGAGCGTCGTGGTACTCTCGGCGACGCAGCTCCGAGGATCGTGCGGCCGCGAGCGACCAGTGCGTCCGAGCTCAGCGGCGACTCGGCCGGGTCGGCCGCACGAGCCGCTCCGAGGACACGTCGCTGCGATACCAGGCGATCGTCGCGCGCCAGGCCTTCCTCCAGGCCGAACAGCGGCGACCAGCCGAGCACGCGCCGCGCCTTGGCGGCGCTCGAGGTACTGGTGGCGGATCTCGTTGCGGCGCCTCGTTGCGGACGTCGGGCTCGAGGTCGACTGCCCATCAGGCGGAGGATCAGCCGGACGAGGTCGAGCACGGTCACCTGCACGCTCGTTCGAGAAGTTGAACGCCTCGCCCGCCAGTCGCGGCCGGTCGCGCGCCAGCGCTTCGGCGAGCGTCATGTAGGCGGCGGCGCCGTCCTCGACGTAGAAGTAGTCGCGGATGAACGTGCCGTCGGAGCGGATCACGGGCCGCTGGCCGCGGAGGACCGAGCGGATCGTGCCGGGGACGATCCGGTTCCAGTTCAGGTCGCCGCCGCCGTAGAAGTTGCCGCAGCGGGTGATCGCCACCGGCAGGCCGTAGGTCGTCGGCGTACGTCTGCGCGATCAGGTCGGCGCACGACTTGCTGACGTCGTAGGGGTGGCGGCCCTGGAGCGGCGTCGTCTCGTCGTAGGGCAGCACGCTCCTGGTCGCCGTAGGCCTTGTCGGACGACGCGACGACGATCTGCCTGACGAGCGGGCGAGCGGCGGCAGGCCTCGAGCAGCGCCCAGGTGCCCTGGATGTTCGTCTCGAAGGTCGAGACCGGGTTGCGGTTGGCGATGCCGACGATCGTCTGCGCGGCGAGGTGGAAGACGGTGTCGATCTCGTACTCGCCGAGGGCCCGCTCGAGCAGCGCCTGGTCGCGGACGTCGCCGCGGACGACCTTGACGCGGTCGAGCGAGGCCCGAGCGCACGAGCTCGCTGCTGCGGCACCCAGTCGCGGACGAGGCAGACGACGTCGGCGCCGGCCTCGAGCAGGCGCGCGCACGAGCCAGCCGCCGACGAGGCCGGTGGCGCCGGTGACGAGCGTCGGCCGATCCCGCCAGAAGGAGCCCATGACGGCCTTCTCCCTCGCCCCAGACCTTCCACGGGGCCTCGCCCCGGTCCCAGATCTCGTTGAGCGCCTCGTACTCGCGGTAGCGTGTCCATCGCGTGGAAGAAGCCGTCGTGGCGATAGGCCATCAGCTCGCCCTCCGCGGCGAGGCGCTCGAGCGGCTCGCGCTCGAGGATGCACGTCGTCGCCGCCGAGGTAGTCGAGCACGCGGCGGTCGAAGACGAAGAAGCCGGCGTTGATCCAGCCGTCGAGCTGCGGCTTCTCGGCGAAGCGGCTGACGCGGCCGTCGTCGCCGAGCTCGAGCACGCCGAACCGCGACGGCGGGCCGGACGGCCGTGACGGTGGCGAGCTGGCCGTGCGAGCGGTGGAACGCGAGCAGCGCGCGGAGGTCGACGTCGGCCAGGCCGTCGCCGTAGGTGACGCAGGAAGGTGTCGCCGCTCGATGTAGCGGCGGGCCCGCGCGATCCGGCCGCCGGTCATCGTCGCAGGCGCCGGTGTCGGCCAGGGTCACCTCGAGCGTCGGCCTCGGCGGCGGGCCGTGCATCGCGCACTCGACGCGGCTGCCGAGGCTGCATCGTGAAGTCGTTGTTCATCGCCTCGTAGTTGAGGAAGTACTCCTTGATCATGTGCCCCTTGTAGCCGAGGCAGAGGACGAACTTGCGGAAGCCGTGGTGGGCGTAGATCTTCATGATGTGCCAGAGGATCGGCCGGTCGCCGATCTCGACCAGCGGCTTGGGGCGGCGTGCGGTCTGCTCGCGGAGCCGCGTGCCCTGGCCGCCGCAAAGGATGACGGCCTGCATTCCGTTGCCCCTCCCCCCTCGCCGGCCGGGCGGTTCCTTCCGCCCGCGCCCTTCGGACTCATTTCAAGGCCGCGCCCCCGGCCGACGCGACGCCCGGCCCGCCGGCCTCGGCGACCCGGAACCGCTCGACGCGGAACGCCAGCGTCCTCGCGTCGCCCTCGGGCGTCACGCCCTTCGCGTCGCTGCGGAACCTCAGCGTGGCCCCGCCGGGCGGGACGACCAGCGCCCGCGCCACGGCCGCGCCGGCCTGGTACTCGAACGTCCCGTCGGGCCCCTCGACCGCGACCTTCGCAGGCGCCGGGTCCATCGTCGCCAGACTCATCGACACCTCAACCCGTCGGGGCTCGGCCGACGGGTTGGCGATCCGGACCTCGCCCGAGCCGCTCGACCAGTGCCAGGTCATGCCGCCCGGCCCTTCCTCGCGGCCGTAGAAGCCGCCGTGCCAGGTGACGATCATCGGCCGGAGCGCCTCGGCGCTCGCGGCGGCCCAGCGCTCGGGGCCGAGCTCGTCGCGGAGCTTCGCCGTGTATCCCGTCAGGTCGTAGAAGGTGAAGCGGCCGTCGCGGCTCGTGAGCGGCATCGCGGCGGTCGCCTGGCGGAGCGCCGCCTCGATCGCGGCGCCGCCGTCGGCGTACCCCTTGCGGTCGACCCAGAGGCCGGCGAAGCCGGCGGGGACGATCGCGCGGAGCATCTCGGGCACGGGGCGGTCGACGGCGTACTTCTGCCAGGCGTCGCCGTAGCGGCCCTTCATCGCGCCGAAGCTCCAGCGGAGCGTCTTCGAGTGGAGGAACGCCCGGGACGGGTCGTACGGGCCCATCTTTCCGGGCGGAATCCCCTCGGGGAATTCGATGAGCGGGAGCTGGAAGACCATCGAGCCGGGCGGCAGGCTCGCCTCGACCCGGCCGACGAACTCGGCATCGGAGGCGAACCGGGCCTGCACCTCCTCGTACTCGGGCAGGAGCCAGCGGTTGGTCTGGTCGGCGATGCCGAGGGCGAGCACGGCCCCGAGGCCGACGTGCGCCGCGAGCCTCGGCCATCCGGGACGGGCCGCGCGGACCAGCCGCGCCAGGCCGAGCGCGGCGGCCGTCAGCGCGAAGAAGGCGATGAAGACGCTGATCCGGTTGTAGCAGCGGATCAAGGGGCTGACGACGTAGCCGACGATCGCGCCGAAGCCGCCGGTCGTCGCCAGCAGCACCGCGGCGAGGGTCAGGGCGGCCAGGCCGTCGACGAGCCGCGGGGCGCCGGCGCCTTCCGGACGAAGATCGAGCCGACCAGCCCCAGGAAGCCGAGCGCGCCGACGACGCCGAGCGTGGCCGAGCCGTTCTCGTGGATCAGCGTGATCGGGTCGCCGTCGTACCGCCACCGGAGCCGCGCCAGGGCGTCGATCCGATGGCCGTGCGCGGGCATGAGCAGCTGGGCGATCTTGAGCGAGAACCGCTCGACGTGCCCCGGCTCGCGCTTCGTCACGGCCGGATTCGGGCCGTGCTCGCGGGCGTAGAGGGCCGTCGGCGCCACGTTCGCCGCGACCCCGGCACCGATCAGTGCGATGAGGATCACCGCCGAACCCAGCGGGTGGACTCGCCTCCGCGACGCCGCGGCGCAGCATCCGGCAACGAGCAGCAGGTAGCAGGTGAACGCCGCGTAGTAGACCCCGCCCGATCCGAGCAATACGCAGATGGCAATCGCGGCGAGGGCCCGGCCGCTGCCGAGACTCAGCCCGGCCCGCCTCCCCTCGCGCTCGCGGAAGAGCAATTCGCCGTCGCGATAGATCCACAGGCAGACCATCGCCGCGAGCGGCACGAGGAAGTACGACGAGAGGAACAGGTGCCGCTCGGCGCGCTGGAGGTGATAGGGGAGGAACGCATAGAGCAGGGCCGAGACGACCGCGGGCCCCCGCGGCACGCCGAGCTGCCGGAGCACGGCCAGGGCGATGACCGTCGTGAGGAAGTAGGTGGCGAAGTAGTAGAGGTTGACGACGAGGACCGGGTTGCTCGTCCCCAGCGCGATGAGCCGCTCGAGCCCGAAGAAGAGGCTGTCCGAGAGCGGGAAGTCGTGCATCTCCATGCCGAAGGGGGCGCCGAGGCGGGGGTTCGTGAGATACCAGCCGTTCTCGACGACGCCGCGGGCCCAGAGCTGGGTGCAGACCGAGTCCATCCCGTACGAGAGCGGGGCGCGGAGGTCGACGCGCCAGAACTCGAAGACGACGACCAGCAGCGCCGCGCAGGCGAGCATCGCAACGAGGTAGGCGGCGAGCGATCGACGAACCTCGGTCATCCGGCCGGCCCCCTCCATGAAGCCATGCGGTCGATCGGTCGGCCCGATACCCGGGGCGATCCGCGCGGACTTATCCCTATCTTCGTCGATCTCGGGGGCCGGCGATGAGTCGATCCTCCGGACCGTCCCCGCCGCGCACCGTCGACGGACCGGCCGTGGGCCGATCGCGCCGGCCCGTCTTGTACCGGCAGGGCGGCGGGGCGTCAATCCACGAAGTGGGCGGCTCGCGGTCTCAGCGCCGGGCCGTCCCCGCCGCATCCCCCGCCAGGCGGCCCGGGGTCGGGTCCGACTCGGCGATCGCGAACCGCTCGACGCGGAAGGCGGGAGACCTTGGGTCGACCGCGCCGGCCGCGGACGTCGCGAAGCCCAGCGTCAATCCGCCCGGCGGGACGACCAGCGACCGGCGGACCGGGCCGTCGGGCGGGTAGGTCTCGGGGCCATCCGGCCAGTCGATCCGGACCGGGCATGAGCCGGCGGCGACGCCGCGAAGGTCCATCGCCAGCGCGACCCGGCGCGGCCGATCCGAGGGGTTGTCCAGCCGCAATCGGCCCCGCTGGCGCGCAGGCGCGCGACCAGGATCCGTCCGGCCCGTCGACGCGGTCGAGGAAGCCGCCGAGCCAGGTGGCGGTCACGGCGTCGAGGCAGGCCGAGCGGGCCTCGGCCCAGCTCTCGGGGCCGAGCCGGTCGCGCAGGGCCGTCGCGAACGGGCGGAGGTCGTAGAAGGCGAGCCGATGGTCGCCGCTCTCGATCGCCGCCGCGCCCGCCTCGCGGACGAGTCCGGCCTCGAGCGCGAGGCCACGATCGTCGAAGCCCGCGCGGTCGACGTAGACGCCCGAGAACCCGGCCAGGGCCAGCGACCGGAGCATCGCCGCCGAGGGCTGATCCGAGGCGGCCTTCTGCCAGGCGTCGGCGGACCGGCCCTTCATCGCGCCGTAGCTCCAGCGGAGCGACCTCGAATGGAGGTAGGCGCGGCCGTGGTCGTAGGGCCCCATCACGCCGGGGGCGATCGTCTCGGGGAACTCGAGGATCGGGAGCTGGAACACCGCGGATCCGGCCGGCGAGCGCGGACTCGATGCGGGCCGACGAAGGCGGCGTCGCGATCGTAGGCCGCCTTCAACTCGTCATAGTGCGGGGCGAGCCCGCGCGGGGTCTGATCGAGCACGCCGACGACGAGCAATGCCGCCAGCCCGAAGTGGGCCGCGGCCCTCGGCAACCCGGGCCTCGTCGAGCGGAGGAGCCGCGTCAGGACCAGCGCCACGGCCGCCAGCGCGAAGAAGGCGAGGAAGACGCTGATCCGGTTGTAGCAGCGGATCAGCGGGCTCGCGACATAGCCGACGATCGCCCCCAGGCCGCTGGTCGTGGCCAGCAGCACCGCGGCCAGGTTCAGGGCGGCGAGGCCGTCGATCGTGCGCGGGGCCTCCGAATCCGAACGCCTCCGCACGAGGGCCACGACGAGCAGGCCGAGGAAGCCGATCGCCCCGATGACGCCGAGCGAGGCGGCGTCGCTGTCCCAGGGCGGGACGGTCTGGGCGAAGTCGTAACGGCGGCGGAGGCCGGCGAGCCCGCCGATCCGGTGGTCCTGCACGGGCAAGAGGAGCTGCGTCATCCGCAGGCCCCAGAGCTCGGCGTGGATCGGATAGCGGACGACGGCCGCCGGGTTCGGCCCGTGGCGGAGCCGGTACAGGATCGTCGGCGCCAGGTTGGCGAGCCCGCTCGCGACGACCACGCCGGCCAGGATCGCCGCCGAGCCGAGCGGGCGGAACGTCCTCCGCGAGATCGCCGCGCAGAGCCCTGCGACGACGAGCAGATAGCAGGTGAAGGCCGCGTAGTAGATCCCGCCCGAGCCGAGCAGGGCGCAGACGACGACCGCCCCGATGGCGCGGCGGCTCCGCCACGGCAGCCGGCCGTCGCGGTAGATCCACAGGCAGACCATCGCCGCGAGCGGGACGAGGAAGTACGACGCGAGGAACAGGTGGGCCTCGCCGCGGAAGAAGTGGTAATGCAAGAACGCATAGAGCAGCCCGCACACGACCGCCGGGCCCCGGTCGACGCCGAGCCGGCGGAGGGCGAAGAGGGCCGAGGCCGTGGCGAGGAAGAAGGTCGCGAGGTAGTAGGCGTTCAGGGCGACGACGTGGTCGCCGAAGGCGAGGGCGAGGCCGCGGAGCAGGGCGAAGAAGAGGCCGTCGGCCAGCGGGAAGTCCTGCATCTCCATCCGGCCCGGGGCGCCGAGCGAGGGGTTCTCGAGGAACCAGCCGTGCTCGGCCAGGCCCTTGACCCAGACCTGGGCGCAGACGGCGTCGCCGCCGTAGGCGAACGGCACGCGGAGGTCGGCCCGCCAGAGCTGGAGGAGGGCCGTCAGGATCGCCGCGCAGCCGGCCATCGCGGCGAGGTAGGCGAGCAGCGATCGGCGAGTCTCGGGCATCCGGGCGCGGCTCCGCTTCGAGTCCCCGCCGGAATCGGCGCGTGGTTCGGCCGTCATAACCCTCTTCTTCGTCAAAGTGCGGCACCGCCATGAGACTTTCGCCCGCCGGGACGATCCTGGAAATTCCGGCGGGGCCCGGGAATGATCGGGGCGGCCGCGGACACTACTGGGCGTAACCGACGCGGGCGGGGGCCACGAGCCGATGGCAGGCGACGCGACACCGACCGCCCTGAGACACGTCGAGTCGCTCTTCCGCGACGGCACGGCCGCGGGCCTGGGCGACGGCCAGCTCCTGGCCCGGTTCGCCGACGACCCCGCCGGCCCGGCGGCCGAGGTCGCGTTCGCCGCCCTGGTCGAGCGGCACGGGGCGATGGTCCTGCGGGTCTGCCGCGGGGTCCTCGGCGACGAGCACGAGGCCCAGGACGCCTCGCAGGCGACCTTCCTCGTCCTGGCGCGAAAGGCCCGCTCGATCGCCCGGCGGGAGTCGGTCGCGAGCTGGCTCCACGGCGTCGCGGTCCGCGTCTCGGGCCGGGCGCGGGTCGCGATCCTGCGGCGGAGGGCCCGAGAGAGGAAGGGGGGCGAGATGGCGGCCGGGCGCGCGGCCGGGGGGGCGGCGGTCCCGATGATCGAGCTCGAGCGCTCGGCGGCGCTGCACGAGGAGCTCGGCCGGCTGCCCGAGCCGTTCCGCTCGCCGCTGGTCCTCTGCTACCTCGAGGGCCTCACGCAGGAGCAGGCCGCGGCGCGGCTCCGCTGGCCGCTCGGGACGCTCCAGAGCCGCCTGGCTCGGGGCAGGGCCAAGCTGAAGTCGCGGCTGGCGCGGCGGGGCGTCACGGCCTCGGCGGCATTGCTGGGTGCGGGATGGGCCGCCTCGCCGGCGCCGGCGGCATGGGCCGAGGCGACGGTCCGCGCCGCGATCCGATTCACCACGAAGTCCGGGGCGGCCGCCCTCGGCGAGGGGCCGGCGTCGGCCGCCCTCGCGCGGGAGGTCCTGAAGGCCATGACATTCGCCAAGATGAAGATCATCCTCGGAGTCGCGCTGGCCGCCGTCGCCGCCTCGGGCGCGGCCGCCTGGACGCTCCGGCAGAAGCCGGAGGCCGACGCCAAGCCCGCCGCCGCCACAGCGAAGGCCGGCCCGTCCGCCCCGCTGCTCCTCCCCACGAAGCCGGCCGTCGCCAACAGGACGGTCCGCGGCGTCGTCCGCGACGAGCAGGGCCGCCCGGTCGCCAAGGCCTGGGTCGGCAGCGACCCGCGGCCGCTGCAGGACACCTGGGACAACCCGCCGCCCCGGTTCCTCCGCGAGCGAGCCGAGCCGTATCGCGACGAGCGCGGGCAGGTCGTCCCGCCGGGCGAGGTCGGCAAGTACTTCGAGTACCGGACCGAGTCGACCGCCTGGCGCCCCGTCCACCCCGACGACATCCGCCCGTGGCGGCCCGTCGTCTTCGGCGGCGACGGCCGCAACTTGACCGATGAGGAGGCGGCCAGGGACCACAGCCGGTACGCCGTCCGCGTCGCCAGGGGCGACTGGTGGATGGCCGCCGCGCTCGGCAAGCAGGACGCCGTCCGGACCGACGCCGAGGGCCGGTTCGCCGTCGAGCTCATGTGGCCCGGCCAGGAGAAGCTCCACTTCGCCTCGTCCGACTACGCGCTCCAGGCGATCGCCCCCCTCAAGGAAGAGGAGCTCGACAGGCCGCTGGAGATCACCCTCCGGCCGACCCGCCTCGTCCGCGCCCGCGTGGTCGAGGTCCCGAACGACGACCCGAAGGCGTTCCTGGACTGGACGATCGACACGGTCGACGAGACGGGCAAGGTCGCCGACACGTGGCAGAAATGGATGCTGCCCAACGCGAACGCCAACGACCCTGCACACATGAAGCGGCACCTGGAGGTCCGCCTGCCCGCCGGGAAGTACAAGGTCGAGTTCCGCTCGGACACCGTCCAGCGCGTATTCGACTTCGACGTCCCGCCCGGCGACGGCCCGTACGACCTGCCCGACTTCACGCTGCCGAGCCTCGCCAGCGTCCGGATGGCCGGCGGCCCCGCGGCCGAGATCGACGCGACCGACCTCGACGGCCGGCCGGTCCGGCTCGCCGACCATCGCGGCAAGGTCGTCGTACTCGACTTCTGGGCGACCTGGTGCGGCCCGTGCATCGGGGCCATGCCGAGGCTCGCGGCCCTGAAGGAACGGTTCAAGGACCAGCCGCTCGTCATTCTGGCGCTGCACGACGCCTCGTTCCCCTCGGCCGACGCGTATCGGAAGGCGTTCGCGCCGATCCGGCAACAGTTCCTCGCCGGCAAGGACCTGCCGTTCCCGGTCCTGCTCGACCGTCCGCCGGTCGGCAAGTCGCCGAGGCCCTACGCCGGGGAGGCCGGGCAGAAGGGCTCGGGGCGGACGGCGGATACGTATGAGGTCTTCTCGTGGCCCTCGACGTTCGTGATCGATCGCAACGGCATCCTCGTGGGCAAGTTCGACGCCTTCACCGAGGCCCTCGAAGGGGCGCTGGACGACCAGTTCGGCCTGCCGCGCTCGAGGCCGGCGCCGGCCGTCGCGAGCGGGCGGGCCGTCCCGCCCGAGACGAAGGGGCCGACGAAGGTGACGGGCCAGGTTATCGGCCCCGACGGCCGGCCCGTGGCCGGGGCCAAGGTGCAGGCGCAGATGACCGAGGTCGTCGAGCGCGACCCGATCGTGACCGGCGGCGACGGCCGGTTCGCCTTCACGGCCAAGGGGTTCTTCCGCGAGTTCTCCGTCAAGGTCGAGGCCCCTCCGGATTTGGCCTCGAAGATGTTCAAGACCGACACCGACGGGCAGCTCAGGGAGCCTCTACAGCTCGGCACCGGGGTCACCGTCACTGGGCGGCTCGTCCGCGACGGCAAGCCGGTGGCGAACGTCCCCGTGGGGCTCGGTCAGGTCAGCGGCTTCATGGAGCATTACCTCGGCCACCTGGAGGCCAAGACCGGCGCCGATGGCCGGTTCCGCTTCGAGCACGCCTACGCCGATGATGAGTTCCACGTCTATGCCAAGACCGGCGGCCTGCCGGGCGGCGGCTCGGTCGTCCCGCGGAAGTTCAAGACCGAGGGGGACGGGACGTCGATCGACCTCGGCGACATGGAAGTCCGTGCCGGGCGGACGCTCGCCGGGCGGATCGTCTTCTCCGACGGCCGGGCGATCCCGCCCAGGACCAAGGCACTCGGCTACGCCGAGGGGGCGGGCGGCGTCATCTACGCCGACGTCGACGACCGCGGTCGATTCGAGATCGGCGGCCTTCCCGAGGGCGAGGTCGGCCTCGCCGTCAAGTTCCCCGACATCGAGACGTGGAACCTCCCCGGCTATCGGCTCTCGGTGAAGAACAAGTGCATGGACCCGCTCAACCGCTTCGTGCTGATGGGGGCAACTCCCCCGCGACATCACCGATCTGGTGATCCTCTTCGAGCCCGGCGACGACCCGCCGCACAGCCTCGCCCCCGGCCCGCTCGCCGACTTCAAGGAGGCCAAGGCCGGGCCGATCACCGGCGCCCCGCCGGGCGAGTTCCCGGCGAAGTGACGCTACCCTCCGGCTTGCCGGGCGCCTATAACGGGCGACGAGGCCACGCACGGCGCGGGCCTCGTCGTCCCGTTTCGACCCGCCAGGAGCATCGCCGATGGGCGTCAAGGCTTACGCCGCCAGGGCCGCGAAGGGCCGGTTGGAGCCGTTCGAATACGAGCCGGGCCCGCTCGGGCCGCGCGAGGTCGAGGTCCGCGTCGAGTACTGCGGCGTCTGCCACAGCGACCTCGCGATGATCGACAACGACTGGGGCTTCTCGACCTACCCGCTGGTCCCCGGCCACGAGGTCATCGGCGCCGTCGC
Organism: uncultured Planctomycetota bacterium; assembly: GCA_963819805.1. GTDB lineage: Bacteria > Planctomycetota > Planctomycetia > Isosphaerales > Isosphaeraceae > CAMFLR01. The sequence continues at coordinate 676,137 of CAWFXY010000024.1, read as the reverse complement.
CGCAGTCGGGTCGCAGGTCGACGCCGCGAGGGTCGGCCAGCGGGTCGGCGTCGGCTGGCACTGCGGCTCGTGCGGCCAGTGCGAGTGGTGCAGCCGCGGCCTCGAGTCGTTCTGCGCGAAGGACCGGCCGACGATCGTCCGCCATCACGGGGGCTGGGCCGAGTCGGTCCGCTGCGAGGCCAAGTTCGCCGTGCCGATCCCCGACGCGCTCGAGTCGAGCGTCGCCGGCCCGCTCATGTGCGCGGGGACGACGGTCTTCACGCCGATGCTCCACTTCGGCGTCGCCCCCTGGATGCGCACGGCCGTCGTCGGCATCGGCGGGCTGGGCCACCTGGCCGTCCAGTTCCTCGCGGCGTCGGGCTGCGAGGTGACGGCGATCTCGACGTCGCACGACAAGGACGACGGGGCCCGCGCCCTGGGCGCCTCGCGGTTCATCGCGACGCGGGGGACCGGCGAGCTGAAGAAGGCGGCGGGCTCGTTCGACTTCATCCTCTCGACCGTCTCGTCCGACATCCCGTGGGGTGACTATGTGAGCGCGCTTCGGCCGCAGGGGCGGCTGGTGAACGTCGGCATCCCCGAGTCCGAGCTGAAGATCCCGCCCTTCCCGCTGCTGGCCGAGCGCTCCGTCAGCGGCAGCCAGGCCGGCAGCCCGTCGGACATCGCGGCCATGCTCGCCTTCGCGGCGCGGACGGGCGTGAGGCCGATGGTCGAGGTCTTCCCCATGGCCGACGTCAACGACGCCATCGACCACGTCCGCGCGGGCAAGGCCCGGTTCCGGGCGGTGCTCCGGGCCTGAGAACGTATGTTGCTCTGTTGAAGACCTCGGCTCGGAAAACATGGGGTGCCGCGCGCACCCGGGCGCGGCCCGTCGCCGGGCACACCCGTTTTGATTCACACCGACTTATCTCAGCGCCGCGATCGGCGCCTGCCGCGCCGCGGCGGGGCCGGATTTGGGGCCTTCTGGACCCGGACCGGGGCCCCGGACCGGCTCGGGACCGACCCGACCTCGCCCGCGCCGACCGAACCCGGCGCGACCGCCTCCGAGGCCTCCGACTCCGCAGGCTCATCTGGCGTATCTAATTTAGTATCATCGACTTGTGACTCGGACCCGCCCAGGTCCGCCCCCGACTTCTCCAGCGCGATCAGCTGCTGAATCGTCGCCCGCAACGACCGATCGATCGCCATCTCGTAGCGATGGCGCAGCTTCCCCTCCTCCGAACCGTCGCAATACGCCGCCGCGACGGCGCGGCGCGCAACTCCGCCGGGTCGGGCATCGTGGCGCGGAGCTCCCGGAGCCGGGCGACCTTCTCGGCCACCGCACGCTTCAGCAGCTCGACGGCCGCCGCGCGCTCCTCCTCGGGCAGCGGGAAGACGACCACGCAGTGGCCGTAGTCGAAGCACGGGTCGCTCGGCGAACTCGGCGTTATTCGCCGCCAGCAGCCGGGCCGAGGCCCTGGGGATCGGACCCGCGTTGTGCGGGTACTCGTCGAGGCGGTGGCTGGTCACCAGCATTAGCCGCTGGTGGTAGTGCGGCTGGTCCCAGCCCGAGGGCCCGGCCTCGAGGGCGCGCTCGAGCTCGCCGCAGGAGTCGATGATGCGGTCGATGCCCGTGGCGTCCATCTCCAGCAGGGACAGGGCTCCGCCGGGGTCGGTGGCGGCGCGGGAGACGGCGCGGTCGGCGCGGTTGAAGCGTTCGAAGTCGAAGGCGTCGCCGGCCAGTTCGGCGCGGCGTCCGAGCCAGGCGGCCTCGGCCTTGACGGCCCGGTTCAGCCGCCACGAGGCGATCGCGGCCCGCCGGACGAGGACGGCGCGGGTGTGGGTGGGCGGGTTCCAGTCGTTGTCCCAGGCCTGGAATTCGGCGTCTAGAGCCGCGGGGTCCTCGCCGGGGAGGATGAGGTGCACGGCGCAGAGGCCGTGGGTCACGCCGTTGAACTTGGAGACGTCCTTGCCCTCGGGGGAGGTGGGGCCCCTGGACTTCTTGCCGTTCTCGCGGCTGGCCTGTCGCTGCTTCTCGGAACGCTGCATCGGAGATGTCCCTTCGTTGGTTGGGGGCGGGGCGCGACGTCGTGCGCAGAAGTCATACCCCTACCATCGTAATTTGGGGCGAAATCGTTCTCCGGGAGCGATCGTTCTCTTCGAGGGGCGAGGCCGGCCGATCTTCCCCTCCCCCCTTGCGGGGGAGGGTAGGGTGGGGGGTGAGCGCGGTGCAAACGCAGGCTGAGGCGGGCGGCTGATCCCGGCCACCCCCCACCCTAACCCTCCCCCGCAAGGGGGGAGGGGAAGACAACACGCCGACGCGGATAAGGCGAGGCTCGGCCCGAGCCCGGGTCTCGGGCCGATCCATCGGGATGGGGCGACGCCCCGCGGTCCGGGCGGACGGGTGGCACTTGTGGCTCCTGCCACCAGTGGGGTCTCCCGCCCGGACACTGGTGGGAAGACCCACCAGCGGCACCCGACGAAATCGTTCTCCCGGCCCAGGTGATCGGGCCGGGCATCCCGCCCTACCAGAGGCCCATCGCCCACCACACGGCCGCGGAGATGGCGGCGCAGCAGGGCAGCGTCAGGACCCAGACCCAGACCATCCGGGCCGCGACGTTCCAGCGGACGGCGCGGATCCGGCGGAGCGAGCCGACGCCGGCGATCGCACCGGCGATCGTGTGCGTCGTGCTCGCCGGGATGCCCCAGACGATCGTCAAAGCCAGCGTCGCCGCGCCGGCCGTCTCGGCGCAGAAGCCGTCGACCGGGCGCAGAGTCAACAACCGCTGGCCCATCGTCCGGACGATCCGCCAGCCGCCGCTGAGCGTGCCCAGGCGCCATCGCCAGGTGGCAGGCGAGCACCACCTCGATCGGCACCTCGGTCGGGGCGGTGAACCCCCCGTCGCGCGCCGAGGCGATCAGGAGCGCGAGGATGATCCCCATCGTCTTCTGGGCGTCGTTGCCGCCGTGGCCGAGGCTGTAGAGCGCGGCCGAGACGAGCTGGCCGCGGCGGAAGAACGCGCGGACGCGGTGCGGCGTCCAGCGGCGGACGAGCCGGAACACGATCGCGCCGAAGCCGAGTCCGAAGGCCATGCCCAGCAGCGGCGCCAGCACGATGAACGCCGCCGTCTTGCCGATGCCGCCCCAGCGCAGGGCCGAGAGGCCGCCGTGCATCAGGCCCGCGCCGACCAGGCCGCCGATCAGGGCGTGCGAGCTGCTCGTCGGCAGGCGCGAGCCACCACGTCAGCAGCGCCCATGCGCAGGCGGCGATCAGCGCCGCGGCGATGAGCCGGTAGGTCACGACGTGGGGGTCGACGATGTCCTCGCCGATCGTCGCCGCGACGGCCGTCCGGAAGACGAGGAACGCGGCGAAGTTGAAGAACGCCGCCCACGCGACCGCCGCGAGCGGGCGGAGCACGCGGGTCGAGACGACGGTGGCGACCGAGTTCGCCGCGTCGTGGAAGCCGTTGAGGTAGTCGAACGCCAGCGCCAGCGCGATCAGCGCCCACGCCGCGGCGGGCAGGCGGTCGAAGGGGACGGTGCCGAACTCGAAGGCCGGGGTCGCGAACATCGGCTCAGGCCCCCTTGACGACGATCACCGTCGCGGCGTGGGCCGCCTCGCGGAGCGCGTCGAGGGCACGCCCGAGGGCCGCGCGGAGGTCGCGACGGCGCAGGGTCTCCGCCAGGTCCTCGCAGCCGGGATCGGCCGGATCGTCGTCCGCGCGGAGCGAGCGCCCCGCCTCCGACGCCCGCCGGTCGACCGTGCGGAGCCGCTCGCGGAGATCGGCGCCCTTCGAGTCGAGCTCCGGGAGGATGCGGACGGCCTCGTCGAGCCCCGCCGCGCACTCGCCGACCGCCGCGATCGCCTGGCCGATCCCGTCCGCCTCGCGGCCGGTCGGCCGGCGGAAGGCGCGGCGCGCCGCCTCCGCGATCGCCTCCTCGGCCCGGGCCAGGGCGTCGGCGAGCCGGTAGAGGTCCTCGCGGTCGAACGGCGTGAGGAACGTCCGGTCGAGCCGCTCGACCAGCTCCCAGACGGCCTCGCGCGCCCCCTCGGGCCCCGGCGGCTCGCCCCCCGACCCGAGCGCCGACGAGGCTCGGGTGAGCCGGGCCGCGAGGTCCTGGAGGACCCCGTCGAATGACGCCTCGCGCGGGATCAGACGGATCGCCATCGGTCGCTCCTCACCAGGTTGCCCGGGCCTCTCGAGATTCCCCATGGGAAAGCAAGCACTCGCCGGGCCAACGGGGTCGCGGCGAATTCACGGGATCTTCACGGCGGCCGTCCCCTTGTCAAGTCGCGGGTCGGCCGACCACAATCCGAACCCCGGCGGCCGCGCCGGCGTGCGGGGGGTCGACCTTGGGCGGCGAACTCTACAACGACAGCCGCCGGGCCGCCGCGTGGGGCCTGTCCATCAGCCTGGCGCTGGGGGCGGTCAAGCTCGTCGGGGGGCTGCTCGGCGGGTCGGTGGCCCTGGTCTCCGACGCGGCGCATTCGCTGGTCGACGGCCTGATCTCGGCCGCGCTGCTCGCGGCGCTGGCCGTCGCCGAGCGGCCGGCCGACCGCGAGCATCCCTACGGCCACGCCCGGGCCGAGTCGCTGGCGGGGCAGGGGATCGCCGTCGCGCTGATCGCGCTGGCGCTGGCGATCGGCTACGAGGCCCTCTCCGGCCTCGGGCCGGGCCCACACGCCGCCCGAGGGGTTCACGCTCTGGATCGCGGCCGGCGGGGCGGTCGTCCAGGAGGCGCTCTATCGCCGGACGAGCCGCGTCGCCCGCCGCACCGGCTCGGCCGCGCTGCTGGCGACGGCGTGGGATTACCGGCTCGACGCCCTCGGCTCGCTCGTCGTGCTCGCGGGCGTGGCCGCGGCGAAGTGGGGCGGGCCGTCGTGGGCGATGGGCCGACCACGCGGCCGCGGCGGCCGTGGCCGCGACGATCCTCTGGGTCGGCGCCGGGCTGCTCTGGGACAACGTCCAGGGCCTGATGGACCGCCAGGCCGACCCCGACCTGCTCGCCGCCGTCCGCGCCGAGGCGGGGGCCGTCCCCGGCGTCCGCGACGTCGAGACCCTGCGCATCCGCAAGGCGGGCCTGGAATACCTCGTCGACATCCACATCGAGGTCGACCCCGGCCTGACCGTCCGCGAGGGCCACGCCATCGCCCACCGCGTCAAGGACCGGCTCATCGGGCGGATCGGGCCGGTGCGGGATGTGCTGGTGCATGTCGAGCCGGCGGCGGAGCCTACTTCCGGAGGACCTGATTGACGAACGTCTGGATCGGGCCCGCCGATCTCGGAGCGGGGCCGGGCGGGTTTCCGCCGGCGACCGCGGGCGCGGGTCGGCCGGGATAGACGCCTATTCGATACGGCTTGTGAGCCCGGTACTGTGCAAGTCGTACCTGGGCGGCCTTGCGGTTGGACTCATGCTCGTAGAGGGGCATCGCCTTTTGTTCGGTCGCGATCGCGGCGGCGAAGTCGCCCGTCTCGGCCTGCGCGGCGGCGAGCGCGCCGAGGACGTACCACTTCTTCCATCGGGTCGCCTCGCAGGCCCGCTGCGCCGACTCGACCGCGTTCGGCCCGTCGCGGAACTTGGAGTCGGGGCAGCCGGCCCAGAGCCAGGCGCGCTCGACGAGCGGGCCGGTAAATCCTGGGTCGAGCTGGAGCGCCTCGGCGAAGTCGGCGAGGGCCTCCGCATACCGGCCGGTCTTCGCTCGGCAATTCCCACGCTCGACAAGAGCGGTCGCCCTGGCGTTCTTCATGTACGACTCTCCCGAGGAATCTCTCGGTGAGTTGAACTCATACTTGACAGGGAAACCGGCTACGCTCCGCGCGGCAATCGGGTCGAGTCGAATCGCCGCGTCGAAGTCGGCGACCGCCCGGTCGAACTCCTCCTTGGCCCGCCAGGCGATCCCGCGGTTCGTGTAGGCAAGCGCTAGCTTCGGGTCGAGGCGGATCGCCGCGTCGAAGTCGGCGATCGCCCCGTCGAAGTCCTTTGCTTCCGATCGGCACTGACCGCGGTTGACGTACCCGATCGGGTTGTCAGGCGCAAGGCGGACGACCTCGTCGAAGTCGGCGATCGCCCTCGGGACGTCGTGTTTCTGGACCCAGAGCTGGCCGCGGTTGGAGAACGACCGTAAGGCCGTCGGATCGAGTCGTGTCGCCTCGGTGTAGTCGGCGATCGCCCCGTCAATGTCGCCCCGTTCCTGCCGAAGGAAGGCCCGGTCGAAGAAGGCCTCCTCGGACTTCGGATCGAGCGCGATGGCTCGATTGAAGTCGGCCAGCGCCCCGCCATGGTCCTTCCGATACGCTCGAGCAGCACCGCGGCCGAGGTACGCCGAAGTCCGCCGCGGGTCGAGCCCGATGGCCCGTTCGTAATCCTCGATCGCGAGGACGTACGAGCCCTTCGAGCCCCGTGCGCAGCGCGCGGTTTTCGTAGCAATCGACGTTCCTGGGATCGAGGCGGATCGCCTCGTCGAGGTCGGCGATCGCCGCATCGACCTGGCCCGCCTCCAGGCGGATGGCCGCCCGATTATTATGTGCGAACCCATCTCTTGGATTCAGGGACAGCGCGAGGTCGAGGTCGATCAGGGCCCGTTCGTTGTCGCCTCGCGTCGCGAAGACGGCCCCGCGATTTGAGTAGGCAATGTCGCACTTCGGGTCCAGGGCGATGGCCCGGTCGAGGTCGCGCAGCGCCGCCTCGAAATCCTGCCGGTTGCAGTGGATCGCGCCGCGGACGGCATACGCCATGGACCGGCCGGGGTCGAGGCGGAGGGCCCGGTCGAGATCGGCGAGGGCCTCGTCGTCCCTCGCGAGGTCGGTGAGGACTCGGCCGCGTTCGATATACGCGTTCACATACTTCGGGTCGAGGCGGATCGCCGCGTCGAGGTCAGCCTTCGCCCCGTCTCGGTCGCCGAGCTGGGCCCGAGCACAGCCGCGAGTGTGGAGGGCGACTGACTTCCGCTCATCCGACACGTCGAGCTTGAGGGCCGCGTCGCAGTCGGCGATCGCCGCGTCGAACTCGCCCCTGTTCGTGTGGTCTGTCGCCCGCTTGACCAGAGACGCGGCGTCGGCCGACGGCCCATCGGCCATCGCGGGCGTCAGTGCGACGAACGCCGTGATCACCGTCGCGAGCGCGAGCACCTTCGACCGATCCATGGCCGCCATCCTTGCCGGGTGTTTACCGATCTGGATGTCTTTTCGCGCGACAGCATGCCGCCGGCTCGGACGGGCGTCAAGGCGGGCTCGATCGCCGCGGGAATATCAGGCCGACGAGCCGTCGTCGGCGACGTCGCGGTAGGGCGAGCCGCCGCGGTAGAGGGCGAGGCGGCGGTGGCCCTCGATGCGGGCGGGGCCCTCGGGGCGGAGGGCGACGGCCTTCTCCTGCGTGGCGACGGCCGCGGCGAAGTCGCCGGCCGAGGCGTGCGCGGCCGCCAGGGCGGCCAGCGAGGGGGCGTCCGACCAGTCGGTCAACTCGCACGCGAGGGTCGCGGAGGCGACGGCGGCCGGGGCGTCGCGGAGGTCCGGGTCGGGCCAGACGGCGAGGAGCCACGCCCGGGCCCGCGGCGCGATCGGGTCGCGCGGGTCGAGGCGGATCGCCTCGTCGAGGTCGGCCAGCGCGCGGCGGGCGTCGCCGTTCAGGGCGGCCGTGAAGCCGCGCGAGTAGTGGGCCAGGGCGTAGCCGGGGTCGAGGCCGATCGCCGCGTCGAAGTCGGCCATCGCGCGGTCGAGCTCGCCGGACGACGCGAGGAAGTTGCCGCGGCAGACGAGAGCGACCTCGCCGTCGGGGTCGAGGCGGACCGCGGCGTCGCAGTCGGCGACCGCCCCGGCGAAGTCGCCCGCGTCGGCCAGGGCGGCGGCGCGGTCGAGGTAGATCGCCGGGTCGTCGGGGTGGTCGTGGAGCTCCTCGCTGAAGATCGCGGCCGCGCGATCGAGCGGGACGACGTCGCCGGCCGGCACCGAGACCCGCGCCGGACCGCTCGGCGCGGAGCCAGAGGCGGTCGCCCTCGGCCTTCTCGACGCGGTAGGTCCGCACGACCCGCCGCCTCCGCCCGCGGGGCGAGGTCTCGACCCGCTCGTCGACGGCCGGCTCGCCGGCGACGGCCGAGGTGCCGAAGCGGATGATCACCCGGCGGCCGACCCAGGCGTCGGCCCTCGCCCCGTGCAGGCCCGCCGGGCTGCCCAGCATCGCCGAGACCGTCGCGAGGATCATCTGCATCGCGCGGGACAGTCCGGTCATCGGGCCTCGTGGTCTCGCGCGGAGGGCGGCGGAGAGGTTCGACGTCTCGACGCAGACAGTCTGCCCGCCGGTTGGGGGAGGGTCAAGCCGACTCCCCGCGCCGTGGCATCGCCCATCGATCCGGGAGCAGGCCAACAGGCGCGGCTCACCCGGGCCCGGGCGGCCCACCGTCCCGGCCCGACGACCGACGGGCGGATGCCCGCCTGATGAGGTAGAACAAGCCGCCGAGGATGGCGAGCCCGACGACCAGGCCGATCGCGTCGGTGACCGTGAAACGGAACATGGCCGATCTCCTGGCCGCCGAGTTTGGGACGGCACGACTCTAATCGAGGCCGTCGCCCCGGTGGAGTCCCTCTCGCCGGAAATCCATTTTCACCGGAGCGACGACCCCCGCCGCGCGGTCACGGACCGGCCGGCTCGAGCCAGACCGGCTGCGAGAAGGCCCCGTTGCCGGCGACGTCCCACGCCGCGACGCGGGCCCAGCGGCGGCCGGTCAGGTCGGGCGCGAGCGTCACGGTCCGGCGGCCGAAGGGACCCGTCTCGCCGAGGTCGATCCGCTCGCGGTAGACCTTCGCGCCGTCCCCCGAGACGACCTCGGCGAACCGCATCGGGAAGGTCCACTCCAGCTCGAACTTCACCTCGGGATGATCGCCGGTCGACGGACTCGCCGCTCTCCTTGCCGCCGACGGTGAACGACCGGAGCAGGACCTCGCCGGTCGTCACGAAGAAGCGGCCGCGCGCGGAGGGCGTCGAGGACGGGCGCCAGTCCTCGTCGAACTGCGGCACGCGGTCGAGTTGCAGATAATTGACGTTCATGTGGCCGTACAGCTCGTGCGTGTGGTCGATCTTGAAGACGTCGACCTCGCCGAGCACGTACTTCTTGCTGGCCCCAGTTGGCCATGTCGTCGAGCAGGTCGAGCGCGCGGTCGCCGAGCCGGTCGCGCGAGAGGTCGGCGGGCATCGCCTTCCACGCGGCGCCGAGCCAGGCGGTCGGACTTGAAGAACGGCTCGTCCCGGTAGACGTCGGGCGTCCAGTTCGACGCCTTGATCCGCGGGTGCGCCGTCCAGGCCAGGCCGTGCTCGACTTCGAGGAGGCGGAGCATGTCCTCGCCGTTGCCGCACGTGGTAGACGGACGCCGTACGCGGCAGTTCCTCGGCGAACGGCTGGCCCGGCGTCCGGCTTCATGATCCAGTAGACCGGTCGCGGGAAGAGGTAGAGCCAGTGCCCGCGCGGCGTCTCCGGGTCGCGCGGGCCGAGGTGGACGTTGGCCTCCTCGCCCGGGAGGAACAGCGAGCTCGTCGTCCGAGAGCGCGGCGGCACTCGGCGAACATCGCCTCCATCTCGGGGAGCGCGGAGCGGGCCGGGGTCGCTGCGGGTGGCCGTCGCCGTGGAACTCGGCGAGGTGGACGATGTTGACGTTCATGTCCTTGAACATCTTCACGAAGTCGGGCGTCGTCCGCCCCTTGCCCTCCGCGATCTCCTTCATCGCGGCGACGGTGATCGCCATGTGCCAGTGGCTCGTGAACGTCTTGTAGCCCGGCAGGTCGGGGAAGCGGTCGCCGTGGGTGTAGCGGAGGGTCTCGCGGAGGGCGTCCTCGGCCTTGCCGCGCGAGCAGGAGGTAGAAGACGCCCAGCCGCTGCTCGGTGCCGGGCGGGGCGTTGAACCAGGGGGCGTAGCTGCCGCCGCCGGTCTCGGACTGGCGGATGCCGAAGCCGCGGCGGTCGTCGAGCCCGCGATGGCCGCTCGCCCGACCAGACCGTGCGGAGGTTGTCGGTCTAGTCGCGCGGGAAGAAGAACTGGTGCGGCGGCGGGAAGCACGCGACCGAGCCGGCGTCGGACTCGGCGACGATCGCCCGGTGGCGGACGGCGTACTCGCGGAGGACGTGGGCTCCCTCGCGGACGGGCAGGTCCTGGTGGCGGACGTCGCCCTCGATGTCGATCCAGGCCATCCCCCGCCAGCTCGGCCGCTCGGCGACGAGGCCGGCGTCGTAGAGGAAGGCGCGGTCGGGCTCGTCGGTGCTCATCACGGCCTCGACGTGGACCAGCCGCGAGCCCGCATAGACGGTGAACTGAAGCGACCCGGCGAACGACCCGGCCGCGAGGCGATCGAGGATGACCGTCGCCCGCGGCCCGCCCCCGGTCACGCGGGCGTGCTGGAGGGTGAGCCGGGCGTCGGGCTGCTCGTAGGGCCGCTTGGCGGGGGCGTCGAAGAAGGTGTTGAACGCGCTCATCCCGGGCGGCCGGTCGTTCGTGCCGACGCGCGAGCCGACCGTCAGGTACGTCACCGGGTCGACGACCCGGAGGATGGCGGCCTCGCCCTTCTCGTCCGTCAGGCCCATCGACGCGATCAGCGGCGCGCCCGGCCGCAGGTTGAGCACGAGCCGGCCCGACTCGCTGCCCTCGATCGGCCAGGCGACGGCGAGCCTGTCCCCGTCGCGCCGGACGCTCACCCCCGGCCGTTCGCGGTAGGCCGACAGGTCGACGGGGACTCCCTGGGCCTGTGCCTCCGAGATCGAGATCAGGCCGAGGAGGCCGAGGGCGATCGCACGACGTGGAGGGGAGGAGCGGCGCATGGTCGTCCTCGGGGATGGGGTCTCGGCCTCGATCCGCGGTGGTCCGCGCGGTCGCACGCGCGGATCGGGGCGATTATACTACGGGACATCGCCCCCACGAGTCCCCGGCGGCCGAGGCTCCGCGGCCCCGGCCGATCCCGCCCGCATCCGCCAGCCCGGAAGCCTCCTCATGCCCAGACTGCGATCCCTGCTCGCGGCGGCCCTGCTCGCGTCCGTCCTCCCGTCCGCCCGCGCCGCCGACCCGCCGAAGCCCCTGAAGGTCCTCCTCGTCTGCGGCGGGTGCTGCCACGACTACACGAAGCAGAAGGACCTCATCGCCCAGGGCCTCGCCGAGCGCGCCCACATCGAGGTGACCGCCGTCCAGCAGGGCGGCACGGCGACCAACTCGAAGATCCCGCTCTACGCGACGGACGACTGGTCGAAGGGCTACGACCTCGTCATCCACGACGAGTGCTTCTCCGACGTCAAGGAGCCGCCCTACACCGCCCGCATCCTCGCGCCCCACAAGGCGGGCCTGCCGGCGGTCGTGCTCCACTGCGCGATGCATTCGTACCGCGACGGGACCGACGAGTGGTTCAAGTTCCTCGGCGTGACCTCGCGGCGGCACGGGGCGGGCTATCCGCACGAGGTCCTCAACGTCGACCCGCAACACCCGGTCATGGCGAAGTTCGGCCCCGCATGGCAGAACCCCGCGGGCGAGCTCTACTGGATCGAGAAGGTCTGGCCGACCGCGCACCCGCTGGCGACGTCGAAGAACAAGGAGAAGGGGAACGACGAGGTCTGCGTCTGGACGAATCAATATGAGAAGGCCCGCGTCTTCGGCACGACCCTGGGGCACCACAACGAGACCGTCGGCGCGCCGCAGTATCTCGACCTGCTGACCCGCGGCGTGCTCTGGGCCGCGGGCAAGCTCGACGACGGCTATCTCAAGACGGCGGGCGAGGCGCCAAGGACCGCCTTCGTGAACCTCGCCCTCGGCAAGGCGGGGTCGTCGTCGAGCATGCAGGGCGGGCATCCGGTGAAGGACGCCTTCGACGGCAAGCCCGCGTCGCGCTGGTGCCCGAGCGGCCCGGCCGTCGGCGAGTGGCTCCAGGTCGACCTCGGCGAGCCGACCTTCGTCGACGCCGCGACGCTCGACTGGGAGTCGGGGGGCGTCTACCGGTTCAAGCTGGAGGGCTCGAAGGACGGCAAGGCGTGGATGCCGCTCTTCAACGGCACGACGAACACGACTGCGAGCCCGAACCGGGTCGGCTTCCGGCCGGACGTCTACCGCTACCTTCGCGTGACCTTCCTCGGCAGCGACGGCGGCGGCTGGGGCAGCCTCAACGAGTTCGAGGTCTTCGGCGAGAAGACCGTCACGCTCGACCCGAGGGCCGCCGCGGCCGCGCGCGACGCGGCCTATCTGAAGGGCGTGAAGATCCCCGAGGGCTTCGAGGCCACCGTCTTCGCCGCGCCGCCGGCGATCAATTATCCCGTCTTCGTCGCCGCCGCGCCGGATGGCGACGCTCTACGTCTCGTCCGACCGCAACGGCTCGCTCGACCGCCAGCCGCACCGAGGCTCGGTCTACCGGCTCCGCGACCTCGACGGCGACGGCCGCGCCGACGAGGTGAAGCGGTTCGTCCCCGACGTCGACAGCCCCCGCGGCCTCGTCTGGGACCACGACCGCCTCTACCTGATGCACCCGCCCCACCTGAGTGCCTATATCGATAAAGACGGCGACGGCGTGGCCGACGAGGAGAAGGTCCTCGTCAAGAACATCGCCTTCACCTTCAAGGACCGCCCGGCCGACCACACGTCGAACGGCGTGACGCTGGGCATCGACGGCTGGCTCTACCTCGCCATCGGCGACTTCGGCTTCCTCAAGGCCGAGGGCACCGACGGCCGGACGTTGCAGTTCCGCGGCGGCGGCGTCGTCCGCGTCCGCCCGGACGGCACCGGTCTGGAGCTGTATTCGCGGGGCACGCGCAACATCCTCGAGGTCGCCCTCGACCCGCTGCTAAACGCCTTCGCCCGCGACAACACCAACGACGGCGGCGGCTGGGACATCCGCCTCCACCACTTCACGGGCCTCGACGACCACGGCTATCCGTCGCTCTTCACGAACTTCAACGACGAGATCGTCGCAGCCCCTCGCCGACTACGGCGGCGGCTCCGGCTGCGGCGCCCTCTATCTGAGCGAGCCTGGATTCCCCGACGGCTACGGCGACGCCCTCTACACGGCCGACTGGGGCCGCGAGCGCGTCTTCCGCCACAAGATGACGCCGAAGGGGGCGACCTTCACCGCCGACCAGACCGAGTTCCTGACCGTCCCGCGCGTGACGGATCTGGATGTCGACGCACTCGGACATCTCTACGTGTCGAGCTGGAAGGGGGCGACGTTCACGTTCGCGGGGGAGGATGTGGGGTTCATCCTGCGGGTCACGCCGAAGGGGAATAAGCCCGAGCCGCTGCCGGACTATGCCAAGCTCGATAAGGCCGGGTTGGTCAAGGATCTGGAATCGCCGAGTCATCGGCGCCGGCTCGCGGCGCAGCGGGAGTTGATTAGGCGCGGGCTTGACGACGTCACGCGGGAGGCGATCGTGCCGAACCTGGCGTGCAAGTCCAAGAAGCCCCTGGCCGGCCGCGTGGCCGCGATCTTCGCGCTGCGGCAAGCGGCTGAGCGAACGGACCCCTCCATCAATCCCTCGCTCGCGCTCCTGTCTCGGGACCCCGCGATCCGAGAATTCGCGCTCCGCGCCCTAACCGATCAGCCGGGCTGGTTCCCTGACCTCCCCCGGGACCTCATCGTCGACCTCGCCGACCCGGCCCCGCTGACGAGAGCCCGCGCGCTGGAATACTTCGAACGCATCCTCGACGGGAAAGCCCCTGTTAAGGATGCGGCGGTATCGCCGGCGCTCCTGGTCGCCCAGGCGGCCTGGGACGATAATCCCCGCGTCCGTCTCCAGGCCGCCCGGGGACTTGCACGGCTCGGTGAACCCGAGTTCGCGAAGCGCCTCAAGCCGCTCCTCGGAGATCCCGATCGGGTCGTTGCACTCGCCGCCCCCATGGCCTTAGCCGCCTTGAAGTCCCCCGAGGCCGCTTTCGCCATTCTCGACGATAAGCAAGCCTCTCCGGCAATACGCGATGGGACGGCTCGGGCGATGAACTGGATGTATGTACCGACCGTCGTCGACGGGGTGACCCGGCGCCTCGAATCCGAGACGGACCCGTCCGACCGGCTCCGCCTGATCGGCATCCTCGCCCGGCTCGACCACTACGAGGGCTTCTGGCGCGGCGATAGCTGGGGCACCCGCCCCGACACGTCGGGTCCCTACTATCAGCCCGAGGCGTGGGAGGCCACGCCGAAGATCGAGGCCGCTCTGAAGGCGGTCCTCGAAAAGTCGAGCGGCGACGAGTTCGCTGCGATCCTCCGTCGAGCTCGACTTGAACAAGGTCAAGGTCGACGAGGCCTCGATCGTCGCGCGGACGAACGCCGACCCGAAGCTCGTCCCGGCCGTCGTCGCGCATCTCGCTCGAAGCCGCGACGTCCCGGCATCGGCCGTGCCGTTCCTCGTCCGATCGGCGAAGGAGGGGACGGCCGCGCAGCGATCCGAGGCGACGGTTGCCCTCCTGAAGGTCGACGGCGACGACGGCCTCCGCGCCGCGCTCGAGACGCTGGCCGCCCTCCACGAGGAATGCCGTGACACCTCGCCGTTCCGCGAGGCCCGCGTCGCGTTCCTCGAGGGCCGCCGGCTCGCGGGCCGGCGTCGTCAGCTCGAGGCGCTGGCCGCACGTCACGACGGCCCGGCGTCGGCGTGGGCCGACGCGGCGCTGCTCGTGCTGGCCTCGTCGCGCGAGGGACGGTCCGAGGCGCGGTCGGCCGCGGCGAAGGCCGTCGAGACGGGCTGGGCGAACGTGTCCCGCCGCGTGCAGATCCTCCGCGCCGTCGCGCTGATCGACCACCAGGCGTCGGCCGACCGCGTCCTGTCCGCGATCAACGACCCCGACCCGGCCGTCGCCTCCGCGGCGCGCGAGGCGGCTCGCGAGCTGGGGCTCGACCCGAACAAGGACGCGGCGCTGGCCGTCGGGCCGAAGCTGGAGTCGATGAAGGTCGATGACATCCTCGGCGCCGTCGCCACCGCGAAGGGCGACCGCGGCGCGGGCGAGCGGCTGTTCAACCGGTTGACCTGCGTCAACTGCCACACGGTCCGCGCCGACGAGCCGCCCAAGGGCCCGTTCCTCGGCACGATCGCGACGACCTACAAGCGGCGCGAGCTGGCCGAGTCGATCCTGTCGCCGAGCAAGACGATCGCCCAGGGGTTCGCCACGAACGTCCTCGCCCTGGAGGACGGCCGGACCCTGACCGGCTTCGTCACCAGGGAGGCCGCCGACGCCATCACCCTCCGCGACGCCGAGGCGAAGGAGACCCAAATCCCGACGTCGCAGGTCGTCGAGCGGGCGAAGTCGGACGTCTCGGTGATGCCCGAGGGGCTGGTCAAGGGGCTCTCCGTGAAGGAGTTCGCGTCGCTGCTCGACTACCTGGAGTCGCTCTCGAAGAAGTAGAGACGACCTCGGCGCTGACCCTCGCTCCGCCGCTCTGCGGCGGAGTGCGTCTTCGGCCGCTCCGCGGCCATCTCCGGGTCGGTCGCCGCGGAGCGGCGGGGCGAGCATTCCGCCGCAGAGCGGCGGAACGAGGGGGATCGCGATGACGACACGGCAAGCCCTCGCGTGGTCGATCCTCCTGATCCCGATCGCCTCGGCGCCGACGCCCCGTTCGAGCCCGTGAAGCCCCCGGCCTGGGTGGCCGGCGTCACCCGCATGGCCTTCCTCTCGCCCGGGCAGGTCGACGAGGCGAGCAGGATCGGCACGCAGGTCGTCCACACGAACCTCGTCTGGCCCTACTACCCGCTCCGGCGCGACGGCGGCGGCCTCTCGGCGGGCGACCGCGAGGCCCTGGCCAAACTGGTGAAGGAGTGCCACGACCACGGCATGCGGGTCAGTCTCGGCCTGCCGCCGTTCCCATCGGTCGCGCTGGTGAAGGCGCACCCCGACTGGCGGGTCCATCCCGACGCGACGGGGGGCGTCCTCAAGGTCGAGCCCCGCGAGGACAACCTCGGCACGCGCGTCGGCTGCAACGTCGGCCCGTGGGGCGACTACCTGATCGACATCTGCGACGAATTGATCCGCGACTTCGACCTCGACGGCTACTCGTTCGACGGCAACTACCACCCGCCGATCTGCCACTGCCCTGCCTGCCGCAAGGCGTATCGCGACGAGGCGAACGCGGATCTCCCCGGGAAAATCGACCTCGACGACCTCGCCTACCGGACGTACCTCGACTGGCGCGGCCGGAAGCTCGAGGACCATTACCGCCGCATGCAGGGCAGGATCAAGGCCGCGAAGCCCGACGCGGTGCTGATGTCGTGGACGACCAACGCGGGGCGGTATGGTCACCTGCTCACGTCGCCCCGGGTGATGACGACGCGGACGAACCGGCTGTTCGACCTGCCGATGCAGGAGTGGTGGCTCGACGAGTCGAACCAGGGGGCGAGCGTCGCCCCGGCCTTCGGTGCGGCGTACCTGCGCGGGCTCGTCGGCGGCGGTCCGAGCGGGTCGGAGCCGTACCTGATGAGCCGGGGCAACCCCTACAGCGGCGACAGCTTCCCCCGCCACGAGCGGATGACACGGTCGATGCTGGTCCTCACGCAGGGGCGCTCGCACCCCAATCGCTCGGCTGGACCGGCGGGGCCGAGGCCGCGGGAGAGGTGTTCGACGCGATCAGGGCCCGCGAGCGCTGGACGATCGGAGCGCGGCCGATGCCCTGGGCCGCGATGCTCGTCAGCGAGCCGACGCGGCAGTTCGTCGCCCACAAGGACATCGCCGGCCGGTTCCTCCCCCACGTCTTCGGCGCCTTCCGCGCGGCCCTCGAAGAACACCGGCCGCTCGATCTGATCACGGACATGGACGTCACGCCGAAGGGCCTGGCGCGCTACCGAGTCCTGATCCTCCCGGATGCGGCCGCGCTCTCGGACTCGCAGGCGGACGCGATCCGCGGCTTCGTCCGCGAGGGCGGCGGCCTGATCGCGACCTGCGAAACCTCGCTGTACGATGAGCTCGGCACGCCCCGGCGCGACTTCGCGCTGGCCGACCTCCTCGGCGTGTCGTTCGTCGCGAAGTCCGGGGCGTCGGCGGGCCGACCCGAGCTGGACGTCAACTTCGCCAGGGCGCTCGACGAGTCGTACTGGTCCCGCCGCGCCGGGGCGGGCACGCTCCGCTGGGTCGACCACGAGCTGACCCGCGACGCGAGGCTGGACGCACTCGTCCCCAACCGATCGGCGACGTTCCGCGGCCCGACCGTGGGCGTGACCGAGTCGGCCGACCCGGCCGAGGTCGTCGCGCGGTTCTCGCCGGAAGGGGCGTCGTCGAAACCCGCGCCGGCCGCGATCGCGCGGCGGGTCGGCAAGGGCCGGGTCGTCTACTTCGCCTCGGGCGTCGATGCGGCCCTGTGGAGCTACGCCTATCCCTATCAAAGACGCATCTTTGATCGCGCCGTCGCCTGGGCGGCGCCCGAGGCGTTCCCGATCCGCGTCGAGGCGCCGATGCTCGTGCAATCGACCTTCTTCGAACAGCGCGACGCCGACGGCCGCCGCGCGATCGTCCACCTGTTCAACGAGGTCGACACCGCCGCGCACCACGGCAAGCCCGGCGAGGACGTGCCGCTCCGCGAGGAGACGATCGCGATCCATGGCATCCGCGTCCGGTTCGCCGGGCCGGCGCCGGCGCGGATCCACGTCGAGCCGGGCGGGATCGCGGTCGAGGGGCGGCGCGAGGGGGACGCGGTCGTCGTCGACGTACCGCCGCTCGAGCGGCACGCGATGGTCGTCGCGGAATGGCCCGCGCGGTGAGCGGGACCGCTCAGTCGTCGAGCGCCCTCCGGAAGACGTCGAGGGCCGCGGCGGTGTAGAAGAACTGGCGGACGCGGGCGATCCTGCGGTCGCGGAGCTCGAGGACGTGGACCCACCAGCTCTCGTAGCTACCGATCCGGGCCCGGTTCGTGACGCGATCGACGCCGATCGCGACGATCTTCTCCCCTTGCACGACGTACTCATGCACGGCCGGGACCGGGTCGTCCGGCTCGCAGTAGACGTTCTCGCTGAGCGCCCCGAAGAACCGGGCCAGCTCGACGCGGCCCGCGTGACGGCCGGCGAACATGTTCGACGGCGGCCCGAGGCCCTCGAGCTCGGCGTCGTCGTGCATCGTCGCCATCACGGCCGCCATGCCGCCCTTGAACAGGGCGTCGTACATCGCCCGGACGATCGCCACGCTCGCGTCGTCGACCGGTCTCATGAGCGGGCTCCGGGGACCTCGGGCTCCGGGACGATGAGATCCGAACGCCGGAGGCCAGGCGATTGCCGGGCGGGCCGTCGCTTGCATTTCCCGGCCGGGGCGACGACGATCGATCGGTCCCCTCCGGAGCGTCAAGCGATGCCGAACCAGGCCGAGCCCGGACCCCCGATCGACCCGATCCGCATGATCCGCCCGCGGCGGCGGATCGAGGGGATCTCCGCGATCCTCCTGCCGTTCCTCGACGAACGGGGGACCATCGACTGGCCCGGCTTCCGCGACCACGTCCTTCGGACGGCCGAGGCCGGGCTCGGGCCGGCCGTCAACATGGACACAGGGCACGTCAACCGGCTCGACGAGGCGACGCAGGACCGCGCCCTCGATGAGGCCCGGAGCGCCCTTGGCGGTCGGCCGTTCGTCGCCGGCGCGTTCGTGCCCGATCATCCGGGCGCGGTGTTCGATCGCGACGCCTATCCCCGCCGGATCGAGGCGATCCAGGCCCGAGGCGCGACGCCCGTCGTCTTCCAGTCGTACGGGCTCACGGGCCAATCCGACGACGGGATCGTCGCCGCGTATGAGGCGATCGGCCGGGCCGCCGGGCGGTTCATCGCCTTCGAGCTCGGCCCGATGTTCGCGCCGTTCGGGCGGATCTATTCGCTGGAGACGTATCGCGCGATCATGACGATCCCGGCGTGCGTCGGGGCCAAGCATTCGTCGCTGAGTCGCGCGGACGAGTGGCGCAGGTTATTGCTC
Source organism: uncultured Planctomycetota bacterium (assembly GCA_963819805.1). Taxonomy (GTDB): domain Bacteria; phylum Planctomycetota; class Planctomycetia; order Isosphaerales; family Isosphaeraceae; genus CAMFLR01. Next base: position 657,283 of record CAWFXY010000024.1, on the reverse strand, counting down.
CGCGATGAGGTCCGGCCCGATTTCCGCGTGTATACGGGCAACGACCTCGGGATTGACATGGTGATGTACGGGAGCGATTATCTGCTCGGGTTGAGTACATTCGCTCCGGAGGAGTTCGCGCGGCGGGACGCCCTGTGGACCGCGGGTGACGCCGGTTTCTACGAGCTCAACGACACGCTCCAGTACCTCGGCGCCTTCGCCTTCCGCCCGCCGGTTCCGGCCTACAAGCACTCGGCCGCGATGTTCCTCAAGCTCCGCGGCTGGATCGGCTCGGACGCGACCCACCCCGCGAGCCCGACCCGACCCGAGTCGGATCGTCGAGGTATTGCGGGCGATCCTGGAACGGCTCGACGCGAGAGGCTAAGCTCCCCGCATGGACATCCCCCGGATCGCCTCGCTCAAGACCGCCGACGCCTTCCGCCGGGCCCTCGCGAACTGCGGTGCCGACATCCCGTTCGACGAGGCCGTCGAGCACGGGCCCGACTCTCCCCTGGGGCGACCATTCACCATCGACGGCCGGACCGTCGGCAACCGGTTCGCGATCCTGCCGATGGAGGGCTGGGACGGCAACCCCGACGGCACGCCCTCCGAGCTGACCCGGCGCCGCTGGCGGCGCTTCGGCCAGTCGGGCGCCAAGCTGATCTGGGGCGGCGAGGCGGTCGCCGTCCGGGCCGACGGGCGGGATAATCCCGAGCAATTGTTCATTTCCGAGGAGACCCTCGGTTCCATTGCGAGCATGCGAGAGGAGCTGGTCGCCGAGCACGTCGCGCGGTTCGGGCGGGACGACGACCTGTTCGTGGGCTTGCAGCTCGTCCACTCGGGCCGCTTCTCGCGGCCGCACGACAAGCGGCGGTACGAGCCGGTCACGCTCTATCGCCATCCCATGCTCGATCGTCGGCTCCGGCCCGATGAGACTCCGCACGTCCTTACGGACGACGAGATCGCGCGGCTCGTCGACGACTTCGTCCGCGCGGCGAGGCAGGCCCAGCGGGCGGGGTTCGCGTTCGTCGACATCAAGCACTGCCACGGTTACCTGGGCCACGAGTTTCTGACGGCCGTCGATCGTCCCGGGAGGTACGGCGGGTCGATCGAGGACCGCACGCGGTTTCTTCGCGAGGTCGTCGCCGGCATCCGCGCCGAGGCACCCGGGCTGGAGATCGGCGTCCGGCTGACGACCTTCGACACCCGCCCGTTCCGCGTCGGCCCCGACGGCCGCGGCGAGCCGGAGCCGTGGGAGGGGCCGTATCCCTACGCCTTCGGCGGCGACGCGACCGGATTGGGCGTGGACATCGAGGGGCCGTCGGCGGTGCTCGGGGTGCTCGAGTCGCTCGGCATCCGCTGGGTCTGCACCACGGGCGGCACGCCGTACTACAACCCGCACCTGCTCCGGCCCGCCGCGTTCCCGCCGTCGGACGGGTACCTGCCGCCCGAGGACCCGCTCGTCGGGGTCGCGCGGCACATCGCAATCGCGAGGCGGCTCAAGGAAAGGCATCCAGGTCTCATCATTGTCGGGTCGGGCTACTCTTACTTGCAGGAATGGCTGCCGAACGTCGCGCAGCGGGTGATTCGCGAGGGATGGGCCGATTTCGTCGGGATCGGGCGGATGGTGCTGCCGTACCCCGAGCTGCCGGCCGACGTCCTCGCCGGCCGTCCGCTCGCGCGCAAGCTCCTCTGCCGGACGTTCAGCGACTGCACGACGGGCCCGCGGAACGGGATGATCTCGGGCTGCTTCCCGCTCGACCCGTACTACAAGGCCCGCCCCGAGCGCGAGGCGATCGCGGCGATCCGGCGGCATGAGATCGAGTCATAGACCGCGCAATGGAGACAACCGTTGAGCAAGACGAAGATCGCAGCCTTGGCCTTCCTCATCCTGACGCAAGCAGCCGTCGCTGACGACCCCAGGCCGAAGGCCGACCCGGCCGCGGCGATGGCCGTCGAGGCCGACGTCGCGGCGATCGGCCCGCCGCCGGGAGTGATGGCGGGGATCATCGCGCGTTATGACGCCGATCGCGGGAGCATCGTCCGCTCGGCGCCCCCGCGGTCGTCGGCCGCGCGCAAAGCCCTGATGAAGCGGTTCCACGAGTCGTGGCTCGAGGCGCTCGGGTCGCTCGACTTCGACCCGATGGACGTCGGGGACCGGGTCGATTACGTGCTGCTCAGGACGCACCTGAAGCATCAGCTCCGCCAGCTCGACCTCGACGCAAAACAGCGGGCCGAGATCGAGCCGCTGATCCCGTTCGCCGCGATTATCCTCGACCTCGACGCCTCGCGGCGCCGGATGGAGCGGCCCGACGGGGAGCGGATCGCGGGGGTGCTCGCGGGGTTGAAGAAGAGCATCGAGGAGTCCACGCGTAAGCTCAAAGAGGAAGACCCCGAGAGCGTCGCCTTCAGGCAGGGCTTGCGGAAGTACCAGGAGAAGATCGCGGAGATCGGTGCCACACCGGAGGTGAAGGAGCGGGGCGACAAGGCAACAGATCCCCCGCCGCCGTCGCCCGAGGCCCTCCACCGCAGGAAGGTCGTCGCCAACCGCGCGGCTAAGGCCGTCGGCGGCCTCCGCATGACACTGCGCGAATACGTCGGCGAGTTCCGCGACTACGACCCGCTATTCACCTGGTGGACCGCCGGCCCGGCCAAGGAGGCCGACGACGCGATCGGCGACTACGAGACGTTCCTCTGCGAGAAGGTCGCCGGGCTCAAGAAGGACGACAAGACGACGATCATCGGCGACCCGATCGGCCGCGACGCGCTGATCGCGGACTTCGAGTCGGCGATGGTCCCGTACACGCCCGAGGAGCTGATCGCGCTGGCCGAGGCGGAGTTCGCCTGGTGCGACAGGGAGATGCTCCGCGCCTCGCGCGACATGGGCTTCGGCGACGACTGGAAGAAGGCGCTGGAGAAGGTCAAGACGCTGCACGTCGCCCCGGGCGAGCAGCCGGGGATGATCCGCGACCTGGCGCTCGAGGCGATCGCCTTCGTCGAGGGGAACGCGCTCGTGACGATCCCGCCGCTGGCGAAGGACTCGTGGCGGATGGAGATGATGAGCCCCGAGCGGCAGCTCGTGAACCCGTTCTTCACCGGGGGAGAGGTGATCAGCGTCTCGTTCCCCACGAGCGGGATGACTCACGAGCAGAAGCTCATGTCGATGCGCGGGAATAACCGGCACTTCTCCCGCGCCACCGTGCATCACGAGCTGATCCCGGGGCACCACCTCCAGTCGTTCATGATGGACCGCTACCGGCCGTACCGGCAGGTCTTCCAGACGCCGTTCTGGATGGAGGGCTGGGCGCTCTACTGGGAGATGGTCCTCTGGGACAAGGGCTTCCCGAAGTCGGCCGAGGACCGCGTCGGGTTCCTGTTCTGGCGGATGCACCGCTGCGCGCGGATCGTCTTCTCGCTCGGGTTCCACCTCGGCAAGAAGACGCCCGAGCAGTGCATCGACTACCTCGTCGACCGCGTGGGCCACGAGCGCGAGAACGCCGCGGCCGAGGTCCGCCGGTCGTTCAACGGCAGCTATGGGCCCCTGTATCAGTGCGCCTACATGCTCGGGGCGATGCAGTTGCGGGCCCTGCGCAAGGAGCTGGTCGACCCGGGCAAGATGACCGAGCGCGCGTTCCACGACGCGATCCTCCGCGAGAACGCGATCCCGATCGAGGCGGTCCGGGCCATCCTGATCAAGGAGAAGCTGCCGCGGGACTTCGCGACGAAGTGGAAGTTCGCCGGCGAGCATCCCGCGGCCGAGTGAACGGCGCGGGGCCGCCGGGCGTCACATCATCGCCGCAGATGTGGCGTCGAACGCCCGGCGGACCGCGGCGCGCTCGTCGTCGGAGAGGCGGAAGGTCATCGCCCGGGCGTTTTCGACCGCCTGGGCCGGGTTGCGGGCGCCGACGAGGGCGGCGGTGATGCCGGGCTCGAGGATCGTCCAGTTGATGACGAGCTGGGCGAGGTTCACCCCGTGACGCTCGGCGATCGGGCGGATCTCGTCCAGCGAGTCCAGCACCCGGCGGCGGTTCTCGGCGGTGAAGAATCGGTGCATCGCGCGGTGGTCCCCCTCCGGGAACGTCCGCTCGGGCGGGACGGCGCCGGCCAGCAGGCCACGCTCCAGCGGCGAGTAGACGATCACACCGATCTGATGCTCGCGGCAGAACGGGAGGATCTCGGCCTCGATCTTCCGCTGGATCAGGCTGTACGGCGGCTGCAGGCTCGCGACGGGCGCGACGGCCGTGGCGCGCTTCATCCAAGTCACGTCATAATTGCTCACGCCGATGGCGCGGATCTTCCCCTGGTCCTTGAGCTTCACCAGCGCGGCCATCGTGTCCTCGACGGGCGTGCTGGTGTCGGGCCAGTGGACCTGGTAGAGGTCGATGACGTCGACCTCGAGGCGCTTCAGGCTCTGCTCGCACTCGTACGCGACGCTCTCGGGCCGCGCGTTCTTGCGGATGACGACGTCGCGGCCCTCGCGGTCCCTGGTCTGCCAGGGGTCGGACCCCTCGTCCGTGTCCCAGCGCATGCCGCATTTGGTGGCGATCTGGACCTTGTCGCGCCGGCCCTTGATCGCCTTGGCGACGAGCTCCTCGCTGTAGCCCTGGCCGTAGATGGCGGCGGTGTCGATAGTGGTGACGCCGTGGTCGATGGACGCCTGCATGGCGGCGATCGACTCGGACTCGTCGGTCCCGCCCCACATCCAGCCGCCGACGGCCCAGGCCCCGAAGATCACGGGCGAGACCGTCACGTCCGAGCGGCCGAGCCGCCGCGGTTCGATCGCATTCACGGGTGCATTCCTGGAGGGACGATGGCGCCGTCCCGGCCCCGCGGCCGGGCGAAGGTACTCCCAAGTGTCGCGGGGTCGTCAAGCCCCGCCGCGGGCGGGCCTTTCCCCGCTGGTGGCGGCCGGGCCTTCGTGCGACCCTGGACGCGACGTCGCCGGCCGACCGCCCCGCCGCAGGACCCGCCCCGATGAACGGATCGCGCTTCCCGACCGCGAAGGCCCTGGCGCTCGCGGTGGGCCTCGCCGTCGCCCACTTCGTGCTGGCCCATGTGCTGCTCTTCGCCGGGGTGGCCGGCGGCGGCCCGCCGTTCGTCCTGGGCTATCAGATCCTGATGCTCCCCTTGCTCGCGGTCGTCCCCGACGTGTTCGGCCGGCCCGACCACTACCTGGTCTCGTTCGTCTATTCGCTGGCATGTCGCTTCGTCGCCGCGTGGGCCTTGTGCTTCGCGCGGTGGTCGCGACGGACCAAGGGCACCTCGCTCCGGGACGCCCGGCTCGGGACGGCCTGCGTCGCCCTCGCCGCGATCGTCCTGGTCCTCGGCGAGATCCGCCAGCCCGGGGACGGCCCCGAGGCCGCCCGGGTCGGGGCCACCGCGGCCCGTCGGGCCGAGGTGGCCGAGGCCGACGCCGCCCGTTACCGGGCCGACGCCGAGGCCCATGACAGGGCCGCGGCCGATCCCTCCGTCCTGCCCCACATCCGCGAGTTCCGCGGCGAGTACGGGCGCGAGGCCCGGGCGCAGGCCGACGAGGCGGAGCGCCGCGCCCGCTCGTATCGGTCCGAGGCGGCCTCCGACGCCCGCCGGGCGGTGCGGCCCGGGACGCGCCATCCCGCCCTGGTCCTCCTGGCCGCCGGCCTCACCCTCGGCGTGGTCGCGCGGCGGCGGAAGCGAAGGACGGACATCGAGTTCATCGACGCCCCCGGGGTGACGGGCCGGGAGGTCGGGCACGACCGGCCGGCCTCCGAAGCGAGGGCATAGGAAGGTTGAACCGTGAGGAATGAACCGAGACCCGATGAACGGTGAGGCTTGAGGCGGCACCGGCATCGTGGAAGGGCATCGCCTCGGCGAGGGGTTCTACGGGTTCAACGTAGGTGTTGCCCGCGCGTCCGAAGGGCCGGCCGATCGTGTGCGGTCAACGCGCCAGGTCGAGCACCGCGGCGGGCAGCTCGATCCGAGTCGACGCGTTGTGACGGTTGATCCGGTCCTGGATGTCGTCGACCCGCCCCTCCAGGCGGAGGACCATCTCGAGGACCTCGGGCTTGAGGAAGGTCGAGTCGTAGTCGAACGTCACGCCGTTGTAGCCGGGCTCGGGGCCCTGCTTGGTGTTCAGGCCGTTGAGCATCTGCATCACGGCCTTGGCCTCGCCCAGGCGGTAGACGTCCTCGAGGATCGGCCCGTTGGCCCGCTGGATCGCGGCCTTCACCGCCACCAGCGCCTCCTGGAGCCGGCCCATTCGCTCGTACTCGGCGCGGACGTCGACCGTCGCCTCGCGCTGGCCGACGACGACGCAGTTATAGGTCTGGACATTCGCCCGCGCCTGCGCCAGCCGGCCGGCGAGGCGATTCTTGACCGAGAGGGCCTTGTCCAGGGTGATCGACTCGAACTCGCGCGACTCCATCGTCCCGCCTCCTTTCGACCGGGGACGTCAGTTCGGATGGTCCTGCTCCCATCGGAGCCCCGCGCCCGCCGCGGGGTTCGCGGGGGTCACGCCGGCAAGAGCAAGGATACCCTCAGGGGACGGCCGGGGCGAGCGTCCCGAGCGACTCGAGGGCCGCGACAAGTTCGGCGCGGCGGATCGGCTTGGGGAGGTAGCCGTCGAAGCCGGAGGCCAGGCAGCGCTCGCGGTCGCCCTTCATCGCGTGGGCGGTCAGGGCGATGACCGGGGTGTGGCGGCCGGCCTCCGCCTCGCGGGCGCGGAGGGCGGCCGCGGCCTCGAAGCCGTCCATGACGGGCATCTGGAGGTCCATCAGGACGACGTCGAATCGGCCCGACTCCATCGCGGCGAGGGCCTGGCGGCCGTCGGAGGCGACGACGGCGCCGTGGCCGAGACGCTCGAGCATGTGGGTGGCGACGACCTGATTGAGCGGGTGGTCCTCGACCAGGAGGACGCGGAGCGGACGGGCGGACGGGCCCGAGCCCGCCGCCGCGGCGATGCCGAGGTCGGGTGCCGGCAGCCGGCCGTCGCCCAGGAGCGTCGCGAGGACGTTGAATAGCTCGGACTGCCGGACCGGCTTCGTCAGCCGGGCCGCCACCGAGGGCACGAGCCCGCCGGCCTCGCAATCATCGGCGACCCCGGCAGACAGCAGGACGATCGGGGCCCCGGCGTCGGCCAGCGCCCGCGCCAGCGGCTCGCCGTCGACCACGGCCACGGCGAACGGCCGGCCGCCATCGCGGGCCGCGCGGCAGGCGGCGGCGGCCGAACCGGCGTCGGCGACGGCCGTCGGCTCCATCCGCCAGCCGGCGAGCATCTCGGCGACGATGGCCCGGCCCGTCTCGTTGCCGACGACGACCAGCGCCGGCAGGCCACCGAACGACGCCGGCGCGGCCGGCGCGGCCTCGGCCCCCTCGACGCGGCCGAACCGGGCCGTGAACCGGAAGAGGCTGCCACCGCCGGGCGCCTCCTCGACCCAGATCCGCCCGCCCATCAGCGCGACCAGACGCGCCGAGATCGTCAGGCCCAGGCCCGTTCCGCCGTAACGCCGCGTCGTCGAGCCGTCGGCCTGCTCGAAGGCGCGGAAGACGGCCTCGCGGCGGTCGGCGGGGATGCCGATGCCCGTGTCGCGGACGGCGAAGGCCAGGGTCGCCCCGCCCTCGGCGGCCTCGCCGTCGAGGTCGACCGAGACGACGACCTCGCCCCGCTCGGTGAACTTCATCGCGTTGCCGACGAGGTTGACCAGCACCTGGCGGAGCCTGTGGGGGTCGCCGAGCAGGACGTCGGGGACGCCCGGGGCGATCCGGCAGGCCAGCTCCAGGCCCCGCTCGTGAGCCCGCGGGGCGAAGGCACGGAGCGTGTCGTCGAGCAGGGCGCGGAGGCCGAACGGGGCGGGGTCGAGCTCGAGCCGGCCCGCCTCGATCTTCGAGAAATCGAGGATGTCGTCGATGACCGTCAGGAGCGACTCGGCCGACGACTTGATCGGCGGCGACGTACTCGCGCTGCCGGGGCGACAGGGGGGTGCCCAGCGCCAGCTCGGCCATGCCCAGGACGCCGTTCATGGGCGTGCGGATCTCGTGGCTCATGTTGGCGAGGAACTCGGCCTTGGCCCGCGCGGCCCCCTGGGCCTCGTCGCGGGCGCGGCGGAGCTCCTCCTCGTGCCGCTTCTGGTCGGTGATATCGGTGACGAGGCAGACGGTGCCGCACTCGCTGGTGGCGAACTCGCCGACCCGCGACCATCGGCCGCCGGCGCCGAGCTCGTAGCTCTCGCCCTTGTGGCGTCGGAAGTGCTCGACCCGCTGCGCCACAAGCTCCTCGGCCGACAGGTGGGCGTCGCACTCGGGCGGCGGATAGATCCGCGACCCGGCCCGGACGATCGCTTCGTAGGTCGCGCCGGGGACGAGCAGGTCGCCGATCTCGGAGTACATGGCGCGGAAGCGGCGGTTGCAGATCACCAGCCGCTCGTCGGCGTCGAACATGACGAGCCCGGCGTCGAGGCTCTCGACGGCGTCGGCGAGCTGGGTGCGGGCCCGCGCCAGCTCGGCCTGCTCGCGACGGCGGTCGGTCACGTCCTCGGCCGAGCCGAGCACCTGGACGACCCGCCCGTCCTCGCCGCGGCGGAAGGCCAGCTCGCGGCACCGGAGCCAGCGCCACGAGCCGTCGGCGTGCCGCATCCGGTACTCGGCCTCGCGCACCTCGCCGTCGGCCGCGCCGGCTATCGACCGGAAGTGCGCCTCGACGCGCGGCAGGTCGTCCGGGTGGACCAGCGCCGCCAGGAGGTCGGGGCCCAGGGCGAGGACCTGCTCGGGCGTGCGGCCGAGGACCTCGATGATCCGCGCGTTCGACCAGGCGTTGCGCCTCCCCTCCAGATCGTAGACGTAGAGGATCGACGGCACGGCGCCGGCGATCCGCTCGATGAACGCGCGATCCTCCCCGGCCTTGCGCTCGGCCAGGACCCGAGGGGTGATGTCCTGGACCTGCGAGACGAAGTGGAGCGGGCGGCCGGCCTCGTCGCGGAGTAACGAGACGGCCAGGACGGCGTGGATCGTCCGGCCGTCGCGGTGGAGGTAGCGCTTCTCCATCTGGTACGTGTCGATCTCCCCGTCGAGCGTCCTGCGCACGAGCCCGAGGTCCTCGGCGAGGTCGGCGGGGTGGGTGATCGACGGGAAGTCGCGCGCCCGCAGGTCGGCCTCGTCGCGGCCGAGCATCTCGCAGAGGGCGCGGTTGACCTTGAGGAGCCGGCCGTCGGGGGCGACGAGGGCCATGCCGACGGCCGCCGCCTCGAACGAGGCGCGGAAGCGGCCCTCGCTCTCGCGGAGCACGGCCTCGGCCCGGCGGCGCTCGCGGACCTCCCGCGCCATGGCCTCGTAGAGGCCGAACACGACGACGAGCGTCCCGCCGAGCAGGGCGAGCAGCACGGCCGGCGCGGTGCCGGAGTGGCGGACCGCCTCGCGCCTCCAGGAGGCGAGCCGGTCGCGCTCGGCCCGCTCGACGGCCTCGGCCAGCGCCAGGATCTCCACCTTGAGCCGCTCGCCCACGCCCGAGCGCACCACCGCCGCCGCCTCGTCGCGGCGGCCGGCGTCGTGAAGCTCGATCGTCCGCCCCATCTCGGCGAACTTCTCGGCCGCCGCGACGCGGACCCGCCCCAGCGCCTTGCGCTCGACGTCGCGGCCGCCGTATTGCCGCGACAGGATGTCGACCTCGGCGAACATGCCCTCGCGCGAGGTCTTGTAGCGGTCGAGGTAGTCGGCCTTGCCCGTCAGCAGGTAGCCGCGCTGGCCGGCCTCGGCGGTGCCGAGCCGGCGGACGATCTCCGCGATCGACGCGAGCCGGACCCGCCCGCGGTCGACCTCCTCATTCGCCTCGATCAGCCGGCCGACGTCGAGATAGACGCGGACGCCGACGAAGGCGACTCCCCCGGTCAGGAGCATGAGCCCGGCGACCATCGCGGCGCGGACACGCCGGCCCCTGCGGGTCTCGCCGGGCGAGGGGCCCTCCGCCGCGGCGAAAGGCCACGGCCCCCGCGCCGCGGTCGTGATGATCCGGTAGGTCGCCTTCCGGCGCGACGATCCCTGGCCCCCGCTCGACATCGGCGCCCCTTCCGCCCGGCGATGGGAAGGCGGGCCGGCTCGGCCCCCCAGTCCGCCACGGCGCGGTCCTGAGGGGAACCATAGGTCACGGATCGCGGCCTGTCACCTGCCGGCGCGCCATCGCCGGCGAGGGCGTGGGGCCCGCCGCGTCGCGGGCCCGGGTAAGGCACCGATGGCCGGTCAGCCCTTCCTGGCCGCCTTCACGTCGAGCTTGATGACGACGTCGTGCCGGATCACGTCGCCGGGGCCGCCGTTAGTCATCCCGAAGTCGTTCTTGTCCAGGGCGAACTCGCTGGTCAGGCTCATCGAGTCGGGCTCGACCTTGACGGTGGCCGGGATCGTGATCGACTTGGTCACGCCGTGCAGCGTCAGGTTGCCCACGAGCGTGTGGGTCGCCCCCTTGTCGCCGCCGGGCTTGATCTCGGTCGTCTCGAACCTGGCCACCGGGTACTTCTCGACCTCGAAGAAGTCCTTGGTCTTGAGGTGATCGGTGAGCTTGGGGTCGTCGGAGTAGATCGAGGGCGTCTCGATGTCGACGACGACGGCCTTGAGCTCGGGCTTGCCCGGGACCAGCTCGGCCGTGCCGTGGAACGCCTTGAAGCCGCCGTTGTGGGACCCGCCGACCTTCTTCGAGCCGATGAACTCGATCTTCGACGTCGCCGGCTCGATCGCGAGCAGGGCGGCGCCGGGCGCTGGGGCGGCCTCCTTGGCCTTGGGCTCGGCGGGGCTCGCGACCTCGGCCGCGGGCTTCGGCTCGGCGGCGACGGGCTTGGGGGCCGCGACGTCGGCCTTGGGGACGCTCGCGGCGGGGTCCTCGCCGCAGCCGGCCAGCGCCAGCACGACGAGCAGGGGCGCGGTCTTGAAGGTGCGTGCCAAGTTCAGGTCTCCGTGTTGGATGGGCCGCCTCGGCCCGGGGGAGTGACGCGCCCAAGTCTAGCCGCGTCGGCAAGGGCGACGCGAGGGCGAGCCGGCGCGGGCCGGCCGCCGACGGGGGTCACGCGGGACCGGATTGGGTTCGTTTCGTCGGGGTCTCGGGACCCTGTCGTGGCGCCGAGCGAACCCGAGCGTGCAGGTTATGCGTGGCTTCGTGCGGCTTCGTCAACCGTTCAAGGCGGGCGAGGCCGCCCCGGCGGGCCGATCCCGACGGACCCGACCCCGAGGCCGATGACGCGGCTCGCCCGACCGACCGGCCTCGCGGCCACGCGCCCGGCGCTTGAAGACCGGGCGGCGATCGCCTATAGTCGGGTCGCGATCCCGTGAGGTGCGCCCGCCGTACGCGCGGCGCCCGATCGTCGTCCGGCCGTCGCGAAGAAACGCGGCCCGGCCCGCACAAACCACCCGATCCCGAACTCAGAGCCTCACCGTTCGTTACGCAGGAGTGTTCCGCACATGGCCGTCGCCGAGACTACTTCCGCTCGCAAGCTGAGCGCCACCGTGCTGCTGGGCAAGGGACTGACCCCGGGCAAGCTCCGCGGGCTCCAGCGGATCAGCAACCCCAACGGCACGCTGACGATGCTGGCCCTCGACCAGAACAGCTCGATGATCGAGATGGCCCACAAGGCCCTCAAGGCGCAAGGGGCAGGACCGCGAGCCGACCTACGAGGAGATCGTCGAGGCCAAGCTCGACATGATGCGGCAGATGGCCCCGGCCGCCTCGGGCGTGCTGATCGACGCCTACTACGGCGCCTGGTCGGCCGATCGCCTCCGGCGCGATCCCGGCCGACAAGGGCATGCTCGTCCGCGTCGAGAAGTCGGGCAGCCCGAAGAACAAGGTCGGCGGCCCGATGGGCGAGATCGAGCCGGGCTGGTCGCGTCGAGAAGATCAAGCTGATGGGGGCCGACGCCGTCAAGCTGCTCGCCCCGTTCGAGCCGGGCGAGCCGATCTCGGCCGAGCACCAGTTCGCGCTGATCCAGGAGGTCTACGAGGACTGCAAGAAGTACGACATCCTCTTCCTGCTCGAGCCGGTCGCCTTCCCCTACGGCGGCGAGAAGAAGACCGACAAGGCGTACCTCGACCGCAAGGCCGAGACGGTCATCGAGTCGGCCCGGCAGATCAGCCGGTTCTGCGACGTCTACAAGGCCGAGTTCCCCGGCACGCTCGGGCACGAGTCCGACGACCAGCTCCACGACAACCTGCACGCCCTCAGCGAGGCCAGCGAGCGGCCCTGGGTGCTGCTCTCGGCCGGCGTCGACTACCCCGACTACTTCAAGCAGGTCGAGATGGCGATGGAGTGCGGCTGCTCGGGCGTCCTCGGCGGCCGGGCCTTCTGGAAGGAGTACTTCCTCCAGGACGGCGCCGAGGCGCGGACCAAGTTCGCCGCGACCGACGGGCCTGCAAGCGCGTCGCCGACGTCGACGCGGTCGTCCGCGAGCACGGCACCCCCTGGTTCGCCCGCTACGGCCTGACCAAGGAAGACCTCACCACCGTCCGCGCCGCCGAGGGCTGGCACGTCCGCTACGCCCCCCAGGCCGGCGCCGCGGGCGGCGCCGGCGGCCACGTCGTCCGGGCGGGTGAGGTGTACTGATCGAGATGTCCGCATAAACCGCATCCGGCCGCCCCATCGCCCGCCCGAGAGGGGGGAGCGACGGGGCGGCCGGTTCGTTTCAGCGGGCCGCGGGGAGTCGTCACTTCTTCTGCGAGAACTGGTTGAAGAACTCGGGCGAGGAGAACAGGTTGATCAGGATGCGATCCTGCGACTTGCCCTGGTTGAGGATGGCGACGCCCGTCTTGAGGCCGGCGGGGTCGGCCGCGCGGCCGAGGATCCGCTGGTAGAGGCCGTTGACCTGCGCCTGCTTGCCCTCCGGGGTCTGGAGGAGCTGGGAGACGACCGTCGAGCGCGGCGTGCCGTGCTCGAGCTCGGCCGTGAACGTCGCGTCGAGCGCCGCCGGCAGGGGGGCGCCGAGGATGTCGTTGCCCAGCGCCGTCAGGTACGCCTCGATCGACGCGCCGACCTTCGCGTAGTAGGCCGGCCCGCCGAAGACGCGCGAGTTCAGCTTCAGCGACGTCCCGTTGCTGTCGACGAACGCGTTCTGCTGCTGCGGCGAGGTCGGGGCCTTGCCGGCGACGTTGAGGTACGTCGCCTGGACGGCGAACTGCCGGGTCTCCTTGCTGTGGACGATCCCGGTGACGACCGGCCGGCGGATCGCGTGGTGCTCGACATACTGCGCGAGCCAGTTCCCCAGCCCGCCGACGTTGATCGTCATGATCGCGCTGACGTCGATCGGCCGGCCCAGGGCCTCGACGTAGATCGCGTTGAGGTACTGCTCGACCTGCGTGCCGACGGGCAGCGTCTGCGCGGCCGAGGCCGAGGGGGCGTTGGTCGAGTCGCCCGTGTAGACCGCCGCGATGATCTGGTTGCCGATCGGCAGGACGACGCCCTGGGTCGTCCCGGAGCCGTTCGAGAGCGTCGCCGTGGTGAGCAGCACCCCGTCGCTGAAGATCTCCACCGTGCCCGTCGGCGTGACGCCCGGGCGCCCGAGGCGACGCTCACCTTGAAGGTCTCGGTCTGCGTCGGGCCCGGGTTGGCAATCGTCGGCGTGACCGTCACGCGCGTCCCCGCCAGGGTCACCTGGACCGGCACGGCGGGCGAGACGCTCGGCGTGAAGCTGACGTCGCCCGAATAGTGGGCGGTCACCGAATCCGCGCCCAGCGGCAGCGTGGCCATCTTGGTCGCGACCCCGCCGCTGATCGTGGACGAGCCCAGCGACGTCGTGCCGCTGAAGAACTGGACCGTCCCGGTCGGGATCACGGTGCCCGAGTTCACCCCCATGACGGTGGCCGTCAGCGTCGTCGACTGGCCGACGAGCGACGGGTTGGGCGACACCGTCAGCGACGTGGTCGAGGCGTCCTGGGCGATCGTCACGGTGACCGTCGGCGACGTGGCCGTGGAGAACGTCCCGTCGCTGGCGTAGCTGACCTCCAGGACGTTGGCCCCGCCCTTGAGGTTCGGGGTCGTGAACGTGGCGACGCCGTTGGTCAGCGGGCGCTGCCCAGGGTGGTGGTCCCGTCGAGGAAGGTGACCGTCCCCGTCGGCGTCCCCGTGAAGCCGCTCTGCGGCGCGACCGTGGCGGTGAGCGTCACCGTCTGGCCGAGGCTCGGGTTCACCGGCGACACGTTCAAGGTTGCCGTGGTGGGCACCGTGGAGACCGTCGCCGTCATGGCCTGCGACGTGCTCGTGGCGAACGAGTCGTTCGGATCGTCGCCCTGATAGACGGCCGTGATCGAGTCCGAGCCGATCGGCAGCGTTGAGGTCGTGAGCGTGGCGACGCCGCTGGTGACCGCGACCGTCTGGATCTCGGTCGACCCGTTGAGGAACTCGACGTGGCCGGCCGGCGTGCCGATGCCGGAGGTGTTGGACGAGACCGTCGCCGTGAGCTTCACCGGCTGGCCGAAGACGCTCGAGGTCGGCTGGACCAGGAGCACGGTCGTGGTCGGGGCCTTCGCGATGATCACGGGCGTCGGCGTGCTGGTGCTCGTGTCGAAGGTGCTGTCGCCCTCGTAGATCGCCTTGATCGAGTCGTCGCCCACGGGGAGGGTCGACAGCTTGAGCTTCGCGACGCCGCTGGCGTCCACGGCCTGCGAGCCGAGCGACGTCGTGCCGTTTTCGAACTCGACCATGCCGGTCGGCGTGCCGCCCCCGCCGACGGCCTGGACGGTCGCCGTGAGCGTGACCTCCGTCCCGAAGGTCGTCGAAGTCGGGGCCGCGGCGATCGCCGTCGTCGTGGGCAGGAGCGCGAGCACGACCCGGCCCTCGAGCCTCTCCAGCACGAGGGCGGCGACCGCCCGATTCGCCCGCCGGTCGGGACGGCCTCCGTCGCGCCGGCCCCGCCGAATGTCGTGGAATCGCATGTCTGGACATCCCTAGAGAAGGCGTTCAATCCCTTCGCGACGCGCGAGCGTCCCTCGCCATCCCGCGGGCGTACCGCGATCGCGGACAGCCGCGTGGCGCGGGCCGTGCGGGTCCGGGGGGACGGCGGGGAATTGACGGCGAGGGGCCGATCGAAGGTGAGGGGCGGCGATGGCCGGCATCGTCCGTGACGGGGCCGGCCTCGGGTCCGTGGCCCTGGAGGATTCTGCAGGGTGGGCCGATCTCGCGGCCCGCGGGCGCGCCGCGGGCGGCCACGGACAATCCGCCGTTCAGAGGATATCACACGCCCGGGCCTTGGGCGGCGAATCGCGGGGATGGGGCCGACCGGCGTCAGGGCTCGGGGCGGCGACGCGTCCGATTCAGAAAGCAGAAAGCACAGGGCGGAACGGAGAAGTCCTTCTCTCCCTCCGCTTTGTGCTTTCTGCTTTGTGCTTTCTGCTCTTCTGCCTCCCCAGCGAGGGCGACCACCGAGACGAGCCCCCGCCCGCTCAGCGCCGCCCGCGCGGGCCGGGCCGCCCCGTCGAGGGCGGCGCCGATGGGGACGACTTCGGCTTCGCCGCCGGCCCGGCGGAGGCCGGGGCGGTCGCGCTCGGCTCCGGCGCCTGCGGGCGGCCCGGCGTCGCGGCGGGCGTAGGGGCGGGGGCGGCCTCGTCGCCCGCGAGGCTCCACGGGTCGGCCACCGGGACCGGCGTGACCGTCATCCCCGGCGTGATCCGCGTGGTGTCGCTGGCGACGAACCGCTCGCCCTCACGCAGCCCCTCCTCGACCACCCGCATCCCCTTGTGCGCCGGGCCGGCCGTCACGGGGCGGTAGACCGCCTTGCCGCGGCGGTCGACCACGTAGAGGAACTTGCGCCCCTGGTCGGTCCCGAGCGACCGCTCGGGCACCAGAAGCGCCCGCCGCGGCGAGCCGAGCGGGACGCGCACCCGCGCGTACATGCCGGGGATGAACGGCCGGCCGTTGCGCAACGTCCGGCCTTCCTCCGGCAGGATCGGGTTGGCGATCGCGCCGCGGACCTCGAGCGTGCCGCTGGCGGCGTTGATCTGGTTGTCGCTGAAGCTGATCGTCACCTCGTGGGGGAACTCGCCCGGCTGGTCGGCCAGGCCGACCCGCGCCGTCAGCTCGTGCTCGCCGTTGCCGAGCGACCTGGCGAAGCCCCGGAGCCGGCGGAGCGTCTGCTCGTCGACGGTCAGGTAGACGTAGATCGGGTCGAGCTGGACGATCGTCGTCAGCGGCGTCACCCCGGCGCGGACCAGCGCGCCCGGGTCGACGAGCCGGCGGCCGAGCCGGCCGCCGAGCGGGGCGGTGACGCGGGTGTAGTCGAGGTTGAGCCTGGCCAGGACGAGGGCGGCCTTCGAGCTCTCCAGGGCGGCCCTGGCCTCCTCGTAATCGCCGGCGCTGCGGTCGGCCTCCTCGCGGTTGATGGCGCCGCGGCCGAAGAGGTTCTGGGAGCGGCGCACGTCGGCGTCGATCCGCGCCAGCTTCGCCTCGGCCCGGCGGACCTGCGCCTCGGCCCGCTCGAGCTCCGCCTGGTAGGGGCGCGGGTCGATCCGGAACAGCTCCGCCCCCTCCTTCACCTCGGCCCCGTCCTCGAACAGCACCCCGACGAGGTACCCGCCGACCCGCGCCCGGACCTCGACCGACCTGACGGCGTCGAGGTGTCCGGGGAACTCCTCGTAGTCGGTCACCTCGTCGGTCACCGCCGAGGCGACCTGGAACGGCGGCGGCTCGGGCGGCGCCACCTCCTTCGGCGTCCGTCCGCAGCCCGCCAGCGCGGCCCACGCCAGCAGCGCGACCGCGATCCGACCTCGATGCTTCATCGGCGACGATCCCCGGTCCCACCGCTCCGCGGCCGCATGACCCTCCCATTCTACGGGGCCATGCAAGGGGCGGCGAGCGGCCGGCCGGGGCCGATTGGGTTCGTTTCGTCGGGGTCCCAACCCCGGCACCTGGCGCCGACCGAACCCGAGCGTGCAGGTTTTGTGCGGCCTCGTGCGGCCTCGTCAACCTTCCGGGGCGGGCGAGGCCCCCCGGCGGGTCAGCGGCCGAAGAAGTCGCGGCGCTCGATGCTCGTCCGGGGCGGGGGCCGCAGCGGCTGCCGCTTGGGCCTCGTCTTGGGCGGATCGCCCGGCTGCGGGGGCGGCGGCGCCGGCCCGAGCCGCGCGCCCTTGCCGTCGACGAGGAGCATCTGGAACGGGTTGATCTCCTCCATCTCCTTCGTCTTGGTGTTGTACATGACGGCGTCGGCCCTGTTCGTGGACGCCTCCTGGCCGACGAGGTTCTGCTTCGTGATCGTGATCTTCCGGCCCTCCTCGCCGTAGGCGTAGAACTGGCCCTTCTGGGTGTCGTAGTGGATGTAGTCGCCCTGCAGGGCGGTGGTGTCGTCGTGGGCGTGGACGATCCCGCCGTCGGCCGTGACGATCTGGTAGGACGAGACGCCCTTGGACCCCCTCGGCGGCGGGTAGTCGACGACCCGGAGCCGGTCCGAGGTCAGGTAGCGCGTGCCCGGGGGCCGGCGGTCGAAGTCGATGTCCGTCATCTGGTCCTTGACCGGGGCATTGGCCGTCGTGACCCGGCCGTAGAAGTCGGCCGTGCGGGGCTCGGGCTGCTCGTCGCCCGTGGCGACGCCGAACCGGCCGAGCATCTCGTCGGCGAAGGCGACCTTGGTCAGCTCCCATTCGCCGAACTGCCTCGGTGCCGCCGGCCGCTTCGGGTCGGCCGGCAGCGCCGAGCGGCGCCAGAGCCGGACGATCCCCCGGCCGGGGACGAGGTAGTTGCCCGTCCGCTTGTCGTAGCGGAGCGTGCCCGCGTCGATCCGCTGCCGCTCGATCAGCTCGCCGGTCGCCTCCTCGTCGAAGCGGGTGTTGAGGGCGATCACGCCCGTCGTCTCGGGCTTGCCCGGCTCGCGACGGGTCCGGGCCTCGAGCCGGACCAGCTCGGGCTTGGGCTCCTCGGACGAGCCGGCCGCCGGCGTGTCGTCGGGGTTGGACGCGAGGCCCGGCGCCGGCTTCTTCCGCGCCACGAGCGAGACGGGGCGGTCGGTGTACGTGTCCAGCTCGTCGGCGACGATCCGGTAGGTCTCCGACTTGGCGTCGACCTTGCCGCGGAACTCGGCCTTGCCGGTCGGCTGGCCCTCGGGGTCGGTCGTCCGGCCGAAGAAGCGCATCTGCTCGGACCAAGAGATGACCAGCGGGACCTTCTTGCCCTTTTCTTTTGCACGCTCCTGGGGGGTCATCCGGGCGAGGTCGCGGTTGCGCTTCTGAAGGCCCTTCTCGTTGAGGAACCCGCGCTCGGCGAGCTGGGTGAGCGTGCCGGCGCCCGTGACCCAGGCGACGTCGCGCGCCTGGTCGAGGCCGATGTACGGGCCGCGGATCGAGTAGTCGTCGGTGTCGACCGCGGCCGTCATCCGCTCGACCTTCACGCCGTCCAGGGCCGCGAGGCGGGGCTCGCCGGCCGCGGCCGAGGGGTCGGTGTTCCAGAGGTTGAACTGCATCTGGTCGGGGCCGACGGTGAAGAGGTTGAGCGCCTCACCGCGGGCGTGCGTCCCGCGAGGCTTCTCGGGGGTGGGGTCCTGGTGGACCTCGACGGCGCCGCGGAGCATCGCCTTGGAGAGCTCGGTCTTGCCGTCGGGCGTCCGGCGGATGAAGGCCAGGACCCGGTGCGCCGTGACGTGCACGGCCGGCCCGGGCGCCGCCTTCCGCGCCGGGTCGCCCGCGGGCGCCTCGGCCGGGGCGGGCCCGCTCGCGGGCGGGGCGTTCGTCGCGGCGACGGCGGCGCCGGGGGCCGGCGACGACGACGAGGCCGCCGGCGCGGCGGCCGGGGCCGGGTCGGCCTTGGCCAGCGCGAGCACCTCCTCGAACGGAGCGTCCAGGATGTCCCGCGCGTCGATCCTCTTGCCCGGCGACGTCAGCACCACCTGCTCGCGGGCGATCACCCGCTCGATCCGCGACGAGCCCGAGCTCAGCGACCCGCCCGGCCTCGCCGCGTCGGCCTTCGCCGGCTCCGTCCCCCCGGGCCTGGGCAGCAGGCTGGCGAAGACCGACCGCCGGGCCGACAGCCGCATCTCCTGCGTGTGGTCGATCAGCACCGGCTCGCCCGTCAGCGTGATCTCCCGGCGCGTGGGCGGGGGCGTGCCCCTGGGCAGCGAGGCGGCGATCTCGTCGAATTGCGCCTTCGTCAGCGGCAGCGTCTTCACGACGAGCGAGTCGTTCCAGGTCGCCTCGTGGTCCTTCGACTTGTCGCGGTCGGGGCGCGACTCGAGCTTGCCGGGCCCTCGGGCGATGACCGACGAGGCCGAGCCGCCCTGGCCGTCGTCGAAGATCGTCGCGTCGACCGCCCAGACGTAGGTGACCGACCGGACCGGACCCGGCTCGGCCGGCGTGCCGTCGCGGTCGACCTTCTGGACGAACAGGGGCGGCATGCCGTCGGGGCGGGCGTCGGCGCGGAGGTAGGTCTCGTCCTCGAGCTTGGGCAGCCGCTTCTTGTAGATCAGCTCGTTGCACTTGGCCTCGACGCCCTGCGACGGCGACATGAGCCAGACGGCGAACCCGGTGGCGTGCGCCTGGCGGAGCTCGAGGCTGCCGAGCGGCCCGTCGGCGTCGCCGCCCCGCGACTCGCGCGGGCAGCGCCCGCCCGCGCCGGGGCGAAGCACGCGGCGCCGAGGACGACCACGGCGCCGCCCGGCAGCGGCGAGAACTCGAGCCGCCGCTCGGCCGGCGTCAGCGTGATCCGCAGGTTGTCGCCGGTGAGCGTGTCGGGCGCCTCGACCCCGCGCGCGACCTCGACGTTGCGGCGGAAGGTCACGTAGGTCGGCCCCTCCTGGTCGGGCGGGCCCTCCTCCCACGGCCGCAGCGCCCTGGGCTTGGGCGGCAGGTCGACGCGCATCTCGCCGTCGGACCGGACCGTCGTCGGCGTCGGCCCCGCGACCTTGCCCGCGGACCTGGCCGGGCATCACGCCGCCCTTGCCGGCGTCGGCGATCAGGATCCGGACGTCCTTCTTGAGGAACGCCGTCTCGGCGTCGAACCCGCCGCCCGAGCCGGCCTGGCCCTTCGGCGGCTTCCGCATCTGGATCAGCAGGTCGCTTCCGGTCAGCTTCAGCTTCTGGTCGACGATCCGGACCCGCGACCTGGTCCGGATCTCCGGCGGGCTCACCTTCTCCGAATACTCGATGTAGGGCAGGGGACCCCCGTCGCCGTCGACGACCGTGTCGTCGGACCTGTCCAGCGGCGTCCCCTTGTCGTCGCGGAGGATCACGTCCTGCTCGAGCCTCGCCTCGATGACGTGCATCGCCGGCGCCCGGGCTTGGCCAGGCCCAGCGGCTCGTTCAGCTCGACGTGCGCCTCGGCGCTGGTGGCCGTCTTCAGGCCCTTGCCGCCCTTGTCCATCCAGATGATCGCGAACGGCCAGAACTTGAGCTTCTTGCCCTTCTCCAGCCGCTCGTAATCGCCCGCATACATGAAGAAGCCGCGCTCGGCATCATACAGGCGGATGTTCAGCTTCGGGTTGGCCGCCCAGTGCTTCTCGCCGAAGGTCGCGACGGCGAGCCGGGTCGCCTCCTTGGCGACCTTGCCCTCGTGCGCGACCCACTCGGTCGTGGGCCGGCGGTCGCCGATCCGGTCGGTCAGCAGCGCGAACGCGACCAGGTAGGCCTGGTACGCGCCCGTGAGCACGCCGAACGTGACGACGATCTGGAGGGCTTTCTTGAACACGACCGCTCCCGGCGATGGACCGTGCGGGACTCCGCTCGCTCAACCTCTCGAACTCAGCCGGCGCATCGTCGCGGTGCGGGCGTCTCGCCGATGCCAATCGCATGCCAAGGGTCGGCGACCCGGCGAGATCGACGCGGGCGGGCGGGCCGCGCCGTCAAGGTCGCCGCAGGCGGCAAGGTCGTGGCGGCCTTGCGCCGGAGACCCTGCTCCTGTCGATGCCACTGTCTTGAAAATATCACCTTTGCGATCCCCCGACTCGACTCACGCCGGAATCCTTTGCCGCGCGACCAGGTCGTCCCAGAGCCCCTGATGCTTGAGGATCACCTCGACCACCTCGCGGACCGCCCCCCGCCCGCCGGGCGAGTCGAGGACGAGGTGGGCGGCCTCGCGGACCTCGGGCGCCGCGTCGCTCGGGCAGGCGCGCCAGCCCGGCGGCCAGCAGCACGGGCAGGTCCGCCAGGTCGTCGCCGACGTAGCAGACCTGCTTCGCGCCTCGATGCCCCAGGTCGCGGATCAGCCCCCGGAACGGCTCGCCCTTGTCGCTCACCCCCTGGATCACCGGCGCGATCCCCAGCTCCTTCGCCCGGTGGACGACCGCCTCGGCCTTGCGCCCCGAGAGGATCGCCGCCGGCCGGCCGAGCTTCCGCCAGAGGGCCAGGCCGGTGCCGTCGCGGACGTGGAAGTGCTTCGTCTCGACGCCCCGGTCGTCGATCGCGATCACGCCGTCGGTGAGGACGCCGTCGACGTCGACGAGCAGCAGCGAGATCGCCGCGCACCGCTCGGCCAGCTCGTCCCCGCCGACCGTCATTCGTCGACCTCGCCCGGCACGAGCTCGATCAGGTCGGTCAGGTCGACCAGCCCGACGGGCCGGCCGCCCCGGTCGACGACCGGCAGCTCGCTGATCTTCCGGTCGCGCATCGCCTCGATGGCCTCGAGCACCGTCGCCCCGACGCCGACCTGCACCGGCTCGGGCGTCATCACCTCGCGGATCGGCCGATCGAGCGGCTTCGTCCTTGCGCTGTTCGAAGAGGCGGGCGAGGTCGCGAGTCGGTGAAGATCCCCACGAGCCGCTCCGTCTCATCGACGATCAGGACCGCGCCCGACCGCCTCCGCGGCCCGGCCAGTCCCACGAAGACCTCGCGGACCGACTGGTCGGCCCTGGCCTTCCGGCAGCGATGGCCCGTGCGCATCACGTCCTCGACCCGTCCCAGCCTGCGGCCGAGGCTGCCGCCCGGGTGATAGGCGGCGAAGTCGTCGGCCGAGAACTCGCGGAGCCGGCTGACGAGCAGGGCCAGCGCGTCGCCGACGGCCATCAGCGCGGTCGTGCTCGCCGACGGCGCCAGCCCCAGCGGGCAAGCCTCCTCGATCGGCCCGAGCGCGATGCAGAGGTCGGCCGCGCGGCCGAGCGAGCTGGTCCGCCGCTCGGTGATCGCGATCAGGATCGCGCCGATCCGCCGGATCGCCGGCACGAGCCGGAGGACCTCGTCCGTCTCGCCGCTCTGCGAGAGCGCGACGACGATATCCCCGGCGCGGATGCGTCCGAGATCGCCGTGCACGGCCTCGGCCGGATGGAGCGGAAATGCGGCCGTGCCGGTCGAGGCGAGCGTGGCGGCGAGCTTCTGCCCGACGATCCCCGCCTTGCCCATCCCGGTGACGATCACGCTGCCGGTGCAACGAAACACCAGGTCGGCCGCGCGGGCGATCGACTCATCGAGCTGCGCCCGGACCCGCCCCAATGCCTCGGCCTCGATCCGCAGGACGTCCCGCGCGAACGCGAGCCCCGAGGCCTCGGTCTCCCAGCCCAGCGACGCGTCGGCGACCGTGGCCATCGTGTGCCTCCCTGCACTCCGACGGACGTTGCATGCCCCTCCCGCGGCGGGCCGGGTCCGGGCGGAACATAGCCCAATGTCCCAGGTCCGTCAACGCGGGCCGGCTTGCCCTAGTTTCGGCTCGTCAAGATGGGGGACTTGCGGAGCTTCTATGAAAATCGGCGGCGCTGACTCCTCGCTCCGCCGCTCTGCGGCGGAGTGCCTCCCCGGCCGCTCCGCGGCCCTCCCCAGGTCACCAGTCGGTCGCGACCGGCACCAACCCCTCAAGGCCCATGTAATTCCGCGCGCTGGAGTACCGCCAATGCTCGGGCCGATCGACATAACCCCGCCTGACGGGATTGTCGTGGACATACTCCAGCTTCTGCCGGAGCATGCCCTCGGTGCCGATCTCCTTGGGATGGCTCCCCTCCTGCCAGAGCTGGAACGTGCGGTCGGTTCGATGGGCCAGCTTCCGATTCCGGAACTCCGCCAGGAGGGCGCGATCGCGGCGACGGGCGAGCGCATCAAGGATGGCCCGGGCCGTGAATGTCTTGAAGTCACCGACCTCCTTTGACGGGTCCCCGGCCGAGGCGATGAAGTGGAGGTGGTTCTCCATGACCACGAAGCCGAGGAGGGCGAGCCGGCCGCGATCGTGGAGGAATCGCCACGAGTCGAGGACGATCTGAGTGGCTTCCGGCCTCGTGAAGACGGGGAGCCAGCCGACGATGGTGCAGGTCAGGAAGTGCGGCCGGGCGGCCTCGCCGAATCGGTAGCGGTCTCGGCCCATCGGAGCTTGTCGGGTATAAGGATCAGGGCGATCGTGACGAGGCAAGTCTAGGTCGCGATCGCTCCCGGGACTCGCCCGGCGCTCCGACGGGCCGCGGAGCGGCCGGGGAGGCACTCCGCCGCAGAGCGGCGGAGCGAGGGCTTTCCCTCCGACGATCGTGAGGAGATAGGCCGTGCCCATGGACGAGACCCCCCAACCCGCCACCCCCGCGACGGCCCCGCCCCGCCGCCGGCGCTGCACCTCGGCCTGCGGGCGCTGATGGCGATCGTCCTGATCGTCGGAGGCGGGCTCGGGTGGTTCGCGTATCGGGTCCGCGTGAAGCGGCAAGCCATCGCGGCGATTGAGGCAGCGGGGGGTCGTATCGGCTATGACGATCAGTACCGCAATGGCCAGCCGATCCCTCCGAATCAGGCGGCGAAGCCCTCATGGCTGAGGAGGCAGATCGGCGACGAGCTGTTCCGGGAAGTGACCTACGTCTCCTTCTCCCCGCGCCGTCCTGGGTCGGAGCCGAAGACTCCCCTGACCGTCGAGACGATTGCGGCCATGGCCCGCCTGAATCGACTGGAATGGCTCTCGATACCCGGCCAGTCCTCCGAAGTCCTCGCCGGACTGCAGCACCTGGGCGGGTTGGCGTCGCTCCACAAGCTCAACCTGAGCGGGTCGGGAGTCACCGATGGCACACTGACTGACGTCGCTCGGCTCCGGCATTTGAAGTCCATTGACCTCATGGAAGTCTCCATCACCGGCGCCGGGCTGGCACACCTGGCAGGACTGGGCGAACTCGAAGAGATCAGCATCCGTGGGGCAGGCGCGGCCGATGACGTCGCGCTCGCGCACCTTGCCCGGCTGCCGGCCCTCCGGGTCCTGACCTTCAACGCGACCGGGATCAGCGACGCCGGCCTCACCCCCCTCGAAGGCATGGCGGGGCTCCGACAGCTGACCATCGACGGTGCGAACGTGAGCGACGCGGGCCTCGTTCACCTCCGAGGATTGACAGGTCTCGAGACGATCAGCCTCGGGCGCGCCAAGCTCACCGACGCCACGTTGCCCGTGCTCGTCGAGCTTCCCCGGCTCCGCAGAATCACGGTCGATGGACAGATCACCGACGCAGGACTGGCCACGCTGGCGAGGCGCACCGACCTGATTTCGCTGCACGTCCTGAGCAGCAGCGAGCTCACGGACGCGGGCCTTGCCATCGTCGGGGAGATGAGCCAACTGGAAGAGTTCCACGTCTCGAGCTTCCAGATCACCGATGCCGGACTGGTTCATCTCGCGGGCTTGACCCGATCAAGAAACCTGTCCATCGCCGGCCCCAGGATCACCGACGCGGGTCTCGCCCACCTCGCGGGGATGACGTGGCTGGAAGAGCTGGCCGTCCTCTGCAACCGGGTGACCGACGCGGGGCTCGTCTATCTCCGCGGGCTGACCCGGCTCAAGACTCTCATGCTCGCCTGCCCCCGGGTGACCCCGGACGGCCTCGCCGATTTGAGTTCGGCCTTTCCCGGTGCGCGGGTCAGGAACCTGTCGGCCCGCCCCGCGCCGGCCACCAAGGCCAGGGCGAAGGCCCCCGAGCCGGCGAAGCCGGCGCCGGCCGCCAAGGCCGCGGGGCCATGAGCATCGGCCCGACTTCGCCCCGGCCGGAGAACGCGGGGCCCGAAAATTCCGATCATAAAGGCATGCTCCTTGGCCATCCGACAACCCGACCGACCGGCCTGTCGCGGCCCGAGCGCCGGCGCCGACCGAACCCAATCCCGTTCGCGCCGACCGAACCCAATCCGCGTCCCCGGCCGGCGTACCCCGATGCGCCGAACAAAGCCAAAATACAACTTATGTGCGGCTCGGCACGGCTTCGTTCGCCCGGAAGGCCGCGACCTCGAGAGCGCGGCGCCGAGCAAACCCAAGATGGCCCCGGCGCACCGCGCCGACCGAACCCAATTCCAGGCCGCCGCCCTGGCCATGGGGCATTCCGACCCTGAGGATTCTCCCGCATGTTCGACGTCGACCCCTACTTCGACGCCATCGTCCTCGCCTCGACCCTGATCGACCTCGCCGTCGCCCTGGCCGCGCTGCTCGTTCGCAGGCCCGTCGAGTGGACGACGGGGCCGAGGGTCACGCTCGCCCGGATGCTGGGCGCCGTCGCGATCACGTCGGCCGTCTTCGCGGTCAAGGCCGTGTTCCTCGTCGCGATGGGCGTCCACCCGTTCGGGATCCTCCGGCTGATCTACGTCGACCTCGTCATCGTCGTCCCGCTCGTCGGCATGTTCCTGATCTGGGCCGACCGGGGGTGGGACTGGCCGCACGGGCCGTTCATGACGTGGAGCGTCCGCAACACCGCGCTGGCCAGCCTGCTCCTGCCGATGGCCGGCTACTACATGACGTGCGTCGAGCCGTTCCGGCTCCGCGTCGAGCGGGCGAGCGTGCCGGTCGCGGCGGGGCGCGAGTTCAAGGGGCCGCTCCGGGTCGGCGTGCTGAGCGATATTCAGATCCGCCACGTCGGCGAGTATGAGCATCGAGTGATCGACGCCCTGATGGCCGAGAAGCCCGACCTGATCCTGATGCCCGGCGACGTCTTCCAGGGAAGCGACGCCGACCTCGATCGCGAGTGCCCGGCCCTCCGCGCGCTGCTGGCCAGGCTTAAGGCCCCGGCGGGCGTCTTCCTCGTGCCGGGCGACACCGACCAGGCGCCGGGGCGGATCGCTAAGATCGTCGAGGGGACGCGGATCAAGCCGCTGGTGAACGCGACCGTCCTCGACGCCGATCGCGGCCTGATGATCGGCGGGATCGAGCTGGATTACCGGAGCACGGCGGCCCGGGGCGTCGTGGCCCGGCTCGAGGATGCGGGGGACGCGTCGCTGCGCATCCTCGTGGCGCACCGTCCGGACGCGATCTATGACCTGAAGCCCTCGTCGCGGATCGACCTGGTGGTCGCGGGACACACGCACGGGGGGCAGGTGGTCGTGCCCGGGTTCGGGCCGCTCATCACGCTGAGCCATGTTCCCCGCCACATCGCCGCGGGGGGGCTGCATGAGATGGACGGCAACCGGATCTACGTCAGCCGGGGCGCCGGCTCCGAGCAGGGCCAGGCGCCGCGGCTCCGGCTGTTCTGCCCGCCCGAGGTGTCAATCCTCGAGGTCGGCGGGGGATCGCGATGACTCACGCGGGCCGGGCCGTTGGACCGGACTCGGGTGCCGCACCGTGCTGATAGCCCACCTCGACCATGAAGCCGCCCGGCGCGTGGAAGTAGAAGGTCCAGGCCCCGTGGAACTCCTTGGGCGTCTTCGCGTCGAACCCGTCGGCCTTCAGGCGGGCGTAGATCTCGTCGACGCGCTCCCGGCTGTCCTGCATGAAACCGACGTGGAACGCGCCGGGGTAGTGGACCTCGGTCGCCTTCTCGAAGTTGCTCAGGGTGAAGACGAAGCCGGACTCGTCCATCAGCACGGCGATGTTGCCCCGATTCGCCAGGCACCGTAAGCCGAAATACGTCTCGAAGAACTGACGGGCCTGGTCGACGTCGGAGACGGTGAGATTGAGGTGGTTCAGCCGCATGAGTGAGACTCCTGATCGGATGATGATCGATCGGTGCCGGAGTGGAACCCCTTCCAGCTCCGCACGTAGGCCTCGTCGTCCTTGATCCGCCGGACCAGGCCCTCGACGAACTGCCGCTCGGCCTCGATGAGCGCCAGGCGGTATTCGGCCTCGACCAGGAACAGCGGCTCGACGACCTTGGTGACGACCTCGAGCACGGCGCGCATCTCCTCGGCCGACTCGCCGAGCCGCCGCGCCCGCCCCTCGAGCAGCTCCGTCGCCTCGGCCGGCGGGATGGCCGCGATGAGCGACAGCGCGGCCTCGAACTGGAGGTATTCCTTGACGGGCGTCCCGAGCAGGTTCCGCATCCACGTCCGCATCCGATCGACCCCGGCGGGCGTGATCTCGTAGATCGTCCGCTCGGGCCGCTTGCCCTCCCGAACCGTCTCCCTGGCCACGATCAGACCCTCCTTCTGGAGGCCTTCGATCACGGTATAGAGCGACCCGTAGCGGAGCTTGATGCTCTGCTCCTTGCGCCTCATCCGGAGCGTCGCCGCCAGCTCGTACGGGTGCATCGGCCGCTCGAACAGGAGGACGAGCACCGCGAGGGCCAGCGGGTTTGACGGTCCCTTCACGAATGGCAAGCCCGATCCTCCGTCTTCGAATATCCGTCACCGTATATATCGCCGACGGGTATCGTCCTGCAAGAGGAATTCGGCGCGGAGCGGCGGATATTCAGCCACGGGGGCCGGCGGCGGACCGCTCGTAGGCCTGCTTGCGCGTCCCGCCGCGGGCGAAGAAGTCGAGCCAGGTGGCGACCTCAGGCGGGTCGGGCGGCCGGCCGTGGAAGCGGCGGAAGAGCCAGTCGACGTAGCGGCGGCGGGCCTCGTCGGAGTTGAGCATCCGGTTGAGGTCGTCGACCCGGGCCGCGTCGGACGAGAAGTCACGGCCCAGGAGGCCGACGGCGGCCGGCTCGGGGTCGCGGCCGAGCAGGGCGCGGTAGGCGTCGAAGACGAACGCGGCCGAGGCGTTCGAGGTCCGGGCGCGGTACTCGGGGGCCAGGAGCAGGTCGGCGACGAGCCGCTCCTTGCCCCAGGGCGTCTCGGCGAAGTACCGCGCCGAGTTCACGGCGGCCGCCGGGTCGGGCTCGCGGCCGAGCAGCAGGCGGAACGCCCGCGCGGCGTAGGCCGGGCCGTCGGTCGGCTCGGGGCCGCCGGGGTCGCCGGTCAGGTACGGCTGATACCCCCGGAAGAGCCGGCCGAGGCTGCCGTCGGGCTTGCGGACCCAGAGGCCGTTGCAGTCCGACTCGACCGCGTCGTAGACGACGACGGGCCGGCCGCCGACGTTGCGGGTCGTCTCGTTGTCGTAGAGCGTCCACTGGACGACCCAGGGGGCGCCCAGGGTCATCGCCTCGAGCATCGACCGCAGGGTCGCGGCGACGCGGTCGCGCCGCCGTTCGGGCGTGCCGATCTCCGAGATGAACACGTTGTTGCGCCCGAACGCATAGCTCGGCCGCGCCACGGAGCGGAGGTACTCGAAGGCCGCGACGAACGAGCCATTGTTCGCCTCGCAGGTGCCCCAGGACGAGTAGCCGACGAGGTCGCAGTCGAGCCGCGGCAGGATCGCGCCGGCGACGGTGCGCCGGCCGGCCGGCCCGGGCCTGACGCGGTTGACCTCGACGCAGTTGTAGAGGTAGACGCCCTCGGCCCTCGCCTCGCGGCGGGCGTCGTCGACGGCCTTCTGGCGGATCCGGAGGTACTCATAGCCGTTGGCCAGCGCGACGTCGGACGGCTCGAGCGCCTCGTCGGGGTAGGGCACGATGTGCCAGTCCATCTCGGCACACTGGAGGATGAAGATCTTGCCCGTGCCGCGGTAGGTCGTGAGGAGGTGGAGCGAGAGCTCGCGGATCTGGCGGTAGATGTTCGCCTTGGCCGACTCGGCGAGCGGCCGGTCGACGGGCCTTGGCCGGCCCTTCTCGGAGTGGGCGACGATCGTGTCCATGTTCCCCTCGCCCACGGGGTCGGCCGTGATGACGAAGGTCCGGAACGGCAGGTCGAGCGTCCGGCGGAAGACGTCGAGCCGCGCGATGTCGGCGGCGGTGCGGACACTGGCGATCTCGGCCGCCGTCAGGCGATAGAACCGCCAGTCGGGGTTCACCACCAGCGAATTGATGGCGATCTTGAGCGTGCGGAAGCCGAGCCCGTACGCGTCGCGGGCGCCGTCGAACAGGATGTTCGGGCCCATCGGGCCGAGTGGGTTGTACCGCGGCCCCTGGAGCGCGACCCCGAAGCGATGCGCCAGGGGCAGCGGCGGCGGCTTCAGGGCGCCCGTGGCGGGGTCGGGGCCCTCGGCTCGCGAGGAGGCCGTGATGGCCAGCAGCAGCGCCGCGGCGATTCGGACCGGCCCCGTACGCCTCATGTCCCGTCCCTCAAGAACCCGGTTCCCGACCCGATTGTATGCCGCGTCGGTAAGGCGTTACGATCCGGCGGGCGGCCGGATCGCCCGAAGATCCGCCGCGGACCGGCGAATACCCCCGCGGCCGGTCGACGACACCTCGCCCTGTTGAGGATCTTAGACGGGGCCGTTCGGATCCCGAACCAAGCTTCTCGACAGGGCAACGACAACCCTTCGCCGGAGTGACTCTCATGAGATGGCGACGCCTTCGCCTCGGGATGCTCTCGGGGCTCGCCGCCCTCGCCGTCATCGCGATCGCCGGCCCCTCCCCCGGGCAGGGGGGAAATCGCGACAAGCCGGAGCCGGATGCGGCCGAGCTCCGCCGCGCCGCCGAGCGGTTCGTCGCGGCGGCCGACAGGGCCGACGCCGCGGCCATCGCCGGCGCCTACGACCCGGAATTCACCTGCGTCCGCGTGGCCGACGAGGGCGGGTTCGCCCGACTGACTCGCGAGCAGATGCTCGGCTTCTTCAACCGGCCGGCCGCCAAGGGCCAGGGTCAGGGTCAGGCCCACGCGATCCCCACGAAGGAGACGACGATCCACCACGCCGAGGCGATCGGCGACACCGGGTTCGTCCTCATGACCCGGATCAAGGACCTCGGCCACGGCTGGGAGCCGATGTTCTACACCCTCGTGTGGAAGCGGCACGACGGCGGGTGGCGCCTGCTCCGCGAGTACGTCCACCAGAAGAGCATCCCGAAGCGGCTCTGACCGTCAGGCGGCATCGAGCCAGCGCCGGGCCCAGAGCTCGAGCATCAGCAGAGACCAAAGCTTGTAGGCGTGGTCACGCCGCGAGTCGGCGTGCTCGTCGATCAGCCGCGTCACCTCCTCGGGCCGGAACCAGCCGCGGCCCAGGGCGACGGGGTCGAGCAGCACGGCGCGGAGCTCGTCCTTCAGCTCGCCGCGGAACCAGCGGTCGATCGGCACGCCGAAGCCCATCTTGGGCCGCGTGGCGATGGCCGGCGGGATCAGGTCGGCGAACGCCCGCTTGAGCACGACCTTCGACCGCCCGCCGCGAAGCCGGAGCTTCCGCCGCAGGGGCATGGCCAGCGCCAGCTCGACCACGCGATGGTCGAGGAACGGGCCGCGGCACTCGAGCGAGTGCGCCATGCTCGCGATGTCGACCTTCACGAGCAGGTCGCCCGGCAGATACGTCAGCAGGTCGGCGATCATGGCCCGCGTGACCGGGTCGCGCCTCGGGGCCGCGGCGAAGGCGCGGGCGAGGACCGAGCCGGGGTCGCCGCCCGACGGATCGCGCTCGCCGGCGCGGGATAATTCGGCGAGGAAGTCGTCGGCATAGAGGGCGCCGCGCGAGGGCTCGTCGAAGAGCCCGACCCACTTCAGGTAGCGCCGGTCGGCCGGCTCGCCGATCCCTTCGAGCATCCGCCGGACGCGCCTGCAGCCGCGTCTTCGCCTTCACCGACGTCGGGATCGCCCTGCGCCAGCGGCCCGCCGAGGAAGCCTCGCGCCCCGGCCGGCAGCCGGTCGAGGGCCGCGGCCATGGCGACGGCCCGATAGCGATCGTAGCCGGCGAAGAGCTCGTCGCCCGCGTCGCCGGTGAGAGCGACGGTGACGTGCTTGCGCGTCTCGCGCGCCACGTGCCACGTCGGCAGGGCCGAGCTGTCGGCGAACGGCTCGTCGAAGTGGTGGGCCAGGCCGGGCAGCGTCGCCCACGCCTCGGGCTCGACGATGAAGCTGTGATGCTCGGTGCCCAGGTGCTTCGCGGCCATCTCGGCGTAGCGCGACTCGTCGAACGCGGGGTCGTTGAACCCGATCGAGAACGTCTTCACGGGCCGGTCGGAGGCCCGCTGCATCAGGCCGACGATGATCGTCGAGTCGACCCCGCCCGAGAGGAACGCCCCCAGGGGCACGTCGGCGACCATCTGCTCGCGCACGGCCTCCGAGAGCGTCGCGCGGAGCCGCTCGACGTCCTCGGCCGGGTCGCCGTCCTTCTCGGCTTCCCAGTCCGGCTCCCAGTAGCGGTCGAGCGTGAGCCTGCCCTCGTGCCAGACCGCGACGTGCGCCGGCGGGAGCTTGTGGACCCCCTCCAGGATCGTCATCGGGTGCGGAATATAGCCATACGTGAGATATTGATCGAGCGCCAGCGGGTTCGAGTCCGCGGGGGACGTCGCGGCAGCGCCAGCAGGGCCTTCAACTCGCTGGCGAAGACGATGCGCGAGCCGTCGAACCGGTAGACCAGCGGCTTCTGCCCCAGCCGGTCGCGGGCCAGGACGAGCCTGCGCTTCGGGGCGTCCCAGATCGCCAGCGCGAACATGCCGCGGAGGAGTTTGACGAAATCGGGGCCCTCGTCCTCGTACAGGTGGACGAGGACCTCGGTGTCGCCCGACGAGACGGAGCGTGTGCCCCTTCGCCTCGAGGCGGCGGCGGAGGGCCGGGAAGTTGTAGATCTCGCCGTTGAAGACGGTCCAGACGGTGCCGTCCTCGTTCGAGAGCGGCTGATGGCCGCCCGCGAGGTCGACGATCGAGAGCCGTCGGAACCCGAGCGCGGCGTGGTCGTCGCGATACGAGCCCGCGTCGTCGGGCCCCCGATGGACGATGGCCCGCGTCATGGCCGCGAGCGCGGCGTCGGAGAGGGCGCGACCCGCTTCGGTCCAGGCCGCGCCGGCGATGCCGCACATGGGGATGTTCCTGATTCCGGGCAGGGCGCGGCCCTCGCGACGATCAGTCTCCCCTCGAAGATACCCGTCCCGCCCCGCGAGGGCCAAGGGCACCGCTGCCTCTCGACCCCAAGGGTGCGCACCGTACAATGGCCGTGGAGGAACCGATATGGCCAGGTCACGCCCGCCTCTTTGCCCCTCGGACCGGGAGGGGCTGAACTCACTGGACCCCGCCGGGCCGAACATCGTCCTCACTCGGGCCGAACAACTCGCCTTGTGGCGTGCGTTGAACGAGCCGGTAGTCCTCACCAAGGCCCAGCGCCGGCTCGGCGCCCTCATGAGAGGCGAGCTTACGTAGGGCGGGCACCGCCCACCGTCTCGGTCCGGCAACCGGCTCGCTGCGGGTCGAAGGTTGTACAGGCTTGATCGATATAGTCGAGCGATGACCGATCGGAGCCCGTGTAGGTTCGGGGCCTATCTGATGAGTGCCTCCACCTGGACATCCTTCCTGGTTCCGTTAGGACTGGCGCTGTCCTTCGCTCTCTTTCGCGGGGCTTTCCCCGCACGCGTCGACGACGAAACCCCGCTCACGGACGAAGAGCGCCGCGTCTACCGTCGTTGGGAGGCCGGGGCGCTCGCACCATTTTTCATCTTCGTCCCCCTGCTTGGGTACGCCTGGTATCTCGTGTTGAAGGGCGCCGCGAGCCTGTTCCACGAGGCCGCCCCCGCGACTCGATATCTGGTCCTGACGATGCCGCTTTTCTGGGTCATCCCCGCCCTCTTTCTCGGGATGATCTCGTCGGCGATCCCGATGGAATGGCTCTATCGTTGTTTGCTCCGCGACCGATACCCGAGGTACGAACGCTCGTGCAGCGAGCGCGTGGGATTCGATGAGAAGCGTGCTCTCATGTGGCTTGCACCCTTGATCATCGCCGGGTCGGTGGTCTGCTTCCTCGCCGGGGTGACAAGTTTCGCCAGGTTTCAAGAGGCTGGTGTCGAGGTCGGACGCCCCCTGGCGCTCCGGAGTACGTTCTACGATTACGCGCACGTCAGGACGATCGAACACCGGGCGGCTTTTCGCGCTCCAAACGGGAACATCATCCCGCGATATCACGTCATCACCTTCGACGACGGATCATCGTGGAGTTCGCGAAGTGTATTCCGCGACCCGGAGCCCGACTTGGATGGGCGCATCGCGGAACTGGTCGCTCGAAGGAGCGGACGGCCGATCGCGGAGGAACCCTGATCTGACGCTCCGGCGGCGGAGACACCTGGGTTGCTCCGAGCTGGAATTGTAACACCCGGAAGGGGTCCGGATCAGCCGGCACTGAGGCCTTTCGCCCGCGCGATCTCCTCGTAAAGTGCCGCGTACCGCTCCACCATCGACCCCACCCGGAACTCGGCCTCGACCCGCGACCGGCCCGCCTCGCCCATCCGTCGCGCAAGGGCGGGGTCGCGGATCAGCTCGCGGATCGCCCCGGGCCAGCGCGACGAAGTCATGCATCGGGACGAGCCGGCCGGTCTCGCCGTCGACGACGACCTCGGTCGTCCCCGGCGCGGCCGTGGCGACGACCGGCTTGCGGAACCGCATCGCCTCCAGGACGACGTTCGGCAGCCCTTCGTAGAGGCTCGGCAGGACGAGCAGGTCCGTCGCGGCGAGCAGGCGGGGGACGTCGTCGCGGTGGCCGAGGAACCGCACCGCGTCGTCGAGCGTGAAGGCGTGGGCCTTCGCCCGCAATTGTTCGCGCAAGGGGCCGTCGCCGACGATCAGGGTCCGCAGGTCGGGCTCGGTGTGCTGGAGCAGGTCGAGCGCCGCGAGCAGGTCGTCGACCGCCTTCTGCGGCGCGAGCCGGCCGACGAAGATCGCCAGCGGCGACCCGGCCGCGAACCCGAACTCGGCGCGGACGGCCGCCGGGTCGACCTCCGGCGGCTCCTCGTCGCCGATCCCCGAGGGGATCATCGCCAGGCGATCGTCGGGCACGCCCGCCTCGCGGTAGAAGTCGACGACGGCGTTCGAGTTGCCGACGACCTTGTCCGTCCACATCGCCAGCCGGCGGTCGACGGCGAGCTGGCCCTTCCCCTTCCAGAGGTCGACCGCCATCTCGGCCGTGACGACGATCGGGACCCCCGCCCGCCTGCGCCGCGACCCGGCCGTAGACGTTCGCGGCGAAGATCCACGTCTGAACGACGTCGAATCTTCTCGATTTCATCAAGCGGACGAGGCGACCGAACGCGAACGGATCGACCTTGAGCCGCTTGCCGATGAGCGTGACGGGAATCCCGGCATCGCGGAGCTCTCCCTCCAGCGGCCCGAGTCTGGTCAACGCCGCGACCTCGACGCGGAACCGCTCGCGCGGCAGCCCGTTCGCGAGCAGGACCATCTGCTTCTCGGCGCCCGAGCGGTCGAGGGTTGGGATCACCTGGAGGACGTTCAGCACGTGGTTAACTCATGTCGACAGAAGGCGCCGCGACCGATGCCGCGTCGTAATTGGGCCGGTCATTGTTGAGGTGCGGATGCGGAGGCGTCAACTTCGAGGTTCCCGGCGGATCGGACGGCGCAGTTAGGATGATCCATCCCTCCCGCAAGCCGCGACATCGAGGACGGACGGCGATGAGCCCTGCGACCGAGCAGATCCTCCAGGCGGCGATGGCCTTACCCGAAGGCGAGCGCTGGGAATTGGTCTCGGCACTGCTGGCGGAAGACCCGCCGGCTGAAGGGGCGTCGCCCGATCCCGCGTATCTCGCCGAGATCCGGCGACGATCGGCCGAGATCGAGTCGGATTCGGTCGAGTTGTCGCCCTGGTCGGTCGTCCGCGAGCGGGTCTGGCGGCGCGTCGAGGGGCGGGCGCGTGGCTGAGGTCACGGTCCATCCCGAGGCGGAAGCCGAATACGAGGACGCTCTGGCCTGGTATTATGAGCGGAGCCCGCGGGCGGCGGAGCGATTCCAGGCCGCGTTCGATGAGGCCATCGAGGCCATCGCCGCCCACCCGGCGCGTTACCCGCAACTCGACGAGATCCATCGCTCTTCCTGGTCGGGCGATATCCCTATTCTCTCGTGTATCGGCTCGATGGCGATGTCGTCCGCGTGATCGCGATGGCTCATGCGAAGCGACTGCCCCGATACTGGTCGGAGCACGACTGATTGCGGGCCGGATGGCGACGAGGTGTCCCGTCGAGGAGGCCGCGACCATGAGCCTGAGCATCCCGGGCGACCCGACGGAGACGGCCGAGTTCGTCACGCTCGACGAGCTGGTCTCGCGCTATTACGAGCCGGAGCCGCAGGCGCCGGTGCGGGCCGAGTTCGGGGCGCGGACGCATCCGGGGAAGGTCCGGTCCAACAACGAGGACAATTACCTCGTCGTCCGGCGGCGGGGGATCCGCGAGGTCGTGCTGACGAGCCTGGGGGCGGAGACGCTCACGGGGTCGGAGCTGGTCACCTACACGATGGCCGTCGCCGACGGGATGGGCGGGCACAAGTTCGGCGAGCTCGCGAGCCTGATGGCGCTGCGGTCGGGCTGGGAGATCGGCGGCGGCGAGATCCGCTGGACCGTCTCCGAGAGCCGGCGCGAGGCCGAGGAGATGAAGATCAAGGCCCGGCTCTTCTTCCAGGTCATCCACCGCACGCTCCAGGACGAGGCCGACCGCAACCCGAAGCTCCAGGGCATGGGCACCACGCTCACCGTCTGCTACACGGCGGGCCGGGCCCTGTTCGTCGTCCACGTCGGCGACTCGCGGGCCTACCTCTACCGGGGCGGCCGCCTCCGGCAGTTGACCCGCGACCACACCCTGGCCCAGGAGCGGATCGACGCCGGCAAGATCGAGCCCGACTCGCCCGAGGCGATGCGGGTCCGCCACATCCTGACCAACTCGCTCGGCGCCGGCTGGGAGAGCATCGAGGTCGACGTCGGCCACCACCGGCTCGAGGACGGCGACCGCCTGCTGCTCTGCACCGACGGCCTGACCGACCTCGTCACCGACGACGAGGTCGCCCGCCTCCTCGGCGAGCACGCCGACCCCAACGCCGCCTGCCGCGCCTGGTCGACCTGGCGCTCGAATGCGGCGGCGGCGATAACGTCACGGCCGTCGTCGGGCGCTACGAGTTCCCTCGGGCGGGTTGAGCGATCCCTCGGATCGCGCTTGACGACGGCCCTGCGCCCGCCTATACCCGTCCCGGCGTTGCGCACGGATCGGACACTCGCCGGGGATCACGCCGATGACGAACGGAATGCGATGGCTCGGATGCGCGATGGTCGGCCTGCTCGCGGCCGCCGCGACAGTCCGGGGCGACGACGCCGACGACCTGAAGAAGCTGGAGGGGACGTGGACCGTGCCGTCGGGCGGCGGCGGCGATGTCACGTACACGTTCAAGGGGAAGTCGCTCGAGGTCGTGGCCCCCTCGCGGACCTACAAGATGACGATCAAGATCGACTCCGCGGCCAAGCCCGACAAGACGATCGACTTCCAGATCGACGAGGCCCCGACACGGCCAAGGGGAAGACCTCGAAGGGGATCTACAAGTTCGACGGCGATGACAAATTCATCTTCTGCATGCGGCCGATCGGCGAGCGGCCCGACAAGTTCGAGATGGTCGGCTTCGAGCAGATCCTCTCCGAGCTGAAGCGGAAGAAGTGACCGCCGCGGGCCGACGGGGCGGGGGCCCTCACGTGTCGTAGGCCCCGTCCCAGGGCTCGAAGAAGGCCAGGTCGTTCGGTAGGAGCACGACGCGCTCCATCTCCTCGTCCGGGTCCGAGGCATCGACCAGGCCGAACGTCTGCCCGTCGACCTCGACGGAGAAGAGTCGGATTGCGACGTCGCAGAACTCCGGGTTGTCGAGGCCCCCGATCACTGCGGCCAGCGCCGCCTCCGCCCGCGCGACGACGTCGGCCTGGCCGTCGGCCGAGGTGCCGATAAACCGAGCGTCGGTGCCGAGGTGGTCGCCGTCGGGGTCGAACCGGTGGAGCACGGCGTACCAACGCTTGTGCCGCGGCCAGTCCTCGGGGAGCGGGCTCGGTAGCGTCGCGGTGACGAAGCCGAGGAACTGGCCGCCCTCGAAGCGGCCGATCGTGTCGGTGTGATAGCCCTCCTCACGCGCGATCGGGATCAGGTCGGGGATGGCCATGCGTCGTCCTCCGGGTCTGGATGCGGACCAGTCGATCGAACAGTTCGAGATGCGCCGCGCGACGGCAGCGATCGAATAGCGTTCGATCACGGTCGCCGGGCCTCGCGTCCCATCCGCCGGGCGGCGCTCGGGGTCGGACCACTGGGCGACGATCGCGCGGGCGAGCCCCTCGGGGTCATCCGGCGGGGCGAGGCGGCCATGGATTCCGTCCTCGACGAGCTTGAGGTTGCCGGGGATCGCCGTCGCGACCAACGGCATACCGAGGGCCATCGCCTCCAGCAGCGCGATGCTCATCCCCTCCTCGCGCGACGGCAGGACGAACAGGTCGGCCGCGGCGAGCAGGGCGGTCGCATTGGAAGTTGCGCCGGGCAATTGAATCGCGCCGGCCAGGCCGAGGCGGGCGATTTGCGCTTCGAGCGATGGACGTTCGGGCCCCTCGCCGACCAGCGTCAAGCGCGCGGCGGGGAATGCGCGGCGGACGATCGGCCAGGAATCGATCAGGGCGTGTAATCCCTTCTCGGGCGCGAGCCGGCCGACGAAGACGGCATGCGGGCTCTCGGCGCAATCGGGTCGGGGCGACCAGGGCTCAGCAGGCACCGGGACGCCGTTGGGCAGGTCGACGATCCGCGACTCGTCGTATCCGACAGCGATCAACTCCCGACGGACGGCCTCGGAGATCGCCACGAAGGCATCGGCCCGCTTGCACCGGCGTGCGATCGCCCGGCCGCCGCGTCCCCACGATTGCCAGGCGACGTCGCCCGTCGCGCCGGCCCCCTCGGGCCGCAGGACGACCGGAAATCCCCGCCGCCGCCCCTCGCCCACGGCGACGAAGGCGTCATGCTTGAGCATCGAGACGTAGGCCAGGTCGATGGGATGATCCGCGAACCAGCGGCGGAGGTTCCGCATGTAGAGCCACGTGCCGACGAACCGCGCGGGCGACGTCGCGAGGCGGACGACGCGAACGCTCCCGACCTGCTCCTCGGCCGGCAGGTCGCCGAGGCGCGAGGTGACGACGGTGACGTCGGCCCCTTCCTCTCCCAGCGCGATGGCCAGGTAGCGGAGCATCGCCTCGGCGCCGCCGATCAGGGGCGGGAAGCGGCGGGTGACCAGCGCGATCCGCATCAGGGGCGCCGGGCGCGAAGGCCTGGATCAGCGAGCCCTTCGCGTCGTCCTGCGAGAGCTCCCAGATCATCAGGCCGCCGAGGTGGTGCTCGCGAACGAACTCGGCCTTGAGGCGGAGCGACTCGGGGTCGTCGTAGCCGAAGAAGACCTTGCGGGCCGGGTCGAAGAGGTAGGGGGCCTTCGCCTTCGCGGACCAGTGCCGCGAGGCGCCGGGGAGCTTCGCCGCCATGTCGCGGAAGGCGACCTCGAACCCGGGCGCGAAGCCCTTCGGGGGGTTCTTCGCGGGAGGCTGGAGCAGGCCGTCATCCTTCGCGTCGGCCACGACCCAGCCCTTGCCGTAGAACGGGACGCCGACGACGAGCTTCTCGGGCGCGACCCCCGCGGCGAGGTAGTGCTGCACCGATTTCTCGACGCTCATGGTCCGGTCGCCGGGCGGCGCGAGCGCGGCGTGGAACGTGGCGACCTCGCTCCAGGGGCCGGCGAAGTCGTAGTCCATCAGGTTGATCCAGTCGAGCAGCTCGGCGATCGCCTTCAGCTCCATGTGGTCCGACGTCGGCGGGCCGGCCGGCGCGGCGATCGTGAGCAAGTAGGGATGGCCGTCGAGCTTGCCGCGGGCGTCGAGGGCCGTCCGGAGCGCGGACAGGAGCTTCGTGAAGTTCGCCTTGTCCTCGGGCCGCTTCGCGTTGCCCGGCTCGCCGCCGATGACGGGGAACTCCCAGTCGATGTCGACGCCGTCGAGGCCGTTCGCGGCTAGGAACGCAACGCACGACGCGGCGAACTTCGCGCGCGAGGCGTCCGAGAGCGCGACGTCCGAGAACCGCTTCGACCCGCCCCAGCCGCCGACGGAGATCAGGGCCTTCAGGTGGGGATGCTTGGCCTTCAGGGCGCGGAGGTCGGCGAAGGCCTCGCGGCTCGCCACGGGGTCTTCAACGTAGATTTTTCCTTGCGCGTCGATCAGGGCGAAGGCGTAATTGACGTGCGTGAGCCGATCGGCCGGGATGTCTGCGATCCGGTACGACCGGGGCGGGGAGGCGGTCCACGAGGCGTAGTAGCCGACGACGCGGGCGGGCGGAGTCTCCTGGGCGGATGCGCGCGCGCGAGGGCGAGCGCCATGAGGACGGCCAAGGCCATCCCACCCCCCACCCTAACCCTCCCCCGCAAGGGGGGAGGGGACCAGAGAAGCCCTCCCCCTTGCGGGGGAGGGTGGGGTGGGAGGTCGAAGGCCGAGGACCGTTATCAACTGTCAGGTTGGGGGATCGAGTCGAGATTTCCGGTCGGCCTGGCGAACATTTCCGAACGAAGCCGCACGTTCCTTGCACGCTCGGGTTCGCTCGGCGCAATGAGGCGGGCCGGACCCGAACCCGACAACCCGAAGGTCGATGGAGCGATGCATCACCCCTCCTGCACGAGCACG
Organism: uncultured Planctomycetota bacterium; assembly: GCA_963819805.1. Taxonomy (GTDB): domain Bacteria; phylum Planctomycetota; class Planctomycetia; order Isosphaerales; family Isosphaeraceae; genus CAMFLR01. The sequence continues at coordinate 617,855 of CAWFXY010000024.1, read as the reverse complement.
CCGACGTAGGGCAGGTGCCTGTGGTCGTCGTTGAAGTCGAGGCCGTAGCCGACGACGAACTTGTCGGGGATGGTGAAGCCGCAGTAGTCGGGCTCGAGCGCGACCTCCTGGCGGCCGAGCTTGCGGAGCAGCACGGCCGTCCGGACGCTGGCGGCCCCGCGCTCGGACATGCGCTTGACCAGCGTCCCGAGCGTGTGGCCCGTGTCGAGGATGTCGTCGAGCAGCAGCACGTCGCGGCCGGCGACGTCGGGGGCGAACGACTCGTTGATGATGAGGGCCCCGGCCGTCGTCGTCGCCCCCTTGTACGAGCTGGCCTGGAGCAGGGCCACGCGGAGGGGGATCTGGATCTCGCGGATCAGGTCGGCCAGGAGGATGAGGCTGCCGGTCAGGACGGCGACGATCGTCAGCGGCTTCCCGTGATAGTCGGCCTCGATCTGCTTGCCCATCGCGGCGACGCGGGCGTGGATCTCGGGCTCGGGGATCAGGATCTCGACCACGGCTCGCGCGTCCCTGGGTCCAAAGAGGTGTCCCGCGGCGGCTCCGGCGGGTCGCGCCTCGGGCCGTCCATGATGACCGCGGGGCCCGGCCTCGCCAAGGGGGTCGAGGCGCCGGGCCTTCTGCGACGACGGCCGCCGAAATCGGGTAGACTGGCCCCTCCCCCTCTCGCCGAGACGGGGAATCCTGACAGGGAGCTACGACGATGACGGACCTGGGCGATATCGACGGCCACTTCGGGTTCTTCGCGGTCGTCACCCCGGACGGGAGGATCCCGACCGTCGACGACGACGCGAAGCTCAACGACCCGGCGGGCTGGTACACCGGGCCGATCGGCACCCTCGCCCACCTCTCCGACTACGCCCTCGTCTTCACCGACTGGGACGACGCCAACGCCGATTACCGGCACTACCGCGCCGACCTCCCGGAGGGGACGACGATCCGGGCCTTCGACGTCTCCGTCGAGGAGGTCGTGAACGCCTACGAGGGGCTCGAGGGCAAGGCCCTTTGATCTCCGGGATCAGGCCGCGTCGGTGACGCGCTTGACGACCAGCGTCGCATACGCCCCCTTGGGCAGGTCGAACCGGAGCGTGACCTTGAACCGGCCCGGATAGAGGTCGTCGGGGCCGAGGTCGTGCGCGGGGTCGGCCGGGAAGAACAGGGCCGGGCGGTCGCCCTTGGAGAAGAAGACGTCCTTGAGGTGCTTGACCCGGATGTCCTCCCACGCCAGGCCCATCTCGGCGACGACGGCCAGCGCCAGCTCGCGGATCGGCCCCTCGGGCGGCAGCGGCGTGCGCGAGGCGGGCAGGGGGAGGCGGGTCGAGGCGAGCAGGCGGGCCTGGTCGGGGTCGAGGTGGCGGTGGATCGGGCAGGGGGGCGACCTTGAAGTCGAGCATCACCCGCTGGTCGAACCGGGTCTCGCGGCCGATCAGGCGGGCGAGCATCAGGTTCCAGAGATGGCTCTGGAAGGCCGAGAAGTAGAGCGACCGCAGCTCGCGGCGGAGCCGCGCGAAGGCCCCCCTGAAGTCGGTCGGGTGGTCGACGAGGTACGTGACGAGGCTCCGCGCGTGCGAGCGGCCGAGCGCGGCCTTGGCGGCGGGCCAGTCGCCCCAGTGGTCGCGGAGGACCTGCTTCTCGGCCTTCGTCTCGGGCCGGTCCATCGGCGTCGGCTCGGCGACGGCGAGGCGGAAGGCCTCCTCGTGCTTCCCCAGCAGCCACGCGTGCGCGATGAAGCCGCCGTCGAAGCCGACGGAGCCGAACCGCTGGTCGTCGAAGTAGTTGGGCAGGCCGTCGCGCGGGACCTCGTCGAGCGCGGCGACGGCCTTGTCGGCGGACTCGCGGGAGAGGTCGCGGAGGGTGACGACGAACCGGTTGCCGCGGAACCCGTTCGGGCCGTAGGGCGCCGCGAGGCGGCCGATCGGCTCGAGGTCGAAGCTCTGCTCGCGGATCGGCTGCATCGGGCCGTCGAGGATCGTCAGGTACTGGACCGTGACGGCGTGGCGGTCCTTCAGGCCGCCGTAGGCGATCTGCTGGCCCGAGAGGTTCCAGCGGCGGCGGATGAACTCGATCGCCTCGAGCGTGCCGAGCCCGCGCTTGGTGAGCCGGTAGAAGCCGAACCGCCCGCGCTCGGCCGGGCGGACGATCGGCAGTTCCTCGACCTGGAAATCCTCGGGCTGGCGCTTGAGCTTCATGTCCGGGCGCGATCGGCCTTGATAAGGGCCTCCAGGGTCGCGCGCTGTTCGTCCGCGTCACCCATGTCGTCGAGGGCATCCAGGCCGCGGGCGACCTCATCGGCGCGGGCCCGGACCTCGTCCTCGGTCATGGGGACCAGCCGGCCGCGACCATCGGTCGCGCGCGGCCATTCGGATCGATGCGGCAAGACGGCCTGGTCGGGCCGGGTCATGGCGGGCCTCCGCGATCAGGGCCTTCTGTGTACTCGATGGGAAGGCGGCCCCATTCAGGCCTTCGAGGACCCTCGGGGCCGCCGACCCGCCGCTTCCATGATACCGAGAACTCGCGGCCCCGTCCGCCGTCGATTCAATCGACGTCGTTCCGTGAACAGCCCGCATCTCCGGTCATCGAGCCGGCCCGCCGCCCGGGGTCGGCCCGGCGCGGAGGACCTTGCAGAGGTCGGCGAGGTTGACGGGCTTGACGAACGCGCTGTCGATCTCGGGCGGGTCGGGGTCGTCCGGGTCGGGCGTCCAGCCGGTCACGAGCGCGATCCACGTCGAGGGCGAGTCGGCCCGGACCTTGCGGGCGATGTCGCGGCCGTCCATGTCGGGCAGGCTCAGGTCGAGCAGCAGGTAAGGGAACGGCGGCCCGGCGGCGACGGCGGCCAGCGCGGCCTGCGCCGGTGCCGGCCTCGGTCACGTCGAAACCGTGATAGCCGAGGTACTTGGCGATCGCCCCGCGGCCCTCGGCGTGGTCGTCGACGAGGAGGACCCGCGCACGCTCGACGGAGGAGGGTGCCAACTTGCCTTCGGTCGGGTTTCCGGTCGTCATCGGTCCGGTCCTCCCTGGCACGGCGGGCGGGGCGAGGGGCGGGCGTGTTGCGGTGCTCATCGGGGTGCGGCGGCCTTCCATTCGACGGAGGAGAGCGAGGCCAGCGCGAGCATCAGGGCGTGCGTCCCCTTGCGGGCGTATCCCTGCGCCGCGACGGCCCGGTAGAGCTGCTCGGCCAGCGCCAGGCCGGGCAGGGCGAGGTTCATCCGCTTCGACTCGGCCAGGGCGATCCCCATGTCCTTGAGGAAATGCTCGACGAAGAAGCCCGGCTCGAAGTTGCCGGCGATCATCCGCGGGCCGAGGTTGTTCAGGCTCCACGACCCCGCGGCGCCGGGGCCGACGGACTGGAGCATCGTCGTCAGGTCGAGGCCGGCCTTGTAGCCGTAGAGCAGGCCCTCGCAGACGCCGATCATGTTCGAGGCGATCAGGACCTGGTTGGCCACCTTCGTGTGCTGCCCGGCGCCGGGGCCGCCCTGGTGGACGATGGTCTTGCCCATCAGGGAGAACAGCGGCTGAAGCTCGGCGACGGTCGCCGCGTCGCCGCCGATCATGATCGACAGCCGCGCCTCGCGGGCGCCGACGTCGCCGCCGGAGACGGGGGCGTCGACCGAGTCGACCCCCTTCGCCTTCGCCCTCTCGTAGATCTCGACGGCCAGGGCCGGCTCGCTCGTGGTCATGTCGACGAGGACCGACCCGGACCTGGCGCCGGCGAGCGTGCCGTCGGGGCCGAGGGTGACCTGGCGGACGTCGCTCGGGTAGCCGACGATCGTGAAGACGACGTCGGACGCCTCGGCCACGGCCTTCGGGCTGTCGGCGGCCCTGGCGCCCTTGGCGACGAGCGGGGCGAGCTTGTCCTTCGTGCGGTTATAGACCGTCGCCGCGTAGCCGGCGTCGATCAGGTGCCCGCACATCGACGAGCCCATCACGCCCGTGCCAATCCAGCCGATCCGCGTCGCGCCCGGCGCGAAGTTGCGTGCCATCGCCACGATCCCTCGACCTCAACCCGCGACGCGTCGGCGTCGCCCCGGGCGGGGACCCGCGATGGTCCCGACCCTCAGGGTTAACCGACAGATACGGCGCTGCCCCGACCCTGTGACACCGCCAGCCCCGCTTTCATCAATCATGGGGGCCGACCGACGATGCGGTCAATCCCATCCGGGAAGGGCCGGCGGGCGGGGATGGTCCCGACGCGAAGCGGCGACGGCCCTTTCCCCGGTCGGGAGCTCGGGCCGTCGCCGCATGGGAATCCCAGGGGTCGTCAGGCCTGGAGTTGACGGGACCGGCGGAAGGCGCGGGCGCGGAGCAGCCCGAGGCCCGCGGCGACCGACCAGAGCGCGAGCGACATGGGCTCGGGCACGTTGTTGTGGGGCGTGCCCCCGCCGGTCGAGGTCGGGGGGGGCGTGCCGCCGGTGCCGCTCGTCGTGGGCGGGGTGTACGAGAGGAGCGAGAGGCCGGCGGGGGCCAGGCCGGTCGTCGGGTCCTCGAGGATCAGCGTCGGGGTGGGCCCGGCATAGTTCGAGCCGAGGTTGAGCGAGAAGTCGAGGACGCCGCCGGGGGCGAAGCCCTTGCTGTCGAACTGGAGGTTGAGCACCTGGAGCGGGTCGCCGTTGGCGAGCTTGCCGGTGCCGATGGCGACGGTCAGCCCCGAGGCGTTGAAGCCGCTGGAGCCGTCGAGGACCGTCAGGGGGCTCTGGGCCGAGTTCGACGGGGCGAAGACCGAGCCCGCGGGGGCGATCTCGGCCAGGACCTGGGTGGCGGTGGCCGTGCCGGAGTTCTTGAGCTGATAGCTGGCGATGCTCGCGGCCCCCGCGCGGCCGGCCAGGGCGGCGGCGGCCACGGCGGCGAGGGCCCATGTCGTGCGACGGCGACGGATCACGGCGAGTCTCCTCCTTGAATGGTGCCGGGTGTCCCGCGACCTCGGACCTCGGGCAGGGGCCGCCGCGTCGCGACACGGCCCCACATCCTTGGGGGGTCCGTGCCGCCGGCGACACGCGCCGCGGCGATCGTCCTGCGGGACGAGGCCGCGCGCCTGCTCCGAAGTCAGTCGTGCTCGGTGGGGGGATCGGGCTGCGGCAGGAGGTGCGGTCGCGGGGAGTCGCCGGGGTCCTCTCAGAGAGCGGCGGCATTCTGCGGAGGATCGCCCGGGGGGTCAAGGCCAACCCGGCCCGCTTGAGAGAAAAACGACAAAATCCCGCGACGCGATCGCGGCAGGACGAACATGAGCGGGCCCACCCCGCTCGCGCGAGATGGGCCCCGGGGGGGTTCACGGAGCCGGCCGGGGTTACCCGGCGGTCGGCGCGGACGCGAGGTCCTCGGCCTTGATCCGCCGCGAGAGCCGCCGCAGACCCAGCCCGACGACCGCGCCGGAGCAGAGCAGGGCGATCGTCGGCGGCTCGGGCACCACCAGCGGGGCCGTCAGGAGCAGGGCGTGGGCCTGGCCCTGGCCGTTGGTCGCGATCGCGGCGATCTGGCCGCTGTCGTTGATCCCGTACGCCGCGGTGATCGTCCAGCCCGACGTCGGCGAGATCAGGCTGTTCAGGTCGGTCAGCGTGCCGTTGCTGTAGAGGAAGCCGTGCGAGCCGAACGAGCTCGTGCCGAAGTAGCCGACGGCGGCGCCCGAGTCGTTGATGCCGAACGCCTGGCTGTTGTAGCCCGCGTACTGGGCGCCCGCGGTCAGGTCGGTCATCGACGAGCCGTTGTAGAGGAAGGCGTGGTAGTTCGAGCCGTTATCGACGATCGACTCGCCGACGACCTGGCTCGAGGCGTTGATGTCGTAGGCGACGCTGGCGCCCAGCGGGCTGCCGAGGGCGCCGAGGTCGTGCATCGACCCGCCCGAATAGAGGAAGGCGTGGATCGGACCGGCCGCGGTGGACGCGTCGCCGACGACCTGGCCCGAGGCGTTGATCGCCTGGGCGTGACTGGTGCCGGTCGAGCCGGCGAGCGTGCCGAGGTCGATCGTGGTCGAGCCGTTGTACAGAAAGGCGTGCGTGCCGGCGGTGTAGGAGATGTAGCCGGCGATCTCGCCCGAGGCGTTGATCGACGTGGCGAAGTTGAAGGTCGAGCCGTTCAGGCTGATGTTGTCGGCGACGGTGACGTCGGTCATCTTGCCGCCGCTGTAGGTGAAGGCGTCGTAGGCGCCCGAGCCGGTGTTGGAGAAGCCGACGACGACGCCCGAGTCGTTGACCCCGTAGGCATAGCTGGCGCTGCCGCCGGGTAGCGTGCCGATGGAGGTCATCGGCCCGCCGTCCGCGACGAATCCCGTGCCGTTGATATAGCCGGCGACCTCGCCGCCGGCATTGATGCCGGTGCCGGCGATCGTCGGCGAGCCGGCGCCGAGGTCGGTGATGGAGTAGTAAGCCGCCCCGGCCCGGCGGTGGGCCGACCCGAGGGCCGCCAGCAGCATCAGGGCGGCCAGCGAGGACGGGCCGCGTCGCCCCGTCCGGATGGTCATGAGTCGCGTCATGGTCGCATGGCTCCTTCGTGGGCCGGGCGTGCTGCTACGAGCGGCGGGCGAGGCCGACGTCGTTCGGTCTCCGGTGCGCCTCCGTGGCGCGATGGCTCGAGGTCGGCTCCGTCGTCGCCCCGCGGGGTTCATCCCCGAATCAGTCGAACCCTAGGACCGGAATCCGGGATGTGTGGGCGATTCCGACGGGTTTTTCGCCGACGATCCGACCGGGTGGGCGGGCCGAGCCATGCGCGGGAGGACCGGGGAGTGCGGAGTGCGGAGTGAAGAGTGCGGAGTGCGGAGTGCGGAGTGCGGAATTCGGACCGAGGGAGGTCGACCGTCCCGAACGGTTCGCTTTCCGCTCTCCGCTTTCCCTCCGCCCTCTTCACTCCGCACTCCGCACTCCGCACTCCGCACTCCGCACTCCGCACTCCGCACTCCGCACTCCGCACTCCGCACTCCGCACTCCGCACTCCGCACTCCGCACTCCGCACTCCGCACTCCGCACTCCGCACTCCGCACTCCGCACTCCGCACTCCGCACTCCGCACTCTTCACTCTTCACCCAGCACTCCGCACTCACCCGAGAGCCCACCCCCTCCACCTCGGCGCCCCGCCCCGCGATCGAATAGGATGGACCCGCGGGACGTCTCTACCTCCGGGTGGGAGTACGCCATGCCTGAGGCCCCCGTCGACGCGGCCGCGCCGGATGACCTGCTGGTCGGTCTCGCCCGGGGCGGAGACCGCGCGGCGCTCGAGGAGCTCTTCCGCCGTCACGCGGGGGTCGCGTACCGCGTCGCGTATCGCCTGCTCGGCCACGAGCACGACGCCCGCGACGCCGTCCAGGACGCCCTGCTCAAGGCGATGATCCACCTCGACGCCTTCGACGGGCGGAGCGGCTTCAAGACCTGGCTGCTGCGGATCGTCCAGAATGCCGCCCTCGATGCCGGCCGCCGCCGCAAGCGACGCCCGGCGGTCCCCCTCGGCGACGGCGACCTCGGGGGCGTCGAGCCGGCCGCAGATGACGACCCCGCCCTGGGCCTCCGCCGTAAGGACCTCGACCACGCCCTCCGCGCCGCCCTGGAGAAGCTCAGCCCCGAGAACCGAATGACATTTGTCCTGTTCGCCGAGGGCGGTTGCAGTTACAAGGAGATCGCCGCGATCCTCCACAAGCCCGCGGGCACGGTCATGAGCCGTATCCACTACGCCCGGCAGAAGTTGCAGGGATACCTCGAGGGGATTGAGGGGCTCTAGGCGGCACCGGGGAAGTTAAGAAAGATGGGCAGTTAAGGTTGTTGACTCGGATGAGTACGAACGATGCCAAGCCGGCCTGGCCGCGCCCTCACGAGCGGCCCCCGGAGGAGGCGGATATGGATCGCACGAGGATTGACCGCGAGACGACCCCGACCCTCGACCGCGCCTGGGCCGCGACCCGGCCGCCCGAGCTGTCGGCCGACGCGTTCGACCGGATCTGGTCCGACGTCCAGCGCGCCTACGACGACCGCCCGGCCTCGCTGCCGATGACGCGGCCCGATCGTGCGCGGCGGCGGGCCGTGACCCTGGTGGCCCTGGGGCTGGCGCAGCTCGCCGCGGCCGGGCTCATCGCGGCCTGGGCGTGGAATCGACCCGGTGCGGCCGTCGCGCCCGGCGACGGCATCGCCAAGGTCGAGCCCGCCAGGCCGGCCGGCCCGGTCGTGGTCGCGCGGCTCGATGTCGAGGCCGACGAGACGCTGATCATCGAGCTGGGCGACGGCCGCGCCAGCGCCGACCTGCGGCCCGCGCCCCTGTCCGCGGCGGGCGGCTCGCTCGCGCTGCTCGACCTGCCCGAGCACACGTCCAGCGACATGCTCGGCTACCTGGAGACCCTCTCGCGATGAAACCGGCCCCGGCGTGGCTCCGGCTGGCCGTCGCTTTCGCCTGGCTCGCGCCGACGTCGGCCGCGCTGGCCCAGGAGGTGGCGCCGGGCCGCCAGGTGACGGTCTTCGGCGTGCTCGCCACCCCGGGCCAGGGGCCGGATGACCCGAAGCTCAAGGAGATCCTGCCCCAGCTCCGCACCGCGCTGCCGGGGCACAGCTTCAAGCTGCTGAAGGTCAACAGCAAGCGCGTGGTCGCCGGCGAGTCCGTCGCGTGCGAGCTGGGCGACGGCTACGTCGCGGCGACCCAGCTCGTCAACCCGCTCGACGCGGGCGGCAAGGTGCAGCTCCGGTTCGACTTCTCGTACGGCGGCTTCCCCCAGTACCAGACGCTCGTCAGCACGCCGCCGAACCAGGTCTTCTACATCAACCGCCCGCTGGGCGACGGCGAGCGGCTGATCATGGGCATCGGCGCGCGATAGCCTGTACGGCGGGGCGGCCGTTCAAGGGGTCGGGCCGCCGCGGCCGGGCGCACCCGCCATCGCCGAACGAGGACGGGGGCTCGGCCGGGCGGCCGACGGGGCGTCGCGGGCCCGCTCGCCGTGAGGTCCGGCGTGAGCCGGCCTCGGGCGGCGCGAGTCCCTGCGCGCCAATTCGGGTGGACGTTGGGGCCGTTCCCTGACCTCGGGGAGCCCGCGCCGCGCCGGCCATCCGTGCAAGCGACGCGGTCCGTTGCGGGATCCCACCCGGCCGTCCCTGGCCGGTCCGGATTCCCTTCCGGCCATCCAAGAGATCGACCGGGGAGCGGCTTGACTCCAGCGTTTCCGCGCACCGAGGGCCGGCGGGTGACGCCCCGACCGGACCCCGGTAAGATGGTCGTCTGAAGCACTTGGGCCGACCATGATTCCGCGAGCGGGGCCGACAGCCGATGAGCCGACGCCGCAGGGAGCAAGCCCGGGGCCGCGACGAGTCCGCCAGTAAGGACGCGGGCTGGGCCTCTCGCCCCTCGGCCCTGGCCGGGCTCATCACTCTCGGGGCGATCGGCATGGCGCTGGGCGTCGCGGCGGCGATCCCCCGGGGCGGCCACTCGTCGGCACCGGGCCATGCCGGGCACGCCGCCGCGGCCGGCGCGACCGACATCCCCGACGTCCCCAAGGAGTCGCTCTCCCCGACCAGGGTGGCCGACGTCCCGCCACCCGGGCCCGCGCCCGAGGGGATGGTCTGGATCCCGGGCGGGACGTTCGCCATGGGGACCGACGACCCGCACATGGCCGACGCCCACCCCTGGCACAGCGTCACCGTCGGCCCGTTCTGGATGGATAAGACGGAGGTCACGAACGCCCAGTTCGCGAGGTTTGTCGAGGCGACCGGCTACGTCACCGCGGCGGAGCGCGCCCTCGACCCGAAGGCCTTCCCCGGCGTCCCGCCCGAGAAGCTCGCCCCCGCCAGCCCCGTCTTCACGCCCCCGCCCGGGCCCGTGGCGCTCGACGACGCCGCGAGGTGGTGGCGGCTCGTCCCCGGCGCGAACTGGAGACATCCCGAGGGGCCCGGCAGCGACCTCAAGGGCCGCGAGAATCATCCGGCCGTGCATATAAGCTGGGACGATGCGAGCGCGTATGCGAAGTGGGCCGGCAAGCGGCTGCCGACGGAGGCCGAGTGGGAGTTCGCCGCCCGCGGCGGGCTCGACCGCAAGAAGTACGTCTGGGGCGACGACCTGTACCCCGGCGGCAAGTGGATGGCGAACACCTGGCAGGGCGTGTTCCCGGTGAAGAACACGGCCGAGGACGGCTTCGTCGCCGCCGCGCCGGTGGCGTCGTTCCCGCCCAACGCGTTCGGCCTGCACGACATGTCGGGCAACGTCTGGGAGTGGTGCGCCGACTGGTACCGGCCCGACTACTACGCGATGAGCCCGGCGGTCGACCCCAAGGGCCCCCCCGACAGCTACGACCCGGCGACCCCGCAGACCCCCGCGCGGGTGAACCGGGGCGGCTCGTTCCTGTGCACCGACCAGTATTGCCGCCGCTACGACCCCGGCGGCCGGGGCAAGGGCGACCCGACCAGCGGCGGCGGCCACATGGGGTTCCGGTGCGTGAGATCGCCGCGATGAGGCCGGCGATCGGAGCCATGCGCCCGGCGGCCTTGCGGCGGGGGGTGTCGAGCGGTTAAGAAGGGATGTCGACCCCTCCGAGCGGCCGCCGGCCCGCCGACCATCCCCCGGACGATGCCCGCATGACCGAGACCGCCGAGGCCGAGCCGTCCGGCGACGCCGACGTCGTGATCATGATCCCCCTGTACAACGATTGGGCGTCGCTCCGGCTCTTGCTCGTCGACCTCGATGGGGTGCTCGCGCATGCGGCCCTCCGGGCCCGCGTCCTGGTCGTCGACGACGGGTCGACCGTCGAGCCGGGGAGAGACGCCTGGGGCCCGTACCGGACGCTCGGGCCGATCGAGGTCGTGCACCTGCGGCGCAACCTCGGCCACCAGCGGGCGATCGCCGTCGGCCTGCCGTACATCGCCGATCACATCCCCTGCCGCGCGGTCGTCCTGATGGACAGCGACGGCGAGGACGCCCCCTCCGACGTCCCCCGGCTCCTGGCCCGGTTCGAGGAGGAGGGCGAGCAGAAGATCGTCTTCGCCGAGCGCGACACGGCGGTCGGAGTCGCTCACGTTCATCGTCTTCTACAACCTCTACAAATGGGCCCATCTGGCGCTGACCGGCATCGGGGTCCGGGTGGGCAACTTCAGCGTGATCCCCCGGCGGCGGCTCGAGAGCCTGGCCGTCGTCTCCGAGCTCTGGAGCCACTACGCGGCCGCCGTCTTCAAGTCCCGGCAGCCGTTCTGCTCGGTGCCGACGCACCGGGCGACGCGGCTGGCGGGCAAGCCGCAGATGAACTTCGTCCGGCTCGTCGTCCACGGCCTCAGCGCCATCTCGGTCTTCAGCGACATCATCGGCGTGCGGCTGCTGGTGGCGACGATGATCCTGACCGTGCTCTGCCTGGCCGGGATCGGGGCGACGGTGTTCGTCCGGCTCTTCACCACGCTGGCGATACCCGGCTGGGCGACGACGCTCATCGGCATCCTGGTCATCGTCCTGCTCCAGGCGATCATGTTCACGATCCTCTTCAGCTTCCTCATCCTCGGCGACCGCCAGGCGACCACCTTCCTGCCCCGCCGCGACTACTCCCCCTTCGTCGGCGCGACCACCACACTCGGCCCGGATCCATGACCGACTACACCTACGTCGGTGCCGAGCTCGACCTGTTCGCCGCCGCGACCAACTGGAAGTCGTACCTCCGCCGCCAGCTCGCCCCGTACATCGGGCGCGAGGTGCTCGAGGTCGGCGCCGGCTTCGGCGGGACGACGCGGATGCTCTGCGTCGGCGACCACGACGCCTGGACCTGCCTCGAGCCCGACGCGGCCCTGGCCGGGCGGCTGGCCGACTCGCTCCGCGCGGGCGACCTGCCGGGCTGCTGCCGGGTCGAGGTCGGCACGCTCGCCGGCCTGCCGGCCGGGTCCGGATACGACACGCTGCTCTACATCGACGTCCTCGAGCACATCGAGGACGACGGCCCCGAGATGGCCCGCGCCGCCGGGCACGTGAAGCCGGGCGGCCACGTCGTCGTCCTCTCGCCGGCCCACCAGTGGCTCTACACGCCGTTCGACAAGGCGATCGGCCACTTCCGCCGCTACACGAAGCGGTCGCTCAGGGCCGCGGCGCCGCCGGGCCTGGAGGAGGTCCGCATGGGCTACCTCGACTCGGTCGGCATGCTCGCGTCGCTGGGCAACCGGCTGCTCCTGAACCGCTCGATGCCGAGGCCCGGGCAGATCGCCGTCTGGGACAAGCTGATGGTCCCCGTCTCGCGCGTGCTCGACCCGGTGCTGGCCCACTCGACGGGCCGGTCGATCCTCGGCGTCTGGCGTCGGCCGCCCGGGGGGCCCGCGTCATGACGGCGGGCGTCTCCCACGCCGGGCCGACGGCCCCGCCGCGGTGGGGCTCGGCCCTCGGGCGGATCGACCCGCTCCTGGCGGCGGCGGTCGTCCTGGCCATCCTCGGCCTCGTCCAGCTCCGCACCTGCGCGAAGCTCGTCCTCCTCGACGACCACAACCTCGCCGGCGAGGAATACAACGTCGTCTTCTCGCTCGAGCGGCTCATCGGCGAGGGGGTCCTCTACACCGACCCGGCGCGGCCGCCTTACGCCGTGGTCCAGTACGGCCCGCTCTACTACTGGATCGGCCGCGGGCTGGCCGGCGTCGCGGGCCTCCGGGCCGACGACGCGCTGCGGCTGACCCGGCTGCTCCGCGGGGTCTCGTTCGCGTGCCTGCTCGGGCAGATCGCGGTGGTCGCGGCCTCGCTCCGTCGGCAGTTCGCGACGCCGTGGCGCATCATCATCGCCGCGGGGGTGATGCTGCTGGTCGTCCAGACGCCCTGGTGCCTGGCGGCGCGGCCCGACTCGCTGGAGACGCTGCTCGTGGCGGCCTCGGCCGTGCTGGGGATCGAGGCCGTTCGCGCCGCCGACGGGGGCCGGCCCGTGGCGTGGCTCGCGGCGGCCCTGGTGTGCGGGGCCCTGGCGATCCTGGCCAAGCAGAGCGGGTTCGTCGCGGGCCTGGTCGTCCTGCCCCCGGCCCTGGTCGTGCTCGGCCTGCGGCGGACGCTGCTCGCCTGCGTCGTCGCGGCGGCCGTCGCGGCGCCGACGGCCGCGGCGCTGCTGCTCCCCTCCGGCCCGGCGGTCCGCGCCAACGTGATCGGCGGCGTCGACAACGGGTTCTCGCTCCGCTCGGCGATCCAGGTGACCTACGCGCCTTATTTCCGGCTCATGGCCGCCCCGGCGGCGGCGGCGATCCTCGCCGCGACCGCGGCGGTGTCCGTCCGCCGCCCGGGCCCGGACGGCCGCGCCGCAGCGGCCCTCGGCTGGGGCACGCTGACCGCGCTCGTGCTCGCCTTGGTCCTCGCCCTGAAATACGGCTCGGGCATCAATTACTTCAACGTCTTCAACGTGTTCATCGTCCTCATCGGGGGCCTCACCGCGGCCGGGCCGCTCGCGTGGCGCGGGCTGGCGGCGCTTTACCTCGTCCTGTTCCTCCCGGCCAAGGCCTACAACGACCTGAACGCCCGCCCGGCCCCGCCGCGCCCCTACGCCGAGTGCGCCGAGGTCGCCGGCCGCCTCCGGGAGCTGCTCGGGACCGGACCCGGCGGGCCGACGTTCTTCTCGCAGGACCCCCGGCTCGACTGCCTGCTCCCCGACCGCGCCGCGGCCCCCGGGAAGCTCGTCTCGGCCATCCTCCACCGCCGCGGCGTCGCCGACTACTCCGACTTCGCCCGGGCGGTCCGCGACGGCACCGTCCGCTACTGCGTCACGCTCGACGAACGGCCCGCCGAGCTGGCCGAGTCGTTCGCCCGGTTCGCGGAGTCCCAGACGCTCGCGGCCGACCGCGCCCGACCGACGTTTCTCGGCGCATCGTTCGAGGGGTTCCGTCCGATCCTCCGCGTCGGCCCGCACGTGATCTACGAGTCGCCTCAGAGCGGGAACCGCCTCGGGTCGAGCGAGATGGGCCGGCGGTCGCCGTAGGGGTTGAAGTCGTCGTGGGTCCGGGGCTCGACGACGTGATACGCGGCGCCCAGGGCCGGGAAGAGCAGGATCGCCGCGAGCACCGCCGCCCACGCCGCGCCCCGGACGCCCCGCGCGGAGCCATCCCGCGCCCTCCGCGATCGGGACCAGCAGGAACGGCACGAGGAAGAGCGCGAGCCGCCCGTGCGTCGGATACATCCGCAGGGCCGCCGCCGCGACGGCGAAGGCGACCGGCAGGAGCAGCGTCGCCAGGCCCGGGCCGTCGCGGCGGCCGAGCGACGCGCAGCCGAGGGCGAACAGGGCCAGGGCCGGCAGGGCCGAGGCCAGCGGGCCGAGCGGCGTCGCGAAGTCGAGCGGGTTGACGAACAGGTAGAGCAGCTTCCGCGCCCCCCACCCGAGATATCCGCCGGCCGAGCCCGGCGAGGGCGGGAACACGCCGGCCCAGAACCGCCACATCCCCTCGCTCCCCCCGAGCTGGCGGAGCGAGACCGCGTAGACCCCGGCGAAGCTCGCGAGCCAGGCCGCCCCGACCAGGGCGAGCCCCGCCGCGCGGCCCCATTCCCGCCTCCCGATCGCCCCGACAAACGCGACGACCCCGACGCTCGCCAGCACGAACACCGCCGGGTGCGAGAACCAGACCGCCGCGGCCCCGGCCGCCGCCAGGCCGAGGAGCCGCCGCGGCGTCGCCGGGCCCGAGGCCAGCGCCATCAGCCCGCACGCCAGGGCGACGGCGACGTCGGACGAGTACTGCTTCACCTCCGAAGAATAATAAATCAGCCCATCCGCCAGCGCGAACATCGCCAGCGCGACCAGCGCGGCCGTCGGGCCCAGATAGCGGCGCGAGAACCTCTCGAAGAGGAACAGCGAGGCGACGCCGGCCAGGAGCGGGACGAGCCGGAGCGTCCAGATCGCGTCCATCGGCGCCCGGCCCGCGATCCATTCGAGCGCCAGGAAGCCGGGCGGGGCGAGCTGAGCGGCCTCCAGCGGCCCGAAGAGCCCGGCGAACGACCTCTGGAGGACGTTCCACGAGAGCGCTCTCTCGTCCATCCAGAGCGGACGCCCCGCCAGGTACTGCGCCACGCGGAGCGCGACGCCCAACCCGAGGACGAACGCGGCCGGATGCCTTGCCACGGGGGCCGCGAGCGCCGACCAGCGGACGTCGCGCCGCATCAGGCCCGACAGCCCGCCCGCGGCGGCCACGCTCATTTCCCGCCGGCCAGCGCCGAGGGGTCGTCGACGACCAGGTAATGGCCGTGGTCGGAGGTCACGATCAGGACCGACTCGTCCCAGCTCGAGTTCTTCTCGACCCAGGCGATGATCGCCCGGATCGCCTCCTCGCCGCTGAAGATGGCGCCGACGGCGTTGTCGAGGTTGTTGTCGTGCAGCGCGAAGTCGACGTCGCCGGCCTCGACGAAGAGGGCGAACGGCTTCTTGCTCGCCGCGAGGGTCGTCAGCGCGGCCTCCGTCATGGCGGCGAGCGTCGGGTTCGCCTTCACGTCGTCGGCCGTGTACGACTCGGCCCGGCCGCCGATGCCCGCGACGGGCCGGTAGTCGCCGTCGGCCGTCCGGTACGGCAGGTGGTTGATCGTCTTCGAGCCGAAATAGCCGAAGAGCCTCTTGCCGTCGGCCGCGGCCTTCGAAGCCGCCGCCTTCACCGCCGCGGAGCCGTCGACGCCCGGCTCGGTGCGGACGACCACGTATTTACCGCCGTTCCTCGCGTCGACCGCGGCGAGGTCGGGGTCGGCGAGGTAGAGGCTGGGCGGGACGACGTTCTTGCCCTGATGCGTCAGCTCCTGCGGCTTCGCGACCTGCCCGTAGCCGCAGCCGATGACGACGTCCAGGCCGGCGCCCGGGCTCCACTTGCCCGTCTGCTCGACGATCGACGGCAGGCCGAGCATCTCGCGGCCGAGGTCCTGGTAGTCGTCGCGGTGGACGTCGTGCGCGTACATCGCCGCGGGCGAGGCGTGGTCGAACGGCACGCTCGTCACCGTCCCGACCTTCCAGCCCGACTTCTGGAGGTCGCCGTAGAGCGTCGGCAGGAACCGGCCGTCGTCGGCGACGTTGATGCCGTTGTTGTACGCCTTGACCCCCGTCGCGTACTCCCCCGCGCTCGGGGCGCTGTCGGTATAGGCATGCAGGACCCGTCCGACCGACGCGACGCCCGCCCTGTCGGCCTCGTTGGCCGAGCTCCCCTTGAGATAGCCGCGCGCCTTCTCGAAGAGCGGCCCCGGCGTCCAAGGCGTCGGCCCGGCGATCATCGGGTCGTAGCCGCCGCCGAGGCTGCTGGCGGGGATGGTGACCGTCTGGGCGTCGACATCCGGCACATTCTTGTCGTGCGTCGGGCTGGTCACGACGAACCCGAACTGGGCCGTGCCGCCGGCGTCGTAATCCTGGAAGTCGAGGCCCGTCCCCTTGCCCTCGCCGTAGGCCACCTTCCCCGCCTTGACGATCGCCGCGGCGCGGGTGGTGTCCCAGTCGAGGCCGTCGAACCAGACCGTGAAAATATACTTCGCCCCGCGATCGACGGCGTCCTTCTGCACCTTGTAGAGGTCGCTCTGGTCGGCGTACTCGGCCTCGGGGTTCACGGTGTTCGCCGGCACGACCCCATAGAGCGGCTTCACCCCCTCGGCCGTCCTGTACCGGCTGTTCGACCCGGTCACGGAGCCCAGGTCGGCCTTCCGCCCGAAGACGTAGACTGGGACCATCCGGTTCGTGTGGCTCGCGTGGTTCGAGAAGACATCGTTCGGCCCCTGCGACCCGAAGTGATAGGCCCGCGCGACCTTCTGGTCCTTGCTCTTGATCGCCGCGTCTTGCAGGCCGCGGAGCCGGTCCTCGGCGCAGGCGGGGAGGGTCGCGGCGATCGCGACGAGGGCGACGATCCAGGTCGTTCGGTGCGGGGCGCTGGGCACGGCGGGTCTCCCTCAGGGGTCGAAGTCGGGGCGGGCTCGGCGCGTCTGGGGCGACGGACGGCCCTCGCCGCGGCCGATGGAGGCCGGGCGTCCTAGGCTATCAAAATCGCGCGAGGGCCGGGAGGGCCGCACGTTCAGGGCGAGCGGCGCGGCGACGGGCCCGTCGGCTTCGGCTCCGCCAGGACGTCGACCCAGTTCGGGAAGACCCCCTCGTTCCTGCCGTCGCCGCGGTTGACGAACGCCCTGACCCGCGCCCCGACCTTCGGGACGACGTCGTGGCCGGGATCCCAGTTGATCCCGGGCGCGTCGGGCTTCCTCCGGTAGCAATAGGCGTAGAGGGTCTCCCCCGGCTTGAGTCCGGGGCCCTTCTCGACCCCGTCGATTCGGATCGCGACGACGTAACCGCGATACTCGCCGCCGTCGTCGGCATAGACGGCGGCGACTGTGCCGGTGACGACATACGTCGCCTCCGATCGGTTCTCGACCGGCCGGTCAGCGCGGGCCGTCGCGGCGAACGCGGCGAGGATGAGGAGCGCGGAGAGCCGACGGTCCATCGTTAAAGCCTCCGAGGCGATCACGCCCGGGCCCTCGGGATCAGCTCGTCGCGGACCCACTCCCGGAGCGTCCGCGACCAGCCGAGCTTGTCCGTCGTCCGCCCGAGCTCGACGAACCGCTCGACGTCGGCCGCGCGGAGGCCCGGGAAGCTCCGGCTCGCGTCGTGGGGCTGATAGTGGCCGGCGGGATCGAGGTGATAGATCGTCAGCACGCGGCCGTCGTAGAGCCAGACCTCGGGGATGCGCAGCCCCGCATAGATCGCCATCCGGTCGAGCGAGCTGTGGGTGATGTCGACCTCGATGGCGAGGTCGGGCGGCGGGTCCACGTCGAGGTCGATCGCCGGGCGCTCGCGGACGATGGCCTGATTCTGGATGTAGTAGCACTGGTCCGCCTCGAGCCCCTTCGCGGCCCCGCGACGCTTCCAGGTCGTCATGCCGAGCGGCTCGTAGGGGATCTCCAGCTCCTCGGCGAGCCGGGGGACGAAGAGGCCCAGCAACTGGGCCGCGGGCGAGTGCCGCTGCGACGGCATGCGGACCTCCATCGTCCCCGCGTCATAGGTCACGCGGATGCGCCGATCGCCGACGATCTGGAGCATCGCCTCGTAGTCGTCCCAGCCGACGTCATGGAGGACGAGCCCGGGCTCGGGCCCTCCCAGGTCGGTCCGGGGTTCGGTCACGGTGGCCATCGCCATCATCCTCCCGAGGCCCGCGTCGAGCCCCCTCAATGATAGCCGCGAGACCACCTCACCGCACGCCCCACTCCCAGAGCCCGAACGCCGTCTTCTGGTCGAGCGGGTGGCCCGTCCCCTTGAGCGTCCAGCCGACCTGGCCGCGGTGGTGCGACTCGTGCGAGATGAGATAGCCGAGGAACGCCGTCGCGTGCGGCTTGAACCCCTTCACCTTCCCGCCCGCCGCGACCGCCTTCCCGAGCAGCTCGGCGATCGCCCGGCCCGAGGCCTCCAGCGCCGATCTTAGCGCGTCCTTCGACAGGACCGTCTTGGTCTCGAGCTTCTCCAGCCCCGCGAGCAATTCCGGCGCGGCGGCCTTGAGCCACATGAGCCGAACATTATGGATGTGCGAGAACAGGTCCGACACCGTCCGGCACTTCGGCAACGAGGCCCCGAGCGCCTCGTCTGGGATCGCGTCGAGGAGGTAGCGGTTGATCCGGTCGTGGATCTGCCAGGTCTCGACCAGCGGGTCGTCCATCGGCGGGCCCTTCACGAGCAAGCGGCGCGATCGGTCGGAGCATCTCATCATCGCGCGGGCCGACAGGCAAGCGCGAAGCTGGACGGATACCCGATCGCCCTACAATGGTTGAATAATGGCCGGGGCTCGATCGTCATCGTCGGAATAGGCCGCGGCCACGGACGCCCGAAGGACAGGCCGCATCCACGAGTGGATACGGGGGATCATCCATGCGTTTCCGAGTCACGGGGCTGGTCGCGCTGGCGTTCGTCATCCTCACGACGGCGGTCGGGTCGGGGCAGGACCCGTTCACGCCGGCGAAGCGGCGGAAGGTGATGAAGACCGACCGCGAGTGGATGAAGCAGCTCACCCGCGAGCAGTTCATGGTCGCCCGGCTCAAGGAGACCGAGCCCGCCTTCACCGGGCGGTACTGGGACAACCACGCCCGGGGCTATTACACGTGCGTCTGCTGCGGGGCCTTCCTGTTCAGCTCGGCGACGAAGTTCGACTCGGGCACCGGCTGGCCCAGCTTCAACCAGCCGCTGGCCGCGGACCGGATCGACAGCGAGGTCGACAACAAGCTCGGCGAGCCGCGGATCGAGGTCATGTGCAACGACTGCGGCGCCCACCTCGGCCACGTCTTCAACGACGGCCCGCCGCCGACCGGCCTGCGCTACTGCATCAACTCGGCCTCGCTCAAGTTCCTCACCGAGGCCCAGGCCAAGGCGCTGGCGGCCAGGCAGAAGGCGCAGGAGGAGAAGGACAGGAAGGCGAAGGACGCCAAGGACGCCAAGGGGAAGGCCGACGCTCCCAAGGACGCCCCGCCGACGGCCAAGGACGCCCCCGCGAAGCCCGAGGCCGGCACGACCGACGCGGCCCCGAAATGAGGCTGGGCGGGCCTTCGCGGTCCCCTGGCCGCATCCCCGCCGATCCCGTACACTTGCGTGGCACTCCGCCCGCCCGCCCGGCCCGACGAGTCCGGGGCCGAGGCGGGCGTCGCCGTCGGAACGGGGTCGAGGAGGCGGTCCGGTGCTGCGCGACGTCCTGGCGATCGTCCTGGCCGGCGGCCGTGGCGCCCGGCTCGACCCCCTGACGCGCGACCGGGCCAAGCCCGCCGTCCCGTTCGGCGGGATCTACCGGATCATCGACTTCACCCTCTCCAACTGCCTCAACTCCGACCTCCGCAAGATCCTCGTCCTGACGCAATACAAGGCCGTCAGCCTCAATCGCCACATCGACCAGGGCTGGATGTTCCTCAGCCGCGAGCTCGACGAGTACATCGAGGTCATCCCGCCCCAGCAGCGGATCGGCGAGACCTGGTACCAGGGCACCGCCGACGCCATCTACCAGAACGTCTACACGATCGAGAAGGCCGCGCCCCGCGACACGCTGATCCTCGCCGGCGACCACATCTACAAGATGAACTACGCCGAGATGATCGGCTTCCACCGCCGGAACAAGGCCGACCTGACGATCGCCTGCCTGACCGTCCCCCGGCCCCAGGCGCGCGACTTCGGCGTGATGGACGTGGACGGCGAGGGCCGCGTCCTCCGCTTCCTCGAGAAGCCCGCCGACCCCCCCGGCATGCCCGGCCACCCCGACCAGGCGCTGGCCTCGATGGGGATCTACGTCTTCTCGACCGACGTCATGTACGAACTGCTCTTCCAGGACGCCGCCCGCAAGGAGGCGAGCAGCCACGACTTCGGCCGCGACATCATCCCCGGCATGCTCGACAAGAGCCGGGTGTTCGCCTATCCGTTCCGCGACGAGAACCGCAAGCAGTCGGCCTACTGGCGCGACGTCGGCACGCTCGACGCCTACTTCCAGACGAGCATGGACCTGATCCAGGTCGACCCGATCCTGAACCTCTACGACCGCGACTGGCCGATCCACACGTACCAGCCGCCGATGCCCCCGCCGAAGTTCGTCCATACGGATGAGATCCGCCGCGGCGCCGCGTTCAACTCGATCGTCTGCCAGGGCGCGATCGTCTCGGGCGGCCAGGTCTACCGGAGCATCCTCAGCCCCGAGGTGCGGATCAACAGCTTCTCGCTCGTGGAGGACTCGATCCTCTTCGACGGCGTCGAGGTCGGCCGCCACGCCAAGGTCCGCCGCGCGATCGTCGACAAGGACGTCAAGATTCCCCCCGGCTTCACCATCGGCCACGACCGGGCGCTGGACCTTTCGCGAGGGCTGACGATCACCGAGGAGGGGGTGACGGTGGTGGCCAAGGCGGAGGACCTGGAGAGGTTCGTGACGTAGGACCATCAATCCTGTTCATTCAAGGTTTCCTATTGACCTTCAGGTAGCGATCTTCGGCGGGGGGGCGGGGTGCCACGGGTTCAGTTTCTGAACCCGTGTGCGACGGCCGCCGCGGCACGGGTTGAGGACAACCCGTGGCACCCGGCCGAGCCTCGCCCTGCCCGCCTCGGCCGCCGGCTCTTTTCTTCACCCTCCCCCCTTGTGGGGGAGGGCAGGGTGGGGGGTCCGAGGCCGTGGCCATCCCGAAGAACCCCCCACCCTAACCCTCCCCCACAAGGGGGGAGGGGAAGATCGGCCGGCCTCGCCCCTCGGAGAACGATCGCTCCCGGAGAACAATTCCGCCCCAAATTACGATGGTAGGGGTATGACTTCCGCGCGCGACGTCGCGCCCCGCCCCCAACCAACGAAGGGACATCTCCGATGCAGCGTTCCGAGAAGCAGCGACAGGCCAGCCGTGAGAACGGCAAGAAATCTCGCGGGCCCACCTCCCCCGAGGGCAAGGACGTCTCCAAGTTCAACGGCGTGACCCACGGCCTCTGCGCCGTGCACCCCATCCTCCCCGGCGAGGACCCCGCCAGGTTCGAGGCCGAGCTCCAGGCCTGGAACGACGACTGGAGGCCCGCCACCCACACCCGCGCCGTCCTCGTCCAGCGGGCCGCGGTCGCCACCTGGCGGCTCAACAGGGCCGTCAAGGCCGAGACCGCCTGGCTCGGACGCCGCGCCGAACTGGCCGGCGACGCCTTCGACTTCGAACGCTTCAACCGCGCCGACCGCGCCGTCTCCCGCGCCGCCACCGACCCCGCCGGCGCGCTCAGCCTGCTGGAGATGGACGCGACCGGGATCGACCGCGTCATCGACTCCTGCGGCGAGCTCGAGCGCGCCCTCGAGGCCGGCCCGACCGCCTGGGACCAGCCGCATTACCACCAGCGGCTCATGCTCGTGACCCGCCACCGCCTCGACGAGTACCCGCACAACGCCGGCCCGATCCCCAGGGCCTCGGCGCGGCTGCTGGCGGCGAACAACGCCGAGTTCGCGAACAACCCGTGCTTCGACTACGGCCACTGCGTGGTCATCGTCCCGCTCCCCGAGGAGGAGTGCGCCGCGGCCGTCGAGCTGCTGAAGCGGGCGGTGGCCGAGAAGGTCGCCCGGCTCCGCCAGCTTCGCGCCACGATGCCCGACCCGGCCGAGTTGCGCGCCGTGCCGTGGCGGCGGCGTATTGCGACGGCTCGGAGGAGGGGAAGCTGCGGCATCGCTACGAGATGGCGATCGATCGGTCGCTGCGGGCGACGATCGGGCAGCTGATCGCGCTGGAGAAGTCGGGGGCGGACCTGGCGGAGCCATGAGTCGTATCCGATGATGTCAAAGTAGATACGTCCGAGTCTCCAGCCACGGCCGAATCCCCGACGGCCGCCGCGCCGGGTTCGGTCGGCGCACCGGAGCCCGGGTCGATCCCGACCCGGCCCGAGGCCCCGGTCCGGGTCCAGAAGGCCCCGAATCCGGCCCCCGCGGCGCCGCAGACGCCGATCGCGACGTTGAAATAGGCATTCGTCAATCCAAACAGGCCGGCCCGAGCCCGGGCCGCGTCCGCGGTGCGCGCCGGCCGAGCGTGGCATGCCACGGCACTCCGCCTCGCCGGGGGAGGACCTGCCGGTCCGCGATCGACGCCCGCGGGCCCTCCCGGTAGATTCGACGGTCTCTGGCAACCGCCCGTTGACTCCCGGAGACCATCGCCGATGTCAACCCGCCTCCGCTGGCTCGGCCACGCCGCGGTCCTGATCGAGGCCGACGGCAAGACGATCCTGATCGACCCGTTCCTGACCGGCAACCCCGCGGCCGAAGCGGCCGGGATCAAGGCGAAGGACTTCAAGCCCGACGCGATCCTCCTCTCGCACGGCCACGACGACCACCTGGGCGACCTCGTCGAGATCGCCAGGCGTTCCGGCTCCGAGGTCGTGTGCAACTACGAGATCAGCCTCTGGCTCCAGAAGCAGGGGCTCAAGAAGGTCCACGGCTGCCAGCACGGCGGCACGGCGAAGCTCTGCGGCGGGGACGTCCTGGCCAAGCTCACGCTCGCGTTCCACGGCTCGACGCTGCCCGACGGCCACGGCGGCTTCACCTACGGCGGCAACCCGTGCGGGTTCCTCGTCCGCACGCCCGGCGGCAAGACGATCTACGACGCCGCCGACACGGCCCTCTTCGGCGACATGAGCCTGATCGGCGAGGAGGGGATCGACCTGGCGCTGCTCCCCATCGGCGACACCTTCACGATGGGCCCCGACGACGCCCTGAAGGCCGTCAAGCGGCTGAACCCGAAGAAGGTCGTGCCGATCCACTACAACACCTGGCCCCCCATCGCCCAGGACGCCGACGGCTGGGCCGCGCGCGTCGAGTCCGAGACGCTCGCCAAGGCCGTCGTGCTCAGGCCGGGGGAGTGGGTCGAGGTCTGATGCCCATGATGACACCCTTCCTCGAGACCCCCCGGCTCACGTTCCGCGAGATGACCCGCGACGACCTCGACTTCGTCGCGGCGATGCTCGGCGACCCGGAGGTGATGCGCTACTACCCGAAGTGCTACGACCGCGACGAGGCCATGGGGTGGATCGATCGGCAGCTCGGCCGATATCGATCGCACGGCCACGGGCTCTGGCTGGTCAGCGACCGCCGGACCGGCGAGCCGATGGGGCAGGTGGGGCTCGTCCCGCCGAGGCTCGAGGACGTGCCCGAGGACGAGATCGGCTACCTGATCCACCGGCCGTTCTGGCGTCGCGGGCTCGCCTCGGAGGCGGCGGCTGGGGTGCGCGACCATGCGTTCGGGACGCTCGGGCGGACGAAGGTCGTCGTGCCTGATCCGGCCGGAGAACGTGCCGTCGCAGGGCGTGGCGACGAAGATCGGCATGGTGCGCGAGCCGGGCCGGCTCTTCGAGCAGGCCGGCTTCGCGCACTGGGTGTTCGCGGTCGATCGGCCGTAGGCCGCGTCAGGCCGCGGCCGACTTCGAGGCGGCGAACGAGGCACGCCGGCGCTCGGCCCAGTCGAGGCAGGCGAGGACGTCGGCCTCCTCCATGCCGGGGAACTCGACGAGGATGTCGGCCGGCGTGCTCCCGCTGGCGAGGAAGCCGAGCACGAGCGACACCAGGACGCGGGCGCCCCGGACATGCGGGCGGCCGTAGCAGACTTCGGGGTCGGTCGCGATCCGCGAGACGAGGTCGGCGGGGCTATTCATGGCGGTCGTTCACCTCCGGTTGAGGGGACGCGGCTGGGCAGGAGTCGGGTCGGGCGGTGCGCGGCGAGAGGCCGGCGCGACCGCGGTGGTCGCGCCGGCCTCGGCGGGCTTGAAGACGGTCAGATGGGCTTGTTCTTCACCAGGAACGTGCCGGCGGGGATCGACGCGCCGGCGGGGATCGTCGAGTCGACGATGTAGGAGCCGGGGCCGATCACCGCCCCGGCGCCGATCGTGTCGCCGTTGATCACCGAGCCGCCGCCGATCGTCACGTTGGCGGCGATGCTCAGGTTGCCGTTGGCGTCGGCCGTCAGCACGACGTTGTCGCCGGTCGTCAGGCCGGGGGCGATGGTGATCTTGCCGCCGCGGAGCGGGTGGATCGTCACGAACCGGCCGAGCTTGGCCGGGGCGCCGATCGAGCCGGCCACGTCCTCGTCGAACCGGATCGAGTCGTGGTAGCCGATCGTCGGCCGGATCACCAGCGGGCCGGCCGTGAAGGTCACGCTGCCGATGATCCGGCCGGCGTAGAACGGGACGCTGAGGCCGGTGACGTTGCCGTTGACCGGGTTGGTGAACTTGGGCGTCGCCGACGCGACCGTCGTCGTCGTCGGGGTCGTGAACGAGCCGACCTGATTGCTGAGCGGGATCGTGACGTTAGTCGTGGTGGTCGTCTTGATGAGGAACCCGGGGCTCGGGCTGACGCCCTCGATGGTGGCGAGGTTGCCGTTGAAGACCGTCGAGCTCGTCGAGAGCGCCGAGGCGCCGGTGGCGCTCTGGCCCTGGTAGAGCCACGTGTAGCCGACGAAGACCGGGGCGCCGGTCGTGGCGTTGACGGTCGGCGAGAGGGTCTGGGCCGCCAGCGACGCGCTGTCGGCCAGCGCGTTGGCGAGGACGGTGTTGGTCGCCGTGATCTTCGTCACGAGGCCGAGCGCCGGGTTGGTGGCCTGGGCCTCGGTCGTGACCGAGGCGCCGGGCTTGACCGCGTACCCGGCCGGGATCTGCACGCCCGGGCCGACGTAGGCCAGCGCGCCGACCTCGGCGCCCGCCGAGATGATCGCCTGGTTGACGACCGCGCCGGGCCCGACCTCGGTGTTCGCCCCGCCGTGCGCCGCGCCGATGACCGCGGGGCCGAGCACCGTCGCGTTCGCGGCGATGTAGACGTTGTCGCCGATGATGATCCCGGCCTTGGTGTTCCCGGGGCTCGTGTTGGCGATGAGCGTGGCGTTGTCCTGGACCGTCGAGGAGTTGCCGATCTCGATGATCCCCTGGCGGCCGTCGAGCGTGGCCCAGGGGCCGATGTAATCCGTCGTGCCGACGACGATGTGCGTGCCGTTCTTGATCGAGGCGCTGCTGTCGACGAACGAGGCGTTCGTCGTGGCGCCGTAGGGGGCGACCGGCGTGTTCGGCCGGGCGAGCTGGGCACCCAGCGAGCCGTAGATCCCGAGGTGGATGAATTCGACGGGCGGCGCCACCAGGCCGCTCAGGACGGTGCGCCCTTCCATGGTCTCAGACGCGGGACGGTATCCCCGCCGACGTTTGGTCCGATCCATCGCGGGTCTCGCTCATCGATGAGTCCGGGGTCCGTCCTGGGGGAGCTAGCGGCCTTCCTGGCATGCCATGACACTTCCTTTGATCGACCCCGGGCCGTGTCGTCTTCTCCGGCATTTCGACCGGCCCGCGGGCACCGCCCCTACGACCGACAGCCGCGTCAAGGTCCCATTGTTCGGCGCGGGCCGACGGCCCTAGAATCCCGGGACGTCCACCCGCGCGGAGTCCGCCCATGTCCTCGACGGTCTCGGCCCCCTCAACGATCTCGATCCCCTGGGGCGACCGAGGCGGCTCGCTCGACCTCGCCTGTCCCGCCGCCTGGCCCGGGCCCGATGTCGTCCGCCCCGACCTCTCCGGCGCCGCTGGCCGACTACCCGGCCGCGCTGGCCTCGGCTCTCGACGGCCCGCTCGGCATGGCGAAGCTCGGCGAGGGCCTCGGCGCCGGCTCGACCGTCGCGATCGTCGTCGACGACCCCTCGCGCTGGACCCCCGTCCGCGAGGCGCTGCCGGTCGTGCTCGAGCGGCTCCGCGCGGCGGGCGTCCGCCGCGAGGACGTCTCGATCAGCGTCGGCGTCGGCCGGCACATCGCCGTGGACGCTGCGTCGATGCGCAAACGGGTCGGGGACGCCGTCGCGGACGCTTACGCCTGCCACAGCCCGCCGGTCGACGACCTCTCCGCATATGACGACCTCGGCACGACGGCCGAGGGCGTGCCCGTGCGCGTCTTCCGGCCCGTGGCGCGGGCGGACCTGCGGGTCCTGATCGGGTCGGTCCTGCCGCACCTCCAGGCGGGGTTCGGCGGCGGCTACAAGCTGATCTTCCCCGGCACGAGCCACCGCTCGACCCTGGCCGCGATCCACGCCAAGGGCCTCGGGGCCGACGACGCGGGCCGGCTCCTCGGCTCGGACGCCTCCGAAAACCCGATGCGCCGGGCCATCCGCGAAGCGGCGGCGAAGCTCGGGCCGTGCCTCTCGATCAGCCACCTGATGGGCCCGCCGGGGCAGGTCTTCCGCGTCCGCTCGGGGCACCCCGACCTCGTGCAGGACGACCTCGCCGCGGAGGTCCGCCGCCGCTACCGGGCCCCGGACGGGCCGGCGGCCGACGTGGTCGTGGCGGGCAACAACCCGTGGCCTGGCGACCCGATGCAGAGCTTCAAGGTCCTGCTCCAGCACCGCGCCGCGGGCCGACCGGGCGGTGTCCTTGCCGGCTTCTTCTGGACCGACCCGGCCGAGGTCGACCGCTCGTTCCCGATGGGGCCGATGCGGGCGATCGCGGCCTCGGGGGCCGTCGGCGGCTGGGTGATCCGCAACGGCCTGGCGATGGCCGACCGCGTCGCGTCGTCGCTCGCACGCCCGGAGCGAGTTCATGATCCGCTGGGCCCGCGAGCTGGTCGTCGACCGGACGGTCCTGATCTATGCTCCTCCGCTCCATGAACGGATCGGCGGCCGGCTCGGGCCCGTGCGGGTCTTCGCCGACCAGGCCGCGCTCTGGCGCGCCGCGGGCGAGGCCCTGGGGGGGATCGAAAGGCCTCGCGTCCGCGTATTCCCCCAGGGGGGGCTGACGTATTGCCCCGAGCGGGGCACGCCATGACGCCCGGACCCGCCCGGCTTGTCTCCGCCCCGTGAGGCGCAGGGCCAGCTCGCTGACTCCACGCCCGATCCGCCGATCATTTCCGGCCCGTCGTCGCGACGATCCAGTCGCCCATCAGCGTCAGGGCCTCCGGAGCGAACGTCTCCTCGATCGAGGCATACTCGGACGGGGAGCCGGTCTTGCCGTGCTGGAACAGGTGATTCAGGCCCGGCAGCGTCCTGGTCGTGACGCGGTCGTTGCCGCCCGACCTGAGCGCGGACTCGATCGCGGGGAGGTTCTGGTCGGGCGGGACTTGCAGGTCCTTCTCGCCGTTGAGGGCCAGGACGGGGCAGCGGACCCCGGTCAGCACCGTCTTCGGCTCGAAGGTGAGGAAGAAGCGGAACCAGGGGGACTTCACGCGGAGGAACTGGTCCTTCAGCGACGTCCCCGCCATCTCGCCGAGGGCCTTGCGATCGGCCTCGGGGAGCATCGCGATGCCGGCCTTCGCCAGGGCGTCGAACCGGGCGTCGGCGGCCTTGTCGTCCTTCTCCTCGGCGACGACCTTGATGATCTCGCCCAGGATTCGGGCCTGGGCCGCGGCGACGCCCTCGGACACGCCGACGGCCTTGAGGATCAGCGCCGACTGCGCCTTGAGGATCTCCGCGCCGTTGACCCCCGTGCCCGCGAGCAGGACGAGGAAGGCGACGTCGTCGGGCGACCTCGCCGCGACCATCGGCCCGATGATCCCGCCCTCGCTGTGGCCGATCAGGCCGATCCGCTTCGGGTCGACCTCGGGGCGCGTTTTCAGGTAAGCGATCCCCGCGGCGACGTCCGTCGCGAAGTCGGCGCTCGTGGATTCGGCCTGGCTGCCGGTCGACTTGCCCACGCCCCGGTCGTCGACGCGGAGCACGGCGATCCCCCGCCTCGTCAGCGCGTCGGCGATCACCGCGAACGGCCTGTGGCCGAGGATCGACTCGTCCCGGTCCTGCGCCCCCGAGCCCGTGATCAGCAGGGCCGCGGGGAACGGGCCCTTGCCCTCGGGGATCGTCAGCGTCGCACCTAACGTGATCCTCGCCGATTCATTCGCATAGGTCACGTCCTCGGACCTGTACGGGAACGGCGGTTTGGGCGTCTGGGGGTGCTTCGTCTCGGAGAGCTTGTCGGTCTTCTTCAGGGTCAGCGGGAAGGTGCCGCCGGGCTGCTTCCAGTCGCCGGCGATCTCCGTCCGGGCCTCGTTGAGCGTGCCGGTGAATTTCGCCATGATCGCCTTCGATTCGAGGGTCAGCTTCGCCCCGTCGAGCGCGACCGCGTTGATCGGGACGAAGGGCGCCCCCTGGTCCGGGACGGCGAACCCGACGATCCGCGCCCCGTCGGGCCGCTTCTCAACCTTCAGGCCCAGCCGGATCTCGAGGCCCGCCTTGACCTTGATCTTCCCCTCCCACGTCCCGAGGATCGCGTCGGGGACGACCAGGGTCGTCGGCGTGTCGGTCCTCTTGAGGGTCAGCGGCGTCGACTTGCCGAGCTGCGTCCAGGTGCCGACGGCCTCGGTCGCGTCGGCGTTCAGCTTCCCCTTGAACGCGCCCTTGAGCTTCTCCAGCCCGAAGACCAGCTCGCCCCCTTCGACCTTGATCCCGTCGACCGGCAGCCCGATCGACCCCTGGTCGGGGCTGTCGAACGTCGCCTTCACCCCGCCGTCGCCCTTCGCGACGTGGACGACCATCGTCAGCGACCCGCCCGCCGTCGGCCTCAACACGCCCTCCCAGTGCCCGGGCGCCAGGGATCGGCCGCGGCCGCGGCCCCACCTGCCCCAGCGCCCAGACCGCCAGCCCGAGCCATGCCGCCCTCATCGGTCCACCCCCTTCGTGGCGCGAATCCCGACGGCCAAGACCGTCATGTGCGTCCTTAGAAGTTCGTCTAAATAACCGTCGTGCCGGGCCGGAGTCAAGTGACCACCGATCTCGCGACGGCCGTCGTCCGGGAGGGGGATTCGCCCGAGATGGGCGGATATTGGCGGGTCGGCCGTCGTCAGAAACGCTCGCCGGCGGCGACCTGGACGGTCTCCATGCACGCGGCGACGGCGCGGCTCTGGAACTGGCCCGAGGCCAGGAGGTCGATGATCCGCTCGGCGACCGCCGGCTGGACGAGGACCTCGATCCGGACGTGCGAGACCTCCGAGAAGAAGGCCTTGACGACCGAATGCTCGCCCTTGCCCCGGCAGTCGACGACGGTGTAGCCGTTCGACCCGAGCTCGGCGAACTTCGCGAGCAGCGACTCCTCGAGGCTCGCGTCGGCGTAGACCGTGACCCGGCGGATCGTCTGAAGCTGGCTCATGGCTGGTCCTTTCGGGCCTTCCGACCCGGCCCTGGCACGCCCACGATCGACCGCGGGGCTTCCGCCGTCGAAGGCCGACGGCGCGTCGCGGACATCGGTCTATTCTACAGCGGTTGTGGCGTTCGATCTATCGACTTGCCGGGGCCGGTGCCGACGTTTCGGTGTCAGCAACGGCGCCAAGCTGCTCGCGCGATTCATCCCTCGCCGTTGAGCGCCGCTCTCGCCCGGATGGCCACGCCGCGCGCTATGATGCGCGGATCGGCAGACGGATGGCCCCGAGCGAGACATCCCATGAGCATCGTCCGGCTGATCCCCCTCGGCGTCGGCGAGGCCTTCACGGCGCGGTACTACACGACGAGCCTCGCGGTCGGTTGCGACGACGACTGGCTCCTGCTCGACTGCCCGCATCCGATCCGCAAGATGCTCCACGAGGCCTCGGAGTCATCGGGGGTCGCGCTCGACCTGGCCGAAATCCGCGGCGTCGCGCTGTCGCACCTCCACGCCGACCACGCGTCCGGTCTCGAGGATTACGCCTACTTCTCCTTCTTCATTCTGAAGCGCAAGGCCCGACTGCTGGCCCACCCCGATATCTCCGCACGGCTCTGGCCGAACCTCCTCGCCGCCGGGATGGACCGGGCCGTCATCCGCGACGACGCCCCGCCCCGTGCCATGACGCGCACGGATTACTTCGACGTCATCGACCTCGATGAAGCCCGCCCGATCGCCTTCGGCCCGTTCTCCGTCGAATGCCGGCCGACCCGGCACTCGATCCCGGCGACGGCCTTCCGCGTCGCGTGCGGCGGGCGGTCGATCGGCTTCAGCGCCGACACCGCCTTCGACCCGACCCTGATCGACTGGCTCGCCCCGTGCGACCTCATCGTCCACGAGGCGACCACCGCGGCGAGCTCGCCCGTGCACACTCCGCTCGCCCGCCTCGCCGAGCTCCCCGAATCGCTCCGGCGCAGGCTGCGGCTGATCCACTACCCCGACGAGCTCGACGCGGCCTCATGCCCGATCGAGATGCTCCGGCAGGGGCGGTGCTACGCCATCTGAGTCACTGGAGCGGCGGGTAGTAGTAGCGGGCCAGGGCGTTGTAGTAGCCGCCGCTGAGGTAGGTCCACGACCACGCGTCGTACGGCCGGCCGTAGATCCGCCCGTAGAACGGGAAGTCATTGTCCCCGTATCCCTCGTAGTGCCGCGCGTAGTAGGGGTGGCCGACGACCGTGTAGTTGTACGGCGGGATGTACGTCCCGTTCACCGTCGCCACGGTGATCCGCCCGCCCGGCGCGACAGAGTTGATCGTCGTCGGGTAGACCATCCCGGACGGCCCGTAGGCCGAGCTGTAGCGGTAGCCGGGCGCCGGGGCGGGGCCGGCGTAGTAGCCGTTGGCGTAGGTCGGGAAGGTGTAGCCGAGGCTCGGGTAGTAGCCGTAGCTGTAGCTCCCCTCGACGATCCCCCCCGAGCGGACGACATACTGCGCCTCGGCCCCGGCCGTCGTCAGCCCGAGCGCCGCGGCGAGGGCCGCGGCGGCGATCCGCGTCTTCATGGTGTGCCTCGTGATGAGATGTCGATCCCGATGCCGTCGTGCCAGGGTTGTGGCAATGCGCGTGCCAATCCTACCGGTGGCGCGGGGCCGTGTCACCAGCGCAGGCTGGCCTTTACGACGAGCCGCATCTGGGGGCGACAGCCCGGCCCCGAGCCGCTATCCTCCGCGGCGACGGAGGGCCGCCATGACGACGCTTCGCATCGACGCGCCGCCCCGAGAGCGGCTCGCCTTCCTCGACGGGCTCCGCGGGCTCGCGGCGCTCTACGTCGTGCTCTTCCACGCGATGGTCGAGGCCCACGCGTCGGGCCGGTCGAACTCGGCCCCGGCCGTGGCGGCATTCGCGGCGCTGCGGCACGGGCATTACGCGGTCGACGTCTTCATCGTCCTCTCGGGCTACTGCCTGATGCGGCCCGTGGCCCGCGACCCGGACGGGAGGCTCGAAGGGGGCGTCGTGGCATACCTCGGTCGCCGGGCGAGGCGGATCATCCCGCCGTACTACGCGGCGCTGGGGCTCTGCTGGCTCCTGGCGGCGACGGTGCCCGCGCTGGGCCGGCGCGGCGGCGGGCCGTGGGACCTCGCCCTGCCGGCGGGGGGCGTGGGCGTCGTCGCGAGCCACCTGCTCCTGGTCCAGAACTGGGCCCCCGGCTGGATCTACAGGATCGACCCGCCGACCTGGACCGTCGCCACGGAGTGGCAGATCTACCTGCTCTTTCCCGCGTTGATCGCACTGAGGCGACGGGCCGGCATGGCGGCGACGGTGGCGGTCGCCTTCGGGCTCGGGTGGGCGATCGCGGGGCTGGGGCCGCTCCTCGGCAACCCGGCGCTCGTGCGGCTCTGCCCGTGGCTCCTCGGGCTGTTCACGCTGGGGATGGCCGCCGCGGGCGACGGCGACGGGCAGGGGCCGGTGCGCCGGCCGCTCGGCTGGGTCGCCGCCGTCGTCGTGGCGCTGGGCGTGCCCGCCTGGCTCGACGCGCCCAACCGCGACGTCATGCTCGCCGACCCGATCGTCGGCGCCCTCACGGCGCTGCTGATCGCCCGGCTGGCGCGGCGGTCGGCCCGGGGTGAGTCATCGCCGATACTCCGCCTGCTCTCGTCGCCCGGAGCACGCCGGCTCGGGTCGATCTCCTACAGCCTCTACCTGATCCACTTCCCGCTGCTGGCCCTGGCCGGCTCGCTCCTCCGCTCGCGCGGGGTCGTGCCCGGGGCGCAGCTCGCGGCGATGCTCGGCCTGGCGGCGCCGGCGTGCGTCGCGGCGGCGGGGCTGTTCGCGGGCGTGTTCGAGAGGCCGTTCCTCGCGCGGAGGGCGGGCTCCGTGCGCCTTTGATGCCGAATCCATTGGAGGACCTGCCCTTGGGTGCCACGGGTTCTTCCGCGAATCCGTGCGACGGCCTCGGACACACGGGTTCGCGGACGAACCCGTGGCACCCGGCTCGCATCTCAAGGAGGGTCTTCCATCAGATTCCGCATGAGGCTCCGCGCATGACAGGACGACCGGGGCCGCGGGAGGGTGCGGGCCCGGCCGTTCGCCGGAAGAGGACGGGCCGGGCCGGGCGGCCCGGCGCCGGTCAGCTCATGTCACTGCGAGTTGGCGTCGATCACCTCGGCGTTGGCCTTGGTGCCGAGGGCCCACCAGGTGTTGCGGCTGATCGTGCTCTTGAAGAACTTCACGCTGCCGTCGGCCATGCAGGCGTTGACGCCGCCGGAGTGGAAGCTGCTGGCCCGGACCGAGAGGCTCTGGTCCTGGTTGCAGCCGGCGCTGCAGTCGGCGCGGCAGACGTTGACCGGGTAGGTCGGGTCGTTGGGCGTCTGGATCGTGTTGAACATCGAGAAGCCCGGGATGCCCTCGGACCAGCGCCAGCCGCGGCGGCCGCTGACGTTGCCCCCGCCCTGCTTCGCCTGGAACTGCGTGGCGCAGGCCGCCAGGTCCTGGAGGATGGCCGCCTGGACCGTGTACCCGTCATAGACCTTGGGGTTGGTCCCGCCGGAGTAGGGCATCATGCCGTTGCCGATGTAGAAGCTGCCGTTGCCGTTCTGGTTGTTGCCCGCGATCGCCTCGGAGTAGGCGATCGTGTTCGACGTGCCGTCGATGCAATCGCTGATCCCGTAGGAGATCCAGACCGCGAACAGGCCCGTGCTGCCGACGATCGGCGGGTTCCAGCCCGACCACTGCCCGCCGG
Organism: uncultured Planctomycetota bacterium; assembly: GCA_963819805.1. Classification (GTDB taxonomy): domain Bacteria; phylum Planctomycetota; class Planctomycetia; order Isosphaerales; family Isosphaeraceae; genus CAMFLR01. The sequence goes on along the minus strand of CAWFXY010000024.1, from coordinate 584,695 downwards.
GGTAGTATTCGGGCATCTGCGTCGTGGTGCCGTAGCAGGACATGTAGCTGTTGTTGCACGCCTTGCCGGCCTGGCCGTCGGACGGGCACAGGTAGATGTTGAGGTTCGTGTTGTAGACCGTGCTGTTGATCGCGTCAGCCCGGTCCCCGCCGCCCTCGGGCGCGTAGGAGAAGTTGGCGGCGTTGTACAGCGGGGTCTGCTCCATGAACGGGAGCATCAGCGCCTGGGCGCTCCAGACGGCCCAGTCGTCGTACGGGATATTGTAGCCGAAGCCCCGGGGGGACATCGTGCCGCCCATCGGGAAGTTGTTGTGGGTCTGGTGGTAGTTGTGCAGCCCCAGGCCGATCTGCTTGAGGTTGTTGACGCACTGGGCGCGGCGGGCCGCCTCGCGCGCCGCCTGGACGGCGGGCAGGAGCAGGGCGATCAGGACCGCGATGATGGCGATGACCACCAGGAGCTCGATCAGCGTGAATCCTCGACGAGTCGGCGATCTCATGTCTGTTCTCCGGGGACGATGAAGGATCGGACGAAAACGCGAACGCGAGACACCACGCATGACTGCGCGGTCCTCGCCGTTACTTCTTCTCGGCCGGGGCGGCCGGGGCGGCCGGGGCCCCCGACGTCTTCTTGTTCGGCGGGTTCTGCTTGTAGGCCTCCGAGATCAGCTTGCCGCGGGCCGCGGCCTCCTCGGGGGTCTCCTTGACCGACGGGGGGGCGCTGGAGCTGCCGCCGTCGCAGCCGCCGCCCAGGGCGAGCAGCGGCAGCGCCAGGGCGAGCGAGACCGAACCGTTGTGGACCAGGCGGATGATGCGCATCGAGGACCTCTGAGGGAACACGAGAGGGAAACGGATAAGGCGAGACATTGCCGTGTCGCCGGAGACGATGACGTGCCGTCGTCACCGACATAACCCGCCGCCCCGCACGACCGGGGAGATCCCCGGCCACCGGGCCCGGGAGGCGGGATCGGCGACGAGGCCGGACCGACGCGCACGGGACCCTCCGGCGCCGCGCCGAGTCCTAATCAATTCATTCGTCGAACCTAGCTACCATCAAATGAAGTGACATCCTCTTCCATATTCGATCGGGCGTGGCGCTGTCAACGGGGTTCCCGGGTTTTGCGCCGGGATTGCGGCGTCCGGTGCGGGCTGGGCCGGCGGGGGGCCCGTGTTAGAATCCTCGCCCGGGGACGCGGATCGGGGGCCGGGCCCGGCCACATCATCTCAATCATCCTGCAACGCCGCCGCGCGACCGGGTGGGGGCATAACCATGAGTCGAGAGGCTCGGTCGGATCGCGCGCGTGCGGGGCTCGCCCTCCTGCTCGGGGCGGCCTTGGGTGGGGCGGGGTGTCGGGATCGCGGCCTGGACGCACCCGACCCGGTCCTCGTCTCGGTCCCGCCGGAGATCGACTTCGACGAGAAGACGACGACCAACGTGGCCTTCGCGGCACCGACCCGTGCGATCCCGGGCGACGTGGGCGACTCGCGCGTCAGCCGCGGCCCGCAGAACGTCGTCATGAGCCGGCAGCCGGAGCCCAGCCCGTTCCGCTTCGCCGAGATCGCCAGGGATGCCGGGATCGACTTCGTCCAGGTCTCCGGCATGGACGCGGCCACCAAGCACTTCCCCACGGCCAACGGCTCGGGCGTCGCCCTGTTCGACTACGACGGCGACGGCAAGCTCGACATCTACTTCGCCACCGGCACCTATTTCCCCGTCGGCTCGCGCAAGACGGGATCCGAACAAGCTCTACAAGAACCTCGGCGGCGGCAAGTTCAAGGACGTGACGAAGGAGAGCGGGCCTCGGCTTCGAGGGCTACTGCCACGGGATCATCGCCGGGGACCTCGACAACGACGGCGACGCCGACGTCTTCCTCTGCAACTGCGGCCCGAACGTCCTCTACCTCAACAACGGCGACGGCACGTTCACCGACGTCAGCAAGAAGGCCGGGATCGACCGCGACGGCTGGTCGTCCGGCGGCGCGCTGCTCGACTACGACAACGACGGCGACCTCGACATCTACGTCGCCAACTACGGCAAGTGGAAGCTGCCCGAGGACGACCTCTTCTGCGGCGACAAGAACCGGGGCATCCGGACCTACTGCTCGCCGAAATCGATCCGCCCGGCCAAGCATTTCTTCTACCGCAACAACGGCGACGGCACGTTCACCGACGTCTACGACCGGGTCATCATCGACCCGGCCACGAAGGCCCCGCGGGGCCGCGACGACGGCCGGGGCTTCGGCGTGGTCGCGGCCGACCTCGACGGCGACGGGCGGATCGACCTGTTCGTCGCCAACGACATGAGCCCCAACTTCCTCTTCCTCAACCGCGGCGACGGGACGTTCGACGACGCGACCGACACCGCGGGCGCCGCGTTCGACGCGAAGGGCCACACGCAGTCGGCCATGGGCGCCGACGCCGAGGACGTCGACGGCGACGGCCGGCCCGAGCTGTTCATCAGCAACTTCGACGGCCAGTACAACACGCTCTACCGGAACCTCGGCGAGGGCCGGTTCCACGACGTCGCCTTCGAATCGGGCATGGCCCGCGACACGCATGCCCTGGGTCGGCTGGGGCGCGGCCCTGGTCGACCTCGACGGCGACGGCTGGCCCGACAACTTCGTCTCCAACGGCCAGGTCGACGACAACCTCCGCCTGATCGGCCAGACGGTCGACCATGAGGAGCCCGCGCTGCTCTTCCGCAACGTCGGCGGCAAGGGATTCCGGCTCGCGACCCGCGACGCCGGCCCGTACTTCGACGCCCGCCACGTCGGCCGCGGCGCCGCCTTCGGCGACATCGACGACGACGGCGACATCGACATCGTCGTCAACCACAAGGACGGCCCGCCGGCCCTGCTCCGCAACGACACGCCGTCGAACGGCAACACCTGGATCCGCCTCGACCTCCGCGGCACGCGGAGCAACCGCGACGCCGTCGGCGCCCGCGTCGAGGTCACGGCCGGCGGCCGGACGATCCACCGCCAGCGCAAGGGCGGCTACAGCCTCGAGTCGGCGAACGACCCGCGGCTCCTGATCGGCCTCGGCCGCGCGGAGGAGGTCGAGTCCCTCGTCGTCCGCTGGCCCTCGGGGGCGGTGACGAGGCGCGAGCACCTGAAGCCGGGGCAGGCCTACCCGATCGTCGAGCCGGCGAAGTAGTCATCTCAGCCCTGGCCGGGATCGTCGGGCAGCGGCACGGCCGGCGTCCGGCTGATGTGCATCCCGACCAGCCGCGCCACCAGGACCGTCAGGAAGATCTGCCCCACGACCGCCTCGAGGTAGCACGCCGTCTGCGCGACCCCGCGGAGCGGGACGATGTCGCCGTAGCCGAGCGTCGTCAGCGTGCAGAAGCTCAGGTAGAGCAGCCGGTGCAGCTCCTGGCGGACGAGCAGGTGCCCCTCGGCCGCGGCCTCGGCCGACGGCGCGATCCGGAACGAGCCGGGCGTGGCCATGTCGATCATCACGAACAGGTAGACCCACGTCAGCCCGATGAGCAGGTAGACGCAGACCGCCCCCTTGATCGTCTCGAGCGTCACCTGGCTGTCGCGGACCACGGCCCAGAGGATGGTCCTCGCCGTGTAGGCCAGGATGGCCAGGTTCAGCCCGAAGTGCGCGGCGTGCAGCGGCTCGTAGTGGATAACGGCCACGAGCCGATGGAGGGCCAGCGTGATGCAGGCCAGCGCGAAGCCGACGACGAGCGACCTCCGCCCGGGATCCGCGGCGTAGAGCCCTGTCAGGACGATGCACGACATCGCCGCGTCGAGCAGGGCCCCGTTGAACAGACTGCCCGCGAGCGTCGGCGCGGCCACGCACAGCGCCAGCAGCGCCGTCAGGAGCGGACCGTACTGCCCCCGGCAGACCCGCGTGATCAGCCGCTCCGACCGCGCGAAGGCCCTGGCCATCACTCCCCCCCGGCCGCCGGACCGGCGCCGTGGCCGAGGTAGAGGCGGAGCCCCACGATCACCGCGTACGCCGCGCCCACGCACCCGACCAGCAGCACGAACTTCCCCCGCCCCGGCCGCCGCCGCTCGATCAGCTCCGAGAGGGCGATCACCCCGGCGATGATCGAGAACTTGAACGCGACCATCCCCGCCATGTTCCACCGCGCGAAGAACCACTGCGCGACCGGGTTCGACTCGAAGAACCTCGGGCTCGTCCGGAGCAGCGTGTAGGTCATGAAGAGGTCGGCGCCGCTCAGGATCGCCAGGAGCCCCGCAAGCCCCTGGACCCGGCTCGGCTCGACGACGCCCGCGCGGAACAGCGCCGACCAGTTTGGCTCTCGCGACCGCCGGCGCTCGACGACCGGCCTCGCCCGCTCGGCCTCCGGCTCAGCCGGCGCGACCTCGTAGGCGCCCGGCTCTCCCGGCGGCGCCTCGGGCCCGACGATCTGCTGCACGTTGCCACATCCCCGGCACCGGCCCCGGAGGCCGAGGAGCCGCCGCGGCACCGTCGCCGTCCTCCCGCAGTGCGCGCAGCGGAACACGATCCCCATGGCCGCCCTCGTCGGATACCGCCGGACCCGGCCGGCGCATCCTCAGGATAACCGGGGACCCGTTCGGATGTCGCCGGGGAGCCCCGCCCCTTGTCCCGCGCCCCGATCGGCGCGATACTCGGCTCAGCCCGAGACGACGGACCGCCGCGCCCCATCCAGGACCGACCCCATGACGCCCCGCCTCCGACTCCTGCTCGCGCCCCTCTTCGCCCTGCCCGTGATCGCCGTGGCCTTCGGCTGCGACAGCAAGCCCGCGCCCGGGCCGAGACCCGCGAGACCCTCAAGAAGACGACCCAGGTGGTCGGCAACGCCAAGGAGGAGCTCGCCAAGGGCGGCGTGCTCGCCGACAGCTCGATCAGCAAGACCGACTACCTGACCCAGCAGGCCGACGCCTACCGCACGACCGTGGCCAAGGCCGCCAAGATGCGGGTCGACATGGACATGGCCGCCTACGAGCTCAGCAGCGGCTCGAAGCCCAAGACTTACGAAGAGTTCATGGAGAACATCATCAAGAAGGGCAAGCCCGACGGCATCCAGCTGCCGATGCTCCCCTACTACCAGGAATACGCCTACGACGTCGACAAGCAGGAGCTCGTCGTCATCGAGTACCCCGAGCGGAAGAAGAAGGTCGACGAGCAGTGGGACAAGCAGGTCGGGCGGAAGTAGGGGAACTCCCGCCCGTCCGCTCCTGCTCAGACCTGGGCCATGCCCGCCGTCGACGAACAGCTCGACGCCGGTGACGAAGCTGCTGTCGTCCGACGCGAGGAAGAGCGGCGGGCCCGGCGATCTCGTCCGAGGTCCCCATCCGGCCCAGGGGCACCGCCGCAGCGAACCCCGCCTTGACCTCCTTGCGCTCCTCCTCGGTCGGCGCGAGGCCGTCGAGGATCGGCGTGTCGATCGGCCCCGGGCTGATCACGTTGACCCGGATCTTGCGGGCCTTCAGGTCGTTCGTCCACGACCTCGCGAACGACCGCACGGCCGCCTTGCTCGCGCTGTAGACGCTGAACGCCTCGATGCCCTTGATCCCGGCGATCGACGCGTTCAGGATGATCGACCCGCCGTCCCGGAACAGCGGCAGCGCCTTCTGGACCGTGAACAGCAGGCCCTTGACGTTGACGTCGAAGATCTGGTCGAAATGCTCCTCCGTGATCGTCCCGAGCGGGGCGAACTCGCCGCGCGCCGGCGTTGGCGAACAGGACGTCGATCCGCCCCTTCTGCTCCTTCACCGTCGCGTAGAGCCGGTCGAGGTCCGCTGAGATTCGCGACGTCCCCCTGCACGGCCGTGACGTTCTTGCCGATCTCCTTCACCGCCTTGTCGAGCTCCGCCTGGCGCCGGCCGGTGATGAAGACGTGCGCCCCCTCGGCGACGAACCGCTTGGCCGTCGCCAGGCCCATGCCGCTGTTGCCGCCGGTGATGACCGCGACCTTGCCTTCGAGCTTCCCGGGCATCGTCTTGCTCCCTCGTTGGGACTGGAAAGGACCGGGGTTCGTCCGTGGATTAGCGGTATCCGCCCGCGATGTTGATGGTCTCTCCGGTCAGCCACGCGGAGTCGTCGGAGGCGAAGAACACGGCGGCCGGCGCGATGTCCCCCGGCTGTCCGATCCGGCCGAGCGGGGTCGTCGCCTCGACCTGCTTGCGCATGTCGCTCTCGTGCATCCCCGCGGAGCGGAAGCCCTCGGTCTCGACCATGCCCGGGTTGATCGCGTTGACGCGGATCTTCCGCGGGCCGAGCTCCTTGGCCAGCGACTTCGTGATGGTGTCGACCGCCCCCTTCGTGGCGCTGTAGACCGCGGCGTTCGGCGGAGCGAGCGTGCTGACGACCGAGCTTATGTTGATGATGCTCCCGCCCTCGGGGCCCATGCGCTTGACGGCCTCCCGGGTGGCCAGGAGCAGGCCCAGGACGTTGAGGTCGAACAGCTTGTGGTAATGCTCGGGCGTGATCTCTTCGAGCGGCGCGAATTCGTAGACGCCCGCGTTGTTGACCAGGATGTCGACCCGGCCGAAGGCCTTCTTCGCCTCGTCGAACAGGCGGGGGACCTCGGCGGGCCTGGCGAGGTTCGCCTGCACGGCGACCGCGCGTCCGCCCTTGCCGGTGATCGCGGCGACGACGCGGTCGGCCCCCTCCTTGCTCGAGCTGTAATTCACGACCACGGCCGCCCCTTCGGCGGCGAGCTGCTCCGCGATCTCCGCCCCGATCCCTTTCGACGCGCCGGTGACGACGGCGACCTTCCCCTTGAGCTTCGGCATCGCAATGGCCTCCCTACTGGTGGTCGGTCGGATCGAGGGGTATGTTAGACCTGGCTTTCGACGGGGCAAGTACGCACCATTTGGTAAGTATCCCGCCGGATCTCGGGGGTCGACGATGAAGACGCAAGCTTACGACTGCGGACTCGCGGCCGCGCTCGACGTCATCGGCGGCAAGTGGAAGCCGCTGATCCTCTGGCGTCTCTCCGCCGGGCCGCGCCGCTTCGGCGAGCTCCGCCGGCTCGTCGCCGGGATCAGCGAGAAGATGCTGATCCAGAACCTCCGCGAGCTCGAGGCCGATGGCATCATCGCGCGCAAGGACTACCGCGAGGTTCCGCCGCGCGTCGAGTACTCGATGACGCGGTTCGGCGTCTCGCTGACGCAGGCCCTCAGGCCTCTGTGTGAGTGGGGCGGCAGGCACATGAGGCGGATCGAGGCGATGAGGGAGCAGGATGACAGGATTTCCGGTAACAAAGTCTTGTAGGGTGGGCACCGCCCACCGTCTTCAATCTCCGACGGTGGGCGGTGCCCACCCTACAAGACTCAGGTCGACGAGACAGGGACAAGCCGCGCTCTTTCTTCTCTCCCAGGCTGCATCGGCTCTATCGTGATTACACTGGACGGATCGTTTCGTTTCCGTAAACTAAAGTATAGCTCGATGGCCCGGACCTCCGGGAGGCGCAGATGGAGGACCCGGAGGGCAAGGCTCGACGAAATCACGTCATCAGCCGCAAGAGGATCTTCGATTTCCTCGAATCCCACCCCGGCCTCAAGCGGTCAGCCGGCGCCCTCGATGCCTGGTATCGGACGGTCAAGCGCGCGACGTGGTCGAGCTTCGCCGACGTGCGGGAGACCTACGGCAGCGCTGACGCGGTCGGGGACTATGTGGTGTTCAACGTCGGCGGCAACAAGATCCGGATCGTCGCCGAGATCAACTACAAGCACAGCCGCGTCTACATTCGCCACGTCCTGACCCACGCCGAATACGACGCGATCGACCTGGAGGCTTGAGCCATGCCCGCCGCGACCAAGAAGCCCAGGCCCGAGAAACTCGGCCGGCCGAGCGAGAAATACATCGGCCTCGTCCGCGAGTGCCCGCTCCTGCCGATCCGCTCCGACGCCGAGCTCGACCGGGCCATCGCCGCGCTCGACCGCCTGCTCGGCCGGGGCGACCTCTCCGAGGACGAGGAGGGGTACAAGCTCGTCCTCGGCGACCTGATCGAGGCCTACGAGTCGGAGCGCTATCCCGAGCCGCAGGTCTCCTCGTCAGCGATGCTCCGGCACCTGATTGACGCCAAGGGCGTCTCCCAGGCGACGCTGGCCGCCGAGACCGGCATCTCGGGGGCGACCGTCTCCCAGATCCTCACCGGCAAGCGCCCGCCCAGCCGCCGGGTCATGGCCGCCTTCGGGGCCTACTTCAAGGTCGACCCGGCGGTCTTCCTGTGAGAGGGCCTGGAGCCGCTCCGACTCACGTCCCCTTCGTGTGCACCACCAGGGACGTGATCTCCGTCTGCCTGTTGTTCGAGACCAGCTTGATCGATCCGCTCTCCGAGGTCCCAGCGTAGGGGCCGGTGCCGGCATAGAGGTGCTGGGCGTACTGCTGGTAGACGGCGCCGTGGCCGGCGGGGAAGGAGCGGCCGGTGGTCGCGGTGTTGATGACGAGCAGGACGGCGCCGTTCGCATTGTGGACCTTCAGGGTCTCCACCGAGGCGCCGTTGCCGAGCGAGTCGGTGGTGACGTTCCAAGTGCCCTGGACCGCGCCCAGCGCCGAGCGTCCCGGTGACCCGGACCGACATGGTCGAGCTGCCGTCAGTGTTCATCGCCTCGGTCGTCGCCTTCGGGCTCGTGTCGACGGCCAGCGTGCCGCTGAGCACCAGCGGCACCGGGGCCGGGTGATGGACGACGGCCGGGTGGGCCCTGGCCAGGAGCTGCCTCGCCTCGAGGGCATCGAAACGGAGGGGACGGACGCGCATCATCCCTGAACCTCCCGCGGTGGTCGGCCGGTTTGGTCCTCGAGGTCCGGCCGCGATCCCCGGGAGTTCATCGGCGGTCCGGTCGTGCCGACTTGTGCGATTCCGCGGGCTGGAACGACACGTCGGACCCGGCGCCGGGCGGGGTCGATCGCGCCGACCGAACCCACCGTTCACTTGGCGACGGCTTCGTGCGGCTCAGTCGCCGTGCGTCTCGCGGAGGCGGGGGGAGAGGCGGAGGAGGAGCTGGGCGCGCTCGAACTCGGCGAGCCATTCCTTGATCACCAGGCGAGTTGCGTCATCGTCCGGGGCGACGAGGCCGGTCGGACAGGCCGGGCCGAGCTGCTGGATCGCCAGCTCCCGGTAGCGCGAGAGCGTCCGCTCGCCGTACCGGGCGACCTCCTGCCAGTCCTCGCTCAGGAAGACCGCCACGGGGACCCGGTGGCCGCCGTTGATGGCCAGCGCCTCGCGGACCTCCGGTCGGGCGTCGCGGTCGAGGAGGCGGAGGTCGATCGCCGGGGTCGCGCGGGCGAAGTGGTCGAAGATCGGCACCTGGTTGATACAGTCGCCGCACCACGCCCCGTTCAGGACGAGCACCGGCATCCGTCGCACAAAGCCGCGGAGGAGTTCGACTTGCGAGCCATCGAGCCCGACCCGCCCGTGCATCGCGTCCCAGCGGGTGCGCTGGTTGGGGTTGGCGTACTTGTCGAGGAAGGCCTCGTAGGGCAGGGCGTCGGCGAAGGGAGCAGACCAGTCCATCAAGGGCCTCGAGCGAGCGGGGCGGGTGGTGTCGTCGTCGGATTGTAGTCCGCTGGTCGAGCCCGCTCAGCCGGCGCCTTCGGCTTCCGCCACGTGTAACTCCAGCTCCTCGTAGGGATAGAGGTCGCGGATCGACTCGTTGAAGAACGACCCTTTCGAGTCGGCGGCCAGCAGCTCGCTGTAGATCGAGAGCGGGACGTCGAAGTAGCGGTAGACCCGCCGACTCGGGAGTAGCTCGACCTCGAGGATGCTGTTGGGGAAGTCGTAGCCGACCGAGCGGATCAGGGATGAGTCGACGGGCAGGCGGTCCATGGTGGCGCTCCTCATGGGTGCGGTCCAGGAGGGGCAAATCTCATTCCGCCAGGGCGTTGCGGATGGCCGCGGAGAGGCGCCGGAAGTCGAGGGGCTTGGTGAGGTGGGCGGCGAACCCGGCCTCGAGGCTGTGGCGGACGTCGTCGTCGGAGCCGAAGCCGCTGAAGGCGACGGCGGGGAGCCCCGGGCGGTCGTGGCGGAGGGCCCCGAGGAGCTCGAGGCCCGAGCCGTCCGGCAGGCCGATGTCGGATAGGAGCACGTCGATGGGCCCCGACCCTGCGGCCTCGAGCGCCGCGGCGAGGTTGGCGGCCGGGCGGACGCGGTAACCGGCCTGCTCCAGGAGCAGGACGAGGTAGCGGAGGATGTCGGCGTTGTCCTCGACGACCAGGATCGTCAGGCCCGCCGCCTCCGCTCCGGCCTCACCCGAGGCCCGGGAGGAGCGGTCGCCCTCGACCTCCTCGGGCCAGTCGGCATCGTGCGTCATCGGCGACGGCGCGGCTCCGGCCGCGCCCCGGCCCCGCGTCGGGGGCCTCGGCGTGTCTGTCATGGGCGGAGGACCGATCTCTCGATGTTGGGGACCGCTCGGGGGGGTTGAACGTGCATGATAACACGAGTTAACCCGTCGACGACAAGTCCCCGCCCGCCCCGTTTTCCGGGGCGTATCCCGGACCCCTCCGCCCGCGGGCGCTTCAGGGGTCGTTCCATTCCCAGCGGCGGCTCGCGTCGAGCCAGCCCAGTGCGGCGAGGGCCGCAAGATGTTTACACGGGCCGGGCGGCGGCGTGACTCCGGAACCCGGTTCATCGGGCCGGTAGGTCCACTCGGCGCAGTCGCACTGGGTCGACCCGTCGCGGAGCAGGCACGCGTAATACGGGCCGTGCTCCAGCGGCGGGTCGAGCCGCGTCAGCCGCCACTGGACCGGCGCGATCGCCGTGCCGGCGACGGGCTCGGCGCGGTAGGTCATCCCGTCGATCGGGACCAGCAGGAGCGGCGCCGCCGCCTCGCCGGAGGGGAGGCGGAGGACGGCCACCGGCGGCTCGTTGAGGGCCCGCTCCAGCGTCTTCAGGCCGAACTCGGCGCGGAGGCGGTCCCACGACCTCCGGGCCTCGGCCAGGGCGTTGCGGAAGTGCCAGGTCGTCGGGTGGAACGGGCCGAGGGCGGCCTCGCTCGCCTCGAGGTCGGCCTTGGCGACGTCGAGGATCATCTGGCCCCGCTGGGCCAGCTCGACCGATCGCCGTCCGGGGTCGGACGGGTCGCGGTCGCGGAGGATCACGGACGCAGGTTCGAACAGGGAAGTGTCCATCGCCGCTCCATCGACTGATGGGAAGATCGGGCTCGGTCTCGCCGCCGAGGGCGCCGGTACGTCACGATCTCGACCCGGGAATTCAGCCCATCGTGGGACTGACCGGCTCGATGCGCAGGTGGGCGTAATGCCCCGATGCGCCGGCGACGCGATAGGGTCGCCCGGCCCAGGCGACGCGGTCGCCCTCGGCCCACGCCTCGGGAGGCCGGCCGATCAGGCTGACCTCGCGGATCGAACTCGGGGCCGCGGGGACGGCCCTCCCCTTGCGGCCCCGCCCCCGGGCCGCCTCCTTCACGGTGCTCATCGAAGCCGCCTCCTCCGACGGACCATCCCTGCGGGGCCGGGTCCTCCCGACCGCTCGTCCACGAGTGTACTGAACGTCAGAGTGGGATACAAGCGTCAAGGGGTCATTGTGGGGCCCGCGCCGAGGCCCGGGCGACGGCGGCGAAGCTGAGGCATCCCAGCAGGAAGGTCGGCAGCCCGACGACGTCCTCGGCCCAGGCGAACCGGTCGCCCGGGTGGATCACCCCGCCGACACCGGCATAGAACACGTCGAACACCGCGAGCCAGCCGAAATACAGCCCCAGCGCCACGACGAGGAAGCGATCACGCCCCGGCCGCCGCTCGGCCGCGACCCAGTAAGAGGCGAGCATCAGGGGCACGACCTGATACTGCGGGAAGCCGACGCGGTAGAAGAGCAGCGTCGCCATGACGCCTAGCAGAGATCCCGCCGCCGGGCCCACTCGTCGAATCCAGCACCAGGCGAAGGTCGCGACACCGGCCAGCGCCAGGCACGGCAGCGCCAGGAAGTCGGCGTTGAGAGCTCGGAGCGGCGAGTACGCCCCGCGGAGGAAGCGGAAGACCGAGAGGAGGGTCGAAGGTCGCCCCGCTCCATAAGCGACGGCCCGGAACGTCGACGGCCCCCACACGACCCAGCTCAGGGCCAATCCGGCCGCGGTCGCGAGCGTCGACGTGAGCACGAGGCGCCACCGGACGCGACGGCCCTCGACGGCCAGGAACGGTCCGATCACGACCGGCAGATACTTCAGCAAGATGCCCGCCGCGAGCCAGCCCCCCGCCCTGGGATCCCGACCTCGCGACCGCTCATGGACGGCCGCGACGCAGGCGACGGCGACGACGATGTCCCAGTGTCCAAAATAGGCGATCTCGACCCAGACATACGGGTTTGCCAGCCAGGCGACACGCCCGGCCCACGGCAGCCCGACGAGCCCTCGCCGAGGCCCGACGCCCTTGACGAGCCAGGCGACCGTCGCGAGGTACGCGAAGGCGAACAGCAGCTTCGGCAGCAGCGGGTTGAGCGCGGCCGGGATCGCCAGCGCATTGAACAGCGGGCCGTACGCGTGGAGCGGCACCCCCTTCTCCGGGATGATCCACCATGGGTCGCCGCCGCGGAGGACGACGGTCCAGATCTCCAGATCGGCGACATAGTCGTGCCTCGGACCGCTCAGGAGCGTCACCGCCAGGAACGCCGCGGCGAAGGCGATGAGGAGCTGGCTCGCGCGGGCGGTCTCGCGGCTTGCTTCAATGTGACGATCGAGCCGGCGGACGAGCAGGACGAACGCCAGGTGGAGGGCCCCGGCGATCAGGACAGCCGCCGCGAAGTCGTCCCAGAGGTGGAAATAGTGGTCGAGCGGGTGGGGCTGGCGGGCGCGGAAGACGCGGTTGAGCGGCTCGAGACTCCGCCCGTGGTAGGCGGCGTCGACGATCGGGGGCACGGCCCAATGCGCAAGAGCGAGCCAGGTGGCCGCCAAGGCTCCATAGAGCGAGACGAGGAGCCTGGGCCAACGGTCGCGCTGGACCACGCCGGAGACCCCCTACGCCAGCATGATCCAGCCCGTGCGGAAGTCGATCGAGAGCACGAGAGACCGGAAGAAGTCCAATCCGAGCAGGCCGTCGACGGCGGCTTCGGCGGGGAGGTTGTGTGCCAGTACGGTCAGACCGACGGCATGACGCCCCAGGGCACCCAGACGATTTATGGTGATGCGAGGCACCGTCACCACGCTTGTCCCGGTCGTCAGCCGGGCGAAGCTGGTCGCCGCGTCGGGGTCATAGCCGATCGATCGTAGCAAGCTCGCGTTGAGCGAGGTGGTGGTCGCTCCGGTGTCGAGGACGAGCGTCGCTCCCACCCTCCCCGAGGGGCCCGAGACCTCCGCCTCGACCAGGATGAGCCCGGTCCTGGCGTTGAACGCATGACTCATAGGGCGAACGCCATGTCCTCGGGGAACTCGCCGAGGTAGCGGAACGCGAAGTGGCCGGGCCGGAGGTCGATCGCCTTGCGGTAGACCTCCTCGCGGTCCGGGCTGTGGAAGAGCACCTTGCCCGCGCGGACGTGCTGGAATTCGTCGACCTGAGGCTCGCCGATCAGGACCCAATCCGGGGCATAGCGGGCCTTGATCTCGGCGATCGAAAGCAGCTCATTCATGTCGGCCTCCAATGTCGTCTTCTCACGTCCATCATCCCGGCGTCCGCCGTTCCGGTCAACGCGCCGATCACGGCCGCCGCGCCGTCGCATGGGTCGTGGCGAAGGCCTCGAGCCCGAAGCTGCCGGGGAAGATCGTCTCGAGGCCGAGCCGCGACTGCGCGGCGTACGAGAGCCGCTGCTCGGTGCCGACGAGGATCACCAGCCGCGGGCCGTCGGGCGCGGGAAGGGCGAGCAGCTCGTCGGTCGTGGCGAGCGCGCGGGGTGTGATCTCGGGCAGCGCCGAGCGGAGGATGAACCGGAGCCGGCCGTTGGTCGTGGGCGGGTCGGGGACGTGGTACGAGCGGGCGTCGGGGCCGATCACGTCGACCTCGCGGAATGGCCCCGCGCGGGCGCGGGCGAGGATCGCGTCGCGGAGCAGCAGGTAGTCGGCCGTCCTCGGGTCGTTCGAGGCGAGGCCCGTCAGGCCGCCGGCCACGGTCGTCGCGATCACGACGAGGAGGAACCCCGCCAGCACCCGGCGCTGGCGGTCGTCGCGGCGGCGGGCCCAGCGCTCAAGCCAACGGGTGAACAGGACGGCGCCGACGAGGAGGTCGAGCGCCAGGTGGAGCCCCAGGCCGGCCTTCGAGCTGGGACGGCCGCCCCTCGCCAGCTCGGCGACGGCCCCGCGCAGCTCGGCGCTGACCCACCAGGCGACGCAGACGGCCGTCGCCGGGGCCAGCAGGTTCAGCACGCGGATCGGGATGGCGCGGTTGGCGAGGTCGGCCATCGCGCCGGCCGCGAGCAGGCTGAGCGGGACGAGCAGGAACAGGTCGAACGACGCCCGCGGGCCCGCCGGCCACGCCGTCGGCGTCAGCGCCGCGACGGCGAGCCAGAGGACCCAGAGGACGCCGCCGATCGTCGGGGGGTCGTCGACCTCGACGACCAGCGCCCGTCTCACGGCGCGGACGGCGGCGTAGAGCCCCAGCGGGAGGATCGCCGGGGCGAGGTCGACCAGCCTCGACAGGAGCCCCGGGAACCCCGGCCCGATCGGCTCGGGAGGCGCGAGCATCGCGGCGACGACCGGCCGCCCGTGCGCGGCGATCATCCGCGCATACCACGGCCCCGCCACCACCAGGCCGATCGTCACCACCAGGGCCCCGGCGACCACGCTCGGGTTGTCCCGCCAGCCGAGCCGGAGCCGCCGCCAGATCGGCCGGTCGGACCCGGACGGGACCTCGGCCACGAGGTAGGCCTGGTGCAGCAGCGCCACCGGCAGGACGACGAGCGCGAAGCCCGGCTCGGCCATCAGGCCCAGTCCCAGTGTCAGCCCGCCGACGACGAGCCAGGGCGTGCCGCCGCCCCAGGCCCAGCCTCCGACCGAACCCGGCCCGCCGCGGAGATGCCGGCCGTAGGCGTAGAGCGACGCCACGGCCGCGGCCAGGCCCAGCGTCGTCGGCGACGCCTGCTGCATCTGGAGCAGGAGGCTCCGATTGCACCCGGTGAGGATCGCCGCCGTCAGCCCGACGCCGGGCCCTCGCCAGAGCCGGCCGTGGAGGTAGACGAGGATCACGACGGCCGCGCCGGCGACGTAGCTCGGCAGCACGCTCGCCCACGGCGCGCGGTCGGGCGTCAGGCCGAGGCCGATCGCCGCGAGCCACGCGTAGAGCGGCGGCTGGTAGGCGACCCGCAGGTACGACGCCGCCTCGGCCGGCGCCAGGCCCGCGGCGACCGCCGCCTGGTCGACGACCGAGCCGTCGAGCACCGCCAGCGCCCGCAGGCCCCACCACGGCCCGGGCGTGGCCAGGTCCCAGTAATTCAGGGCGTAGAGCCCGGGCAGGATCGCCACGAGCACGACCAGCGGGAAGAACATCGCCGACCGCGGCGTCGGCCTCACCAGCGGCCGGGCCGACGTGATCAGCCCATCGCCGCGCCCCCAGGCCTCGACCCGCCGACGACCTGCCAGTCCCATGTCCATCGGCGCGATATCCCCCCGGGACGAGGGATTTCGTCCCTCGTCGCGCAAGCTACCAGAACCTGCCCGGGGCGCGTAGTCGAGGCGGGGGATCAAGCCGGGGGAGCCGTCGCCTCAGGCTCGTCTTCGAAGAGCGTCGCGAGCGGGAGGCGGAAGCCGGGGAGGACCTCGCCGCCGTCCAGGGTGTCGTCGCGCCGGAGGATATGGGCCGTGTCGGACGTCTCGAAGACATGCACGACGGCCTGAATCGGGTACACGATCCAGACGAGCCGGGCACCCGCGCGGAAGTAGTCCTCGATCTTCTCGACGACCTCCGATGCCGAGTTGCTGGGGCTGACGACCTCGACCATGAGGTCGGGCACGACATCCCACGCCTCCTGTCTCGGGGCGCGGCGGTCGATCGGCCAGCGTCCGCGCGAGATGAAGGCGATGTCGGGGCGCCGCTTCAGGCCACGCTCCCGGTCGATGAGAAAGAGCATTTCGATCTCGGCGACGCCCAGGCCATGCTGACGGACGAACGTCAAGAGCTCATAGAGGAGCAGTCGCGCCGTCTGCCCTTCATAGACACCCATCACCTTCTCCACGACCCGGCCGTCAATGACTTCGTAGAGGCCGTCCGGCTCGATGGCGGGGGATTCCGCCTCCACGGGGGACAGGGCAACGTCGGTCGCCATCGCTCACCTCCCGATCCTGGGCTCATCGCTCGGCTCGTATCTTACCACGTCCCGCCCCACGCCGGTCCTCGCCTGAAGGGCGGCCCCCGGCATCCCTTCATGGCGCCGACCGAACCCGAGCGTGCAAGAAATGTGCGGCTTCGTTCGGCAAGGTTCGCCGGGCGGACCCCCGACCGCCCCGCCAGGGCACCGTCTGGCCTTGAGGACGACGCAGAAAGCACGAGGCCGACCGGGCGGATTCTGACGATTCTTCCGAAAAATCTGGGGGGGCGCCCGGCGTCCGGCCGATCCTCACGGGTATCCAGTCTGACTGAGGGGGTGGCTCGTACCCGGGTAGGCCACCCCCCATCCTCTTCGGACGGGCTGGACGGCTCCCGGGTGCGATCGGTCGGAGGACCGACGCTCGGGGGCCAATACCCGAAGAGCACGGTGACGAATGAAGTCGTCGCATCGGAATCGGGGCCGGCGGGCCATCCTGGCGGCCGAGTCCCTCGAGGGGCGAGCGCTCCTCTCATCCTTCGCGGCCGAGCGTCACGGCCTGCTGCAGATCCGAGAGCAGAGGCTCGCCGCGCGGTGGGAGCGACTCCATCCCGCGTCGATGAGCACGATGCCGGCAACGGCCACGGCCACCACGACGGCGGCGGTCGCGACGGCCGGCACCGCGTCACTCGACGCGGCAACCACCCCCGCATCGACCAACATGCCGACCACCGTGGCGGCGACGGGCGGATCGTCGGCCGCCCTGGCGTCCGGCGCCTCCGCGATGCCCTCCGTCCTCGGCGGCTTCGGGATGGGCGGCCGGTTCGGCGGGGTCCCGGGCTTCGCCATTTCGTCGGTCCCCGCGGCGACCGGGGCGTTCTCGACCGGCGGATCGTCGGCCGCCCCGGCGTCCGGCAGCTCCGCCATGCCCGCCCCGGCCGGCGGCTTCGCCATGGCCCAGGGCTTTGCGATGGGACAGAGACCCGGCATGGGCGGCTTCGGCGGCGGGATGGTCATGTTACAGGCAAGCGGCGGCGGCTCGGCGGCCTCCGGCGCCCGGCCGGCCCCGGGATCGCCGCGATCCAGCAATACCAGGCCGACGTGAAGACGATCTACGACAAGTCGCAGGTGACCCCGGCCCTCCAGGCGGCGCTCACCAATGACCTCCAGGCGATCGGCAAGGCGGCGACGACCGCGCCCGACCAGACGAAGGTCCTGCCGCTCGAGAGCGACATCCAGACCCTCGCCGGCACCATGCCGACGGCCGCCCAGCTCACGACCCTCCAGGCCGACTTCACGGCCGCCGTCAACAACGAGGGCGTCACCGACGCGACCAAGGTCACGCAGACCTTCACCGACCTCAACGCCCTGATCGCCGCGACGAACGTCACGGCGACCGACATCACCACCCTCACGGGCGACCTCAAGGCCGCCGGCCTGAGCACGGCCGCGCCGCTCGCGCCGCCGCTCGGGGCGGACCTCGGCATCCTCAACCTCGCGATCAACGTCCACGCGGTCAGCATGACGACGACCGCGACATCGTCGTCGACGACCATTGCGATCACCGCGGGCTGAGCCCGCCGCGGCGACCGGCAGGAGACCGACGGACCCCTGGGAGCGCTCCCGGGGGTTTCGCGTGTGCCCCGGCGCCCTCCCTCCCGCCTATAATCGCGGCGAG
The DNA here is from genome assembly GCA_963819805.1 of uncultured Planctomycetota bacterium. GTDB lineage: Bacteria > Planctomycetota > Planctomycetia > Isosphaerales > Isosphaeraceae > CAMFLR01. Next base: position 566,897 of record CAWFXY010000024.1, on the reverse strand, counting down.
CCCGCAACCGCCCGACGGAGCCGACCCGATGGCGACCGCATCCCGACGCATCCTGGTCACCGGCGCGACCCGCGGCCTCGGCCGGGCCCTCGTCGACCGCCTCGCCGCCGCGGGCCACACCGTCATCGGCTGCGGCCGGTCGGCCCAGGCGATCGACGAGCTGCGCGCGGCCTACGGCCCGCCGCACGACTTCGAGGCGGTCGACGTCGCGGACGACGCGGCCGTCGCCGCCTGGGCCGATCGGATCGTGCGCGAGGTCGGTCCTCCCGACCTGCTCGTCAACAACGCGGCCGTGATGATCGCCCCGGCGCCGCTCTGGGAGGTCTCCGCCCGCGATTTCGACCGGCTGGTCGACGTGAACATCGGCGGGGTCGCGAACGTGATCCGCCATTTCGTCCCGGCGATGGTCGCCCGGGGCGAGGGGGTGATCGTCAACCTCAGCTCGGGATGGGGCCGCTCGACGGCGCCGGGCGTCGCCGCGTATTGCGGCTCGAAGTGGGCGATCGAGGGCCTGACGCGTTCGCTGGCGCAGGAGCTGCCGAAGGGCATGGCGGCCGTCCCGCTCAACCCGGGGATCATCGACACCGACATGCTCAAGGTGGCCTTCGGAGACCGCTCGGCGAACTTCCTCGGCCCCGATGAGTGGGCGAAATCCGCGGTGCCCTTCCTGCTCGGGCTCGGGCCGAAGGATAATGGAAAGCCGGCAACGGTGCCGGGTCAGTAACGAGCGCCGGGGGGCAGGCCGTGGGGACGACGGACGTCTCGGGGGATCGCCCGCGGGTCGTGGCCCGGGGCGCGGGGGCGGCGGTCGCGGCCGTGGCGGCGGCGGCGCTGGCGGGCTGGGCGGCGGGCGTGCCCGCGCTCCGCGGGGTCCGGGCGAGCTACATCCCGATGGCGCCCAACACGGCCCTCGCCTTCGCCGCGCTGGGCGCTGGGCTGTTCGCGGCCGGGGGCGGGCGCCGTTGGGTCGCGGCCGTCGCGGGGGGGATGGTCGCGGCCGTCGCGGCGCTGCGGCTGGTCGAGTATGCCGCGGGCGCCGATATGGCGGTGGACCGGTGGTTCCTCCGGTTCCCGGCGGCGCGGCTCGGGCTGGCCGAGGTGGGCAAGATGTCGCTGCCGACGGCCTCGGCCTTCGTCGCGGCGGGCCTCGCGATGATGGCGCTGGCCCGACGGCCGCGGGGCCGGGGCGCCGGCGACCTCGCCGGGGCGTGCGGCCTGGCCGCGGGGATGACCGGCCTGGTCTTCGCGCTGGGCTACCTCTTCAGCCCCGACGCCCCGCTGCTCTACGGGTCCGGGGCGATCCCCATGGCCCTGAACACGGCGCTCTGCTTCGTCGCGCTCGGGGCCGGGATCGTGGCCGCGGCCGGCCCGGCCGCCTTCCCGCTCCGGCGGCTCTCGGGGCCCTCGACCCGCGCCCGGCTGCTCCGCGTCTTCCTGCCGCTGGTCGTGGCCACCGTCGGCGGCGTCGCGTGGCTCACGCACTTCGTGACGACCAACGCCGGCGCCTCCTCGGCGGCGATCTCCTCGGCGGCGCTGGCCGCCGCCTCGATCCTCCTCTTCGGGGTCATCTGCGAGCGGATCGCCCGGCGAGTCGGCGCGGCAGATCGAGCGGGCCGAGGCCGAACTGCAGCGGGCGCACGACGAGCTGGAAGTCAAGGTCGAGGAGCGGACCCGCGAGCTGACCCGCGCCAACGCGATCCTCGACCATGCGCTCCGCGAGCTCCGCGAGTCGCACGAGGCGCTGCAGAAGTCCCACGTCGAGCTGAGGCAGGCGCAGGGCCGGATGCTCCAGCAGGCACGGATGGCCAGCCTCGGCCAGACCGCCGCCGGGGTCGCGCACGAGATCAACAACCCGCTCGCCTTCGTCACCAACAACCTGTTCGTCCTCGAGCGCGAGGTCGCCGGCCTGCACGACATCCTCCGCCTCTACCAGCAGGCCGAGGCGACCCTGGCCGAGTATCGCCACGACCTCCACGCCCGGATCGCCGCGCTGGTCCGAGGAGGTCGACCTCCCGTACGTGCTCGACAACCTCGACGGCCTGCTGGAGCGGTCGCGCGCCGGCCTGCTGCGGATCCAGAAGATCGTCCAGGACCTGCGCGACTTCGCGCAGCTCGACGAGGCCGACTGTCAGGAGGCCGACCTGAACGCCGGGGTCGTCACGACGGTCGACCTGATGCGGCCCCTCGCCGAGCTCCGCCGCGTGGCGCTGGCGACCGAGCTCGCCCCGCTCCCTCGCGTGACGTGCTCGCCGGCCAAGATGAACCTGGTGGTCCAGAGCCTCGTCTCCAACGCGATCGACGCCAGCGAGGCGGGCGGCCGCGTCGTCGTGCGGACCCGGCCCGAGGGCGGCGGGGCGGAGATCGAGGTGTGCGACGACGGGCACGGGATCGACCCGGCGATCCGCGACCGGGTCTTCGACCCGTTCTTCACCACCAAGCCGATCGGCCGCGGGACGGGGCTCGGCCTGGCGATCAGCTACGGGATCGTCAAGGACCACGGCGGCGCCGATCGACTTCGAGTCGGCCCCCGGCGCGGGGACGCGGTTCGTCGTCCGCCTCCCGGGACAGGCGCCGCCGGCCGTCGCGACCCCGGCGTCCCCCGGCGAGGCCCCCGGCCTGGCGCCGTCCTGATCGTCGGCCCCGCCGGGTTGCCGTCGCGGGGCGGGCGCGGAAGACTGGGCGACGGCCCGCGCCGGGCCCGGAGGTGGACATGACTCTCGCCTTGCTGCCGATCCTCGCCGCCCTCGGACAGGCACCCGCGGCCGACGCGCGGCCCAGCGTCCTGGTCGTCATCGCCGACGACTGGTCGTTCCCCCACGCCGGCGCCTACGGCGACCCGACGGTGAGGACGCCCCACTTCGACCGGCTCGCGGGGCAAGGGGCCCTATTCACGAACGCCTACTGCGCGGCCCCCTCGTGCACGCCCTCGCGGGCCGCGATGTTGACAGGGCGAATGCCGCACGCGCTCGGCCCCGGGGCCGACCTCTGGGGCGTCCTGCCCGCGCAGTTCACGACGTATCCCGACCTGCTCGCGTGGTCGGGCTATGCCGTGGGCCAGTCGGGCAAGGGCTGGGGCCCGGGCACGCTCGACGGCAGCGGGCGGACCCACAACCCGGCCGGCCCGACGTTCCGGTCGTTCGCCGACTTCCTCAAGTCCGTCCCCGCCGGCCGGCCGTTCTGCTTCTGGCACGGCAGCCAGGACCCGCACCGCCCGTACGAGAAGGGCTCCGGACGCAAGGCCGGGCTCGACCCGGCGAGCGTCCGCGTGCCGCCCTGGCTGCCCGATACGCCGGCGGTTCGTGAGGATTTGCTGGACTATTATTTCGAGGTCCAGCGGTTCGACGCCACCGTCGGCGAGCTGCTCCGGGCGCTCGACGCGACCGGGCGGGCCGAGAGCACGCTCGTCGTCGTCACCAGCGACAACGGCCTGCCGTTCCCGAGGGCGAAGGCGAACCTCTACGACGCGGGGACCCGCGTCCCTCTGCTGATCCGATGGCCGGGTCGGATCAAGCAACGCACGATCGACGCCTTTGTGAGCCTCGCCGACCTGGCGCCGACGATCCTCGAGGCCGCGGGCGTCCGCCCCGAACGGGGGCTCGACGGCCGGAGCCTCGTCGGGCTGATGACGACCGGCGACGCGACCGGGTGGCGCGACGCGATCGTCACCGAGCGCGAGCGGCATGCGAACGTCAGGCGGGGCGACGTCGGCTATCCCGCGCGGGCGATCCGCGACGGGTCCACGCTCTATATCCGCAACTTCGAACCCGACCGCTGGCCGGCGGGCGACCGTGAGATCTGGCACTCGGTCGGGCCGTATGGCGACGTCGACGACGGGCCGACCAAGCGGCTCGTCATGACCCCGCTCACGACCTCCGGGCCCGTCGCGGACGCCGCAGGTCTCGCGCTCGCGAAGCGCCCGGCCGAGGAACTCTACGACCTTGGCCGGGACCCGGGACAGGTCCGCAACCTGGCCGATGATCCCGCCTCGAAGACCGCCCTCGCAGCCCGCCGCAAGGCGCTCGACGAACGGATGCGATCCTCCGCCGACCCCCGCGTCGACGGCCGCGGCGGCTCGGCCTTCGACCGCTATCCCTACGTCGGCCCGCCCCTGGAGGGCAAGCTGCCCCCGCCCAGGCCGCCCGTCGACAATGCGCTGACCGACCTCGAGGCGAAGCTCGGCTGGCGGCTCCTCTTCGACGGCAAGTCGACGTCCGGCTGGACCACCGATAAGAGGCAGCCGAGCCGGACGCCCGTCGCCGACGGCGCCCTCGATCCCCACGGCGCCGGGGGCTACATGCTCGTCCACGAGCAGCCGGTCGGCGACTTCGTCCTGGCGCTCGACTTCCAGATCACGCCCGGCTGCAACAGCGGCGTCTTCGTCCGCACCGAGCCGCTCGAGCCGAGGCCCGGCAAGGACGTCGGCTACAACGGGATCGAGATCGCCATCGACGACACGACGACCGCCGGCTACCACGACACCGGCGCGATCTACGACCTCGTGAAGCCCTCGCGCAACGCTCATGAAGCCGGCCGGGCAGTGGAACCACCTGGTCGTCATCGCCGACGGGCCCCGCCTGCTCGTCGAGCTGAACGGCGGGCTCGTCACGCCGGATGGACCTCGACGAGTGGACCGCGCCCAACCGGCGGCCCGACGGCTCGGCGCACAAGTTCGACGTCGCCTACAAGGACGCATCCCCGGCGCGGTTACCTCGGGCTCCAGGACCACGGCTCGTCGTGCCGGTTCAGGAACATCAAGCTCCTGCCGATCCGTTGAGCAGCCGGCGGTCGAGCGGCGCGGGAGGGCCGACGCCTAGGTCGGGGAACGGCGCGGTCACGAAGACGCGGCCGTAGTCGGAGGGGATGTCTACGGCGTGCGAGTCGCCGGCGCGGGCGACCGTGATCTCGAGCGGGCTCCCGCCCCGCGTGTCGTCGTCGAGCATCTCGCGGTAGACGCCCGGCGCGGGGAACGGCACCGAGAGGGTCTGCTCGGAGTCGGAGAAGTTGAGGAAGACCATCACGAACTGCTCGGGCTCGGTCGCGGTGGCCGGCGCGTGGCGGCGGTAGGCGATCAGCCGGGCCTCGGGGTTGGACGAGCCGTAGTAGTAGTACGAGTCGCGGCCCCGGAGCGCCCGGCAGGCGCGGCGGAGCCGGCCGAGGCGGCGGTAGAGGCGGATCAGGGCGTGGCCGGCGTCGTCGTAGAAGTAGTCCCAGTGCAGGTCGCGCCGGGTCTGGATCCGCGTCGTGCCCGAGCCGGGCAGGACGTAGTTCTCGCCGAATTCCTGACCCTGCCAGAGCATCGGGATGCCCTGGCACGTATACAGGGCGATGGCGTACGGCTGCACCTTGTAGAACCGGCTCCGGTCGCCCAGGACGATGTCCTGCCCGCCGCCGGTGGTGCCGAAGTTGGCGATGAAGTCGCTGTGGTCGTGCGTCGCGATGTACTGGAACGGCGCGACTGGCCCGGCCACGCCGTCGAAGTCGCGGGTCGCGGGATAGCCCATGTAGCTCGGGTCGAGCAGGTGGGCGAAGTCGTCGGCCACGGGCCCGCCCTGCGCCACCGAGGCGGCCTGGTTCAGCAGGTTGTCCTGCCAGGTCGCGTTCGAGTACGTGTCGACGAGGATCGTCTGCGGGCTCGGCGTCGATGTACTCCGCCACCTGGATGATCCGCCGGAACCCGGCCGGGTCGGCGAACCGGGGGATGCCCGCCGAGTCGGCGTAGGTCTGGTAGGCGACGTTCGCGTAGTCGGGCCCGACCGGGCCGCTGAAGAAGCCCTTGACGTTGTCATAGCGGAAGCCGTCGACGTGGTACTCCTCCAGCCAGTGCCGGTTGGCCGCGCGGACATATTCCTGCGTAAAGGGAAATCCCGCGTAGGTGAACTGCGGGCCGAAGTCGCCGTCGGGGAAGGGGCCCATCGGCCCGGGCTCGTCGGCGTCCCGATAGACCTGGGCGTAAGCAAAATTCGGGCTGACGTGCTGGTAGACGACGTCGAGGATCACGGCGATCCCCCGCGCGTGGCAGGCCTTCACCAGCCGCTTCAGGCCGTCCGCGCCGCCCCAGCGGTCCTCGGGCGCGAGGAAGTGGAGCGGGCCGTAGCCCCAGTCGAACACCTGCGGGAAGTCGGTCACCGGCATCAGCTCGAGCGACGTTGACGCCGAGTCCCGCGAGGTAGTCGAGCCGCGCGATGACGCCGTCGAACGTCGAGTCGAACTCCTCGACCTGGAGCTCGTAGACGACCAGGTCGTCGAGCGGCGGGACGACGAACGCGTCGTCGTCGAACGAGAACGGCGCGGTCGGATGGGCCGGGTCGTCGATCGTGAAGGCGGCCAGCCGCGCCGGGCCGGCCTCGCGGGCGAACGGGTCGGTCACCAGGTCGGAGACGACCGAAGGGGCGGCTTCCCCGGGCTCTTGCCAGAGGACCTGATAGCGATAGAGATAGCGGCCGGGGCGGCCGAAGTGGCTTGCGGGGTCGGCCGTCGCCGGGATGTCGACCGTCGCCGACCAGAGGCCGAGTTCGTGCGCCGGGTCGAAGGCCAGGGGGAAACTAATGGGCGGGATCTCCGGGGTGAACTGGTCCGCCGCGTGGATGATCCGCACAACCACCGAATAGCCCTTGGCGGCGGTGATCCCCGGCAGGTAGATCCCGAACCGGACCCGGCCCGCCGGGTCGACGTGCGACCCGACTTCATCCAGATCGATCATCGATCCCCACTCCTCCCCTCGGAGCCACCTCCCCGGCCGGCGGCAACACGGTAGCCAGTCGGGGCCGCGGGCCGCAATGCATGCATACCGCGGGGCCCTGCACGCGGCAGGGGCGCGGGGCCGATTGGGTTCGTTTCGTCGGCGTCCGAACCCGGGCTCATGGCGCCGACCGAACCCGAGCGTCCAAGATCGGTGCGGCTTCGTGCGGCCTCGTTAACCTTCCAGGCGGGCACGGCCCCCCGCGGGGGCCGCCGGGCGATCCCGACGGACCCGGCGCCGTGGCCGGATGCCCAGCCTGATGAACCGATCCGCCCCGGTAAGGGGGGCCGGCGGCGGCTTCCGACCGGGCACCGCGCATATAATGGAAGGACGACGCGCGGCACCATCCCGCCACGCCGCGATGCATCAACGATCGGGTCGCCCAGAAGCCTGTACGGGTATGGACTTGCGGCCCGACGGACGTGACGGGACAATAGACGGAATCCCCCCCGCGCGGATAATTGACCGGACGGTCACCGGCGGCCCCTCCCGTTCCCCCCCAAGAGGTCCCCGCGATGAAGTCCCCGATCTGCGGAACAGAATCGAGGAGAAGCCGTAATGATGCCCGAACTGGAACGGCTCGCCGCCCTGGCCCGGCGCGCCGAGGCGAGTGCAAAGGCCCAGAAATTAGAGCGGGAAACCCAGGCGGCCGTTGACCGGCTCCGCCAGGCCGAGGAGCGGGTCCGGGTCGTCGCCCAGCGGGCCGCCGAAGAGCAGCCCACGGCGAGGCGAGAGCTAGACGAGGCCGAAAAGGAAGACAAAGTTCTCAGCGAGCTCACGCAGAAAATTGCCCAGTATCGATTCGCCCTCGACTCGGACTCGCGCGAGGCCGAAGACCAGATCGTGGCGGCGCGGGCGAAGATCGACGGGAAGCGCAAGGACGCCAAGGCCCGGCTCGACGAGATCACCAAGGCCGTCGACGAGGCCCAGCGCGAGCTCACGGTCGCCCGCGACAAGTACCAGGGGCTCCGCAAGGAGCTCGACCGCCTCCTGCCCGAGCTCGCCGAGCGGTTCGCCGAGGGCGACCAGCTCGTCTCCGAGGTCGAGCTCTTCCTCCCCTCAGGCCAGATCCGCGGCCTGACGGCCGAGATCGAGGACGGCGCCGCGCACTTCGGATTCCTCGACGCGCGCGAGCAGAAGGCCCAGCTCATGATCTGGATCGGCAAGCTCCGCCGCCTCCAGTCGACCAACGCCTCGCGCCCCCAGGACGAGATCCAGCAGCTCGAGTCGATCTTCCGCCGCCTGGTCAGCCTCTCGAAGCAATATATGCCGGGCTATATCGATGCGTTCCAGGAGGGCTATACGGCCGACTGGGACCTCTACATCGCCGACGCCCAGGAGCAGTTCCGCATAGCCAGCGAGCAAGGCCGGCGCGACCGCGAGACGAGGCAGCAGCGCGAGGAGCAGGCGGCCCGCGAGGCCGCGCGGAGGAAGACCTCGCGCGAGTCGGCCCTGGTCGCCATCGAGGACCTCCGCGCCGTCATCGCCACCCACAACATCCCCGACGACGGCCTCGACGAGTTCAACGCCGTACTGTCGCGCGTCGTCAACCTCGGCGGCTCGAGCGAGCCGGAGCTGCTCGAGCTCGTCCGCCCGTTCCGCGAGCTGATCACCGGCAGCGACTTCCGCGCGCTCCGCAAGCACCTCGACCGGATCCAGGACGAGGAGGACAAGCTCGGCGAGTCCGCGGCCGTCCGCGAGCGGTACCGCGAGCTGATCGCCCTGACCCGCGGCCGCCGCGCCCTGATGATCGGCGGCGCCGTCCGCGAGGACGCCCGCAAGTCGCTCCAGCAGACCTTCGAGTTCAACGAGCTCGAGTGGGAGCCCTACGAAGGGAACCGCCCCGCCGCCCTCAACTCGCTCGAGCAGCGCGTGAAGAACCGCGGGGTCGACCTCATCCTGATCCTCAAGAACTTCGTCGGCCACTCCGTCTCCGAGCGGCTCCGGCCCCTCTGCGAGGAGAACGACATCCCCTGCCTGATGGTCGAGCACGGCTACGGGGCGCAGCAGGTCGGCGAGACTCTGCGGACCGGCCTGGTCAAGTCGGCCTGATTCGGTGCGTCGTAGGGTCCGCTATTGCGGACCATCTTCCTCACCACCCTTGGACGGGGGGAAGAGGCGGATCGCCCCGCGAACCGTCCGCAGTTTCAGGTCGTCGCCGCCCCGATCGGGCACGGCCGTGCTGCGGCGGGTTGGCTGTGGTGCGCGAGCGAACCACAGTTCTCGCCACGAAAGATCAGACAACGTTCGCCGACGAGGCGGCCAGGAGCCTCGGCACTTCGGCCTCGGGGACCTCGACGGCGACGAACCGGGCGGCCGGATAGAGATAGTCCTCGCCCGAGTCGTCGACAACGCGCAGGAGGCCCTCGGCGGCCGCAGTCTCGTCGGGCAGCACGCGGTAGAGCATCCCGACCGAGAGGTCGTCGCATCCGTCGTTGGCCACGCAGACGGCAAACCTCACCTCGACCGGTGGAACGGGCATGGGTTCAGTCCAGGAGCCGTTTGATCTTCAGCTTCCTCTCGCCGACGCCGTGCGCCTCGTACCAGTGGAGCTCGGCCTGACGGACGCTACCGTTGGCCAGTCGGACCGTGCCGACGCCCTTGACCTTCCGCCAGCGACGGCCCCCGTAGCGGGCCTTGAGGTCGGCGTTCTCGCGGATCGCGAGGTTGACGGCGATTGTCTCGACATTAGACAGTTCGCCGATCAGCTCGAAATCCATAATGCGCGAGGCTACCGCGTCACGTCGCGCGGGGCAAGGATCGCTCTCATCGGCCAACGGCGTCCGTCCGATTTCCGACGGGATTGTCCATCCAGTATAATCGCGGGCGTGTCCGGGCACGATGGGCAACGAGGCGTCCACCGACCCCGCCCCTCATTGACACCCCTCCCCCCGATTGCCTAAACTGAGCGACGATTTGCCAAAGGGTTAGGCAGGATTGATTCGTCGTTCTGGAGCGAGTCACGGTGGCGGACAAGCCCTGGGGCGGCCGGTTTGGCGAGAGAACCGACCGCCGGGTCGAGCAATTCACCGAATCCATCTCCTTTGATCGTCGGCTCTTCGAGCACGACATCCGGGGCTCGATCGCGCATGCCGAGATGCTCGCCCACGTCGGACTCCTCTCCCCCGATGAATGCCAGCAAATTGTGCGGGGACTGACCGAAATCCGGGCCGAGATCGTCGCGGGGACGTTCCCGTTCACTCTGGAGCGGGAAGATATCCACATGCACGTCGAGGCCGCGCTGATCGACCGGATCGGCGACGTCGGCCGCAAGCTCCACACGGCGCGGAGCCGCAACGACCAGGTCGCCACCGACGTCAAGCTCTGGACGCGCGATGCGCTCGACCGGATCGACGGCCGGATCAAGACCTTGCAAATCGCCTTCGTCAAGGCGGCCGAGCGGCATCAGGACCTGATCCTGCCCGGCTACACCCACATGCAGCGGGCCCAGCCGGTGCTGGCGGCGCATTACTTCCTCGCCTATGTCGAGAAGCTCGCGCGCGACCGCGCACGCGTGGCCGACTGCCGGAAGCGTCTGAACGTCCTCCCGCTCGGCGCGGCGGCCCTGGCCGGGACATCGCTACCCATCGACCGGCATCAGGTCGCCTCGGCGCTCGGGCTTCGAGGGGGTCGCGGCGAACAGCCTGGATGCGTCGAGCGACCGCGACTTCCTGATCGAGTCGGTGTTCGTCCTGACGATGATCGCCGAGCACCTCGCCGGCTGGGCCGAGGAGTGGGTGATCTGGTCGACTCAGGAGTTCTCGTTCCTGGCCCTGCCGGACAAGCTCTGCACCGGCAGCAGCATCATGCCGCAGAAGAAGAACCCGGACGTCCTCGAACTGATCCGCGGCCGGTCGGCCCGGGTCGTCGGGGCGCTGACGACGCTGCTCGTCCTGGTCAAGGGCCTGCCGCTGGCGTACAACCGCGACCTCCAGGAGGACAAGGAGCCGCTGTTCGACGCCTTCGACACCGTCGACGCCTGCCTCGACCTCGCGGCCCTGATCGTCGACGGCGCGAGCCTGCGGGCGGATAGGATCGCGGCCCGGCTCGACGAGGGTTATCTCGACGCCACGACCCTGATGGAGGAGCTGATCCGCCGGGGCGTCCCCCAGCGCACGGGTCACGAGGTCGTGGGCCACCTCGTAAGCCTGGCCGAGACGAAGCGGGTCCGGCTCGTCGATCTCTCCGACGACGACTTCCGCAAGGCCCACGCGAAGCTCGACCCGTCGGTGAGGCAGACGCTGGGCGTCGCCAACGCGGTCAAGGCGTTCCGCTCGTACGGGTCGACGGCGCCCGAGGAAGTGGCGAAGCAGCTCGCGGGATGGAAAGAGCGGTTGGAGATCAAGTAGTCGTTCGGAGCCGCCGCCCATGCCCTTCGCCCTGCCCCTGATCGTCGCGACCCTGCTCGCCGACGGCCCCGCGCCGGCACAGGCGGCGAAGGTCGCGTATTACCTGGGCGAGTCGAAGGTTCGCAACGCCGACGGCAAGCCGCTCGGGAACCTCGTGGCGCTGGTCAAGCGCGAGCTCCGGCCCGGGGAGTCCCGGATCGTCGAGACGACCTTACTCGTCTCCTCGAGGACCGGCGAGCCGGTCCAGGAGCATGTGGCGGTCTCCAGCGTGAAGGGCGAGGCGTTCACGACGAAGGAGCAGAAGGGCGCCTTCTCGGGCGACGGCACGCTCTCGGGCCCGGCCTGGGCGTGGACGGCGTGGACCTCGAACACGACCCTCGGCGGCGGTGGCGGCACCCTCCGGGCCCGGAGCCAGATCACCGAGCGCGGCATGGCCGTCGACAAGGTGCTGCTCGCCCCCAACGGCGCGATCCGCGTGACCTTCGCCGAGGACTACGCCGCGATCGACGGCGCCACCTACGAGGTGCTCCGCGCCAAGCTGCTGCCCGGCGGGGAGGCCGCCCGATGACGACCTTCCTGATCGCGCTGGCCGCGCTGGCCCAGGCCCCGGCCGGCACCTCGACGCGCATTGATTACTACCTGACCGAGGTCCGTATCCAATCGGCCGACGGCAAGCCCCTCGGCGCGATGGTCGGTCTCGGCAAGCGGGAATACCGGCCCGACGAGCGGACGATCGAGCAGATGGACATCGCGCTCGACCCCGCGCCCGGCGCCCTGCCGCAGGTCGTCATCGTCGAATGGACGGTCGACGACGCCGGCGCGACGGCCGAGGTCAGGTCGCGCGACGGCAAGATCAAGGGCCGCGCCCGGCTCGCCGGCCCCGCGTGGGCGTGGACCGAGTGGAGCTGGTCGGCCACGATGAAAGATGTCCCCGGCACCTACCGCTACGCCACCAAGGTCGCCCGCTACGGCCTGCTCACGCGGTCGGAGCACCTCGACGCGGGCGGCAAGCGGCTCGAGGTGTTCGACCAGGTCGATACGAAGATCACCAAGGAGACGTACGACGTCCTGCGTGGCGCGGCTCCTGCCGCAATGATCCCGTAGGGTCCGCTATTGCGGACCACCTTCCGTCCCAGGCCGACCCGGAACGACTCATGGACCACTTCCACTACCGCGACAACCAGCTCTACTGCGACGACCTCCCCGTGGCCGACCTGGCGAAGACGTACGGCACGCCGCTGTACGTCTACAGCCAGGCGCGCGATCGTCGGAGCATTGAAAGCCTTGCAGCAGGCCTTCGCCGAGCTGGAGCCGCTGGTCTGCTACTCGGTCAAGGCGAACTCGAACCTCTCGCATCCTCAAGGTGATGGCCGAGCAGGGGAGTGGGTTCGACGTCGTCTCGGGGGGCGAGCTGCTCCGCGTCGAGAAGGCGGGTGGGCAGCCGGGGCGGACGGTGTTCGCGGGCGTGGGCAAGACCGACGAGGAGATCGCCGCGGGGCTGAAGGCCGGCGTCCTCATGTTCAACGTCGAGAGCGAGGCGGAACTGGAGGCGATCGACCGCGTGGCGAGGTCGGTGGGGAAGGTCGCGCCGATCGCGCTGCGGGTCAACCCGGACGTCGACCCGAAGACGCACCGCTACATCTCGACGGGCAAGAAGGAGTCGAAGTTCGGGATGGACATCGACCGCTCGCTCAAGCTCGGCGAAATGATCCGGGGCAACCCGAGCGTGTCGATGATCGGCGTTCACATGCACATCGGATCGCAGATCACCACCGTCGACCCGTACGCCGGCGCGGCGGGGAAGGCGGTCGACCTGATCGGGCGGTTCCGCGCGATGGGGCATCCGATCGGCTGGTTCAACATGGGCGGCGGGTTCGGGATCAACTACAAGGGGCACGAGGCGAAGCAGGTCGCCGAGTTCGCCCGGGTCGTCGTGCCCGAGATCAAGAAGACCGGGTGCCGGCTGGCGATGGAGCCGGGGCGGGTGATCGCGGGGAACGCCGGCATCCTGGTGGGTCGTGTGTTATATACCAAGCAGTCGGGCGAGAAGCGGTTCCTGATCCAGGACGCCGCGATGAACGACCTGATCCGCCCGGCCCTCTACGAGTCCTTTCACCGGATCTGGCCCGTCTCCGTCCCGCCCGGCCTGCCCGCGCCGCCCGAGGATTACGAGGCGAGCATCGCCGGGACCGAGCCGTGGGACGTCGTCGGTCCCGTCTGCGAGAGCGGCGACTTCCTCGCCAAGGACCGCGCGCTGCCCCGCCTCGACCGCGGCGACCTGATCGCCGTGTTTTCGGCCGGGGCGTACGGCATGGTGATGGCCTCGAACTACAACACCCGCCCCCGCGCCGCCGAGATTCTCGTGGACGGGGCGACGGCCCGCCTCGCGCGACGGCGGGAGACCTACGACGACCTGCTCGCGCCGGAACTCGACGCGATGGCCTCGCCCGGAGCCAAGGGATGATCCGACGCGCACTCGAACATGGCCTGGCCTTCATGGGCATCGTCGTCGCTGTGACGGCGGCCTTCCCGCCCGCGGCATCCGCGCAGGCGCCGGGGGCCGAGTCGTTCGCCCGGCCGCCCAAGACGCCGCAGGAGACGTGGGAGCGGGTCGACTACCTCGTCCGCGTCGGCCAGGCCGCGCAGGCGGTGCCGTTCCTCAAGCAGTTCATCGAGTCGAATCCGGACGAGACGACGATGATCGCGCTGCGCGACGAGTACGGCCAGGCGTCGTTCCTCCGCCTGCTCGACGCGCCCGAGACCCGGCCGTTCGCGCAGCCGGTCCTCGATCGGCTAGCCAAGGCGAGCCGCCAGTTCGCGACCCGGCCCGACCGGCTCCAGGCGGCGATCACCGCGCTGCCGAGGACTCGCGAGGAGCGGAGCTACGCCGTCGAGCGGCTCCGTGAGGCCGGGGCGTATGCCGTGCCCGCGCTCGTCCAGGAGCTGGGGCGGCCGGCCTTGCCGCCCGACCAGCGCACGGCGATCGTCGACGGCCTCGGCTCGCTCGACGCCTCGGCCGTCCCGCCCCTGATCGCCGCGCTCGAGTCACCCGACCCGGCCGTCGCCGCCTCGGCCGCCGAGGCCCTCGGCGCGATCGGCGACCGCCGCGCCATCCCCGCGCTGACGGCGGTCGCCGCCCGGGCCAACCCGCCGGCGCGCGACTCGGCCCGCCGGGCGATCGCGAGGATCACCGGCGCCCGTTCGACGCCCAGCGCGACTCGCCGGCGCGGATCCTGACCGACGCGGCCCGCCGTGCCTTCCTCGCCGCGCCGAAGGAGCCCGAGGGTCCCGCGACGGCCTGGGACTGGGACGCCGCCGCGAAGGCCCCCGCCCCCCGCGAGACGACCCGGCGCGAGGCCCAATCCGCGGAAGCCTTGAAGCTCGCGCGACACGCGCTGGAGATCGCCCCGGCCGACCGCCGTGGACAGGCCACCCTGCTCGAGACCGCCCTCGAGCGCGACCCGAACGGGGCGGCGTCCGAGGCGCTTGCCGCCGGTCCGGTCGTGCTGGGCGAGGTGACTCGCCAGGCGATCGCCGACGGCCGGGTCGTGCCGGCGATCGCGGCGGTGACGGCCCTCGGCCAGGTCACCGACCGCAACGCGCTGGGCGACGGCACGCGCCCCGGCGCCCTGATCGAGGCGCTCGACGCGCCCGACCGCCGCGTCCAGTTCGCCGCCGCGCGGGCCCTCGTCGGGCTCGACCCGCGGCGGCCGTTCCCGGGGTCGAGCCGCGTGGTACCGACGCTCGCGCGGTTCGTCGCCGCCGGCCCGGCCCCGCGCGCCGTAGTCATCGACGGCAACGCCGACCGCGCGAGCCTGGTCGTCGGCTTCCTCAAGGGCCTCGGCTACGACGCCCAGACGGCCGCGACGGGGGAGCTGGGGTTCCGCATGGCCGCCGAGTCGGCCGACGTCGAGCTGATCGCGATCGACCCCGACCTCGTCCAGGGCCACTGGCGGCTCGTCGACACGCTCGCCAACCTCCGCTCCGACCCGCAGACGGCCGGCATCCCGACCTTCATCTATGGCCCCCTATATCTGCATGACCGGCTCACGCCGCTGCTCGGCAGCTTCCCCGAGGTCCGCCTGCTCGTGACGCCGACGCGGACGGATCTGTTCCAGGGCGAGGTCGCCCGGGGCCTGGCCGGCCTCCGCGCGCGGCCGCTCTCGGCCGACGAGCGGGCCGCGTATGCGAAGGAGGCCGCGGCCCTCCTGGCCCGGGTCGCGAGCCGGCCCGGCGGGCCGTTCGAGGCCGAGCTGACCCAGGCCGCGCCGGCCCTGCTGTCCGCCCTGAACAACCCCTTGACCGCGCCCGATGCAGTCAAGGCCCTGGCCGAAGTCCCCCGCGCCGACGCCCAGCGCGCCCTGGCCGACGTCCTGCTCAATCCCGCGAACCCGCCGGGCCTCCGCCTCGCCGCCGCCGAAGGGCTGGCGCGGAGCCTCCGCCGCTCGGGCCCGCTGCTTGCCGCCGAGCAGGAGGCGCAGCTCGCCTCGACCCTCGATCAGACCGACGAGCCCATCCTCCGGACGGCCCTCTCCACCGTCATCGGCGCGCTGAAGCCGAAGGCCGCCTCGTCCGGCCGCCGGCTCCAGGACTTCCGACCCGCGCCGAATCCCGCCGCCACGCCGGCCCCCGCCACCTCTCCCGCGGCCGGGCCGGGCGGCTGACGCCCCAGGAACCCGCCTTGATGGCCACGACCCACGACCCGACCCTGCCCGGAGTCATCGGCTCAAGCGCGGCGATCCGCGAGGTCGCACGCACGACCCGCCAGGTCGCGCCGACCCGTGCCGCCGTCCTCATCGTCGGCGAGACCGGCACCGGCAAGGAGCTCATCGCCCGCGCCCTCCACGACCTCGGCCCCCGCCAGTCGGGCCCTTACATCCGCGTCAACTGCGGCGCCCTGACCGAGAGCCTGCTCGAGTCCGAGCTGTTCGGCCACGTCAAGGGCTCGTTCACGGGTGCCCTCGACAACCGCACGGGCCGCTTCGAGGCCGCGCACACCGGCAGCATCTTCCTCGACGAGATCAACAGCACCACGCCCAAGCTCCAGGTCAAGCTCCTCCGGATCTTGCAGGAGGGCGAGTTCGAACGCGTCGGCGACACCCGCACCAACAAGGTCGACACCCGGATCATCGCCGCCACGAACCGCGACCTCCTCGACGAGATCGACGCCGGCCGGTTCCGCGAGGACCTGTACTACCGGCTCAACGTCGTGCCGATCTACCTGCCCCCCTTGCGCGAGCGCCGGGAGGACATCCCGATCCTCGTCGAGTTCTTCCTCAAGCGGTATTGCGAGCAGAACCGCCGCGACGTGAAGCGCGTCCACCCCGAGGCGATGCGCCGGCTCCGCGAGCACGACTGGCCGGGCAATGTCCGCGAGCTCCAGAACTACGTCGAGCGCGGCGTCGTCCTGGGCGACGGCCCCGAATTGACCGTCGCCAGCCTCCCCCCCCAGCTCCGCGGCGAGGCCCCCCCGCGCCCGATCCGCAGCCGCGGCGGCGACCCCGCCGCGCTCGCCTCCGAGCTCGTCCGCCAGGGCCTCCGCTCGGCCGGCCCGCAGGCGAACAACCTGTATGACCGGATCGTCGGCCTGGTCGAGCGCGAGTTAATCGAACAGGTCCTCGCCTCGTGCGAGCGCGTCCAGATCAAGGCCGCCGCCCGGCTCGGGATCAACCGCAACACTCTGCACAAGAAGCTCTCCGAGTACCGCATCGACGAGAACGGCACCCCCTCAGCCCCGTCCCCGGCCGAGCCCGTCGCGCCGGTTGAGGAGGACTGAACGCCCGGGGAGTCCCGCGGCGCGGTTCGCTTCACACCCGGGAGGAGTCATCCGCCCCTCTCCCCTGGCGGCGGAGGGTAGGGTGAGGGGTTCTTCGGGATGGCCCGGGCCTCCATCGCACCGACCTCGACCGTCGCGCGCCGGGGTGAGCGAACGCCCTTGTCCCTCTGGTACGAGGGTGATGATAGGCTGAATCCGTGGTCCGGAGACCGGCGGGCGCCGCCCGCCGCCGTCGGATGATCCGCGGTCGGTGAGGCCCGCCCGGGCGACGAGGGGCGAGACCATGACGCGAGTGACGGTGCTCGAGATGCGTCAGCCCCTCACGAGGCGACCTATCGCGCCGTGGCGGGGCATGTCCAGGCCGCAGAGCGGACGGCCGGCGAGGCGGTCGATGCGCTCGCCGCGCCGGGATCTTCATGTGCGCCGCCGCCATGATCCCGCTCCTCGAAGGGGCGAACGGCGGCGCGCGCGCGCGGGCAACATCCTCATGCGGGTCCTCTTCCTCATCGGTCAGGCCTTCGGCATAGCGGGCGTCGTCGTCGGGCTGCCGCTCGTGGGCCTCCTCGTCTATCTGGCCATCGAACGGTTCAACCATCGCCCCCATCGCCTGATCTGGGCCCCGGCCGACCGATCGGGATGGAAGGCCGCCTCCTAAGATCGGGCGGTCCGCGCCGTTATAATCCTGCGTGGCGACCCGCCGTCGCTCCCAGTGAGGAGACCTCCCATGCCATCGAGCCTGATGTCGCGCCCCGCCCGTACGCGTTGCGCTTCCCGGCGGCGATCGCCGCGGTGGTGCTCGGCCTGTCCTCGCCTTCGGCCGCGGTCGCCGCCCGCGGCGGGCCGTCCTATTACGTGGTTACGGTCGGGATCAACGACTACGCCCATATCTCCAAGCTGGGCGGCGCCGTCAACGACGCCGACAAGGTCGCCGACCTGTTCGAGGCCCAGGGGGCGCGGGTGTCGAGGCGGCTCCGCGACGGCGGGGCGACCCGCGCCGCGATCTGGACGGCCCTGGCGCGGATCAACGGCGAGGTCGCCCCCGGGGAGGTCGTCGTCGTCTTCCTCTCCGGCCACGGCACCCGGCTCGGCGGGTCGTGGTACTTCTGCCCGCAGGACCGGCGGCCGGACCGTGTCGCCGACGGGCGACGCGCTGGATGGCGCCGCCCTGCACGCCCACCTCTGGCCGCTCGTGGATCGCGGCCACGTCGTCCTGCTGGTGCTCGACTCGTGTTACGCCGGCGAGATCCTCCGCACGCCCGGGATGGGAGGGCCCCCGCTCATCAAGGCGCCGCCGGGCCTGGACCACGAGGATGGCGGCGGGTTCATCATCCTGGCCTCGAGCATCCCGAGCCAGCCGAGCCGCGAGGTCGGCAACCAGGGCACGTTCACCCGGGCCTTCCTCGACGCCTTCCGCGGCTTCGCCGACGCGGACTCAGACGGCCGGGTCACGCTCGGAGAGCTCAAGGAGTTCCTGCCGGATCGGGTCACGGAACTCCTGCGGGACGGCCAGAAATTCCCCGGCATCGCCTGGAACGAGCAGGACTGCCGCTGCTACTCCGCCAAGGGTATCCCCGACACGTTCGCCATCGGCCGATCGGCCGACCCGATGGCGAGGCCGGAGCCGATCCGACCCGAGAGGTACGCCGATCTCGTACGGCCCCACGGGCTGACGGAGAAGCCGGTCGGCCTCTGGGCGGCGGTCTGGGACGTGACGACGGCCGATGGCCGGGCCGTCACGGGCCCCGACGGCCAGCCCCAACGCGAGGCCTTCCTGATCCGGTTCGCCGAGGACAACACCTACGAGGCCGTCTTCAGGGACGCGTCCGGCCCGGGCGAGCCGTCCCGCGGCCGGTATACCTTCGTGCCCCACGGCACGACCCCGCCGAAGACCTTCCAGTCCATGCTCTACGACGGGACGTTCACGCTCGAATACGCCAACGGTCGCGACGTCCTCGACGCCCGGCGCCCGGCCGACGCCCGTGGGGACGATATCGAGATCCGCGTGAAGATGCTCACCCATCTCACGCCCACGCTCCGGCTCCGCCGCGTTACCGGCCGGGCCGGCGCCGCGCCCGCCGGCGCCCCCGCCTCGGTCCCCCCCGCGTCCCCCACGGGCCCGGCCGCGCCCGCCCCGATCGCCGGCACCCCCCCTCCGCCCCCTGACGCTATTGCACCGCCCGCCCCGATCGCCGGCGCCCCCGCTCCGCCCCCTCCGCTCCCTGACACTATTATCCCGCCCGCCCCGCGTCCCCGCTGACGGACGGCGGGGGGCATGGATTCACGGGCGGTCCCCGGCGCGCCGCCCGGACGCAAGGATACGGACCGCGCCGGGGATTCAGGACCGGGGCGCGGCGCCGGCTGGGGTCGGCGTGAGCATCGTCCGCCACTCGGCCGCCTTCTCGGGCTTGCCCCACGCCTCGTAGAGCCGCACGACCCGATCGGAGGCGACGGCGGGGAGGCCCTTGGAGCCGGAGAGGACCAGGGGCTTGGACTCGGCGTACTTCTTCTGGCCGAGCAGGCTCTCGCCGAGCAGGCTCCGGGTCTCGAACCGGGACCAATTGTCGGGACGTTCCGCGTCCCAGATCGCCAGGGCGCGCCGGAGGATCGGCCCGGCGTTGGGCCACTTCCGCTGTTCGAGCAGGCTCCGGCCCAAGGCGGTCAGGGTCCGGGCGGCCTCCGGATGCCCGGCACCGAGCGTCTTCTCGCGCGCGGCGAGGACCTCGCGGAGCATCGACTTGGCCCGCGCCGGGTGCCACTGGTGGCTCTTGCCACCAGTGCGTGCCCACCCCGGACATCGGCGGCAAGAGCCACCAGTGGCACCCGACATCGGGCCCGCCCGGCACCGGGGATTGGCTTCGGTCGGCGCCGAGTCTCGGGTTCGCTCGGCGCGGGATCGTCGGGTTCGCTCGGCGCGGCGGCCTCGCCCACGCTCCATCGCTGGAGCGGACCCGCATGCGATCCGGGGCGATGCCGTTTGACCGAACAAAGCCACCGTTCACTCTCTCGGAGGTTACGTGCGTCTTCGATCGGGTCGCTGACGCGGGACTTGACCCTCGACCATCGGGTAGAATAGACCGTCCCGCGCCCGGGATCGGACCGACGAACCCAAGAGACCCCAGGCGATGACCGAACCGACAGCCGACCAACTGATCCAGGGGGACTGCGTCGAGGGTCTACGGTCCCTCCCGGCCGGATCGGTCGAGCTGGCGTTCGCCGACCCGCCGTTCAACATCGGGTATGGATACGACGTCTACCACGACCGCCGCGAGGCCGACGACTATCTGGCGTGGTCGAGGGACTGGATCGGCGAGGTCGCCCGCGTGCTCAGGCCCGACGGCACCTTCTGGCTGGCCATCGGCGACGAGTTCGCCGCCGAGCTCAAGGTCATCGCCCACCGCGACGTCGGCCTCCACCTGCGGAGCTGGGTGATCTGGTACTACACCTTCGGCGTCAACTGCACCAGGAAGTTCAACCGGAGCCACGCGCACCTGTTTCATTTTGTGAAAGATCCAAAGAAGTTTACATTCAACGATGAGGCGATCCGCGTCCCCTCGGCCCGCCAGCTCGTCTACGACGACGCCCGGGCCAACCCCAGGGGACGCCTGCCCGACGATACGTGGATCCTGCGGCCGCAGGAGGTCCCGGGCGGGTTCACGCCGGACCAGGACACGTGGCACGTGCCCCGCGTCTGCGGCACCTTCAAGGAGCGCGCCGGCTGGCACGGCTGCCAGATGCCCGAGCAGCTCCTGGGACGGATTATCCGCGCGTGTTCGAATGAAAATGAGATCGTCCTCGACCCCTTCGCCGGCAGCGGCACGTCGCTCGTGACCGCCAAGAAGCTCGGCCGCCGCTACCTGGGCTTCGAGCTCTCGCCCGACTACGCGGCCCAGGCCCGCAAGCGGCTCGACGAGACCGAGGTCGGCGACCCGCTCTCCGGCGGCGAGGAGCCGAAGGTCAACGGGCGAGTGCCCCGCAAGACGAAGAGGCCGACGACGGGGGACGGGCTCGACGCGGGGCCGCTGTTCGCGGAAAAGTGACGGGCCGGTCAACGGCGAGGGGCATTCGACCCGAGCCGCCGGTGCGCGTCCGAGGAAAACGGCACCGGCGGCCGGACCCTCGCGGTAGACTCAGGAGTCTCGCCGCGCGAGGCGTCGGGCCACTCTCTGAGCCGCGGCGAGCCCTCGGCCGGAGTCATCCCACCGATGTACCGCACGATCGCCGCCCTCGCCGCCTTCGCCTTCCTCGCCGACCCTGCCCGCGTGGCCGGGCCAGGCTTCGAGGTCGTCACCTGCTCGTTCCGAACCGGCGACCTCGAGCTCTTCGCCGTGGACCTGGCCACGGGCGACTCCCGGAACCTGACGCGGAGCCCGAAGTCGGTCGAGAAGTACCCGGGCTGCTCGGCCGACGGCTCGAAGGTCGCGTTCATCTCGAACCGCGACGGCGAGGACGCCCTCTACGTCATGGACGCCGTCGGGTCGAACGTCCGCCGCCTGACGAACGAGCCTCGCGGCGTCGATGCGGGGATGCCTAGCTGGACGGCCGACGGCCGGTGGATCTACTTCGGCCTCTACGCCGGCGGCCGGCCGCCGCGGATGTGCAAGGTCCATCCCGACGGCTCGGGCTTCGCAGTCGTCGGCGAGGGCATCGACCCGGCCGTCTCGCCCGACGGCCGCCGCGTCGCCTTCGCGCGTGCCTCGGGCGACGGGCACCGCCTCTGCGTCATGGACCTCGACGGGTCGAGCACCCGCGAGCTGACGAGCCGGCGCAACGGCTGGGGCGGCATCCACGCGACCTGGACGCCGGACAGCCGGACAGTCCTCTACGCCGACCGCGTCGGCGAGGCGCTGGAGCTCTTCGCCTGCGAGGCCGACTCGGGCGCCATTCGGCAACTGACGAAGCTCGGCGGCGCGGCCACCTCGCCCTCGGCCTCGCCCGACGGCAAGTGGATCACCTTCCGACTCTGCGACGAGGTCTACTGGCGCGACGGCGAGTCGAGCCGGCGGGCCTACGACGAGCGCCGGGCCGACAAGCGGCCGGTCTGGATCATGGGCGCCGACGGCTCCGGCCCGCACGTCGTCGAGCCACTCCACTACCAGACGACCATCGACGGGAGCCGGGCGCCGTTCCTCCGCAAGGCGGGGTCCAGGCCGGGCCGCTGACGTCCTCGAAAAACCGGGAACCCGCCCCGAGCCCCGATACACTAACCTGCGTCAACCGACGACGACAAAGGGGGGCCGGGCCTTGATCGACGGGCATCGCGGGGTCGTGCTGAGGCAGGTCGGGGCGCTGTTCCGGGCGGGCTCGTTCGCCGGGATGAGCGACGGCCAGCTCCTGGAGCACTTCCTCGCCCGCGGCGGTGAGGCCGGCGAGCTGGCTTTCTCCGTCCTAGTCGAGCGGCACGGGCCGATGGTCCTCCGCGTCTGCCGCGGGGTGCTGGGCGACCGCCACGACGCCGAGGACGCCTTCCAGGCCACGTTCCTCGCCCTGGTCCGCGGCGCGGGTTCGATCCGCTGCCGCGACTCGGTCGCCTGCTGGCTCCACGGCGCGGCCCTGCGGGTCTCGGCCTGCGCCCGCTCGGCCGGGGCCAGACGGCGGAAGCACGAGCGGCAATTCGCCTCGAGGCGGGCCGACTCGGGCCGCGACCACGACGTCGACGACCTCGCGCGGGTCGTCCACGAGGAGGTGGCACGGCTACCCGCGAGGTACGGCCAGGCGGTGGCGCTTTGCGACCTCGAGGGGCTCACGCTCGACGAGGCGGCGCGGAACCTAGGCTGCCCAGTGGGGACGGTCAAGAGCCGCGTGGCCCGCGGTCGCGAGCGGCTCCGGGCCCGGCTGGCCCGGCGCGGGATCGTTCCGGCGGCCGTGCTCGGGCTCACTCTGGCTCGCGGCGCGACGGCCGCCGTCCGACCGGCACTCATCGATGCCACGTCCCGCGCCGCGGCGCAGCTCGCCGCGGGCCGGGGCGTGGTCGGGCTCCTGGCGGCGACGGTCGAAATCCTTGTTCAATCCGAGTCGAGGAGGATTCTCATGCGACGTGTCTGGGCAATGACGGCGACGCTGGCCACGGCCGGCGTCCTCATGGCGGGGGCGACGCTGCTCGGGCAGCAAGAGGGGTCGGGCGATCTCGTGCGAGTCGTGAACCTGCTCGGCGGCGAGGGCCAGCCGACGGCCGCCGCGGCCCCGGCGGGCTCGACCTTCGTCAAGGTCTACTCGGTCGCCGACCTCCTCGTCGGGCCGGGCGGCCGCAAGGGCGACATGGACATGACGCCGCTCGTCGAGCTGATCACCTCGAGCGTCACCCCCGGCGCGTGGAAGGTGCTCGACTCGCATGGCGGGTTCGTCGACAACCAGGACGGCCGCCCGTCGATCATGCCGTCCGCGCGCGACCTCACCCTGATCATCCGCCAGACGGCCGAGGGCCACGATCAGGTCGCCGAGCGGCTGGACCAGCTCCGCAAGGTGCTCTCGATCCGCGAAGCCAACTCGGCGGACAAGGTCGCCTACCCCGTCGTGGCTTCCCCTCCGGCCGGTGCATCGGCCGGCAGCATGAGCATGATGCGCTTGATGGGGACGTCCGGCGGCTCCAGCTCGTCCGGCCCGACCGTAGTCCAGGCTCCCGCGGGGGCGGACGTCCGTCCCGCCGCCGCGCCTCCCGCGCAAGTCGAGGCCGCCGAAATCCGGACCGTGCCCGCGGGCGGCGAGCCCCGAGCGGTGACGACGTACCGTCAGGCGACCACGACCTCGGCCAACGCCGCGCGGACGCAGAAGCCCGCGACGGGGGCCGCGGCCTATGACGTGAACGTCGCCGTGCCCGTCCCGCCCGGCATGAGGCCCAACGCCCGCGTGGAGGCCGCCCGCGAGGCCGAGACCGAGCGGCGGCTCCGGTCGCTGGAGGAGAAGCTCGACCGCGTCCTCAAGGCCCTCGACGTGCCCAGGGTCGACAGGCACGGGGACGCCCTGCCGAAATGAGGCGGACGACGCCGTTGCCCACCGGTCGGAGTGGCGACGAGGCCGAAGAACCCCCGCCCTACCCTCCCCCGCAAAGGGGGAGGGCTTTTTCATGCTCCGGATGGCAGGATCTACGCCGTCCCACTTGCCAGCGCAGATTTCCCGTAGGGTCCGCCACGCGGACCATCCGGGCGTATAGGCCTCCCATCGTAGATGGCCCGCATGGCGCACCCTACCGGGCCGTCTTCAATTCCTTGACGACGAAATCCCAGATATCCTGATATTTTTCCGTCGGATGGCCAGGATATTTCACGAAGCAGGGGACCCCGGCCTTGCGGGCCAGCTCCTGGAAGCCGAGCGACCACGCGGGCGAGTGCACCTTGTAGTCCATCTCCTGCACCGTGTCGGGCCGGGTCAGCCCCCAGTTGTTCTCGAAGTAGAGGGGCGGTGTCCCCGGATGCAGGAGGGCGTCCGGCGACCACTTCGCGATGATCGGCAGCAGCTCCTCGCGACGCCGCAGCGACTCCTCGAAGCCGCAGCCCAGGGCCGGCGCCCCCCACTTCACGCCCGAGACCCATTCCTGCATCCGCTTCGGGTCGATGGTGGGCTGGCTCCGAAAGGCCGCGGCGCAGCGGACCGCGGTCGAGACCCGCGACACCGGGTCGCCCGACTTCGGGTCGGCCCGCTCGCCGGCGCATGCGACATAGAGCGCAGGCAGAGCCCCCTGCGAGCCGCCGCCCACAGCGATCCGATCCGGGTCGAGGTTCCACTTCATCGCGTTGAGGCGGACGAATTGCACGGCCCGGCAGGCGTCCTCGGCCACGTAGGAGATTGGCTCGGCCGCCTTGTCGTCGGTCGCGTCCGTCATCGTCCGCGTCTGGACGGCAACCAGCGCGCAGCCGGCGTTCCGGAAGAGGTCGGGCCGCGCCGCGTGCTTGGCCGGCTTCCAGATCCCGCCGAACCAGAGGAGGACCGGGTAGGGCCCGCTGCCCTTCGACGGCACATAGATATCGATCAACTGATGAGGATGGGGACCGAAGGAGACATCAGCGTGCGTCGGCCTGGGGTCGGCGATGGCGAGGAGGGTGAGCAGGACGGCGGGGACCATGGACATCTCCCGGATGGGGCCGCGGTCGCTCAGGGGCGGGGTGGCTCGAGCCTGGGGAAGGCCCAGATCAGCGGGACACCCCACTTCGCGACGAGGACATCCTCGGGCCTCGCCCGCGCGACGAGGGCGCGGTCTTGGGGCGTGAAGGCGCCGGGGCGGTTCTGGACGACGTACCACGCCGGGGCGATGCCCGCGTGCTCGGCCGTGGCGACGTCGAGCAGGGCGGGGCGGAGCTTGCCGGTTTGGGTCAGGTAGCGGAGACTCCCGGTGGTGACGGGGAACAGGATCGAGTCGCTCGGCGCGGTCGCGCGGTTGAGCCGGTCGAGCGCGGTGCCGGAGAGGGCATCCCAGTAATACGTCGGCTCCATCCCGAGCCTCGCCGCGCCCGGCAGGCCGCCGACGAGCGGGCTGTAGTAGGAGAGCGGGACCGGCATCATCACCGCGACACTCGCCGCCCCCTCGAACAGGGCCGCGACGACGATCGCCCGGCCCCACCGCCCGAGCCTCTCGACGATCCACGCGGCCCCCAGCCCCGCACAGAGCGCCAGGCAGCCGAAGGCCGGGAGGAACTGCCGCTCGGCGTCGTGCCCCGGCGTGTGCGGCAGGGCGCGGAGGATGAGGAGCGCGGCCCAGTGGAGGATGACCAGCGTCCAGATGCGCCGGCTCCGCGCGTGGCGGACTGTCCAGCCGGCACCGACGATCGCAAGGATGAGAAATCCAACGGGCGTGACGAACGCCGTCCAGACGAGCGTGTTGTACCAGGGCAGTGAGCCTTTCGGCGTCAGGTAGACCTGGCCGAGGAACTGGGTCGGGATGTACGTCGTCCGCCCGCGCGTCAGGTTCGAGCCGAGGAAGCCCTCGACCCCGCCGAGCGGGTCGACCCACCAGGGCGGGATCAGGGCATAGGCCGTCATCGCCGCGACGACCCCCGCGATCGCCAGCGCCCGCCCGGCGCGGCGGTCGCGATAGATCAGGGCCCACGCGACGAACGGCAGCGGCAGGAACCAGCCCGTGAGCTTCGTCGCCGCGGCTGCGCCGATCAGTAGACCGAAGGCTACCACCCAGCCCCAGCGTGGATTCGCCGAGGTCCGAGCGTCGGGCTCAATCGCCTTGATGAATGCCAGGATCGACCCGACCCAGAGGCACGCGAGCAGGGCGTCGTAGTGCGCGTAATGCCCGTGCGCGAAGAGCCTCGGCTGCAATGCCCACGCCCCCGCGGCCGCCGCGCCGGCCCAGGTGCCGCGTCGCCTCGCCAGGAAGGCGAACAGCGCCCCGCCCGTCAGGCTGAAGGCGATCATCGGCCCGAGCCTCGCCCGGGGCAGGGGCGCCCACGACGGCGCCAGCGCGTCGCCCGCGAGCCCCACGATCGCATAGAACGGCGGATGGCCGTGCGGCTCCTCGCGCGAACGGCCAGAACCAGGCCATCGCACGCGGGGCGAGGAGCTTGCCGCGCGTGTCGATCACGCTCGATGGCGGCGGCGAGGGCCCGCCCTGCTGCACGAGGTCCTCGTTCGCCGCGACCGGCCGCCACGACGCGGCGAAGGCCGCCGGGTCGCGCATCGCGCGGAGCCAGTCGCGGACCCGCCCCTCGCGGCCGAGCGTATACCCCTCATCCATGACGATCGCCAGGCCGGGCTCCGTCGCGACCATCAGCACGAGCGTCACCGCCGCGACCCCGACGCCGGCGACGAGGCTCGATCGCCGGGACAAGGCCGCGGCCCCGGTCGATGCGGCCGCGTCGCGAGGGTCGTGATCCGCGGTCCCGATGCTCACGATCGACCTCCGGGGCCAGTCCGTCTGCTCACCCATCTTATCCGCCCGGCGGCCGTCCGGGCGACGCGCGACCTTGCCGCGCCGACCCCCAAATGCTAAGATCGTCCGGATTTCCGAGGGCCGCGGCGACCCGCCGACAGGGGCGTCCGCGGCCCGCGTCGCGCCCGCCCCTTTGACGCCCGCGAGCCGTTCCGTGCCCAAGCGTACCGACATCCAAAAGATCATGATCCTCGGGGCCGGGCCGATCGTCATCGGCCAGGCGTGCGAGTTCGACTACTCGGGCACTCAGGCGTGCAAGGCGCTCAGGGAAGAGGGGTACGAGGTCGTCCTGGTCAACTCGAACCCGGCGACCATCATGACCGACCCGGAGATGGCCGACCGGACGTACATCGAGCCGGTCACGCCGGCCGTCGTCGAGCAGATCATCGCCGTCGAGCGGCCCGATGCGCTCTTGCCGACACTCGGCGGGCAGACGGGGCTCAACGTCGGGCTGGCGCTGGCCGAGTCGGGGCGCTGGAGAAGTACGGGTGCCAGTTGATCGGCGCGTCGGCCGAGGCGATCCGCAAGGCCGAGGACCGCGAGCTATTCAAGCGGTGCATGGAGGAGATCGGCCTCGAGAGCGCGCGGAGCGGCCTGGCCCACAGCCTCGACGAGGCGCAGAAGGTCCGCGATGCCATCGGGCTGCCGTGCGTCCTGCGGCCGAGCTTCACCCTCGGCGGGTCGGGCGGCGGGATCGCGTACAACAAGGACGAGTTCGACCGGATGGTCGCCTACGGGCTCGAGCTGAGCCCGGTGCACTCGATCCTCGTCGAGGAGTGCCTGATCGGCTGGAAAGAATATGAAATGGAGGTCATGCGCGATTGCGCCGACAACGCGGTGATCGTCTGCTCGATCGAGAACTTCGACCCGATGGGCGTCCACACCGGCGACTCGATCACGGTCGCCCCGGCGCAGACGCTTGACGGACAAGGAATACCAGCGGATGCGCGACGCCTCGCTGGCGATCCTCCGCGAGATCGGCGTCGAGACGGGCGGGTCGAACGTCCAGTTCGCCGTGAACCCGGCCGACGGGCGGATGGTCGTCATCGAGATGAACCCGCGGGTGAGCCGCAGTCAGCGCGCTGGCGAGCAAGGCGACGGGGTTCCCGATCGCCAAGATCGCGGCCAAGCTCGCCGTCGGGTTCCGGCTCGACGAGATCCGCAACGACATCACGCGCGAGACGCCCGCGTGCTTCGAGCCGACGATCGACTACGTGGTCACGAAGATCCCCCGGTGGGCGTTCGAGAAGTTCCCCGAGGCCGATCCCGTCCTGACGACGCAGATGAAGTCGGTCGGCGAGGTCATGGCGATCGGCCGGACGTTCAAGGAGAGCTTCCAGAAGGCCCTGCGCGGCCTGGAGGTCGGCCGGTTCGGGCTCGGGTGCGACAAGAAGGACCTCTGGGGCACGCCCGAGCAGCCGTCGCTCGAGACGATCAAGTCGAAGCTCGCCACGCCGGACGCCGAGCGGGCGTGGTATCTCCGCTACGCGATCCTCGCCGGGCTGTCGCTCGAACAGATCCACACGCTCACGGGCATCGACCCGTGGTTCCTCCACAACATCGTCGAGCTGGTCGAGATCGAGGGGCGACTCCGCGAGCCCAGGTCGCTCGCCGACGCCCCCGACGACCTCATCCGCGAGGCGAAGCGGAACGGGTTCTCCGACCGCCAGCTCGGGACCCTCTGGGGTGCCGGCGACGCCGAGGTCCGCCGCGATCGGACCCGCGCGCGGGATCGTGCCGGTGTTCAAGCTCGTCGACACCTGCGCGGCGGAGTTCGAGGCGGTCACGCCCTACTACTATTCGACCTACGAGCAGGAGGACGAGGCCCGCGTCGGCGAGCGGCCGCGGGTCGTGATCCTCGGCGGCGGGCCGAACCGGATCGGGCAGGGGATCGAGTTCGACTACTGCTGCTGCCAGGCCGCGTTCGCGCTCAAGGCCGACGGCTACGAAGTCGTCATGGTCAACTCGAACCCCGAGACCGTGAGCACCGACTACGACACGTCGGACCGGCTCTTCTTCGAGCCGCTGACGGTCGAGGATGTCCTGAACGTCGTCGAGACGGTGAAGCCCGTCGGCGTGATCGTCCAGTTCGGCGGGCAGACGCCGCTGAACCTGGCGCGTGACCTGGAAGCGGCGGGCGTGCCGATCATCGGCACGAGCCCCGACTCGATCGGCCTGGCCGAGGACCGCGAGCGGTTCCGCGTCGTGCTCGACCGGTTGGGCCTGAAGCAGACGCCCAACGGGTCGGCGATGACGTTCCCCGAGGCGCGGCGGATCGCGGAGGAGGTCGGCTATCCCGTGCTCGTGCGGCCGAGCTTCGTGCTGGGCGGCCGGGCGATGGAGATCGTCTACGACGAGGCGTCGCCTGGAGCAGTTCGTCGGCAAGGCGTTCGAGGCGAGCCCCGAGCATCCCGTCCTGATCGACAAGTTCCTCGAGGACGCGACCGAGGTCGACGTCGACGCCGTGTGCGACGGCACGACCACGCTCGTCGGCGGCGTGATGGAGCACATCGAGGAGGCCGGCATCCACTCGGGCGACTCGGCGTGCGCGATCCCGCCGTTCAGCCTGTCGGCCGCGATCGTCAAGCGGCTGAAGGAGCAGACCTACGCGCTGGCCGAGGCGCTGACGGTCCGCGGCCTGATGAACATCCAGTTCGCCGTGAAGGATGGGGACATCTACGTCCTGGAGGTCAACCCGCGGGCCTCGCGGACGGTGCCGTTCGTCTCGAAGGCGACGGGCCTGAACCTGGCCCAGGCGGCGGCCCGCGTCATGGTCGGCAAGACGCTGGCGGAGCAGGGGATCACGCGCGAGGTCGAGCCGGGGTACGTGTCGGTGAAGGAGAGCGTCTTCCCGTTCGCGAAGTTCCCGGGCGTGGACATCGTGCTCGGCCCCGAGATGCGGTCGACGGGCGAGGTGATGGGGATCGCGCGCGACTTCGCCGCGGCGTTCGCCAAGAGCCAGATCGGCGCCGGGAGCAAGCTGCCGACGTCGGGCACGGTCTTCGTCAGCGTGGCCGAGCGCGACCGCAAGGCGATCGTCCCGGTGGCGAAGAAGCTGGCCTCGCTCGGCTACAACCTCATGGCCACCCGCGGCACCGGCGCGGTGCTGGCCGAGCACGGCATCGAGGTGACGGCCGTCCGCAAGGTCCACGAGGGGCGGCCGAACGTGCTCGACCACCTGGCCAACGGCGCGATCGCGCTGATCATCAACACGCCCAGCGGCAAGGGCTCGCGGACCGACGAGGGCCGGATCCGCGCCTCGGCCGTCGGCCACGGGGTGCCGTGCATCACCACGATCAACGGGGCCAAGGCCGTGGTCGCGGCGCTGGAGACGATCCGCAAGGGGCCGGCGGAGGTCTTCGCACTGCAGGACCTCCTGAAGGCGTGAGCAGTGCCCGGCGCGTGACGCGGGGCGTCACGCACCGGCTTGCGCAACGATCGGCAAATCGCATCCGACGGCCGGTGTCACGGCCCGACCGACGACGTCCGGCCCGAAGAGTGGAGCATGTGCTCGCGGTGCCGGCGCTCGTGGTGGTAGGCGAGGCCGACGAAGGCGGTCCCCAGGCCGACCAGCAGTGTCAGGATCGCAGCGACGAAGGCGACGGCCAGGGCCGTGTCGAGTTGCCTGAAGCGGACGTAGGCGTCCGCGCCGGTGGTGTAGGGCACGTCCTGATAGCGGATGCCCAGGCCGACCGCGATCAGGCCCAGGCCGATCAGGGCGCCGGCGGTGATGATCGCGCCACAAAGCGCTCGCATGGGTCGCTCCTCGGATGCGGGGGAATCGGGTGGAGGGGTGAAGGCGCGGTGCGCCGCGTTACATGTTGCACGAGCGGAGCAGGCCGCCGAAGACGAGCAGGATGCCCGCCGCGATGATGAAGAAGCTGCTGCATCCGCAGCCGGGGTAGGCGCCGTAGGGCCCTCGCGGCCCGTACGAACCGTAGCCGCCCGGGCCCGCGCCCATGCCCCCCATGCCGAATAAGCCCATCGTTCGCCCCTTCCTTTGCTGAGGTGTTGACGTCGGGAGAGGGTGCATCCGACCGGGGCGTCTCGGCCCGGGCGGGTGCTTCGCCGGGCGGAACCTTGCGAACGGCGTACCGGAGCGTTGGGGAACGAGAAGGCGGAAAGCGAAAGGCACAAAGCAGAAGGCACAAGGCACAGGGCAGGAGGGCAGAGAGTGAGGCACAGGATGCTGGTCGCTCGCCGGGCGTCCCGGTCCCGTCTGCCGCTCTCTGTTCTCTGTCTTCTGCTTTGTGCCTTGTGCTTTCCCCCTTCCGGCCTCCGCCCAGCTCCCGATCGCGCCTGGCGGACGGCCGCGGGCGCGGTAACCTTGGGGCGGGAGTCCGACGCGGAGGGCCGGCGATGGAGATGGTCCCGCTCTGCGACGAGGCGATCGCTCGCGTCCTGGCGCACGACGACGAGTGTGCGCACCGCTCGGTCTCGCTCCGCCATGCCCTGATCCACCGGAGCCCCGGGCTCTGGGGCGACCACCCGCGGCGGCCCCGGAGCGTGGTGCTCGTCCGCGAGGGGGACGCCCCCGGGGGCCGGCACGCCTTCGGGCTGGGCGAGGCCGAGCCGGCCGTCGGCTGGCTCTCTCGGCTCGGCCGGCGGGTCTCGCTCCTCGCTCCCACAGCCTGGGAGGGGGCCATCCGACGCCGGGGCTCGGCCGTGGTCCGAGGGATCGTCGAGACCTGGGTCCGCCCGCCCGGCGACGAGACCCCGACCGACGCCGGCCCGCCGGTCGCCCGGCGGCTCGGCCCGTTCGACGAGCCGGCCTTCCTCGTCGCCGCGCCGTCGTGGGCGCTGCAGGGATGGGGGTCGTTCGCGGGACTCGTCCGCGAGGGCGCCGCGTTCGGCGTCCCCGACCGCGACGGCCGGCTGCTCGCCCTGGCGTGGACCTTCGAGGCCGACGACGCTCGCGACGCCCTGGCCGTCGCCACAGTCCCGCGCTACCGGCGGCTCGGCCTGGGCCGTGCGGCGGGCTCGGCGCTGGTGGAGCACGTCGAGGCCGACCGCGGCAAGGTGCCGCTCTGGACCGTCGCCGACGAGAACGTCGCCTCGAAGGCCCTGGCCCGATCGCTCGGCTTCTCGCCGAGGGCGCGCGAGGTCGTCCTCCGCTGGGAGCCTTGAGGCGCGAGGCCGGCGGCCGAATCCTCCGGTCGCGCCGATTTTTCGGCATGGACAGATCCCCCGCGAGCCGATAGATCAGCGAGGATTGTCGGCCACCGCGGGGCGAGGATGACTATGTCCATCGGTGCAGGGAAGCCGGGCCGATCACTAAGGGTCGACCCCGCCGGCGCGGCCGGGCCCGAGGTTCGCATCCCCGAACTGGACGCTCTCCGCGGGATCGCGGCGGTCGTGATCGTGATCTTCCACTCGAACGTCAGGCGATTCCCCTGGGGCTGGGCCGCGGTCGACCTGTTCTTCGTCCTCTCGGGCTTCCTGATCACCGGGATCGTCCTCCGCCACGGCGGCTCGCGCGGGTTCCTCTCGCGGTTCTACATCCGGCGGGCGCTGCGGATTTTCCCGGCCTATTACCTGGTCGTGCTGGGACTGGTCGTCTTCCGGAACATGCTCCCCAGGCCGGTCGACCCGCGCGGCCTGATCTACGAGCTGACGTACACGCAGTTCCTGCCCTACTACTGGTTCGCCGAGGCCCCGCGCTACAGTCCCTATCTCGGCCACACCTGGACGCTGGCCATCGAGGAGCAGTTCTACCTCGTCTGGCCCGCCCTGATCCTGCTCGCGGGGCGGAGCCGATGGCGGGTCGCGCTCCTGAGCCTCGCGACGGTCGCCGGCTCGTGCTACCTGCGATCGCGCGGCTACTCGGTCGCCCTGCTCGGCGCGCGGGCCGACGGCCTCGCCCTCGGCGGCCTGCTCGCGGCCGTGATGGCCGGGCGCGAGGGGATCACCTCATCGCGGGTCTTGCGGGTTGGGCTCAACGCGGCGGTGACCGTCTCCACCGTGATCCTGGTCGCGCTGGCATGCTTCGTCGGCATGGCGGCGACCGACGCCTTCCCGCGCTGGACGGGGCTGGTCGTACTGGCGTTCAGCACGCTCTGGCTGGGTGTGATCGGCCTGGTGGTGATCCACTCGGGACACCCGAAGCTGGCGGTGCTGCGGCGGCCGAGGCTGCGCAAGCTGGGGGCGATCAGCTACGGGCTGTATCTCTACCACTTCCTGGTCATCGTGATCTCGGGTGACATCTACCGGAACATCGGCCTCCGCGGCCAGCCGCTCTGGCGCGAGGCGCCGACGATCGGGGTCTGCTTCGTGATCGCGGCGCTGTCGTGGAAGTATATTGAACGGCCGATCCTGGGGCTGAAGGATCGGTTCGCCTATGAGGATGAGCGGCCTGGCGGGCCGTCTTCGCCTTCGCACGCGGGGACAGAGCGGGTCGGCGCAATGTAGGGAGTGACACCTCGTGAGTGAACTCGTCTGGCTCGTGGGACGCTCGTTTCAATCCCTAACCCGGCGCGATTGGGAATGGATTCTCGTCCTGGACGAGAATGTCCAACTCGTCATCTCATGTCTCTGGCGGCTTGTCGAGGATGGTCGGATACGAGTAACAGGCGAGGATGACGGCCAAAAACTCGGCCTCCCGGCCCCCGTGGACGCGGCCGCGGAGGTCAACCGATGCCTTGCGGGGGCGACGGTAGAGGCGGTCGATCTTCGAAGGGGCACGCTCGACCTGGACCTGCGATTCACCACGGGCCACGTCCTTCAGATCATCCCCGATTCCTTGGGGTATGAGGCGTGGATCCTGTACGACGGGAGCCGCCAGGTCATCGCCGTTGGTGGGGGTGAGCTCGCTGTCTTCGGCGGCGATCCCTTCGGCGGCTGAGTTGCGCCTTGGCTCTCGGAGCCGTCTTCCCCCTCTCCCCTTGTGGGAGAGGGTAGGGCGAGGGGATCCGGGGGAACGGCCTGGGCCATCACCGAAGATCCCCTCACCCTATTGACCGTCGGGTTGGAGAGTATGGGTCGGGATTTCCGGGCAACTTGGCGAACATTGCCGAACGAAGCCGCTCGTATCTTGCACGCTTGGGTTCGCTCGGCGCGATCAGGTGGCGCGGACCGGGACCCGACACGGGGGTCGATAGCCCTCCCCACGGGGGGAGGGGACCAGAAAGGTGACTCCTACTTCGGTGGGTCGGCGGCCCAGATCGCGCGGATCGCCTCCTCCTGGTTGAACCCCTCGGGCACCGCCACGCTCGGCCGGTTGGCGTAGTACCAGCGCTTGCCGTCCAGCGGCGACCTCATCGTCCGGCTGCCGGGCATCTGGAAGTGGCCCGCGGGGTCGGTCTTGCGGACCCAGTCCCAGGCGTAGCGGAGCCATTCGTTGCGATAGGATTCGCGCTGGTGCGCGAACCAGGTGATCTCGTCGTAGCCCCAGACCCAGATGCCGCCGGCGCCGGGCTTGCCGGGGGTCCGGCTGGCGCCCCAGTTGTCGATCTCGACGAGATAGGGCAGGTGCTCGCACGACCAGCCGCTGGGCGTGACGCCGCCCCGGCTGCGGCCGTAGAGGCTGTCGGAGAAGCCGACCTGGAGGATCGCCTCCTGGGGCTTCTCGGGCACCTCCGTGATCCGGAGCGGGAACGAGTGGAAGTCCATCAGCAACCTCCCGTCGACCACGAAGCCGCCGCGGGGGACGTGGGCGTCGCAGATCAGAATATGCCGCCGCGCGTGCTCGGTCGCGTAGGACCGGATGAGGGAGAGCACCCCAAAATAATGCTTCAGGTCGCGGTCGTTGCCGTTCATCAGCTCGACCTGGCCGAAGTGGATCGCCTCGACGCCCAGGTCGATGTACGACCGCGCCAGGTAGTAGAAATACAGCTTCGTCTCGGGCCGGCTCACGTCGGGGACGGAGGCGTTGCGGCCCCAGTGGTCCTTGCGCTTGCCGTCGGGATAGAGCATGTCGGAGTAGCGGAAGTTCCGCTTCTCCGCCGTCTGCCCCAGCGCGGCGAACGCCCAGTCGGGCACGGGAACCTGGTCGACCTGGGACGTGACGATCTCGAAAATGCAGGCCTGGACGATCATCTCCGGGTCGGCCGCGTGGACCTTCGGGAGTTGCGCCGTCGCCCGCTCGAGGTTGCGGAGCAGGTTCGCCTCGCCCGCCCAGAGGCAGAGGGCCCGGCCGATGAATTTCGCCCCGATATGCTTGAGCATCCGGAGGTTGTCGTCGAGGTCGCCCCGGCCGTTGAGCAGGCCCTCCATCGAGATCGAGCGGTCGAGGTAGTTCTCCAGCACGTCTCGAGAGATGGTCCGGTCGAATCGATAGGCGTCGGACTGCGCGGCCCGGCCGAAGGCGGCCCATGCTCCGGCCCCGAGTGCGAGGCGGGAGAAGTCGCGGCGGGTGAGGGGGGGCGAGGGCATGGCGAGCGGCTCCGTCGAGTGAAGGTCGCCGGCCGTTCCGGATCGCCCTACAATCCAGCAAGCGGCTCCCGTTTTCCATCCCCGAGATGACGCACCATGCCCGGCTACCCGATCGAGCTCGACCTCCGCGGCCGTCGCGTGATCGTCGTCGGGCTCGGGAGAGTCGGGATGCGGAAGGCGTCGGGACTTGTCGAGGCCGGGGCGCAGGTACTCGGGGTCGATCCAAGACCCGATGTGGTGATCCCCGGCGTCGAGCATCGTACCGAACCATTCCAACCCGAGCATCTCGAGGGGATGAGCCTCGCATTCGCCGCGGCGACGCCGGAGGTCAACCGCGAGGTGGTCGAGTTCGCGAAACAGCAGGGGATCTGGGTCAACGCGGCGAGCGAACCCGAGCAGGGCGACTTCCTCGTGCCGGCGAGCTGGCGGAGCGGCCCTGTCACGCTCGCGGTGTCGACCGGAGGGGCCAGCCCGGCCCTGGCCGCGGCCCTCCGCGATCGGGCCGCGACGACCTTGACGAATGCGCCGGCCCTGGCAGCCCTGTTGGCCGAGATCCGGCCGACTGTCCTCGAACACGTCGCCGACCCCGAGGCCCGCCATCGACTGTTGTCGGAGCTGGGTTCCGCCCGTTGGCTCGACGTCCTGGACCGCGACGGCCCCGATGCGGTCCGAGGCGCCTGGTCGGCGATCCTGGGCATGATGCCCGGGGGCAACGCACACCGGGCCGGGGCGGGGCCCGGCGGGACTCCGCTTCCGAAAAGTGCGGACTTATCCTAAGATCTCACGGGAGGAGAGCCGACGGCGCCGACCGGCCGTCGCCGGGGAACGACACCGCGGAGGGACTTGCTCGTGAAGATCGCCGTCGTCGGAACGGGATACGTGGGCCTGGTCACCGGCACCTGCCTCGCCGAGAGCGGCAACGACGTCGTCTGCGTCGACAAGGTCGCCGCCAAGATCGAGGGGCTCGAGCAGGGCGAGATCCCGATCTACGAGCCGGGCCTGGCCGAGCTGGTCCACCGCAACCGCCGCGACGGCCGGCTCACGTTCACGACCGACCTGGCCGAGGGGATCGCCGAGGCCGAGCTCGTCTTCATCGCCGTCGGCACGCCGCAGGGCGACGACGGCGGGGCCGACCTCCGCGGCGTCTGGGCCGTCGGCCGCGAGATCGCCGCGCACCTGACGGCCCCAAGATCGTCGTCATCAAGAGCACCGTCCCGGTCGGCACCAACGCCGAGCTGGCCCGGCGGATGGCCGAGGTCACCGACGTCCCGTTCGACGTCGCCAGCAACCCCGAGTTCCTCAAGGAAGGGGCCGCGATCGACGACTTCAACAAGCCCGACCGCGTCGTCGTCGGCGTCCGCGCGACGGAGGTCGCCGAGCGGCTCCACGAGCTCTACGCCCGTTCCTCCGCACCGAGCGGCCGTTCCTGGTCATGACGCCCGAGTCGGCCGAGATGACCAAGTACGTCGCCAACTGCCTGCTGGCGACCAAGATCAGCTTCATCAACGAGATGGCCAACCTCTGCGAGGCCTACGGCGCCGACATCAACGACGTCCGCCGCGGGATCGGCCACGACCAGCGGATCGGCTTCAGCTTCCTCTTCCCGGGCGTCGGCTACGGCGGGAGCTGCTTCCCGAAGGACATCCGCGCCGTGATCCACATGGCGAAGTCGCGCGGGCCTGCCCGTCGCGGATGATGGAGGCCGTCGACGACGTCAACGAGCGCGCAGAAGGACGTCCTCGGCACGCAAGATCCTCGACCACTTCGGCGGCGACGCCGCAGGGCAAGACCGTCGCCGTCTGGGGCCTGGCGTTCAAGCCCAGGACCGACGACATCCGCGAGGCCCCCGCGCTGGTGCTGATCGACGCGCCTGCTCGCCGCCGGGCGTCGCCGTCCGCGTCCACGACCCCGAGGCGATCGCCAACGTCCGCGAGATCTACGGCGACCGGCTCACCTACTGCGACCGCCCCTACGGCTGCACTCGAGGAGGCCGACGCCCTGGCGATCGTCACCGAGTGGAACGAGTTCCGCAACCCGGACTTCGAGGTGATGCGCCGGCTGCTGCGCCAGCCGGTCGATCTTCGACGGCCGCAACCTCTACGACCCGGCCCAGATGGCCCGGCATCGGCTTCACCTACCACGGGATCGGCCGGTTCCTGCCCGAGGGGGCCGAGGCCGAGGAGGCGATGGCGGGGGTGTATTGATTCGTAGGGTCCGCTGTCGCGGACCCACTTTAGTCCGACGACGATCCGCATAACGGACCCCACGAGCCCCCCGGGTGGCCCGGGCGGCATCGTGCGCCGTTGAAAAAAATAAACATCGGAATGCCGGAATTGTCCCTTTTCTGTTGATCGCTGTATGCGGCCTCGTTAGCATCCCGATTCGGCCCCACGATGAGGACGGAGTGGCGGGAGCGACCGAGCGTGGGGCGGGCGTGGCCGGTGGGCCTCGGCGTCGCGAGGCCGCAGCCGGCGGGGATGGATCGGCTCTCGACGAAGGGAGGAAGCATCCGTCATGCGCACCGATTCGACTCGGAGGTGGGCGCTGGTCGTCGGCTTCGTCGTCGTCCTAGGCCCCGGCGCCGGGCGCGGGCCGGCTTTTTCCTCAACGCGTTCGCCGGTTCGCCGCTGGCCTTCTACGGCCCGGCCCCCGGCTATGACGGCGGGGCCGCTTACTCGCTCGCCAGCTCGACCTACTACACCGACGGCACGAACGTCTTCTCCTCGTCGGGCTACTCCTCGGTCGACCTCACGACCGGGACCTTGCACGCCGCGGCCTCGGCCGACTTCGGCTACATCCCCGACGCCATCGCCAGCATCCTCGTACCCAACCCGGGGGATACCCCGCTCTCGGACCAGTTCGGCAACTCCAGCTTCGGCGACGCGCTGACGTTCCTCGGGAACTTCACGGGCCAGACGGTGACCTTCCACATCAGCGTGGACGGGACCTGGACCGGCTCGTCCCCGTTCTTCAACGCCTCGGACTTCCAGTTCATGGTCCTGCCGGCCGGCACGATCGACGCCAACTCCGACAACACGCTCAACATCTTCAACAACCCGGGCAACGTCGCGACCTTCAATCGGACCGACTCCATCGACGTAACGCCGACGTTCTCGCTCAGCTATGACGTCCCGGTCACCCTCAACGGCCTGAACCCGACGCTCGAGTTCGCCGCCAACCTGAACATCAACCCGTTCGCGACGGTGGGCGACAGTTTCTCGGCCGACTTCAGCGACACGGCCGGCATCTCGTTCACGGCGCCGGGCGGGGTGACGGTCATCTCGGCCTCGGGTGTCTTCCCGGGCACAGTCCCCGAGCCGGGCTCGATGGCCCTGTCCCTCGTCGGCCTTGCGGTCGCCGGCCTATTCGCCCGCACCCGATCCCGTCGCGGCCGCGCGGGTGCGGCCGCCTGAAGGTGGGTCGGTGACGCGCGAACGCCCATCCTCCGTCGCAAGATCTCCCGCCTCGTCGCGGAACGCATGGTAGGATGATCTTGCCTATCCTTCCCGTCCTCTCAGGTTGCTGAGGAGGACGGGACGTTCTAGATTCGGGTGACGGCCCGGTTGCATGCCAGCAATCGGGCCGTCGAATCCGCGCTTGGGTCCGGGTTCCGTAGGGACGGGGGGCCCCAAGGTCAGGGAGGGTGCGCGCCGCGACAAGGGCCGGCACCGTGAAGCGCCCCCATCGATCAGGACGACGGGCCTTCCGACCCCGCGGCGATGCGTTGGAGTTGCGCCGCTTGCTGGCGGTCGCGGTGACGTCGCTGGGTCAGGACGGGGTCGACGTCGTCGGCACGGGGGCGTCGCCCGGGCCGGACGGGGTGCAGGATCTCCACCTCCACCTGAGCGGGCTAACTGGCGGGGCGATCGCGTCGATCGTCGTGCAGGGGCCGGCGGGGTTCGAGTGGGTATACGGGGCCAATCCCGAAGGGGCGGCCGACGCGGAGTTCTTCGCGTCGAGCAACGGGCAGCAGGGGGACCTGTACCTCAATCCCGTCGTGCGGAGCGACCTCGGCGCGAGCGGGAACCCGCTGGGGAGCTCGACGGGCGCCCTGATCACGCTGCCGAACGGGAGCCCGTTGACCCTGACCGTCAACTACCAGGGCGGGACGACGGCTACAGACGGGGGCTCGGTCACGGTCGGCAACCTCGCCTCGCCGCCCGCGGCGATGCCCGCCGTTGCCACGCCGGCGAATGTCGTGACGGGCGACTTCACGGTGACGTCGCTCGGGCAGGACGGGGCGTTCGGGCCGGGATATGTCCACCTGCGGGTGACCGGACTGGCCGGGCGGGTCATCTCGTCGTCGACCCTGAGCGACGGCGCGGGGTCGTCCTGGGCGCAGCTCGACACGTCGGGGCTGCACACGCTCTACGCCGGCGAGGCGAGCAATCACCAGACGGCCGACCTGTACTTCGCGCCCACGCGCAACGAGACGCTCGTAGCCCCCGGCGAGTCGGCCGCCACGGACATGACGCTCCGGCTCACGTTCGTCGTCGACCCGCGCGGTGCGGGCACGCAGCACGTGGTTCAGTTCGCAGGGGGTGCGTGGCAGCCGGGACTCCTGGCAACGCCCTTGAATGGCAAGTCGGTGAGCGGCGTGTCGACGCAGGCCGCCCTGCTCGCGGCCCTGAGCGCGACGGGGGCGGGCGAGGTCGACACGATCAACATGGCACCCGGCGGGACGATCGTCCTGACGGGGCCGCTCAAGATCACCCATTCGGTGCGGATCGTCGGCAACGGCGCGTCACTCGTCTTCACGCAGGGGAGCGCACCCTGGTCGGGCTCGGCGTCGGGGGCGATCTACGTCGCCAACCCGGGCGTGACGGACATCTCGGTCGACCTCGAGAACTTCACGGTCCGTTTCTTCCTGACGGCGCCGCTGCAGTGGTACTCCCAGGCGGGGTCGACGACGCTGTTCGACCCCGAATCGTCGGGCTACGGCCAGAAGGCCGTGATCAACACGGGCGTCGGCAACGACGGCCGCAACCGCGAGACATTGACCCTGGCGGGGATGACCATCCTCGGCCCGCCCGACTTCGACGCGGCGCCGGCCGTCGCGCCCGACGCCTATCACACCTACGCCGGCGAGCCCGAGATCCCGCTGGTCGAGACCGGCGACGACAACGGCTCGATCGCGGGCAGCACGTTCCAGGGCGGCAGCGTGCAGCTCGCGGGCGGGCCGTGGACCGTGACCGGCAACACGCACCTCGGCGCGTTCGCGGGCAGCTGCTCGCCCTCGGCCTTCTCGCTCGTCACGCCGCACGACGTCACGTTCACGTCGAACCTCGTCCTCCAGTCGGCGGCCGGCGGAACGACGTTCCGCCTGGTGAACCTCGCCGAGTCGGGGTACGACGACACGATCGTCGGCAACACGTTCGTCGGCGGCCAGGTCGGCAACGAGGTGACCTACGTCAAGACCTCGGCCACGTCCGGCTATTACAGCGGCATCAACGACTCCGAGGTGATCCTCACCGAGCCGAAGGACTTCGTCTTCGAGGGGACGCCCGCGGCGATCTCGGCCGACGGGCGGACGCTCGTCCTGCCGATGGCGTCGGCCTCGGTGGCCTCGCGGACCTACGTCGACGGCTCGACGGGGCCGGGGCTGATTGTCTCGATCGTCGACGCGACGAATCCGCTCGCCGGCACGTACTACCGAGTCGCGCAGCAGCTCTCGACGTCCCCGCTCACGTTCCTGATGCAGGACCCGCTGCCGGCGGGGAAGTACGTCGTCTCGCTCGTCGCCGGGTTCGTCGGAGACACGATCTCGGGCAACATGCTCAACCTCGCGGGCAAGTCGTCGACGGGGATCGTCCTGAGCGGGTCCGACTTCGGGACGACCGTCGCCTCGAACACGATCCAGGGGGGCGGGGCGTATTCGTATCCGTACACGGGCACGGGCATCCTCGTCGAGTCGGGGGTCGTCTCCAATAACGAGAGCGCCGCGGGGCGCCGTTCCCGATCGGGTACGGGTGGTCGCACTATCCGACGCTCGGCGTCAATGTCGCGAACAACTTCATCTTCAACTCGATCGGCAACCTGGTCGTCGAGGTCCTCCACGGCCCCGGCATCGGCGGCGACGCCGGCCGGCGGTACCTGACGGCGACGGTCTCGGGCAACACGTTCGCCTGGCAGCAGGCGTACCTCTCGGCGTGGTCGGCGGCGTTCCTGGCGATCACCAACGGCAACGGCAACCCGGCGAACCTGGCGTCCGATTCGTCGCTGCCGCCGGCCCTGACGATCGGCGCGGGCTTCTCGGCCAACGGCGGCTCGCGGACGCCCTGGACGTCGGGGACCGGCTCCCCGCAGGGCTTCGTCGACCCGGCCGAGCTGGCCGTGGCCCTCGGCGGCAACGCGGCCTACCTCGCGGCGGCCTCGGGCGCCTCGACGCTCGTCGCGGGAGCATCAGGCCAGGTCTACGCCGGCCTGGTCAATGGCGTCGCGTACGGCTCGATCCCGTCCATCAAGGCGGCCCTGGTCCCCGCGGGCGACCCGTCGCCGTACGCGCCCTTGAACGCCCGCAACCTCGCCATCGGCCAGGTCCAGGTCGGCCTCGGGGCGAGCTTCAACACGGTCGGGATCGGCATCGACGGCCGCGCCGGCGCCGGGAACCTCGACGGCCACGGCAACACCTATTCGGCCTCGGCGCTCGGGTCGTCCCTCGCCTGGGACGGCGCGACGTTCGCCCTCGGGGCCGCGAACACGAACGACGTGATCTCAGCCGCCGGCCAGACGATCGCGCTGCCCTCGGGCCGCTTCAGCTCGATCGCGCTTCTGGGCTCCTCGGTCTTCGGCCCGCAGACGGGCACGTTCGTCGTGACCTACACCGACGGGACGACGGCCTCGTTCAGCCTGACGCTCAGCGACTGGACGGGCGGCTACACGGGCCGAGGCACGACCGCGCCGGGCGAGTCGATCGCCGCCGCCACGCCCTACACCGACCAGTCCTCCGGGTCGTACCAGGAGCCGGCGTACGTCTATGGCTACACGCTGCCGATCGCGCAGGGGAAGACCGTGAGGACGATCGCGCTGCCGAATAACGGCAAGATCAAGGTCCTGGCGATCGACCTGGTCTGAGAATCCGTATGAGTCCCCGTGGTCCCCCCGCGCGGGCCCGGCTCCCCGGGTCCCAGGGACCCGAGGACCCTGCGCCGAGCGAACCCGAGCGTACGCCTTTCGTCCGTCCCCGTGCGGCTCGGTTCGCGGGCCGTCGCACGAAGCCGAACGGCGGCGAACCGAGCGGGATCGGCTCCGTCTCGGCGGCCGGGCATTGGGTTCGTTTCGCGGCGGGAAATTGGGTTCGTTTCGTCAAAACGGCCGGCGGAATTGGGTTCGTTTCGCACCCCGGCCTCGCCCGCCGAACCGGACCCGTTCGGCGCGACGGCCGGTCTCCCCGCCGTCGGGAGGGCGAGGCTCCGTCCGGGCCCGATGTCCCGATCTGGAGTCGAGACACCGTCCGTCGGTGGCATCCCCCGGGCCGATTCGATATTTTATGGAGAATCGTCCGAGGAGCCGGGGCGGACCTCCTGCCCGCCCGCCCCGGAGGGACGTGACCCCGGACCCACCACCGCGAGGAACGTGCGATGCCGTCGACCCTTATCCGCGCGGTCTCCGCCGCCGCGGCCAGCCTCATTTCCGCCGGGCTCCTCCTTTCCTGGCCGGCCCCCGCGCCGGTCAGGCCCCGCAAGGCGAAGCAGGAGGCGAAGAAGGCCCGCCGGCCCGCCGCCGCCGAGCGGCCCCGCGCCCGCGGCGACGCCGCCCGAGAAGCTGAAGACGCTCAAGGGCTTCAAGGTCGAGCTGCTCTACGCCGTCCCGCGCGAGACCGAGGGCTCGTGGGTCAGCATGACGCGTCGACCCCAAGGGCCGGCTGATCGTCTCCGACCAGTACGGCAAGCTCTACCGCGTCACCCCGCCGCCGGTCGGCAGCGCCGGCGCGAGGCGAAGGTCGAGCCGATCGCCGTCGACGATCGGCGAGGCGCAGGGGCTGCTCTGGGCGTTCGACAGCCTCTACGTCGTCGTCAACGCGGGGCCGGCAAGTATCCAGAGCGGCCTCTACCGCGTCCGCGACACCGACGGCGACGACAAGCTCGACAAGGTCGAGCTGCTCCGCAAGATCGACGGCGGCGGCGAGCACGGCCCGCACGCCGTCGTCCTCGGCGCCCGACGGCAAGTCGCTCTACGTCGTCGCCGGCAACGCGACGAAGCTGCCCGAGCTCGCCGGCTCGCTCGTCCCGCGCGACTGGGGCGAGGA
Source organism: uncultured Planctomycetota bacterium (assembly GCA_963819805.1). GTDB lineage: Bacteria > Planctomycetota > Planctomycetia > Isosphaerales > Isosphaeraceae > CAMFLR01. The sequence goes on along the minus strand of CAWFXY010000024.1, from coordinate 523,547 downwards.
CCACGCTCCTGCCCCGGATGCCCGACGGCAACGGCTTCATGGCCGACGAGAAGGCCCCCGGCGGCTGCGTCTGCAAGGTCGACCCCGACGGCAAGGACTGGGACGCTCGTCTCGATGGGCTACCGCAACCCGTACGACATCGCCTTCAACCGCGACGGCGACCTGTTCACGTACGACTCCGACATGGAGTGGGACATGAACACGCCCTGGTATCGGCCGACGCGCGTCTGCCAGGCGGCCAGCGGCGCGCGACTTCGGCTACCGCAACGGCGTCGGGCAAGTGGCCGACCTACTACCCCGACAGCCTCCCGGCCGTCGTCAACATCGGCCCCGGCTCGCCCACCGGCGTCGCCTTCGGCTACGGGGCGAAGTTCCCGGCGAAGTATCAGGACGCCCTCTTCATCTGCGACTGGAGCTACGGCAAGCTCTACGCCGTGCACCTGACAGCCCGACGGGCGCGTCGCTACACGGGCGAGGTCGAGGAGTTCGTCACCGGCACGCCGCTGCCGCTGACCGACATCGTGATCAACCCGAAGGACGGCGCGATGTACTTCGCCGTCGGCGGCCGGCAAGACCACCTCGGGCGCTCTACCGCGTGACCTACGTCGGCGACGAATCGACCGCGCCCGGCGACGGCGGCCGACGCCGGCGCCGAGGCGCCGCGCGATGCGCCAGCAAGCTCGAGGCGTTCCACGGCCAGCGCGACCCGAAGGCGGTCGACGACCGCCTGGCCCTACCTCGGCGCACCCCGACCGCTTCATCCGCTACGCCGCCCGGGTCGGCCGTCGAGTTCCAGGACCCGGACGACTCGTGGCGCGAGCAGGCCCTGGCCGAGACGAACCCGCAGGCCGCGCTCGACGGCCCTGCTGGCGCTGGTCCGCGTCAGCGCCGCCGACCCCGCCCACCGCGACGCCGACGGCCCTGCCGGTCGACCCGGGGCTCCAGGCCGGGGTCCTCGACGCGCTCGGCCGGCTCGACTGGGACGCGCTGACCGACGACGCAGCAGCTCGACCTGCTGCGGCGTCTACGCAGGTCCTCTTCATCCGCATGGGCAAGCCCGACGCGGAGATGGCCGCAGAAGGTCGATCGCCCGGCTCGACCCGCACTACCCGGCGAAGGCGCCGCGAGCTGAACGCCGAGCTCTGCCAGCTGCTCGTCTACCTCGAAGCGCCCGGACGTCGCCGCCAAGACGATGGCCCTGATCGAGCCGGGCGCCGACGCAGGAGGAGCAGATCGACTACGCCAAGTCGCTCCGCGTGCTCAAGACCGGCTGGACGCCCGAGCTCCGCAAGGCGTACTTCACCTGGTTCCAGAAGGCCGCCGACTTCAAGGGCGGCGCCAGCCTCGACGGGCTTCCTGAACATCATCAAGCGACGACGCGGTCGCCACCCTGAGCGAGTCGGAGAAGGCCGAGCTGAAGCCGATCCTCGACGCCGCCCGCCGGCCGCGCGGCGGCCGTCGCGGCCAGCCGCGGCCGTTCGTCAAGGAGTGGACGCTGGACGAGCTGGTGCCGCTCGTCGAGACGGGCCTGAAGCCGAAGCGCGACTTCGACCGCGGCCGCACGCTCTTCGGCGCGGCCCAGTGCTTCGCCTGCCACCGCTTCGACAACGAGGGCGGCGCCGCCGGGCCCGACCTGACCGGCGTCTCCGGCCGGTTCAGCACGCGCGACCTGCTCGAGTCGATCGTCGCTGCCGAGCAAGGTCATCAGCGACCAGTACGGCGCCGTCGATCATCGCCACGACCGACGGCCAGGTCGTCACCGGCCGGATCGTCGAACCTCAACGGCGACACGATCATGGTCATCACCAACATGCTCGACCCGGACGCACATGGCGAACGTCGACCGCACGCAAGATCGAGGAGATGAAGCCCTCGCCCGTCTCGATGATGCCCGAGGGGCTGCTCAACACGCTCGACGGGACGAGGTGCTCGACCTGGTCGCGTACCTGCTCTCGAAGGGCGACCGGAACGCGGAGGTGTATCGCCAACCGTGATTTGTCGCGGGGCCGGGGCTCGCCCCGGCCTACGCGCCGCCGGGCGTCGACCGCTTGGATAGCCAGGCGACGAGCGGGCGGAGCGACTCGGGCATGTCGGTGTCGGTCGCCTCGACGACGTGGGTCGCCCCGCCGTCGTCGATCGTCAGCGTATAGCCCCGCTGGTCGCGGGCCTGCGACTCCGCGGCCCGCCTCCCGCCCATGCCGAGGACGCCCGAGCGCGCGACGAGGTCGTGGAGCTCGCGGGCCTCGGCCTCGGGCAGCGAGGCGGTGTCGACCGTGCCGCCGCGCCTCATGGCCGCGGCGAACCCGCCCGAGCGCTCGAATCGGATCCGCATGGCTCCTCCGATCGATCGCCCGGGCGGCCTCGCGGGCCCCGGGCGATCAGAGCTCCTCGATCGCCTCGTGCAGCTCGTCGACCATCTGCTCCAGCTTCTTCTTCAGGTTGCCGTTCGCGTGGCCGTTACCCGACTGCGGCGCCGGCCGGGGCCGCTTCTTCGTGCGGGCCTTGCTCGCCGCGGCCCGCGCCGAGGCGGATGTGGACCGGACCACGATGCCGACCTCGGCCCACGCGTCGCCCACGGCCTGCTGCTGGGCGCTGTTGGCCCCGAAGAGCGTACCGGCCACCTCGTGCGTCACGTCGGCGCAATCCTGGAACTGGGCGTTGGCCCAGAGCCGGAGGAGGGCATTGTACCAGATCAGGCCTGCCCCCTCCCATGCCTTACCGCCGATCTTGGTCGCGGCCAGGTAGAACGCGTAGTTGGGGATGCCCGAGTTGATGTGCACGCCGCCGTTGTCGCCGGACGGCGAGTTGGTGAGATTCACGTAGTCGTCCATGTGGGCCGGCTGGGGGTCCTTCCCGCCGAGTTTGTCGTCGTCGTAGGCGGTGCCCGGGGCCTTCATCGAGCGGAGCGCCTCGCCCTTGATCCCCGGCCCCAGGATGCCGGCGCCGATCAGCCAGTCGGCCTTATCGGCGGTCTCGCCGTTGTGATACTGCTTGACGAGCGAGCCGAACACGTCGGAGATCGACTCGTTGAGCGCCCCGGACTGGTCGTGGTAATCGAGCCCGGCCGTGAACTGGGTCACGCCATGGGTCAGCTCGTGGCCGATGACGTCGAGCGCCTTGGTGAAGCCGGTGAAGATGATCCCGTCGCCGTCGCCGAAGACCATCTGCCGACCGTCCCAGAAGGCGTTGTCGTAGTCCTGGTCGTAGTGGACCGAGGCATCGAGCCGCAGGCCCTTGCCGTCGATCGAGTTGCGCTGGAAGGCGTCGGCGTAGAGGTCGTAGGTCGCCCCGAGCCCGTCATACGCCTCGTTGACCGCGGCGTCGGCGACGGCGGAGTCCTCCTCGTTGCGAACGATGCCGCCGGGGAGGTTGGTCTCCGTCTTGGCGTCGTAGATCGTCCGCCGCTTGGTCCCGGTCGCCAGCGCCGGGATCGCCTGGCTGAAGACGTCGCGCCGGCCTTTCAGCCGGGCCGACGTGATCAGGGACCGGATGCCGATGGCGCGGAGCTTCGCGTCCCGGCTCGCGACCAGGGCGTCCAGGATGTGGGGCGGGACGATGCAGTGGACCGGGTTGTGGCAGGGTTTCGTCATCGCTGGGGTCCTCGCTTCGAAGGGTCGTTGGGGGGGAACAACGCGAGGGAAACGCCGGGGGCTACGGCCTCGCCAAAGGCCGGGCAGGGGTCACGTCGAAGGCGCGGCGGCTCGCGCCCGGCTCAGGCAGGCGGGACGGGCTTGAGGATCGCCGCCATGCCCGCCGCCTCGGCGCCGCGGACCTCGGCGGGGTCCTCGCCGACGTAGAGGCAGCGGCCCGGGGCGACCCCGTGCCGACCCGCTGCGAAACGATAGATTGCCGCATCGGGCTTGGGGGCGCGGCGGCGCGATCAGAAACGAAGCCGGCCGGGTCGAGGAACTCCGCCAGGCCGGCCCCCCGCAGGAGCGCCAGGCCCTCCTCGTCCGTGAGGTCGCGGCCGAGGTTGGTGATCACGCCGACCCGCAGGCCCAGGGCGTCCCGGGCCGCCGAGAGCAGGCCGCGACTCGAGGCGAACGGGCGGACCGCCCCGCTCGAAGCGTCGCGCTCCAGGAGCGTCGCGCCGATGTCGAAGAAGACGACCTCGATCATGGGATCGAACCCCCGATCGCGCCCGGAACCATGGGCCGCCTCGCCCGACTCGGACCGCCGTCTTAAAAGGCATCTTCAGGATGCCGGCCGCCTCGACCCGTAGCAAGATCCTAGATCCTTGATTCCCAAGAATCCTCCGACCCCACTCCCGCGTCGATCCGACCTCGCGATCAGCGCACCGCGCCCGCCGCCCGATCCACCACCGCGGCGACCCGCGCGATCGCCTCGTCGACCTCCGCCTCGGTCGTGAACGCGCCGAGGCTGAACCGGACGGACGAGCGGAGCCGGTCCCCGGGGACACCCATGGCGATCAGCGTGGGCGAGGGCGTCGTCGCTCCGCTGGCGCAGGCCGAGCCGAGCGAGGCCGAGACGCCGGCCATGTCGAGGCCGATCAAGAGCGCGTCGCCGTCGAGGCCCGGGAAGCCGAGGTTGAGCGTCTGCGGCAGGCGGGACGATTCGCGGGACGGGCCGTTGCGGACGATCCGATCGGCCCCCACCGCCGCGATCAATCCTGTTTCGAGGCGGTCTCGGAGCGATCTCCAGCGGCGCGTGCGATCATCCGCTTCGGCCTGCCAGCGCTCAAGCGCCGCGGCCATGCCGACGATCAAGGCCACCGGCATCGTCCCCGGCCTCTGACCGTGCTGCTGGTTGCCGCCGAAGAGGACGGGGGGGATCGTCAGGTCGCGGCGGACGAGCAGCACGCCCACGCCGGCCGGGCCGTGAAACTTGTGGGCGCTCGCGGCGAGCGTGGCGACGCCTAATTCGTGGAAATCGACCGGGATGCGGCCGACGGCCTGGACGGCATCCGTATGCACCGGCACCCGCGACCGGCGGACGACCTCCGCGATCGGCTGGATCGCGCCGGTCTCGTTGTTGGCGAGCATCAGCGCGGCGAGCTTCGTGTCGGGGTTGATCGAGCCCAGGAATGTCTCCGGATCGACCAATCCCTCGGCGTCGACCTCGGAGCGGGTAATGCTCCAGCCCGACTCTTCAAGCCGCTTTACGGGCCCCGCGACGGCCGGGTGCTCGACGGGGCTGACGACGACGTGGCCCGGCGCGGTCCCCGCGAGGCCGAAGACGGCGAGGTTGTTCGCCTCGGTCCCGCCCGAGGTGAAGACGACCTCGTCGCGATGGGCCCCGAGGATCTTCGCGACGGTTTCTCGCGCCCAGTCGAACCCCCGCCTGGCGGCGCGGCCGAGCGAGTGGCGGCTCTCGGGGTTGCCGCCCTCGAGCCAGAACGGCCGCATCGCATCGAGCGCGAGCGGGTCGAGCGGGGTCGTCGCGTTCTGGTCGAGGTCGATCGGACGCATGAAGTTGGGTCAGCCCAGCGACCGCATCGCGAGCAAAAGCCCGACGACGAAGAGCGGCACGCCGAGCATCGCCAGCGGCCCGGCCGAGAGCGCGGCGCCGGCGACCATCATCGAGAAGCCGACGACCAGCCCCGTCAGCCGGCCGAGCAGGTTGACGATGCCGAAGACGAGGCGGAACGGGAGCGTGAGGATCATCCAGATCGTGCCGAAGAGGAGGTCGAAGGCGTCGCGCCGGGGCGCGACCGGGGCGGCCGGCGCCGGCGCGTCGAGCCAGCGGCCGGCCGCGCGCGGGGCGGCGGGCGGGCAGCTCGAGCCAGGGGTCGGGGGCCGGCTTCAGGCGTCGCACGAGCGTCCTCCGGTCGGCCGGTCGGGAAGGCAGGAAGCGGAAGGCACAAAGCGAAAGGCACAAAGGGGAAGCGGGCAGGGCGGGGGATCGATCCCTTGGCTCTCGACGCTTTTCGGCTTCCGTCTTCGGCCTTCTGCCCACCCCGCGCGGGCCGACTGGCCTTGCCCGGATCGGCCATCTCGGGTCCAATGCCCGCGTTTTCAAGGCCGGGCGTGGGGACGGGAGGTCCCCGGGCGCATCCGGCCGGTCGGCCCCTTCATTATTCGGCAGTGGCCGGCGATTATTCAAGTCGCGGTCGGGCGGCAGGGCAAGGAGGCCGTGTCCGTTGCGCAAGGCGTTGTTCGCAATCATCCTGGTCGGCGCCGCCTTCGCGGGCGGCGCGGCGATGAACGGGCCCGGTCTGGAGCGGCTCAAGGCCGTGATCCGGGCCAAGCTCCAGCCGCCCGACCCGGCGCCGGCGAGCGCCCTGGCCGAGCCCAAGGCCCCGCCCAAGGAAGTGCCCGCGGCCCCCTTGTTGCCGCTCGTCCCCGACGGCCGCACCCCGGTGCCGCCCGTCGCGGCCGTGCCCAGGCCGAAGCCCCCGACCGACCCTTTCCCGAAGCCCCCGGCCGTTGACGCCGAGAAGGCCCCGACGATCGCCCTGGCCCCGCCGCCGCCGCGATCGGAGGCGAGCCCGCTCGACCTCGTCGCGCCCGAGCCGATGCCGCCGGTCGAGACGAGGACGACCGACCCGGCCGTCGCCGCGGCGTCGCGGTCCGAGGCCCCCGCGCGGGACTGGGCCGACCTCCGCCGCCGGATGCGAGCCCTGGGCATCAGCCGCTACGAGGTCGACGGCGAGCCCGGCGGCCGGTCTCGCTTCCGTTGCCTGATCCCCCTGGCCGGCCGCCGCGCCGTCGCGCAGCAGTTCGAGGGGGAGGGGGACGACGACTTCCAGGCCGCCGAGGCCGCCCTGCGCCGCGTCGCCCTCTGGAAGGCCACGGAGATGGCCCCGCCATGAGCCAAACCCGGCATGCCCCCGGCCTTGCGCGGGTCGGCCCCAACCCGGGACCGGCCGCCGGACGGGGTGCCACTTGCCGGGCCTCGCGGCCTGCGGATAGCATGGCCGACTCCATCGATCCACCTCCTCCGACCGTCCTGGGCGGCGCCGACCGAACCCGGGAAGGGACCGCGCCGCATGGCCGACGACGACGAAACGCCGGCCCGCTTCATCCTCATCGTCGCAGGCAGCACCCTCCGCGCCGAGGAGCTCGACCGGCCGCTGGCCTACTACCTCAAGCAGCAGGTCGAGGGCCAGCTCACCCAGCGCCAGGCCGACGGCCGCGACGCGACCCCGGCGCGGGTCCTGGTCGTCGCCGACTTCCGCTTCCTCAACGACAAGCCGCTCCAGTCGCTGGCGGCGATCTCCGTCGGCGGACCCGGCGTCAACGCGCTGGCGCACGCCTGGTTCGAGGAGCTGCCGTTCAGCTTCGCCGTCGACGAGCAGTTCTGCATCCAGATGGACCCGGAACTGGCCGAGCCGAGGGCGAGCGTCTGGGGCATGGACAACGCCTCGACGCAGGTCGCCGTCTCGGTCTTCGTCGAGCGCTACCTCGCGAAGTTCCTCGACCGGGCCTCGCAGATGCCGGTCGGGATCGAGTCGTCCGAGGACGAGGACGACGAATCCGAGGACGAGGACGACGACGAGGAGTGACCGGCCCCGCCGGCCCCGGGTCACTCCCCCTCGTCACGCCGCGGAGCGTCGGAAGACGCATTCCCACGCTCCGCGCGGGAACGAGCGGAATGACGCGCCTCGCGCCCCCGATCACACCACCTCTCCCACATCCCCGACCCATTCCCTCCATTTTCGGAGAACGGACGGATTCGTTCTTACGATGATGTTCTTTAAACAACGTTGACGGGGTCGCGTCGCGTGCCCGGCATGGACCGCCGCACGCCCTCGCGAAGGCGGCCCCATCCGCGACGTCGCGGCCCGGGGCCCTGCGCGCCCCGATCTCCCAGACGTGCGGGGACGGCGGCGTGCGGCGGTTCGGCCCACGGACGGGCGAGGTGATCCCATGGCGACGACGCGACGCAGTCTCACGGCCCGCGCCGTCTCGCGCATGGGCTGACGCGGGCGGTCGGGCTCGGCCTGGCCTTCGCGCCCCTGGTCGTCAACCTCTCGGCGAGTCGCTCCGCCTCGGCCCCGGCCGCGCGGACGCCCGCGATCGTCTCCACGCCCGAGCGGCGCTGGAGCCTCGTCCACCGCGTGATCGGCCAGGACCAGGGCGACTGGCAGGTCGACTACCGGCTCCGGCTCGAGTCGGGCCCGGCCGCCTCGCTGGCGCCGGGCGACCTCGCGGCGACGGTCGACGGCTGGGTCTCGAACTCGCGCGTGCCGTCGCACGCCGTCCCGAGGCGGTCGACCCCGAAGGTCGAGGGCGCCGGCGGCGGCACGTCGGCGCATGAGGTGATCGCCTCGCCCGACGAGGCGAAGCAGTGCCGCGAGCGCCTGGTCCTCCGCGCCTGGTCGGCCGCCGCGGCCGAGCCGCCCGCGCGGCCCAAGAACGCCCCGCCCAACGCCCCCGACCCGCTCACGGCCGTTGAGATCCCCCCGGGCGGCGTCCTCTGCATCCGCATCCGGCTCGAGCATGAACACTTCCTGTACGGGCCGTACGACCCCCTGCTGGGCCACCGCGAGGTCGAGCTCAAGCTCGGCCCGGCGACGCTGCGCGACGCCCTGCCGCTCGACCGCGAGCACTACATCGCCCAGGCGAAGGCCACCTGGCCCGAGCCGCCCGAGGACCGCCGCGACACGCGCCACTTCATCTCCGGGCCCGACAGCCTCCATCTGGAGGCCCACATCAACGGAAACCAATATTATCGCTTCCCCGACCGCGCCGTGCGCTACGGGACGCGGATGAAGCTGAGCTACTGGTACCTGATCGCCCCGGGCGGCGAGCCGGAGTTCCGCGTCAAGGTCTCGCAATACAAGGAGGGCCCCAACGGCTTCCAGATCCTCCAGGCCGGCGCCTCGGAGGTCGGCCATTGCGTCGTCGGCCGCTGGACGAAGGTCGAGCGCATCGTCCGCACCGAGGCCGAGGCGACGTCCGTCGCGCTCGACTTCAAGATCTGCAACGAGGCCAACGTCGGCGAGGTCTGGGTCGACGACGTGAAGCTCGAGCCGGCCGCGCCGGGGGCGGGGGGGCCGTGAATCTCATCCGGCGCCGGTGCGCGGGATCGGTCTCGCCCGGCGACCGTCCGCGGTGATCAGCCCGGCCGCGTCGTGTTCGGCATCACCTCGGCGCCGCCGGAGTCCCCTCGCGCCGCCACGCATCGGCCAGCCGATCGAGCCCCGCACGGGTGCAGAGGTCGATGAGATCATCGCGGGCTTTCGGGTCGTCGGGCCGCGAGAGATCGGACGCGAGCCGCGGGACGAGGGTCGCGGGATCGAGCAGCTCGCGCAATGCGGCGACCCGGGCGGCTTCGCGGGCGGCGTCGGCCGGGCGATTCGCGGCGTGATAGGCCCTCGCCAGCCGGGCGCGGGCCTTCCAGTCCTGGGGGAGCTCGGCCACGGCGCGCTCGAGCGCGGCGACGGCGCGGGCGGGGTCGCGGTCGTGGTCGAGGGCCCAGCGGCCGAGCAGGCGGTCGTAGCGGGCGTCGCGCGAGGATAATGGCCAGGCCTCGAGCACGGCGCGGCCCCGGTCGGGGTCGCCGCGCTCGTCGAGGGCGATCGCCAGCGCCTCGCGCGCGGCGACCTGGGCGGGGTCACGGTCGACGATCGAGGTCAGGGTCGCGATCCACGCGTCCAGGCCCGGGTCGCCGGGACGGGGCGCGGCGGCGAGGTGGCGATGGCTCGCGACCAGCGCATCCGCGTCCGACGCGTCGGCCACGGCCCAGCGCTCGAGGCGGGTGCGCGAGCGGTCGTCGGGCAGGTCGTCGAGGAGGTCGTCGGCCAGGAGCAGGGCGAGGGTCAGCTCGCGGAGGATCGACCGCCGCGCCTCGGGAGGAACGGCGGCGAAGGCCGACCAGCCGACGCGTTGGGCCTCGCTCGTGCGGCCCTCGGTCCGGAGGATGTCGAGGCGGAGCCGCCACGGCTCGGGGTCGGCGGGGTCGGCCTCCGAGGCGCGGATCAGGGCCGTTTCGGCCTGGCCGGCGAGGTCGAGAGCCAGCGCGGCGCGGGCCTCGCCGAGCCACGTGCGGCCCCGCGCCGTCGAGGTCCGGTTCAGCGCCCGGTAGAGCCTAAGGGCCTCGGGCCAGTCCTTCGCGGCCTCGGCCCGCTGGGCCCGTTCCAGCGAGACGCGCGACGGCCCGAACAGGACGGCCGCGATCGCCCCGAGGACCACGACCGCGACCAGCAGCGACGCGCCCCAGGCGAGCCGTCGCCGCCGCGCGTGCGAGGGCGGCGTTCCCCGCGGCTGGGGCGGGCGTGCCGTGCGTCGCGCTGGGGGTCGGCGGGGCATGGAGGGCGGGTCGACTCTCGAATCGGGGACGGCCGCAAGAGGGACCCGACCATCATCCCGCAAAGAGGCCTTCCTTCGCAAAGGCGAGGCAGCGGCGGATGTTGTCGTCCTCGGCGCGGAGCCGGTCCTCGGGCGCGAGCGGGCTGATCCGGGGCAGGGGCGGCCTCGGGGGATGGGCGCGGACGAGGCGAGGGCGCGGGCCAGGTGCCGGGCCGGGAGGTCGGGGAAGGTCGCCCAGTAGCGATCGGTCAGGCAGGGGACCTTGAGCGGGTCGCGGGTGATCATCTCGAGGTTGAAGCGGATCTCCGGGCCGGGCCGCGCGCAGGGTCCGGACCACGCGGGGCAGGTCGAGCACGCCCGTGCCGAGCGGGACCTCGGCGAGCAGGAAGCCGTCGCGGTACTCCTCGACGCCCATGTCCTTGAAGTGGGTCGTGAACGCCCGGGGGGCGAGCGCCTCGACGACCTCCATCGGGTCTTCCAGCAGCGCGATGCTGTTGCCCGTGTCGAGGCAGACGCCGACGTGGTCGTTGCCGAGCCGCTTCAGCATGGCGAGCAGCTCGTCGGCCCGCCAGTCCTTGTGGTTCTCGACGGCGAGCCGGACGTCGTGCCGCGCGACGACCGGCGCGGCCAGCGCCAGGGAGTGCGACGACGCGCTCGGCGAACTGGCGGAACGCCGCGGCCGAGTCGAACGTCTCGTACCGCCGGCCCGGAGAGCATCACGGTCCGCACGATCGTCGCGCCGGCCCGCTTCGCCGTGCGGATCTCGGCCTCGAACCGATCGAGGTCGGCCTCGTCGCGGGGCAGGGAGACGATCCCCTCCAGGTACATCGAGGCGGCCTCGGCGCGGCTCCGGAGGGCGTCGGCGTAGGCGGTCGTCGCGGGCGCCGAGGCCGACCTGGACGCCCGCGGGCGCCGAGCGAGCGGCCGTGAGTCGAGGAAGCGGATCGGGTCGGCGAACCGGTCCTCGCGGGCGGCGGTCGCGGTCGCGCGGCGGCGCGGACCGGGAACGAGTGGATGACGAGGCCGAGCGGGCTCGAGCCGGCGGCCGGCGCCGGACGGCGAGGCGGCCGAGGGCCGCGGACGGCCTGCAGCGCAGGCGGCGAGCATCGCGCGTCGGGTCGGTCGCCATGCGATCATATCCCTCCAGCAGGGCCTTCTCGCTCGGCGTCCCAGGGGGCGCGGTACGGCCGTTCGAGCAGGGCCTCGGCCTCGGGGTCGCCGACGATCGTCTCGCGCTCGGCGTCCCAGCGGAGCTTGCGGCCGAGCCGGAGCGAGAGGTTCGCCAGGTGGCAGGCCGTGGCGACGCGGTGGCCGCTCTCCAGGTCCGAGATCGGCTCGCGGCGCGAGCGGACGCAGTCGAGGAAGTTGCGGGCGTGGCGGCGGAACTGGTCGAACTCGTCGCCCGGTGCGATCCTCGACGGCCTCGGTCCGCGATCGCCGTCGACTCGCGGTCGCCCGTGCGCGCCGGGCCCGCCGACCGGGTGCGGCGCCGCCGAACTGGGGGACGGCGTCGTCCGGCGGCGATCTTCGGGTCGGGCGTGACGACGAAGCCCTTGCGCGAGATCGTCAGGCTCCCCTGCGTCCCGCAGAACTCCAGGCCCGTCGGCGGCGGCGCGCCCCGGCTGCCTCGCGATGCGACCACGTGGCGGTCCAGCCGGCGTACTCGAACAGGGCGTCCTGCGTGTCGGGCGTCTCGCCGTTGTCCTGGAGGGCGAACCGGCCGCCGGCGCTGGTGACGGCCGTCGGGGCCGTCGGCGCCGAGGAACCAGTGGACGATGTCGAGCGAGTGCTGCCCGAGGTTGGTCATCTGGCCGCCGGAGTAGTCCCAGAACCAGCGGAAGTGGTAGAGCGACCGGTTCGGGTTGTACGGCCGCTTCGGGGCGGGGCCGAGCCAGAGGTCGTAGTCGAGTCCCGGCGGCGGGTCGCCGTCGGGCGGGCGAGCCGAAGCCGGGCATGATGTTGCGGTAGGACCACATCCGGACCGCGACGACCTTGCCGATGTGGCCGTCGCGGATCAGCTCGCGGGCCTTCTGGTAGTGCGGCCCCGACCGCTGCTGCGTCCCGACCTGGACGACCCGCTTGTGCCGCCGGGCGACGTCGACCATCCATCGCCCCTCGCGGACGAACAGGGTCAGCGGCTTCTCGACGTAGACGTCCTTGCCCGCGGCGCAGGCCATCATCGTCATCAGGGCGTGCCAGTGGTCGGGCGTCGAGACGACGACGGCGTCGACGTCGCGGTCGTCGAGCAGCCGGCGGAAGTCGCCGTACGTCCGGGCCGACGCCGCCCATCAGTGGCGGCGGCCTCGTCGAGCCGGCCGCGGTGGACCTCGGCGACGGCCGACGAGGTCGGCGTCGGGCTGGTCCTGGAAGTCGAGGACGTGCCGCTTGCCGATCAGGCCGAAGCCGATGAAGCCGAGCCCGACCCGATCGTTGGCCCCGAGGACCCGCCGGTAGCGTCGCGGCCGAGAGGGCCGCGGCGCCCGCGCCGCGGAGGAGCGCGCGGCGGCTCGGCCCGGGCCGGTCGCGGGCTGCGTCGCGCATCGGGTCGGGCTCCCGTCGGCTGTGTCGGTCGGGATCGGGAACCTCGCGGGCCTCAACCTACTCCGACGGCGGGCTGGCCGCAATCGAATCATGTTTCCGATACTTCTTGAACAATGGTGGGTCGGCGGGTTCAATAGGACAGGTGGCGCGACAGGACCGAGGCATCCGAAGAGTTCCATCGACGATGCGGACGCGCGTGCCGGAGGGTCGATGCGATGGCGGATGCGGACGCCTCCCGGTGCTCTGCCTCGGCGTCGATCCTCCTCGGCCGCGCCCGGCCGCCGGCCCGGCCGAGCCCGAGGGGGATCGCTTCTTCCGCGAGAAGATCGAGCCGGTCCTCGAGGCCGAGTGCTACCGCTGCCACTCCGCCGAGGCGGAGAAGGTGAAGGGCGGCCTGCGCCTCGACTCGCGCGAGGGCCTGCTCCGCGGGCGGCGACACCGGCCCGGCGGTCGTGCCGGGCAAGGCGGGCGAGAGCCTGCTCATCCAGGCCATCCGCCACGAGGACGGCCTGGAGATGCCGCCGAAGAAGCCGAAGCTCGCCGACGCCGGTCGATCGCCGACTTCGAGACGTGGGTCGACGCGGGGCGCCGCGGTCCCGCCCGGGGACGCGGCCCGCGAGACGAGGAAGCCGCCTGCGACGAGGCCCGCCGGCACTGGGCGTTCCAGCCGGTCCGGAAGCCGTCGCCCGCCGACGGTCCGCGATGCGGCCTGGGTGCGGAACCCCGTCGACGCCTTCATCCTGGCGAAGCTGGAGGAGCGCGGCTGGACGCCCGCGCCGCCGGCCGAGCCGCGCCGAGTGGATCCGCCGCGTCACGTTCGACCTGACCGGCCTGCCGCCGACGCCCGAGGAGGTCGAGGCGTTCGTCGCCGACGCGTCGCCCGACGCCGACGAGCGGGTCGTCGATCGGCTGCTCGCCAGCCCGCGCTACGGCGAGCGCTGGGCGCAGCACTGGCTCGACGTCGTCCGCTTCGCCGAGACCGAGGGCTACGAGTACGACCGGCACATCCCCGACGCCTGGCGGTTCCGCGACTACGTGATCGACTCCCTGAACCGCGACAAGCCGTTCGACCGCTTCCTGATCGAGCAGATCGCCGGCGACGAGATCGCGCCGGACGACCCGGAGTGCCAGACGGCCTCGATCTTCCACCGGCTCGGCCCGGTCCGGCGGAACGCGGGCAACCCCGAGATCGCCCTGAGCCGCAACGAGGTCCTGACCGAGCGCACCGACATCATCGGCACCGCGTTCCTCGGCCTGACGGTCGGCTGCGCCCGGTGCCACAACCACAAGCTCGAGCCGATCGCGCAGAAGGATTACTACCGGCTCCAGGCCTACCTGGCGGCGACCGAGGAGCACGACATCGTCCTCGCCTCCGAGCCGAGGAGCGGACCGCCTGGGAGGCGACGAGCCGGAAGCGATCAAGGACGAGATCGAGCGGCTCAAGAAGCAGGCCAAGCGGGCCGACCGGCGAGGACAAGGCGCGGCTGACCGCGGAGATCGAGGCGCTCGGAGGACCGGATGCCCGACCCGCTGCCGACGATCCCGAGCACCTGGAACGACCTCGAGCCAGCGGACCGCGATCCACGTCCTGAAGCGCGGCGTCTGGGAGAACAAGGGCGAGGCCGTCGGCCCGCGGCCGCCGAGCGTCCTGGTGCCCGACGACCTGCCCGAGCTGCCCGCCGACGTCGCCGACCCGCGGACCCGGCTGGCCCGCTGGCTCGCCGACCCGGACCATCCGCTGACGGCCCGCGTGTTCGTCAATCGGCTCTGGCAGCACCACTTCGGCGCCGGGCTGGTGAAGACGGTCAACGACTTCGGCACCAAGGGCGACCGCCCGAGCCATCCCGAGCTGCTCGACTGGCTGGCGGCGACGCTCGTCGAGGGCGGCTGGCGGCTCAAGCCGATCCATCGGCTCATCGTCCTGAGCAGCACGTATCGGCAGTCGGGCCGGTCGCCCCTGGCGGCCGAGGCCGGGCGGAGTCGACCCGGAGAACCGGCTGCTCTGGCACTTCAGCCGCCGCCGGCTCGCGGCGGAGGAGATCCGCGACGCCATGCTCGCGGTCTCCGGGCCGGCTGAACCTCAAGGCCGGCGGGCCGAGCGTGATGGTCCCGGTCGACCCGGAGCTGGTGCAGGCTCCTGTACAAGCCCTCGCAGTGGCAGGTCGCCGCGAGCCCGGCCGAGCACGACCGGCGGTCGATCTACCTGATCGCCAAGCGGAACCTGCGGCTGCCGTTCCTCGAGACGTTCGACGCCCCGGCCGCTGCTGACGAGTTGCGCGCGGCGCGAGTCGAGCACCCACGCGCCCGCAGGCGCTGGAGCTGCTCAACGGCCGGCTCTCGAACGACCTGGCCGCGGCGTTCGCCGCGCCGGCTCGAGCGCGAGGCGGGCGGCGATCCCGGGCGGATCGTCGAGCGGGCCTTCCGGCTGGCGCTGGGCCGGCCGCCGACGCGCGGAGGAGCGGGCGCTCGCGCTCGAGTTCCTCCGCGAGCAGCCGCTCGAAGGAATTCGCCCTGGCCGTGTTCAACCTGAACGGGTTCCTCTATGTTCCCTGACGACCTGCGCTCCCTCATGCCCGCCCGACCCGCACCCGCCGCGAGTTCGTCCGCGACGCCTTCTGCGGCTTCGGCGGCCTGGCGCTGGCCTCGCTGCTCCACGAGGAGCAGGCCCGCGCCGGGTCGGCCGACCCGCTCGCGCCCGAGGCCGCCGCATCATCCCGGCCAAGGCGCGCGTCGGTGATCTTCCTGTTCATGGCCGGCGGGCCGAGCCACCTGGAGACCTTCGACCCCAAGCCGCTGCTGAACAAGCTCGACGGGCAGCCGCGGCCGAAGGAGTTCGGCGAGGCGAAGTACCAGTTCGTCCAGCGCAACGCCAAGCTGCTCGGCACGCGGCGGACGTTCCAGCAAGTACGGCCAGAGCGGCATCGAGGTCTCCGACCTGTTCCCGCAGACCGCCGGCTGCGTCGACGACCTCGCCGTGATCCGCTCGTGCCACGGCGACATGGTCGTCCACTCGGCCGCGCAGTACGAGCTGTTCACCGGCCGGGTCGTGCCCGGGCTTCCCGAGCATGGGCTCGTGGGTCCTCTACGGGCTCGGCTCGGAGAGCGAGTCGCTGCCGGCCTACGTCGTGATGCCCGACCCGAAGGGCGCGCTCGAGGCGGGCCAGCCGATGTACACGCAACGGCTTCCTGCCGGCGGTCTACCAGCCGACGATGTTCCGCCCCGGCGACCGGCCGGTGCTCAACCTCGACCTGCCCGCCGGGCGTCGCGCCCGACCGGCGCCGGCGGACGCTCCGAGCTGATCCGCGACCTGAACGAGGCGACGCTCGACCCGGCCGACGAGGAGTTCGCCGCCCGGATCAACGCCTACGACCTGGCGTTCAAGATGCAGACCGAGGCGCCCGACGTCCTCGACCTCTCCCGCGAGCCGCGGGAGACGCTCGACCTCTACGGCGTCGGCGCCGAGCCGACGCACGACTACGGCCGGCGCTGCCTGCTGGCGCGGAAGCTCGTCGAGCACGGCGTCCGGTTCGTCTGCGTCGTCTCCGGCGGCGGGCCGGGCAACATGCAGTGGGACGCCCACGACGACATCGAGGAGAACCACCTCCGCAAGGCCGCCGAGACCGACAGGCCCGTCGCCGGCCTGCTCAAGGACCTGAAGCGCCGGGGCCTGCTCGACAGCACGCTGGTCGTCTGGGGCGGCGAGTTCGGCCGCTCGCCCGAGGCCGAGTCGGGCCGGGGCCGCGACCACCACAACCTCGGCTTCACGATGTGGATGGCCGGCGGCGGCATCAAGGGCGGCCAGGTCGTCGGCGCCACCGACGCCATCGGCCTCCGCGCCGTCGAGCAGCCCCTATCACTTCCGCGACGTCCACACGACGATCCTCCACCAGCTCGGCCTCGACCAGCACCGGCTGACCTATCCCCACCTCGGCCGCGACGAGCGGCTGACGTTCGTCGAGGGGAAGGTCATCCAGCGAGATCGTCTGAACGGCGATCAGGGCGAGCCCTCGGCCGGCTTGAGCGCACCGTCCACGAACCCGAACAGCGCCGCGGTCGGCCCGTCGTGGGGGAGCCCGAGGTCGGCGTTGATCTTGCTGTGGTAGGTCTCCCTGGCGCCGAAGACCGTGACGGGCACGCCCGCACCCTTCAGCACGGCGGCCAGGCGCTGCGCCTGCGCGGTCGGTGTCGGGATGCTCGGCGACGTGGAGGATCAGGAACGGCGGGATGCCCTTGCCCGCGGCGACGTGCGTGACGGCGGAGAAGTCGCGATGCTTCGCCGGGTCGTCGCCGAACTTCTCGCGGTGGCCGAACTTCGCCTGCGGCAGGCCGTGGACCCGGCGCCGGGTCTCCGCCGTCTCGATGATGGCCGGCACGTCGAACGTGTCGCCGTCGACGGGCACGCAGCCCTTGATGATGGCCAGCGACAGGCCCTCGGCCTTGAGGTATCGGTCGTCGGTGCAGATCAGCGCGGCGAGCTGCGCCCGGCGGAATGGCCCATGACCAGGAGGCGGTTCGGATCGCCCCCGTACTCGGCGATGTGATCGTGGACCCAGCGGATCGACCTCGCGACGTCGCGCACGATGGTCGCCATGTCGACGGTCGGCAGGAGCCGGTAGTTCGTGGAGACGAAGACGAATCCCTTATCCACGAAGGCCTGCGGCTTGATGCTGGACGTCGGACTTGTCGCCGACCTGCCAGCCGCCGCCGTGGATCCAGAAGACCACCGGGCGGCCCTTCGCACCCGGCGGCGCATAGACGTCGAGCACCTGCCGCTCTTGGTCGCCGTAGGGGATGTCGCGGCGAACCCGGGGCTCGGCGGCCTGCGCCGGGCCGGCGGCTCGTCGCCGGGCTTCAGCTCCCTGATCCGGACGTCCCGCCAGCGGACCTGATACGGCCCCTCGCCCTTGGCGATGCCGTGGACCTGGAGCCCGATGAGGCCGGACTTGTCGACGTCGTCGGTGAAGTCGCTGGCGGGGACGCCGTTGATCCACGAGCGATAGCGGTTGCCCTGCACGACGATCCGGTAGCGGTTCCAGCCGTCGTCCTGGAAGGCGTCCTTGGCCTCGGGCTTGATCTCGGCGAGCCACTTGCCGCGGCGGCCCTCGTCGTAGAACCGCCCGGCCGTGCCGGTCTCCTTCCGGGCGATCTCGCACTGCGGGCCGTAGACGACGCCCGCCCGCTTGCGGTTCTCGGGGTCGGGGTCGTCCTTCTCGTAGACGTGGCTGCGGACCTGGACGCCCGAGTTGAGCCGCGGGTCGCACTTGACCTCGAGCTCGAGCACGAAGTCCTTGAAGTCGCCCTTGCAGAGGAACGTGTTGGGGCTGCCCTCGACGGTCGTGCCGACGATCGCGCCGTCCTCGACCTTGTACGCGGCGGTCCCGCCGTTGACCTTCCAGCCGTCGAGCGTCTTGCCGTCGAACAGCGGCGTCCAGCCGCCGTCGTCGGCCCGCGCGAGGGGGACGAGAACGGCGAGCGTCAGGATCGGGATCGTCAGCGGCCGCGTCCTCATGGGCGGTTCCTCCGGTTCCGTGCAGGTCGGTGGTCGCCCCGATTGTGCCGGGCGCCGTAACGGGCGTCAAACGGGCATCGGGCTTGCGTCATCGGGCTCGGTTCTCGAAGATCAAGGGGGGTCCGAGGTCGTCGGCTCGTTCCGCAGGATGCCGTTTCGCATGCCCATGCCGCACTGTCTCCTCGCGCTCGCGATTGCGGCCCTCCCGGCCGCCCCGGCGGGGGACACCGTCGACTACGCCCGGCAGATCAAGCCGCTGCTCGCGCGGCATTGCGTCGCCTGCCACGGCGCGACCCGCCCCCGCGGGCGGGCTCCGGCTCGACACCGCGGCGGCGGCGCGACGCGGGCGGCAAGGGCGGGCCGTCGGTCGTGCCGGGCCAGGCCGAGGAGAGCCCGCTCGTCCTCGCCGTCCTCGGCGAGGGCGACGGCGAGCGGATGCCCCTGAAGCGCCCGCCGCTCGCGCCGAGCCGAGGTCGCCGCCCTCCGCGCCTGGATCGACGCCGGCGCGCCGGCCCCGGCCGACGAGGTCCCCTCGCCGCCCCCGCCGCCGAGCCACTGGGCCTTCGTCCCGCCCGATCGGCCCGAGCCGCCGGCCGTCCGGCAGACGCGACCGGGTCCGCAACCCGATCGATCGCTTCATCCTCGCCCGGCTGGAGCGCGACGGGCATCGCCCCGTCGCCCGAGGCCGACCGCGCCACGCTGATCCGCCGCGTCAGCCTCGACCTGATCGGCCTGCCGCCGATCGCCCGAGGAGGTCGACGCGTTCCTCGCCGACGACCGCGCCCGACGCCTACGAGCGGCTCGTCGACCGCCTGCTCGCCTCGCCGCACTACGGCGAGCGCTGGGCGCGGCACTGGCTCGACCTGGCCCGCTACGCCGACTCCAACGGCTACAGCATCGACGCCCCGCGCTCGATCTGGAAGTACCGCGACTGGGTCATCGACGCCCTCAACCGCGACCTGCCGTTCGACCGGTTCGCGATCGAGCAGCTCGCCGGCGACCTGCTGCCCGAGCGCGACGCTCGAGCAGAAGATCGCCACCGGCTTCCACCGCAACACGCTGATCAACCAGGAGGGCGGCATCGACCGCGAGCAGTTCCGCGTCGAGTCGGTCGTCGATCGCGTCAACACGACCGGCGACCGTCTTCCTCGGCCTGACGGTCGGCTGCTGCCAGTGCCACGACCACAAGTACGACCCGATCTCGCAGGAGGAGTATTACCAGCTCTTCGCCTTCTTCAACAACTGCGACGAGCCCGAGATGCCCGCTCGCCACGCCCGAGGAGGTCGCCCGGCGCGAGCGAGGTCGAGGCCGAAGGTCGCGCGCCTACCTCGACGAGGCTCCGGGACCGGGAGCCCGACGCTCCGCGAGCGCGCAGCAGCGCCTGGGAGGCAGGCGCTCGACATGGCCGGGCGGCAGAAGCAGTCGCAGGAGGTCCGCGACGCGTTCGACACGCCCTTCGAGAAGCGCGACCGACGCCAAGAACCGCGTCGTCTTCGCCGCCTTCATCGACCAGGCCCCGGCGGCGAAGGCCGCACCGCCAGGCGATCGCCGACGATCCGCGCAGGCGGCGCCGAAGGTCGCCACGACGATGGTCGTCCGCGAGCGGACCAGAGCCCCGCGCGAGACGCACCTGCTCGATCAAGGGCGACTTCACCCGGCCCGGCCGAGGTCGTCGCGCCGGGCGTGCCGGCGGTGCTGCCGCCGCTGGAGGCGTCGAGGCGATCGCGCCGGACCGGCTGCGACCTGGCCCGCTGGCTGGTCGATCCGCGGCAACCCGCTGACGGCGCGGGTGGCGGTCAACCGGATCTGGCAGGCCTACTTCGGCCGGGGCCTGGTCGAGACCGAGAACGACTTCGGCACGCAGGGGACGCCGCCGACGCATCCGGAGCTGCTCGACTGGCTGGCCACCGAGTTCGTCGCGCCGCGGCTGGAGCCTGAAGGCGATGCACCGGCTGATCGTCGACGTCGGCGACCTATCGGCAGTCGTCGACGGTCCGGCCCGACCTGGCGGCGGTCGACCCGGGCAACCGCCTGCTGGCCCGGCAGTCGCGGCTCCGGCTCGACGCCGAGCTGGTCCGCGACGCGGCCCTGGCGGCGAGCGGCCTGCTGACGCCGACGGTCGGCGGCCCGAGCGTCTTCCCGCCGCAGCCCGACGGCGTGATGACGCCTCGGCCAGATCCGCCGCGAGTGGAAGGCCGAGCACCGGCCCCGACCGCTACCGCCGCGGCCTCTACACCTTCTTCTGGCGGGCCACGCCGCACCCGGCCCTCACCGTCTTCGACGCCCCCGACGCCACCCGCGCCTGCACGCGCCGCGATGCGCTCGAACACGCCGCTGCAGGCGCTGACGCTGCTGAACGACGAGGCGTTCGTCGAGTGCGCCCAGGCGCTGGCCGGCCGGCGTCCTCGCGCGAACGGCCGGCTCGACGACGCCGGGCCGGATCGCCGCGGCCTTCCGCCTCTGCCTGGCCCGGCGGCCGACCGACGCCGAGCGCGACCCGGCTCGCGCGCTCCTCGACGGAGTCCGCGCCGAGGAGGGGTCGTCCGGAGCGCGACGCCTGGACGACGGTGGCGCGGGTGCTGCTCAACCTCGACGAGTTCATCACGCGGGAGTGAGCCGGACCATGACCGACCCGACCCGCCTGCTCGACATCGACCCGCCGGCACTTCTTCGCGCGGTGCGGCGTCGGCCTCGGCTCGATGGCGCTGGCGTCGCTGCTGAGCGAGGGCCGGGCGCCGCGGCCGCGCCGACGTCGAACCCGCTGGCGCCGCGGCCGGGCCACTTCCCGGCGAAGGCGAAGAGCGTCATCTTCCTGTTCATGGCCGGCGGGCCGAGCCAGCTCGAGCTGTTCGAGCACAAGCCGGAGCTCCAGGAGCTGCCACGGCCAGCCGATCCCCGAGTCGTTCGTCGAGGGCAAGCGGTTCGCCTTCATGGACACCTTCGCCAAGGAGCGGCCGAAGCTGCTGGCGACGCGACCGGAAGTTCGCCCAGCACGGCCAGGCGGGGCCGTGGGTCTCGGAGTGCCTGCCGCAGACTGGCGACGGTCGTCGACGACCTCGACGTTCGTCCGGTCGATGGCGACCGACGTCGATCAACCACGCGCCGGCGAAGCTGTTCGTGAACACCGGCTCGACCGCAGTTCGGCCGGCCGAGCATGGGGGCGTGGGTCACCTACGGGATCGGCAGCGAGTCGCGCGACCTGCCCGGCTTCGTCGTCCTGCAGTCCGGCCCGCGCGGGCCGCGCGGCGGCGCGGTCAACTGGGGGCAGCGGCTTCCTGCCGACGCACGTACCAGGGCGTGCCGTTCCGCAGCGGCGGCGAGCCGATCCTCGACCTCGCCAGCCCGCCCGGGATCGACGCCGGCCGCCAGCGGCGGGCGCTCGACGCGATCCGCGACCTCAACGCCGAGCGGCTCGACGCCACCGGCGACCCGGAGATCGCCACGCGGATCGCCTCCTACGAGATGGCCTACCGGATGCAGACCAGCGCCCCGGAGCTGATCGACCTGGCGGGCGAGTCGCAGGCGACGCTCGACCTGTACGGCGCCGAGCCGGGCAAGCCGTCGTTCGCCGACAACTGCCTGCTGGCCCGGCGGCTGGTCGAGCGCGGCGTGCGGTTCGTGCAGCTCTACCACACCGACTGGGACCACCACGGCGGCCCGGGCCAGAACCTCGAGGCCGGACCTCGACAAGGTCTGCCGCGAGATCGACCGGCCCTGCGCCGCCCTGGTCAGCGACCTGAAGGCGCGCGGCCTGCTCGACGCGACGCTGGTCGTCTGGGGCGGCGAGTTCGGCCGCACGCCGATGGGCGAGGTCCGCGAGAACGTCGGCCGCAACCACCACATCGACGCCTACACGATGTGGCTGGCCGGCGGCGGCGTCAAGCCCGGGCCTGACCCTCGGCGCGACCGACGAGTTCGGCTTCGCCCCGGTCGAGGACCGCGTCCACGTCCACGACCTGCAGGCGACGATCCTGCACCTGCTCGGCCTCGACCACACGAAGCTGACCTACCGCTTCCAGGGCCGCGACTTCCGCCTGACCGACGTGGCAGGGCGAGGTCGTCACGAAGCTGCTGGCGTGAGGCCTCATCCGCCGGACGGCCGCTAGCCCGACGGCTGCGGCAACGGCGTCGGCGTCCGGTGCGAACCTCGCCGCACGTCCTTCGGGCCGCCGTCCCTCGCGCTTGACCCCGCCTTCGCGGACGACTCAGATAGGCCCTCAGGTTGATTCGACGATCGACCGAATCTCGGTCCCGACGGGCCGGAGTCCCCCCCATGCCACCGCCGAACGCCCATCGCGACCTGCTGGTCGGCCTGCTCGCCCTGCAAACGGGATTGATCGACTGGGAACGCATGGCCTCCGCGTTCGACGCCTGGTCGAGGGGCGAGGAGCGTCCCATAGCCGACATCCTCGTCGAGCAGGGCCTGGCCCCCGAGCGTCGGGAACTGCTCGAGGCGCTCGTCGCGAAGCACCTCGCCCAGCACGGCGGCGACCTCGAGAGGGGCCTGGCCTCGGTCCAGGTCGAGACGTCCACGCGGGAGGCGCTCTCGAGGCTCGAGGATCCCGCGATCGACCAGTCGCTGTTCCACGTCGCTTCGCGGTCGACCGAGGCCGATACCGAGACGATCGATGTGGGCGATGTGACGGCCGCGCGGATCGCATCGACGGAGTCGGACGGGGTGCGCTATCGCGTGATCCGCCCGCATCGCAAGGGGGGGCTGGGGGCCGTCTTCGTGGCGGTCGATGCCGAGCTGAATCGCCAGGTCGCGCTCAAGCGGATCCTCGACGAGCGCGCCGACGACGAGGCGACCCGGCAGCGCTTCCTGCTCGAGGCCGAGATCACCGCGGGGCTCGAACACCCGGGCATCGTCCCGGTCTACGGCCTGGGCGTCTATCGCGACGGGCGGCCCTTCTACGCGATGCGCTTCATCCAGGGCGACAGCCTCAAGGAGCACATCGTCGCCCACCACCATCGGAAGCGCCTCTCCCGCGCCGAGGGCCCGCGCCCGAAGCCGCGAGGCCTCGGGCCCGAGGTATCGTCGAACCTCGAGTTGAGCAAGCTGCTGAGGCGCTTCCTCGACGTCTGCAACGCGATCGAATACGCGCACAGGCGGGGCGTGCTGCATCGCGACATCAAGCCGGGCAATATCCTGATCGGGAAGTACGGCGAGACGCTCGTCGTCGACTGGGGCCTCGCGAAGGCCTCGGGCCACGTCGGGGTCGAGGCGAGCGTGACCGAGCCGGCGCTGACCCCGGCCGCGTCGAGCGGCTCGGGCGAGACGCTCCCGCACTCGCGGGTCGGCACCCCGGCCTACATGAGCCCCGAGCAGGCGCGCGGCGACCTCGAACACGTCGGCGTCGCGTCCGACGTCTACGGGCTCGGTGCCTCGCTCTATTATCTGCTGGTGGGGCGCCCGCCGTTCATGGGCCGGGACCTGCCGCGGATCCTCGAGGAGGTCGTGCGCGGCTCCTTCCCGCGCCCGCGGGAGGTCGATCCCACGCTCGATCGCGCGCTCGAGGCGGTCTGCCTGAAGGCGATGGCATTGCGTCCGGAGGACCGCTATCCGAGCCCGCGGAAGCTCGCCGATGACCTGGAACGCTGGCTGGCCGACGAGCCGGTCGAGGCCTACGCCGAGCGGTGGCCGCGCCGGGCCGCGCGCTGGTCGCGCCGGCATGCGACGCTCGTCACCTCCATGGGCATCCTCATGGTCGCCGGCCTGCTCGCGCTCGGGGGGTTCGCCGGCATGGTCTCGCGGCAGAACGCGCGGCTCCGTGCGGCGTACGACGAGGTCTCCCGCCAGCGCAGCCGCGCCGAGGCGAGCGGCACCCTCGCGCGGCGGGCCGTCAACGAGATGCTGCACGAGGTCGCCCAGAAGGACCTGCTGAATATCCCGCAAGGCGAGCCGGTCCGGCTGCGCATGGCGGAGCGCGCCGCGGCGTTCATCCGCGAGCTCGACGGGCTCGCGCCGAGCGACGATGCGACCCTGCTCGACGAGGCGCGGATCCTCGACGAGGTGGCGAGCCTCTACCGCATGGTGGGCAATTACGGTCGGTCGGCCGACGAGTTCACGTCGGGCATCGCGATCGTGGACCGCCTCCGCGCACGCGACCCGGCGAATCCGCGGTATATCGACGCGCTGGCGCACGCCGAGAGCCAGTTGGGCGAGCTGATCCGCCTCCGCGGCGGCACGTTCGCCGAGGCCGAGCCCCACTACCGTCGCGCCGTCACGCTCGCCGGCGAATTGAGGCGGCTCGACCCGAACAACCCGAATTACGCCAAGATCCACGCGACCACGATGAACGACCTCGCCAACTCGCTCTCGATCGCCGCCCGCGATGCCGAGGCCGAGCCGTTCGCGCGCGACGCCGTGGCCGCCGCGCGCGTGCTCCGCGCCAGCCTGCCGGAGAAGCCCGACCCGGGCCGCTTTCACATGGACTACATGGTCCTGCCCATGTGCCGCGCGACCTGCGGCGAGATCTGCCTGAACCTCGGCCGCGACGACTGGGAGGATCACCTCCGCCGGGCCATCGAGGAGGCCATGGTGCTCTCCCGGACGTATCCCACCAGCCAGGACGCGCCATTCATCCTCGTCGAGTCCTCGCGGATCGTCCTCCGCGGGATCACGCGCGACCCGGCCAGGCTCCCCGAGGCGCTCGCCAGGTTCGACGACCACGTCGCGATGATCGCCGACCTGTCGACGTCCTATCCCTCCGTGCGGGTCTACCAGCGGCATCTCACTCGCGTTCGCGCCGACCGCGGCAGCCTGCGGCTCCGTGCCGGCCAGCTGGCCCAGGCCGAGGAGGACCTCACGTTCGCGCACGAGCGGCTGCGCGAGTGGGTCTCCAGCGAGCCGAAGTCGATCCCCGCGCTCCGCGAGCTGGCCAGGGTCAAGGGACACACCGCGCGGCTCGCCGAGCGGCAAGGCCAGGCGAAAGCGGCCCGGTCCCGGATCGACGAGGCCCTCGCCCTGGACAGGCAGGCCCTGGCCATCGAACCCGACAACCGGGCCCTGACCGCCCAGCTCGCCGAGGATGAGGCCTACGCCAAGACGCTCCCGAATCCCTGATGCGCCGGCGGCCGAGCCCCACGCCCGCGTGCCCGGGTTAATAGACCGTCGCCGTCACGGTGACGAAAGGGATGGAGGGCTGCGTCGGCGGCGACGTGGACCCTCCGAGGTCGCCGGTCCCGATCCCGGCCGCCCCCTTGGGCTTGAGGAGGACCCGCCCCACAGCTCCGAAGAGCCGGAAGAAGATCCCCAGGCAGCCGGGAGGGGGCGCCACCGGGGTCGCGTATATCAACAGCCCGACCGCCTTCCCCACGTCTCCCGGCTTCGGATTCGGAAGGCAGCTATAGCCGTAGACGGGTTCGATCTTCCGCACGGGCCACTTCACGGGGAGTGTACTCCCGGTCGGCGTGAACGTCAGCGTTGTGAATTTGGGGTCGGTGTACCCGCTGAGGTCATCGTTGTCGTGATCGTAATCGTAGGCGAAGATCTGGGTCTCTACGCCGGCGACGAACGACGTCGGAGTGAGTTGCAGTCCCATCCGGAGCTCCTCGTCCAAGAGAGGATGGCGCAGGGAGTCCCGCGCATTGGGAGCAGGTGCGAAAAGGCCGCTAATTGCTATGGTCCGCCCGGCAGCGGGCGATGGGGCTCAGCGGTGTCTCAGCCCTGTCGCGACGAACGTGGCAACACCGCAGCGGGCAAACTACCACGTCGCCTGGCGCCGTGCTACTCCCACGATGACTGATGACGCGGCTTTCGCCTCCCGAGTCCGGACACGCGACAGCCTGCGAAATCCCGAGGGGACTTCATTACCTCCACACGAATCTTTAACGAATAAGATTCGATTCAATAATCGGCCAGCCCGAACAGGTGCCGGACGGCGCTCAGGAGCGGGTGAGAGCCCTCGGCCGGCGGGTCGGAGGCGGCCGAGCGCAGCGCGGCGCGGGGGTGGTGGAGGAGCTGGTTCTGGAGCCGGTGCATCGCGCGGGCGAAGTCCGACCGCTGGGCCTCGGTCAGCTCGGGATACCGGGCGAAGACGGCGTCGAGCTCGCGCTGCCGCGCGGCGTCGGCGTAGTCGCCGATCTGGCGGAGCAGGGCCCCCGCGTGCCATTGGTGCCGCAGGCCCGCGAGGCACGCGGCCGTCTCGCGCTCGACGATCCCCAGCGCCGGGTCGACCTTGTCCCGCCGCCGCGCCCGGTTCGACTCCGATTGAGCCTTCAGATCGTCGACGTGGTAGAGCATCACCTGCTCGAGGTCGCCGACCCTCGGGTCGAAGTCGCGGGGGATGGCGATGTCGAGGATCAGCGACAGGCGATTGCGCCGTGACCTCTGAATGCGCCGATATTGATCGTAGCCGACGATCGGCTCGGCCGCGGCCGTGGTGCTCACGACGACGTCGGCCTCGATCAGCGCCACGTTCAGCCGCTCGAACGCGACGACCTCGCCGCCCCAGCGCTTGGCGGCAATCTCCGCGCGGTCGGGCGTCCGGTTGGTGACGAGGATCCGGCCGGGCTTCAAGTCGGCGAGGTGCCGGAGCGTCAGGTCGGCCATCTTGCCGGCGCCGATGACGAGCACGGTCTTGTCGGCGAACGTGTCGAAGACGTCCCGCGCGACGTCGACGGCCACGCTGGCGATCGAGAGCTTGCCCTGGTCGAGCCCCGTCTCGGCCCGCACCTTCTTGCCGACGTGCAGCGCGTGGCGGAACACCGCGTGGAGGATCGGCCCGGCCGTGCCCCGCGCCACGGCCGCGGCGTAGGCGTCCTTCACCTGGCCGAGGATCTGCCCCTCGCCCAGCACCAGGCTCTCCAGGCTCGACGCCACGCGGAACAGGTGGGCCACGGCGCGGTCGTCGTGGTGGTCGAAGAGGTGCCGCTCGAACCGCTCGGCGGGCGTCGCGTGGAACCGGGCCATCGCGTCGATCAGGGCCCCCGTCGCCGGCACGCCGACGGCCTCGCCCGCGGCGTAGACCTCGACGCGGTTGCAGGTCGAGAGGATCGCGAACTCGGCCGACGGGAACTCGGCGACGAGGGCGCCCAGGCCCTCGACGAGCCTCGGGCCGTCGAAGGCGATCGCCTCGCGCACGTCGGCCGGGGCGTGGCGGTGGTCGGTGCCGAGGGCGAGGAGCTTCACGACCGGCCTCCCGCCCGGGCCGTCGTCGCGGCTGAGCCGCCGTGGGCCGTGGGCAGGTGGAGCAGCTCGACGCCGAAGAGCGAGAAGGCCAGGAACAGGAACGCCACCACGCTCAGCACCATCACCCGCCGGCCCCGCATCGCCGGCCGGAACCTCGCGTGGAGCAGCACGGCGAACGCGACCCACATGACGAGCGTGCTGATGACCTTCGGGTCGCCCCAGCCGATCGCCGCCCCCTCCGAGCGCTGGACCGCGATCGTCAGGATCACGCCGATGACCAGCCCGGCCGTCAGCAGCGGGAAGGCGACGATGATCGCGCCGCGGTTGAGCCGCTCGGACTGCTCGAGGCTCGGCAGCGCCAGGCCGAACCGCGGCGGTCTCTTATGCTTCAGGCGGTCCGACTGGACCAGGTACATCAGACCCGCCGCGAACGCCACGCACGAGCAGACCGCCCCGGCCAGGAGCAACACGCCGTGCGCCATGCCCCAGAAGGTGATGACCGGCGACCCCGCCCCGAGCCCGCCGACCCAGTCCGTCCGCGACGTCCCCAGCGCCGCCCCGATCAATCCGAGCACGACCGGCAGCACGAACAGCCCCGCCGCGCCGGTCTTCGGCGCATGGACGAGCAGATAAATATCGATCGCCGCCAGGACCCACGAGAGGACCAGCAGCGACTCGAACGGCGTCTGCACCGGCGGCCATGTGAGATTGGCCAGGTAGGCCGTCTGGACGAGCCAGCCCAGCACCGTCAGCCCGACGGTCGCGTACCACCGCCCCGGCCATCGGACGGCGAACCGGGCCAGGTCGCTGGCCAGGGCGAGGCCGTACGTCCCGGCGAAGCAGAGGACCGTCAACCGCTCGATCAGACCCGCCATCGAACCCTCGCGCGGACCCTTCGCCGTCCGTCGATCATTGTAGCGGCGACCGACTTGGGATCACAGGCCCGGGGCGCGTCCCGTGCGCGACGCGGAAAAAATCCCGCCGCCCCTTGAAGTATTCCCATTAGGGTATACAATCGAGGCATGGCACGAGCGCCGACGACTTCGGACGCCTTCAACGCGGTCGCCGAGCCGAGGCGGCGGCAGATCCTCGACCTGCTCGCCCGGGGCGAGAGGCCGGTGAACGACGTGGTCGCGTCGCTCGGCCTGGCCCAGCCGCAGGTCTCCAAGCACCTGCGGGTCCTGAGGGAAGTGGGGCTCGTCACCGTGCGCGGCGCGGGGCAGCAGCGGCTGTACAGCTGAACGCCGACCGCCTCAAGGCGATCCACGACTGGGTCCGAGACCTTCGAGCCGTTCTGGGATCACCAGCTCGACCGGATCAAGGAGCGCGCCGAGCGCAAGGCGAGGGAGCGATCCGCGGGGACAGGACAAACCCGACAAGGAGAAATGAGCATGTCGACGGGAATCGTCGAGCAGGACATCCAGATCATCAGCATCCTCAGGGAGATCGAGATCGCCGCGCCGATCGAGATCGCGTTCGAGGCGATCCTGGAGGAGATCGGCCCGGGCGGGGAGATGATGGACGGCAAGCCGTTCCCGATGGTCATCGAGCCGTGGCCGGGCGGTCGGTGGTATCGCGACCTCGGCAACAACTCCGGGCCACCTCTGGGGCCACGTCCAGGTCATCAAGCCGCCGACGCTGCTCGAGCTGTGCGGGCCGATGTTCATGTCGTTCCCGGGCGTCAACCACGTGCAGTACCGGCTGACGGCCGACGGCGACGGCACGCGGCTCAAGTTCACCCACCAGGCGATGGGGCCGATCCCGGACGAGATCCGCGAGAACGTCGGACGCGGGTGGGAGTACAAGCTGAACCGGATCGCCGAGCTCGCGGCGCGTCGGCGGGGGGCGAAGTGATGAAGGCGATCAACCTGATCCGCTGGGCCTTGCGGAAGACCGACGAGTGGATGGTCGGCACCGCCGAGGACCTCCGCGACACGCCGATGATCCCGCCGACCCCGCGCGGCGGGAACCACCCGCTCTGGACCGTCGGGCACGTCGCGTTCGTCGAGGGGGATCTCGGGCAGGTCCTCGGCGGCGAGCCGAACCCGGTCGAGCACTGGAGGCCGCTGTTCGGCCAGGGCTCGAAGCCGACGGCCGACGCGTCGGCGTATCCGTCGTACGACGAGGTCCTCGCGACCTACCGCGAGCTTCGGGCGAGGAACCTGGCGAGGCTCGACGCGATCGGCGAGGCGGGCCTCGACCGGCCCTCGGAGTTCGTCCCGCCGGATTCCGAGGAGGAGATGAAGACCGTCGGTACCACCCTCCTGGTCATCGCGCTGCACCAGATGTCCCACCTCGGCCAGCTCGCCGTCGCCCGCCGCGCCGCCGGCAAGGAGCCGCGGTTCTGAGGCCGGTGTGATTGAAGGCGGCGGGTTCTCAAAAAGGGCGTCCGAGGGCCGGCGCGCGACGGCCCTCGGGCGTTCGCCCCTCGCCGCCGGGTGGCGGGGGTTCGCGAAGGCCCCGGACCGGGGTTGGCAAGCCAACCCTGCCACCCCGACGTAAGGTCCAGCAAGGGCCGTTCGAGCCCGCCCCGGCCCTACGTGCCGCACGTCGCGGACAACCCCGCCCCGACCCCGCGGCGCGACCCGAGAAGGGTAAACCCCCGCGCGTCGCCGTCCGATAAGTACGGCCATCCCGGGCCGGCGTCGGGCCGATCGAGGGACGGGGGGCCTGACGACTTGAGCCTTCACCACGGCCCGCGGTGGGCCGCAACCGCGGCGATGCTCGTCGCCGCCGTCCTCGGAAGCCGGATCGGGGGCATCGCGCGGACCGCCCCGAGTCCGAATCCTCTCGCGGCCGTTGCAGGGCCGGCGCGGATTCGGGTCGAGGGACGGCATTTCGTCGACGAGGCCGGCCGCGTCGTCCTGCTCCGGGGCGTCAACCTCGCGGGCGACTCCAAGGTCCCGCCGTTCGACCCGATCGACGACCCCGCGCAGCTCGACCCGCTGCCGAGCATGGGCTTCAACGCCGTCCGCCTCCAGTTCCTCTGGGAGGCCTTCGAGCCCGAGCCGGGGGTCTATGACGATTCTTACCTTGCCCGGGTAGTCGCCCTCGCCGAGGCCTGCGGGGTGCGCGGGCTCTACGTCGTCGTCGACATCCACCAGGACGGCTTCTCGCGGTTCTCGGCCCGGGGCTGCGGCGCGGGGTTCCCGGCGTGGGCCGTCTCGCCCCGCGCCAGGGTCGAGGCCCCCGACAACGGCTGCGACTGCAAGGGCTGGGTCGCCAAGCTCGTGACCGACCCGAATTTCTTCAAGTCATCCCGCGACTTCTACGCCGACGCCTGCGGCGTCCGCACGCGGTTCCTCGCCATGCTCGGCCGCGCCGCCGGGGGCTTCGCGGGCTGCCCGGCCGTGATCGGGTACGACCTGCTCAACGAGCCGTGGGCCGACGAGGTCGTGGAGCTCGCCCCGCTCCACGAGGACGAGGCCGCGGCGATCCGCGCCGTGCACCCGGCGGCGATCCTCTTCGTCGCCGGCCATGCGGCCACCGACAGCGGCTTCCAGACGAAGCTGCCGAGGCCCCGGTTCGATAACTTCGCGTACGCGCCGCACTACTACATGCCCCTGGCCATGGCCCTCGACGGCTGGTGCGGCTCGACCGGCCCGATCGACCGGGCCTTCGCCAACATGGAGGGCAAGGCCGCCGAGTGGGGCGTCCCGCTCTTCGTCGGCGAGTACGGCATCGGGGCCGGCGCGACCCGGGGCGGCGACTACGTCGCGGCCGTCCTCGACGGCCTCGACGCCGTGCTCGGCTCCGGCGCCCAGTGGACCTACACGCCCCACTGGACGCCCGAGCGGCGCGACGGCTGGAACATGGAAGACTTCAGCATCGTCGACGACGACCTCCGCCCCCGGGCCAACGTCCGCCCCCGTCCCTGGCCGCGGGCGGTCGCCGGCGAGCCGACCCGGTTCCGCTACCGCGAGCCCGGCCCCCCGGCGCGCATGGAGTTCGCCTGGGACGCCGTCGCCGGCCTCGGCGCGACGGAGATCTTCGTCCCGTCGGCCGTCTTCCCGGCCGGCTCGACGTTGGAGGTCTCGCCGGACGGGATCGAATGCACCCGCGACGAGGCCCGCCAGCTCCTGCTCGTCCGGGTCCCGGGAGACGGCCCCGCCCGCGTCACGCTGACCGCGCCGTCCGACCCCAGGGTAGCGACAACCCCCGTCTCAGGCCGGACATCCGATCCGGTCACCCTCCCCCGCTGAGGCGGACGGCAGGCCCGGCGGTCGGCCTCGTGGGGCCCGCATCGGCGACCCGCCTTGACCGTCTGGCCCGTCCTGGTACAACGGCCCCAACCGGCGGCCCGTGCCGCCCCATCTGGCACACGGAGGCGGCCGAATGTTCGGGCTCAAGACGCTGGAGCGGAAGGTCAAGGCCCTGGTCCTGCTCGCCCTCACCGGCGGGGTCGGCGTCGGCGGGTATGCGTACCGCGACCACCCGATCGTCCGCCAGCTCCTGGGCAAGGCCAAGGAGGAGGCCGAGGCCAACGGCATCGACGTCGCCAAGGTCGAGGACGCGGCCAAGGACGCCCTCAAGGTCGTCGCCGCCGACCTGGGCAAGAAGGCCGAGGACGAGCTCGGCGTCCTCGAGAAGACCGTCAAGGACAGGGCCGGCGCCGACCGGCCGGGGACGTTCGAGGTGGCCATCGCCGCCGTCCGGGTCGACCCGGACGAGTTCCGCGCCGGGCGGTCGGCCGAGCTGGACGTCCGGGTGATCCGCCACCCGAAGAAGGGGGACGACTCGGTCGTCTGGGAGGCCAGGGCCACGGCCCGCGCCAGCGACGACACCGACGGCCTGCTCGAGCTGAGCTGGGCCAAGCACCCGTTCCGGGTCGACTGGGCGGCGGGCGACGAGTACACGATCGAGGTCCGCGACCGCAAGCTGCTCGGCCTCTCGGAGCCGACCTGGTTCAGCCTCGACCTCGACGCCGACGGCGGCTTCCCGCTCCGGTCGAAGACCTACCACCTGGCCGCCAAGGCCGACGGCAAGCCGACCCGCGACCCCTCGGCCAACGCCATCATCCTCAAGAGCCACCGCCTCGACGACGACCCGGCCCCGGCCGTCGCCGAGGGCGAGGGCCGCCGGCCGATCCGCCGCTGACCCGCGGTCACCATCGACCTTCCGGGGGTGTGTCGGGTTCGCCTCAGGTCCCCCCGGCTCGCGCCGAGCGAACCCGAGCGTGCAAGGAACGAGCGGCTTCGTCCACCAATGTTCACCGCGCCACCCGCAAATCCCGCCCAAAAGGCACGATCGCCCGGCCCCGGCCCCGTACGCTCGCCGGGTCGCGGCTCGCGATTTGGCTTCGTTTCGTCGCGAGGCCCCGGGGCAATTGGCTTCGTTCGGCGCGGCCGGGGCGGAATTGGCTTCGTTCGGTCACGGACCACCCTGTCCGATCGCGGACAGTCCGCCATCGACGGTCCTCGCGATGGCGATGGCCCTCCGCCGACCCCAGGCCGGCGCGCCGGCCCTCGTCATGGCGGACCTCCGGGGCGATCGGCGTCTCGTCCAGGGCGTCATGCACGCGATCCCCCAGCGACTGGGCCAGGGCGAGGCGGTCTCCGGGGCTGAGCGCGTCGAGGCCGAATGGCTGGAGCATCGATGGCATGGCGGTCTACGCCGTCCGCGAGTATCGAGGGACTCGTATCGCATGTCCTTTGATGAAGGTGGGTTACGTCAGATCGACCGGATTTCGGAACTCGTCGTGGACGCATCGCCCGATCCTCGCCAGCGGCAACGAGTTGCGTCGATCCGGCTGTTCGACGCGGTCGGAACTCGGTCGAATGGACCTAACCCCTTCAGACGTCAGCCGTTACACGGAAAAAGCGGGAAACCGTGGACGGCGTGGCATGGCGGTCTCCGGAGGGCGCTGATACCGTCACGATACGACGGCCCGTCCCCACTCCGCCATCACGTCTGGCCGGTTACCCAAGGCTCCCCGGCCTCCCGGAACCGAAGAGGGTGGGCGATGCCTATCCTCCAGGGCTGTTATCGGATCGCCCTTGCAACGACCCAGATTGCCCAGTCCGCCGGGGACTTCAAGGATGTCCCCGTTGGCTCCCCGTGTCCCCGTTGGCTCCCCGCCGAAACTTAACAATCGGCGAGATTCCGCCAAACGCGTGAATGCATCTGACTTTACAATCATGTGCCTCCCCGTCGGCCGAGTTCCCGGCGGAATTTTCTGTCCGGCGGGAGGCGGATTGACCATGATGCCCGAGTCTCGACGGCCCGCGGGCCGGACCGGGGATCGCGGATCATGCCCCCGTCCTTCCGCCGACGCGTCAAGGGACAATCCGGCAGCGGACCCGCGCAACGAGGAATCACGACCATGGACCGACCGGACCACCCGCACGCCCGCCCCCGAAAGCTCGCCGCGCTCGCCCTGCTCTGCCTGGCCCTCCCCCACGCCGGGTCGGCCCGAGGTGGCTACACGTTCACCATCATCGTCGACCCCGCCGACCCGACGTTCAACCAGGCACTCGGCATCAACGCCGCCGGCCAGATCGCCGGCTACTTCGGCAACGGGACGACCAACCCGAACAAGGGGTACACCACGAGTCTGGCGAACCCGACGACCTTCACCAACGAGAACTTCCCCGGCTCCTTGCAGACCCAGGTCACCGCGATCAACGCCGCGGGCGACACCGCCGGGTTCTGGGTGGACACGGGCGGTGTTAACCACGGATTCACGCTCATCGGCGGCACCTTCAAGACCGTCGATAACCCCGGCGGCGTCTTCAACCAGCTCCTCAGCCTGAACAACACCGGCTACGCGGCCGGGTTCCTGATGGACGCGGCGGGGAACTCGTCCGGCTACCTCGTCCACCTCGGGGCCTCGCCCACGTTCACGCCCGTCGCCCCGCCGGTCGCCGCCGCCAGCCTGGCCACCGGCGTGAACGACGCGCTCGTGGTCGCGGGCACCCTGACGACGGTGGGGGGCCTGACCGAGGGGTACCTTTACGACCCGACCACCAAGCTCTTCACCTACCTGAACGCCCCGGGTGCCGTCATGACCCAGGCCTTCGGCCTGAACAACCACGGGCAGGTGGTCGGCGACTACGTGGACGGCGCCGATCAGATGCACGGTTTCATCTATCAAGGCGGCCTGTTCACGACCCTCGACGCCCCCCACGGCCTCGGGACGACCACGATCAACGGGATCAACGACCTCGGCCAGGTCGTCGGCTTCTACGTGGACGCGAACGGGAACACGATCGGCTTCGCCGCCGTCCCCGTCCCCGAGCCCTCCTCGCTGGTCCTCACCGCCCTCGGCGCCGCCGCCTGCGCCGGCTTCGGCCTCAACCGCCGCCGCACACCGTCTCCGGACGTGCCGAACCCCTGAGTTGTACGGCACCACCGGGGCGCGTCACCGGGCGGGCGGGGTGGCATGGTCACGTCCTCGTGGCCATGTGTGGAAGGCGTCGGGAATTCCACATGGCCACGAGGACGTGACCATGCCACCCCGCCTTACAACGACCCAGATTGCCTAATCCGCCGGGGAATTCAAGGATGTCCCCGTTGGCCTAGTGTCCCCGTTGTTTGTCCCCGTTGGGGGGAACAAGGATGTCCCCGTTGGCTCGCAGCCTTGCGGCTGAACGAGCGGGGCATCCCGTAATCGTTGGCGAAGGCTCGTCGGGAATCGCTACCGGCTCGTGTAGCCGGGGCATTCCCGGGTATCATGGTCTGGACATGGGTCCACGACAAATGGGGACCCGCAATTCAGGAACCAGACGATGGCGACGCCAGCACAGGCTGACTTCGTGAAGTGGTTCGACGAGATCGAGGGCGTCTTCCCAGCCATTCCGATTCGCAACAACGGGATGATGACTTTCCCCGACGAGCAGGCCGCGAGGGCCGTAATAGCGGAGGCTGCAACAGCCCTCGCTTCGGTCTTCCCCGAACAGCACGCCTTGAGATTAGCCTGGAATGCTCAGCTCTCCAAAACAATACCCAATCTGACCGTTACACCATTATTCGGCCTCAGGGGCACCTTCCAGGGGGCCGCAAAGCTCGTCCGAGATGGAAGACTGGGGACGCTCATCGACCAGATCCGGCCGAGTCCGAGAGCGATCTGTTCGGTCAAGCGGAGGAACTGTTGACGGGCGGCTACCTCGCAGCGGCGACCGTCATCGCCGGGGGCGCCCTTGAGATGCACCTGAAGAGCTACTGTGATAATCACGGCCTGTCCGTAGCCGGCGCCGGTGCGATCTCCGCTTACAACGGCGCCGTCGGCCAGGCCCGCAAGACCACGCCGGGACTGTACAACGCCAACGACGGCAAGCTCGTGGAGAGTCTGGGCGGCCAGCGGAACGAGGCCGCCCATGCGCCCGGCTCCTTCGCTCGCTCGAAGGAGGAGGTCGGACGGACCATCTCCGGATTCGCGAGTTCATCGCCCGGACGACGTGAGCGGACGAGACGTGCCCGAACCCCATCTAGTGTTTCGGCCGTCTGTGGTAGCAAGGGGGACTTCATGGCTCTCGTTCCACGGCTTAGCAGGAACGCGGTCGAGCAGATCGCCAACATCCTCTGCGACGAGTTATCTCACGCCAGTTCCACTCCCTGTTCCGGGAACTCGGCTACGAGCCCCAGCCGGGCCGGGATTCGAGCGCCCGCTGGGCCGTGATACGAAACGCTCGAGCACCAGCAGGCCAGGCAACGCCAACCCCGTGCTCAAGTTCATCAAGCACCTGATCGACCCTGTGAGATTCCAGACCAGACAGGAAGCTCATGCAGAGATGCTGGAGCGGCTGAACGGCGTGCTCTTATTCCACGGGATCAGCCTCGGACCAGACGGTCACTTTCGGCCCGCGACCGCGGCGAGAACGCTGTCCGAGGCCCAGGATCGGGTTAACCGAGTCGCGGAGTTGACCCGTCGAGGCGTGCACGCCGATGTCCTCAAGTTCTGCCGGGCCGAACTCCTTGATCAGAACTATTTCCACGCGGTCTTGGAGGCGACTAAGAGTGTCGCCGACAAGATCCGGACAAAGTCCGGCCTAACCTGCGACGGAGCAGAGGGCTCGTCGACAAGGCGTTTGGCGTCAAGGCCCCGCGTACTCGCCCTCAATACTCTGAGGAGCCAGACTGAGGAGGACGAGCAGAAAGGGTTCGCCAACCTGCTGAAGGGTACGTTCGGGACCTTCCGCAACCCGCACGCTCACGCCGCGAAGATTCATTGGCCTATCACCGAACAGGACGGCTGGACCTCCTCACCCTCGTCTCATACCTGCACAGAAGGTTGGATCTCGTGGCTAGGGTGAACCATCCAGTCCACCTCACGCCCTGATCGCCGGAATCCGGCCGCTCCCGCTGTGCCGGCAAACCTCCGGTATCGGAACCCCGGCGGGTGGCACTGGTGGTCAGCCTCAGACACTGGTGGGAAGACCCACCAGTGGCACCCGGCGTCTCGTCAGGCGCGCTCCCACGGCCGTCGCGCCAGCCGGTCGGCCCGGGCCGGCCCCGCGATTAGCCGCATCGTCGCGTGCCCGATCGTCCCGATCAGGACGTAGGCCGCCGAGACGGCCAGCGCCGGGGCCCACCCCGCGCGTAGGCGCCCCACTCCGGGAACTGCCGCATGTAGGCGTAGTCCCGCACCGGCCCGAGAGCCACCGCGACGACCACGACGACGGCCAGCCCTCGCCAGCCGAAGCGGCGGGCGATCCGCCAGGTGAGCAGGAAGACGAAGCCGGACACGACGAAATCGATCCAGAGGAGCAACAGGTAGTACGGCTCCCACCGGATCGGCATGTGCCACCATCCCCGCGCCTCGCCGAGGACGACGATCCCCAGCCGCCACGGGACCGATGACGACCCCGCCCGCCACGGCACCCGCGACCCGCCGCGCCGTCGCGCGGGTGAGGACGGCGACGACCGCGAAGAGGGCCGCGTACATGGCGTTGAACAGGTAGAGCTGCGGGATCGTCATGGCCCCTCCGCGCTCAGTCGAGGAGCTTCCTCGCCTCCTCGACCGGCAGCATCCCCGCCTTCTGCAACCGCCCGGGGATCTCGATCTCGCCCGCGCGGTCGAGCGGGCCGATGTCCACGGGCTCGAATCCGCTGTCCGCGATCAGGGACGCGGTGATGGCCTTGGCCGCCGCGTCGTCGCCGCAGAAGAACACGGCCAGGCCCTTGCGACGGGCCGGGTCGCCGGTCAGGTAGTCGGCGGGGACGGTGCTGTAGGCCTTGACGATCCGCGCGCCCGGGACGGCCCGGGCGAACTCGGCGGCGGCCGTGGTCGTCTCGGGCAGGGCGCGGGCGATGCCGCCGGCGCCGATCTTGTAGGGGTTGGTCGCGTCGATGAGGACCTTGCCGTCCATCGGGCCGGCCGCGGCCAGGGCCCGGTCGGCCGACCAGAAGTTGGGGGCGAACAGGAGGACCTCGCCGAAGTCCGAGGCCTCCGCGACCGTCCCCCGCCGCGCCGTGGGCCCGGCGGCCTCGACCAGCCGGTCCAGGCGGTCGGGGTGCCGCGAGCTGAAGAGGACGTCGTGGCCCGCGCGGGCCCAGAGCGACTCCGAGATTACCGCCGACGTTGCCCGACCCGATGATGCCAATCTTCATGGCCATCCTCCGGCGATCGAACCGTCCGCGACGCCCCTCCCCGGGAGGCCCGCCGCGATCGAGGGGTGACCGACCGAGACCGTTGCGGTCCCCCCATCATCCTCCGTCCCGCGCCTCCGGGCCAGCACCCGCGGGCCCTCGCGATTTCGACGGGTGTACGAACGCTCGGCCAGGATCGTTCGTCTATGATGAGAGACGGACGATCCATCATCGGCCCCGAGGAGGTTCGCATGGGACGCACCACACGGATCGGCATCGGCCTCGCAACCGCCCTGCTCGCGCTGGCGACGACCGGCGACGCGAAGGCCCAGATCTACGGCGGCTACCGGGGCTACGGCTACGCCACGCCCTACTACGGCGTCAGCCCGAGCTACGGCTACGGCGCGGGCTACGGCTACAACCGCGGCTATTCCTATTACAGGCCGCAGATGTACTACGTGCCCCAGACGTACAACAACCTGAACGGGCTCGCCGGGTTGGTCGGGGGGGCGGTGGCGCCGCGGAGTCCTTACTATGGGACGGGGTATCGGCGGCGTCGGTGATGGACCGCCGGAGGATCGCATGAAGGTCATCTCGCTGAACGTCGGTCTCCCGCGCGAGGTCGAGTGGCGCGGCCGGACGGTGCTCACGTCGATCTTCAAGGCGCCGGTCGATCGCCGGCTGCGGGTGACCTCGCTGGACTTCGAGGGCGACCAGCAATCCGACCTGTCGG
This sequence comes from uncultured Planctomycetota bacterium, assembly GCA_963819805.1. Taxonomy (GTDB): domain Bacteria; phylum Planctomycetota; class Planctomycetia; order Isosphaerales; family Isosphaeraceae; genus CAMFLR01. The sequence goes on along the minus strand of CAWFXY010000024.1, from coordinate 484,888 downwards.
TGCACGGGGGCGTCGACAAGGCCGTCTACGCCTACCCGGCCGAGCACTACGAGTTCTGGCGCGGCGAGCTCCCCGAGGCGGACCTGCCGTGGGGCGCGTTCGGCGAGAACCTGACCACGGAGGGCGTGCTCGAGGACGTCCGGATCGGCGACCGCTTCCGGATCGGGTCGGCGGAGTTCGTCGTCACGCAGCCGAGGATGCCCTGCTTCAAGCTCGGCATCCGGTTCGGCCGGCCCGACATCCTCAAGACCTTCCTCCGCAGCGGCCGGACCGGCTTCTACTTCGCCGTGACGAAGGAGGGCGAGGTCGGGGCCGGCGACCCGATCGAGCCGATCGCCCGATTGCAGGACGGCCTGACCGTCGCCGAGGTCGTCCGGCTCTACACGGTCGACGCGGAGAACCAGGAGCTCCTCCGCCGCGCGGTCGGGACGTCGGCCCTGCCCGCGAGCTGGCGCGACTACTTCCGCGAGCGGCTCTGGGAGCCCGACGCCTGAGCGACGGGTTCGGGTACAATAGCGACAGGAAGGGAGGTCGCGACCATGCCCGCCACGACTCGTACCCAGTACCTCCACCTGGAGCCCCGGCCGGGGTCGAACTACCGGCAGTGGTTCCTCAAGGGGCGGCGGATCCGGCGCGGCGGTCGTGCACGAGGCCGTCCACGGTCCCGACCCGCTCACGCCGGAGGAGTTCGCCCGCGACTATGACGTCCCCCTGGCCGCCGTCCGGGAGGCCCTCGATTACGTGGTCCAGAACCTGCCGTTGATCGAGCAGGAGCGCGACCGCGAGGCCGCCGACGTCCGGGCGCGGGGGCTCGATCGTCCCGCGGGGCCTCCGCGGTCGTGAGGCTCCAGATCGACGAGAACATGAGCAGCCGTCGCCTGGCCGCCCTCCTCCGCGCGGCGGGGCACGACGTCATGACGGCCGACGACGCCGGGCTCGTCTCCGTCACCGACCCTCGCGTGCTCGCCCGCGCGATCGCGGACGGTCGCCCGGTCCTGACGCGGGACTACGAGGACTTCGCCGACCTGCACGACCTGCTCCAGGCCGCCGGCGGCCATCATCCGGGCCTGCTCATCGTCCGGTTCGACAACGATCCGCGGCACAACCTGACGGACCGCGGGATCGCCTCGGCCCTCGCCAGGCTCGAGGCCGCGGGCGTCGCGCTCGCCGACCAGATCCACGTCCTGAACCACTGGCGCTGAGCCGGTCCACGAACCTCCTCTCGATCGAAGTTTGCGCTTGCGGGCGACGCGCCGGGCAAGTCGAATCGTGGCGGATCGCGCCGGCGCGAGAACCTCGTCCCTCCTGGCCCGGGGAGATGTCGCCATGAGCCTCAGGATCGCGCTGCGGGTGGCCGTCGTGGCCCTGATCGCCCGGGGGCTGCCGGCGCGGGGCCAGACGACGGAGAACCTCGACTTCGAGTCGAGGAATAACCCGGACGGTGCCCGACGGCTGGTTCGTCGGTGGCCAGGGGTACGAGGTCAAGCTCGACGAGGCCGACCCGAAGTCGGGCAAGGTGTCGCTCCGGATGAGGCGGACGGGGGCGCAGGCCGACTTCGGCGTCGCGACCGGCGGGATCCCGGTCGAGGCGGTCCGGGGGAAGACGATCCGGTTCGGCGGGGCGATCAAGACCGAGGGCGTCACGACGGGCGGCGCCGGGCTCTGGATCCGGGTCGACGGGCCGGACGGGAAGACGCTCGCCTTCGATAACATGTCGGTGCGGATCGGCAAGGACGGCCAGACCGTCGAGGACGACCGCACGGTCCGCGGGACGTCGCCGTGGAAGCGATACACGATCGAGGTCCCGGTCGACCCGGCCGTGACCAACATCAACTTCGGCTGCCTCCACTCCGGCGACGGCACGGCGTGGTTCGACGCGCTGACGCTGGAGGTCGACGGCAAGCCGCTCGACCGGGCTCGCGGGGCGGCCAAGGACGCGCCCGGGACGAAGCCCGAGCAGGTCGCCTGGCTGAAGGCCAACGCCGTCGCCTTCGACACCGAGTCGGCCGGGCACGGGTTCGACGACCTCCGCCCGCTGAAGGCGATGATCGGCGACGCGCACATCGTCTCGCTCGGCGAGGCGACGCACGGCACGGCCGAGTTCTTCCGGATGAAGCACCGGCTCACCGAGTTCCTCGCCTCCGAGATGGGCTTCACCGTCTTCGCGATCGAGGCGAGCATGCCCGAGGCGTTCCGGCTCAACGACTACGTGCTCCGCGGCGAGGGCGACCCGAAGGAGCTGCTCAAGGGGATGTACTTCTGGACGTGGAACACGCAAGAAGTGCTCGACATGATCCTCTGGATGCGCGAGTTCAATAAATCGGGCAAGGGGCGGATCGAGTTCCTTGGCTTCGACATGCAGGAGCCCAAGGTCGCGGCCGAGAACGTCCGCGCGTTCGTCGCGAAGGCCGACCCGGACTACGCCAAGGAGCTCGAGGCGGCCTATGCCGGGCTGAAGTCGTACGCCCGGTACGGGCGCGACCTCGCGCCGGCCTGGACGCGGCCCGCCGGGGCCGAGGTGCGGAAGGAGGACGTCGAGCGGGTGAAGGCCGAGGTCGGCACGCTCTCGAAGGGAGTCGACGCGGTGGCGGCCCGCCTCGAGAAGGAGCGCGACCGGCTGCTCAAGGCCGCCGGTGGCGAGTCGGCGGCCGTCGACTGGGCCATCCAGAACGCGCGCATCGTCGCGCAGGCGGTCACGCTGCTGACCTCGTTCGGCTTCTACCGGGACAAATGCATGGCCGACAACGTCGACTGGATCCTCGCGCACCGGCCGCCGGGGACGAAGGTCGTGCTCTGGGCGCACAACGGCCACGTCGCGAAGCGGCCCGGCGCGATGGGCGGGTTCCTCAAGCAGCGGCACGGGGCGGACATGGTCGTCGTCGGCTTCGCCTTCCACGAGGGGCGCTACACGGCCGTCGCCCGCGGGTCCGGGCTGAAGGCGAACGACGCCGGGCCGTCGCCGCCCGGGAGCGTCGAGCGGGCGTTCCACGAGGCCGGCTTTCCGCGGGCGGTCCTCGACCTGCGGAAGGTCGAGAAGGGCTCCGCCGCGTCGGGCTGGCTCGCCGGGGGGATCAGCCACCGCAACATCGGGGCCCTCGCCATGGACGCGGCCTTCGCGCCGACGGTCCTGCCGACGGCCTACGACGTGCTCGTCTTCTTCGACCGGACGACCGCCTCGAAGCTACTGCCGCCGCACAGGCGGGAGTGAGAATCGCGAAGGAGGCTACCGCCCCCGGATCGGCGGAAGGTTCAGGGCATCGGCGTCGACCCCCGGGCCGCCGAGGTAGATCGTCACGCTGATCACCTGGGCGTCGCCCCAGCCGTTGTGGTCGATCGAGCAGGAGCACGGGCCCTTCTCGCCGACGAGCATGCGGGTGACGCCCGCGTCCCTCGAGAGGCGGACGTTCACGGTCGCGCCGTCGACCTTCGAAAGCCCGTCGAGCAGGGCGTTGACCGTCTTCGTCCCGCCGCCGTAGTGGAGGACGGAATGCGCGTTGAGAAAATGTCCCCCGGTGAACTCCTTCGCCTGGGACATGAGCACGCGTTGCATCCGCTCGACGACGGGGTCGGGCTTCCCGCCGGGCTTGCCGTCGACGGTGGGTATGGAGATGGAGGGCGTGGTGAGGTCGCCCGCCAGGGCGTGGGCCGCGCCCGCGCGGACCAGGCACCCAACTCCGAGCACGACCGCAATCGTCCACAGCTTCTGCGACATGATTCAAATTCCTCCGGCGTCCGGTGGAGTGGGATCGTCCCTCCACCAGCATAACGGCCCCGGGCGCGATTCCTTGGGGTAAGGCCGTACGCGGGGGGACGTCCTCATACCGAATCCATCGGAAGACTTTCCTTCGGGAGTGGTCGGGGTGCCACGGGTTCGTCCGCGAACCCGTGCGCGGGGGCCGTCGCGCACGGGTTCGCGGACGAACCCGTGGCACCCAAAGGTCTGTCTTCCAGCCAATTCGGTATCAAGGGGCGGCCTCGCCCCGGGCCTCGATGAGGAGCTTGCTGACGACCGGCCCGAGCAGGTCGCGGAGCTTGCGCTCGATGAGCAGGTCGAGGCCGTCGCCGGAGCGAGGCAGGGGCTGGGGGGTGAGGAGGGGGGGCGGGGGCGGAGGGATGGGGATGGGCTCGGCGCGGTCGAGCGCGATCCGCAGGGCGATCGGCCTGGGGCCGGGGAGGGCCGCCAGGCTCGCGGGCAGGGCGCGGTCCTGCGCGGGGGCGAGCCGGGCCGTGGGGTCGAGCACGGGGCGGAGGTTGGGCGAGAGGAAGACCCGGGCCGGGAGCGACCCGCCCGGGATCAGCACCGCGGCGCCGTCGATCGGGGCGGACGCCGCCAGGACCGGGCCGACGGCCGCCAGGGCGTCGAGCCCGGCCGGCTCGGGGGCGAGGTCCGCGACGGCCAGGACGAGCCAGTCGGGGCCGCCGTGCGCGGCCTCGCGCCGGACCGCGCGGGCCAGGTCGATGTGCCAGGGGCCGCGGGTCGCGGGGACGAGGCGGAACTCGGCCTCGCCGCCGAGCCGGGTCGCGGCGCGGATGCGGACGCGGTGCGGCGGGGCGTCGGCGACCGGCTCGGCGGCGAGGGTCTTCGACGGGCGGATCAGCACGCCGGGCGCGCCGCCGTCGGGCGAGGGGAGCCCGAGCGGGATCGGCTGGTAGCTCAGCCCGTGCGCCGCCCAGAGCCGCTCACAGATCGCGTCGAGGGCCGCGGGATCGGCCTCGGAGAAGCACCAGACGTCCAGGCCCATGTCGGCGACAACCCGTCCGATCTCCGCGGCGCGGCCGCGGAGGCCGCCGGGCTCGGCGAGCAGGGCCCGGGTGTCCCAGAAGCCGACGTCGAGGACCTCGAGACGATTGAAGTAGTTCTCCGCCACGGCCTCCGCCGCCGGCCGGCCGTGCGAGCGGCGCCCGAGCGCCCCGAAGAAGCCGGCGCGGGGGTTCAGGCCGCCGAAGAGCGCCCGGAGCCGCGACACCGCGTCGCGATGCGCGGGGCCCTCGGCCTCGGCCGTGTCGAGCCAGAGCGCGATCGCGGAGAGCCGGATCCCCTCGTTCAGGTACCGCGCCCGCGAGTCGGCGCCGACCCGTCGGCCCTCGGGGCTGTCGGTGAGGACCGACGCGTGGTGGATCGCCACCGGCTTCCAGTGGTCGTTGAAGACCGGCGAGCCCGACGAGCCCGGCTCGGTGTCGCAGGCGTACTGGAGGACCACGCCGTCGGCGCGGACGACCCGGTTGTCGCGGAGCGAGATCTCCTTGGGCCGGCCCCGCGGGTGCTGGATGACCGACACGGCCTCCTCGACCGCCACGTGCATCCGCTCGCGGTCGAGCGGGATGGCGCCGAGGAAGTCGAGCCCCGCGACGCCGCAGAAGGTGAAGTCGAGGTCGGCGTTCGTGACGAACAGCGCCCCCGGCTCGAGCCTCGCCGCGGCCGACCGGCCCGCGGGGTCGCCGGGGGGGTGGACCTCGTAGTTGGCCAGCGCCATGCTCGAGGCGGCCGTCGGCCCGTCGGGCAGGACGTGGTGGTTCGTCAGGAGGATATCCGGCGCCACGAGGAAGCCCGTGCCGGTGGCGCCGTCGTCGCGCTGGAGCTTCACCACGGCGCGGCCCATGCGGTCGCCCGTGCGGAGGAAGTGGAACGGCAGGAGGTTCGACCCGTCGACGACGATCTCCAGGCTGGCCCTCGGCGGCCCGAGGGCCTCCTGCGCCTGGAGCCGGACCGCCCCCGGCTCGTCGCGGAGCGGGTCGTCCCACGCCCCGGCCCCCTCGGGCCTCGCCAGGAACGTCCCGTTCAGCTCGGACCGCCGCATCGACCGGCCCCGCTCGAAATGATTCAGGCTCATGAAACTCGACTCGCCCCTCGACTCGGACCTCCTTTGGACCGGCTCATCCCCGGGGGCGACGCACCCCTCGCGACCCGCCTGCAATTTCCTCCCCTGGTTTACCATCGTAATTTCGGGGGGCGGCGTTCTCGGGAACGTGCGGCGAGGTGTTTTCCGGGAGGGCGAGGCTCCCGATCCCGCTCGAAACCGTGCGGATGTGGACGAAAGGCGTACGCTCGGGTTCGGTCGGCGCAAGGTCTCGGGTTCGCCCGGCGCCGCGCCGGGCGGCTTGAGCCCGGCCGGTCCCCCCCCTACAATGGGGGATCGACGCCCCACCCCGTCCGAACCGGCCGGGCGGGCGTCGGCCGAGGAGGTGACGCCGTGGGCGAGTGGACCGACCCGACCCTGATCGACCAGCGCGACCGGCTCGTCCGGACCCTCCGCGGCTACGGCCGCGTCGCCGTGGCCTATTCCGGCGGGGTCGACAGCGCGGTCGTCGCCAAGGCGGCGCGGGAGGCGCTGGGCGACGAGGCCGTGGCCGTCACCGCCGTCTCGGAGAGCCTCGCCTCGGGCGAGCTGGAAGAGGCGAAGGAGCTTGCCGGAGCGGATCGGCATCCGCCACAAGGTCATCAAGACCGAGGAGTTCGCCGACCCGAACTATCTCCGCAACAACCCCGACCGCTGCTACTTCTGCAAGAGCGAGCTCTACGGCCGGCTCTCGGAGATGCTCCGCGTGCTGGACGTGGACGTCATCGCCTCGGGCGCCAACCGCGACGACTCGGGCGACCACCGGCCGGGCATGAGGGCCGCGGCCGAGAACGGCGTGCGGCACCCGCTCCAGGAGTGCGGCCTGGGCAAGGCCGAGGTCCGCGCCCTGGCGAAGGGCTGGGACCTCCCGGCCTGGGACAAGCCCGCCACGCCCTGCCTCTCGAGCCGGATCGCCTACGGCGAGGAGGTGAGCCCCGAGCGGGTCCGGATGGTCGACGAGGCCGAGGGGTGGCTCCGCGCCCGCGGCCTCCGCCTGCTCCGCGTCCGCTACCACAAGGGCGACCTGGCGCGGGTCGAGGTCCCCCTGGAAGAGCTGCCCCGGCTCGCCTCGGCCGACGTCCGCAACGAGCTCGTGCCGGCCTTCAAGGCGCTCGGATTCAAGTACGTGACGCTGGATCTGGAGGGCTTCCGCTCGGGCAGCCTGAATGCCCTGATCCCGCTCGACACGCTCCGGATGCCCGCGGCCGCGGCCCGGGCCTGAGCCGCGCCCGCCGCCCCGATCTCCTCTCCCTCCCCCCATCGACACGGATCGACCCATGCCCCGCGCGACATGCCGCTGCGGCCACGCGTTGAACATCCCGGGCGACGGCTCCGAGCGGGTGGTCTGCCCCAACTGCGGCGCCAAGGTCCGCGTCCGCCTCAAGCCGGGCGTTGGGACCGACACGGTGCTGGACGGCGGCTATCTCCGGTTCAACTGCCCGTGCGGCCGCCGGCTCAAGGTGTCGGCCGACGCCTCGCCCCGCCCGTCGCACGGCAAGTGCCCCGACTGCGGCCGGGTCGTCCCCGTCCCCGAGACGAGCCAGGCGAGCGACCCCGAGGCGACGACCCAGGAGCTCTCCCCGGCCGACCGCGCCGTGCTCGACGAGTGGTCGCAGCGGCACGTCGCCGGCGAGGCCCGCCGCCCCTCGAGCACCCACGTCCTGCCCACGGGCACCGCCCCCGCCCGCTCCGAGGCCGGCCTCCGCGTCTGCCCGGGCTGCGGCCGGCCGGTCCACATGGGGGCCTCGGTCTGCCGGGCTTGTGGGATTCCGGTGCCGAAAAGGTGATTCGTAATCACCGCGCCATCAGCGCATCGAACCGCCCCGCCGCCTCGTCCCACTCGGCCGGGTCGCGGGGCTCGTGGACGTTGACCGGGAACGAGCGGGCAACGATCGCGCGGGCGTCGGCCAGCGAGCCGATCCGGCCGCGGGCCATGGCTTGAAGCAACACATTCCCCGCCGCCGTCGCCTCGACTGGGCCGGCGTAGACGGGGCGGCCCGTGGCGTCGGCCGTGAACTGGCAGAGTAGCGCGTTCCGTGTCCCGCCGCCGACGACGTGGATCGACCGGATCCGCGTGCCGAGGATCGACTCGATCTTCTCGATCGTCCAGCGGTACTTCAGAGCCAGGCTCTCCAGGGCGCAGCGGACGAAGGCGCCCTCGTCGGCGGGGACGGGCTGGCCGGTCCTCTTGCAGAAGGCCGCGAGCCGCGCGGGCATGTCGCCGGGGGCGAAGAACGAGGGGTCGTCGGGGTCGACGAGGCTGGCGAAGGGCCGCGCCGCGGCCGACCAGCCGATCAGCTCGTCGTACGAGGCGTCCTTGCCGTTCCGCGCCCAGTGCCGGCGGCACTCCTGGACGAGCCAGAGGCCCATGATGTTCTTCAACAGCCGCGTCGTCCCGGCCACGCCGCCTTCATTGGTGAAGTTGTATTTCATCGTCTCGGCGGTGATCACCGGTTCGGGCGTCTCGACGCCGAGGAGCGACCACGTGCCCGAGCTGAGGTAGCACCAGTCGGGCCTGCCCGGCGGGGAGGACGACGCGACGGGCACGGCCGCGACGGCGCTGGCCGTGTCGTGCGTGGCCGGGGCGATCACGGTCAGTTCGCGCGCGATCTTCAGCTCCTCGGCCACCGACTTCCGCAGCGGGCCCAGCACCGTGCCCGGGTCGATCAGGTCGGGGAGGATCGCGCGGGGAATCCCGAGCCCATTGCAGAGCTCGTCCGACCATTCGCCGCGGCGGGGGTCGTAGAGCTGGGAAGTCGAGACGTCGGTCCGCTCTCCGGCCCGCCGGCCGGTGAGGAGCCAGCCGAAGAGGTCGGGCATCATCAGAAGCGTCTCGGCCGCGCCCAGGATCGGCGAGCCCGCCCGGGCCATCGCCAGGAGCTGATAGACCGTGTTGAACGGGAGGAATTGCAGGCCGGTGATCTCGTAGATCCGCTCGCGGGGCACGAGCCCGGTGGCGGCCTCGATCATCCCCTCCGTGCGCGCGTCGCGATAGTGGACCGGGTTGCCGAGCAGCACGTCGCCCTTGCCCACGAGCCCGAAGTCGACGCCCCACGTGTCGACGGCGATCCCCTCGAGCCCCGGATAGTTCGTCGCGGCCTTGCCGATGGCCGACTTCATCTCCTCGAAGAGCCGCAACACGTCCCAGTGCAGCGTGTCGAGCAGGCGCACCGGCCCGTTCGGGAAGCGATGGACCTCGTCGAGCGCCAGCCGCTCGCCGTCGAACCGGCCGATGAGTCCGCGACCGCTCTCGGCGCCGAGGTCGAGGGCGAGGTAGTCGGTCGTCTGGGGCATGATCGGCGTCGGCTGGGGAGTGATGGCGCGAGGGGTCTCGGCACGACCCGGCCCCGGCTTCGCGATGGGGGGCTATCTTACGGGGGCCGCTGATCGCGGGCAATCAGCCGCCGCGGCGGCGCATCGACCGAAGGGCATCGGCCTTGCGCGGCAGCGGCGATCGCCAGAGCCATTCGGGACGGAGGAAGAAGCCGGGGAGGACGGCCGAATGGACCCGACCGTCGACGGGCTCGATCGCGGCGTAGCGCCGATTCGCGCCGAGGGCGAAGGCCGTCAATTCCTCCTCGATCGGGTCGATGATCCAGTACTCCCGAACGCCGCCCTTCTGATAGTCGGCGAACTTGTCCTCCCGGTCCCGGGTCTGGCTGTCGGGCGAGACGATCTCCATCGCCAGGTCGGGCGCACCTTCGAGGTGATTGGGCCGGAGTAGGCCGAGCCGCTCCCTGGCGACGAACAGGATGTCGGGCACGCGCCGGCGCCGCTGCCGTGCCAGGCGGATCATGAACTCGATCCCGAGGACCTCGCCGAGATCGCGATCCTCGACGAAGTCCCCCAGGACCCGGATCAGCCAGCCCGCGATCGCCACATGCTTGTAACTCGCCGGCGACATGATCACGACCTCGCCGTCCACCCACTCGGCCTTGACGTCCTCGTCGCACCAGGCGACGAACTCGTCCTCCGTCATCGGCCCGGTCGGGCGGCGGATGCCGTTGATGAGAGTGTCGTCGTCGATGCGGGTCGTGTCGGCGGTCGCCATGATCGGTGCCCCCCTTCGCCCATTGTAGCTCACACGAACGGTCTTCGTAGGGTCCGCTATTGCGGACCGTCTTCCGGCCGAGACCGTTGCATGAAGATGGTCCGCAATAGCGGACCCTACGCGATCGACCGTCGCCAATCGTCGAGCATATCCCCCAGCGTCTGCTCGATCGTGAACTCCGGCTCCCACCCCGTCGCCTCGCGGAGCTTCGAGGCATCCGCCACGAGCAGCGGCTGGTCGACCGGGCGGACGCGGGCGGGGTCGACGAAGACCTCGACGGGGACCGTCGCCTTCGAGCGGAGGAAGGCCAGGGCGTCGGAAAGGCGCGTGCCGCGGCCGGAGCCGAGGTTGTAGATCTCGCCCGCGACGCCCTTCAGAGCGAGCAGGCGATACCCGCGAGCCACGTCGCGGACATCCGTGAAGTCGCGGACGACGTCGAGGTTGCCGACCTCGACGCGATCCTTCTTCCCGGCCTCGACCTCCGCCACCTGCCGGGCCAGCGCGGCGAGCACGTAGTTCGACGTCTGGCCGGGCCCGGCGTGGTTGAACGGGCGGGCCATGACGACGTCGGTGCCGTGGGCGAGATAATGCTGGATGCCCAGCAGGTCGGCGGCGGCCTTGCTCGCGGCGTAGGGGTTGTTCGGGCGGAGGGGGCAGGCTTCCGTCACCGGCAGGAATTCGGGCGGCGGGTTGCCGTAGCAGATGCCCGTGCCGACGAGCACGACGCGCGGCTTGAGCCCGCTCGCCTTGACGGCCTCCAGGAGCGTGAGCGTGCCGCCGAGGTTCAGGGCCCAGGTGCCGCGGGGGTCGGCGACGCTCGCCTGCGGATTCGCCTGCGCGGCGAGGTGGTAGATCGCCTCGGGCTGCTTGCGGGCGATCAGGTCGGCCAGGGCCGCGTCGTCGCCCGACGCGAGGTCGAACGGCTCGATCCGCGCGGGCCGGTTGGCGGCCTCGCGGTCCCTCCACCGGCCCGAGGCCGAGATCCCGACGACGAGGTCGCCCATGGCCGTCAGGTGATCGGCCAGGTGGCCGCCAACGAAGCCCGAGATGCCGGTCACCAGCGCGCGCATGGAGGACGTCCCGTAGGGTCCGCTGTGCGGACGTCTTCCCGATATCGCCTCGGATCGAAGACGTCCGCACAGCGGACCCTACGGGGACGAGGGCCAATCGTCAACGGCGTCCTCAGCGGACGATGACCAGCGGCCTCAGTTGCTCGGCCCGCGCCTCGCCGATACCCCGGACGCGCGTCAGGTCGTCGACCGAGCGATAGGGTCGGCCCAGGGTGATCCGGCGGGCCAGCGTCGGGCCGATGCCGGGGAGGTCGATCAGCTCGTCCTCGGTCGCCGTGTTGAGGTCGATCCGCCCCGAGGTCGTCTTCACCTTCGCGTCGTGAGTCCCGGCCTGCGCGCGCCGGCGGCTCGGGTCGGGGGCGGGAGAGCGGCTCCCGGCGTGCGACCGCTCGCCCGCCGCGAACTCGTCGGCGCCGCCCGCGGCGCGGCCGCGCTTCGCGGTCGTCACGTCCCACGTCTTGCCGTCGCTGACGATCGCGATCGTGCCGTCGAGGTCGGTCCGCAGCAGGGGGATCTTCTTCCTCTGCAGGAGCGAGAGCGTCTCGGGGTGCGGGTGGCCGTAGTCGTTGCCCGCGCCCAGGCTGGCGACGGCCATCTCGGGCCGGGCGACGTCGAGCCACCGCGCGTCGGTCCCGTTGCGGCTGCCGTGGTGGGCGAGCTTGAGGATCGTCACGTCCTTCAGGAGCGAAGGGCACTCCTTCAGCCAGTAGGCGCGGGCCTTCTCCTGGCTGTCGCCGGTGAGCAGGGCCGCGAAGTCGCCGTAGTCGAGCCGAATCCCGATCGAGTTGTCATTCTCGTCCTTCGGGTCGTCGGGCGGCTGGGGGAAGACGGTCAGCACGAGCGACCCCAGGCCGATCCTCCGCGGCGCCTCGCCCGGCTGGATGGCGCGGATGCCCGCGTCGCGGACGGTCTCCAGTAACTTCAAGTAGCTCGACGTCGTGTGCGACGAGTTCGTCGCGAGGAAGACGCGGGGGTGGAACGCCTTCACGACCTCGGCCATCCCGCCGTAGTGGTCGGAGTGGTGGTGGGAGAGGACGAGCAGGTCGAGCGCCGTGACGCCCTGCTTCCGGAGCGCCGCGACGACGTTGTGGCTCGGCCCGGCGTCGATCAGGGCCGTCTTGCCCTCGGGCGAGCGGATGAGGATCGCATCCCCCTGGCCCACGTCGAGGACCTCGAGCGACGCGTCGGGCGTCCTCGACGTCGGCTCCATCGGGCGGGCCAGGGCCATCGACGCGACTGCCGCCGCGACCGCCAGGGCGGCCGCCGCGCGGCGGAAGATACCGAGGGCAAATCCCTTGGGACTCATAGCTGGATGTCCTTTCCATCGTCGCCCTTGGCGAGGTCGGCCTGGACCTTCTTCGTCCTGGCGACGAGCTGCGCCGTGGCCGCCGGGTCGAGCTCGATCGACAGGTTGACGACGTCGCCGGCCTTCGCCCCCTTGGGAAGGAGCCGGCGCGGCAGGTCGAACGACCGGCCGTCGTCGGCGACGAGCACGGCGATCTCGTTCTTCGATCCCTCGAAGCGGTCGATCGACAGGGATGTCGTCATGGCGCAGCCCCCTCCGGTGAGGCCGGGCCTCGGGCCGCTCCCTCGGCGCCCGACGATCCCGACGCGCACCCATCCTGGCCCCGGACCCTCCCGCGGTCAAGTCGGACCGCGCGAAGACGTCCGCGGGGGGCGCGTCTCATTTCGTCAACATTGTTCTCCCGGGGCAACTCCGGCGTCGAGAAAGGTCCCCGATCGCGGGCAAGAATGCGGGGAATCTCACGCTCCGCCAGACGGCCGCGACACGGGAGGCCAATCTCGAAGTTATGACTTCCAGGTGCCGCCGCGGGCCGGTACGGAGTCCGGGAGTCGGAATCATGAACACGCGCAGGATTGTCCTCACCATCGGGTCGATGCTGGCGGTCGCGGCCCCGGCCCTCGCCGATTACGGCGCGAGCCCGTCGGGGTCCGTCGCGGTGGACATCCGGCAGGGCATCTCGAACACCTACAGCCTCCTCCCGACGGACGTCATCGGGTCGGGGGCCTATCAGATCGCGTATCACAGCTACGACGTGGTCCTCGAGTTCAACCTGTCGGGGACGATCGCCGGCCTGACGCTTGACGGCGCGCTGACGGGCCTCCGCCACATGAGCGCGGGGGGCGACGGGTCGTGGCCGACCTACGCGAGCCAGGGGGTCTCGGCGGCCTTCAACATCGGCGTCGCCGTCATCCCGGCCCCGCCGTCGTTCGACGCGACGGGCCTGGGGACGACGATCGTGGGATCGAGCTCCTACGCCGGCTCCGCCCCCGTCGACAACGGCATCGACCCCTGGGCCATTGGCCCCGATTTCTCAATTACCCTCGGCGCCGCCGCCGTCGCGGCAGCCAACCAGGCGATCGCGGACGGCGACGCCTTCTATCTCGTCCTCAGCGGCAACGGGTACGCCGTCGCCGACGGCAGCCTCGAAGGCGACCTCTCCCCGGTGACGCTCGACGTCCAGACCGCATCACAGCCCTCCCTGTTCCTGACGGCCGTGCCCGAGCCCTCGGCGCTCGCCCTGCTCGTCGGCGGGCTGTCCGTCGTCGGGATCTGCGGGAGGGTCAGGGGCCGATCTCGTCGCGGGCACCGTGGCGGACGTAGAGGACGACCACCGTGTCATCCCGGATCGTGAAGACGATCCGGTACTTGTTGCGGCGTTTGCCGTAGAGCATCTCCCGGATCTCTTCCGGGAACTTGTCGTTCTCGGCCGCGACGGGATAGAGCAGGGGACGGCTCGTCAGGGTCTCGATCTGTTCGAAGAGGCCCTGATACCAGCGCTCGGCCTGTTCCGGCGAGCTCTGGGCGATCCAGGCGTAGGCCTCGTCGGCGTCGGCCCTCGCCCTGTCGGAGATCTCGAAGCGATACGTCACACCGAGATCCCGTGTTTCGTGCGGACATGCTCCTTGAACTGCTCCAGGGTGGTCGTCCGCCCGGCCCTCATGTCCTCGAGCCCCTGGCGGATACCCTCCAGCGCGCGGGCCTGCTCGAGCTCGTCCAGCAGCTTCCGGTACGAGTCGGCGTCCTGCACGACCACGTCGATCCCGCCCTCGACGGCGAGCACGACCGGCTCGCCGGTCTCCTTCAAGCGGCGGGAGAATTCCGGGGCGTTCTCCACGAACTCGGTCAACGGGTGGGCGTCGTGGCGGAGTGCGGGCATCGGGAATTCCTCCGGGAGTCTCGCCGTGGCGCGGCTGCCCACATTCTATCCGCTCACCCGCCCCGATACGCCCCCGACTTCACCCGCTCGACCCACCGCGCATTCGCCCGATACCACGCCACCGTCTCGGCCAGCCCCTCCTCGAAGGAGACCGTCGGCCTCCACCCCAGCTCGCGCTCGGCCAGGCCGCACTCGACGGCGTAGCGGCGGTCGTGGCCCGGGCGGTCAGTGACGTGGCGGATCAGCGTCGCGGGCTTGCCGGTCAGCTTGAGGACGAGGTGCGTCACGTCGAGGTTGTACCGCTCCGACCGGCCGCCGAAATTGTAGATCGCGCCGGCGCGCCCGCGTCGCAAGGCCGCGTCGACGCCCCGGCAATGATCCATCACATGAATCCAGTCCCGGACCTGCCGGCCGTCGCCGTAGACGGGTAGCGGGGTGTCCGACAGGGCGTTCGTGATGAACAGCGGGATCAGCTTCTCGGGGAACTGGTACGGGCCGTAGTTGTTCGAGCAGCGCGTGATGACCGTGTCCATCCCGTGCGTGTGGTGCGCGGCGCGGACGAGCAGGTCGGCGCCGGCCTTGCTCGCGGCATACGGGCTGTTCGGGGCGAGCGGGGTCGTCTCGGTGAAGGGGGGGTCGTCGGGGGCGAGGGTGCCGTAGACCTCGTCGGTCGAGACCTGGACGTACCGGGGCGTCCCCGCCAGCCGGGCCGCGTCGAGCAGCGTCTGCGTGCCGACGACGTTCGTGTGCAGGAACGGCGTCGCGTCGCCGATCGAGCGGTCGACGTGGCTCTCGGCCGCGAAGTGGACGACCGCGTCGAAGCCCTCGGCCAGCAGCGCGCGGACGAGCGGGGCGTCGGCGACGTCGCCCTTGACGAACCGGTAGCGGGGGTGGTCGGCCAGGTCGGCGAGGTTGTCGGGGTTGCCGGCGTAGGTCAGGGCGTCGAGGTTCGTCACCTCGACGTCCGGGTACGACTCGACCTCGAGCCGGACGAAGTTCGAGCCGATGAACCCGCAGCCGCCGGTGACGAGGAGGCGCTTCATGTGTCCGGTGTCCGAACCGAGTCGCGTAAGGATCCGTCTGTGTCCGTTGACTGACTCCGCGCGCCAACGCTAACCCGGCGCGGGAGATCGGGCAAGCCAAAGCCGGCCGAGGGCTCAGCGGCGATGGCGGAGGGCGGCGATCGCCCGGAGGTGGGCGCGATACTCCGCGGCCAGCAGCGCGTCGACGGCGTGCGCCGAGGGCCCGGCCAGCGACCCGCCGGGGGGCGATGGCCTCCAGACGAAGTTCCGGGACGAGACCAGCTTGACCTGCTCGGACCCCATGGGGACGCCCGCGGCGCTCTTCACGACCCCGGCGACCGTCAGCGTGTAGACCTCGTGGACGTCCAGCCGCGCGCGAGGCCGGAGCAGGACGGCCGTCCCGCCGGGCATCAGCGACGCCGAGACGACCGCGATCGGCCGCCCGCGCGGGCCGGCGATCGCGTAGTTGCCCGGATCCTGGGCGCTCATGGCGTCGAGCGGCTCGTTGAACTCGACCACGAGCTGCGTGGGCAGGGCGTGGTAGCCGTATCGCAGGACCTCGACGACCCTCGGCGCCGGCCCCGCCGGCGGCCCCGGGTTGACCGTCTCGAAGGTCGACGTCGAGACGCTCGGGGCGAAGCTCGCGTCGCCGCCGTAGAGGGCGACGACCCCGTGCGCGCCCGCGGTCAGGAACGTCGTCGTGTACGTCGCCGTGCCTATCAGCCCGCCAGCCGAGGGGACGACCGGCGCCGCGTGCCCGATGCCGTCGATGAAGAACGTCACCACCCCCGTCGGCCCGTCCTGCGGCGAGGCCGGCGCGACCGTCGCCGTGAACGTGACCGGCTGGCCGGCCACGGCGGGGTTGGGCATCGCGACGAGCGTGGTCGTCGTGGCGGCCGGGGAGGGCGGGACGGGGGTGACGGGGATCGCGACGCCCGCCGTGTTGTTCGACGGATCCGGGTCGGGCTCCGCCGCGGCCGCGACGAGCTCGTTGTCGATCGTCCCGACCGCCGTGGCCGTCCCCGTGACGGTGACCGTGAACGACTCGCCGACGGGGAGGCTGGCGACGCGGTCGGTGAACGTGCCGTCGACGAGCGTGGACTGCCCCTCACTCGCCACGATCGTCGCGCTGCCGAGGTTCGCCGGCAGCGTGTCGACGACCGCGACCCCCGAGGCCGTGTCCGGCCCGAGATTCTTGATCTGGAACGTGAACGCGACGGGCCCGCCGACGGTCGTCGTCGCCGTGCTGTTCAGGACGGAGACAGCGACGTCGGCGCTCGGGACGTAAGTCGCCTGAACGTCCTTGGCGAACTCCGAGGTGTTGCCGTTGGGGTCGGTGGCCGTCGCGCTGACGAACTGGCCTGCGACGCCGACCGGGGCGAAGAAGGTGAAGCTGGCGTTGCCGCTCGCGTCGGTCTTCACGCCGGTCAACTGGCCGAGGTACGTCTGCCCCTGGCCGTAGCCCGAGGGGTCGGCCGTCGGGTTGGCGAAGAACTGGACGGTGAACGTCGCGTTGGGCGTGCTGTTGAGCGTGCCGAGGACGGCGGTCTCGCGGGTCGTCGAGCCGGCGCCCGCGAGCACCGGGTAGTTCTGCAGGTCGTTGGCCCCGGCGTGTGGGCCGCCGGGGGAGTTTGCGGTGACGCCGAACGAATTCTCCATGCCGCCGACGAGGTTGATCCCCAGCACCTCGTTGCCGTAGATCGTGTTGTTGAGGATGGGGTCGTCGGTCCCCGTGCCGGGCAAGATCGCGACCCCGCCCCGTGTGTCGAAGATGGCGACCCCCACGCCTGCGAGTCCGGGCGGGCCGGGGATGACGGGCGGCACGCCCGAGTGGGCGATGACGTTGCCGGCGCCGGGGGATGAGCCGCCGATGGTGTTGCCGCTGGCGCCGTTGGTCAGCTCGACGCCGTCGCCGAGGTTCCCCTCGTCGCGGGTGCCGGAGGGGTCGGTGCCGATCAGGTTGCCCTCGACGGCGTTCCCGGACGTCCCCTGGCCGTCGATGTCGACGCCGAAGCTGAAGCCGAAGTTGAAGACGGCGCCGTTATACGAGATCACGTTGCCGGCGCCGGGGGCCGTGCCGCCGATCACGTTGCCGGTCGCGCCCAGCCCGATCTCGACGCCGCCGCGCGAGTTGCCGACGTGGGCGATGCCGTTGGCGCCCGGGCCGATGAAGTTCCCCTCGACGACGTTCTCCGACGTCCCCTCGCCCTGGATGTCGACCCCCGGGCCGGACCCCGCGGTGGCGCCGGAGATGACGTTCCGCGCCCCCGCCGTCGTGCCGCCGATCGTGTTCTGGGTCGCGCCGCCGCCGATCAGCACGAGGACCTGGGCGCCGAGCGCGTGCACGCCCGCCAGGTCGGTACCGATGTAGTTCCCCTCGACGAGGTTTCGCGACGTCCCCTGGCCGTCGATCCAGACGTCGACCGAGCCGGCCCGGCCGATGACGTTGCGCGCCCCGGCGGCCGTGCCGCCGATCGTGTTGTCCGAGCTAGAGAGCGAGATGCCGAAGCCGCCGTTGCCCAGGGCGGCCGTCCCGTCGGCGTTCGTCCCGATCAAGTTGCCCTGGACGAGGGCGGTGGTGCCAGAGATCGCGACGCCGTTACCTGCATTGCCCGAGATGAGATTCCCCGCCCCTGGGGCTGTCCCCCCGATCGTGTCGTTCGAGCCAGCGAAGACGTTGATGCCGTCGAATTCGTTCGGGTCCGGGTTCGTCCCGGTGGCGTCAGTGCCGATGTAGTTCCCCTCGATCAGGCAGTCGGTGACGGCGGCGGTGCCCAACTCAATCCCCGAGTTTGCGCTGCCGGAGATCACATTGCGGGCGCCGGGGGTCGTGCCGCCGATCGTGTCGCCGCTGCCGCCCTGGACGGAGATATCGTAGGAATTGGCGTCGATCAGGTTGCCGGCGATGAGCAGGTCGTCCGTGGGGCCGGTCGCCCCCATCCCATTATTACCTGACAGAATACCGATGTAGTTGCCGGAGATAAGGTTGCGCGCGGCCGGCGCCGTCCCGCCGATCGCGTCATCGTTCGATCCGGGGCTGATCACGATGCCCGGATCAAACTCTGGCGACCCCGAGTTGGGACCGACGGAACAGCCCTCGACGAAGTTCTCCGTGCCGTCCAGGAAAATCTGACCATCGGCGAAGTTGCTGATCTGGAGCCCCCGCACTCCGCTGGTCAGGCCCCCCGTGCCACCAGACCCGGCCCCGAACGAGAGGCCAAAAATGGTGGCGGGAGAGATCGGCTCGTCCCCGCCGTCGAGGTCGATCTTGATCACCGCATTGTCGGCCGTGGCCGACGTGTTCGCGACGGCCCCCGGCTGCGTATAGCCGTCGATGACGCACGGGGCGTTGATGATCGGCAGGGGCGTCGTCGGGGCGATCGTCCAGACGCCGATGCCAGCCTTGTAGCCCGGGTCGGTCGTAGGGATGTCGAACTGGATCTGGTCGGGGCTGGCGGGAGTGTCGGTCCCGTCGGAATTCACCTGGCCGATGGCCCATCGGAGCGAGCCCATGCTCGTGTTATCGCTGGTATTGGTGACGGTGAAGACCTGGCTGAGGACCAGCCGCGCCTCCAGCACCTCGGCCGACGGCCGGGGCGTCCCCCTGCGACGACCCTTGGTCTTCGTCCCCGAGACGGCGCGCGTACGTCCGACGAAGGGCACATCCATGGGCCGAGATCCTCTGCGCTGGTCGACCGCGGGCGCCGACGCCCGCGCGACGTCGGGGAAGGGGAATCGTGCCGGCCGGGGAGGGGACTCGGGGTGGGCGGCCTTCGGCGGGGACAGACTCAAGCGTCTTCGAGTCTGACACGGGGAGCCGGGAAGTCAAATGACGGAATGCTGATGGGCCGGCGAGCCTCGGAGAGAATTGCCGGATGGGTCGGCGCGGAGGGGTCGTGTCAGAGCTTCGATGAACCCCGGTGCCGTGACCGCGGTCCAGTGACCTAATCCATTCCGATCCAACCCCTTGCGACCGCCAAATCGGCCCGTGCCGGCGTTGCCCAGCGGGGCGAAAATCGATACAATAAGAGTCTTCACCCCGAGGGTCCCGACAGGCCCCGGGGGCCCCCGTCCGACGACCGTTCCGACCCGAGGGATCGACTTGTGAGCACCGCCGCACCGCATGGTCACGACCACCTGCCGACGCCGCCGCTGAATATCGAAGACGAGCTCAAGGAGAGTTACCTCAATTACGCGATGTCGGTCATCATCAGCCGGGCCTTGCCCGACGTCCGCGACGGGCTCAAGCCGTCGCAGCGGCGGATCCTGGCGGCGATGCGCGACCTCAACCTGAACCCCGGCGGCTCGACCAGCAAGTGCGCGGGGATCGTCGGCGAGACGATGAAGCGGTATCACCCGCACGGCGACAACTCGATCTATCCGACCCTGGCCCGGCTGGCCCAGTGGTGGAACGTCCGGCACCTGCTCATCACCGGCCAGGGGAACTTCGGCTCGATCCACGGCCTGCCCCCGGCGGCCATGCGGTACACCGAGGCGAAGCTGAGCCACGTCGCCGCCGAGATGCTCGAGGACATCCAGCTCGACACCGTCGACTTCCAGCCGAGCTACGACGAGAAGCACATGGAGCCCCGGGTCCTGCCCGGCAAGTTCCCCAACCTGCTCGTCAACGGCTCGGGCGGGATCGCCGTCGGCATGGCCACGAGCATCCCGCCGCACAACCTGGGCGAGGTCTGCGACGCCACCGTCGCCCTGATCGACAACCCCGACATCACGCTCGACGAGCTGATGGAGTTCATCCCCGCCCCCGACTTCCCCACCGGCGCCACCATCTGCGGCCGGTTCGGCGTCCGCGAGGCCTATCGGACGGGTCGCGGCAAGGTCATCATCCGGGCCAAGTACACGATCGAGGAGCAGAAGGACGGCCGGTCGCAGATCATCTTCACCGAGATCCCCTACCAGCTCACCAAGGAGCCGCTGCTCAAGAAGCTCGCCGAGCTGGTCAACACCGACCGGATCACGGGCGTCTCCGACATCGTCGACGAATCCGGCCGCAAGGAGCCGGTGCGGATCGTCGTGAAGGTGAAGAAGGGCGAGGACCCGCAGGTCGCGCTCAACCAGCTCTTCCAGTACTCGCCGCTCCAGGACTCGTTCAGCGTCATCATGCTGGCCCTGGTCGACGGCCGGCCCAAGACGCTCCCGCTCAAGGAATTCCTCCGGCTCTACGTCGAGCACCGCACGAACGTCATCCGCCGCCGGACCCAGTTCCAGCTCCGCCAGGCGAGGGCCCGGGCCCACATCATCGAGGGCCTGCTGATCGCGCTGTCGTACATCGACGAGATCATCCGGACGATCCGCTGTCGGCCAATCCCGCCGAGGCCCGCGCGCGATTGATGGGCCTGGAAGTGTCGGCCGAGATCCTCCGCCGCGCCCTGGAAGACCCCGACGCCAAGGCCTCGACGAGCCTGACGCGGATGCAGGCCGACGCGATCCTCGCCATGCAGCTCCAGCGGCTCACCGGGCTCGAGGCCGACAAGCTCGCGGCCGAGTACCGCTCGCTCAAGGCCGACATCGCCGGCTACGAGCGGATCCTCGCCAACGAGCAGCTCATCCTCGACCTGATCCGCGCCGACCTCCGCGAGCTGAAGCAGAAGTACGCCGACCCGCGCCGGAGCCGGATCGACCCCGAGGAGCTGGGCGACTACGACAAGGAGGCCCTGATCCGCGAGGAGTACATGATCGTGACCGTCACCCACGACGGCTACATCAAGCGGCTCCCGCCCAGCACCTACCGCGCCCAGAACCGCGGCGGCCGGGGCATCGCGGCCACCAACACCCGCGAGGGCGACTTCCTCGAATACATGTTCGTCGCCCTGACCCACGACTATATCCTCTTCTTCACCGACCACGGCAAGGTCTACTGGCTCAAGGTCTACGACGTCCCCGAGGGCAGCCGGACCTCCGGCGGCCGGGCGATCGTGAACCTCCTGCAGCTCGCCGAGGGCGAGAAGATCACCGGCCTCGTCCCCGTCCGCCAGTTCGTCGAGGACGAGCACCTGTTCATGGTCACCCGCCGCGGGACCGTCAAGAAGACCCCGCTCACCGCCTTCCGCCGCCCGCTGGGCCGCGGGATCATCGCCCTCGGATCTGGATGAAGGCGACGAATTGATCGGCGTCGCGCGGACGAAGGCCGGCGACCAGGTGGTCCTCTCGACCCGCGACGGCATGGCGATCCGCTTCGACGAGGACGACGTCCGCTCGATGGGCCGCCCCGCGCACGGCGTCCGGGGCATCGCGCTGCAGGAGGGCGACGAGGTCGTCGGCATGGTCGTGGCCAACGGCATCGACGACCCGGCGAGCCTCTTGACCGTCTGCTCGAACGGCTTCGGCAAGCGGACGCTCCTGACCGAGTACCGCTCGCAGGGCCGCGGCGGCAAGGGCCTGATCGACATCAAGACGAGCGACCGCAACGGCCCGGTGGTCGCCATCGCCAAGGTCACCGACGCCGACGAGGTGATGCTCACGACGACCCGCGGCATCCTGATCCGCACCAAGATCTCCGACACCCGCCCGATCGGCCGCAACACCCAGGGCGTCCGCCTGATCCGCGTCGAGGACGGCGACTCCGTGAGGTCGCTGGCAAAACTCCCCGAAGACGAGCTGACCGAGGAGGAAGCCGAGGCCCTGGCCGAGGCCCCGGTGCCCCGGTCGATGGGACGGGTCATATCCTGGATGACGGCGTCGCCGAGGCCGAGGCGAGCGATCACCTGGATGATCTGGATCGGGATGGGGAGCCGGATGCCTGACCTCTTTCCCCTTCGGTCGCCTTCCTCTCTTCGCCCTCCCCCCTGCGGGGGAGGGCAGGGCGTTCTTCAGGCGGGTGGCACCGCCCCGCCCCGGGTGAGACCTTAGGCCCAGGCCGGGGCGCCCCGTCGGGTGATCGGGAGGATCAGGGGACGCTCAGCGCCCCGGGCCGAAGCCGCCGAAGCCCAGGCCGGGCCGCACCCCCAGCCCGGACGCCGGACCGCCGAGGCCGCCCGGGTTGTAGCCGGGCCGGCCGTAGTCGTATCCGCCGGGATAGCCGTACCCGCCGCCGTAGTAGCCCCCGCCGGTCGGGGCGTAGCCGCCCCCGCCGCCGTAGTAGCCCTGCGGGCTCGCGTAGCCGTACCCGCCGCCCCCGTTGCCGCACGTCGGCTGGGGCGCGCAGGCCCGACGCCGATGGCACGCCTCCGACGTCGTCGCACTCGCGACGACCAGCATCGAGGCGATCAGAAGACTCCCCTTCAAGGTGCGCGTCATGATCGGTTCTCCCGGGGGACATGGGTGAGTGCGCGAAGAGCCGACACCCACCCGTCGCGATGCGTCGTCGCTCATGTCCCCCGCGTCAACCTAATGCGCCTCACCCTCAAAGTCCAGCAATTCCAACAGACTTTCATCCAACTAAATTGATATCATGCGTTCGGCGCCGTCTCGCGATTCGGACGCCCTCGCAGCGGCCTGGAGGAAGACCGGGGGCGCGGGAGCAGTCCCCGGACTCCGTGGCCTGCGTCGGGTCCCGCCCCGGCTCACCAGGCCTTCATGAACCAGAAGATCATGCCGATGTCGGCGACGCGCGCGTTGGTCACCGGCGTCGGCAGACCGGCCAGGAAGTACCAGTCATTGCCCACATGCGTCCGCAGGCCGGGGGTCAGCGTCACGCTGGTCTGACCGCCGTTGGCCAGGGGGGTGTTCACGACCGTCGAGAGGTAGTAGGTGAAGTCGCCGAACAGCGGGTGGTCGTGGTCGGTCAGCGTCTGACCGATCGCGAGCGAGCTGATCAGGTTATCCCCGCTGCCGTTCATCGGGATCGCCAGGCCGAGCCCGCCCCGGAGCACCCAACGGCCCGTGAAGTTGTTCCAGAAGGCGATGGCCGGGATCAGGGTGGTCGTCTTCCCCGCGAGGGGCTGGGTGCCGGTCGGGGTCAGGACCGCGAGCTCGCCCGTGAAGGAAAAGTCCTTCGTCTCGTGCAGCAAGACGCGGGGCGTGAACGAGAGGTCGCCGAACCCCGAGTGGCTCTTCGACGTTGACGTCGATGTCGACCTCCCCACCTGGTTCGGGTCGATGACCGGCAATCCGGTGACGGCGTTGTTGCGGAGCACGAAGGGGATGTTCGTGATCAGGTCCAGGCGACGGCTCAACGGCGTGAAGATCGTGTAGGCGCCGAGGTAGGCGTTGCCCCTCGGGTCATTGTTGAACCCCTGGGCGAACGTGAAGAACGACAGCCGGTAAAGGTTGCCGTCCTGGGCATTGATCCAGCCCTGCCGGGCGCGCCGCCCGAACCGTTCGGCGACGGCACCCAGGCCTCGTTCCAGCCCTCGGTGAAGAGCGTCCCGAGCGGGAGCGGCCGCCAGGTGTCCGGGTCGGGCTGGCCGAAGATCGACTCCGTGATCGTGCCGAAGAGGCCCAGCTCGACCCGGGTCCCGGACGGGATCATGCCGGGGTAGTAGTACGAGGGCCGGGGGACGGGCGGCGGCGCCGTCATGCCGGTTTGCAAATCTTCGGTTTCAATATAATTCGAAAGACCTTCAACAGGCGCCGCGGCCGGCGGTGGCGGGTCTTGCGCCCGGGCGAGACCCGTGTACATCAGGATAGCGACGGCCAGCGCGGCCACGAACCTGCCTGCTCGCGGTTGGAGATTCCGGCTTCCTGCCATCGGTCCACTCCTGCAGTCTGGGTAGCGAGCATCCGAGCGGTCCGGGGAGACGCCCGAGAGTCGGGCCCGCCCCGGCATCCATCACCGCGGTGCCGGTGCGACCCTGCCAGGATTAACTGATCGACGGGAGGCCGGCTCTTACTTCGCCAGAATTGACTCAAGGCGGCGGAATGACGATCCTCTATTCGGTCCAGGATGTCACGGAAGTTGAGCCCGTTGGTCTCATCGTTACGCCGCCGCCGTGCCGGCGATGGATGAGACGATCGACGCCTGACGTGGCGAGCCCGCGATGCGGGTGGCGTGATACCACAGACTCTGCTTGGTTGAGACGCAGAAATCCAGGGCCTGGACGTACCCGTTCCGAGGGGTCGACCGATGAACGTCTCGCTCACGCCCGACCTGGAGCAATTAATCCATCAGAAGGTCGAGAGCGGCCGCTATCCCTCCGCGAGTGAGGTCGTCCGCGAGGCGCTGCGGCGGGTGGCTGTGGTTCGCTCGCGAACCACAGTTCCCCTTTTATGACGGAAGAGGGCTTTCCGATGCCGATCCACTGGCAAGACTACATCGAAGAGCGCAAGGACGTCATGCTCGGCAAGCCGGTCTTCAAAGGGACGAGGCTGACGGTCGAGCACGTCCTCAAGGAGATGGGGCTCGGCATGACCGACGCGGAGCTGCTCGACAACTACCCGACGCTCCGCCCCGAGCACATCCGCGCCGCCCTCCTCTACGCCGCCGCGGTGCTGGCGATGGATGAGACGATCTACGCCTGACGTGGCGGGCACGCGATGAAGCTGTTCGCCGACGAGAACGTCGCCCGCGCCATCGTGGCCCAGCTCCGCGCCGGGGTCACGACGTCCTCTACGCCCCGGAAGAACAGGCCGGCGCACCCGACGCCGACTGGCTGAGCCGGGCCGAGTCGGAAGGGCGGCTGATCCTCACGTCCGACAAGGATTTCGGCGACCTGATCTTCCGCGACGGCCTGACCAGCCACGGCGTCATCCTGATGCGGCTGGGCGACCTGACCCTGGCCGAACGCCTGGCCCGGCTCGAACGGGTCTGGGGGACCGTCGAGGCCAATCCGGCCGGCAAGTTCATCGTCATCACCCCGACCAAGGTCCGCATCCGCGACCTGCCGGGATGATGCCTCGGCGCGGTGGCGGTCGGGTGGCGCTCGTGGCTCTTGCCACCAGCAGGGTCGGCCTCGGACACTGGTGGGTCTTCCCACCACCGGCACCCGAGCCCCGCCTCGGGCCGTTCCGGGATGACCGCCTCCAGCGGCTTCCGAAGTCTCTGACGAAAGGGGACGGAAGATGACGGAAGGAAACCGAAGCAAGAAGAGCACCACCAGGAAGGCAGCCCCGAAGAAGGCGGCCGCGCGCACCGGCCCGCGTGCGGACGAGGCGGACGGGGAAGGCGCCGTGCTCGCGAAGATCGCCGCGATGCCCGGGCCGGATCGCGCGCTGGGCGAGCGGCTCCATGCGATCATCAGGGCCGCCGCGCCGGCCCTCACGCCGAGGCTCTGGTACGGGATGCCCGCGTATGCCAAGGGCGGCAAGGTCGTCTGCTTCTTCCAGAGCGCGGGGAAGTTCAAGACGAGGTACGCGACGCTCGGCTTCATGCACGAGGCGAACCTCGACGAAGGCCCCATGTGGCCGACCGCCTTCGCGCTGAAGGAGCTGACCGCCGCCGAGGAGGCGAGGATCACCGCGCTCGTGAAGAAGGCGGTGAGCTGAGGACCGAGTCGCCCGATGGCGGACGGGCGGCATCGGCGGCTCTTGCCGCCGGTGCGGGTCGGCCTCGGACCCCGGTGGGAAGGCCCACCGGCGGCACCCGGCGGGAGGGCGAGGCTCCGGCCGAACCCGGACCGGCGGGGGGTGTCGCCTTATCCCGACGGATCGGCCCGAGACCCAGGCTCGGCCGGAGCCTCGCCCACCGCGCCTCGGCGGCGGCTCTTTCTTCACCCTCCCCTCTTGTGGGCGAGGGCAGGGTGGGGGGTCCGAGGCCGTGGCCAGCCCGAAGAACCCCCCACCCTAACCCTCCCCCACAAGGGGGGAGGGGAAAACCGGCCGGCCTCGACCTCCGGAGAGAACGATCCCTCCCGGAGAACGATTTCGCCCCAAATTGCGATGGTAGGGGTACGACTTCGGCGCGCGACGTCGCGCGCCGCCCCCAACCAACGAAGGGACATCTCCGATGCAGCGTTCCGAGAAGCAGCGACAGGCCAGCCGTGAGAACGGCAAGAAATCTCGCGGGCCCACCTCCCCCGAGGGCAAGGACGTCTCCAAGTTCAACGGCGTGACCCACGGCCTCTGCGCCGTGCACCCCATCCTCCCCGGCGAGGACCCCGCCAAGTTCGAGGCCGAGCTCCAGGCCTGGAACGACGACTGGAGGCCCGCCACCCACACCCGCGCCGTCCTCGTCCAGCGGGCCGCGGTCGCCACCTGGCGGCTCAACAGGGCCGTCAAGGCCGAGACCGCCTGGCTCGGACGCCGCGCCGAACTGGCCGGCGACGCCTTCGACTTCGAACGCTTCAACCGCGCCGACCGCGCCGTCTCCCGCGCCGCCACCGACCCCGGCGGCGCGCTCAGCCTGCTCGAGATGGACGCGACCGGGATCGACCGCGTCATCGACTCCTGCGGCGAGCTCGAGCGGGCGCCTGGAGGCCGGCCCGACCGCCTGGGACCAGCCGCATTACCACCAGCGGCTGATGCTCGTGACCAGGCACCGCCTCGACGAGTACCCGCACAACGCCGGTCCGATCCCCCGCGCCTCGGCGCGGCTGCTGGCGGCGAACAACGCCGAGTTCGCGAACAACCCGTGTTTCGACTACGGCCACTGCGTGGTCATCTTCCCGCTGCCCGAGGAGGAGCGCGCCGCGGCCGTCGAGCTGCTGAAGCGTGCGGTGGCCGAGAAGGTCGCAGCGGCTCCGCGAGCTCCGCGCCACGATGCCCGACCCGGCCGAGTTGCGCGCCTGCGCCGTCGCGGCGGCGTACTGCGACGGCTCGGAGGAGGGGAAGCTGCGGCATCGCTACGAGATGGCGATCGATCGGTCGTTGCGGGCGACGATTCAGCAGCTGATCGCGCTGGAGAAGTCGGGGGCGGACCTGGCGGGGGCCGAGGCGTGGGCGGGCGAGGACGAGGCCGATCCAAATCCAGAAATCGTTGATAATCAACAACTTACGGCGACAGACGAGGCCACGCCGCCCGCCGCCGCGGCCTCGACCGAGCCGGCCGCGCCGGGTTCGCTCGGCGCGGGCATGTCGGGGTCCGTCCCGGCGCCCGCCGCGGCCCCGATGCGGGGGTCGGACGCCCCGGTCCGGGCCCCGAAGGCGGCCGGCGGGGGCGGATCGCCGCGCTGAGATCCATATCTTCGGATATTAACGGGTGGTCCCGAGCCCGGGCCGCGCCCGCGGTGCGCGCCGGGGTTAAGCATGCTCAGAGCAGGACTCTTCGGACGTCTCGCCGAGACGTCGAGTGCAACCGGGACCGGCCGCCCGCCGGCTTCACGGCCGGGCAGCGGCCTTCGCCTCGAGCCACGCCTTGACGTCCGCCACGAATTGGCTCTGCACGTTGTAGTACCGGTCCTCGCATCGGCCGATCACGTCGAAGGCCTCATCCTCCTCGTCGACGGACTCGTCGTCCTCGGGGAAGTCTTCCCGGTACCCGGCCTTGAGCAAGGAGGTCAAGTCCTCGAGGAGCGCCGCGACCTCGAGGGTCGCGGCGGTCCCGACCTCCCGGGACGCGGCCGCGACGTCGTCGGCCCAGGCCCCGTGGCCGTTCGCGAGCCACTGGCGCAGGCCGCCGTTGAGGATCTGCCCGTTGAGGTTGCGGAACAGGACGGCCTGGCGCGAGAGGGGGTCGGTCGCGCGCCAGTCGGGGTCATCCAGGTCCCATCGCCAGCGGCGGGAGGCCCGGTTCGCCAGGCGGTCCCACGCCGACTGCTCGGGCCCGCCGAGCTCCCGAGCCGTCCGCTCGTCGTCGAGGGCGCCGGCCTCGTCGCCGAGCCGGCGACGGGCCATCGCGCGGCCGAGGTACGAATTCGGCGCCTCGGGGTCGAGGCGGATCGACTCCGCGAACGCCGCGGCGGCCTCGGCGTATTCATACTTCAGCAGGTGGCCGACGCCCCGCTCGTGGGGCGTGGGATTCGGTCCCGGGAAGGTCATCGCGGCGGTCCTTTTCCGGAGGATGTCTCATCTGCTATTTGGCTCCGATCGACGTGTGATCATGCACGATCTTCCACCCGCCGGGGAACCGCCTCACGACCAGCGTGAACAGCCCGTGCGGGTGCGAGCCGTCGGACTTGGCCAGGGCCCAGCGGCCCCTCGCCAGCGCGGCGTCCGGGGCGAGGGCCTCGACCTCGACCTCGCTGAACGTCAAGGTGCCCATCTCCTTGCCCTCGGCCTGGTAACCCTTCCGGTAGCGGTCGCGCATGGCGGCGAAGCCGCGGGTGCGGTCGCCGCCGGACTGGAAGACGACGTCGGGCGAATCCCAGTAGCCGGCGAGGAACCCGTCGAGGTCCTTGCGGTTCCAGTCGGCGACCTGGCGGTCGAGGAGGGCGCGGACCTCGAGGGCGGCCGGCGAGTCGGCCGGGGCGGCGAGGATCGCGAGCCAGAGGGGCACGAGGTGGGACATGGAGGGTCGCCCGTCGGGGGACGGGACCGCCGGGGATGCGGTCCGGATCGCCCGACGCTAGCGAGGCGCGGCGGCGACGGTCAAGACGGCGCGACCCTCATTTGGCGGTCGGCTTCGTCCCCTCGACCTCGACCTTGCGCCGGGCCTCCGTGATGGGCGGCTTGGGCTTCTTGGCCTTGGGCTTGTTCGACTTCACCGGGACCGGGCTCTTGACGGGCGGGTCGCCGCCGGGGGGGATCTCGGCCAGGGTGTTGTAGGGGGGCTCGGTGTTGCACCCCGGGGCGCAGGGCGACGAGCAGCGTCGAGGCGACGAGGGCGGGGATGAGTCGCATGGCGAGGGTCCTCGAGGGGCGGCCGATGTCGGCGGAGGGGGGCCGATCCTCAATAGGAATCGGAGCTGATGACTTCCCCGCCGCGGCGGGTGCCCAGGGCCCGGTAGGCGTTGAGGTTGACCGAGTTCTTGATCCACCTCACCGACCCGTCGGCGAGGGCGAAGTTCGCGCCGCCGGGGTGCCGGCTCCGGAAGGCGAACTGGCCGAGGTTCTGGCAGGCCGTGACGCCGATCCAGTCGGGCGGGTAGGCGACGGTCGCGAAGCACGCGGCGTAGACGGCGCCGGTCTGGTCCGGGGGGGCGTTGAGCTTGGGGACGACGAAGGCGCCGGAGGTCGGGCGGAAGCCGGGGCTCGCGGAGGGGTAAGTATCGGCGAACTCGAACGTGATGTTGCCGACCGAGAAGGGGGACGCCGGCTCGTCGAGGAAGCGGCCCATCTCGCCGAGGAGGAGCGTGTTGCTCAGGCCGTCGGTCACCTCGGCGATCCGCACGGCGTAGTCCCAGCCGAACATGCCGTCGCCGGGGTCGCCGTTGCAGTTCTTGTAGTACGGGGCCGTCGCGTCGGGCGGGGGGTACGAGTTCGCCCAGTTGATCCCGATGTTCTCGTTCTGGCCGCGGCTCATCGCGTAGGCGTTGTGGACGAACTGGACGTCGGCCGGGGGGTTCTGGGTCCAGGGGAGGTCCGTCGGGCAGGTGAAGACGGCGAGCTGGAGCGACGACGCCGTGCTGTTCGAGACCGAGGCGAAGACGCGGCTGAAGTTGGTCGCGTTGTAGCCCGCCGACTGCTCGAGGAAGGGCAGCATGAACGAGAAGGCGGAATAGAGATAGCAGTCGCTCGGGAAGGCCGTGCCGCACGAGGGGAAGGCATAGCCGCGGTTCCCCATCGGGAACGTGCCGACGGCCCCCTCGTAATTGAGGGCGGCCAGGGCGAGCTGCTTGAGGTTGTTCTTGCAATGCGCCGACCTCGCCGCCTCGCGCGCCGCCTGGACCGCCGGCAGGAGCAGGGCGATCAGCACGGCGATGATCGCGATGACGACCAGCAGCTCGATCAGCGTGAATCCGCGGGCATGGCCCGCGCGCGCTTCCACCTTCATGGTAACCCCACGATCATCGAGGGCGGTCGGCGCCTGCGTGCCGAGCACGGGCCGAACGGCGACCGGAACGAATCCCTTAAGAGGCTAATGCCGATCCAGCGCATCGACCGGACAAAATTCCTGGCGCGATACCCATCGATCGCCGATGGGACGGTGATCCGGACACGACGCCATCATGTATGAGTCACGCACCGCGGGCGGATCGCGCCGGGGTTCGAGGTCGATTTCTCAAAAATTCGACGGATGGGACGCCCCGTCGGATGTCTTCAATCCTTCAGGGGCGCGAGGCTCCGTCGGCCGGCTCATTGTGCGGCCCCCTCGCCGTCGTTAGCCTGTGGGTCGGACGCGGGCGAGTTGCCCCCCGGATTCATCCACCCCAGCCGGACGATCCCATGAAGCGACTCCTCGGCGCGACGCTCGCGGCGGCCCTCCTCTCCGTGCCGGGCCTGCAGGCCCGCGGCGATGACAAGGAGGTGGCGGCCGTCCTCGACAAGGCCATCGCGGCACTCGGCGGCGAGGAGAAGCTCGCCAAGGCGGCCACGGCCACCTGGAAGGGCAAGGGGACGATCACCTTCGGCGACAACGACAACCCGATCAAGACCACCACGACCATCCAGGGCCTCGACAAGCACCGGGCCGAGTTCGAGGGGACGTTCAACGACAACGACGTCAAGGGCGTCACGGTCATCGCCGGCGACAAGGGCTGGAGGAAGTTCAACGACGACGTCATGGAGCTCGACGGCGACGACCTCGCCGCCGAGAAGCGGCGGGCGTACCTCCAGGCCGCGCCGATGACGATCCTGCCGCTCAAGGGGAAGGGCTTCAAGGTCGAGTCGAAGCCCGACGAGAAGGTCGGCGACAGGCCCGCGGCCGTGCTCAAGGTGACCGGGCCGGACGGCAAGGACTTCACGCTCTTCTTCGACAAGGAGAGCGGCCTGCCCGTCAAGCTCGTGGCGACGGTCCGGGGCTTCCAGGGCGAGGACTTCACCCAGGAGACGACCTTCGCCGACTACAAGGACTTCGGCGGGGTCAAGAAGGCCACCAAGGTCGACAGCAAGCGCGACGGGATGAAGTTCGTCTCGACCGAGCTCGCCGACTTCAAGGTGCTCGACGCGGTCGCGCCGGGGACCTTCGACGAGCCGAAGTGACGCCGGCCGACTCGTTTATTCGGTGATCTCGTCGACGGGCGCGGCGGGGGCGTCGCGCTTCACGAGCTCGATGCCGTGCTGGCAGTCGGCCTTGGCCTTGTAGCCCTCGCCCGACGTCGCGATGATCTCGTTGTTGCCCGCGCGGAGCCGCCAGCGGAACTCGCCCTTGGCGTCCTTGAAGATCTGGAACTTGGTCATGATGACCTCTCCGGCGTGACGAGGAAGGGGCCGGCCCGGACCGGCGGTCGCCGAGGTCAATTTAACACGCCAAAAGACGCTGCAGAATAGCCCCCCGCCGCCACGCCTCGGCGAGGCCGGCCCGATTCCCGACCTAGACTGTCTCCGTCGGCCTCGGCGCGCGGGCGGGTGAGGGAGGCCGCGAGGGGGGAGGCGTGAAGGGTGTCGTCGGCTGGGCCGTCATCGGGATGCTCTCGCTCTTCGTGGGCAGCTTCCTCGTGTCGAGGACGCGGCAGGCCTCGACGTGCGTGATCTGCCGGGCCGACCGCGAGGGATGGGAATACCTGGGCCTCCGCGGCGGGCGCGAGTCCGCGACCGACCTGAGCCGATGGTACGCGGCCCACGTCGAGCCCGCGCACGCCCATCTCTGGGAGCCGAGCCCGTGCTACTACGAGACCAACATCTGGGGATCGAGCCTCGGCTCGGGGTGTTACGTCGGTCGCTATCCGATCTGGAAGCTCGCGCCGGCGACGCAGAAGGCCGTCTACCTGCACTTCCGCGATCCGCTCGAGGCCAGGACGCTCTTCGTCGGCCTCGCGACCGACGGTTCTCATGACGCTCAGGAGGGCCGTCGGGTCGTCCGATCCCTCGGCGAGTGGGAGGCCGCGGGATTCCCGGGCCACTGGGAGGAGTGGCAGGCTCGCCGGACCGAAGCCGGGCCGCGCCGCAGGAGGATCGGCCCGGGCGAATGACTTCCCGGGGCCGTCGCCGATCGCGTATCCTCGTCCGATCCGAATGAGGGAGAGGCGCACGAGGAGCCCGGCGATGCACCGAACGACGAGCCTGGTGGCGGCCCTGCTGGCCCTGATCCCGATCGCGGCCGAGGCGCGGGGGCAGGTCCCCGACTCGATCGTCGCCGAGGGGGTGCCCGCCGTCTCCAGGGAGCTGAAGGCCGCAGCTCCGGCGGTATCAGAACACGCGGTCGGCCAGCTTCCAGGGCTGGCTCGGCGGGCGCCGCGAGGTCCTGATCGGGACGCGGTTCGCCGACACGAACCAGGTCCACCGCGTCGCCTTCCCCGGCGGGGCGCGGACGCAGCTGACCTTCTTCGCCGACCGCGTCCTCGGCGCCGAGCCCGCGGCCCGGCGTCGACCAGCCTTCGCCTTCAGCGCCGACGAGGGCGGGGCGGAGAACTACCAGGTCTTCGTCCAGGACGCCGACGCCGGGCGACGCCGACGCGGCTCACCGACGGCACGTCGCGGAACGTCCTCGCCGGCTGGTCGAACGCGCGGCACGCTGCTCGGCCTCAGCAGCAACGCGCGCAACGGCAAGGACATGGACCTCTACGTCATCGAGCCCGGCCGACCCGAAGCCGCCGCGCCGGCTCAAGGAGGTCTCCGGCGACTGGTCGATCGCCGACTGGTCGCCCGACGACCGCAGCGTCGCGGCGGTCGAGTACATCTCGATCAACGAGAGCTACGTCCACCTCGTCGACGTCGCCACCGGGCGAGACCGAGGCCGCTCACGCCCCGCGCCGCGGCCGGGGCGCCGACGGTCGGCTACGGCGACGTCCGCTGGTCGAAGGACGGCCAGGTCGCTCTACTGGACGACCGACCTCGACTCCGAGTTCCGCCGCCTCGTCCGCTACGACCTGGCGACGAGGCAGGCCGCTCGGTCCTGACGGCCGACGATCCCCTGGGACGTCGAGGAGTTCGACCTCTCCGACGACGGCCGGACGATCGTCCTCGTCGCCAACGAGGACGGCCTCGCCAAGCTCCACGTCCTCGACGCCGCCACCGGCCAGCGAGCGCCCGCGCCGGCCCTGCCGGCCGGGCAGATCGCCGGCCTGAAGTTCCGCAGGGGCACGCAGGAGTTCGGCTTCACCCTCGACCTCGGCCCGGGCGACGGGCGACGTCTACTCGTACGACCTCGCCTCCGACCGGCTCGAGCGCTGGACCGAGCCAGCGAGACGGGCGGGCTCGACGCCGCGAAGTTCGCCGAGCCCGAGCTGGTCCACTACCCGACCTTCGACGGCCGGCAGATCCCGGCGTTCGTCTACCGGCCCGGCCCGAAGTTCACGCGGCCCGCGGCCCGTCCTGATCGACATCCACGGCGGCCCCGAGGGCCAGTTCCGCCCCGGCGTTCCTCGGCCGGCTGAATTACCTGATCGACGAGCTGGGCATCGCCGTCGTCTTCCCGAACGTCCGCGGCTCGGCCGGCTACGGCAAGTCGTACCTGAAGCTCGACAACGGCATGCAGCGCGAGGACTCGGTCAAGGACATCGGCGCCCTGCTCGACTGGATCGGCGACGCAGCCCGACCTCGACGCCTCGCGGGTCGGCGTGATCGGCGGCTCGTACGGCGGCTACATGTCGCTGGCGACGCATGACGCACTACAGCGACCGGCTCAAGTGCGGGGATCGACATCGTCGGGATCTCGAACTTCGTCACCTTCCTGAAGAACACCCAGGGCTACCGCCGCGACCTCCGCCGCGCCGAGTACGGCGACGAGCGCGACCCGGAGATGCGCGAGCACCTCGAGCCGGATCTCCCCGCTGACCGACGCCGCGAAGATCACGGTGCCGCTCCTGGTCGTCGCAGGGCAAGAACGACCCGCGCGTCCCGGTCACCGAGTCCGAGCAGATCGTCGCCGCGGTCCGCAAGGGGAACGGCGGCCCGTCTGGTACGTCCTCGGCAAGGACGAGGGGCACGGCTTCGCCAAGAAGGTGAACCAGGACTACCTGAAGGCGGCGGAGGTGCTGTTCCTCAAGAAGTATCTGCTGGGGGACGGGCCGGGGTCGTGACAGTCCGCATTTCCGAGGAGGGAGGTCGGGCCATGGGCGACGCGATGCGGCGGCCGGCGCGGATCCTGGCGGTACTGGCAGTCCTGGCGTGCCGGCCGGCGGCCGGGACGGCGGCGCGGGGCGATTACATCGATCCCGGCAATAGCGGCGTCCCCTCGCTCGGGGCCTTGAACCAGATGGGGAATTACCTCTTCAAGACCGACTCGACGATGAAGGCCCCGACCCTCATGCTGCCGGACGGGACGGTCCTGACGGGGACCTTCCTGATGCAGAACGGGATGACGGTGGCCGTCTTCCAGTTCGACACGGTGAACATCCCCGCCGGGTCGGAGGTCCAGGGGATCGGCAACGTGCCGGTCGTGATCCTCTCCAGCGACAGCGTCATGATCGCGAAAGGGGTGCTGATCTCCGTCAGCGGCTACGCGGGCGGGACGGCCAAGGGTATGGTCGGGGGCACGGGGCCCGGGGGCGGCGGGCCGGGCATTGACGGGGGCGGCGGTGGCGGTGGGGGGTACGGCGGCCGGGGCGGCACCGGCGGCTTCGTGGCCGACACCGGAGGGGCCGGTGCCGGCGGCTCGGCCAACGGCAACCCCCGGCTCGGCATCAGCCCCGGCAGCGGCGGCGGGGCCGGCGGGGTCAACAACGCCTCGGGCATGTCCTCCGGCGGGGACGGGGGCGGCGGGCTCCAGATCGGCGCCGTCGACACCATCACCATCGCCGGCAGGATCAGCGTCGACGGCGAGGGCGGCGCCGGCGGCGGGACCGGCGGCGGCGGTGGCGGCGCCGGCGGGGGCATCCTCCTCTATGCCGATGGGGTGGTCATCTCCAACACCCTCAGCGCCAACGGCGGCGCGGGCGGCTCCTCCGACGCCAACGGCGCGCCCGGCGGCGGCGGGGGCGGCGGGCGGATCTACATCCAGTATGGCGCGGGCGGCTACAAGAACACGGGCATGCTCACCGCCGACGGCGGCGCGGCCGGCGGGGCGGGCGCGGCGAGGGGGATGAACGGCACGATCACCGTCGTCCCCGAGCCCGCCTCGATCGCCCTGCTCGCCGCGGGCGGCCTGGCCCTCGCCGGGTGGTCGGGCGCGAGGGCCGCGGCGCGAGGCCCGCGGCCCCGGCCGAATCCCCGAATCTCCGAGGGCCTTGCATGAGTCGGTATCGGACCCTCGCCTGGAGGAGGTCGCTGGCTTGATGGCGCGGGGATTCCCGCTCCGTTATGCTACGGCGAATGCCGATGATAACCCGCCCCGGTCGCGAGGACAGATCATGCGACGTCGACCCCTCCACGATGGCACCCGCACGCTCCTTGCGGCGGTCGCGTTGCTGACGGCCACCGTCGCGACCGGCGCGGACGATGCGCCCTTGACTCTCAAGCTCCGCTCCCGCGTCGAGGACCCGGCGCACAAGGGGCAATTCCGGGTCGTCGAGAAGGCCGCGTCGTGGGACCCGAAGCGAGACGGCGATCATCGTCTGCGACATGTGGGACCTGCACCACTGCCTCAACGCCGTCCGCCGCGGCGCCGAGATGGCGCCGACGATGGACCGGGTGCTCAAGGCCGCCCGCGACCGGGGCGTCCTCGATCATCCACGCGCCGAGCGGTTGCATGGACGCCTACAAGGACCACCCGGCCCGCAAGCGGGCGACCGAGACGCCCCGGGCCGAAGACGTTCCCCGCCGAGATCGGCAAGTGGTGCTACAAGATCCCGGCCGAGGAGAAGGGCGTCTACCCGATCGACCAGACCGACGGCGGCGAGGACGACGACCCGGCCGAGCACGCGAAGTGGGCCGACGAAGCTCGCCGCGATGGGCCGCAATCCCAAGGCCCCGTGGAAGTCGCAGACCGACCTCCTGACGATCGACCCCGATCGCGACTTCATCAGCGACAGACGGCGAGGAGATCTGGAGCATCCTCGAAGATCGCGGGATCGAGCAACGTCATCCTGCTGGGCGTCCACCCGAACATGTGCGTTCTCGGCCGCCCGTTCGGGCTCCGGCAGATGGCGAAGAACGGCAAGAACGTCGTCCTGATGCGCGACATGACCGACACGATGTACAACCCCGCGCCGCTCGCCGTACGTGAGCCACTTCGCCGGCACCGACCTGATCGTCGAGCACGTCGAGAAGTACGTCTGCCCGACGATCACCAGCGACCAGCTCCTCGGCGGCACGCCGTTCCGGTTCAAGGGGGACGCGGCGGCCGCGCCCGGCGGATGATCGTCGGGCCCGCTACCGGGCCTTCTCGGCCGGGGCCCGGGTGAGCAGGGCGTCGATCGCCTTGCGCTCTTCATCCAGGTTGCCGCGGGCCGGGGCGTCGTCGGGCTGGTCGCGGGCGATCCGCTCGAGTAGCGAGAGCCGGGCGCGGCGGGAGCGGAGGGCGTCGTCGAGGTGGCCGAGCGCCTCGTGCGCCCGGCGGCGAGCCGGTGCGCGTTGGCCTGGTAGCCCCGGTACAGGGCGTTCTCGGGGTCGGCCCGGGCGATCTCGCCGAGCAGGCGCAGTCCCTCGTCCGCGGCGGCCAGCGCCTCGGCCGGGCGGCCGAGCCGGAGGAGCACGTCGGCCCGGTCGCTGCAGGCGTCGGCGAGGTCGCCGAGGTCGCCGAGGTGGCCGGGCGCGTCGCGGACGACCTCGCGGAGCGCGGCGCAGGCGTCGTCGAGCAGGGGGAGCGCCTCGCGGTGCCGCCCGTCCAGCGAGAGGACCTTGGCCAGGTTGTCGCGGGTCCGCGCCACGTTCCGCTTCGCATAGGTGTCGCCCGGCTGGGCGGCGGCCAGGGCCTCGCGGAGCGCCAGGGCCTCGCGCACCAGGCCGGAACGGGCCGCCGGCCCCGAGAGGAAGGTCATGTTGTTGAGCGTCAGCGCCAGGTCGCGCTTGTAGTCGAGGTTGCCCGGGTCGTCGCGGAGCAGGGCCTCGAACTGCTCCCGCGCCTGCCCGTAGGCGCGCAGCGCCTCGGGCCCCCGTCCGGACACATTGTAGGTGTTGGCGAGGTTGCCGAGGGCGTGGCCGACCAGCCGTCGCCAGAAGGGATTGCCCGGCTCGGCCTCGGCCAGCGCGCGGTAGGCGTCGACGGCGCGGCGGTGGGCGGCCTCGGCCTCGGCGGCGTGGCCGAGGGCCGTGTGCAGGTTGGCGACCAGGTCGTGGCACCGGCCGATGTCGCGGCGGACGATGAGGTCGCCGGGGGCGGCGCGGGACATCTCCTCGAAGAGCGCCCCGCCTGCGCGAGCAGGTCGAGGGCCTCGCGGCTGTCGCCCGAGTCGAAGAGCAGCTTGCCGGCGTTGTAGCTGGCCCGGGCCGCGTCGGCGCGGAGGGACGGGTCGTCGGCGTGCTGCCGGAGGAAGTCGCGGTAGTAGGCGATCGCGTCGCGGACGACCTCGGTGCGGATCGACTCCAGGCCGGGCTTGTTCAGCGCGCCGCTGGTGTAGACCTTCACGTAGAACTTGTCGACGGCGTCGCGGGCCTGGCGGAAGCTCCGCTCGGCGTCGCGGAGGTTGGCCTCGGCGCGGCGCCAGAGGACGGCGACGGCGGCCGTGCCGGCGAGCATGACGAGCCCCAGGGCCGCGATGAGCGACGACGCCAGCGGCCTCCGCCGCGCGAGCCGCCAGGCCCTGCCGACGGGCCCCGCGGGCCGGGCGAGGACCGGCTCGCCGCGGCCCCAGCGGCGGAGGTCGTCGGCCATCGCGGCGGCCGACGGGTAGCGGCGGGACGGCTCCTTGGCCAGCGCCGCCAGGCAGATCGTCTCAAGGTCGCGCGGGACCGCGTCGTTGAGCCGCCGGGGCGGTCGGGGATCGTCGTGGAGGATCTGCTGCACGACCATGTGCGGCGTCCCGCGGAACGGGGCCTCCCCGGTGAGGCACTCGTAGAGCGTGGCGCCCAGGCCGTAGACGTCGGCGGGCGGGCCGGCGTCGGGGTCGCCGCGGGCCTGCTCGGGGCTCAGGTACGCGGGCGTGCCGGCGACGACGCCGCTCCTGGTCAGGTCCGACGACTCGGCCGCGAGCCGCGCCAGGCCGAAGTCGCCGACCTTGGCGCGGCCGGTGGCGGCCTCGATCAGGATGTTGTCCGGCTTGACGTCGCGGTGCACGAGCCCCGCCGCGTGGGCCGCCGCCAGCCCCTCGGCCGCCTGCGCCACCAGCTCGGCCGCCTCGCGCGGCGCCAGCCGGCCCTCGGTCCGGACCCGCTCGGCCAGGCTCGGCCCGGCGACGAACTCCATCGCGAAGTAGAGCACCGGGTCGGCCGGGTCGGACGTCGCGTAGACGCGGACGATGTGGTCGTGCTCGACGGCCGCGGCGGCGTGGACCTCGCGGACGAACCGCCGCCGCGCCCGGTCGTCGTCCAGGTCGGGGCGGAGGACCTTCAGCGCCACGGTGCGGCCGAGCGTCCGGTCGCGGGCCCGGTAGACCACGCCCATTCCGCCGCGGCCGATCTCGTCCTCGATGTCGTAGGGGCCCAGCGCCTTCAGCTGGAACGCCCGGCCGTTCCGAGGCCCGACCGATCGCAGCCCCTCCAGGACGGACCGGCGGACCGGCCCGTCCCCCTCGAGGCCGAGCCCGGCCGCCATCCAGAGCTCGAGGTCGGGGTCATCGGAGAGCCGGTCGAGGACGTCGAGGCACGAGTCGCACGACTCGACGTGGCTGCGGAGCTCCTTGGCCGGGCCGGGCGGCAGGTCGCCCCGGAGCAGGTCGCGCAGCGTCTCGTCGGGAGGGCAGGCGGTCATCGGCGACGGCCCCCGGGGTTCAGCCTCGCGGCAGGGCGCAGGGCAGGTCGTCGGCCAGCGCCAGCACCTCCTCGCGGAGCCGGCGCAGGATGCGCGACTTGGCGGCGTAGACGGCGTCGATCGTCAGGCCCAGGTCGCGCGCCACGTCGGGCGCGCGGTGGTCGCCGGCCCAGAGCCGCTCGAAGGCGGTCCAGGTCGCGGGCTCGAAGTCGTGGCGGATCCGGGCCAGGGCCGCCTCGAGGATCCGGGCGTGGAACTCGGCCGACCATTCGGGGTCCTCCGCGATGGCCTCGACGAGGTCCGCCGAGCCGCCGCCCGCCGCGGCGTCCTCGCGGCCCCGGACCTCGAAGAACCGGGCGATCTTGTTGCGGGTGACCGTGCCGAGCCAGTCGCGGAATCGGCCGCGGACCGGCTCGTACTCGAACGCCCCGATCGCCCGCGACACCTGCGCCAGCACCTCCTGGCCGACGTCGGCGGCGTCGGCCTCCTGGAGGCCGCGGCGGCGGCAGTAGCCGCGGATGATCGGCCCGTAGAGGTCGGCGAACTCCCCCCACGCCGCGCCGTCCCCCGCGTCGCGGATGCGCAACAGGAGGCTCGGCTTCGTGGCCCGCGAGTCGGACGCCGGCATCGTCCTCATCCCTCTCTATCCGTCGAGAGGCCCAACCTGACGGATCGTCTCAGATTTCCGGCAGCGGAGCAATCATGCGGTGTACCCACTGTATCGGATGTTGATTTTTCGACACGGCCGCGTCAGGTCGGCCCCCGGGGCGGATATCCCCCCGAGGAGGCGATGGTGCCGGAAGCCGTCCCGAGGCAAAGGGGCCCGGGGGATGTCGCACCTGCGCCGCGATATCGCGCACGACCTAAGGAGATACTCCGTGAGCCGATCCATCCCCGCCCGCGCCCTCGTCCGGTCGCGCGGCGCCTGCCGGGGCTGCTGGCGATCGCCGCCCTGCTGCTGGCGGCCGGCCCGGCCCGGGCCGGGTACAACGCGTCGTACACCGCGACGCTCGACCAGGGCGTCCCCGACGTGACGAACATCCTCATGCTCGAGCAGTGGTCCGGCGGCGGCGCCACCACCTGGGCCTTCTCCGCGGCCGGCGACGGCGACACGACCACGATCACCAACCCCTTCCCGACCGACACGCCGACCCTCAGCTCGCTCCTGATCGGCCTGTCGCAGGACCCGGACGGGCCCGACGGGAGCCCCGGCCAGCTCCACGTCGTCCTGATGATGGACAACACGGCCGCGAGCCTGGTGGACCACATCGCCTGGGGCACCGTGTTCCAGAACACCGACGAGGACCAGCTCATCGCGGCGATCCAGCTCGCCACGTCGGGGCAGGATTTCTCCATCATCACCCCCGGCCTCGACGCCATCGGCGCCTTCGCCAGCGGCGACGCGACGAACATCCTCGGCCCGGGCGGCGTGACGTACTCGGCCTGGTTCGCGACCGGCGGCCCGTTCACGGTGGTGAGCTTCTCCGACGGGAACATCATCGGAACCGGCACGAGCGCCGACATCTTCACCGCCCCCGAGCCCTCGTCGGTCGCGCTGCTCGGGCTCGGCGCGGGCGGCCTCCTCGGTCACCGCCGCCATCGTCGCAGGCACGCCGCCGCCTGACCCACCCCCCCGGGGCCCGGCGTCGCGGGGGGCATCTCCGGCCCTCCCGCGGCGCCCCGGGTCCCCTCGCCGTCGACGAAGACCGAGGGGACCCTGGCCCGCGGCGGGACGATCGCCGCGGAAGCGGAGAACGGGGGCGTCGATATCGCGTAGTCCTCGACCATGGGGACGACGGGTCCGGGCGAGATGCCCGGCGCATGCCGCCGCGCGAACCCAGGCCAGACCCGCTTCCGCGCCGAGCGAACCCGAGCGGCCGCGATCCGTTCGCCCTCGTGCGGGATCGTTCGCCCCGGGCGGGCGCCGGGCAGACCCGATCCCGAGGGGTGCACGGCGCCGAGCGAACCCAATCTCCCCGGCCGTCGGCCCACCGGACCGAGGGCGGGGATCGTCCCGGGGCGGTCTTAGGACTATAATGCACCCATCGGGCGAGACCCGCCGGGGCCGGCCGCCGTGCCGGCCTTCCCGCAGACCCGACCGGAGGCCGCGATGATACCCGGCATACGACGACCGGAGACGGCCTCTCGTAGCTCAGCGGTCAGAGCGCCCGCCTTATAAGCGGGTCGGCGCGGGTTCGAATCCCGCCGGGAGGATGGACGGCCGCTCGGATTGTCGAAGTCGCCCCGCGACTCTATCCTGGAAGGATCGGGCCGGCCCCATCGCCGGCCCCCACTTCCGAGGCGGAGCGACGACGTTGACGGCACCGAACGACGGCGGCACCGACCGGGGAGCGCCCCCCATCTTCGTGCGACTTCTGCGGGCGGCCGGCCGGCGAGGCCGGGCCGATGGTCGAGGGCAAGGCCCTCGCCGCAGTCGACAGCCGCCGGCCGATCGCCCACATCTGCGCCAACTGCGCCGAGGCGTGCGACAGGATCTTCGCCCAGCACGAGCGGAAGAACGCCAAGCTCGAGAAGCTGCCGACCCCCCGCGAGCTGGTCGCCCACCTCGACGACTACATCATCGGCCAGGACCGCGTGAAGCGGACGCTGGCCGTCGCCGTCGTCAACCACTACAAGCGGGTCATGGGCGGCGAGATCAGACGAGCCGACCCTGAAGGACGTCGAGGTCGCCAAGAGCAACGTCCTGCTGATCGGCCCGACCGGCTGCGGCAAGACGGCGCTGGCCCAGACCCTGGCCCGCCGGCTCCACGTCCCCTTCGCCATCGGCGACGCCACCACCCTGACCGAGGCCGGCTACGTCGGCGAGGACGTCGAGAACCTGATCCTCAAGCTCGTCATGGCGGCCGACTACGACATCCCCGCGGCCGAGCGGGGGATCATCTACATCGACGAGATCGACAAGATCGGCAAGACGAGCCAGAACGTCTCGATCACCCGCGACGTCTCGGGCGAGGGCGTGCAGCAGGCCCTCCTGAAGCTGCTCGAGGGGACCGTCGCCAACGTCCCGCCCGCGGGCGGGCGGAAGCACCCCGAGCAGCAGTACCTCCAGGTCGACACGACCGACATCCTGTTCATCTGCGGCGGGACGTTCGTCGGGCTCGAGGAGATCATCGCCAAGCGGCTCGGCCGGAAGATGATCGGCTTCGGCCACGACGCCGACGCCGACGCGACGAGGAGGTCCGCCGCGACGAGCTGATGGCCCAGGTGACGCCCGAGGACCTCGAGCGCTACGGCATGATCCCCGAGCTGATCGGCCGGCTGCCGGTGATCGCCTCGCTGAACCAGCTCTCCGAGGACGACCTCGCCCGGATCCTGACCGAGCCGAAGGACGCCCTGGCCAAGCAGTACCACGTCCTCTTCCACTACGACGGCGCCAAGCTCGAATTCACCGACCCGGCGATCCGCGAGATCGCCCAGCGGGCCAAGGCCCGCGGCACCGGCGCGCGGGCCTTGCGGTCGATCATGGAGGGCCTGATGCTCGACATCATGTACGACCTCCCCGAGCGCGCGCCGGGCCAGACCTACGTCGTCGACGACCGGGTCGTCCGCGGCGAGGCGTCGGTCTTCGACGGGGCGGCGGCGTGAGAGGGGATCGCCTCCCGTAGGGTCCGCCATGCGGACCATCCGGCGGGGGCGGCGCCTCGGCCGAAGATGGTCCGCATGGCGGACCCTACCAAGCGCGGAAGGCCCTTTCGATCGACTCGGGCTCCCGTTAGCCTCGGGTGATCCATCCCAGAGTCGCCCCGGAGCCTCCGCCCATGACCGCCCGACTCGCCGTCGTGTCGTTCGCTGTCCTCCTCGCGAGCACCGCCGTCGCCCAGCCGCCGGGGATCAACCAGGACGAGGCGAAAGTCCCGCCGTACACGCTTCCCGACCCCCTCATCCTCTCCAGCGGCGAGCGCGTGACGGACGCCGCAACCTGGGAGTCGAAGCGGCGGCCCGAGATCCTCCGGCTGTTCGAGACGCATGTCTACGGCAAGACGCCGGGCCGGCCCGAGCGGCTCTCGTTCGCGATCGAGAAGCCGGAGGTGGAGGATGCCCTAGGTGGCAAGGCGACGCGCAAGGAGTTAGAGATCCTTTTCACGGGGGACGACAACGGACCGAGGATGGACTTGATTCTCTACGTCCCGAACAAGGTTCCGGGCCCCCGTCCCGTGGTCCTCGCGCTGAACTTCGGCGGCAACCACGCCGTCGACCCCGACCCGCGCATCTCGCTAGCCCGGCCGTGGACGCACCCCGACCCGAAGAAGAGCTTCCAGCCCGGCGACAAGGACCGCGGCAAGGAGGCCTCGCGCTGGCCGCTCGAACATATCATCGACCGCGGCTACGCCGTGGCCACGGCGTACTACGGCGACATCGACCCCGACTTCGACGACGGCTTCAAGAACGGCGTCCACCCGCTCTTCGACCCGCCCGGCGAGACCCGCCCGGCCGACGCCTGGGGCTCGATCGGCGCCTGGGCCTGGGGGCTGAGCCGGGCGATCGATTACCTCGAGACCGACCGCGACATCGACGCGAAACGGGTCGTCGTCATGGGCCATTCGCGGCTCGGCAAGACGGCGCTCTGGGCCGGGGCGCAGGACCGCCGGTTCGCCGTGGTCGTCTCGAACGACTCGGGCGAGGGCGGCGCCGCGCTGAGCCGCCGGTGGTACGGCGAGACGGTCGCGCGGATCAACACGAGCTTCCCCCACTGGTTCAATACCAACTACAAGCAATACAACGAGCGCGTCGCCGACCTGCCGGTCGACCAGCACATGCTGATCGCCCTGATCGCGCCGAGGCCCGTGCTCGTCCTCAGCGCCGACGAGGACCAGTGGGCCGACCC
This sequence comes from uncultured Planctomycetota bacterium, assembly GCA_963819805.1. Taxonomy (GTDB): domain Bacteria; phylum Planctomycetota; class Planctomycetia; order Isosphaerales; family Isosphaeraceae; genus CAMFLR01. The sequence continues at coordinate 441,341 of CAWFXY010000024.1, read as the reverse complement.
TCGCGGCGAGTTCCTCGGGGCGAAGGGCGCCGACCCCGTCTATCGCCTGCTCGGCACCGACGGCCTGGCCGTCCGCGACATGCCCGGCAACAACGTCCTCGCCTGGAGCCGGATCGGCTACCAGATCCGCCCCGGCAAGCACGACGTCACCCTCGCCGACTGGGACGCGGTGATCGACTTCTCCGACCGTCATCTCGGCGGGCCGGCCCGCCCGTGACGTTACGGGACGCAGTGTAGTCCACGGGCGCCGGGCGTGTGCCGCGCAGTCGCCGAGAAGCGACGCCGCGTTGTCGGCGATTGGCATGGGCGTATAGATACAAGTAAACCGCAGCGGCTGAGGCCTATGGTCCTGGCAGGGGCGGCGTGCGCGGGAGTTGGGCACGGCCCCGGGGCCTGAGGACCGCCCGATGCCGTCGACGATCGTCCGCCCCCAGCGGGTGGTATCCCGGTACGTGAGGGCCTTCGAGGGGGCCTGGGCCCGCGACGGGTCGGCCGAGCCGGGCGACTTCCTGCCGGGCCTCGGCGACCCGCTCCGGCCGCGGGTGCTCCGCGAGCTGATCCGCGCCGCGATGGGGCTCGGCCACGAGCGGGGACGTCGGCGGCACGCTCGCCGCGTACCTGGCCGACTATCCCGAGCTCGCCGCCGACCGCGAGGCCGTGGAGGAGCTGGCCTTCGAGGAATACCGGCTCCGCCGCCGGGCGCGCGAGGAGGTCTCGGAGGACGAGTACGAGCGGCGGTACGGGATCGACGCCTTCGACTGGCCGTATCGCCTCGACGCCGACGACGCCGTGCGGATATCGTTCGGCCCGGGCGCCGTGCCCGATCCCGCCGAGACGGTGGTCCGCGCCTTCGACGTCGAGCCGGCGGCGCGGTCGTACCTCGAGTTCCGCCTCGGGTCGGAGGGGGACGGCGACATCGACTCGTGGTGCCGCTCGGCCGGCGTCGACCCCGCGCCGGCGAAGCTGCTCCGCGACCTGCACGACTCCGACCCGACCGGGGCCGAGCAGTTCGCGCGGGCCGTCGCGGGCCTGCCGAGGCCGGGCGACGAGTTCCTCGGCTTCCGCCTGATCCACGAGCTGGGCCGCGGGGCGTTCGGCCGCGTCTACCTGGCGACGCAGGGCGACCTGGCCGACCGGCCGGTGGCGCTGAAGGTCTCGGCCGAGCTGCCGGGCGAGTCGCGGACCCTGGCGCGGCTCCAGCACACGAACATCGTGCCGATCTACTCGGCCCACGCCGTCGGGCCGCTGCACGCGGTCTGCATGCCGTACTTCGGCTCGGCGACGCTGGCCGACGTCTACGCCGAGCTGGAGAGCAACGAGGCGCTGCCCGACTCGGGCGAGGCGCTGGTCCGAACGCTGGACTCGAAGCGGAGCCGCCTCGCCTCGCGCCGCGCGGCTTCGTCGGTCGGCTCGACGCTGGGCGAGCCGGTCGCCTCCGAGGCGCCGAAGACCTCGGAGCCGGCGCCCGCGGCGATCCAGCTGCCCGACACGCTCCGGCACCTCGGGCACCTGCCGTTCGTCGAGGCGGTGCTCTGGCTCGGCTCGCGGCTGGCCGACGGGCTGGCCCACGCCCACGACCGCGGCATCCTCCACCGCGACCTCAAGCCGGCCAACGTCCTGCTCACCGACGACGGCCAGCCGATGATCCTCGACTTCAACCTGGCCGAGGACCGCGCCGCCCCGAGGGGGCCGCGGTCGGCGGCACGCTCCCCTACATGGCGCCCGAGGCCCTGGCCCTGTTCCTGGGCAAGCCCGGGTCGATCGACGCGCGGGGCGACCTCTACGCGCTCGGCGTGATCCTCTTCGAATTGCTGACCGGACGGCACCCGTTCGAGGTCTATCCGAGCGCCTCGAAGGAGACCATCGCCCGGATGATCGAGGAGCGCCTGGGCCGGCCGCCGGGGCTCCGCGCGATCAACCCGCGGGTCACGCCGGCCGAGGAGTCGATCGTCCACCACCTGCTCGATCCCGACCCGGATCGCCGCTACCGGTCGGCGCGCGATCTCCACGAGGACATCGAGCGGCAGCTCGCCAACCTGCCGCTGAAGCACGCCCCCGAGCCCTCGGTGGCCGAGCGGGCGCGGAAGTGGGCGCGGAGGCACCCGCGGATTACGTCGGGCTCGAGCATCGCGCTGATGTGCGGGGCCGTCGTCCTCGGCATGGCCGCGCTGCTCTTCCTCCGCGCCCAGAGGACGGCCCGGCTCGAGGCCTACGCGACCCTCGCGCAGTTCCGCGACGACCTCGACACGGTCGAGTATCTCCTGAATATCGAGGCATCCGATCCGAAGCGCCGCCGGGAGGGGACCGAGCTGGCCCACCGGGCGCTGGGCCTCTACGACGCGGAATCGAACCCGGCCTGGCGCGACCGGCCGGCGGTCAAGCACCTCGACGAGCCCGACCGCGCGCGACTGATGGAAGACGTGGGCGAGCTGGCGCTGGTGCTGGCGCGAGCCCAGGCGATCGAGGCGGCCGACCGGCCGGCCGGGCCCGAGCGCGTTGCCGCGGCCGAGGCCGGCCGCCGCGCCTGCGACCTGGCCGCCGTTTGCTTCGCGGCGGATAAGCTCCCGAAGTCGCTCTGGACCCACCGGGCCGAGCTCGCCGCGCTGCTCGGCCGCGGGGACGAGGCGAAGGACCTCCGCGCGAAGGCCGAGGCGACGCCAATGCGGACGCCCCGCGACCTCCACCGCGCGGCCACCGACCTGGCCGTCGCCGGGCAGTATCGCAAGGCGTTGCCGCTGGCCCTCCGCGCGACGCGCGACGACCCGCGGAGCCTCTGGTCGTGGTTCGTCCTGGCCTACTGCCACGACCGGCTCGACGGGCTCGCCGAGGCCGTCGCCTGCTATGGCACGTGCATCGCGCTTCGGCCCGATTTCTCCTTCGCGTGGCTCAATCGCGGGATCGCCCAGTGCCGCCGCGAGGAGCCGGCGCAGGCCGCGGCCGACTTCGACCGCGCGGCGAGCCTCAGGCCCGACTGGTACGAGCCCTACCTGAACCGCGCCGTCGCCGACATCGCGCGGGGCGAGCCGAAGGCGGCGATCCGCGACGTGGACCTGGCGCGGCAGCGGGGCGTCCCGAGACGCGATCGCTCTTCATCCGGGCCGAGGCGCGGCAGAAGGCGGGGGACGAGAAGGGCGCATTGCTCGACGTCGAGGCCGGCCTCCGCCGCGAGCCGGACGACGCCCCCGGCTGGTTCGCCCGCGGCATGGCGCGGATGGGCAAGGAGCCCGCCGCCGCGCTCGAGGACTTCCGCTCCGCGCTGAAGCTCAACCCGCGGATGCTGCCGGCCTTGCAGAACTGCGTCTACCTGCTCTGCGAGCTGAACCGCGACGACGAGGCGCTCAAGCTGCTCGACCGGATCATCGCACTGAACCCCGACTTCGCGCCGGCGCACAGCTCGAAGGGCGTGCTGCTGGCGATCAAGGGGGACCGCGCGGCGGCGATCCGCGAGGCGAAGGAGTCGCTCTGGCGCGACACCACGCCGCGGAACGTCTACCAGGTCGCCGGCATCTACGCGACGACCTCGCGGCAGAACCCCGACGACCGGCTCGAGGCCTTCCGCCTGCTCTCGACGGCCCTGCGCGGCGGGTTCGGGTTCGACTACCTGCCCGACGACCACGAGCTCGACGCGATCCGCGACCTGCCCGAGTTCCGCGAGCTGCTCGCGGCGGCCCGGGCCCTGGTCAAGGCCCCCGCCGCCACGTTGACCCGCGGCGACACAGGACGTCCGCGTGAAGCACCGACGCCACGCCGGCGATGATTCACCGCCCACTCAACACTGCATGCGAGAAGCTGACCATCAATTGCAATAGCCCACCCGACGAGCGCAGCCCGGGCGTCCGACCCCGCCTGACCCGGGCGAGCAACGCCGCCGCACTGCTTCCCCCCGGAGAACGACGCGATGTCGAAGAAGCGATCGCGACGATGCAATCGGCCGGCGCTCGAGGGCCTCGAGCGTCGTGACGTCCCGGCGACCTGGGGCATCCCCTGGGCCGACCCTCAGCACCTCACAATCAGCTTCGCCCCCGACGGGACGAACGACATGGGGCAGCCGAGCACGCTGTTCCGGATGCTCAACTACCAGCTCGGCACCGGCACCTGGGAGACGACGATCCTCCGGGCCGTGCAGACGTGGGCCTCGAACGCGAACATCAACGTCGGCGTCGTCTCCGACGGCGGCGAGCCGATCGGCGTGGCCGGCGCACCCGAGGGCGACCCGCGGTTCGGCGACCTCCGGATCTCGGCCGCGCCGCTCTCGCCGGGCGTCGTCGCCATCGGCACGCCTTATGACCCTACCACGGGCACGCTCTCCGGCGACGTGATCCTCAACAGCAACGCCGACTTCAACCCGGCCGACCCCGGCTCGTACGACCTCTACAGCGTCCTGCTCCACGAGTTCGGCCACTCGTTCGGCTTCGCCGACAGCTCCGACCCGTCCTCGTTCATGTACAACGTCTACCAGGGGCCGGTGACCGGCCTGGCCTCGGGCGCGACACCGGCCCTGCAGGCGCTCTACGGCGCGCCGGTGCCCGACGCCTCCGAGATCGGCCCGGGCAACCCGACGAACAACAACCCCGAACAGCTCCAGACGAACATCCCCAACCAGCCCGGGGTCGCGACCGACTCCGCCGCGCTGGCGTCGAACCAGGATGCCGACGTCTTCCAGTACAAGCCGCAGGGGGGCGTCTCCTACGCGTCGGGGCTGAACGTCCAGGTGCAGACGGGCGGGATCAGCCTGCTCGACCCGACGGTGACGGTGACCAACGCCGCGGGTCAGGTGCTCGGCACGGCCTCGGCCTCGGGCGTGCTCGCCGGCTCGGTCTCGCTCCACGTCAATGGGATCAGCAGCTCGGGCACGTACTACGTGGCCGTCACCGGCTCGCACGACGTCTTCGGCGTCGGCGCGTTCTCGCTCACCGTCTCGCCGGCGAGCTCCGGCAACCCGGGTGTCCCCGGCGGCCCAGCCGAAGAACCTCGCCAATGCGCCGGGCCTCCTCCACACGCAGATGATGACGGCCAGCGGGTCGATCAACCCGGGCGGCGCGTCGGCCCTCTACGCCTTCAACAGCCCGGGCTCGACGGCCGGGGGCCTGACGGTCTCCCTCCAGGGCTGGGGCGTCGGCATCGGCACGCCGGTCATCACGCTGTATGACGCGTCGATGAAAGTCGTCACCACCTCGGTCGCGGGCCTGGTGCCCGGCTCGGCGCTGCTCTTCGCCTCGGGCCTCGCGCCCAACACGAAGTATTTCCTCGGCGTGGGCGACCCGTCGGCGACGGCCTACGCGATCGGTTCATACAGCCTGGAGGCCGGCTTCAACGGGCTGCTGTCGCTGCCGCCGATGATCCTCGACGTGGCCGTCTCGGGCGTCGTGACGACGACCGTGGCGCAGGTGAGCAGCCTGGCCCACCCGATCTCGTTGCCGAACGATCTGGTCGTCGGCGAACCGGCTGATCTCCAGCCTCACCTCCGCGGTGTCGCAGGCCGTCTACCAGGTGCAGGCGCCGGCCGCGCCGAGCGGGAAGACGGAGATCATGACCGTCGCCGTCGTCACGCTCGACGGCCTGGGCATCACGCCGGTCGTGAACGTCTTCGACCACAACGGCAACCCGGTCGCCTCGCAGGTGCTCGCCGCCGAGGGCGGGGCGTACGTGGTCCAGGTCGCCTGCACGTCGGGCGACAGCCACTACAATATCCAGGTCAAGGGCGGGACGGTCGGCCTGTCATCGTGGACGGGGTCGTACTACTTCGACGCGACGTTCGGCACGGCGGCGGCGGCCTCGCAGGGGATCGCCTCGGGAGGCCGCTCGGGGCAGACGGCCGGGCTCTCGCTCGCCAACGACGAGCTGTTCCGATTCGTACTCACGACCGCCTCCGGGACTCTGGCGGCGGGCGAGCAGATGACGATCGTCGACTCGAGCGGTCATGTCGTGGCGAGCATCTACTGCGGCGCGGGCCAGACGGTGAGCGAGACGCTCCTGCTCGGGGCGGGGGACTACACGATCTACGTCGCGCCGATCGTGCCGCTCGGCCTGCTGGCGCCGCCGTCGTTCAACCTCGTCGGGTTCGCGCTGAGCGACCCGATCAAGGCGTACTCGACGACCTCGGGGGCGACCAGCCCGCCGACGGTGCCCCATTGAGCGGCGGGCCCCGCGGAGGCCGGGCCGTTGAGCTTCGCCCCGCGATGGGATAGCCTCCAGGACGGGGACGGGGTTCGATGAAGAGGCGTCCGCACGTGGCCCTGATCGTGGAGACGTCCAGCGCCTACGGGCGGCTGGTGCTCCGGGGGATCACGCGCTACGTGCGGACGCACCACCCCTGGTCGATCTTCCTCGAGCAGCGCGCCCTGACGACCAAGCCGCCGGGCTGGCTCGAGGGCTGGCGGGGCGACGGGATCATCTCGCGCGCCACCGACCGGCGCCTGGCCGAGACGCTGGCCCGCTCCAGCGCCCGGGTCGTCGACCTGACCGACCGCCACGGCGCGACGGGTTTCCCGCTGATCCGATCGGACGACGAGGCGATCGGCCGGCTCGGGGCCGAGCACCTGCTGGGGCGGGGGTTCCGCACGCTGGCCTTCTGCGGCTTCGAGCGCGAGAGCTGGTCGAGCCGCCGGCACGCCGCGTTCGCCGCCGCGGCCCGCGCCGCCGGGGCGTCGTGCGCCGACTTCGCGACCCCCTGGTTCGCCGCCGACACGACCTGGGAGGACGCCCAGGACGACCTGACCGGCTGGCTCCGCTCGCTCCCGCGGCCGGTCGGCGTCATGGCCTGCAACGACGTCCGCGGCCAGCACGTCATCGACGCCTGCGCGGATCGGCCTGGCCGTGCCCGAGGAGGTCGCCGTCCTCGGCGTCGACGACGACGAGGTGCTCTGCGAGCTCTGCGACCCGCCGCTCTCGAGCGTCATCGCCAACCCCGAGCGGGTCGGCTACCTCGCGGCCGAGCTGCTCGACGCCCTCATGGCCGGCGCGCGCCCGCCGGAGCGGGTCCAGGTCGTCGAGCCGCTGGGGATCGCCACGCGGCAGTCGACCGACGTCACGGCCATCGACGACCCGGAGATCGCCATGGCCGTCAAGCTGATCCGCGAGGACGCCTGCAAGGGGATGACCGTCGACGACCTGCTGGTGCGCGTCCCGCTCTCGCGGAGCATCCTCGAGCGGCGGCTCCGCAAGCACCTCGGCCTCTCGCCGATGGGCCTGATCCGCCAGACCCAGCTCAAGCGGATCCGCCAGCTCCTGGCCGAGACCGACCTGCCGCTCGAGCAGATCGGGCCGCTCGCCGGGTTCAAGCACGCCGAGCACATGTGCGTCGTCTTCAAGCGCGAGGTCGGCCAGACCCCCGGCGCCTACCGGCGCCGGTCGCGCGGCTGACGCCAGCGCCCCGGGCTCCTGATGGCGGGACGCCCGCCCCGCGACCGCTCGGGTTTCGGCGGTCGCGGGGGGCGGACGGGCCGTCAGAAGCTGCTGGCGTCGATGACCTCGTTGCCGGCCCGGGTGCCGAGGCCCCACCAGGTCTGCATGGCGAGCGTGCTCTTGATGAACCGCACGCTGCCGTCGCCCATCAGGACGTTCGACCCCGCCCGAGTGGTAGCTCTGCGGCGTTGGAGTAGTCCATGCTCGCCCCGTCGCAGCCGCCGCCGCAGTCGGTCCGGCAGGCGGCCCACTTGTACTGCGTGCTGTTGGGGGGGACGATCGTGTTGAACAGCGTGGCCCCCATGCCGCCGATGCCCCAGTCGTGGCCGTGGCCGACCGAGATGTTGCCCGGGTTCGTCGGGTTGTACTGGGTCGAGCAGGTCTGCAGGTCCGCGAGGACGATCGCCGGGTTCATGTTCGCGTTGATGAAATAGCCGTTACCCGACAGCCCCGCGTTCATGATCATGTTGCCCGGGATGATGCCGGGCGACGGCGGGCCCGTCTGGCCCTCGGACATCGCGACCGTGTTCGACGAGCCGTCGGTGATGTCGCGGAGGCCGTGGGCCAGCCGGAACGCGAACACGCCCGAGGTGTCGTCGGCGTAGCTCGTCGGGCCGGTGCACCCCGGGCTCGCGTTCCGCGGCGGGACGTCGCTGCCGGCGTTGGTCGTGGGCCCGACGCTGCCGTAGTAGCAATTGTCGTTCACCCGGCCCGCGTTCGTGTCCGAGGGGCAGAGGAAGACGGCGATCTTGGCGTTGTAGGCCGTGGAGTTCGCGGCGCTGGCGTAGTCGCTCCCGCGGCCCTCCATGCTGAAGTTGATGGCGTTATAGAGCGCGGCCTGCTCCAGGAAGTTGAGCATCATGGCGTGGGCCGACCAGTTGTTCCAGGTCGTGCAGGGTTGCCCGCCGCCGTAGTTGTAGTAGCACTGCGACGCCCCCATCGGGAAGCTGTCGTTGGACGAGTGGTAGTTGTGCATCGCCAGCCCGAACTGCTTGAGGTTGTTCACGCACTGGGCCCGCCTCGCGGCCTCGCGGGCGGCCTGGACGGCGGGCAGGAGCAGGGCGATCAGCACGGCGATGATGGCGATGACCACGAGCAATTCGATCAGCGTGAATCCGCGTCGCGACTTCGATGGCATGGGACGGTCCTCGCGAGAAAACGGGATGGATGGATGAGAGTCGATCGGATCGATCGGGCACCGCCGGGGATCCGGCCGCGCCGGCCGTCGACCGGCCGGCCGCCTCCCCCTCCGCGGCGGGAGGCGGGCTCGGCGACGGTCTTATGGCCTGCCCTCTCCGTCACCCGGACGGCGGACAGCCCTCCCTGGCGAGACTGACCTAACAAAGTGGCGCCTGCCCCCTCCGACGACCCGGAAAACGCCCCAGAATCACGTCGGCCATCGGGATGACCCCTCATCCCGGGCGCATCGACCGGGTGCTAGGCCCCGAGGGGACTCGGCCCGGGTACGAATTCTGACGGCTGTCGGAGCGACGGGGTGGTACAACGTCAATTGTTGGGCCGCCGCCGCGACTCCGCAATGAATTTGGGCGTAAATAAATTGAGTGTCTTTACCATACCGCGCCGATCCGCATCCCCGCAACCTCCCCGGAGCGGAGGCATGGTTTCCGCGCCCGCCCGGGGGGCCAGGTTGATTCTCTTCGCGGCCGGAGTCGGGGCCGATCGCCGCGCGGGGACGCCGATCGGGGCGGGCTATCCCGGCCCCCGGAGCCAGGCCGCGCCGATCGCCCCGGCGGCCGAGGCCAGGGCCGGGTCCGACGCGAGCCGCGACGCGGCCGCCCGGCAGGCGTGGCGGACCGTCGCCGGGTCGCGGCCCCCGAAGTAGGCGCCGATCGCCGCGAAGCTCAGCCCGGTCGACTCCCGGGCCAGGTGCATGGCCAGGTGCCTCGGCTCGACGAACTGCGGGTTCCTCGCCGCGCCCTTCAGGTCGGCCGGGCGGACGCCGAACCGCCTCGCAACGGCCTTCGCGATGGCGTCGATCGTCGGCGCGGGGGCGGGCTCGGCCTCGTCGGCGAGGTAGGACTCGGCCAGGGACCGGTCGAGCGGCCGGCGTTCGACCCGCGACGCCAGGCCGAGCCGCGCGAGCCAGCCGTCGAGCGTCCGGTAGCCGTCGGCGGCCTCGGCCAGGGCGTCGACGGCGTCGCTCGCCAGGGCGATCTTCCGCGACCGGGCCCGGTCGAGCAGGTAGCGCCTCCTCGACGCGAGCCCCGGCGGGTCGACGCGGACCGAGAGCCCCCCGAGCAGCCGGCTCACGAGCCTCGACGGCCATCCCTCCAGGCCCCCCGGGGGCGTCCGCGCCGCGACGGCCACGGCCGCGCCCGCGCCTCGAGGGCGTCGAGCGTGTGCGCCAGCTCCTCGAGCGCCGGCGGGACGCGGGCCAATGACTCGAGGCCGTCGACGGCGAGCAGGTCGACGTGGCGGAACCGCTCGCGGACCTCGGCCCACGCCTCGGGACGGCGGGCGGCGTCGGCGCAGGCCGAGGCGAACGCCTTCTCCATCGACCTCGGCCACGGCCGACTCGGGCCGCCGGACCAGCCGCTCGGCCACCAGGCCCGCCAGCAGCCGCGACTTGCCCACCCCCGACGGCCCGTGCAGCACCAGCGGCGAGAGCCCCTCGCGCTCGCCCCGCGCCAGGGCCATCACCCCGGCCAAGGCCAGCGCGTTCTCCTCGCCCGCGAGGAAGCCGTCCCACGGCCGCGGGGCGATCGGGGGGTCGAGGGCGGTGGCGTCCATGATCGGGGTCGTAACACGGCCGGGGCTCCGCGCAAAGGCCGATTCGTACCTGCCGGGAGGGCGAGGCTCCCGCCCAGCCGGGCATCCGGCGCCGCGTGGGGACGAGGCCGGCGAGCTATGCAACGACCACTACGGTTCGACCATGATCACAAACGGCTCGCCGTTCAGGTCCTTCCAGGTCGCCTTCTGCTCGTCGGTCAGCGCGGCGAGGCACTTCGCCAGCGCCTCGGCGCGGATCGGCATGAGCTTGTGATACAACGCCTCGGCGCCCTTGCGGACGTCGCCGCCCCGGGGGGCCGTGCGGCTGGCGTCGCGCACGGCGGTCGTCATCTCCGCGTTGATCCCCCGGACCTGTGCCCTCTGGTCGTCGGTCAGCTTCAGGGCCTCCACGACCCGAGGCATCTGGAAGGCCGCGACGCCGACCTGCTGGACCTCGATCTGTTCGAATCGCTTGAGCTGCTCGGGCTTGAGGGCCTCGGCCAGGCCCTTGCGGAAGGCCTCCCCGGCGGCCTGCTGCATCTCCTCGAGCCTCGCGGAACGCTCCTTCTTGGGGATGTCGCGGAGCTGTGCGGCCGCGGCCTGGCCCCGCTTCTGCCAGTCGGCCGATAGGGCGTCGAGCTTGCGGACCTGCTCGGGCGTCGCCCTCAATTCCCGATGGACGCTCTCGATCCTGAGCAAGACCATGCCGCTCAACATCCCGCCGGGGCCGTATTCGCCCGGCGGCCGCTGCGCCGCGCGGGGCCGACGACCAGTGCGAAGGCACCGAGGGCCAGGGCGAGCTTGCCGAGGGTCTTCATCGTCCCACCTCGCGGAGGGCCGTCATCCATCGAAATCCGGCCGAGGATCATACCTGACTGGCCGACGATTCCCATCATGCATCGCTCCGAAATGGCCGACGCCGCGCGGGCCCGGAGAGGTGGGCGTCCGCGCGGCATCGGGGTCCGGGTCGGAATGATCGGCGAGGGTGCGCCGGTCAGTTGTTCGGGCGGCGGAACGGCTCAGGCTTGTAGTCGAACGGCTCGCCGGCCAGGTCCTTCCACTCCTTCTTCTGGTCCTCGGTCAGCAGGGCGGTGACCTTCTCGGTCGCGCCCTTGCTGATCTCGGCCCGCTTCTTCATCGCCGCCTCGCGGTCGCTCTGGAAGTCCTCGCGCGAGGGCATGGCGCCCCGGGCTTCCTCGCTGATCTCGCGGACCTTCGTCTTCTGCTCGTCGGTCAGCTTCAGCGCCTCCTGGACGCGGGGCTGGCCGAAGGCGTTGAATCCGCCGATCTGGAGCTCGATCTGCTTGAACCGCTTGACCTGCTCGGGCTTGAGGACGCCGTCCAGGCCCTTGTGCAGCTCGGCCTGGGCCTCGCGCATCTTGGACTGCCGCTCCTCCTGCGAGAGGTCCTGGAAGCCCTGGAACCGCTCGCGGTTCTTCGCCATCGTCTCGGTGGCGAGGGTGTTGAGCTTCTCGACCTGCTCGTCGGAGACCTTCAGCTCCTTCTGAACGCTCTTGTTGGACAGCAGCATCGCGCCGCCGCCCATGCCGCCGCCGCCCGGTCCCTGCGCCCACGCGGGCGCGGCCATCAGGGCGAGTGCCCCGAAGGCCAGCATCAGCTTGCCGAACGTCCTCATGGTCCCGTCTCCCCAGGTGCCCATCGGAGGTGAACCGCCGGCCGTGGCGTGGGCGCGCGCGCGGGGCGGCTATACATGAGAAAGAGCGTCAAACGCCGGCCTCTCGCGCTGGTTCTATCCGATTCCCCGCCGGCTCGCGACCCCCGACCACCCGATTCCGGCCCCCGTCGCCGCGACGGCCTCCGGGGCGCGGGATCGGCTTCGTTCCGCGCCGGCACCCCCCTCGACGACCTGTCGACCCTCAGGTTCTCGGGTCCCATCCCCCCGCCGAGCGAACCCGAGCGTGCAAGGACGGTGCGGCTCCGTTCGGCTACGTTCGCCCGGGAGGCCCGGGAAGTCCCGCCCCGCGCCCTCCCAATCCGGAGATCCCGACCGGCCCGACCCCCCGACCGGAAGGTCCATCGGCCCGCGGATTGGGTTCGTTCGGCGCGATCAGGCCCGGCGGGCCGTCCCTTCCGGATGGCCAACGACCCGGTCCCTCGGGCCACGGACAACATCATCGCGAGTCCGCGCCCGTCCGTCCTGGCGAGCCGGGGCGATGGACCCGCCCTCAGGGCGTGCCCGGGTCCCAGATCGTGGCCGCGATGTAGCGGTCGGGCCCCGTGAGGTCGGAGAAGTAGTAGACGGCGACGACCTTGCCGTCGGGCCGGACGACCGACCGGGGGTAGCCGACGTCGGTGCTCCCCCCGTCGTCGCGGAGGACGATCGCCGGCCCCCACGTCGCGCCCCCGTCGCCGCTCAGCCGGGCGCGGATGCCATACGGCCTGGCCCGGACGCCGTAGATCAGCGCGAGCCGCCCGTCGCCCAGCCGGACCAGGCTCGGCGGGTTCCCCTCGCCGGTGTCGGGCTCGGGCGTCGCGAGGTAGGACCACGTCCGCCCGTCGTCGCGCGAGCCCCACGCGTCGATCCAGCTCCGCGCCCCGTCCTTGCGGCGGATCGTCGTCACCAGGCCCGTCGGCCCGACCCGGACCGTCGCCGGCATGATCGCATAGCCGGTCGGCTCGGGCCCGATGAACCCGAGGAACGCCCAGCTCCGCCCGCCGTCGCTCGTCCTCGCCGCGAACGGCCGGCCCTCCTTGCCGTCGCGCTTCGACGCGGTCAGGAACAGGTGGCAATCGCCCGGGCCGTTCACGACGTAGTCCGTCCGCCCCATCACCCCCGGCTGATCGAACGTCGGCAACCGGTAGGGGCCCCGCCAGGCGTGGCCGCGATCGTACGAATAATAAAAGCGTGACGTCCCGTTATTGGAATTCTCCATCCGCACGGTCATGGCGAAATCCGGATGGGCGAAGTCGATCGGCCCGTCGAGGTCGGCCGGCCGTTCCTCGGGCGTGCCGGGCGGGACCAATCCGTGTCGCATCCCGGCCGTCCCCGCGAGCGCCCCGCCGGCCCGGGCCGCTCGACCGACCAGGTGAGGCCTCCGTCGCGGCTCCGCGCCAGGAGGAACTCCTCGGGTCGGTCGTGGTCGATATGATGATACGGCCCGCGGTCCTTGTACGTCCCCCGGCTGAACCCGACGAGGATCTCGTCGGCCCAGGACCAGATCCCGTGATTGGCGGGCCAGCCGGCGAAGCGGCCGGGCTCCTTGGAGACGATGACGTGGCGGAGGACCTTGGGGGGCTCGGCGGTCGTGGTAACCCCAGTGAGCCCGACGGTAATCACGAGAAGTGCCAGGCCCGGCGCCCTCGAGTTCGCCATGTTTCCGGCCCTCCGTGTCGCAGGCCTTGCCGGCCAAGTCGAGCCGAGCAGCTCACCCGCGTTCGGCGTTACCAGGGCCGGGAAGCGGAAGTGGGATATGAAGGAAGGTCAGACTTTCCCAGATCGCCCATTCTGCGACGAAATCTAGGAATCTCCCCATTCGGCCCGGAGTACCCCGTTCACGACCCAGGATAGCCCGGAAGCAGCGGAGTGCCTACACTGACGGTCATCAGTTCGGGCGGACCCGGAAAGGAGATCTCCCACCGGGTATCCCGGGAAGTGGCGTCAAGCATTCGTGGAGTGCATAAATGTTCTCGCAAGCACGTTGGATCCTCCTGGTTTTACCCGCCTCCGCTGCCATGTGCGCCGCGATCCCGGTCGTCGCCTCCGATGCCCCGCCCTCCAAGGCCAATGCCACCATCTTCGGCCCGAACGTGTTCGTGTTCGACCCGAGCATGCCCGCCGCCGACGTCGAGAAAACCGCGAACGACATCTTCTCGAAGATGGAGAAGAACCAGTTCGGCCCCGAACGCTATGCGCTGCTCTTCAAGCCGGGCAAGTACGACGTCAACTTCAACGTCGGCTTCTACACCCACGTGGCCGGCCTCGGGCGGAACCCCGACGACGTCCACATCGACGGCGCCGTGACCGTCAACGCCAAGTGGGATCCCAACGGCCACGCGCTGAACAACTTCTGGCGGACGCTGGAGAACTTCGCCGTCACGCCGTCGTCCGACGTGCCCTACAAGACCACAAAGGGCGTCACGCGGATCGCGATCTCCCAGGCCGCCCCCCTGCGGCGGCTGCACGTCAAGGGCGAGCTTCAGCTGTTCGACTGGGGCCCGAAGGGGAACGTGGGCTACGCCAGCGGCGGGTTCCTGGCCGACTCGGTCGTCGACGGCAAGGTCGTCCCCGCCTCGCAGCAGCAGTGGCTCTCCCGCAACAGCAAATGGTCCGACTGGAGCAACGCCGTCTGGAACATGGTCTTCGTCGGCTGCGACAACCCGCCGCAAGGCACGTTCCCGAACCCGGCCTACACGGTCGTGGACCGGACGCCCGTCATCCGGGAGAAGCCCTACCTCTTCCTCGACGGCTCCGGCGAATACCGCGTCTTCGTTCCGGCGCTCCGGACCGACGCCCGGGGCGTTAGCTGGCTCGACGGCCCGACGCCCGGCGAATCGATCTCCCATCGACCGCTTCTACATCGCCCAGCCGAAAGAGGCGACGGCCGAGCGCATCAATGCCGCGCTGGCCAAGGGCAAGCACATCCTGTTCACGCCCGGCGTTTATTCGCTCGACGACACCCTTCGGGTCACCAGGGCCGATACCATCCTCCTCGGCCTCGGCGTGCCGTCGCTGATCCCGAAAAAGGGCCTGCCGATCCTCTCGGTGGCCGACGTGGACGGTGTGAAGATCGCCGGCCTGATCCTCGACGCGGGTCCGGTCAAGTCGCCGACGCTCCTGGAGGTCGGCCCCGCGGGCAGCAAGGCCGATCATTCGGCCAACCCCACGTTCCTCTATGACCTGACGGTGCGTACCGGCGGCCCCGCGGCGGGCAAGAACGACGTGGGCGTCCAGATCAACAGCAATCACGTCGTGGCGGACCAGCTGTGGATTTGGCGCGCGGACCACGGCGCCGGCGTCGGCTGGACGACCAACCCGACGAAGAACGGCCTGGTCGTGAACGGCAAGGACGTGACCATCTACGGCCTGTTCAACGAGCACCACGAGGAGTACCAGACGCTCTGGAACGGCAACGGCGGCCGTGTGTACATGTACCAGTCGGAGATGCCGTACGACGTGCCCGACCAGAAGTCCTGGATGAGCGGTAAGACCAACGGCTTCGCCTCGTACAAGGTCGCCGACGGCGTGACCAGCCACGAGGCGTGGGGCGTGGGGGTGTACTGCTACTTCCGCGACGCGCCCGTGAAGGCCCACAGCGCCATCGAGGCTCCCGCCGTCCCCGGCGTCAAGTTCCACCACCTGACGACGGTCTGGCTCGACGGCCAGGCCGGCAGCGAGATCACCCACATCATCAACGATCTCGGCGGCCGGGTTTACGCGAACAAGCCGGCCGACGCCCAGCGGCAGACGCTGGTCGAGTTCCGCGGGCGAGAAGCCGAGCGGCGGGGGCGGACGCGACAGGAAGTGACGTCCTCACTGCCCCGCGCCGGGTGAGGGGCCAGGGGACAGAGGGTCCAGGGGAGGGTCCAGGGGACATTCTGAATTTCCGAGGCAATCCTGGCAGGCACGGCGGCCGCACGCGGACGCATAGGAATGGCTGGATTCAGAAGGGTATCTCGATCTCGTCGTCCTCGACCCCGCCGGAGACCTCGGATTCGGCTTCTCCCTGCAGGGAGGGATTGCGGGGCCCGTTGGATCTTGCCGGGGGATTACCCGGGGGGACGGCGATGTAGTCGACGCGGTCGAAGTCGTCACGTTCGAGGCCGCCGACCGCGAAGGAGGCCTCCATGCCCGGCCGGAGCATGAACCCCAGCGCCAGGCCGAACGAGGGCACGAACGCCCCCTGCTCGCGGATGGCGGCGTCGACGTCGAAGTCGTCCGCGGCCTCGGGGTCGCGGAGCTTCGATTCGAACGCGTAGCCCCGCCCGGTCCCTATGCCGTCGTCATCCACGTCATCGCCGCTGCTGCACCGTTCGAGCAGCTCCCCGCGGTCGTAGAGGGCGTAGGTCATCGCGCCGGCCGTGTCGCTGACGCCGAAGAAGATCGCCCGGCCATCGACCCGCTCGGAGGCGGCGCGGGCGTCGTCCTCCGTGATCCAGGCGAAGGCGTCGTCGCACGACCAGTCGCGGATCGCGGTCCATTCGTGGCCGCGGAACCGCATGGCGAGGAACGACCGCGGCGCGAGCGTGATCGGCTTGCCCATGACGTCGCGTTCCCACGTCGTCGCGCCGCGGACCGCGGCGAAGGCGGCGGCCGCCTCCTCGACCGGGGCGCGGACGAGGAGCCACATCTCGTTGACGTCGAACGACGCGACGCCGCGGAACTCCTCGACGGACTGGCCGCCGAACGTCTTATTGGCCCCGCGCTCGCGGAGCATCGCGATGGTGGCCTCGTCGCCCGAGGCGAGCGCGGCGGCCAGCGCCGAGGGGCCATCGACCGCCTTGTCCGGGTCGGCGCCGGCCTCCAGCAGCATGCGGACGATCTCCCTGTGCCCATGCTCGGCGGCCTCCGAGAGGGCGGTGCGGTAGCCGTTGTCGGAGCTGGGGTCGGCCCCGGCGGCGAGCAGGAGGTGGATGACGTCGGCATCCCCGCGATAGGCCGCGCGGTACATCGCCATGGCCATGGGCTCCGGCCCCGGCCGCCCGGCGTGCAGCAGCGCGGCGAGGATGGCGGCGTGGCCGCCGAGGACGGCCTCGCCGAACGCCGACTCGCGATGGGGGAGTTCCTTCCCCGGGTCGGCCCCGGCGGCCAGCAGGGCGCGGATCCCGGCCAGATCGCCGCGCTTCGCCGCGACGGCCATCTGCCGCTCCTTCTCGTCCGGCTCGACGGTCTCGGCTTCTCGGAGCAGGGCGATCATCGCCGCGTCGCCCCGCTCGATGGCCAGGCTCAGGGCCGAGCGCGCCCGATTGTCGCGGGCGTTGACGTCGGCCCCGGCGGCGATCAGCGCCCGCGCCGCGGCGGCCTGGCCCGCCTCGACCGCGGCCATCAGCGGGGTGCCGAGGACCATCGGCCCCTGCGCCGCCGGCTCGGCCCCCCACTCGATCAGGAGATGAATCAATCCGAGGTCTCCCGCCGCGGCGGCCTGGGCCAGGGGCGACCAGAAGCGGCCCCGATGGAATGCCCGGAGGTTCGCCTCGGCCCCGTTCTCCAGGAGGATGCGGACGACCTCGGGCCGGCCGGCGCCGATCGCCTCCTCGAGCGCCCGGCGGTCGCCCTGGCCGGAGACGATCGCGTGGTCGGGCATCTCGGCCAGCACGGCGCGGACGTCGTCCGAGGTCCCACCCTTGATCGCGGAGACGAGGCGATCCTCCACGAGCCGCGCCGCGGCGGCCTGCTCCTCCGTCGGCTCGGGGAGCATCTGTTTGGCCCGTTCGAACGTCTCCGGGTCGGACTTCGATGTCCGGTGCGAGAGCATGCGATAGGGCAGCCGACGGCCGTTCCGCGCGGCGTGGATCAGGGCGGTATCGCCTTGATCGTCGGCGAGGCCGAGGTCCGCCCCGGCATTGACGAGCAGCCGCACCAGCCCCGCGCGGCCGAGTTCGGCGGCCCGCATCAGGGGTGTCACGCCCCCGGGACCGCGGCGATTGAGACCCTCGCCCGCCGCGATGGCCAGGCGCAATCCGTCCACCGACCCCGCCTCAATGGCCGCGAACAGGTCGTCCATCCGGTCGTCCTCGGTCGGGGCTGGCGGAGGGGAAATCGAGGGGACATTCCACGACATCAGAGAATATCGAATGCCCCGGCTCGCCGAAACCCGCCCCCCGCGATTCGCCGGGACAAGCCGGGCCGGCCGCCGCGTTCGCCCGCGAACCGCAACGGGGGACAACCCGATGGCGCAAGCTGGGAAGACCTCTTGCGCGCGCCGGTCCCCCGCGCGCCGGTTCCGTCGCGGCGGAGTGTTCACATCTGCTTCAGGTACGCGTGCACGAACTGGACCGCCATCGCACCCTCGCCGACGGCCGAGGCGACGCGCTTGACCGAGCCGGAGCGCACGTCGCCCGCGGCGAAGACGCCGGGGCGGCTGGTCTCGAGCAGGAACGGCTGCCGGCCGTCCTCGTGGCAGGACGGCGACAGGTCCAACCCCGTCCGGACGAACCCCTTGTCGTCCCTCTCGATCTCCGGAGGCAGCCAATCGGTGCGCGGCGTCGCCCCGATGAAGCTGAAGAGCGCAGGCGTTTCGATCGTCCGCGCCTCGCCGGTCTTCCGATCGACGAGTTCGACCGCGCGGAGGAAGCCCTCGCCGGACATCCGCCGGACCTCGGTGTTCAGGAGCACCTCGATGTTGGGAGTATCCTCGATCCGCCGGGCCAGGTAGTCGGACATGTTGTCGTACAGGCTGTCGCCGCGGATGACGAGGTAGACCCTGCGGACCTCGCCGGCGAGGAAGACGGCGCCCTGGCCGGCGGAGTTGCCCCCGCCGACGACCACGACCTCCGAGCCCTGGCACATCTGTGCCTCGAGGGGGGTCGCGGCATAGTAGACGCCGCGGCCCTCGAGCGGCTCGCAGCCCTCGACGTCCAGCCGGCGGTAGTCGGCCCCGGTGGCGATCAGCAGGCACCGGGCCTTGACCGTCTCGCCCTCGTCGAGGTGCAGCACCGGGTCCCTGCCGTCGAATGACAGGCCGGAGACCGGCGTGGGGACGGGCATGCATGCCCCGAACTTGTTGGCCTGCACGACGGCGCGGTCCGCGAGCTGCATGCCCGTGACGCCGGCGGCGAAGCCGAGGTAATTCTCGATCCGCATGCTGCGGCCCGCCTGGCCGCCGGGCCCGGTGCGCTCCAGCACCAGCGTCCTCAGCCCCTCGGAGGCGCCGTAGACGGCCGCGGCCAGCCCCGCCGGGCCGGCGCCGACCACGATCATGTCGTACAAGGTCTCCTCGAGCGGCTGGCAGAGGCCCAGGGCCTCGGCCAGCGTGCGGTCCGACGGGTTGCGCAGGACCCCCCGGCGGCCGCAGGCGACGACGGGCGTATCGGCCTCGCCCGCCCCGAACCGCTCGAGCAACCGTCTTGCCTCCGGGTCGGAATCCAGGTCGAGCCAGAGGAATGCCACCCCGTTCCGGGCCAGGAAATCGCGCACCCGGAACGTGTCCTTCGAGGACCGCGAGCCGATCACCCGCAGGCTCGTGAAGGACCCTGCCTCGCGCAGGAGCTGCCGCCGGGCGAGGAACGCCTGCACGATGAGGTCGCCCAGGTAGGGGTGGTCGTTCAGGAGCAGCCGCAGCCCGCCGCGCGTCACCTCGTAGGCGTCGCAATCGCCGCGCGCCGCGGCGGTGACGACCGCCGGGCCCCCGGTCAGTTGCGAGACGTCGCCGGTGAACTCGCCGGGCCCGAGCAGCGCGACCGTCTCTGGGGGCTCGTCCGCCTCGTCGCGGATCTCGACCTCGCCCGACTTGATGACGAAGAAGTTGAGGTTGTGATCGCCGACCTCGAAGAGCCGTTCCCCGTGCCGGTACCGCCGGAGCTTCGTCAGCGGGCAACGCCCCAGCGCCGCGAGCTGGGCCGCGTCGAGCCGAGGAAAGGCATCCGCGCGTATGTCTCGCTGGAACATCTCCGGGCCACCTCCGGGGCGGGGCGACGCGGCCCAGCCTCAATCGCGCAGGTACGGCAGGGCCTGTTCCGGCACGTCCAACTCCTGCTGATCGACGTAGCACCAGGCCCAGCGCTCGCCGGGCTCATAGGACGCGACCACCGGGTGTCCCGCGTGCTGGAAATGCTTCGTCGCGTGGCGGCCCGGCGAGCTGTCGCAACAGCCAACATGACCGCAGCTCAGACAGAGCCGGAGATGGACCCACCGTGTACCCAGCTTGAGACACTCCTCGCATCCCTGACTGCGGGCGGGAACCGGCTCGAGATCGAACCAATGTGGACAGGTCATCGGATGGCTCCCGAGAGAAGAGCCGGCCTCTGCGTCATCCCCATCGTTTGGACGGCAGTTCCGGTGCCGCGGCGCGGGCCTTCTGGCCCCTTTTCTCTTCCATCCATCACGACCGCGTCACGGTCGCCGACCGCGATCGAGCCTTGCTGACGCGAGATTGGGAAAGGGGACGGGAAGCCCGGGTATCGGGTGTCGCGTCGGGAGGGCCGAGGGGCCGGTCGAGGGAGATGCGCAGGACGCGCGGGGGGCCGGGGCCGGCGGGGACGTAGCTGATATGGGTCCCGTCCGCCGAGAAGGCCGGCGCGACCCTGAGGCAATCCTCGGCGAGGGTCCGGGCCGAGGCTTCGCGGATCGAGGGGTCGCCCGTGTCGGGGTCGATCGCCAGGGGCGCGAACCGGAGGCGCCAGAGGGAGTTGTACCGGCTGCGGGGCTGCTCGAGCCAGGCCAGGCCGGGGTGGCCATCGTCCGGGGAGAGCGTGGGATGGCGTCGGTCGACGTCGGCTTCCCCATCGGGCGAGGCCAGGAGCGGACCGACGCCGACGATCGCGTCGGGCCGGTCGTCGAGGCGGAGCCAGCCGATCGACCACTCGCCGATCTCCGCCGTGACCTCGGGCCCCCTCCTGAAGCAGAGCGAGGCGAGGGCCCGGCCGCCGAGGACGGCGCCGGCCGGCCACGAGAGGTCGACGATCCGGACGCCGCTCCGGATCCCCGCCGACCAGGCCAGGGGGCTCGGGCCGCGGTCGTCGCCGGCCCCGAAGTCGAGGCGGTAGAGCAGGCCGTCGCCGCCGCAGAGCAGGAGCCGCTCGGAATGGTCCGGGAACCAGCAGGGCGCCCCGATCCAGGCCGGCATGCCGGCCGTCGAGATCCGATCGAGGACGGCGCCGTCGGGCTGGGAGAGGCGGACCAGCGACACGTCGCGCGAGCCTTCGGCCATCCACGTGCCGACGATCTGGGCCCGGTCGACCCCGTCGCGCCAGGGCGACCAGGCCGAGGCCGCCAGGCACCCGGGGCCCGGGACGGCGACGGGGACCGCCGCCCCCGTCTCGGGATCGACGAAGCGGTCCGGGTTCGGAAAGACCATGACGGGCAGGCCGATCCGCATGGGTGCCCCGGCCGGCCGGTGCGGGGCCGGCGGCCCCGGGTCTCGCGTCCGGCCCAGGATGAGCGCGACGGGCGTCAACAGCAGCGCCGCCGCGAGCACGACGCGGGCCGCCCCGCCGAGGACCCTCCGGAGACTCGGGGCCCGCAGCTCCCGGCCAACCTCGTGACGGATACCCATCGGCTTTGCCCCCCATTTGCTCGGGCTACAACCCCACCCGGCCTCCGTTTCCTCTACAAATGTAATAGTTAGGACAGGCCGAGTCAATGACAAATGTAATCGATCGAGGCTCAGAGGCGCCGGCCGCGTGGTTTGGTCGCGTCTTCGTGACCATGAGTTCGGGCCCTGATCCTGGCCGCCCAACCCCTAAGAAAGACGTCGCCGCCTCGTTGTCTAGGGATGGGGCGTCCGCTAGGATGCGGCTATCGACCTGTGTTCTCGCGGTCCCTGGACGGAATCCGCCCCGAGAATGCGCGAGGGGCCCGGGGTCGGGCCCGGTCGTCCCGCCTCGATCATCCAAACCTGCCGATGCGGCATCATGGCCCTCCGATGGGAGCTTGCGATGAAGCGCCATTCCCGATGGATCGCCCTCTTCCTGGTCTCGGCGGCCGCGGCCGCGCGCGGCGATGACGGGCTCGCGCCGGAGACGGCGCGGCGGCTCAAGGACGCGACGGTCTACGTCAAGGTCGCCATCGGGCCCTTGCCGATCACGGGCTCGGGGTTCGTGATTCAGTCGGACGGGGACTCCGCGCTGATCGTGACCAATCACCACGTCGTCTCGAAGCCCAAGGTCCTGACGCAGGGCAGCTTCATCCCGGGGCTCCGCGGCCGCGATCGGATCGCGCTGATGCGGATCCAGAACGCGCTGGCCGCGAACGAGCCGGTCGTGTCGGTGGTCTTCAACAGCGGCGAGCCGAACGAGCAGACGGTCAAGGCCGAGGTGCTCGGCCAGCTCGAGGACCCGGACCTGGCGATCCTGAAGGTCTCCGGGCTGAAGGGCGCGCCCGAAGGCGATCGAGTTCCGGGGGAAGGCCCAGCCGTCGGAGACGATGCCGGTCTTCATCCTCGGCTTCCCGTTCGGCGAGTCGCTCGCGGCGAACAAGGCGAACCCGAACATCACGATCGGCCGGGGGTCGGTCTCGAGCATCCGCAAGGACGCGTCGGGCAAGGTGTCGAAGGTCCAGATCGACGGCGCGCTGAACCCCGGCAACAGCGGCGGCCCGGTGGTCGACGCGGCGGGGAACCTCGTCGGGATCGCGGTGCAGACGATCCAGGGGAGCAACATCGGCCTGACGATCCCGGCCGGCGAGGTCGGCACGATGCTCGAGGGGAGCCTGGGCCGGCCCACGATCGTCGCGAGGCCGGCCGTCAACGGCGCCGCGCCGAAGTACGAGATCGTGGTGCCGGTGGTCGACCCGATGAAGAAGCTCAAGTCGGCGTCGGTGCAGTTCGTGACGAGGCCCGTCGCCGCCGACCCTTCGAAGGCCGGCCGGCCGCAACTGGCCACCGACGCCGCGAGCCGGAAGGTCGACCTGTCGCTGCGGGGCGCGGTCGCCCGCGTGGAGCTGCCGCTCGACGCGAAGGCGACGCCGCCGGTCAAGCAGGTCACGGTGCAGGCGTCGTACGTCAACAGCGCGGGCAAGACCGTCTACCTCGACCCGCAGGTGATCCCCGTCCCCGCGACGGTCCAGGTCACGACGACGACGGACGAGCAGGGCAAGACCACGACCACGACGACGATCACCCAGGACGGCGCCGGCGGGACGTCGCGCCGGCAGATGACCGTCACGCGCGGCGGCTCGTCCTCGACCTCGACCCCGGGTGCGGGGAAGAAGGCGCCGTTCAAGCTCGGCGACAAGGTGCTCGTGAACTGGGCGGGTAAGACCGAGACCGCCGAGGTCGTCGACCTGCCGTCGAACGGCTGGGTCAAGGTGAAGTTCCCCCGCGACGGCATCGTGCTGACGCCGACGCTGCCGCCCGACCAGATCAAGCCGAAGAAGAAGGCCGCGCCCGACGCGCCCGTGCGGGCCTGGTCGAGCGGGGGGGGCAAGTTCACGATCAAGGCGAAGTTCGTCGAGCTGAAGGACGGGTCGGTCACGCTCGAGAAGGAGAACGGCGACACGGTGACCGTCCCGCTCGCCCGGCTCGGCGAGGCGGACCAGAAGGAGGCCCGGAGGCTCGCCGCCGAGTCGGAGGACAACCCCTTCGCCGCGAAGCCGGACAGGGAGTGACCGGCCTCGCGGGGGCGGGGCCTTTCGGAAGCCGCCGCGATCCGGCGTGCCCGGTCGACGCGGAGGTCGCTCCCTGCACCCCCGCGAATCCGTTCTAATGAGAGCCTGTTCCTGAGGCCCCGTTCGCGGGGCGTGAGGCGCGGGCGGCGCGGATCACCGCAACGAGGTGAGGGATCGTCCCGCCGCCGCATGACACACCGGCGGCCGTGACGAGCACGGCCGCGCCCTCGCGAGGCATCGCCCATGACCCCGGCAGACGACCGCGCGATGACCCCGCACGAGCCGCGGCGGTTCCTGCCCGCTGCTGCTCCTGCTGTTCGTCGGCAGCGGCTGCGCGGCGCTGATCTACGAGATCGTCTGGCTCCAGCTCCTGCAGCTGGTGATCGGCTCGACCGCCGTCTCGCTCGGCGTGCTGCTGGGGACGTTCATGGGCGGCATGTGCCTGGGCAGCCTGCTGCTGCCGCGCGCTCGTCTCGGCCCGGCGGCATCCCCTGCGGGTCTACGCCCTGCTCGAGCTGGGCATCGGCGCCATCGGGCTCGCGGTGCTGTTCGGCATGCCGTACGTCGAGCAGGTCTGTACGTCGCGTACGCCGGCCACGGCACTGCCGGGCATCCTGCTGCGCGGGGCCGTCGCCGGGGTCTGCCTGCTGCCGCCCACGCTGCTGATGGGCGCGACGCTGCCGGCGATCGCGCGCTGGGTCGAGACCGACCCCGAGGGCGTGTCGTGGCTCGGCTTCTTCTACGGCGGCAACATCGCCGGCGCCGTGTTCGGCTGCCTGCTGGCCGGCTTCTACCTGCTGCGCGTCTACGACATGGCCACGGCCACCTACGTCGCCGTCGCCATCAACGTGGCCGTGGCCGCGATCGCCCTGGCCCTGGCGGCCGTCGCGGCCCGGTACGAGGCGCCGGCCGAGCCCGCGACGGACGGGAGACGCGGGCCGCGCGGCCGGCGCCTGGGCGGTGTATCTGGCGATCGCCCTCTCCGGGATGGCGGCGCTGGGCGCCGAGGTGGTCTGGACGCGGCTGCTCTCGCTGATGCTCGGCGCCACCGTGTACACCTTCTCGCTGATCCTGGCCGTGTTCCTGATCGGCCTGGGGATCGGCAGCAGCCTCGGGGCGTTCCTGGCGCGGCGGGCGGCGTCGGCCGCGGGTGGCGCTGGGCGTCTGCCAGTGGCTGCTGACGGCGGCCGTCGCCTGGACCGCGGTCATGATCTCGCGAGTCGCTCCCGTACTGGCCGATCGATCCCGACGCTCTCGCCGAGCCCCTGGTACACCTTCCAGCTCGACCTGGTGCGCTGCCTCTGGGCCGTGCTGCCGCCGGCGTGCCTGTGGGGGGCGAGCTTCCCGCTGGCGCTGGCGGCGGTCGCCTCGCGCGGCCAGGACCCCGGGCGGCTGGTCGGCGGCGTCTACGCGGCCAACACGGTCGGCGCCATCGTCGGCGCCCTGGTGTTCAGCCTGCTGCTGGTCCCCGCCATCGGCACGGCCGGCGCCGAGCGGGTGCTGATCGGGCTCGCCGCGGCGGCCGCGCTGGTGGCCCTGGTGCCGCTGCTCCGGCCGGCGGCCGGGACGGTGCGCCTGGGCGGCGCGGCGGCGCTGGCGGCCGCGCTGGGGGTGGCCGGCTGGCTCGCCTGGGGCGTGACGCCGGTGCCCTGGCCGGTCGTGGCGTTCGGCCGGCGAGACGGTCGAGCCTGCTCCCGCAGTCGGCCCCCGGCATCGTCAAGGACGTCCCCGAGGGGCCCGGCGAGCCGGACGTCTTCTGCACCTACGTCGGCGAGGGGACGAACGTCTCGGTCGCCGTCACCGTGACGCGGCGAGGGCGTGCGGAGCTTCCACGGCGCCGGCAAGATCCAGGCGTCGACCCTGACCGCCGACATGCGGCTCCAGCGGATGCTCGGCCACATCCCGGCGCTGGTCCACAAGAAGCCCGAGTCGGTGCTGGTCGTCGCCTGCGGCGCGGGCGTCACCGCCGGCACGCTTCGTCGCTGCACCCCGACGTCAAGCGCATCGTCATCTGCGACATCGAGCCGCTGGTGCCGACCGTCGTCGACGCCGATGTTCGGCGAGGAGAATTACCACGTCGTCGACGGCATCGCCCGCGAGAACCCCCACACGGTCAACGGCAAGCAGGTCGAGGTGGTCTACGACGACGGCCGGCACTTCCTCCGCACGACCCGCGAGAAGTTCGACATCATCACCTCCGACCCGATCGACCCGTGGGTCAAGGGCTGCGCCGCGCTGAACACGGTCGAGTACTACCAGATGTGCCGCGACCACCTGAATCCGGGCGGGAGTCGTGACCCTCTGGATCCCGCTCTACGAGAGCAACCTGGAGACGACCAAGAGCGTGATCGCCACCTTCTTCCAGGTCTTCCCCAACGGCATCGCTCTGGAGCAACGAGCGCGAGGGCGCCGGCTACGACGCCGTCCTGTTCGGCCAGGTCGAGCCGACGGTGATCGACGTCGACGAATTGCAAGAGCGGCTGGACCGCCCGGACCATCGAGCTCGTGAAGCAGTCGCTCCGCGACGTGGGCTTCGGCGAGGAGCCTCGACTGGCGCGGTGGAGGAGGGCGATCGACCTGCTCGCCACCTACGCCGGCCAGGCGCCCATGCTGAAGGAGTGGTCGCCAGGGCGCCCAGATCAACACCGACCGCAACCTGCGGCTCCAGTACCTGGCCGGCATGTGGTTGAATTCGCAACATGGGCGAGCGGACCCTGGCCAGCATCCGCGCGCTACTACCGCTTCCCCGACCAGACCTTCGTCGGCTCGCCCGAGCGCATCGAGGCCCTGAAGGACCTCCGGTTCCGGCCGATTCGACTGAGGTGAGGTCGAGCCCCAAAGGCAGTGGCGCGTGGGATCGGCCCGACGGCGAATGCGATGATGCGACCTGCACAACCTGCCCATGACCAAGCGGGTGATCACCCGGCCTTTCAGTTTGACGCGTATATCCGATCGGATATACTGGAACGATGGGCACGGGAGACGATGAGCCCGGGTCGAAGCCCGTCGCCTGGCTCCACGGGCAGGTCGCGAGGCCGCCCTTCAGCAAGGGGGCGTCGATCGAGGCCGGTCACCTTCTCTGGCGACTCCAGCTCGGCGAGAAGGTCGGGATGCCGCACGCCCGACCGATGCCGTCGATCGGTCCCCGCTGCCTCGAGTTGAGGATCTCGGACGGGGACGTGACCCATCGGATCATCTGCCGGGTCAACCCGGATGCGGTCCTGGTCGGCGAGGTCTTCACCAAGAAGATGCGGAAGACGCCGGACTCCGTGATCGATAACTGCAAGCGTCGGTTCGCCGAATACGATCGGGTCGCCCGCGAGGCATCGCGGAAGGCGAGGGGGGAGGACAGGCCATGAACAAGGCGAAGCGCGAGGCCCTGGAGTCGGCCGGCTGGGCGTTCGGCGACTACGGCGACTTCCTCGGTCTGACCGACGCCGAGCGGCGCCTCGTCGAGTTCCGCGCCGGGTCGCCCGGGGCATCCGCGAGGCCCGCCTGCGGCGGGGGATGACGCAGGGCCAGCTCGCCAGGGCGATCCGCTCGACCCAGCCCCGGGTCGCGAAGATCGAGCAGGGCGCGGCCGGCGTCTCCCTCGACCAGATGGTCCACGCCTACTTCGCGGCCGGCGGCCCGGCCCCGTGCTCGAAGTCCCGTAGGGTCCGCTATTGCGGATCGTCTTCGAAAGCTACAAGACCATCTCCCCCGCCTCCACCGGATCATACCCCGGCAACCCCGCCAGCGCCCGGCGGTAGGTCGGCGAGCGCACGGCCGCAATCAACGCCTGAATCCGCGGGTCGGATTCCATCGACGACGGAAAACACAAGTCATACGACTCGCGGCGGACGTCGAGGAAGTCGAGGCCGGACTCCTCGGCCGGGAGGCGCAAACAAACGCCCAGGTCGGCCCAGCCGTGGCGGACGGCCTCGGCGACGCCGCGATGATCCGTCGCGATCCGGCGGGGGGGCTTGCGGCGGTCGCCGAGGAGTTCATCCAGGCACTGGCGGGCGCCGGAGCCCTCCTCGCGGCCGACCCAGCGGAGGCCGGGGGCCAGCGCCGAGCGGACGGTCGAGAGGCCCAGGCCCGGGGCGAGGCACAGGCCCTCCTGCCACCGCGCGACGCGGAGCAGGCGGAAGCCGGGGCCGAGGCGGTCGCGGACGGCCGCGGCGTTGCCGTCGTGCGCGGCGTCGGAAGGGCCGAGGTGCATCCCCGAGGCGTGGACCAGGCCCTCGCCCAGAAGCGCCAGCGCCGCGCGGCTCGACCGGGGCAGGGGGAGGAGCCGGACGCCCGAGGATCGCAGCGCGTCGGCGAGCAGCGCCACGGCCGGGTCGCACGTGGCGACGACGAGGGTCGCGGAAGGGTCAGCGTCGGACGAGTCGGCGAACGTCCCGTCGCGGGCGATGCCGTCGTGGGGCAGCACGCCGGCGGGGGTCGCCTCGGCGGGGTAGAGCCAGACCCGGCCGCCGACCTCGGCCTTCCAGTAGCGGCAGGGCTCGCGGCGCGGGGGCCAGGCCCACGAGGGCGATGGCGCGGCGCCGGGCTGATCGAGCCGGAAGAGGTCCTCGACGCGGCAGCCGATCGCGCCGGCCAGCGCCAGCGCCGCCGACGCCGACGGCACGAGCCGGCCCATCTCGATCGCGCTGACGCCCGCGCGCGACAGGCCCGATCGCTTCGCGAGCTCGTCCTGCGTCCAGCCCTTGCGCTCGCGGCGGTCGCGGACGCGGTTCTCGAGGCGGGGGAGCTTGGGCATGGGGCGCTCGCGGAACTTCGGTTCGAGAGCGGAGAATGCGAAAGGCAGAAGGCACAAAGCACAGAGTGCGGAGGAGAGCAGGGCCGTGGGCGCGAAGCAAGGTTGGGGCTACGCTGGGCCGGGTATCAGGATCATAACACGGGGAGATACGATCCTGGAGGGAGTTCCCGATGGTCATGGCGAGGCGATATCGCGTTCTCGGACTCCTGACGGCGCCGGCGATGCTCGGGGCGGCGAGGGCGGGCGGCCGATCGAGCTGACGGCTTCCCGGCGCGGTGAATGGGGCGAGGCCGTGCGGATCGCGATTGGCATCCCCGTCAGGGGATGCTAGGCTCGATCGGAGGAGGTGCGGACGATGGCGACGCTGACGATCTCGCTGCCCGATGAGACTGTCGCATACCTGCAAGCGAAGGCGCAACAGGGCGGCCACGCCTCGGTCGACGCCTACCTCGGCGCGGTCCTGCACGAGATCCGCCTCATCGAGGCGAAGAAGAGGTTCGAGGCCAAGATCCAGGAGGCGATCGACAGCGGGCCGGCGGTGCCCGTGACCCCTGAGATGTGGGAGACGCTCCGGCGCGAGGTCTTCGAGGAGCTCGAGGCCGAGCAGGCGGTGCGCGGTGCAGCGACGGGTAAGGCGCGGAAGGCACGGTGAAACGGACCTTCGTCGAGAGGCCCCAGGCCCGTCGCGACCTGAGGCAGATCGCCCGGTACATCGCGATCGAGCGGAAGAGCCCGCGGTCCGCCGATCGGCTCCTCCTCGCCGCCGAGCGGACCTATCATCGGATCGCAGCCCGACCGGGCATCGGCGAGCGCTACGCGTCCCACGATCCGGCCTTCGCCGACCTCCGCATCGCCACGATCGACCGGTTCCGGTCCTACCTGATCGTCTATCGCGCGACCGACGACCGGGTCGAAGTCCTCCGCGTCCTCCACGGGGCGCGGGATGTCGATGAGATCCTCGCCGACGAGCTGGGCCCGCGTTGATCGCCCGAGGAGGGCCAATGGCACCGATCATCCGACTCGCCACCGGGGACGACGCCGGGGCCGTCCTCGCGATCTACGCGCCGTACTGCGAGGCGTCGTCGCACGTCTCGTTCGAGGTCGAGGCGCCGTCGGTCGGGGAGATGAGGCGGAGGATCGAGAAGACGCTGAGTCACCATCCCTGGCTGGTCGCCGAGGAGGGCGGCGAGGTCCTCGGCTACGTCTACGCGATGCCGCACCGCGAGCGCGGCGTATCGCTGGTCGGTCGACGTGTCGGTCTACATCGGACGGCGGCGGTCGGGGGTGGGCCGGGCGCTCTATCGGTCGCTGTTCGAGATCCTCAAGCTCCAGGGGTTCGTGTCGGCCTTCGCCGGGGCGACCCTGCCGAACGAGGCGAGCGTCGGCCTCCATCGGGCGATGGGGTTCGAGGAGGTCGGAGTTTACCGCCAGGTCGGATTCAAGGCGGGCGCGTGGCGCGACGTGGTCTGGTGGCGGCTGTCGCTCCGCGAGCCGCCGGACGAGCCGGGCGAGCCGGGCGAGCCGCTGACGCTCGAGCAGGCGCGACGACTCGACGGCTGGGCCGAGGCCCTCGCCGGCGGCCTGTCGAGCCTCGGTCCGGCCCGCTGGCCGGGATGACGTCGCGCCGGACGGGCCCGATCGGCGGCCGGGGACGGGGTGCGAAACGAAGCCAATCCCGCCGGCCGTTTTGACGAAACGAAGCCAATTCCCGGCCCGCGAAACGAAGCCAATTCCCCGCCCGCCGAAACAAAGCCAATCCCGCTCCGTCCGCTGCCGTTCGGCTTCGTGCACCGGCCCGGGCCCGCGCGCCGCACACGGACGCACGGAGGCGAACGAAAGGCGTACGCTCGGGTTCGCTCGGCGCGGGGGCCTCGGGTCCCGAGACCCGGGGCGCCGGGTTCGCTCGGCGCGGGGAAACCCCGGGGCTCCTCCCACGGATCCTCAGTCGCCGGGGGCGAAGGGCACGTCGGGGAAGGCCAGGTCCATCATCATCAGCCGGAAGTCGTCGCGCGACCGGAGCGGGTCGAGCCCGGGCTCGGCCCGGAAGTGGGCGAAGTCGCGGTAGCCGCCGGCGACCGCGCGGCGGAGGAGGGCCATCGCCTCCTCGGCGTGCGCCGCCCCCTCGGCCGCGGAGACCCCCGAGCCCGCCGCGCCGGCGAGCCCGGCCAGCGAGGCCCGGCAACTGGCCCAGAGGATCGCCTCCTGTCCTCCCTTGGGCGGGTGGCTCGCGAAGAGCCCCTCGGCCCGGCGCCAGTCGGCGGCCGCGCCGGCGGGGTCGCCGCCCGCCGCCCTCACGGTGCCCGAACGGAGCAGGCTCTCCGCCAGGCCCAGGACCTGGGTGTCGCTCGCGGGATCGACCCGGACCAGGTCCTCGCGGAGCGCGATCGCCCGGTCGCAGCAGGCCCGCGCCTCGGCCAGCCGGCCCATCGCGAGGAGGGCCGCGGCCGCGTTGGCGTCGCAGTTCGCCAGCCGATCGCGATCGGAAGGGTCGGCCGGCGTGGCGGCGGCCAGCCGGCTCCAGATCGCCCGCTCCCGGTCGAACGCCGCCAGCGCCTCGGCGGGCCGGCCCGCGAGCCAGTGGCTCCACCCCAGGTCGGTCAGATCCTCGGCCAGGAGGCGCCGGAGCCCGTCGTCCGAGGGATGGTCGTCGGACATCGTCTGCAGGATCGCCGCCGCCTTCGCCCGCACCTCGCGGGCCTCGCGGGCCCTCCCCATTGGGGTCAGGGCCCGGGCGGTCAGCCTGTAATTCCGCGCCAGGTTGCGCGGGAAGGAGATCGCCGCGGGGTCGGCGTCGCTCAGCGCCTGGAGGATCGCGCCGCGCCTGGGCCAGGGCCTCCAGCGCCTCGCCCGGCCGGCCGTTCTCGATCAGGAACTGGGCGAGCGAGTTGAGGCCGAAGGCCACGTTGTTCCCCAGGTGTGTCGCGGCGGGGTTGGCCTCCCTCACCTTCTGCCAGGTCGCCACGGCCCGGCGCTCCGAGGCGGTCGCCCCGGCGAGGTCGCCCCGGGCCGACAGATCGTGGGCGATATTGTGGTACGCCTTCGCCATATTGTCCTGGAGGCGGAACACCCCGGGCTGGGCGTCGGCCAGCCGCCGGAGGATCGCCGCGGACTCCTCGTAGGCCGCGATCGCCTCGGCAGTCCGGCCCAGATTGCCGAGGACAACGCCGAGGATGGTGTGCACCTGGCTCAGGATCTCCTGGTATCGGCCCGCCCCGGGGTCCTTCGCGACGAGCTCCCGCGCGATCGCCAGGGCGCGGTGCGTCATTTCGAACCCGTCGCGCGGATCCGCGGCCTTCGCGGCGGCCCAGTCCAGGGTCTCGGCCAGGAGCGCCCGGGCCTCGTCCCCGCCGCGGCCGGCGGCGACCAGGTCCTCGGCCAGCCTGCGCGCCTCGGCGATCGATGCCGCCGACCCGGCCGAGTCGCCGGTGTCCGAGAGCGTGACTCCCATGTCGTACAGGCTGCGCGCCACGTCGAGCACCGCCGCGGCGTCGGCCCCCGGGCGTGCCGCCAGCTCGCGGCGCACGGCCAGCCCCTTGCGGTGCACGGCCAGCGCCTCGGCCTTCTTGCCGATGGTGACGGTCAGCTTCCCCAGCTCGTGGTAGGCCCGGCCCAGCGCCGCCCGCGACTCCGGGTCGGCCTGGCCCTCCAGCAGGCGCTCGAGCTTGCCGTAGAAGTCGGCCGCCCCCTTCAAGCAGCCTGGCCCGCAGGCCCGCGAACTCCTTCTCCTTCAGGAGCAGGTCCTCGCTCACCTCGCCGTGGAAGAGGCCGATCGCCTCCATCGCCAGGTCGAACCGCTGCCGCTCCCGCTCGTTGGCCGCTCGCAGGTCGGCGTTGGCCGGCGTCACCTTCGCGTTGGCGATCGCCGAGGTCGGCGTTGGCCGCGCTTCAGGTCGGCGTTGGCCCGCGTCTGCACGGCCAGGACCGCCGCCGTCCCGGCGAGGGCCACCAGCACGGCCGCGCCGGCGGCCGTCACCCCCGTGCGATGCCGCGTCAGCCAGCGGAGGCAGCCGGCGCGACGCGGGCTCGCGCCAGGCCGCGACCGGCTCGTCGGCCATCCAGCGCTCGATGTCCTCGGCCAGCAGCCGCGGGCGAGGCGTAGCGGTCCTCGGGCTCGAGGCGCCATCGCCTTGAGGCAGACCGCCTCCAGCGCCGCGTCGATCGACGGGTCGACGCTGGCGGGGCCGGGCGAACTCGCCCCGCTGCACCTTGCGCAGCACCTCGCCGACGTCGTCCCCCTCCAGCGGCGGCTTGCCGGTCAGCAGGCAGTAGAGCGTGGCGCCCAGGCTGTAGACGTCCGACCGCGGGCCCGAGGTGCTCGAGGTCGCCCCGCGGCCTGCTCGGGGCTCATGTAGGCCGGCGTGCCCAGGGCGCTGCCGGGCAGGGTCTCGGACGCTGCCGCTGGCCGAGCTGGGCACGAGCGTCCGCTCGCTCCGACGCCCGGCTCGGCCCGGCCGGTGGCCTTGGCCAGGCCCCAGTCGACGACCAGCGTCTCGCCGTGCTTGCCGACGATGATGTTGCCCGGCTTGATGTCGCGGTGCAGCACGCCGCGGCTGTGGGCGTACTCGATCGCGTTGCAGACGTCGAGGAACCGGCGCAGGAGCTTGCGCAGCTCCAGCGAGCGGCGGCCGGGGTCGCGTCTTCAGCGCCTCGTCGGCGTGGAAGCGGTCGATCGCCTCCTTGAGGCTGTCGCCGCGGATGAACCGCATCGCGTAGTACGGCCGGCCGTCGGCGTAGGTCCCCAGGCCGTAGACCGGGACGATGCCCGGGATGCTCGAGCCCGCCGGTGATCTCGGCCTCGAGCAGGAACCGCTGCGCGGCTGGTCGGGTCGTCGGCGTGCTGGTCGAGGATCTGCTTCAGCGCGACCTCGCGGTTCAGCTCGCCGTCGAGCGCCACGAACACGGCGCCCAGGCCGCCGCGGGCGTGCGGCCGCAGGACGCGGAACCGCTGGCCGTCGGCGGTGGCCGTGCCGACGGCGTAGGTCGCCGTGCGGTCGGTCATCGCCGTCCTCGGTCGAGCCGTGGCCCGAGTCGATGTGGCCGAGCGTCGCCTCGATCTCCGGGTCGCCGAGTCCGGCCAGGCTCCTCGCGGGTCGACTTGCCGGCCGAGACGGCGGCCAGGCTCCGCTCGACGTCGCCGCCGTGCGCCTCGACGTGGAGGTCGGCCAGCGCCTCGACCACCGAGCGCTGCGCCGGGCCGAGGTGGCCCAGCGCCTCGAGGTGGTCGGTCAGCGACCGCGACTTGTCGCGACGTCCAGGCCTGGAACGCGGCGACGAGCTGCGCCTGCTGGATCAGGCCGTTCTGCAGCGCGAGCAGCCCGAAGAGGAGGTCGCGATCGGCGGCCATGGCGCACTCCGGGGGGGACCGGTCGCGGGAGGCGAGAGGGCGGCTCCGACGTCGTGAGGGACGGCCCGTCGGCCCCCGGGCGGACCGACTCAATTGTAGGGGAACCAGCCGCGGATGCTAGCGTCGTCGATCATGGCCCGCGCCGAGGAGGGCCGAGTTGGTCTCGTGTGGCCCCGGCGACTGATCTATCCGAGCCTCAACCCGGCTCGCAATCCGACTCGATGACGTACCCGATGGCCTTGATGACATCTCGTAACGTCATCTCGTCGAGAGTGCCCAAGGGATCGGAGATGATCTGTGATCGCTCGATTGAGAGCAGGTTCTCGCACTGGGCTACGCAATCCGCGGTCAGGCCGAACCGGCCGGCGAGGAACGGGACGCAGTTCGGCAGGAGCTTCCGCACCTCGAAGCGCGCGGACGTGCAGACGACGACCAGCGCGTACTGGCCGCGGTTCAGCGACTCGCGCGAGATGATGACGACCGGATGAGGGCCGCCGATCTCGAAGTCGGCCAGGTAGATTTCGCCCTGACGCATCACGGCCCGTCAGCCATCCGTCCGGCGGCGTTCCGCAACCCGACGCGGGCAATCGCGCGGCGGTCGGACTCGTCGAGATCGTCGAGCATCTTCTGATAGGCCTGGACGCTGAGCAGAACATACTCCTCGCGCGTCTCCGGGTCTTCGAGCCGGACCGGGGCGCCTCCCGATTCTTCGATGGCCCGCCGGAGCTCGGCCGGGATCGCCGTCGACATGGGGTCACCTCTCTCGGGTCATTCAGAACCCCAGCCTCGGCGTGACGGTGATCGTCACTTCCTTGCCGTCGCGGACGACGACGACCTCGACGGGCTTGCCCGGGGCGGCGCCGGCCGCGGCCTCGAAGGCGTCGGCGACGGTCGTGGTCCAGCGGCCGTCGAGCGTCGTGAGCACGTCGCGGGCCTTGAGCCCGGCCGTCTCGGCGGGGGAGCCGGGGGCGACGGCGGTAATCGTCACGCCCGAGGCGGTGTCCGCCTTGTCGGCCTCGGCGACGGTCAGGCCCCAGAGGCCGGCCGGGGCCAGCACGACCTCGCGGGCGTCCTTCGGGCCGGCGAGCCGCTCGGGGAGGCTCTTCATCAGGTCGCGCATCTCGTAGTCGACCGGCTCGAAGCTCATCTCCTTCGCCTGGTAGTCGATCGTCATCCGGTACCGCGCGAAGAAGGTGAAGCCGAGGATGCCGTCGAGCGGCTTGCTGAAGAAGCCGCCGAGCGCCTTGAGGACGGGGTGGTCCATCACGATCACCGGCAGGTCCTTCGCCGTCACGTCGCCGATCTCCAGCGCGTCGGCCTTGCCCTCGATCGGGACCGGGAAGAGGAAGCTGCGCGCCTGACCCGGCCTGATGATCCCGCTCGCCTCGGCCGCCTTCGTGCCGACGAGCGTGACGGGCGAGCCGACGTCGAAGAGCAGGCGATACGGCCCCTTGCCGTTGATCCGCACGCGGACCGCCATGTGGTTCGAGGCGAGCATCTCGAACGGGACCTTCGCCGGGCCCTTGTCGGCCCGGTGGGCCGCGCCCAGCACGACGAAGCCCAGCACGCCCGAGGCCGCCAGCCAGCCGGCCACCGCCAGGCGGAGGATTGTCGCGAGAATTCGAGGAGATATTCATTTCAGAGTCCCTCCCCGGCGATGAGGGCCACGTCGGTCGTCGCGCCGTCGCGCCTGATCTTGAGCGCGACCGCCGAGCCGGGACGGACCTTGGCGACGGCGAGCAGGGCGGCCTTGGGCGAGTCGACCGACTTGCCGTCGATCGCGGCGATGACGTCGCCCGGCTTCACGCCGGCGCGGGCGGCGGGGGAGCCGTCGAGGACGGAGGCGACCTTGGGCGGGCCGCCCGCCTCCTCCAGGATGATCCC
The DNA here is from genome assembly GCA_963819805.1 of uncultured Planctomycetota bacterium. Lineage (GTDB taxonomy): Bacteria > Planctomycetota > Planctomycetia > Isosphaerales > Isosphaeraceae > CAMFLR01. Next base: position 406,010 of record CAWFXY010000024.1, on the reverse strand, counting down.
GAGCCGCCCGCGGGGGATGAGCTTGTCGGGCTCCTGCTTGCCGACCAGGACCGCGGCGAACTTGGCGAGCGGGCCCAGGAGGTTCATCGCCTCGAGCTCGGCCGGCGCCTGCTTGCTGATGGCCCCGCGGGGGATGAACGGCTCCTTCGGGTCGTAGTCGAGCCGGGTCCAGGTCATCCGGTCCTGCGTCGGGTCGATGGTCATCCGGTAGCGGGCCAGGATCGTGAAGCCGAGGATGCCGTCGATCGAGTGGCCGGGCAGGCCCAGCGCGTTCATGCCGATCAACTGGAACGGGTCCTCGACGCGGGCCTTCACCGCCTTGAGCGTCGGCCCGCCTTCGAAGTCGAGCCGGTCGACGACGGCCCAGAACTCGTCCTTCGGCGCCGCGAGGCCGACGGCCTTCGCCGCGTGGGTGCTGACGAACAGCGCCGGCGCGCCGGTGTCGACGAGGAAGTTGAACGGCCCCTTGCCGTTGATCCGGACGCGGACGAGGAAGTGGTTCGTCCCCGTCATCTTGTACGGCACGCGGAACGACCGGCCGACCTGCGGGTCGCGGGCGGGCTCGGCCTTCTTGGGGTCGTCCGGCGCGAGGGCGGTGAGGGGGAACAGGAGGGCGGCGATCGTCGTGAGTCGCCGAGGCGAGGGTCTCATGGGAGGGCGTCCCGGTCGGGTCGAGTCGGTGCAGGCCGGGGCCGGGTCGCGGGCGCCCGGCCCCATCCGACCAGTGTACGCCGTCGAGGGCTCAGCGGGAACGGGGCGCGGGCCGATCCGTCGACCGGACCCGGGCCCCGCGCCGAGCGAACCCGAGACCCGCGCCGAGCGGACCCGAGCCCCCGGCGCCGAGCGAACCCGAGCGTATGTCTTTCGTTCGCCTCCGTGCGGCCCCGTGCGGGACGGGTCCGGGGTTCCGGGCCTCGGGCCGCCCACGACCGCCGCCCGCGAGAGGTTTGCGGCCGAGAGTCAGGCGCGGTAATGTCGATGGTCCCGCGATGGGCGCGTCGAGGCCGGCGGTCGTCGACAGGGCCCCGCCGGGCCGCCCGGCCTTCTCTCCAGTCGCGCGAGACCGACCGCCCATGACCTCCGACATCCCGAGCCCGACCGAAGCGCCGTCGCCCCTGGACCGCGCCCGCGTCAAGGCCTATCGCCGGCTCCTGCCGATCCTGTTTGCCTGCTACGTCATCGCCTACGTCGACCGCACGAACGTCGGCCTGGCGAAGCTCCACATGATGGGCGACCTCAACGCCCGGGCCGAGTCCGCCACGCCGCTGTTCAACGAGGAGGCCTTCGGCTTCGGGGCGGGGACCTGCTTCTTCGTCGGCTACCTCCTGCTGGAGATCCCCGGCACGCTCCTCGTCGAGAAGTGGAGCGCGCGGAAGTGGATCTGCCGGATCATGCTCACCTGGGGGATCGTCGCCTCGCTGACGGCGCTGGTGAAGGTCCCCTGGCACTTCTACGGCGATCCGCTTCCTGCTCGGCGTGGCCGAGGCGGGGTTCTTCCCGGGCGTGATCGTCTACCTGACCCACTGGTTCCCCAGCCGCGACCGCGCGCGGGCGCTCTCGTGGTTCCTGATCGCCACGCCGATCGCGCAGTTCATCAGCCCGAGGCTGTCGTATTACCTGCTCCGGATCGGCACGGACGAGACGATCGACGGCGCAGCTCGTCCACCACCCCCTGGTGCTCGGCCTCAGGGGGTGGCAGTGGGTCTACATCGGGTGGGGCCTGCCGGCGGTCGTGCTCGGGCTCGTCGTCCTGCTCTTCCTGACCGACCGCCCCCGCCAGGCGCGCTGGCTCGACGACGACGAGCGCGAGGCGCTCGAGGCGGTGCTCGAGCGCGAGAAGGCCGAGCGCAAGGCGGCCGGGGGCCACATGACGCTCCGCGAGGCGCTTCGCGCACCCGAAGGTCCTGCTCCTGACGGCCGCCTACTTCTTCATCGTGACGGGCAACTACGGCGTCGAGATGTTCCTGCCGACGATCCTCCGCGACTGGTATCACCCGTCGGACAACCTCCTGACCTGGGTCCTGATGATCCCGCCGCTCGGGTCGCTCGTCGGCCAGCTCTTCGTCGGCTGGAGCTCCGACCGGACGAAGGAGCGCCGGCTCCACGCCGCGATCCCGATCTACATCGGGGCCGCTGGCCCTCGGGCCTGAGCCTGATCCGCGGCATGCCGCTGGGGCTGATGATCCTGATCTTCACCGCGGCGGCCCTGGGCACGAAGGCGTACCTGCCCGCCTTCTGGACCCTGCCCAGCCTCTTCCTGACCGAGGCCGCCGCGGCGGGGAGCATCGGCCTGATCAACTCGTTCGGCAACCTCGGCGGGCGCCGTCGGGCCGCTGGTTCCTCGGGGTCGTCAAGGACCGGACCGGCTCGTTCCTGCCGGGCATCCTCTTCCTCTGCGTCTCGATGGCGACCTCGGCGACGATCATCATCCTCCTCGGCCTCGGCCGCCGCGACGCCAAGGCGCATGGCCTCGCCGACGCCGACCCGATGGCCGACCCGGCCCTCGACGCCACGGGCCTCGGGGCGACGGAGGCGACCGTCCCGTGATCTCCAAGGCCTTCGTCCGCCTCTGCGAGCTGCCCGCGGCCCGCAGGTTCCTCTGGAAGTCGTGGTACGGGTTCCTCGCCCGCCGGTTCCCGGTCGAGGGCTGGAACTTCATGAACTACGGCTACCAGCCGCTCGAGGCCGACGCGCCCCGGCTCGAGCTCTCCGAGGCCGACGAGCCCGAGCGGTACTGCATCCAGCTCTACCACCGCGTCGCCCAGGCCGCCGGGCCGATCGAGGGGAAGGACGTCCTGGAGGTCGGCAGCGGCCGAGGCGGCGGCGCCTCGTACGTGCACCGCTACCTGAAGCCCCGCAAGGTCGTCGCCGCCGACTTCTCGCGGGCCGCCGTCGACCTCGCCAACAGGCGGCTCGGCGGCGACGGGCTGACGTATGTGGAAGGGGATGCCGAAGACCTCCCGTTCGAGGCCGACTCGTTCGACGTCGTGCTCAACGTCGAGTCGTCGCACTGCTATCCCTCGCGCCCGCGGTTCTTCGCCGAGGTCCGCCGCGTGCTCCGGCCCGGGGGGGTGCTCTCGCTCGTGGACATCTTCCTCGACGACGAGCTCGCCGCGATGCCGGGCCAGCTCGCCGGGGCGGGGCTCGCGGTCGAGTCGGTCGACGACATCTCGGCCGGGGTCGTCGAGGGCCTGCGGCTCGACGGCCCGCACCGCGAGGCGATGATCGCCGGCAACGCCCCGAAGGCCCTGGCGCCGGTGGTGAAGAGCTTCGCCGGCCTCGAGGGGACCGACGTGTATAATTCGCTCCGGAGCGGCCGGCTTAAATATGTCCTCTTCAAGGCGACGAGGCCGGCCTGACCGGCCCGTCGGGCGATCGGAAGAACTGCCATGAAGCGCCCCGAGTCGCGGGTGGCCCGCCTCAAGAAGATCAACGAGTCCTCCGAGAACGGCCTGCCGGCCCTGACCGTCGCCCGGTGCCGCGACCTCCTGGAGGACTACCCCCAGGACCCGACCGCCTACATGTTCCTGGGGATGGCCCTGACGGAGCTCGCCCGCTTCGACGAGGCCGAGGAGGCGCTCGAGAACGCCATCGTCCACTGCGCCCCGGCGCGCGGTGGTCGATGCTCTCGGAGATGGGCCACATGCACAAGGCCAAGGGCGCCTTCAAGGTGGCCGAGCGCTACTTCCGCAAGGTGATCGCCGAGGTCCCCGACGAGGCGACCGGCTACACGTTCCTGGGCGACATCCTCTTCTACCAGGGCCGCCTGAAGGAGTGCGAGGGCATCTTCCGCCGTGGCACGACCTGCAGCGAGGGCTGCATGTACGAGGCCTACCACAACCTGGGCGTCGCCCTCCGCGCCGAGGAGCGGCTCGTCGAGGCGGCCGAGTGCTTCGCCCACGTCCTGGAGCTCAAGCCCGACTACGAGCCGGCGCAGGATGCGCTGCGGGACGTCCGCGCGGCGATCGCATTCCAGCGCAAGAAGGGCGACGCGGGCCCCCGGTAGGGTCCGCTACTGCGGACCCGAAGGGACGCCCGAGGCGCGGGCGACGGCCTCGTCGCGGGCGGGCGGGCCCTCGGGCGTGACCCGGAACAGGGAATAGGTCCGGTCCCACCGGACCGGCGGCCCCTGCGCCACCCGCTCGACGCGACCGAGCTTCGCCAATCCCTCGACGTCCCGGTCGCGGCCGATCGCGGCGAAGCGGCTCTCGGGGAGGCCCGGCCATCGGCCCGCGCCCTCGCGCCAGGACGGGGAATGCCCGAGGTAGTAGAGGCGGATCGGCAGGTCGTGCGGCATCGGGCCGAACGGCGAGGGGTACGGCAGGCGATCCCAGTCGTCGTAGAGGATCACGACCGGCTCGCCCGGGGCGACGTGCCGGCCGGCCTCCTCGTAGAAGGCCCACTCCCGGCTCCGGCGGTCGAGCCGGGGCGAGACGGCCCCCAGGCCCAGGCCGGTCGCGACGGCGACGACAGCGAATATAGCCGCCATTCGCCGCATCATACGCTCGGGGCAGCGTCCCTGAGCTTCCATCCAGCTACCCACCTTGATAAGCCCAATAGCCGTCCAGATCGACCAGGGCGGCAGGCCGTGGATCGCATAATGGGCGTTCTTGACTGTCGCCATGGAAAGCAAGACGAGCGGGCCGACGGCCCAGGCCCAGAGCAGGCGATCGGGGCCGAACCGCTCGCGGGCGGCCCGGCGGAGCGATGTCCGGGCCCCGAGGAGGGCGAGCGGGGCCCAGGGGAGCGTAAGGCCCAGGACCGCCGGGCCGTACGCCCACCACGACGAGCGGCCGGCGAAGAGCTCGGGCCGCTCGGCCAGCCGGTCGGCGACGTGCGAGGTCCAGAGGCCGAGCGCGGCGGGGTATCTCATCAGGACCAGCGCCGGCCAGGTCAGGCCGACGATCGCGGCGAGGGCCAGGCCCGGGGGGTCGAGCAACGATCGGAGGGTCGCCGTGTCGCGATCCCAGATCAGGACGAGGACCGTGGCGGCCAGGATGAGTGCCGCGCCGAAGCCGATGCCCTTGGCCAGGGCCGTCGCGCCGAGGGCGAGGAGGAAGAGGCGGGCGAGCCGCGTCTTCCTGGATTCCTCGCCCTCCCGGGAGGGGATGGCCGCGCGAGGGCTCCGCCGCAGGGCATCAAGGGCCGCCATCGTCCACGCGACGAGGCACGCGAGGACGATATCCGCCTCGGCGAGCCGTCCGCGGATGGCGGACCAGGCCATCGTCGCCTGGACGCAGCCGGCGAGCCCGCCGACGCTCGGCCCGAACCGCCGCGCCGCGAGCGTCGCCACGGCCAGGGCGAGCAGCGTCGTCGCGACGGCCGAGGGCAGCCGCGCGGCCAGCTCGGTGACGTCCCCGAGGGCGCGGGCCAGCGGGATGATGAGCCAGTGGAGCAGGGGGGGCTTCTCGAGCCACGGGCGGCCGTCGAGCCTCGGGACGAGCGGGTCGCCCGCCGCGATCATCTCGCGCGCCGCCTGGGCGACGTGCGCCTCGTGGTACGTCAGCCGGAGCGACGCCAGGCCCGGCAGCAGGACGATCGCCGACAGCCCGACGATCGCCGCGATCCACCGCGGCCCGAGCCGTCCCCCCTCCATCCCCCCGCCCATGCCCGGCCCTCCCTGGCCCGACGCGATCGCGATCCCGGCGGCATCCTACCGCGGAGGGGACGTCGGGGCGATCCGAATCCTCGCCCTAGCCTTCCTCGCCCATCGCTTCGGCTTCGGGACCGGCCGTCGCACCGAGCCGGGCCTTCAGCGCACCAGCGAGTGCGATGAACTCCTCGACATTCATCGCCTCGGCGCGGACCTGCCCGTCAAGCCCGAGCGATTCGAGCAGGGCGTCGACCTCGGGCTTGGTCCAGCGGTCGCGATAGAGTGCATGGAGGACGCCGCGGAGGTTCTTCCGCCGGTGGAGGAAGACGCTGCGGACGACCGCGTGGAACCAGTCGACGTCGCCGACCGCGGCGTACTTGGCCGGGTCGGGGACGAGCATGACGACGGCCGAGTCGACCTTCGGCCTCGGCCAGAAGACGCTCGGCGGCAGCGTCCGGACGAGCGTCACGTCGGCCAGCGCCTGGCAGGTCACCGAGAGGGCGCCGTAGGCCTCGGCGGCCGGCGGGGCGAGCATCCGGTCGGCCAGCTCCTTCTGGATCGTGACGACCATCCGCTCGGGCCTCAGCTCGGGGTGGACGAGCAGGTTGCCGACGATCGGCGTGGCGACGTTGTAGGGCAGGTTCGCCACGAGCTTGAACCTGCGATCCGGCGCGACCGCCAGGCCGGCGCGGACGTTGTCGAGCACCTCGGGGTTGAGCGTGTTCTTCCCGGCCAGGGCGTCGGCGTTGAGCACGCGGACGTTCGGCATGCCGGCCGTGGCCTCGGCCGCGAGCCGGGCCATCGCCGGGTCGATGTCGACGGCCACCACCGCCGCGCCCCGCTCGGCCATCAGGGCCGTCAGCGCCCCGGCGCCCGGGCCGACCTCGAGCACGACGTCGCCCGGGCCGACCTCGGCGGCGTTGACGATCAGCTCGTGAATATTCAGGTCGATGAGGAAATTCTGCCCGAAGCGGTGCCGCGGCGCGATCCCGTGCCGGGCGAAGAGCTCGCGGAGGTACGACTGGGTCTGGCGCGGTCGGGGGCATCGTTTATCGGCGCGGCCAGGAGCTTGCGGACGTGCTTGGCCAGCATGTCGGCCTCGATATTCACCCGGTCGCCGGGCCGGAGCCGGCCGAGGGTGGTCGCGGCCAGCGTGTGCGGGATCAGCATGACGGAGAAGCCGTCGGCCGCGACATCGACGAGCGTCAGGCTCACGCCGTCGACGGCGATCGAGCCCTTGGGGACCAGCAGTTCGGCGTCCATTCGGGATCGAGCCGGAAGGCGAGGAACTCCCACTCGCCCTCGGGCCGCCGCTCGCGGAGGGTCGCGGTCGTGTCGACGTGCCCCTGGACGAAGTGGCCGCCGAGCCGGTCGCCGACGCGGAGCGAGCGCTCGAGGTTCACGAGGTCGCCGATCTCCTTCTCGCCGAGGTTCGTCCGGACGAGCGTCTCGGGGCCGGCCTGGACTTCGAAGGATTCCCCCGCGGCTCGCGACGACCGTCAGGCAGCAGCCGTTGACGGCGACGCTCTCGCCGATCGTCAGCGGGGATTCCAGGCCGGGCCAGGCGATGCGTGAAGCGTCGACCCGAGCCCTCGTCGTCGACGCGATCGACGCGGCCCAGGCCTTCGACGAGGCCTGTGAACATCGGCGACTTTCTCTATTCAGTCGAGAACTTGAGATCCCCTCCCTCGCACGGGGGAGGGAACCGGAGGGTGCCCGAGGCCAGGGCCGGTCCCATTCCCCCTATGGTAGCAACCCCACACCGGGGTTAGAATCGCACGAACGCCCGTCCCAAACCTTCTCCGACTATCCAACCCGGAGGACCATCGCCATGACCCCGCCCCTCAACCGCCGCGACTTCCTCGCCCAGACGACCGCCGCCGCGGCCACCGCGGCCCTGGCCGCGAATGCCGGCGCGATGCCGCTCCGGCCGGTCCCCGAAGAACAACCTGCCCAAGAGCGCCGACCGACAAGGTCACGCTGGGCAAGACCGGCATCCAGGTCTCGCTCGTCGGCATGGGCACCGGCAGCGATCGGCTCGGGCCAGGCGAGCAACCAGACCCGGCTCGGCGTCAAGGACTTCACCAAGGTCGTCCGCCACGCGCTCGACCACGGCGTCACCTTCTTCGACGTCGCCGACCAGTACGGCTCGCACGTCTACCTCCGCGAGGCCCTCAAGGGCGTCCCGCGCGACCAGTACGGATCCAGACCAAGACCCACGCCACCAAGCTCGCCGACGCCAAGAGCCACCTCGAGCGCTACCGGCTGGAGCTGGGCGTCGACTACATCGACATCGTCCTGCTGCACTGCATGACCAAGGCCGGCTGGCAGCACGACCACACCGGGGCGATGGACTACCTCCGCCAGGCCAAGGAGCGAGAGGATCATCCGCGCCCACGGCACGAGCTGCCACGGCATGGACCCGCTCCGCAGATCGCGCCAAGGAGCCGTTCGTCGAGGTCGACCTCGCCCGGATCAACCCCGAGGGGCTGATCATGGACGACAAGAAGCCCGACGAGGTCGCCTCGCAGCTCGAGGAGATGCACGACGCCGGCAAGGGCGTCATCGGCATGAAGATCCTCGGCGAAGGGCCGGATCAAGGAGCCCGACGGCGCAGGACGCCTCGCTCCGCTTCGTGCTCGGCCTCGGCACCGTCGACGCCTTCATCATCGGCTTCGAGATCGACCGAGCAGATCGACGACCTCCTCAAGCGGACGGGTGAGGCGATCGAGTCGCTCAAGCGGAAGGCGTGAACCGTGATTGTCGGATCTAAGAGGAGCTGGACGGGCTGTTCGCAGCCCGTCCAGCTTTATTATTAACGATGTATTATACGAATCTGTTTTCGCCGGAAACGTACGAAGCATTCGCTCAATCTGATCGCCAGATCAGCGGCTTTCGAATGCGACAACTTACCTGGGCCAAGCGCATCAAGCCGGGCGATCGATTCATCTGCTACATGACCAAACTCTCGCGATGGATCGGCGTCCTGGAGGTCGCGAGCGAGCCGTTCATCGACGACTCGCCCATGTTCTACGCCGACGGCGATCCGTTCGTCGTCCGTTTCAAAGTTCGGACGATGGCATGGCTCCCAAAAGACAAGACTTTACCGATTCACGAAAGGAAGGTTTGGGACGCTCTCTCCTTCACGCGGGACTGCGAGCCATCCTCGTCCGTATGGACCGGCAAGGTGCGGACGAGCCTCAATCGCCTATCCGACGAGGATGGAGCGTTCCTCGAGTCGCTCATCCTCGGCCAACAGGACAAGGGCGAGACTTATCCCATCAATGAGGAAGAATTTCAGAAGCTCGTCCTTCGGCAGATCCACCGAACCGATAAGGTCGTAACGGTCGCCGTGCCCGAAGACGAGCCGAAAGACGAAGTTGACGGGACGCCGGACGAACCTGCGCGAGTCGACGCAAATCCAAGCTCTACTCGCTCGATGTGGCGAGAAAATGGGGTTTCGCATCTGGCTGCCGAAGGCAGATCGGTCGGCAGTCCTGCGCGAGTGGGCGCCCGAGGACGGGTCGCTGATCGACATCCTGCCGATGAATTACGACGAGACGACTTTGAAGACGATCGAGCAGATCGACGTCATCTGGCTCAAGGGCCGATCGATCGCGCGGGCCTTCGAAGTTGAGCACACGACGGCGATCTACTCAGGCCTGCTCCGGATGGCCGACCTGTTGGCGCTTCAGCCCAATATGGATATTCGGCTGCATATCGTTGCCCCGGAGTCGCGGCGGCAGAAGGTCTTCACAGAGATTCGAAGGCCGGTATTCTCCCTCTTGGAGAGGGGCCCTCTGTCGGAATGTTGCACCCTCCTCTCGTACGATAGTGTCCGTGAGCTGAGCAGTCTCAAGCACTTGGAGCATACGTCCGACACGGTGCTCGTCGAGTACGAAGAGGAGCCAGAGTAATAATCAGCAATATAGCAAAAGTCATTGTAGAAAGAGAGAAAATGATCATGTTTGCGCCGTTGAACGATCCAGCCATCGACGAGATCCGCGAGATCCGCCACCAGATCTCGGCGCGGTTCGGCCACGATCCCGCGCGGCTGGTCGCGCACTACGTGGAACTCCAGAAGACGTTCGCCGATCGCTTCCTCAAAGCACCGGTGGCCACGGATCATCCCGAAACACATGGTTCGGGCGAGAGCGTAGACCGACGCGATTAAAGACGGTCCGCAATAGCGGACCCTACGGGATCGGCGGCAGCAGGTGCCCCGCCAGCCAGCGGAGGGCGTCGTCCTCGCCGCGGCGGAAATAGGGCAGGGCGTGCCGGCCGCGGGGGTCGCGGTCGGAGTCGACGGGAAAGCCGCGCTGCCTCGCGAGCCAGAGGAACGACTCGGACTGGGCGTCGAAGTTCCAGTTATCCCGGCCGCCGAAGCCGACGAACATCGCGGGGCGGCCGGGCGCGGGGCTCGCGGTGAAGAGGAGGTCGGCCGGGTTGATCGCGAGCACGCGGGCGAAGACCTCCACGGGGTCGTCGCCGAAGACCGGGGCGATGTGCTTCTTCGCCGGGACCTTGCGCAGGCCGAGGTCGAAGACGCCTACGACCTCGTCGGGGTCGTAGGTCGTCTTCCAGCGGAACGTCGCCGGGTCGAAGTCGGCGCGCGAGTCGCCGGTGCAGGTCGTATAGCGGAGGTTCAGCGGGGCGGAGAGGACGGCGACGACGCCGAAGACGTCGGGATGCCGCAGCGCGATGCTCGCCGCGCCGAGGCCGCCGCCCGAGAGGCCGAGCAGCCCGTGCGCGCCGGGCTCGGGGCGGACCGAGTAGTGCGACGCCAGGAACGGCATCACCTCATACAGCAGGTGGTCCTCGAACCGGCCGAGCCGGCCGTTGAGGAAGAACGTGTGCGGGTCGTTGACCCGGTTCCGCCCGTCGGCCAGGCCGTCGGGCGCCGCGACAATCGCCGGCGGGAAGAGGCCCGAACGGATCATCCCATCGAGCTCGACGACCTGCTCGGCGCCGAGGAAGTAGTGCTCGTCGACCGAGGCCGAGTGCAGGTAGAACAGGACCGGATAGGCCCGCGTCGGCGTGTAGCCCGGCGGCAGGTAGACGTAGAGGTCGCGCGGGCGGCCGAGGACCGCCGAGGGGATGCGGCGATCGGCCCCGTGATTATGAGTGTAATCAACGACCTGGCCGGAGAGCTTCCGGTTGAGATGGTCGAGGTTGACGAGCCCGAGGTACTGCCCCCGCGCCGCCGGCGCGGCCGCCACGAGGACCAGGACCGCCGTCGCGAGGCGCATGCCGCTTCTCCGTCCGTGCGCGCGGGGAGCCACCTCTCGATTATCGGCACGGACGGCCGCCAAGGCGAGAAGAACCCGCCCCGCGGGCTGCCGGGATTTCTTTGCCTTGTGCCTTTTGCCTTCTGCTTTCGACCAAGGCAGAAGGTAAGAAAGCACAGGGCGAGCCACCCCGAGGCCGGCTCAAAGGGTCGGCCCGCGATAGGTGGCCTCGGCGGCCGAGCCGTCCTCGATCCGATAGCGAACGCCGCCGATGGCCAGCTCGTCGCCGGGCCGGAGCCGGCCCCCGTCGACGCGGAGGCCGTTGATCCACGTGCCGTTGGTGCTCCCCAGGTCGCGGACGAAGACCTCGCCCTCGGCCCGGACCACGCAGCAGTGCCGCCGCGAGACGCGCCGGGACTCGAGCCAGGCGTCGCAGCCCGGGTGCCGGCCGACGACTGTCGGCGACGGCCCCAGCGGGATGTTCGGGCCCTCGTCGATCGCGATCAGATGCATCTGCGTTTCCGCCTATCCTCGCGGACTGACGATCGCCGTCGGCCGACCGGCATCGGGTCGGCACCGCGGGGCGATCGGCCCTGCAGGATGCATCGCCATCGGCGCGAGGATCGGACGGGAAATCAGCAAATGAACCAATTCAGAAGGCGTCGGCGCTGACGACCTCGCCCCCGTTCCGCGAGCCGAGCGCCAGCCAGGTCGCGAGGTTGACGGAATCCTTGACGAACCGGACCGACCCGTCCATCAGGAGCACGTTGGCCCCGCCGGGGTGCATCGAGCCCGGCGCCGATGAACGAGTCGGCGGTGCCGAAGGCCATGCCGACGGCGCAGCCCGGCTTGTTCGGGGTCATGACGTGGTAATACGGCCCGCCGCGGCCGGTGTCCTGGAGGGTCCAGTATTCGCCCTTGTTGTCCCAGAGCGGCGTGGTCGAGGCGGTGCAGGCGTTGTAATCGGCCTGGCCGCCGCCGTTGGCATAGCGAGGCGATCGCGTAGACGAGGTTGGGGCCCGCGGTCATCGCGCCCGACTTCCCCTTGACCCACTCGCTGAACCCGGCCGTGTTGCTCGTGCCGTCGCTGATCGTGGCCAGGGTGGTCAGGCTCCCGTAGGTCGCGTTGCCGCCGAGCCACCAGGAGATGCCGTTGACGCCGACCGCCGAGATTCTGGCGGTTGTTGCCGGCGTTGATCGCGTAGTTGATGCACGTCACCGGCGACGCTGAAGCCGCCGGCGAGGCTGCCCGATCGTTGCCCGGGTTGGCGTCGGACGGGCAGAGGTAGCCGGGGATGTTCGTCGACATGACCGTCGTGTTGCGCCGCCACGGCGACGCCGTTGAGCACGTCGCCGAGCTTGAAGTTGTAGGCGTTATAGACGTCGATGTGCTCCAGGTAATTGAGCAGTCGCATGTGGACCGACGCCGTCTGCGGGACCTTGCCGCTGCCGCCGGTGTTGCCGCTCGACGTCGATGCCGCCGGTGGGCGGGAACGAGTCGAAGGCCGAGTGGTAGTTGTGCATCGCCAGGCCGATCTGCTTCAGGTTGTTCGTGCACTGCATCGCGCCGCGCCGCCTCGCGCGCCGCCTGGACGGCCGGCAGGAGCAGGCGCGATCAGCACGGCGATGATCGCGATGACGACCAGCAGCTCGATCAGCGTGAATCCGCGCTTCGTTGCGCACATGGGAGGGACCTTCCCGAGATCGTGGGGGGACGGCGAGCGATCCATCGGCCGCTCACCGGGACGTCGGCCCGGCGTCGCGGAGGACGCGGGCGTGCTCGACGACGGCGGCGCGGGTCGTCGGGTGGTCGGGGCCGAGGATGCGCGGCGCCTCCTCCGCGGCCTGGCGGTAGAACGGCTCGGCCTCGGCCGGCTTGCCCTGGAGGAGCTGGATCAGGCCGCGATTGGCCAGCGCGGTGACGTTGTCGGGGTGCTTCGGGCCCCGGGCGCAGCGGATGCCCCGCTCGTACTCGTCGGCCAGCGCCTCGGCCTCGGCGAACCGGCTCGCGGTCGACGTCGCAGCAGGCAGAGGTTGCGGACCGAGCGGAGCGTGTCGGGGTGGTCCGTCGGCAGCACGCGGCGGCGGGCGGCGAGCGCCTGCCGGAGCAGCGGCTCGGCCTCGTCGAGCTTGCCGGACTTGCCGGAGCAGGGCGCCGAGCCGGTCGGCCGCCTCGAGCGTGATCGGGTCGTCGGGCCCGAGGGCGCGGCGGGCTGTCGGCCAGGTTCGCCGCGCAGGAGCGGCTCGGCCTCGCCGACCTGGCCCGACTCGTCGAGCAGGACGGCCAGCAGCGTTCGTGGCGCGGAGCGTCGCCGGGGCCTCGGGTCCGTGATGCGCGGCGTCGAGCTCGATCGCCTTGCGGAGGTGCGGCTCGGCCCTGGCGTACTCGCCGAGCGAGAGGTACGACCGGCCGATCGTCTCGCGGATCGACGCCTCGACGTCGGGCTGTCCCTGGAAGTCGCCGCCGATCCGGCCCGAGGCGCGGTCGAGCAGCGTCGAGGACCGTGAACCTTGGCGCCGACGGGATTGACCTCGGTCGACGACTCGGCGAGCACGCGGTTGGCGAGGAAGTCGGCGATCATCCCGGCCCTGGTCCGCTCGCCGACGGCCTCGCGCCACTTCCAGGTCGACGCCGGCGAAGCCGACGAGCACCGAAAGCACCAGCAGCGCCGCGAGCGCCGGCCGGCAGCGGGTGGCGCCGGCACCACATGCCGGGCCCGCGTCAGCGGGCCGACCGGCCGGGCGGCGATCGGCTCGCCGTCGAGCCAGCGGCCGAGGTCGTCGGCCAGGGCCTGGGCGCTCGGCGTAGCGGCGGCCGGCGTCCTTCTCCAGGCACTTCAGGCAGATGACCTCCAGGTCGCGCGGGACCCGGGGGTTGAGCCGCGACGGCGGCTCGGGCGGGACTGCGTCGCGCACCAGGTCGAGCGTCTCGACCAGCGTGCTGCCGGTGTGCGGCGCCCGGCCGGTCAGCAGGGCGTAGAGGATCGCCCCCAGGCCGTAGACGTCCGTGGCCGTCGTGTACCCGCCCCGCGACGCCGGTGGCCTGCTCGGGCGACATGTACGACGGCGTGCCGACGATGGCGCCCGAGTGCGTCAGGTCGGCGTCGGCGTCGATCCGCTTGGCCAGGCCGAAGTCGGTGACGTGCGGCTCGCCCCGCTCGTCGAGCAGGATGTTGGCCGGCTTCAGGTCGCGGTGGAGGATGCCGCGCTGGTGGGCGTGGTGGACCGCCTCGGCGACCTGCGCGACCAGCCGGGCCGCGGCGCGGGGGTCGGCGCGGAACGTCGGCGAGCCGCCGGTCGAGGCTGGCGCCGTCGATCAGCTTCATGCTGAAGTAGTGCAGGCCCGCGGGCCTCGCCGACCTCGTAGATCGGCACGATGTGCGGGTGGTCGAGCTGCGCGACCGCCTCGGCCTCGTTGCGGAACCGGCGGCGGCTCGGCCTCCGAGGCGAAGCCCGCCGGCGCGGATCAGCTTCAGCGCCACGGCCCGCCCGAGCGCCGGCTGGTGGGCCCGGTAGACGACCCCCATCCCGCCCCGCCCCAGCTCGCGACTCGACCTCGTAGCCCGCCCCGGCCAGCGCGAGCGTCGGGTCGGCGACGTCGCCGATCGGCCGGCCCGGCGACGTGGCCGCGCGGGTCGTGCCGAGGTCGACGGTGGCGTCGGGCGGGGACCGACTCGCGTGCGTCTCGGCCGCGTCGGTCGCGAACGCGGCGTCGACCAGCCCGGCATGCTCGGGGAATCGCTCGCGATAAGTCTCGGCGTCGGGCGGCACGGCGTCGCCGAGGCGATATTCCCGCTCGAGGCGCGAGCAGTTCGCGGAACAGGACGGCCCGCGCCGGGCCGCGGGCGTCGCCGAGGAAGTCGCCAAGATCGGGCCGCTCGCCGCGCGCCAGGCGGCCTCGAAGCGGTCGCACGCCGCGTCGATGGCCCGCCGTTCGCCCACCGGCAGGGCCTCGGCCTCGATCGTGGAAGGGGATTTCATCGCGAGACTTCCTCGGCGCCTCGTAGGGTCCGCTATGGCGGACCGGCTTCGATTCGAGGCCGCCGCCCAGGATGTTCGGCAATCGCGGACCCTACAAGACCGTCAGCGTTCGACCTCTTCCCGCCAGATGGCGCGGATCAGCCCGAGCTTGCGGTCGACCGTCCGCGTCGAGGAGCCCAGCCCGGCGGCGATCTCCTCGCTACTGTACCCCTCGAGCCGGCGGAGGGCGATGGTCTTCAACGTCGAGTCCTCGAGCCGCCCGAGCAGCCGCTCGTACTCGTCGGCGAACCGGGCGGCGTCCTCGGGCGTCGGCTCGCGGCTGAGGAACCGCGCCAGGCCCGGGCCGTCGGTGTCGTCGCCGCCCACGGCCGACTCGCCGAGCACCCGGCCCCCGCCCCGCTTCTGGCGGGTCTGGTGCCGCACCGTGTCGACGGCCTTGCGGGTCGTGATCGTCGAGAGCACGCCGCCAGAGGTCGTCGCGGTCGTCCATCCGGGGGAACTGGCCCTGCCCGGCGCGGTCGCAGAAGCTCCGGAACGCGCTCAGCGCGACGTCTTCCTCGTCGAACGCCCGCCGCGCATGCCCCGGCAGCCGCGACCCCGGCCAGCCGGACCAGCCGCTCGAAATAGCGGTCCCAGAGCCGCTGGATATCCTTATCGTTCCCGGCCTTGAGGCCGTCGAGCAGCATCGAGACGGAATCGGCGTTCGCCATCGGCAGGGCTCCGATCGGAGGGCGGACTTCGGGTGCCATGCGATCCCTCCGATCACTTCATGATCGAAGCGGCCGGGGTCGGACAGCGGCCGGCCGGATTTTACCCGGGAAGGGAAGCCCTCTCCTCCATCCTTGCGGCGGGGAAAACCGGGGCGGGAAGGGCTCTGAGGAGGAGCCGTTCGGCGCGATTTCCCGTTACCTTCCGGGAGTTCGCGGTATAGAGACGCGGAACAATTCTCCGAAGCCAGACCAGGAACTCGAGCCCGGACATCCTCCTTCGAAAGGGGGTCGGTCGGACCATGGTCTCGTGCGCGATTCCATCGATGAACCAGGACGAACGGGCCGAGCGATTCATCGGGTGCCTCACCGACCATCAGAGTCGGCTCTTCGTCTACCTCGTCTCGCTGCTCGGCGACGTCCACGAGGCGCGTAACGTGCTCCAGGAGACGAACCTGGAGCTCTGGCGTAAATCGTCGGATTTCGTCGAGGGGACGGATTTCGCGGCCTGGTCGCGGAGGGTCGCCCACTTCAAGGTCCTCGCCCACCTGCGCGACAAGAAGCGCGATCGTCACCTGTTCGACGAGTCCTTGCTGGACCAGATCGCCCAGCGGCCTCAGCCGGCCGAGGATGCCGAGACGCTCCATGTCGCCCTCAGGCACTGCCTCGCGGCGTTGCCCGAGCGGCTCCGATTCCTGATCGGCCGGCGCTACGGCTCCGGCCTCTCGATCCGCGAGCTCGCCGCGGGGGTCGGCAAGTCGGAGGCGGCGATGAAGGTCTCCTTGTCGAGGATCAGGAAGCAATTGATGCACTGCATCGAGAGACGATTGGCGGCGGACGCATGGTGAACGAACCCTCCAAGTCCGACGAGCTCTTCGAGCTGCTCTGTGAGCTGGTCGACGGCGAGTTGAACCCCTCGGGGTCGGACCGGCTCCGCGAGCTGCTCCGCGACGACCCCGATGCGCAGGACCTGTACCTGAAGTTCATGGGGCTCCACGCGCGGCTCCACCTCGACTACATGTCCGGCTCCGGGCCGGCCGACATGCCGGGCGGCTCGTCGATGCCGCTCAGGCCGCTGTCGGCCCCGCCGCTGGAGCCGGCCGGCGACCTCTTCGGGCCGGCGATCGGCGACGATGCCGTCGTCTCGCCCGCGCGGTCCTGGCTGGCCTCGGCGGCGGTCGGCTGGACCCTGGCCGTCCTCTTCGCGATCGGCCTAGTCGCGGTGCTCCGGACGTCGGTGCCCCGGAAGGCCCCGGCGGTCGCCGATGCCCCGCCGGTGAAGGTCGACGCGGCGGAGGGCGTCGCCGTGGTCGTCCGGGCGGAGGGGGTGCGGTGGGAGATGGGCGGCGGCCGGGTACCGAAGGAGGGGGACATCCTGCCGAAGGGCCGGCTCCGGGTCCTCGAGGGCCGCGCGGCGTTCTCGATGCTGAGCGGCGTCTCCGTGATCGTCGAGGGCCCGGCCGACATCGACCTCCTCTCCGTCGACCGGATCGCCTGCAACAGCGGCAAGCTGAGGGCGAGGGTGCCCGAGGGTGCCGAGGGGTTCGTGGTCTCCGGGCCCGGCACGGCGGTCCTCGACCTCGGGACCGAGTTCGGGGTCAACATCAAGCCCGACGGCAAGTCGCGCGGCAAGGTCTTCGAAGGCGAGGTCGAGGCCGCCGTGCTCGGCACCTCCGGCGCGATGCGGCACAGCCGGCTCATGAAGACGGCGAACGGGGGGTTCGAGATCGACCCCGGGTCCGGCCTGATCGGCCCGTTCACCGGGCCGGAGGACTTCGTGGGGCCGTTCCTGCCGGCCCGCGAGCCGCTGGCGCTGGCCCCGGGCTATCGCGACTCGGTCCTCGCGTCGCGGCCGAGGTGCTACTGGCGGTTCGAGTCCGAGGAGGGGGGCCGGGTCGCCAACGAGGTCGCGGGCGGGCCGCCGCTGCTCGTGACCGGACCGATCCAGCTCGCGGGCCCGGGGGCCGGCAACCGATGCGCCGCGTTCGGGCCCGGCCAGCACAACCAGCACCTCCAGATGGACGGCCCTTGGAAGCCGAACCGGTCCCCGGGCTATGCGGTCGAGGTCTGGTTCCTCCCGGAGGCGATCGGCCAGGCGTCGCTGGTGAGCCTGGTCGCGCCGAAGGACACGATGCACCACCTCTCGCTCGTCGAGCTGACGGCGTCGAACCGGACGTCCCTGTTCCGCCCGGCCTCGATCCGGTTCCTCTACCGCTGGCCGACCGGCCGAGGCGGCGGCGACAACCTGTTCTCCGACGACATCTACGTCCCCTACCGCTGGCACCACCTGGTGGCGCAGCTCGCGGGCGAGCGGATGGAGCTCTACCTCGACGGCGCCGTCCAGGCGTCGCAGGCGATCGGCCCGGGCGGCTCGACGTCCCCCTGCCAGGTCATCCTGGGCCGACTGACCACCCTGCCCGAGAGCAAGCAGATCCACCACACCGGCTTCCGCCGGCCGTTCGTCGGCCTGATGGACGAGGTCGCCCTCTATGACCATCCGCTGACGGCCGAGGAGATCCGGGCCCATTACCGGCTGGCGGCCGTCCCGGACCGGACCGACTGACCGATCGTCGATCTCGCGGCGACCCGGCCGCCCGCCGGGGACCGCACCCTATCTATCTCAGCATCCATCGTCCCAGAAACCCGGAGGCCCCCCGAGCCCAGATCGCGTGCGGCGGCCGTCGCCGTATCGCGAGCCATGACGTCCGCCGAATTCCCATCCCATCCCGCGCCCGCGAGGGCCGAACGAGCGAACTCCCTATAGGAGAACAGCCATGCGACGACGCGGCTTCACGCTGATCGAGCTCCTGGTCGTCATCGCCATCATCGCGGTCCTGATCGCCCTCCTGCTGCCCGCCGTGCAGGCGGCGCGCGAGGCGGCGCGGCGGAGCCAGTGCATCAACAACCTCAAGCAACTCGGCCTCGGGATGCAGAATTACCACGACATCAACAACGGGTTCCCGATCGGCCGGATGGGCCTGGGCTACACCTACGCCAGGGGGACCGCCAACAATAACCGCCGGACCTGGGCCATGAGCATCACATCCACCATCGAGCAGTCGTCGCTCTACAACGGGGCCAACTTCTCCCTCGGGTTCAACGCGGCCCAGAACACCACGTCGTGCTGGATCTCGGTCGCGATCTTCCACTGCCCGAGCGACCCCCAAACGAACTCGCAGGAGCGCAACAGCCGCGACGAGGGCGACTACGTCGTGAACTGGGGCAACACGCACTACGGCCAGGATCAGGCCCCGACCAACGCCACGGGCGCCAACTGGCCCAACCCGATGACCAACGGGCCGTATGGCGACACGGTCCCGTTCGGCGGGGCGCCGTTCGCGGGCAACATGTCCAAGAACATCTCGTCGATCATCGACGGGACGAGCAACACCCTGCTGATGTCCGAGGTGATCGTCGGCCAGGACGGCCCGGTCGGCGACGACGAAGCCGAACTGGACCGACACCCGCGGCGACATCTACAACGACGACATCCCGTGCACCATGTTCATGGCCTACACGACGCCCAACTCGACCCAGCCCGACTGGATCACGACCTATTGCGCCTACCCGTATAACCTCAACCCGCCCTGCCAGGAGAAGTCGCCGGCGTTCGTGGCCGCGCGGAGCTTCCACAGCGGCGGCGTCAACGCGTTGAAGGCCGACGGGAGCGTGGCGTTCTTCAAGAATTCGATCGACCGGCAGACCTGGCGCTCCCTCTCGACGACGCAGGGGAGCGAAATCATCGACGCCAGCTCGCTCTGATGCGACCGCCCGGGCGCATGGCCGATGGATGACCGACGACTGACGGAACATGCCCCCTCGCCGAGGGTCGATGCCCATGCCGGGGCCGACCCGCGACCGTCGTCGCGCCGCCTCCGCGCCAGCAGCCGCCATTCCGGAGTCGTCAACGCCCTGATGAGGGACGGCTCGGTCCGCGCGATGAAGTCCACCATCAACCCGCAGACCTGGTGGGCCATCATCAGCATGGCCGGCGGCGAAGTCGTCTCGGCCGACGCGTATTGAGAAGGTGTGAGACGGGGGCCGGAGCGGGTCGGGGGCCGGCCCCGAACCGGCCCGACTCGGCGGGCGAGGCCGGGCCGCGAGGCGAGTCGATCCCGCCGGCCCCGTTACGAAGCGAACCCGAGCCCCGGCCGACGAAACGAACCCAATCCCGCTCCGTCCGCCCCCGTTCGGCTTCGTGCGCCGGCCCGCGTACGAGGCCGCACGATGGCTAACGGAAGGCGGACGCTCGGGTTCGCTCGGCGCCGGGGCCTCAGGCCCGCCCGAACCCGGCGCCGGGTTCGTTCGGCGCGGGGGAACGCCGAGGCCGGCCGCGGGGCTGGGCGCGGCCGGCCTCGCGATCAGCGCCCGACCTCGCGAATGACGGCCGTCGACCCCGGCTGCCGGTCACCGGCGAGCGGCTCGGCGCGGCCGCCGAGGTGGCGGGCGAGGAACGCCTCGGCGCGGGCGTTGAAGTCGATCCGGTTCTCGGGACGCGCGAAGCCGTGGCCCTCGTCGGGGTAGAGCACGTACGTCACCTTGCCCCCGTTCTTGGCGATCGCCGCCACGATCTGCTCGCTCTCGGCCTGCTTCACCCGCGGGTCGTTCGCACCCTGGCCGATCAGGAGCGGGCGGACGATCTTGTCGGCTCGGAACAGCGGCGACGCGGCGCGGATCAGCTCGGCGTCCTTCGGGTCGTCGACGTTCCCCATCCGGGAGTCGAACAGCGCCCGCATCGGCTTCCAGTAGGGCGGGATCGTCGCGATCAGCGTCTTCAGGTTCGACGGCCCGACGATGTCGACGGCGCAGGCGAAGGCCTCGGGCGTGAAGGTCACCCCGGCCAGCGCCGCGTAGCCGCCGTACGAGCCGCCGAAGATCGCCACCTTCTTCGGGTCGGCGTACCCCTGCTTCTCGGCCCACGCGACCGCGTCGAGCAGGTCGTCGTGCATGGCCTTGCCCCACTGCTTGTCGCCCGCGTGCAGGTGCGCCTTGCCGAAGCCCGTCGAGCCCCGGTAGTTCACCGAGAGGACGGCATACCCGCGGTTGGCGAGCCACTGGTGCATCGGGTTGTATCCCCACGAGTCGCGGGCCCACGGCCCGCCGTGGACGAGCAGCACCATCGGCAGGCCCTTCGGCTCGACCCCGACGGGCAGCGTCAGATAGCCGCGGAGCTTCAGCCCGTCCCGCGCCGGGAACTCCACCGGCGTCATCGCCGCCAGCGCCAGGCCTTCCAGCTTGGGTTGATGCGAGAATAAATACGTCCCCTTCTTCGC
Organism: uncultured Planctomycetota bacterium; assembly: GCA_963819805.1. Lineage (GTDB taxonomy): Bacteria > Planctomycetota > Planctomycetia > Isosphaerales > Isosphaeraceae > CAMFLR01. The sequence goes on along the minus strand of CAWFXY010000024.1, from coordinate 385,228 downwards.
CGCGCGGTCCCAGGCGAAGAAGCGGACCGGGCCGCGGTCGGAGGTGAAGCCGACGAGCCAGGTGGCGTCCTTGTCGTCGCGGTTGATGATCGAGAAGTCGCCCTCGGCCAGCCGGGCGATCCCCTCGAAGTCGTCGCGGATCGACGGGTCGACGACCACCCACTTCGAACGCCCCGGCGCGAACGAGACGGCCTGGACGACGTGGGTCTTCGGGTGGACCTCGACGTCCTGGGCGTCGGCCTCGGGCGAGCCGGCGAGCGTCTGCTCGCGGCCGCTGGCGATCTCGCGCTCGACGACCTTCGCCGTGTCGGAGCCGATCGACGAGAGCAGCGTCAGGCCCTTGCCGTCGCCCGTGAAGTCGACGGCGCCGAGGTTCTCCTCGGGCCCGACCTTCAGGAGGGTCTTCCAGCCGCTCCGGGCATCGTCGCGGACGCGGATCTCGGTCCCGCCGTCGGGCGTCACCACCTGCGCGGCGCGGACGCGGAAGTCGGGGTCGGCGTGGAAGCCCGCGATGTCGCCCGGGTTCTCGGTGTCGAGGTCGAGAGCTCCGGTCTTCAGGTCGAGGCGATAGATATCATGGATCCGCGGGTCGCGCTGGTTGAGCGCCACGAGCACCTGGTCGGGGAACTTCGGGTCGAGCCCGGCGATCCTTGCCTGCACGCCCTTGACCGGCGTCAGGTCGCGCACCGGGCCCTTGCTTGAGAGGTCGACGCCGTAGAGGTGCCAGTTCTCGTCGCCGTCGGCGTCCTGGACGTAGAGGATGTGCCGATCGTCGTGGGCCCAGACGTAGCTCCGGATGCCGCGCTTCTTGTCGGCGGTCACAGCCCGGTCGTTCGACCCGCCGACGGTCTTGACCCAGACCTGGAGCACGTTGTTCGCGTCGGGCGCGATCCAGGCGAGCCGCTTGCCATCGGGCGAGATCTTCGGGCTGGTCCGCTCGGGGTTGCCGAGCAGGACCTCGCGCGGGATCAGGGGCGGCAGCTCGGCCCGAGCGGCGGGCGACCCCAGCAGGGCCAGGGCGGCCAGGGTGAACACGACCGGACGTCCGTATGGCGGCATCGGTGCTCCCTCCGGGTCACTTGTCGCGGCGGACTCCGCCGCACACGCGGGTGATTCGCTGGGAGGAGCCTAATATTCTCCGAGGCGGGCGTCACGAAGATTCGGGCGGGCCGGATCGCGATCGAGCCCGACTGTCAGCCCGTGACGACCGGTTGGCCCGCCCGAACACCGCCCTCTGTGGCCTCGGCCTCCCGAGGCTCCGGGACCCGGGCCCAGAAGATCCCGGCGAAGGCGGCGCGGACGCGATAGAAGACGAACAGCCAGCACACGGCCGCGACGACGCCCGGCGCGATCCCGCCGGGCTCCATCAGCGCGTGGAACAGGAGGACGTTGACGATCACGGGCGCGATCAGCGTGAGCGCCAGCGGCACGTAGCGGCCGGCGAGGAAGAGGAGCCCGCAGGCGAGCTGGATCGCGAAGACGGGGACCAGGTAATGCGAGCTCGCGAGCAGGCCGAGGAACTCGCCGGCCCGCCCGGCCATCGGCGGCATCGGAAGGAAGTGCAGGAAGCCGTTCAGGCCGAAGACGGTGAACATGATCCCCAGCAGGTAACGCGCGACGGTCGAGGCGACCTTCATCGGACTCTCCCTCGGGAAAGAATGGCCCGGGCGCAGGCCGACGAGCCGCGCCCACTCGTCCGTAAAAATCCTGACGGTCAAGACATTTACCATGGGCCCGAAAAAATCAGCCCATGCACGCGCCGTTGAGCCGCTGGAGCAGCCCGTGCATCCGCCGGAGGTCCGACTCGGTGAGGCCTTCGAAGAGCCTCCGGATGAGGGCGTGCTGGTCGGGATGCGCCGCGCCGCGAGCTTGCGGCCGGCGGCGGTCAGGTAGATCCGGTTGGCCCTGCGGTCCTCGGGGTCCGGCCGGCGCTCGACCCATCCGGCGTCGCAGACCCGGTCGAGGAGCCCGACGACGTTGGCCTTGGTGACGAGCAGGCGCTCGGCCAGCTCCTGCTGGGTGATGCCGTCGCCGTGGCAGAGGGTCATCAGCACGTCGAACTGCGGCAGCGTCAGCCCGAGCGGCCCGAGCACCTCGGCCAGCCGGCGCTCCAGCCGGTTCTGGAGCTGGAGCAGCGCGACGACGACCTTGACCTCCCACGGCCGGGGGTCGCTGTCGAGGACCGGGAGCGAGTGGGGCTTCTTGCGCGGGGTTTCCATTTGGTTAATATCTTAACCAAGTGGGGTGGGGTGTCAAGGCGGTCTGGTGGAGGTGGCCCGGACGACTCGTTGTCCGGGCCGTGAGGGGTGCCAAACCGTGACGGCCGGGTTGCCTATCTTGGGCCATCCCCCGGGGAATTGAGGAATGTCCCCTTTGGCCCCTTCATGTCCCCTTTGGCCCCTTCGCACCGCCGCTCCGAGCCCGCCATTCTTCCTTTGCATACGAGCATCCGCCAGTGTCTAATGCGTGTCCGAGGGCCCCCGGGCGAGGCCCCGAATAACGGGGCCGACACCCATCCAGGAACTAACGACGGAGCGCCGCGCATCACGAGGAGGAAGCCCATGGAGCCGCGACGACTCGGCGAGCAGGGTTTGACCGTCTCCGCGATGGGGCTCGGCTGCATGGGCATGAGCGATGCCTACGGGCCCGCGGACGAAGCCGAGTCCGTCGCGACCATCCACCGGGCCCTGGAGCTGGGGATTAATCTCCTCGACACGTCGGACGCCTACGGCCCGTTCAAGAACGAGGAGCTGATCGGCAAGGCGATCCGCGGCCGGCGCGACGAGGTGAGGGTGGCCACGAAGTTCGGCTTCGTGGGCGGCACGGACGGCAGGGGGGGAGGGGGCCTGGACGGACGGCCGGAGCATGTGCGCGAGGCCTGCGACGACTCGCTCAGACGGCTGGGGATCGATCACATCGTCCTCTATTACCTGCACCGCGTCGACCCGAAGGTCCCCATCGAGGAGACCGTCGGCGCGATGGCAGAGCTGGTGGGGCGGGGGAAGGTGCGCTACCTCGGCCTGTGCGAGGCGGCGCCCGCGACCATCCGCCGGGCGCACGCGGTCCACCCGATCTCCGCCCTCCAGACCGAGTATTCGCTCTGGAGCCGCGACCCGGAGGACGAGCTCCTCCCCACCGTCCGGGAACTGGGCATCGGCTTCGTCGCGTACAGCCCGCTCGGCCGGGGCTTCCTCACCGGCCAGTTGCGACGCTTCGAGGACCTGCCGCCTGACGACTGGCGCCGCCACAGGCCGCGGTTCCAGGGGGAGAACTTCCGGAAGAACCTGGAGCTCGTGGACCGGGTGAAGGAGATCGCCGCCACGAAGGGGGTGACGCCGGCCCAGTTGGCCCTGGCGTGGCTTCTGGCCCAGGAAGGGGTTGTCCCTATCCCCGGCACCAAGCGCCGCAAGAACCTGGAGGAGAACGTGGCCGCGCTCGGGATCGCCCTGACGCGCGAGGACCTGCAGCGGATCGACGAGGCCGCACCGAAAGGCGCGGCAAGCGGCGAGCGCTACGAGGACATGAGCGCGGTGAACCGCTGAACCGACCGACCGCCGTCCCCACTTCGGAGGGGTGAAACGATGGCAGGGAGCGACAGCCTTCGCTACACGAGGATCGCCCTCAACAATGGGTCCGGTGCGATCCCCGCGCTCGGCTTCGGGACATTGATCCCCGACCCCGTGGCAACCAGGACCGCGACCAAGGCGGCGCTGGAGGCGGGATTTCGCCAGATCGACGCTTCGGAACGTTACCGGAATGAAGAGGTGGTCGGCGGGGCGATGCAGGAGGTGTTCCAGGCGGGGACGATCAAGCGGGAGGACGTGTTTATCGCCACGAAGCTCTGGAATAACAACCATCGTCCCGAACGCGTGAAACCCGCCTTCGAGGCCAGTCTCAAGAAACTCCGACTCGACTACGTCGACCTCTATCTCATCCACACCCCCTTCGCCTTCCAACCCGGCGACGAGCAAGACCCGAGGGATGCGAAGGGCGATGTAATTTATGACGAAGGGGTGACGTTGCTGGAGACATGGAGGGCGCTGGAGGGCCTGGTGGACGAGGGCAGGTGCAAGGCCATCGGATTGTCCGACATCAGCCTGGCCCAGACGGAAGAGATCTTCGAAGCGGCGAGGATCAAGCCCGCCGTCGTCCACGTCGAATCCCATCCGTACCTCCCGCAATGGGACCTCCTGGACTATTGCCGAAAGAATGGCATCGTGCTGCAAGCGTTCGCGGCGCTGGGGCATAGCAGTAAGCCGAGCTTGCTGGAAGATCCCGTCATCACCGCGATCGCCGAGCGAGTCGACAAGACCCCGGCGCAGGTCCTGCTCGCCTGGGCCATCCAGCGCGGGACGGCCCTGCTGACCACCTCGAAGACCCCCGCCCGGATCAGCGAGAACTTTGACGTCTCCACCCTCCCCGACGAGGCCGTGCGGGAGATCAGCGAAGGGATCAAGTCGCGCGTCAGGTTCAATTCCGTCGTGGAGACGGGCGTTCCCGGGTTCATCCCGAGAGGATAGTGCCGCAACGGGGTCGGGGCCGCCGGGCGGCCCGGGCAACAAGTTGTCCGGGCGGCGAAGCCGCAAGAGGCGCCGCCCGACCCTTCAGCCCGGCATCGGATCACATGCCCCGCCTCTCGTCGCTCCGCGGGGTCGGGTGGCCCCTCCGAGGCGCCCATGACGGGAACGCAATCCGCCGAGATCTACCGCCGGCGCGTCCATCGGGTTATGGACTACATCGCCGACCACCTCGATGAGCCGCTCCCCCTGGTGAAGCTGGCGCGCCTGGCCCATTTCTCGCCGTTCCATTTCCACCGCATCTTTCGGATGCTCGTCGGCGAGCCGGTGCATGGCTTCATCAGGCGGCTCCGGCTGGAGCGGGCGGTGTTCGCGATGGCCCACGGGCCGAAGCAGAGCCTGACGACGATCGCCCTGCGCCACGGCTTCGCGTCGTCGTCGGACTTCTCGAAGGCGTTCAAGCAGGCCTACGGCTTCAGCCCGAGCCGGTACGACCGCGCGACGTTCCTGGAAGAGAGCAAGATCCGACAAGACCTGATGGCCAACGCCGGCTATGGTTTCGGTGAGCTGCCGTCCCCGGCCAATCCCGACCGCTTCCGCGTGCTCGTCCGCGAGCGCCCGGCGATGCGGATCGGGTACGTCCGCGTGATCGGCGGCTATCGGCCCGACAAGATCCTCGCCGGATATCGCAGGCTGATCGACTGGGGCCTGCGGCGGGGGATCGTGCCGGGCGCGACGCTGATCGGCATGAGCCCGGACGACCCCGACATCACCCCCATGGCCAAATACCGCTTCGACTGGTCCCTCGTCCTTCCCGAAGGCGTCCAGGCCGATGGAGAGGTCAACCCGGCGGTCATCCCGGCGGGGCGATTCGCCGAGCTGCATTGCCGGGGCGACATCCACAAGGTCGACCGCGCCTGGAAGCACCTGTTCTACTCGTGGCTCCCACGAAGCGGACTCGAACCGAGTCACGGCCCCGCGATGGAGGTCTTCCGGAGCTATCCGACCTCGCCCGAGGACTGGCTGGATTTCGACTTCGATTGCCGCGTCCCGGTCCGCCCGCTTCGGGGACGCTGATTCGTCCCCCCTTACCCACGGAGATTGCCGATGAGCCGCCTCGCCCTGCTCCCCGCCGCGCTGCTCGCCGTGCTGCCCTGCCTGGCACCCCGCGCCCTCGCCGAGGACCGCGAGCCCGCGATCGACGGGACGTGGCTCCTGACCTCGGCCGAACTCGGCGGCGTCGAGCTCCCGAAGGGCGCCGCGATCAAGCTGACGCTCAAGGGCGGGACCTACGAGCTCGTGGCCGAGTCGCCGGACCGGGGGACGGTGACGTACGACACCTCGGCCAAGCCCAAGGCGATGGATATCAAGGGCACCGACGGCCCGAACAAGGGCAAGACATTCCTGGCGATCTACGATCTCTCGGGCGACAAGCTGACGGTCTGCTACGACCTCACGGGCAAGGCCCGCCCGACGGAATTCGCGACCCGGCCCAAGACCAAGCTCTTCCTGGCGACCTACCAGAGGCAGAAGCCGTAGCGACCCCGGGCCGATCCCCCAGGGGGACAGCTCACGCCACGGCCCGCACCCGCGCCGGGCTCGCAGACAAGGGAGGCCGCCCGTACCTCCGCCTCTCGCCTTCGCCGGACTTGGTTTCGGAGAACGTGAGCCGGCCGAATTGCGATATGGGAAGGCTCCTTGACATCACGAGCGAGGGGAAGACAAGCGCCCGGATCGACGATCGCGTCGAGCGAACCCGAGCGTTCCGGCGCCGACCGAACCCAAGGGCGAGGGTTGGGCCGTCGCGGCGACCGAACCCAATCCGTCCGGGCCCGGGAGGCCGCGCGCCGACCGAAGCCAATTTGTCCGAACAGAGTTTCAAATCAGACTTTAATGACGACTTCGATACAGCGCCACCAGCGCCGCGCCGATGGCCTGGGAGAGGTCGCCGAGGGTGGCGGGGACGATGCTCAGCCCGGCGCGCTGGGCGGGCCAGAGGTTGGGGGCGGCAGCGTCGCGGACGATCCGTAAGTACCGCTCGCGGAAGGCCTCGGACGTCGCCTCGGGGTCCATCAGGCCGCCGCCGATGACGACGAACTGCGGGTCGAGCGCCATGGCCAGCGTGGCGACGTGGTAGCCGAGGACGCGGGCCTGGAAGTCGAAGATCTCCAGGCGCCAGCGCGTCGCCCTCCTGGGCCAGGCCGCGGAGGGCGAAGGCGCGGGACTTGGCCGGGAGGTCGGACCTGGCCAGGGGGTGGTCGGGGTACTTCGGCAGGAAGTCGCCGAGCAGGTGGGGCAGGCCGGAGAGCGTCGTGTAGACCTCGACGCAGCCCCAGGTCCGGCCGCAGCCGCAGGGGTGGGGCCTCGCGCCGAGCTCGTGGAGCGGGGCGGGCATGTGGCCCGCCTCCATGCCGGCGAAGAAGTCGCCGGTCAGGGGCAGTCCGCGGCCGTCGATGTAGGCGCAGCCGAGCCCCGAGCCGGGCGCCAGCAGGACGACGCTCCCCCGCCCCGCGCCCCGGACGCGCTGGGCCTCGCCGACGCCGCCGAGGTCGCCGTCGTTGCCGACGGTCAAGGGCACCGGCCGGCCGGCGCGCTCGGACAGGGCGCTCATGAACGGCGTGTGGACGTCGAACCCCGTGAAGCTCGGCGGCAGGTTGGCCGTGTGGTCGAGCACGCCGTACTTCTGGAACGGCCCGGGGATCGCCAGGCCGACGCCGTGGACCTGGTCCCATGTCAATTTATGTTCGTGTAAATATTCATCAACGCTTTCGACCCAGCCGCGGACGACGGCCTGGGGGCCGAGCTGGGCGTCGGTCGGGTGCTGGAGGACTCGGGTGGAGATGGTCGTCCCGTCGTCCCAGACGCCGCCGACCTTGGTGGTCGTGGCGCCGCTGTCGGTGCCGATGTAGACGGCGCGGGCCCCGTTCATGGCGATGCTCGGCTCTCGAGGTCGGGGCCGCTGCCGCGGTTGGTCCGCCACGATGGGCCCCTGGTTGCATCCTACCTGATGCATCCATCGAAGCCGAGGGCCGACCGGCCCATCGGAGGCCCGGGGCGTGACCGGAGGCGGTAAGATGGGCCGGCGGCCATCGCGCCCGGATGAGGAGGATCGCCATGACGTCGGGACTTGGGGCCCGTGGGATCGCGGTCGTGCTCGGGGTTGTCGCGGCGGGGATCGCGCGGGCCGACGAGGCCCTGCCGCGGCGGGCCCGGCTGGGCGCGGCGATCGAGTCGGCCGAGGGGGGCGGCGTCCGGATCACGCAGGTCCTCCCCGGGTCGGCGGCCGAGCGGGGCGGGCTCAAGGCCGGGGACGTGATCCGCGCCGTCGACGGCAAGCCGACCGGGCGGGTCGCAGACGTCTTCCGCGGGCTCCGCTCGCTCGGGGGCCGCGAGACGGCGTTCGAACTGACCCGCGACGGCGAGCCGTCGAGCCTGACGGTCCGGCTCGACGCGTGGCCCCGCGAGCCGGAGACCGACGCCTACCGCGTCGAGTACGGCGACGTCGCCAGCAAGGCCGGCCGGCTCCGGACAATCGCCTATGTTCCCAAGGCCGCCGGCCCGAAGGGGCGATACCCGGCGCTGTTGATCCTCCAGGGCCTCGGCATGGCGACGCTCGACAACCCGCGGCCCGGCGAGCCGATCGACAGGGCGATCTATCCGGCGATCGCCGCGGGCCTGGCCGGGGCCGGCTTCGTCACCCTCCGCGTCGACAAGGCCGGCTGCGGCGACAGCGAGGGCGACGCCCCCGCGCTCGACTTCGCGGGCGAGCTCGACGGCTACCGCGCGGCCCTCAAGGCCCTCAAGGCGCGGCCGGACGTCGACCCCGACCGCGTCTTCCTCTTCGGCCACAGCATGGGCGGCATCTTCGCGCCGATCGTCGCGGGCGAGGTGCCCGTCCGGGGCGTGGCGGTCTATGGGACCGTGTTCAAGACCTGGCTTGAATACATGCTGGAGAATGGGCGGCGGCAGCACACGCTCGCCGGCGGCAACCTCGCGATGCTCGACATCGGCATCCGGATCCAGGAGCGGTGCCTCCACGAGCTGCTCGTGGCCAGGAAGGCGCCGGAGGCGATCCTCCGCGAGATCCCCGAGGCCGTGACGGTCCGGCCGGCCATCGGGTTCGACGGCGACCAGGTCTTCGGCCGGCACTACACCTTCTTCCACCAGCTCAACGACGTGAACATCCCGCTGGCCTGGGGCAGGATCGAGGCCGACGTCCTGTCCCTCTGGGGCGAGGCCGACGCCGTCTCGGGCCGCGACGACCACGAGGCGATCGCCGCGGTCGTCGAGGCCGCGCACCCGGGCCGGGGCCAGTTCCGGGTCGTCCCCAGGAGCGGCCACGGCTTCGACCGGGCCGACTCCCCGCGCGAGGCCCTCCGCGCCGCCATGCCCGGCGGGAAGCGCGGCGACTTCAACCCGGCCATCCTCGAGGCGCTCAGGCCCTGGATGGTCGAGCGGGCCCGCTGAGGGCGGTGCCGCCCGGGTGCGAAGACTGGCCTTGTGGCGGCATGAGGCCGCGATACCATGGCCGCTCCTCGACCACGGCGTCTGACCGGGGGCCGTTCATGTTCGACCTCGCCCGCCTCCGGGGCACGGCCCTGGCCCTCGGATCGCTCGCCCTCGCCCTCGGGATGTTCGCCGTGGCGCTGCGGTGGGCGACGGACTGCCGGCCGGGGTGGTTCCCGTCGGTGCCCTCGAAGATGGACGTCGGGGCGCTCGAGCGGATCGGCGGCCGGGCGGCGCGGGCGGCCCTCGACGTCCGCCGCGACTCGCGGCTCGGCGGCCGGCTGGGCGTCATCCTCGGGTCGTCGACGATGCAGGCGGCGCTTGAGCCCGGCCTCCTGGCCGTCGAGGGCGGCCCGGCGCGGTGGCTGAACCTCTGCGGGCCCGACGCGGGCCTGGTCGACCTCGAGCGGGTCGCCAGGGTCCTCGAGGGGGCCGGGGTCCGGCCCTCGGTCGCCGTCGTCGGGATCAACCTCGGCATGCTCGCCGACCCGGGCGACCTCATGACCGAGGCGATGTTGAACGACCCGGCACCGCCCGCCTGGTCGCAGCTCGTCAAGGCCCGGCCCTCGGCGTCCGGGCCGGCCCGATTCCTCCGGTCGATCGGCCGGCTCGCGGGGGATGTCGGAGACTGGCTGCGGCCCAACGCCACGAAGCTCCATTACCTCAAGGACCTCGCCGTATTCGAGTGCCGACTCGCCGCGGCGCCGAGCGTGGGTATCGACGCGGCCTTCGCGCCGGCCTCGGACTACTGGACGCCGCCCGCGGCCTGGGCCGATCCGGCGACGGACGAGTTCCGCGCCTGGCAGGTCCGCGAGTACACGCGCAAGGGCTGGTTCTCGGCCGACGCCTACGGCCCGGGCGGCCCGAGCGTGCGGGCCCTAACCGGGCTAATCGGCCGCCTCAGGAGGCAGGATGCCCGCGTCGTCCTCGTCCTGCTGCCGGAGGCGGCCGGGCTCCGGGCGCGGATGCCCGCCGAGGCGGGCCGGCGGCTCTCGGCGCTGATCGCGGGCCTGCCCGACGCGCCCGAGGTCCTCGACCTCCGCGAGGCCCTCGGCGACGGCGAGCTCATGGACCTCGTCCACCCCGGCCCGCTGGGGCGAGAGGCGGTGACGCGCCGCGTGGCCCGACGGCTCGCCGGCCCGGCCGAGGTCGCGAGGCGGCCCTGAAGCGCCGCGGTCACTTCCCCAGGGCGCGGACCTCCGCGTCGCGCGCCTTCAGCCAGGCGACGCCGCGGGGGATGCCCTGCTTGATCATCGAATCGTAGTGGTCGCCCTCGTCGACGAGCTCGAGCGCGACGGGCTTGTCCAAGCTCCGGAGCCGCTCGGCGAAGGCCTCGGTCTGTTCGAAGGGGACATCCTCGTCGGCGCGCGAGTGGAAGAGGAACACCGGGCAGCTGAGCCTCGACTCGCCGGCGCGGGGCGAGAAGCGGGTGAACACGTCGCCGAGCCCGAACCGCCTGATCCGGGCCGCGCGGGCGACGTCGACGCGGGCCGCGACGTCGACGACCGGCGCGTACGCGACGCACCCCTTCACGAAGTGCGTGTGCTCGGCGAAGAGCAGGGCGAACGTCGCGGCCGAGCTGTGGCCGGCGACGTAGAGCCGGCCGAGGTCGACCTCGGGGACCTTCGCCCTGAGGAACGCCCGCGCCACCTCGCCGTTGACCAGCCCCGCCCGGGCGCGGAGGAACGCCTCGATCGAGCTCGCCGGCAGCATCCCTCGCGGGTCGGGCACGTCCACGGCCCCGTCGAGCTCGAAGGCCAGCACGGCGAACCCGGCGCGGACGTACGGCAGGTGCTCGGGCCGGTCGCCGGGGGCGAGCCTCATCCCGGTCAGGCAGGTGCTGCCGGCCGGCGCGATCAGGACGCACGGCAGCGACGCCGGCGGCCGCGCGGCGCGGGTCGCGGGCGTGTAGAGCCAGAGCTTGCCCGAGTGGCCGGGCAGCAAGGGCTGGGCGTCGTGCAGCCCGACCTCGCGGAGCTCGACCCCGCGCTCGACCTCGCGCGGCGGGCCGAGGTCGGGGAACGTCCGGGGCAGCTCGACCGGGGCGTTGAGGTCGACGCGCGGCTGCTGCAGGACGATCTGCGGCGGGGGCATCCCCGGCCGGGGGCGCCTCGGCCGCGCGCCGGCGCCCTGGAGGGCGAGCCGGATCACGAGGAAGAGGACGAACCCGGCGACGCCCAGCCCGCCGCCCCAGAGCTTGCCCGACGCCTCGTCGCCCGCCGGGCTCGGCGCCGGCCGCGCCACCGGGGCCGTCGCCGCCTGCGTCTGCTGCCACTGGGGCGGGGCGGCGCCCCCGCGGGGGCCGTCGATCGCGTCGTCGAGCAGGTCGGGCGTGTTCGGGACGGTCATCTCATGGTCGCAGACCTTGCACCGCGCCCGCGTGCCGACCTTCCCCTCCCGGACGGTATGCCACTGCCCGCACTGCTCGCATTGATACGTAATGCTCATTCGCCGCCCCGCATCGGCCCACCTAGCCGCCGCCCCAGGCCGGCGACGTGTCCCTCGTGTGTCTCCCGTTATGGTGATGGCGGGGGAGGGGGTTCGTCAATGGTGGGCCAGCCCGCCGGTCATCCCACCAGCGCCCCGATCGGCGTCCCGAGGCTGATCGCGTGCGGCCGATCCAGCGGGTCGCGGATCTGGGTCGAGGGGTCGAGGCCCAGCGCCTTGTAGATCGTCGCGGCGATGTCCTGGGGCGTGACCGGGTCGCGGGCCGGGTAGGCGGCGTGGGCGTCGCTGGCGCCGTAGATGGCGCCGGCGGGCATGCCGCCGCCGGCGAACAGGACGGTGTAGCAATAGCGGCCAGTGGTCGCGGCCGCCCTTGTCGGCCCCGGCGCTGCTGGTGATCTGGCCGACCTTCGGCGTCCGGCCGAACTCGCCCATCGCCACGACCAGGGTCGATTCCAGCAGGCCACGCCCGTTCAGGTCTTCGAGCAGCGCCGAGAACGCCCGGTCGAACATCGGCAGGATCGACCGCTTCAGCAGCGGGAAGTGCTGGCGGTGCGTGTCCCAGCGTCTGGTCGTACCGGGCCCCGGTGCAGACGGTGACGACCCGCACGCCCGCCTCGATCAGGCGGCGGGCCAGCAGCAGGCACTGGCCCGAGGTGCGGCAGGCCGCCGAACTGGCGGGCCTCCTTGTTGCGGGGGTTGTCGGGGTCGAGCCCGTACCGCTCGCGGACGGCCGCCGGCTCGCGCGTCAGGTCGAAGGCGCGGCGGGCCTCGGGGCTGGAGATCAGCGAGAACGCCTTGCGGTAGTGGGCGTCGAGCCGGTCGACGTTCGGGTCGTCGAGGGCGTGGTCGACGGCGTCGAGCAGCGACCGGCGGCCGCCGACGCGGTCGAGGCAGATCCCCCGGGGCAGCGTCAGCCCCGGCACCGTGTAGTCGGGCAGGCTCGGGTCGCCGGTGACGAACGGCTCGAACGGCCCGCCGAGGAAGCCGGCCGTCTGGCCGGGCAGGAAGGAGCCGTTATTGCTCATCCAGTCGGGCGTATGGACGAAGTCGGGCAGGGGCCGGCCCGGTCGGCCGGAGCTTCGCCAGCACCGAGCCGATCGGCGGGAAGTTGTCGGGCCTGGGCGCCGTGATCAGGTTGCCGCCGGCCGAGGGGTCGCGGCCGGTCAGCATGAAGTAGGCGCCGGCGTTGTGGTCGTTGATCGCGTGGTGGACCGAGCGGACGAGCGTCAGGTGGTGGGCCTGCGTCGCGAGCATCGGCAGGTGCTCGCAGAAGACCAGGCCGGGGACGCGTCGTGGCGATCGGCCTGAACTCGCCCCGGACGCCCTCGGGCGCGTCGGGCTTCATGTCCCAGAGGTCCTGGCCCGACGGGCCCCCCTTCGAGGAAGAAGAGGATCAGCGACTTCGCCTTGGCCGACTGGCTCGCCGCGCGGATCAGCTCGGGCAGCCCCAGCCCGAGCAGGCTCGCCGAGCCGACGCGGAGCACGTCGCGCCGGGTCGGACCCCGGCAGACGTGTCGGGCGCGGGAGGTGATCCGGAGCATGGCGAGCCCCCGACGGGGTATTAGTGAGGATATTCCAGGATGATCAAGGAATGCGTCGGCGCGTCGTAGCCGTATTCCTGGTAGTAGGGCAGCGTGGGCAGGGCGATGCCGTTCGGCTTGATGATCTCGTCCATGAACTCCTTGTAGGTCTTGGGATACTGGCCGTCGTGCCCGGCCTGGTAGAGGTCGAGATCATGCTTGATGGTGAGGATCGCGCTCTGGCCGACGATGGAGACGTAGGCGTTGCCGGAGATGGTGATCGGGTCCTTGCCGAGCTTGCGGGGGGCAGCCTTGACGGCGGAGCCGGAGTTCATCTCCTTCTGGGCGTCGCGGATGTCGGTGGTCCGCTTGCCGAGGATCTCGCGCGGCTTCAGCTCGGGGGCCGGCTTGGCGGGCTCGGCCGGCGGGGCGGGCTTCGCGGCCGCCGGGCCCAGGGTGACGCCCGGCGTTGGCGGCGGCGGGGCGTCGTCGCAGCCGGCCAGGACGAGCGTCAGGGCGAGTGCGGGGGCGAGGCGGAGGGTCATGGCGGATCTCCTCGGCGTCGGGGAAGCGGGCCCTGATCTCGTGCCCATCGAGTCGGTCAAGAGACGGTCGTCAAGTCGAAGTCGCGTGGGGACTGTACCGCGGCGGTCAAACGCTTGCCGGCTTCGAGAAAAGCAAGGGCGCCCGGGCCGACCAGGAATGCCTTGATTTTTCGGAACCGCTTCTTGAACGCCGAATCGAATCGCTTCATCAAATATCTGGATGGATCCGAGTCCGATGCCGTTCCCACCCGTCCGTTCAGAACGAAGTCCTCGCCCCAGACGCCCCCCGGCGTGAACCATATGGTATCCGGGTTGACGAGTTGATCCACGCAGAAGCGTTCGACCCCCGCGGCTGTCATTATGGGCCTCACCTTTACCAATAGAGCAGATCCGGCGACCAGGAATGAGTTACAACAACTCGCCGAATCCGCGCTCGCCGTTCCCAGGTTTGGAATCTCGACCCCGCGGTCAAAGCTCTCGCAATATGGCCGAGGGAATTGACCCGTCCGGACGTACTTCAGTGGCTCATCCCGCTCGACGTCCTCGAGCACCGGGAGAAGGTCTCCCTTCAGCGCGAAGAAATGGATCTGTTTCATAAGCTCCGATGGTCCGCATGGCGGACCCTACGAGGACCAGTCCCAGCCCGAGAGCGGTTCGAGCCGGTCGTAGCGGGTGAGGTCGAAGTGGAGCGGGGTGACGGTGATGTACCCCTCGCAGAGGCTCGTGACGTCGGTCTCGGGGCCTTCGATATTGTACGGGGGATTGTACGTCATCCAGTAGTAGGTCCGCCCGCGGGGGTCGCGGCGGCGTTCGAAGCCCTCGCCGTAGCGGCCGACGCCCATCGGCACGACCGTCACCCCCTTCGGCTCGCCCCGCGAGTGCGCCGGCAGGTTCACGTTGAAGAGCGAACCCGGCTCGGGCTTGTTGGCGAGGATGCGCTCGATGACCTTCGCGGCGTTCCTGGCGGCGTGGGGGTAGTCGTAGTGCTCGGACGTCTCGAGCGAGACGGCGACGCTGGTGATCTTGAAGAAGGCCCCCTCGATGGCCGCGGCGACGGTGCCCGAATACAGGACGTTGATCCCCGCGTTGCTCCCGGCGTTGATCCCCGAGACGATCAGGTCGGGCGGCCGGTCGAGCAGCTCGAGCACGGCGAGCTTGACGCTGTCGGCGGGGCTGCCCTCGACCATGAAGCCGAGGTTCGTGCCGTCGTCGTCGTCGACCGACTTGACCACCAGGGGCTCGAGCAGCGTGATCGAGTGCCCGACCCCGCTCTGCTCCATCGCCGGGGCGACGACCGTCACCTCGCCCAGCCGCCTCAGCTCCTTGCGAAGGGCCCGCAGGCCCGGGGCGAACACGCCGTCGTCGTTCGTGAGCAGGATGTGCACGGGGTGGTTCGCCGTCGGGGGATCGGTCGGACGCATGGGTTGATGGTGGCGATCGTAACGGCCCCGCGCGGGCCCGTCAATCGGCCGGGGGGCCGGCGGGTCCTGGGTCGGTGGGGGATGCCGAGCGAACCCGAGCCCGGTGCGAAACGAACCCAATCCCGCTGCCGAACGAACCCAATCCCCCGGCCGAGCGAACCCGAGCGTACGCCTTTCGTTCACCTTTGTGCGGACCCGTGCGGGATGGAGGCCCGATCCCGGCCGTCTTCTTGCTGGCGGGGGGCTCGGCTCGGGGACCCCTCCCCCCTCGAGGGGGAGGGTAGGTGGTCGGAGGCCGAGGCCAACCCCCGGGCTCCTCGGGTTCGGTCGGCGCGACGACCCGGGCGGCCGGTCGGGTCCGGCTCGCAGCCGCGCCCCCGATCGCGGCCCTCCGGGCGAACGAGGCTGCTTCGGGACGCACATATCTTGCATTTTGGCTTCGGTCGGCGCACCGGGGCCCGCTGCATGGAAAGGCCCCGGCATGACGGGGGCCTTGGCGCCACAGAAGCGACTCGGAGTTCACCTAAAGAAGCGAGCGGGGCGATTCCCAATCGTGAGCCACCAAGCCAGGTGGCGGACTGCCGAAGCGACGAAATGAAAGCCTTTGGACGCCTTGAAGAAATCATCGTATCTTTTAGATTAAAGAAATGCATATACTTCTAGATTCCGGGGCGGGTTCATGTAGAATTGGACGGCGGTCGGGCCGTGAGAATAACTCGAGACAAACCACGCGGGGCCGATTCTCGGATGGCGATAGAGGAGGAGCAGGGCCCATTTCACATCTGATCCCGTTTCGACTCGCGCCCACACCAGGGCATTGTCGACAAGGAGCGGTCGGTCGTCCTCCCTGATCGACCAGGCGAGCAACTCGGGCTCGACGTTCCCCTTGCCATCGGGGTTAACCGCATGGCGGATCACGGAGTTGAATTCCTCGGATTTCCAACCCTCCGGATAAGGGTCCGTGAGCCAGAGCGAAATGAAAACCGCTCCCGCCACGAGCGCTACGGCGACGATCATCCTTCGGACTGTGAACCTCACCCGCGGCAATCTCATGCTCGTCCTCCCTCCCGAGCATAGCCAAGCCGTCCCGGAATCCATCGTGCCAATCCGAGTCTACGCAATGGATTGCGCCCGGGAATTGGGTTCGGTCGACGCCGGCGAACACGGGCCCGCGGCCGATGTCCCGGCGGCTTGACTCGTCATCCAGCTTGCCAAAGCCCTCCCTGCTATCATCGCAACTCCCCGTGCCGTTCTCGGATTCCGGGAGAATCGTGATCGGATCGCCGGCGACGCCCCCATAGTCATGGGTAGAGACCAGGAGGAGGCTCGCGTTCATGGCCAGGGCCCCGATCGGCGACACCTTGAGGCAGATCGGCCGGCTGTTCGCCGGGGGGGCCGTCGCGGGACAGTCTGACGCGGCGCTGCTGCGCCGGTTCGTCGCGGAGCGGGACGAGGAGGCGTTCGCCGGGCTCGTCGCGAGGCACGGGCCGATGGTCCTGGCCGTCTGCCGCGGCGCGCTCCGCGACCCGGGCGACCTCGAGGACGCGTTCCAGGCCACGTTCCTCGTCCTGGTCCGCCGGGCCGGGTCGATCTGGGTCGACGAGTCGCTCGGCGGCTGGCTCTACCGGGTGGCGCGCCGGGTCGCGCTGCGGGCCAATGCGGATGCGATCAAACGCAGGGCGCGGGAGCGCCAGGGGGTCGACATGGACGCGATCGCGGGGCGAGAGGCGGCGTCGGCGGATCGGCCCGAGGCGGCCCTGCACGACGAGATCGCGCGGCTGCCGGAGGGCCTGCGCCGGGCGATCGTGCTCTGCGAGCTGGAGGGGCTGACGCAGGTCGAGGCCGCGCGGATCCTCCACTGCGGCGAGGCGACGCTCCGCCGCCGGCTGGCCGGGGCCCGCGAGCGGCTCAGGGTCCGGCTGACGCGGCAGGGGGTGGCGACCTCGTCGATCATGGCGCTATTGCGGCCGGCGGTCGTCCCGACGGGGTGGGGCGAGGCGACGGTCCGCGCGGCGATGGCGTCGGGCCAGGCGGCGACGATCGCCGCGCGGCTCGCGGCATCGGTCGCGGCGGCGACGGTCCGCGCCCGACGGCTCCGCGTCGCGGCGCTGGGCGTCGTCGCCGTAACCTCGGCCTGGGGCGTCGTCGCGGCGCAGCAGGGCAAGGGCGACGTCGCGAAGCCGGCCGTGATCCCGAAGGCCGAGCGGCCCGCGCCGAAGTGGGCGCACCTGACATCCGACACCGGCTACGAGGCGTGGGTCCGGCTCGAGGACGGCCGCCATCTCTGGAAGGCCGGGGAGTCTGCCGGGGTCCGCGACCCGGCCTCCGGGACCGAGCTGAATTACCGGGGCCAGGGCCCGATCGAGCGGAGGCCCGACGTCGTCGGGGTCAACGAGGACGGGAGCCGCAACGTCGGGTTCGCGCTGGAGCGCGCCGGGGCCGGGCCCCTCGACGAGAAGGAGATGCGGCCCTCTAAGCCGAGCGAGGAGGAGCGGCGGTTCGGCGCGGGAACGTCGTGTTCTTCGAGGGCGATTTCGCCGACCTCGACGGCCGCCGCTATTTCCGGAGGGACCGCTACATCGCCGACTCGCTGGGCAAGACCCGGATGGACGAGCAGACGTGGTACGACCCGGAGACGAGGCGGCCCGTCCGCCGCCGCGAGATCCTCCAGCTCGCCGACCAGGTACGATATAAGCACGAGTACCGGACATCGACCATCGCCTACGTCGACGATGGCCCGGCCGACCTGTACGCCCTGGGCGTGCCCGCGGGGACGCCGATCGTCGACTCATCCACGCTCAACAAGGTCGTCATCCCGCCCGACCTCCGGCGCGCCTTCGACGGCGCGGCGAGGGCGATCGAGCGGCTGCCGCGGTCGTGCCGGATTGTCGAGGACGACGATTACGGCCTGCAACTGACCTACTGGTCGGCCCCCGAGGACTATCTCCGTGCCTGGGCCGCGTTCGTGCGCGACCACAACGACACCGGGTTCTACAACGCCGGGCGCCCCGGTCGTTCTTCGCCGATCACCAGGGCTTCTCCGAGGCCGACGACCCTCGGGCGCGGGCCGGCCCCAATCGCGACCTCCCCGCCGACCGGATCGCCGCGTGGCTCCCGCTCGACAAGTCGGTGAACATCCACCTGAGCGACGGCAAGCGGGGGTTCGACCTCACGCGGTTCTTCACCGAGCCCGGCAAGCCCCGTCGGGTGCAGGTCCACGTCCACCGCGACGACTCGCCCCACTCGCTCCCGAAGCCGCTCGAGGCGATCTGGCCGTTCGCCTTCGACAACCGGCGGCACCTGACGCTCGTCCCGCCCGAGCCGGGCACGCCGGCCGGCTGGGTGGCGATCAAGGTCGAGTACCCCCAGATCCGCAACCTCTACTACGCCGACCCGGCGCACGACTACGCCGTGGCCCGGATGGTCGAGTGGTCGGAAGTCGACGGGGGCAAGATGAAGTTCCGGACCGAGTCGAAGGCCCTCCGTTGGGCCCAGTTGCCGGGCGGGGCGTGGTACGTCTCGGCCTGGGAGCGGAGGCAGCACCTCGACAAGGTCAACGCCTCGGGCAAGGCCGCGGCCGCGCAGCCGGACTCGACCTTCGTCCGCCGCGTCGTCATCACGCCGATGGACTCCGACCGCTTCCCGCCGGGGATCTTCGACGGCGAGAAGCTCCTCGAATCGGCCCGGAAGGAGGGGGCGAAGATCGAGGTCGATTGAGCCCGCGACCGCCTGTTCGCCGGCGTCTCCCGTTCCTACACTGGGGACGAAGGCCACGGCAAACGGGGGCGGGCGCGATGGCATCACTCGGCAACGGCCACGGCAACGGTTATCCCCGCGCGACCCGGCGCTGGGACCTCGACGACCTGAGACGCAGGCCCGCCGTCGACGACGGGCCGTCGGCCTCGGGCCGCCGGTTCGTGATCGCCGGGATCGTCGCGACGCTCCTGATCTGGGGGGCCGTCTACCTGGCCTTCCTCTACTGGCGAGCGACCTATCGGGCCCTGGCCGAGTTCGGCGCATCGCAGGTCGCCCCGCTCGTCGACCCGCTGGCCGGGCGGGTGCCGCCGGGCGTCGATCCGGCCTCATGGAAGTCGGCCGTGGACGATACGCACGCGCTGCTCGTCGCGCTGACCGGCGCGGGCCTGCTCGACCGGCCGGGGATGGAGGCCCTCCGCACCGACGTTGCGGCCCGCGTCGCCCGCGCGACGCCCGAGACGGCCCGAGCCGAGCTGACGAGGCTCTGGGACGACATCGAGGCCCGCGCCGGCCCGGCCGTCGCCCCCGACGACGCCCCGCCCCCGCCCGGCTCGCGCCAGGCCGCGCGGCACCCAAGGCCGCGGCGACCGGAATTGCTCCGGGTGGCCGGGGCGAAAGGGTAGGTCCGACCCTCGGATCAGCGCTCGTCGAGCGAACCCGCGAGCCCGCCGAGGATCCCCGCCCATCCCTCCTTGGTGCGCTCGGCCCATTCGGGCGGCACGCCCTCGTGGGTCAGCGTGAGCTCGCAGCCGGCCCCGTGCGGGACGATGTCGACGCTCACACGGGTGAAGACCGGCGAGAACCTCGGCACGGCGAAGGTGAAGACGAGCCGCCGAGGCCGGTCGATCTCGAGGTACTCGCCGACGTGCTCGACGTCCTCGCCGTCGCGGCGGACGAAGGTAAACGAGCCGCCGACGCGCGGGTCGATCTCGACGCGGACCATCCGGCCCGTCGGCGTCGCGAACAGCCATCTCGACGCCTTCTCGGGGTCGAGCCAGGCGTCGAAGACGCGCTCGGCCGAGGCGTCGAAGCGGCGGGAGACGCTCAGGGAGGCGGCCGGTTCCGGGCTCATCGGCGCGGTCCTTTCTTCTTGAGGTTCGCCGCGGCCTCGCGGTCCTCGGCGCGGAGCAGGTCGTCGAGGGCGTCGAGCCGGGCGCTCCAGAGGGCGCGCTGGGCGTCGATCCAGGCCGTGGCCTCGTCGAGCGGCCTCGGGTTGAACGAGAGCACGTGCTCCCTCCCCGCGCGGCGTCTCCGCACCAGGTCGGCGCGCTCGAGCACGCGGATGTGCTTCGAGACCGCGTTGAGCGACATCGCGAACGGCCCGGCCAGCTCCGTCACGCGGGCCTCCCCCCGCGACAGGCGATGGAGGATCGCCCGCCGCGTCGGGTCGGCCAAGGCCGTCAGGGTCCGGTCCAGGTTGGAGGTCGCTGTCATTCAACCCTCCGGTTGAATATTAGCGGAGACGGAGGGCGCGTCAAGCCCCGGGCGGCTGACGTCTTAACGTCTCGGATTACCCGCCGAAGATCGCGTCGACGGCCATCCGCCACGCCGGCACGGCGGGCTCGGCGTCGGCCACATCGCCGCGGCGGCAGATGGTGGGCGTCGTCGGCACCTCGGGCCGGTAGACGGCGACCGTCTCGGCCTCGGGGTCGACGTCCCAGACGACGACGGTGCCGGCCTCGAAATAGTCGGCGCGCTTGGCGGCCATCTTGTCCTCGGCCGAGGCGCCGTAGTCGTTCTCGCTTCGGACCTCGACGGCGAATGTCGGCGCGCGGAAGATGAAGCCCATAGTCTTCGGGCGGGGCTCGCTCGTGTACGCGGCGTCCGGCGAGAACGACTGGCGGCCGTTGGAGAGCGGAGGGCGAATGGCAAAGCCGATCCCGTCGGCAAAGGCGGCGCCAACGCCGGTCTGCTTCACATACTCCCGGAGGCTCACGGCGATCTCGAAGGCCACGAAATGGGGGATGTCTCCGGCGGCCATGAGGCGAACAATCCTCCCGCCGATCAGCTCGGCCTTGCCCTCGACCTTGAGGAGATCGTCGAGGGTCGCGGCGGCCTGGGTTCCCGTCGACATCGTGGACTCCTCCGGGGCCGTGGTCCTTTCCGAGACCATCCGAATTGTACCCGGAAACGTCGCCTCAGCCCCACCCCACCCCCCGCCCCTTGTTCCGCTCGACCAGCCAGTCCATCAAGGGCGCGAAGTAGGCGACCATCGGCCTGGCCGTCAGGCCCTGGCCGGTCGCCTCCTTCAGCACGGCGTTCCAGTCGCGGGTGGCGCCGAGGCGGAGGATCGAGCGGAGGAAGTCGCCGACCTTCGCGTTGCCGAAGTAGTTGCACTCGCGCGGGTCCTGCTTGAGGATCTCCCGCGCGATGTGGTCGTGGAGCTGGAACTTGAGCACGGTGGCGATCGCGTAATCATAATACTGGGCCGGGTCGTCGTTGATATGCGTCTTGGTCGCCGGGTCGCAGAGCGTCTCGGGCCGCTCGCCGGGCGGGGCGATGCCCTGGTACTTGCCGACGAGCGACCACCAGGCGGAGTTGAGGCGCGCCGTCGGGGATCTTGCCGGCGTAGAAGTCGGCCTCGAACCGGGTCATCGTGCCGGCCGAGAAGGGCAAGAAGACGATCGACGAGCCGTCGAGCGCCGTGTCGAGGAGCCACTGGGCGCGGGTCGGCCTTCTTCGGCCTCGGGCGGGAGCAGGCCGATCGAGCTCGAGGTACGGCCGCTGGCCCGAGGCCAGGCCGATCAGGTCGCCGATCGCCTCGTGGAACGCCCGGTTGGCCCCGGCGCGGAGCAGGGGAGGGACCTCGGGCCGTCGAGTAGCTGATGTAGTAATAAATATGGCCGAGTTCGTGATGAGCCGTGCCGAACCAGTACGAGTTCGGGCTCGACGCTCATCAGGCTCCGCACGTCGTCGCGGAGGTCGATGTGCCAGGCGACTGGCGTGGCGAGTTCTTCTTGCGGCCGGACTTCGGGTCGGCGGGGTAGAGGTCCGACTTCTCGTAGAACGACCTCGGCAGCCCCGGGAAGCCGAGCGAGACGTAGAACCGCTCGGCCTGCTCGACGATGAACTCCTTCGTCTTCGCCTTGAACGGCCCGTCCATGTCGATGCCCTCGACCAGGCCCGGCCAGTTCTGGCCCCAGCGGTTGGGGAGCCAGTGGGCGGGGATCTTGCCCGGCGGGGACGTCGGCCTTGTAGCGCCCGGCCAGTTCGTGCTTGGCCCAGGTGTGGAGCTGCTCGTAGAGCGGCCTGACCTCGGCGAGGAAGCCGTCGGTCAGGGCGAGCATCTCGGTCGACGGTCATCCCGTAGTCGGCGACCTGGAGCGCGAAGAACGAGTCGAAGCCGAGGGCCTGGGCGACCTTGTTGCGGAGGTCGCGGAGCTTGAGAAGGCCCGTCGCGGAGCGGGCCGCCGATGGTCTTGGACGGTCTCCCAGTAGTCGCGGCGCTCGTCGAGGTCGGGCGACTCGACGAGGACGCGGTCGATGGCGTTGGCCGTGGGGTGCTCCTCGGGCTTGCCCTGCCGATTCAAGGTGTAGGCGAAGCCGTCCTGCGCGGCCGACTGGTCGGCCTCGGCCTTGATCCGGGCCTTGACGACCTCGGGGACGTCGCCGGGCGCCTCGGCCGCGCGGAGGCGGACCTTCTCGAGCTGGCGGGCCGTCAGGTCGTCGAGGCTCGACTTGCGGTCGAGGAGCCTGCGGGTCGTCTCGATGACCCGGGTCGAGCCGACGAACTCGCTCAGCGCCTGATTCCTGGCGACCTGCGCCGCGGTGTGGGCCTCGGAGACGTCGGTCGAGGCGACCCACGCGGCCTCGTTCGCGAGCGTCTCGAGCGGGAGCCAGCCCTCGTTGTAACCCTTGAGGAACACGCGGGCCTCGGCCTCGGCGGGAGTCTCGGCGAGGGCCCCCGGCGGCAGGCTGGCCGAGGCCGAGGCGGCCAGGGCCAGGCGGAGGAAGTCGCGGCGGTCGGGATGGATCGGGTCGCTCATCGGCGGAGGCTCCCGGGAGGACGCGCATCGGGCGGTCGACTCGTCGAAGGACCGTACAGGACCGGCCGATCGCCGGTCAAGCGGGCCGACGACGCTTGTCGAAGACGCGATCGGGCCTTAGGATGGGATGAATCGGACGCGAGGCGAGACGGCGGAGCCACAACCGAGGTCCCGGACGGCGGGTTCCGAAGGGGGCGGTCGTGATTCGCAACCGAGCGGCGAGCGGGTGGCGGGGCGTCGCCCTGATCGCGATCGACGGCCCTGGCGACGGTCGGCGTCGCCCTGGCGCAAGACCCTGCGGCCAAGGAAGATCCGGCGAAGACCACCAAGACGGCCCCCAAGGGCAGGGCGCGCAAGGGGGGCCTGCTCGCCCCCGGCGGCGGCAAGGCCAAGGCCGTCGCCAAGGGGGGCGACCCGTTCGCCAAGGCCGCCGACCCCGGCAAGGCCGCCCCGGCGCCGGGGACGTTCCACTACGCCTTCAAGCTCATGGCGTCGGACGGAACACCTTTATCCGCTTTATATTACCCCTCGCGGCTCGGCACCGGCTCGCCCGCGGTGATCCTCGTCCACGAACGCGACCGCTCGACCAAGGATTTCCAGGACAAGATCGCCGAGCTCGACAACCAGGGGCTGGCCGAGGCGCTCCAGAAGCTCGGCTACGCCGTCCTGGCCGTCGACCTCCGCGGCCACGGGACCAACGCGCGGCGGTCGCTGGGGACGAAGGACTGGCAGGCGATGGTCGGCGACCTTCAGTCGTCGTATCTCTTTCTGATCGACCGACATAACCGCGGCGAGCTGAACCTGGCACGATTAGGCGTGGTGGCCGTGGGCGAGGGGGCGAACCTGGCGGCGGCCTGGGCCAGCGTGCCCGAGGCGGCGACCTCCAGCCCCGGCCGCGCGGGGGACCTCGCGGGGCTCGTGCTGATCTCGCCGATGGTCGACGCCCAGAGCCAGGGCCTGCGGATCGGCCAGCCCCTCCGCGCCCTGGCCCCGCGGATGCCCGTGTGCGTCCTGGCCGGCGAGCGCGACCCGGCCTCGGCCGAGGTCGTCAAGGCGACGCGGCCGGCGATCGTCCGGGTCCGGGGCAACAAGGTCGAGCTATTTCCCTCGTCCCTGCATGGTTTTAAGTTGTTGAGATTGGAACCGAACGTCACCAAGTCGATCACCGAGTTCCTCGACGAGACGCTCCGCGCCAAGGCCGAGGAGTGGGAGCCGCGCTATAACCTGGCGCCGGTGCCTTTCAACGACGTCCAGACCGTCCTCCACGCCGCGCCCAAGGCCGAGGCGCCCAGGGCACCGGCCGACGAGGCGAAGTGATCGCCTCGCTCATCTCTTTTTGAATCAAAGAGTTGCGCCTCGAATCCGCCCCCGGAACGGGCCCGGGCACCACGAACCGGCGGTGCCCGGGCCCGTTTCCATGACCCGCCCGGCCCGGATCGGGACTGTGTCTCCTCCGTTTCCCATCCGGGGTGGCTCCGGCATACGAAATGTTGACGAAAAGCGTCATAGCCGCGAATTCGAGAAAATGGGCTTGCAGGGAGTCGGCCGTGCGCGGATTCTAGGACGCGTGTTGGTCTTGTGCCGGAGAAAAATGCATCGCCGGTCGACTTCCGGAAAACCGGGGGGCACCGCGTGCAGGACGGTAGGGCTCCTCGGCTGCCTCACGGCTGCCGTCCCGCAAGGCTGACGCGGTTGGTCGGACGACCAAAGCGAACCACACAGAGGAGGACAGCTCTCGATGAGACACCTGTTGAGGATCTCGGCCGCGCTGGCCGTAGCCGTGCTCCTGGCCGGTCAGGCGAAGGCTGACTTCAGCTACACGACGTCGATCGTGCCCTCCGGCATGACCAACGTCGGGGCGTCCGGCAACTCGAGCCTGACGTTCGGCCCCGTAGCCAGCGTGCCCGGGCTGTTCGGCAGCCAGGACGTCGCCCTCGCGAACGTGCACGTCGCGTCGACCCAGCCCAATCCCCCGGGCCCGACCGACACGGGGTCGGTGCCTTATTCGATCACGATCAACATCGTGCAGGACGGCGCCGACGGCGACACCCCGGGCATGGGCACGCTCAAGGTCAACGGCAAACTGACCTTCACCCGCCTCGACGCCTCGGGCGAGACGAGCAGCAACATGTTCATCGCCCTGGGCAGCATCCTGACGACGACGATCAACGGCCGGAGCTACACCATCCTGCCCGGCGACATCACCTACTCCCCGCCGACGATCTCGGGCAATGCCTTCTCCGACGGCGAGATCAGCGCCTTCCTCACCACGTCGGTCCCCGAACCGGCCTCCATCGCCCTGATGGGCGTCGGCGGCCTGGGGCTGGGGCTGGTGGCCCGCCGTCGCCTCAAGGTCGTCGGCTGATCGCCGACCCACTCGTACCCCGCCGGGGTGTAATGCCTCGGCGGGGCGAACAATCGCAGCCAAAAGGAGCCGTTTATGAATCGGTTTATAGGTTTCATGGCGATAGGACTCGTCGCCTTCGCGGCGACGTCTTCTCGCGCGGACTATTCCTACTCGACCGCGGTCGTTCCCTCGGCGAAGCCGTTCGGTAGCGGCTCGTCGGCGAATTTCTCCCCGTCGTCGGGCACGGGGCTGGCGGGCAACCAGAACATCGCGCTGTCGACCGTCACCGACATCACCACGACGATGCCCCCCGCGACGGACACGGGGATTGTCCCCTACGCGATCAAGCTTAACCTGGTCCAGACGCTGCCCGACACGCCCGGCATGGGCTCGATCATTATCACCGGCTTCCTGACGTTCACCCGGTCGGATACGAAGGGCGAGATCAGCAAAAACACCGTCACGAACATCAGCATGCCGGCCGTGATCGGTGGCCTGGTCTACACGCTCAGCGATATCACCTACTCCCCGCCCACGGTGAACGCGCCTCCGGGCACGGGTGGTGCGGGCTCCATCGGCGGCCTCATCACCGTGACCCCGGTCCCCGAGCCCGCCTCGGTGGCCATGCTCGGCGTCGGCGGCCTCCTCCTGGTGGCCCCGCGGCTCCGTCGCCTCGTCCGTCGGATCGCGCGGTCCTAATTAGCTGGCCGGGCCTGAGTTCGGCTCAGGCCTCGCTGTTCTCGACGTCGAGAGCATGACCTCGCCCGGACTTCCCTCCCGGCGAGGCGTTCTCGCGCGCACCGCTCTCGTTCCCGTCCGACGCGGAGCACGGTGCGTTGTGCCCGCCTCGCCCGGGTTGGCCGGTCCAAGCCGAAGGCGTGCCCCCCGGGGTCGAAAGACTCCGCGCCGAGCACGCCTTCGGCGTTGAACGGGCCGGGCAAATCCCTCGGGAATCGCGTCGTCCGGCCCGCGAGCAACGCGGCTCGCCTGCGTATGGATCGGCCCGCGCACTCGCGAGAGAGCCGATCGGTGAGGGGCTGTCCACCCGAGGTGGAACGATCGGGCGCGGCCAGGCCCGCAGGGCGGACCTTCGGCGCGGCCGCGAGCGGGACGGCTCCCGCGCCGGCCCGGACCCGGCCGTGCGGCCACGATGGGGCGCCGGGCCCCGGCTCGGGCCGTATGGCCCCCCGCCCGTGGCGAGCCGGCGCGGGGCCGGCTCCGAACAAAAAGTGATCGAAGCCTGATCCCAAGACGCTTGGGCATTCTGATGGGAATGCGGGCCGGCGCCGTGCGGCCGGGCGAGGAGCAATGCGCTTCCCCCGCGGAGGAACTCGTCGCCCCATGCCCGCGGGGCATGATTCATCCCTTGATCTCCGATCCTCGCGGGGCGGGCCGATTCCCGGGGAGAAGTCGGGGCGGGGCCCGCCGGCGACGGATCGCAAGATCGATAATACCTGTTCTAATGATTTAGTGATTCAAAGACGCGAAATTGGCCTTGCGTTTGCATGCCTTGCGGCCGGCCCCGGGCGCCGGGGTCAGCGGAGCCGGGATGGCCCGAACGTCGCTCGATCGACGCCGGACTCCGACCCGCCTGGCCAACGATGGCAGACGCGGAACATCGAAGGAGAAGCATCGATGATCAGGAAGCTTGGCAAGATAGCCATGATCGCCGGCGCGGCGCTGGCCGCCCCCGGCCTCGCGCTCGCGGACTTCACGTACTCGGCCGCCTTCACGATCACCAGCGTGAGCGGCGGCGGCACCATCGTCAACACGCCCCTCTCGGGCAGCGATGGCACCACGATGGGCGGCGGTACGGCGACCGTCGGCGGGACGACGATCCTCCTCCAGGACGTGAACCCGACCCTCCACTTCACCGTCCCGACGCCCGTCCCCGACACGATCAACATCGGCAACGTCGCCGTGACGAGCACCTCGTTGAACTCCGCGCCCGACAGCTTCACCATCACCTACACGGACGACGTCACGATCAACAACCTGGGGAACCCGGGCTTCGCCGCCTCGGGGACGTTCCACCTGACCGGCACGATCACACTGACCGACGTCTCCGGCGTGCCGGGGAACACGGGGGACGTGACGAACGTCTTCGACAACCCCTCGGGGCAGGGGCCGCTGGGCGGAGTCTACTACATCGGCCAGGCCGTGAACTTCTCGAACCTGACGATCAACGGCTGCGCTGACCGGCAGCAACTTCGGCGGGATCATCTCGGCCGTGCCCGAGCCGACGACGTTCGCCCTGCTGGGCGTCGGCGGCCTGATCCTTCTGGCCCCGGTCCTCCGCCGCAAGGCGCGGGTCGCGGCCTGAGCCCGCGGACGGTCCCCCCGCCCCTTCGCAGTCCTCCGGCGCCCCGCCCGGACGCACGTCCCGGCGGGGCGTCTCCGCGCGCCGGGGGGCGCGAAGTCCGGGTTGGCGCGGCGGGCGCGTTCCGGTAGAGTCCCGCCCCGCGGAGGGCCCCCGCGGGCCTCGACCCCCGGTCACCGGGGCGGGGCGGCTCGCGGCCCGATGCGGCGGACGGCCGCCGCGGGCGTCGCGTGCGATCCGGATGCAACGCGATGGGCACCAGAAGGAACCAGGAGTCCAGGAGCATGATGCGCCACGGCAGGATGCTGGTCGCCGGCGGGATTTGTCTGGCCCTCGGCCTGATCGGGGGCGAGGCGCGGGCCTCGTTCTTGGTGCAGGTCTCGGCCAGCCTCAACGCGCCGACGACCGACAGCGGCTCGATCACGGTCGGCCAGAGCACGCTCACCCTGGCCGCGATCAGCGGCCTCCCCGTCGACCTCGCCACCAGTGCCCCGGTCCCCGTGACCTTCGGCGCGACGCAGGTCAGCAGCGGGAACATCACGGGCACCGACGCGTTCAACGTCCCCTACACCTGGACGCTGAGCTTCGCGCACTACGTCGACGGCGCCCCCGTCGGCGCGCCGGCGACGCTGCTCGTCTCGGGCGACGTCTCCGGGAGCCTGTCGGCCGGCGGGACGTCGCTGACGAACGTCTTCACGGCCGGGCCGGTCACGGCGCCCGTCTCGCTGACGGTCGACGGGACGACGTTCTCCGCGAAGCTCGCCCCCTGGACGTCGCCCGGCGCGCCGTTCTCCGAGGCGCTCGACTTCGGCCTCACGCTCTCGACGACGTCCGACTCGTTCCACACGGCGCCCGAGCCGGCGACCTTTGCCCTGATGGGCGTCGGCGGGCTGCTCCTGCTCGCCCCCCGGCTCCGGCGGAGGCTGCGGCGGGAGGGGTGAGCAGGACGTCGGGACGGACGGATTCGCATGCGCGCCCCGCCCGGTGCCATCAGCTCGGGCGGGGCGTCGCCGCGCGCCGGGCGCGCCTCCCGCGACGGGCGAGGGCCCATGGGCCGATCCCCAGCGCGGCGGTCGCCATCAGGGCGAGGGAGGACGGCTCCGGGGCGACGCCGAACGTCTTGATCTCCGTCGGGGGGCCGCCCACGCTCGTGATCGAGAATACGAAAAAGCCCGAGACGGTCAGCGTGGAGTCGGGCGCCAGCGCGGGGAGGTCGAGGGGGGTGCCGGTCGCGGTCCCGAGGACGGGGCTGCCGGGCGGGGCCGTGTACAGGAGCGTCTGCTTCCCCAGCGAGGTCGTCCCCGCCATGTAGCTGATCGATGCCGAGAAGGAGGCCATCTCGCCCCCGATGATCGAGAGCATCGGGTAGCTCAGGGTCAGGTGCTCGGCGGGCAGGCCCGAGGCGTCCGCGGTGAAGGCCACCGAGAAGTCGATCTCCGTCGTGGACGTGGTCAGCGGGGGGACGCCGCCCGCCTGGGATATGTAGCTGGGGCTGGAGGCGGGCGGCGACGTCGGGATGAACACGAAGCCGCCCCCCGACACCGGGGCGAGCGAATCACTGATCGCCCCGAACCCCTCGGTGCTGAACCCCCCGCCGCCCGCGGGAATCCCCCCGCCGAAGGAGAACACGCCGGGGAAGGCAGGGACCGCGCCCGTCATCGAGATCGATGGCTTGCCCGCTTCCGCGATGGTGATGGTCGCCGTGCCCGTGGCCGAGGTGAAGTCGGCCCGGGTGGCCGGCGCGCCCGCGAGGACGGCCAGCGCCGCCAGATATGCCCCCGATCCGATGACTCCGGCACCCGCCCGGCCGCGGCGCCGATCCGATGCGTCTGC
The DNA here is from genome assembly GCA_963819805.1 of uncultured Planctomycetota bacterium. Lineage (GTDB taxonomy): Bacteria > Planctomycetota > Planctomycetia > Isosphaerales > Isosphaeraceae > CAMFLR01. The sequence goes on along the minus strand of CAWFXY010000024.1, from coordinate 356,029 downwards.
GTCGATTCGCGGATTCATCGTCGTGGCCCCCCGTCCGCATCGGGGCGTGCAATCACCCGAGAGGGAGGGATGATCTCATCGGCCCACGGGGCACGCCCCGGGAACAGCCCTGACGATAGGCAAGGCCCCCCCGAGAACTCAAAGGGGATTCCGCGGTTTCAACAAATCTTAATGATCAAGTTTCGATAAAACATCGTGTAATCCGGAGTTCACGAATATCTAAAATATGCTGGACTCCTCTCCTCTTGGCAAGGCCGGGCGCGGGTTGCCCGGCCTGCGCGCTCGATCGCCGGGTCCGAGAATGTCCGTCTCGCCCCGCGGACGCTATCCCGGCCGTTACGGCCTCGACTGCTCCTTGAAGAACTTCACGATCAGCTCCGGGGCCGCCTCGGGGTACCTGTGCCCTCCGTCGTGGAGGTAGACCACGACCGGCGTGCCGTCCTTCGACGGGTAGCGCAGGCAGCCCTTCGCCCAGTCTTCGCCCTGGCCCTCGCAACCGTCGAGCTTCTTGACGCGGTCCAGCGTGCGGGTCTGCATGGCGAACGTGACGAGCGGGTCCTTCTCGCTGGCGGCGTGGAAGACCGGTTTCGGTTTGGCCTCGCGGAAGTAGGGGCCGGCCGCCGCCGCGACCGGGGCGAAGGCCGCGAAGGCCTCGCCGCGCCTCGCCCAGAGCAGGTAGGTGAACCCCCCGCCGTTGGAGTGGCCGGTCGCGTAGATCCGCCGCTCGTCGACGGGATAATCCGCCTTCATCGACGCGAGCACGGCGTCGAAGAACCTCAAGTCGCGGTCGCCCTGGTCGCCGGGTCGGGCCTGCCAGCCGGGCCGCTTCCCCTCGGGGTCGGTCAGCCGGCCGGGGGTGTTCAGGCCCTGCATGTAGACGACCAGGGCCTCGGGCCAGGCCGTGTGGATATGATGAACGCGGGCCGCGTTGCGGGCGGTGCCGCCGTGGCCGTGGAAGTCGAACACCAGCGGGACCTTGCCCTCGCTCTTCTTCGACGGCTCGAACACGAGCGCCTCGCGCTTCACGCCGCCCACATCCCAGGTGCGTGGCTTCGGGTCCCCGTCCGGGAGGACGAGGAGGACGGCCAGGGTCAGGAGGGCGGTCATCGGCGAGGACTCCGGGGTGGGAGCGATACGGCTTCAACCCCGGAGTCCCGGCAAGGTATCCCCTCCGGGCGTGGACGGGCGGCCCCGCGAGGATCAGCCCAGGTGCTCCTCCACCCGGCGCAGGAGCCGCGCGAAGTCGAGCCGGTTGGGGCAGGCGGCGCGGGCCGCCTCGAGGTCGGCACCGGACCAGTCGCGGGCCTCGGGCGGGAGCTCGGCGTAGAGCCGGCGGGCCTCGGCGCGGTCGCCGTGGTGCTCGTGGTACGTCAGGAACCGCGTCAGGTTGCCCAGCTCGGCCTGCGTGCCCGCGGCGACCGAGCAGCGGCCGTCGCAGTCGGCGCAGAGCATCGGGCCGTGGGCGAGGGTCGCGTCGCGGAGCTGGCGGATCTCGGCCTCCTTGAGCGGCTCGAACCGCCGGGCGGCGTCGGTGTTCTCGCGGATGTGGTCGGTGTTGCGCATCGTGGTGCAGACGGCGCTGAGGCGCTCGTCGGTCCAGATCGCGTGCAGCAGGCCCTGGTACGGCGTGAGCTTCCGCTCGGCGAGCACCGGCACGCGGCGGACGACCTCGTCGAGGATGCTCCCCTGCGGCTTGTCGCCCAGGAAGTTGCCGGCGATCTGCTTCATCGAGATCAGGCCGATCCCCTTCTTCGTGGGCGGCGTCGATCGCCTTGTTGAGCGGGGAGTCCTTGTCGAGCCAGGGGCGATACTGGAGCATGATCGCGTCGACGATCCCGCCCTCGGCCGCCGCCTGGATCAGCTGGGCGCGGTCCTTGTGGTGGGTCGAGATCCCGACGAGCCGGGCCTTGCCCGACTTCTTGGCCGCCTCGACGGCCTCCTTGCAGCTCCTTGCTCTTGACCATGGCGATGGCGTCGTCGAGCGTGTGGTTGTCGCCGAAGCTGTGGATGAAGAAGAGGTCGACGTAGTCGGTCCCCAGCGCCGCCAGCCGCTTGTCGAGCATCCCCGCGATCTGGGAGGGGACCTTGGGCGCGTCCTTGGTGACGAGGAAGATCTGCTTGCGGACGGCGGGGTCCTGCTCGAACCACTTCTTGAAGGCGCCCTCGGAGTGGTAGGTCTCCGACGTGTCGTAGGCCCGGACGCCGCGGGCGAAGCCGAGCCGCAGGAGCCGGTCGACGTCGGGGCCCTTGCCGGTCCCCTGGTCCAGGATCGTGATGTCGATCCCGGTCTTGCCCAGGGGCCGCCGGGGCAGCTCCGGCGGCCTTCGGCGCGGCCTCCTGGGCCGCCGAGGCCGGGGCGCCGTCGCCAGGGCCGACGGCCGTGGCCAGCGCCCCGGCCTGGAGGAACGTGCGGCGATCGGTGCGGCTCGATTCGAATCGTCGTGGCCCATCGGCTCTCGACTCCTCATCGGGTGGATTGAGGACGGACCCGCCGGATTGACGGGTGGACACCGGAGGGACGTCCGGATCATAACCCGCGATCCGCGCGGCGGGAACCGCCTATCCCAATAGGGGGCCCTTCCCCTTCGCTTGATTCGCGGCACGAAGTCGTCTATGGTCGGCCCTCATGGCGAAGATCCCTTCCAGGTCCCTGATCCCCGTCGAGCGGATCGATCGTGCCATCCTGGTGATCCGCGATCAGAAAGTCCTCCTCGACGCCGACCTGGCGGCCCTCTACGAGGTCGAGACGGGGGCCCTCGTCCGGGCTGTGAAGCGGAACCTGGAGCGGTTCCCGGACGACTTCATGTTCCAGCTGAGCAAAGAAGAGTTCGACGACTTGAGATCCCAATCTGGCATCTCAAGTGAGTGGGGCGGGAGACGCTACGCACCCTATGCCTTCACCGAGCAGGGCGTCGCCATGCTTTCGAGCGTGCTGCGGAGCCGGAGGGCGGTCGAGGTCAACATCGAGATCATGCGGGCGTTCGTCCGGCTCCGCGCGATGATCGGGTCGCACGCGGAATTGTCCCGGAAGCTGGAGGCCCTGGAGCGGAAATACGACGACCAGTTCAAGGTCGTCTTCGACGCGATCCGACGCCTGATGGCACCCCCGCCCGACCCGCCGAAGCGGCGGCGCATCGGCTTCCACATGGACAAGGACGGGGATTGAACCGGGGCCCGGAGAGCAGGGACTCGAGCTCTTGCTGCGTCAGCCCGGCGATCATCCCCTGGTCGCAGGACGGTCGGGATGTTGCTCATCACATCGCCCGCTCGGCCCGCAGCCGCAGCAGCGTGAGCAGGTCGGCCAGGTCGGCTAGCCCCTCGGCCTCGGCCCGCTCATTGGCCGTCAGGGGGTCGCCGGCATCCTGGCGGTCCAGCAGGCTCTGGAGCCGGGTGGCGACGGCCGCCGGGAGCCGCAACCGGGCCAGGTCGGTCGGGAGATCGACGTCGATGGTCAGGGGCATGGGGCACCTCCGCACGGGGTCCGATGCCCTGGAGCTTACATGACCCGCGTCCCGGCCGCAGCGTCGGCCGAGCGGCGCCGAAGGCCCGAAGTTATGCGGATCGGTGCGCCGAGGGCGAGTGTTGCATGACCGTGAGGTGCCGCGGCCGGGTGAGGACGAGAAACTGCCTCGTTTGCGCAGTCGACCACCGAATCTAGGAATGTCCCCTTCGGTCCCTGTCCCCTTCGGTCCCAGGAGATCACGAATCGCGGGACCAGCAGTCATGCGGATGTTGACTCCATGAGCCGCCGCGGGGCCGAACGGCCGGGCGAGGCCGAGAAATTGCCCCGTTTGCGCCGTTGACCACCGAAGCTAGGAATGTCCCCTTCGGCTCCTTCGGCTCTGCCCTTGTCCCCTTCGGCTCTGCCAATCCAGCGGCATCTGAATTATTTTGCCTGATTGATGAGCTCAGGAATTTCTTTCGCCTGCTCGAATCGCGGCATCCAAAGGCCACCCGAAATATCCCAGATGTGTTTCTCTTCTTCCGCGCGAAAGCGAATTTGTTTTGCACACAGCGCAATCTTTCAAGACAACTCTCAATTGATCATGTACATTAACTGAACCTACAAAACGGACAGGAACCAACCTGCCCTGGCGAATATTTTGGTCGTAACCCAATGTTCTTGCGTGCTTTCCCCGTCGGCGACTTTGGCAACTGCTGAAACCGGCTCATTCACATTTACTTCATATATGTATAATAATCCATTACTAGGTGTTCCCAAAATACACTGAGACACCGTGGCGCTAAGGGCAATCGTTTTGCCTTCGATTCGCCATACGCGATCTTCGGGACCCGCAGTTCGGTAATAGCGGGTTCAAGCTCGGCTGATTGGCTCAGGTGATACCAAACTTTATCTCTTGTCATGATGTTTACCCCTATGCGTTACCTGAGTCAGCGACCCGTCCAGCGCCGGAAATGGGGACCGGTGTACTCAGTCCGAATTCAGCTCGGCGGCCCGAACTCGTCGGGTTCGCTCCAAAGCGGCATCCTCTGGGGAGGATGGATGCGGAGGGGGAATTTGACCCTAACTGAGGATTCTGGTTTGTACAGAGAAGTAAAAGCATATTTCATCAGATAAAACGGCTCCTCAATATGCACCGAGCGTTCGCTTAAGAGACCGAGAAAATCGGCGGTGAAAGCGGCGAGGGAGTCCTCACAAAAAGCCGTGAATTCAAGCCATCCTTGGCCGTCCTCGTACCTCTTCGTCACGACCTTTTGGGGCGCGAGGAAAAGCGTCACGTCGGGCCACTTCTCATCAACCTCCTCCAGCTTCTCGGCGGACATCCAGTCTGCGTCCACCGAATCTCCTCCCATAAGGAAGATAGCGGCCGTCGCGATGCGATGGTGCATGATCATAGCGCCTGCGTGATCGATCCCCTCCTTCATCGCATAGATCTCCTGTTGAATCATATCGATTTCATCGCGTAGATTCGTCCCCTTTGCTGTGAGGATACTGCGCATTGAGTGGCACTTTTCCAGAACGTCTTCGAATTCCTCGCTCGTCCATCGGCTTTTGCATTCCAGGACGAGCCGGACGGAATCGGCGAAGAAGAATGCATGGTCGAGCATAGGGAGGCTGGGATAGTTCTGCGAGTCCCATATTACGATGTCCGCCTCCTTGCTTCGGTCCCCGAAGGGGCCGTAGACCATCCCTCGTCCGACCGAGAAGCGCGCGCTGGCAGGATCTCGCGAAGAAAGACCCTCTGCAATTCCTCGCGGTGACTGCCGATCAGACCTGGATGATCGCAGATAGGTAGGTCGGCAGTCGCCGCCAACTGCTTCGCCTTGACCCGGAAGTATTTCCTGACCTGTTCCTGAGTGCTGTCCCACACGCGCGGCATCGGTGCTTCTCTCAAGCCGGGAGGCCGGGTGGCATGGCCAGGTCCGCGTGGCCATGTGGATTTGCCCCGGCTTCTGACACATGGCCACGAGGACGTGGCCATGCCACCCGGTCGTGCTCCACGGCCAGGTCGTCCGGCATCGGCGGGGCAACGGCCTCGGCGCGACGGCCCCAGGCCAGGAGCATCCGCCGCGTCCCGGCGACCGCGTCGGTTGCCTCGGCCAGCTCCACGATCGGCTCGACGCGGACGGCCGTCCCTTCGGGGAGGCCGTCCGCCCCCTCCAGGATTACGACGCCGTTCGAGACCCGACCGATGTAGGTGTCGGCCATCACTCACCCCCTGACGAAAGCGTAACGCAGTCCCGTCCCGACGGCCAGCCGACTCCAAGGCGAGGGGCGGTCAGGAGAGCAGGAACTCCAGGTCATCCCTCGTCAGCCCGGCGATCATCCCCTGGTTGTCCGCGTTGAGGATCGCGTCGGCCAGGTCGCGCTTCTTCTGCTGGAGCTCGAGGATCTTCTGCTCGACCGTGTCGCGGCAGATCAGGCGGTAGGCGAAGACGCGCTGGGTCTGGCCGATCCGGTGCGAGCGGTCGATGGCCTGGGCCTCGACGGCGGGGTTCCACCAGGGGTCGAGAAGGTAGACGTAATCCGCGGCCGTCAGGTTGAGGCCGAGGCCGCCGGCCTTCAGGCTGATCAGGAAGACGGGGACCGCCGGGTCGGTCTGGAACCGCTCGACACGGGCCGCGCGGTCGCGGGTCCGGCCGTCGAGGTACTCGTAGGCGATCCCCTCGGCCTCCAGCCGCTCGCGGACCAGGGCCAGGAACGAGGTGAACTGCGAGAAGATCAGGACCTTGTGCCCCTCGTCGACGACCTCGGCGAGCTGCGGCAGGAGCATCTCGAGCTTGGCGCTGGGGTCGGCCGCGCGGGACGGGTCGATCAGGCCGGGGTGGCACGAGGCCTGGCGGAGCCGCAGTAGGGCTTCGAGGACCTCGATCTTCGAGCGGTTCAGGTCGGCCTCGCCCTTGCGGAGGAGGGCCGTGCGGTAGTGGGCCCGCAGCTCCTCGTAGGTCTTGCGCTGGGCGGGCTCCATGTCGCAGTAGAGGGTCTGCTCGAGCTTGTCGGGCAGGTCCTGGACGACCTGGGCCTTGGTCCGGCGGAGGATGAACGGCCGCAGGGCGCGGGCGAGCAGGCCGCGCGAGCTGTCGTCCGAGGCGGCGGAGCCGCTCGTGTGCCGCTTGAAGACGCCGGCCGTGCCGAGCATGCCGGGGTTGAGGAACTCGAAGATCGACCAGAGCTCGCCCAGGTGGTTCTCGATCGGCGTGCCGGTCATCGCCAGCCGGTGCTTGCCCTTCAGGAGCCGCGCGGCCTTGGCCGACTGGCTGTCGGAGTTCTTGATCGCCTGGGCCTCGTCGAGGATGACGTAGTCGAACTCGCGCTGGCAGAGGTCGGCGATGTCGGTCCGCATCGTGCCGTAGGTGGTGATGATCAGGTCGTACTCGTCGAACGACTCGCGGAGGGCCTGGCGGCCGGGGCCCGTGTAGTCGAGGACGCGGAGCCGGGGCGTGAACCGCTCGGCCTCCTGCATCCAGTTGAAGACGAGCGAGCGCGGGACGACGATCAGCGACGGCCCCTTCGACTGCCGGCGCGCCCGGCGGCTCTGGAGGTGGGCGAGCACCTGCACGGTCTTGCCCAGGCCCATGTCGTCGGCGAGGATGCCGCCGAACTCGAACTTCTGGAGGTAGTCGAGCCAGCCGAGGCCCTCGCGCTGATACGGTCGGAGCTCGCCGCGGAAGCCGGCGGGGGCCTCGCGGGCCTGGAGGCCCTCGAACTGGGGCAGGGCCTTGCGGACCTTGCCGAAGGCCATGTCGACCTTGATCTCCGGCTGCGCCGCGATCAGGGCGTCGAGCAGCCCGGCCTGGGCGCGGCCGAAGCGGATGCCGCCCTCGTCGGAGGTGCCGAGGTCGGCGAGCATGCCGTATTTTTTGAGCCACTCCTCGGGAAGCATGCCCATCGAGCCGTCGCCCAGCTCAATCATCGTCTCGCCCCGGCGGGCCGCGGCGAGCAGGTCGGGCAGGGGGACGCTCTGGCCGCCGAAGTCGACGGCGCCGCCGAGCTCGAACCAGTCGATGCCCGTCGTCACGGCCAGCTTGAACTCGCTGGCCGGGTGGATGATCGACCCCTCGGCCTCGACCTTCCAGCCCTGGGCCACCAGCTCCTTGGTCACCGCCGCCAGCCGCTTGGCGGGCAGCTCGAGCGTGCCGGCGGGTAACAGGTGGTCCTTCGTCTCGCGGAAGCCCATCTCGAAGAGCTTCATCGCGGCGGCCGACTCGGTCGCCTCGTCGCGGTGGACGACGACGCCCTGCTCGGACATCACCTGCAGCGCCCCGTTCCACTGGGCGGGGACGGTCACGCGCCGGGGCTCGCCGGCGGACTCGCTGCTGTAGATGAAGTCGAGCTCGCCGCTGAGCTTGTCGCCCCAGCTCTGGCGGGGCGTGCGGAGGGTCAGGCTCGGCTGGGGGTGCCGGCGATCTCGGCGAGCTTCAGCGAGTCGATCAGCTGCGCGGGGCCGACCTTCGCCTCGGAGAGGATCTGCGAGAGCTTCCGGTCCATCTCGGCCGCGTCGTTGAAGACCATCTCCTTCTCGTGGCGGATCCGCATCATCCAGAGGAAGATGCCCGCGTCGTCGAAGGGGGCGGCGCGGCCGTTGCCGAGGATGACCAGGCCGTGGAGCAGGGCGAGGGGCTCGTTGAGGTCGATCTTCTGGTCCTCGCCGTTGACCCGGCGGCGGAGGATACCGCGCCAGGACCAGCGCTTGCCCGGGGGCTCGGGCTTCACGTCGATGCCGAACCGCCAGGTCGCGGGCACCCACTTGAGGGTCGGCGGCTTCTCCTCGCCGCCGGCGCGGCGGAGGCGGAGGCGCTCGGTCCGGGCCAGGGCCTCGACGACCTCGGCCTGCCGCTCGGGCAGGAGCGTGAACCGCGACGAGCCGGGCAAATCCCCCTGGCCGTTGACCTGGCCCGGCGGCGGGACGGACGAGCGGGTCAGGAGCGCGAGCAGGTCTTCATCCTCGGGGTCGTAGCGGTGCTGGGCGAGCGTGGGCGTGCCCGAGTGCCGCCAGACCTTCAGCTCGCTCCAGTCGCCGTTGGGCTTGCGGAGCCGCCGGGCCAGCTCGATCACGACCTGGTTGGCCGCGAGCGTGGCAGGGATGTCGAGGATGTAGGCGAGCATCCGCTTGGTGTTGCGGACGACCTTCGCCGGCTGCTTGGCCGCGCGCTGGTTGATCCGGCCGGGGACGATGCCCTGCGCGTAGGAGCCGGCTATCGGCTCGACCGGGGTCCCGCCGGCGCGGGCGCGGCGGCCCTTCTCCTTGCGGCCGTCCTTCCGGCCGCGGGCCCCGTTGGGGGCCGGGGCGGGGCCGTGGATGCCGTAGCCCGGGCCCTGGACCGGGCCGGGGCCGTAGCTCGTCCGGTACGAGCCGGGGGCCTGGCGGCGGCCATCGTTCGGGAAGCGGGCGTCGCGGGGCGGGGGAGGGGGGCCGTTGCCGGGGCTGTCGGTGGGCAGGGGTAGCGCGAGCGGGCCGAGGCCCGCGTCGGGGCCCTGCGGGCGCTGCTTCTGCGGGACGTCGGTCACGAGCCGCAGCGGCCGCATCGGCACCGAGGCACCGGGCAGCAGGCCCCGCGCGTCGGCCGCGAGGATCGTCGCCCAGAGGTGCTTGCACGCGTCGCCGAACGGCGAGAAGTACGGGCAGCTGCACGTCGCCACGAGCTTGTCGCCGCGGAGCCGGAGCCGGACGCGGTACTTGGCCGTCCCCTTGACCCGCGCCACGACCTCGCCGGGGCTCGAGGCGGAGATCGCCACCCGGTTCTTGAGGAAGTACGACTGGCCGCGCGAGCGGACGCCGTCGCTGAACTCGCGGGCGACCTTCTGGGCGAACCCGACGGGCCCCTCCCAGCCGGGCCGGGGCCCGTGGCCGTGGTTCTGGGCGTGGGGGTGGGGCCGCGCGTGGCCCTGGCCCTGACGGCCCGGCCCGTGGTTCTGCCCCTGGCCCTGGCCCTGGCGGCGGCGGGGCGGGCGGTGGCGGCGGTCGCCGCCCTGGCCCTGCGGCGGGGGCCCGGCGCCCTCGCGGCCCGGCTCGGGGGCCGGCGGCCGGGGCTCGATCGGCGGGCGATACTCGGGGGGCTCGCCCGGCCCGTGCGCGTGGTCGTACCGGGGCCGTTCGGCCTCGAACTCGTTGTCCCAGCCAGCCATCCGTTCAACCTTCGGGAAAACGTCCCGGGCCGCCCCCCGCGGGGCTCGGCTCGCTGAACCGGTCGTCGCGACGCCCTGCGCCCCGGTCGATCCGGGGCCGGGCTGGGGCGCGCCTTGGCCGCGCGTCCCGCCCCTCTCTCCGTCCTGTTCCCTACCGATCAATCTCGCTCTCCGAACCCGGCACGCGCCCCGGCGCGCCGATCCTCGGGCGGCATGGCCACGCCTTCGTGACCATGTGATGGCTCGTTCATGGCCACGAAGGCGTGGCCATGCCGCCCGGCCTCCCCGACTCGCTCTCCAAGACCCCGATCTGGATTCGCTCCGACTCGATCCCGACTCGCCCGGCTCGCCCCGCGCTCAGACGTCCAGATTCTTCACCTCGAGCGCGTGCTTCTCGATGAACTCCCGCCGGGGCTCGACGTCGTCGCCCATCAGCGTCGTGAACAGGTCGTTGGCCCCGGCGGCGTCCTCGAGCTGGACCTGCAACAGGGTCCGCCGCGTCGGGTCCATCGTCGTCTCCCAGAGCTGCTCGGCGTCCATCTCGCCGAGGCCCTTGAACCGCGTGATCTTCATCCCCTTCTCGCCGAGGTGCCGCACGGTCGTCACGAGCGAGCGGAGGTCGAGCAGCGGGTGCTCGTCGCCGTCGCGGTGGAGGACGAACCGCGGCGGCGGCTCGTCGCCGGTCACCTCGCGGGGCAGGAGGACGTCGGCGCGCATGCCGAACTCGTCGCGGAGCCGCCGCATGTGCTTGTTCAGGGTGAGGATCTCGTGCAACTCGTGGACCGCGCCCCGGTGCGCGACCTTGCCGTCGCCCTCGGCCTCCGCGGCGGGCTCGGCCCCCTCGGCGGCCTCCTCCTCGGCATTGGCCCAGGGGTGGTCGCGGCGGAAATCGGCGAGCCCCTCGGAATCATAGATCGGGGTTTCGATCCCTTCGTGAGTAGCCAAATACACCGGCAGCAGGCCGGCCCTCGGGTCGGCGGCCGCGTCGGCCGCCGGGTGGGCGTGGCCGAGGAACTGCCGCAGGGGGATGTTCCGCCGGCCGAAGACGTTGAGCGAGGCGATGATCGACACGACGAGGTCGTGCAGGGTGCGGAGCCGATCGCCCTCGATCGCCGCGTCGTCCCCCTTCCCTTCGGGAACGAGCCGCGCGTCGGCCAGGCCGGCCTCGACGAGGATCGACTGCATCGCCGGCTCGGTCTGGACGTAGCGCCGTTCCTTCTTCTGGGTCAGCATGTACAGGGGCGGCTGGGCGACGTACAGGTGCCCCTCGGCGACGAGCTTCGGCATCTGGCGGTAGAAGAACGTCATCAGCAGCGTCCGGATGTGCGACCCGTCGACGTCGGCGTCGCTCATCATGACGACCTTGCCGTAGCGCCTCTTGGCGGGGTCCTCCTCGTCGCCGATGCCGTTGCCGATGGCGGTGATGATGTTGCGGACCTCGTCGTTGCCGAGCACCCGGTCGAGCCGGGCCCGCTCGACGTTGAGGATCTTGCCCCGCAGCGGGAGGATCGCCTGGAAGAGCCGGTCGCGCCCGCCCTCGGCGGTGCCGCCGGCCGAGTCGCCCTCGACGAGGAAGATCTCGCTGGAGTCCTGGTCGTGCGTGGTGCAGTCCATCAGCTTGCCGGGCAGGCCGCCGCCGGAGAGGACGCCCTTGCGGTTGCGGACCAGCTCGCGGGCCTTGCGGGCCGCCTCGCGGGCCTCGGCCGCGAGCATCGCCTTGGCGATGACCTTCTTGGCCGCCTGCGGGTTCTGCTCGAGGAACTCGCCGAGCTTGTCGTTGACGACCTTGGCGGTGATCCCCTCGACCTCGCTGTTGCCCAGCTTCGTCTTGGTCTGGCCCTCGAACTGCGGGTCGGGCACCCGGACGCTGACGATCGCCGTCAGCCCCTCCTTGAAGTCCTCGCCCGTGATCGCGAGGTCCTTGTTCTTCGAGGAGACGGCGCCCTTGGCGTAGTTGTTCAGCGTCCGCGTCAGCGCCGAGCGGAACCCGGTCAGGTGCGTGCCGCCCTCGACCGTGTTGATGTTGTTGCAGTACGAGACCACGTTCTCGCTGATCGATTCGTTGTACTGCAACGCGACGTCGACTTCAACGCCCCGGTCCTCGTCGCGCCCGGAAAGCACGACCGGCGGGTGTAAAGGCGACTGCGCACGATTCAAATAAGCAACGAACTCGCTCAGCCCGCCCGACGAGAAGAACTCCTCGACCTTCGGCTCGTCGCCCCGCTCGTCGGTGAACCTGATCCGGATGCCCTTGTTGAGGAACGAGAGCTCGCGGAGCCGCTTCTCGAGGACGTCGTGCTCGAATTCGATCGAGGGGAAGATCTCGCCGTCGGGCAGGAAGCGGATCCTCGTGCCGGACGTCTTCGCCGGCCCGGTCGGGCGGACGGGGCCCTGGCGGCTCGCCCTGGCGGTACTCCTGCCGCCAGACCTTCCCCTCGCGGTGGACCTCGGCCTCGAGCCACTCCGACAGCGCGTTGACGACCGTCACGCCGACGCCGTGCAGCCCGCCGGAGACCTTGTACGTGTCGTGGTCGAACTTGCCGCCGGCGTGCGGCTTGGTGAGGACGACCTCCAGCGTGCTCATCGGCGCGAACTGGTGGTGCTCGCCCACGGGGATGCCGCGGCCGTCGTCGACGACCGACGCCGAGCCGTCGGGGTGGATCGTCACGAAGATATTCTTGCAGTGGCCGGCCAGGGCCTCGTCGATCGAGTTGTCGACGACCTCATACACCAGGTGGTGCAGGCCGCGGTGGGTCGTGTCGCCGATGTACATGCCGGGGCGCTTGCGGATCGCCTCGATCCCCTCGAGGACCTTGATGTTGGCCTCGGAATACACCCCCTCGGCGACCGCGCTGCCGTTGCCGTTGGCCGATCCGTCGTGGTCCAGGGTCGCGGACCCCTCGCTCAAGAGCTCGGATTTCTCTGACATCGCGGAAACTACCTCGGTCGTTGGGGCCGGATCGCCCCGATCGGGCGGCCCTCGCGCGGCGCGGATTCCGCCCGGGCCATCGCGGGGATGGCGGCGGCATCGGGACGCGGACGGGACCGCTCGCGGATTCTCATGCGGTTGGGATGCGAAGCTCTCTGGTCAACCCGGCCCGCCCCGGCGTTGCGGCGGGGGCGTCTCGGCCCGATCGATCGGGCCGACGCGGAACCGGATATCGAGGATCGGCGTGCCGCCCATCGAGCGCCGGAGGGCGGCCAGGAGTGTGGGTTTCTGGAACGACGCCAGCTCCGCGAGCAGCGTCGGGTGGGCGACCGTGACGCTCAGGACGCCCCGGCGGAGGCCGTCGACCCGGGTCTGGCCCCGCCCGGCATCGCCGACGGCGTCGGCCCAGGCCGCCTCCAGCTCGCCCATGGCCCGGACCCGCGCCAGGCCCCGCGCGGCGAACAGGTCGCCCAGGATATCCGCGACCGGCCTCGGCCCCCGGGATCTCCCCCCCTGGGCCGGGCCCCGCGACGGGTTCCGTCGCGCCGGGCCGTCAGGGTCGCGGTCGTCGGTCTCGCGATTCAATCGATCGACGTCCCACATTATAGCGATCCGAAGGCTCTATGGCTACCGATAAACCGGCCGATCAGCCCAGTAATTCCCGCACAGGGATGCGGGCGATCTCGCGTCCGTCGAGGATCAGGGGGATCTCGCCGTCCAGGCCGCGGGACTCGACCGCGGCATAGGCTCCGACGCCTCGGACACTCGCGGATCGCGATGCTCGATGATCCGCCGGCCGTTCACGTCGGCCACCCAGTAGGCGGCCACCATCGCCCGGGCGAAGGCCTCGGCCCGCGGCCCCAGGTCCCGCGGCAGGCTCGTCCTGGCGACCTCGACGATCAGGCCGACGTCGGCCGCCGCGGGATGGCGGCCCGCATCGACGTAGGATCTCCCGTCGCCCCGCACCACGGGGATGTCGGGCAGCGGAGCATGCTTCTCATCCAGGAGGATCGGGTTCTCCGGCCAGACCAGCCAGCCCTCGGGCAGTCGAGCGTCAGCGCCGGACGATCCTCGCCGACACGAAGGCATGCGCCACGGTCTTGGCCATCTTCTCGTAGAGCCTCCCGCCCCAGAGGAACGCGCGGCGCTCCGGGGCGAACAACCCCGCCTCGATCATCCCGAAGAACTGATCGGCGTTGAGATCGACGAGGCGATCCTCGGCATCCTCGCCGGGCACGATCGCGGTCGCGGCGGGCACTGGCTCGGTCGCGGTGGCCATCGGCCTTCCTCACCGGACGGTGGGCGGAGCCCACCCTACGAAGACGTCCGCGTAAACCCGCCCTCAACGCTCCCGCGTCAGCGGCATCACCACGTACGCGTACCCGTCCTCGGTCCGGAAGACGGCGGCGTTCTTGTGGTCGATCAGCTCGGCGGTGAGGAACGAGGAGTCGTCGAGGGTCTTCAGGGCGTCGGTCAGGTAGCGGGGGTCGAAGGTGATCTCGACCGACTTGCCCTCGTAGTTCAGCGGCAGGTCGACCTGCGAGCTGCCGACGTCGGCCGCCTGGCTGGCGAGGGTCAGAGACTCGGGCGTGAAGTTGAAGTCGACGCCCCGGCTCTCCTCGTTCGTGACGATCGACGCCTGCTCGACCGCCAGCCGCAGCGGGCCGACCTCGATCGGGATCTTCACCTCGGACTTCGCCGGGAAGACGTCCTGATAGCGCGGGAACCGGCCCTCGACCAGCCGGCTGTAGATCACGGCGTTGTGCGTCCGGACCAGCACCGACGTGCCCGGCCTGGATCGTCAGGTGCACGGGCGGGTCGTCGTCGTCGAGGTTCCGCTCGATCAGCTTCAGGGCCTTGACGGGGATCACCGGCATGCCGCTCGGCGGCTGGGCGTCGTTCTCGGCCTCGGCCTGGGCCGACATCTTCGCCAGGCGGCGGCCGTCGGTGCCGACCATCGAGATCGACTCGTTCGTCAGCTCCACGAGGACGCCGCCCAGGGCGTAGCGGGTGCTCTCGACGTCGGTGGCGAACATCGTCCTGCGGATCAATCGGCGGAGGTCCGCGGCGCCGACGACGTGGTAGCTCGCTGCGGCGAAGTCGGGGACCTCGGGGAAGAGGTCGGGGTCCTCGGCCGGCAGGCGGAACTGCGAGCGGAGGCCGCGGACGGTCAGTCCGTCGGCGTCGGCCTCGAGCGAGAGCTCCTCGTCGAAGCTGGTGGCGAGGATCTGCTGCATCTTGGCCGTGGGCAGGATCACCGAGCCGGCCTGGTCGACCTTCACGCCGAGGACGCGATATCGGATGCCGACCTCGAGGTCGGTGGCCATCAGGGTCGAGCCGTCGTCGGGGTCGGCGACGAGCTTGAGGTTCTGGAGGATCGGCTTGGGGCTCCGCGCCGGGGCGACCCCGGAGACCGCCCCGAACGCCGCGAGCAATCCCTTGCGGTTGCACAACGCCTTCATGCCCTGGCCTCGCTCCTGGACCGACGGCGGAGGCCGGCCCTTCTCTTCTTCATGAGAGATAGATACACAACTCGTCGTCTCCTTCGAAGAGGCGACGACGCGCCGTGGATAACCCGGGGCGACCCCGACCAAGCCCATGCTACCCAAAGACTTATCCGGCCACAATGTCGTTTGTTCACCGGGGGAAAACCCGTTGATAGAGCCGTCGCGCAACCGGGCATGAGCCGGGGCGTCCGGGGGTCGGCGCCGGGTCATCGAGCGGAGATGAGCCGGACCTGATCGACGGCGCGACAACTGCGCGACGGGGTTATCAACGGGTTTTCCCCCGCCGGGTGTTGATAGCGCGGCGGGCCGATTCTGCGGGTGGGTCCGTTTGTCCGGCGCGGGCCGGCGGAATCCGCCTCACCGATCCGCGGGCGACGCGATCCGATTCGACGCCGGCCCGTCTCTGGCGCCGACTTGCGGACGGCCCTGGCCGCCGGCCTGATCCGGGCCAGGGTCTCGCCGGACCAGAGGCGAATCCAGGGGTTGGGATGCCGGAGAAGTTCCTCCATCCTCGGGATGGCCACCTGGGCGCCGACGCCGAAGCTGGCGATCCGTTCGAAGTAGCCTTCGAGGAAGAAGGGCATATAGTCGCCCCTGATGCGACCATCACGCGGGATCATCCGGTCCAGGGGTTCGAGCCAGCGCCGCGTCATGAACTCCCCCTCCAGGCTCGCCCGGCCCAACCCCCCCTTAAGGGTCGCCAGGCGTTCCGCACGCATCGTCTCGGTGGGCCCGGAGCCCCACCGCGGTTTGATCAACGCGGCGAACAAATCCTCGACCCGAGCTTCCTCGGCCGGATCGAGGCGGTACAGAGCGATGGCCGCCGCATCGGTGACCGGGGACTGCTTCTCAGCCGCGATCCTTCGGAGGGTGGGGATGGCGGGCCTCGCGTCGGGGCCGATCCGGCCCAGGGCCAGGGCTGCCGCCTGGCGGAGCTGCCAGTTCTCGTTCTCCTTCACACGGGACTCTACGGCTTCGATCAGGGCGGGAACGGCATCCCTGGCCCTCGCCCCTAACGAGCCGAGAACCTCCGCGGCGGCCTCGGCGGCGGAGTAATCAGGATCGCCTTCCTCATCGCCGTCGAGAACCCGGACGACCCCGCGATCCTTCAGGGAGGCGATCAAAGCGGGGAGGACCGAGCGGGCCTCCGGGTCGATCCGGCCGAGTGCCTTGGCGGCGCCGACCTGTGGGTTGTCGTTCAAGAGGCCGTAATGATGGGCCAGGACCGTCGTGAGGGCCGGGATCGCCGCCTTGGCCCGAGGTCCGAGGAGCCTCAAGCTCTGGGCCGCGGCCTCGACGGTCTCAGGCTCTTCATCCTCCAAGGCCCTGATGAGCATAGGTAGGCACTGCTCGCCCTCCGGGTCGATCTGGATCAGGGCCTTGATGATGTCGGCATCGGCTATTCCCTGCGACACGAAGCTGAGGAGTAACGGAATCGCCGCCTTGGCCGAGGGGCCGAGACGGGCCAGGGCCTCGGGTGCGTACATGGCATCCGATTCCTCACGATGATTTTCCAGGCCATCGATGAGGATCGGGACGACCTCCGTCACCGACGGGTCGATGAAGGCGAGGGCGAGGGCCGCACTGACGCGGATCTCGGGGCGTTGATCGTTCAGGGCGTCGCGGAGGGCCGGGACCGCCGGCCGGGCCAACGGGCCAAGGTACGACAGCTCGTCCGCAGCCGTCACCGCCCCTCGCCGGAAGGCCCCGAGCAGCTTCTCGATGGGCGGTGCACCGACCTGCGCCAGAAGCCCGACGTTGGACCACCGATCGGATGGGGGCTCATTCTTCCTGGAGACGTCCGCCTCGATTTCCCGATCGAGTTTCTCATTCAGCATGGGGATCACCGCGGCGGCCCGCGGACCGATCCGGCAGAGGGCGAAGAGAGCGTGTCTCTGGAGGACGGAGGCTTGCAGGTCCGCATCTTGGCCGAGGAGGCGCCCGGGCTGGACGGCCCGGATCAGCGCGGGGACGGCCCCCTCAGCCGACGGGCCGATCCTCGCCAGCACCTCCGCTGCGCAGGGGCGGACCTCTGCATTAGGGCCATTCATCACCTCCACCAGTGCGGGCACGGCCGGAGCGCCGATCCGGGCCAGGGCATCGCTCGGTTGGCCGTAATTGCTGCCAACAAATGTGCCTTGCTTACCCAGGAAACACTCCTGCTTGCGGAACCGCTCGATCAGGAAGGGGACGGCCGGTGCCGCGTCGGGTCCGATCCGGCCGAGGGCCTCGATGACGGCGGGGCCGTATCCGTCGTCGCGGCCCTCGCGGAGGAGTTCGATCAGGTCGGGGACCGCCACCCGGGCCGACGGCCCGAAGTAGGCGAGCCCAGGCCGCGCGTACGCGGAGGGGGTCCGACTTATCGCGAAGGGCCGCGATCCAGCCGTCGAGCGTCTTGCCGCAAAAGGTCCGCGGGTCGTCCGCCCCGGTCGGGAGGGTGAAGGCCACGATCAGGCAGAGGCTCGCGAGGGGCGTTTTCATCGGAGAGGGCCTGCCCTGGTGATGCCCAGCGGTATCGCCCAGGGGAAGGACGTCGGCGATGAGACGTGTATTCGTCGGCTGATCGATGGCCCGAGAGGAAGAGGGTCCGCAATAGCGGACCCTAGTACTACAGTTGTAACTATCTCCGGAGGCTGATAGTCTGGCCGTGGAACCCAGGGAGGGTCGCCATGGCCAGCACCGGGTCTGCCGTCCGCCCCGAGGACGTCCAGGAGTGGGGGAAGCAGCTCGACGAGGTGGCGCGCCGGATCGGGGCCCGCTTCCCGCGCAGCGAGACACGCGACCGGGTCCGGGCCTACCTCGTCGGCCTCCTCGGGCCGGTGCAGCGGAAGAACGCCTGGCAGGTCGCCGAGCAGATCGGCGACGGCGACCCCTACGGCGTCCAGTACCTCATGGGCCGCGCCGACTGGGATCCGGACTCGGTCCGCGACGACCTCCGTGCGTACGTCGTCGAATCGCTCGGCGACCCCGACGCGGTCCTGATCCTCGACGAGACCGGCTTCCTCAAGAAGGGCGCCAAGTCGGCCGGCGTCGCCCGCCAGTACACCGGGACCGCCGGCCGGATCGAGAACGCCCAGGTCGGCGTCTTCCTCGCCTACGCCTCGCGCCACGGCGCCGCGTTCCTCGACCGCGCCCTGTACCTGCCCGAGGAGTGGACCAGCGACCCGAAACGGTGCGAGGCGGCCGGCATCCCCGAAGGGACGGCCTTCGCTACGAAGATCCGGCTGGCCAGGCAGATGCTCGAGCGGGCTTTCGCCGCCGGGGTGCCGGCGGCGTGGGTCACCGGCGACGAGGTCTACGGCGCCTGGGAGCTGCGGCGGTGGCTGGAGGAGCAGCGGCGGCAGTACGTGCTGGCCGTCCGGGCCAACCAGTACGTCTGGGCGGGCCCGCGCCAGTCCACGGTCGCCGCCCTATCGGAGGCGCTGCCGGCGCGGGCCTGGCGCAAGGTCGCCGTCGCGGCCGGGAGCAAGGGGCCGCGGGTGTACGCCTGGGCGTGGATGGAGATCAACCACGACCTCGGGCCGGCGTGGCGGCGCTGGCTGCTGATCCGCAAGGGCCTCGACGACCGCGAGGAGCTGGCGTACTACGTCGCGGCCGGGCCGGCCCGCACGCCCCTGACCCGGCTGGCCCGGGTCGCCGGGGCGAGATGGTCGGTCGAGGGGGCCTTCGAGGCGGCGAAGCAGGAGGCCGGGCTGGCCGACTACGAGGTGCGGAGCTGGACGGGCTGGCACCGCCACGTCACCCTCTCGCTGCTGGCGCACGCCGTCCTGGCGGCGGTGCGGAGGCTGGCCGACGGGCCGCCGAAAAAAAGTCGGGCGCCGGGCCGGAGCTGATCGCGGTGACGGCGCCGGAGGCGCGCCGGCTGCTGGTCCGCCTGCTGTGGGCCCGCCTGCCGGAGGTCGAGGAGGTCCTGGATTGGTCGGAGTGGCGGAGGGCCCACCAGGCGTTCGCCAGACGATGCCATTACAAGAAACGCGGTGCAGAGCCGCCGGATTAGTTACAACTGTAGTACTAGGGAGTCGTTCACCGCCCGAAGCTCAGCCCCGGGTCGCTCGGCGGGCCGCCGAGGGCCTGGAACTGGAAGTGGGTGTCGTCCTTCCAGGTCACCTTGCCGACCATCGGGGGCTGGTCGGGGGGGACCAGGGCGAGCGTGTCGTCGCCGAAGGTCGCCGTGCCGCGGAATTCGCGGGCCCGGCCGCGGTCGTCGACCGACCAGGCGAAGGCCCCCTTGTCGTCGACGGTCAGGGCGATGGTGACCCCCTGTGCGGGGCTCGCCTTCCACGCGCCGACGAGCTTCGCCGGCGGGGGGCCGGAGGGCAACTCGGGGCCCGCCGCGGCCGCGGGCCCGTCGGGGGCGATCGGCTGGGCCGGGGCCGCGGCGGTGACCGGGGCCGTCGGCTGGGGCGGGGCGGTCGGCTGGGCCGCCGCGGTCGCGGCGGGTTGGGTCGCGGCGGTCAGGGCCTCGACGATCTGCGCCGAGAGCTTGTCCTGCGGCTGCAAGACGACGACCTGCCGGAACTGCTCCGCGGCGGCCTCGATGTTGCCCTGGGTCATGTAGAGGGCGGCGAGGACGAACCGGGGCGACGCGGCGCGGGTGTTGGCGGCGACGTAGGCCTCCAGCGTGCGGAGCTGCGCCGCGTAGAGGTCGATGTTCGGGTAGAGGCCGGCGAGGGTCGTCCAGTCCCAGCCGGGGCCGGCCGAGAGGACCGTGTAGAAGGCGGCGGCCGACTCGTCGTACCGCCCCAGGGCGAAGAGGCAGGTGGCGCGGAACTCGTGGGCCGTCGGGTCGTTGGGCGTCTGCCGGAGCGCCGTGTCGGCCTGGGCCAGCGCGCCGGCGTAGTCGCCCGACTGGAACGCCGCGCGGGCGGCGTCGAGGGCCGTGACCGACTGGTCGATCACCTGCTCGGGGGGGACCGCGGCCGTGAGGTCGATCGGGCGCGAGTAGTCGTAGACGACCGGCTGGACGACGGTCGTCGGCTGGACGATGGCCATCGGGGCCGCGTAGTAGGGATTCACGTAGCTGGAGTAGCCCCAGCTCGTGAGCGACGAGCCGAGGCCCCACGACGCCAGGCCGATCCCCGCGCCCAGGGCCAGGCCCGTGCCCCAGCCGCCCCAGCCCCAGCCGCCCCAGCCGGAGTTGTAGTTCCCGTTCCAGAAGCCGTTGACCCAGCCCCGGCGATAGGCCGCGCCCGGGTTCGGCCCGTAGCCGCCCCAGCCCCAGCCGCCCCCGCCCCCGCCATAACCCCAGCCGCGCCCGCCGTAGCCGCCGCCCCCGTAGACGGGGCGGTTCACGTTACCGATTGCATTATTATTGGTAATATTATTGATATTCGTCGGCCGGTTCACGATGTTGTTGCTGCCGATGTTGTTGCCGCCCCCGACGTTGGTCCGGTTGCCGATGTTGTTGCCGACCCCGCCCCCGACGTTGGGCCGGTTGGCGACGTTGTTGCCCATCCCGTTCCAGGGCCGGCCGCCGACGCCGAGGCCGTCGCCCGGCCGGTTGGGGGAGTTCGGCCCATTGCCGACGATGCCGCCGGGTCGGTTACCTGGCCCGCCGACGCCGGGGCGGTTGGCGACGCCCCCCGGGCCCCCGACGCCCGGTCGATTGGCGATGCCTCCGGGTCCGCCGACGCCTCCGGGTCGGTTACCTGGCCCGCCGACGCCTCCGGGGCCGCCGACTCCTCCTGGCCCTCCGGGTCGGTTGGCGATGCCGCCGGGGCCTCCGACGCCCCCGGGCCGGTTGGCGATGCCGCCGGGCCCTCCGACTCCTCCGGGGCCGCCGACGCCGCCGGGGCCTCCCGGGCGGTTGCCGGGATTGAGGCCGCCGAAGGCGGGTCGATCGCCGATGCCGCCGGGGCCTCCGACGCCGCCCGCCCCGCCGGGGCGGTTAGCGGGCCCGCCGACGCCGCCCGGCCCGCCGGGGCGGTTGACGACGCCGCCCGGCCCTCCGACGCCGCCGGTCGATTGGCGATGCCTCCGGGGCCTCCCACGCCTCCGGGGCGGTTGCCGGGGCCGCCGGCGCCGCCGACTCCCCCGGGCCGGTTGGCGATGCCGCCGGGCCCGCCGACGCCGCCGGGGCGGGTGCCGGCCCCGGGCTGGATCGAGGGGCGCGCGGCCGGGGAGCTGAAGGAGGGACCTCCGCCTCCGGGACGTCCGGCCATGCCGCCGCCGCCGGGACGTCCGGCCATGCCTCCCGCCGCCGGGGCGTCCGACCATGCCGCCCCCGCCGCCGGGACGGCCGCCGCCCCCGCCGGCACGGCCGCCCCCGCCGCCGCGGCGCTGGGCCGAGGCCTCGACGGTGAAGGCCAGGAGGGACAGGGCCGCGGCCAGGGCGATCCTCAGGGTGCGGGTCGTCATCGGTCTCGCCTCGACGTGGGGTCGGATCGGGGTCGGCGCCGCGGGTCCGGTCACTTCCTGGGTTGCGGGGGCTTGCGGACCATGACGATCTCGTCGATCTCCTCGACGACCTCGTCGCCGCGGGTGCGGTCGATCGACTTCCACTTGAGGTGATCGTTGTCGACATAGGTGAGGACCTGCGTCGCGGTGGCCGTCCTGCCCTCCGGGCGGACGCCCGTCGCCTTGATGACCCACTGGTCGCCTGCGCGCATCCAGAGGCCCTCGCCGTAGCCGCCCTGGTCGTCGAAGACCCACGACTTGATCTGCTTCGTCAGCGGGTCCCAGCCGATCCGCTGCGAGCCGGTCAGCGCGGGCTTGCCCTTGACCCGGACGTCGAACGTGCGGATCAGGAAGTTCTTGTTGTCCGACCAGGCGACGGAGGTGAGCACGACGGCGTCCTCGGTCTCCTCGACCCAGTCGCCGACGAGCCACTCGAGCTCCTTGAGGTGCTCGTAGTGGCCGCTCGGCCTATCGGGCAGCTCGCGGACGCTGGCGACGAGCCACTTGCCGTCGCGCTCGACGAAGGTGGCCGAGTAGCGGGCGCCGCCGGCCTCGGAGCCGTCGCTGGCGAGGACGCGGCTCCGGCCCGTGACGGTCGCGACGCCGGGGGCGAGCGGCTTGATCGCCTCGACGCCCGGCTCGATCCGCGCCCGGGCGCGTCGGCGAACCGGCCCGCGTAGTGGGCCTCGAGCGCCTCGCGGCCCTGGATCGCGTCGCCCTCGTCGTCGACGGCCTCGCCGTTCTCGGTGAAGAGGCCGGCGAGCGCCTTGGCATCACCCTTGGCGAAGGCCTGGGCGAAGGCGTCGATCGCCCCGCGGATCCCCTTCTCGTCGACGGCCGGGCCGTCGGCCGCGAGCCCGGGGCGGGCGACCAGGATCAGGCCGAGCAGGGCCGCGTACGTCGTCTTCATGGCCGTTCGCCTCCGTCGAGTGCCGCCGCGGGGGGTCCGGCCTGGATTCTATACGTGCGGCGAGACCGGAGGAATCATCATGCTCGGATTACGCCTGAGCGTGGGCGTCCCTCCGGTTCCGGAGGGAAGAGACGGCCTGATCGGGCCTTCATCCCGCACGGAGACACACCGAGATGAACGAAACCTGCACGCTCGGGTTCGGTCGGCGCAACGGCTCGGGTCCGCTCGGCGCCTCAGTCCGCCGCCCCGCCCCCCTCCCAGGGCCCAGACTGACCCACGGCCCCCGGATGAGGCGGCGGGGCGCCGGCCCCCGTCTCCTACGGGGA
Organism: uncultured Planctomycetota bacterium; assembly: GCA_963819805.1. Lineage (GTDB taxonomy): Bacteria > Planctomycetota > Planctomycetia > Isosphaerales > Isosphaeraceae > CAMFLR01. The sequence goes on along the minus strand of CAWFXY010000024.1, from coordinate 333,372 downwards.
ATCGAGGAGATCGGCGGACTTCCGGGCCTTGCTCGTGGCCTCGGGATAGAGGACGAGGTCCATGAACTGCTCCATATCCGGGTTGCCAAAGACGAGGACGACGAGCGCGAGCCCGCGGAGTTCCTCCGGCAGCGAGGCCGGAGGGACGACGACGCGCGCCGCCGCGAACGCCATCGCGTCCCAGGCCAGCGGCGGAGGTACCAGGAGATGGACGTGCAGTGCCGTCGCGCGTCCCTCCCTCCGGGTCCTCCAGGCCGCCGTCTCGCGGAGGGCCTGCTGCCAATCGGCCTCGAAGTCCGTCGCCGACTCGCACTCCAACCGGGCGGCGGCGCCGTACGTCCGTCTGAAGCCGAAAAAGCCGCCGACGAAGGATTCGTTGAAGGTGAGCATGGAGACCACCATTCCAATCGTGGCGTGGCCGTCGCCGGGATTGTGCCACGAGCTCTCCCGGGGCGGTAGCGGGCAGCCTCGGGGCGGCATGGGCCTTGCATCCCCGGGCTCGCGGAGCTAACTAGAGTCTTTCCCAGGCCTTCCGGCCCGCCCTTGCATCCGAGACCCTTCCGAGGCCGGGATGGCGATGACCGCACCGAAGACGCCCGGCCGACCCGGGGCCCGCGTGGGCCGGTTCCTCAACCGGCTGGCGACCCGCTGGGCGACGCCCGGCGCTGGGGCGGGTCGTGGTCTGCAGCCCGGTCGTCGGGTTCGTGGCGGGGCTGGGGGCCGTCGCGTTCCTGCTGGCGCTCGACGCGACGATCCACGCCTGCCTCGGCCGGCTCATGCACTTCCAGCTCCCGCCCACGGGCGAGGGGACGGCCCACGCGGTCACCTGGCCCTGGCCGTGGTGGATGATCCTGCTCGTGCCGACGGTCGGCGGCCTGATCTCGGGCTGGCTCGTCTTCACGTTCGCGCCCGAGGCCGAGGGGCACGGGACCGACGCCCTGATCCGCGCCTTCCACCGCGGCAACGGCCAGATCCGCACCCGGGTCCCGCTCATCAAGGCCGTCTCGTCGGTCATCACGATCGGCACGGGCGGCTCGGCCGGGCAGGAGGGGCCGATCGCGCAGATCGGCGCGGGGTTCGGGTCGGCGCTGGCGCGGCTGCTCCGCCTGACGGCGAGCGAGCGGCGATTGCTCATGCTCGCCGGGGCGGCCGGGGGGATCGGGGCGATCTTCCGCGCCCGCTGGGCGGGGCCCTGTTCGCGGGCGAGGTGCTGTACTCGACCACGGCCATGGAGTCGGCCGCGCTCCTGCCGTGCCTGACCAGCGCGATCGTGGCGTACTCGACGTTCGCGCTGTTCATCTCGCCGAGGCCGATCTTCGTCGTCCCGCCGCTCGAGTTCCACGGCTTCCGCGAGCTGCCCGTCTTCGCCGTGCTGGCGATCGTGTGCGCGGCGGTCGGATGGCTCTACGTGAAGGTGTTTTATGGGATGCGGGATTACGTCTTCCACCCGCTGCCGATCCCCCGGCACGTGAAGCCCGCGCTCGGGGGCCTGCTGCTCGGGGTGATGGCGCTGGCCTTGCCGCAGCTCATGACCGGCGGCTACGGCTGGGTCCAGTGGGGGGCGATCGGGATGCCGCCCGACCTGGCGGAGCCGGGCGAGACGGCCGTTCACGCCGCACATGGGGGCGGGCCTGCTGATGGCGCTGGCCCTGCTCAAGATCGTCTCGACGGGGCTGACGATCAGCTCGGGCGGCAGCGGCGGGGTGTTCGGGCCGTCGGTCTTCATCGGCGGGATGCTCGGCGGGGCGGTCGGCCGGTTCCTCCGCGACGTCCTGCCGGCCGGGCACCTGCTCGAGCCCGCGTCGTTCGCGCTGGTCGGGATGGGCGGGTTCTTCGCCGGGGTCTCGAAGACGCCCCTGGCGTCGATCGTGATGGTCTGCGAGATGACGGGGCACTACAGGCTGCTCGTCCCCTTGATGCTCGTCTGCGCGATGAACATGGCGCTGTCGCGGCACTGGACGCTCTACGAGGAGCAGGTGCCCAGCCCGGTCGACAGCCCGGCGCACCGGGGCGACTTCGTCGTCGACGTGCTGGAGCGGCTCCGCGTGGCGCAGGTCTCGGTCCGCGCCGAGGGGATCGAGGCGATCGCCGAGGCCACGCCGTTCGACGAGGTCCTCCGCCGCGTCGCGAACTCGACCGAGACGCTCTTCCCCGTCGTCGACGCCGACGGGCCGGATGACGGGCATCCTCGCGCTCCGCGACGTCCGGACGGCGCTCCTGGGCACGGCCCTGGGCTCGCTCGTCGTGGCCGACGACCTGGCGACCCGGCCGGTCGTGACCGTCACCCCGCGCGACGACCTGCACACGGCCCTGCGGCGGCTGACGTCGCTGAACCTCGACGAGATCCCGGTCGTCGACCCCGCCGACCCGTCGCGGCTCGTCGGCCTGCTCGGCCGCAAGGAGCTGGTGGCGGTCTACACCCGCGAGATCGACGCGCTGCGCGCGCGGGGACATCCCCCGACGGCGAGCCGGGCGCGGCCGCTGCCGGGTGAACCGGTGCGGATTCAAGACGAGCCCGACCCGTCTCCCGGCTCGGCCAGCGCGTAGCTCGTGCTCCTGCCGCCGTGCGGGGGCCTTGAGGAGTATGCCGCGGTCGACGAGGTCGGTGATGTCGCGGTAGGCCGTATCTTGCGAGCATTTGGCGAGCTTCGCCCACTTCGACGAGGTGAGCTTGCCCTCGAACCCGTCGATCAGTCGGCTCAGGACGTTCCTCTGCCTGTCGTTGAACGGCTCGCCGCCGTGCGACGCCCAGAACCGGGCCTTCGTCCGCACGGTCGCCAGGGTCGTCTCCGCGCCCTCGAGGGCACGGTCGAGGCAGTCGAGGAACCAGGAAATCCAGGGGGTGATCTCCAGGGAGCCCTTCTGGGTCCGCTCGAGGATCTCGTAATAGCCCTTGCGCTCGACCCGGATCTGGGCCGACATGCTGTAGAAGCGCTTCGGAGTCTGATCCGAGCGCGCGAGGGCCAGGTCGGCGATGGCGCGGGCGATCCGCCCGTTGCCGTCGTCGAAGGGGTGGATCGTCACGAACCAGAGGTGTGCGAGGGCGGCCTTGAGGACGGGATCGATCGCCGTCGGCCCTTCGAACCAGCCGAGGAATCGCGCCATCTCCAGATCGACCCGGCCGGCCTCCGGGGCCTGGAAGTGGACCCGTTCCTTGCCGATCGGCCCCGAGACGACCTGCATCGGGCCCGTGCCGTCGTCCCGCCAGGCGCCGACCCTGATCCGGTTGATGCCGCCTCGTCCGGCGGGGAACAGCGCCGCGTGCCAGCCGAACAGTCGTTCTCTTGTGAGCGGGGCCCGATAGTCCTGCGTGGCGTCGAGCGTCATCTCGACGACGCCCTCGACGTCCCGGTCCGCCGGCAGGAGGGCGCCGATGTCCATCCCCAGGCGGCGCGCGAGGGAGGATCGGACCTGCTCCCGGTCGAGGGCCTCTCCCTCGATCTCGCTCGACTTGAGGACGTCCTCGGTGAGCGTGTGGAGCGTGGCCTCCTCGCGGAGCCGGAAGCCGAGGCCTTCCATCCTCCCGATGAGCCGCCCCTGCCGATGCCGCACTGCGGCGAGCCGATCAGAGATCCCGGCCCGGTCCCAGCGGAACCGGGGCCAATCGGCTTGCCCGTGGATGTACAAGGCTATTCTCCGCACCGCATGCGGAAATCATAGCTCCCATTCTCCGCATGGCAACGCTTTCCTACGCAGATTCTGCGGAGAAAGACCCCGCATGACCCTCGGGGTCCACCGCCGGTCCCTCGCCGAAAGGCCCTCAGGCCGATAAGATTAAGGGGATCGGCCACTCCCCCACCGACGGACCGCCCGGAGCCGCAGTCGATGTGGCAGTCCCTGACGTATTACGTGGCCGAGAACCCATGGTACCTCGTCGCGGTGATCGGCGTGATCGCGGCGGGGTTCCTGCTGGCGGCGCGGGTCACGGCGGACGGGCGCCACTTCGCCCGCGGGATGGTCGCGCTGGGGGTGGCGGCAGTCCTGATCCTTGTCGATCAGCTCTGGGTGACCGAGGCCGAGCGGGTCGCGGGGGTCGTCCGCGAGCTCGCCCGCGCCGTGGCGCGGTCCGACGGCCCGGCGGCGCTGGCGCTGATGGACGACCACGTGACCTTCAGCATGCGGAGCAACATCTTCGGCGAGGAGCTCGTCCTCGACTCGGTCGCCGAGCTGCTCCGGCAGGTGAAGTTCGACTTCGTGCGGATCAGCCGGCTGGCGGCCACCGCCGGGCGCAGACGCACCGGGGGCAGGCCGAGTTCAAGGTGACGGCCGCTGGGTCGATCGAGCAGGGCTCGATGCGGAACTTCGCCGGCTATTCCGAGTGGTCGCTCGGGTTCCGCAAGGTGGCCTCGGGCGACTGGAAGATCAACCGGGTGACGGCCGTCGAGCTGCCGCAGTACACGATGCTGCCGACGATCAAGGTGAAGATCCCGGAGACGGCCACGCAGCCGGCGACGGTCGAGCCCATCGCCCCCCCGGCGCCACCCCCTCTGCTCCGCCGCGGCCCCCCGGGCGGGCGGGTCAGGCGGGAGCCGTGAGGTGATGGGGCGGGCGGAAGGCGGAAAGCACAAGGCACAAAGCAGAAGGCAGAGAGCAGAAGGCACAAAGCAGAGGGCAGAAGGCAGAGAGCAGAAGGCGGGGAGGAGGTCGACGTTCTGATCCCCCGCGTCTTTCGTCCCGACCTCCGCTCTCCGCTCTCCGCTCTCCGCTCTCCGCCCTCTGCTTTGTGCCTTGTGCTTTCCGCCTTCCCGATCCCCGCCATCCCGAAGGCCCCGGCTCAATACTTCGGCACCAGCTTCGCCCGCTCGGCGTACTTGGGGTTGGCGTGCCACTCGTAGCGGTGGACGCTGAAGCCGCGGTTCAGCTCGTCCTGGGCGAGGTCGGCCCACGGGGTCTTCGGGTGGTCGGCGATCACCTGGTTGAGCAGCTTCGTCGCCTCGGCGTACTTCTTCTCGGTCTGCGACTTCGGCGCCTTGGGGTCCTTCGAGTGGTCGAGGTGCCACTCGACGAACATCTCGGGCGAGGGCATCCGGCTCGGCGTCGGCGGCTTGGCGACCATCTCCTTCAGGCAGGCCATGAACTCGTACGCCTGGATCTGGTAGGCGACGACCTGCGCCAGCATCAGGTCGTAATGCGCCTGCCACCGCTTCTCCGGCTCGCGGTCGCGCGCCTTCTTCAGGGCCTTGAGCCGCTGCTCGATCCCGCCCAGGATCTTCAGCTTCTCCTCGACCTTCGGGTACTCCTCGGCCGCCTGCTGCGCCATCTCCGGCCCGAAGACCGAGTAGTTCCGCCGGAACGGGAAGTTCTTGGTCAGCGCGATGATCTCGTACATCGTCCGCCGCAGGTCGGAGCGGTCGCGCTTCTCGTTGTAGAGGACGCGGCTCTCGTAGGCGGGGACGTACTCCTTGAGCGTCGCGATCGAGTACGCCTTCTCGCGCTGGCGGACCCGCATGTTCTCCTCGCTGGGCAGGAGGAAGTAGATCCCGCCCGAGTCCTTGGCGAGCCTCGCCAGCTCGTAGGGGGCGAAGCCCGAGGGCTGCTCGTCCCACCGCTCGTGGAGGCCGTCGTACTGGAGCATCTCGACGTCGGCCGTCTCGGGCCCGCGGCGGATCAGCGGCCAGTAGTGGTCCTTCGTCACCGGGTCGACGTAGAGGATCCGCGCGAACGGGTAGCCGAAGAGCGACTGGCGGCCGATGACGTAGATCGGCACCCCCTTGCTCACGGCGGCCTGGCGGGCCTCCTCGACGTAGCCGCCGTCGTCGCCCGACTCGTCGGTCACGAGCACGATCAGCAGCTTGTGGTCCTTGCGGATCAGCCCGCTGTAGTGCTCGATGGCGGAGCGGACGGCAGCCATCGTGTTCTCGACGCCCGACGGCTCGACCCGGAGCCGGTCGATCGACCGGCCGATCAGCTCGATGTTGGCCGTCGGCTTCTCGAGCTCGAGGTGGACGTCGCCGCCGAAGCCGACGACGGCGTGGGTCAGCGGCTGGTCCTTCTTCTTCGAAGCGTCGGCGTTGACCCGGAGCTCGCTGCTGATCCGGACGAACTTCTCGCGGATCGCCTTCTGGTCGTCCTTCATGCTCTCCGACTCGTCGAAGAGCCAGACGACGGTGAGCTTGTGCTGCTGCGAGGTGGCGGAGGATCTCGCGGGCGAGCTGGTCGAGCGCCGCGCCGACGTCGCCGGAGTCGAACGTGACGTCGCCGGCGATCATGCCGCCGCCGCCGAGGTCGCGCCCCGGCGCCGCGGGGAGCATGGCCAGGCCCGAGACCGGGCCGACGACCTTGACCGACGGCAGGCTCGTCCCCTCGCCGACCCGGGCCGTGCCCGAGCCCCGGCCGCCGACGACGGGCGTCGCCGACGGCGGCCCCGTGCCGACGCCCGACCCGAGCCCGCCCCCGCCGCCGGGCGTGGTGGCGCTGGTGTCGCCCACGGCCTGGTCGCGCGGGGCGTTCGACGGGTCGGCGTAGATCGTCGTCAGCTCCTCCTCGCCCCCCTTCTTGAGCGGGACGAGCGAGCTATTCAGGTTGAGGACCTTCGACTGGATCTCCGGCGCGAACGTGATCAGCCCGAGCGTCACGAGGATGCCGAGGTGGACCCCGGCCGAGACGACCCACGCCGGCGCATCCCAGCGGCGGACCCGGCGGACCCGCCTGACCTTCGGCTTCGGCGGGGCCTCGGGCCTGGGGGCCTCGCCCTCGGCCTCGGGCTTCGCGGCCTCGGCGGCGGGCGGCGGCGTGGCCGGCTGCGTCGGCACGCTCGCCTCGGCGGCGGTCGTCGCGGCGGGGGCGGGCGGCTCGGGCCGGGGGGCGGGGGCGGGCTTGGGCGCCGGCGAGTCGTCGGCGAGGCCGTAGATGCCGTCGCCCGACGACGAGGGCTGCGCCGGGGTCGAGACGGGGGAATCCATGACGCTTCACCTCACGCGGAGGCCGAGAGATCGCCGACCGATCCATTCCCGAAGAGGATGCCGCGATTCGCTGCGATGAGAGGGGCGGACGTCGTCAGCCTAGCACGCCCCCCGGGCCGCCGGGTAGGGCCGCGCCTGGCGGGTCAGAGCTTGGGCGGCTCGGCCGGCTTGGGCATGTCCGGCTTGGCCTGCTTCTTCTTCGCCGCGGCCATGTCGGTCCGCCTGGGGCGGGGCGGCACGTTCGCCTCGACCCACTGGAAGCCGAACGGGTCCTTCAGCTCGCGCTGGGCGAGCAGCGCCCAGGGGGTGCCGGGGTGCTCGTCGACGACCCGCTGGAGCAGCCGCCTCGCCTCGGCCGCCACGGCCTTGGCCTGCGGGTCGCGGGCGTGCAGCTCCTCCGACGGCACGAGCTTCCAGGTGTTCGACCCCGGGTTCTTGAACTTCGGCATGTCCTTGAGGAACTGGGCGCAGATGCTGTTGAACTCGTTGCACCGGATCCGCATCGCCAGCAGCCGCCCCCGGATCAGATCATAGTGCGCCTGCCAGCGCCGCGAGGTCTCGCGGTCGCGGAGCTTCGAGACGGCCGCGATCGGCCCGAGGGCCTCCTTCACCGTGTACTCGACCCGCGCCACGGTGATCTGGCTGTTCTTGATCGCGTCCTTGAAGTCGGGGTCGTCGGCCGCGGGGAAGCTCAGGACCGGCTGGCCGGGGAGGTTCTGCTGGGTGATCGCCGCCGCGGCGAGCACGGCCTGGCGGAGCTTGCTGTTGGCGACCCCCTGCCTGTAGGCGGCCTCGGTCCCCCAGTCGGGCCGATATTCCCGCATGTGGTTCGGGTCGAAGCTGACCCGCCCGGGGCCGAGCCGGGTGACGAAGTAGATCCCGCCCGTCTCGCCCGTGAGCCGGCAGAGCGCGTACGGGCCGAAGCCGGCGTCGAGGTAGTCGTGCTGCGGCCCGTCGTACCAGAACGGCAGGCGGATCACCTCGGGCACGACGCTCTCGGGCCCCTGGCGGACCGGCAGGCCGTAGTACGTCTGCTTCGTCTTCGGGTCGGTGTAGTTCATCCGGCCCTCGACCCGGCCGAAGAGGGCCGACGAGCCGAGGACGTAGACGGGCGTCCTGGCCGCGCGGGCCGTGGCGATCGCCTCCTCGAGGCGGTTCTCGTCGTCGCCGACCTCGTCGGTCACGACGATGACCATCAGGTGATAGGGCCGGCCCTGATCGTCCTTGAACTTGTGATACTTCTTGACGATCTCGGCGACGGTGCCGAAGGTCGTCTCGACGCCCGAGGTGTCCATCGGCACGGCCTTGATGGCCGAGCTGATCGCGTCGGCGTCGGCCGTGGGCTGGACCATGACCTTGCGGTCCTGGCCGAAGCCGACGACGGCCGTGAGCAGCCCGCCGTCCTCGGCGGTCTTGTCCTTGTCGAGCTCGCGGATGTGCTTGTAGACGCCGTCGATGTGCTTGGCCAATTTCTCGCGCTCGACGACGAGCGAACCCGAGGCGTCGAAGGCCCAGGCGACGAGCGTCCGCCCGCGCTCGAGGTTGCGGACGATCTCGCCGGCCACGCGGTCGACGGCCCCCTCGACGTCGCCGACCGGCTCGGAGCCGACGCCGCGGATCTGCACGCTCTGCGAGAGCACCGGCGCCGACGGCATGACGACGTCGCCGATCCGCTTGACCTCGAACTTGCTCAGCGCGACCGCCCCGTTCTCGCCCCGGGCCGCGATCGTCGGGGCCATCGCGCCGCGCCCTCGACGCCCATCGCGCCGATCATCGGGGCCGTCGAGGCGGGGGCGACGGTCGTCAGCTTCGCCTCGGGCCGGTCGATGTCCTGGACCTCGAGCCGGTTCAGGTCGGGGAGCTTGGAGTCGACGACCGTCGACGCCGTCAGCTCGCCCGCGGCCTGGCGCGAGGCCGAGTAACCGGTTACTGCGAGCACGACCAGCAGCGTCGCGTGCACCGCCAGGCTCGCCCCGACGGCCGGAGCCTGCACCTCGAGCGGCCCGCCCATCCACCGCGACAGCGCGGGATAGCGCTCCTCGACCCGCCTGAGCAGCTCACGCACGGGCATGCCCCCCGGGTTCCGCACCCGGCAACGCAATCATGGATTCCCTGCCCTCATCCTAATCGCCGACCCGGCATCGGACAATGATGATTCGCGGGCCGCTCTCGTGCACGGCGGTTTGCCATCATGCACTTACGATCTTTGGGACGATCCGTGACCGATTCGCCGGCCGATTTCCCTATCTCAAGGTACGTTGCGGGGCGGCTGATCGTTGCGGGGGGATTTGTTAGATTAGTGGGGAGAGCTTTCCGACTCAATCGATCGCGTCCGGGTGATCCCATGGATATTTCAGCGATGGTCAGGCCGACCCCCGACGGGGGCTTTCATGCCTCCTCGTTCGACGTCTCGGCCGAGGGCCCGACCTACGAGGGGGCGCTCGAGGCCTTGAGGGTCCGGCTCCAGGCCCTGCTCGATTCGGGAGCCCGGGTGGTCAACATCCGCGTCGCCGAGCCGCCAGCGAACCCCTGGACGCGCTACGCCGGCATGTTCGAGGGCGACCCCTGGTTCGACCGGTGGCAGGCCGCGATCGAGGAGAATCGTCGCGAGGACGACGGCCAAGCCGGACCGCCCCTCAACGCCCGATCCGCCCCCGCACGAACTTGTGGCAGTTGACGCAGGTCATCGTCGTATGGATGTAGGCGAGGGTGGCGCCGTCGATGTTCCGGGCCTCGGCCTTCTTCGAGAGGTCGTCGAGGCCGCGGCGGAAGTCGTTCAGGAGCTCGGGATAGCTCGCGGCGTCGCGGAGCGCGGGCGTGGTCCACTCGGGCGAGTCGATCAGGGCCTTCAGGGCCCCGGCGTTGCGGGCGACCAGGGTGTAATCCTCGGTCGTGAGCCCCTCGAGGACGCCCTTGGCATAATCGAGCTTCTTCCGCATCAGCTCGGTCCGGGCCGCGGGCCTGGGCTCCTGCCCGCGCGCGGTGAACCACCCCGCGAGGGCGGCAGCAGCCGACCGCGCCCAGCACGAGGCACATCAAGGCTCGCGTCATGGGTCGTCTCTGGTTCGAGTCGGGGGAGAGCGACGGGCCCATCATCGGGCGGCCCGATCGGCGGGGCAAGGGAAATCGCCGCGGAGATCCGGTAGACTGGCGATGGACAGACGCCGATCCGATCGGCCCCATCCCCCGGAGGAACGCCCGATGCGCATCCCCGTCCTCGTCCAGCCGGTCCCCGAGGTCGGCTACCGGGCCTCGTGCGGGCTCTTCCCCGACCTGACGGCCGACGGGACGACCGCCGAGCGCGCCGCCGAGCGGCTCCGGGACCGGATCCGCGAACTGATGGACGCAGGGGCGTGGCTCACGGAGATCGACGTTCCGGTCAACGCCCGGCCCAAGGCCGACGACCCGACGTCCAACCTCGGCGGCTCGGACGACGAGGGCATCCCGTTGGCCGACGGGGACGATTGAGGGTCGGGACGAGTCAGCGGCACTGCACAAAAGAGCCACCAGTGGCACCCGGCGCATAAAAAGACCCCGGCCTGTTTGAGGCCGGGAAATCTCACCGAATGTCGCGTCCGTCAGTCGGGACAAGCAGGACATGGGTCCTGCGTCATGATTCGCGACACTTCCTCGGTCAGACCCGGGTCCCACTCCCGTTGCCTGATGTAATCGAGGACGCTATTGATCTGGGCGACGTCGCGGGCATCGCGGACAACATCCTCCTTGACGATGCCGTTCGTCCACAGCCAATGGGCGACCTCGCACCAGTACCAGAGCGGCTTACCCTCGGTCAGGTCGCAAGCGGGCGGCGGGAAGCCGCCGGGCCCGCGGGTCCCGTGGATATATTGGTGGATGTGCTGACGATGGCGGTCGGCCCGCTGGGCGATCTCGGATTGCGTCACGAGGTCGCAATGATCGACGCGGAGCACCCTGGCGGGGATGCACGACCTCCTCACGTCCCGGATCGCCGACAGGATGGCCTCCTTGAGAGACGGGGCCTCGCGGGTGAAGGTCAGGTAGACGCGACCGAATCGGACGCTGATGGTCGCGTCGTCACAACCCGCCGCGAAGAGGGCATTCTCCATGTCCTCGGTCAGGTCCGTGACGCCCTCCAGGACCAGGGCGAAGTCGTGTTCGCGCAGGCAGTCATTCCCGGGATTCATCGTCTTCCCCTTTCCCTGCATCGGTCGATTGTGCCGGACCGTGGGGGCAGAGGTCCACGTCCCGCATGATGTGTCGCGCGTGGTTCTGGTGCACCTTGGGGGTGCTCCACACCCGAATGATGCAGCCTTCTCGCGTGCTTCGGGGCCAGTAGAGTCGACCCCAGGCGTGGGCACGCGGACCGGACTTCTCAAAGCGCCAGCCGAGCGATTCGGCGTAATGGACAGCCTTCTCGATGTGCTTGTCGGGATGCCTGGGACGGTCCATCTGTGGAATCCTAGCGGATTGTTGACATCTGTCAAGCAAGCCTCACCATATGCCCAGGCGGCGGCCACTTTTCAACGCGTTCTAGACGATAAATCCTTTGCACAATTGGGAGTTACGGTAATCTGAGGGTGTCACTTTCTTGAAGTTATCAGGCAGCATGCCTCCCCGGGGGTGACTCCGCAGAACGGGGCCGCACGAAGGCGAACGAAAGGCGTACGCTCGGGTTCGGTCGGCCGGGGGATTGGGTTCGTCTGGCCGGGGATTGGGTTCGTTTCGCACCGGGCTCGGGTTCGCTCGGCGCCAGGCGCCGGGTTCGCTCGGACCCCGACCACCGACCCGAGACCCGCCCGAACTCCGGAATTCCGAGGGATATCCGTCGCGGCCTGCGCCGGGGCTCAGGAGGCGTGGGCCGGGGAAGGGGCCCGGGACGCGACGGCCTCGGGGAAGCGGACCACGAACCGGCTGCCGAGGCCGGAGGTGCCCTCGGCCGAGACGGTCCCGCCGAAGTTGGCGGCGATCCGGCGGACGACCGCCAGGCCGAGGCCCACGCCGGGGCGGCCGCGGAGCCGGGCGCGGGGCGAGCGGTAGAACGGCTCGAAGACGTGCGGCAGCTCGTCGGCCCCCAGGCCGACGCCCCGGTCCGCGACCGAGAGCTCGACTGACGTCCCCCTCGCGGCGGAGGGCGACGCGGATCGGCGTCCCCGGCTCGCTGTACTTGGCGGCGTTCTCGAGCAGGTTGTCGAGCATCTGGCCCAATAGCGGCTCGTGGGCGCGGACGCGGAGCGGGGCGTCGGCGATGTCGGCCTCGATGTCGCGGCCCCGGTCGCGGGCCGACCAGCCGCGGAGGTGCCGGGGAAGCCAGTCGGCGAGGTCGATCGGGCGGAGGTCGGGGCAGCTCGCCTCGGCCTCGGCGCGGGCGAGGAACAGGAGCGACTCGATGATCTCGCGGAGCCGCAGGGCCTCGCCGTGGGCCTCGTCGATGATCTGGCGATAGTCCTCGGCCGAGCGGTCGCGGCGGCGGGCGACCTCGAGCTCGCCGATCAGGGCCGTCAGGGGCGTGCGGAGCTGGTGCGAGGCGTCGCCGGTGAACCGCGTCTGCCGCTCGAGCTCGTGGTGGAGCCGGTCGAGCAGGTCGTTGAACGACTGCGCGAGCCCCTCGAGCTCGTCGCCGGTGCCGGGGCTCGGCAGGTGATAGTAGCGGCCCCAGCCGGTCATCGATCGCGCGGCGTCGGCCATCGCGGCGACCGGCCTCAGGGCGCGGCGGCAATAATAGCGGCCGGCGACGGCCGCGAGCAGCCAGAGGCCCGTCGAGAGCCCGATCAGGACCAACCCGACGTTGCGCAGGCTCCCCTCGACCGGCCCGAGGGGCTCGCCCGCCGCCAGGAAGAGCGACGCGCTGGCCGGCCCCGGGGCGAACTCGCCGCGCGAGGGCCGGGCCTCCTCGTCGTCCTCCTCGCGCTCCGCGTCCGGGTTGGGGGGCAGGGCCCGGAGCCGCCGCAGGGCGAGCCGCCAGCGGCGGCCGTCGCGGCCCTCGTGCGAGAGGTGCGAGTGGCCGTCGGCGGGCACGAGGGCGCGGATCGTCTCGAGGTCCTCGGGGCCGATGTCCCAGGACTTCTCGCGGAGCCGGCCCGTGCCGTCGAAGACCGCCCAGCGGACCGGGGCCTCGGCCGGGCGGTCCCCGTCGATCGGCGGCGGGACGACCGGGGCCGCCACGCGACGAGCCCCGGCCGGTCGACGGCCTCGGCGGCGAGCAGGTCGAGCGTGTTGACGATCCGCTCGTCGAGGTCGTGGTGCAGGTGCGTCCTCGCCAGCAGGTAAGTCGTCGCCGAGGCGCCGCCGAGCAGGAGCGCCACGGCGACGAGGAAGAACCCGGTCAGTCGCGCCGAGAGGCTCATCGCGCGTGCTCCCCGGATGATGTCCCGTCGGGCGCGTCGCCCAGGACGTAGCCGCGGTTCCTCAGCGTGTGGATCAGCCGGGGCCCGTGCGCCTCGAGCTTCCGCCGCAGCTCCTTGACGTGCACCTCCAGCGTGTTCGAGACCCCGTCGTACCGCTCGTCCCAGACGTGCTCGTAGATCCGCGTCCGCGTCAGGACCTGCCCGGGATGGCGGAGGAAGAAGACGAGCAGGGCCTGCTCCTTGGCCGTCAGGTCGAGCGCGTGCCCGTCGCGCAAGGCTCGGCCGGTGGCAAGGTCGACGAGGACGTCGCGCGCGGCGATCGTCGTCCCGCCGCCCGATGCCTCGCCCCGGCGGATCAGGGCGCGGATGCGGGCGAGCAATTCGTCGAAGGCGAACGGCTTGGTCAGGTAGTCGTCGGCCCCGGCGTCGAGCCCGCGGACGCGGTCGCTCACGGCGTCGCGGGCCGTCAGGAAGAGCACGGGCGTCCGCCGGTCGTGCTGGCGGAACCGCTGGAGGAGCGTCACGCCCTCCTCGTCGGGGAGCCACCAGTCGAGCAGGACGAGGTCCCACTCCCCCGTCCGCAGCGCGTGCCAGGCCGAGTGGCCGTCCGCCGCGTGCTCGACGGTGTACCCCTCCTCGCGGAGCCCCCGCACGAGGAACCGCGCGATCTTCTCCTCGTCCTCGACCACCAGCAGGCGGATGCCCATGCGCCCTCCCTCCACCCCATTCCTACGCGGTGCGGAAGGGGCGGGAAAGCCGGTCCGCGGAGATGAAGCGGATTTCATCCCCGGTTCACGGCCGGTTCAGGGGGGGCCCGTAGGATCTCATGAGTCAGGACGACAGACGCGGGCCTTCGCCCAGAGTCGGTCGGCCGCACGATGGGCGCAAAGGAGCCCGACCATGACACTCGCCACCCTGATACTGGATTCGCTGTACGCCGGACTCGCCCTCATCGCCGTCGGCTGGCTCCTCGACGGCCTCCACCTCCGCCGCCGCGAGGCCGCCCGGCCGGCCGACCCGTTCGCCGACCTCGGCGCCTGGGACCGCCAGTACGCGTGCGGCGGCCCGCACCTCTCGGCCGCCCGCGAGCGGTCGGCCTGGCGTCGGTAATCCCGGGTCTTCGTAGGGTCCGCCATGCGGACTACCTTCGATGAGAGGCCCGGGATGCAAGACGGTCCGCATGGCGGACCCTACGAGATCACGCGACCCGCCGATGGCCTGACATGCGGCCCCGCCAGTGTCGGCGGGATCGGCGTCGGCTTCGCCCCGTTGAGCCAGCGGCCGACGGCCGTCCGGCGGACCAGGCCTTGATAGGACAGCAGGCCGAAGCCGAGCGTCACGGTCAGCGCCAGGAGGAACTTCGCCGCGGCCGGCCAGGGCAGCGGGTAGAGGCCGACCTGGATGAGGCCGACGATCGGGAAGTGCGTCAGGTAGATCCAGTACGAGCTGGCCGCCACGTAGCGCACCGACGGCGAGGGCTTCCCCAGCCGCAGGAACAGCCCGATCGAGCCGAAGAGCGCGAGCCAGCCGAACAGCGCGGCCGAGCCGGCCGACAGCCAGGCCGAGGGGCCGGTCAGGGATCTGACGAGGTCCTCGCGGAGGAAGGCCGCCCGCGCGACGAACGCCGCCAGCGCCATCAGCACGAACGTCGGAGCATGCCGCGCCAGCCTGGGCAGGCCGTCGCGGAGGGCGAAGAGCCAGGTCCCGACGACGAAGAACCAGCCGTGATGCAGCCACCGGAGCGGGTTCGGCACGAACCGGTTCCGCACGTCCATGATCGGGTCGAGGCCGTTCGCGGCGTGCCCGAGCCAGAGGATCAGGGCCGTCGGCACCGCCACGAGGAGCGGGCCTGCCCAGGACAGGAGCGCCCCGGCGGCCGCGCCCACGCCGGTAGCTGGACGTGCGAGCGGACGACATAATAGGCCGCCAGCATCAGCAGGAGATATTCGAGGAACCACAGGTGCGCCGGGCCGAACGTGTTGGCGCGGATCTCGGGGTCGACGAGGACCATCCGCAGGAGCTGGGGGAGGCTCGCGCGGCCCGAGACGAACCAGCCCGTGGCCCACACGAGCAGGGTCGGGATCAGGACCAGCGGCCCGAACATCGCGGCCGGGGCCGCGATCCGGCGGAGCCGGTCCTTCGCGAACTCGTGCCGCCCCTTCGCCGACCAGATCGCCGCCGCCGCGAACCCGCCCAGCGCGAAGAAGACCGGCATCGCCCAGCTGATGGTAGACCAGACGACCGCGTCGAAGGCGAACGACCGCGACCGGTCGTAGACGGCCCACGGCACGCCGCGGATCGGGATCGACACGTACGCCGTCGCCGCGTGCGCCACGACCACCGCCACCATCGAGGCCGACCGCAGGGCGTCGAGCCCCGGAAGTCTCGGGGATGCCTCGGCCTGCGTCGCCGCGGCCTCCGGCCCGGGGATCAGGCGGCGGAGCCGATGCCGGCGGGCCGCGCCCGCCCGCTCGGGGGTGTGGTCGATCATGCGGGTGCGCCCGGGGACGAGGGGGAGGCGACGTGTCGGAAGAGAACGGAGAGATTCGTCATCTTCTTCGGTCCCCGTGGACTTCGGAGATCAGCAAATCGACCGCTCTTCTCTCAATTGCCAGAGCACACCGAGCTTACGTAAATCGCCGCCCGACCTTTTCGGCGAGCCGGGCGAGGTCGGCGCGGCCGGGTCGGGCCAAACAGTAGCCGCCTAGATAGGCTCCGACGCCCACGGCGAGGTTGGCGAAGAAGGGGAGGAATCGCGTCCAGCCGGAGCCGGGGGACGGGTCGGCGGGCAGGACCTGGCGGAAGGCCCAGGTCGCGACCATCAGCGCGACGGCCCCGAGGAGCGGGGCGCTCAGCGTCCGCGCCAGGAAGGTCCGGACGTCGACCTTCAGGAGCCGGAACAGGTAGATCCCCGGCACCAGGCCGTTCGAGACGAGCGTGGTCAGCACGGTCCCCCAGATCACGCCGGCCACGCCGATCCGCCGGGTGAGGACCCAGCTGATCGGCAGGTTCACCAGCGCCCCGAGCAGGGCCGAGACGGCGATGACGTCGATCTTGCCCAGCCCCAGCGCCATCTGCGAGAGGATCAGGAACACCAGCGGGATCGTCGCCACCAGGAAGAGGCGGAGCAGGGGGGCGTCCTTCTCGAACCGCGGCCCGACCCAGAAGTTGAGGAACGGCCCGGCGTAGATCGCCGCCAGCAGGGTCACGGGCAGGAGCAGGCCGACGAGGAACCGCGAGCCGTCGTACTTGACCCGCTCCAGCCCCTCGTGGTCCTGCGCCGCGACGAGGCTCGCCACGGCGGGCATGACGAGGTAGGCGAGCATCCAGCCCGTCTGGCGGATCTGGAGGAACGGCTTGCTCACGTTCTGATAGACGGTGATCGCCGGGCCCGGGTCGGGCAGGGCGAAGCCGAGGATCGCCGTGTCGAGCTTGTCGGCCAGCACGACGCTGAGCTGGATCAGGAACATGTAGCCGCCGACCCGCAGCAGCGGCGCGAAGTCGCGCCAGCCGACCCGGCCGAACCGCGGGACGTAGCCGAGCTCGCGGACCATCACCCAGAGCCCGGGCCCGAGCAGCACGACGATCTGCAGCGCCGTCCAGGCGACGACGATCAGGAAGAAGTCGGCCCCCGCCGCGTACCCGAGCACGAGCAGGCCGAACCGGAGGACCACGACCAGCAGCTCGAGGCGGGGAAACAGGTCGAACCGCCGCGCCGCCTGGAGGACGCTCGAGACGACGGTGGAGAGGCCGTAGAACGGCGCCGTCATCGCCTGGAGCCAGAGCAGCTTGCGGGCGAGGTCGAGTTCCGCCGGCTTGCCGCGGAACTGCGACTCCGGCAGGACGTAGTAGGCGACTGCCAGGAGCGCCGCCACCTGCACCAGGGCCATCGCGGCGTAGAAGTTGATCCCGCAGTTGATCGCGCGGTCGACGCCCGCGCGGTCGCCGCGGGTCCAGGTGTCGGACACCTCCCGCTGCAGGGCCGAGCTCATGCCGAACTCGAGCAGGAACTGGAAGAACCCGAAGCTCCAGGCGAAGAGGTAGGCGCCGTTGAGGCTCTCGCCGATGTAGCGCTGGACCAGCGGGATGCTGACCAGGGCGATCAGCGCCTGGAGCGGCGTCCGCAGCGCGAGGAAGAACGTCCCGCGCATCAGGCGTCCGAGCACCGGGGGCATCGCGGCGGCCCGGTCTTGCGTCATGGGCGGTGCGGCCGAACTCAAGGGTCCATCCTCGATCGCGGGCCTCTCCCTAGGGTGCCCGGCCCTGATCCTCCCGGGCGGGCCGGTCGCGCGGCCACACTATAGCCGTAACGCCCGATCGTGGGTAGGGCGACAGCCCGGCCGCGGCGGCGGGCGAACGCCTTCGAAAGCCGATGCCCGTCGAGAGCCGAATTCACCCGATCTTCGCCGGCCCGACACGACCGGTTCTCGACGGCCCCGGAAGATCGGGGCCCCCGATTCTCCCAAGGACTCCGACGATGTGCACCTCGACCCTGGCGCTCGTCGTCGCGGCCTGGCTCGCGGCCGGCGCGACCCCGCCCGACGCCCCCCGGGCCACCCCCGCGGCCCGGGCCCAGACCGAGCCGGTGCCCAGCGCGGGCGACGCGGCCGACGACCCGGCGATCTGGATCCACCCCGACGACCCGGCCAGGAGCCTCGTCCTCGGCACCGACAAGAAGGGCGGCCTCCACGCCTACACCCTCGACGGCCGCGCC
This sequence comes from uncultured Planctomycetota bacterium, assembly GCA_963819805.1. Taxonomy (GTDB): domain Bacteria; phylum Planctomycetota; class Planctomycetia; order Isosphaerales; family Isosphaeraceae; genus CAMFLR01. Next base: position 315,433 of record CAWFXY010000024.1, on the reverse strand, counting down.
GAGCAGCTCGTCTCGCCGGGGTCGCGGCCGAACAACGTCGACCTGCTCTACGGGTTCCGCCTCGGCCGACGGCCGGGTCGTCGACCTGGCCGTCGCCAGCGTCGCGGCAAGGCGGGCGACGGCCGGGTGAAGGTCTGGTCGATCGACCCGAGTCCGGCGGCACCTCGCCGAGATCGGCCGGCCCGACCTTCCCGACCTTCGACGGCGGCGGGCCGTACGGCCTCTGCACCTACCGGAGCCCCCGCGACGGCTCCGCCTACGTCTTCGTCACCGACCGCGACGGCCGCGTCGAGCAGTACCGCCTCGACCCGCGCCCGGGCGACGGGTCGCACTCGAGGCGACCCGCGTCCGGGCCTTCCGCGTCGGCTCGCAGGCCGAGGGGATGCGTCGCCGACCGCGAGCGGGGCCGGCTCTACGTCGGCGAGGAGAAGGTCGGCATCTGGGAGTACGGGGCCGAGCCGGCGACGGGGGCGACGCGCCGGACCGTCGTCGCCAGGGTCGGCGAGCACGGCCTGGCGGCCGACGTCGAGGGCCTGGCCATCTACTACGCCCCCGGCGGCAAGGGCTACCTCCTCGCCTCGAGCCAGGGCAGCAGCACGTTCCACGTCTACGAGCGCGACGGCGATGCACGCCTACGTCCTGACGATCGACCCGAAGGCCGGCGCGATCGACGACGTCGCCGACACCGACGGCCTCGACGTGACCAACGAGCGGACCTCCGCCGCCTTCCCCCGCGGGTTGGTCGTCGTCCAGGACGGCAGGAACGACGGCCGGCAGAACTTCAAGCTCTTCGCCTGGGAGGACATCGCCGGGGGCCGGCTCCTGATCGACACAACCCTTTCGGCGCGGGCCGGGCGGTAGGGTCCGCTGTGCGGACGTCTTCCATTCGAAGGCGAGCCCAAGGACGGTCCGCACAGCGGACCCTACGGGGAGGCCGTGGTCGAGATGAGCGAGAGTCCGGCAGGCGCCGGCTCACCCCTTCACTGGCCGACGGCCCGCTGCGGGTCGCGGTTGGCGGCCGTCTTGGGGTCGAGGTCGATGCGGACCTCGGGCCTGGGCACGGCCGGGGTCACGCCGGCGACCTGGGCGGGGGCCGGCCCCTCGGGCAGCGCCGGGCGGGGCGCGGGCTTCGCAAGGGGAGGCGCGGCGGGGCCGGGCTGCGGGGCGGAAGGCGTCTGGATCCGGCCGCCGACGAGGCCGATGGCCGTCCCGGCGACGAGCAGGCCCGCCGCCAGCCCGAGCGACGGGCCGAAACCAAGGCTGGCCCAGGGATTAGGCCGCACATGCCGGCTCGCGCGGATCTGCCGCTCGAGCGCCGGCCAGATCGAGGGCGCGGCGGCCTTCGCCGGCCCGGCGGCGGTCTCGTGCAGGGCGGACACGGCCGTCGCGAGCGACTCGCGCTCGGCCCGGCACGACGGGCAGCCGATCAGGTGCCGCTCGACGTGGCGGCGGTCGTCCCAGCGGAGGTCCGGCCATCGGGGTCGCCCGCCAGGAGCGCCAGGCGGGGGCGGACCCATCGACATTCGAGTTTCGTCGCCATGATCTTAGTCTCCCGACGCCCCCGAGCCTTGGCGGCGCTCCCACAGGTCGCGGAACTGCTCGCGGGCCTTGGCCAGCCTCCAACGGACCGTGGCCTCTCGTCGCTTGACGATCGACGCAACCTCCGCCGTGGAAAACCCCTCGAGATCTTTCAGCACGAGGATCACCCGGTACGCGGCCGGCATTCGATCCAGCACATGTCGGACCTCCTGGGCCAGTTCCTCGCGGACCCGAGGGTCCGGGTCGGCCAGCTCGAAGGCCTGGCGGCCGTCGCCCGAGGCGGCGTGGATCGAAGAGGTCGGGGGCGGCGCCTGGCGGCGGAGGCCGTCCAGCGCCAGGTTCACCCCGACCCGGAAGAGCCACGGGCCGAACCGCCGCGACGTGTCGAACCGATCGAGCCGGTTGTAGACCCGCCAGAACGTCTCCTGCGCCAGGTCGCGGGCCAGCTCCTCGTCGCGGACCAGTCGGGCCAGGACGCGGATCAGGGCCCGCTCGTAGCGGGAGACGAGCGTGGCGAACGCCCGGTCGTCGCCCGACCGCGACCGCTCCACGAGCCGGGCGTCGCCCGATTCCTCGGGGCGTGCCGGCGCCTGGCCTTCGGGCTCGGGACGGGGGCGGGGACGCGGGGCGGGGCCGACCGGCTTGAGGTCGGGCTCGAATTCGTCGCTCGGACGCATCGCGTGACCTCGTGCCGTTTCCTATGATTACGTCGGAAGCGGCGGCCGTTGTTGGACATTTTTCCGGCGCAGCCCCTCCGATCGCCCATCCTAATGTCTTCGGACCCACCCCCTTCGGCCTCGCCCGCGCTGCCCGGCCCGATGCCGGAGCCCGTCTGCCTCTGCCCGCCCGGATGGCGTCGCGAGGCGCTGACGCTGCTCTATCGCCGGGTCGACCGCCGGCTCCGCGACCGCGCCGTGGCCGACGCCCTGGCCGAGGCCGAGGGGGGGCTGATCGACCTCTCGGGCCTCTGGGTGGCCCACCGCCGGGGCCGCCTCGATCGGCACCCTGCTCACCCAGGCCCTCGCCGGCCGCGCCGCGGCGGTCTGGGCGCCCGAGGTCGTCGAGGGCTGGGGCCGTTCGGGGACGGCGAAGCGGCTCCTCGTCTCGGCCCTGGACCACCTCCGGGCGGAGGGCCTTCAGATCGCCCAGGCCCTCCTGGACGAGACGGCCCCGCTCCGCGCCGCGGCCGACCTGAGCCGCGGCGGACTGCCGAGGATCACGACCCTCGACTACCTCGAGCGCGACACCTCGGCCCCGATCGAGGGCCCGCCGCCCGTCGAATTCGCCTGGCGGCCGTTCGCCCCCGAGACGGAGGCCGAGTTCCGCTCGGTCCTCCAGGCGACCTACGCCGGGAGCCTGGACATGCCCGAGCTGGAGGGGGTGCGCTCGCTCGACGACGTGATCGCCGGCCACCGCGCGGCGGGTCGGTTCGACCCCGAGCGCTGGCTCGTGGGGCACCTCCCGGGCGAGCCCGACGCCTCGGCGGTCGTCCTGCTCTCGGAGATCCCCGACCGCGACGCCTGGGAGGTCGCCTACCTCGGCCTGACGCCCCCAGCCCGGGGCCGCGGCCTCGGCCTGGCCGCCCTGGAGCACGCCCGCCGCCTGGCCGCCCCGCACGCTCACCGCCTCGAACTGGCCGTCGACCGCCGCAACACCCCGGCCGTCCGCCTCTACCGCGCCTCGGGCTTCCGGCGGTTCGACCGGAGGGCGGTGCATCTGGCGATCCTGGGGCGGTAGATTTGTCGGGACGCTCGCACTCTCACGAGTCCTCGGATCCAGGCCGAGTGATCGGCAGATTCGGACTCGCCTTGGCCTCTTGGACCGGAGCCTAGTTAGCTTCGTCGCTGAACTCGGCGAGGGCCCGCTCGAGAGTTCGCTGGATGACGTCGCCGCCGCTTTGGCCCGTCCAGCAGGTATTGAGGACAACCGCTCGAACCATCGCTGGGCTACATCATGCTCGGCTCGCAGCCAGTCACTGTCCGGCAAACGTGAACTCGGGTGCGATCTTGCGGGCGTAGTACGCCAATGTGGCCTTCGATCTGGGCGACGCTCCCGAACGCGAAGGTGAATCCACAGACTCGGACGAAGGCGGGATGCCCGAGCGGGACGAGACGTCGTGGCCCGGCAACCCCTGATACCCGTGCAGGTCGACGACATCAGACCAGTGACCCGAGCGTTGCTCTCTCGAATGCGGGCCATCGGCCACCTTCGCTCGGCACGAGATAGGTCGCAGGACGTCCTCCGGCAGTGCGGCGTCAAAGGTCATCCGGCACGGTGAACTCGCCCGCGCACAGGCCATAAGGCCGCAGCGATCGGCCCACCGGCTTGATCTCGGCGACGGGCTCGATCGGCCTCGCGAGGACGACGCGGGTCTCCCCGGCGATCGACCTTCGGAGGATAGCCGAGAAGGTCTCGCTCGACTTCTCCGATGCGTACGGTGGTCCTGGATGTCACTGTAATTCATCCGACCCGTCGCGGTCGATCCCGTGTCGTCGCGTTCGTCTTCGGCGAGGTTAATAACGGTGTCAGCTCGCTCGGACGGCAGTCGAGAGTTCATGCATCGTTCGCAGGTCGTCCTCCTTCCGAGGTCGTGCGACCCTGATGCCAGACGACGAGCCGCGCGGAGATTGATCCAACCGACTGGCCCGCACCTCGAACTGGTCGAGAGATCGCGTCATATTTGATCCGCCATCGCTTCCAGATCGGCGACGGCGGCGGGACCGGGCGTCGGCCTTGCCCAGATCATCCCAGACGCGTCAGGACGGTCCGTTTCCGCACCGCTCTCCAGGTCCTTGAGGAAGCGTTCGAGAGGTCCCTTCCGGCAACCGCCCGGAAACCCTCCCTGTCGGTCGATCGACAGGGTGACGTCCGCCAGCCATGCGATCCTGGCCGTCGTCCTCGTTACGGCCCCGTAGGCGCGGAGCAGCGTCGGGTTGATCTCGTTCCAGGCGAGGACCGCCGGGACCGCCTCGATGATCCTCGGGTCGGGCTCGCGGCCGGACAGAGCGAGCGAGATCACTTCCTCGGGACGACGGAAGGCTCCCGGGACGGTCGCCCCCTTAATCCAGAGGTCCTCAATGCCCAGTCGTCGCAGCTCGACGGCGAGATCCGCCAGGCTTTCCCCGGGCCGATCGGCCCCGGAGAGCAGCCGCTGGATCGGCACGTCGAGGGCCTTCGCGATCCGCAGGAATTGATCGAATGATGGTTGGCGTCGTCCCAATTCAAAGTAGGAGATCTGCGCCTGCGTAAGCGAACTTCGCTCCGCCAAGTCCGTCTGGCTCAACCCCGAGGCCCACCGGGCTTGCAGGAGGTACGATCCCAATCGCTCAAGCTCCAAGGTGTCGGTCGACATGAAGGGCTTCCCTCGGGCGTCGGAGCATTCGACTCGAGGTCGGCTCTATAACATCAGGTTGTAGAATAACACCCGAGCGGCTAATTTACAACAATCGTTGTAGACCAGAAGGCCGTTTCGCTACTGAATCCGGTCTAAAGGCTGCAGAATCTTCCCCGGGCATCCCGATCTCAACGACTTCCACCGCCCCCGTATACTCCGTCGCCTTCGCGAAGCCGAGCTTCGGCGCCACGAACGTCGCGGTGAACGTCGCGCGGACGGCCTCGCCGAGCGGGACGCCCGAGTCGGCGTCCAGGCCCGAGGGGAGGTCCAGGGACAACACGGGCCGACCCGAGCGATTGATCGACTCGATCGCCGACCTCAGCAGGCCCTCGACGGGCCGCGTCAGCCCGGTGCCGAGCAGGGCGTCGACGACCCAGGCGGCGTCGCGCCAGAGGGCGTCGAGGTCGGCGGAGGGATCGATCATCACCGTCTGGTCGATGCCGGATTTCGACAGGATCGAATATTGCGTCGCCGCGTCGCCGCGGAGGTGACTCGGATCAGTGAACCAGACGACATGGACGCCGTATCCCCAGGCATCCAGATGACGCGCGACGACGGCGCCGTCGCCGCCGTTGTTGCCGGGGCCGCAGGCGATGGCGACGCGGTCGCCGGGGGCGAGGCGGGGGCGGAGACGCTCGGCGGCGCCGCGGCCGGCGTTCTCCATCAGGACGAGCGTCGGAAGGCCCAATTCCTCGGAGGCCTTCGCGTCGATCGAGCGGACCTCGAGGCGGCTCAGGGGGCGGAGCGTCATGGCGCGGGCCTCCGGGCTTGATCGCGGGGCGGTCGGGCGGGAACAATTGTCGCGTGAGATGCCGTGAGGGTCGAGTCCGGCACACTTTGGGAGAATTATCCATGCCGATCTATGAATATCGCTGCGAGCCCTGCGACCACACGTTCGAGACCCTCATCCGCGGCAATGGCGACGTCGCGCACTGCCCGAAGTGCGACAGCATCGACGTGGCCAAGCAGTTCAGCGTCCCCGCCGCGGCGCAGACGGGCGGGGGCCGGTCGGATTCCCTCCCGGTCTGCGGCCCGATGCCCGCGCCGATGGGCGGCTGCGGGATGGGCGGGTGCGGCTCGGGGATGTGCGGGCTCGACTAGCGGGCGGCATCGCGATTGCGGATCGGGCGGGTCGGGGGTCCCCGCGGCGATAGGGAGTGCGCGGGGCCGGCCCGACGCCCGATGACTCGCCGCGAGGAAATGTCGCCATGCCGCTCATCCCATTCCAGGCCCTCGGCCTCTGGCTCCGGGGCCTGCTCGCCATAGCGATCCTGGCCGGAGGGTCCTGGCTCGCGTATGCCTGGTATCGCGAGGCGTACGTCTGGGTCCCCGACGTCGTCCATCCCGAGGGCTTGCCGCCCGACCCGGCCCCCGTGCCGGCCCTGATGGGGGCCGAGACCGTCACGCCGGGCCACTGGGAGTTCCGCTATCGGCCCGGCCTCAACCTGCCGACGGCGGAGCTGCTCGGGGCAATCTCGCTCCTGACGTGGGGCCTGGCCGGCGGCCTCATCGCCCGGGGCGTGGCGCGGCTCAGGCTGCCGGAAGGGAAGGACGAACCGAGGCGGACGAGGGAGGGGGCCGAGGTCCGCACGATCCGCCGGCCCGACGGGACCGAGCTGCACGTCGAGCTCTACGGCCCGGCCGACGCGCCGCCGATCGTCCTCACGCACGGCTGGGGCGCGGACGCGACCGAGTGGTATTACGAGAAGAAGCGGCTCGCCGGCCCGTTCCGGCTGATCGCCTGGGACCTGGCGGGGCTCGGGCTGTCGAAGAAGCCCGACGACAACGACTTCAGCCTCGAGAAGATGGCCCGCGACCTCGACGCCGTGCTCGAGCTGGCCGGCGGCCGCCCGGCCGTGCTGCTCGGCCACAGCATTGGCGGGATGATCCTCCTGACCTACTGCCGCCTCTTCCCCACGGCGCTGGGCACGCGGGTCGCCGGGCTGGTGCTCGCCCACACGACCTACACCGACCCGATGCGGACGACGAAGGGGGCGGCGTGGAAGACGAAGCTGGAGGGGCCGGTGCTCGTGCCGGCGCTCCGCGTGATGATCGGGCTCTGGCCGGTCGTCTGGGCGATGAACTGGCTGAGCTACTTGAACGGCTCGTTCCACCGCTCGACGGCCAAGCAGTCGTTCGCCGGCACCGAGACCCGCGGCCAGCTCGACTTCGCCGCCGGCTTCCTGCCCAGGGCCCGGCCCGACGTGCTGGCGCGGGGGATGTTCGGGATGATCCACTTCGACGAGGCGGCGACGCTGCCGACGATCGCCGTGCCGACGCTGGTCATCGCCGGCGACCTCGACATCACGTGCAAGCCCGAGGCGAGCGAGACGATGGCGCTGGGGATCCCCGGGGCCTCGATCGTCACGCTCTCGCCGGCGCGGCACATGGGGGTCATCGAGCGGAACGAGGAGTTCGACGCGGCCGTCGCCGAGTTCGCCGGGGCCTGCACATCGCGGGCGCCGGGGGCCGTGGTCGTCTGAGGCGCACGGCCGCGCCGGGGTGCGAAACGAAGCCAAATCCCGCCGGCCGGGTGACGAAACGAACCCAATCCCGGCCTGCGAAACGAACCCAATCCCCGCCCGCCGAAACAAAGCCAATCCCGCTCCGTCCGCCGCCGCTCGGCTTCGTGCACCGGCCCGGGCCCCCCGCGCCGCACGGGGCCGCACGGAGGCGAACGGGAGGCGTACGCTCGGGTTCGCTCGGCGCGGGGGGCCCGGGCCCGCCCGGGGGCCGGGAATCCCGGGGGTCCTCACGACGACCCCGAGCGGGACGATCGCATAGAATGAGGGCGGCGGGGCGCGGTGCGCGATTTGCCGTGAGGGCGGCGGGGGCCGTCGCGACACCGCCGCCCTCGATGCCGCGACCGCCGGGGCCTGAGCGATGAACTCGAACCTGTCGATCCTCAAGAAGGGGATCATCCTGATCGCGGTCCCGCTCGCCTTCGAGCTCGTCTTCTTCGCGCTGGTGCTGAGGACGCAGGCGCAGGTCGCCGAGGCGCAGGACTGGGCGCTGCACACGAAGGTCGTCCTGGCCCAGGTCGAGGCGCTCTACCGGCGGCTGACCGAGGGGCAGGGGGCGCTGGCGAGGCTGGTGATGACGGGCGACCTCGACCGCTACGCGAAGGCCGAGCGGTCGATCCGCGAGGTGGCGCGGGATGCGAGCGAGCTGGTCGGGCTGGTCGCGGACAACGAGGACCAGCAGGCGAAGGCCCGCAGTATCGCGGCCGAGGCCGCGGCGCTGGTGGGCTGGCAGGAAGGCGTGGCCCGGCTCGTCCGCGACGGCCGGCGCGGCGAGGCGGCCGAGCGGGTGAAGGCGCCCGACATGCCCGAGCGGCTCGACGCGGTCCGCGCCACGATCGACGGGTTCCGGGCCGAGGAGGACCGGCTCGACCGGGAGCGGACCGGCCGGCTGGCCCGGATCACGCGGGGCCAGGCCGCCCTGATGATCGCCGGGGGGCTGGGGAGCCTGGTCGGCACGGTCGCGCTCCTGGCCTACTTCAGCCGGGGGATCGCCCGGCGGTTCGCCGTGCTCGGTGACAACGCCCGCCGCCTCGCCGAGGGCGAGGAGATGGCCCCCCCGCTGGCCGGCGGCGACGAGATCGCGGCCCTGGACCGCGTCTTCCACGACATGGCCCGCGCGCTGGCCGAGAAGGACCGCGAGAACGAGCTGTTCATCTACAGCGTCTCGCACGACCTCCGCTCGCCGCTGGTCAACCTCCAGGGCTTCAGCCAGGAGCTCGGCTTCGCCGGCAAGGACCTGCGCGGGCTCTTCGAGGACCCCTCGGTCCCCGAGCCGATCCGCCGGCGCGGCCTGGCGATCCTCGACCGCGAGGTCACGGACTCGATCCACTTCATCCAGACGGCCGTCTCGCGGCTCTCGGTGATCATCGACGCGCTGCTGCGGCTCTCGAGGGCCGGGCGGGTCGAGTACCGCTGGCAGCCGGTCGACGTCGGGGCGACGGTCCGCCGGGTGGTCGAGGCGCTGGGCTCGACGATCGCCGAGCGCGGGGCGAAGGTCGCGGTCGGGCCGATGCCGCCGGCCTGGGGCGACCCGACGGCGTCGAGCAGGTCTTCGCCAACCTCGTCGGCAACGCGGTCAACTACCTCGACCCGGCGCGCCCGGGCGAGGTCGAGGTCGGCGTGCTCGACGGCGAGGCCCAGGACCCCTCGATCGCGCCGGACCACCTGACGTATTATGTGAAGGACAATGGCCTGGGCATCCCCGAGTCGGGGATGTCCAAGCTGTTCCTGGCGTTCCAGCGGTTCCACGAGGGCCGGGCCAGGGGCGAGGGGATCGGCCTGGCCCTGGTCCGGAAGATCGTCGAGCGGCACGGCGGCAGGATCCGGGTCGAGTCGGAGCGGGGCGCCGGCACCACCTTCTTCGTCGAGCTGCCGGGGCCCCCGCGCGACGCCCAGGCCGAGTCGAATTCCCACCCGCCCGCGGCGAGGGAGGCCGCCCGATGACGCCCGAACCGCTGACGATCGTGCTGGCCGAGGACGACGACGGGCACGCGAACCTGATCCACCGCAACCTCGAGCGCGCCGGCCTGACCAACGGCTTCATCCGCGTCAAGGACGGCCAGGAGGTGCTCGACCTGATCCGCGGCGAGGGCCTGTTCGCCGGGCAGCGGCCCCGCGCCGGCTACCTGCTGCTGCTCGACATCAACATGCCGCGCGTCGACGGCATCGAGGTCCTCCGCCAGGTCAAGGCCGACCCCGAGCTGGCGACCGTGCCGGTCATCATGCTGACGACGACCGACGACCCGCGCGAGGTCGAGCGGTGCTACAAGCTCGGGTGCAACGTCTACATCACCAAGCCGGTCGCCTACGAGAAGTTCGTCGAGGCGATCCGCCAGCTCGGGCTGTTCCTCCAGGTCGTGAAGATCCCCCCGAACGGGGCGGGCAAGGGGGCGGGCGGCACGCCATGACACCCGAGGGGCGCGGGGGGACCGTCCTGATCCTCGAGGACGACGCGGGGGTCGCCCGGCTCGAGCGGCTCCGGCTCGAGCGCGCGGGCTACACCGCGGTCGTCGCCGCCTCGCCCGAGGAGGCCCTCAGCGCCCTCGACGCCGACGGCATCGACCTGATGCTGCTCGACTACAAGCTCCCCGGCCAGGCCAGCGGGATCGACTTCCACCACCAGGCCCGCGCCGCCGGCCTCGACGTGCCGGCGATCCTGGTGACCGGCTTCGGCGACGAGGAGATGCTCGCCCAGGCGCTGCGGGCCGGCATCCGCGACTTCCTGCCCAAGACGCCCGACTACCTCGACTTCCTCGTGCCGACGGTCGACCGGGTCATCGGCCAGGTCCGCACGGAGCGGGCGCTGGCCTCGCGGCAGCGGATGCTCGAGCTCGAGCGGCAGCGGAGCCAGCAGCTCCGACGGCTGGCCGAGGCCTCGTCGCGCCTGGCCGCGGCGCTGCACGTCGACGTCGTGCTCCGCGAGCTGGCCGAGGAGGCGCGGGCCCTGATCGGCGCCGGCCGCGCGGTCGTCGGCCTCGCGCCCGAGGGCGACTGGTCCCGCGCCCTCCACGCCTCGGCCCCCGAGGGGGACGCGCCGCCGGGCGCCCCCGGAGGGCCCGCCGCCGAGGTCTGCCGGTTCAACCGCCCGGCGCGGCTCGAGGTCGGCGCGCCCGGGGCGCGCGGGGCTGGCTCGCCGCGCCCCTGGTCGGCCGGCGCGGGCGGAACATCGGCCTCGTCCAGCTCTTCGACAAGGCCGGCGGCCCCTTCACCGAGGGGGACGAGGCGATCCTCGTCCAGATCGCCCAGATGGCCGGCGTCGCCGTCGAGAACGCCCGGCTCTACGAGGAGCTCCGCGAGGACGACCGCCGCAAGGACGAGTTCCTCGCCATGCTCGCCCACGAGCTGCGCAACCCCCTGGCCGCGATCGACGGCGCCGTGCAGGTCGCCGAGGCGGGCCGGCGCCGACGAGCAGCTCGCCTGGGCCCGCGAGGTGATCGGGCGGCAGACGAAGCAGCTCTCGCGCCTGATCGACGACCTGCTCGACGTCTCGCGGATCACCCAGGGCAAGATCCAGCTCCGCACGCGAGCCGCTCGACCTGGCCGCGGCCGTGGCGCGGGCCGTCGAGTCGGTCCGGCCCCAGATCGACGCCCGCCGGCACGCGCTGGAGCGTCGACGTCGGCCCGGGCCCGCTGCCGGTCGAGGCCGACCCGTCGCGGCTCGAGCAGGTCCTGGTGCAACCTCCTGACCAACGCCGCCAAGTACACGCCCGACGGCGGCCGGATCCGGCTCTCGGCCCGGCGCGAGGGCGGCGAGGTCGTCGTCGAGGTCGAGGACAACGGGCGTGGGCATCGCGCCGGAGATGCTCCCGAAGATCTTCGACGCCTTCACCCAGGTCGAGCAGACGATCGACCGCTCGCAGGGGGGCCTGGGGATCGGGCTGACGCTGGTCCGCCGGCTGGTCGGAGCTGCACGGCGGCTCGGTCTCCGCGCGGAGCGAGGGCCCGGGCCGCGGCAGCGACCTTCACCGTCCGGCTCCCCGCGGCCGACGTCGACATCCCGGCCCGCGCCGCGCCGCGGGCCCGGCGTCGCGCGACGGGTCGCGGCCCAGGCCCCGCGTCCTCGTCGTCGACGACAACACCGACACGGCCCGCGCGATGGCGCGGCTGCTCGGCGTCGAGGGCTACGACGTCCGCGTCGCCCACGACGGCCGCGCCGCGATCGACGCCGCCCGCGACCACCGCCCCGACGTCATCCTGCTCGACATCGGCCTGCCCGGCATGGACGGCTACGAGGTCGCCCGCGCCGTCCGCCGCGACCCCGACCTGGCCGGCGTCACCCTCATCGCCATCTCCGGCTACGGCCAGGACGACGACCGCCGCCGCTCGCGCCGACTCCGGCTTCGACCACCACCTGGTCAAGCCCGTGGACTACGGCGTCCTGTACGAGCTGCTCGACGCCGTCCCGTGCCGCGCCCTCGGGGCGTGAGCCCGCGGAATGCCGACGGCCCCCGGGCTCGCCGGGGGCCGTCGTCGAGGTCGCGATCCGACCGTCGTCGATCAGTAGTTCTTCCCGTGCAGCGGCGGGCCGACGCCGGTGTAGGGCAGGTAGTAGATGTCGGTCGGCACGCGGTCGCCGGGGCGGTAGTAGCCCAGGTCGTACTCGGGCTCCCACGGCGGGTCCATGATCAGGTTGTAGGGCCAGACGCCGATCTGGAAGGCGTACAGGCCCGCCGAGAAGGCCGGCTGGAGGATCTGGAACCGCTGCCGCGACTGGGTCGGGTCGTCGAGCGGGTAGCTCATGAACCGGCCCCAGGGCCCGAAGAACTGCTCGACGCTGTGCCCGTACCGCTCGAGCGAGGCGTCCTGGAAGTAGAGCGGCATGTGGCAGGTCGCGGGGGCCGTCCAGTACTTCCGCATCGGCGAGAACTCGCGGCCCGGGTGCGGGACGAATTCCTCGGGGATCGGGATCCGGCGGATCGGGATGACCTCGGTCGGGCTCGGGGCGCGCTGGAGCTCGAAGCGGGTCGAGGCGTTGACGCTGGTGATGCTGCCGAGCCCGCCAGGCTCGTTGCCGAGCCCGGTGGGGCCCTGGGCCGGCATCCCGAGCTCCGTGGGGCCCGGCTGATTGGAGAGCCCGGCCCCGCCGCCCATGGTGCCGAGCCCCTGGGCCGGCCCGCCGGCCCCGCCGGTGCCCGTCCCGGTGCCGGTGCCGCCGCGGATCTGGGAGACCTGGGCCGCGCGGCTGCGCGACTCCTCCTCCTGGGCGCGGGCGACGCGGGCGATCTCCTCCTCGATCGACGAGCTGAACGGCCGTCGCCGCTGGGGGGCCGTCTCGTCGCCGGTCGACGCCGGGGCCGTCCCCGCGGGGGGCGGGTCGAGGGACGCCGCCGCGGGCGATGCGGCGACGGGCCCGGTCGGGACCGGGGCGGACTCGTCGGCCGGTGCCGGAGCCGCCTCGGCGGCGGGGGCCGGTGCCGGATCGGCCGCCGGTGCGTTCGCGTTACCGGGCAGCGGGGGCAGCGTCCGCGCCCGCGGGGCCCGTGGCCGATGCCGCCGCGGGAGGCGGCTCGTTGGCGGGGGCCGGGACCGTATTCGGAGCGGGGGCCGGCGGCGGCTCGTTGGCAGGGGCCGGGATCGGGCCCGGCGCCGGGGCCAGCTGCGGATCATTGGCCGGCGCCGGGGCCGGCGACGGCTCGGGGACCGGGATCGCCTCCGGGGCCCGCGTCGGTGCCGGGAGCTGGACCGGCGGCGTGGAGGTCGCCACGGCCCCGTCGGGGTTCGACGCGCCCGGCAGGGGCGGCAGGTCGTCGGCCGGCGACGGCTTCGGCGCGGGCACCGGGGCCAGCTCGGCCGGGGGTGCCGGGCTCGGCGCCGGCTCGGGCGCCGTCGGGGCCGGCTTGGCCTCGGCGGCCGGGGCCGGGGCGGGCTCGGGGAGCTGCTCGAGGCCGATCGTCGTCGGCGCAGGCGCATCGGGCTTGGCCGCGGGGCTTGCGGGCGCCTCGGGCGTCGGGGCCGTCGCGGCGCCCTCGGGCATCGGCGGCGCGATCGACTCCGCCGGCCTGGGCTCCGGCATCGGAGGCGGTGCCGGTGCCTCGGGCATCGGCGACGGTGCGACCGCTTCCGTCGGCCTGGGCGCCGGGACGTCGTTCGAGTTTGGCGCGAGGCCAGGAAGCTCGGCCGGCGGCGGCGCGGGCAGGTCCGCCGGCTGCGGGGCCGTCGCGGGGACCTCGGCCGGCTTCGCCGCGGGATCGGGGGCCGCGACGGGCTCGGGCGCGGGGACCTCGGCCGGCTTCGCCGCGGGTGTCGCGGCCGCTGTGGGCGGAGTCAGCTCGACCGGGCTCGCCGCGGCCGGTTCGTTCACCGGGCCGGTGGGCGGGGACGGGGCCGCAACGTCCTTCGCCCCGGCCGGCTCGGGCAGCGGCGTCGGGGCCGGCGCCGTATCCGGGATCGGCGGCGGCTCGGGCAGGGCGCCCGGCGCGGGCGCGTCGGACGGGGCCGCCCCGCGCGTGCCGGACAGGGCCGGCGCGGGCGTGCTGGGCGCGGGGATCAACGGCGCCGTGGGGACGTCGAGGCCGGGCGTCGCCGGATGGGGCGGGCCCGGGTCATAGGTCGGGGCCGGGGTCGTCGGGGCCGGGGCGGGCTCGGGGATCGGGACCGGGGTCACCTCGGCGACCGTCGGCGTCGGGGCCGGCGTCACGGCCGGGGCCGGCAGGGGCGGCTCGTCGGTCGGCGGCGTCGCGGGCGGGGCGACGGCCTGCGTGGCGGCGGCGAGCTGGATGCCGTCGCCCGACCGCGCGGAGGTCGCGGGGCGACGGGCCGTCGCCAGCGCGCCGGGGCGGCGCGGGCCGCCCGCCAGGTCGCTCGAGGCCGGCTCGCGCAGGCCCTGCTGCGCCTGGACGATCGCCCCCTTCAGGGTGCGGATCTCGTCGGGCTGGAGGAGCTGTTGCTGGGCCTCGGCCGCGCGGAGGAACCGCAGCGCGCGGGTGTAGTCCTTGTAGCCGATGTAGTCGATGCCGTTGCGCAGGAGGGAGTGGGGGTTGCGCTGGGCCAGCACCGGGTCGACGCCCGGGGCCGGGTTCTGATCCGAGTCCGGGGCCGATCCCGTCCCGCGCATCTGCTGCGCCGAGACGAAGACGACCGGGGCGGAGAGGCCCAGGGCGACCACCGCCGCGCCGAGGGCCGTTCTGGGGCGACGCAAGCCAAGCCTCCTTGCTCGCTGAGCGTCCGATGGGGTTCATCGGGCCCGCCACGCCGGCGTGCCCCGCCCCCGCGTCCTCCTGACCTGACCTCACCAATCAGACACCGAGCCGACCGACCTTCCTTGGCCGTGCCGCGATTTCGGGCCGGGCCGCCGACCGCGACGGACCCGCTCAAGCTTACCACACGATCGGCCGATCAGACCGATCGGACCGTCTCGTTCTCGTTCGAGAAGCTCGAGTAGTTCGGGGCCTCCTGCGTGATGACGATGTCGTGCGGATGGCTCTCCTGGACCGACGCGCCGGTGACCTGCACGAACCGGGCCTGGGTCCGCAGGTCGTCGATGGTCCGGGTCCCGCAGTAGCCCATCCCGGCCCGGAGGCCGCCGACGAGCTGGAAGACGTAGTCGGCCAGCGGCCCCTTGTACGGGACGCGGCCCTCGACCCCCTCGGGGACGAGCTTCCGCTGCGCCCGTCCGACTTGCTGTCCTGACCCCGCCCGTCCCCCTGGCGATAGCGCTCGTGCGAGCCCTTGGCCATGGCGGCGAGCGAGCCCATGCCGCGATACGTCTTGAAGCTCCGGCCCCGGTAGATGATCGTGTCGCCCGGGCTCTCGGCCAGGCCCGCGAACAGGCCGCCGATCATCACGCAGTGGGCCCCGGCGGCGATCGCCTTGGTGATGTCGCCCGAGTAGCGGATGCCGCCGTCGGCGATCACCGGCACCCGTCCCGGCCGCGGCCCTGGCGCACTGATAGACGGCCGTGACCTGCGGCACGCCCACGCCCGAGACGACCCGCGTCGTGCAGATCGAGCCGGGCCCGATCCCCACCTTCACGGCGTCGGCCCCGGCGTCGATCAGCGCCCGGGTCCCCTCGGCGGTGGCCACGTTCCCGGCGATGACCTCGATCGTGTAGCTCCTGCTTGATCCGCCGCACCGTCTCGACCACGTTCCGGCTGTGGCCGTGCGCCGAGTCGACGACCAGCACGTCGACGTCGGCCTCCAGGAGCGAGCGGACCCGTTCGTAATCGTGGACCCCGACCGCCGCACCCACCCGCAGCCGCCCGCGCTGATCCTTGCACGCGTGCGGGTAGCGGTGCAGCTTGTCGATGTCCTTGATCGTGATGAGTCCCTTCAGTCGGTATTCATCGTCAACCAGCAGAAGCTTCTCGACCTTATTTTTCGTCAAAATCCGATCAGCTTCCTCGAGGCTCGTATCGGCCGGGGCGGTGACGAGGTTGTCCTTCGTCATCACCTCCTCGATCTTCATGTCGTTGGTCTCGAGGAACCGGAGGTCCCGGCGGGTGAGGATGCCGCGGAGCCGGCCGCCGGACGATGATCGGCACGCCCGAGATGTTGTGCCCGCTCATGATCTCGCGGGCCGCGCCGACGGTGGCCGTCGGGCGGGAGGGTGATCGGGTCGACGATGATGCCGTTCTCGGAGCGCTTGACCTTGTCGACCTCGCGGGTCTGCTCCTCGACGGTCATGTTCTTGTGGATGACCCCGAGCCCGCCCTCCTGGGCGAGCGCGATGGCCAGCTCGGCCTCGGTGACGGTGTCCATCGGGGACGAGAGGATGGGGATGTTCAGGGGGATCCTGGCCGTCAGGTGGGTCTTGCAGTCGACCTGGCCGGGGAGCAGCTCGGAGTAGCCGGGCTCGAGCAGGACGTCATCGAACGTGATGCCCTGATACGCGATGCGATCCTGCACGGGAAAAGCTCCTTGGTCCCGGCGACTTCGCTGAGGGGTGCCGGGGCGTCGTGGGGTGCCTTTCCTCGTCTATTGAACCGCCCGGGGGCCGAATCGACAAGGCCAACCGGCCGGGGTGCCGCCGGGGCCCGGCCCCGGGACACCTGTAAAACAGACCGTCATGCCGGGCCGATCGACCCCGACCTCGGGCTCCGACCGAACCCGAGCGATCCCCATCCCTCTGCCGACCGAACCCGAGCGTGCAGGTTTTGTTCGGCCTCGTTCGCCCTGGTTACGATCTCGGGGCCCACCCGGCCGTACCCGGGGCCGATTCCCGCGGCGATCGGCCCTGCTGGCCGGGTGCCTGGGTGAGTCAAGGTCACCCCGAACCTGCTATCCTGAAGGATAGGGATTCGGAGGCCCACCGATGCGCCGCGACGAAGTGCTAGCCCGACTCCGTGCCGACGAGCCCCGGCTCCGCGGCGAGTTCGCCGTCGCGAGCCTGGCCCTCTTCGGCTCGGCCGCCCGCGACGAGGCGGCCGAGGGGAGCGAGGTCGACCTGCTCGTCGAGTACGGCCGGCGCGTCGGGCTGTTCCACCACGTCGCGACGGCGCTGCACCTGGAGGCGCTCCTGGGCGTGCCCAGGGTCGACCTGGTGTTCCGCGACGCGATCGTCGAGGAGTTGCGGCCGATCATCGAGGGGGAGGCGGTCGATGTCTTCGGCCCCGCGGAAGTGGGGTCTCGGAGTTTCGGAGCTTGCTCTTCGGGTGGCTTGGGTCCAAATTCCGGGCGAGCCGAGCGAATAGATTCCGCG
The DNA here is from genome assembly GCA_963819805.1 of uncultured Planctomycetota bacterium. GTDB lineage: Bacteria > Planctomycetota > Planctomycetia > Isosphaerales > Isosphaeraceae > CAMFLR01. The sequence continues at coordinate 298,341 of CAWFXY010000024.1, read as the reverse complement.
AGTCGGCGTCGGGAGATCCCCTCTCAGAGGTTCCCATGGGATTCTACGTTCATTCTCTGGGCGAGTTGCCAACGTCGGCCGAGCGCGACTACTACCTCTATCTGCTCGACTATGGCTGGGACGAACCGCTTGGCGAAGCCATGAGGAAGAATCTTCCCCAGATGGCAGACAAGGCCTCGCGTTCCAACGCGGTGGTTATCCATGGACCGCGCGGAGTGCATTTCGAGGACGAAGTCTTGTCGTGGCACCACGTGAATGGCGAGCCCGCAGAGAAAATCCTTCCAGCAATCCTGATCTCGACTCGCCACCCCTCGACCATTCGCGAGTCTTATGGCCCGGCCCCAGCTCGGGCTGTTCCTCAGGACGCAATGCTGCTCATTCCGTTGAAGAAGGCTTGCCATACCGCTCGAGACGTCGCAGATTTGATCCAGAAGGTGTTCAATGACGTCGCTGCGAAGAAACCGCTTCCAGATTTTCAGATCGCACGTGAGATGCGGAAGCGCGCGGGCCGGTCTTTGGTGGACGCCATCGTCCTTGAGCCGAACGTCGCTGGAGTCGGTGTTGACGTGAAGAAAGTCCTGGCAACCCTCTTCGGGAAGCAAGACAAAGGGGACATCTCCAAATCTCGTGGTCAACTGTAGGCGGTCAGGAGAGTAACGTGCGGAACGAGTTCACCGCCATCTTCGAGCAGGACGGCGATTGGTTCATCGGCTACTGCCCCGAGGTCGCCGGCGCCAACGGGCAGGGACGCACCCTCGATGAGTGCCGGGAGAGCCTGCGAGAGGCGATCGCCCTGATCCTGGAGGACCGCCGCGAGGACGGCTTGCGGGGCGTCCCCGAGGCGGCGATCCGGGAGACGGTCACCGTCGCATGAAGCGGACGGCCTTGCTGAAGCACCTGCGGCGACATGGCTGCGTCCTCAAGCGCGAGGGGCGGGCCCATTCCCTGTGGACGAACCCGCAGACGGGCGCGACCGAGGCCGTGCCCTGACACGTCGAGGTCGCCGATCGGCTGCGCGCAAGATCTGCCGCGGGCTGTCCGTCCCCGATCTCGGCGGCCCGCCGTGAGCCTCATGGCATCGATCGGCGACGGGTGGCCGTGGTTGCGGCGTCCCCCGAGATCCGCACGCTGCTCGCCCGCAGGCAGACCGCCTGACCTCGCGCCGTTGCGGCGGCTGGCATGCCCGCGAGGAATACCGGACCGAGGCCCTCAATAAATCCCGCCGAGATCCGAATACGGGCCAGGGGAACGAAAGCACAACACCTTCAACCCGGCCCGGGACCGCCCGGGGGAGGGCGAGATGTTCGGCCAGACGGCACCCATGATCCACACGTTGACCTTCGCCGCGATCCCGGACAACCGGCTCCTGGCGATCGGGGCGTTCCTCCTCACCTTGATCCTCAGCATGCCCCTGGCGTTCGTCATCGCCTCGGCGTGGTCGGGCGTGGTCAAGCTCCGGCTCCAGGCGGGGCTGAAACAGCAGGTGATCGCGCTGAAGCAGCAGATGGTCGAGCGGGGCATGACCGCCGACGAGATCGTCCGGGTCCTCGGCCCGGCTCTCGAGGCCGCGGACGCCCTGGCGGAAGAAGGGGAGGGCGAGCCCGGGGGCGCCGGCCGCCCGTGCGCCAGCGAGGTCATCGTCGAGCGGGAGGGCGAATGGCAACCCGCCCTGGTCCTGCGGCGCAGCGGCGACCGCTGCCTCATCCATACCTGCGCCGGCTACGGGTACGCGGATATGACCGACAACGAATGGGTTGACGCCGGCCGGGTCCGGTTCCCGGCGTCGTCGGACGGCACCGGGGTCTCCGAGGCCGACCCGTGGGGCGGCCAGGCGAAGGAGCCGGTGCCGGCCGAGATCTGATCGCGGCGGGATGGCATGGCCACGTCCGCGTGGCCATGCGGGGGCGCCTCGCGTCGACCGGGGCGAACAACGGCCCCGCGTCGCAGAGGGTCATAACACGAAGCCCTGGCGGCGGAACTTGTCGGCGACCGCATCGCCCCAGGCGTCGGGCGGGCTCGGTCGCCGCGGGAAGTTGGCGGCTCCGCGCCTCGGCCTCGTCGAGGAGCGGGGCGAGCACGCGGTCGAGTGTCACGGGTGGGCTTGGTTCATCGAGCACCGTGACCCGGACCCGGCATCCCTCGAGCTCCGGGCCCCGGCGGACGATCTCTTCCCAGCTGCCCTCGACGACGCGATCGGCCATCGACGCCTCTCCCCTCAATTCGCGTTCGGCAGCCGCACGTCCGCCGGGCTCGTCCTCGGGGAGTGGCGGACGATGTCGCCCTCCTTGAGGTAGATGACCGCCTCGGCGATGTTGGTGGCGTGGTCGGCGACGCGCTCGAGGTTCCGCGCGGTGTTGATCAGGCGGAGCCAGGTGTTGAGCCGGTCGGGGTCGCGGCGGATGGAGGCCTTGAGGCCCTTGCGGACGAGCCGCTGGTGGCGGTCGATCCGGCGGTCGCCGCTGATGACGTGGCGGGCCAGGTCGGCGTCGCCCTTGATGAGGGCGTCGAGGCAGTCGCGCACCTGGGCCAGGGCCTCGATGGCCATCGACTCGAGCTCCTCGGGGATCGCCGTCGGCGGGGACTCGCTCGCGAGCTTCTTGGCGCGCTTGGCGATGTGCCGGGCCAGGTCGGCCATCCGCTCGAGGTCGTTGTTGATCCGCAGGACCACGGCGATCCGCCTCAGGTCCGAGGCCACCGGCTGGTGCAGGGCCAGGACGCGGAGGCAGTCGCGCTCGATCTGGATCTCCCAGCGGTCGATCGCCTGGTCGCCGAGCTTCACGCCCGCGGCCAGGTCGGCGCGGCCGTCGCAGAGGGCGCGGACGCTCGTGTTGAGCGCCTCCTCGACCACCGCCGCCTGCTTGAGCACCCGGGTCCAGAGACCTTCCATGTCGCGGAGGAAGTGCCGGCCGAGGCTCACTCGCTCCGCGTCCCAGTCCGATTGCCCGACCCGATCGTCCATCGTCCACCTCCTGCACCGCGGCGCCTCTGCCTGTCCCATCCTGGGATTCTAGGACTTAAACCCCGGCCACACAAGGACTGGACTGTGTTTTGAAGCGTTCTCCACAAAACCTCATGTCGGCTTCATCACGGGTTCATGGTCGCTCCGCCGGCGCGGGGGGTACGTCGCGCCGACGTGTTCGCCCGGCGATCAGCGGGCGACGGGATAGTAGAGGTAACGGCCCGTGGCCGGGTCGTAGTACAGGGGATAGCGGTAGCCGTCGCCCGGCTCATACGTGTACGACGTCAGGTAAGGCTGGGCGGACGTCGCGTAGCCCGTGTTGGCGTAGGAGTAGCCCGTCCCGTAGGAGTAGGGCCAGTACGAGGAGTAGCCCCCGTAGTAATAGCCGCCGTAGCCGCCGCTGGAGTAACCGCGGTGGTAGCGATACGCGGGATGATAGTCGCCGCCGTGGTGGTAATAGCCTCCGCCGTGGTGGTGGGCGCCGCCGTGGTAGGAGTGGCCGCCGGAGTGGTGGCCTCCGCCGGAGTGGCCGCCGTGGCCTCCGCCATGTCCGCCACCGCCGTGGCCGCCTCCGCCGCCGTGGCCGGCGAGGGCGAGCGGGGCCGGCAGGGCCGCGATCGCGAGGGACAGGGCCAGGGTCCGGGCCGCCGCGCCGAGGCGCGCGATGCAGGGGATCATCACCGTTCTCCTCTCAAGAACGTGTCCCTTGGTCGATCCGAAATGTCCGCGGCGTCGGGGCCCCGACATCCTCGGTTACGAGGTCCGGTGTCCGGCGGTTCTCGGTCGGTTCGGCAAATGTTTCGCATCGGCAACGGCCGGCCGGTCCCGGCGGCGGCTCGGGCGCGGATTTCCCGGCGGCGCGGCCGTCGCCCCGGTCGGCGTGGACCGCTACAATGGGCGATCCCGACCGGCCCTCGCCGCACGACGGCCGCGCCGATCCGTCCGCTCGACGTCCCGCCACGGAAAGGACACCCCGATGATGCGCCCCGCGATCTTATCCGGCCTGCTCGCGACGCTCGCGGCGGCCCCGGCCCCCGCGCAGGAGCCGGCCAAGGCCGACGCGATCCGCGAGTCGGTCGTGAAGATCTTCTCGACGATCCGCCAGCCCGAGTACACCCGCCCCTGGCAGAAGGGCAGCCCGCACGAGGCGAGCGGGTCGGGCATGGTCGTCGAGGGGAAGCGCATCCTCACCAACGCCCACGTCGTCCTGCACGCGAGCCAGGTCTTCGTCCAGCCGAGCGGCTCGGGCGAGAAGTTCGCCGCGACGGTCGACGCGATCGCCCCGGGCATCGACCTGGCGCTCTTGAAGCTCGAGGACGAGGCCTTCTTCGACAAGCGCCCGCCCCTGACGAGGACCGAGGGCCTGCCCGAGATCAAGGAGACGGTCCTCGTCTACGGCTACCCCACCGGCGGGACGAGCCTCTCGCTGACCAAGGGGATCGTCTCGCGGATCGAGTTCGTCCCGTACAACTACGGCACGCAGGGCCTGCGGATCCAGGTCGACGCGCCGATCAACCCCGGCAACTCGGGCGGGCCTGCGCTGGTCAACGACAAGGTCATCGGCCTGGCCTTCAGCCGCCTGGGCGGCGGCGACAACATCGGCTACATCATCCCCAGCGAAGAGATCGACCTGTTCATGAAGGATGTGGCCGACGGCAAGTACGACGGCAAGCCCGCCCTGACCGACGGCCTGGCGACGTTCGAGAACGACGTGCTCAAGGGCAAGCTCAACATGAAGCGGGCCGCCGGCATGATCGTCAGCAACGTGACGCCCGGCGTGAAGGACTACCCGCTGAAGGAGTGGGACGTCATCGTCAAGATCGGCGACCGGGAGGTCGACAACGTGGGGATGGTGCCGATCAAGGACAACCTCCGCGTCCGGTTCCAGTACCTGGTCCAGAAGTTCGCCAGGGACGGGAAGGTGGCGCTGACGATCGTCCGCGACGGCAAGGAGCAGGTCGTGCAGGTCCCCGTGGCCCCGCGGCACGACGAGCTGATCCAGCCCCTGATGGGCAAGTATCCCGACTACTTCATCTATGGCCCGATCTCGTTCTCGACGGCGACGAGCGAGCTGGTCGCCGGCCTCGAGCGCGCCGGGGCGGGCTACTTCACGATGTTCAGCTACATCGGCAGCCCGCTGGTGACCCGCCGGGGCGACAAGGAGAACTTCCCCGGCGAGCGGCTGGTCGTGGTCAGCTCGCCGATGTTCCCGCACAAGACGGCCAAGGGCTACAGCAGCCCGATCTTCAAGGTCGTCAAGTCGATCAACGGGACGCGGATCAAGAACCTCAAGCACCTGGTCGAGACGCTCCGCGACGCGACGGACAAGTACATCACGATCGAGTTCGACGACCGGGCCAGCGAGGCGATCGTCTTCGACCGCAAGGAGGTGCTCCAGGCGACCGAGGAGATCCTCTCGGACAACAGCGTCCGCCAGCAGTTCTCCGACGACCTGGCTCCGGTCTGGTCGAAGAGGCCGTGAGGGCGTCGCGGGGATCGATGGCCCGCGACGCGTATTGCATCCCCGCGGCGGCGGACGCTAGGCTCGCCCGGGCCCGCCCGCGACGCCCCGGAGGCGCGGCCGAGTGGCGGCGCCCGGCCCCGGAGACCATCCGCCGCCGGCGCCGTCCCCGCCCCGGTCCGAGGTACCCCGCGTGACCCCGTCCACAGGACTCGCCGACTCGCCGCGCGCCGCGAAAGGGACGGCCGAGGCCCCCCTCGGCGGCGAGGGGCCGGCGGCCGGCCCGCTCCTCAGCGTCCTGATGCCCGTCTACAACGAGCGGCGGACCCTGCGGACGATCGTCCGCCGGGTCCTGGAGAGCCCGACGCCGATCCCGCTGGAGCTGGTCGCCGTCGACGACGGCTCGACCGACGGCTCGGCCGAGCATCCTCCGCGAGCTGGCCGCCTCGGACCCGCGGATCCGGCCCGTCTTCCACGAGCGGAACCGGGGCAAGGGGGCGGCGATCCAGACGGCGATCCGCCACATGACCGGCGACATCGCCATCATCCAGGACGCCGACCTCGAGTACGACCCCGCCGAGATCCCGCCGCGTGATCCAGCCGATCCTCGACGGCCGCGCCGACGCCGTCTTCGGCAGCCGCTTCCTCAGCAGCGACTACCGCCGCGTCCTCTACTTCTGGCACAGCCTGGGCAACGGCGTGCTGACCTGGCTGAACAACATCCTCTGCGACCTCAACCTGACCGACATGGAGACCTGCTACAAGGCCGTCCGCGCCGACATCCTCCGCCAGACGCCGCTCCACTTCCGCGACTTCGCCATCGAGCCCGAGCTGACCATCCGCCTGGCGCAGTGGGGCATCCGGCTCTACGAGGTCCCGGTCAGCTACGCCGGCCGGACCTACGTCGAGGGGAAGAAGATCGGCTGGCGCGACGGCCTGCGCGCCCTCTGGGCGATGTTCCGGTGCCGGTTCCTCGACACCCGCTTCACGACCCACGACGGCTACTACATCCTCGTCGCCGTCCGCAACGCCGGGGCGTTCAACCGCTGGATGTACCGCCAGATCGCCCCGTACGTCGGCCGCCGCGTGCTCGAGGCCGGCTGCGGGATCGGCAACCTGACCGAGCTGCTGCTCGACAGCGACCGGCTCGTCGCCAGCGACTTCGACCCGTTCTACGTCGAGATGATCGCCCGCCGCTTCGGCCACCTGGAGAACTTCCGGACCGTCCGGATGGACCTGACGCAAGGCCGAGGACTACGAGCAGCTCGCCGACGAGTCGCTCGACACGATCATCTGCCTGAACGTGCTCGAGCACATCGCCGCCGACGAGGACGTGCTCGGCCACTTCTATCGGGCGCTGCGGCCCGGGCGGCCACGCGATCATCCTGGTGCCGCAGCACCCCTGGCTCTACTCGCCGACCGACAAGACCCTCGGCCACGAGCGGCGCTACACCGAGGCCGAGCTCGCCGAGCAAGCTCGCGCCGCGCCGGCTTCGAGGTCGTCCATCAGCAGGGATTCAACCGCCTGGGCACGCTCGGCTGGTACGTCAGCGGCAAGCTGCTCGGCAAGGAGCACCTCTCGCCCGGCCAGATGAAGGACGTTCAACCGGATCCTGCCCGCTGGCCAAGCTGGTCGAGCGGATCCCGGGCTGGCCGGCCCTCTCGACCATCGCCGTCGGCCGCAAGCCGGCCTGACCGGACCGGGGCTCTTCGCGCATAGCGGAGGGACGATCGTGGAGTCGGAGATGGTGATAGGCGGATCGGACCGCGAGGTCGGGGCGACGGACCGGACGGGCTGGGGTGCCCTGATCCTCCTGATGGTGGCCTACGCCGCCCTCTTCGTCGCCTACTACCCGCCCCTGTCCGGGATCGAGGACGAGGTCGGCTACCTCAACCAGGCCCTCGTCTGGTCGCGCGGCGCGATCTCGGCGGAAGGGGCGGGGTACGCCCGACCTGCCGAGCTTCTTCGACATCGAACGGGGCCGGCACGTCTCCGGGCGCAACCCCGGCCGCTCGCTGGTCGCGCTGCCGTTCCTGATGGCCGGCGGGGTTGCGGCGACCTTTGCCTCGGGCCTGCTGATCCACCTGGCGACGACGGCCGTCGCCGCCGCGATCCTGGCCCGGCTCGGCCGATCGCCGCTCTGGGCGGCCCTGGTGCTCTTCCACCCGACGCTGGCGATCTACAGCCGGACGATCATGGCCGACGAGGCCGCGGGCCTCGGCCTGCTGCTCGCCGCGTGGGCCGTGGCGCGGACGGAGTCGCCGAGGGCGGGGCTCTGGGCCGGCCTGGCGGTCGGCCTGGCGGCCGCTGATGCGCTACCACGCGGGCCTGGCCCTGCCGTTCGTCGCCGCGGCCTTCCGCTTCCCGGCGGCCCGCCCGTGCCCCTGGCGCCAGGCGGCGCTCTGCCTCGCCTCCGGAGGCCTCTGCGGGGGCCTGATCGTTGCCTACAACCTCGCGATGTTCGGCCACGCGACCGACCCCAACCCCTCGATGCACGGACCGCTGCTGGACACCGGCTACGTCTCCGCCAACGCCCGGTTCTACGCCGCGGCGCTGATGGTCCTCTGGCCGGGCATGCTCCTGGCGCCGATCCTCGACCGCTCGATCCTCCGCTGGCTGGTCCGCGGCGTCTGCGGGCTCTACCTCGCGTTCTTCCTCGCCTACTACTGGTACGACCAGGGCCCCTCGTGGATCGAGACGGCCGTCCTGGGCCTGCGGCTCATCTCGGTCGCCCTGCCGCTCTGGATCGTCAGCTACGCGGGCGTCGTCGACGACTGGGTCGCCGCGCCGCTGCGCCGCCGGATGGGCCGCGGTGCGTCCCGGGCGCTGGCGGCCATGGGGTGCCTCGCCCTGCTCGGCGCGACCGGGCTGATGTTCGCCAAGCACCAGCGCCACCTCGACGACCTCAGCGCCGCCCGATCCGCAATGGCCCGCGCCGTCCCGGACGGGTCGGCCGTGATCGCCAACGGCACCCTCTTCAAGCTCTTCTCCATCCCGACCGAGCCCCCGTCCTACCGCTGGCTCTGGGAGCCCCCCAGGTCGCCCGAGACCTGGTACGTCGCCGCGCTCGCGAAGACGCCCGCCGACCCGGCGGTCGCCCGCGCCCGCCAATTCGCCGAGGGCCGTGGCCTGACCCCGGTGCCGTCCGGGGACGACAGGCTGTTCATCTACAAGTCCGAGCCCGCGGGCCCGGCCGATCAGCGCTGATAGATCGGCAAATAGCGATACTCGACCGCCAGCGCCAGCACGGCCATCGCCGTGCAGTAGTTGCCGGCCGCCGGAGCGGTCGTTGCCGTCGCCGGAGAGCCAGCTCCCGTCCTGGCTCCTGGTGGTCGAGCAGGATCGCGACGAGCTTGGGGTAGTAGGCGAGGAAGTACTTGTCGCCCACCTGGAACATGGCCTGCGAGGCAGTAGTAGACCTCGTAGAAGAAGTACTGGCTCGACCAGCTGCGGCGGGTGCTTGAGCAGGTACTCGGCGCCGGCGACGGCCTCGGGCGTGAGGTGCTCGCCGCAGATCTCCAGGGCGAGGATGCCGGTGCCGGTCCGCGGGTTGTTCGGCCCGCCGCCCGGCTGGTAGCCGAACCCGCCGCCGTCCGTCGACGGCGCAGCGCTTCAGGTAGGCGACGGCCCGGTCGATGTTCTCGGACGGCACCGCGCACCCGGCCGCCTTCGCGGCGCGGAGCGCCATGACCTGCCAGCCGGTGACGCTCAGGTCGCTGTCGCGGCTGGTCGGCTGGTAGCGCCAGCCGCCGGCGTGGTTCGGGGTTCTTGGGCAGGTTCTGGGCCATGAGGATCAGCTCGACGGCCCTGCGCCAGGGCCTGCGCGCACTCGCTCGGCCAGCGCGGGGTCGGCCGTCATGCCGACGACCTCGGCGAGCATCAGCGTGCTGATCCCGTGGCAGTACATCGGCCCGTGGCTCGTGTTCGAGACGATCAGGCCGTTCGGCCTGCTGGTGCGCCAGGACGTAGCGGATCCCCCGCTCGATCGTCTCGCGATACGGCCCCGGCTCGCCCGGCACGTGCCCGGCCGCGAGGAACGCCATCACCGACAGCGACGTGACCGACGTCGCCTGGCCGAACCCGCCCGACTCCCACGCGCCGTCGGGCTTCTGGGACGCCTTCAGGTAATCGAGGGCCCGGTGGACGGCGCGGTCCGAGGCGGGCGCCTTCGCCGAGTCCTGCGCGACGGCAGGCCGGGCGGTGAGGGCGAGGATCAAGAGAGAGGCGATGGTCCGCATGATCATTGGTCTGGTGCTCGTAGGGTCCACTATTGCGGACCGTCTTCGTTACCAACGACACGGATGGTCCGCGATAGCGGACCCTACGGGATCACTTCGGCTCGCCCTTCGCCCCGTCCGCCGCGATCTCCTTGAAATAGAGCTGGATCTGCCGCGCGTAGTCGTCGCGGTACTTGCCCTGAGAGAGCTGCATGATCTCGGTCCGGAGGTGGCCGGGAAGCTCGCCCCAGTTGTGGGCCGACTTCGTGCGGGCCATCGCGGGGAGGCCGCTCAGGTCCGGGGCGGCGACGCCCGCCGGGTTGCTCTTGGGATCCTTGGTCGAACCGCCGTCGGCCATGGCCGGCTCGTCGCCGGGCTCGCCCCGGCCGGGCCCCGGCGTAGGCCGGGCGGCCGTGCGCATGGCCTGGGCGGCGCGCTGCATGGCGGAGGAGGCCGAGGGGCCGGGCAACTGCCCCTTGCCCGGCCGTTGGCCCGGCTCGGCGAGGCGTCGGCGGGCCTCGGCCAGGGCCTCGCGGGCGGGGGCGAGCTCGGCGGGCGCGGCGTCGGCCGGCCGGTCGCGGCGGAGGGCGTGGGCGAGGTCGTCGGCCGACTGGCCCGCGCGCTCGATGAACTCCGCGGCCTGGCGCTGGGCGTCGCGGGCCGGGTCGGGGCGGCCCTGGGCCAGCTCGTCGATCGCCTGGGTCATCTGCCGCGCCGCGTGGTTGTTCAGCAGCTCGGCCGCCGCGTCGGCGTGGCCGCGGCCGCTCGGGCCGGGCTCGCGGCTCCGCTCGCGGAGGTCGGCCAGCTCGCGGCCGAGGTCCGCCGCGTCGCGACGGAGGTCCTCCTGCGGCGGTACTCGCTCGCCGAGCACCGATTGCAGCCGCTCGCGGAGCCTCCGCTCGCGACGCGCCAGCGCCTTCACCTCCTCGCCGCGGGCGCGGAGCGGGTCGAGCGCGGGGTTGCGCGGGGCGTCGGGGAGCTTTCGCTCGCGGGGCGGCGGCGTTCGCGGGGGGCGGAGCATCGGGGAGTTGCTCGGCGAGCCTGTCGAGGCCCACCGCCGCCTCGGCCTCCGCGGCGGCTAGGTCGGTGCCGGTCGGCGTGGGATGATTCGGGTCGTTGGAGGGATGGAGGGCGCGCTCGGACAACTCCGCCACGCGCGCGGCGGCCTCCGAGGGATTCGACCGCGCCTTCGCGCCCGGCTCGTTCCTGGCCTGCGTCTCCAGCCGCGCCGCCTGCGCCGCGAGGTCGCGGCTCTGGCGCGACTGCGCCACGGGATCGGCCTCCTTGAGCGCCCGCTCGGCCCGGGCCAGGGCGTGGGCTTCGGCCCGGGGCGAGAGTCGATCCGCCAGCCGCTCGGCCAGCTCCCGCGCGGCCTCGCCGGCCTTCGCGACCTCGGGCGCGGCGTCGGCCTTGGGGGCGTCGAGGGCTCGCGCCGCGGCCTCGGCCCGGCGGACGGCCTCGGTCTGCATCGCCGGGGCATCGGGCAGGTTCAGGCCGCGCAGGGCCGTCGCGAGCCGGTGCGCCTCGTCGGCCGCCTCGCGGCGCGTCGCTGGGTCGGATCGGACCTCGGGCTTCGCCGCCTCCTTCGCCAGGTCGACGGCCTCGGCCGCGAGCTCCTCGGCCGCGTCGTCGGCCGGCGTCTGGCCGTGGATCTTCTGCCCGAGCCGGTCGAGCGAGGCCTTCGCCTCGACCGTCGCCTGCGGCAAGGCCCGGCGGACCGCATCGACCCGCGCCAGCTCCGCATGGGCCGCGGGCGGCGCGACGGAGACCCCGAACTGCCACTCGCCGTTGCCGTTCCCGCAGCGGATCACCACGCGGTTCACGCCCTTGACCAGCGCGGCCTCGAAGCGTTCTTCATCGGGTGAAAAAGAATGACTTCCATCACGCTTGTAAACTTGCTTCCCGTTGACCCAGACCACCAGCGTGTCGTCCGACCCGATCGCGAACCGCGCGACCCCCGGCTCGGGGCTGACGACCTCGGCCGCGGCGAAGGCCCCCTGGTTGTCGTCCTTCGAGTAGAGCGCGCCGAGGTCGACCTTGCCGCGGTCGTCGCCCCGCGCCGGCTTCCACGCGACCTGCCCCTTGATCCCCTTGAACTTCGCATCCGGCTTGATGGGTTCGCCCAGCGGGAACGGCGGCCGGTCGTCTTTCTTGAACGGGCCGACGACGCGCCAGTCGCGGATCGGCAGGGACGAGGTCGAGACTTTTTCGAGCGGCGCGGCCTCCTTGCGGAGCCGTTCCATGACGTCGGCCAGCGCCCGGGCCCGCCGCTCGGCCCGCCGGCGCTGGGGCTCGACGCGGGCCGGGACCTCCATCGCGGCGAGCTTCGCGGCGGCCTCGGCCTCGCTTCTTCGCGAGCGGTTCGAGCCGCTTCGCCAGGTCGACGGCGTCCTTCGCCGCGTCGCGCGGGCGGCCCGAGCCGTCGGGGGCGGTCTCGCGGAGGTGGCGGTCGAGGTCGCGGGTCGCCTCGTCGGTCATCCTGCGGGCCTCCTCGAGGTCCTTGAGCGCCGGCTCGATCCGCTTCCACGCGTCGGGCAGCGCGTCGACCAGTCGGTTAAGGGCCTGCCGCGCCTCCTCCTGGCGGGCCTCGGCCTCGCGAGGGCGGGCGTTGCGGAGGTTGTCGAGCGCCTTCGCCACGGCCTGCGTCGCATCGCGCGCGACGCCCTTGCGCGGCTCGTCGACCTTGAGCGCCTCGGCCAGCTTGTGGATCGCGGCCTCCTCCTCGGCGAGCGGCTTCAGCGCCGAGGCCAGCGCCGCCTTCTCGGCGGCCGTCGGCTTGTCCTTCCCCTTGATCTCGCGGACGGCCTCGCCGACCTGCCGGGCCAGCTCGCCCTGGCGGCGGAGCAGGCGATAGGCCAGCGCCCTCGGGTCGGCGGGGACGTCCTCGGCGTCGCGCGCGACCCGCCGGAGCTCGGCCTCGGCCTGCTCCAGGCGGCGCCGGCCCTCCTCGATCTCACCGCGCTCGATCGGCGGGACGGCCTCGCGGAGCGGCTGCGGGTTGAGCCGGCCGCGGAAGTTCTCGGCGAGGGGCTCGTCGACCTCCATCGCCAGCCGACGCGCGTCGACCTCGAGCCGCCGCTGCTCCTCGGCCAGGGCCTTCAGGGCCTCGTCGCGCCTCGTCCCCTCGCCGGTCTTCCGCGACTCCTCGCGCTGGCGGGCCGCGAGCTCGCGGGCCTTCGCGGCGAGCGCGGCGGCCTCCTTGGCCTGATCCTCGAGCGTCGCCGCCTTCAGGTCGGGCGCGGCGGCGGCGACGGCATCGAACTCCTTACGGACGTCCTCCTGCTCGGCCCGGAGATTGGCCAGCGCGTTCGGCTCGTCGCCGGCCTCGTGGGCGCGGTCGGCCAGGGCGTCCTCGCGCGCGGCCAGCTCGCGGAGCCGCTGCCGCTCGCGGTCGGCCTTCGCCAGCGCGTCGAACTGGCGCTGAAGCTCCTCGATCCGCTGATGGACCGAGCCGAGCCGGGCGTCGGCGCCTCGGAGCTCGGCCAGTCTCGCGGCGGCGTCGGGGGCCGCGGCGGCCTTCTCCAGGGCGTTGCGTCCGGCCTCGGCCTCGACGTCGGCGATCTCCTTCGCCGGGCCCGCCAGCGGGCGGAACGCCGGGTCGGCCTCCATGTCCTTCGCCAGCGCGTCGAGGTCGTCGACGACCTTCCTCGCCATCGCCCCGCGCTCGGCCAGGGCCTGGTCGCGCTCCTTGTCCCACGCCTTCGGGTCGCGCCGGGCCGAGTCGGCCGCGTAGCGGAGCTGGGCCGTCTCCTGCTTGTTGAACAGGTTCTCCTTCTTGATCTCCTCGATCCGTTCCTGCACCCGCTCACGCCGCATCCGGTCGGCCCGCGCGACCATCGGCTCGGCCTTGGCGACGATCGCGAGCGACCCCTCGGCCGACCACGTCACGTTCGGCCCCTTCGGCGCGGGCCGGTTGTCGGCGACCCGGATCTTGTAGGTGAGCATATCGCCCGGATTGAGCTCGAGCGTCCCGAGCCCGAGCGTCGCCTCGCCCTTCGCCCGCGCGGTGCCGAGGCCGTCGAGCGCCAGGTCGCGCTTGCTGGAGGCCGGCCCGATCCCCTCGCTGTTCGCCCGCGTGACCGTGAAGTGCAGCTCGGCCGAGTCGACGGCGAAATCGTCGCGGGCCTCCAGGGGGACCGTCAGCACGTCGTCGGGATTTGCCTCGCGGGCGTCGGGGGGCTGGAGGATCAGGGCCGGCGCCCGGTCCGGGCGGACAGTCAGGCGGCGGGGCTCGACCGGGCCGTCGAGCCCGTATTCATCGCGGCGGGCGCGGGTCGTGAAGGGATAAGAGCCCGCGGCCCCGGCCTCGACGCGGATGGATCCGTTTGACGCCTCGATCGTCCGCGATGTTTCGCCCGACGTCGCGAACGTCGGCCACGCCAGCTCGACCGACCTCACGGGCCGGTTCGTCGTGATCGCGAACGTGATCGCGCTGCCCTCGATGACGTCAAGCTTCGCGGGATCGCGCGCCGGCCCCGCGGGGATCTTCGTGTAGGCCGGCGGCTCGACATTCGCCGCGATCGACGCGACCATCGGCGGCTCGACCGCCTTCACCTCGAAGCGCCGGCTCGCGACGGGGGCCGTCGTCACCCGATAGCGCACCGACCCGTCGAGCCGGGGCAGTCGCGATTCGAAGCTCCGGGACCCGCGCGAATCCCGTTCGCGCAACGCCATCCGGACCCGACGCGTCGTGCCCGTGGTGCGGTCATCCCACTCGAGCCACGCGGCGTCGGGCAGGCTCGCGCCGACCCCGATCCGCGGCTCGACCCGCGCGGTGACGTCCAGGTCCGAGCCGAGCGCGACGACGGCATCTCCGGGCGCGACCGTCAGCAGGACCATGCCCACCCGGTCGAGGTCGAGCCACGGCGCGAAGAACCGCCGGGCGAGCGTCCCGAAAGGGATCGGGCCGGAGCAGGGGGGGCAGCGCCACGAGCCCCGCGACGACGCATCCCAGGGCCAGTCGCCGGGCCGCCCGGCCGGCCGGCACGGCCCGCGCCGGCTCGATGGCCTTCGCCCGCTCGGCGGCCTCGGCCGTGAATGCGTCGATCAAGGCCCGCGAGCCATGCGCACGCCCGCTCGCCAGCAACTCCACCGACCCGACCAGTCGCTCGCCGAGCTCGGGCTGCCCGCGCTCGGCCAGCGCCGCGAGGTCGGCCGCGTCGATCGATCGCACGAGCGGCCGGACCGCGGCGACGAGCGCGACGATCGCCGTCGTCGCGACCCACGCCCCCCAGATCGCCCAGCGCGCGGCCATCGGCAGGGCGAAGGCGAAGTCGGCGGCCATCCCGACGACCGCCCCGATCGCCGCGACGAGCGCGACGGTGCCGAGCCCCTTCGTCGCGGCAACCCTCCTCCATCGTCCGCCGACCCGGCCGAGGGCTCGGTGGATCTCACGCGGGGCGGCGAGCGTCGTCATGGGTGGTTCTCGTCGAAGATCAGGAGGATCATCCGCAGATGACGCAGATTTACGCAGATAAAATTCTGAATTTCTCTCTTCTATCTGCGTAAATCTGCGTCATCTGCGGATGATCCTCTTCAATTACCGATCAACTCGTCATGCAGCACTTCTTGTACTTCTTCTTCGACCCGCACGGGCAGGGGTCGTTGCGGCCGACGGGCGAGACGTTCGCCGGGCGGCGGACGGTGACGCCCTTGACGCCCCCGCCGGGCCGGAGCCGCTCGCGGTACGACCGGGCGATGACCCGAACCTGCGCCGCCCAGTCCGACCCCTCGCCGAGGCGGCCGCCCTCGCGGAGGTACTCGAAGAACGTCGCGACGACCTCGGGGACGTGAGCCCGCGCGTCGTCGGGCAGCGCGAGCCGGGGCATCGCCTCGGTGAGGACCTTCGCGAACGTGCCGGGCCGGACGTCGTCGGGGAACTCGGGGTCGATCGCCCGCGTCGCCTCGCCGAAGTGGTTGAGGATGTCCGACGCATACCCCCGGACCGCCGGGTCGAGCCCCTCGGCCGCGAACGACTCGGCGAAGTCGCCCGCCCAGTTTTCCCAGCGGTAGTCGAAGTCGGGCATTCTCGGGGCTTTCCTCGCTCGTTGCTTTGTGCCGCTCGATCTGTATCAATCAAGGCAACCCCACCCGTTTCCTCAATACCCACTCCGCCCCGACGATCCCCAGAAACACGAACAACGCCGCCGGGCTATCCCACAGCGGCGTCTCCTCGACCCGCGTGGTCGTCTTGACCTTCGACTTGAGCAAGGTCGGGATCTCCCCGGCCGACTCGGGCGTGAAGACCTTGCCGCCGGTGGCGGAGGCGAGGCGGTCGAGGGGGTCGCGGTCGGCGGCGAGCTCGACGCGCTCGGAGGTCTCGCGCGGCGCGACTGTCAGCGAGGCCTCGCCGATCGGGTCGGAGCTGCGGCCAGGGAGCGGGGGCGTCGAGCGTGATCGCGTACGAGCCTTCGGACAACGCCCGGCGCCGTCCCTTCGAAGAAGCGTGGCCGGCCGACGACAGCCCGCAACGGCACGACGGCCGACGCCTGGTCCGGCTTCGATCCCGACTTGACGACCCGCGCCGCGATGAGGAAATCGGGGCCGACGTCGGGGACGCCCTCGGCGATGCGGGCCTGGATCTTGATCCCCTCGCCGGAGCGGCGCCCGCGGCGAAGTCGGCCCGAAGCGGACGAGCTTGTTGCCGGCGCCGAGCTTGCCCGAGGACGCCCAGCGGACGACCTGGCCCCAGAACCGGTGGTGGATCGCGTCGCCCGCGCGATACCGCCAGCGCCAGGTGCCGTCGGTGCCGATCCAGAGCACCTTGCCCAGTCCGTAGGGCATCGCGGCGATCACGGCCGCGTCGTCATCCCTGCTCGGAGACGACGAGCGCCGTGGCGCCCGGCTTGGCCCGGCCGGCGAGGGACCAGGGGAGGCGGGGAAGGCCCGACCAGGCCGAGCGGCTGGCCTCGACGTCGGCGCCGAGCCGGAGCATCGGCCAGGCCGAGGCTTCCTCGAGAGACGAAGGCACCGGCGCGATCGACGGCTCCCGGGGGAAGGCTCGGGTGCGCGGGGTCGTCGGACGGGTCGGGGTCGAGGCGGCGGAGGTCGGTCACGGGCGAGCAGGGCCCGGGTCGCGTCCGACTTGCCCGACTCGGCGGGCCAGCGCCCGGGCCCGGCGACGATCACCAGCGTCCCCCCGCTCGCCGGCGAACGACTCGAGCCGCGCCCAGGTCTCGGCGCGGTCAGGTCGGCGTCGCCGACGACGATCGCGTCGAAGCCGATCGAGCGGGTCGGCCTCGGTCGGGACGGCCGGGCGGCGCGGGCAGGGTCGAGGGATAGGTCGCCTCGGCCGTGCCGATCGTCGGCGGCGGGTGGAGCACGATCGCGTCGAGCGGCGACCCGCGGGTCGCGGGCCAGGGCATCGCGCAGGTAGCGGAACTCCCACCGCGCCTCGCCGTCGACGAGCAGGACGCTCGCCTTGTCGTCGGCCACGAGCACGGAGGCGGACCGCGCGTCGTTGTCGGGGCGGGCGTCGGCGAAGCCGGGCGGCGGAGCGACCGAGACGGACAGCGGGACCATGCCCGTCGCCTCGAGCGGCACGCGGAACGTCGCGACTGGCCGGGTGCCTTCCTTGTCGATCTTCACCGACTGCGTCATCGCCGCCGCGCCCGGGCGGTTGAGCGTGACGGTCAGCGAGGAGCCCGGCGCGACGCCGTCGGCCTTGATGCGCCGCCTCGATCGCCGCGACGTCCCCCTTGTAGACCGACTCGGGGGCCTTGAGCCAGGCGACGGCGACGTCCTTCGGCGCGCTCGGTCGAGCCGATCAGGATCGGATACACCGGGATGCCCCGCGCGGCCAGGCGATCGGCGATCGCGAGCGTCCTCGCCGCTGACGTTCTTCCGGCCGTCGGTCAGGAGCACGACGCCGAGCGCGCGGCGTATCGTCGGGAGCACGCAGGGCGGCGGCGAGGGCGCCCGACCAGTCGGTGGCCGAGGCGTCGGCGTCGGGCGTCGCGCGGTCCTCGAGGCGATTCGGCGAGCGCGGCGAGCGGCCCCTCGGGCCCGGCCTCGCGGGCGAAGGCGAGGGCCTTGACGTCGTGGTCGGCGTTCAGCCTCGCCAGCGGCGCCGCGTCGCCCTCGACGAGCGCCCGCGCCCGCTCGCGACGGGATCGTCCGTCCCGATCGACGGTATCCATGCTCTCGGACAGATCCGCCGCGACCACGACCCGGCCGCGGAGCGTCTCCGTCCGCGACCACGCCGCGATCGGCTCGAACAGCGCCAGGACGAGCACCGCCGCCGCGAGCAGTCTCAGCCCCAGAAGGGCCAGGCCGACCCTCCGCGAGACGAGCTTCCGCTCGGCGCGATAGAGGGCCAGCAGCAGGACGAGCGCGACCGCCCCGGCGGCGAGCCAGATCCAGGCCCGTCCCTCGCCGGCCAGCAAGACGCGCATGCCCGCCCATCCCCCGGCCATCACCCGCCCTCGGCCCTTCGCCGCGACGGGCGGCGAATCCATCCGTGGATTGTAGCCGGGCGAGGCGCCCGCGCGAACGGGCCGGGGCGGCCGGTGCTGGGTCAGTTTGGGCCCCTGGGAGGGCGTGCGGGTCGGCGGGCCAGGACCCCGAGCGGACCCCAGCCCCGCGCCGACCGAACCCGAGCGTGCGCCTTCCGTTCGCCCTGGTGCGGTTTCGTGCGGGACGCGGCCTGGGCGCCGGGCCTCGAACCGATCGCGACCGGGCGGCGGTCAGCCACCGTCGAGCATCGACACCAGCGTCGGCCTGATCGCGGCGGTCAGGAGGCGGTAGCCGCGGGCGTTGGGATGCACGTCATCGGGCGGCAGGAAATTGCGGGCGATCGCGCCGTTGGGCGGGGTGACGGCGGGGCCGAGGTCGAGGTAGCGGACGTGGGTCCCGTCGGCGAGGCCGGCGATCCGGGCGTTGACCGCCGCGACCGCGGCGCGGAGCGGGTCGACCGGCGACACCCCGCGCGGGAGGAGGCCGAGCAGGAGGACCTTCGTCGACGGCGAGGCGGCCTCGACCGCGTCGACGACGCCGGTGATCGCCGTGACGGTGTCGGCGACCGAGTCGCCGGCGCCGAGGTTGTTCGTGCCGATCTCGACGACGGCAACCCTCGGGTGCCCCGCCAGCTCGCCGTTCTCGACCCGCCAGATCAGGTCCTGGGCGAGGTCCTCGGGCACGCCGAACGCCGCGGCGCCGAGCGGCGCGAGGCCGGCCCGCCAGCTCGCCGCGCCCGAGCGGCCGGCCCAGTAGTTCGTGATCGAGTCGCCCAGGAAGACGACGTCGGCCCGCCCCGATGCCGCCGCCTTCAGGTCGAGGGCATGCTGCCGGACCGCGATCGGATCGGTCCGCTCGAACGGGATCGCACCGAGCGGCGGGCATGGCCGCCAGGTACTGCGGGGAGATCGACGCCGGGCAGTCGCGGCGCTCGAGCCGATCCCAGGAGGGGGTCAGGCGTCGCAAACGATCCTCCTTTGCGCCCGCCGACGGGCGGGGCGCGTCGTCCCTGACGGCGCCCAGGGCTTCCCCACGATCATCGGGACGCCGGCATGCGCGGGGTTCGTCGAAATCGGCCGCCCGCCCGCGAAGGGTCCGGTCGTGCGGATCAGGCGGGATACGGGGGTTAACGCGGTCGGCGGCGCCGGGGGCAAGACTTACGGCAGGGGAGGACCGTTCGGGCGCGGGCGACCGAGGGCACCTCGGCCGTGGCCGCGGCGTCGAAGGGGGACGTGATCGGCGTGCCGTCGGCCTCGACGCCCGTCAGCAGGGCGACCGAGCGGTCGACGCCGTCGAGCAGGGCCTGGCAGCGGGCCAGGAGCGCGACGCCCTTCTCGTAGCTCGCCAGCGAGGCCGCCAGGTCGAGCTCGCCGCGCTGGAGGTCGTCGACGATCCGCTCCAGGTGTTCGAGGGCCTCTTCGAAGGGGATCTCGGGGTCATCGGCGCTCATGAGTCGTCCCTCACTTCCTCGACGCGGCTGACGACGCTCCCCTCGGCGAACCGCGTGACGACCCGCTCGCCGCGGCGCAGGTCGCCGGCGCGGCGGATGAGCAGGTCGTCGCGCTCGCGGGTCGTCAGGCTGTAGCCGCGGGCCAGGACGCGGAGCGGGCTCAGCGCCTCCAGCCCAGCGGCGAGGCGGGAGAGCTGGTGACGCCGCCCGTCGATCGCGCGGCGGATCGCCCGGTCGGCGCGGTCGGAGAGGCCTTCGAGCCGGTAGCGGGCGTCGGCCGCGCGGTCGCGGAGGGCGCGGGCGAGCGACTCCCGGTGGCGGTCGAGCCGGCGGCGGATCTCCCGCGCGTCGGGCACGCACCGCTCGCCGGCCTCGCTGGGGGTCAGGGCGCGGAAGTCGGCCGCGTGGTCGGCGATCGTCACGTCGACCTCGTGCCCGACGGCCGAGACGACGGGCACGGCCGAGGCCACGATCGCCCGCGCGACGATCTCCTCGTTGAACGCCCAGAGGTCCTCGAGGCTCCCGCCGCCCCGGGTCGACGATCACGAGGTCGACCCCGGCGACGCGGTTCGCCAATTCGATCCCCGCGGCGACCTCCGCGGCCGCGCCCTGGCCCTGGACCTTGGCCGGGACGATGAGGATCTCCGACGCCGACCAGCGGCGGCCGACGACCTGGAGGAAGTCGCGGACCGCCGCGCCGGTCGGGCTGGTGACGACGGCGATCCGCCGGGGGAACTCGGGCAGAGGGCGTTTCCGCTCGGGGTCGAACAACCCCTCGGCCGCGAGCCGGGCGAACATCTGGCGGAAGGCGAGCTCGAGCGCGCCGATCCCCTCGGGCTCGACGCGGTCGACGATGAGCTGGTAATCGCCCCGCGGCGCGTAGAGCGAGATGCTCCCCCAGGCGCGCACGGCCAGCCCGTCGTGCAGCTCGAACGGGACGCGCTGGGCCGTGCTCCGCCAGAGGACGGAGCGGAGGCAGGCGCCGTCGTCCTTCAGGTTCAAATAGACGTGCCCCGACCTCGGCCGCGACAGCCCCGAGACCTCGCCGCGGACCACGACGTCGTCGAACCCGCCGCTCGAGGGTCGACTTGATCCGCGCCGTCAGCTCGGAGACGGTGGCGACGCCGGCGTCGAGGTCGAAGAGGGTGGTCATGACGGATCGTGGTGCTGCTCGGTCGAGGCCTTGGGATCTCCGGGCCGGATGACCGGGATTCCGGCCGCGAGCTTCACGCCGGCCGCGGGCCCGCGATACCGCCGCTCGGCGTCTTCCAGGTCGAGCCGCTTCGAGGCGAGCGACTCCGCCAGCTTGGCCAGCTCCTTCTTCCTCTCGGCCACGAACGAGGCCTTCGCGGCCTCCCTCTCTTTCTCGTCCTCCTGCTCCTTCTTCGCCTCCGCCTCTCGCGCCTTCGCGTCGCCGGCCGGCGCTGGCTCGCGCCCCGCCGAAGGCGGACATCAGGTCGCCCGCCATCGCCATCCCCTTGATGAGCTTCAGGTCTTCGAGCAGGTCGGCCCGGGCAAGATCGAAATCGAGCTGGAGCATCTCGACCTCGGTCCGGAGCCGGATGACCTCGGCCCGGAGCTTCGCGTGCTCGGCGCGATTCGCGCCGGCAGGCGCCTGGGCCCGCGAATCCGCCGGGCCGAGCAGGGCGAGGCATCCGACCCAAGCCGCCACGTCACGCCTTCGCATGGTCGCCTCCTTGATCCAACGCAATGGAGCCGCGATCCCGAGGACCGACTCTCGACGCCGGACGCGAGACAGGCCGGGACCGACCGAGCATAATCGGTCGTCATGCCCCTGTCTTCCTCAAGTGGTCGCCCGGCGGCGTTCAGTAGAAGTCGTACCAGAGTTCCAGGCCCAGATTAACCAGGCGTCGCATGATCACGGGCGTCAGCGTTGGCCCGCCGTGCCCCTCGACGGACGACCAGTAGCAGGTGATTTCCGTGCGACATCCGTCTGCCCTTAGGCGAGCCAGGACGTCCTCGCGGCCCGCGAGCCGGTCGGTGAGCCAGTCGATGTGTCGCCGCGAGTCCTTCGAGGTCACATGCGCCTCAGTCGAGAGGAACCATCCCCCGATCGTGGGCGTGACTCGCCGGCCGCGCCGGGTGCTGCACTCCTCTCCCTTTATCTGAGTGGAGGTCGGCTCAATCCCCAGGAGGTCGCTGACCGCGGACGGCTCGAGGTCGTCCCGGAAGATACACAGGGTCGCATAGGTCTTGCGACAGGTCGGGTAGTCATCGTCGTACTCGGTCACGGTATTCTCTCTGCGATCCTTTGGTCGGAAACCCGTCGACCCTGCCCGTATCCTCGGCCACATATCTCATCGTGCCCGATTCGCTTCCGCGGAGTCGAGACCATGACGCCTCTGTTCGCTGCATTGCTCTTCCTCCTGGCACCGACCGACGATCCGCCCCTCCTCAAGCCCGGCGCAACGGTCGAGAAGCTCTGGGGAGAGGGCAGCTTCACCGAGGGCGGCGCCTGGACCGGCTCGGCCCTGCTCTTCTCCGACATCGGCGACCGGATCATGAAGTTCGATCCGGCCACGAAGGACGTCACCGTCTTCCGCGAGCCGAGCGGCCGGGCCAACGGGCTGATCTTCGACCCGCATGGGCGCCTGATCGCCGCCGAGGGGGCGAACACGGGGGGCGGTCGCCGGGTCTCGATCACCGAGAAGGACGGCACCGTCCGCACGCTGGCCGACCGCTTCGAGGGGAAGCGGTTCAACAGCCCGAACGACGTGGCCGTCGACGCGAAGGGGCGCGTCTACGTCTCCGACCCGCGGTACGTCGGCGACGAGCCGCGCGAGCTCGACTTCGAGGCCGTCTTCCGGATCGACCCGGACGGCTCGGTCCATCGCCTGAATACGTCGGCGCTCAAACCGAACGGCCTGGCCGTCAGCCCGGACGGCAGGACGCTCTACGTCGCCGACAACGGCCCGCGGCGGCGCGTCCTTCTGGCGCTCGACCTCGACGACGCGGGCAACGCCGCGAATCCGCGCGTCCTCCACGACTTCGGCGACGACCGCGGGATCGACGGCCTGACCGTCACCGACGACGGCCGGGTCGTCGCGACCTGCGGCAAGGGCCCCACGGCCGGCGTCCGCGTGTTCTCGGCCGGGGGCAAGACGCTGGGGACGATCCCCGTCCCCGAGGACCCCTCCAACGTCGAGTTCGGCGGGCCCGACCGCTCGACGCTCTACATCACCGCGGGCCGGGGCCTCTACCGGGTCGAGACGACGATGCGCGGATTCGCCGTCTGGCCGAATTCGCGCGGTCGTGACGGACGGAGCGATACGGCCGCGGGCGACGCGCCGGGCCCGGTCGACGACCCGTGTTCGGTCGAATCGACGGGGACGGATTGCCGATGAGGAGGGCGAGGAATCACGCCGCCCAGGGAGGGGTCGCCATGAGACGCTGGATCGTCGTCCCGATCGCGCTGGTCGTCTGCAGCTCGAGCGGCTGCGCCTTCATCAAGCGGCTCGACGCGCTCAACGACCAGCTCACCGCGGTCAACGGGCAGCTCGCGACCATGAAGGGCCAGCTCGACCAGACCAACGCGGGCCTCGGCCGCCTCGAGACGGGGCTGGGCGAAACCCGGGCGAAGCTCGACAACATGACGGGGCTGATCGAGAAAGCCGACAAGGGCATCGACGGCCTCGACGCCAAGCTCGGCCAGATGGGCAAGACGATCGCCAGCGTCGACACCCGCCTGGCGACGACGAACCAGGGCATCGGGTCGATGGACGCCAAGCTCTCGCAGACGAACCAGGGCCTGCAGTCGATGGACACGAAGCTCGTCGAGACGAACCAGAAGCTCGGGAGCGTCGACACGAAGCTCGGGCTGACCAACGCGAAGCTCGACGAGACGAATCGCCGCGTCGACGTGATCGACCAGGCGATCCGCAGGATCCCTGGCCTGGCGCCCCCGAAGTGATCGGCCGATCTCAGTCCTCGATGGTCGGCCCGGCCGCGCCCGGGTCCACATCGGCCACCGCGCTTCGTTTTCGGGCGGCCGGCTGGTAAGCTCGGAGGCAGCCTGCCCGCCCCACTGCGTCCTCTCCAGACCGCGGCCGGCGCCATCGCCCCGCGCGAGGAGAAACCGGCCGGTGAACCCGACGATCCGACTCCGGCTCCGCATCCTGTTCTTCCTCGAATACCTCATCAAAGGGTCTTGGTTCCCCCTGCTCGGACTTTACATGGGGAACCGGTACCTGAAGTTCACCGGCTTCCAGCAGGCCTGGGTCTTCAACGCGTTCGCCATCGCCACGGTCACGGGGATGTTCCTCGGCGGCCAGCTCGCCGACCGCCATATCGCGCAGGAGACGTTCCTGGCGATCAGCCACACAGTCGGCGGCCTGGCGATGCTCGGGCTGGTCCATGCGAAGACGTTCTGGCCGTTCTTTGGGCTGATGCTCGTTCACTGCTTCTTCTACGTCCCGACGCTGTCGGTCGCCAACGCCATCGCCTTCGCGAGCCTCGGCGACGACCGCAAGGATTTCGGCTCGGTCCGGCTCTGGGGGACGGTCGGCTGGGTCGCGGCGGCGTGGCCCCTGGTGTTCATCCCGATCGACTGGGCTCGCGTGCCCGCGATGGCCGAGCTCGGCGGATTCATCCCCTGGCTCGGCCAGGCGCTCTCCACGCTCAAGACCGGCCCGGCGATGGAGGCCGCGATGACCGGCACGTTCGCCGTCGCGGGGGTCGCCTCGCTCGTGCTTGCGGCGTTCTGTCTCCTGCTCCCGCGCACGCCGCCCCCGACGAGCGAAGGGGCGCCGTTCGCGCCGTTCGAGGCGATCCGGCTCCTGGCGAGGCCGAGTCTGTTCGTCCTCTTCGTCGTGACGTTCTTCGACTCGGTCGTGCACAACGGCTACTACTTCTGGACGAGCCGCTACCTCCAGTCGATCGGCCTGCCGGAGAACTGGATCGCACCGGCGATGAGCATCGGGCAGGTGATGGAGGTCGTCGCCATGGCGTGGCTCGGCACGCTGCTCAAGGCCCTCGGCTGGCGGAGGACGATGATCCTCGGCGTCCTCAGCCAGGCCGTCCGGTTCGGCGTCTACGCGATCGGGAGCCGCGAGCTGCTGCCGGCCGTGATCGCCGTCAATCTCGTCCACGGGTTCGCCTACGCCTGCTTCTTCGCGACGGTCTACATCTACGTCGACGCGAGCTTCCCGAACGACGTCCGCGCCAGCGCCCAGAGCCTGTTCAACCTGATGATCCTGGGCATCTCGACGCTCGTCTCCAACTTCCTCTGGGGCGGCCTGGGGGACGTCTTCGCGGCGACGTCGACCGTCGGCGGGCGGGTCGTCAAGGTCGTCGACTATCACCGGCTCTTCCTCGTGCCGTTCGGTATTTCCTTGGTCGCCGCGGCCCTGCTCGCGCTCTTTTTTCATCCGCCGGCGGCGAAGGAGACCTCGGAGGAAGTCGAAGAGCCCCTGGCCGTCGCGAATTAGAAAATGGGGAAGGCCGTGGGCCGATTCACGATCGGGATCACCGACCATCTCGAAGGGCCGCCCGACCGCCCCTCGGCGGAGGTCTTCGCCGAGGTTGCGGACCTCGTCCGGCTGGCCGACCGTCTCGGCGTCGAGCACGCCTGGTTCGCCGAGCATCACGCCCACGCGCACGAGGGGCACCTGCCGGCGCCGCTCCTCTTCGCGCTCCACCTCGCTGCGCAGACGCGCGACATCCGCCTGGGCACGGCGATCACTTGCCTGAACCTCCATCATCCTCTCGCCGTCGCCGAGCAGGTCGCGGTCGCCGCCGTCCTGACCGGCGGCCGGATCGCGCCCGGGTTCGGCAGCGGGAGCACGCCCGAGGAGTTCGGCCTCTTCGGGCTCGACGTCACCGGCGAGCACGAGCGCCACGCCCGCTTCGAGGAGGCCCTGCGGGTCATCCTCGCGGCGTGGAGCGGGGACTGGTCGCAGGCCCGCGACTTCTCCGTCCCGCCGCACCGGTTATTGCCGATCCCGGCCGCTGACCTTCCCGGCCGATGCTGGCTGGCGGTGAACAGCCCCGGCTCGGCGCGGATCGCCGGCGCCTTCGGCTTCAACGTGCTCTTCTCGCACCTCCGCACGCCCGAGCAATATCGCCACTACCTCGACGTCTACCGCACCGCGGGCGGCACCGGGCGCGTCGCGGCCAATCGCCCCGTCTTCGTCGGCCCGGACGACGAGTCAGCCTTCGCCTCGGCCGAGCCCGCGCTCCGCGTCCTCTGGCGGCGGTTTCATCACGAGGGGAAGATCCCCGCCGAGACCCCTGAGCCCTCGCGCGTCGAGGACCTCGGCTCGCACCCGATCAACTTCCTCGTCGGCGGCCCGGAATCGGTCGCACGGCAACTCTGCGAGCTCCACGAGCAGGCCCCGTTCGACGTCGCCAACGTCGAGGTCCGCTGGGCCGGGCTGTCGCACGAGCTGGTCTGCGACAGCCTCCGGCGCCTGATGGAGGATGTGGTGCCGTTGATCGACCGGATGTGATAGACATTCGCCGAGGTAACCGGCCTCCCTGGCCGACGGGCGCGCCTGGTAAGATACAGATTGGAAGGATGGCGCCGAAGCGAGACCCGGAGGCCGAGCGATGTCTTCGCTGATGAAATCGCTGGGGATCGATCGGTTGAGCATCGACGATCGTGTGCGGCTCCTCGACGAGATCTCGGAGAGCATCGCCGCGACATCCGAAGATATAGCGCTGTCGGAGGCTCAGAAGGAAGACCTCCGACGCCGGCTCGATGCCTATCGAGACGATCCCAAGGCCGGCTCGCCATGGGAGGAGGTCAAGGCTCGGCTCAAGGGGAACGCCGGGTGAGGCTCCCGCTGGTCGTCAATCCCGAGGCGGAGGCCGACCTCGCCGACGCGAAGGTGTGGCTGTGCGGGAAGCTCTTGGAAGATCTGCGGGTCGCCCTGGTCGATCGATTCCCGTATGTCATTGTCTATCGGATTGACGACGACCAGATCACGGTCGTGGCGGTCTATCACACGAGACGCGACCCTCGCGGCTGGCAGGGTCGTGGCTAATCCCGGTCCTCGTCACCCCTTCTTCACCACCGGCGGCGGCGCATTGCCCTTATTACCCGGCGCCGCGGGCTTGGCGATCGAGATGCCCATGCCGATCTCGTTGGCCGCGTCGTAGGCGAGCACCGTGAGCCGGTGCGGCGTGACGTAGTCGGCCGAGAGGAGCATCGAGCGGCGGCCGGTGTCCTCGCGGAGCTTGCGGAGCCGCGAGGCGAGCGACTCGCGCGTCAGGGACCCGTCGACCGGCTGGCGGTCGATCCTCAGGGCGCCGGTCGGGTCGATCTCGACGAGGATGAAGTCCTTCATCTTCTCCTCGATCGTGTTGGAGCTGCCCTGCTGAGCCGCCTCGGGCGGGGCCTCGGCGCTGGGCTTGGGGACCTCCAGCGACTTGTAGAAGACCGTCGTCGCCGTGACGAGGAAGAACAGGACGAGCTGGAATGCGACGTCGACCATCGCCGCCAGGTCGAGCTCCTCGACCCGCTCGGCCGAGCCGCGGGCCAGGGTGAACTCGGCGACGGCCTCGTCCTCCTCGAGCGGGTCGTACTCGTCCTCGCCGTCGAACTCGGCCTCGAGCTCCTCCTCATCGAAGGGCAACGGGGCCGGGCCGGGCACCGGGATCGCCACGGCGCTCTCCAGCGGCGGCAGGACCGGGCCCGCCGAGGCCGCCCCCGCGTTCCAACTCGTGGTCGGCTCCTCGTCGTCGAGGACCTCCAGGCCCTCCTCAGAGTCGGCCTCGTCGTCCCCATCGTCGAAGGCGAGCAGGGCCGGCGTGCTGGTCTCGGGGTCGACCTGCTCGAAGTCGGGGCCGGATTCGAGAGCCGCGACGTCGACGTCGTCATCCTCGGCCGTCTCGTGCTCCTTCCATCCGGCGCGGTCGAGGATCTCGGTGCTCCACTCGGTCGCGTCGGGCCGCGCCGGGGGCTCGGCCGGCCTCGGCGGGGGCGGGGCGACGATCGTCGTGCTCTCCTCGGCCGGCGGCGCGGCGGGGGCGGCTCGGGGGCCAGCTCGTCGAGGCGGTCGCCGAGCCGTTCCCAGGGCGAGCCCGAGCCGGCGGGGCGGATCAGGTCGTCCTCCGTCAGGTCGCCCCGCGCCAGGCGCCGCGCGGACGGCCGCGTCGTCGAGGCCGCGCTCGACTTCGAGCCGGGTGCTGTGGAAGACGTCCCAGTTGGCCATGAGTGCGGGGTGCAGAGTACGGAGTGAAGACGGGATTGGCTATTCAGGCTCCTTGACGCCGACGTGGACGCTGGCGCCGGACTCGCGGCGGGTGATCTCGCCGATCAGGGCGATGACCTCGCCGTGGGGCACGGCGCCGTCGGCCTGGAGGACGACCTTGCGCCGGCCCTCCTCTACCCCCTTCGCCACGGCGGCCACGGCCCCGTCGACGCTGACCTCCTCGGTCCCCTGCGGGCCGAGCAGGATCCTCGGCTTGCCGCCGGGCGACGCCGGCGGGGCGAGCATCAGGAACGTCGCCGCCGACTCCTCGACGCCCACCCCGTGCCTCGCCTCGGGCATCTGGACGACGTCGCCGCTGGTGAGCTGCATCGAGAAGAGCATGAACGTCATGAGCTGGAAGACGACGTCGACCATCGGCGTCATGTCGATGTGCTCGTCGCGTTCCTCGCTCACCTGGCGTCGCAGGAGCATGGGCGGCCCTACGGAGACATCATCTCGGCAAGACGGCCCGCACGGTCCCCGACCGCGACGGCCGGGCGCCGGCGTTGTGGGCCTCGACCTGCTCGAGGACCTCGAGGAAGTCCTGGAGCTGCCGCTCGGTCCGGTCGCGGAGGCGGCGGAGCCTGGCGTGGATGTCGTTGCCCACGATCATCATCGGCGTGGCGATCAGCAGGCCCGCGCCGGTGGCCCAGAGGGCCAGCGAGATGTCGCGCGGCCAGCGACGTCGCGTCGACCTTCGCCGAGCTGCCGATGCGGCCGAAGGCGCCGATCATCGACGCGACCGTGCCGAGCAGCCCGAGCAAGGGGCCCATCCGGACGATCGTCGAGATCGACGCCAGCCGGTTCTCCATCGCGCCGATGACCTCGGTGTGGAACTCCATCACCAGGACCTGCTTGACCTTCGCCAGCCCCTTCGACCGGTGCTTCAAGGCCACGGCGATGAGCTGCGCCAGCGCCGTGTGCCAGTAGGGCGGGTTCTGGGCGACGGCCATCGCGGCGTCGAACTTGCCGGCCCTGCGCCAGCTCGGAGACCTGCTGCAAGAGCGGCCCGGCGTCCGGGCCGATCGACTTCTTGCGGAGGCTCCGATAGAGCAGGATCGCGTTGTACACGCCCCAGATCGCCAGCAGCCCCAGGGCCGCGTAGATGACGTAGCCGAAGGCAGTCGATGATCTCGTGAACCCGCATGGACGTGATCCCGCGCGACGAGAGGGCCCCGCCGGGCGTCCCGGATCGGCGGCCGGGCCCCGTACCGAGGGTATTGTCGCCTCGGCCCTCGGGCCATGCAAGAGTGCATCGCCGCCCGCCCGCCGCTTGCCAGCCGAAACCGTGCGCGGGACAATGGCGGCGGGAATCGACTGGCCATCTCGCAGGGTCCCTGCCCATGCCGCGCAACGTGCTGATCGTCGACGACGAGCGCGACACCAACGAGATCCTCGCCAGCCTGGTGCAGGCCCGCGGCTTCCAGCCGATCCAGCTCTTTTCCGGCGAGTCGGTCCCCGAGGCGGTCCGCGAGCACCAGCCCGACCTGATCCTGCTCGACCTGATGCTCCCCGACGTCGACGGGTTCGCCATCTGCGAGCAGCTGAAGCGCGACCGCGAGACGAACCTGATCCCGGTCATCATGGTCACGGCCCTGAACGACGCCCAACCACCGCGCTCTCGGGCGTCCGCGTCGGGGCCAACGGCTACCTGACCAAGCCGTTCACGCCCGAGCAGCTCTTCGACGCCATCGACAAGGCCCTGGCCTGGCGCGAGGAGCACTTCGACCACGGCACGCACGGCGAGATCAACTTCGACATCCGCAGCGAGCTGACCTACCTCCAGCAGACCAACGACCTGCTCGCCGACCTCTACGCCCACACCCCCCTGACCGAGCGGCAGGTCAAGGACCTGAAGCAGGTCGTCCTGGAGATGGGCGGCAACGCGATCGAGTGGGGCCACCGCAAGAACGCGGATCTGGTCGTTGCGGATCACCTATCGGATCGACTCCGAGAAGGTCACCCTGGTGATCAAGGACCAGGGCCCCGGCTTCAACCCGACCCAGATCCCCCACGCCGCCAGCGACGAGGACCCGATCGGCCACCTCGACGTCCGCAACGAGCTGGGCATCCGCGAGGGCGGCTTCGGCATCATGCTCGCCAAGGGGCTCGTCGACGAGTTCCGCTACAACGACAAGGGGAACGAGGTCACCCTGGTCAAGCGGTTCAAGCGGCCGGGGTGAGCCGCGGCCGACGTCGCCACGGGGGTGAGGCCGCTCATCGCGGCCCCAGGGCGCGCTCGTAGGTGTCGACGGTCCGGGTCGTCCTCGCGCCGAAGCGGCGGGCGTTCTTGATCGTATCGCGCTCGTCGGGCGTGCAGTCGAAGCGGTAGATCCGGCCGCCCAGGCGGAACGCCGTGTCGACCGCGGCGGAGAGCAGCAGGGCCTGGGCCCACGACCTCCGAAAGGCGGGGGCGACGACCTCGGCGAGGATCCGGAAGCAACCGCCCGACGAATTCTCGCCCACCATGACGGCCACGGGCGTCTCGCCCACGAGAATGGCGGGGGAGTTGCGGATCTCGCCCCGCGCCATCCGCAGTCGCCACCGCCCCAGGAGGTCCTCGGCCTGGTTGCCGCGGCGGAAGTGGTCCTCCACCAGGCGGGCGAGCCCCTCGAGCGGGGCCTCGCAGAGGCGGACGACCCGCGCCTCGGGGGGAATCCAACCTTCCTCCCGCATCCGACCGATGTAGGCCGCGAGGACTTCGCGGGCCGCGGACAGCTCGGCCTCGAAGTGGACCCGGCGCTCCCGCCGCGCGAAGCCGGCCGCCAGGAGGAACGGCTCGGCCTCGGGGTGCTCCGACGGCTCGGCCTTGACCCGCAGCGCGGAGACCGAGCGGGGCGCCGCCGCCTCGGCCAGGGCCTCGATGAGCCGGGTGCCCACGCCCCTCCGGCGCTTGGGCTTCACGACCCGCAGCGCCACGTCCCAGCCGATCGCGCCGTCCGGCCCGGCATACTCCGCGCGGGTGGCCGCGCCCAGGAGCCGATAGGGCGACTCGACGACGGCCACCAGTGACTCGGGCGTGCCGACCTCGAAGGGCCCTGGCAGCAGGGCGCGGCAGGCCGCGAGCTCGGCCCCGCGAGGCGGCCTGACGACGGCCTGGCCCGTCACGCGACCCCTCCCATCGCCAGGCGATGGTGGACGGACGCCCTGGCGACGTCCCCCGACCCCGCGTGGACGGCGGCGAGCCAGCGGTGGGCCTCGCGATGGTCGGGGTCCATCGCCGCGCATGTCTCCAGCGCCTGGACCGCGCGGTCGAGCCGGCCCATCCGGGCCAGGGCGACCCCCAGCAGGAGGTGGCCCGCCGGGAAGTGATGGCTCAGGCCGACGGCCGTCAGCGCCGCCTCGGCGGCCCGGCGGTGACGACCGCGGCGGAGGTGGACGCAGGCCAGCCCGGCGTGCGACGCGACGTGCGAGTCGTCGAGCGCGAGCGCCCGGGCGAACGACCGCTCGGCGTCGTCGAGCCGGCCCATACGCAGATACGCCGCGCCGATCTGGCCGGGGAGCTCCGGGGCCCGCGGGGCGATCCGCTCGGCCTCGGCGAGATCGGCGACCGCCTCCTCGAGCCGCCCCTCGGCGATCTTGACGTGGCTCATCAGCAGCGTCGCGGCGGGCCGGCCGCCACGAGGGTCGGCCCGCTCGGTCAATCGCTCGGCCAGGCTGCGGCCCTCGGCGACCCGACCGAGGCGGAGGTTCAGATAGGCCGCCAGGGCGAGGCGGCCGGGGTCGTCGGCGTACGGCCCGGCGAGGCCGTCCAGGACCGCCACCGCCTCGACGAGCCGGCCGCCATCGAGGAGGGAGCGGGCCTCGACCATGGCCTCCGCGGCGCGGATCCGCCCGGCCTCGGCCGCGCCGAGGGCGACGGCCCGGTCGATATAGCCGAGGTCGGCGAGCTGGCGGAGGACCTCGGCGTCCTCCCACGACGGCTCATCGGCGCCGGGCGGGTGCAGGCCGGCCTCGCCCGGCACGTCGTCCCAGCTCGGGATCCGTCCGGGCACGACCGGGGCCTCGATCGCGGCGAGCAGCGGACGGCCGGGCATGTCGTCGCCGACGGGCAGGCCGAGCAGCGTCAGGACCGTCGGCGCGACGTCGAGCAGGGTCGCGCCGTGGATCAGCTCGTCGCGGCGGATCGGCGGGCCGGCCAGGAGGACGATCCCCTGCGGGCGATGCCAGCCCATCGGGTCGCGGGCCGGATGCCCCTCCGGCTCCTCGGGGCGGGCCGCGCCCGACTTGAAGCCGTGGTCCGAGACGAGGATCACCGTCGCCCCGGGGCCGGCCAGCTCGAGCAGCCGGCCGAGCATCATGTCGTGGAACCGGTACATCCCGTCGACGACATCCTTGTAGAGCGCATGATCTCCCTCCGAGACGCAGCCCATCCGCGGCGGGGCGTAGCGCATGAAGTGGTGGCCGGCGTCGTCGATCGCGCCCAAGTAGAGGCCGAGGAAGTCCCAGGGCTCGTGCTCGAGGATACGGGTGGCCGCCGCGTGATACGAGGCGGCCTCGGCGACGATCGTCGCGAGCGTCGCCAGGCGGCGGTCGCGGGCCTGGTCGATCCGGGCGGCCCCGGGGACGAACGGCAGGAGCATCGCCGGGTCGAGGTCGGCCGGGTCGAGCCGGAGCGCCCCGAACACCTCGGCCAGGTCCGGGGGATGGACCGACCCCGGGGGCATCGGGGCGAGCCGGCCGGGCGTCGTCCCGGGGGCGATGAAGGCGTCGCTGACGCAGACCCCGGAGATCGGCTCGGCCGGGTGGCTCGCGTACCAGCCGACGGCGTGCGCCCGCATCCCGGCCTGGGTCAGGATGTTCCAGAGCGCCTTGCCCCGCCGTGCCCGGCTCGAGATCGGGCGGGCCGGGCCGCCGGAGGGGTCGGCCTCGACGAAGCCGAGGATCCCGTGCCGGTCGCCGCGATGGCCGGTGGCGATCGACGTCCAGAGCATCGGCGAGAGCATCGGCTGGAGGGTCTCGATGTCCCCCATCGCGCCCGCGCGATCAGGGCGTCGAGGTTGGGCATCAGCCCGGCCTCGAGCAGGGGCGTGATCACCCGCCAGTCGGCGGCGTCCCAGCCGATCAGGAGCACCTTCTCCGCGAGCCGCGCGCCCATGAGGAGATCCCGTCCGGACTCAACGCGAGGGGCCGGCCGCCCTCGCCCGCGAGGATGGTCGGCCCTCCCTGGAAGGATGCCCGGCCCGGCGTCAGCCGGCCGCGGCGACCGCCTTGCGGCGCGAGCGGACATAGGCCCCGACGCCGACCGCCCCGAGCGCCAGCAGGGCCAGCGACGCCGGCTCGGGCAGGGGCGTCAGGATCGACAAGCCGGGCGTGGTCTCGTAGGCCCAGTCGACCAGGATGGCGCTCTGGGGATCGCCGGCCAGGGGGAAGTTCGTCAGGTCGAGCTGGGCCCAGCCGTAATTCGGCGTCGTCGAGTCGCCGATGTAGAACTGGAAGCCCACGTAGCCGTCCTTGCCGTCGAAGTTGCCCACATTCGGCTGCAAGAGGGACGGGGTTTTATAGTCCCTCTGGATGTTCAGGCTAGCGCCCGAGGCGAAGGGGCTCGACGGGCCGATGAGGGTGCCGGCGGTCAGGTAGTCGGCGTTCATCCCGTCGCTCGAGACGACGGCGTTCGTGACGGAGCCCGGGATCGTGTCGATGCTGAGCTGCTGGCCCGACGTGAACGGAAAAGGCCCGATAGGGGTAGAAACAAAACTTTGCTGAGTCGTATAAGTGAAGCTATAGTCGGTGGTCCCGTTCCCGGTCAGGTCGAGGTTGTAGGGGCTCGTGCCCCCGTCGCCGAGCTGGATGTCCTGGATGCCGCTGTAGACGACGTCGGCCCGGGCCGCGTCGGCCCCGCCCAGAGCGGCGCCGCCGGCCAGGGCATAGCCGGCCAGCCGGCGTTCGAACGACATCGCGCCGCGCCGGCGGCGCGGGGACGCGGATCCACTCGGATGGCTCATCGAGGAGTCCTCTCGTTGACTGGCGTCGGCCCGCTCCGCCGATCCCCCGGGCGCTCACGGAATATGGTGAGGTTATTCAGATCTCTTATCGCATGTCAATGAAATGTTTACAAAAAGCTACGCGGCACCGCACGAGGGCATCCGGTGCCGCACCGTCGATCGCCCGGCCGCGCCGGCCCTCAGCGGGACTCCGATCCGGGCGCCCGGTCCCTGGCCTCGAGCCGCGTCATGGTGGCCCGGGCGTACTCGAACGCCTCGGGCTTCACGCACACGTCGCCCCAGAACGGGTGGTCCAGGGCGAAGATGAGGAAGACCATGATCCCGATCATCAGCGAGAAGGCGGTCGTCAGGATCAAATCGAGCCGGATGTCCTTCGTGGCGATCAGCAGCGAGAGGCCGATGTTGAGGAAGCCGCCCACCAGGACGACCATCCACAGCTCGGGGAGCAGGCCCAGGCGGACGGCCATCAGCCGCTGCCGGCGCAGGCCGAGGAGCCGGTTGATCGTCTCGAACGACTCCTGGAACAGGATCGACTCGCCCGCCTCGGTCGGCCTGTGGCGGACGATCGCCGAGAGGAGGTCGTCGATAACGCGGTTGCTCGCCTGGGTGGGGCGCCCCTGGTTCATCTCCGGCCACTCCTCCTCCATCACGACGCGGACGTACTCGAGCAGCAGCCCCCTCAGCTTCTCGCGGATCGGCCGGGGCATACCCTCCACGTCGCGGAAGACGTTGAGGGCCTCGCTCGCCTCGTGGGTGACGAGCTCGTCCATCTGGCTGTAGTTCTCCCAGGCGGCCACCGCGATCATGGCCAGGAGGACCGCGTAGATCGTCCCCACGCCCGTGAAGAAGTAGCTGACGGCCTCCCGCGAGTCCGCCCAGTGCGCGCGGACCCAGCGGCGCGTGAGCAGCATCGCCCCGTTCGACAGGCCGACGATCGGCCCGATGATGACGATCGCGAGGACCCAGGTATCCAGGTTGTAGAGGCGGAGCATCAGCGACACGATCTCGATCCCCCGTCGTCGGGATGGGCAGGCCCCGTCGGGCCGTGCGATCTGCGAACATAGTATGCCAGATTCGCCCGGCGATGCGACGGGCCGCTTGACCCGGGCCGGCTCCGCCCGACAATGGGGCGGAGCCCGGCGCCCCGAATATCCGACGGCCCTCGACGAAGACACTCCCGTGCCCTCGCCCACTCGCATCGGGGGATCGCGTCGAGGCGGAGGGGCCGGGCGCCGTCCGCCCATCGAGGGACGATGATCGAGCTGATCGACGTCACGCAGCACTACGGCGTCCGGCCGATCCTGCGGGACATTCACCTCCAGGTCGGGCGCGGCGAGCTGGTCGTCGTGCTCGGGCCGAACGGCATGGGCAAGAGCACGCTGCTCGGCGTCATGGGCGGGGCGCTGACGCCGCAGCGGGGGACGGTCCGGATCGACGGGCTGACGCGGCGCGGCGCGGTCGAGGACGAGCTGGAGATCCGCCGCCGGGCCGTCTACCTGCCCGACCGCCCGTGGCTGCCGGGCAACCGCACGGGGCGCGAGTTCCTGCTCGGCGTGGGACGGCTCTACGACATCCCGGACGACCGGCTGTTCGAGCACATCCCGCGGCTCCTGGACCTGTTCGAGCTGTCGGGCCAGGCCGACTCGCCGATCCGCGGCTACTCGGCCGGGCAGCAGAAGAAGGTCGCGCTCTGCTCGGCCCTGGTGGCAGAGACGCCCGTGCTGATCCTCGACGAGCCGTTCTCGGGCGGCCTCGACCCCTCGGGCCTGCTCGCCCTGCGGAAGGTCCTGCGGCACCTCGTCGAGCGCCGGGGAGCGACGGTCGTCCTCAGCAGCCCCGTGCCCGAGCTGATCGCCGAGATCGCCGACCGGGTCCTGATCCTCAAGGACGGCGAGGTGCTCGCCTTCGACACGCTCGACGGCCTCCAGCGCCGGGCGGGCACGCGGGGGAACCTCGCGCAGGTCCTCGAGCACCTGATCTTCCCCGAGACGACGCGGAACCTCGCCCAGTACTTCGAGGACTACGCGTCATGAGCCGCCTCGTCGGCCGGTTCCGCGTGCTCCTGCCGCCGGCGCCGCTCATCGTCGTCTACGCCTTCGTCTACCTCGTCGCGTCGCTGCCCGCGATCATCGTCGCGCAGCCGCCTCGGCGCGGCCGCGGTCGACGCGCAGCTCCGGCGGATGCCCGATCGTAATCCACCTCGGCGGCATGCTGATCTACGGCCTCTACCGCGCCGTCGCGTTCCATCCGTTCTTCCGTGCGGGATATCGCCAGTGGCTCGAGACGACCCCGTGGAGGTGGGGCAAGCCGCTGCCGGTCGGCCCGGCACACCCGGTCGTGGAGGACGCCGTGATCGTCGCCGCGGCCGGCCTGCCCGTCTGGCTCGCGGGCGACCTCCACCCGATCACCTCCTACGCGATGGCCCTCGGCGCCTACCTGCTGGCGCTGAGCGCCACCTTCGACGAGACCGGGGCGCGGGGGTTCCAGTTCCCCGTCCTGTTCGGCCTCGGGCTGGCGCTGGCGCCTCTGCCGCGGCCGGTCCGGCCTACTACGGCGCGGCGATGCTGGCCACGTACACGGTCGCGATGGTCGGCCTCCGCCGGTCGCTCCGCCGCTGGCCCTGGGCCGAGATCCAGATCGCGCATCTACGACCCGGCCAAGGGGTTCGTCGCTGGAGGGGAAGCCCACGCCGCTCGGCTGGCCGTTCGACCGGCTCGGCCCGCGCAGTCGACCCGCCGGGACGCCGGCTCGACGCCGCGGAGAAGGTCCTCTGGTGCCTGCTCTTCGGCTGGTGGTGCTACGTGCTCGAGCGCGTCATCGGCGGGTTCGAGGGGCTGATGTTCGTGAGGGTGGTCCTGGTGATCTACGTGACGATGTTCGTCGCCCTCGGCCGCCTCGCGATGACCCTCGCCGGCCACGCCCCGCCGATCAGCCTTTTCGGCCGGATCGCGCGGCTCCGCCCGCTGATCCCCGGCTACGACCAGGTGTTCCTCGCGCCCTTCGCCGCCGCCTTCGTCGCCGCGGCCGGGCCCTTCACCCTGGAGCAGGCCGGCGTCCCGATCGACGTCGCCATCGCGGCCTCCGGCAGCCTGGCCATGATGACCCTCGCGCTCGCCGGCCCCGACCGCCGCGCCTGGCAGCTCACGGCCCCATGCCGCGTCGTCTCCGGCATCGCCGGTACCGGCAAGGCGGGCGAATTCGTGCAGACCGGTTGAATCGCCTCGACCGACCGGCTTTCGACGGCCTCCCCCGCCGATTAAGATCGTGGGCCTGTCACCGATCCGGGGAGCCTCGCCGGGGACGCAGCCATGATGTCACTGCTCCGCCGCACCGCGGCGATCGCCGGACTCTGCCTCGCGGCCCTCGCCCCGGCCCCTCGCCGAGGGGCCGACGCTCGATGCGCGGAAGCTCGACGAGCAGGTCCGCGCGATCCTCGACGAGCACGGCGACGGCGTCGAGGCCGGCCTCTGGGTCGGCGGGACGAAGGGCAACGCGCGGTACGCGTGGAAGGCCGACGAGGTCCGGCCGACGGCCAGCGCGATCAAGACGGCGTTCCTCGTCGAGCTGTTCGCCCGGTACGCCGACGACCTCGACCGCACGCCGCCGGGGCTCGACGCCATCCTCCGCGACGACCATCCGGCGATCGCCCACTTCTCGGCCGAGGGCCGCGACGAGGTCCGCAAGGGGCTCGCGGGCGCGTCGGTCCGGAAGATCGGCGGGATCATGATGGGGTCCGTCCCGGCGTCGAACCTCGTCTACAACGCGGCGGCCAACGTCACGACGGCGCTGCTCGGCGGCCCCGAGGGGCTGACGCAAGGCGATCCACGCCCGCGACCCGGCCTTCGCGCCGATCGTCGTCCGCCGCTACATGCTCGCCGACCGCAAGGCCCGCGGCGACAACGAGGCCACCGCCGCGTCGCTCGCCGCCGTCCTGCAACGCGTCGCCTCGGGCGACATCCCGGGCGTCCGGCGCGAGGTCATCGACGCGATCCGCGGCGCGGTTCTGGTCGAGGATCTTCCCGGCGGACGTCACCACTACAAGACCGGCGAGATCGACTCCGATCCCCTGACGCGGGTCCGGACCGGCTGGATCGAGACGCCGTGGGGCGAGGTCGTCGTCTACGCCGTGATGACCCGCCAGCTCACCCCCGGCACCCGTCCGCGCCGAGGCGGGCGAGCGGCTCGCGGCGACCGCCCGGCTCCTCGCCGACGTGATCCTCAAGGACGGCGCGGCGAGCGCGGGCCGCTGACCGGGTCGCCGGGCGACTCCGCGCACCGCCGCGGATCAGGAGAACGAAGCGGCCTCGCGCCGCGATGGTGAAGGATGCTCCTTGACAATCTGGTCGACGTCGGGCTTACCGGCCTCGACCCGCACGGTCCCGCACCGCGGCGAACGAAAGGCGGCCGCTCGGGTTGCTCTGAAAATCCCCGTCTTCTGGGCGGGTGTTCACGCGGCCTCGGGCCTCCGCCGCTCACGATAGTCGGCCCGCTCGCTGAGCAGGTGGTAGGCGATCACCAGCAGCCTGTGCCCGACCGCCACCAGGGCCTTCTTGCTCCCCGCCCGCTTCGACCACCGCCGGTACAACACCCCGAAGATCGTCCCCTTGGCGTGGACCGCCGCCCAGGCCGCCTGCACCAGCACCGCGCGGAGCCACCGGCTCCCCTTGGTCGTCCGGCCGCTCCGCCGCTTGCCGCCGCTCTCGTCGTTGCCCGGGCACATCCCCGCCCAGCTCGCCAGGTGCCCGGCCGTCGGGAACTTCGTCATGTCGGCCCCGACCTCGGCCACGATCACCTCGGCCGACTGCCGCCCCACCCCGGGGATCGTCATCAGCCGCGCCTCCGCCTCGGCGAAAGGGCGCATCGCCTCCTCGATCCGCGCCGCGTACCGCTCGATCAGGCCCTCGATCTGGCGGAGCTGGTCCATCAGCGCCCCCGAGCAGGAACCGGTGATGGTCGGTGACCCGCCCCTCCAGCGCCCTGCGGAGCGGGATCGCCTTCCTCTTCAGGCTGCCCCGCGCCTCGCCGGCCAGCTTCGCCGGGTCCGACTCCCCCTGGATCAGCCGCGCGATCATCGCCCGCCCGCTGACGCCCAGGACGTCGGTCGCGACGTCGCCGAGCTTGATGTTGGCGTCCTCCAGGACCTTCTGGATCCGGTTGGCCGTCGTCGCCCGGTCGCCGACGAGCCGGGCCCGCTGCCGGGTCAGGTCCCGCAGCTCGCGCACCGGCGCGGGCGGGACGAAGCTGGCGCCGAGCAGGCCGTGCGCCAGCGGCTGCGCGATCCACTGGGCGTCCTTGACGTCGGTCTTTCGCCCCGGCACCCGCTTGATGTGCCGGGCGTTGACCAGGATCGGCTCGAAGCGGTCCCCCAGCAGGTTCCAGACCGGCTTCCAGTAGACGCCGGTGCTCTCCATGGCGACGCGGCGGACCCCCAGCGACGCGAGCCAGTCGGCCAGCTCCAGGAGGTCGGCGGTGGCGGTGGCGAAGGTGCGGACCTGCTCGCTCACGGCCCCGTCGGGGGCGGCGAGGCGGGCGCAGGCGACGACGGTCTTCTTGTGGACGTCCAATCCGGCGCAGCGGTCGAGGAGGATCTCCATGGTCGGGGCTCCCGGGTGGCGCAGGCCCGGCGGGGCGGCCCCGGCGCGTAGAGCAGCTTGCTCTGGGTGCTCCCCGGCGGGGCCGGGGGCGACAGGTCGGGGTCCGACGTGGGGTCGGTCGGGGCCCGGGCCAAGTTCGCTCGCGGGCTGATCGCACCAGACACGAAGCCGGCCTCGGCCCCGCGGGCCGCCCCGGGGCCAGGATAGCCGCAGGCGGCCCACTTTTCATGGGTCGGGGTGTGGCCAAGCCACATGACAGTTCGCTCGGCGCGAGGGCCTCGTCGTGCGACCCGACCGCCGGCGCCCTTCGTCCCGCACGGGGCCGCACAAAGGCGTACGGGAGGCGGCCGCTCGGGTTCGCTCGGCGCCTCGACCCGCCGACGCGCACTCCTCCCGGGGCCGAGCTCGCCCACGACCGCTGACCGACATCGACGCGGGGACATCGAGGAGGCCGAGCCCTCCGCCCACGGACGGAGGGCTCGCGGCGTGACTCAGGCCTTGCCCGGCGATTGCTTCGGGGCCGACTTCTCCGCCGGCAGGACGGCCTTGGCGGCGCCCGCCACGGCACCGATCGCCGCGCCCGTCGCCATGTTGTTCAGGACCTGCGAGGGCTTGGCGGCCCGCTTCCCCTTGGCCGACTTCTTCGCGCCGGACTTGCCCCCCGTCGACCCCTTCGCGGGGGAGACGGCCGTCGGCTCGCCGCGGACCTGGCTCGCCGCGCCGGTGACGGCGCCGACGGCCGCGCCGGCGAGCATCTCGCCCATGACCTCGGTGGCCTTCGAGGCGATCCCGGAGGCGACGCGCTTCGCGGTCGACTTCTTGCCGGTGGACTTCCTCGCGGCCGGCGCAGGCCGGCGCCGGACGACGACTTGGCCTTCGCCGCGCTCGACGACCTGACGGCGGACTTCTTGCTGGAAGCCCCGCCGCGCATGCCCGACGACTTCGCCTTCGCCGCGCCGGCCTTCTTCGGGCCCGAGGTCTTGCGGGCCGTCGCGGACGACGTCGACTTCTTGCCGCTCTGCTTGGTTGCCATGGTCTTCTCCGCCTCCCTCCCCGCCCCGCGGGCCGCCGAGGCGGCCCCGCAGCGCGGCGAGTTTCTGGGCCAGTTCGGCACGGGTCTGCGCCATCCGTGCACGGATCTCCCCCGGGGGTGCCGTCACGTCTCCCGGGGGGTCGCCTGATCCTTGATCCATTCGAGGTTCTCCCCGAGGGCCTCGAGCGTCTGGGGCGGGACGACGCGGACGCCCGCGGCCCGGCCGAGCCCCGCGGCCACGAGCCCGGCGCCCGCGGTGCCGAGCACGCCGCCGACCGCGCCGTAGCAGGCCCACAGCGGCAGCCGCGTGGCCCGGTGCAGCGCGTGGACCGCGGCGAACGACGCGAGCAAGCCGCCCGCCCCGAGCAGCGCCGCGCCGCCGCCGATCGACAACGCCGCGTCCCTCGCCTGCCGGATCTCCTGGCGCACCTCGCTCCGCAAGAGATCGAACTGAAGGCCGATCAGTGTCTCGGCGTCGTGGACGATCCCGCGCAGGAGAGTGCTCAGATCGGGCTCTTCGCTTCGCTCGGGTTCGTTCCCCACCCCGATGCTCCCGGTTCACCGTCGTCGACTCGCGCGACTCATCCGGACGTCTTGGTGCCGGCGCACTTGGTGCCCGATGACTTCTTCGCGCCGCCCGACTTGCTCCCGCCCGTGATCGCGCGCTCCACCTTCTTCGCGGCCTTCTTCACGCCCTTGCCCATCGCCTTCGCCTCCTTCGCGATGGCCTCGCCCGCGGGCCGCAGGGCCTTCTCGACCTTGCGCGTCGCCTTCTTGACGGCCTTCGTCACCGACTTCATCGCGGCCTTGGGCTTCGCCTTCTTCGCTCCGGCCTTCTTCGTCGTGGAGGGCATGGCAAGACCTCGGAGTGTTGATGGCCCGACCACCCCCGGTCGGGCCGGCGAGGATCGCAGTTACGACGCCGGCGCGTCCGGCGCACATCGGCTGGACCATCACCGAGATTCTCATGAGCAAATTCCTCGCCACCGACGATTCGATTCGCGCGGGGCCCCGCGCATCGGGCGCGGCGACCGGGTCTGGTAGGGTGGCTCCGCCGGTCGTCGAGGCCGCGCGGGAGCCGACGCATGCCGCGGAGCCTGAGCCTCAAGAAGCGGTGGCTCTTCGCCTCGCTCACGCTGGTTCTCTTCTACGTCCTCGTCGAGGCGATCGCCACGTCGGCGGCCTGGTTCTCGTGGTGGGGCACTTCGTTCTGGCTCTTCGAGGACTCGGGCCGGACGTGGCAATTCGACGCGGTCCGCGGCTATCGACTGACGGCGACACCCTCGCGATTCCTCCGCTGCACGGACGGCCGTTTCGAGTACGTCGGCGTGGCTCGCGGCAACGCCCAGGGGTTCGCCGACCGCGACGATTTCACGATCAAGCGGCCGCGTCCCGGCGTCCGGCGGATCGCCGTCTTCGGCGATTCGTTCACGGCCGAGGAGCACCTCGGGCAGAGCTGGCCCGACCGCGCCGAGGACCTGGCGCGCGAGCGGGGCGAGCCGGTCGAGCTGCTCGACCTCGCCGTCAGCGGCGCGGGGCTGGCGAACTGGTGGAGCGTGCTGACGAGGCTCGTCGCGGCCGACGACTATGAGCTCGACGGCGTCGTGTTCGCCGTCTTCGGCGGCGACCTCCGCCGCAAGTTCACCGTCTGGGACCACCGCCTCGGCGACCACCCCTCCTTCGGCCGCGCCCCGAGCTGGGACCCCGCGACGTACCCGAAGACCCTCGACGAGGCGCGGCCCTTCCTCGCGCCCATCCGGGCTACATCCTCGGGCGCGAGTCGTTCGAAGCGCGCTCTGCAAGGTCACTGGCCCCGCGAGATCGCTCGCCCGCTCCGCCCGTTCCTCATGACCCGCGCCGTGGCACGCGTTCCGCACTCGTCCCGACGAGGGCCAGGCCGAGGGCGCGGACGACCGCGACCCGGCGCGCGGCCGGCTGATCGCCGACATCGCCCGCGTCCTCGCCGAGCGGAAGCTCCCGGCGCTGGTCGTCCACATCCCCGATCGCGCGAGCCTGCTCGACCCGGCTCGAGCCCCGTCATGGCCGAGGCGGGAATCGGAGGACTTCGCCCGCGCGATCGGCGCCGCCTTCCTCGACGGCGGCGAGGCCTTCGCCGGCCTGCGGCCCTCCGAGATCCGCGCCCAGTTCCTGCCCCGCGACGGCCACTGGAACCAGACCGGCTCCGACCGGTTCGCGGCGTTCATGCTCCGCGCCATCGACCGATCGCTACGATGATCGACCGGGGAGGATCGCCGCGACGTGGACGAGCCGGGACGCGGCCAGGGCGGCGGCGAGGTCCGGGTCGCGCGCCGCGTCGTCGAGGGCCCCGGACGCGAGGGCGCGGCGGATCGCGGCCGACTCGATCGGCACCAGCGCCAGCGCGGCGAGCGCCGCGGCGGAGACGGCGCGGATGCCGACGATGGCCAGCCACGAGTAGTCGAGCACGAACCCGGCGGCGAGGGCGATCCAGCCGACGAGCGCGCCGAGGCGCGACGCGAAGACGAGGGCTGTGCGGGCCTTCGACGCCCACCGGCCCCCGAGGGCGTGGCCGGCCTCGCGCGACGCGACGGCCAGGGCCCAGGGGGATCGGCCGGCGAAGGTCGGTGCCGAGAGCCGGAGCTCGCGCCGGGGCGCGTCGTAGAAGTCGGCCAGGGGGCCGGTCGTCTCGATGATCGCGACCCCCTCGAGTGCCCGCTGCCTCGATGACCGCCGCGGCGGCCCGCGGCGCCGGTGAAGTCCGCCGGCTCCGGCGCCGACTCAGGCCTCCGCCGCGCCGATCGCAGCCGATGCCGCAGCCCAGAGAGCCAGGCCCACCGCCGGCATCAGCCAGAGGACCGGCGCGGTCATGTGGAAGAGCCAGACGAGGGTCGGCCGGCCGTGGTCCTCCCAGAACATGGCGGGCCTTCCGGCCGCGACGGGTCAGGGCCGGCGGTAGATCCGGACGGACCGCCCGCGATGGACGGGCTCGAAGCCCTGCGCGACGAGGTTCGCCGCGTCGAGGTCGTCGTCGAAATAGAAGGCCCAGCGGATCTCCGGGCCGAGCCGGGGGAAGCCGCGGGGCAGGTTCGGCTTCATGACGTAGCTGTAGAGGTGCCGCCGCGACGAGAGCGGGGCCGACATCTCGTAGTGGGCGATCACGCCGTCGCCGGGGGCGACCCGGCCGATCCAGCGCCAGACCTCCTCGGCGTCGTCGTGCGGCGCTCGGCCGGGGCACGCGCTCGACCCGGGCCACGACCTCGCCCCGCGCGCCCAGAGCCCCGCGGCCGTCGCCGCCCAGAGCGCCGCCACGAGCCACCGTCCGCCGCGGGCCCGCGCGGCCCACCCCGCCACGCGCGCGAAGCCGATCGCCCCGGCCGCCACGACGAGGCCCACGATCGGCGTCGCGTATCGGACCTGCGACCACCTCACGGTGTCCATCGCGCCGAGGTCCCACCGCCCCCGCGCCAGCCCCACCACCCACGGCAGCGCCAGCACGGCGAACCGCGGCGCAGCGACCGCGAGCACGGCCCACGGCCCGAGCCCGAAGGCCAGCAGCTCCAGCGCCACCGCGGCCGTCGGGATCGGCCCCGGCTTCGGACCGCCGAAGTGTTCCACGTATTGTTCAGGCGCATACCTTGATACGAAGAAGTACTGGTAGCCGAGGAAGCCGAGCAGGAACCAGCCGACCCCCAGCGCGACCGCGCGCGCATCCACCGGTAGGTCGTCCCGACGTCCTCGCCGGGCCGGGGCGGCAGGAGCGCCAGGGTCGCGACGAGGATGCCATACTCCTCGCGGCAGAGCAGCATCCCGCCGATCCCCAGCGCCGCCAGGCCGGGCCGCCGGTCGCGATAGCCCTGGATCCCCCAGACGATGAACGGCAGGGCCAGCGTCATCTCGCGGTAGTCGTTCCACGCCAGCGGCCAGAGCAGGGGGGTCAGCGGCACCAGGCCCGCCGCGAGCAGCGCCGCCCCGCCGAGCCCGACTCCGACCGGACCAGGCCGAACACTGCCGGCACGAGGCACCAGACCATCACGTTGTGGATGACCAGCAGCGTCTCGGGCCCGGGGAAGAGCGCGTAGATCGGCGCGCAGGGCAGGCGGATCGGGTCGAGGTGCGTGCGGTTCCAGATCGACGGCCCCTCGAGGCCCCAGTGGTTGACCGGGCAGATCGAGAGCGTCTGGTCGCCGAAGACCAGGGCCCAGAACCACTGGTTGTTGTAGGCGAGGTCCCACGCCCAGCCGCTGCGGAACTCGCGGTAACGCTCGAGCGACTGAGCGGTCGTCACCGCCGCCATCGCCCCGGCCAGGGCCCACACGGCGAACCACGGCAGCAGGCGGCGCATCGCGGGCATGGCGGGCGGGACCAGGGAGGGGCTGTTCCCATGACACTTGTGCGAGCCGTAAGTATCGCCGAGTCGGCCCGTCACGGCAATCAGGCACCCGAATTGCTTACTGTGCTATATTCCAGATACATTGATCCGCCGCTGTCGATGACCGGGGCCACAACCGAGGAGCCGACCATGATCCGCTGGGCCATCGCCTTCGCCATTCTCGCCCTGATCGCCGGAG
Organism: uncultured Planctomycetota bacterium; assembly: GCA_963819805.1. Classification (GTDB taxonomy): domain Bacteria; phylum Planctomycetota; class Planctomycetia; order Isosphaerales; family Isosphaeraceae; genus CAMFLR01. Next base: position 253,467 of record CAWFXY010000024.1, on the reverse strand, counting down.
TCTTCGGGTTCGGCGGGATGGCGGGCGACTTCGCGTGGATCGCGAAGATCCTCCTGTTCGTCTTCCTCATCCTGCTGGTCATCTCGGCGGTCGTCGGCCGCGGCCGGGGGCCGATCGTCTAGCGGGCCCCGTCGTCACGACGTCCACCAGGCGATCTGGATCACGGCGCCCGGGATCATCGGCAGCGCGGCGGCGATGGCCAGCGCCGCCGGGATCTTCGCCGGCCACCGCCGGGCGCGGTCCAGCGCCATCCGTGCCAGGAGCAGCGCCGGCCCCAGGCCGACGAGGCTCGCCAGGGCGAACCAGCGCAGCGCCGTCCAGTTCCGCGCCTCGGCGAACATCCAGGCGCCGCGCCGGCCGTCGTCGGGGGCGAGCACGAACAGGGCCGGGGCCACGCACGCCGCGGCCAGCGCCAGCAGCCCCAGCGCCACGGCCGCGAGGTCGTTCCGCCCGTCGCCTTCGGGCTCTGGGTCGCTCATCGAGTCACCGCGACTTGACCCACTTCCACCCCCGGCGGACCTCCTCGACCTCCTGCGCGACCGAGTCGCCCGGCACGGCGCCGCCCATGATCAGGTAGGCCCGCCCCTCGCGATGGACGACGATCCCCACGGCCGGCGTCAGCCCCGGCCCGCGGTTCTCGGCCACGACGAGATAGCCCGGCGCGCCGTCGAGCGAGATCGGCTTCTCCAGGAGGGTTCCGCCCCACTGCTTGGCCAGCCCCTGGGCCGACTTCCTCGCGTCGGCCTCGGTCGGCCGGCCGAAGTCGACGACGATCATCCGCTGCGCGTTCTTCGACGTCGCGCCCGGGTTGACGAACCAGCCGATCGTGCTCGACTTCGCCGGCTGGACCCGGACCCATCCCGCCGGCTCGGAGAACGACGCCCCCGCCGCCATGATCGGCCCGGGAGCCCCCTTGGCCTTCGGCGTCGGCCCCTGGCCCGGCGCCCGTCGGCCCGCGATCGCAACCGCCAGCACGACCCAACCCGCCGTGGTCCGAGTCATCCGTGATCCTCCTGCGATGGACGCCTTCCGCCTCCGTCGGATCGCCCTATTCTACGGAGGGTCGCCCGATCGATCCATGCGAATGGGGCCTCATACGCCTCTCGGGTTCGCTCGGCGGTCCCATCGCCCTGATAGGGTGATAGCACAGGAGACGCCGAAGACGAAGGGAGGACCTCGGGCCGATCATCGCCCGAAGTAATCGGCCTTCCGGATCGTCCGACCGCCCGCGACGGCCTTCTCGGCGCCGCAGAAGGCCGACGCGAATTCCTTGCGGGCCGAGGCCCAGTCGCCGGGCTCTCCGAGGACGAAGGCGCCGGGGAGGGGCCGGCCCCGGCCGTCGCGGACCTCGGCGATGACCTCGATCGCGCCGAGGCCGAAGAGGCGCCGCCGGCCGACGATGGCCACGGACCACACGCCGTCGGGACTCCTCGCCTCCGCGAGCACACGCGCGGCCGGTCGACGGCGATCAGGCCGAGGACGGCCCCGACCAGCAGTGTCGCCGCGAGGCCGACGACGAGGGCGGCGCGTCGTGGCGCGGACATCTCGGCCCCGCGCGTTCTCACGGCGCCGGCTCGCCCCGCACGATCCGATCGACGTCGGACGGCCCCGGCGCCTTCCACGAGGCATCGTCGACGGCCCGGGCGGGCATCCGGTCCATCAGGGCGGCCCCGACCTCGGCCAGCACGCCGAGGATCGCGCCGATGGCGATCGTCCGCAGGGCGTCGGCGACCCCGCCCACGACGATGGCGACGGTCAACCGGCGGATGGGCTCCTTCGCGATGTCGACGATCACGCCGAGCGCGAAGAGGAGCTGCACGACGCCGATCGCCACGGCGACGGCCCCGACCCACCGCGCGAGCCGGAAGGGCTTGTCCATGAGGAGAGGTCCTCGCGCCATGCCCGCGGCGCTACCATTGATAGGGCCAGGCCCGATGGCGATCGACCCAGCGGAAGGCGAGCCATTGCCAAGGCGCCTCAAGCACCGCCGCCGCGACCACGGCCACGACCCACCAGCGATAGCCCGACGTCGCGACGAGCAGCGGCGGCAAACCCAGGGCGACCGCGGCGCTGAACCAGCAGCGGATGAGGATGCCGGCGCGGGACGCACGTCGGGGGATGACGAGGCGGACCCACGCCGGTCGCGCGACGGCCTCTGTCACGATGGGGATCTCCGCCCGACCCGCGCCGATCGCCCCGGTCCGCGGCGATCGTAGCCCGGAATCGGGACGGTGGCAATCTCTCGATCCGACATTTCCCGGACGGCCGGCGCCCCAAGCGGTCCGGGCCGCACTCGATCACCCTGAGCGCGATCCAAGACGACGGAACGGCTCGATCGAATCTCCGCGGGTCCCGGCCCTCGATTGACGCCGGGGGACGAGGGGCGGCCTCAGCCCCTCGCCCAGATCGTCGCCCCGTAGACGGCCTCGTTCCCGAGCTCCTCCTCGATCCGGAGGAGCTGGTTGTACTTGGCGATCCGGTCCGAGCGGGAGGCGCTGCCGGTCTTGATCTGGCCGCAGTTGGTGGCGACGGCGATGTCGGCGATCGTCGTGTCCTCGGTCTCGCCCGAGCGGTGCGAGAGCACGGCCGTGTAGCCGTTGCGCTGGGCCATGCCGACGGCGTCGAGCGTCTCGGTCAGGCGTGCCGATCTGGTTCACCTTCACGAGGATGCTGTTGCACGCCCCCTTGGCGATCCCGTCGGCCAGCCGCACCGGGTTGGTGACGAAGAAGTCGTCGCCGACGATCTGCACCTTGTCGCCCAGCGCCTTGGTGATCTGCGGCGTAGCCGTCCCAGTCGTCCTGGTCGAGCGGGTCCTCGATCGAGACGATCGGGTACTTGTCCGACCCAGTCGGTGAACAGCGTCGATCATGTCCTGGCTGGAGAAGAGCTTGCCGGGGTTCGACTTCCAGAACTTGTAGCCCTTCTTCTCGCCCTCGTCGAACAGCTCGGAGCTGGCGCAGTCGAGCGCGATGGCGAAGTCCTTGCCGCGGCCGGCGGTGTAGCCCGACTTGTCGACGGCCTCGAGGATGTACTTGATCGCCTCCTCGTTGTCGAGGTTCGGCGCGAAGCCGCCCTCGTCGCCGACATTCGTGTTGTGCCCGGCCTTCTTGAGGATCGACTTGAGGTTGTGGAAGACCTCGGCGACCATGCGGATGCCCTCGGAGAAGCTCTTCGCTCCGAGGGCATGATCATGAATTCCTGGAAGTCGATCTTGTTGTCGGCGTGCTTGCCGCCGTTGATGATGTTGGCCATCGGCACGGGCAGCACCCTGGCGTTGACCCCGCCGAGATAGCGGTAGAGCGGCAGGCCGCTCGCCTGCGCGGCGGCCTTGGCGGCGGCGAGGCTCACGCCGAGGATCGCGTTGGCGCCGACCTTCCCCTTGTTCGGCGTGCCGTCGGCACCGATCATCGCGGCGTCGAGCCCGGCCTGGTCGGACGGGTCGCGGCCGACGACGGCCTTCGGCGAGCGCCCCGTTGACGTTGGCCACGGCCTTGGCGACGCCCTTGCCGAGGTAGCGCCCCTTGTCGCCGTCGCGGAGCTCGACCGCCTCGTACGCGCCGGTGCTGGCCCCCGAGGGGACCGCGGCGCGGCCGAGCGTGCCGTCGGCCAGGACCACGTCGACCTCGACCGTCGGGTTGCCCCGGCTGTCGAGGATCTCTCGCCCGCGGACGGACTCAATGGGGGCGATTGGCGTGCTCATCGGGTGCGCTGCGACTCCTTCGAGAACCGGGCGGCGATCCGCCCGAACTTCCGGCCGGGGAACGATCCCGGCGCATCGTCGCACCGTACTGTTTCGACCGTGCCGGGGTCAAGGTCACGGCCTTCGCGCGGCCGTCAGTCGGCCCGGTTCAGCTTGCCCAGGAGCCGCCGGCCGCGCTTCAGGCCCTCGGCGACGTCCTCGACGATCGTCTCGCAGACCAGCTTGCAGAGCCGCTCGACCAGCGGGTCGTCCAGCCGATAGATGACCTGCAACCCCTCCTTGCGCCGCGTGACCAGGCCCGCGTCGGCGAGCATCTTCAGGTGCTTCGAGACGTTCGCCTGGCCGCGGCCCGTCTCCTCCACCACCCGCCCCACGCTCCGCTCCCCCGCCATCAGGCACCGGAGGATCGCCAGCCGCGTCGGGTCGGACAGCATCCGGAACTTCTCCGCCATCAGGTCGAGGACCTCGTCGGGGATCGCGACGGGCATGGCTTGACTGTATTCCAAATTGGTTATATAGTTGGTTCGGTGAGCAGGAACATTATAGCACCGGGGCCGGGCCGGGTCCAACGGGCGGGGGAGGGGAGCCGTGGAAGTCTCGAGCATCACGCCGACCGAACTGGGCGCGATCCTCAGGAGCGGGCGGCGGGTCGAGCTGATCGACGTCCGGACGCCGGCGGAGTACCGCGAGGTCCACGCCGTCGGCACCCGGCTGATGCCGCTCGATGCGCTCGACCCGGCGGCGCTGGGTGATGGCGGGGCCGCGCCGGTTTACGTATTCTGCCGGTCGGGGAGCCGGGCCCGTCGGGCGTGCGAGCGGCTCCGGGCCGCGGGCGTCGAGGGCGCGGTCGTCGAGGGGGGCACGCTCGCCTGGGAGCGGGCGGGTCTGCCCGTGGTCCGGGGGCGGAGGGCGATCTCGCTCGAGCGGCAGGTCCGGATCGCGGCCGGGTCGCTCGTCGTGCTCGGGACGGCCCTGGGGGCGTTCGTCCACCCGGCTTTCCTCGGGCTCGCGGCGTTCGTCGGAGCCGGCCTGGTCTTCGCGGGCGTGACCGACACGTGCGGGATGGGGATGATCCTCGCCCGCATGCCCTGGAATCGCGCGGGCGACTCGTCCTGCGATGCGGCGTGAGCCGTCCCGCGCCGGTGCGGTCCGTCGGGCCCCGCCGTTGATCCCACAGGTCAGGACTCAAAGGAGATCGCGATGATGATCCGAGCCTCTCGCCGCACGACGGCGGTCGTCACGCTGGCCTTCCTGTCGGGGGCCGCGCTGGGGGCCCTGGCGACGCTGCCCCGCTCCCGCGCCGACGACCACGCGCCCCGCGACCTGAAGGCGCCGGTGCGCGAGGTGCTCCACTGCCCGCTGGCCTTCGCGGGGGTCCACCTCCAGAAGGACCGGCCGGAGAACGCGCAGGTCGCCTATCACTTCTGCAAGCCGCTCGCCAGCGGCGTCGCCCAGTGCGTCCTCTACGACGGCACCGGCCCCGAGGCGCGGCTCATCGGCGTCGAGTACCTGATCGGCGATGCCCTCTATCGGACCCTCCCCGCCGACGAGCAGGCCTACTGGCACGACCACAAGCACGAGGTCGACGCCGGCCTGATCAAGAGCCTCACGCAGTCGGGCGACGAGGAGCGGGCGACGCTCGCCGACATCCGGCCCCGCTGGGGCAAGGTCTACCACACCTGGGTCGAGGGCGACGACTGCCCGCGGGGCCCGGCGCGGCTCTTCTGGTCCGTCACCGGCGAGGCCCCGTTCGTCCTCGCGCCCGGCGCGAAGCTCCCGGCCGAGTTGAAGGCCGACAAGGGCAAGTAACGCGAATCCCCGCCCGTATTCCCGACCGAACGCGGACCGGAGCCGTGGCGGTCCGCGGTGCGCCGGGCCATCGACCCCGGAGGATCCTCCCATGAAGATCGTCATCGTCGGCGGAGTGGCCGGCGGCGCCTCGGCGGCGGCCCGGGCGCGGCGCTTCTCCGAGGAGGCCGAGATCGTCGTCATCGAGCGCGGGCCCGACGTCTCCTTCGCCAACTGCGGCCTGCCCTACTACATCGGCGGCGAGATCGCCGAGCGCGACCGGCTCCTGGTCGCCACGCCCGAGCGGCTCCGCACGCGGTACCGGCTCGACGTCCGGACCCGCTCGTCGGTCGAGGCGATCGACCGCGGGGCCAGGGCGGTCCGCGTCCGCGACCTCGCGACGGGTCGCGAGTACGACGAGCCCTACGACAGGCTCATCCTCGCCCCCGGCGCCTCGCCGATCCGGCCGCCGCTGCCGGGGGTCGACCTGGCGGGCATCTTCACGCTCCGCGACCTCCGCGACGCCGATCGGATCAAGGACGCGGTCGATCGCGGGGCGCGCCGCGCGGTGGTCGTCGGCGCGGGGTTCATCGGGCTGGAGATGGTCGAGAACCTCGCACGGAAGGGCGTGGCGACGACCCTGGTCGAGATGCAGGACCAGGTCCTCCCCCCGCTCGATCCCGAGATGGCCGCGGCCGTCGCCGAGAGGTTGAAGGAGCATGGAATCGCGCTGCGGCTCGGTCAGTCGGCCGCGGCATTCGAGCCGGCCGGCGACGGGCTTGCGGTCCGGCTGGTCTCGGGCGAGCGTCTGCCGGCCGACATCGTCGTGCTTGGCGTGGGCGTCCGGCCCGAGAGCGGGCTCGCCATCGCGGCCGGGCTCGAGGTCGGCCCGCGCGGGGGAATCCGCGTGGACGAGCATATGCGGACGAGCGACCCGGACATCTACGCCGTCGGCGACGCCGTCGAGGTCCGCGACTTCGTCCTCGGCGGCCCGGCCCAGGTCCCACTCGCCGGGCCGGCCAACCGCCAGGGCCGGATCGCCGCCGACAACGCCCTCGGCTATCGCGCCCGCTACCGGGGGACGCAAGGCACGGCGATCGTCGGCGTCTTCGGCCTCGCCGCGGCCCTCACGGCGCGCCTCGGAGAAGACCCTCCGAAGGCTCGGCCGGCCCTATCGCGAGGCCTTCGTCCACCCGACCCAGCACGCCAGCTACTACCCCGGCGCCGGGCGATGACGCTCAAGCTCCTCTTCGACCCCGACACTGGCCACATCCTCGGCGCCCAGGCCATCGGCGAGGAGGGGGTCGACAAGCGGATCGATGTCCTCGCGATGGCGATCCAGGCCGGGATGACCGTCTTCGACCTCGAGGAGGCAGAGCTCGCCTACGCGCCCCAGTTCGGGTCGGCGAAGGACGCGATCAACATGGCCGCATTCGTCGCCGCGGGCCTGATCCGAGGTGACCACCCCCAGGTCACCGCCGACGGCCTCGCCCGCGGAGAGGCAGGGCCCGACCCCGTCCTCCTCGACGTCCGGACCCGCGAGGAGTTCGCCCTGGATCACATCCCCAACGCCCTCAACGTGCCGGTCGATGAGCTCCGCGATCGCCTCGGCGGGCTGCCACCGGGCCGCACGATCGTCGCCTATTGCCAGGTCGGCCAGCGCGGCTATCTGGCCACCCGCATCCTCCGCCAGGCGGGCCTGCCTGCCGTGAATCTCGCGGGCGGCTTCGCGTCCTATCGCCTCTCCGCCCTCGCGGGGACAATAGCCCTCAGAGATCCCGGATGACCCGGCATGGGTTGCCCGCGGCGACGACCCCGTCGGGCACGTCCCTGGTCACCACGCTCCCCGCGCCGATGACGCTCCGCGCCCCGACGCGGACGCCTGGGCAAAGGATCGCGCCGCCGCCGACCCAGACGTCCGACTCGACGACGATCGGCCGGGCCAGCTCCGGGCCCGACTTCCGCACGACGTGGTCCGTGGGGTGAGTCGCCGCGTAGACCTGGACGTTCGGGCCGAAGAAGACGTCGTCGCCGATCGTCACCGCCGCGCAGTCGAGGACGACGCAGTTGAAGTTGAAGTAGATGCGGTCGCCCAGCGCGATGTTCCGGCCGTAGTCGCACCAGAACGGCGGCTCGATCCAGACGCCCTCGCCGACGGACCCCAGCAGCTCGCCGAGGATCCGCCGCCGCTCGTCGTGCTCCTCGTCGCGCGAGCCGTTGAAGGCCCGGAGCAGGTCGTGCGCCCGCCGTCGCGCCAGGACCAGCTCGGGGTCGGAGGCGAGGTAGAGCTCGCCCGCGAGCATCTTCTCCCGTTCGGTCGCCATCGCCGGCCCTCTCCTGCCGGAGCCTCCCCTTGGGACGCCACGCGTCGTCCGTGGTCGCCCCGGGTCCCGGGAGTATGACAGGCCCGCGCGGGCGCGCACAGGAGCCGACGGTCCCCGGCCGGCCCGCGGCGAATCTCCGCTGCTCGACAATTCCGCATGCCGGGCTGAATGATATGGTTTAGGATCGATCGCACCGTCCTGATCCCGCCAACGAACTCGGGGGCCATCCGATGCCGCGCGTCGTCCACTTCGAGATCCACGCGACCGACCCGGATCGGCTCGTGGCGTTCTACACCGAGCTCTTCGGCTGGTCGTTCCAGAAGTGGGAAGGGCCGATGGATTACTGGCTGATCGTGACCGGCCCGCCCGAGGAGCGTGGGATCGACGGCGGCCTCGTCCGCCGCAGGGGTGTCGCGCCGGCGTACGGGCAGGCGGTCAATGCCTACGCCTGCACGGTCGACGTCCCCTCGGCGCAGGACGCGCTGACCCGGGCCGTCGGGCTCGGCGGGGCGGTGGCCGTCCCCCTCATGCCGGTCCCGGGCGTCGGCTGGCTCGGGTATGCGACCGACCCCGACGGCAATATCTTCGGCGTCATGCAGCGCGACCCGGCCGCGGCCTGACGCGCGGGCCGTCCTCAAGCCGCGCCGGCCCGCGGCCGATCCCTATGGGAGGGAGACGGCCCGGGGAAGCCGTCCCGGCCGCGAGGGATCGCCCATGCCACGCCCAGCGACGCGGCGGTCGCGCCCGCGCTGGAGCGGCTCGAGCCGCTCCAGCTGCCCTCGGCAGCCCTGCCGGCGTACGTCAACCTGACCGCGACGCCGGTCGGCGCCGACGCCAAGTCCTACCTCGTCGCCTCGACCCCGAGCCAGGGCCGCCAGCGCGGCGTGGTCAACGCCCTCGTGGCCGTCCCGGGCGCCGGCGGCGACGCCGTGGCCGGCGTGATGACGATCCAGTATCGCGTGAAGGTCATCCCCAGGTTCGTCTCGCCGTTCTACTCGCCGACCGTCTCGTTCGCGATGCGCGTCAACTTCGCCACGAGCCTCGACGACCCCCGGCCCGGCGACGTCGCCGTCAGCTACACCTCGAACGTCGTCCCCTTCGGCGCGAGCGTGCGCACCAGGGTCGCGCAGGGGATCGTCGCCTTCCTCCGCCACGACCGGGCCGCGATCGCCGCGGCGCTCGGGCAGGGCTGACGTACGTCCCGGGCCGTCGAACATCCCCGCGAAAGTGCTTGCATACGGCCAGGCCTTTCACCATACTCACACGCGTCCGGGGCGCCATCTCTCCTGCCCCGGCTCCATCCCGGGCGCCCTCTCTCCTTCCTGCCCCGGGGCCTCGCCGTCCTGGCGAGCGCGCCGCCGCGCCCCTCCGCGGAGCCGTCGATGATATGCCGCACTTGTCGGATCGGATCGATCATTGTCCTCGCGCTCGCGACGGCCCTCGCCGGGTGCGACGGGAACCAGTCCCCGGTCACCCCGGTGACCGCGAACGGCGAGCCCGCCGCGATTAAGGCGGAGCCTCCCGCCGCGCCGTCCCCGGCCGCGGGTAAGGCGAAGTCGAAGCTCATCCCTCGCAGCGAAGGGAAACGGTGATCGCCGACCGATCACCCGCCGCCCGACCCATCCGACTCACCCACCTCTCCCGCCCTTCGGCCCGCCGGGCCGCATCCGTCTTCCCACGTCATCCCATCCCTCGAAGCGGAGCCCATCCCATGTCCCGCCCCCGACGTCGCCGCGGATTCACCCTCATCGAATTGCTGGTCGTCATCGCGATCATCGCCGTCCTGATCGCCCTGCTGCTGCCCGCTGTCCAGGCCGCCCGCGAGGCCGCGCGGCGGATGCAGTGCACGAACAACCTCAAGCAGCTCAGCCTCGCCGCCATGAACTACGAGTCGTCCAACGGGTGCTACCCCTCGGGCATGTACGGGGCCTACACCACCTCCGGCTCGATGAAGGCCGGGCTGGGCGTGCTGGTCCGGATCATGCCCTACGTCGAGGGGCAGTCGAACTTCAACCAGGCGAACTTCTACTGGCGCGAGTCCGACGGGGCCAACGTCACGCTCGCGTCGACCGGCGTCAGCACCCTCTGGTGCCCGAGCGACCCGTCCGTCGCCATCGGCGTGCCGGTCAACCCGCAGGATTGGAGCGACCTCCCGGCCGGGACGAGCGCCAAGACCTACTACGCCAGCTACGGCGGCTGCCAGGGGCTGTGGTCGCTGAACGTCCTCCCCAGCAACTCGGCCTACGGCGCCCGGCTGGGGAACATGAACGGCATCATCTTCGCCTCGTCCACCACCCGGATCTCCGACGTCACCGACGGCACCAGCAACACCGTCCTCTTCGGCGAGCGCCCCCACGGGAAGATCCCCACCACCAACGTCACCGGCGAGACGGGCACCTGGCAGAACTACTACCACTGGTGGCACTCGGGCTACTACACCGACGCCATGTGCGAGAGCTACTACCCCATCAACAGCCAGTTCAAGGGCCTGCCCTTCGTCCCCGGCAACACCGACGAGGACTGGGTCATGACCGTCGGCAGCTTCCACCCCGGCGGCGCCAACGTCAGCTTCGGCGACGGCTCGGTCAGGTTCCTCAAGGAGTCGATCCAGTCGGTCCCCTTCGACCCGACGACCGGCAACGTCCCGGCCCTCCAGTACAGCAGCGCGACCGGCACGTACACCATCACCCCGGGGTCGCAGCTCGGCGTCTGGCAGAAGATCACGACCCGCAACTTCGGCGAGATCGTCAGCAGCGATTCCTATTGAACGGCGATCCTCGTCGGGTCCGCCGTGCGGACCCGACGAAGGGCCGAGACGCTCGCGAGAACGGCTCTAATCCTGCCTCGGCGCCGCTCCCGCGCCGGCAACCCCGAGGCGCGGAAGGTCCCCCGGTCGCCGTCGCCGAACGACTCGAACCGGGCGGGCTTGCCGTCCGGGCCGACCTCGCAGGCCAGGACGTAGGAGCGGCCGAGGACGCTCCACTTCTCCCCCTCGACGACCAGCGCCGTCCCCTCGTCGATGCCCAGGCCGATCAGGTTAGGCCGCTCGGCCAGCACGCCCAGCAGGCGGTTCACGCGGCTCCGGCGGAGGAAGTGCTGGTCGACGACGGCGTTCGTGACGAAGCCGAAGCCGCGGCCGACGTCGGCCCTCGGGTATCCGCCCTCGATCATCACGTCCGACATCACGGCCGCGCCGGCCGACGTGCCGCCGATGACGCCCCCGCGCTTCAGGAGCGCCCGCATCTCGCGCTCGACGAGCGTCCCGCGGTAGGGGGCGACGAGCTTCACCTGGTCGCCGCCGCTGAACCAGACGGCCGTCGCCTCGGCGATCGGCCGGGCGAAGGCCGGGTCGTCGGCCTTCTCGCGCGAGCGGGTGTGGAGCAGGGCGAGCGACGCCGGCCTGTACTTCCGCCAGGGCTGGAGGTAGCCCTCCTCTTCTTCCTTCCGGTCGGCCGCCTCGCCGGCCGTCGGGATGACCACGAGCCTCGCGGCCTTGCCGCCGGCCAGCGCCATGAACCTGTCGCGGACGCTGTCGGGCATCCCGCCCCCGCCGACGATCACCAGCGCCCCGGGCCTGGCGGGCTCGTCAGCCCGGGCGGCAGGGATCATCAGGGCGAGGGCGAGCACGGAGGCGCGGGCGGGCGTGAGCATGGCGGGGCTCCTGGGCCGGCGATGGGGCGGGATTGCCGGGAGAGGCGCCCCATCGTGCCAGAGCGAGCCCCGCGACGCAAACGCGGGCCGCCGGTCGATCAGCCCCGCTCGAGCAGGACGACCACCTCTTCGCGGTTGCCGCTGAAGCCGGCGACGTTGCCCGACACCATCGAGCGGACGACCCAGCCGTGCCCGGCGAAGAAGTTCAGCGCGGCCTCGAACCGCTCCGGGTCGAACTTGCCGCCGAACCACTTGTCGCGCTGGGTGAGCACCTTGTACTCCTTCGCGCCCTCGACCCGCGTGAACGTCGGTCCCGGGCTCGGCGGCCGTCTCGGCCGCGACCGCCGCCACCTCGCCCGAGGCCACCTCGTCGAACGTCGGCGGCGCCTCCACGGCCGGCTCGGCCTCCAGGACCCCCGTCGCCGCCCCGCCCGACGGGTCGGGCCCGCTCAGGAGCGACTCGGCGACGTGCGTCTCCCAGTCGAGCTCCGCGTGCTCCTCCGGAGCGTCCTGGACGTCGACGATCGACAGCGCGCCGCAGAAGTTGCACCGCACGCGCTTCCCCAGGAACGACTCGGGCAGGTTCGACTGCTTGCCGCACGAACAACGAACCGTGATCGACATGACTCCTCCCGGCGACGAAATGAGGGATTGATTTGGATCTTTCGACGATCCCCGGCGCCTTCGCCGGGACCTCATCGATGGAGGGTTCGGGCGGGAAGAGGGAAGAGTCCCCGAACCCTCCGCATCCGAGCGGGGAGCCCCATTTCAATCGATCCGTCGCCGTCGGGTCAAATGAAATTACGGTGACGTAGTTCGATGCGATGATGACACGAACGTTGCATCGATGGTGGCGGGCCCGGTCGCCCGATCCCGCGGCGAACGCCGCGTCTCGCGGGGACAGCCCTGGCGGAAAAATCCCTCGCCCGAGCATGTCCGGGCGAGGAGGTTGGACATCCGGATCGGGGCCGTCGGCCCCGGAAGGCTCGAGACGTCGGCCCGATCGCTCAGACGAACCCGGTCGGCCCGTCGGTGCCCGGGGTGCCCGTCGGGCTGGTGGCCCCCTCCGTGGTCCCCGGGGTCCCGATCGTGCCGATGGTGCCCGTCGTCCCGATCGTGCCGGTGGTGCCCGCCGTCCCGACGGTGCCCGTGCTCCCCATGGTCCCAGTGGAGCCGATGGGGATCGTCGTGCTCGTCGTGCTCGCGGTGCCCGTCGTGCCCATGGTTCCGGTGGTCCCCGTGGTGCCGGTGCTGAAGCCGGCGTTGGGGTAGAGGCCGGAGTACTCGGACGACGTGAGGAAGTTGTTGAGCACCGCGCCGGGCTGGGCCGTGCCGTTGGCCAGGGCGTTGACCCAGGCGGCCTCGCCCGCGGCGTCGGCCTGGCGGCTGAAGAGGTCGGAGTAGAGCGAGTCGACGAACTGCTGGGCGGTGAGCGAGCCGCCGAGGGCGAAGGTGCCGTTGGCGATCGGGTTGGCGACGGCGGTCGTGCCCCCGCCGCCGGCGGCGAGCGCCTGCCGCTCGGACGAGCCGAGGAAGTCATTGAAGACGGTCTGCTCGCTGGCGAGGCCCTGGTCGATGGCGTTGGTCCAGGCCTGGAGGCCGGCGGCGTCGGGCGCGGCCGAGGGCGGCCCTGTAGAGCTCGGTCACGAACGCGCTGACCTGGGCCGGGTTGCCGTTGGCCGACGCGCCCGTGGCCCCCGTCGTGCCGGTGGTGCCGGTGGTGCCCGTCGTGCCGGTGGTGCCCGTGGTCCCCGTCGTGGCGCCGATGCCGATGTGCAGCTCCTGGGCGAGGCTCCGGAATTCAGTGCTGACGGTCTGCTCGCTGAGGCCGTGGTTAATGGCGTTGACCCAGCCCTGGAGGCCCGTGGGGTCGGGGGGATAGCCGAAGTCGGTCTCGTAGAGCGAGGTCACGAACTGGGTCGCCTGGTCCGACCCGGCCGTCGTCGACAGGAGCGATCGGACCTCGAGGGATTCCAGCAGGGGGCCGTGCCGCCGGGCGTGCCGGCTCTTGCGATGTCGCGTCATGTCGTCTCCTCCGCTGTGGGGTGGACCCGCCGGGCGTGCCGGGGCCGCCCGCTCAACGCCGGAGACGCCCGCTCGCCCCTTCTCCAGTTGGTTCCGTCCGCGAAAGACGCGGTGAACCCAGGGCCTGCAACGGCGATGCCACACCAAGTATCATTCGCTTTATTGACAATACAATCGTATTAAATTTTAATAATGGAATGACGGCGGGCGGGGCGGCCGGCGCCGGGCGTCGACCGCGACCGATCTCCTTGCACGGCAAGGCTATCGCGCCGCCCTGCCCGGGCGGGCGGGCAGGCGGGCGGGGCGCGCCCGGCCGGCGAGGCGAAGGCGGGGCCGGGGCCGCCGGCGCGGCCGGGATGAAGGTCGCGACGGGCCTTTCCCGGGCATGCGCCCGTCCGTTCCTAATCTACGAATGTTCCCCGCGCCGGACGGGTGGATCAGGCCGCCGTCGGCCCGCGGCGGATTCCGTCGGCCAGGGCCGCCGCGAAGTCGTCGAACCGCCGGGGCTCGCGGCCGAGGACGCGGCGTACGGCCTCATGGTCGGCGTCGCTGGCGCGGAGGCCGTGCCGCTGGAAGTGGGCGAACATGGCGCGGAGGTCGGCGACGAGCCAGTCGGGCAGGCCGCCCTCCGCCATCCGGGCCGCCCAGACCGTGAGGTCGTCGCCGCCGTAGCGCACCTCGCGGCCGAGCTGCTCCGCGTACGTCGAGGCGACCGAGGGGCCCGTCAGGATATCGAGGCCGGCCAGGGGGATCGTCTGCCCCTCGTGACCCGGCCCCGTCAATGCCGCGACCGCCGCGTCGGCGATGTCGCCGACGTCGATCCCGCTGACGCCCACCTCGCCCAGCGGCTGGGGATACACGCCCTGCGCGACTGCCGGGGCGAGCTGCTCCTCATTCTGGAAGAAGTAATTCGGCCGGAGGATCGTCCAGGCCAGCCCCGACTCGCGGACGGCCCGCTCGACGGGCACCTTGCTGGCGAAGTGCGGGACCTCCGGCGCCGCGTCGGCGCCGAAGACCGACATGTAGACGAGCCGGCCGACCTTCGCCGCCTTCGCGGCCTCGACGCCGCCCAGCCCGAGCCGAGTCTCGTCGGGATGGACCGGCACGAGCAGGAAAACGGCGTCGACGCCCGCCATCGGCGGCGCTAGGCCCTTGGGGTCGGCCAGGTCGCCGACGACCCCCTCGACCCCGGCCGGGAGCGACCCCGCCTTGCCCGCCGATCGGGTCAGGACCCGGACCGCGTCGCCCCGCTTCGCGAGCCTCGCGACGACCGCCCGGCCCACCGTCCCCGTGCCGCCGATGACCAGGATCTTCATGACGAATCCTCTCCGGCTCCCCTTCGGATCGTGACGGTCCCTTCCGGGCGGTCCCGTCAGGTTAGCCGCGCGATTGCCCCCCCGGCAAGCGTCCGCGATTTCCGCAGAACGCGGCCGCCCCCGATCGCGATGACCCTGGGTGAGGGTCTTTGACAATCCGGACGGAATCCTCGGCGAGCTCCCCCGGATCACCGGCGCCGAGCGAACCAAATCCGCGCCGATTGCCCGGAATGTCCGGGGCCTCGCGGCGAACAACACCGCGGGGCGTCCCCTTGCATCGGCGGGGCGCATGATAGCTTGTGTGGGCCGGGCGGGGGATGACGACGGCGGTCGGCACGATGGCGTGACGGGGAGTGCGTGCGCATGATCCGCGTGAAAGACCTGCGCGTCGACTACGACAACGTCTGCGCCGTGCCGCGACCTGTCGCTGGACGTCGGCGCCGGGCGAGGTCTGCGGGCTGATCGGGCCCAACGGCGCGGGCAAGACGACGACGATGCGGGCCATGCTCGGGCTGATCGAGCCGACCTACGGCGAGATCGAGATCGGCGGGCGTCGACGTCCGCGAGCAGCCCGAGGACGTCTGCCGGCTCGTCGGCTTCATGCCCGACTTCCCGCCGATGTACGACGACCTGATAGTCTGGGAGTTCCTCGACCTGTTCGCCGCCAGCTACGGCATGCCCCGCGCCGCGCAGGCCGGCGGCCGATCGACCGGCTGACCTCGAGATGGTCGGGCTGACCGAGAAGCGCGAGGCGATGGTCGTCGAGCTCTCGCGGGGGATGCGGCAGCGGCTGATGCTCGCCAAGACGCTGATCCCCGACCCGCAGGTCCTGATCCTCGACGAGCCGGCCAGCGGCGTCGACCCGCAGGGGCGGATCGACCTGAAGAACATCCTCCGCGCGCTGGCCGCCGAGGGGAAGACGATCCTGATCTCCTCGCACATCCTGGCCGAGATGAACGAGTTCTGCACCTCGGTCGCGATCATGGAGAGGGGCCAGATGGTCGTCAGCGGCAGGATCGACGAGGTCAACGCCCGGGTCATGGGCGACGCGTTCCTCGCGGTCGAGGTGCTCGGCGACCCGGACGCGTTCCTCCGCATCGTCGAGGCCGACGACCGCGCCGGCCTGGTCGAGCGGAAGAACGGGACGGCGTTCGAGTTCCGCTTCCGAGGGCGGCGCCGAGCGCCGCGAGCGACCTGCTCGCGACCCTGGTGAGCGGCGGGGTCCGGGTCGCCGTCGTTCGCCCGGCGGCGCGAGAACCTCGAAGACCTCTTCCTCAAGGTCGGCGCCAAGGAGCTCTCGTGATGAGCACGCTGGCGACGGCTGGCTCGACAACCCGATCTTCGTCAAGCACGTCCGGTCGCGGCTCCGGCGCAGCCGCTGATCATCGCGCCGGCGGTGGTCGTGGTGGTGATCTGCCTCTGCATCGCCTAGGCCGGCTACGTGCTCGACTGGTACGTCAACGGCGGGGCGTTCGGGGTGTTCCTGGCCGTCCAGGTGATCGTGCTGGGGATCATGGGGGCGACGCAGGTCGGCGTCGGCGGTGGGCGGGGCGCGGGCGTCGGGCATCCTCGACTTCCACCGCGTCTCGCCGCTCTCGCCGCTGGCCGTGACGCTCGGCTTCTTCTTCGGCGCGCCGATCCGCGAGTACACGATGGCGGCGCTGACGCTGCCGTTCGTCCTGGCCTGCGCCGCGAAGGACGCGCCGAGCGTCTGGCCGGCGATCCAGGTCGAGATCGCCGTGCTGCTCGGCTGCTGGCTGCTGCACTCGCTGGCGCTCCTGACGGCCCTGGCGTCCAAGAAGCCGAAGGCGGGGGCGAAGGGGACGGTCGGCATCGTCATCTTCCTGCTGATGTTCGCCGGGCCGAGCGGGTTCATGGGGCTGGCGAGCGTCGCGTCGGCGGTGGGCGACTCGCCGACGCTCTCGTTCTACGGCATCCCGCTGCCCTGGCTCGCGTCGGTGCTCCTGTACGCCGTGCCCCTGCTCTTCTTCTTCATGCTGGCCTCGGTGCGGAAGATGCAGTCGGACCGGGCCCACGCCTATTCGAAGCCCGAGGCCGTCGCCTGCCTGGCCGTCGAGGCGCTGATCGTCCTGGGCGGCCTCTGGGGCGTCCGCGACTTCGCGTACCTGCCGCTGGCCGTCATCTACTCGACGGCGGGCCTGGCGCTGGTGCTGATCCTGACGATCACGCCCAACCTCGGCGAGTTCGCCAAGGGCGTCCGCCGCGCCGAGCGCGACGGCCGGACGCACGTCGGCTACTGGAGCGACCTGGCGCCGAACCGTGTCGCGGTATTCACGCTCGGCGCAATCGTCCTGCTCGCCTCGACGGCGGCCTGGTACTTCATCGCCTCCGGCCCGTTCCCGCCCGCATGGGGCAGCGAGTCGCCCGGCGGGGAGCGGGCGCCCTCGTACTCGGTGCCGATCGCCGTGGCCGTGCTCGCCGTGGCGACGTTCGGCCTGGCGCTGCAGTTCTTCCTGCTGGTCGCCCCCCGCCGCGGCGCGACCTATCTCGGCCTGTTCGTCTTCCTGGCCTGGTTGTTGCCGCCGGTCATCGGCTCGATCCTCGCGGCGGCGCAGGTCGGCCGCCAGCTCGCGATGGCGATCGTCGCGATCAGCCCGATCGCCGGCATCTCCATGGCGACCGACCTCGGCCCGATGTCGGAGACGGGCACCGACCTGCTCAAGCTCGCCGCGGTCCTGCCGGCCCTGGTCTTCGCGCTCCTCTTCAACAACGCGGTCACCTGGGCCCGCCGCCGCGAGGTCGCCGCGATCCACGGCGGCCCCGCGCTGGCCAAGCCCGAGGCCGAGCCGGACCCGCTGGCGGTCTGACGGGCGAGGCCGACCGCAGGAGGCTCAGGGCCGCCCCGGGTTCCCGGCCCCCGGGCCCCGCGCCCGACCGAACCCGAGCGTACGCCTTTCGTCCGCCCCCGTGCGGCTGCGCGCGGCTCGACGGGCCAGGCCGACGCACGAAGCCGAACGGCGCAGGACCGAGCGGGATTGGCTTCGTCTCGCCGGCCGGGGTATTGGGTTCGTTTCGCCGGCCGGAATTGGGTTCGTTTCGTAAGAACGGACGGCGGGATTGGGTTCGTTTCGCACCCCGGCCTCGCCCGCGTCGCGGCCGTCTCAGGGCAGATTCCGCCGCAGCGCGGCGATGCGCCGGGTCGCGTCGGTCAACCGGGCGCGGTGGGCGATCCGGTGGCCGACGACCCAGACGATCCCGAGGGCGTCGCGGACCAGCGGCACCCCCGGGCGTTCACCGCGGGGGACGTGGCGGCCGCGGAGGAAGTCGGCCAGGGGCATCGAGCGGCCGCCCAGGCCGAGCGGCTCGAACCGATCGCCGGGGCGGGGGGCGTCGACGACGAGCGGGGGCGCGAGCCGGTCGAGGTCGAGCCGCTCGGCGGAGGGCGATGCGGAGAAGGGCTCGCGGCGATCGATCACCTCGGCGACGATCCGCCCGCCCATCCACCGGGCCTCGCCGGGGATGGCGAGCCGGACGGGATCGGGACGGGGCGACGGCGGGATTTCCGCCGCCCGGGCCAGGGTCACGGCCTCGCCGACGACCTCGCCCCGCACGCCCGAGCCGACGTCGAGCGCCCCCGCGCCTCGCGCGGCCCACTTACCGAGCCGTCGCCAGCGGCGGGCGTCCATCGACTGTTCGGGCCAGCCCATGTCGCGCCAGGCCCGCCGGAGGACCTCGGCCCGGAGGTAAGGCGAGAGCGCGACGAGGGCCGGGCGATCGAGGAGCAAGGTGCCCTCGGGGCCCGGACGGACGGCCCCGGCCAGCTCGCGCGAAGACCTGTTCATCCAGGGCCGCGACGGCCGACCGCGCCAGCGCGCCGAGCCGCACGAGCGCCCCGGCGACGTCGGGGTTGAAGTCCGCGGCCAGTCGCGGGAGCAGGTCGTGGCGGACCCGGGCGCGCGTCCGGTCGAGGTCGGCGTTGGTCGCGTCCTCGCGCCAGGGCTGGCCGATCGACAGAAGGTAGTCCCGCAGCTCCGCGCGGCCGACGTCGAGCAGCGGCCGGACGAGCGAGACTCCCTCGCCCAGCGGGCGGGCCCGCGGCATGCCCGCGAGCCCGCGAGGGCCGGCGCCGCGGACGATCCGGTGGAGGATCGTCTCGGCCTGGTCGTCGCGCGTGTGGCCGACCGCGACGACCGGGGCTCCACGCTGTCTCGCCACGCCGGCGAGCCAGGCGTAGCGGGCCTCGCGGGCGTCGGCCTCGAAGTGGGCGGGACGTTCGGGCCTCCAGTGGCCGAGGTCGAAGGGCAGGCCGAGCGCCGCCGCCAGTTCGGCCACGAACCCCGCATCGTCAGCCGACTCGGGCCGCGCCCCGTGGTCAAGATGGGCGACCGAGAGGTCGAGCCCCTGTCCGTGTAAGGCCCGGAGCAACGCGACGCTGTCGCTGCCCCCCGAGACCGCGACGACCCACCGAGGTCCCGGCCGCTCGCGGAGCCGGCGGACCTTGCGTGCGACGTGGTCGAGCCAGGGGGCGGACATGGCATCCTCATAGGGTCCGCTATTGCGGTCCATCTTCGATGGCCCCGGCCCGAAGATGGTCCGCAATAGCGGACCCTACGAAGATATCCGCTCGTCCGCTACAATGCCCCGGCGATGAGCCCCGAGACCCGTGACCTCCTGCGCTGTCCCCATTGCCGAGGGGCCCTCGATCCGACGCCGGACCCGCCCGGCTTCCGCTGCCGGAGCTGCGCCCGCGACTATCCCGAAGAGGGCGGCATCCCCCGGTTCGCGGGTGAGACGTACGTCGCCAGCTTCGGCCGCCAGTGGAACCGCTACGACGTCGCCCGCGACGACGAGGACGAGGCCGTCTTCGCCGTGAAGACAGGCCTCGAGCCCCGCGAGCTGGCCGGCCTGCTCGTGCTCGATGCCGGCTGCGGAGGGGGCCGATACGCCCGAGTCGCGGGCCGGCACGGGGCGCGGGTGGTGGGCGTCGACCTCAGCTCGGCCGTCGACAAGGCCGCCGCGCTCTGCGCCGACCTGCCCGACGTCGCGATCCTCCAGGCCGACCTGACGCGGCTGCCGCTGGCGGAGGGCGCGTTCGACATCGCCTTCTCGATCGGCGTGCTCCATCACGGGCCGGACCCGCGCGGGGCGTTCGCCGAGGTGGCCCGCCGCGTGAAGCCCGGCGGCCGGCTCGCCGTCTGGCTCTATCGCCGCAACACCGCGCCCCAGGAGTGGCTCAACTCGGCCCTGCGGGCGGTCACCACCCGGCTGCCCGCGCGGGTGCTCGAGCCTCTCTGTGCTGGCATGGGCACGCTCGGGGGCGTCCCGCTCCTGAACAGGACCCTCAACAAGGTCGCCAACTTCTCGAACCACCCCGACTGGACGCTCCGCGTCTGCGACAACTTCGACTGGTACGCCCCCCGCTATCAGTCGCATCACACGCTCGAGGAATTGAAGCGATGGTTCGCCGAGGAGGGCTTCGTGGATCTGCGGGAACTCCCCCCCGCGCGGGACGGCCGGCTCTACGACTGGGCCTACCGGCACGACCTGGTGATCGGCAGCGGCGTGAACGTCGTCGGCCGGAGGGCCCCGTGACGGCGGCCGCGCCATGGCGATGAACCGACGACGTCGCCAGCGCCTCCTGCTCGCGGCGCTGGGCCTGGCGGCCGTCGCCTGGTTCGCGGCCGCGCCGATCGCCGCGTTCCTGGGCGTCTCGCTCCGCTGGCAGGCCGCCCCGCGAGGCTTCCTCTTCGAGCCCTACCTCCAGCTCGGCGACGCGCCCGGCCTGGCCGACCCCGAGCGGGTCGAGGTCGTCTGGCACGCCGCCGACGTCGACGAAGACTGGTGGGTCGAGGCCCGCCCGGCGCCGGGCTCGACGTGGGTCCGCGCCCCGAAGCCGACCCATCGCCGAGTCCTGCTCCCGAAGGTCGAGCCGCACCGCGTCTACCACGCGACGATCGCCGGCCTCGCCCCCGGCGGCCGGTTCGCCTACCGGGTCGGCAAGGGCTCGGGGGCCCTGTTCGAGGCCGAGGCCCGCGCGGGTGCCGGCGGGAACGGCCCATCGCGTGGCCGTCATCGGCGACATCGCCGCGGGCACGTCGGCGGCTTCAAAGGTGGCGTGGCGGATCGGCCAGGAGAAGCCCGACCTGCTCGTCGTGACCGGCGACATCGTCTACAGCCGCGGCCGGATCTCCGAATACTCCGAGCGGTTCTTCCCC
This sequence comes from uncultured Planctomycetota bacterium, assembly GCA_963819805.1. Classification (GTDB taxonomy): domain Bacteria; phylum Planctomycetota; class Planctomycetia; order Isosphaerales; family Isosphaeraceae; genus CAMFLR01. The sequence goes on along the minus strand of CAWFXY010000024.1, from coordinate 232,486 downwards.
GTGTACAACCCCGACGACGCCTCGCCCGACCGCGGGGCGCCGGTCCTCCGCTCGACGCTCTCGGCCGCCGCGCCGGGGAACCACGACTTCTCCGGCCGCGACCTGGGGAGCGTCCCCGACGGGCTGGGTTACTTCCTCGCCTGGTCGCAACCGCTCAACGGCCCGCTCGGGACGGTCAACGCGCCGAACACGCCCGACCTCTCCGGCCCCCGCGACGGACGGACGCCTTCCTCGCCGCGGCCGGGCCCGCGTTCCCCAGGATGGCCAACTTCTCGTTCGACTGCGGCGACGTGCACTGGACGGTGCTCGATGCCAACGTCGGCGTCGACTGGACGGACCGGGAGCTCAGGGAGTGGGTCGAGCGCGACCTCGCCTCGGCCCGCCCGGGCGCGTGGCGGCTCGTGGCATTCCACCAGCCGGGGTTCAACTCGGCCTCGGCCCACTACAACGAGCAGCAGATGCGGCTCCTGGCCGACATCTTCGAGCGCCAGGGCGTCGCCGTCGCCTTCGGCGGGCACGTCCACCAGTATCGCGCACGAAGCCGCTGACGTTCCGGGTCCGCCCCCAGCCCGACGGCCGCCTCCAGGCCTTCGACGGCCGCGTCGACGGCGAGTGGGCCCTGGACACCGCATACGACGGCGTCGACCGGACCGTCCCCCGCGGCGTCCTCTACGTCATCACCGGCGCCGGGGGCGCGACGCTCCACGACTACGGGCTCCAGGCCCGCCCCGATCTCTGGCAGCCGTTCACCGAGCGGCTCGTCTCGACGATCCATTCCTACACGATCATGGACGTGACCCGCGACCGGCTCGACATCCGGCAGGTTGATGTGGACGGGAAGACGATCGACGCGTTCGCCGTGACCCGGCCCTCGCCCTTGCCGGTCGCCGCGCCCGGCGGATAGAGTCGCCGACGTACCCGAGATCCGCCCGGAGACATGCCATGACGCACCGCGTGCACGTCCTGCTCGCCGCCCTGCTGCTCACCGCCGCCGGATCGCGGGCCGAGGAGCCGCCCGCACTCGTCGGCCTCGACGGCTTGCAGACGAGCCTGGGCGACCCGAAGCTCCGGCTCCTCGACGCCCGCCCCCGCGCCGATTACGACAAGGGCCACATCCCGGGCGCCGTCTGGGTCGACGTCAAGGCGGCCTCGACGCTCGCCGCGAAGCCCGGCGGCCTGGCCGACAAGGAGGCGTGGGCCGCCTGGACCGCCCCGCTCGCGATAGGCCCCGACTCGAACGTGTTCGTCTACGACGGAGGACGCCAGCTCGAGGCCGCGCGGGTCTGGTGGCTCCTGACCTATCTGGGCGTGCCGAACGTCGGCCTGGTCGACGGCAACTTCGGCCTCTGGGCGAAGGGGAACCGCCCCGTCTCGACCGACCCGGCGAAGGTCGAGCCCCGGGCCTTCCCCGTCGCCTTCCGCGCCGACAAGCACGCGACCCGCGCCGAGGTCCTCGACGCCCTGAAGGCGGGCACCCGGATCATCGACGCCCGGAGCGAGCCCGAGCACACCGGCGCAGGGCGATGTCGAGGCGGGGCGGTCACATCCCGAAGGCCTGTCATCTCGAATGGTCGGACTTCGTCGGACCCGACGGCCGCTTCCTCCACCCAGACGCGCTCCGCGACAAGGTCGAGGCCGCGGGCGTGAAGCCGGGCGAGCCGGTCATCACCCACTGCCAGGGCGGCGGACGCGCATCGGTCGACGCCTTCGTCCTCGAGCGCCTCGGCCACCCCGCGCGGAACTATTACCTGGGCTGGTCGGACTGGGGGAACGTTGATGAAACGCCCGTGGTCAAGGGCAAGGGGACCGCGGGCGCGGCGAAGAAGCCCTGAGCCTCGCTGCCCTCGGTGCGAGGGGATAGAATAGGGCCAACCCGAAGGGAGGCCGCGATGTCGACCGCCGTCGAAGTCCGCTACACCCCGGAGCAGTACCTCGCCCTGGAGCGGAAGGCCGAGTCCAAGAGCGAGTACGTCGACGGGGAGATCCATCCCATGCCCGGTGCGAGCGGCCCGCACAATGACATCGTCATGAACCTCGGCCGCGTCATCAGCACGCGGCTCCTCGACCGGCCGGGCCACGTCTACTCGAACGACATGCGCGTCCTGGTCGGTCCGACCGGCCTGTACACCTATCCCGACGTCGCCGTCGTCGCGGACGAGCCACGGTTCGAGGATGCCGAGATCGACACGCTGCTCAATCCGACGGTCATCGTCGAGGTCCTGTCCCCCTCGACCGAGGCCTACGATCGCGGCGAGAAGTTCGCGAGCTATCGCCGGCTCGAGACCCTCCGGGAATATGTCCTGGTCTCTCAGGAACGGGTGCGGGTCGAGCGTTACACGCGGCGGGGCGAAGAGTGGACGCTGACCGAGTTCAGCAAGCTGGATAGCGTCCTCCGCCTCGACTCGATCGGCTGCGACGTCCCGCTCCGTCAGATCTACGCCAAGACCCCACTTGCCGAGACAACGCCCCGCGAAGAGGCCCGCCCATGACCGCGACGCCGCACCCCGAGCCCTCGCGCGACGAGGTCGCCGCCGTCGCCGCCCTGGCCGAGAGCTACCAGCGGCTCCGCCGCGAGATCGGCAAGGTGATCATCGGCCAGGACGACGTCGTCGAGCAGCTCCTGACGGGCCTGCTTCGCCCGCGGGCATGTCCTGCTCGTCGGCGTGCCGGGGCTGGCCAAGACGCTGCTGGTCAGCACCGTGGCGAGGATCCTCAGCCTGTCGTTCCGGCGGATCCAGTTCACGCCCGACATGATGCCCTCGGACATCACCGGCACCGACATCCTCCAGGACGACCCCGAGACCGGCCGCCGCAAGTTCGCGTTCATCGCCGGGCCGCTCTTCGCCAACATCATCCTCGCCGACGAGATCAACCGCACGCCCGCCCAAGACCCAGGCCGCGCTGCTGGAGGCGATGCAGGAGCGGCACGTCACCGCCGGCGGACCGGACGTATCCGCTGCCCGACCCGTTCTTCGTCCTGGCCACGCAGAACCCGATCGAGCAGGAGGGGACGTACCCGCTGCCCGAGGCCCAGCTCGACCGGTTCATGCTCAACGTCCGGGTGCCGTACCCGACCGCCGACGAGGAGCTGGAGATCCTCCGCCAGACGACCGGCGACGCCGGCGCCGAGCCCGCAGGTGACGCTCTCGGCCGAGCAGATCGTGGCGCTTGCAGCACCTGGTCCGGCGGGTGCCCGTGGCCGAGCACGTGTTCGTCTACGCGCGCGACCTCGTCCGCGCGAGCCGGCCCGAACGAGCCCGAGGCGACGCCGCTGGTGAAGAAGTGCGTCTCCTGGGGCGCGGGGCCGCGGGCCGGCCAGTCGCTGATCCTCGCCGCCAAGGCCCGCGCCGTGCTCCACGGCCGGTTCGCACGCCGACGATCGCCGACGTCCGCCACGTCGCCCGGCCCGGTCCTCCGGCACCGGATCGTCACCACCTTCCACGCCGAGGCCGAGGGGATCGACCCCGACAAGGTCATCGCCCACCTGCTCGAAGCGATCGCCCCGCCGCCCCGAGCGGGCCGGCGCGCGGCTGGTCGGGGCGTCGCCCTGCGCCGGTCGGCAACCTTCGGCGATCGAGCCGGCCTCGACCCGTGGCCGACCCCGACCCATGCCACTCGACCGCCGCTCGACCCGACCGCCCTCGCCCGGTTCGGCCGGCTCGAGCTGCTCGCGCGGCTGGTCGTCGAGGGGGTGATGTCGGGCCTGCACAAGAGCCCGTTCAAGGGGTTCTCGGTCGAGTTCGCCGAGCACCGGCAGTACGGGCCGGGCGACGAGATCCGCCACATCGACTGGCGGGCCTTCGGCAAGACCGACCGCTACTTCGTCAAGGAATACGAGGAGGAGACGAACCTCAAGGCCTACCTCGTCGTCGACTCCTCGGGGAGCATGGGCTACGCCGGGCCGGACGGTCGTCGAAGTTCGAGTACGCCCGGCGGCTCGCGGCGGCGCTGGCCTACCTGATGATCAGCCAGCGCGACGCGGTCGGGCCTGGTCACGTTCGACACCGGGTCCGCGCGATGATCCCGCCCCGGTCGGCGCCCGGGCATTTCTCGGTCCTCTGCAAGGCGCTGGAGGAGACCGCAGATCGGCGGCGAGACCCCCCTGAGCGGCATCCTCCACGCCCTGGCCGAGCGGATCAAGCGGCGCGGGCTGGTGATCGTCCTCTCCGACGGGTTCGACCGGCTCCGACGACCTGGCGAACGCCCTGCGGCACCTGCGGCATCGCCGCCACGAGGTCCTCTTCTTCCACGACGCTCGCCCCCGAGGAGGAGGAGTTCCCCTTCCGCCGGCCCGCCAAGTTCCGCGACCTCGAACGCCCCGCGCACGATCTCCGCATCGATCCCGCGGCCTTGCGGGCGACGTACCTCGAGCGCTTCGAGGCCTTCCGCCGCGCCCTGGGCGAGGGGCTGCTCGGCATGAACGCCGACTACCACAAGGCCTCGACGGCCGAGCCGCACGAGCGGATCCTGCTCGACTACCTCACCGCCCGCTCGGCGCGGGGCGAGACGGGGGCGCGGGATGAGCTGCGGCGTGCTCAACCTCGCGATGCTCGCCGGCCTCGCGGCCGTGTCCCTGCCGGTGATCATCCACCTGCTCAACCGCCGCCGCGACCCGGTGGTCGAGTGGGGCGCGATGCAGTTCCTCGAGCTCGGCCCGCGCGCGCGGCGGCGGATCAACCTGGCCGACCTGCTACTGATGCTCGCCCGGATGCTCCTGATCGGCCTCGTCGCCCTGGCGCTGGCGCGGCCCTTCCTGGCGCCGAACCCGGCGAAGGCCACGCCGGGGATTCTCGGGATGGGCGCGGGCGTCCGGCGCGATGTCGTGCTGATCCTCGACGGGTCGAGCAGCATGGGCCGCCGCGTCGGAGGGTCGACGCCCCGCGAGCGGGCGATCGCGTGGGCGAGGAAGTTCGTCGCGGAGCTCGGCCCCGGCGACTCGGTGGCCGTGCTCGTGGCCAAGGATCGCGTCCGCCCCCTCATCGACCCGCCGAGCTTCGACCGGGCGAAGGTCGACGCCGCGCTCGCCGCGATCCCGGCCGCGCGGGGCTCGAGCGACCTCTCGGCCGCGGTCGGCGAGGCATTCCGCATCCTCGAGCGGCCCGGCAACCCGGCGCGGGACGTCATCGTCCTGACCGACGGCCACCGCGTCGCCTGGCGGCCCGGCGAGCCGGCGCGGTGGGCCTTGCTCCGCGACCTCCGCGGTCGGTTGCCGATCCCCCCTCGACTCTGGGCCCTCGACTTCGGGCAGATCGGATCGCCCGACGAAGGCGCCGATGGCTCGATCGTCGGCCTCGAACTGTCGCGACCGAGCCTCGTGCCGGGCCTGCCGGTGACGGTCACGGCGACCGTCGCCAACGCCGGCCCCGGCCCGCTGACGAGGCCGATCGAGCTGCTCGTCGACGGCGAGCCGGCCCGCGCGTCGAGTCAGGTCGTCGGGCCGATCCCGGCCGGCGGCCGGGCCTCGGCGACGTTCCGCGTGGCGCTCGACGAGCCGGGCAGCCACCTGCTCACCGTCCGGCTCGCCGCGGCCGACGACCCGATGCCGGGCGACGACGAGATGAGCCGGCCCGTCGAGGTCGCCTGCGGCCGTCCCCGTGCTCCTCGTCGACGGCGAGCCGGGCCGCGAGCCGCTCGGCGGCGAGATCGACTTCCTCCGGATCGCGCTCGCCCCCTCGGGCGACGAGACGCCGACGGTCAAGGCGACCGTGACCGACGCGCGGGGCTTCACGCCCGAATCGCTCAAGGGTCAACGTGTGGTCGTCCTGGCGAACGTCGATCGGCTGACTCCGCGCGAGCGTCGCGGCGCTCGATGAGTTCGTCGGCCAACGGCGGCGGCCTGCTGATCGCCCCCGGCGACCGGACGGAGGCGAAGTTCGCGGGCGATCCCGCGTGGCTGCCGGCGACGATCGGCGAGGCGAAGGGACTCGAACGAGAAGCGGGAGGCGGTCGCGCATCCCTCGCCGAGGACGTTCCACGGCCCGGCCCTCGCCCCGCTCGGGCAGGGCGACGCCCCGGCCGCTGGCCGAGGCCGACCTGTTCGCCTATCGCGTGCTGGCGCCCGCGCGAGGGCTCGTCGGTGCTCGGCGCGGCTCGACACGGGCGACCCGTGGATCGTCGAGCGGCCGCACGGCAAGGGCCGGGTCGTCATCCTGGCCTCGGCCCTCGACGCCGAGGCCGGCACGCTGCCGGTCAACCCCGACTTCGTCCCGCTGGTCCACGAGCTGATCCTCCACCTCGGCGCCGGGTCGGCCCCGGCGAACGTCGTCCGCCCCGGCGAGCCGATCGCGTTCGACCTGCCGGGCGTGGCCGTCGCGCCGGGGACGGCATTGCCGTTGCTGACGCCCGACGGCGCGACCGTGCCGCGTGCCGGCCTCGCGGTCGGGCGAGTCGACGCGGGTCCGCTACGCCGAGACGGCCGAGCCGGGGGTCTATCGCCTGACGAAGCCGAATCCGCCCGGGGGTTACGCGTACGCGTTGGTCGCGTCCGACCCGCGCGAGGCCGAGCCCGCGCGGCTCGACCCGGCCGAGGCCGCGCGGCTCTCCGAGGGCTGGCCGCTCGCCTTCGAGCCCGACCCGGCCGCCTTGCCCGCGCGGATCGCCTCGGGCGACGCCTCGCCCCGCCGCGAGGTCTGGCGCTGGCTGATCTTCGCCGCGCTCGGCGGGCTCTGCGTCGAGGTCTGGATGACCCGGCGGATGGCCCGGACGCGAGGCCTGGCCTGAGCGGTCTGCATTGACCGATCCGCCGCCCCCGCGTACCATCCGGACCCCATCCGAGCCGTCACCTCCGCGCCGTCGTCCCGACCCGTTTCCCGACTCGGACCCGAGGGCCGTGCCCGTGGCGAGCGTCCCACCGCGTGACGGCAAGGCCGCCGCATGGCCCACGCTCGCGATCATCCTCGCGGCCGGGCTGGCGCTGCGCGTGCTCGCGGCGTTCGTCGTGCAGGCGTACGCCGACCGCCTGGGCAAGCCCTGCCTGTTCGGCGACACGACGATCTACTGGGAGCTGGCCCGCGCGATCCGCGAGGGCCGGCCGTTCGTCGTCGACCAGTCGGGCGTGCCGCATTACGCCCTGAGGACGCCCGGCTATCCGCTCTTCCTCGCGGCGTGCCAGGCCGCTCTTCGGCGAGCGGTTCCTGCCGGTCCGGCTCGTCCAGGCGGCGCTGGGGACGCTGGGGGTCTACCTCGTCTATCGCCTGGTCGATCGCGCGGTCGGGGATCGCAAGGTGCGCGATCATCGCGGCGGGCTTGGCGGCGGTCGAGCCGTACGGGATCGGGCTCGGCGCGCTGGTCCTGTCGGAAGGGGTGTTCGTCCCGCTGATGCTCGCGGGCCTCTGGGGGCTATCCGTGCTCTGGACGCGCGGTGGCGAAGCGCCGCCGAAGCACGGGGCGATCGTCGCGATCGGGACGGGGGTCGTGCACGGCGCGGCGATTCTGGTGCGGCCGTCGTGGGCGCTGATGGTACCGATCCTGCTCGCGTGCTGGGTCATCGGTGCGGGACGAGAAAGGCGGAGGGCACTTCGAAATGCCCTGCTCGTTTCGGTGGCGGCGGCCGTCGTGATGGCGCCGTGGTGGGTGAGGAACGCGCGGGTCTTCGGCCGGTTCGTGCCGACGGCCCTCTGGGTCGGCGCGAGCCTGTATGACGGGCTCTCGCCGACCGCCACGGGCGCCAGCGACATGGAGTTCCTCAATGAGCCCGGCGTCGTCGAGCTGGATGAGGTCTCGCAGGACGCCGCCTTGAGGCGCCGGGCCGTCGACTTCGCCCTGACTCACCCCGGCCGCGCCCTGGAGCTGGCCGCGATCAAGGCGGCGCGGTTCTGGAGCCCCTGGCCCAACGCCGAGACCTTGCGCTCGCCCGCCGCGGCGTGGGCCTCGGCCGTCGTCACGATCCCGCTGTTCGCGCTCGTGGCGCTGGGGGCCTGGGAATCTCGCCGCGACGGGCGGGCGCTGGTGCTCCTGCTCGGGCCGCTCGCCTATTTCATGATTTTGCATATGATCTTCGTGAGCTCCATTCGCTATCGAATCCCCGGCTTCCTGCCCGCGCTCGGATTGGCGGCGGTCGGGTGGAAACGAGTCGTAGGGTCCGCTATTGCGGACCATCCGGACGAAGATGGTCCGCAATAGCGGACCCTACGAGCCCAGGGAGGGGCCGATGCGGCGACGGGTACGAAAGGTCGTGGGGTGGGTGCTGCTGCTGCTGGTCGCCGTGGCGATCGGCGGGGGGTGGTTCGCCTACTCGTACGTCACCGACAACGAGACCCTCCGCGCCGCGATCCGCGAGGGGGCGCCGCGGTTCCTGCCCGGCTGCGTGGTCGACGTCCAGCGCGTGCACGTCCGGCCGTTCCTCGGGAGGATCGTCCTGGGCGTCGTGTCGCTGCGGAAGCGCGAGGGGGTCAACCCGGAGCTGGTCGGCAGCTCGCCGTGGGTCCAGGTGTCGTACGACCCGTGGGCGATGCTCGACGGGCGGTTCGACCTGAAGGAGGTGGTCGTCGCGCAGCCGAGGCTCCGGCTCCGCCGCCGCGCGGACGGGACGTGGAACGTCCTCGGCCTGCTCGCCGACCCGTGGCCGCTGCCGCCGTCGGAGACCTCGCCGCCGATCCGGGTCGAGAACGGGACGATCGAGCTGGTCGACGAGGCCAACGGGCCGGAGGCGAGCCCCGCGGCGATCCTCCGCGACGTCTCGGTCCTCATCACGCCGGGCGACCTCCGCGGGACGCCGATCCGGTTCGAGGCGAAGGCCAAGGGCGACCTCTGCGAGTCAGTGGAGCTCACCGGGACGGTCGACCGCGCCACGGGGCGGGTCACGCTGGCCGGCGACCTGCACCGGCTGGCGATCTCGTCGACCCTGGCCGAGCGGCTGCCGGCCCCCGCGCGGCCGGCGTTCCAGAAGCTCGGGCTCGCCGCGGGCGAGGCCGACGTGACGCTCCGCTCGCTCATGTATGATCCGAAGGCCGCCGAGCCGCTCCGCTACGACGCGGGCGTACTGCTCCGCGGCGGCGTGTGGCAATGCGAGAAATTGCCGTTCCCGATCAACGAGCTGTCGGCCGCCGTGACGCTCCGCGACGGCGTGGCGACGGTCGAGCGGGCCGAGGGGCGCAACGGGCCGACGATCACCCGCGCCTCGGGGACGTTCGGCCTGGACGACCCCGAGCGGGCGCCGTTCCACATGGGGATCGAGGTGATCGGCCTGGAGCTCGACGTCCGGACCCGCGCCTGGGCGGCGCGGACCTTCCCCCGCGGCGCCGGGCTCTGGGCCGACTTCCACCCGGGCGGCCGCGTCGACCTCGAGGCCGACCTCGCCCGCGCGGCACCGAGCGGTCCAGTCGACTGGGGCGTCGCCGTCACGCTGCGCGACGTGGCGCTCGAGTACAAGGAGTTCCGCTACCCGCTCGAGCACGTCGCCGGCGAGCTGACGGCGCGGCCGGGGCGGGTGACCGCGGACCTGCACGCGCTGGTCGGCGGCAAGCCGCTGTCGGTCCGCGGGGCGATCGAGGGGGAGGGGGTGCGGGCCGTCGTCGACCTCGACTTCGCCGCCGAGTCGCTCCCGATCGACCGCGACCTGCTCGATGCGATGCCGCCGGACGTCCGCGACGTCATCCTCTCGTTCAGGCCCGCCGGCACGGTCCGCGGGACGGCGCACCTGCACCGGACGCCGCCCGCGGGGCCCGGCGACGACCCCAAGGGCACGATCGCCGTCCACGCCGACCTCGACCTGAACCCCGGCTGCGAGATGACCTGGGACGGGCTGAAATACCCGGTGCGCGACCTGATCGGGCACCTGGAGCTCCACCCGGGCTCGTGGACCTTCAAGGGGATGAAGGGCACGCACGGGCAGGCCGTCATCGCGGGCGAGGGCCGCGTCGACAAGCTCCCCGGCGGGTACAAGGTCGGCCTGCACATCCACGCCGACGACCTGCTGTTCGAGACCCAGCTCCGCGCCGCGCTCGGGCCCGCGTGGCAGAAGACGTGGGACACGCTCAACCCGGTCGGCGCCAGCGACGTCGACGTCCGGATCGACGTCGAGCCGGGCAAGCGCGACCGCTACCACCTCGAGATCGACCCCCGGCCGGGGACGAACCTCAAGCTCAGGTTCCAGCGGGTCGCCGTCGAGGGGGACGGCGGCGGGCCGAGGATGATCGAGATGCCGATGGAGGACGTCCGCGGCCGGTTCGTCTTCGACGACGGCACGGTCACGATGACCGGGGGCCGCTTCCTCTTCCACAACGCCCCGGTCGAGTTCGCCTGGGGCGAGGTCCAGGTCTTCGACTCGGGCCAGTTCGCCCTGAAGGTCAAGGAGCTGACCGTCGACGACTTCAAGCTCGACGCCCGGCTCCGCAAGCTGATGCCGCCGGTGATGGCGCAGTACGCGCTGCGGCTCGACGACGGCAAGCCGTTCCGGATCTCGACCGACCTGGCGCTGGGCTGGTCGGGCAAGCCCGGCGAGCTCGCCACCTGCGCCTGGGAGAACGGGACGGTCGTCTTCGTCGACAACACGATCCAGGCCGGCATGCCGCTGCGGCACCTCCAGGGGCAGATCGACCACCTCCGCGGCTCGTTCGACGGCCGCGACCTGCTCGTCTCCGGGGCGCTCGACCTGGCGAGCGTGAACCTGGTCGACGTCCACGTGACCGAGGTCACGACGCCGATCGAGGTCGGGGCGGACAAGGCCCGGCTGACGAACGTCCGCGGGACCCTGATGGGCGGGACGATCACCGGGAGCCTGGAGATCGGCCTGGAGTCGACGCCGAAGTTCGACGCGCACCTGGCCGTCGAGGGGATCGACCTCCGCGAGTACGCCCGCTCGCTCCCGGGCAAGCAGGACTTCCGCGGCCTGGTCTCCGGCCGGGCCGACCTGAGCGGGATGGGCCACGACCTGCACACCCTCCAGGGCAGCGGCGAGGCCCACGTCACCAAGGGGGACCTCGGCAAGCTGCCCGTCTGGGCGCGGCTGATCAAGCCCCTGAACCTCGCGCCGACCACCAAGACCGCCTTCGACCAGGCCGACGTCTGGTTCACGATCCGCAACGGGACGACGACGTTCAACCCGATCGAGTTCTTCGGCGACGCCTTCAGCCTCCACGGCCGCGGGACGCTCGACGTGCAGAGCGAGCTCGACGTGAAGCTCCGCGTCCTCTACAGCCGCGACGCCATGCACATCCCGGGCGTCAGCGACCTGACCCGCGAGCTGGGGGGGCAGTTCCTGGTCATCCGCGTCTCCGGCCCGGCCGCGGCGCCGAGCTTCAGGCTCGAGTTCCTCCCCGCGGCGAGCGAGTTCGCCAAGTCGCTCGGCGACCGCCGCGGGCCGAAGCCGCCCCCGCGCGAGCGGTCCGCGATGCGCTTCCCGTTCCTCCCACGGCGATCGGTCGATGACACGTCGCGGCCGTGATCGCCGTCATGCCACGATCGGCTTGAGGACATGCCCGTGGACGTCGGTCAGCCGGCGGTCGATGCCGTTGTGCTTGAACGTGAGCCGCGTGTGGTCGATCCCGAGCAGGTGCAGGACCGTCGCGTGCAGGTCGTAGTTCGACGTCGGGTCGACCGCCGCGCGATAGGACCACTCGTCGCTCGACCCGTAGGCGACGCCGCCCTTCACACCGCCGCCGGCCAGCCAGCTCGTGAAGGCCGACGGGTTGTGGTCGCGTCCCTTGCCGCCCTGGCTGCACGGCATCCGGCCGAACTCGGTCGTCCAGATCACGATCGTGTCGTCGAGCAGGCCGCGGGACTTCAGGTCTTTCAAGCAGGGCCGCGGCGGGCCTGTCGAGGCTCCGGCCCATCACGCCGTGGTCGCGGGCGAGGTCCTCGTGCGAGTCCCAGTTGCGGCGGGGGAAGCCGTTGTCGGCGCCGTTCCAGACCTGGACGAACCGGACCCCGCGCTCGAGCAGCCGGCGGGCGACCAGGCAGTTGCGGCCGAAGTCCTCGGTGGCCGGGTCATCGAGGCCATAGAGGGCCTTCGTCGCGGCCGACTCCTTCGCGAGATCGAGCGCCTCGGGGCGCTGAGCTGGAGCCGGGCGGCGAGCTCGTAGGAGCTGATCCTCGCCTCGAGCCGGGTGTCGGCCTCGCGCCCCTTGCGGTGCTCGCGGTTCATCCGGGCGAGCAGGGCGAGGCCGTCGCGCTCGGCCTCGGGGTCCGCGATGCCGCCGGGCGGGAAGAGGTCGAAGATCGGCGTCTTCGCCCCCGGCCGGACGAGCGTCCCCTGGGTCGACGCCGGCAGGAACCCCGCGCCCCAGTTGGCCGGGCCGTTCGGGGCGAACCCGCGCGAGTCGGGCAGGACGACGAACGCCGGCAGGTTCTCATTCAATGACCCCAATCCATAAGTGATCCACGCCCCCATCGCCGGGAACCCCGGGGCGACGAAGCCGGTGGCCTGGAGGAACGTCGCGGGGCCGTGCACGTTCGACTTCGAGACCATGCTGTGGAGAAAGGCGATGTCGTCGACGCACGTCGCCAGGTGCGGCAACAGGTCGCTGACCCACCGGCCCGACTCGCCGTATTGCTTCCAGCCCCAGGGGCTCTTCATCACGGCGCCGGGGCTGCTCTGGAAGAGCTCGACCTTGCCGCCGGGGTCGAAGGCCTGTCCGTGGCGACGGATCAGCTCCGGCTTGTAATCGAACGTGTCGCACTGGCTCGCCGCGCCCGACATGAAGAGCTGGACGACCCGCCTCGCCTTCGCCGGATGGTGCAGCCCATCCGCCGGCTTCCGGGCCGGCTTCGCCTCGTCGGCGAGCAGGCCCTGGGACCCAAGCAGGTGCGCCAGCGCGATCCCTCCGAGGCCGCCACCGGCATGCCAGAGGAACGAGCGGCGGTCGAGGGGGTGATTCATCGGAGACTCGGCAGCCGGATCGGGGTTCCAAAGGCTCTTGAAGGAGATTGTCCCCTCGATCCTCCGGTCCCGCAACCGACGAACCGGGCTCGCCTCTGGCGATCGATGGCGGCGGATGATAGCCTGTCATCCCCTTCCGGCCGATGGCCCGGCCGGAGACCCATGTCGCCAAGACCTCGATCGAGCCCGACGCCCTTCCCGTCCGGCGCCGGTCCCATCGCCATCGAACGAACCGGCCCCACGGAGGGCGGACCCCCTTGCCTCCCATCGCGCTGAACAAGGCGACGATCAACCTCCTCGAGCTGGCCTGCGGGGCGGCCGAGCGGGTCGGTGCCGTCGGCGTGCTGGTGATCCCCGAGGGGCGGATGGACTGGGAGGCGATGAGGGCCGTCGCCCGCAAGGTGCCGCTGTATGTCGCGGTCGAGTCGGAGCGGACGGCCGAGGAGGTCCGCGAGGCCGGGCTGATCGCCGTCGAGGTCGAGCCGACCGACGCGGCGATCATCGAGCGGATCACCCTCGCCCTGATCGAGGCCGTGGCCAACGACCTCCTCCGCGCCGGGGCCCGCGTGGTCGTCGTCTACTCGGGCTTCGACGCCGACGAGCTCGACACGATGACCGTCGTCCGCCTCGGCGAGCACCTCGAACGGCTCACGGCCCGCGACCTCCGGGCGCTGGAGACCTCCGTCCCGTTCGAGACGCTGAAGGCCGTCGTCGACGTCGCCGTCGAGATCGGCCGCGAGGGGCGCGAGGGGAAGGCGGTCGGCACGCTGATCGTCGTCGGCGACGTCAAGTCCGTGCTGTCGAGGTCGCGGACCCTCGGGTTCGACCCGTTCCGCGGTTACCTCAAGAAGGAGCGGAACCTCCGCGACCTGCGGGTCCGCGAGGCGATCAAGGAGATCGCCCAGCTCGACGGCGCGTTCGTCGTCAACCGCGACGGGACGGTCGAGGCCGCCTGCCAGATCATCGACGCACCGAACACCGACCTGGTCCTGCCGCGCGGCCTGGGCACGCGCCACTGGGCTGCCGCGGCGATCAGCCACGTCACGGGGGCGCTGGCCATCGTCGTCAGCCAGTCGACGGGCACCGTCCGCCTGTTCCAGGGGGGCGAGATCATCCTCCGGATCGCCCCGATGCGCCACGCCCGGGCCATGAAGTGGGCCGACGCCGAGGTCGAGCCGCCGAACATCGCCCGCCCTGACAAATAAAGTTCATATGCTCTTAATCATCAATGCGAGTCGCGGCGATTGGCCTTGCCCCGGGCGACGCCCCCGTGTCATGATCGAGCGATGATCTATACAACCCTCCTCTCCAAGACATTCCGGCTGCTCTACGGCGACCCGACCGAGGGCGAGCCGGGGCCGAACTCAGGGCTGGTGCTGGTGGCCGACGGCGTCGGCGGGTTGCACCTCTGCGGGATGGCCTTGAAGCACGTGATGTGCGACGGCGAGGCACGGCACAGGGTCCGGCTCCACAGTTGGGGTCACGGCTTCGGGCGGTGGCACAGCGACCTGACGAACGTGGCCAACCGCGACACCCAGGCCCGCGCGATGGCCGCCGAGGTCCTCGCGTGGCGGGCCGAGCGGCCGGGCGCGCCGGCGTTCCTCGTCGGCAAGTCGGGCGGGACGGGCGTCGTGGTCCGGGCATCGAGGAGCTGCCGAAGGACTCGGTCGAGGCGGCCGTCCTGCTCGCGCCGGCGCTCTCGCCGGGGTATGACCTCACCCGGGCGCTCGAGGCCGTCCGCCGCGAGATGGTCGTCTTCTGGTCGCCGCTGGACGTCTTCGTGCTCGGGCTGGGGACGCGGGTCTTCGGCACGATCGACCGGGTGCGTTCCGTGAGCGCGGGGCTGGTCGGGTTCCGGGGCGACCGGGCGAAGCTCCGGCAGGTGAAGTGGCGGCCGGCGATGGCGAGGACGGGGTATCTCGGCGGGCACGTCGGGCCGGATAGTCCGGCCTTTCTGCGGAAGTACGTCGTGCCGCTGTTGCGGGCCGAAACGGCGTCGGATGTTGGATATCCGCCGCGGGTCAAGCCCGGCGCGGGCGCGCCCGATAACCCTAGTGCTCGGGGGTGACGGACCCCGGCGAGCCCCACCGAACCCCGGCCCGAGGCGAGCCCGACGGATGGCCTTAATCCTCCTCCCAGCCCGCTCGCCCACCCTCTCCGACGCCCCCGACCGGGGGCCCTTTCCCGCCCGACCCGCGGTGCCCGCCGCCGGCCCGGGCGGATAGCCCGTCCGCTCGCCTTCGAGCGTGCCGGCCGCCGCCCGACCCGGACCATCGACCCGCCCGCGCGGGATCGGTCCCCACGGACGCCGCCCTGCACGCTCGACCCCGGCCCATGCCCCGCATCGGCCGGGCCCGCGTGCCCGAGAACTGGCACCGTGAGCCCTCAACGCGTGGCGGTCTCCGCCCGGTTCGCCGGAGACCCATGTCCTCCACTCGCCGATCCCCAGGACCGGCGGCGACCGCCACGCGACGGACTCCCCCTCGGCACACGCAATCTCCCCTCGAAATTGGCTTCGACCGGTCATCGGCCCGAGCCCGCGCGATCGGCACGATCGACCCACGTCCCCGCCTTGAACCGCGATCTCGCCGCCCCGAGCGGACGAAGCCGATCCTGGCCGTCCGAAGGTGAACGGTGGGTTCGGTCCGACGAAGGGGGGCCCGGCGCCGGATGGTCCGCATGGCGGACCCTACGACGACCGCGAGGACCACGCGGGGAGCGATCTAGCGGACAGCCGGAATGGTCGGCGGCGCGTCGGCCGCGGCGCGGCGGACCTGGGCGTCGAGGACGGCGCGGGCGCGGATCTTCATGGCCTTCGCCTGCGCTAATGAGGCGGAGTCCTTGCGGGCGTTGCTCAGCGCGTCGGCGTAGTCGTCGAGGATGGCCGCCGTGGCGGGGTGGTCCGGGCCGGCGGTCTTCTCGGAGATCGCCACGGCCCGCTTCAGGAGCGGCTCTGCCTGCGCGTACTGGCCCCGCGCCACGAGGACGGCGGCCAGGCCGGCGAGGCCGGAGGCCACCGCCGGATGGTCGGGGCCGAACGCCTTCTCGCGGATCGCCAGCGCCTGCTGGGACTCGCGCTGGGCTCGGGCCAGGTACTCGCCGCGCGAGCGGCTCGGCCGCGCCAGGCTCGCCGGCGTCGGCCGGACCCCGGCCAGCAGGTCGGGCATCTGCCAGGCGCCCGCCCGCTCGGCGAGGTACAGGTCGAGCGTCGCCATCCGGTTGATCGCCTCGGCCACGCGGGGATGGTCGGGCCCGAGCGCCCTGGCGCGGATGCTCGCGGCGCGCTCGAGCAGGGGCAGGGATTGCTCGACGCGCCGGATGTCCTCCGACGAGGCGTAGACGTTGGCGAGGTTGTGGAGGATGTCCGCGACGTCGGGGTGGTCCGGGCCCAGCGCCTTCTCGCTGGCGGCCAGGGCCCGGGTGAGGAGGCGGTCGGCCTCCTGGTGCCGGCCGAGGGCCTGGAGGACCGTGCCGAAGGCGTTGAGCACGCGCACCGTGTCGGCATGCTCGGGCCCGAGCTCCTTCTCGCGGATCATCAGGACCGCCTCGAGCGGGATCGCGGCCGAGGCGAAGTTGCCGCGCGGGCCGAGGCCATCCCCTGGCGCTCGAGCCGGTCGGCCTCGAGGAGCCGCATCTTCACCGCCTCGGCCTCGGCCGCGCTCTGCGCGGCGCGAGGGACGCCGAAGCCGCCAGGACCGCCGCGAGCAGACCGATCGCCCTGATGTCGAACATCCGCGGCCCCCTTCCCTGAGGCGAGACTCCACCGGACCACGCCGCCCCGAATCCCGCGGAGAGTAATCGGTACGGCCGGGGCGTCAAGGCGAAGATGGGCCGCCGAGGTGGGCGCGCTCGTGGTCGAGGAGCCACCGCTTCCGCCACGGGCCGCCCGCGTAGCCGCACAGCGAGCCGTCGGCGCGGATCACGCGATGGCACGGGACGACGATCGCGATCGGGTTCCGGCCGTTGGCGTGCCCCACGGCGCGGCTGGCGGTCGGTCGGCCGAGCGACCCGGCCAGTTGCGCGTACGACCGCGTCTCGCCCGGCGGGATCGCCCGCAGGCCCTCCCAGACCGCGAGCTGCCACGGCGAGCCGAGCGGGGCAAGCGGGATGTCGAACGTCAGGCACTCGCCCGCGAAGTAGGCGCCGAGCTGGCCGGCCACGGCGTCGAGCAGGGGATGGTCGGCGTGGATCACCGCGCGACCGAGGGACTCGCCGAGGGCGCGGACCCTCCCTTCCAGGCTCGGGCCGTCGAGGAATTCGAGGAGCCGCAGGCCCTCATCGTCGGCCAGCGCGAGCATGGCGCCGAGCGGGGTCTCCACCCGGCGGGCGAAGAGGCCATCGGCGTCGCGGGCGTCGCGGGGCGGCGCGGCCGAAGAGCCGGGCGAAGGCCTCGCGGAACGCGGCGGGCGACGCGTAGCCGGCGTCCAGACCGACCTCCAGAAGCTTCTGCCCGCCGCGGACGTCGCGGAGGGCCGCGCCCATGCGTCGCGAGAGCTGGTAGGCGTGGAAGGTCATGCCGAAGTACCTCCGGAACTGGCGGCGGGCCGTCGAGGGGTCGATGCCGCGGGCGATGAGCTCCTTGTCGCCGACCCGGTGCGCCGGGCTGTCCTCGATCATCATGCGGAGCCGCTCGACCAGCTCCGGCGGCCTGCGGACCGCGTCCATCGGCCGGCACCGCTTGCACGGCCGGAACCCGGCACGGAGGGCGGACGCGGGGTCGGGGTGGAACTCGACATTCTCGGGCTTCGGCTTCCGCGCCGGGCAGGTCGGCCGGCAGAAGATCCGCGTGGTCCGGACCGCGACGAGGAAGATCCCCTCGGCCTTCGAGTCGCCGTCGAGGAACGCCCGGAGCATCGAGCCCCGGGTCGGGAGCGTGGTCGTCATCGGGGCTGGCCCTCCGGGTCGTCATGTCGCTGGGTTGAGCCTAACCGATGGACGGGTGTTCTCGCCGCCGATTTTCGGGCATCGAATTGGCTTTGCGGCCCGGGAGTTCGGGTTCCGCCCTCGGGAGGGCGTGGGTAAGATCCGGCCCCTCTCGGGATGGCCAGACCTAGCACTCGCGAGCCCGATCATGTCCAGGACATCCGATGCTCCGGCAGCATCGACGGCGGAGGCCCGGTCGCTCGCCCGGTCGCTGCGGGGCGAGGGGCGGCTCGACGAGGCAGCCGGGGCGCTCCGCAGGCGCTGGCCCGGACGCCAGCGTCGGCCGAGCTGCACAACGACCTCGCCGTCGTCCTCCGCGAGCTGGGCCGGCTGGAGGAGGCCGAGGCGCACTTCCGCCGGGCCTCCGAGCTGGCGCCGGGCTTCGCGCCCTATCACGCGAACCTCGGCCAGACATTGATGATGCAGGGCAGGGCGGCCGAGGCTGTCGATCTCTTCTCCCGGGCCATCCGGCTCGCGCCGGGGCATGCGGGGTTCTTCGCGGTGCTGGGCGGGGCCCTGGAGGCACTCGATCGGCTCGGCGAGGCCGAGGCGGCGTATCGCGAGGCGGTGCGGCTCGCCCCCGATCGGGCCGAGGCGCACCACGCCCTCGGCGCGATCCTCATCCGGCTGGGCCGGATCCACGACGCCCTCGCCCCGTTCGAACGCGCCGCGGCGCTCGACCCCGCCAACCCGGTCCACTGGGAGAACCTGGCCGCGCGGCACGAGCTCGCCGAGCGGAACGGGCCGGCCATCGACGCCTGGCGGCGGGTGCTGGCGCTCGGCCCCGACGACCGGGCGTATCCGCACCTGGCGCTGGGCCGGGCCCTGCGGGCGGAGGGGCGGCCGGACGAGGCCGCGGCCGAGTTCCGCGCCGCGATGGCCATCGAGCCCCACTCGGCCGAGCCCCGGCTCGACCTGGGCTCGCTCGACGAGGAGCGGGGCGACTTCGCCGCGGCCGAGGCCGCCTATCGCGAGGCCCTGGCCATCGACCCGGGCTCGTCGGCGGGCCACGCCCGGCTCGGCTGGCTCCTCCGCGGCCGGCTGCCCGAGGCCGACCTCGAGGCGCTCGAGGCGAGGCTCGACGACCCGGACCCGGAGTCGCGGCTCCGCCTCCTCTACTCGCTGGCGACGGCCCTCGACGCCCGCGGCGAGCGCGCCCGCGCCGTCGCCCGGCTCCGCGAGGCGAACGCGCTCCAGGCGGAGACGAACCGGTCCCGATGGCTGGCGTTCAACGCCGCGACGCGCGACCGGTTCGTCGACGACCTGATCGCGGCCTTCGACCCCGCGTTCTTCGCCCGGGTCGCCGGCGCGGGCCCCGAGGACGCGCCGGCCGGTCTTCGTCGTCGGCCTGCCGCGCTCGGGGACGACCCTGATCGAGCGGGTCCTGGCCGCCCACCCCGAGGTCCACGGCCTAGGCGAGCTGAACCTCGCCCGCTTCACCTTCTCCGACCTGCCCGCCGCGCTGGGCATGCCCGGGGCGTCGCCCCCGCAGTGGCTCCCTCGCCTGGACGCGCCGGCGATCCGCGCGACGGCCGAGGGCTATCTCGAACACCTCCGCCTCCGCGACGGCGGCCGCTCGGCCCGGGTCGTCGACAAGCTGCCCGGCAACTTTCTCTACCTCGGCTTCCTCGCCGCCCTGTTCCCCGACGCCACGTTCATCCACTGCCGCCGCGACCTCCGCGACACGGCCCTCTCGTGCTGGATGACGGTCTTCCAGAGCCTCCCCTGGACCAACACCCCGGCCGACATCGCCTCCGTCTTCCGCGGCTACCTCCGCCTGATGGAGCACTGGCGCACCGTCCTGCCCGCGACGATCCACGAGGTCGACTACGAGGAGGCCGTGACCGACCTCGAGCCCGTCGCCCGCCGGCTCATCGCGGCGCTGGGCCTGGAGTGGGACCCCGCCTGCCTCGAGTTTCACCGCGCGGGCGGCGCCGTCCGGACCGCCAGCGCGATCCAGGTCCGCGAGCCGGTGCATCGCCGGTCGGTCGGTCGGTGGAAGCTCTACGAGCACGAGCTGGCCGACCTGTTCGCGGCCCTGCCGTCTCCGTAGGGTCCGCCACGCGGACCATCCGGTGGGACGGCCCTTGCCGAAGATGGTCCGCATGGCGGACCCTACGGAGACCGGGGACACCGAATGAGCAAGCGAATGGTCCGACCGCTCGTCATCCTGTTCTGCGGCCTCTCGACCCCGGGCCTTTGCCAGGGGCCGCCATCGGGCGATTCCGTCATCCGGGCCAAGGCCGGGCCCTCCGAGATCGTCATCACGACCACGAGCCGCCTGGCCGGCGCGATCCATTCGGTCACATGGGACGGCAAGGAGTTCATCGACAGCCTCGACCACGGGCGGCAGCTCCAGTCGGCCTCGAACCTCGACTGCGCCGACGGGCGGTTCATCCCCGAGGTGTTCAACCCGACCGAGGCGGGGTCGCGGGCCGACCACGTCGGGCCGAGGTCGTCGAGCCGACTGCTCAGCCTCTCCGCGGTCGGGCCGGAGCTGCAGACGACGTCGCGGATGGCGTTCTGGCTGGCGCCGGGGGAGAAGTCCGAGGGCCACCCGGCGTGCAACGATCGGGTCCTGTCCGACCACAAGCTCTCCAAGCGGGTCCGCATCGGCCACGGGGGCGACCCGCACGTCATCGAGTACGACGTGACGTTCACCCTCCCGGAGGGGGAGCGGCACGCGATCGCCCAGTTCGAGGCCGTGACGGGCTACATGCCGGCGGAGTTCAGCCGGTTCTGGAGGTACGACGCGGCGACGGCCACGCTGCTCCCGCTGGACGACGGCCCGGGCGAGCAGGCGATGCCCGTGGTCCTGGCCACGCCGGGCGGCTCGCACGCGATGGGCGTCTATTCGCCCGAGCCGGGGCCGGGCTACGGCCGGTGGCGGTTCGTGCCCGAGCGGGTGGTCAAGTGGAACTGCGTGTTCCGCGTCCGCGACCCGAAGGGGATCCGGCCGGGCGACTACCGCTACCGGATGTTCGTCGTCGTCGGGACGCTGGAGGATGTCCGGAAGGCGCTCGGGAGGCTCGGTGAGGAGTTCCGTCGGCCTTGATTTCGCCCGCGAGGCACCGGAGAATTCCGGGAGGCCGGCGGCGTGCGCGGGCCCGATCGGTCCCGTGGCGGGGGGTTGCGGCCATGACGGTGACTCAGCCCCTGGGCCGCGTCCGCTTCGCCGAGCGGGAGGTCCTCCGCTACCGTCGAGACGTCGAGGACGGGGCGAAGGGGCATGACGCCTCGGACCCGGGCTGGGCCTGGGACGAGGTCGTGGCCAAGGCCAATTTCCTCTTCGATCGCCTCATCGACCTCGATCTGGACATCAGAGAGCTCGTCCTCAGCGACCGGATGGAGTTCGACCCGGGGCTGGACGCCAAGGTCCGCGGGCTGCTCCGGGATTGGCTCGATGTCTCGCTCCGGGTCATTCCCCACATCGAGGGGCGCACCGTCGACGCGGCGGATTTGCTCCGCACTCGCGTGGAGGAAGCCCGGTCGATGCTCACGCCCGACGGCGAATTCTTCGGCGGCGACGAGCTGGCCCGGCTCCGCGACGACGCGATCGACGACCACCGCGCCGGGCGGACGGAGCCATTCGACGTCGATGAGCGCGCCGAAGCCGAATAGGAACGTCCGCACGGCCCAGTTCCGGGCGCAATACGGTCGCCTGCCGGAGAGGATTCGCGCGCTGGCCGTCGCCGCTTATGCGAAGTTCCGCCAGGACCCGACCCATCCCTCGCTCAGGCTCCACGAGCTGGAAGACATGGCCAGGGGCCGGCATCGGCGAGGAAGCAAGTCCGTCTCGGTCAGCATGC
The DNA here is from genome assembly GCA_963819805.1 of uncultured Planctomycetota bacterium. Classification (GTDB taxonomy): domain Bacteria; phylum Planctomycetota; class Planctomycetia; order Isosphaerales; family Isosphaeraceae; genus CAMFLR01. Next base: position 210,937 of record CAWFXY010000024.1, on the reverse strand, counting down.
AGTACCGCGCCATCTATGTCGAAGATCGGGGCGACAACGTCTGGTACTGGATCGGGACGCACGCCGACTACGATGCATTCACGGGCCGGAAATGAGCGCGGTCGAAACCCACGGCCCAAGCCGGTTTCGGGCGAAGCCGCATGGACAATCCGCCCCCGGTTGCCCACAATAACTCCGACCGGTCGGCGACCCCTGGTCGTTACCCCTCTGGCCGCGCGGGATTGTGGCCTGAAGGGACGGCCGCCCACCTCGATCGGCCCGGTCTGATTCACCCGCCCATGACGATGCCCCCAGCCACCGAGGCCGGTCGCCTCGCCGAGACCCTCCGCAGCGCCCGGATTCGGGTGGACGAGGCCCTCGGGCGGTTCGCCCCCGAGGTCGCATCGGGCCGCGACTGCCCGCCTCGGCTCGCCGAGGCGATGCGCTACAGCCTGCTCGGCGGCGGCAAGCGGCTCCGGCCGACCCTCTGCCTGCTCGCGAGCGAAGCCTGTGGCGGGGACTGGACTTCGGCGCTGCCGGCGGCGTGTGCGCTCGAGATGGTCCACACCTATTCGCTCATCCACGACGACCTGCCGAGCATGGACGACGACGACCTCCGCCGCGGCCGGCCGACCTGCCACAAGGCGTTCGACGAGGCCACGGCCATCCTCGCGGGCGACGGCCTGCTGACCCTGGCCTTCGAGACTATCGCCCGGTTCACGAGGCCGCCCGAGGCGGCGGCCGGATGCGTGCTAGCCTTGGCCGAAGGGGCCGGGCCCTCGGGGATGGTCGCCGGGCAGATGGCCGACCTTGAGGCCGAGGGGCGCGACGACCCGACCATCGAGGCCCTCGAAGCCATCCACGTCCGCAAGACCGGGGCCCTCCTGAGGGCCGCGTTGAAGATGGGCGGGATCGTGGCAGGGACGGACACGACGAGATTGCAAGCCTTGACGTCCTATGGTCATGCGGTGGGCCTCGCGTTCCAGATCGTCGACGACCTGCTCGACGTGACCGGCGACGAGGCCAAGATGGGCAAGCGGGTGAACAAGGACTCCGGGCTGGGGAAGTGGACCTACCCCGGCCTGCTCGGCGTCGACGGCAGCCGGAGGCGGGCGCGAGCGCTCGCCGACGAGGCCGCGGCGGCCCTGGAGCCCTTCGGCGCACGGGGCACGACGCTCCGCGCACTGGCGATGGATCTACTGGAAAGGGACCGCTGATGAGCCGCGACCTGCTGGCCGACATCCACTCGCCCGCCGACCTGAAGGGACTCGACGACGCCCGGCTCGAGCAGCTCGCGCAGGAGATGCGCGACGAGCTGGTCGGCGTCGTCAACCACCGGCCCGCCCACTTCGCCAGCAACCTCGGCGTCGTCGAGCTCTGCCTGGCGCTTGCACCTGACCTTCGACTTCTCGCAAGGACCGCCTGATCTGGGACACCGGCCACCAGATCTATCCGCACAAGCTCATCACCGGCCGCTACCGACAGTTCGAGCACGATCCGCACCAAGGGCGGCCTGATGGGCTACCCGAACCCGGCCGAGAGCGACTTACGACCTGTTCATGACCGGCCACGCCGGCTGCGCGCCTCGACGGCCCTGGGCCTGAAGGCGGGCGACGACCTGCTCGGCCAGGCCGAGCGGCACGCCGTCGCGGTCATCGGCGACGGCGCCTTCCCGTCGGGCATCGTCTTCGAGGCGCTGAACAACGCCGGCGGCCTGAAGCAAGAACCTCCTCGTCATCCTCAACGACAACAAGATGTCGATCTGCCCGCGCGTCGGCGGCCTGGCGCACTACCTCGACCAGGCCGGATGACCCCGCTTCTACCAGGGCTCGAACAAGCGGCGTCAAGGACATGCTCCCGTCGATCCCCCTGGTCGGCGACGTGGCCGAGCACGTGGCTCCGAGCAGTTCAGCGACGGCCATCAAGGCGTTCTCCACGGCGGGATGCTCTTCGAGGAGCTGGGCTTCCGCTACCTCGGCCCGATCGACGGCCACGACCTGCCGACCCTGCGCCGTACTCTCAAGAAGGTCAAGGCGCAGGACGGCCCGGTCCTGCTGCACGTCCTGACCGAGAAGGGCCACGGCGTGCCGCAGGCCGCGAGAGGATCCGGTGACGTATCCACGCCGCCGGCGTCGTTCGAGAAGGTCGGGCCAGAACGCGATCATCCTCGCTGAAGAAGCGGCGGCGCAAGGCCTACACCGACGCCGTCAGCGCCGCCATCTTCGACGCGATGAAGGCGCGACCCGAAGGTCGCCGTGCTGACGGCGGCGATGTGCCAGGGGAACAAGCTCGAGAAGATCCGCGAGACGTTCCCCGACCGCTTCTTCGACGTCGGCATCTGCGAGAGCCACGCCGTCGCCTTCGCCGCGGGCATGGCCAAGGCCGGCGCGCGGCCGATCGTCGACATCTACAGCACCTTCCTGCAGCGCGGCTTCGACCAGATCTTCCAGGAAGTCTGCGCTGCAGAACCTGCCCGTCGTCTTCACGCCTCGACCGCGCCGGCCTCGCCGGCGCCGACGGCCCGACGCACCACGGCGTCTTCGACATCGCCGTACATGCGGCTGCTTCCCGAACATGGTCGTGCATGGCCCCCGGCGACGAGCAGGACGTGGCGCCGATGCTGCGACTTCGCCCTGCACCACGACGGCCCGACGTCGCATCCGCTACCCGAAGGCGAACCTCGAGACGATCGAGCGCGAGGCCGCAGCCGATCGAGCTGGGCCAGGCCGAGATCCTCGAGTGGGAGACCGACGGCATGCTGCTCGCCTACGGCACGCTGGTCGCGGACTGCCTCCGCGTCGCCGAGCGGCTCCGCGCGCAGTACGGCCTGCGGATCGGCGTCATCAACGCCCGCTTCGTCAAGCCGCTCGACAAGGCGACCATCCTCAAGGCGGTCGAGGAATGCGCCGTTCGTCGTGACGGTCGAAGAAGGCTGCCTGAAGGGCGGCTTCGGCTCGGCCGTGCTGGAAGCGGCCAACGAGGCCGGGCTTGAACACGTCGCACGTGCGGCGGCTGGGATTGCCCGATTCGTTCGTCCTCCACGCCGAGCGCGACGAGCAGCTTGCGGAGGTCGGGCTGGATGTCGATGGGATTGCGGCCTCGGCTTTGGAACTGGCGAGGGCGGTGGGGCTGGCGGTCGAGGCGGGTTCGTATGCGGCGGGGACGTCGCGGGCGGGGTGAACCCCTTTCGGGTGGAGGTCTCCTTGGACGAAGAGCGTCAGGACGAACTCCCTTGGCGGCTCGATCCGGAGACGAAAAAGATCGTCTCGGTGGATGGTCGCCCGCTCGACCAGGCCTTCTGGCTCTCCCGGCCCTCTCGCCGAGCGATGGAGGGCGCTGGAGATGCTTCGTCGGGCCGAGTGGGGTGAGGCGGCGACGGCGCCGATGCAGAAGGTGCTCGAAATCGTCAAAGTCGATTGGAAGTGAAAGCGTAGAGTGGGCACCGCCACCGGCCAGGCGTAGAGGCCGGTGGACGGTGCCCGCCCTACCTAACCTACTCCCTACGGGACCAATCTACCTCTTGGTGGCCGCTGGGGTCTCGTTTCCAGTTGGCCGCCAGTGGACAATGATATAGGTGTGATGGGCGAGCAAGGGGAGTTTTGATGCTGACACGTCAAAAGGTGCTACTTCTGATGCTTAGGCTCGCTGGGCGACCCGTCCAGCGGGTGGAGCTAATGAAGTGGTCCTTTCTCCTGCGCCACGAGACCGTCTCGAAGGGCGGGAGCTCATTCTATGACTTCGTACCCTACCGCTTCGGCCCCTTCTCGTTCGGTCTCTATCAGGAAATTCAAAGGCTCAGGGGAGCTGAACTACCTCTTCGAAAGCGATGAGCAGACATGGCGAATAAATCCCGAGCTCGTCGTCTCCGACCCGGAACTCTCGCCCCCGGTCGATATGGAGGTGCGGCGGCTCTTCGCTCGGCTCAGCCGGCTCTCGGCGAATCAGTTGGTCGAGTACGTCTATGAGCGGCACCCCGAGTTCCGCAATAGCGAGCGTGCCAAGATCCTACCCGGGCCACGGCCGATGTCGACGTTTATACAGCGGGCTATGAGGGAATCTCGTTGACCGCTGCCTCAACCTCCTCGCTCAGAGCGGCGTTGAGCGGCTCATGGACGGGCGGAACAACCCGTCGTCTCGCCGCTACGGATTCCATAAGAGTACGCTCACGCGACTCGCGGGCAAGCTCGGTATCGAGTACGTCCACTTCCCCGAGCTGGGGATCCACTCCGAGAGACGCCAGCTCTTCCCGGCCGACGGTGACCGGGGGGCCCTCTTCGACGAATACGAGGGCTCGACGCTCCGATCCGAAACGGGGCTCTCGAAGCCGACGCGAGGGTCGTGACCGGGCGACCGAGCGTCCTCGTCCGCTAGGCTGAGCCCGGAATGCGGCCATCGAGCCGGCTCGTTTCAACCCCGTGTAACACGGACGTCCCATTCGTCACCTGCGACCATAGAGCCATCAACCCGACCACGAAGAGGGCGAGGTGCGATAACGGGATGACCGACCCGCACCCATCGGAGAAGTACGAAGGGGCTCGTGTGACGGCGGGAATCACCGAGTCGCTCGCGTCGGGTGAGGCCCTTCCCGGTGGATTACCTTACCGAATCGGAAGCAACGATTTAAACACTATCATGGACAGAGGTTGAACTAGGGACACCAAACTCTAACGACAAACTGCAAGAGATCCGTCGGCCGGTGCTCGAAGCTCGATTCGCCTCCTCGCGAGCGACTTCCCACGATGAACGCATTGGTCCGAAAGGCGGGCCCTCCTTGACCGGATGCCGCATCACACGGTCAAGGAGCTCGTCGGCCGACGACAAGGAGCGTGGTCTCCTTGGGCATCGATCCGGATCCTCCGGGTCCTGGACCCCAGAAACCGCCCGCGTAGCAGGTGTCGAAGAATACCAGTTTTCTTGACGCCGGGGTCGAACGAGACCGCCAAGTGCGCGGCCAGCTCGGAGTCGGTGATCCAATCGTGGCTCGTTAAGGTGCGCTGCCGGCTGGGTCCGGAGAGCGCCGAGCATCTCGTTCAATTCCGATCCCAGGGCGGGCGGGACTTCCGGCTTATTGAAGGCGGGCAAACCGTCGCTCCCCGGGACGAGCTTGGTGCCGTGACCCGAGTAGTAGATGAAAGACGGAATCCCCCGGCCGGGCCTGGAGAGCGACGTTGTCCGATCGCATTGAAGATCGTGCCCTTTGTTGACGAGGGTGCCCACCGTCCCTTCGACCCAGCAAGTTCCGACTAGAGCGACACATACCCGCCCCCCGTGGCGACCTCGGGCAGGGCATGCCAGACGGGCGAGGGCGTCGGCGGCGCCCCCAGTGGTGCTGCGGTTGGGCAGGCCGTAATCGGGGAACGCCGATGCACGATTGACCAGTTCACGCCGGCCTGCACAGTCCGACGCGACCAGCGCCGATCGCCGCCAACGACGAGAACCGGGCGAGGTGCAGCCCATCGTCGCCCGCATGTAGACCCCCCCCCGTTCTGTCGATACGCGGATGAAACGAACTCCAGGCAGCGAACCTTATACAAGATGTCAGCTTCTGTCAATTTTGAGTATTCCTGGGAAAATATCTTTTCTTTGCAGATCGCATCGAATTCTCGTCTCGGCGGCGTGGGCGGTACACTCCTCGGCCATGCCCGATAGTCCGGGCGAGATTCCGGAGCGGGTGGCATTGGTGGCTTGCTGTGCAGCGCAGGGACATGGTTGACAGATTGTGCCAGGGACATCGTTGACAGACCGGGGCGCCGGGTAAGGCCCCGGGCTTCGAAAGGGGCGTGAGGCCGATTCAGGACGGCCGGGTAAGTCGGCCGTCGGAGGGGCCTGCTGCAAGGGGCGCGAGGCATTCCAGAGGCCTATCTGATAGGCCTCATCGCCGTGTGTCAACCATGTCCCCCTGCGCAAGTGTCAACGATGTCCCCTGCCATCGCACACTGGAGGGGGTGGCGGTCCAGCTCAACAAGTGGCGGGCTTGCCCCACACTTCCCCCCCGACGATTCGGTTCGACCCGGTGTCAGCCCTGCCCGCAGGAAGAACAGGGACATTCCAAGATTTTGCCGTGATCTGGGTAATCTGGAAAACTTAATAGGCAGCGGCGAGTGGCATGCGGCGGGCGGATGAAGGTCGACTCAGGCCGGCGTCTTCTTGCAATTCCCCTCGTCTTCTTCGACCAGCACGTTAATGCGACCTTTCCGCGGCCTTGACCAGCGCGGCGTAATCGCGCTCGGTCTGATCGGCGTAGGCGACCGAGAACGCCCCCATCGCCTCGTCGAACTGGTCGCCCTTGCCCAGATAACCGCTGATGGTCGCGGCATCGCCGGACTTGGCATGGGCGCGGGCCAGGGTCCAGCCGCAGAGCTCGGCGTAACTCTCGATCGTGGCCCGCTGGACGCCCTCGACCGGGGCCGACATCTTCATGTCGCGCAGCTGCCTCACGTAGAAATCAGGCCCCCGCCCCCGCACCCAGCCCAGGAAGATGTCGCTGGCCGCCTGCATCACGCTCTGCCCGACGACGACCCGCTGCCCCTGGTTGCCGACGGGCGTCGGCCCGCGTAGGGCTCGAGCACCGAACGCCGGGCCTCCTTGACCTGCAGGAACAGCGGATCCTTGTCGTCCCAGAACAGCAGGAGATGTAACAGCGCGTACCCACGCTGCCGATGCCGACGACCTTCATCGCGACGTCTTCCAGCCGGTAGCGATCCACGAGCGCCCGGCGCTCGTCCGGGAGCGTCTCGCGGTAGTCCTCGAACCCCTCGCGCACGCGTGCGTCGGAGTCGCCCTCGCGGGGTGATAGACGATCGGCGGCTGGTCGACGAAGCGGTATCGCCCCCGACCTGGCTGACGATCTTCGGGGAACAGGTGCTCGATGATGCGGTCGTGGGCCTTCTCGGCCAGCCGTTCCCGCCGCCTCCGCGTCGCCGCATCCGGGGCCATCTCGATGATGGTCTCCACGTCCAGTCGCGAGTACCAGACCTCCATCGGGCTCATCCGCGAGTAGTCCCGCAGGCGTTCCCGATAGGCGCACGCACTCGACGGCGGCCTCCCGGCCGTCGTCGTCGGACAGGCCGTGATCGCGCCCGGCGACGACGAAGCTGGTCGCCAGCCGCTTGAGGTCCCATTCCCAGGGGCGGGCAGGGTCTCGTCGAAGTCGTTGATGTCGAAGACCAGGTTGCGCTCGGGCGTCGCGAACAGGCCGAAATTGAGGAGGTGGCAGTCGCCGCAGGCCTGGACCCCGATCCCCGTCGCCGGCAGCGAGGCCAGGTCGCACGCCATCAGCGCGGCGGAGCCCCGCAGGAAGGTGAACGGGCTCCTCAGCATCCGACCGTAGCGCAGGGGCACGAGATCCGGGAGCCTCTCCCGATTGGATTCCTCCAGGATGTCGATCGGATCGCGGCCCCCGGCCCGCGGCTCCCATCCGGCATGGACGGCGCGGGCAGGGCGGCCCGCTGCTCCTTCCCGGCCTCGATCCGCTCCGCCCTGGACCGGAACGGGGACCGGGGCGGGAGGATCGACGCCCCGGCCTCATGATTCAGAAGTTCCGATATCATTTTTGGCTTCTCGGAACGTTATCGCCGGCCAGACGCGCAAGCCCACCGGAGCCGGTCGAGGGAGGCACGACGACGATCGAGAAGGGCCCTACCGCCAGCCCCATTCCGATCCGACTTCGCAGGATCGCGCAGGACGACAATTCGGCGTATCGGCCTCGATACCCCGCGTCGCTTGACGTAAAACCCTCTATGATCAGTGTTACCGTTGCCTCAATAAAGTCAAATCCAGATGGCTTTTTTCATCAAGTTCACTCGACTCCGTGTCGACGCCGGGACACGATCCGGAGCTCGAAGACCAAAGGGGCGAATTGTCGGCAGCAAGGAGGGGGGCGCGGAATGGCCTCAGCTCGGCCCCGGCATCTCGGGCGTCTCGAACTTCTCGGGGTCGTAGCCCAGCAGGTGGCGCTGGCAGATCAGCAGCGCGACGTTGGGCGGCACGTCGTCGACCCAGGTCGGGTCGCCCTCGTGCAGCTTGCGATAGACGTTGCGGGAGAAGATGCTCAGGAATTCCGGCTTGTAGTCGCGGATCGGCTGGATGTGCCCGTTCTCGACCAGGTAGTTGATAGAGGTGCTGGAGCTTGGGCGCGACGCGGAAGTCGGCGGCGGTGACGATCGCGCCGGCGTCGGGTCGAGGAGCGGATAGACGTAGAGCTTCAGGTCGTTCTTGAACATCCGGCCGAACGATTCGAGGATGCCGCCGGCCAGGTGCGTGTAATACTTCTCCTCGAAGATCTCGCGGAGCGTCGGGCACGCCCATCGCCAGCCCGATCGAGCTTGCGTGGTGTGGCGGTGGAGGTAGTTGCGCCAGCCGGTAGTACTCGCCGAAGCTGGAGATCAGCACGGGCCGGCCGAGCGTCCGGAGGAGGTCGACGCGATCGAGGTAGTCGCGGTCGTCGATCGCGTCGCCTTCCTGGAGGTTGCGCAGGGTCATCTCGGTGACGACCAGGATGTCCTCGCCCTGGTTGGCCGGCTCCTGGCGAACTGGGCGAGCGCGCAGTTGAGCATGTCGACGGTGACGTTGGTGACCGGCCGGAAGCGGCCGCGGACGACCAGGATCGGGCCGCTTGTAGAACACCTCGGCCGGCTGGACGACCTTGCCGTCGGCGCGTGAACATGGCCGCGCTCGGTCAGCCCGCAGTGGACGAGCTCCAGGCTCATCAGGCGGTTGTCGACGCTCGGCGAAGGCCGGCCCGGAGAACTCGATCAGGTCGACCTCGATCCGCTCGTTGGACAGGTCGTCGAGCAGGTGCCGGAGCAGGGCCGACCGGCGCCGGCCTCGTAGAGCGCGGCGTGGATCAGGTTGACGCCGAGGATGCCGACCGCCTCCTGCTGCAAGGTCGTCTCGCGATCGAGCAGGCTGACGTGCAGGATGATCTGCGAGGGCTCGGCGCCGGGCCGGTTCTGGAACCGGATGCCCATCCAGCCGTGCCAGTTGTCCTTGCGGGTGTAGCTCTTGGCGGCGACCGTGTCGGCGAAGACGAAGAACCGCGTGTTCTCGCCGCGCTTGGCGGCGAGCCGCTCGTTCATCAGGCCGATACTCGTAGTCGAGCATCGTCTCGAGCCGCTGGCGGCTGACGTAGCGGCCGGCACGCGCCGTAGATGGCGTCCGAGACGGTCATGTCGTAGGCCGAGATGCTCTTGGCGATCGTGCCGGCCGCGCCGCCGACGCGGAAGAACCAGCGCGCCACCTCCTGCCCGGCGCCGATCTCGGCGAACGTGCCGTACTTCGTGTTGTCCAGGTTGATCTGGACGGCCTTCTGGTGCGTATCCAGCCGCGGGGACTGCATCGCGTGCCCTTTCCTGGTCGCGTTCTCCGGGGATCGGTTGTAGAGGCGGGGGCCGCCGTTGTCAAACCTCCTCGGGAGCCGGCCCGGATCGAGGCCGCCCCCAGCGCACCGCGGGCGCGGCCCGGGCTCGGGCGACCCTGTTTGGATTGAGATCGACTTATCTCACCGCCGCGATCGGCGCCGCCGGCGCGCGCGGGGGCCGGATTCGGGGCCTTCGGGCTTCTAATTGGGGGCTGCGGCCGGGTCGGGACGATCCTGGGCTCAGCCGCGCGACCGAACCCGGCGCGGCGGCCGTCGGGGACTCGGGCGAGGCGGGGGTGATTTTCGTATCTCTTTCGGTATCATGGGGTTGTGGATCGTCATCGGGCAGGTCCGCCCCCGACTTCTCCAGCATCACCAGCTGCTGGATCGTCGCCCGCAGCCCGCGATCGATCGCCATCTCGTACCGATGCCGCAGCTTCCCCTCCTCCGAGCCGTCGCAGTACGCCGCCGCCACGGCACAGGCGCAACTCCGACGGGTCGGGCATCGTGGCGCAGGAGCTCGCGGAGCCGCTGGACCTTCTCGGCCACCGCACGCTTCAGCAGCTCGACCGCCGCCGCGCGCTCCTCCTCCGGGCAGCGGGACGACGAACACGCAGTGGCCGTAGTCGAAGCACGGGTTGTCCGCGAACTCCGCGTTATTCGCCGCCAACAGGCGGGCCGAGGCCTTGGGGATCGGCCCGGCGTTGTACGGGTTCTCGTCGAGGCGGTGCCTGGTCACCAGCATGAGCCGCTGGTGGTAGTGCGGCTGGTCCCAGGCGGTGGGGCCGGCCTCGAGGCGCGCTCGAGCTCGCCGCAGGAGGCGATGATGCGGTCGATGCCCGGTCGCGTCCATCTCGAGCAGGGACAGGGCGCCGCCCGGGTCGGTGGCGGCGGGGAACGGCGCGGTCGGCGCGGTTGAAGCGCTCGAAGTCGAAGGCGTCGCCGGCCAGTTCGGCGCGCTCCCGAGCCAGGCGGCCTCGGCCTTGACGGCCCGGTTCAGCCGCCACGAGGCGATCGCGGCCCGCCGGACGAGCACGGCGCGGGTGTGGGTGGGCGGGTTCCAGTCGTTGTCCCAGGCCTGGAGTTCGGCGTCTAGAGCCGCGGGGTCCTCGCCGGGGAGGATGAGGTGCACGGCGCAGAGGCCGTGGGTCACGCCGTTGAACTTGGAGACATTCTTGCCCTCGGGGGAGGTGGGGCCGCGGGATTTTCCGCCGTTGATTCGGCTCGCCTCGCGCGCTTCTCGGAACGCATGGGTGTTCGGCCTTGGGTTGTGATCCTGGGGGTTCGCCGCGCACGACGTCGCGCAGAGCATCTATCCCTATGATCGTGAATCGGGCGGGGATCGTTCTCGGAAAACGGTGGCACTGGTGGCTCTTGCCACCGGTGGGGTCTCCCGCCCGGACACTGGTGGGAAGGCCCGCCGGTGGCACCCGGCGAGCCACCAGTGCCACCCGGCCGGGTCTTCCGTGAAGTGCCACCCAAGCGGGTCTGGTCGCAATCCGGGGCCGGATCGTTCTCTACGTTGCCCGGGGGACTGTCGCGGATGTAGGATCGGTGTCCAGGAAAGCGGTCCCGGATGAGGCGGCGAGGCGATCGATGACCATCCCGGACGACGCGGAGATCCGCCGGAGAAGCTCACACGCTATCTCCTGAGTGCCGCGCCCGTGGGACGATAAGTCGAAGTTCCTCGCCCGGGCGGGCTTCACCGCCGAGAACCCGGACGACCTGATGGCCGCGTTGCGACGTCTTGCGATCGGGGCGGACGGGGTCGAAGATCGGGACCAATGAGTACGGCACCTTCTTCCGGGTCGAGGGCGAGCTCGTCGGGCTCGGCGGTCGCGCCCCTGGCGGTGGTGACGGTCTGGCTCGCTGGCGCGTCAACCGCCTCGTTCCGCTTCGTCCTTGAACCCCCGAGGAGGCCGCCGCCGATGAGCCCGGAGCTTTACCAGCGCGTGGCCCTGCGCCACGACCTCAACGCGCCACGGCCTCAAGGCGGGCGATGTGGCGGGCTGATCGACCGCGTGCCCACCCCGCCGGGGGCGAGGAGGGGGTCGTCCCTCGGTTGTTGGATAACGGCCCTCCATTGACCAGGGAATCTCGATGGGCGCAGGGGATGCGACCCAGGCCGTGGCCGCCGCGACCATAGGGGCGGCCGCCGGTGCCTTGATCGGTGGGGCATCTGGGAAGGGGCCGAAGAAGGCGATTGCGGGCGGCCGCTGGGGATCGCCGTCGGGCTCACCGTCAATGCCGTCTTCGCCTCCGGTGTCCGAAGGCTGCTCGGCCTGAGCCGCGAGAGCTTCGCGAGGCTCGTCGGTTACTCCCCCCGGACGATTTCGTCTTTCGAAATCGGGCTCGCCCCTCGGCAGCGTTGCCCAGCGCCATTACACCGAGATCGATCGGCTCCGGGCGGGTTTGCTGCGGATCATGAAGGCCGATGCGTTAGGGGCCTGGCTCAACACGCCGAACGAATTCTTGAAAGGCAGCACGCCGACGCAGGTCATCGAGCGGGGTGAAATCGATCGAGTTTGGGCTCTTATCCATTTCGTCGAGACCGGTGTGAGTTGAGTTAACCCTTGGCCTTCCTCCGCGACATTGGGCGACGTGGCCCCGCGAGCCGAATGCAGATCGGTATTCCCATCACTCTGGATCGATAGTAGCCTCTGCATAAGCGTCTATGTGATCCGGAGACGAGTGGTTGAGACCCCCGTCCACGAGACCCGGCGCGATGGCCTAAAACCCCCAAGTCTCGTAGACGAGACCCTCAATTAGGCATCCGTCTCCCCGCGGGTGACACCGGTAGCTCGCCCGCCAGTGCGATCCAACGCCGCTCACGTCTCGCGGCGCCGCAACCCTTCCCACAGGATGGCGACGTACTCCTCGAGCCTGCGGTCGTTCGTCGGCCGCGGCCCGTGGGCGAAGGCGATCCCGAGCGCCAGTCATGCACAGGCTCAGGAGGAGCCGGGCGAGGATGACGGGGTCGGCGGCCGCGAGCCGATCCGCTTCCGCCAGGGATGCGAGCCGCTTCGCGAGCCCGTCCCGGAGCTCGGCCGGGCCGCCCGGCGTGCTCCGCGAGAGCGAGGCGGGGTCGAACGACGGGTGCGTCATCACGCGCAGGGCCAGCGGGATGACCTCGGCGAAATAGTCGCGAGCCGAGGGAGCACGGTCCTGAGGTACGCGCAGGGCGTCGTCGGGAGGGTCCTCGGGGCCGAGCAGCGCCTCGATCTCGGGGCCCTGGGCGTGCATCGCGGCGAAGAAGAGGGCGTCCTTGCTGCCGAAGCGCTGGTAGAGGATGGCCTCCGAGATGCCGGCGGCCTGCGAGACCTCCCGCGTCGTCGCCGTGTGCCCGTGCTCGCGGAAGACCCCGCGCGATCCGCAGGACGGCGTCGTCGGAGATCGTCTTCGGTCGCCCCATGGGCCCAGTCTAGGGCCATCGACAACCGCGTGCCAGGCCGCCTCGTCGGGGACCACAGGGAGCCGCAGAGACCCCCCCTGGACAAGTAAGCGAGCAGTCGCTAACATACACGCCGCCTCGTTCGCGGGGCCTTCGGGCTCGCGGTCGCCGCGTCGGCGACGCCCCGGGCGGCCTCGGGCCTCAAGGAGTCTCGGTCATGACGCGGAACCTGCTCAGTCGCCGTGCGTGCTGGCCTGCGCCGCCCTGATCCTGGCCGGTGGCCGGGCGTGGGCCGACGACAAGGGCGACAAGCCCGGCCCGTCCGGGACGTGGGAGAAGAAGGACGCGGAGCCGAAGCTCGAGTTCTCCGCCGGCGACAGGCTGACGATCCGCCCCCACGGCGACAACCGGGACCTGCGGATCGAATGCTCCTACTCCGCCACCAAGGACGGCCTGGTGAAGGTCAAGGTCAAGGGCATCGAGGGGCCCGAGAAGGTCGTCGAGCACGTGAAGGAGTTGGTTCCCGTCGGCTTCGAGTTCCAGTTCAAGTGGAAGGCCGAGGAGGGCGCGGCGACGCTCGATGCCGTGGAGGGGAAGGATGTCGATCCCCTGAAGGCTCACCTGGAAGGGGAGTACGCCAGGAAGCCGTGAGGGAGGCGCGGGGCATCGCGGCGGGTCTTGTCCCCGGGGGGCCCGGGCGGCGACAATCCCAGGGCCGCCCGCGCGACTCTCGATGCGACGCCCCGAGGTGCCCCGTGCCCGTCGATGACGCGAAGTCTCCGCTGAAGATCGCGGTGCTCGGCAACGGCGGCAAGCCGGAGGTCGTCGCCGAGGCCGGGCGGCTGGCCGGGGCGCTGAGGGACGCCGAGGGGGTCGAGCTCGTCGGGGTCGACCTCGACGGCGAGACCGACCTGTCGGGGCTCGAGGCCGACGTCGCGGTCGTGCTCGGCGGGGACGGGACCGTCCTCCACGCGGCGCGGCGGATGGGGGACACGCCGACGCCCGTGCTGGGGATCAACCTCGGCCGGCTCGGGTTCCTCGCCGAGCTGACGCCCGGAGGAATTCCTCGGCCGGCTGCCCGACCTCGCGGCCCGCCGCTACACGGTCGATTGCCTGATGACGCTCGCCTGCACGCTCGACCATCCCGGCGGGCGGGCCGAGTCGTTCCGCGGGCTCAACGACGTCGTCCTGCGGGCCGGGCCGGAGTTCCACCTCATCGAGATCGGCCTGGCGATCGACGGTGAAGGCGTGATGACGTACCGGGGCGACGGCCTGATCATCGCGACGCCCGTGGGCTCGACGGCGCACAGCCTCTCGGCCGGCGGTCCGATCCTGCCGCCGGACGCGCGGATGTTCGTCGTCACGCCGATCTGCGCCACACGCTCACCCAGCGCCCGCTGGTGGACGGGGACCACAAGGTCTACGAGATCATCCCGTGCGGCTCGGCGTCGACGGTGCTGGTCGTCGACGGGCAGGTGCAGGTGCCGCTGGTCGAGGGGGACCGCGTTTCGGTCCGCAGGGGCTCGGCGCCGTTCCCGATGGTCCGGCTGCCGGGGCACAGCTTCTACCGGACGCTCCGCGAGAAGCTCGGCTGGGGGGCGGCGCCGCCGGGGGTGCGCGGGGCGTCGGCGTGCGAGCCGGTGCCCGGAGGACAGGGCCCGAGGTCGGAGTTAAATCGTGGCACGCCCCGGGGCGGGTGATGAGCCGGCACCCTGGCCGGTCAAGTATCCCTGGAGGCTCCTTCCCCGCGGCGGGGCCCATCCCTTTGTTCCGCCGAGAGGGAGGAATTGGTTGAACAACCCGCCGAAAGGGCGGCAGAATGGATATGTGGACGACGATGGGAATGAGTGGGTGCCCCACCCGGACCCGGGCGGCCGCGAGGACGATTTCCACTGGGACGTGCAGCATCCCGACGGGTTCCACACGAACATAACGCCCGACGGCCGGGTCGATCATGGCGACGACAACTTCCGAGGGGGATGAATGAGCGCAATCCTCGAGACGGAACCCGGGGAAGAGTTGGTGTGCATCGAGCCATTCTCCGCCCTGCCGGATGGCACGTTGCCCGGGACGAAGGCGAGGCGCAGCTTCCGGATCGGAGAGCGGGTCCGCTACGTCGGCTATTACCAGGACAATCGCCTCAAGGACAATCCCGCCGGCTGGATGGTCCGTTTCGAACCGACCGGATCGAGGGGCCGGGGCCGCTACTCGGCCACGCAAACCTACTTCGTGACGACCGATTGCTGGGAGGCGGTGAAGAGGCACTTCGCGAAGGCGCTGATCAACGAACCCCGGGAGGTCGTCCCGCTGGCCGATAAGAAGCTGAAAAACAAGAGCGCGTTGTAAGGCCTATCACATCCCGTCTGAAAAATCACCTCGCCGGGCCCGGCAGTGGCGGCCCGAGGTGCGCGGCCAGGATCCGCCCGACGACCTGCTCGCCCCGCTCGTTGGCGTGGACGTCGTCGCGCTTGAACCAGGTCGGTCGGCTTGCCGCTGGCGCGGAGGTATTCGCCCCACGCGGCCGTCATGTCGACGAAGCCGGCCTTCTGCTCGTCGGCCATCCGGCGGAGCCGGGTGCGGAAGTCGCCGGCCGACGGATGAACAACCGCGTCCCATTGCTTATCGTCGCGCGGGTCCATGTACCCGAAGACGGGGGCCATGACGAGGACGTCGCAGGCGGACGACTTGCGGACGGCCTCGATCAGCTCGCGGACCGAGTCGACGTCGTCCTTGTGGCTGATCCCGCCGAGGATGAGCAGGTCGGGCTTCTGGTCGAGGATGTACCTCTTGACCCGCGCGGGCTCCTTGAACCACCAGCAGCCGGTGCCGCCGCGGACGCAGGTGACCTTGGTGATCTTGCACTTCGGGTACGACTTCTGGAGCACGTCGTCCCACCGCGAGCGGCTCGTGTCGTTGACGATGCTGTCGCCGATCATCACCACGCGGAGCTCGGCCCCGTCCTTCGCGAGCAGCGCGGCCGTCCTCGGCAGATATCGCCAGCGATCGGCCGGCGGCGTGGTGCGGACGGTCGGCATCTGGGCGTAGGCCGCCTCGACCTGCTCCATCGTGTGCTCGGGTTTGGTGAGGACGTAGACCTCGTTCTCGTCGGCCTGGGCGAAGGCGCGGCCGGCGATGAGGACGAGGGCGGGAATCCAGCGGAATCGGCTCATGGCGATCATCCTCCCGGTCCGCGGGCCGTCGCGCCCGCGATCGGGAGATTATCGGGCATCGCGCGGCGCGATGACACCCCCGCGCGACCGGGCCCGCTCGCAGGGCATCGGCGCCGGCCCGGGGCCGAAGCAGGGCCAGGTCAGGTGGGCCACGGCCTCGGCCGGGTGGGCGCGGATCGCGGACTCGAGGCGGGCGAGGTACGAGGCGACGGCCGCGGGCTCGTCGCCGGGTCGGAGGTCGAACGGCGGCGAGATGTCCAGCGAATAGCGGCCATGCGGCAGGTGCGTGCAGGTGACGAACAGCGCCGGGGCGCGGGCGAGGACGGCGAGGTCGGCCCAGATGGCGAGGAATGCGCGGTCGCGGCCCAGGAAATGGCCGGGGCGGGCATTGGGGCCGGGCCAGGGGATGTCGCCGTTGAGATAGACGGCGAATCCGTCGCGGAGCGCCGCGTGGGCGCGGAGGAGCCGCTCGGCGGCGTCGCCCGTGGCGAGGCCGCGGCGGAGGAAGAGCCTCGGCTGCGGGTGCGGGCCGCCGGCGTCGAACCGGAGCTTGAGCGCCCTCGAGACGTGCCCCGGCCGCTGCACGAGCAGCCGGAGCGGCACGCCCCGGCGATAGAGCCAGTGCAGCCCCGCGACGTGCGCCCCGAGGTGGCTGCCGACCGCGATCACGCCCGCGGCCGGCGGCGAGGGCGTCGTCGAGATGATCGGCACCGGTCACGTCGAAGCGGGGCAGGACGTGGGCATCGTCGCCGCCGTCGATCGGGTAGTCGCGCGCCAGGTAGCGGGGGATGTTCGCGGCCAGCGCGCGGGAGGTCGCGGCGACGTCCCAGTCGGCCCCGAGCGACTCCTTCGCCCGCGCGACCGACGCCTCGATCTCCGCGCATCGGCCCGGCTGGCAGATCGACACGAGTCGGCCGAGGCCGCCGAGCAGCGCATCGCCGCGCACGGGGCCGAGCGTCCGCAGCAGCGGCAGCGCCGCGTCGTAGAAGAGCGACTTCCAGGAGAGCAGGTGGCGGAGCGTCACGGCGCCAGCCGGGCGAGGCCCTGGTAGTCGACCTTGCCGGTCGAGGTCGCCGGCAGCGCCGGCACGAAGGCGATCGTGTCGGGGATCATGTAGTGGGGCAAGTACATGGTGCAGTGTCGCTTCATGGCGATGATCGACCCCTTCCGGTCCGGCTTCAGGGCGACGAACGCGGCGATCGCCACGCCGTCGCCGTCGGCCCGGGCGACGACGGCCGCGCGGTCGACCCCCTCGTGGCGATGGAGCGCCGACTCGACCTCGCCCAGCTCGATCCGGTATCCCCGCTTCTTGATCATCCGGTCGCGACGGCCGTGGAAGCGGTAGACGCCGTCGCCCTCGTCGGCGACGAGGTCGCCCGTCCGATACCAGCGGGTGCCGTCGGGGTCGTCGAGGAAGGCGGCGTCGGTGAGGTCCTTCCGCCCGAAGTAGCCGAGCATCACGCCGGGGCCCGCGATGAGGAGCTCGCCGATGGTGCCCGGGGCGATGTCCTTGCCGGATTCATCCACGACTCTTGCGCGATGGGCGTGCAGACGCGGCCGATCGGCATCGGCTCGGCGTGCTCGGGCGGGATCACGTCGGGCACGCGATGCGCGGTGCAGACGTTCGTCTCGGTCGGGCCGTAGAGGTTCCAGAGGGTCGGATTCGGGCCAGAGATTGCGGAGCCGCTTTAGGGCCTCGATCGGGAAGACCTCGCCGGCGAAGAGGACGAGGCGGGGGGCAACGCCCGAAGAACCCCCCACCCTACCCTCCCCCGCAAGGGGGGAGGGTGGAGATTTCGGACGGCCACCCTCTGGTTCCCTCCCCCCTTGCGGGGGAGGGTTAGGGTGGGGGGTTGCGGAAGCCATCAATCCGAGGATCGACGGCGCCGAGTACCAGACGTCGATCCGCCGCTCGGCGATGAACGACGCGAGCCGCGCGGGGTCCTTCGCCAGCGATTCGCCGATCAGCACGAGGGGCGACGCGTGGCGGACCGACGCATAGAGATCAAAGACGGACAAATCGAAATGAAATGGCGCGTGCGAGGCGAAGCGGTCGCCGTCCCGTGCATCCAGATTGTCGCGGCACCAGTCGAGGAAGGCGAAGGCGTTGGCGTGCGAGAGCGCCACGCCCTTGGGCCGGCCGGTCGAGCCGGAGGTGTAGAGGATGTAGGCGAGGTCATCGGCCGAGCGGTGCGGGGGCAGGGGCGAGGGGGCGTCGTCGGCGAGGATTTCGCTCCACGCGGCGTCTTCCGGACCGAGTCCCGTGGCCCCACCTCCCACGACAATCAGCCGGGGCAGGGGCCCCGGTACAGGCCAGGCGTCTCGGAGCGACGTGGCCAGCGAATCGGCGACGACCACGGCCTTCACGCCCGCGTCCGCGAGGATGCCCGCCGCCCCGGACCGCCGGCGCCGTCGGGTCGACCGGCACATAGGCCGCGCCGGCCTTCAGGGTCCCGTGGATCGCCGCGACGGCCTCGATCGACTTGGGCAGGAACAGCCCGACGCGGTCGCCGGGCCCGACGCCCCAGCGCGCGAGCCTCGTCGCGAGCCGGTCGGCCATGCGGGCGAGCTCGTCATAGGTCGCCGAGCGGCCGGCCTCGTCCTCGACGGCCACGCCGCCGGGATGTCGCGCGACGGCGTCGTCGAGCAGATGGCTCAGGTGGGTATCCATTCCCGGGGGTCCTTCCCTGGTGCGGAATTCGAGAGATCAACCGCAGATGACGCAGATGGCCGCAGATAACGGGAGAAATTCCTAAATCTTCATCTGCGGCCATCTGCGTCATCTGCGGTTGATCTCTCTTCATTTGGTGCGGTCATCCTGCGGTTCATCTCCTCCTCGGTCGGCGGCCCCGCGCCGAAGAGCGTGCGATACAGCTCCGGCCGGTCGGCCAGGGCGCGGGCCAGGGCGAGGAAGAGCCGGCGGTGGCCCGCGGCGTTGGGGTGGTCGTCCCAGGGGGCGACGGCGAGCTCCGACGGGTCGGGGCGGTCGAACGTCGGGGTCAGGTCGATCAGCGGGACGGCGAGCCTCGCGGCGATCCCGGCGAGGCGGGCCAGGGCCCCGGCGCGGGCGTCGGGCGAGTCGATCCGCGCGGCGCGGGGGATCGCCAGGAAGACGAGCGGGACGTCATTCGAACGGCAGTCGCCGGCCAGCGCCGCGAGCATCGCGTCGAGGATCGGCCAGAAGTTCGCGCGGACCTTGAGCTTCACCGCGTCCTTGTGGACGTACTGGCGGTCGGGGCCGGTGCGGCGGTCCTCGTCGGTGATGCCGGCGTCGGCGATCGCCGCCTTGAGGAACGGGTACGTCGGGTCGACCTTGCGCATCAGGAGGCCCGTCAGGTGGATCTCCAGCAGGCGGGCGTCGAGCGTCGTCGAGGAGTAGAGGACGAGGTCGGGCGCGAACGCCTCGACCTTGCGGCCGAGCAGGGCGTAGCGCTGCAGGGGGCCGTAGGCGGCGACGGCGAAGTTCAGGACCTCGAACCGCCGGTCGATCCCGCGGCGGCGGGCGTGGTCGTTGAGCCAGTCCTCGAGCAGGTTCTCATACGTCTCGTCGTCGCCGACGCCCCAGCCCATGTCGATCGACGAGCCGAGCAGGGCGATCCGGAACGTGCCCGAGGGCTTGGCGACCGTGTAGTCGCGGTCGCGCATGCCGTGGCGGTTGATCGTGAAGTGCTTGCCGTAGAGTTCTTTCTCGAGGCCCGGGATCAGCTCGAACTGGAGGAAGTCGCGCAGCGTGGGCCGCGAGACGTTGGCGGCCTGGAACCGGACCCACTCGACGGGCTTGCCGAGCAGGCAGAGCGAGAGCTCCGAGCGCGTGCCGGTGGCGGCCTCGGCGCCCTCGATCAGCCCCTCGTAATAGCCCCCCGCGCCGGCCTCGGCGTCGGCCCGGTTCGGCTCGAGCGAGCGGGCGCTCTCGCGCGCGTCGCTCAGGGCGTGGGGCAGGGGGACCACGCCGAGGACGAGCACCGTGAGCGTCAGGGCGAAATGGGCGGGCGAGGGGCGGAAGCCGGTATTCGACGTCATCGCGGATCGACTCCCGCTCTCTCGGGCGACGGCGGCGCACCGGCCGGCCCGGGCGGTCGGGTCGGACGGGCGCGAGGGTTCTCATTGTAGTGGTCGGCTCGATCGTGCCGACGACGACAGAAATTCCGCCAGGGCCGCGTCGAGCCGACGCGCTAACGTGGCGTGGCCCTCGGCATTGGGATGGAAGTCGTCGGGGGCGATGGCGAGGGAGGAGGCCGGGCGGCCGTCGAAGGTATCGCTGAGGTCGACCACCCGATCGAAGCCGGCATCCCTCGCGAGCTGGTTGATCCTTGCGCGATCCTCGGGGTCGACCGGCTTCCCCACCCTCGGCAGGAGCACCCAGGCCACCGGGACGCCCTTTTGTCGGCAATCGGCCACGACGCGGCGATAGACGCCGCGGAGGATCGCCTCGCGATGAGGGCGGAGGCGGGTCTTGAGTTCGTCGGGCGTGAGGTTGGGAGTGATGCCGATCTCGGTGAGGATATCTGTGTAGACGGGGGCATCGAGCCCGAGTCCTCGCGGGATCAGGGCGCGGAGCCGGCGCTCGTCCCAGCCGAGGTCGGCGAGGGTGCCTTCGAACAGGATGAGGTCGGGATTGGTTTGCCAGCCGACGCGAGCGAAGTGCTCCCACCGCTGGCCGGGGGCGTGGCCGGGGACGGCGAAGTTGAGAACCTGGATGTGCGGGGAGTTCTCAGTGACAGGGCCATCCCCGTGACCCCCCACCCTACCCTCCCCCGCAAGGGGGGAGGGTTTCTGATTTCCGCCCGAAAGAGAATGGAAAACCCTCCCCCCTTGCGGGGGAGGGTAGGGTGGGGGGTGGTCTCCGCGAGAAGGCCAGCTCTCGCTATCCCACGTCTCCTCCAACCTTGGCTCGAAACCAAGCCCATCATCGACGCCCCAGCCCGCCGCGATCGAGTCGCCGACCAGCGCGACGCGGAACGTCCCCGGCGGCTTGGTCGACGCCGTACTCCCTGTCGCGCATCCCGAGCGCATTGGTCGTCCACGTCGCCCCCTTGTGCGTGGCGACGAGGTTCGGCCTGAGGACGTACTCGCGGACGTCGTCGACGGGTTGGGCCAGGACGCCCGCGTCGAACGGCGCGTGGGATTCGCGCCGGGCCCTCGGGCCGGCGGCCGTGGTCGATCAGTCGCTCATAGTAACCGCGCTCGATCCGATCGTAGTCGGCGGCGTCGGGCGAGTCGTCGCGGAGCGCCCGGGCGAGCCGGCCCGGGATCAGCCCGCAGGCGAGCAGGACGAGGGCGCCGATCAGCGGTCGGGGAGGGTCCATGCGATCACCGCCCGGGATTCTTCGACGTCCGCGGTTAATGCCTTGCGTGCCTTGCGGTCGAGGGCGCATGATCCTCTCTCCCGAAGGAGGGCGACATGGGCGACGGTCGGCGGTCCTATGCGGTGATGGCCGCGGTCGGCGCCCTCGCGGGCTCCGTCACCTTCGTTTTCTTCATGACGAGCGGCCCATTCCCCCGGGGGATCGGCGCGATCTTCGGGCTTTTGGTCGCGCCGCAGATCGTCCGCCGGTCGGCCTATCCGGTGCTGAAGGTCCTGGCGGTGGGCGCGGTGAGCGCGGTCGCCTATGTCGTCGCGGTCCTCGTCGTCCAGAGGATTCCCAACAACGATCGGGCCCTTGGTTGGATCGTGGCGTTCGGCGCCGCGGGGTCCGTCGGAGCGGGCCTCATCGGGCTCGGCCTGCTGGCGATCCTCGGCCGGAGGCGGGCCCTCGGAGTCGTCGGCCCCATGATCGCCGCGGGGACGATGGCCGGATTCGTCTTCGGCGGCCTGGTCGGAATCCTGCCCGGCGACCATTTCTGGGCGCCGTTGAAATTCTGCCTGGGGTTCATCATCTGGCAATCCTCCGTCGCGGCGCCGCTCGGCCGGCTGCTCCGGGATGCGAAGACGACCCTGCCGGAACTCTGATCCGCCGGGCCGGTCTCTTGTTGGGTCCGCTGTGCGGACCATCCGGCGTCGAGGGCCCCGGCCCGAAGATGGTCCGCAATAGCGGACCCTACAGGATCGCCCGCTCCCACATCTCCAACCATGCGCCGAGGCTCGGGCTCGTCCAGAGCGACCAGAGCACCGCGATCGTCGCGAAGGTGGCGAGGACCTTGATCGCGCGAATCACCAAGGCACACGGGCCTTGCTCCGATTTGGCCCCGAGCGTCCGCCGCCGCGGCGAGCGGGCGTCGAGCTGGACGTTGACCAGCACCAGGCCGCCGAGGATGCCCCAGAAGAACGAATCCTGCCACGAGAAGCCCCACGAGCCGCTGATCCAGAACGACTGGTAGGCGTGCAGGAACCACGTCGCGACGAACACGGCCGACGTCGCCGCCAGGAGCGCGAGCCACTGGGGCCGGCGCTTGAGGCGGAAGGCGACGGGGTTGAAGACGACGCGGACCATGAAGTCCTTCCAGTAGATGTTGATCCGCCGCCAGTAGTCGGTGAAGCTCGACGCGAGCAGGTAGCGGTGGTGCGTCTCGGGCAGGCTGAAGCCGAAGAGGTGGAGCATGCCGATCGCCAGGTGGAACTGGCCCGAGACGTGGAGATAGCGCAGATAGTTCGTCGTCAGGAACCGCGCGAGCGTGGCGGGGTCCATGACCTTGTCCATGCCGATCACCAGGTCGTGATACACGAGCCGGTAGACGAGCAGCTGCACCGTGCCGCGGAACATCATCCGCAGGCCGGCCTGGCTGTTCGCGTGGATGTCCTTCGCGAAGTAGCCGCGCTGGAGCGTCCGGTAGTCGACCACCGGGAAGAGCCAGGTGAAGCAGAAGTTCGGCAGGAGGAAGAAGTAGCCGAGGGTGTCGCCCAGGGGCTCGGGCCGCGTCGCGTGCTTCAGCTCGTAGAGATAGAGGATCATCCGGAACATGAAGACCGAGCCGATGACCGCCCACGCCGTCTCGGGGGCCGTCGTCGCATAGAGGCCCGTGCGGGCCAGGCCCAGCGCCAGGCCGATCGTCGCGACCACGCCCGCGCGGGCGAGCCAGGGGATCGGCAGATAGCACGCGCCAATTAACAGAGCGGAGGCCCCCAGCACGACCGCGCCGGCCGCGAGGCCGAAGACGCCGATCAGGGCGCCGATCGAGAGCGCGACGAAGAAGGGGCGCTTCCAGCGATAGGGCAGGGCGTAGTGGACCGGCAGGGCCAGGAAGGTCGCCGCGGCGATGCCCTGGAAGGCCCGCCCTTCCAATCGATAGACCACGAAGACGAGGACCATCACGCCGAGGTGCGCCAGGATCGGCACGAACTGGCGGAGGTCGCGGCGGCAGGCCTCGGGCTCGCCGTCGTAGAGGCCGCCGGGCGTGGCCTCGCGCGGGATCGGGAAGAATCGGCGGTGCGGCGGTGCGGGATGAGTGGCCCGGGTCGGCGGTCGTCGGGTCTCGGGCCCCATGCGCTGGCGACTCCCCGTCGTGCCCCGCTCCGCTGGGCCGCTCGCGTCGCCCCGGGGCCGGGCCGATCGGGGGATCGGCGGGTCGTCGGGGCGATGCGAGGGCGGGGGACCGGGTCATCCTTGAACCGGCGTGTGTTCCCCCCGCCGCGGCCGCACCATCCTTGGGTCGAGGTCCGCCCTCGGGGGCGGACGGTGTACGGGCCCGTCCTCCCTCGATCACGAGGGAGCACGCGGGAGCGGGGCGCGCCGGCTGGGGCGCGTCGCGGGTCGGATTGAGCGGACGGAGTCCGGGTGCGTGAGCGTGGAGTGCGCCGAATCCTGCGGCCCTCGGGCCGGTCGCTGCGGCCGGCCCGACGTCCCCCTCCCGTGGGGACGAGACGCGGTATAACGGATGCCCCGCGGGGCTGTCAACCCGACGGTCGGGCCCCCGCGTCGGCCCGATCGGCAAGGTCGAGCCGGGGCAAGGGGATCGGGTTTGCGAATTCTTTTTCGAAGTCGGCCGCATCGGCCTCGCCGGCGCGGGTCCGGTCGCGCCGGGTGGGCAAGGCCGTCGCGTCGGCGAAGCGGGATCGTCGCGAGATTGTGGATTCTCCCGGTCGCCGGGCCGGATCATTTTGCGCGAATTGCCGGGACGCCGCGACCGCGATAAGCGTCAGGCTCGATCGACGTAAGTCTTTACTAGAAAACGCCGTGGGCGTTCAAGCCCGGGCCGCGGGATGACGATGAAACGGGTAACTCGCCAAGGTCCCATCCGCGGCGAGGTCTCGGGAGCACCGAACAGGGTGGAGTCGTCCTCCGCACGGGTTGCGCGGCGTCGAGTCGCGTGGCCCCGGGCTCG
Organism: uncultured Planctomycetota bacterium; assembly: GCA_963819805.1. GTDB lineage: Bacteria > Planctomycetota > Planctomycetia > Isosphaerales > Isosphaeraceae > CAMFLR01. Next base: position 186,780 of record CAWFXY010000024.1, on the reverse strand, counting down.
GGAAAGCCCGCCGGAGACGGCGCCTGGTCTGACCGAACAAACGGGGCGTCGCGTCCCGGCCCGCGGGCTCGCCCGTCCGGACCGAATCGTCGCGAGCCTTGACCGACGTTTCCGAAGGAGAATCGTCTCCCATGCTGAAGCCCTTGACGTTGAGCCTCGGCCTGGCCCTTGCTCTCGGCGCCGCGAGCGTGAGCAAGGCGGGTGGCCATCATGGCGCCGCCGGCTGCGACACCTGCGGGCTCGCATCGCCCCAGGGCAGCCCCCAGACGGTGGTCGCCTCCCCGCAGTCCTGCGAGACCTGCGCCCCGAAGAAGAAGCACTGCTTCAAGCTGCCCAAGATGAACTTCCCCAAGCATACGGTCACGTATGAGTGGGTCCTGAAGAAGAAGCACAGCTGGGCCAAGGGTTGCGGCGGCGGCGGCTGCGGCAACTCCGGCTGCGGCGACTGCGGCGGTGCCCCGGCCGTCTACCCGACGAGCCAGGTGTCGCCCGCCCCGCAGGCGGCGCCCCAGTACGCGGCCCCGCAGGCGGCCGGCCAGACGACCTACTATCGCCCGGCCGTCGGCGAGATGCGCCCCGCCCTGGCCGCCGACGAGGTCCCCCCGGCCCCGACGATCGCCACCGGCGGCAGCTCGCTGCTGCAGCTCTCCCCCGCGGGCAACTGAGCCCCGGGCGGAAACCGACCTGAGACGGGTGCCTGCCCCCGAATCGGCCGCGGACGGCCCGTGCTCTCCCCCTCGCGGGGGCGGGCGCGGGCCGTCGGGCTTTTTCGGTGCGCGCGGGGAGGACCGAGAGCGGAGAGCGGAGACCGGAGAGCGGAGTGAAGACGGCGGGAAAATCGGGCCCGGAGAACGAAAGCCGAACTGTGCCTCGCTCTCATGCCCTCGAGGACTCCCGTCTCCCAGTCCCGATCCCCGACCTCCGCACTCTTCACTCCGCGCTCTCTGACTCCGCTTTCCGCCTTCCGCCCCGCATCTCCCCCGCCGCAGTCCCGACTCCGCGTTGACAAACCGCCCGCGATGTGGCTAACTCTCGCCCCGCAGGATGCGATGGGCCCCGAGACCCCAAGGACGGGGTCGCCGTCGAGACGCGTGATCCGCTCTCCCTTGATGGAGCGAATCACGTCCCACGACGAGCCGGGCCCCTCAGGTCCGCTGGCGCCGCGCGGCCCGCGATGAGCGGGCCGGCCATGCGGCACGGGGGGGCGAGCGATGCGGACCGAGGGACCGAGGTCGTCCGCCTCGGCGACGACGCGACTCCGCCGCGAGGTGGCGCGGGCGCGGACCTGGATGCGCGACCGCGGGCCGGCCGCGAGGCTGGCGCTCTTAGCATCGGCCGCGGCCGTCGTCGCGTCCGCCGCCATGCTCGCGCTGCCGCTCGACCGCGACGAATTGCGCTGGCTCTACGACGGCCGCAAGTTCTCCGGCGAGGCCGCCCTCGAGATCCAGAAGGCCCTGGCCGCCGAGAAGGTCGCCTTCCAGGCCGACACCTCGCACCGGATCGGCGTCGCCGGCTCGCGCTGGGGCGACGCGATGGCCGCGCTCGAGAAGCACGGCGTCGAGCCCCCGTCGCTCGAGGAGCTCGAGAAGGACCGCCCGGCCTTCGACGCATGGTCCGACAGCGACGCCAGGGCCGCGCTCGAGCGCTGGCGACTCGAGCGCTGGCTCAAGGCGAGCATCGAGGGCTACGCCGGCGGCATCCGCTCGGCGCACGTCTCGATCAAGCGGAGCCCCGTCGGGACCAAGTTCCGCCCCGAGTGGAAGATCGGCGGCCTCGTCCTGCTCGACGTCGAGCGCCGGCCGCCGCACCGCGTGATCCGCTCGATTCAGACGCTCCTGGCGAGCAAGGTCGACGGCCTGGCGCCCGACTCGGTGACGATCGGCGACCAGTCGGGCAACTTCTTCCTCGACGCCAGCAACCCCGGCGCCGCCTCGGCGACCCGCGTCCTCGCCCGCGCCGAGGAGCTGCGCGACGCGCTGCTCGAGAAGCTCGGCCCGCTCGTCCCGGGCATCGACGTCGACGTCACGGTCGATCCCCCGTCCCTGTCCGACGCGCCCGCGAATCCGCGCCCGGCCGCCAGGCGCCCTGCGCCGCCCGCGCCCGAGCCGGACATCCGGCCGAACATGCCCATCGGCCTCGAGCCCGACCCGGCCCCGCCCGCCGAGCCACCGGGCCCGGGCCGCGCGAGCATCTGGGTCAAGGTGCCGCGGAGCTACTACCTGCGGATCGCCCGCGACGTCGCGCCGGGCCGCACGCCCTCGCAAGAGGACCTGAAGGTCTATCATCAGAAGACATGCGAGCAGGTCGACCACGCCGTCGCGGTCCTCGTCCCGCCGCCCGAGCGCGGCCGGGTGATGGTCGACATCATCCAGGACGCTCTGGCGGCCGACCCCGCGCCGGTCGTCGCGCCCGCCTCGGTCGACGCGTCCCGCGGCTGGCCGAACTGGGTCGGCGCCCGCCGCGCTCGGCGCGGGGGCCGGGCTCGGCGTGGCGGTCGTGCTCGGCACGGGCGTCGGCCTGCTCGCGTCGCGCCGGCCCTCGGCCCGGCCGTCGCGGTCGAGCGTCCGCTCGGGCCTCTCGGTCGATGCGCCCTCGGGCCCCGTGCCGGGTCCGTCGGAGCGCGTCCGCGACCTCGTCCGCCGCGACCCCGAGGCCGCCGCCGGCGTCCTCCAGCGCTGGATCGGCGGGGTCGAGGGAGGGCCGCACTCATGAGCCCCCGGCCCGCGCCCTCGCCGACCGAGACGAGCGTCGTCGACGCCTCGGCCGACCCGCTCCGCAAGGCGGCGATCCTCGTCGTCAGCCTCGAGCAGCCGCTCGCCTCGCAGCTGCTCGCCCAGCTCGACCGCTCGGCCGTCGAGGCCGTGACGCTGGAGATCGCCCGGCTCGAGCGCGTCGAGCCCGACGAGCAGCGCGCCGTGCTCGAGGAGTTCTACGGCCTCGGCCTCCGCCGGCTCCGCTTCGTCTTCGACGACCTCGTCGGCCTCGACTCCGAATCGATCCGCGCCGCCTACCACGACGAGGACGCCGACACCTGGGCCCTGGCCCTGGCCGGCTCGTCGCGGCCGATCCGCGCGAAGGTGCTCGCGGCCCTCGACCGCGACGCCTCGAACGACCTGAGCCGCCGCCTCGACCGCGTCGGCGCCTTCCGCCTCGACGCCGCCGAGGCCGCCCAGGCCGAGGTCGCCGAGCGGTTCCGCCGCCTCCACGACATCGGCCACCTCACCCTCCCCGACCCCAACGGGCAGGAGGTGCGGCTTGTGTAAATTCCTGGGTGTGAAAATAAAAGAACCCTCCCCCCTCGCGGGGGAGGGCAGGGTGGGGGGCAGGCTTGGCGCTTGGCTCCGCCTTGTCTTGCTCGTCGCCACTCTCGCACCCAGCATCGCGAAGGCCGACGAATCCTCTTCGCCCACCGCCGACGGCCGCCACCGGATCCTCCCACATCCCAAGGTCGGCCGACCGGGCAATACAACTCCAGCCCAATCCGGCTGGTGGATGGGCACCGCGGGCATCGCCCTGGCCCTGGCCGCGTTCGGCGGGATGAGCGTCGCGGCGAGGAAGTTCCTGCCGCAGTCCGAGTCGGGCCCGCTCCGCGTGCTCGGCCGGACGAGCCTCTCGCCCAAGCACGCGGTCTACCTCCTGAAGGCGGGCGACAAGGTCCTGATCGTCGGCACCGGCCCGCAGGGCTCGCCGACGCTCCTCGGCGAGATGCCGCCCGAGTCCGCGCCGGCCCCATCGCCGATGTTCGCCCGCTCCCGGGCCGGGAGTGACGCATGACGGGCGCCGCAGTCCTGATGCTGGCCCTCGCCGGGTTCGCGCCCGACGGCCCGAACTCGCGGGCGAACGCCCCCGTCGCCGCCGACGCCGAGGTCGAGCGCGCGGCCGTCGTCACACCCTCGGCACCATCCGTCCCCGCGCTGCCGAAGCTCCCGGTTGCGGCCGACGTGTGGAAGAGCGTGCAGACGATCGGCCTGTTCGCCCTCGTCTCGCTCGCGCCGGCGGCGGTGCTGATGCTCACGTCGTTCGTGCGGATCCAGATCGTCCTGGTCCTGCTGCGGCAGGCCCTCGGCAGCCCGCAGGTGCCGGGGAACCAGGTGCTCACGGCGCTGGCGCTCCTGCTCACGGTCCTCGTGATGAAGCCGGTGGGCGACGTCGTCTACCGCGACGCCGTGGCCCCCCTGATGGCCGAGAAGATCACCCCCGCCCAGGCCTGGGAATCGGGCTCGCGGCCGATCAGGCGGTTCATGGTCGACCAGATCGTCCGGACGAGGCACGAACATTATCTGACCGAATTGTACGACTACGCGACCCCGCCCTCGCCCGACCGCGTCGAGCCGACCTACGGCGACGACTATCCGTTCCACGTGATCGCGCCGGCGTTCCTCCTGAGCGAGCTGACGACCGCGCTGACGATCGGCTTCATCATCTACCTGCCGTTCCTGGTGATCGACCTCGTCGTCTCGGCCGTCCTGGCGGCGATGGGCCTGTTCATGCTCCCGCCGACGCTGGTGGCGTTGCCGCTGAAGCTGATCCTCTTCGTCCTGGCCGACGGCTGGCTGCTCGTGGCCTCGCGGCTCATGCAGACGTTCACGATCTCAAGTTGAGGGAGGCGGGACATGGAGATGTCGAGCGTCGTCGACTGGTCGCGCGCCGCCCTGCGCGTGGCGCTCCTGCTCGGCGGTCCTCCGCTCGCTGGCGGCGCTGCTGGTCGGCCTGGTCATCGGCATGATCCAGACGATGACCCAGATGCACGAGCCGACCGTCGCCCAGGTGCCGCGGCTGGCGGCCGTGCTGATCGTCGTGCTGGTCATCCTGCCGTGGCTGTTGAGTCGGTGGGTCTCGTACGCGGTCGAGACGATCGGGGCGATTCCGGATTTGATCTAGGCTGACTCTCCAGCACGGAGGCGAGACCATGCGGGCCCGACGAATGATGCCGCGCGTCCTGCTGGTCGTCGCGGCCTTCTCCGCGTCGGCACGGGCGCAGGAGGCGGATTGGAAGAAGAGCATCGACGCCGGCACGGCCGCGTACGAGGCCAAGCGCTATGACGAGGCCGAGCGCCAATTCAAAGCGGCGGTGGCGATCGCCGAAAAGGCCTGGCCGGAGGGGCCGCGGCTGGCCAAGTCGCTCTATGAGTTGGCGGGGACCGACTACAGGCGGCGGAATTATCGCGAGGCGGAAGCGCTCCTCAAGCGCTCCCTGGCGATCCGTGAGAAGGCGGGCGAGGCCGATAGCTCCGATGCCGCCGACACCCTGGGCTGGCTCGCGGCAAGCCTTCTCGCTCAGCGCAAGCTCGCCGAAGCCGAGCCGTTCGCCAAGCGAGCTATGGCACTCCTCGAGAAGACCCGCGGCGCCGACGCCCCCGATATGGTCAATGCCCTGAAGATCCTGATCCATGTGCAACTCGGGCTGAACAAGTTCGATGAGGTGGAACCGGCCTATCAAGCGACTGCTCCCGCCGCTCGAAAAGAAGCTGGGCCCCGAGCATGAGGAGGTCTTCCAGTTCCAGATGGCGCTGGTGTGGAGCCTCTTGGTTCGGAAGGAGGTGGGCGAAGCGGAGTCGCTCGCACGGCGAATGCTGACGATGCGCGAGAAGACCTTCGGTGTGGGTCATCCCAAGGTGGCCGAGCTCGTCGTCGTCGAGGCGGAACTCCTCGAAGCGACGGGCAAATCCGCCGAGGTGGAACCGCTCGTGAGCCATTGGCTGGCAAAGTGCGAGAAGACCCTGGGTGCGAATCATCCCGAGGTCGCTGAGCTCCTCGGCATCGAATCGGTCCTCCTTCGAGAAGTGGGCAAAACTACCGAGGCGGACGCGATGGAGGCCCGCGCCCGCAAGATCCGGGCGAAGAAGATCAATCCTCTGACCGGGACAAGCCGGCGTGAACCCCATCCCCGCCATCCTCGTCCTCGCCCGGACGCTCGGCCTCGTCGCCACGGCGCCGGTCCTGGCCGCGCCGGGGCTGGAGCCGCGGTTTCGCCTCCTGCTGGCCGTCGCGCTGGCAGCCCTGATCGCGCCGGTGGTCGGGCCGTCGATGGCGGTCCAGACGGACGTCTCGGCGATCGCCGTGGCCTGTCTCGGCGAGGCCGTCATCGGTGCGGCATTGGGATGGGCGGCGGGGCTGGTCATCGCGGGGGCGAGGCAGGCGGGCGAGGTCGTCGGGGCGCAGGCGGGGTTATCCACCGCGGCGCTGTTCGATCCCGACGCGGGGGACGGGCATGACGCCGATGGGGCACCTGTATGGGCTCATCGCGCTGGGCGTGTTCCTGGCGCTCGATGGGCCGCTGATGCTCGTGCGGGCCGCTGGTCGAGAGCTACGAGGTGATGCCGGTCGGCGGGCTGGGGATGTCGAGTGAGATGGCCGACGTCGCGTTCGGGCATGTCGGCCGGGCCCTGGCGCTGGCCGTGCGGGCGTCGGCGCCGGTGGCGATCGCGCTGACGCTTGCGGGGGTCGCGCTAGGGCTGGTCGCGAGGGCGGCGCCGTCGCTGCCGATGGCGACGATGGCCTTGCCGGTTCGCTATGCGCTCGGGCTCGTGCTCGCGATCCTCGGCGCGGCGGCGCTGGCCGGGACGCTCGCCGCGGCGTGGCGGGCCTGGCCGATGGCCGGAGGGTGACGCATGGCCGAGGTCGAGGCCGAGGACCGCACGCAAGCCCCGTCGAAGCTCCGGCTCCAGCAGGCGCGCGAGCGGGGCATGGCCGCGCACAGCCCCGAGCTGACCGGGGCCGCCGCGCTGCTCGCCGCGACGCTGATGCTGGGCATCGTCGGCGAGTCGCTCGCGACGGGATTGCTCGCGGTCGTCCGCGGTCCCTGGATCGAGAGCCTTGATGTGACGCTCGACGCCTCCGCGGCCGTCGCCCATCTCCGCACCGCGGCATGGTCGATCCTCGGACCGCTTGGATTGCTCGTGCTCGGCCTCGTCGCGACGGCCTTCGCGGCGCATCAGGCCCAGGTGGGACTGCTCTGGTCGCCCGCCCTGATCGCGCCCGACGTCGCGCGGCTCTGGGGCGTCGGCGGGGGACGCGGGCTCGCCGCGAGGGCGGGGCGGGGGGCGTGGACGCTCGCGAAGGGCGTCGTCGTGCTGGCCGTGGCGGCCTGGGCGATCCGCGCGCGGCTGGACGATCTGGCGGCCGTCGGCATGCTCGACACGCCTGGCCTCGCCCGCGCGTGGGCCGGGGCCGTGCGCGGGTTGCTCGGGACGCTGGCGATCTCGGCCCTCGCGCTAGGGGCCGTCGACTACGCGATGCAGAGCGTCCCGGTTCGCGGCGATGCTCCGGCTCACGCCCGAGCAGTCGCGCGAGGACCAGAAGGCGATGGACGGCGACTCGTCGCTGCGTGGTCGCCGGATGAGGCTGGCGAGGGCCTGGCGCGGCGATGCGCCGGAATTGCTGGCGGGCGCCTCGCTCGCGGTCGCCGGGGCGAACGGGCTGATCGTCATCCTCGCGGGCACGCCGTCGACGAAGGTCTCCGTCCGATCCGCGGCCGATGGCGTGACCGGCGCGAAGCTGCGGCGATCGGCCGAGCAGGCGCGCATGGCGACGGTCGAGCGGCCGGAGCTGGCCCGCAAATTGGCGCGCATGGCATCGAAGCCGAACCAAAGGCTCACGCCCGAGTTGATCGCCGATCTCGCGGCGGTCTGGCCGGCGTCCTGAGGCCAATCGGGCTGGACACCCCGGGGCCCCCGGGGTATCGTCCGGCCGCACATCCGACGCTCATCCCCGAACGATCCGCGCCGATCCGTCGATGCCCCGCAAGGATGCGGGGCCGTGGAACGTCCGCCCCGGTCTCGACGCGAGGCCGGGCGCACGAGGAGTGGAACGGATGCCCTCCGCGACCGCGAGTCCCCCCGCCGCCGGCTGGTCGCGCCTCTCGGGCGTGGTCCTGCCGGTCACGTTCGTGGGGGCGCTGCTGGTCTTCATCGTGCCCGTGCCGGCCGCGGTGCTCGACCTGCTGCTGGCCGCGAACATCACGCTCGCCGTGCTCGTGCTGCTGACGACCCTGTCGGTCCGCACGCCGCTCGAGTTCGGCGCGTTCCCGACGATCCTCCTGGCGACGACGCTGACGCGGCTCGTGCTCAACGTCGCCACCACGCGACTCACGCTCACGCGCGCCGGCACCGACGGACTCGACGCGGCCGGCGGCGTGATCCGGGCGTTCGGCGAGTTCGTCGCGGGCGACCAGGTCGTCGTCGGCGTGATCCTCTTCGCCATCATCTTCGTCATCCAGTTCGTCGTCATCACCAAGGGTGCGACGCGGATCAGCGAGGTCGCCGCGCGGTTCATGCTCGACGGGATGCCCGGCCGGCAGATGGCGATCGACGCCGACCTGCACGCCGGGCTGATCGACCAGCACGAGGCCCACCGCCGCCGCGAGCACGTCCACCGCCAGGCCGACTTCTTCGGCGCCATGGACGGCGCCGGCAAGTTCGTCCGCGGCGACGCCGTGGCGGGCGTCATCATCACGCTCGTGAACATCGGCGCGGGGCTGTTCCTCGGCATCGTCCAGTACGGGATGACGCCCGCGAGGGCCGTCGAGGTCTTCACGAAGCTGACGATCGGCGACGGCCTCGTCAGCCAGGTCCCCGCGTTCCTGACGGCGCTGGCGGCCGGGCTGATCGTCACGCGGTCGAGCGAGGAATCGGACCTGGGCCGCGAGGTGATCGGCCAGCTCTTCGGCCGCGCCGGCGTGCTCGCCGTCGCGGCCGGCTTCCTGGCGCTGCTGGCGTTCACGGCCTTGCCGAAGGTGCCGCTGCTTGACGCTCGCCGCGGCGCTGGGGACGGGGGCTTATCTGCTCAGAAATCGCGGCGAACAGCACATCGACGAGACTGACGCCGAGCCCGAGCCGGCGGCGACGGCCGAGGCGCCCGTCGAGCGGATGGAGGACCTGCTGCACGTCGACCCGCTCGAGCTCGAGATCGGCTATCGCCTGATCGGCCTGGCCGACCCGACCCGCGGCGGCGACCTGCTCGACCGCGTCCGGGCGATCCGCCACCGCGCGGCGCAGGACCTCGGGCTGATCGTGCCGCAGGTCCGCATCCGCGACGAGATCGGCGTCGGCCCGCACGAATATCGGCTCAAGATCCGCGGCACGGTCGTCGGCCAGGGGACGGCGCACGCCGGCCGCCTGCTCGCCGTGCCGCCCGCCGGCCTCGTGGCCCGGCCCGAGGGGCGCGACGGCGTCGACCCGGTCACGGGCCAGCCGGGCGTCTGGATCCACGCCGACGGCCGCGAGGTGGCCGAGGCCGCGGGCTGCCGCGTCGTCGAGGCGTCGGCCGTCGTCGCGGGCCACTTCGGCGAGGTCGTGCTCGGGCACGCCGACGAATTGATGACCCGCGAGCAGGTCGGCCGGCTGCTCGACCGCGCCCGCGCGACGTCGCCGGCCCTGGTCGACGAGGTCGTGCCGGGGCTGCTCCGCCCGGGCGAATTGCAGCAGATCCTGCAAAATCTCTTACGCGAACGCGTGAGCATTCGCGATATTGAAACCATCCTCGAGACGCTCGCCGTCCACGCGGGCAAGTCGCGCGACGCGGCGGCCCTGACGGAATTCGTCCGCCAGGGGCTGGCGCGGCGGATCGTCCAGGGGTATCTCGGCAAGGACGGGCGTCTGAGGGTCGTGACGCTCTCGAAGGGGGTCGACGAATTGCTCGTCTCCGTCGGCCAGGAGGACACGCGGCCGGATGCGGCGATCGGCGGCGGAGACGTGGTCCGCAACCTCGTCCGCGCGGTTGCGCAGGCGGTCGGGCCGCTCGTCGAGGCCGGGCATCCGCCGATCGTGATCGGCTCGCCGCAGGCGAGGCCCGTGCTCAAGGACCTGACCCGCGCCGACCTGCCGAGGCTCGTGGTGCTCAGCCTCCGCGAGATCCCGCGCGACACGCCGATCGAGGAGTGCGGGATGGTGGTCGAGGACGAGGTGGCGGACGACGAAGGCGGTGAGGTGCCCGTCGGCGCCAGCGTCGGTCCTCGTTCGGCCGCTCCGCGGCCACACATCATGGATCGGACGGCGCAGAGCGTGGGAACGAGGGGTGTGGGGCTTGATCGGTAAGGACGAAGGGGGGAAAGGATCGTGGCCCGAGCGTTCGCGGAACCGGCGACGAGTTGGCGGGGGGCCTTCCTCCGCGCCGCGACGTGGTCGGGGCCGCAGCTCTGCGGGGCCCTGGCGATGGAGGGGGTCGCGGCGAGGCCGTGGCGCGACGGGCTGGCGATCGGCCTGGTGCTCGCCGCGGTACCGGTCGGGCTGACCCTGTTCTATCGCTCGTGGCGGGTCGGCGCGGCGTCGGCCCTGGTGGCGATGGCGGTGGTGGCGGCGGCGATGGTGGTCGTGGCGGCGTGGGCCCGGCTCGGCGGATGGGGAGGATGATCCCGGCGATGGCGACCGCGGGCGCGAGGACATACCGAGCGGGGACGCTGAGGGAGGCGCTGGCGCAGGTGCGCCGCGACCTCGGCGGCGAGGCCGTGATCCTCGGCACGCGCGAGGTCCGGCGCCGTCGACCGTTCGGCCTCCGCGCACGCGAGCTGGTCGAGGTGACGGCGAGCGACCGCGCCCCCGAAGCCCCCGCACCCGCCTTCGTCCCGCCGGTCGTCTCGATCCCCGAGGCCGACACCTCCGCACTCGAGGCCCGGTTCGGCGAGCGGCTCGGGAGGCTGCACGCGATGGTCGCCGAGATCAGCCGGGCCGGTCGGATCGAGCACCTGCTGCCCGACCTGCCGACTGCCGCTCGTGCCCACGTATTCGGGCCTGATCGAGGCCGAGGTGCCCGAGGTCCTGGCGCGGCGGATCGTCCGCGACGTGGCCGACCGGATCGAGCCGGACGAGCTGCACCGGCCCGCGGCGATCCGCGCGGCGACGGCCGAGGCTGTCGGCGACTGCCTCGCCATCGCGCCGCCGATCGCGGCCGTCGCGGGGGCCCGGCGGGTCGTGGCGCTGGTCGGGCCGACGGGCGTCGGCAAGACGACCACGGTCGCCAAGCTCGCGGCCGACTTCAAGCTCGCCAAGGGGCTCCGGCCGGGCCTGGTCACCGTCGACACGTACCGGATCGCGGCGGTCGAGCAGTTGCGGACGTATGCCGAGATCATCGATCTACCACTCGCTGTTGCCAACTCACCGGCCGAGATGAGGCGGGCGATCGAGAGCCTGGGCGACGTCGACCTCGTGCTGATCGACACGGCGGGCCGGAGCCCGCGCGACGAGGTGAAGATCCGCGAGCTGGCCGAGTTCCTCGCCGCGGCGGGGCCGGACGAAGTTCATCTGGTCCTCAGCGCGGCGAGCGGCGAGAAGAGCCTGCGGTCGGCCGTCGAGCGGTTCGCGACGGTCCACGCCGACCGGCTGATCCTCACCAAGCTCGACGAGGCCGAGGGCCTGGGCGGCGTCTTCGCGACCCTCGTGGCGGCGAATCGCCCGGTCAGTTACATCACGACCGGCCAGGCCGTGCCCGACGACATCGAGCGGGCCGACCGGGCGACGGCTGGCGCGGTTGATCCTGGGGTATGAGGGGATCGAGGAGGGGAGGAAATGATGTCCGACCAAGCCGATGGACTCCGACGCCTGGTCCGCTCGCGCGGCGGGGCGTCGATGCCGGTGGCGGTCGTGCCGGCGAAGGCCGAGCCGCCGCCGAGGACGAAGCCGCGCCCGCCGGGACTGCTCGCCGCGATCGCGGCGCGGTGGGGCCGGTGGGGTCGGGCCGATTATTCGGCCTGATCCGACGGCGCGGCTCAAGCCGGTCGTGTCGATTGTCCGATACACAGGATGAACGGGTTCCTTGGACCGCGAGAGGGCCGCGTGGGGAGAACGGGACGGAGTCGCCTCCCCGAGGGGCGGGCCCGGCCCGGGACCATCGGTCGCGTCGCCGACGCCGCGACGATCCCCACGACGGCTTAGCACAGGACGTGCCGCCCTCGCCGCCGACACGGAGGTCATGGATGCAAACCAAGCTGGACGTGGACGTCACTGAACTCTGGCGAGAGTTCAAGGAGCACCCCACCACGCCCTTGCGCAACCGGCTGGTCGAGCGCTACCTGCCGCTGGTGAAGTACAACGCCGAGCGGATCTGGCAGCGCCTGCCCGAGGGGGTCGACCTCGACGACCTGATCTCCGCCGGCGTCTTCGGCCTGATGGACGCCATCGACGCCTTCGACCTGACGCGGGGCGTCAAGTTCGAGACGTACTGCGTCCCGCGGATCCGCGGCGCCATGCTCGACGAGCTGCGGACGATGGACTGGGTCCCCCGCCTGGTGCGCTCGAAGCACACCAAGATGGAGGAGGCCCGCAAGGCGCTCGAGGCCCAGCACGGCCGCCCGCCCACCGAGGCCGAGCTCGCCGACCGGCTCGGCCTGCCCATGGCCGAGTTCGAGAAGATGGCGATGGACGCCAACGCCGTCGGCCTGATCAGCCTCAACAAGAAGTGGTACGAGACCGACAGCTACAAGGACGTCCGCGAGATCGACATCCTCGAGGACAAGAAGGGCGAGGACCCCACCCGACGGCTCCAGCGCAAGGACCTGATGCGCATGGTGACCAAGGGCCTCAACCGCAACGAGCGCCTCATCATCATTCTTTATTATTACGAAGAATTGACGATGAAGGAGATCGGCGCCACGCTCGACCTGAGCGAGTCGCGGGTCTCGCAGATGCACTCGTCGATCATCCAGCGGCTCCAGGCCCAGCTCTCGGCCCGCCGGCCGGAGTTCGGCACCTGAAGCGCCCGCGACCCCGGCCCTCCACATCCTGCGCCTCGATCACGGCCCATCCCCGCCTCCCCTCGACCCGTTCGAGGAGTGGCCGGGATGGGCCGGTCGCTTCGATCCCGTTTGGGACCCGGGAGGGGCGCAGGGCGGCGGGCCGATCCGCCGAGCGGACCCGGGCCCCCGGCGCCGACCGAACCCGAGCGTACGCCTTTCGTGTGCCGTCGTGCGGACCCGTGCGGGACGGGGACGCCGACGGTCGGGCCGCCCGACGACGCCCCGCGCCGACCGAACCCGAGCGGCCGTCTTTGGTTCGCTACAGTGCGGCTTCGTTCGCCCGAGGGAGGGGCGCCCGACCTCGGGCCGCCCGCGACCGGATTGCCAAGGAACTCCTTCATCATCGGGGGTCGAGGCCACTTCGTTCTCCGAATCAGCGGCGAGGCGACTCGCCGCTTCGGGGCCCGCCAGGCCCAAGCCGATCCACGTTCCGACTCGCGGGGTTTACCACATGACGTCGTCACGGGGCGGAAAGTTGTCGAGCAGATTGATCGATTTAATGCATCTACGGTCGAGGCGGTACGACGGAGGACAGGCCATGGGAAGACGAGCGCGTGTCATCCTGGGGGCGGCGTGGGGATGGGTCATGCTGGCCTCGGCGTGGGCCGGGGCGGCCCAGCCGGCCGGGGGCGGGCGGCCGAACATCGTGTTCATCCTCTCGGACGACCACAATCACGCCGAGCTCGGCATCGCGGGACACCCGCGGCTGAAGACGCCGAACCTCGACGCGATCGCCAGGGACGGGGCATGGCTGAGGCAGGCGTGCGTGGTGACGCCCCTGTGCGCGCCGTCGCGCGCGGCGTTCCTCACGGGGCTCTACGGCCATCGCTCGGGGTTCCGGACCAACGGCGGGCCGTGGCCGAAGGAGTTCCCGCCGAGCTTCCTCAGCGTCGCCCACGACGCGGGGTATCGCACGGCCTACATCGGCAAGAAGCACATCTACAACACGGACGAGCCCCTGCCGGGCGTCGACCGCTGGGTGAGCTTCGTGAACCAGGGGCTGTTCGTCGATCCGAACGTCAACATCGACGGCAAGCGGCAGAAGCTCGCCGGGGCCAACGGCGACCTGCTCACGGGCTTCGCCGTCGACTTCATCCGCGAGGCGAAGGATAAACCGTTCGCGCTGGTGGTCGCCTACAAGGAGGCCCACAGCCAGCAGACGGCGCCGCCGCGGTTCGACTCGCTGTTCGAGAACGACACGGTGCCCCTGCCCGGGACGTTCAACGAGGACAAGTCGCACAAGCCCCGGTATTTCACGGCCCCGAGGACCTATCCCGACAGCGGCTTCGCCGAGGGGAAGCCGCACCCGGTCGCGGGTCTCTCTCGCGAGGACCTGGCGGTCAAGAAGATCAAGAACTACGAGCGGTGCGTCGCCGCGCTCGACGACTACGTGGGCAAGATCGTCGCGGCCCTGAAGGAAGCCGGGCGGCTGGACGACACGATCCTCGTCTTCGCGGGCGACAACGGCTACTTCCTCGGCGACCACGGCCGGTTCGAGAAGATGACGCCGCACGAGGAGTCCGTCCGCGTGCCGTTCCTGGTCCGCTACCCGGCGGCGATCAAGTCGGGCACGGTCGTCGACGCGCCGGTGCTGAACATCGACCTGGCCCCGACCCTTTACGACCTCGCCGGCCTGAAGGGCCCCGAGGGGCTCGACGGCCGGAGCCTCCGGCCGGTCCTGGCGGGCAACGATTCGACGGGCTGGCGGCGCGACGTCTATCTCGAATGGCAGGGCCGGCAGGGGGCCGTGCCGCCGGGCGCGCCGGGGACCATCCCCGCTCCCGAGCAGGCCGCCCCGAAGGCCGCGGCGAAGAAGAAGGCCGCCGCGGCGAATGCGACCCCCATCCCCACCTGGCGGGCCGTGCGGACGCCCACGCACAAGTATGCCGTCTACCTCGACGGCGACCTCTCGGAGCTGTACGACCTCCGCAACGACCCCAGGGAGACGAAGAACCTGATCGACGACCCCGCGCAGAGGGAGACCGTGCAGGCGCTGCACCGCCGGCTCCTGGAGCTGGCCGACGAGACGAAAGACCCGCTCCGGCCGCTCATCCCGGCCGAGCCCTCAACGGCGGCGACCGCTTCTCGCTGAGGCGGCACGCGATCTGCAACACTCGCTCCCCGCGGCGAGGATGATCTCCGCCGCGGGGAGTCCGCGCTCATGTTCGTGAACGTACACACCGACAACCGCATCAAGACCAGCGACGACCTGACGCGCCGGGTCGAGGACGAGGTCATCGGGACGCTCGAGCGGTTCGGCGACCAGGTGGTCACGGTCGAGGTCCACCTCAACGACGTCAACGGCCACAAGCACGGCGTCGACAAGCGGTGCATGATGGAGGCCCGGCTCTCGGGGCTCCAGCCGATCGCCGTGACCCATATGGCCGAGACGCTCGACGAGGCGATCGAGGGCGCGGCCGAGAAGCTCGAGCGGTCGATCGACCACACCGTCGACAAGCTCGGCCACCACAAGGGGCGGACCTCGTTCGGCGGCGACCAGACGATCTGACCGGCTATCGCGGCGCGGCGAGGTCCTCGAACGCGGCGTTGAGCAGGGGGTATTCCGGCCAGTCGCGGAAGTCGAAGTGCCACCACTCGACCTCGTTGACCGTGAACCCCTCCGCCTCCATCGCCCGGCGGAGCAGGTCGCGGTGCCAGCGCTGGCGCGAGGTGCCGCCGGGGTAGTCCGGGTTCGAGCGGGCCGAGAACTCGTCGTAGCCGCCGACCATCTCGATCGGCTTGCCCGTCTTCACGGTCGTAGAGCGTCAGGTCGACCGCGCAGCCGCGGTTGTGCTTCGAGCCCTTCGCCGGGTCGGCGACGAAGCCGTGCGCGGACTCGGGCGTGGCGTCCCAGAACATCTTGGTGACGTACCACGGCCGGTAGGCGTCGTGGATCAGGAGGCCGTAGCCCTTCTCCTTCAGGCCGCGGTGGGCCCGCACCAGCGCCTCGGCGGCCGGGCGCTGCAGGAAGGCCCGGGCCGAGGTGTAGAACGGCGTGCCGAGGAAGTTGTTCGCGGTCGCGTAGCGGATGTCGAGCTTGATCGTCGGGTCGAGCGTCGTCAGGTCGACGAGGTCGGGCTTGCGGAAGTCGCCCCTCTCGACCGGGGGCGTGGCGGCGAGCGCCTCGGGGCGGAGCTCGGCGACGGGGCGGGCCGGCGTGATCCGGAACGTCGAGCCGTCCTCGCCGTCGATCTTCCGGCGCGGGAAGACGACGCTCGCCGCCTCGACCTGCGTCGCCCGGCCCGTGGCGTCGCGCGTGAAGACCGAGCGTCTCGCCGTGGTAGAGGCCCCGGTCGGCGGGGAACCTGAAGACGTCGGGCGAGCCTCCTCGAGCGGGTAGAGGAAGAACCACTCGATCAGCGCGAACAGGCTGGCCGTCGCTGCTCGAGGATGTAGAGCGTGTTGTGGTCCCAGCCGTACTCGCCGATCAGGCCGGTCCACCGCGTCGGCGGCGGCTCGGGCGTCCGGTCAGCGGCGCGCTTCAGCTCCTTGCCGTCGAGCGTGACCGAGTCTTCGCCCGGGACGACGCGGGTGCCGAAGCCGAGGACGTCGTCAGTCACCAGCACATCGCCCTCGGCGCGTAGGTCGAGGCGGAAGCCGCCGGTGGCCCGCGTGAGGAAGAGCGAGTCGCCCCGCGCCGTCAGCTCGACGGCCGTGTCCCCCTCGCCGTAGCGGCCATCGAGCCGTCGCGCGAGGCCGGGCGCCAGCGGCGCGGTCGTCTCGATCGTCGGCAGCGGCTTGCCCGCCTTGAGGGACAGGAGCATGCGGAGGGCCGCGTCGGCGATCCGCCCGGCGATCGTGTTGGCGCAGTCCTTCGTGACGACGACGGCCACGCCGAGCTCGTCGTCAGGCAACGCCGCGACCTCCGTCGCGAACCCGTAGATGGCGCCGCTGTGGCCGACCCGGCGATGCCCATCGAGCGCCCCGATGTTGAAGCCGAGGCCGAAGCCGCGCCTGGTCCCTGCTTCGGCGAACTGCGGCTTCCACATCGACTTGAGCGTCTCGGGCTTCGACGACCGACCGGCCCTCGTCGAGCAGGGCGCCGAGGAATCGAGCGAGGTCGAGCACCGTTGAATACAGGTTCCCGGCCGGCGCCGTGCCGAGCGGGAAGGTCGGGGCGTCGAAGGTCCGGCCGTCGTAGGTCCACATCTGGCCGACGGCCAGGTTCTTCGCGATCTCGGGCGTCGCCTCGAAGTCCGACGCCTTCATCCCGAGCGGCTCGAGCACGGCCCGCTTGACGTACGAGCCGAACGGCTCGCCCTTCACCGCCTCGACCACGCGGCCGACGGTCGCGATGGCGGCGTTCGAGTACTTGGTCTTCGTGCCGGGGGCGTGGACCAGCTCGGTCGAATTCAGGCTCCGGACCGTCGCTTCGAGGGTGGGCGACGTCGCGTCGAAGTAGTGGCCGACCGGCGATTCGCGCACGAGGCCCGAGCGATGCGCCATCAACTGGCGGAGGGTGATCTCTCCTCCGAACGAGTTATGCGGCGCGAAGTCGGGCAGGTATTTCGTCACGGGCGCATCGAGGTCGAGCTCGCCCCGCTCGACGAGCTGCATGACGGCGAGGTCGGTGAACAGCTTCGAGACCGAGCCCACGCGATAGACCGTCTCGGCCGTCGCCTCGACTCCTTCGCCCGGCCTCGCCAACCCGAACCCGCGGGCCCAGACGACCTGCTTCCCCTCGACCAGCGCGATCGAGACGGCCGGCAGGCCGTGGATCTTCATCTCTTCGCGGATGAATCCTTCGAGCCGCCCGGCGGCCTCCTCGAGCCCGGCCCTCGGTGGCACGACCGCTTGACCTGGTGCGGTGGCGGTCCACGCCGCGATCAGCCAAGTTCCGACCGCGACGGTTGCGTGCCGCTGCATGCGCATCTCCCAAGGGGATGATCCCCGGCCCTGGTAGCTTAGCGGTGCCAGCGAGCACTCGCCATCTTCGCGATGACGCTCGGCGAAAAGCACCGCGCGGGCTGTCCGATGGGGACGAGGGGAGACCGGGGCACGCAGGAGCTCTCGCCATGGATTTCCGCCCGTTGGTCCCCGTGGGACTGCTGCTGGCGAGCATCGCCGCGCTCTTGTTGACGCTCGCCTGGATGCGGCGCCGGGGCTGGGTCGACCCGAGTCGCGATCGGGTCCGGCGCGGCGTCGGCCATGCGATGCTCGGCATCCAGGAGTTCATCGAGCCCTCGGTCGAGTACATCCTCCAGGCCGAGAACGCCGAGCAGGCCGAGGCCGAGGACCCCGGCCCGTCGGAGGACGGCCCGGAAGCCATCCTCGCCGACCTGGCGACGTGCCTGGGCCGCGACCCCATCGATCCCGAGGAGATCCGCCGCCATCTGGCGTCGGCCCGGCGCGCGGAGCTGGACTGGCGCGAGCTCTTCGACCAGGCGGTCCGAGACGAGCTCGCGGGCCGCCCGTACCGGGCGCCGTCGATCCCCCCGGCCTGGAAGGTCGCGCCGCGGGAGTGAAGCCGCCGTCAGCGATGGCGGCCCCAGTCCAGCGCCAGCGTCGCGGCCGGGATGCGGCCGAGGGGCGGGAGCAGGGCCGAGAGCATCGCGAGCGTGATCCATTGCGCGGGACTCGAGGGGCGGACGAGCGGTGCGGCCAGCGTCAACAGGCTCGCCGCCGCGACGGCCCAGAGCAGGACCGGCGCGATGGCCTCGCGGCGCCCGATCACTCTTCGAACGATCGCCGCGCGGAAGCGCGAGGCCGGAGAGCACGAGCTTGAGCCCGAGCATCAGGCCGATCGCCGTCGGCATCACGGCGAAGACGAACCGGGGCGGCGGGACCTTGCCCGCGAGGATCAATTTTACCTCGGCGGCCGCGGCCCCGAGCCGCGACGCGAAGAGGAGGACCAGGACGACGAGGAGGACCATCGCCGCCGTGAAGGCCGCGCCGATCGCGTTCGTGACCCATGACCGGCCGGTCAGGACCGGCAGCATGGCGCCGACCATGCCCTTCCACGCGAGCATGAGCATGAGGGCAGGCCCCAGGGTCGCGACGAGGACGACCAGGATCGTCCCCCGCTTGTGGGCCAGCGCCGCGAGACCCGAGGCGATCGTCCCGAGCTGGCCGATCGCCAGGCCCCAGAGCACCGCCACCGTTAGGGCGAACCCGCACGAGGCGACCAGCAACAGGGCCGCGGCGCCGAGCTTCGCGCGCGGCCAGCGCGGCGCTCAGGAGCGGTCGGGTCGCGAGGAAGGGCGACATGCCAGCCGTGCGGCTGCTCATCTCGTCCTTCGCGAAGACCGCGCTCATCGTCCCGCACATCAGGAGCGGGCCGGCGACCAGCCAGCCGAGGAACACCGGCGTCAAGGACCGCTCCTTCTCGACCAGGGTCACGAGCGCGATGAAGGCGGCCGTCACGAGCGTCAGCGCGGCCGAGATCACGAACATCGCGACGCCCTTGCTCCGCCACTCGAGCCAGAGCTGCGCCCGCGCGGCCGAGGCGAACCGCGCCCGCGCGGCGGGGACGGCCCCGGCGAGATCTTCCAGGGCCGTCAGCAAGCGGCGGCTCCCGCGGCCGTCGCCCCGGCGGTCGAGCGTCACGCCCCTCACCGCCACGGCAAACGCCGCGACGAGATAGACCGGCAGCAGGACCCACGCGACGACCGGCCCCCATCCCCAGATGAAGATCGGCCAGAGCACCAGCGTGATCAGGACCGTCGGGATGATGCTGACCGCGAGCACCATCGCCGGGCTCGTGCCGAACGGCCACCACGAGATCGCCTGGAGCCACGCCAGAGCCGCCGCCGCGGCGAGCGCCCCGGGTCCCAGCGGCGCACGGGCCCCGAACCCGGGGAGCACGAGCAGCACGACCGCGACCCAGCCAAGGGCCATCGCGAGCGCCCCGAAGAGCATCGGCCATCCGACGAGCCGCGCGGTCGACATCGGGTAGAGGAACATCCGCGACGGGTGTCCGCACGGGGTGGACCGCGGCCGGCTCGTGTTCACGCTGAAGAGGGCGATGATCCCGAAGAAGAAGAGCATCACGGGGAAGATCGTCCAGGGCATCCCCTCGCCCGCCGCCGCCGCGCGCCACGACTCCGGCAGCAGGTGCGCCAGCGCGATCATGACCGCGAGCCCGGCGACGATCGCGAGGTCGAGCAGGGGGCGGCGGGCGAGATACTCCCAGAGGATCGCCCGCGCCGGCGGGAAGGTTCGCGTCGTCATGCGAGGGCCACCTCCGCCGGGCGCCGGGGCCTCGTCCGATGCGAGGCGACGCGGGACACGAAGATCTCGTCGAGGCTCGCCGTGTGGTCGTCGACGACCCGGCCGCCGAGCCTCGACACGTCGTCGATGATCTGGGAGAAGTCCCCCTCGCAGAGCGCCGACCATTCGCGGCCCGAGCCCTCGACGGCGATCGCGGGGCCGAGCGGCGGGGCCTCGGCGAGGGGCTCGTCGAAGCGGATCGTCACGCGGCGATGGCGGGCCTTGACCTCGTCGATCGTGCCATCCAGGACGATCCGGCCGCGGTCGATCATCGCGACCTGGTCGCCGACGCGCTCGACCTCGTCGAGCAGGTGCGACGAGAAGAGCACCGTGCGGCCCTCGTCGGCGATCGTCCGGACGATGGCGCCGCAGGATGTCGCGGCGGACGACCGGGTCGAGGCCCGACGACGGCTCGTCGAGCACGAGCAACTCGGGCCGGAAGGCCAGCGCGACGAGCAGCCCGGCCCTCGCCTGCTGGCCGCGCGAGAGGTTCTTGACCCGCGCCTTCGGGTCGAGCTCGAACGCCTCGCGGAGCGACTCGGCGTAGGCGTCGTCCCAGGCCGGGTAGAACGCCTTCGAGTAGCGGATCAACTCATGGACCCGCATCCAGCCGGGCAGGTCGCGGTCCTCGGAGAGCGTGCCGACGCGCGAGAGCACGCCGACGGGGTCGGCCACCGGGTCGAGCCCGAAGACGCGGACCGAGCCCGTCCTGCGCGCGGAGCAGGCCGAGGACGTGCTTGATGAGCGTCGTCTTCCCCGCGCCGTTCTCGCCGATCAGCCCGAAGACCACGCCGCGGGGGACCGTCAGGCTCACGCCGTCGAGCGCCCGGTTCGCGCCGAACCGCCGCGAGACGTCGCGGACGTCGATGGCGGGGGCTTCGATCGTCATAACATCATCCTTTCGTTCTCTTTGGCGAGCCGGCCGAGTCGCGTCGCCGGATCAATTCGAGCAGCTCGTCGACGCCGATCCCGAGCTGTTTCGCCTCGTCGAGCAGGGCGTCGACGCGGCCCGAGACGATCGCCAGCCGCTCGGCCCGGTCGAGGGGCGCGGCGTCCTCCGAGACGAACGTCCCGGCCGTCCGCCGCTTGGTCACGACCCCGGCCAGCTCCAGCTCGCGATAGGCCCGCGCCACCGTGTTCGGGTTGACGAGCAGCCGCTCGGCCAGGCGCGGATCGGCGGCAACTCCTCGCCCGGGGCCAGCCGGCCCGAGGCGACGAGCCGCTTCACCTGGTCGACGATCTGGACGTAGATCGGCACGCCGTCGCCCGGCGCGATCTGGATCTGCACGGCGATGGGCCCCCGCGGGCTCGGGTCGCCCGCGCCGGTGCGAGGTGGGTGCCCCGCCCGGCGGACGGGCGGGGCCGTATGATCCGGACGGAACTTTACTTCACCTTCTCATTTGTCATGTTCCTCTCCATCGTCAGGTCGAGCTTGGACGGCAGCTCGTTGTCCATGATCTTCATCGTCAGGTCGCCGGTGATGCGGAACTTCTCGCGGCGCTCGACGACGCTGCCGGCCGCGCGGTCGAAGAGCAGCGTCCCCTCGCCCGAATCGACCTTCAGGTCGCTCTTGGTCACCTTCGCGGGCGACTTCGTGTCCGCGTCCTGCTTGTAGGTCACCTCGGTCGCCTTCATGTCGATCTTGTCGAGCGTCTTGCCGTCCTTCGTGACCGTCCCCTTGTACTCGTATTTCTTCTTGAACGTGAGCGTCTGGTCGCCGCCGATGTCCATCGACTCGGTGCGCTCCCAGGGCTCGCCCTCGCGGACGAGGCCGTCGGGGAAGGTGCCGTGCATCTGCTCGAACTCGCGCTTGATCCGGTCGACGTCGAGCCGGCCCCTGAGGGCCGAGGCCGCCGCCTCCGGCAGGTCGTTGGCCTTCTCCAGGTTCTTCTCGACCCCCTCGATGTGCTTCAGGTTGCCCTTCGCGTCGAGCACCAGCGTGTACTTCACGCCCTGGAGCGCCTTGATCAGCGGGCCGAGGAAGTCGAGCCCGGGGAAGTCGACCTTGGGGTCCTTGTCGGCCGAGTCGACGGCGAACTCCTGCCCGTTGATGCCGAACGTGAGCTTGACCGAGTCGATCGCGACGTCGATCGGCAGCGTGCCGTCGTCCTTCCGCTTCCCGGTCGCCGAGGAGACGACCGCCTCGTCGCTGCTCTGCGTCTTGACCTCCGTGCCGGCGATGGTGAGCACCTGGTCGACCTTCGACTCGACCTTGATCCGGTGTGCCGCCCCCTCGGTCGCCTTGTACTCGAGCTTCACCTGCGCCCGGGCCGCCGGCCCCAACGCGCCGACCAACGCCATCGTCATCAACACGCGGCGGACCATGTCTCCGTCCTCCCTCGCGGTCCCCGTGAAACCGGGCCGGCGTCGTTCGTCGGCCTGTCTTGTATCACTGTATTAATACAGTGGTCTTACGGTTGTCAATAGGGCCGCGAGCAAAAACCTTCGCGGTCGGCAATTCGCTCGCGAGGCGGCGGTATTGGACCTCATCGTTCCCCGCCCTCGCGCGGCGAGGACCTCGGCGGGATGTGCCTTATCCGCGGTCTAATGGCCGAGAGAATGCGAGGTCGACCGAAGGCGGAAAGGAGACCGCTGCGCTCCGCGCCGGCCGGGGCGCGGCCTGGGGCGGGCGGTTGAACGACTTGAGCAGGGCCGCGACCAGGACCAGGGCCACGAGCCCCCGCGGCCCAGAGCGCGGCCCTGGTCAGCCCCGACATGGGCGCCGCGGGCGTCGTGCGGACGAAGTCCCTGAACGATCGCCCCGAGCCGACCTCGAAGGCCGGCGCGTCCGCCTCGAAAAGCTGGTGCTTCCGCGCCTTGATCGATTGCTCTTGCGTCTCGTGGTGCTTGTCGGCCATCGGGCCCTCCCCTCTCACCGCCGCGCGCGGACGAACCAGTCCCAGCTCCGGGGCAGGTGGGCGAAATCCTTGTAGCCGGCCAGGCTCTCGTCCCACGGGTAGTAGACGCGGTCGAGCGCGACCTCGCCGAAGCCCGCCTTGGCGAAGCGATATTCGGCCTCGAACGGCTGCCAGAACTTCTGCTTCAGGCCCAGGAAGCGGGACCGGCCGAAGGCGAAGTCATAGTAGTGATGCTCGGCGTCGAACGCCGCGACCCGCTCGGCCTCCTCGGGCGCGAGGCCGCGGCCGAGCGCGCGGTCGTGCAGGAGCATCGTGTGATAATGGATCGCATCCATCGCCGGCAGGACGGCGAAGAGCACGCCCCCGGGCCGGACGCCGCGCGGATCGCCGCGAGAGTCCGGTCGATCTCGCGGACGTCCGGCATGACGATCGAGTTGACCGCCACCGCCACGTCAAGCTCCCCGGCCAGGGGGGCAAGATCCCACATCGGCCGGCTGAGGAACTCGACCCCGGCCGCATCCTCGCCGAGCCGCCTCTTCGCCTTGGCGATCATCCCCGGCGCGAAATCGAGCGCGACGACCCGTCCGAACCGTCCCACGAGATGCGGCAAGAGCGGCCCCGTGCCGCAGCCGAGGTCGGCGACGGTGAGCGACTCCCGACCCGGCAGCGACTCCAGCGCCGGCAGCAGGGGGCTCTCGACGCCCGGCCGGAACGGGTCGAGGAAGAGGTCGTCGTAGTTCGTCGCCTGCCGGCTCCAGGCGCGGCCCTGGTCCCGGTCCGGCGTGGGTGCGGCCGTCTCCTTGTGGGGCGGCGACGTGGGCACGATATCGGGCCTTCCGGCGGGTGGAGGAGGATCGGCGCGAGGGCGGGCCGCGGCCGGTTCGATGCTCCAGTCTACGCCACGCCGAGGCTCACCGGGAGGCCGGCGCGGCACCGGCCGGCGGCGGGACCTCGGCCGGCGGGTCCCGATCGAGCCGGAGCACGTCGATCGACACGCTCTTGGGCGTGCCCATGACGTCGCGGCGATAGCTCCGCGGGTAGCCCAGCTCCGGGTCGGGCGTGAACTTGAGCACGGCCGAGGTCCCCTTCGGCTGGCCGAACGGCTCGGGCTGGTCGCGCTGGGCGATCTCGTCCCTGATGACCGTGAACAGCCCGTCGACCGAGTACAACCGCGGCGCCCCCGGCCTCGCCACGACCTCGCGCCCGCCGGGGATGACCGAATAGATCGCCTTCACCTCCCCGCCGCGGACGAACACCTTGTAATGCCCCGTCCCGAGCCCCGCGTTGGCCCACTCGAGGTCGTAATCCTTGATGCCCGCCGCCTTCCACCGCGCCTCGGCCGCCGCAACTGTGTCGTTCGTCGCGTCGACGCCGTGGCCGCAGCCGGGGAGGGCGAGGAGCAGGGGGAGGGTCAGGAGGGTTCGTCGCATGCGCTCGATTGTAGGCGCGGGGCCGACGAGCGGAAACGACGACGCTTGACTCGCCGCCGGGCGATGGCCAGAATTCTAGTCATCATGGCGCGGCGTGGATCCTACGCGCTGGTCTACGCCCCCGAGGTCGAGGAGCACCTTCGGGCGATCGACACCAAGCATCACTCGTCCATCCGCGGCGCCATCGAACAGCAGTTGCAGTACGAGCCGGGCGTCGAGACGCGGAACCGCAAGCCCCTGCGGCAGCCGGCGGCTTTGAAGGCCGAGTGGGAGATCCGCTTCGGTCCCGATAACCGCTTCCGCGTTCTATACGAGATCGACGCCGAGGGACGCGAGGTCCACATCCTGGCGATCGGCGAGAAGCAAGGGCATCGCCTCCGGATCGGCGGCGAGGAGGTCGAGCTATGAAGATCGCGTCGGTCGCCGCGGTGAAGGCCCAGTTCAGCGCCTACCTGAAGGAGAGCGAAGGCGGCCCGGTCGTCGTCACGAGGAACGGGCGGCCCGTGGCGGTCCTGCTCGGAATTCAGGACGAGGACGAGATCGAGCGCCTGCTGATAGCCTACTCGCCGAAGCTTCGCGCGATCCTCGACCGATGCCGTCGGCAGATTTCCGAAGGCAAGGGCCTGGGGCACGAGGAATTCTGGTCGGCGGAGAAGCCTGGGCCACAGACCAAGGCGAACGTCCGAGGAAAGCGGGGCTGAGCCAGCCAGACGAAGGAATCGGCTCGCCAGGTTCGACGAGCATGATGGAGGCTTCCCGCGATGGGCCGATGGGGCTCGGGCAACTTCGAGAGCGACGGTGCACTCGACTACATGGGCGAGGTCTCTGACGAACTGGCGGCCCGGATCGAGGACATCCTCGCCGCCGCCGACCGCAGCGCACTGGACGAGGAGGGTGAGGACATCCTCATGCCGAGCGTGGCGGTCCTCTCCGCCCTCCACGAGCACTGCCACGCGCCCACGCCGAAGCCGGGCGCCGTCCGCCGATGGAGGCGGGCCTACCTGGCCATCTTTGACGACCAGATCAACGGCCTCGCTCCCGGCGACGACGGCTTCAAGCAGGAGCGCCGCGAGGTCATCGACGGAACCTTTGGCAAGCTGGAGAGTCAGTCCGTCGCGTTCTGGAAAGGCAAGGGCGAGCTCGAAGACCACGAATCCTGAACCAGCGATGCGATCACCGCCCCCGCGCCCAGATTAGTCCCAGCGTCGTCAGCGCGACCAGGGCGAACATCGACCAGGCGATCACGCCCGCGAGCGGTATCGCGGGGACGCGACCCTCAACGGGGTCGCGGGGATGGCGGAGGCTGATCGGGTCGACGTAGGAAGAGTCCAGCGTGACGCCCGTCAGGCGGGGTAACGCCGCCAGGTCGTGGCGGTTGCCGTTGGCGTAGGTCCAGGTCGCCAGGCTCAGCCGGGCACGGCGGCGGACGGGCAGCGCGAGCCAGACGCGGCGGGCCAGGTCGTCGATCGGGCCGTCGGCCTCGAAGGCGACGCGGTGGCCGCGGAGGAGGGCCTTCGCGATGCGGGACGCGCGGTCGTCGCCGGGTGGCGGATCGGGAGATGCGGCCGCGTCGAGCGTCAGAGATCCCGAGTCGAGCGAAGTGTCAGCCGTCCAATCATCGCGCAACAGTCGCGCGAAGGCGAAGGGGAACGCCCCGGCCCTGCGATAGTCGCCCCCGGTGAGGAAGAGGGCATGGAAGGCCAGGGCCCCGGGACGCCCGCGGTCGTCGGAGCCTTGCGGGGAGGGCCGGACGATCGCCCACGGACCGCTCGGTAGCTTCAAGGCCATCAGGCCCCCGGCCTCGGCTGCATGCGGGGGACGCTCGCCGTAGCGCTGGCAGGCGGCCTTGAGGTCGCCGAGCCACTCGTCGCGGCAGCCGGGGGAACGGGCGAGGATCGCGTAGCCTTTGTCCCAGAACGGGAAGCTGCCGTAGACGGCCTGCTCGTAGCGGATGACGACCGGCATCGGCGACGCCTCACTCCCCAGGCCTGGGCAGCGCGGGCATCTTGAAGTCGGAGGCGAAAACCAGGGTCGTCGTCCCCCCCTTGGACGGCTTGATCGTCCCGCCGAGCATCCGGATCGCCAGCGGCTCTCCGGGGCGGCTGTTGAGGACAACCACGGTCGAGTCGGACCAGTCGTGGTCCGTCACCTTCACCGACACCGGGTCGCCTAGCTTCCAGACGACCGGCTCGGGGAACGTGTACCGCCAGACCGGCCGGTGCGAGTTCACGATCGTCGGCGACGGCCGGTATGCCTTGCCGCCGACCTCGATCGTCACCGACAGGTCGGGTGCGCCGCCGGACCAGTACTTGCCCACGGCCGGGTCGAACTCGCCGCGGAGGAGCGTGACCTTGTACTGACCCGGCACAGTGACCTTGTCCCACCAGGCGAGGAACTCCCTGGCCGCGGCGGCGTGGCGGCCGTCGGGGTGGCCCTGGAGGTACTCGCGGAGCCGCGCGGCCACGCCCTCGACGTCGTCGGGATGGTTCGTGTAGAGGTCGTACGCGACGCGGTAGGCGTCGTCGTCCCACTCGCGGAGGATCCGGTCCTTGGCCTCGCGGGCCTCGCTCGTGTGCAGGCCGCCGGATTCGTGAGACTTCAGGTAGTCCTGATATTTCTCGATCCGCGCCTGATAATTGGTCGGGAAGTCGCGGGAGAACTGCCGGGCCCGCTCGAACTGGCGGTCGTCGACCGTCTTGACGAAGCCGGCGAGCAGGCGCTCGGCCTCGGCGCGGTGGAGGCTCTCGGGGTGGTCCTTGAGGAAGCCGCGGGCCTGCTCGATCAGGTCGGTGTAGTCGGGGCTGGGTAGTGAGGCCGAGCGGGCGAGCTCGTCGACGATCCGCCGCTCGACGGTCGACTGCCGCTCGTCGACGCGGGCCCTGTTGGCCAGGAGCAGGGCGTCGGCCTCGGCGCGGTGCGGCGAGTCGGGGAACTCGCGGAGGAAGCCGCGGAGGGCCAGGTCGATGGCGTCGGGCCGGTCGGCCGACGCGACGGCCTCGGCCTTAACCTCGCGCCAGCGGGCGTCGTGCCGGGCCTGCTCGTGGGTCTTCTCGACCCGGGCGATCTCCTCGGCCAGCTTCGGCCGCTCCTCCTGGAGGGCGCGGAGCCGCTCGGGCAGGTCCGCGCGGGCCGTGCCGGCGGCCACGCGATCGCCCGCGGCCTTCACGCGCCACTCGGCCAGCCGCTCCTGGGCGCGCAGGGCCTTGTCGGGCCAGAAATAGGGCAGCGTCGGATGCCACGCGAGCAGGCCATCCCACCGCGCCTCGACCTGGGTCGCGGCGTGGTCAGCCTCGAACGCGAGGGCCTCGCGGTAGCCCCACGCGTCGTACCCCGCCAGCGCCGCGGCGACGAGCGCCAGCCCCGCGACGAACCCGGCCAGCGTCCGCCGCGCCCGCTTCCTCCGCGAGGCGGCGAGCCGACGCCGGAAGGCCTCGGCCCGGTCCGAATTCGGATAGCGCCGCTCGTAGGCCGCGACCCCCCGTGCCAGCCGGGGCAAGTCCTTCGGCGCGAGGTCCCAGAGCCATTCGAGCTGGTCGCGGTCGGCGGCCTCGAGCTGCTCGGCGAGCCAGCCGAGCGGCCCTTCCAGCCCGATCGGATGCAGCTCGGCCGGCGGCCTCCCGTCGACTGCGCCCTCGCCCATAGGAGCTGACCGCGAAGATCGCCCCGCGCGGCGCGTGGCGGGCCAGGGCGTGGCGGGTCATCCCGTACCGCGCCTCGACCAGCCGCTCGACGGCGTCCGGCCCCGGCCCGGCCTGGGCCATCACGCGGTCGAACTTCGTGAGCAACAGCGCCACCGGCCGGTCGGTCGTGCCGTCGGCCGAGTTGTCGATGTATCGCTCGAGAAGGTTCTCGACCTCTTGCTGCCGCCGCCTCCGCTCGACCGGGTGGCTCGACCCCTCGGGGTCGAGGCAGAGGAGCACGGCGTCGCAGTCGGCGAAGAACTGCTGGATCGGCTCGTCGGAGCCGAGCGTGACGTGCTCGCCCTGGTAATCCTTGACGATCAGGTCGAACCGCGCGGGCCCGTGATAGAGCCGGAGCCGCAGCTCCGTCTCGGCGAGCGTCCCGGCCGGCGGCTCGCCCGACTCGATCTGGGCGATCTTCTCGGCGAGGTACTCGGCGCTCGCCGGGTCGACGGCCGCGAGCCTGACCCCCGGCACCTGCCCGGTCGACGCCTGGCGGTAGAACATCGCCAGCAGGGTCGTCTTGCCGACGTTCCGATGGCCGAACAGCGCGATCCGCTTCGCCCCGGTCAGCCGGCGCTCGACGAGGTCGAGGTGAGTCTTGCGACGGTCGGCCATGGACGCTCGTTACCTCCCCAGCCGATCCCGTCGCGACTCCCTTTCGTCTCTCCCCTAGCGTATCACCGCAAAGTCGAGGCCGCCGGCTTCCTGCCCATCCCCACGAGCCGCATCACCCACCCGAACGGCCGGAACATCCAGCGGATCGGCGCGCCGAGCAGGACCAGCAGCGAGGCCCCGATGACCAGCATGGCCAGCCCGATCCCCACGACTCGGGCCACCGAGACCGGGATACCCCACGAGGCGAGCACCGCGCCGAGCGAGCCGCCCAGGCCGCGGACGGTCGCGTCGCCGACGGCGCCGGCGAGCGAGACGCCGGCCTTCGCGAATTGCTCCACGGCATACTTGGTCGCCCGGCCGGCCGTGTCGACGAACTTGTCGGGGTCGGCCAGGTAGAGGCCCAGCACGCCCGCGGCGGCGAGCTTGCCCTTGTTCGGCAGGACCTTGTCGTTGAAGAACCGCCAGCCGCCCCGGCCCGTCTTGCGGAGCACGCCCAGGCCGCCGGCGCCCTCCTTCGCCAGGGTCTCGGCCACGTCGTCGCCGAAGACGCGGACGGCGGCCAGGCCGTCGGTGCCCAGCTCGCGGATCATCGGCTCGGCCTTGCCGGGATAGCGGAGGGCAAGCCGGCGGGCCGTCTCGCCCATCTCGACGACCAGCCGCTTCTCGGCCGGCGCCAGCGCGGCGAAGGTCCGGGCCATCTCGTCCGAGCCGGAGACCAGCCGGGAGAAACGGGCCTTCAGGAGCGCCTCCGACGGCTCCTCGACCGCCTTCGTCCCGACCCGGGCGAGCCCCTCGGCGCGGCGGGCGACGACGTCGAGCCCCTCGTCGGCCGCCTCGCGGACGAAGAGCCGCCCGCCCGCCTTGCCGGCCTGGAGCGCCTCGTCCGACCCGCGCGCGACGGCCTTGCCGCCGGCCTCGGCCTCGCGGACGACCTCCTTGACCACGTCATCGAGCCACGACAGCTTCCCCGCCCGGGCCATCCCCGGCCCCGCCAGCAGGAGGGCCGCCAGCGCGGCCGTCGCGATCCATCGGGTGCGGTTCTGACGCATGGCGGCGATTCCTCGGGCTGATCGGGTCCGGCGGGAGGTGCGGAGATTCGGGACGTCGCGTCGGGCCGGCCGAGGCCCCGGTCTATCAGAGAGTTCGGCGATCCGCATCCAGAATTGTACGGTCAATTTGGGCCCGCGGTCGGCGGAATCCGTCACGGAGGTCTGGGACGGGTCAGGGCGAGTCCGGCCTCCGCGACTTCAAATGCTCTTCCATCTTGGCAAACCCGACGACCCCCACCCCCGCCGAGACGAACTGCACGCCCAGGTACTTCACCCCCTTGGCCGGCGGGATCGCCTTGACGACCTCGAGGCCCCCCTTGGCGAACCGGACGGGGGTCCAGGTGCTCAGTCGATAGCCGGCCTTCGCGCAAAGGGCACGGCCGAGGTTGGCCGCTTCGGGGACGGTCAGCCGTCCCAGGGCTTCGGGCAGCTTCCTCAGGACCGAATACGTCCCCCCCGCGGCGCGGACGGCCCACCACTTCGAGAGGTGGAGCGACGCCGCCTCGGTCCCCCGTCGCGCCAGGGCACCGCCAGCCTCCTCGACGGCCTCGCGGCCGACCATCTTCGCGGCCTGCTTCGCCGACGACTTCACCTCGGCCCGCGCCGCCTCGGCCGCGGCGGCGCCCTCGGGCTGGAGGGCGGCCAGGCTCAGGGCGTCGGCCACGACGAAACAGCCGTCGATCAGGGCCCAGGTCAATTCGCCCGAGGTCGGGGCGTGGCCCCGGCTCACGACCGAACCCAGGTGCACGAGGTCATAGAGCGGCAGGAACTGGTAGAACTCGACGCCCGAGGAATTCAGCTCCGCCACCCGTTCGAGGCCGTCGGTCTTGATCAGCTTGATCGCGGCCTGGCCGTTGTCGCTCGAGGCCGAGAGGACGCCCTTCGCCAGCCATTCCTTCCAGCTCAGCTTCGGCTTGGAACGGAGCACGGCGAGGGTCTCGGGGTTGGCGTCGACCGCGGCGATCGGCGGGATCGCGGCCGGGCCGTGGGCGCGGAGGACGTCGCGGAAGTCGGGATCAGCCGCGTACTTGTCGAGGATGACCAGCGCCATCGGGCCGTGCTCGGCCAGCGAGGCGACGGCCTGGTTCCGCAGCGTGGCGTCGGAGAAGTCCTCGAAGACCACGTCCGCCGCATCCGGCCCCGTCCGCTTCAATGCCCGCTCGCCCATGTCGCCGTGCTCGACGACGAGTCGGAGTGCATAGGGGCTGCCGCCGACCGCCTCGACCAGGCGGGCCGAGGCGACATGCCGCAGGTGGTCGGCCACCGTCGCGGGCCGGTGGGTCCGGAGCAGGTCGTCGACGTAGCCCGCGTTGACCCGCAGGAGGATCAGCGCCTGGTCCAGCGGCATCGCCCGCCCGAGCTCCTGGAGGACCGGCCCGTAGAGCGTCACCAGGGCGAACCCGTCGAGCCCCTGCACGCGGAACGCGTCGAGCGCGAGCGGCCCCCGCGTATCCAGTGTCCTCAGGGCGGCCCGGAGGTCGGCGGCGCCCGGCTCGAGGCTGATGAAGCCGAGCAGCGCCAGGGCGTCCTCCAGGTCCTTCGGCTCGCCCGACCAGTGCTCGACCAGGCCGGCCACACCCTCGGGCTCGGCCAGGAGCAGGGGGAGCGTGTTGGGATACCTCGCGGCCACCCGGCGCTGAGCGGGGGTCAGGCGGCCGACCTCGGCGATCAGGACGCGACGGTCGGCATCGTCCGAGTGCTTGAGGCTGAAGTACTCGCGCCAGTGGAGCAGCACGTCGGCCGCCGCGAGGTCGTTCAGCCCCTCGCGGAGCCGGCGGAAGTCGCCCGGGTGCCGCTCGTAGAGGAAGAGCGCCTCGACGCCCAGGGCGTCGAGCAGAGCCAGGCCGCGGACCCCGTCGGTCCGCTCGACGGCCAGCGCGTTCTGGCGATAGGCCTCATAGACGCGCCGGACCAGCTCGGCCCGGTCGGGATACTTCGCGACCAGGGCCGCGCCCGGGTCGGCCGCGTCGTCCGCGACGACTTCGACCGCGGGCGGTTCGGGCTCGGCCGGGGCGCGGTCCTTGACCGTCAGCTTGAACAGGCGCAGAGCGCGGTCAGCAGGGCGACGGCGGCGATGGCACGCTTCATGGATGCAGAAGCCCCGGGATCTCGCTCCCGATCGTCTCGACTCATCCGACCTTGCGGCGATTCGGCGCGGCCCGCCCGAGGCGGCCTCGCGCCCGGAACCCGGCGCAACATCGCTCCACCATTGTCCGCAGCCGGCCTCGACCCGTCAATCTCGCCTCGGCCCGATGCGGGGGCCGATTGGGTTCGTTTCGTCGGGGTCTCGGCCCCGGGCCCTTGCGCCGAGCGAACCCGAGCGTCCAGGTTTGGTGCGGCTTCGTGCGGCCTCGTTAACCTCTCGGCCCCGCGACCCGATGCGCATTCGGTCCGCGCCCACCTTAAGGGTAATCGGCAATCGCTCGCCGATCTTGCCCGCGATTTCCGCTCGCTCGACGCTTCCGGATCGATCTCGTTCGCCCAATCCTCCGGATCGTTGCGATCGGCGGCTGGCGATTCCGGCGTCGCGGGATGGATCTCAGCGGTCCCTGGGCACCCGCGTCATACTCGCCCGGAGGTGGAAGGAACTATTCACCGACCCGCTCTTCCGTTCGTCCTTCTTCGCCGAATAGTGGTAGTCGGCGTCGACGCCGTAGGCGAGGTCACGCGTCGAGGAGACCAGGTGCCCGGCCGCGGAGTCGAAGGTCACGGTCGCCTCGCCCGCCTTCTGCGCGAACCGACCCCGATCGAACTTCACGTCTTCGGTGCCCCAACTGACGATCATCGCGATGGCCAATGGGGCGGGCGGAATAAGCGGAAAGACCTCCGGGTCGCCTGGCGTGGCCACGGTCTTGGCGGTGTACTTGACCGATGTCCCCTCCGAGCCGGATGCGGTGTAGGGGTCGCGCAGCCGGAGCCGGTCGCCCGGACCCGCCCTCCAGGAGGACTCCCATCTGCCGCCCTCGCCGGGCCGACGGGCGGGCAGTTCGGGCAGGACGGGGGCGAGGATGGGGCCGAATCCGTCCGTCGAGAATAAGGACGCGAAGGGGGCGTCTTTCGTTTCCGCGAGCCACGGCTGGGCCTTCCAGGCCCGCACGGCCGCCTCGGGTAACTTGACGTCGTCGACGCGACCCTGGACGTCCATCTTCAGCGTGTACGGCTCGCCGATCAGCGGGCGGATCGCGTCGTCCATCATGGCCGACCAAATGTTGTTGACCGTGGTCCGGTCTCCGGAATCGTAGGCGGCCCGAACCGGGTCACCGATCGCCATCCCCCTGGAGAACGACGCGCGGAGGCGTTCGACCCTCTGGCTGATCGTGGCCGTCCCGTCCGCATCGACGCGGTCGACGGTCCAGCTCAGGTCCATCGACAGCTCGACCTCGCTCGTCTTTGGCCCGGCCTGCACGACCCCGGTCGCCTTGACCTCGGACTCGCTCTTCAGGCGATATTCGTAGCGGAGGACCTCGCCGGGCTTGAACCTCCACGCGAGTCGGTCTTCCGCCCCGTCCGCCGAGCCGCCGAGAATCGAGAGGCACAAGATCACGCTCAGCGAACCTCGCGATATCGCGGTTTTCATCCTCATACCGTCTCCCATGGCGATGCTCGTTCGCGGTGCCCTTGTGCCCCGTCCCCGATCATAGCTGTCCCGGCAGGGAAAGGGCGCCCCGACGCCGCAAATCCTCGACAAGGTCGCGTGACCGTACCGACGTCGCTTTTCGGGGCCGATTCGCCGAGAATTCATCGAGAGACCGGAGGCCGATCCACGGGTTCTTGGCGAGACGCTCGATCCCATGCCGATCCACCAGCCCGAGCCCCCCGGCCAGGTCCGCACCAAGATCGTCGCGACGGTCGGCCCCGCGTCGAACACGCCGGAGCGGCTCCGCGACCTGATGGACGCCGGCGTCGACGTCTTCCGGCTCAACTTCTCCCACGGCACCCAGGACGACCACTCCCGGTCGCTCGCCGCGATCCGCCGCGTCTCCGATGAAGCGGGGCGGAACATCGCCGTCCTCCAGGACCTCGGCGGGCCCAAGCTCCGGCTCGGGCCGATCCCGGGCGATGCGATCGAGTGCCGGCTCGGCGACGAGTTCGCGCTCGTCTCCGACCGGTCGTCCGACGACCCGCACCAGCTCACCTGCTCCTATCGCGGGCTCGCTCGAGGACCTCAAGGTCGGCGACGTCGTCCTCTTCGCCGACGGCACGGTGGCCATGGACGTCATGGACGTCGAGCCGGGCCGGGCGCGGCTGGTCGTGACGCTCGGCGGGCGGCTCCGATCGCGGCAGGGGATCAACCTGCCCGAACGCCGAGCTCAAGCTCGAGGCCCTGACCGAGAAGGACCTCGCCGACCTCGACTGGACGGCGACGCACGAGGTCGAGTACGTCGGCCTCTCGTTCGTCCGCAAGGCGGCCGACGTCGCGCGGCTCCGCGACGAGCTCGACGACGCGGAATTGCCGACCGCGGATCGTCGCCAAGATCGAGAAGCCGCAGGCGGTCGACGACCTCGACGCGATCATCGCCGCGAGCGACGCCGTGATGGTCGCGCGCGGCGACCTCGGGGTCGAGCTCGACGTGGCGCGGGTGCCGGCGATCCAGAAGCGGATCATCGCCGCGTGCCACCGGGCGCGGGTGCCGGTCATCACGGCCACGCAGATGCTCAACAGCATGGAGAATTCGAGCCGGCCGACCCGCGCCGAGGCGACCGACGTCTTCAACGCCGTGCTCGACGGCACCGACGCCGTGATGCTCTCGGGCGAGACGGCCGTCGGCCAGTACCCGGTCGAGTCGGTCGAGACGATGAGCCGGATCGTCCGCGAGGCCGAGGCGTATCTGGCGGAAGGGGGGACCGAGGTCTACCCGCCGGCCCATTACGAATCCGACCGCGCCGCGCGTCACGTCTCCGACACGACCGAGGCGATCGTCGAGGCCGCGAGCCTGGCGAGCCGGCGGATCGGGGCGAAGCTGCTCGTCGTCGCCAGCCACTCGGGCCGGACGGCGCTGGCCGTCGCGAAGTCGCGGAACGCCGCGCCCACGATCGCGCTGGCCCCCGACGCCCCCACGGCGCGGGCGATGTCGCTCTACTGGGGCGTCACGCCGCTCGTCGCCCCGTCCGAGATGGACGACGTCGAGCACACCCTCACGTTCGCCATCCATTGGGCACGCGACCGCGACCTCGTCGCCCCCGGCGACCGCCTCGTCTGGCTCCGCGGCTTCCTCCCGGATGATCCGACGCATAACAGCATGCGGGTGCAGGTCGTCACCTGACCGGGAAGCCTTCCGGGGCGATGGCGCGGATCGTGACGGTCGCGACGGAAGCCCGGATTCGGGCGGAGCGGCCGCCGGACCGCAGCCGGACCTCCCGGCGGGCGCGCGACGATTCGGCCGATAATTCCGAAGGGTCGCCGCCGGGGCTGGAAGCCTCGTCGCGGGTCCGAGTCCAGGAGGGGCGGACGTGCCCGGTCGGATCGTTCTGCTAGGCATCGCCGTGGTGGTGACGACGGTCCTCGCGCCCGGCGAGGCGGCGGCGCAGGTGACGCTGGCCGACGACATCATCCTCGCGACCCAGGGCAAGGAGAACGCCGAGCGGAAGCGGCGGTCGAGCCTGGGCCACCCGCCCGGCACGGCGGCCATCCCGTACCGGCAAAGCCCGGGCTCGGACGACATCGACTTCGGCACCCATTCCGCCCGCCCGCCCGCCTCGCTGCCCCGGCTCGCCCGGCTGGCGGCGAGCCCCTCGGCCTTCCGGCCCCCGTCGCAGGAGCCCGCGGCGCCCGCGCAGGGCCTGCGCCCGCGATCGAGCGGCTCCACCTGCCGAGGACCGAGGCGATGGCCGCCGAGAGCGCCGTCGATGCCTTCGACGACGAGGGCCCGCCCGCCGGCCTGACGCTCGACGCGGCGATCGACCGGCTCGTCCGGGCCAACGGCGAGCTGAGGACCAAGGCACTCGAGATCCCCCAGGCCGAGGCCGACATCCTCACCGCCGGGCTCCGCGAGAACCCCCTCGTCTTCTACTCGACCGGCGGCATCCCCTACGGCTCCTACTCCCGGGCGAGGTCCGGCGACGTCGAGCACGGGATCAGCTTCGTCGTGCCCGTCGACTACACCGGCAAGCGGCGGGCGCGGGTCGCCCTCGCGGTGAAGGAGCGGCAGGTCCTCGAGGCCCAGTACCGAAACGCGGTCCGCCTCGCCATCGACGAGCTCTACACGAGCTACGTCGACGCCCTGGCGGCCCGGCAGTCGATCCACGTCGCCGAGGAGGGCCTCCGGCTCGTCGACGACCTGCTCCGGCAACACCCCGCCGCCTCGCCGCGGAGCGACGCGGAGCAGGAGGTTGTCGACGACCTCGCCATCGCGCGCGACATCGCGGCGATGTCGGTCGGCGACACGCGCGTGAGGTACGGGAAGGCGAGGGAGAGGCTCGGCCATCTCCTCGCGTTGTCGGGGCCGGAGGCCGAGGCGCTGGAGCTCCGCGGCA
Source organism: uncultured Planctomycetota bacterium (assembly GCA_963819805.1). Classification (GTDB taxonomy): domain Bacteria; phylum Planctomycetota; class Planctomycetia; order Isosphaerales; family Isosphaeraceae; genus CAMFLR01. Next base: position 150,735 of record CAWFXY010000024.1, on the reverse strand, counting down.
CGATCCGCACCCCGAACCCCAGGCCCCCCGCGCCGGACGCGCTGGTCTGCCTGGCGTTCGCCGAACCGCCCCGACCTCGCGGCCTTCCGGATCGGGGTCGATCGGGCCTGCGCGGGCCTGGCCCAGGAGAAGACGGAGCGGCTCTCCGACGCCTATCTCCTCTATACCCCGTTCGATTACTTCGACCGCTCGCAGTCGGGCGGGCTCAGCATCAACACCTGGGGGATCGGCGCCTTCGTCTCGATCCCGCTGTTCGACCGGAACCAGGGCAACATCCGCCGGGCCCGGCTCAACATCATGCAGACCCGGAACGAGGCGGCCGTCATCGAGGACCAGGTCGCGGCCGAGGTCCGCCGGGCGGTCGCGGACCTGGAGCACACCCGGGGCGATGTCGATCGCCTCGAGGAGGTGATCCTCCCGGCGATCCGCCGCAAGCGCGACAAGGCCCGCGCGAGGCTCCGCGCCGGCCAGATCGGCCCCGACGACTTCCTGGGCGTCCAGCGCGAGACGAGCGAGCTCGTCCGCTACTACCGCGACACCCTCACGCGGCACCGCCGCAACATGCTGAAGCTCAACACGGCGGTCGGGCTCCGGATCATGCCCTGACGGGGCCGCCCGCGCCACCGGTCGTCGCCCGACCGGACCGGCCGGCGTCGTGCGGGCCGGGGGACGTCGTGCGCCATGATTCCAGGGCGATATGATATGATCGCCGTCATTCAACAAACCATTGGAGAGGTGTCCCCTCGATGAAGCGCTCGACTCCCATCCCCTTCGTCCTCCTCGTCCTCCTCGCCGCGGCGGCCCTGTTCATCCCCGCGCAGCCGGCGAAGGCCACGCCGGGCGACCCGCTCAATCCCGGCGACACCGCCTGGATGCTCACCGCCTCGGCCCTCGTCCTGCTGATGACCCCCGGCCTGTCGTTCTTCTACGGCGGCATGGTCGGGTTCAAGAACGTCGTCTCGACGATGCTCCAGAGCGTCATCGCGCTGGGCGTGATCAGCCTCGTCTGGGTCGCCGTCGGCTTCGGCCTGGCCTTCGGCACGGACGTCGGCGGGCTGGGGATCATCGGCAACCCGATGAGCTACCTGGATGTTCAACGGCGTCGGCGGCGACACCGCCGCGCTCGGCTCGGGCTCCGAGCTGAAGCTGACGATCCCGCTGCTGGTCTTCTCGATGTTCCAGCTCAAGTTCGCGATCATCACCCCGGCGCTGATCACCGGCAGCTTCGCCGAGCGGGTCCGGTTCTCGTCGTACCTGCTGTTCATGGTCCTGTTCAGCCTGATCATCTACTGCCCGCTGGCCCACGCCACGTGGCACCCCGACGGGATCTTCTTCAAGTGGGGCGTGAAGGACTTCGCCGGCGGGACGGTCGTCCACATGTCGGCCGGCTGGGCCGCGCTGGCCGGGGCGCTCTTCCTCGGCCGTCGCAAGAGCCCACATCCACGGGCATGAGCACATCCCGGCGAACATCCCGTTCGTGCTGCTGGGGACGGGCATGCTCTGGTTCGGCTGGTTCGGCTTCAACGCCGGCATCGGCCCTGAAGGCGAACGGCAGACGCCGCGGTGGCCTTCGCCACGACCAACACCGCCATCGCCGCCGCCATGCTCGGCTGGATCTTCTTCGACTGGTTCCGGGGCAAGAAGCCCTCGGCCCTGGGCGCCTGCATCGGCGCCGTGGTCGGCCTGGTCGCGATCACGCCGGCCGCCGGATTCGTCACGGTGGCGCAGAGCATCACCATCGGCCTGGTCGCCAGCGTCATCAGCAACGTGGCCGTCCACCTGCGGACCAAGTCGACGCTCGACGACACGCTCGACGTCTTCCCCTGCCACGGCGTCGGCGGCATGGTGCGGGATGGTCTTCACCGGGATCTTCGCCGCGGCTCCCGGCCGACGGGAGCGTGACCCGGACCTCGCTGCTGATCGCCCACGGCAAGGCCCTGGTGCTCGTCTCGGCGTTCGCCTTCGTCGGCTCGCTGCTCCTCTACAAGGTGACCGACCTGATCATCCCCCTGCGCGTCACCCCCGAGCAGGAGCACGAGGGCCTCGACCTCAGCCAGCACGGCGAGACCGCGCTGGCGGCCGACGCCCTCGCGGGCGCGGTGGCGTCGTGAACGGGAAGGATGCGCAGCCCCGCGGGTCCACTTCATCGAGAGCGCGATCGACCCGCCGACCCGGGTCGCGCTCAGTCGATCCAGGCGGGCGAGGTCGTGGGCGCCGACTCCTTCTGATGATGGGCCGGAGATGGTAAGACAGGGGAGGCCTCGCCGCGCGGGGGCCGTCGGGGACGGCCACGCCCCCGCGCCGGCGGGGCCGATCCCCTCCCCGAAGCCGCGGAGTCGTCGGCCATGCTCCCCACGATCGGCACCGCGGCCCGGCCGCGCCGAGGGCGATGCGCCCTCATCCTGCCACTCCTCCTCGTCGCCCCCGCCGCCACGGCCGCCGAGGGCGAGCCGCCGCGGCCGAAGTATACGCCCTCCGAACGCATGGCCCTGGCCCGCCTCAGGGCCGCGCATGAGGACGCGGTCCGGATCAGGCAGGGGCGGCGCCGGCCCGATCCCCTGCCGGGCCTGAACGACTACCGCGCGATCCTCCACGCCCACGCCGAGGACTCGGCGCACACCGGCGGCACGCGCCCCGAGATGCTCGCCGACGCGAAGGGCGCGGGCGTCGACGCCATCCTCCTGACCGACCACCACCGGCCGCCGAGGGACTTCATCACCGAGAGCTGGCGCGGGCTCCACGACGGCGTGCTCTTCATCCCCGGCTCCGAGGACCGGGGCTTTCTCATCTACCCGATGCGCTCGGTCCTCGGCCGGATGAAGGACCCGACCGCCGCGTTCCTCGAGGCCGTCCGCGCCGGCGGCGGGCTGGCCTTTCTCTCGCACATTGAGGAGCGCCCCGACCACCCGATGGACGGGCTCGACGGCCTGGAGATCACCAACCGCCACGCCGACGCCAAGGCCGACAGGGTCGGCCTGCCCGCCCTCGTCCTCAGGCTCACCGACCCCGCCTCGCTCGCCGAGCTGGAGGAGTCGCTCCGGCTCTATCCCGACGAGCTCTTCGCCGCCCAGGCCCGCTACCCGGCCGAGTACCTGGCGAAGTGGGACGCCGAGACGAAGGCCCGCCGGCTCACGGGCGTCGCGGCGAACGACTGCCATCACAATAATATCTTGATTATCAAAATGATCGACGCCGAGTCGGTCAAGGTCGGGACGAACGTCGACGGGGACGACGCGATGCGGACGATCCCCGCGAGCCTCCGCCCCGGCATCCGCGCCATGACGAAGGGCCGCAGGCCGGGCGACGTGCTGGCGCGGCTCGACGTCGACCCGTACCGGGTCTCGTTCCGCAACGCGAGCACCCACGTCCTCGCGCCCCGGCTCGACGAGCCAAGCGTCCGCGACGCCCTCCGCGCCGGCCACGCCTACGTGGCCCACGACTGGATCTGCGACCCCTCGGGCTTCCTCTTCGGATGGCTCGCTGAGGGCACGCTGGGCGCGATGGGCGACGCCGTGCCGCTCGCCCCGGGCGGCCAAGTCTTCGCCCAGTTCCCGGTCGCGTGCCACATCCGCCTGCTCCGCGACGGCCGCTCGATCGCCGAGGCGACCTCCGACCGTTTGGAGCACCCGGTCGCCGAGCGCGGCGTCTATCGCGTCGAGGGCTGGCTGACGCTCGACGGCGAGGAGAGGCCGTGGGTTTATTCGAATCCGATCTATGTACGTTGATGAGGAGTCGACAGGCACCGGGGACCGTTTCTCACCGGTCCCCGGCGCCGTCTCTGCACCCGCTCAGGGCTTGACGATCACCTTCGTCTCGCCCGGGGCGACGACCTGGGTCTCGGCGGGCGGGGCCATCTCGATGATCCGGGCGGCGGGCTTGCTCTCGATCACCCGCACGTCCCTGGCGACGGCGATCCCGTCGACCACGGCAGTGACGCCGACGGTGTTCTCCGCAAGGTCGACGGCCCTGCGCTTCGCGGCGTCGCTCGTGACCGATCCGCGGAGCACGACCGTCCCGTCGGTCTGCACCTCGACCCGGAGGGCGGAGCCGGCGAGCTTCTTGTCCCATTCGATCCGCCGCGTGACACGCCCGAGCACGTCCCGCTCCTGGGCAATCGCCTCGTCGCGGGCGACCTCGGACTCAACGCGATAGCGGATATTCTTCCCCGCGTTATCGAGCGCCCGCCCGGCCCGGCGGATCGGGCCGTCCTGGGCCGAGGCGGACGCAGCAACGAGGGCCAGAACCGCAAAGGAGAGGCTGAGCGAACGCCGCATGGTCATGCTCCGTGAGGATCGAAATCGGGCCAGGCACCACCGGCTCGGACGGCGAATCCTCATCGCATGGGGCGTGCCGAAATCGTCTGCAAGTTTTACAATCCGAACGGGTTGCGGGGCGAGATGTCGCCCCCAGCCCGACACCATTCTACTTCAAATACGAAATTATCTATATAACCTCACAAGATCTACCTTTGCGCCCGATACTTCAAACACCCTTCTCGCTGGCGACTTCGCCGGCTCAACGATCAAAGGCCAGATCTTTACGAATTTCCAAGAGTATTCGTGAAAGTCCATGTGAGACCAAGCCTTCGACATGCAGAAAAAGGTCAACTTGGCCTCATTCAGCGCGGCGAGCTCGACCTTGTTCCTCAATATCCTCCCATCGCCACTGAGGGCGATCCAGGGTGGATCGTCGGCCGCCAGCGTTTTTATCCATTCGACATCGGTCGTGGTCGGCGAGAACCGTCCGTCGTCATCGTGGTGGACGACAGTCGAATCTCTCTCGTAGATCCCGATCATCCTCGCGAGCCGCGGCGACATGTTGCGGTCGAAGAAGAATCTCATGCCGCGAGGCTTCTCTCGAAATCCACGGCCGCGATGACGTGCTTCGAGTGGATGTTGTACCAGTCGGCCACGACTTCCGCGTCATTCTTGTTGGCGTGGTATGCGGCGGCGAGGATCGAGGTTGCAATGCCCACCTCGCCGATGATCGGCTTCCCCAGGCAGATCGCCGGGTCGATCACGACCATATCGGCGATGCACCACCGGCGGGCCAGTCGCGTCGTAGCGTCGTAGTCGATCCTCTTGAGGAAAGGGAGCAGAATCTCCGCGAACACTCTCTGATGCGTCAGGACTTCGATCATCTCGGCCTTGTTCTGCTCATCGAGCCCGAGGGTGAAGACCTTCTTGCCATCCGACAGCACCTCCTTGCGACAGAACGGATGCGGGGTCTTCAAATCCTTCTTGAGCTGGGCGTGGACCTTCCTGAGAGACTGGAGCGGTACTCCGTGGTCCCTGAGCTGACCGACGACGAAGAGGTCGACAAGATCGAGGAAGCTGATCGCATTGTCGCCGGAAATCGACTGGTAATCGCCCCGGAACACCGGCTTGCGGGAGAGCAACTGACGCCGGCCGCGAAACCATTCGCGGACTCTCTGCGTCTTCAGCCGAGTCAGGCGTGCCGCCTCGGGCAGGCTGTATACGCCACGGCCTAGGATCTCCACGACACCACCCCTCTCGACGGCCAGGCGCTCGCTGTCCAGCTTTGCACAACTCAATCAGATCCCCATTATTGGCGGCAGCGCGATCCGAGGCTAGTGGGCGTCATTAACTCCTGCGAGCTGGCCGGAGGGGGATTGGCGTAGCTGAGGGGCCCCCGTCCCTGCCCGTCGCGATGCTCGAATCAATAGACGTATGTTCTTAGGAGTGTCATCGCCGTGGTCGGCGAGCAAGGCCGCGTCACCTGTCTTCCGGCGTATCGGGGTTGCCGCGGGTGTCGATGTCGGTCCACTTCCCGGTCTTGCCGCTGAAGATGTAGAGGTGGCCGTCGTGCTCGAAGGTGACCCATTCGAAACCGACGACGGGCTGGGGCTTGATCCCTTCGGCGAGCTCCAGGACGTCCCAGCGATTCGCGATCGCGCTGAAGGCGTAGAGGCGCCGGCCGATCCCGTAAGCGACCAGCGATTGGCCCAGGATCGGGGTCGCTTCGTCGGCGGGCTCGCGGAGATCCTGCGTGTGCCAGGAGCCGTCGGTGACGCTGAAGGCGGCGAGTCGGGTGATGTTCGGCCCCTTCAAATAGTAGGCCGCGACCGAGCCGCTGACGATGGGCGTCGCCTCGCGCCTGGCCCCCCTGGCTTCGAACAGGCGGACCGTCTTCGCCTTGCCCGTCTCCGTGCTGTAGGCCGTGGCCTTATCCCCCTCGGGCGAGGTCACCAGGACGAGTTGATTGCCCATGAGATAATGAGGCCGTTTCGGGTCACCGGCCACCCCGCCCATCCCCCCGCCCATCCCACGTAAGCCTCCGCCCATCCCTCCCATGCCCCCGCCCATCCCTGCCATTCCAGCCATGCCGGGCATCCCGCCGCCCACGCCGCCCATTCCACCGAAGCCCGCGCCCATTCCGCCGCCTGGGCCCATGCGGCCCCCGGCGCCACCGGCCGGCATGCCGGGGGGTGCGGCCTTCATCATGCCCGCGGCGGCGGTCGGCTTCGGGGCGGATTTCAGGGCCTCGAGCTCGTCCTTGACGGCATGGAGCTCGTCCTGGAGCTGGGCGTTGCGGCGCCTCGACGCCTCGAGGTCGGCCTCGAGCTTTTCCACCGACTGGGCGAGCTGCCCCTTCCCGTCGGGACGCTGGACCGGGGCGGGACCCGCGCCCGGGCCGCGGAACTGGCGGGCGAAGGTCGGGAGGGTGCCGAGGGCGAGGACGCCGGCCAGGGCGGTCGCGCCGAGGACCTGGAGCTTGGAGATCGTCATGGCGTTCAGGACTCCCTGCGCCAGCGCGGCGGCCCGGGCCGAGGCCAGGGCCGCCGACGCGGCGGCATTCGCGGAGAAGATCAAGGACACCCTGACCGTCGTGTCGAGGAGGGCCGCGGGGACCGGGTCGGCGGCGATCGCGGCGGCGAGGGCCGCCCCGCTCGCGGTCATCCCCCGCCGCGCGAGGCGGGTCCGGAGCCGGTCGCGGGCCCGGGCCATCCGGCTCCGCACCGTGCCGACCGGGCACCGGAGCTTCTGCGCCGTCTCCTCGTGAGTCAGCCCCTCGAGGTAGCAGAGCACCATCGGGGCGCGGAGCGAGTCGGGCAGGCGGGCCAGCTCGTCATCGAGGACCGCACGCTGGTCGGGCGACAGCCCGTCGCCCGATGCGCCGGCCTCGGCCCGAGCCGTCCCTTCTCCGTTCCGCTCCCGGACATGCCTCCGCGCGGCCTGGGCCCGCGCCCGGACGGCGACCCGGTGGGCGACCCCGTGGAGCCAGTGGCCCACGAGCTCGCCGTCGCGGATCGTCGCCGCGCGGCGGACCAGGACGAGGAAGGTGGCCTGGAACGCGTCATCGACCTCGTGCCCGTCGCGGAGCACGCGGCGGCAGACGCCCAGGACCATCGGCCCGTGCCGGGCGACCAGCGCGGCGAACGCCGCCTCGTCGCGCCCCGCGACGAACCGCTCCAGCAACGTCCCCTCGCTCAACCCCGCGACGGTCCCCCGGTCGAAGACCCGCTCCAGCCCCTCCAGGACGGCCCCCCCGTAACGTCTCACGATGGCGGCGCTCCCCTCGACATCCGACGGTCAGGTCATCTCTCTCTCTGCTCGAAGTCCGGCCACCAATCTCGGTATTTCCCATTTTCCTCGGAATTGGCCGCGCCACCAGGCCTCGCCCGGCGTCCACGAGTCCGCACGGTCGTGGGCCAGGTCTGCGGGCTCTCCGCGTGCGGCTCGGTTCGGGTTGTCCAAATCTCGGGACAGACGCTCAGGATGGACGGGGTCGCTAGGATGAGATCGAGGCACGACCGTGTGATGATGTGTCGGTCCGGCCTCGATGGAGACCATAGAGATGATCCGCATCCGACGATCGGCCGAGCGCGGGGCCGCGAACCACGGCTGGCTCGATACCCGTTACACCTTCTCGTTTTCCGACTACTTCGACCCCGACCACGTCCAGTTCCGGGCGCTGCGGGTCATGAACGAGGACCGCGTCGCGCCGGGGGCCGGGTTCCCGACGCACGGGCATCGCGACATGGAGATCCTGACGGTCGTCCTGGAGGGGGCGATCGCCCACAAGGACAGCCTCGGCCACGGCGAGACCCTCCGGCCGGGCGAGGTCCAGTACATGAGCGCAGGGACGGGCATCCGCCACAGCGAGTTCAACCCGTCCGAGACCGAGCCGGTCCACCTCTACCAGATCTGGCTCCTGCCCGATCGGGCCGGCCACGAGCCGACTTACGGCCAGCGGCGGTTTGAGGAGGCGGGGCGGCACAACTGGCTCCAGGTCGTCGCCTCGCCCGACGGCCGCGACGGCTCGCTGGCGATCCGCCAGGACGCGACGGTCGCGCTGGCGACCCTCGACGACGGCCGTTCGATCGACTACACCTTAAAGCCCGGCCGCCACGCGTGGCTCCAGGTGCTCCGCGGTTCGGTCGGGCTCAACGGCCAGGCCCTCGCCGAGGGGGATGGGGCGGCGATCTCCGGGGAGTCGGCCCTGGACGTCCGGGCCGCCGGGCCCGCCGAGATCCTGCTGTTCGACCTGGCCTGAGTCACCCCTGGAGTTCCATCCGATGATGCACAAGACCCGGATCGACATCCCCCAGGACCGTCGCGAGGCGGTGGTCGCCCTGCTGACGGAGCGGCTGGCCGAGGCGATCGACCTCCAGCTCCAGATCAAGCAGGCCCACTGGAACGTCAAGGGGCCGAGCTTCATCGCCCTCCACGAGCTCTTTGACGACTTCTATGAGCACGTGACCGACTATGTCGACCTGACCGCCGAGCGGATCACCACGCTCGGCGGCGTGGCCGAGGGGACGATCCAGGCCGTATCGGGCCGGTCGAAGCTCCCGGCCTACCCGCTGACGATCTCCGAGGGCCTGGCCCACGTCGACGCGCTGGCCACGGCCTTCGCGGCCTTCGGCAAGGGCACCCGCGCGGCGATTGACCGGGCCAACGAGCTGGGCGACGCCGACGCGGCCGATATCTTCACCGAGATCTCGCGGGGGATTGACAAGGACCTCTGGTTCCTCGAGGCCCATTTGCAAGCCCCGCGATGAGCCGCCGCCGGGGTCTTCGGGGCGATCAGAGCTGATCGGCCCCGACGACCTCGCCCCCCGACGGCGTACCGACGGCGCGCCAGGTGTAGGGGTTGATCGTGGTCTTGACGAAGCGGACCGAGCCGTCGCCGAAGAGGGCGTTGACGCCGCCGGGGTGGTAGCTGCGGGCGACGATCGCGGCGACGGTCGGGCCGCCGGAGCTGACAAGGTTGGTCTCGATGTCGAGGTCGCCGATGCCCGAGGAGTTCTTGATCACCTTGTTGGGCGGCCAGGCGGTTGTCACGGCCGTCTCGTGGGCGTTGCCGTCGGCCCAGAAGGTGTGGCCCTGGCCCGGGACGCACGTCTGGTAGGCGGGGGCGACGGTGTAGGGGTCGGCGTCGGGGGCGGGGGCCGTCGTCGGGGTGTAGGCGGGGACCGTCGCCCTGGGTCCGCAGAGCGGGTTGTAGACCTTCACGTCGGTGGCGAAGAGGGTGTTGCTCGTCCCGTCGGTGATCCGGGAGATGGTCGGGACGTAGTTCGGGCCGAAGACGCCGTTGTTGTTCGCCGAGCCGATGCCGCCCCAGACGTACCAGTCGCCCTCGTTGACCCCGTAGCTGACGACGCAGGCCGTCGCGCCGGTGGTGCCGATCGCGGTCCGCTGGTCCTTGTTGATGTCGCTCGGGCAGAGGAAGAACGAGACCTGCATCCCGACGACCGTGAAGTTGTTCGCGTTGTTGTGCTTGAACGCGAAGTTGATCGCGTTGAAGGCCACGCCCTGCTCCATGTAGCCCAGGACGCGGGCCTGGACGCTGAAGCCGTTGGTCGATTGCCAGGTCTTGGTCGGGTCGGCGACGACGTCGGAGAGCGGGAATGAGCCGTTGGTGCTCTCGTAGTTGTGCAGGCCGAGGCCCATCTGCTTGAGGTTGTTCGTGCACTGGATGCGGCGGGCGGCCTCGCGCACGGCCTGGACGGCGGGCAGCAACAGCGCGATCAGGATCGCGATGATGGCGATCACGACCAGCAGCTCGATCAGCGTGAATCCGCGACGGCGCGCGACCATGGCGACCTCGGAGGTTGGGGGGGACCGACGGGCGAGGGTCATTCCTTCTCGAGTACCTTGCCGTCGAGGCTGACGCGGACCTCGCGGACCTTGCCCGTCTGGGGGTCCTTGCCGCGGACCTCGTAGGAGTGGATGGCCGTCTTGTTCTTGCCGCGCTCGTGGTTGGTCCAGGCGTCGGTGAAGTTAACGCCCGGCCACTCCTTCCTGGCCGTCTCGAGCACCGCCGGCGGGACCGTCGAGAAGTCGACGACCACGCGGCTCAGGTTCCTGTCGTGCTCGTCGCCGCAGCCGGGCAGGGCGGCCAGGGCGAGCAGGAGCGCCATCGCGGCACGTCGCGGGATCGGGCCGGGCATCGCCGTCGCCTCCGTCGGCTCAATAGTCTTCCGAGATGACCTCGCCGCCGGCCCGGGTGCTCAGGGCCTTGTAGACGTTGTAGTTGATCCCGAGCCGGAGGAACCGGACGTGGCCGTCGCAGAAGACGAAGTTCGCCCCCTTGCCGTGGCGGCTGGCGAACTGGTTGACGTCGGTCGAGTTGCTGCCTGGCCCGGTCCCCTCGCCGGTGTGGCCGAGGGTCATGCCCGAGCCGTCCTCGTGGATGCACGAGCCGCTGTCGGGGTCGTTCGGATTCGGCCCGCACGACCAGAGCGAGGCCCCGGGCACGGCGCCGACCCAGGTGGCATACCCGCGGTTCAGGAGCATCATCGCCGTCCGCTCGCTGACGCACATCGTGTTGGTCAGGCCGTCGGTGATGTCGACCAGGCGGACGTAGCTGTTGCGGAAGAAGATCCCCTCGCCGTCGATCCCCGGCTCGGCGATGCCGAAGACGCCCGTGTAGTTCGACCCGGCGACGTCGCAGATCGGGTTGGTGATGAGGTAGGTCTGCCCCCGGTAGAAGTAGGCCTGGCCGCTGTCGGCCGTCCAGGTCCGCGGCATGTCGTCCGACGGGCAGAGGTAGCCCGCCAGCGACGTGAGCCGGCAGGTCGAGTTGCCCGGGTCGGGGATCGGCGTGCTCGAAGTTGATGGTGTTGAAGAGGCTCGCCTGCTCCATCTGCGGGAGGATCATGCTCCCCCAGCCCCAGCCGTTGCCGCGCTCGACCTGGAACTTGACGTCCCACTGCGAGCAGTACCCGATCGGGTAGCCGCTGTGGGTCGACAGGTAATTGGCCATCGCCAGGCCGATCTGCTTCAGGTTGTTCGTGCACTGCGTCCGCCGCGCCGCCTCGCGCGCCGCCTGGACGGCCGGAAGTAGCAGCGCGACCAGCACCGCGATGATGGCGATCACCACCAGCAGCTCGATCAGCGTGAACCCTCGACGCCGGGGGCCCATGGCGGCTCGTGCCTCAGACCGCGAGGACAAAAGGGGAACGCGACCCGGACAGCATGCCGGACCGTCCCAGTTTCGCATGGCTCCATGCAATGTCAAGCGAATTGGCCGGACCTCCGGGGCGGATCGCCTCGCGTCGTCCGGTTTTTCCGGTCTTCCGCCCGGTCCGGCCGCGATCCCGGCTCACTTCTTCGCGTAGGCCCTGACGTAATCGACGAGCATGTGCGACGGGTCCGGCGTCCGGTCGATGGGCCATCCGCCGCCGAGGGCCAGGTCGACCATGAGATAGAGCGGGACCTTCGCCTCCTTGGGCGTCCTGTCCTTGCGGAGCTCGACGCCGTCGAAATAGAAGGTGATGAAGTCGTCCTCGACCAGGGCCCCGTACGTGTGGAAGCCGTCGGTCATGCCCGTGACGACGGAGGTGTCGCCCTCGGCCCAGTGGAAGTCGCCCGGCCCCCACAGGTGGAGCGTCGTGTGGAGGGCGTTCGGGCCGACGCCGTACTGCTCGACCACGTCGATCTCGACCTGGGTGATCGTCTTCTTATCCCTGGGCTCCCTGAGCTGAGGGACGCCCATCAGCCAGAACGCCGGCCAGGTGCCGGGGCCCGTCGGGAGCTTCGCCCGCATCTCGAAGTAGCCGAACTTCTGGGAGAAGCCCTCGCCCTTCGGGTCGACCGAGGAGAGCAGGCCCGACCGCCACTTGCCGCCGACCTTCCTGGCCTCGATCCGGAGGACGCCGTCCCTGATCGTGAACGGGAAGTCCTTCTCCGGATCGGCGAAGCCCGCGTCGCCGAAGTCGCCGGAATAGGGCGTGTGGGCGATCCAGCGCGTCCCCGGCCCCCAGGCCGAGACGCTCAGGGGCCCGTTGAAGTCCTCGTCGAAGGTCAGCCGATATCCGTCGAGCTTCAGGGACGGCGGCGGGAGCTTGGGCAGCGGGGCGTCGGCCGCGATCTCGAGGGTCCCGACCCGGCAGGCGTCGCCGGGCAGGGCCTTGAGCCCCGCGCCGACCCGGAACGGCAGCCGCCGCCCTCCGCCGACCGAGGCGGGCCGGCCGTCCCAGAATCCGACCACGACGTCGTAGCGGCCCGGCGCGATGTCGGTCGGCACGACGGCCGTCCGCGCGTACTCGACCCGGCCGGACCAGCGGCTCGTCGGGACGGGGGGGCCGTGGTCGGCCTGGAAGACCATCTGGCCCTGCGCGTTGACGAAGTGGACGAAGACGCTGCAGTCCGACCCCCAGCGGCTCGGCGTCCCAGGCGTAGGCGACCCGCGTCCCGTATCCCGGCCGGCACGAGGTCGGCGCGATCGAGCCCGAGCGGAGGGTCGGCAGGCCGGGGGCCACGGCCACGGCGGTCAGGTCGTCGATCCAGAGGGTCGCGCGGCCGTCCGCGTCCGCGGCGAGGGCGTCCTTGCCGATATTCAGGCCGAGCCCCCTGGGGGCGCCGTGCCACGAGCCGTCGTTGGCGCCGCCCCAGTGCTCGCCGCCGGCGAGGTCGCGGACCTTCAGGACGACCTCGCGCCAGCCGTCGCCCGACCCGGTCGGCAGGGGGACGCTCTTCTGGTGGCACTGGCCCGTCTCGTCCACGACCCTCACGCCGAGCCGGTCGAGGCCCCGGGCCTGGACCCAGAGCCGGAACTCCTCGACGTCGGGCAGGCCCGCGTGCTCGAGGTCCTTCCAGCTCCCCACGTACGCCCCGCCGCCCCGGAAGTCGGCGTCGAGCCGGAAAGAGCCCTTGCCGCCGTGCGCCCGGCTCGTGTCGCGCTGCAGCGACCCCTTCGCCCCGGGGAACTCCTCGCCCCCGACGAACTTCCAGCCCTTCGGCTCGGCCTCGAAGTCGTCGAGCCGGAGTGAGTCCCGGCGGGGCGGGACGTCGGCACCCCGGGCAGGGGCCGAGCCCGGGGCGATGACCAGGGCGAGCCAGACGGCCAGGCGGGATCCGCTCCGTCGCATGGGGTCGGCCCTCGGGCGGGGTTCGTCGGGTTCGCTCGGCGCCGGCCCCGATGGTATCACGACGCCCGGCCGATCGCGAACGGCCCCGAGCGACCGGTCGCGGCCCCGTCCCGGCCCCGGCACCCCGGCCCGGTCCGCACGAGACCGCACCGCGGCGAACGAAAGGCGTACGCTCGGGTTCGGTCGGCGCCCCTCCCGGGGCCCGGGACGGACCCGCGAGCGGGCCGCGGCGACCCGCGCGCCTACTCCGCGGGCGGCGGGGCGGGGCGCCGGGGGCGGAGGGCCAGGGCGGCGATCACGACGGGCAGGAGAATCGCCACGACGACGCCGAACGACTCGAGGAAGTCGGCCTTGAGGAGGTCGTCCTGGGCCTTCTGGTACTCGCGCCAGTCCTCCGCGGTGGCCGTCCCGTGGGCCCGGACGAGGCGGGCGGAGGACTGATGCACCCGCTCACTCGCGACCCGCCGGAGCCGGTCGGCCCGGGCCGCGAACGACAGGCACGCGGCCACGACGGCCGCGGCGACCATCATCCGTCGGACCGTCAGCCTGACGCGGGGAAGTCGCACCGGGTCGGCTCCGGAAGGCGCGGGACATCGCCGGACGAGCCGGCCCGCACCCCTCCAGAGTAACCGTCCGGCGGCCCGGGCGGGATTCCGATCTCCGCGCGATCGGCCCGGCCACCCTCAGCGAGGTCAGCCGGCATGCTGGACGATCCGGAGCGTGGAGGGGGGCTCCGCGAGCCGGGGCGGCGTCGCGCTCGCGACGCGGTCGCGTCCCCGGGTGCGGGCCTCGGCCAGGGCGGAGGCGGCCGCCGAGCGGAGGGTGTTGGCGTCCCCGGCGTGCGCGGGGAACGTGGCCACGCCGAGTGAGGCGGTGAGTACCGGCATCGTCGCCGTCGCGATGCCGGCCGAGGCCACGGCGGCGCGGACGTGCTCGGCGAGCCGCGCGGCGTCGGCGGCCGAGGCGCCCGGGAGCACGGCGGCGAGCCGGCCCTCGTCGATCCGGGCGACCAGGTCGCTCCGCCTCAGCGCGCCGGCGACCGTCCGGCCGACCCGGCGGACCGCCTCGGACGCGACCGCGGGCCCGTGGAGCTGCCCGATCGCCGCCAGCCGGTCGACACTAATATAGAAGAGGGAGAGCGGCTCGTCGCGGCGGTCGGCCAGGGCCAGGGCGTAGGAGAGGAACGCCTCGAAGAAGATCGCGTTGGGCAGGCCCGTCGCCGGGTCGTGGGTCGGGTGGGCGGCGTCGAGCGTCGCGGCCCCCTCGGCCCGGGCGGGCTCGGGCGGGGCCAGGGCGGCCTCGGCCGCGGCGGCGAGGACCGCCAGGGCCGTGAGCTTGCGGAGCCGCTCGGGCGCGAGCGGGCGGGGGATGTCTCGGACGACCCGGAGCGTCCCGAGGTCGCGGCCGCCGCAGCGGAGCGGGCAGCTCGATCGGCGCCGAGCCCCACGCGCGGGGCGTCCCCGCGCCGCGGCCGGCCCCGGCCGGCTCGGGCCAGGCCGCGGCCCGCGCGTCGCCGAGCCAGACCTCGGCCCGCACCGCCCCCGGGCCCGCCGCGCGGTGGGCTAATCTCGCGAGCGCCGAGGCGACCGCCTCAGGCCCGGACGCGCCGGCGACGACCTCGGCGAACTCCTCGAGCACCGGGTCGGGCGCCACCCCGCGCCGATGCGACCAGGAGGCGATCGCCGCGACGATCCGGTCGAAGAACGAGGCGGGCGCGTCATCCCCGTCGCGAGCCGCCCGGTCGGGCGACCTCGGGGCCTTCGTGTCGGTCGGGGGGCTGCTGGTCATGGCGGAATTCTTCCCTAAACCAGAGGTCCGTTGTCCCGGAAGCGGGGGCGGCCGCCCTGGCCGCGGGAGGATCGGGACGATCCGCGTTCCCGTCTCAGGCAAGCTTAGGTCGGTTTTTACAATCCCGGCGGATCGGCCTTGCCGAGCGGGCCCGGAGCCGGCACCATGCCGGCCGCGCCGGGCGCCCCGCGGTTCGCGCGGAGGCCCCGGTGCGCCGATGCCGCACCTCGTCGCGATCTCCCCGGTCGAAAACCGACCCCGCCCCGGCCCCGTGCCGGCGGGGGAGCGTCCCCTGGCGACGAGGGTCGTCCCATGCGGAATCCCGGCAAGCGGCGGATCTGGGCCGGTCTGGCGGCGGCCTCGCTGGCCATCGCGGCGGGGGCCGGCTGCGCCGTCGTGAACCCGCCGCCGGCGCCCAACCCGCTCTTGATCCCCTCGACCGACTTCGAGACCGTCTGGATGGCCTGCGTCACCTCGCTCGACGACTACTTCGACATCGCCAGCGAGAACCGGCTCCAGCACAAGATCGTCACCGAGCCGAGGGTCTCGGCCACGATCTTCGAGCCGTGGTACCACGACACGGTCGGCTTCGACGACCGGTTCGAGGCGACCCTCCAGACGATGTGGCGGCACGCCGTGATCACCGTCAACCAGACGGCCACGGGGGCCTACGCCGTGAAGGTCGAGGTCTACAAGGAGCTCGAGGACATGATCCGGCCCGAGAGGCAGAACAACGGCCGGGCCGTCTTCGACAACGAATTCCCGGTCAACCGGGCCCGCGACCTCGTCGGCCCGATGCCCCTGCCCAACGGCCGCATCCCCCGCGGCCGCGACACGAAGCTCGAGCGGGCGATCCTCGCCGAGATCAAGGAGAAGCTGTTCCTCTGAGACCCGCCGCGGCGGGACGCGGAGAGCAAAAGGCACAAAGCAAAGCACCGACAGGAAGATGCGACGCCCCCTTCCGTGGGGGCGTGACGCGATCGTGTCGGCTTCCGTCGCGAGGGACACGGGCCGTTCGGCTCGTCCCGTCCCCGCTCATGCCGAGGCGTCGACCGGGCATGCGTGCCGGTCGCGGCCTCCGACTCGCCGGGCATCGCCGTCGGCGGCGCGGGCATCGGCCCCGCGGTTGCCCGTTCAGTAGGCGTTGAACGTCCAGTAGGCGCCGGCGCCCGCGATGCCGACGAACGAGATCGTCGGATCGAGCAGCGCGGCGCGATGGGCGGGCGAGGACATCCACATGGCGCCGATGCTCGCCGAGCTGCCCATGGCAGAGTTCTGACGGCGGGCCGGGCCCATGACGAAGTGGCCAAGGCCGCGGGCGTTCTGCTGCGCGTTGTTCTGCGCCGCCCAGTTCGTCAGGTTCTGGTCGTAACCGACGGCGCGGAGGCCGTACTGGGCCCGCGTCGCGTTGAGCCAGTTGACGAAGCCGTACGGGTCGCCCGTCGCGACAGCCTGGGTCGCCGCCGGCTGGGCGGCATAGGTCACCGGCTGCGCGGCCGGCTGGGCGACGTAGGTGACCGGCTGCGTGGCCGGCCGGGTCACGTACGTCGTCGGCTGGACGGCCACCGTCTGGGTGGTCCCGGGCCGGGTCATGACGTACTGCTGGGCCCCGGCGGTCGAGGCCGCCAGGAGGACCACCGCCGCAACCGGGACGGCGCGGCGAACGATCGAGGTGATGTTCCGAAGGTGCAAGTTCCCAACTCCCTCGTGACTCTCCGGGGCGGCCGGCACTCCATCACGCCCGCGTCCCTATCGCGTCCGGCAGACAATCCCTCGGTCAAGGGATGCTGCCTCCCGCAATCGCCCCTGGAGGGTTGCTACGATGGGAGACTACCGACGGGATTGCAACAAGTTTTTGCGGGACCCCCAGCATTTCTTGGGACGCCCCGCTGTCACTTCTAAGGGCCGGGAAGGGCCAGGCGCGGGGCCGCTTTTCGGGCCAGGCTGCCGTCAATTCGGCCAAGAGATGGTGATGGCCGCAAGCGAGGCATGCGAGCGAACGGCCTATATCAAGCACCGGTTGCCAAATCGGGATGTCTTCGCCCGCCTTGGACATCGGCGGCCGGGATGCCGGGTGCGGGGGTGCAAAAGCCCGAACGTCGGAAATTAAGGGGTCTGAGCGGGTTTTAGGGCCATGTCCGGTCAGGCCGGTGTCAGCCCGAAGACCTCGACGCGGACGCCCGAAGCGTAGTGGACAAGCGGCTCGATGTCGGGCCGATCGATGCCGGCGGCGGCCAGCAGGGTCTCGTCCAGCGTGTCCAGCTCGGCCCGCTGGAGGGGGTAGGGCGCGTGGTGGACCTGGCCGCGCCGGAGGTGCCCCCGAAGGATCGAATAGAGGAGGTAGCGCTCGGCCAAAAAAAATTCCAGGGAGCCCGGTTCGGCGGGGTCGACGGGCCCGAGCACGCGCGCCCGGACCTCCGACAGGGCCGGCCGCCCGGCGGGCCGGACGCGCTCCGAGACGTAGGTCAGCGACGGCCCCGGCGCCGCCCCGGGGTCGACCTCGACGCACATCCGGGCGTGGAAATAGGGCAGGCCGAACGTCGCCCGCGCGATGGCCACGGCCGCCGGGTTGGCCGCGTCGAGGCTGAAGAACCACACCCCCGGGTCGCGTCCGCCCCGGTGGACGTAGGTCCGCACGTTCGTCTCGTGGAAGCTGGAAAGGCAGGGGACGCTGGGGAACCTGCGCGGCCGGATCGCCTTCATCGTGAAGGGGACCAGGCCGACGTAGGCCCGGCCGTCGAACGTATCGAGCTCGAGCCCGGGCGGCAGGAGCGACCGGAGCGGCTCGGCGGGGACTTCCCAGTGGATGAACAGGAGGTGGTGCCACTCCTGGTACATGACCGGCCGCCGGTCGGGCCGCCGCCTCGGGGAGAGGCGGTCGATGAGGTCGGGCCGGGCGTCGAGCGTCATGGACGGTCTCCGGCCGCGGCGGCTCAGCCGCCGGCTTGGCGGACGGGCGCCGGTCGGTCGTGGCCGGGCGAGCCCTCGCCGTTACCGTCGCCGTCGCCGTTGCCGAGGGCGCGGGCCGTCCCCGGCCCGGCGTCGTCGGCCTCCACCTTAACCGTCCCGGCGAACCAGGGATAGATCGAGGGGAGCACCAGGAGCGTCAGCAGCGTCGACGTGACCAGCCCGCCGATGACGACCGTGGCCAGCGGGCGCTGAATCTCGGCGCCGGGGGTGGTCGACAGCGCCATCGGGATGAACCCGAAGCCGGCCACCAGGGCCGTCATCAGGACGGGCCGGAGCCGGACCATCGCCGCCTCCTCGGCCGCGGCGTGCGGCTCAACACCCTCCAGCCGCAGGTGCTCGACGGCGCTGACCCAGACCAGGCCGTTCAGCACGGCCACGCCGAAGAGCGCGACGAACCCGACCCCCGCCGAGATCGAGAACGGCAGCCCCCGCGCCGCCAGGGCGAAGATCCCGCCCGTGGCGGCCATCGGCACGGCCAGGAAGATCAAGGCCGCCAGCTTCGCCGACCCGAGCGTCATGTAGAGGAGGAGCCCGATCAGCACCAGGGCCAGCGGGACGACGATCAGGAGCCGGTCGGTGGCCGTGCGGAGGTGCTCGAACTGCCCGCCCCAGCGGAGGAAGTAGCCGCCGGGCATCTTCACCTCGCGGTCGATCGCCGCCTGGCGCCTCGGCGACGAACCCGGCGATGTCGCGCCCGCGGACGTTCGCCCCGACCACCGCCCGCCGCTGGACGTGCTCGCGCTCGACCTCGTTCGGCCCCTCCTCGAACGAGACGTCCGCCAGGTCCCGCAGCGCGATCGGTCGGCCCTTCGGGTCGACGACGCGGATCTGCTCGATCCGCGCCGGGTCGTTCCGCCACGAGAGCGGCAGCCGGACCTGGATCGGGCTGCGGACCTGCCCCTCGAAGACCGTGCCGACGGTCGTCCCGCCCAGGGCGGCGATCGCGTCGAGGACGTCGGACGCCTTGATCCCGTACCGCGCGAGCTGGTCGCGCCGGACCGCGACCCGGAGCATCGGCAGCCGCCCCGCCGTGGGCGACTTCAGGTCCTGCGCCCGGGGATCTTCGCCAGGACCCGCTCGACCTCGCCGGCGAGCCGCCGAAGCTCGTCGAGGTCGGGCCCGTAGATCAGGGCCGCGACGTCGCTCTTGACGCCCGCCACCAGCTCGTTGACCCGCATCTCGATCGGCTGGCTGAAGCCGAACTTCACGCCGGGGACGCTCCCGGAGAGGGCCTGGTCCATCTCCTCGATCAGCTTGTCGCGGGTCATCCCCTCGCGCCACTCCGACTGGGGCTTGAGCATCGTCCAGACGTCGGTCTGGTGGACCCCCATCACGTCGTTGGCGATCTCGGGCCGGCCGGTCTTGCAGTAGACCATCCGGACCTCGGGGAACTGCTTCAGGACATTCTCGATCCGGGTCGACGCCTCGACCGCCCCCTCGAGCGACGCCGACGGGATGCGGACGGCCTCGACGAGCAGGTCGCCCTCGTTGAGCCTCGGCATGAACTCGCCGCCGAGGTTCAGCGCCACCGGCACGCTCAGCGCGACGAGCCCCAGCGCGATCGCCACGGCCACGACCGGCCGCATCACCACGGCATCCAGGAACGGGCGGTAGACCCGCTTGAGCCAGCGGATCAGCCAGACCTCCTTCTCCTTGGCCTTCGCGTCGAGGGCCAGCGAGGCGAGCACCGGCATCACCGTCAGCGAGAGGACCATCGACCCGGCCAGCGCGAAGATGACCGTCAGCGCCATCGGCCGGAACATCTTCCCCTCGGTCCCCTGCAGGGCGAGGATCGGCAGGTAGACGATGGCGATGATCAGCTCGCCGAACATCGTCGGCCGGCGGACCTCGACCGCGGCGTCGCGGATGATGTCGAGCTTCGGCCGCGTGCCGCCCTCGTGGCCGAGACGGCGGACGCAGTTCTCGACCATGATGACGCTCGAATCGACGATCAGGCCGAAGTCGATCGCCCCGAGGCTCATCAGGCTCGCGGTCACGCCCGTCGCGAGCATTACGCTCGAGGCCGTCATCATCGACAGCGGGATCGCCAGCGCCACGATCAGCCCGCCGCGGAGGTTGCCGAGCAGCAGTAACAGGATCAAGATCACCAGCGCCCCGCCCTCGCTCAGGTTCTTCAGGACGGTGCCGAGCGTCTGGTCGATCAGGTGCGAGCGGTCATACAGGGGGACGATCTCGATCCCCTCCTTCTCCAGGTCCTTCTGGAGCCGGGCGATCTCCTCCTTGACCCGCTCGACGACCGTCCGCGAGTTCTGGCCGATGAGCATCATCACCAGGCCCGTGACGATCTCGCCCTGGCCGTCCTTCGTGACGAGCCCCGCGCGGATCATCGGGGCGGGGTGGACGCGGGCGACGTCGGCGACGGTCACCGGCACGCCGTTCCGCTCGTCGATGACGATCGCGGCGATGTCCTCGGCCGACTTCGCCTGGCTGACGCCCCGGATGTACCGCGCCTCCCCCTCGTGGACGAGGTAGCCGCCGCCGACGTTGGCGTTGTTGGCGCGGAGGGCGTCGAAGAGCTCGGTCATCGTCAGGTGGTACGTGCTCAGCCTGTCGGGGTCGACCTCGACCTGGAACGTCTTCAGCTCGCCGCCGTGCGAGTTGATCTCGGTGACGCCCGGCACGCCGCGGAGCTGGAAGGCGATGAACCAGTCGAGCTTCGTCCGCAGCTGCATCGGCGTGAGCTTGCCGTCGGTCGACTTGACCTGGAACTGGAAGACCTCGCCCAGCGCCGTCGAGATCGGCCCGAGCGTCGGCGTGCCGTAGCCCATCGGGATCGCCTGCCCCGCCTTGCCCAGCCGCTCGCTGACGAGCTGGCGGGCGCGGTAGAGGTCGGTCCCCTCGTGGAAGACGATCGTGACGACCGAGATGCCGAACTTGGAGATCGAGCGGATCTGCTCGACGTCGGGCAGCCCGCTCATCGCCCCCTCGACCGGGAACGAGAGGAACGTCTCGACCTCCATCGGGCTCAGCGCGGGGGCCTCGGTGATGACCTGGACCTGCACGTTGGTCAGGTCGGGCACCGCGTCGATCGGCAGGTGCAAGGCCGAGTAGATCCCCACCCCGGCGACCAGCGCGGCCAGCGCCAGGACGAGGAAGCGGTTCTTGAGCGAGGCTTCGATCAGGGCGTTGAGCATGGGCCTTTATCTCGGGGCATCAGACGAGAGGCCGCCGTGGCGCCGGCTCAGTCCTCTTCCGTCTCGTTCTGGAGCACCAGCTCGCTCTTGAGCATGAACGCCCCTTTCACAACAACCTGATCCCCCGCCTTCAGCCCCGACTCGACCACCCGTCGGCCCTCGGACTCCCGGCCGGCGGCGATCGGGGTGAAGACGAATCCCCGCTCGTCCTTGCCGGGGCGGAAGACACCGGCCTTGCCCTCGACCTCGACGACGGCCCCGGCGGGGACGGTCACCGCGACGACCTTCTGGGGCGTGTCGAGCAGGATGCGGACGAACATCCCGGGCCGGAGCAGGCCCTCGGGGTTGGGCATCTCGGCGAGCATCGCCACGGTCCTGGTCGCCGGGTCGACCTCATCGCCGACGTAGATGACCGTCGCCTCGAACGTCCGTCCCGGGTAGGCCGCGGCGGTGAACTTGATCGTCGACTTGCCGACGCCCCTCAGGAGCCCGACCTGCGACTCGGGGACGTTCGCGGTGACGCGGACGGTCGAGAGGTCGGCCAGGGTGAACAGGACGTCGGTCGGCTCGGCCCGCTGCGACGGCACGGCCGAGCGGGCGGTGATCGTCCCCGCGAACGGGGCGACGATCGGGTACGCGGTCACGTCCTCGGACTGGCCGGCCGCCCCGGCCCTCGCAAGCGCGTCCGGGGTGAGGACCTTCGTCATGTCCTCGTCGATGCCCAGGATACGGAGCCGGTGCGCCGCGTCGATCACGGCCGCCTCGGCGGCGCGGACCTGCTGGTCGCCGAACCGGGCCTGCAGAGCGGCGTCGTAGCGGACCTGCTCGAGCGACGCCTCGAACCGGGCCTGCTTCGCCTCTCGCGTGTGCTTGCTGACCTCGACCGGGTGGTCGCCCACGAGCCCCTGCTTGTTCAGGTCGGAGAGCTTCTCCTCCTCGTGCTCGGCGATCTGGTACTCGGCGTAGCTGCCGAGCAGGTCGCCCCGGAAGTTGCCGAGCGACTTGCCGCGGAAGAGCTCGTCGATCTGCTTGGCCGGGGTGTCCTTGCGGAGCAGGGGGATCATCGCCTCGACGTTGGCGGCGACTTCGCGCTTCCAGTCGCCCTCGACCCGCGCCGTGGCCAGCTCGCGCTGGCGGGCGCGGAGGTTGAGCCGCGCCGTGCCGACGTCGGGGCTCTCGAGCGTCACGAGCAGGTCGCCCGCCCTGACCTTCTGCCCGATCCGCACCGCGACCGACCGCACGACGCCCGTCACACGCGGCCGGATCTCGACCCGGCGGTCGACGTTGATCGTGACCTGCCCGGCCACGCCGACCTCGGTCGCCAGCTCGTCGGCCCGCGCCGGCCCGCAGGCGATCCCCGCGGCGTTGAACTTCCCCTCGGGGAGGACGACGGTCGTCTTCGGGTCGTGATCGGGCTTTGCCTCGGCCGGGGCCTGCTTATCGGCGCTCGACGCGGCCGACGGGCCGCGCTGCCGGCTCGCGAGGACGGCCGCGCCCGCTGCGACGACGACGATCGCCGCGAAGACCCACCCCCATCGGAGACGGCCGACGGCCCGCGGCGCCGGGGTCGGGTTGAGAATCTGGGTCGCCATCAGACCTACCTCCGCGGGCCTACTCTGCGAACTCGGGACGGGCGACGGCCATCGGTGGACCCCATCGGCGCGCGGTCACGCCTCCGGAAGGGTCGCCTTCGGGTCGGGTCTCGATCGAGTTCAGCAGGCCCAGCGCTGGAGGAGGCTGAGCGACGCGCGGGCGCAACGTGGCGCCGAAGCCATGGACGGGCGGATGCCCGACACGATGGGAGGCCGTCGGATCATCGACGACCGCGAGGATGGCGAAGAGGTCGCAAGGCGGAGGGGTCAGGTCTCGGAACTGGCCGGTCTCCCGGGCCACCACGGGCGGCCCGGCCTCGATCGTCGGCGCGTCCCATCCGACGACATGGGCGTGGATCGCCGTCCCGGTGCCCGGCCCGCTCAGGTCGGACGGCCCGGATTCGGGCAGGACCCAGTGCCAGTGGAGGATCGCCACGTCCCGCGCGACGCCCGCGCCGGGGTGCCAGCGGAGCAGGTGGTCGTGGTGCTCGCAGAGCTCGCCCGGCGCGTCATGGTGCCGGACGTTGTGATAGTCCGGCTGCGGCAGCGGGACGTGGAGCAGCCCGAAGACCAGCAGGCTGATCCCCGTCCACCTCGCCCCGAGATGCCTCGACTTCCCGCCGCGCATGCACTCACCCCGATCGGTTTGACGGCATCGCTACCTTGTATTATGGAGCTTCGATTCCCGGCGTCAAGCAACGGGTGATCCCCGGCGCGGTGCGGCCCGGTCCCCTCGGCGCCCTCACTCCAGCTCATGGACGTCGTGCAGGACGCCCCTGGGGATGCAGACGGTCAGGACGGTCAGCTGGCCGATCGCCTTGTGCTTGACCCCGCGGGGGACGTAGACGACCACGCCCTTGTGCAGCTCGATCTCCTCGTCGTCGAGGACCATCGTGCCCGTCGCCGTCGATGACGTAGTAGACCTCGTCGGTCCGCTCGTGGTAGTGGAGCCTGGCGTCGTCGATCTCGACGTGGTGGACCTCGGCGGCGGCCCCGTCCTGCTCCTCGATGAGCGGGCGGATCTGGCCGCAGGTCTCGGCCCAGGGCTCGACCTCGGCGGGGTCTCGACGCAGGAACTTGGCGGCGACGGTCATGATCCTCGTCCTCCTCGGGCCGGAGAATCCCTGAGCCCTATCATCGTCCCCGATCGCGGCGGCCGGGGCCACCCTCTGCGATCCCTCACTCGAACTCGATAGCCTCCCCCTTCGAGATCCCGCAGTAGCGGGGCCGGCCGTCGCGCGCGGTGCAGCCGGGACGCTTCAGGTATTCGTCGCCGAGGGAGGCGGCCCGCGCCCATTCGTCGCGGCCGATCTCGGCCTTGCACCGGGCGACCCCGTCGAGGTCGTCGGTGAGGAAGTCGACGATCATCGGGAAGAGCAGGGCGAACATGCGGGTCGACTTCGGGCCGTCGACGAGGTCGGGCTGGAGGGGCCGCTCCGGCTTCCGGATCATGTAGCTGTTCGCCGAGAGCAGCCGGGAGCCGCGCCGCAGCGCGTATTCCTCGGCGATCCACCCGGGGAAGCGGAGCATCGCGACGCAGTCCATCTCGTCCGTGTAAGCCGCCACAAGCAGCGGGTCGGCGCGGATCACGACCGCGGCGCGGGCGTCGCCGTGATAGAGCCACTCCCTGATCCGGGTCCGCGTGAAGGCGTAGAACTTCTGAGAGATCCCCTCGTACACGTCCAGCACGAGCCCGCGAATCCCGAAGAGTTCCGGGTGGAATGCCCGCATCTTGGCGTCCGAGAGCGCGACCCTTGCCGGGTGGCTCGCCCCGAGCCCGCAGGTCCGCGGGCGCTCGATGTCGTAGGTCATGCGGGGAATCTCGCGGAGAGTGCGTATCCCGCGCGGGAGAATCCTGAGCCTCACGAGAATCGGTTCTAAGCTGGACGGAGATGGACCCTCGCCGCTCGGATCGCCCCCGATGAATCGTCCGAGTCTAACAACCATCCCCAAGCACCGCGATGCCGCGGCACGGCCGCCGAAGGACCGCGCGATGCTGGCCGTCGCGCCCCTGATGCCGGCGGCCCTGGGCATTATCGCGGGAATCGCCGCCGATCGGTTCCTGATCGGTTGGAGTACCTGGGCCTGGTGCCTCGGGGCTTTTCTGGGCATTGCGGTCGCCCTCGTCGAGGGATGGGCCGGGTGGAGGACGAGCCTCGGGATCATCCTGGCGTTCGCCGGGGTCGGCGGCGCGTGGCATCACGGGCGATGGTCCGACCTGGCGGCCGACGACCTCGCCCGCGGATTCAAGACCAGGGACAGCCCCAGGCCATGCTGGCTCCGCGGTGTGGTCGTCGAGGCGCCGGTCTATCGCGCGGACGCCGACCGGCCGGGCGGGCGGGGGACCACCCGGACGGTCGTCGCCGTGACGGAAGCGTCCGACGGCCGCGACTGGTCGCGGGCCTCGGGCAGGGTCGGCGCCTGGATCGGCGGGGACAGGTCCGACCTCGAGCCGGGCCGGCCGGTCGAGCTGGCGGGGAACCTCGCGCCGATCGACGGCCCGCTCAACCCCGGCGAGCGCGACGGCCGCGAATCGTGGCGGGCCGAGGGCGTCCGGCTCCGGGTCTCGGTCGACTCGCCGACGGGCGTCTGGGACGATCCACAGGGGAAGATATGGCCCTGGACGTATCGACTCGGCCGGGTCCGCGCCTGGGCGTACCGGAGGCTCGTCGCGGGGCTCGACCCGTCGGTCGCGCCGCTGGCCTCGGCGCTGGTGCTCGGGCGGCGCGAGGCGGTCGACCCGGCGCTCAACGACGCCTTCGCGCGGACCGGGACGACGCACCTGCTCGCGATCTCGGGCCTGCACCTCCAGGCGCTCGCGGCCCTGATCTGGCTGGCCTGCCGCGCCTCGGGAGTCCGTCACCGGCCGGCCCTCGTCACGGTGATGGTCGCCTCGACGGCCTACGCCGGCCTGGTCGGACTGATGCCGTCGGTCGCGCGGTCGCTGGCGATGACGCTGGCCGCCTGCTTCGCGGGCCTGCTCGACCGCGAGTCCCGGCCCGCGAACCTGCTGGCGACGGCCGCGCTCGTCACGCTCTGGCTCGACCCGACCGACCTGTTCGACGTCGGCTGCCAGCTTTCCTTCCTCGCCGTCGCCGCGATCTTTTGGGCCGTGCCGGCGGCGATGACGTGGCTCCGCGGCGAGCCCGACGCGCTCGATGCCGTCGAGCGCTATTACCAGCCCGCCTGGCGGAAGCGGCTCCGGCGGGCGGGATGGTGGCTGACGGAGGGTCTGGTTGTCTCGACCGTCGTCTGGCTCGCGGCCTGGCCGCTGGTCGCGCTGCGGTTCCACGTCACGTCGCCCATCGGCGTCCTGCTCAACCTGCCGCTTGTGCCGATCACGTCGCTGGCGATGCTCGCCGCGGGACTGGCGCTGGGGCTTTCGAGCCTCTGGTGGCCGCTGGGCCTGCCCGCGGCCTGGGCCTGCCGCTGGCTGCTCGCGGCGACCGACGCCCTCGTCCGCTGGGGCGCCGACCTGCCGTGGGGCCACTGGTTCGGGCCGGGGCCGGCGGCGGGATGGGTGCTGGCGTTCTACGGGACGCTCGTAGTGGCCGCGGTCGCTTCGCTGAACGGCTGGCGGAAGGCCGCCCGGCGCTCGGTCTGGGCGGGGCTCGTCGCCTCCGTGCTGGCGATGCTCGTCCTGCCGCTCATGCCGCCACGCCCATCAAATCCCGAGGCCGAGGTCCTGGCCGTCGGCCACGGCCTGGCGGTCGCCGTCCGCTCGGGCGACGGCCGGGCGCTCGTCTACGACGCGGGCCGGATGGGCGACCCCCGCGTCGGCCGCCGCCTGATCGCCCCGGCGCTCTGGGCGCGGGGCGTCTCGCGGCTCGACTCCGTCATCCTCTCGCACGCCGACATGGACCACTACAACGGCCTGCCGGACCTGCTCGACCGATTCCCGATCGGCGCGGTCCTCGTGCCGCCCGGCTTCGAGGGGCCGGCCAACCCGGGCGCCGGGGCCTTGCTCGACCGCGTCCGCTCGCGGGGCATCCCCGTCCGGACGATCGCCGAGGGCGACCGCTGGACGCTCGGCCGCGACGTGTCGCTGTCGGTCCTGCTCCCGCCGGCGGCCATCCGGCCCGGGGCGAAGGACAACGAGCGGAGCGTCGTCCTGGCCGTCGAGTCGGGCGGGCGCCGGCTCCTGCTGACGGGCGACCTCGAGGGGGTCGGCCTGCTCGAGCTGGTCGGCAAGCCGGCCCCGACGATCGACGCCTTCCTCGCGCCGCACCACGGCGGGAAGGCTTCGAACCCGCTCTGGCTGTATGATTGGGCCCTGCCCGCCCTGGCGGTCGCGAGCCAGCGGAGGCCCGCGGGCCGCGATGCGCTCGACCTCGTCGCCGACCGGGGCCTCCCCGTCTGGCGGACCTGGGACCGCGGGGCCGTCCGGCTCCGCTGGACCGACGGCGGTCTCGCGGCCGATGGATACCTCGACGAGCCAACGTCTCCCCGGACCCAAGTGCGGACCATGGCCCTCGCATCCTCCCCGACCCTGATCGCCGTCGCGTGCCTGGCGGCCGGGCTGCTCGCGGCGGCCTTGCTGGCCGTGGTCGAGTTCGGGGCGTGGATCCTGGTGACGCCCGGGCGGAGCCTCGCGCTGCCGGCCGACGACCCCTATCCCGGCGAGCCGATCCACGTCGACGCCCCCGACGGCGTCCGCCTGGCCGGGACCTGGCACGGCCACCCCGACGCGGCCGGCCGGACCCTCCTCCTGCTGCACGGCCTGGCCGAAGGCCGGCAGATGATGAGGGCCCGCGCCGACGGGATCTACGCCCGAGGCTGGAACGTCGCCGTGCTCGACGCCCGCGGCTACGGCGACAGCGGCGGCCACCACGCCTCGTTCGGCGGGCGCGAGGTCGCGGACGTGCGGCTCTGGGTCGACGCGATCGCCGCGCGGGTCGGCCCGGCCATGCGGCTCGCGGCCTGGGGCCGCTCGATGGGCGCCGGCGTCGCCCTCCGCGCCGCGGCCGACGACCCCCGGCTCCGCGCCCTGGTCCTCGAGGCCCCCTACACCGACCTCCACCGGACGGCCGCGACCGTCCTGCGCCGCTACAGGATCCCCGGCTCGCACGCCCTGGCCACGCTGGTCCTCCGCCGGGCCCGGCGGCTGGCCGGCGTCTCGCTCCACCGCCCCCGGCCGATCGACGCCGCCCCGCGAGTCACCATCCCCGTGCTCATCCTCCGCGGCACGGCCGACGCCCTCGTCTCGATCGCCGAGACCGACGCCCTGGCCTCGGCCCTCGGCGGCCCGGTCGAGCGGATCGACGTCGAGGGTGCCCGCCACAGCAAGATCGTCGACCTCGGCGGGCCCGGACCTGATCGAGCGGGTCGGGGAGTTCCTCGACCGGGCCGTCTGATTCGTAGACCCAACCCGGGACCCACGACCGAGCGAACCCAGGAGCCGGTCGGGGTCGCCGGCGCCGAGCGAACCCGAGCCCAGGGCGGTCGGGCGCCGAGCGAAGCCAATTCGTCGAGGTTAGGTTCGGCCTCGTTCGGGAACGTTCAGCCCCGCGGGTGTCTCGGCGCAGGGCGAGCCCATCGGGGCCCGCGCCGACCGAACCCAGGGACCTCCGACTGGCGGCCACTTCTCCATCGGACACACCGTCACTCGTGCGACCCATCCTCGGGTCGGACACCGGCCGGCGATTGGGTTCGCTCGGCGCGACTCCGGCCGTCCCGTGCCCGGGGGGATGTCGGCCGCTCTCCCCCTTAATTGTCGAAGATCACCCTACATCATCGGATTGCGGCGGTCTCGCGTTCTCGAGATCCGGGGCGAGACCGCCTGCCGGCGCCCCGATCCCGTCGCGTGGGACCCCGGACGAATCGCACGACGCGCAAAATTCATTAAAACGCAGACAATATAAAGACATTAAGTAGACCAAAATTTCACAAACATTTGGAGTCCGCCGCTGGTATCATGGCGACCACTATTCGAGCCCGCGGGCCAGGCCTCCGAGACGATGCCGTCCCGGGTAACCGCGGGCGAAACGATCACCCCGGAACAGGGACGGCCCGCCCTCGCGGCCCCCACGCGACCGCGTGGCCGGTGCGATACCGCCGCCCATCACCCTTCGAACGAGGAGCACACCATGAGAACCGCATCGATCACGATCGGCCTGGCGCTGGTCGGGATGTGCCCGGGCCTGCGGGCCCAGGACGCCCCGGCGCCCGCCCGCGCCGGGGCCGCCGCGAAGACATCGGCGGACGAACAGGCCATCGCCGGGCTCGTCGCGGCGTTCACGAAGGCCTTCAACGCGGGCGACGCCGCGGCAGCGGCGGCGACGTACACGGAGGACGCCCTGGTCGTCGACGAGGAGGGCGATCGGACCGAGGGCCGCGAGGCCATCAGGACCAGCTCGCCGGGTCGTTCGCCGATAACCCCGGCACCACCATCGCCATCAAGGCCGACGCCCTCCGCTTCCTCGGCCCCGAGACGGCGCTCGAGGAGGGCCGGACGATCATCACGCCGGCCGGCGCCGGCGCGGCCCCCGAGATGACCCGGTTCACCGTCGTCTACGTCAAGCACGACGGCCAATGGCTCCAGTCCGCCGTCCGCGACGAGGTCGCGCACGACCTCACGCCCCACGACCGCCTCAAGGAGCTGGAGTGGCTGGTCGGCGACTGGATCAACGAGAGCCAGGACGCGGTCGTCCAGACCACCTGCAAGTGGACCGAGGACGGCAACTTCCTGGTCCGCGACTTCACCATGAAGACGCAGGGCCAGCCCGTGCTCTCCGGCACGCAGCGGATCGGCTGGGACCCGGTGAGGCACCAGTTCAAGACCTGGATCTTCGACTCCGAGGGCGGCTTCGGCGAGGGCTACTGGACCCGCAACGGCGACCAGTGGGTGATCAAGGCCGAGGGCGTCCGCCAGGACGGCAAGCACGCGTCGGCGACGAACATCATCACGCGCCTGGGCAAGGACCGCGCGAGCTGGCAGTCGGTCGACCGGACCCTCGGCGGCGCCGCGGTGCCCGGCGTCGACGAGTTCACGATCGTCCGCAAGCCGCCCGAGCCGGGCAAGTAACGCCGCCCCCTATCTTCCCTGGAACGACGTCCCTTCATCGAGGATTCCTCATCATGAATCGCGCCCTTCGGAATTCGGCCCTCGGCGTCTGCCTGGGGCTCATCGCGGTCCCGGGCGACGTCCTCGCGGGTCGCGGCGGCGGATACGGCGGCGGCCGCGGCGGGTACGGCGGCGGTGGCGGTGGCGGCTATGGCGGCGGCCAGCGCGGCGGGTACGGCGGTGGCGGTGGCCAGCGCGGCGAATACGGCGGTGGCGGCGGTCAGCGGGGCGAATACGGCGGCCAGTCGGGGGGCTCCCACTCGCCCTCGTTCAGTCAGCCGCGTTCCTCGTCGGGCGGGTCGGGATCGGCTTCCGGCGGCCGTACGGGAACCGTAATCGCATCGGGTGGCAACGGCGGGCGCGGCCGCCGCGGGCGCAGGTTATTCCAACAGGAACCAGTCGACACTGCCCAACGACGGCGCGGCGGCCGCGGGCGCGGGCTACTCGAACAGGAATCAGTCGACGCTCCCCAACAACGGCGCGGCCGCCGGCGGGGCGGCTTACGCGAATCGGAACCAATCGACGCTCCCGAACAATGGCGCCGCGGCCGGCGGGTGCGGCCTACGCCAACCGGAACCAATCGGCCCTCCCGAACAATGGGGCGGCCGCGGTGGGTGCGGGATACGCCAACCGGAACCAGTCGACGCTGCCCAACAACGGCGCCGGGGTCGCGGGCGCGGCCGCGGGGGCGGGCTACGCCAACCGGAACAACTCGAACCTCCCCTACAACGGCGCCGGGGTCGCGGGCGCGGCCGCGGGGGCGAACTACGCCAATAACAACAACGCCTACAACGGCCTGGGCGCCGCGGCCGTGGGCGCCGGCTACTGGAACGGCAACAACTCCGGCGCCTGGGCCAACGGCATGGGCGCCGGCGGGGTCGGGGCCTGGGGCGCCGGCTCGCCGCAGTACGGCTACGGGTACTCGAACTACAGCAATCCCTACGCGGGCGGGATGGCCGGCGTCGGCGGGGGCCAGCCGGTCGCCGCGGGCCTGCCCCCGCAGGGCGGCGCGCCCGTGCAGGCCTACAACTACGCCCAGCCGCTCAGCACGACCTCCGCGCCACCCGCGCCGGCCGTCGCCGACCAGGCGACCTCGGCGTTCGACCAGGCCCGCGATGCGTTCAAGGCCGGCGACTACGACCAGGCCCTGCAGCTCGACCCAGCAGGCGCTGGCGCAGACCCCCAACGACGCGACATGCACCAGTTCCTCGCCCTCGACGCTCTTCGCGCAGGGCAAGTACGAGCAGGCCGCGGCCCCGCTCTACGCCGTCCTGTCGGTCGGGCCCGGCTGGGACTGGACGACCCTGAGCGGCATGTATCCCGACGTGAATACCTATACCGGCCAGCTCCGCAAGCTGGAGGCGTACATCCGCGATAACCCCAACTCGGCCCCGGCCCGATTCGTGCTGGCCTACCAGTACCTGTGCGAGGGGCACGACGACGAACGCCGTCGACCAGCTCAAGGCCGTCGTGAAGCTCCAGCCGAGCGACACGCTCTCGGCGCAGCTCGTCGCCCAGTACCGTCCCGCCGGCGCCGCAGCCCGCGCCGGCCCCGTCGCTCGCCGACGCCGCGCCCGGCGTCGAGGGCAAGCTCGCCGGCAAGTGGTCGGCCACGCCCGCCGAAGGCGTGAACATCGCGCTGGCGATCGCGGACGACGGCGGCTTCACCTGGACGGTCTCGGGCCCGGGCAAGCCGCCCGCGACGATCGCGGGGACGTCGACCCTGGCCGACGGCGTCCTGACGCTCGCCGGCAAGGGGCAGGACGGCCCCCTGGCCGGCAAGCTGGCCTGGCAGGACGCCGACCACTTCACCTTCCGGCTCGCTGAGCGGCCCGCCGCAGGACCCGGGGCTGAAGTTCGCCCGCTGAACGACGAGCCGGTCGACGAGGGGGCTTCGCGGGGCGACCCGCGGGGCCCCCGTCCTTTTGGCCGGCCCCGCCACTCGACAAGCCGCCGCCTCCCCTCCCAAACTGGACAGGCCCCGAATCGTTGAACCCTTGCCGCGCGGGAGTCCTGCGTTGAGAAAACCGCTCTTCCAGCGCGGCGTGCCCGTCTGCATCGCGGTGGTCTGGCTCTCGTGCTGCCCGCGGCACGTCGCCGCGCAGGCGGCGGGTCCGAAGGCGACGACGGGCGAGATGAAGTCGGTCGCCCCGGCGGCCACATCCGTCGATCCCCGCTACCACTCCCCGCGGGCGACGGTGCGGACCTTCCTGATCGCGATGAACCTGGCCGAGGACGACCCGCACAAGATCGAGGAGGCCGCCGCCTGCCTCGACCTCTCGGGCCTGCCGCCCGACCGCCGCGACGGCGGCCGGCTGGCGTTCGCGCTGGAGTTCATCCTGCGGTCGACGAACATCCCGACGATCGTGATCCCCGACGTCGTGGACGGCCCGATTGCACGATCGGCGAGAGCAAGGACATCAAGCTCACGCTGCACCGGATGGCGGACGGGCGCTGGCTGTTCGACAGCAAGACGCTCCAGGACCTGCCGAGGATGCGGCTCTTCCTCTGGCAGCGGGACCTCGCGGCGGGCCAGGGGAAAGAGGCCGGCGACGTGCCGGCCGACTTCCGGTCGCCGTACGCGATGTTCCACACGTTCATCGACGCGTTCAAGACGGGACGACCTCGACGCGGCCGCGAGGTGCCTGGACCTGACCGACGTCCCCGACCCGGCCCGGCACGAGCGTCGGCAGGGAGCTGGCGGTCAAGCTCAAGGAGGTCCTCGACCGGTCCGTCTTCATCATCTTCCAGGACCTGCCCGACTCCTCGGTCGGCGTCCCGCTGGCGGCGGTGGTCCACAAGGAGGGGCGGATCACCGCCGAGCGGCAGGTCGCGGGCCCGCGCAAGGGGCAGTGGCTCTTCAACCGCGCCACGGTCCGCTCGCTCGACCGGCTCTACGACGCGTTCGAGTCGAAGCCGATCGTCCCCGAGCTGGCGGCGACCGGGCGGACGGCCGACGCCGCCGGCGTTCGGGCTCGCGCCGGGGCTCTGGCTCCGGCATCGGATTCCGGCCGGACTGCAGTATCGCGTCGGGCCCGCGGGCCCGTTCTCGCTCGCCGCGTATCAGCTCCTCGGGCTGGCCCTGCTCGATCGTTCTGATCGTCCCGGTGTACCGGCTCGTCGCCTGGCCGCTCAGCCGACTCGATTCGGGCCCTGTTTCGCTGGCGAGGAGTCCCGGTCGACGACCGGGAGGTCAGGGCCTGGGTCCGCCCGATCGGCTGGCTGGCGGCCCTCTGGGTGCTCGTCCAGGGCGTGACGATCCTCGACCTGCGGATCGGCGCCGCGGGGGCGCTGCTGGCCGTCCTCGTCCCGGCCTTCTGGCTGGCGGCGGCCTTCGCCGCCTACCAGCTGATCGACCCGATCCTCAAGCTCGTCGCCGGGCCCGCCCTGACGCAGGAGGGGGCGACGACCCTCGCGGCGATGGGGCTACCCGGTGATGTCGCTGGTGCTCAAGATCCTGGTGGTCGCCTGCGGGCTGGCGGCCTTGCTCAACGCTGTTCGACTTCGACGTCGGGACCGTCCTCGCCGGCCTGGGGATCGGCGGCCTCGCGTTCGCCCTGGCCGCGCAGGACACGCTCAAGAACTTCTTCGGCTCGCTGATGCTCATCGCCGACCGCACGTTCCGCGTCGGCGACCTCGTCCAGATCGGCGGGAACGAGGGGATCGTCGAGTCGGTCGGCCTCCGCACGACGCGGATCCGCGGGCTCGACGACTCGCTCCTGACGATCCCCAACTCCGACCTGACCACCGCGCACGTCACCAACTTCGGCGCCCGCCGCTACCGTCGGTTCCGGACCCGGATCACCGTCCCCTACGGCACGCCCCCGGATCGCCTGGTCGAGTTCCGCGACGGCATCCTGGCCCTGGTCCGCGGCCACGCCCAGGTCCGCCAGCAGAA
This sequence comes from uncultured Planctomycetota bacterium, assembly GCA_963819805.1. Lineage (GTDB taxonomy): Bacteria > Planctomycetota > Planctomycetia > Isosphaerales > Isosphaeraceae > CAMFLR01. The sequence goes on along the minus strand of CAWFXY010000024.1, from coordinate 116,930 downwards.
GTACGAGGTCGCCGTGAACGACCTCGGGGCGTCCGGCATCGAGATCCTGATCCAGGTGTTCTTCGAAGTGCCGGATGGCCACGCCGAGCTGCTGGCCCGCGACGGGCTGATCCTCGACATCCTCCGCCTGGCCGAGCGCCTGGAGATCTCGTTCGACAACCCGACGATCGTCCTCGAGCGCGAGCCGGCGCGCGGGCCGGGGTCGCTGCGGGCGATGGCGTCTCCCTCCCGTCCTCGTGAGCGCAGACCAATCGGCCGCGGCCGGGCGATTTCCCCTGGCATTCGCCGGGCGATTTGTCAAATAATCGTGCAACATCCCGGAGGGGATCATCTGAGGACTCGCGAGGGGACTCCATGACCAGGGACGAAGCGACGGGCGGTCCCACGCGCCGGCAGGTCCTCCGCGCCGGCGGGCTGGGGATGCTCGGCTGGAACCTCGCGAGCCTGCTCCGCGCGGGGGCGGTGCGAGGCTCGACGGTCCCCGGCACGCCCGGGCCGATCCGGGCCTGTATTCTGATTTTTTACTATGGTGGGCCGAGCCACATCGACACGTGGGACATGAAGCCGAAGGCCCCGCGCGAGGTCCGGGGGGAGTTCCGGCCGATCGCGACGAACGTGCCGGGGATTCAGGTCTGCGAGCACATGCCGCACTCGGCGCGGGTCGTCGATCGGCTGGCGATCGTGCGGAGCGTGCACCACCCGATGACGAACCACAACGCGGCGGCGTTCGCCGCGCTCATCGGGGCGGAATCCCGCCAAGGGGGACCTCGAGCTGCTCGGCAACGACCGGAACGACCCGCCGTGCCTCGGCTCGACGCTGAGCCACGGGCTGCCCGCGCGGCCCGGGCTGCCGACGTTCGTGGCACTGCCGCACGTCATGCACAACGTCGTCAAGCTGCCGGGTCAGGTCGCCGGGTTCCTCGGCTCGGCGCACGACCCGTTCCAGTTGCATTCCGATCCGAGCGCGCCGGGATTCCAACTCGACGAGCTCGAACTGCCCGGCGACGTGCCGCTCGGCCGGCTCGACCGCCGCGAGGCGCTTGCTGCGCGGGGCGGCGGGCGTGCTCCCCGAGGGCGACTTCGACGGCTATCGGTCGCGGGCCGTCGAGCTGCTCCGGTCGCGGGAGGTCCGTCGCGCGTTCCGGCTCGATGCGGAAGATCCCAGGACTACGCGACCGCTACGGGCGGACGAAGCTCGGGCAGAGCCTGATCCTGGCGCGGCGGCTGGTCGAGGCGGGCGTGCGGTTCGTGACGGTGTACGACCACCAGGTAAACGGACAGCTCGCCAACTGGGACGCGCACGCCGACGTCTTCCCCCGGCACAAGAACGACCTGATCCCGCCCGGCCGACCGCGCGTTCGCGGCCCTCGTCGACGACCTGACCGACCGCGGGCTGCTCGACTCGACGCTGGTGATCGCCTCGGGCGAGTTCGGCCGGACGCCGAAGATCAACGCCACGGCCGGCCGCGACCACTGGCCGTTCTGCTACACCACGGTGCTCGCCGGGGGCGGCGTGCAGGGCGGGATGATTCACGGCGCGAGCGACAGGCTCGGCGCCTAGCCCGACCTCGACGGCGTCACGCCGGCCGACCTCGCCGCGACGCTCTTCTGGCGGTTCGGCCTCGACCCGGAGTCGGAGATCCGCGACCTCGACGGCCGGCCCTATCGCCTGGCCGAGGGCCGGCCGGTCCGCGCGCTCTTCGGGGCGTGAGGCCGGGGTCGACGGCCTTGGATTTGCTCATCTCTTGGGTCCCGATCGCGACGGCGGGGGGCCATCGCCGGGTCAGGGTCGGGGGGTGAGGGTATGGACGCAATCGTGCGGGGTGCCCTCGGCGGCCTGGTCGGCACGGCGGCCATGTCGGCGGCGATGGCCGCCGACCGGGCGCTGGGATGGATGACGGGCGAGGTCCCGCCGCGGAAGATCGCGCGGCGGGCCGAGGAGGCCGTCGGCATCGCGCAGCACCTGCCGCGGCCGGCGTTCGAGGCGAGCTGGGTCGTGCAGCACTTCGCGTACGGGGCCGCGGCGGGGGCCGTCTATGAGTGCCTGGGCCGGAAGGCGGGGCGCCGCGAGCCAATGCCCGCGGGCCCGGCCTACGGCGCGGCGGTCTGGGCGGCGAGCTACGGCGGCGCGATGCCGCTGGTTGGGCTCTATCCGCCGCCGTGGGACGACCGCCGCGAGCGGATCGTCATGATCTTCGTCCATCACCTGGTCTACGGCACGGCCCTCGCCGCGACGTGCCGGTGGCTCCGGGGCGCGCGGAGGGCGTGACGGCCGCGGACCCTACGCGCGAGTCGCGACGACCAGCAACCGGGGCGAGCCGAGGCGGAACGGCTCGCGGGTCGGCGAGCCGTAGGTCTCAACCGCGGTGAAGCCCGCATCGGCCAGCAGGACGACGACCTCGCGCGCCGTGTGGATGCGGGCCGACATCGCGTGGGTCGTGGTCCGGCCGTCGCGGACGAATGTGTAGGCGACGTGCAGCCGGCCCTCGGCCGGGTCGTAGCGGCGCGAGGAGAGGCAGTAGCCGTCGCCGTCGGGATACCACGAGCGCTCCTGGAAGATCGGGAAGAGCGTCTCGGCGAGGTAGCCGGTCTCCAGGACGAACCGCGCTCCCGGCCGGAGGGCCGAGGCGACGGCGCGGAGGAACGCGGCGTTGTCGTCGCCCTCGAGGTAGCCGAAGCTGTTGCCCAGGCAGTAGGCGCCGTCGAAGGCGGAGGGCCAGGGGAGGTCGCGCATGTCGCGCTCCTCCCAGTCGATCCCCAGCTCGCGCTCCTCGGCCTGTGACCGCGCGACGGCGAGGAAGTCACGCGAGATGTCGACGCCCGTCACGTCGAAGCCCCGCGCCGCCAGGGCCAGCGCGTGCCGGCCGCCGCCGCAGGGGACGTCGAGCAGCCTCGCCCCGGCGCCACGCCGAGCGACTCGGCGACGAAGACCGCCTCCTCCTTCGTCGCCGCCTCCGAGCGGCCCGCACGGAGCCAGAAGTCGACGACGGGGCCCTCGAAGAAGTGTCCGCCACCAGCCGGACGTCGCGCTCATGATCGGTCCTCGATCCGGTTCGGTCCCGCCGGCCGTTATACTACCGACACCCTCGGCGTGCGACGGGTTCGGTCTTGATCATGGAGAACGCGCGATCATGGAATTCCGGCAACTCGGCGCCTCGGGCTTCAGGGTCCCCGTCCTGAGCTTCGGCACGGCGACGTTCGGCGGCGAGGCGATGTTCAAGGCCTGGGGCGAGACCGACGCCGCCGGAGGCCACGCGGCTCGTCGACGTCTGCCTCGACGCGGGCCTGACCATGTTCGACTCGGCCGACGCCTACTCGGGCGGGCAAGGCCGAGGAGATCCTGGGCGCGGGCGATCAAGGGCCGGCGCGACCGGGTGATCCTCTCGACCAAGTCGACCTTCCGCGTCGGCCCCGGGCCGAACGACGTCGGCTCGTCGCGCTATCACCTGATCCGGGCCGTCGAGGGGAGCCTGAAGCGGCTCGGGACCGACTACATCGACCTCTATCAACTGCACGCCTTCGACGCGCATGACGCCGCTCGAGGAGACGCTCGGCACGCTCGACGACCTCGTCCGCGCCGGCAAGATCCGCTACATCGGCTGCTCGAACTTCTCGGGCTGGCACCTGATGAAGTCGCTGGCGGTCTCGGAGAAGTACGGCCTGGCCCGGCTACGTCGCGCACCAGGCGTACTACTCGCTGATCGGCCGCGACTACGAGTGGGAGCTGATGCCGCTGGCCCTCGACCAGGGCGTCGGCTGCGTCGTCTGGAGCCCGCTCGGCTGGGGCCGGCTCACGGGCAAGATCCGCCGCGGCCAGCCGCTGCCGGAGACGTAGCCGCCTCCACAGCAAGGATGCGCCGCCGGCAGCCGGGCCGCCGCTCGACGACGAGTACCTCTACCGGGTCGTCGACGCCCTCGACGCGGTCGCCGCGGAGACCGGCAAGACCGTCCCGCAGGTCGCGATCAACTGGGTGCTCCGCCGGCCGAGCGTGGCGACCGTCATCATCGGCGCCCGCAACGAGGAGCAGCTCCGCGCAGAACCTGGGCGCGGTCGGCTGGGAGCTGACGCCCGAGCAGGTCGCCCGGCTCGACGCCGCCAGCGCCGTGACCCCGCCGTATCCCTACCTGGCACCAGCGTCTCTTCGCCGAGCGGAACCCGTCGCCCGTCGGATGACGGCTCAGAGCGGCCTGACGCTCACGTCCTTGTAATAGACCTCCGTCCCCGCGCCGCCGTGGTGGTTCTGGACGCCGATGTACCCCTTCGTCGGCCGCGGCCCGCGCTCGGGCTCGTAGTCCTTCGTCCGCTCGGGGACGGGGCCGGTCGGGTCGAAGTCGGTGACGGGCGTGCCGTTGACCGAGACGAGCACCTTCTCGCCCTTGAGCGTGATCTCCATCGTGTTCCACTGCCCGACGGGCGCCTCGGCCTTCTTGGCCGGCGCCAGCGAGTAGACGGCGCCCGTGCGGTGGTAGGCGTCGGGCCCCTCGCCGCCGAGGACCTGCACCTCGAACCCGTGGTGGACGCCGAACCAGGGGTCCTTGGGCTTATCGGCGATCCGGATGAAGACGCCGCCGTTGGACTGCGGGCTTGACACCTTGTAGACGACTCGGATCGTGCAGTCGCCGAAGGTCTCCTTCGTGTACCAGAGCAGCCCCATGCCGCCCTCGGCCTTCAGCGCCCCATCCTCGACGGTGAACTTGCCGGGGCCGACGTGCTCCCAGCCGTCGAGCGTCTTGCCGTCGAAGAGGGGCTTCCAGCCGTCGTCGGCCCTGGGTGCGGCGAGGGCCAGGGCGAGCGCGAGCGTGGGGGCGATCATGGCGGGAGAGGCTCCGTGGCGGGGATTCGCCGGAGTGTTCTCGTAGGGTCCGCTATTGCGGACCATCCTCGCGAAGGTCTCGCATCCGAAGACGGTCCGCAATAGCGGACCCTACGAATCGGTCTCCTCGAGCGACCGGCGGATCGCGTCGAGCCCGGCGGCGGTCTGGTCGTCCTCGACGTCGGACCACTGGGTCATCAGGAAGACCGTGCGGCGGGGGGTCTGAAAGCTGCGGATGGCGCAGGCGTTGGTCATGTCGAGGCTGAAGAACTCGACGTCGTGGCCGACGGCCTCGTGGCCGGCGATCGTCTCGCGCGCGGGGAAGGCGTCGAGCTTGGGATACTCGTCGCGGAGCGCGGCCAGGGCCTCGTCGGCCAGCTCATCCGGCGCGGGCCGCGAGTCGTCGACGGTCACGAGCGCGAACGCTGGCCCGGACGGCGACTGGACCGTCACGGCCGTCCTCGGGCCGTCCTCGGTGGCCTCGACCTCCCAGTCGGCGGGGTATTCGAAGCGGATGCCGTGGTCGTCGTAGATCCCGAGCATGGTCGGGCGCCTCCCGCTGCCGAACTCGTGGCCGGGCCCCGACGGGCTCGGTCGTTCCCTCTGAGGCCGATTATCCTTCGCCGCCGCCGGGGCGTCCACCTGGGTCGGCGTCGTGCGTGATCAGGGTTCGTCCCGGAAGAGCGTCTCACTGCGCGGCCACCAACCACGATGCAAATCGATGGCCTCTGCGACACCTTGCCCGAGGGACTTGTAGAGGACGACTGCGAATCCCGAACCGTCCGGCCCCCAGAGCAATCGGGGTTCGCCCTTCAGGGCGACGAGGGAGACCGGTCGGGGTGACGCGCGGCCTTCGTCAACGATGAGGACGACGTGCTCGTACGGCTTGCCGTCCAGCCAATTCTCCGTCACCTTCGCGACGCGGGCCGAGTGCTTGCCGTCGGGCGACTTCACGGCCGGGCCGTCGACCTTCAGGAGGATGGCCGCCTCGGTCTTGAGTCGAGTTTCCGTGTAGCTCTTCAGGTCAAAGAGATCCTTCTCCCATCGCTTGAACGAATTGGCCGGCAGGCCGTGGGCGGCGATGTGTTCCTTAATCCGGGAGTTGTGGCCATCGGCCCGGCCGAGGATCGCGTTGTCGACGACGCATGCCGCGATCGCCTCGTAAGGGAGCCCGGTCTCGCGGTCGAGGTTCGAGCCGTCGCGCCTGAGTCCATAGACATAGAGCGAGGCCCGGCCACGTTCGAGCTCCCGCTCGGCTTCCTCCCGGCCCTTGCGCTGGGCGTCCTGGAAGTCCTTTGAGGACTTACTCGCGGCGAAGTAGACAGCATCCGGTCCGTCATCCGCGCGGCCGAGCAATGCCAGGAAGGCCAGGCTCAGGGGGAAGATGCTCATCGGCGGGCTCCTTGCCGCGAGAGGTGGTGCCGACACATCTCCATCATACCGACGCGCGGCCATCGATCGAGTCCATTGATCCGACGGGCCGGCCTTGCACAGACCCGTTGGCCCCCGCGTCCTCGCTGGTATCATGGGCGCGTGCGTCGAGGTCGCGAGGCCGCCGTCCCCAAGGTCATCACCGATGTTTCGTCACGCCATCCCCGGGAGGGCCGCCCTCGCGGCCGGCCTGCTTGCTGTCCTGACGCCGATTCCCGCCAATGCCGCCTGGATCTGGGTCGAGGGGGAGAAGCCGGCGAAGGCCGCGGTGCAGCGGCATCCGTACTGGTACGACCAGGTCAAGCGCGACCAGCTCTCGGGCGGCGACTTCCTCAGCAACTGGGGCGACCGGCCGGGCGAGGCGTCGTACCGAGTCCAGGGCGGCCACGGCGGGCGAGTATGAGCTCTGGGTCCGGGCCAACCCGATCCAGGCGAAGCTCTCCTACCGGCTCAACGACGGCGAGTGGACGGCGATCGACCTGGACAAGGGCCAGCGCGACACGGTCAACGTCGCGGCCGACGGCAAGCCCGACCTGCGGTTCCTCGCCTGGGCGAGCGCCGGCAAGGTGACGCTGAAGAAGGGCGACAACGTCGTCGGCTTCCGGATGGACAGCGCGAACAACAACCACGGCTATCTCGACTGCTTCGTCCTGGCCGACGAGCCGTTCCGGCCCCGCGGCAAGCTCAAGCCGGGCGAGGCCGCGCCGCGGGGCCGTGGCGCGAACGAGGCCGGGTGGTTCGCCTTCGATCCCGAAGCCCGACCCGTATCGCGGCGACGAGCGCCATCGACCTGCGTCGCCTCAACGAGAAGCAGGCCGGCGACGGCGGCTTCATCGGCGTCAAGGGCTCGCAGTTCGTCCACACGAAGACGGGCGAGCCGGTCCGGTTCTGGGCCGTCAACGGGCCGCCGGGCAAGGACACGCGAGTCGCTCAAGCACGACGCGACGGATGCTCGCCAAGCGCGGGCGTCAACCTGGTCGCGGATCCATCACGGCTACTTCGACGAGAACGGCGACGTCGACCTGGCGGAGGTCCAGCACGCCCTCGACGTCGTCGAGGCGCTGAAGGCCGAGGGGATCTACAGCCACTTCTCGATCTACTTCCCGCTCTGGCTCACGCCCGCAGCCCGACAACCCCTGGCTCCGCGGCTACGACGGCAAGACGCCACCCGTTCGCCGCGCTCTACTTCAACAAGGACTTCCAGGAGCAGTACCGCGAGTGGTGGAAGGCCCTCCTGCTGACACCCCGAACGCCGCGACCGGCAAGCGGCTCGTCGACGAGCCGGCCGTCGCGGGGCTGGAGATCATCAACGAGGACTCGTACTTCTTCTGGACGTTCAACGCCAAGAACATCCCCGACGCCGCAGCTGCGGATCGTCGAGGCGCAGTTCGGCGACTGGCTCAGGCAGAAGTACGGCTCGATCGACGCGGCGCTCCGCGGCCTGGGGCGGCGCGAGGCTCGACCGCGACCGACCCGGCCGAGGGGCGCGTCGGCTTCCGGCCGCTCTGGAACATCGCCAACGAGAAGACCGCCCGCGACAAGGACACCGCCCGCGTTCCTGCGTCGAGAGCCAGCGGGGCTTCTACCGAGACACGTACGAGTTCCTGCGCGAGCCTCGGCTTCAAGGGCGTCATCACCGCCTCGAACTGGGTCACGGCCGAGCCCGCGAGGTCCTCGGGCCCGCTCGAGAAGTACACGTACACCGTCGACGACTTCATCGACCGCCACGGCTACTTCGGCGGCGACGCACAAGGGCGAGGCCGTCGGAGTGGTCGATCCGCGACGGGCACACCTACGCCGACCGCAGCGCCCTGCGGTTCGACCCCGAGGAGCCGGGCAAGCCGAAGGCGTTCGTCCACCCGGCGATGGACCCGAGCTACGACGGCAAGCCGTCGATGATCTCCGAGACGACCTGGAACCGGCCGAACCGCTACCGCTCCGAGGCCCCGCTCTACTTCGCCGCCTACGGGGCCCTGCAGGGCAGCGACGCGATCGTCCACTTCGCGTTCGACGGCATCCGACTGGTCGGTGAAGCCGGGCTACTTCATGCAGCCCTGGACCCTGATGTCGCCCGCCATGATGGGCCAGTTCCCGGCCGCGGCGCTGATCTACCGCAAGGGGCTCGTGGCCGAGGGCGATCTGCTCGTCGACCTGAACCTTTCGCATCGACGACCTGCTCGACCTCAAGGGCACGCCGCTGCCCGCAGGACGCCGCGTTCGACGAGCTCCGGCTCGAAGGATGTTCCCGCAGGGGACGACCCTCAGGCCGGGCAACGTGATCGACCCGCTCGTCCACTACGCGGGGCGGACGAACGTCAACTTCTCGAGCACCGGCGGGCCGTCGACGCTGAAGGACCTCGAAGCTGCATCGACCGCGCGCCGCAAGACGGTCGCCAGCACGACGGGCGAGCTCCGGCTCGACTACGGCAAGGGCGTGCTCACGATCGACGCCCCCGCCGCCCAGGGGGTCAGCGGCGACCTCGAAGGCGGCGGGGCGGGTCGAGCTGAAGGACCTGACGATCGCCTCGAACCTGGACCTGGGCCACATCGTCGCCGTCAGCCTCGACGGCAAGCCGCTGGCGACCTCGGGGAAGATCCTGCTCCAGGTGATGTCCGAGGAGAAGCCGAGCGGCTTCCGCACCGAGCCGTCGCGGGCCGGGCGAAAAGCGGATCGTCAGCATCGGCCACGACCCGTGGCTGGTCCGCGAGCTCGAGGGCACCGTCCGATTCAAGCGGCCCGACGCCGCGCGGCTGAAGGTCGTCGCGCTCGACCCCAACGGCGATCCCGGCAAGTCCCTGGGCAACGCCGCGGAGATCCGGCTCGACCCGAGGACGGTCTACTACCTGATCGCGGCGGACTGAAGGGTTCAGACCGCCGGGGCCGAGGCGAGGACGTCGCGGGCGCCGTTGCGGAAGCTCTCGGCCGAGCGCGTGGCGTCGCGGGCCGCGGCCGCGGCGCCGTCGCGGAGGCCGGCGCCGGCGGGGCCGGGCAGGCGAGACAGGCCCGTGCCGATCAGCATCGCCGGGAACGTCACGCCGAAGCCGACGGCGTACGAGCCCGTGTAGGCGAGCTCGCCCGCGACGTTGACCACGCCCTCCAGCGAGCTCCGCCGATGGCTGATCGGGTCGGGCGGGATCGACTCGACCTTCTCGCGGTCGCGGAGCCAGCGCTCCTGGAAGACGCGGCGGGCCGTGACGTCGACGCGGCGGACGAACGCGTAGTCGAGGAAGATCGACGAGACGTCGCCGACGTACGGCAGCGCCTCGAGCGGGAGGTCGTCGGTGACGGCCTTCTCCACGCCCTCGACGCCGCCGGCGACGGGCGGGCGTCGCCATCGAGCCGATGGAAGACCGCCTCGCATTCGGCCTGGCGCTCCTCCGGCTCGTCGGCGTTGGCCAGGTCGAGGACGCCGGCCACGAACTCGCGGTCGGCCTCGCTCTCCAGCGGGTACCCGTAACAGTGGCCGATCCGGAAGATCGCCCGGAGCGACGCCTCCAGGAGGATCGGCACGTCGACGACCCCCATCGCGGCCCCGCCGACGACCGGGATGGCGATGTTGCCGATCGCCGGGATGACCCCCTCGAGCAGGGCCAGGTGCTCGGCGCGGACGCAGATCTTCGCCGCCAGGGCGTCGCAGGTCTCCAGCGGCCGGTCGCGGAGCTCGGCCAGCGACGACGCCCCGGCCTCCTTGAGGATGTCGGCGACGTGGTCATGCTGCCTGGCCCGCTCGGCCATCGCCTCGACGACCCGCCCGACCTGGCCGCGCGGGACCACCTTCGCGACCACCTTCGTGAGCGGCCACGACAGCCCCCGGATCGCCTCGGCCAGCGTGCTCGGCCGCTCCGACTTCCACTCGGAGATCGCCTCGACCTGCACCGCCTCGTACGGGGTGAGCTCCGGCATCGGGGCCTCCGATTTCGCGGCTCGTCCGGTGGCCTCGGCCCTTTCGCGGTCGTGCGGTTGCCATTTCAGACCCCATCATGCGTGGCCCGGCCCGCAATCGTGGAGGCCGGATGTGACGTCAGACCAATCTTCAATAGATTGTGTAGATTCCCGCATTATCCATGCCTTGACAATGACCTTCAGCTCACCTTTTTTGTCGAATCGCCCGGGGGGATCGGTCCCGGGTCGGTTTGGTCCCGCACGGGGCCGCACGAAGATGAACGAAAGGCGGTCGCTCGGGTTCGGTCGGCGCCGGGCGCCGGGCGGGTTGGATGCCGGCGATCCCGGTTGGTACGATGGGGCCCCGGCCGTCGGGGCCGGTCCGCCTTACGCGAGCGAACCATCGACCATGCGCGTCCTGTCCGGAATCCAGCCCTCGGGCGCGCTTCATATCGGCAACTACTTCGGCGCGATCCGCCAGTACGTCGCCCTCCAGGAGGCGAACGACGCCTTCTACTTCGTCGCCGACTACCACGCGCTGACGAGCGTCCGCGACGCCGCGAAGCTCCGCAAGTACGTCTTCGACGTCATGGTCGACCTGCTCGCGCTGGGCCTCGACCCCGAGAGGGCGACGCTGTTCGTCCAGTCGGACGTGCCCGAGACGACCGAGCTGGCGTGGCTCCTGACGACCGTCACGCCGATGGGCTGGCTGGAGAAGTGCGTCAGCTACAAGGACAAGGTCCAGCAGGGCCTGCCGGCCGACCACGGCCTGTTCGCCTACCCCGTGCTCCAGGCGGCCGACATCCTGCTGTACGACGCCGACGTCGTCCCCGTCGGCCAGGACCAGAAGCAGCACCTGGAGATCACCCGCGACATCGCCGAGCGGTTCAACCACGTCTACGGCGAGGTCTTCCGGCTGCCGAAGCCGTACATCCTCGACGCCGTCGCCGTCGTCCCCGGGCATCGACGGGCGGAAGATGTCCAAGAGCTACGACAACACGATCGAGATCTTCGACGACCCGAAGGCGATCCGCAAGAAGTGCAAGAAGATCGTCACCGACAGCACGCCCGTCGAGGCGCCCAAGAACCCCGAGACGGACAATCTCTTTCAACTTGTTCAAGCTCTTCGGCTCGCCGGACGAGATCGCCGAGATCGAGCGGCGCTACCGCGAGGGGGGCATCGGCTACGGCGAGGTGAAGACGCGGCTGGCCGAGGCCATCGTCGACGGCCTTCGCCCCGGCCCGTGAACGGCGGGCCGAGCTGGTGGCCCATCCCGAGCGGGTCGAGGAGGTCCGCCGCGCCGCGGCCGAGCGGGCGCGGAAGACCGCCCGCGTCGTGCTCGACCGGGCGCGCGAGGCGTGCGGCCTCTCGTAGGGTCCGCCATGCGGACCATCTTCCATGGAGGGCCATCGCCCGAAGATGGTCCGCATGGCGGACCCTACGCGGCCCAAACCCCCCAGGCCTCCGCATCGCACCCAATCGGGATTGACCCCCGCTCTCCCCGCGCTTAATTTGCCGGGCGATCGGCGGGGGTTCGAGTCCGGCTCGCGACCGTGCCGATCTAGGGAAGTGGCCGAAGGATCGGCCGGAGGCCCGCCGCGGAGACGTCCGCGAGTCGGGGACGGGACCCCAGGGAGGGGCGCCTGCATGCGGCGTCGCGCCGTGATGGCCGGTGGGGTGGTCGCGCTCTGGCTCGCGACGGTCCCCGGCTGCGCGCTGCTGAGGCGGAAGGATCGCGACGACCCGAGCCCGTCGCAGGTGCTGCACCGCCAGGAGCTGAGCGAGGCGGCGCAGGCGGCCGTCGACCGCCGCGACCTCGCCCAGGCCCGGGCGCTGCTCGACCAGTGGCTGGCCGAGAACGCCCGCTCGGCCGAGCCGCACATGAGGCTCGGCCAGGTCCTCCAGATGCAGGGCGCCTTCGACGCCGCCGCGGCCGAGTACCGCAAGGCGCTCGAGATCGACAAGGATTACGTCGACGCCCTGATCGGCCTGGGCCAGATCCTCCACCAGGTCGGCCACGACGACGTGGCGCTCCAGCGGTTCGCGGCGGCGATCGAGATCGACCCGCACAAGCCCGAGGCGCACCTCGCCGAGGGCCGGACGCTCGAGGGCCTCGGCCGGCCGGTCGAGGCCCTGGCCTCGTACTTCCGCGCCCTGGAGGACGACCCGACGTCGGCCGAGACGATCGTCCGCGTGGCGACGCTCCAGCTCGCGCGGAACCAGCCCGACCAGGCCCTCGCCCGGCTCGACCAGGCCCTCCAGGTCGCCCCCGACCACGCCGAGGCCCACCACCGCCGCGGCCTGGCCCACCTGGCCCTGAACCACCCCGACGCGGCCGTCGCCGACCTCAAGGCCGCCGCCGCCAGGCTCCCCGACCGCTCCGACGTCTTCTTCCACCTGGCCCAGGCCCACGCCTCGGCCAAGCAGACGAAGGAAGCCCTCGTCGCGGCCGAGCAGGCCTTGCGGCTCAACCCGTCGTATGCCGATGCGCGGGAGCTCACCGAGCGGCTCCAGCGCTGACCCGGACGAAGGCCACCCCGCGATCCTCGAGCGCCACGATGACGCCGTCGCGATGATCCGGGTCCGCGGCGATCGTCGCGATCGGCGTCCGGCCGATCATCGGCAGCGGGCCGCAGTCGTTCAGCCGCTTCCCGTCGGCATCGACGACCCAGAGCCCTTCGCCGGCCATCCAGACCCGGCCGAGGCCGTCGCGGGCGAGCGACGTGACCGGACGATCGGGGACGGGCAGGGGGGATGGCTGGACCTTCGCCGAGGCGATGTCGAGGCGGCGGAGGCCCTTGTCGGTGGCCAGGAGGAGCTCGCCCTTCGACCAGGGGATGGCGTCGAGGACCTTCAGCGTCGGCGCCGGCCTCGGCGACCTTGATCGCGTCGAGCTTCGGGTCCTTGAAGTCGGGGCCGTAGGCGAGGCGGAGGAGCTGGCTATGCGTCGTCGCGGTCGAGCAGAGACCCACGGCGGGCCGGTGTCGCCGATGACCCGGAGGTCGTAGCCGATCTGGAAGCCCTGGTCGCCCGTGCGGAAGCCTCGCCCGTCCAGCGGTCGCCGCCGGGGAGCGCGGCGACGCCCTCGCCATCGGCCGTCGGTGAACCGGCGTCAGGTCGCCGTACCAGGCGTTCCACAGGGCCGCCGTCGGGCGTGATGAAGCATGGCACGAGACATCCAGATCGAGGCCTCTCGGCCCGAGGACCTCGGACCTTGCCGCCGACGCGCCGCGCGGTCGTCCTGCGTGCCGGGCGCCAGCCGGTCGCGCTGACCGTGTAGACCGTCCCCCTGGGCCGACCATCACGCGTGTCTCGGCCCACGTCGGCTTGCTGCCTTATCGTTCCCGAAACGGGATCGTCCGGGACCAGCTCGCACGGCGGTGCGAGGTCCGCGATTTCCCAGCCACCGGCCCCGAGCCGCCAGGTCGGCTCGCGGTCGTCCCGCGGAGAGAAGAGCGTGCCCTCGGCCGAGCCGGCGATCCGCCAGCGTGCGGTCGAGCCCGAACTGGCCCGGCAGGGCGCGGGCCGCGGCCTTGCCGTCGGCCGATCGACACGTAACCATCGACGGCCGTCGCGCAGAGCAGGCGGCCGTCGAGGCGATGGATCGCCGACGATCGACGGATAGACGCCGACCGCGTCGGGCCGGCCCGCGAGGTAGCGGATGCGGAGCGGCTCGTCCCGCGTCCACTCCTTGAGGCCGGTGTCGACGTGATAGATGTTGCTGTAGGCGAAGACGAGGAGCTGGCCGTCTCCCGTCGGGCAGGATGTGCGTGATCGGCAGGTAGGGCTGCTTGGGCTCGGGGATCTTGGCGTCGTCCTCGTGCCCCTTCCGGCCGTCGAAGTCGCCGTACTTGTAAAGCTCCTCGACCTTCGGCCCGTCGACGCGGCGGATGAAGCCCGCCGGTGGAGCCCATGTGCATCGTCCCGCCGTGGGCCCAGACCCGGCCGTCGGGAAGCTCGGCGAAGCCGTAGATGCCGTCCCAGCCGCGTCCGGGATCGTCGGGACGCTCCTGATGATCCCCTCGACCTCGACGACCCGGCCCGCGTCGAGGTCGATGCGGTCGCACCAGCCGCCCCACTCGCCCTCGTCGGCCCCGAGCCAGAGCCGGCGCTTGCTGTCGAGAAGGAACGCGTGGCGTGGCCGGCGCACTCGCCGGGTCTTGCCCGGTCGTCGGGGTCAGCCGGATCTTGCATCAGCGGATACATCTTGCCGGTGGCGAGGTCGTGGATCGCCGTCGACTCGCCGCGAAGTGCCTGCACCCGTCCCGCTCGAACCACGTCCTCCGCTCGACCACGGCGACGAGCCCCCTGCGGCCGTCCGCGGACCTTGCGATCTCCGACCCACTGGACCTTGCCCGGGAGCTTGGCGACCTCGGTCAGCGCAGGGTCGCCGGATCAACCCGGCAGACGCGCCCATCCTCGAAGCCGACGAGCACCGCGTCATTCTCCCCGCGGCCGAGGCACGTCGCCGGGACGGGGCCGAACCACTCGCGGGTGAGCGTCAGCGTCTTCGCGTCGAAGCGGAGCAGGTTGCCCGAGCGGGTCAGCGCGATCAGGGCGTCGCCGGCGAGGCGGCTGTCGCGGAGGGCGTTGCGGTCGTAGTGGTAGGCGTAATGGGCGTCGAGGCCCGAGGCGAGGCGGACGTCGCCGACGGCCGAATGCGAGCCCTCGGCCGCCCGGGCGGGTGCGGCGGCCGCGAGCCAGAGGAGGACCGCGAGGGCGTGTCGCATGGGACCATCTTCGGCGACGGTCCGGGAGCGATCAAGTCAGGGGTCCGAAGGCTTCGGAGACGAGTCGTCGGGGGCCGGCGCCGCGGTCAGGCCGTAGTCGTCCGGCAGCTTCGGCAGCACCGTGCCGACGAGCGCCTCGACATTAGGCGGCGGCTGCCCCTTCTCGAGCTCGTAGATCCGGTCCGCCAGCGAGAGGATCAGGTCGGCGCGAGTCTGGCGGTCGGCGATGTAGAGCGTCGGCCACTGGTCGACGGCGTACCACCAGGCCGGCGGCGGGGCGAAGCCCGAGCGGGCGATCGCGAAGTAGGGGGCCGTGGCGGCGCGACGGGCCAGCTCGGGCGGGGAGAGCGAGGGGGTCGGGCCGGCGTCCTCGGCGAAGACGAGCGGGTAGGTCGAGATGGCGGAGGCCCGGTCGGCGGGCCGCTTGTCGGCCTGGGCCAGCCAGTTCGCGAAGATCATCCGCGCGATCCGCCGGCTCCGCTCGGGCTCGGCCTCGACGAACGACGCGAACCTCGCATAGATCGGGCGGAGCAGCTCGGGCGGGATGATCTGCGACGTCAGGCCGGCCATCGGGCGACGCGAACGCCGTCCGCGGCAGTCCGGCGGCCCGCGTGGCGAGGTCGGGATGGCCGGGCCTGGGGTCGGCGAAGTCGTCGAAGTCGTCCAGGAGGGCGAGGTATTCGGACTTGAGCGACTCGGCCTCGGTGCCGTGGAGCGGCGCCATCGCCTCGACGTCGGCGATCGCGGCGCGGAGCATGGGGACGGTCATCCTCGGATGCTTGGCCCAGTCGCCGGCGAGGCGGGCGACCTCGCTGAAGATCTCCGACGAGATCCGCCGGAAGCCGACCCCCTTGCGGCGGCTCGCGAACAGCGCCGCGCGGAGGCGGGCCCTGTGCCAGCGCCAGGCGCCTTCGAGGTCGCCGTCGTGCTCGAGCCGGCCCGCCTCGATCCCGGCGACGCGGAGCCACGAGCGGTAATACTCGTCGACCGGGATCGGCCCCCAGCGCGGGACGACCGGGTTGATCGGCATCGCGTCGGGGCGCTCGGTCCCCCGGAGCCACATCTCCATCGCCGGCCGGTTCTTCTCGACCCAGTCGAGCGTCTCCGGCTTCTCCTCGAGCGCCTGCCTCGGCCTCATCCCCATGTGCATGAAGACGTCGCGCTCCCGCTGGCCGCCGAGCATGGCGAGGGCCCGGGCGAACAGCACGGCCGCGTTCTGGTCGTCGGGGATCGTCTCGGCCCGGTAGGCCGCGACGTCGAACGGCTCGGGCGCGTCGGGGATGCCCCAGAGGCTTGTCACGCGGAGCACGCCCAGGGCCAGCGTGACGACGATCGCCAGTCCCAGCGCGAACCGGAGCAGTCCGCGCCACCGCCTCCGCCTCGGGAGGACCGGGACCTCATCCGCACTCGGCTCGACCGCGCTCATCGCGAGGCCCTCCGCAGGATCGGCCTTCGATTCTCTGACAAGTGTAGATCGACGGAATGCGCGGCGTCAACGAATCCCTTCGGAGGTCGAGAGTCGGTGTGAGGCCGGCCGGTTCCCGCACGGGGCCGCGCGAAGGCGAACGAAACCTGCACGCTCGGGTTCGCTCGGCGCCGGGCGCCGGGTCCCGACCGACCCACGGCCCTTCGGAGGATACGCCGCTGGCCCGGCGCGGGCGGGGGCGTTAGGCTGAGGGCGCGTGGCGGTCAGGTCAAGGGCGAGCGGGGAGTCTCGGCGATGCGACTGGTGACGGTCCGGACGGCGGATGGCCCGAGGGCGTGCGTGGAGCGAGGGGGGCGATACGTCGACGTCCAGGCGGCCGACCCGTCGCTGCCATCGAGCGTCAAGGCGATCCTCGCGTTGGGAGGCGAGGGGCGGGCGCGGGTCGAGGCGGCGGCCGCGAAGGGCACGACCTCCCATGACCCGGCGTCGGCCGTCCTGCTCGCGCCGGTGCCCGACCCGCAGAAGATCCTCTGCCTCGGGCTGAACTACCGCGACCATGCCGAGGAGAGCGGCATGGCGATCCCCGAGGAGCCGGTGCTCTTCAGCAAGTTCCCCTCGGCCCTGATCGGCCCCGGCGCGACGATCGAGCTGCCGCCCGCGAGCACCCAGGTCGACTACGAGGCCGAGCTCGTCTGGGTCATCGGCAAGCGCGGCCGCGACATCCCCCGCGAGCGGGCCCTCGACCACATCGGCGGCTACACGGTCGGCCACGACGTCTCGGCCCGCGACTGGCAGCTCAACAAGCCGGGCAAGCAGTGGATGGCCGGCAAGACCTTCGACACCTTCGCCCCCACCGGCCCGGCCGTCGTCACTCCCGACGAGGTCCCCAACCCCGAGGCCCTCGGCATCCGCCTGCGGCTCAACGGCCAGACGATGCAGGATTCGAGCACGAGCCAACTGATCTTCCACGCCGACGAGGTGATCTCCTACATCTCCCAGATCTTCACCCTCGAGCCCGGCGACCTGATCTTCACCGGCACCCCCCCGGGCGTCGGCATGGCGCGGAAGCCGCCGGTCTGGCTCAAGGAGGGAGACGTCGTCGAGGTCGAGATCGACGGGCTGGGCGTCCTGAAGAACCCGGTCGGCCGGCGGGCGTAACTCGCCTTGCGGAGATGGGTGAACCGGGTACCCTGGCAGCGCCGCCCGTCCGATCGCGCCGGGATCGGGGGGCGGATGGCCAGGGAGGGCCGTCGGTTGCGCACGCGGATCGGCCGTCGGAGGCGGGGGAACGCTCCACTTGCCAGCGAGGCACTGGAGCCGCGCGCCCTGATGGCAACGGCGCAGGTCCACATGCTCGCCGCGACGACGCTCGACTCCAAGGGCGTGACCGTCACCTATCAGGTCGAGGGGACGGCCCCGAGCGGGCCGATCGCGCTGGCCGTCGACCGCTCGGCCACGCCGGCCGCCGGCCCGGGCGACATGCCCGTCGGCACGGCGACGATCTCCCCGACGCAGCTCGACTCGGCCGGCCATCCGGCGACGGCCCCCGGCGAGCACACGGTCACCGTCCCACTCCTCGGCGGCCTGCCGGATAACCCGGAGCATCCGTACGTCGTGGTCACTGCCGACCCCGGCGGCCCCGCGACGAGCGAGGCGTCGTTCCGGGTCTTCACGATCGGTGTGATCGTCCACGGCGGCGACGAGGCGTCGTCGGCCGACAAGTATGGCCCGGGATGGGAGCCGCTGCTCGCCAAGGGGCTCCGCGCCGAGGGGTACGACTTCGTCATCCCGTTCGTCTGGGCGTCCAAGAGCGCGACCGCGGGCGACGCGGCGAAGGAGGTCCCCCGGCTCGCCCGGATGATCGCCAACGCCGCGGCGATGGCACCCGCCGGCGACGTGGTCGACCTCCACGTGATCGCCCACAGCGAGGGGACGGTCATCGCCTCTCGGGCCCTCCAGGCGCTCACGCCTCCCCCCGCACTGGCGCAGGGCTGGGTCGAGCTGACGCTGCTCGACCCCTATCCGGCGACCTCGAGCGCCGGCCCGCAGTGGAGCGCCGACTCGGGCGTGGTCAACGACATCGTCCACGGGATCATGGACACCTACCAGGGCTGGGCGCACGACCCGGTGCCGTACGTCGCCGCGATCGTCGACGACGCGCAGGTCGTCTACCAGAGGACGCCCATCGGCCTGGCCAAGACGGGGCTGGTGAACTTCTGGGGCCGGGTGCCGGTGGCCGCCGCGCCGGGGGTGCCGGTGCACTACGCGAGCCTGACCGGCCCGGGCGTGAGCCACAGCGGCGACTTCGACGTCCGCGACTGGTACTGGAAGAACCTCGTCCCGCTCCTGGGCGACGGCCCGGCCTTCTTCAACCCGGCCCTCCTGACCGCCGCGCCGGCCGAGCCGACCCCGGCGGCCTGGCCTTCTCCGGGACGGCCTCGCCCGGGGCGTCGGTCGAGGTCTTCGCGCTTCCATCGGGCTCGCACACGCCGGTCGGCATCGGCCGGGCGAAGGCCGACGCACAGGGCGACTGGTCGCTCGCCGCCCCCGCGGGCTCGCCGACCTCCGGCCGCCTCTTCGCCCGCTCGGCCCTCGCCGCCTTCCCCGGGGCGCGGCGGACCTTCGTGATGCACACGGTCCGCGTCTTCGAGGCGGGCACTTGAGACGGGTGTTCGACCCTCCCGCGCGGTAGCCTGGGCGGTCGTGGGGCCGAGATGCTCCCGGCTCCCGAGGCCCCTCGCACCGGGGAGGATCGCGATGACGCGGGCGATGCGCCAGCTGTCCCTGGCCGCGGCCGTGCTGGCTGCGGCCGCTCTTGCCCGTGCCGATGAGCCGGCGGAGGGCGTGATCCGCGGCACGGTCGTCGATGAGGACGGGCGGCCGGTGGCCGGGGCGACGGTGGACCTGTTCGGGTTGGAGATCCGGGACGGCGAGCCCGCGCGGCCCGGGCCCGTGCGGGTCGGGCCCGAGCGGACCGGGCCCGACGGGGGCTTCACCTTCCGGCCCGATCGCGTCTTCCCGAGGTTCGCGATCCGCGCGACGGCCGACGACGGCGCGCGGCTGGGGACCGCCTGGAGGGCGGTCCGGGAAGGCTCAGGGGCCGAGCCCCTCCGCATCGTCCTGAGGCCGAGCCGGCCGCTGACGGTCCGCGTCGCCGACGCCGCCGGCAAGCCGGTCGCCGGCGCGGCCGTCGAGGTCCTGACCGGTTCCGCCCCGTTCGGGGTCGACGCGGCGGCGGTCGACCCCGGCACGACCGACGACCGCGGAATCGCACGGTTCCGACTCGCGGGCGATGCGCCGTTCAAGGGTGTCCTGGCGCTGAAGGAGGGCGTCGGGGTCGACTATTTCGCGAATGCGGTCGTCGCGCCTCCGGCCGAGCTCTCCCTGACCCTCCGGGGAAGCCGGACGATCACCCTCCGGGCCCTCGACTCGGGCGGCCGGCCCATCCCCGGGATCGCGTTCCGACTCGATGGGATCGGCTTCAAGGACCGTGTTCTGAACGGGCGGCTTTTCGACCTATCCGGTGCCTTACGGATCACCGAGGTCAGGACGGATGCCTCGGGGCTCGCCCGGTGGGGTTGGCTCCGGGAGGAATGCTCGGGCGACTGTGCGGGTCATCCCCCCGGAGGACCTCGTCGAGGAGGCGACGCCCGGCCTCTCGCTCTACGCCGAGGGGGACATGACCCTGAGCGTCCTGCTCCGGCGCTGGGCCCGCCTGTCGGGCCGGGTCGTCAACGCCGACGGCTCGCCGGCCCGGGGCGTAACACTCTCGGCGATCGGGCTGGGCAAGTTCGGTGGCGATGCCAGGATGACGACCCGGACCGGGGACGACGGCTCGTACACGATGGCCGTCCGGCCCGAGCGGTCGTACCTGATCGCCGTGACGAGCCCCGGGCACGCCTCGGTGCCGATCTCGGACATCCTCATCGGCGACGGCGAGAGGCACGGCGGGCTCAACTTCGTCCTGATGGAGGGGACGCGGCTCCACGGCCAGGTCGCCCTCCTGCCCGGGGCCAATCGCTCCGTCGCGGTGTACCTGCTGGGCGGGGAGATTCCGCACGAGGGGCCCGAGCCGAAGGAGCGCCTGCGGCTCCCATTCCCGGCGCCGGTCGACGCCCAGGGGCATTACGAGGTCCGGCTTGGGCCCGGGGATTACGAGGTCATGGCGCCGTGCGCATCGCCAGCGCCCGACGATCCACGTCGACGGCGGCGGCGAGTTCGTGCTCAACTTTCTGGGCGACTTCGTCCCGCCCCCGATCACGCTGACCGGGACCCTCGTCGAGCCCGTCCCCGGCGGGGGCGAGCGGCCGGCGAAGGGGCGGGTCGTCGTCGCGCCCGACGGCACGGGTGCCTCCCGGGCCAATACCGACGACGCCGGGCGATTCACGGTCCGGCGCCCGGTCGACGACGTCGGTCTCTTCGCCTATGGCGGAGCGGCTGGCGCGTCCCAGGTCGCCGCCGTGAAGGTCGCGGTCGGGACCAACGAGGTCAAGGTCGTGCTCGGCCCCCCGGCGACGGCCTCGGGGCGGGTCGTCGATGCGTCGGGCAAGGCGCTCGTCGGCGAGGGGCCCCGGATGAGCCTGCTCGGCGGCCCCGACGGCCTGCCGGGCCTGCGCAGCACGATGTTCCGCTCCAAATTCGAGCCGGGCGGCCGCTACGAGTTCAAGGGGCTCATCCCGGGTGTGGAGTATCGGGTCTTCCTCCTCCTCTACCGGGATTCCGGGGTGCTGGACAACCTCCCGATCAAGACCTTCCGCGTCGATCGCCCCGGCCCGATCGACCTGGGCGAGTTCGTCGTCCCCGACGCGAAGCCATAGCCCGGGTGTCGCGCCCGATCCCGGGCGCAGGAGTCCCTCGTTCCGCCGCTCCGCGGCGGAATGCCTCGCGGCCGCTCCGCGGCCCTCGGCGACCTGACCCGGGATGGCCCGGGCCGGCTCCGACCTCGTCGCCATCGACGAGGCCGCTGAGGCCGCCCCCGCCAAATCCGGGGCCGAAAAACCTGCATACAAACCGTTATACATCAGGGATTTGCGGAAAATTGGCTTCGGTCGGTAATTCCTGGTCGCCGTCCGAGCCATCCGGAAGGGCCGCGGAGCGGCCGCGAGGGCATTCCGCCGCGGAGCGGCGGAACGAGGGCTGTCGCCTGCGCCCAGAATCGAGAGGGACACCCGCCGTGGCCCCGGCCGATCGAAGATCCCTTGTCGGCGGAAGGACTTGGCGATAGAGTCCCCGCGACTTCCGGGCGCCATCCAGATATCTCCCCCCCAATCACGAACCGCCGCGCAAGGATGCGGGGCGGGCCGGGGGCGATGATGCGCCCGGCGGCCAGGGAGGGCCGGGTCATGCGCACAAGGGCCGTGCGTCGGCGTCGGGCGTTGGGCGATCGGGCGGGCGAGGCCCTCGAAGGCCGCGCGCTGATGGCCGCGGGGGCGGCCCAGGTCGCGATGATGTCGGCCGCGGCGGCCGACGCCCACGACGTGACCGTCACCTATCAGGTCGAGGGGGCGTCGCTCGCCGCGCCGCCGACCTTCGGCGTCGTCCGGTCGGCCAATCCAGGCTATAGCCCGGACGACGTCGGCGTCGCGACGGTGACGGCCCCGGCGACCGACGCCGCGGGACAGCCGTCGGCCGCCGTGGGCGTCCATACCGTGACGCTGGCGATCCCCGGCGGGCTGCCGCCGAACCCGGAGCATCCGTATGTGGTCGTGGCCGCGAACCCCGGCCAGCCCGGCGCGACCGACCCGGGGCGGTCGGCCGACTTCCGGGTCGATACGATCGGCGTGATCGTCCACGGCGGCATCCAGCCGCAGAGCTGGAAGAACAGCGGGCCGCCGTGGGAGGCGACGATGGCCCGGTCGCTCCGGTCCGAGGGGTATGACCTCGTGATCCCCTGGAACTGGGTCGCCGAGAGCGGTCACCCGGGGTCGGCGGCGAAGCAGATCCCCCGGCTTGCGAGCACGATCGACCAGGCGCTGGCGGCCGTGCCCGCCGGCGACGTCGTCGACCTCCACCTGATCGGCCACAGCGAGGGGACCGTCATCGTCTCGCAGGCCCTGCTGGCACATCCAGCCGACGCCCGGGCTGGCCCGGGGCTACGTCGAGCTGACGCTGCTCGACCCCCACCCGGCCTCGAACGGGCCGAAGGGGCCGCAGTACAGCAACGCCGGCGGGTTCCTGGGCGGCATCGCCAGGGCGGCGATCTCGAACTACCAGTCGCGGGCGAACGACCCGCCGCCGTACATCCCGGCCACCGTCGACGACGCGCAGGTCTACTACCAGCACACGTCGATCGCCCTGGCGAAGGACCGGGGGAACAACATCTACAACCTCTGGGGCGAGGTGCCCGTGGCCGCCGCGCCGGGGGTGCCGGTGCATTATGCGAACATCACGGGGTCGGGGATCAGCCACGCGGGCGACTTCGCCGTCTACGACTGGTACCAGACCAACGTGGTCCCCCTGCTGGGCGACGGCCCGGCGTTCGTCGACCCGGGCGCGCTGACGGCCGCGCGGGTCGGCGGGGCGTTCGCGGGCACGGCCTCGCCGGGGGCGTCGGTGACGGTGTATGCGGCGTCGGGCTCGACGACCGGGGCCGCGGTCGGCCGGACGGTGGCCAACGCGCAGGGACATTGGTCGGTCGCCGGCGGGCTCGGCGGCGCGGGGTCGGGGCGGTACTTCGCCCGTTCGGTGGTCCCGGCCGACCCGGGGCATCCCCGCGTGTTCATCGCGAACACGGCGACGATCGCCGGGACCTGAGCCGAGGCGCAGCGTTGCTTCATATCAACGCGGGCTTGGCGAGGAATTGTCAGGCCGGGGGCGGGACGATATCATGCCTTTCTTGGGATCGCGGCACCCGGCGTGGGCGGCCGCGGGCGAAGTCGCCCCACGGCGACGGACCGAGAAGGACGAGCGATGAGCGAGACCCTCGACCGCCTGAACGGAGTGTTCCAGCAGGTCTTCGACGACGACGAGCTGGACATCGCCCGCGAGACGACGGCCAAGGACGTCGAGGGGTGGGACTCGCTCATGCACGTCACGCTCCTGATCAACGTCGAGAAGGCGTTCGGCGTGAAGTTCAGCAGCTCGGAGGTCGCGTCGCTCAAGAGCGTCGGCGACCTGGCCGACCTGATCGAGGCCAAGCAGGGCCGGAAGTGACCGGATCGCCCGTCCCCTGCGGAGCATCGAAGACATGGCGACGACGGACCAGGCCGACCTGTTCAAGGCCGCGACGGCCCTGCGCAAGGCGGGGAAGGTCGACGAGGCGCTGACGCTCCTCCGCGACGCCCTGCGGCGCAACCGGCTCTCGGTCGAGGAGATCGACCGCGCGGGCCGGTTCATCCAGAAGGCGCTCGACCCGAGCGGCAGCACGGCCGCGGCGAAGGCCCTGAAGGTCGCGCTGCTCGGCCAGTGCACGACCTCGTGGATCGCCCCGGCGCTGTCGGCCGTCGCGTGGGGGCGGGGCTCGGCCGTGCACGTCAGCGAGGGGGGATACGACAACATCCTCCAGGACCTCTTCGGCCTCCAGGCGGCCCCGAGCCGGCCCGACGTCGTCGTCCTACTGCCGTGGAGCGGGCGGCTCGCGGGGCGGGGCGATGCGCCGGCGCAGATCGTCGAGGACGAGGTCAACTTCTGGCGGCAGGCCTGGGGGCTCGTGACCGGCGGGCTCGGGGCGCGGCTGATCCAGGTCGGGTACGACTGGGTCACGCCCGGGGCGCTCGGGTATCACGTCGCGTCCCGCGCGGGGGGGCCGTCCGGATCGTCCGCGAGCTGAACTCGGCGCTCCAGGACGCGCTGCCCGAGGGAGCGTACTTCCTCGACCTCGACGCCGTCTCGGGGACGCTCGGCCGCGCCTCGTTCTACGACATGAGGCGCTACTACTGGACGAAGCAGCCGTTCAGCGAGGCCGGCACGGTCGAGCTGGCGCGGCACCTCTGGGCCGGCGCGCGGGCCCTGACGACGGGGCCGAAGAAGGTGCTGGTGCTCGACCTGGACAACACGCTCTGGGGCGGCGTCGTCGGCGAGACGGGGCCGCACGGCATCGGCATCGGCGAGAGCCCCGAGGGCGAGGCGTTCCGCGCCTTCCAGAAGCACGCGAAGGAGCTGGCCGACCGCGGCGTCGTGCTGGCCGTCGCCTCGAAGAACAACCCGGCCGACGCCCGCGAGCCGTTCGAGATCAACGACGCGATGCACCTGAAGCTCGACCAGATCGCCGCCTTCGAGGCGAGCTGGGAGCCGAAGGGCGTGACGATCGCGCGGATGGCCGAGACGCTCTCGCCTCGGCCTCGACAGCTTCGTCTTCTTCGACGACAACCCGGCCGAGGGCGAGCAGGTCCGCCAGGCCCTGCCCGACGTCGAGGTCGTCGACGTGCCCGAGGAGCCGGCGGAGTTCGTCCGGATCCTCCAGTCGGGCCTCTGGTTCGAGACGGCCGGGCTGACCCAGGCCGACCGCGAGCGCGCCGGGCAGTACACGGTCGAGCGGCAGCGGCGGGAGCTCCAGCAGAACTTCGCGTCGCTCGACGACTACCTCCGCTCGCTCGAGATGACGGCCGAGGTCCGGCCGATCGACGAGGCGGAGATGCCGCGGGTCGTGCAGCTCCTGGGCAAGACGAACCAGTTCAACCTGACGACCCGCCGCCACACGGCCGAGGACGTCGGGCGGATGCTCGCCGACCCGCGGTCGATCGGCCTGACGGTCCGCATCAAGGACAAGTTCGGCGACTACGGGCTCGTCGCCGTGATGATCGGCGTGCCGGGCGACGAGCCCGACGCGGTCCGGGTCGACACCTGGCTGATGAGCTGCCGGGTGATCGGGCGGACGGCCGAGCAGTTCACGCTCCGCCAGTTCCTCGAGCGGGCGATGGCGCTCGGCTACAGGCGGGTCTTCGGCGAATTCATCCCGACGAAGAAGAACGCCCTCGTCGCCGACCTGTACGACCGCCTCGGCTTCGCCCGGGACGGCGCCGCGGCCGATGGGGGGGTGCGCTATCTCCTGGACCTGGAACGCGCCGAGCCGCCGGTCACGTTCGTCACCGCGGTGTGATGGGCGGAGCCGCCGATGGGATCGGCCTGCGGGCGCTGGCACAGTATCGGCCTGAACTGGCTGCTCTTGGGGGGCCTACCAGGCGCCGGGCCTGGTCGCCTGAAATCTCTACCGGACCTGCCTGCTCAGGCGGCTCGCGCGTGAGGGGCTGAACCGCTACCTGGCAAACCCGAGGATCCGCGCCGTCGCCATCGTCGCGACGCTCGAACTCATCGCGTTCTCCCTCGTCCTCGTAACCGTGCCGATGAGGTGGTCGTCGTGGTCACACCAGCTCGAGACGAGGGGGGGCCGGCGCCCGTGTCCCGGCTTCGCTACGCGGCGTGGCTGGTCTGGATCGCCGTGAAATTGATCCTGGTTTTCTCCCTGGGGAAACGGGGCGTCCTGTTCGTCTATCAGGGCTTCTGAGGGGGCGAGCGCCGATGGCGGACCTTACAAGGTTCCGAGGCCCGGCCGCCGCGCTGGGGGGGATCCTCGCGGCACTGGTCGCCGTCGACCTGCTGCTGACGGTGGCCGTCGGGCGGACGGCCCGGTGGCTTCCCGCGGGGGAGATCCCGGCCGACCGATGGATCGTCTCGAACGTCGGCGCACGGCTGGCCGGGATGGTCCGGGCCAGCGCACCGGGCGGCCCGGAGGCCGGGTCGCGGTTCGGTCTCCTGCTCGGCCAGTCGACGATGCTCGTCGGCGTCGACGCGGAGGCCCTCGAGGCCGACGACGGCCGCGGCCTGAAGTGGGTGAACCTGTCGGGCCTGGGCGGCAGCACGGTCAAGATCGCCGAGCTGGCCGACCTCGTCTTCCTCAGCGGCCTGCGCCCCGAGGCCGTCGTCCTGGGGATCAACCCCTACATGCTCGTCGGCCTGAACTACGCGAACCTGCGGGACACGACGCGGACGGCCGCTTCCCCGATCAAGCGCTGGGTCTGGACGTGGGAGAACCGCTCGATCTTCAGCCACCTGGTCCAGGTGACGATCTTTCGGCTGCGGGTCGGGCTGCTCCGAGAGTTCGGCCTCGGGCTCGAGGCCCTCTTCCGGCCCGACCCGGAATTTCGGACCCTCGTCCCTGCCGCCGGGGTCCGCCATTCGGCGCAGGAGCTCGAGAACCGACTCGACCTGGACCGGCGACTCGGCTGGCTCGACGCCCGCCATTATCGTCCCGACGGGCCGCAAGCCTCGGCGTTGAGCGAAATGATCCGGGGATTCCTCGAACGCGGGGCGGAGGTGTACGTCGTCCTCATGCCCGAGCGGAGCATGCTCCGGCATCGGATCCCGGAGGTCGCCCGCGACGCCATCCGTGCCGCCGTGCGCGACGCCTCGCCCGGAGCACCGGTCCCGCTGATCGATCTGGAGGATCGCGTCCCGGACGAGCTGTTCTTCGACCTCGATCACCTTCTTCCGGAGGGCCGGGCCATCTGCACGCGGATGCTCGCCCAACGGCTCCGCGCCGTCCCGGGCCCGGGGCGGGGAACCGCGGTCGATCGCCGATGATGCGGCCCGGAGGCGGCGACCGGCGGGCAGTCGAGTCCAAAGTCTGAGTGATTTAGGAGAATCAGATCGACTCTAGCTTGACCCCAAAGTTCGGCGGCGGTCTCATGGTGATTCCAGCGGTTGGCCTCTTTTCCCTCGCTTCGGCTCTCCTCTCACCGCGGCGATGCCTGCCTCGTTGATGCCGGGGAGACATGCCGTGCACGGCCGCGGGATTGCGAGACGGAGGACCTCGGCTCGGCTTATCCCGAGGGTCGCCCCGCTCGAGGATCGGCTCCTCCTCTCGTCGGACGTGCTCACGTACCACGGGGACAACTCCCGCTCGGGCTGGGACTCGACCGAGACGACGCTGACGCCCGCCGACGTGAACCCGCTCTCGTTCGGCAAGCTGTACAACATGCCGGTCGACGGCCGGGTCGACGCCCAGCCGCTCTACGTGGCCGGCGTGAACGTCCCGGGGCAGGGCGTCCATAACGTCGTCTACATCGCCACCGAGAACGACAGCCTCTACGCCTTCGACGCCGACAGCGGGCTGCGGCTCTGGCGGGTGTCGCTGCTCGCCGGCGGGGGAGGCCCTCTACGACCCCCTCGATGCGGCGCCCGCGGCCGAGATCGGCATCATGGATACGCCGGTGATCGACGCGACGACGGGGACGATGTACCTCGTCGCCGCGAGCCAGTCGTCCTCGGGCGGGACGCCGGTCGTCTACCAGCGCATCCACGCCCTGAGCATCGCCACCGGGGCCGACGTGGTACCGTCGCGGACGATCGACAAATCGTTCACCTTCCCCGGCTCGGGCCCCGGCGGCAATGGCGCGAACGTGATCTTCGACCCGGGCCAGTACAAGGAGCGGGACGCGCTGCTGCTGGAGAACGGCGTCGTCTACACGAGCTGGTCGTCGAACTACGACACCGCCCCGTACACGGGCTGGGTCATCGGCTTCAAGGCGAGCGACCTGAGCGTGGCCTCGATCCTGAACATCGACCCGGCGGGGCAGCCGACGAGCTCGTTCCTCGACGACGGCTCGGGCAACTCGTTCTGGAACAGCGCCGCCGGGCCGGCGGCCGACGCCGCGGGGAACATCTACAACATCTCGGCCAACGGCCCGTTCGACCCGAACCTCAACGCCGCCGGCTTCCCCGCCAACGGCGACTACGGCGACAGCTTCCTCAAGATGACCCCGTCGCCGGGCGCCCTGAAGGTCACCGACTACTTCTCGCCCGCCGACCAGCAGCTCCTGGCCGACTCGGACATCGACCTCGGCTCCAGCGGGATCGCGCTGGCCGACGAGCCGGGCCCGAACGGGACGATCGAGCACCTGGCGATCGGGTCGGACAAGCAGGGCGACGTCTTCGTGGTCAATCGCGACGCCATGGGCAAGTTCAACACGTCGGGCGACGCCGTCCTCCAGGAGCTGCCCAACGAACTCGGCGGCGGCCTCTACGGCGCGCCGACGGTCTTCGGGGGGAACGTCTACTTCGGGGCGGTGGGCCAGCCGATCCGCATGTTCTGGTTCGTGAACGGCTTGCTCGTCCCCATGGGCCAGACGGCCAACGCCTTCGGCTACCCCGGCGCGACGCCGACGGTGTCCTCCGACGGGGTCGCCGACGGCATCCTCTGGGCGACCGAGAACACGCCGAACGCCGTCCTGCACGCCTACCTGGCGGCCGACCCCTCGGTCGAGCTCTACAACAGCAACATGGCCCCCGATGGCCGCGACTGGTTCGGGGCAGGCAACACGTTCATCACGCCCGTCGTGGCCGACGGCAAGGTCTTCGTGGCGACCGCGACGGGCGTCGCCGCCTTCGGCCTGCGGGTCATCCCGCCGCCGATCTTCACCCAGCCCCCGCGCGCGGCGAGCAACCCGGTCGCCGGCGGTTCCGTCGCCCTGAGCACGCTGACGACGGACGCGAGTTATCCCGAGTCGGCCCTGACCTACACCTGGCTGACCCTGGAGAGCCCACCGGGCACCGCCACGCCCACCTTCAGCGCGAACTCCACGAACGCGTCCAGGTCGACCGTGGCGACGGTCTCCTGGCCCGGCACCTACATCTTCCTCGTCGTCGTCACCGGCCCGAGCGGCCCCGGGACGAGCTGCGTCGTGCTCGTCAACTTCGCCTCGCCCGCGGCGTCGGCCGCACCGGCGCTGTCTGCCCCCTCGATCGTCGCGGCTTCGCAACCCGCGGCGACGGTTGCCGCGGCGACCGGGGACGTCGGCCTGCCCCTCGCGCCGGCGACCACGACCGCGGCGGTGATTCCCACGACGGTCTCGGCGACGACTCCGGCATGGAGTGCGGGGCCGATCATGCTGGTCCCGCAGGAACTCCCGGATCCCGCGCTACCCCTGACGGCCCGACCCCTGGGCGATCGTCGGCCGTTCGCGCGGCCCCAACCCGCACAAAGCCGCACCGCAGCGAACGAGAGGCGGACGCTCGGGTTCGCTCGGCGCAGCGGCTCGGGTCCGGTCGGCACGGGGCTTGGGTTCGTTCGGCGCGTCGGCACGCTCCCTCAGTGCCCAACCTGACCCACGACCCGGTCAGGCCGCGTCCTGTTTCTCGGCCGGGGCACAGGGCGGCAGCAGCAGGGTGAAGGTCGTCCCCTCGCCCGGGTGGCTCTCGGCGCGGAGGCGGCCCTTGTGGGCCTCGACGATCTCGCGGCAGACCGAGAGGCCCAGGCCCGTGCCGCCGAGGCCCGTCTCGTCGGGGCCGGTCTTCGTGGTGAAGAAGGGCTCGAAGATCCGCCGGAGGTCGGCGGGGGCGATGCCGACGCCGGTGTCGGCGATGCTCACCTCGGCGAACCGCCCCGAAGGCTCGAGGCCGACGCGGACGCGTGACCGTCCCGCCCTCGGGCATCGCCTGGCGGGCGTTGATGATCAGGTTGAGCAGGACCTGCTGGATCTGCGCCGGGTTGACCCGGGCATGCGGGCGGCCCTCGACGCGGAGGTCGACGCGGACGCGGCCCTTGGAGAGGTCCTTGGCCGTGAGCAGGAGGACCTCCTCGACGAGCCGGACGAGGTCGGTCGCCGAGCGGCGGTCGGCCCGCGGCCGGGCCAGGCCGAGCACGCCGCCGGTGATCGCCGCGGCGCGCTGGGCGCCGTCGAGGATCTTCTCGAAGGCGCGGCGGCGGAAGTCGGGGTCCTGGTTCCGCAGGCCGAGCTTGGCGTAGTTGAGGATCGGCGTCAGCGCGTTGTTCAGCTCGTGGCAGATCCCCCCGGCGAGCACGCCCAGGCTGCTCACGCGCTGGAGCTCGACGACCTGCCGCCGCAGCGCCTCGATCTCCTCGCGATCGCGGTCGCGATCGCGTGCGGGGGCTTCGAGTCGCGTCTCGTCCTGGGTTAGCGCCATGATCCGTCGCCTCGACTCGGGTCGAATCCGTCCGACGGCCGCTCGCCCGGCCGGGCCATCCCTCGTATCGGCCGCGACCGCGTGGCGGGTTGAGCCGGCCGGACGGCATCGACAGGTCGGAAGGCCCGGGCCGCGCAGAGCTTGCGCCGCCGGCCCGATCGACCGGGCCGACGCGCCGCCAAACTCCGCTTGATCATCCGGGGACCGGCCAGGCGTCGCGGTCGATCTCGGCGGTCGACTCACCGCACGACGGCCACCAGGGCCCCGAAAGGCCCCAGCTCGACCGGCTCGCCGACCCCCTTCCGCTTGATCGACTTGCCCGTCCGCGCATCCTCGAGCGCCGCGCCGGCCCAGGGGGTCTCATCGATCGGGAAACTGAGCTTGCGGGGCTCGCCCGAGCGATTCAGGACGACGAGGATCCGCCGGTCGCCGAGGACCCGGAGGAAGGCATAGATCGGGTCGTCCGAGCGGACCTCGACGAATGCGCCGCGGCGGAGGGCCTCCTCGCGCTTGCGCAGGGCGATGAGCCCCTTCACCTCGCGGAGGATCGGCGGGTCCTTCTCGACTTCCTGGAAGAGCGCCCCGACTTCGTGGAACGCCAGGCCGACCTCGTCGCCCGGATAGAGCATCGGGACGCGGTCGAAGGTGAGCAGCGCGGTCATCGCGAGCCGGAACCGGGCGAGCTTCGGCTCGAGCGCGGCGGCGATGAAGGGCGAATCCTCGTAGTCATCGATCTGTGCCGTCATCCGCCGGGGCTCGGGGTAGAACTGCCTGGCCTCGCCGACCGCGAACGAGATCTTGCCGACGTGGCCGTCGCGGCCGAACACATCGCGGAGGTTGTAGAGGCCGAAGTCGTAGCAGGCGTCGAAGCCGGTCTCGGTGAGGAACGGGCCGATCAGCCGTGGGTTCTCGGTGACCTCGCCGAGCAGGACGAATCGGCCGCCGTCGTCGCCCTTTACCTCGCGGGCGAACCGCCTCCAGAACGACCGGGCGAGCAGGTGGGCCGAGTCGAGCCGGAAGCCGTCGCAGCCGGATTTCTGCTTCCAGAACCTGGCGATCGAGATGAGGTAGTCGGCCACCTCGGGGTTGGTCGGGTCCCACTGGCGGACGCCGTACCTCGTCTCGGCGCCGAACCAGCCGCGCTTGGCCGGGTCGTGATAGAACGGGTGCTCGGTCCCCGGCAGCGCCAGCGGCAGGTCGAGCATGACCTTCAGCCCGCGTTCGTGCGCGCGGTCGACGAGGCGCCGGAGCGTGGGGATGTCGCCGAAGTTCTCGTCGACCCGGAAATAGTCGCGCGGGCGATACCCCGTCGGCAGCCAGCGGCCGAACCGGCCGCCGTCGTTGGCCATGACGGGGTAGATCAGCAGGGTCGTCACGCCGAGGTCGACGACATGGTCGAGCTTGCGGATGACCCCCTCGAGGTCGCCCCCCCAGAGGCCGCCGCCGAGCTTGTCGCGGTCCTTGCCGAACCGGCGGAGCATGACGTCGTTGTGCGGGTCGGCATCGTAGAATTTCTCGGTGATGACGACATAGACGATTTCGTCGACCCACTCGCGCCGGTCCTCGGCTGCGCACGGAGGGCGCGATGGTGGCGAGGCTCATGGTGATGGTCAGGACGAGGGTGAGCCCGGCGTTGGCAGAACGCTCCCGGGCTTGTACCCCTGGCCACTGCAAACGGCGGTCCCGAAACGGGCGATCTGGTAAAATCGGGGAGACGGGCCGCATCGTGGACCCTCCGGGGAGTGGGCGAATGATCGATGATCCCGACCCCGAGGCGACCCGGCGCCGCCGCTCCATTGTCCGGCTCGGCACGCTGGCGGAGCAGGGGGAGGACCGTGACCTCGACGGCACGACCGTCGAGGAGCGGTTCGCGATGATGTGGCGGCTCGCGCTCGACGCCTGGGCCTTCATGGGGGAGCCCGTTGAACCCCGACTTCCGCGACATATTGTGCGAATTCACCGCCGCTGACGTCGAGTTCCTCCTGGTCGGCGCCTACGCGATGGCCACGCTCGGCCTGGCGCGATCGACCGGGGACATCGACCTCTGGGTCCGCGCCGACGCGGCGAACGCCCGGCGGGTCTTCGTCGCGCTGGCCCGCTTCGGCGCCCCGATGGCGGGCGTCGCGGAGTCCGACTTCACGCGGCCGGGCGTCGTCTTCCAGGTCGGGGTCGCACCCCAGCGGATCGACGTGCTGACGTCGATCGACGGCGTCGAGTTCGCCGAGGCGTGGCCGATGCGGCGCGAGGCCGTGGTCGGGGGCGTCAAGGTCCCCGTGATCGGCCGAGAGCATCTGCTCCGCAACAAGCGCGCGACCGGCCGGCCGAAGGATCAGCTCGACGCGGACTGGCTGGAAGCCCGCGGGGATTGAGAAGCCGTCTCACGTCAACGATAAAGCCCATTCTCCGCGATGTAAATCTCGACCCCCCGCGGAACCCGATACCGGATCGACCGCCCCTCGGCGACGAGCCGGCGCAGCTCGTTCGAGGCGATGCCGATCGGGGGGATCGTGACGTCGACGATCGGCCGGGCGTCGGGGCCGAGAGCGATCGCCAGAAGCTCGCGGTCGGGGCCGGGGACGGCCGGGCGGTTGGCGACGACGATCGTCGCCATCGCCCCGATCCGCGCGGGCTCGCGCCAGTGGGGCAGGTCGACCAGGCTGTCGGCGCCGATCAGGAAGAAGAGCTCGTCGTCGGGCCGCTCGCGGCGGATCGCCTCCAGGGTCTCGACGCTGTAGTGCGGGCCGGGACGCTTGGCCTCGATCTCGGAGACCTCGAAGGCCGGATTCCCCGCGACGGCGATCCGGGCCATCTCGAGCCGGTCGTCGACGCCCGTCCGCTTGCCCGGCTTGTGCGGCGGCTCGCCCGCGACGACGAACCGGACCCGGTCGAGACCGCACGCCTCGCGGCAGGTCTCGGCCAGGATCAGGTGGCCCAGGTGGATCGGGTCGAACGTCCCGCCGTAGATGCCCAGCCGCATCCGGATTGGCCCTCATTCCCGGCAGAAAGCGGGTCGATAATGTCTGGACAGGCGTTTACAATGGAGCGTCGATACACCGGGTCCACGGGCGACGATAGGGCGGCTCGATGCGTGGTGTCAATGGCAACGACCGGGGCGAGCAGGCCGTGCTCTTCGCCGTCGGCGCGAGGGCCGGCGAGGGGCCGTTCGCCGGGATCGTCTTCAACCGGCCGGTCGACCAGGTCTTCACCTACAAGGTGCCGGCGAAGCTCCGCGCGGCGGTGACGCCCGGGGCCCGCGTCAGGGTGCCGCTCGGCCGCGGTAATACGCCGAGCGTCGGCTACTGCGTGGGCCTCCAGGATGACATCGAGGGGGACGTCGACCCGAGGCGGATCAAGGAGGTCCTCGAGGTCATCGACGACCCGCCGCTGATCGACGCCGCGATGCTCGACCTGACGCGGTGGATCGCCACGTACTACGCCTGCTCGTGGGGTCAGGCGCTCGACGCGGTCGTGCCCTCGGGGGTGAAGAAGCACGCGGGGACGCGGGTCTGGACCTGCCTGACGCTGCCCGAGGAGATCCGCCCGAAGCTCGCCGAGGTGATGGCGACGCTCAGCTCGAAGCAGGCCGACGCGCTGGCCGTCCTCCACCGCGCGACCGAGCCGCTGACGCTGGCCGACGTGCTGCCGCCGGGCCAAGTGCGCGGCGGGGCCGATCGTCGCCCTGCGGAAGCGCGGGCTGATCCACAGCGTCAAGCGGCGGATGGACTCGGCTCCGATCCCGCCCGAGGAGGCCGTCGACGAGCTGCCCGAGGACGCCCAGCCGGCCGAGCTCGATGGCCGAGCAGCAGAGCGTCCTCGACAGCATGGCCCCGGCCCTGGCGGGCGACGGGCATTACGAGACGTTCCTGCTCCACGGCGTCACCGGCAGCGGCAAGACCGAGGTCTATCTCAGCGCGATCGAGCAGGTCGTCGCCCGGGGGCGCGAGGCGATCGTGCTCGTCCCCGAGATCAGCCTGACGCCGCAGACGATCCGCCGGTTCCGCCGCCGGTTCGACCGCGTCGCCGTCCTGCACAGCCACCTGAGCGACGGCGAGCGGCATCGCCACTGGCGGACGCATCGCCGCGGGCGAGATCCAGGTCGTCGTCGGCGCCCGCTCGGCGATCTTCGCGCCGACGCGCAAGCTCGGGTCTGATCGTCATCGACGAGGAACACGAGGGCACGTTCAAGCAGGAGACGACGCCCCGCTACCACGCCCGCGACGTCGCCGTGATGCGCGCCCGGCGCGCCGGCGTGCCCCTGATTCTCGGCTCGGCGACGCCCTCGCTCGAAATCTGGCGGAACGCCGAGCTCGGCCGGTTCACGCGGCTGACCCTCTCGGAGCGCGTCGGCGGCCGGCCGATGCCCGAGGTCGGGCTGATCGACCTGCGCTACGAGAAGCCGCCGACGGTCGGCCTGAGCACGACGCTCGAAGGCGCGATGGCCGAGGCGCTGAACGACGGCGGTCAGGTGATCCTGCTGCTCAATCGCCGCGGCTATCCACACGTTCGCCATCTGCCCGAAGCCGGACTGCGGCCAGGTGCTCAAGTGCAAGTCGTGCGACGTCGCCCTGACGTGGCACAAGGGGCGGCAGCGGCTCGTCTGCCACACCTGCGACGCCGAGCGCGCCAAGCCGCCCGGCCTGCCCGCACTGCCGGGGCCAGCAGATCATCTACGGCGGCATCGGCACCGAGCGGCTCGAGCGAGAGGTCCGCGAGGCCTTCCCCGACCGTAACGTCCGCCGGATGGACTCCGACACGATGCGGTCGCACGGCAGCCACGAGCGCGTGCTCGCCGCCTTCCGCCGGGGCGAGGTCGACATCCTCCTCGGCACGCAGATGATCGCCAAGGGGCTCGACTTCCCGAACGTGACGCTCGTCGGCGTCGTCAACGCCGACACGGCGCTGCACCTGCCCGACTTCCGCGCCGCCGAGCGGACGTTCCAGCCTCGTCGCGCAGGTCGCCGGCCGGACCGGGCGGGGCGATCGCGCCGGGCCGCGTGCTCGTCCAGACCTATTCGCCCGACGTCGCCGCGATCCGCTGCGCCGCCACGCACGACTACCTCGGCTTCGTCGCGCGGCGAGCTGCCCGAGCGCGAGAAGTCGGGCGTACCCCCGTTCGGCCGGATCGTCCGCCTGATCGCCCGGGGCGAGGATCTGCTCGCAGTCCGTCGCTACCTCGACGAGCTCGCCTCGGCGCTTCCGCGACGCGGCCCCCTCGGTCCGCATCCTCGGCCCGGCGCCGGCGCCGGTCGAGAAGATCAAGGACCTGTACCGCGTCCACCTCCAGCTCCGCGCCCCGACGCCCCGGCCGCTCCAGGAGGCGCTGCAGGCCGTCCTGCCGGGCCATCCCGCGCCGCGGGGGGTCGAGCTGGCGGTGGACGTCGACCCGATGAGCATGCTGTAAGGCAATCGCCGTCGGACTCAAGTGGCGGCCCCGGCCTGCCGATAATGACGAGAGCCGATCGAGCGATCGATCCGGTTCAAGCTCTCGGCGCGACGATGGCGACGCCGTCCGGGAGCGTCTCGCGGATCGGGGCCGCCCGGGCCCCCAGACGGAGCGTCGCCCATGGCCGAGATCGCGGAGGACGGATCGCGGGCCTCCCGCCCGGATCGAGCCCACGGCGAGCGCGGCGAGAGGTTCCCCGAGTTCGACGCCCTGAGAGCCACGGCCCTGCTGCTGGTGGTCACGCTCCACGCGGCGCTCGGCTACACGAGGCTCACGTCCCGGGGCTACTCTGGGCGGTCCGCGACCCGTCGCCCCACCTGGGGTTCGACCTCTTCAGCTGGTGGGCGATGGGCGTGTCGGTCCCGCTGTTCTTCACCATCGGCGGCTTCTTCGCGGCGCGGATTCACGAGTCGCGGGGGCTCGCGGGGTTCGTCGCGAACCGGGTCGCGTCGGATCGTCGTCCCGTTCGCCGTGGCGTCGGTGCTCATCCTGCCGCTCTGCTACCTCGCCTGGAATATCGGCTGGCTGGTCTCGGGCCGGTGCACGTACCGCGAGATCATCCGGATGGTCTTCCTCGATCCGGCGATCAAGTCCGACCAGTACGGCCCGGCGCACCTCTGGTTCCTCGAATACCTGATCCTCATGCTCGCCGGATTCGCGGCGTTCCGCGCCTTCGTCGTTCTCGCGCCGGACCGTCGGGCGCAGGCCGGACGATGGCTGCTCGCCCCCGTGGCGCCGCTGGCGCTGGCGATCCCGGCGGCCCTGCTGCTCAAGCTCGGGCGCGACCTCCACGGGGTCGACACCTCGCTCGACCGCCACAACTCGTTCCTGCCCGATCCCGTCCGGCTGCTCTACTACGCGGGCTTCTTCGCCTTCGGGGTCCGCGTCCATCGCGCGCGGGGCCGGCTCGGTGCGCTCGCCGCGCGGGGCCCGTGGTATCTCCTGGCGACGATCCCCCTCTTCGCCTTGCGGGCCTGGATGCTCCCCCGCGACTGGGCCGTCCCGCCCGGCGGCCCGACCTCGATGGCCCTCGCCGCGCTCGGCGGTCTCCTCGCCTGGCTCAACGTCTTCGGCCTGCTCGGGACCTATCACCGGCTCTTCCGCCGCCCCACGCCCCTGATCCGCTACCTCGCGGGGGCGTCGTACTGGATCTACCTGATCCACTTCCCGATCGTCGGCCTGGTCCAGGCCGACCTGTTCCGCGTCCCCGCGCCGACGGCCGCTGAAGTTCGCCGTGACGTGGGCCCTGACGATGGCACTGGGGGTCGCCACCTACCAGATCCTCCCCCGCCGGTCCGACGGGCCTCGCGAAGGATCGCGCCCCGGGTTCGCCGGACCTCACGGCGTGTCGCGGCTCCGGCTCCTGGTGGGGCCTCGCGCGAGAAACTCGCCCTGATCGACGGGCGACCTACCCTCCGCCCGCCGCGCGGCGGATCGCCGCCTCGAGGGTGCGGAGGTCGACGGGCTTGGTCAGGTGCTCGGCGAAGCCGGCGGCGCGGCTCCTGCGGAGGTCGTCATCGAGGCCGAAGCCGCTCAGGGCGATGGCCCGGACGGGGCGCGAGTCGAGGAGGCGGAGGACGTCGTAGCCCGTGCCGTCGGGCAGGCCGATGTCGCAGACGAGCACGTCGAGCTCGCCCCGGATGGCGTCGGAGGCCGAGGCCACCGAGTCGGCCGTCGTCACCTCGTGGCCGAGCGAGGCGAGGGCCGAGGTCAGCGCCCGCCGCGTCGGCTCGTCGTCGTCGACGACCAGGATGCGGAGCGCTCCGGGGGCCGCGACGCCGTCGACCGCGGGGGTCGACTGTGTCTCCGGGGCCGTTAACGGGGCGGGCACCGCGTCGAAGGTCAGCGTGAAGGTCGCGCCCAGGCCGCGGCCGGGGCTGGAGGCCGCGATGGTCCCGCCGGCGCCCGCGACGATCGCGCGGCAGATCGCCAGCCCCAGCCCGAGCCCGCCCGCGCCGCCGGTCATCGGGTCGCGGCGCGAGAGGTCGAAGGGCTGGAAGAGCATCGCCAGCGCCTCGGGGGCGAGGCCGACGCCCGCGTCGGCCACCTCGATCACCAGCCGCGGCGACTCGCCGGGCTCGGAGCGGGTCCGCACGGCGACGCGGCCCCCGCCGGGGCTGAACTTCGCGGCGTTGCGGAGCAGGTTGGCGATCGCCTGACGGAGCCGGTCGGGGTCGGCCCAGATGTGATGCGGGTCGGCTTCCAGGCCCAGCGTCGGCTCGACGCCGGCGCCGTCGAGCGCGGCGCGGCAGTCGGCGACGGCCCGGCGGATCAGGGCGTGCGCGTCGGCCGTCCGGGGCATCCCGACGAGCGCCCCGCGCTGGATCTGGACGACATCGAGCAGGTCGTCGATCAGCCGGGCCTCGGCCTCGATGTTCCGGCGGATCATCTCGAGGATCGGCCGGAGCGACGCCGGGGCCTCCGTCCCCTCGAGCATGTACGAGACGCCGAGCAGGGCGGGCGTCAGCGGCGTGCGGAGCTCGTGCCCGAGCGCCGCGAGGAAGCGGTCCTTGGCGCGGTTGGCGGCCTCGGCGGCCTCCTTGGCCTCGCCCAGCTCGTCCGCGACCCGCCGCGCCGCCGAGACGTCGCGGAGGACGACGACGACGCCGAGCACCTCGCCCGCGGCGTCGCCCCGGATCGGCGAGGCGACGACCTCGACCGGTGTCGCATCCGCCCCGCCGCGCCGGGCCAGGTCGAGCGGGCCGTCCGGGTCGAAGACCTCGCCCCGCCGCAGGGCCCGATCGAGGACCTCGTCGCCGAGCCCGCGGAGCGGAGCGACCTCGGCCAGCGGCCGGCCGACCGCCTCGGCCGACGTGCGGCCGAGGAGCCGCTCGGCCACGCCGTTGAGGAACGTCACCCGCCCGTCGCGGTCGGTGGCGACGACCGCCTCGGCGATGCTCGCCAGCGTCGCCCGCCACGCCTCGCGCTGGGCGCGCACGGCCGCCTCGGCCGCGAGCAGCTCGGCCTGCCCCCGCTCGGCCGTCGCCCGCGCCTCGCGGAGCGACCGGACCACCCACAACGTGGCCGCGACGACGAGCAGATAGAGCACCAGCCCCGTCGCGCCGCTCTTGGTCGCTTCGAACGTGCCGCGGGGCTCGACGAACAGGAAGGCCCCGGCCGGGCCCCCCAGCGCCGCGGCGAGCAGGGCCGGGCCGAGCCCCGCGGCGAGGAACACGGCCAGCGCCGCCGCGAAGTACGTGACGTACGGCGAGGCGTCCCCCAGCAGGGGGTCGAGCAGATTCCGGACGACGGTCGCGGCGGCGACCCCGGCCACCGCCAGCCCGTACGCCGGCGCGCCGCCGAGCCAGGGCCGCGGCCCCGCGGCCGCGCGCTCCCGCGTCGCCCCGCTCGCTCCGAAATCGACCGCCATCGCCCGTCGGTCTCCGAGGGTGACAGAGACGCGGCGGAACGGATTCTACACGAGCCCCGCCCGGATTGCAGGGCCCCGCGCCCGGGCGTGTCGCGGGTCCGTCTGGACCCAGGGAGGGGCGGCCGGGGCGGCGAGCGAACCCGAGCCTCCGCGGCGAGCGAACCCGAGCGGCCGCCTTTCGTTCGCCGCGGTGCGGCTTCGTGCGGGACGGGGCCGGCGCGGGTCTGGGGCCGGCCCTCATCATCCGCGATCGGTGGCCGGCCCCGGGCCCCGTCTCTCTCACGCTCAGCGGCCCGCCTCGCCCCGCCGACCGAGCCCGGCCGTCGCGCCGGACCGGACCGACTCGGCGGCCGAATCCGGGGTGCGAAACGAGCCGATCCCGCCGGCTGTTTGCCGAAACAAAGCCAATTCCGGCTCGCGAAACGAAGCCAATCCCCGGGCCGCCGAAACAAAGCCAATCCCGCTCCGCCCGCCGCCGTTCGGCTTCGTGTGCCTGCGCGCGTGTCGAGCCGCACGGGGGCGAACGGGGGACGGACGCTCGGGTTCGCTCGGCGCGGGGAACGCCGGGGCCGCTCACGCGGCTTCTCAGTCGAGGCCGAGCCCCGCGAGCTCGTCCCGGACGTGGTCGACGTCCCAGACCTTCACGGTCCCGTCGAGGCTGCCGCTGGCGAGGCGGCGGCCCCCGGGGTCGTAGGCCAGCACGGAGACGAACCCGTGGTGGCCGGTCAGGCGGACGAACGGGGCGGGCTCCTTGCCGGCGAGCGACCAGAGCCGGATCTGCTCGCGCGAGCCGACGGCGAGCTCGCGCCCGTCGGGCGAGAAGGCCAGCGCCGTGACGAACCCGCCCGCCCCCTCCTCGGCGACGTCGATCCGATGGCGGACCCGCCCGTCGCCGATGTCGATCAGGAGGACGACCCAGGTCGGGCTCTTCGCGGGACCGATATCGCAGCCCACGGCGATCGTCCGCCCGTCCGGCGCCATCGCCAGGCGCGAGGCCCGCGCGGGGAACGGCCAGGAGAGCCGCCGGAGGCGATCGCCGTCGATGGCCCAGCCGCCGGCCTCTTCGAACGAGGTCAGGAACAGCCGGCGTCCGTCGGGGCTGAGGGCGAGATCGCGCCAGCTCCTCGGCCCGTCGCCCCGGCCCCGCGGGCCCGGCGGGGGATCGGGCTGGGGGCGGTCGGGCCCGGCCGGCTCGGGTCCGTCCGGCATGAGCTTGACGATCGGGGCGGGCGAGCCATCCTCCTTGAGGAGGTCGAGGAAGATCTCCCTCCCCCGCGTCACCACGATCGTCCGGCCGTCGGCCGAGCGCGCGACCCGGCCGGAGGTCGGCGGGAGCGAGTCGCCGCCCCGCTGGCCGCCGCGTGCCGGGGCCCTGGGGAGGGCGGCGCGGGCCACCTCGCGGCCGGCGTCGTCCAGCCAGGCCAGGGCGTCGCGGCCCTGGGCGAGTAGCAGGCCCCTGGCGTCGAAGGCGAGGGCGTTGGCGCGGAGCGTCTCGACGGCCCGCGCCGTCGTCGGGCAGCGGCCGGTCGTCCAGAGGCGGACCTCGCCGTCGTTCGAGGCCATCGCCAGCTCGCCCGAGCCCGAGAAGGCCACCGAGGCCGGCCCGCCACGGAACCCGGCGATCTGCGCCTGCACCTTCGGGTCGACGACCGACCAGAGGGTCAGCGACGACGGCAGGCCCAGCGCCAGCGTCCTGCCGCCGAGCGCCAGCGGGATGCCGAAGCCCCCCTCGACGGTCGGCAGCTTGGCGACCCGCGCCATGGCCCCGACGTCCCAGAGCTCGACGTCGCTGGGGCCGCCGACGGCGAGCAGGGCCCGGTTCTCGCGGCCGAAGCGGAGCTGGTCGACCCGGCCGATGTCGGGCGTCAGCGACGTGAGCGAGCTTCCCGGCCGGGCCAGGTCCCAGAGGTGCACCGCCCGGTTGCCGGCCGCGGCGAGCAGCCCCGACGGGCCGATCGCCAGGGCCGAGAGCTGGGACTGCGAGTCGATCGTCGCGCGGGACTTGCCGTCGCGGGTCCAGATGGCGATCTCGGGGTCGAACCAGGTCGTCGCCACTGCCACGGTCGTGCCGTCGGGCGAGATGGCCACCAGCGGGAACCCGCCCCGGGTGAGTTCGCCCGCGGAGCCGGGGGGCTCGTAGAGCGTGGCCAGGGGCTTGCCGGGTGCCGTCGTGTCCCAGAGGTGGACGCTGAACTCGAACCGGCCCCCCCGCCGCGGGCCGTCGATGTCGAGCGGATGGTCGACCGTGACGAGCCGGTCGCCCTCGGCCGAAGCGGCCAGGGAGACGACCTCGCGCGGCGGCTGCCCGGGGCGGTCGAAGAGGCGGAGGTCGCCCCCGTCGGCGAGGGCGCCCGTGGCGGCGTCGAGCAGGCTGACGCCCCGGCCGTCGGGCTGGATGACCGCGACCTCGGCCCCGGCTGACGCGATCCGCGTGCCCGGGCGGAAGCCCGGCCTGCCGCCGGGGCCCCCGCGGCCCTGGGCGGGCCCCGCGACGGGGCCCGGCGGCCGCGCCGCCGGCCGGCGGCCGATCCGCGGCCAGCGAGCGGGTCGCGACCTGGGCACGCGTCTCGACGTCGTAGAACCGCACCGTCTCGCGAGTCGCCCGAGAGCACCGCCAGGTGACGGCCGTCGGCGTCGAGGGCGAGTCCGCTGGCCCGATCGCGATCGTCGAGGTGGATCTCCCGCCGGTCGCCGACGTCGCGCAGCGACAGAAACGCGACCGCCTCGTCGCGGAGCTTCGCCTTCACGGCCGGGCCCGGCGCCAGGGCCGCGGCTTCCTTCAGGAGCGCGAGGCCCACGTCACGCCTCCCGGCCGAGCCGGAGAGCCGCTGCACCGCCACGTTCTGGCGGAGCTGGTCGAACAGCGCCGCGCGGGTCTTGAGGTTGGCCGCCTCGAGCAGCTGATTCGTCTTCGCCAGCTGGGCCGCGGTGTCCGCCTTCTGGTCGCGCTCGTGCACCACGCGGACGTAGGCGAAGGACGCCGTGGCCAGGACGACGGCCGTCGCCACCGCCGAGACGGCCGTCAGCGACGGGTGCCGCCGCGCCACCCGCCAGGCGCGGCCGAGCGGGCCGATCCGCCGGGCCTGGACCGGCTCGTGGTTGAGGAACCGCTCGAGGTCGTCGGACAGCTCGGCGGCCGAGGCGTAGCGGTCGGCGGCGCGCTTGTGCAGGGCCTTGAGGACGATCGTCTCCAGGTCGCGCGGCACCCGCGGGTCGATCGCGTGGATCGAGACCGGGTCGCGGCCGGCGATCTGGTCGATCAGCTCGGCCGCCGTCTTCCCCTCGAACGGCGGGCGGAGGGTGAGCAGCTCGTAGAGCGTCGCGCCGAGGCTGTAGACGTCGCTCCGGCCGTCGATCGGGCCGGTCCTCGCCTGCTCGGGGCTCATGTACCGCGGCGTGCCGAGCAGGCTGTCGATCTGCGTCTGGCTCGGGTCGGCCAGCCGCCGGGCCAGGCCGAAGTCGG
Organism: uncultured Planctomycetota bacterium; assembly: GCA_963819805.1. Classification (GTDB taxonomy): domain Bacteria; phylum Planctomycetota; class Planctomycetia; order Isosphaerales; family Isosphaeraceae; genus CAMFLR01. The sequence continues at coordinate 74,509 of CAWFXY010000024.1, read as the reverse complement.
CCATCCAGACGGCGCCGCGGGCGTCGACCAGCAGGTTCGACGGCTTGACGTCGCGGTGGATCACCCCGCGCTGGTGGGCGTGGGCCAGCGCCTCGGCCGCCTGCCGGCCGACGGCGGCGACCCAGCGATAGTAGGCCGACCCGCGCGGCGGCTCGAACGGCGTCGGCTCCTCGTCGCGGCGGCCCAGGCCCGGCGAGCTTCCGTCGCCCCGGCGCCCCAGGTCGCCGTCGACTCGCCGAGCAGCGCCCGTGCCCGAGAGGTCGGGCACCGTCGGCACGGCCGGGTTCGAGCGGCGGCCCGGCCCGGATAGCGTCGAGCCGGCGGCGACCGTCCGGTCGCGCCTCAGGTGCTTGATGACGCGGTCGAGGCCCGCTCCCCTCGATCCGCTGCATCGCGTAGTAGCAGAGCCCGCCGACCTGGCCGACGTCGAAGACCGGGACGATGTGCGTATGGTGCAGCCCCGCCGCCGTCTTGCGCCTCGTTGAGGAACCGCCGCCGCCCGCTCGAGTCGGGCGCCGCCTGACGACCCGAGGACCTTCAGCGCGACGGGCCGGTCGAGCCCGACGTGGACCGCCTCGTAGACGATCCCCATCCCGCCGCGGCCCAGCTCGCGGACGATCCGATAGCCGGCGACGCGATGTCCCGACTCGAGCCGGTGCCCCGGCCCGCACGGCTCGCCCACCAGGCCGCGGACCAGGGCCAGGCCCTCGAGGAGGCGAGCAGGTCCTCCTCGAGGTCGGGATACCGCGCCGCGAAGGCCCGAGGCCTCGGGCGGCCTGCCCGGCCTCGGCCAGCGTGAGGTAGGCCTCGATCGCCTCGCCGAGCCGCTCGTCGCGGTCGGCGGCCTCGTCGGCCCGGGCTTCGCTCGTGGGTCGGACCATCGTGACACCGCCCCTCAATTCCTCGGCGCGTCGAACGTCCGCTTCAGGTCGCGCAGGCCGCGGGCGTAGATCCCGCGGATGCTCTTGCGGCTGACGCCCAGGCGGTCGCCGATCGCCTCGAACGAGAGCCCGTCGGCGTGATAGAGCCAGAGCACCTCGGCCTCCTGCTCGGGCAGGCCCGCGACGGCGTCGGCCAGCAGGACGGTCAGCTCGCGGCGGCTGGCGGCCTCGCTCGGGCTGGTCTGCGAGAGCGCCAGCATGTCGAGCAGCTTCCCGCCGCCGCTGCCGGGCTCGGCCTGGCCGCCGTGGTCGATGGCCGCGTCGAGCGGCACGTCCGGCGCCCCGCCGAACGCTTGGCCCGCGGTGATACCGGCCCAGGTCGGCGAGCTTCTGCCCGACCAGCCGCCGGAGCCACCCGACCAGCGCCGCCTCGTTCTGCCCGGTGAACTGCGGGAACTGCCGGACGACCTCGACGAGGGCCTCCTGGACGACGTCGGAGAGCTCGACCCGCTCGCGGAGCTTCGGCCCCAGCCCGGTGCGGACGACCATCCGCATGTAATTCCGGTAGAGAGAGCAGAGCTCGCCGAGCGCCTCGGCCCTTCCCTGCGCGGGCCTCGGCGATCAGTTCCAGCGGTCCCGCCCCCATGCCCGATCGCCCCCACGGTGCCGACAGTGGGTCGGTCGCGTGCGGGCGTCGCCGTCGGCCCGATACCGATATCGGCGTCAAACGGCCCCGCGCCGGCCCTCTCCATCCATGATCGGCGGCGATGGGGCCCCGGGCAAGGGGCGCCGCTTCCCGGACCGCGCACGGCCGCCTATCATGACCGTAGGACCGCCCCGTTTCCAACCGGAGCGAACGACGTGGCCATCATCATCCGCGAGGCGAAGACCGGCGCGGCCGTCGCCTCGGCCGAGCCCGGCGCCGGCGTCGACAAGTACGAGGGCAACTGGTACTTCGACCCGTCCGCCGTCGACCAGAACGCCCTGAAGGTGACCGAGCGCACCTACACCTGCCCCTACAAGGGGACGTGCAACTACGTCGACTTCGTCGGGCCCGACGGCGCGGTGGCGAAGGATGTCGCGTGGGTCTACCCGTCGCCCAAGCCGGGGCACGAGATCATCCGGGGCCGGTATGGATTCTATGCCGGCAAGCGTGGGACAACGCGCGAGGAGAACTGAGCGGACGCGTGTCTGGCTGGATCACAACTGCCGCAATAGGCGATCGTAATCGGCGTGCGAGCCGATCCAGTGCCAGATGACCGTGTCGCCCTTGCGGGCGCCGACGGCCCGGTAGCCGATCCCGACGCGTGCAGAGTATGTCGGCGGCTCCGGGACCAACCGCTTGAAATGCAGGCCAGGATGGTTCGGGTCTTGCCTGAAGAGTCGGTATGCGTCCTTCGCCTGCCGCCGCACCTGGGCCGGTAGAGCCGCGAGCAGGTCGCGGAATCGCCGGGTCGTCCGCGACTTCATAGACGTTCCGGGTCCAACTCCTCGGTCAGCCCGGCGTCATACTCGGCGAGCGCCTCGGCCGAGAGCCGCGCGAGCTTGTCCGCCGATGCGGCGAGCGCGCGGTCGAACTCATCTTCCTCGTCCAGCTCGGCGAGCAGGCGCGACGCCAGGAGGTCCTGCTCGGATTCGGAGAGCTTCGCTGCCTTCTCGAAGGCCTGCTCCAGGCGCAGCGTCATGAGGATACTCCCCGGAGCCCTTCGTCGTTCATGCCTTGGGATCGGAGCCGTTAGGGTCATTCTGTCGCAAGGTCGGCGAATCCGGCAAGGGCTTCGCGGCGCTCAGAGCAAGCTCTCCAGCAACAGCTTGAGCTTCCTCACCTCGACCTCGACCTCGAAAGGATTGTCCAGTCGATCGAGGATCGCCACGGTCAGCCCGCGATCATACCCCGCGCGCTCGAGGCTGCTGACGATCCGGCCGTATTCGACCTCGCCCTGGCCGACGCGGACCTGGAAGTCGCCGGGCTTGCGGCCGGTGTCGCGCAGCACGACGTTCTGGACGTAGGGATACACGTCGTCGAACCCGAGCCCGGCCGCGACGTAGGGGCTCGGGTCGAGCGTCAGGCCCAGGCCGGGGACGGCCTTGCAGAGCGCGACGGCGGCGTCGGGCTCGGCCGTCAGGGTGGACGAGTCGGTGGGCACGGCCACGACCAGGCCCTCGCGCATGGCGAAGGTGGAGAGGTCGGTCAGCCGCTTCACCTCGTCGTCGAACGACGAGCCGGCCGGCGCGGCGGGGATGGTCACGACGGCGACGGTCGTCGCCTTGGCCATCCGGCAGATGGCCTCGAACCGCTTGCGGTAGACGGGGCCGTGGGGGTCGACGTCGCCGAAGTCGACGCCGATGGCCGAGGGGGAGAGGCTCGGGCCGTGGCGGAGCTTCGCCAGCGAGGCGTCGAGGCTCTCCGGCGACCTCCGACGGCTTCAGGTGGTCGCCCGACTCGACCAGGGCCAGGTCGACCTTGTGGAACTCGAGCTCGGCCATGTGCCGAAGGGCCGACTCGATCGGCTCCTTCGAGAAGCAGAGCGTGCTGCACGCGACGAACATCCGTCCCCCTCCTCACTCCGTTACGACGGATCGGATCGCCGACGGCCCGTCTCCGTGGCCGGCCCGACGATGGCGATGCGAGATGATGCCGGGCAGGGCGGCCCGATCTTACCGGAGCCGGGGCGACGACGGTAGGTCAGACGCCGGCGCGTCGCCCGAGCGGGCGGCCGAGCGGTCGGCGAGCCGGCCCGCCGCCGCGGGGCCCGGCACGACCTGACGCGCCCAGTGCGAGCCAGCCAGGCGGGCGAAGTCGGCGTAGCGGCCGTCGCGGTAGGCCGAGAGCGCCGCGGTCAGGTCGCGGCGGGCGTTGAGCCGCTCGGGCTCGGTCAGGGTCGGGCCGGTCACCGAGACGTCGTCGAGCCAGAACTTGCCGGGCGTCAGGGCCTCGAAGCGGAGCCGGGCCGACTCGAGGCCGGAGTCGGGCAGGCCCGAGACCCGGGCGGCCACGGCCGTCCACTCGGGCCGGGCGTCGACGACGAGCTGCCGCGCGAACGGCCGGCCGGCGGCCTGGCCCTCGATCCAGAGCCGGAGCTTCGCGTCGGCCCGCTCGCCGCGGACCCAGGCGTGGATCACGATCGAGGGATGGGCGGTCGGCGCGAACGGCTCGGAGGCGACCGAGGCGGCCACCGCCTCGGCGTCGAGCCGGAGGCAGGCGCGGCCGGCGTGGGGTCGGTCGGCGTCGGTCGCGATCGCGCCGGAGTCGCCCAGGGCCCGCCAGCCGGCGACGCCCGGGGCCGACCCGGACGAGGCGAGCCGGACGGCCGGGGCCTCGAAGTCGGCGTTGGCCGGCGCGGCGTCGGCGGCCCCGGCGGACGCGCGGTTGAGCCGCGCGAGCGTCAGCGCCAGGTCCTCCGACTGCGCCCGCATGCCGTCCAGCACGGCGGCGCCCGGATGCGGCGAGGCCGAGACGAGCGAGGCCTCGGCGTCGACCCGGGCCGAGGCGACGCCGAACGGCGGCAGTTCCGTGAGGATCTTCAGGCCTCCGGCCGCCGGCTCGGACGTCATGGGGACCGCCCCCGCAAGCTCCGCGAAGCCGGCCCCCGATGGGCAGCGGACGACCGTCTCCAGCCGCGATCGGGTAGGGCGTGTCGTTGGCCAGGGCGAGATAGGTCGCGGCGCCGTCTCCGGAAGGGACCAGCCGCGCGGCCACGCCGGACGCGGGCCTCGGGGCGGCCGGGCCCGGGCCCGGCGCGGGCAGGGCGCGGACGGCCTGCGCGAACCGGCGGACCCGCTCCTCGCGGCCGGCGACGGCGTCGAGCGACGCGAAGAACCACCGGCCGTCGAGCGCCGCCAGGGCGTGGCCGAGCGGCTCGTCGGCGGCCGAGGCGTCGGGCAGCGCCGGGGCGTGGAGCGAAGGCTCCGACGCCGATCCGGCCCGGCCCGAAGCGGCGAGCCAGAGCCCGCGGGCGGCCCGCGACGCCACCTGATCGTCCAGCTCGGGGCTCGCGGCGAGGTCGCGGGCGAACTCCTCGGAGGAAAGGCCGACGCCTCGCAAGACGATCGGCGCAGCGGGCCCCTCGCCGGTCGGCCAGGCGGCCAGGTCGAGCCCGACCGAGCGCCAGGCCTGCGACGGGCCCAGGCCCACGCGGTCGAGCCGGCGGATCTCCTCGCCGACGACGCCGGAATCGAGGTCGGGCGTCGCCACGGCGAGCCGGGCCCCGGGCGCGGCCTGCGCGGCGGCCTCGGCCAGCTCGCTATAGACGCCCGCTAGCTCGGCGGCGCGCCACGCGAGCCAGGGCTTCTGGCCGTCGCCGTCGAGGAAGCGGGCGCGGGCCTCGAACCGGGCGTTGTCGTCCCCCTCCAGGCCGGGGATGGCGCGGGCCAGGCCCGGGTCGAACTTGGCCGCGACGAAGCGGGCGAACGTCGCGTCGTCGAGCCCCGAGTCGGGCCGGCCGAGCAGGGTCGAGCCCGGGCCGAGGCGGATCAGGACGCCCGCGACGCTCGCGTGCGACCGCCGCGAGGCCGCGACCGCGCCCGACATGCCTGGCCATCGCGCCGCGGACCTCGGCGTGGATCGGGTGATAGCCGGGCCCGTCGGCCTTGCCATCGCGGCCGATCCTGGCGAGGCCTCGCGAACGGGTCGCGTCCGAGTCGGGGTCGGGCAGGCCCGGCAGGGGGCCGTCCATCGCGACGTCGAGCCAGGCCGACAGGCCGTGACGGTCGAGCAGGGTCAGCAGCAGGTCGAGCCGGTCGGGGCCGAGGGCGTCCTCCTCGGCCTGGCGGTCGAGCGCCTGGCGCCGGTTTCGGTCGGCCAGGGCATCGGGGAGCACGACGCTCGTGGCGCCGCAATACTGCAGGTACTTGGACACATTCCGGCCCGCGACGATCGGGTCGCCCGCGCCGCCGAAGCGGTCGAGCGCCGAGGGGGCCGTCAGGTCGATCCCGACGGTGCGCCCGCCGTCGATCGGGGCGACGATCGCCGGGCCCGCGGGGATGTCGGCCAGCTCGGTGAGCGTGATCGCGCCGAGCCGGACGGTCGAGGACGTTCCCCGATTGACCAGCACGAGCACCGGCTCGGCCGCGTCGGGCCAGACGAGCCAGGAGAACGTCGCCGGCCCGGCCCCCTCGATCAGGGGCGGGCCCGAGGCGCAGGCGTCGAGGACGACGCGGGCCTTCCCCTTCGCGCCGCCGGGCGCGACGAGGCCGACGCCCAGCGCCGAGGGGTGGCCGCCGACGACCGCGACGGTCAGCCGGTGGGGCCGCTCGGGGTGCGGGACCTTCAGGCCGACGGCCGACCAGGCCAGGCCCGAGGGGTCGGCCGGCGCCAGGGCGACCGGGTCGCCGTCGCGGCTGATCCAGCCCCGGAGCCGGTCGCGCCGGGTCTCCTCGACGACGGCCGCGTCGGGGATCCGCCACGACTGGCCCGAGCCCGCCGCGCGGCCCGAGGCCGACGGCCGGTGGCCGCGGGGCCTCGACAGGTCGAGCGCGTCGACCGACTCCTCGGCCGCGCCCCGGCCCGGCTTCGGCGGCGTCGGCTTCGCCTTCGGGTCGACGACCGCCAGCGTCACCCGCCGGCTCGCCGAGCCCGAGACGGACGCCGTCGGCTTCCGGCGCCGCAGGAGCCGACTGATCCGCGAACCCTCGCCTGACGCGGCGGGCTCCCAGCTCGCGCGGATCTCCAGGGCGTACAGCCCCTCGCTCGGCGGCGCGGGGACGTTCAGCTGCCAGGCCGTCGGCTCGGGCGCGTCGCTGGCGACGACGGCCCGCTGCTCGTACTGCCAGGCCACGACGCCGGTCCGGGCCGACTTCAGCTCGGCGGTGAACTTGAGGTCGACCTCCGAGGCGTCGGCCGTCAGCACGTTGAACCCGACCCGCACGGGGACGTTGACGTCCGGGGCCGAGGCGCCGGCGAAGTCGCCGGGGTCGACCTCGATCGCGTCCCAGGCGACCCTGGCGGCGCCGACGTCGATCGTGGCGGGCGGCACGGTGCGCTGGGGGCCCTCGAGGAGCCGGGCCAGGGGGATGCGGACCGCCTGCGCCCCGGCGTGGATCGTCAGCGAGGCCCCCAGCGGCGCCACGACCCGGGCCCGGGCCCGGCCCGATCGGGCCGTCGCGACGTGCCAGCGGCCGTCGGCCCCCGCGTCGGCGATCATCCGGGCCGTCGGCGCGAGTCGGCTCACGCCCGCGATCCGTCCCTCGCTCACGGCCAGGTCGAGGGCGACCGGCCCGACGGCGTTGGGGGCCGTCCAGTCGACTTCCACCGTCATCCGGACCGTCGGCCCGCCGGAGGGGGCCTCGGCTCGGGTCCCCGGGGGCGCAGCGGGGGCGGGGGCCGTCGTCCCGATCAGGACGGCCGCCCAGGCGAGCCAGACCCTACGCCCTCCTTTGCGCATGCCGGAGACCATTGCGAGCCGGGCGATCGGTCCCCGCCCGCCTCCCTGCGGGCCTGGTCCGTCACCCCCGGCCGACCGCCCCGTTCCGGGCGTCGGCCGCGACCTCATTCCGAAATCTTCTTATCGACGTCCTCCGCGAGTTATCTCGACGGAAAGCCAGGAAATACCTCAAGATCGGCAGGACCGAACCGGGCCGCCCGGCCCGACGTAACGACGGGACGTGGCTGGCTCTTGTCGATTGCCCGGAAACCTGCAAGAACAGTAGGGCCGAAGGGCGAAAACAGATCAAGGTCAATCTGGGCCCCGGACCGGGCGGGCGGGGCCGCGCCAGGCGGCATGATGCTTGCTAAACAGCGGGCCAGGAAGGCTTAACCCCGCGCCGTCGCCGACCGTCCCCCGGGTCGGGTCGACGTCGTGGATTCATGGATGGCCTGGGCCGCGGGTTCTTTCCCCTGGGGCTTGCCGGGCCGGATATCGCGCAACGCTCGCAGGGAGTCGTTCATGTGGAAGATCGTCGGCCTGGTCGTCCTGATCGGGGGCGGCCACGATAACCTCGAGCCGACCGATCGGCTCACGCCGCCCGGATGGGTCGGGAACCCGTGGGGGCCGGCCGCCTACGCCGCCCGCAAGGCGGGCAAGCTCCCGACCGTCGCCTTCACCCCCGCCATGCAGCGCTGGGACGCCTGGGGCGAGAAGACGCTCCGCGACGGCGACATCCTCTTCCGCCGCGGCGACGCCCGCATCCTCTTCGGCCGGTTCCCGATGAGCCGGTTCATCGCCAACGTCAGCGGCAGCCTCTTCTCGCACACCGGCGTCGTCGCCTTCGAGGAAGGCCGCCCGTTCGTCTACGACACGACCAAGTCGGGCGTCCGCCGCCAGCCGCTCTCGGTCTGGGTCCTCGACAACGTCGGCCCGATCGGCGTCAAGCGGCTCAAGCCCGCCTACCAGGACCGCGTCCCCCGCGTGCTCGCCTGGTGCCGCGCCATCTACGCGAAGCAGCCGCCGTTCGACTACGACCTCGAACCCGACGACGACGAGCTCTACTGCATGGAGATGACCGAGAAGTCGTTCCGCTCGGCCGGGCTGACCCTCTCGGAGCCGATCCGCCTTGGCGAGATGGAGAACGCCGCGCAGTTCCCGGTCTGCATGTTCGCCTTCTCGACCCTGACGAAGCTCCGGCTCGACCAGCCCGTGTTCTTCCCGGGCAATGACCGCCACGGCATCTGGTCGTCGCCGCTGCTGCTGACCGTCTACGCCCCGCCGACGGCCTCCGTCGCCAGCGCGGGACGCCAGCCCGCGCCGAGCCCGGCCGGCGAGGTCAAGAAGCCGGTGACCGCGCAATCGCGCCGAGTTCCCCTTGCCGCCTCGGTCGACTTGAGCGACCATGCGGCGCCCCGGTTCCATCCTCGCGGGGCCCATTCGGCGGACCCCGCGAGGAATGCCCTCGTGACCTCGTGACGGAGCAGGCCAAGGATGGCCCCCGTTCGACCGAGCCTGCTGATGCTGGCCGCCATCATCGCCGCCCCGATGGCGCGGGCGGGCGAGAAGCCTGCCGAGCCGACGTACCCGCACAAGTCGGTGACGAAGCGGGAGATCGGCGCCGGGCCGCAGTCGTACTTCCTCTTCGAGCCGGCCGACCCGACCCCGAAGCGGGCGCCGGTCGTGGTCTTCCACCACGGCTGGCTCGCGATGAACCCGGGCGTCTACGGCGCCTGGATCGAGCACCTCGTCCGCTCCGGCCAGATCGTCATCTACCCCCGGTTCATGGAGGTGGAGACGCCCGTCACCGACTACCTCGCGAACTCCGCCGCTGCGGTCGTCGACGCCTTCGGCGTGCTCGAGATGTCCCGCGCGCACGTCAAGCCCGACCGCTCGCGGTTCGCGCTGATCGGCCACTCGACCGGCGGCATGCTCTCGGTGCAGATGGCGGCTCAGGCGAAGTCTCTGGGCCTGCCCGAGCCGAAGGCCGTGGTCGCCGTGACACCCGGCGAGGTCCTGCGCACGAAGGGGCCGAACCTGGCCGACGTCCCGTCCGAGACGCTGCTGGTGGTCGTCGCGGCCGAGCACGACGTCGTCACCGGCGACGGCGACGCCCGGCGGATCTACCGCGAGGCGACGGCCCTGCCGCCGTCGCGCAAGAAGTTCGTCCTCTACCGGACCGACCTCCGCGGCCGCCCCCGCCTCTGGGCCGACCACCTCGCCCCGACGGCCTCTCACGCCGACTTCGACACCGGCGACGGCCCGTTCCGTCTCATCCAGATGGGCGGGGGATCGGTCAACGCCATCGACCGCGAGGGCTTCTGGAAGGTCGCCGACGTGACCCTCGCCGCCGGCTTCGCGGGCAAGACCCTCGACGAGGCCCTGGCCGGCGTCTCCTTCCGCCTCGGCTACTGGAGCGACGGCCGCCCCGTCCAGCCGCCGATCATCACCAACGACCCGGCCACGCTTCCGCGGGTCGTGCCCTCGCATGGATTGAGGCTCGTTCCGTTCCACGCGATCGAGTTCCCGAAGCGGGACGAGGCGGATGCGCCCCGCGATTGACCCTCGATCGTGGGCACGGGTACAGTAGCGTCATGGAATGCCCATTCCCCGGCATGGACCCATATCTGGAGCACCCGGCGCTCTGGCCGGACGTGCATAACAGCCTTATCGCGGCGATCCGCGACGTGATCTCGCCTGCCGTCACGCCCCGATACTACGTGGCTGTCGAGAGCCGGGCGTACATGATGGATTCCGATGACGTTGTTCTGATCGGGAGGCCGGACATCGCCGTGATCCCCCGGCCTCCGTTCTCCGCGAAGGAGCCGGCGGATTCGGCGGCCGAAGCCGATGTTGCGGTGCTCGACGTCGACGTGCCGATGCTCGACCACGTCAACGAGACCTACCTGGAGGTCCGCGAGGCCCACACGGGGATCGTGACGACGATCCTCGAGATCCTCTCGCCCGCGAACAAGATCCACTCCGAGGGTCGGAAGCAGTACGAATCGAAGCGGGCCCGGGTCTTCGAGTCCAAGACCAACCTGATCGAGATCGACCTGCTTCGAGACGGCGAGCCGCTGGCCGTGATCGGGGCGAAGAAGCGGACGCATTACCGCGTCCTCGTCAGCCGGAGCTGGCGGCGACCCAAGGCGAAGCTCTATACCTTCGGCGTCCGTGCCACGATCCCGGCCTTCCCCTTGCCGCTTTTGCAAGGAGAGGACGAAGTCCCGGTCGAACTCAACGCGATCCTCCACGCCCTCTACGACCGGGCGCGGTACGACCTCCGGCTCGACTACACCCGCCCCGCCGTCCCGCCGCTTTCCGAGGCCGATGCGGCCTGGGCCCGCGGGCTGATCGGGAGCTGACGGCGCCGGCTCGCGTTGCCGAGATCGCCCGAACGTGCCATGCTTGGGATGCAGCGCCGGCCAGGGAATGGGGCCCGCGCCAAGGTCGAACCCTCCCCGCGGGACGGGCCGCATGAGGTCACGGACGATCCTCCTGGTCCTTGCGTCGATCGTCGCGCTGGGCGCGGCGGCGGGCGTAGCGCTTTGGATCGGGAGATCGGGACAGCCGGAGGGGGAGACGGTCGCCGGGCTCGTCGAGCGGCTCCGCGGAGGGTCGGCGACGGCGCGTCGCGAGGCGGCGACGGCGCTGGGGCAGGTCGAGGGGCCGGGCGTGGCGGCCTCCGCCCGGGGGCTCGTCGCTGCGCTCGACGACCGCGATGCCGAGGTCCGCGCCGCGCCGCGCGGTCGCTGGGGGGCCTACTGGGGACGAACCCGCTGACGACCCTCGTCGACGACGCGGCCAGGGTCCTGACGGCGGCCCTCGGCGACAGGGACGCGAGGGTCCGCGCCTCGGCGGCCGTCGCCCTCCGGGGCCTGGGCCGCGACCCGCCGCGTTCGCTCGACTCGCTCTTCGACGGGCTCCGCGGCGACGACCTCGCCCGGCGGCACGCCTCGGCCGAGGCCCTGGCCTCGCGACCGATCGCCGGCGCCGACGACCTCCGGAGGCTCCTCGACGGGATCGACGACGAGGACGAGGCCGTCCGCCGTGCGGCCCGCTCGGCCCTGGCCCGTCCCCATCGCGACCTCTCCGCGAGCCTGGCGCTGCCCGTCCTGGGCGCGACGATCCGCGCGGGATCGCCCGCGGCCCGGGAGGCCGCGGCGACGGCCCTGGGCCGCTCGCTCGGCCGCGTCCCGGCCGCGCGTGACCTGCTGCTGGCCGCGCTCGCCCGGGATGGCGATCCGTCCGTCAAGGTCGCCGCGGCCGCGGCGCTGGGGGCCTTCTCCGAGGACCCGGCGGCGCGGGTGGGATTGAGGGCGGCCACGGACGATTCGGAGCTCCGCGTCCGCGCCACGGCTTCGGCGAGCCTGGCCGTCGGCCGCCGCTCGGCGCGTGCCGAGGCGATCGCCGGGCTCAAGCTCGCGCTGGCGGGGGACGCATCGCGGGCCGATCTCGCCGACGCGGTCGCGTCCGACCCCGCCCGCGCCGCGGTTCGGCTCCTCGCGGCCCTCCGCGATCCGAGCCCCTCCGTCCGTGCCGCGGCGGCGATCGCCCTGGGCGAGGTCGCCGACCGTTCGCCCGACCCCCGCGCCGCGATCGACGGCCTGTCGCTGGCCCTCGCCGACGCCGACCCATCGGTTCGCCGCGCCGCCGCCTCCGCGCTTTCGCGGTTCGGCGCCGCCGCTCGGGCGGCGTCCGATGCCCTGAAGCGCGCCGTCCGCGACTCCGACCGGGGCGTCAGCGCGGCAGCGCTCGTGACGCTCCAGGGGCTCGACCGAGCCGTGCGGGTGCGGTGAGCTCCCGTAGGGTCCGCCATGCGGACCGTCCTCCTCGGGACCGGATGGTCCGCATGGCGGACCCTACGAAGACCCCAGCGCACCGCGCCCCGCAAACGGTGCACTCGGCCCGAGCCGCTCCTCGATGCGAAGCAGGCGATTGTACTTGGCGAGCCGCTCGGAGCGCGTCACCGAGCCGATCTTGATCTGCCCGGCGCCGGTGGCGACGGCCAGGTCGGCGATCGTCGCGTCCTCGGTCTCGCCCGAGCGGGCCGAGACGATCGCGCGATAGCCGCTGCGCCGGGCCAGGGCCAGGGCGTCGAACGTCTCGGTCAGGGTGCCGACCTGGTTCAGCTTGATCAGGACGGCATTGGCCGCATGCTTGGCGACGCCATGCTCGATGCGCCGGGATTGGGTCGCGAACAGGTCGTCGCCGACGAGCTGGACGTCGCGGCCGATCCGCCGGGTCAGGGCGGCCCAGCCGTTCCAGTCGTCCTCGGCCAGGCCGTCCTCGATCGAGACGATCGGGTACTGGCGGACCCAGTGGGCGAGCATCGCGAGCATCGCCGAGGAGTCCTGCGGCGGCAGGCCGTCGGAGGCGAGGCGATAGGTGGCCGTCGGGACGTCGTAGAAGTGGGTCGCGGCGACGTCCAGCGCGATCGCGACGTCTTCGCCCGGGCGTAAAGCCGGCGGACAGGGCGGCCTCGAGGATCAGTTCGACGGCGTGGGCGTTCGTGCGGAGCCTGCGGCCCGTAGCCCCCCTCGTCGGCGACGAGCGACGACTCGTGCCCGTACTTCGCCAGGGTCCGCCCGAGCGCCCGGTGGACGTCGGCCGCCATCCGCAGGGCCTCGCCGTAGCTCGACGCCCCGACGGGGATGAGCAGGAAGTCCTGGAAGTCGAGGTTGTGCCCGGCGTGGAGGCCGCCGGAGATCATGTTGACCATCGGCATCGGCAGCGACGGCCCGCCCGGGTCGCCCGCGCCGAGCCGGTCGCGCCAGAGCCGGTGCAGGTGCTCGTACAGCGGCCGCCCGCGCGCGGCCGCCGCCGCGTGCGCCACGGCCAGCGAGACGCCGAGGATCGCGTTGGCCCCCAGCCTCGACTTGTTCGGCGTGCCGTCGAGCGCGATCAGCGCCGCGTCGATCGCGGGCTGGTCCTCGACGTCCATGCCGGCGAGGGCCTTCGCGATCTCGGTGCGCACGTTCTCGACGGCCTTGAGCACGCCCAGCCCGCCGTACCGCGCCGGGTCGCCGTCGCGGAGCTCGAGCGCCTCGTGCTGGCCGGTGCTGGCGCCGGACGGGACGATCGCCCGGCCCGACTCGCCGGCCGAGGTCGTCGCCTCGACCTCCACCGTGGGCCGCCCGCGCGAGTCGAGCACCTCGCGGGCGGCGAGCGTCATCAGGGTTGGCATCGGACGACCTCAGACGTGAAAATCGGAGGACTGGTCGACGCGAGTGCCCCTTCTCCCCGATATCCTTCGGCACTTCTCATGCCACGTCGTCGATCCCGAGCGAGGGCCGGGCGAGGATCTCCCGCGCGACGGACCGGGCGCGGCCGCGGGCCTCCTCGTCGAGGTAGTCGACGGGGCTGACGCCGTCGACCCGGGCCAGCACGCACGCCGCGGCGTGCCGGGTCGAGCGGGCCGAGAGGTCGGGATGCCCCGGCCCGGCCTCGGCGTGGTAGCCGTCCCAGAACGGCTCGACCAGGCCGAGGTACTTCGCCTCGTCGACGCCGGTCCGGAACGCCTTGAGCGTGATGTGGCTCAGGAAGAAGCCCGACGTCGAACGCCGGGTCGCCCGCGTGCGCCGTCTCGAAGTCGACGACGGTCAGGCCCCGGCGATGCACCAGGATGTTCTTCGGGCTGAAGTCGGCGTGGACGAAGCGTCCGGTCGGGCGCGGCGGCCATGCCCGCGATCAGGGCGTCGACCGCCGGCTTGAGGTCGGGATGGGCCCGCGCGATCGCGCGGTAGAACGGGTCGATCCGCAGCTCGTCGAAGACCGTCGTATCGGCGAGCCGCCCCGAGAGCCCCGGGTGGTCGCGGAGCTGCGTGTGCATCCGCCCGAGGATCGCCCCGGCGCGGCGGGCGACGTCGGGCTCGACGACCCCGTCGAGGAGTTGCTCCTTCCAGACGACCGACTCGCTCGGCGCGGCGGTCATCGCGAACAGGTAATCCTCCGGCACGCTGAAGAGGACCCGCGGGACGGCCCCCTCGGCCAGGATCGTGCCGAGCAGTTCGAGCGCATCCCGCTCGATCCAGATCCGGTCGAGCCGGCTCGCCCAGTAGGCCTTCGTCCTCAGCCGCTCGCGCGACTGCTTCACGACGAACGCGCGGCTCCCCCTCGACCTCGACCCGGACGACGACGTTCGACACGCCCCAGCCCAAGGCCTCGGCCTTCGCGGGCCTGTCGGGCGGGATGCGGCCGAGGCCGCGGAGGTGGTCGACGGCGGTTTCGGGGGCGATTTCGTTCACGGTCGCGGGGCGTCTCCTGGTTCAGCCCCCCATCCGACCTGGAGAGCTACAATCGGCGAGGAGCTCCTGTGGGACTCAGAATTGATCCGCACTTGTCACTTCACCGCCGGCGCGAGAGGCCAGAGCAGAGAAGACGCGGGGATCGATCGTCCCTCGAATCGGCCTTGCCGCTCCATCACCGAACAGGAAATTGCAGATCCCGGGATGCAGGCTCCAGAAGCCATCAGGCCCGGCATCGAGGGCGTTGGGTGTGTGTGCGAGTCCTGTGTCCCCGCTTTGGAATAGATCGGGCGACGGGCCGCCGGAACGGCCGAGGACCATGAACATCGATGTGTCGCACGCCTGCACCGTCCAGGTCGCCTTGGTGCAGAGCGGGAGGGCCGCGATCGGGACGCCGATCCAGGACGCATCGGCGACATTCCTCGATCGTTCTCCCACGAACAACGTCTGACTCATGCCGTCACCGATTTCGGCGATCGAGGTCCGGCTATTCCTGTAGAAGACGCCGTCCCCTGTGCCATCGAGCGCGACCAGATTCGGGCCGATTTTCATTCCGGCCCGGAGCCAGCCCGAGGAGGCGACATACTGGGCGGGCGCGGGCATCGATCGGCCCGAGATGCTCACCGCTAGGAAGCCGGCGTCGAACGGCCCACTACCGCCGGTGCTCGGGCAAACGAAAGACGCGAGGGGAATTGTGACAACCGTTTGGTTCTGCAGGCCGAGCACCGCATATCCGAGGTTTGCGGCGTTGAAAGGCGCCATCTGCTCCAAATACGGCAACAGGCCGAGGCCCCATCCCCAGCCGGGGGCACCGCCGGCGTTGCCGAGCAAACCTGGCGGAAAAGCGCCCTGTCCATCGTGATAGGCGTGGAGGGAGAGGCCAATCTGCCGCAAGTTGTTGATGCATTGAGAGCGCCGGGCCGACTCGCGCGCTGCTTGGACTGCCGGCAGGAGAAGTCCAACCAGCAGGGCGATGATGAGAACGACTAGGAGCAATTCGACCAGAGTGAAGGCGCGAGCCCCACATCGGAGTTGGGTCGACTTCATCGTATCACCCTCAATCTCTGCAGCCGCGCCAGGTGGCCCACAGCAGGATGCTACCGGAAACGCTTCTAACGGGACATATCGGCTTCGGTCCCAATCCCTTGGGGACAGGCATTGAACGATTGAGCCGTGCTGTCGCGTTGCTTATGAGATTAAAATTCAAGGCCCATGATCCATTGACGCTCCCTCGCCCCCGCCCCTATGATAGCCCCCGAACACGGACCCTCGGCATCGGAGCCGCCCATGCGGTCGATTCTGACGAACCTTCGACTCCGGTCGATCCTCCTCGGCCTTACCGGCCGGGTGAGGTCTTAGGGTTCGTCTGTCCGAGCGTTCGACGCGAGACACACACGGAGCCCCGAGACTCGCCCAGCCGGCGGATCTCGGGGCTCCTTCGTTTTCTCGGGCCCGCCGGATACGATGTCTGTAGACCATCCCGAAGAGGAGATGACCCTCCCATGGCCGACGATCGTCGCATCCGGATCTTCGACACGACCCTGCGCGACGGCGAGCAGTCGCCCGGCGCGAGCATGAACCAGGCCGAGAAGATCGAGGTCGCCCGGGCGCTCGCGGCGCTCGGCGTCGACATCATCGAGGCCGGCTTCCCGATCGCCAGCCCCGGCGACTTCGAGGCCGTCCGCGCCATCGCCGCCGAGGTGACCGGCGCCAGCGTCTGCGGCCTCGCCCGCTGCAACGACCGCGACATCGACCGCGCGTGGGAGGCCCTCCAGTTCGCCCAGAAGCCGCGGATCCACGTCTTCCTCGCGACCTCGGCCATCCACCGCGAGCACAAGCTCAAGATGACGACCGGGCAGGTCGTCGAGCGGGCCGTCGCGAGCGTCAAGCGGGCCAAGGCCGTCTGCGCCGACGTCGAGTTCAGCCCCGAGGACGCCGCGCGGACCGAGGTCGACTTCCTCTGCGAGGTGGTCGAAGCCGCCATCGCCGCCGGCGCGACGACGGTGAACATCCCCGACACCGTCGGCTACGCCACGCCCACGCAGTACGCCCGCGTGATCCGGACGCTCGTCGAGCGGGTGCCGAACATCAACGAGGCGATCATCAGCACGCATTGCCACAACGACCTGGGCATGGCCGTCGCGAACAGCCTGGCGGGCGTCGAGGCCGGGGCGCGGCAGGTCGAGTGCACGATCAACGGCATCGGCGAGCGCGCCGGCAACGCGGCGCTCGAAGAGATCGTCATGGCCCTGAAGACCCGCCACGACTACTACGGCCTGACGACGAACATCAAGACCGAGCGGCTCTATCCGCTGAGCCGGATGGTCTCGACGATCACCGGCCTGAAGGTCCAGCGCAACAAGGCGATCGTCGGCCAGAACGCCTTCGCCCACGAGGCGGGCATCCACCAGGACGGGATGCTCAAGGAGCGGTCGACGTACGAGATCATGCGGCCCGAGGAGGTCGGCGTGCCGAAGACCGACCTCGTCCTGGGCAAGCACTCGGGCCGCCACGCCCTGCGCGATCGCGTGACCGAGCTGGGCTACCACCTGGCCGACGCCCAGATCGAGGCCCTGTTCAACGACTTCAAGGCGCTGGCCGACAAGAAGAAGGAAGTCTACGACGAGGACATCGTCGTCCTGATCGAGAAGCACATCCTCGACGTCACGCCGCACTGGAAGCTGGAATCGCTCCACACGACGGCCGGCACGAGCGTGATCCCGACGGCGACGGTCTGCATCCGCCGCCCCGACGGCGCGGTCGTGCAGGACGCCGCGATCGGCGACGGCCCGGTCGACGCGATCTTCAAGGCGGTCGAGCGCGTGACGGGGATCGCCGCGAACCTCCGCGAATTCGCCGTCCGCGGCGTCACCGCCGGCAAGGACGCGCAGGGCGAGGTCTCGCTTGAGCTGGAGGTCGAGAGCGACGACCGCACCTTCCGCGGCCGCGCCGCGTCGACCGACATCATCGAGGCCTCGGCCGAGGCGTACATCAACGCCGTCAACGCCATCCTCACCCGCCGCGAGCGCGACCAGCCGCGGGAGGTGATCGGGAGGCCGGGGGCGGGCGCGTAATTTGGAAGGGCCCCCGGCCGCGAAGCCGGGGGCCCGGTCCTCTCATCGGCTTACTGCTGGGCCGACGGGGCCACCGCTCCGGTGGGCGCGGCGTACGAGGCGGGGGCCTGGGTCGGGACGGCCACGGTCCGGGTCACCGGCACCTGGCGGGTCACCTGGCGGACCTGCGTGGTCATGACCGTGACCGGCACCTGCTCCGGGATCGAGACTGGTACCTGGCGGGTCGTCACGTCGTTGACCTGACGGACCTGCGTGGTCATGACGGTGACGGGGACCTGCTCGGGAATCGAGACCGGCACCTGCCGCGTCTGGGTCTCCGTCACCTGGCGGACCTGTGTGGTCATGACCGTGACGGGCACCTGCTCGGGCACGCTGACGGGGACCTGCCGCGTCTGGGTCTCGGGCACGAACTTGATCTGGGTCGTCGGGACCATCTCGGTGTGCTGCTCGGGGACGATCTTCGTCGTCGTCACCGGGACGGTCTCGGTCTTCGGCTCGGACACGTAGGTGACGGTCTGGACGGGGACCTGCCGCGTCTTGACCGTGGGGACCTGCACCGTCTCGGTCACGTTCCGGACGACCGCCTGCTTCGTGGGGGCCGACTGCGGGCTGGCCGTCGCCTGCGGGCTCGCCTGGGCGCTGGCGGCCGGGACGTCGACGTACTCGACGACCTGACGGGTCTTCTGGACGGGCTGATTCTCGACGTACGACTCCGTGACGTAGGTCGTCTGCTGAACCGGGCGGGACACCATGGTCGTCCGCTGCTGCTGGGTCGTCTCGGGCACCGACTTGTACGTGGTCACCGTGCGCTGCACCTGCACCGTCTCGGTCACCGGCCGGTTCACGGTGTAGGTCTCGGTCTTGTACTCGGTCCGGTAGCGGGTCTGGGTCTGCGTGACCGGGACCTGGTCGTACACGTTCCGCGTGACCGGGTAGGTCTCGGTCTTGTACTCGGTCCGGTAGCGGGTCTGCATCTGCGTGACGGGCACCTGCTCGGTCACCGTGCGGACGGTCGGCACCTGCTCGGTCCTGTACTCGGTCCGGTACCGGGTCTCCATCCGAGTGACGGGCACCTGCTCGGTGACGTTGTCGACCACCGTCTCGTAGGTCGTCTCCTGCTGATAAGTGAGCCCGGACGCGACGTCGCACGAGCCCCCGGCCGGCATCGCCGGGCCGCCGTATCCGCCGCAGGCCCCGCAGGCCGTTGAACGGTGCCCGTGCATGCATCGGAGACAGCCGGCCCGGGCCTCGACGGCGGAGAGCGCGATCATCGCGACCGCCACGCCGGCGGCCTTTCGCAAAGTGTGCCGCGGATTCATGTTGCTAAACCCTCGATAGGAAGTTGTCCCAGGATCTGGGCGGGGGCCCCATCGAGGATAAGGACTGGGCCCGGGATTACAACAATGTTCTGGAGGAAATGGGGGATATGAAGGTTGTGGATAGGATGTAGGGAGATGTCCCTCCTCCGAAGCGTACAGGGCGTGCCTTGGGTTCGGTCGGTTCCTGAAGCGGGTCGGCCGGCCCGGCGGGCGGCGGATTCTCGGGGGCCGGCCGGGGGCGGATTGTCGCTTTTTGCGGTGGGGTCGCGTCCAATGGCGGGCCGGAGGTCGGACGCCACTCCCATGAATCGTCCCCTGGAGTTCCCCCATGCTCGCGTCGCGCAAGCTCGCCCTGGCTCTCCTGGCCCTGGTGTCCGTGGCCGCGCAGCCGTCCCGGGCCCAACCCCCGCGGCGGCAGCCCACGCCGAACGACACGCTGAAGTCGACCGAGGTCGCGCCCGACCACAAGGTCACGTTCCGCATCTACGCCCCGAAGGCCGACGAGGTCTCCGTCGGCGGCGACTTCGGCCAGGGCGGCAAGATGACCAAGGACGACAAGGGCGTCTGGTCGATCACCGTCGGCCCGCTCGTGCCCGACTTCTACAGCTACACGTTCAACGTCGACGGCGTCCGCACCGTCGACCCGAAGAACCCGATGATCAAGCCGGGGCTCGCCAGCCTCGACAGCATGTTCCTCGTGCCGGGCGAGGAGGCCGAGTTCGAGGCGACGAAGGACGTGCCGCACGGCGAGGTCCGCGCCGTCTGGTATCGCTCGGGCACGCTCGGCGATGCAGCGGCGGATGCACGTCTACACGCCGCCGGGCTACGAGGGCGGCGACGCGACAAGTACCCGGTCCTCTACCTGCTCCACGGCGCCGGCGACGAGGACTCGGGCTGGAGCACGATCGGCCGCGCCGGGTTCATCCTCGACAACCTGCTCGCGGCGAAGAAGGCCGTGCCGATGATCGTCGTGATGCCCAACGGCAGCCTGCCGCGGCCGGCGAACCTGCCCGCGGTTCACGCCCGGCACCCCGCCGTCGCCCGAGGCCCGGGCCGCGATGGAGGCCGCTCCAGAACCGGTTCACCGACGAGCTGCTCAAGGACGTCGTCCCGTTCGTCGAGAAGACCTACCGCGTGAAGGCCGGCCCGGAGAACCGGGCGATCGCCGGGCTGTCGATGGGCGGCGGCCAGACGCTTGCGGGTCGTCACCACGAACCCGGACGAGTTCGCCTATGTGGCGATCTGGAGCGCCGGCCTCTTCGGCGGCAACGCCGACGAGTGGGAGAAGCGGAACGAGGCGTTCCTGGCCGCCGCCGACAAGGTCAACGGCTCGGTCAAGCTGCTCGTGATCAGCGTCGGCGACAAGGACTTCGCCCTGGCCGGCTCGAAGGCCCTGGCCGGAGTGCTGGAGAAGCACGGGATCAAGCACGAGGTCCACATCAGCGGCGGCGGCCACACCTGGATCAACTGGCGGCACTACCTGAACGAGCTGGCGCCCGAAGCTGTTCCGGTGACGTGGGCCTCAGCGCGACGCCAGACCCGCCCGCTCGATCGCGTCGAGGAAGCACCGCCGGACCTCAGACGCGCCTCGCAGGCTCGGCTCGATGACGTTGACGAACCAGTCGGGCCGGCCGGCGAGGAAGTGGGCGTGGATGTCGGCCAGCACGCCGGATTGAGGGGCGAGATCCGCCAAGGCCGCGTTGACCCTATCGAAATTGGCGCGGGCTTTCCGCGGGTCCCGGAAGGCGCCGCCGGCCGCGTCGTCGTCGCCGAATGTCGGGTCGTAAACCGTCCCGACCGCCACAGGGCGGATCGGCAGGGCGTCGAGGAAGGCCGTCAGCTTGCGGACGAACACGGCGACCAGGAGCGACGTCCTCATCGACCCAGTGCAGCCGGTGGAGCCAGTAGCGATTCTTGGCGTACGCGTAATACTGCGTGTAGCCTCGGTACTCCTGGCCGTACGTGCCGACGATGGTGAAGTCACTGTCGTCGAGCGAGTTCAGGGCGGTGGACAGGCTTGCCCCCCGCCATGTACCGGGCGACCTTCTCCTCGATCACCTGGGGCGGGATTCTCAGCGTGATATGCCCGTGGCCTCGGTCGGCCGGGGTTGTCGAACGTTGAGACGTCGTAGCCGAGGAACCGGGCCTTCTCGGTCCGCGGCGTGCGTGATCAGGGTCTTCTCCGGGCGAGAGTTCCAGCTTGAGGTGATCGCGCAGGAACGTCCCCAGCCGGCCCTTGATCTCCTCGGCTTCGTCCCTCGGTCCGTCGAAGCCGAGCAGGAAGTCGTCGGCGTACCGGACGTACTCGCAGCCGTCGGTAGTCCGGGTCGAACTGGTCGTTCATCCCGAGACAGCGGAGCTCCGGCCGCAGCGGCCTGAGGTCGCCCTCGGACGCGCCTTTCTCCTTGCGAGCCTCCGATTCGTGCACGACAGCCGATCGTACTCCGGGTTGCGTCGCTTCTGCTCGCCCCTCGTGAACTCGGGGATGAGCGTCTGTCTCGACGAACTTGTCGAGCCTGTCGAGGTAGATATTCGCGAGCAGGGGGCTGACGATCCCGCCCTGCGGCGTGCCGCTGAGGGTGGGCCGATAGTCCCACTGTTCGAGGTATCCGGCCTTGAGCAGGTTCTCGACCAGGATCAGGAAGCGGTTGTCGTGGATCTTCTCGCGGAGGATCGACAGCAAGACCGTGTGGTCGATGTTGTCGAAGCATCCTTTGATATCACCCTCGATGAACCACTTCGTACCCGTCCAGTAGCTGGGAGATGTCCTGCAAGGCGGTGTGACACCCGAGCTCCGGGCGGAAGCCGTGGGAGTGGTCGCTGAACTGCGGCTCGTAGTACGCCTCCAGGATGGAGCGCATGACTTCTTGCAGCAGCTTGTCCGACCACGTCGGGATGCCGAGCGGCCGCATCTTCCCGTTCGCTCTTCGGGATGAGCGTGCGTCGGACGGGGGTCCATCGGTAGCGCTCGTCGTCGCAATGTCTCGATGATGCTCTGGATCTTCCCCATGGACATCCCGTCCACGGTCTCCTCCGTCGCCCCTCTGGTCATCGCGCCGGCGTTCTCGTAGATCCGCCCGTAGGCCCGCAGGTACAGGTCCGGGTTGAAGAGTTGTCGATAGACGTCCTCCAGGTGGAGTCCCTTCTTGCCTCTCTCCCGGATGATGGCCAGCGTCGTTTCGGCGTCCCGCATCTCGCGTACCTCCCGATGCTCGCCATCCGACCACCTGACCCCCTTCGCCATGTGGCCGGCTTTCCCGGCCTCGGACTACTACGGGGTCTCCGTCGCCATGGGGCTCGCGCCCTGTAGGCGATCCTGAATTTCCCTGCCGATGCACGTATCAGAACGGGTTAGGTCGTCCACTCATCCCTACACCCGGGGTGTCTCCCCCGGTACATCGCCGCGCGGGCTTGCCGTGTCATCCAGGACGTCCCTTCATCTGGGGGAAAGGGGGCATGCGGCGACGTCGCGTTGGGTCAGCGTAGCGACGGGGCGACGGGTGGCCCTGTCGGGATTGGACTTCAGGCAGTCTACCAGGCCCCGTGTCATTGACGAGGCCGCGGAGCAGGTCGTTGCCGCCGATCGTCACGAGTGCCAGCGCGGGCCCCTCGACGCGGAGGCCGCGGGCCTGGCGGGGCAGGTCGTCGACCGTCGACCCGTCGACGGCCCGTCGGTCGAGCCGGACGTCGCCGAGCCGGGTCGTCAGGTCGTGACCGCGGAATTCGGGGAAGAGGTCGTCGCGGTTCGCGACGAGCAGGCCGGCGGGGTCGACATGGTGCGCGTTGTAATGGGCGCAGTCGAGGATCGAGTCGCCGAAGGTGGTGACGGTGAGCATCGCCGCGCCCCTCAGTCGAGGCCCCCGGCCGCGGCCTCGTCGACCATCCACGTCACCCGGCCGGCCGCATGCTGGAGCAGGCTGGCGGGCAGCTCGGCCGTCATCGGACCGGTCGAGGGCCCGGGCGAGCGGCTCGGCCTTCCGCGCGCCGAAGGCGAGGACGAGGATCGACCGCGCGGCGAGGATCGGGGCGACCCCCAGCGTCAGCGCCCGGAGCGGGACGCTCGCCGAGTCGCCGAACTCGCCCGCGGCGTCGGCCAGCGTGACTGGGTGGAGCGTGACCAGCCGCGTCGGCAGCGCCAGCGCCTCGTCGACGGGCATCTGCGTCGGCTCGTTGAACCCGATGTGGCCGTTGCGGCCGAGGCCAAGCAGCTGGAAATCCAGTCCGCCCTCGGCCCCGATCATCCGGTCGAACAGCGCGGCGTGTTCGGCGATGAACGCCTCGGGGACGGTCCCGTCGAGGACGTGGGTCCGGTTCGGCGCCAGGTCGACGTGGCGGAACAGGTGCCGATCCATGTACGACCGGTAGCTCCGCGGGTCGGCCGGCGAGATCGGGTAATACTCGTCGAGGTTGAAGGTCGAGACGCCCGAGAACGACAGCTCGCCGCCCCGATGCATCGCGACGAGCCGCTCGTAGACCGGCAGGGGCGTCGTCCCCGTGGCCAGCCCGATCGCGGCGCGGGCCCTCTTTTGACTGGTCCCGCGGATCACGCGGGCCACCTCCTCGGCGGCGGCCCGGCAGGCATCGTCGGCGTTGGCGAAGACCTGGACGGTCGCGCCGGCGAGATTCAGGATTCGGGCGGGCATCGGCAGACAGGCCTCGGGTTGCGGGCGCGAACGAGTCCTCTCGTCGCGATGGCGTGGGCGAATCCGTCCTAGTAGAGCAAACCGCGGGCCTTTCCGGGAAGGAGGCCGCCCGGCGCGGGATCGAGCCGCACCATCCGTCCCGAGGCCCACTCGGACGAGGGACCCGACGGACGTCCCTCGCGGAGGCCAGCCTGGCGGACGATGCCCAGACGCCACGCAAGAACGCATTGATTCGAATAATCAATTGCACCGTCGCAACGACCGTGACAAGATCACCGCGACCGTCAGGTCGGTCGATGTGACACGACCTGATGAGGTCGATTCCTCGGACATCGAAGGATTGAGCATGAGAACCGCTAAAGGATGGCTAGCGGCGGCTTTGGCCCTGACGGCGGCCCCGGCGTGGGCCGACCCGCTCGACCCGACGAAGTTCGCCAGCCTGGGCGCCCTGACGGCGAGCCCGGCGTCGGCGACGGCCTGGACGATCGACACGGGGAACGGGACCTCCACGCCGACGCTGACGGAGGGCGCGGGGGCACCGTGCTCTCCGGGACGATCTTCACTCCGCCGGGAGGCGTGGCCGTGGCGGTGTTCGACTTCGCCTCGATCGACCTCGAAGGCCCGCTGACCGTAACGGCGACCGGCGCCCTGCCGGTGGCCCTGCTGTCGCGGTCGGACGCGACGATCGGGGTGGGAGCCGTCATCAATCTCAGCGGCGGTGCTGGCGATGTCGTTACGGGCGGGATCGGCGGGGCCGGGGGAGGCGACGGCGGCCGATCGGGCCTAGGAAACTTCAGCCCCCCCCTCGGTCTCCCCGGGGCTGGACCTGGCGGCGGCGGCCCGAATCCCTTGGTCGCTGGTTTTGATGCATTGGCCAGCGGCGGGGGCGGCGGCTTCGGCGGCGCGGGCGGTAAAGGGAGCGGGGACGATATCGTGGGCGGCACCGGCGGTATGGCCTACGGGGACCTGACGAAGGTCCTCCAAGGCGGCAGCGGCGGCGGAGGCGGGGAAGATGGCGGGGGCGGCGGGGGCGGCGGGGGGATTGAGCTGGCCGCCATCGGCTCCATCGTCGTCGTCGGCACCATCCGGGCCGACGGCGGGAGCGCTAGCAACCTCCTTCTCATTTCCGGTGGCGGCGGCAGCGGAGGTGCGATCTATCTGGCGGCCGACTCGGTCTCGGTCCCCGGGGCCCTCTCCGCCGCCGGCGGTGCCGGCGGCGGCTTCGGCTTTGGCAGCGGCGGCGGCGGGGGCGGCCGCATCCTCATCGAGACCGGGCCGGGCGGGTTCTCGACCCGCTCCCTGGACTTCTCCGGCGGGAGCGGCGCGTCAGGGAATGCCCGTCTAGGAGAGCCGGGCGAGAACGGCGTGCTGACGGTCCTCCCCTTCCCCGCCGACCCGGTCGGCCCGGCTGTGCCCGAGCCGTCGTCGGTGGTGCTGCTCGGCCTCGGCGCCGCCGGGATGGCGCTGCTCGCCCGGCGGCGGGCTGGTGGGTGATCCGCAGTCGTGGCACCAGGCGCTTCGCGGCGCTGGCTCGACCCCGCTGCGGGAACTACCGAGGGGATGTGTCCGGCATCGTCGAGATCAGGGCGCGGAGCACCGAGTTGACGGACTCGGCCGTCGTGAACACTCGGGCGATGTCCGGGTCGAGCGACACGAGTCGGCCGCCCGGCGGGCAGGACGCCGCGAAGCGGTTCGGGCGGGCCTTGGCGTAGTCGAAGTGGTATTCGGGCTGCAAGTCATCCGCCGCCTCGGGGGGCGGCTCATTCGCTCGGGCGTCGCTCATAATCGCTCCGCTCCTTCTTGCTCGCCCGGCGGGCGCTGATGATCCGGATGGCCTCATTCCGCTCCGTGAAGCAGACCAGGAGCAGGCGACCATCCGCCGAATGTCCGACCAGGATCTCGCGCAACTCTTCCCGAGAATGCGCCTCGTCATCGAAGATCACGGCGAGCGGATCGGCGAAAACGGAGGAGGCTTCGTCAAACGTGACGCTGTGCTTCGCGACGTTTGACGCCGCCTTGTTTTCATCCCACTCGAACTGAAGACTCATCGGACTCGTCCGTCCGCTCAGACGACCGCCGCGACCCGCCCCAGGTTCGCCGACGACGCCCCATCCTGCGCCGTGTGCAGCAATCTCAGGGCCGCGTGGATCGGGTCCGACTCGTCCGAGAGGGCCGGGTCGTAGGTCTCGATCTGGAAGAGCTCGACGCCGACGAACCGCTCGTCGGTCCGGTGGGCGCGGCCGGTCAGGCTGTGGCCCTCGGCCCACTCGCGGGTCAGGGCGGCGTAGGCGCGGCCGAGGTGGGAGCAGAACTCGGTGTAGTCGGTCAGGAGCACCTGCGAGGCGTGGCAGTGGATCGCCCACTCCTTGGTGCGCTCGGCCTCGCCGTCGTAGGTGAAGTAGGCGTTCGGGCTGGGGCAGGGGGCCCCAGGGGGTCCAGCCGGTCAGGACCAGCGTGTCCGTCAAGCCCGGCGCCGACGAGGCCGACGGCGGCCAGGGCGCGGGTCATCCGGTGGGCGAGGTGGGCGTCGGTGGCCGGCGGGACGATCACGGCGCCCGGGCTTGCGCGTGCGATGAACCACTCGACGATCTTGTCGATGTCGGCCGCGCTCGGGCTGGTAGCCGGGCGATGCGGTAGGCGTCGAGGTCCCAGCAGACGGCCTCGGCCCCGAGGACGTTGCACTCGAGGCGGAACTCGGCCTCGCGGACGGTGACCTTCTTCTTGTCGTTGAGCCAGGGGGCGGCGACGTTCCGCTCGCCGGCGAAGACCAGGACCTCGATCACCGGCAGGCCGCGGCGGACGGCGTACTCGTGGAGCAGGCAGGCGGCCGTGATCGCGCCGTCGTCGGCGTGCGGGCAGAGCATCACGAGCGGCCGGTCGGGCGCGATCGCGCGGCGGAGCGACTCGCGGACGTCGACGAGCTGGCCGTGGGCGCCGCTGCACGCGACGGTCTGGAGCAGCCCCTCGAACGAGGGTTGCCAGCTCGTGCACCGCGAGGCCGGGGTCGAGCTATCCATGGGCGGTAGGCTCCGTCGTCGCGGGCGACCCGACGGCGGGCCGGGCGGCCGCCGGATCGGAGAACGAAGGGACGCTCGGGCGCGGCGGCGGGTCCTGCCCGCCGTGACGTCGGCCGCTACGATCGCCCCGATGGGGCCTCACTCTGTTCCCGGAGGAAGGTCGGGCCGTGGTCGCTCCGATCCCCACCCTATTCTGCGGTCAGCCCCCGGGCTCGTCAACCGGCGACGAACGGTCGCGGCCGGGGTCTTTCCCTGTTTCGCGGGCCTGGCAGAGATATAGAAGACGAACGTTCGGGGTCAAAATGCGGAAGATCGGGTGACGCTCCCGATCGCCGCTCGTGTCAGATGATGTTCGGCTCCTCGAAGAGCCGCGCGCGGAAGGTCGACCACTCGTTGCCGCGGGGGTGGTCGTCGGGGTGGGAGAGGAGGAACTCGGTGAATCGGCCGTCGAGCAGGTCGAATCGCTCGGCCAGGGCCCGCACGGTGGCCAGGGCCAGCGCCTCGGCGGCGCGGGGCTCGTCGCGGCGGAGCCGGTCGTGGGCCGCGTGGTCGAGCGTCAGCAGCGAGACGTCCGACGTGGCGCGGACCGAGGCGGTGGGCGGTAGGCGCCGGAAGAACGTCGTCGCGCCGAAGATCCCGGGCGCCTCGATCCTCGCGATCACCTGGTCGGTCCCCTCCAGCCGGCGGACGACCGCGGCCGTCCCCTCGACGAGGAACCAGAGCCGGTCGTTCGGCCGGCCCTCCTCGATCAGTCGTGCTCCGGACCGGACGTGGTCTTCCTTGAGGGCGCGGAACAGGGCGAGCCGGGCGTCGGAGTCGACCTCGGCCAGGAGCGGGCCGGACAGGAACCGTTCGGCGGCGGCGGAGAGGGCCATCGGCGTCACTCCCTTCGGGTTGTGCGGGCGTCGTCGGCCCACGCGGCCGACACCCGGGCCTTCTTATAATACGGGTCGAGTTTGCCGATTAGTGCGATCCTGGCGGAGATTCCGGTCCTGACCCGCCCGGTCCGCCGCGACGGCGGGAAACGACGCATTCGCCCCCGCCCGCCGCCGATGGATGAGGGTACAGGAGAGGAGGCCGCGCGGCCGGTCGCCGAAGAGGCGAGCCGGCAGGAGGGCGCGGCCCCGAGGCGGAGGATTCGCCATGCATCGACGGATCGCCAGCGCGCTTGCGCTCTGGGCCCTCGCCGGCCTCGCGGGTTGTGCCACAAAGCCCCGCCGCAGCGACCAGGAGGTCCCGCTCCAGTTCCGCGAGTGGACCGCCCCGGCGGGCTCGGCCGCCGCCTCATCGCCGGCCCCGGCCAAGGCCCCCGCGCGGCCGGCCGGGCCGCTCTCGTCTCTGTACGCGAAGATGACCGGCGCCCCCTCCTCGAAACCGGCCGCGCCCGGGCCGATCGCGGCCTTCATCGCGAGGTCGGCCGCCGCGAACTCCTCGAACGCCACCGCGTGGCCGCCCCAGTCCGATGCCGCGGCCGCCAGCGCATCGGCCGCGCCGGGGACTCAGGCGAGGCGCGAAGCCCGCGCCCGGCAGCGAGATCCCCGCGACGTCCGTCCGCCCGCACTACCGCCCGGGCTCGTGGTTCTTCCGACGGCTGGCCAAGCCGGCCACGTCGCCGGCCTCGACGCCCCCGTCCGACCCGACCGGCTCGCTGGCGAGGTACTTCCCGACCCTCTACGGCAAGGGCGCCGCGGACCCGGGCCGGCTCGCCCGCGCCTCGAGGCCGACCGGCGGCGACCGCGGGCCGAGCCTATCTGCATCTTCGGTGGAAATGACGAGGAACACGATGGGGCCGGACCCGAGCCCGATCGAGCCGCCGCTCCTGACCGACGGGATCGTCGTCCGTGCCTATCCCAGGGCCCCGTCGCCGTCGCTGCCGCCCCAGGAGGCCGTCGCCCGCCGCGACCCGCCGGCGCCGCCGACCGAGCGGCTCACCTCGCACGAGGCGGATACCACCGCGCCGGAGACATCGCCCCGGCCCAGGCGCGACCTCATCGACGCGCTGTCGACGCACCTCGACGTCGAGCCGTCCGCGGTGCCGAGCCGCCCCGACACCGACGACGCCCCGGCCGACCCCGCCGGCCGGGCGACCTCGGCGACGGTCGAGGTCCCCGCCCCGGCGAGCGACAAGCCCGCCGGCGCCCTCGTCGCCTCCCCCGGCCCCGACGCGGAGCCGACCCCGGCGGTGAGCATCGTTCCTCCCGCCGGCGACGACCTGCTCTCGAAGCTCCTCTCGCCGCCGGCCTCGACCCCGCCCGCCGAGCCGACTGCCGCCGCGGTCGCCGCGACGGCCGCCGTCGAGCCGTCCCCGGCCCCGCCAGAGCCGGCGCCGCCGGTCGCCCGGCCCGCCGACGCGGCACCCGCGCTCGTCCCGACGGTGACGACTCGCCGCCGGGTCGTCCACGCCGAGTCGATCGACCTGCCCGCGCCCGAGTTCCCGGCGACGTACCACACCGAGAGCCTCCGCCAGGTCGCCCGCGAGGGCCCGGCGGCGCGAGGTCGCGGTCGAGCGGACGGCTTACAGGCCGATCCTGCCCCGTCTCTCGCGGATGATCTGGGGTCACGACCAGCCGAAGGCTCAGCCCTCAGCTCGGCCCGAAGCGGGTGATGTCGCGGAGCGGAGGTAGCTCGTCGATCCGGTCCTGCCCGACCGCCTCGACGAACCGCCGGAGCGCCAGCTCGAGGTGCTCGGCGACCTCCGGGAACTCGGCCGCGACGTCGTTCTGGTCCCAGCGGTCCTCGGGCTTGCGATAGAGCTCGGGGCCGCGCGGCAGGTCGTCGGGGTCGGGCTCGGCGACCGGCAGCGTCAGGTGCCAGAGGTGGGTCCGGATCGCGAACTCCTCGACGTCCATCCCCAGGCACGCGTAATCACGGACCTTCGTCCGCTCGCCGCGGACCAGCGCCAGCAGGTCGTGACCGTGCACCCCGTCGATCGGCGGCAGCCCCAGCGCCGAGACGGCCGTCGGCAGCAGGTCGACCGTCTGCACGATCGCCTGATGCCGCCCGCCGCCGTGCTTGCCGCCCGGCATTCGGATGATCAGCGGCGTGTGGATCAGCTCGTCATAGAGCCACGGCCGGAACCGTCGCACATACCCGTGCTCGCCCAGCGGCTCCCCCTGGTCGCCCGTGAAGACGACGAGCGTGTCGTCGAGCCGCCCCTGCGCCTTCAAGGCTTCATAGAGGACGCCGAGCCACTTGTCCATCAGTGTGACGGCGCCCGCATAGGTCCGCCGGAGCCGGAGCAGTTCCAGCTCGTCGATCACGTCGCCGACCGCGCCGGCCGGGCACGTCGATCAGCGCGGGAACCTCCTCGATCGTCTCGGGCTCGTCCCCCTCCTCGACGATGTCGCCCTCGTCGCCGGTCTCGAACTCGTCCGGATCGACGGCGGCGTACATGTCCCGGTACTCTTCCGGCAAGTCCCACGGCCCGTGCGGCGCGAACAGGTCGAGCCAGAGGAAGAAGGGCGCGGGATCCTTGCCCTGACGACCCAGCCAGTCGACCGCCGCCTTCACGGTCCTCGCGACGCCCGTGTTCTCCTCGACGTGCGTCTTCAGCCCTTCCCGGTTCCGGAGCATCTGCTCCCATCGGGCGACCCATAATCTCCGGTCCGGGTCATCCTCTGGCGGCAGCCTCAGCCCCGGCTCATCCTCGAGCCGGACGCCCCGGGCCCGCGGGTCGGTCGGCGTGATGTAGGGGTCATATCCCGAGCCCCTGATCCAGACGACCTCGTCGAACCCCCGCCCGAACCCCTGGCCGGCCTCGCGGAGCAGGGGATTGTCCGAGATCAGGGCCGTGCGGACGCCCCGGCTCCAGAGCAGGTCGGGCAGGATCGTCTCGTCCGGCCGCAGGGCCGTCCACCCCTGGTCGGGGTCGGCGAACCCGTACCGCCCGGTCCACCAGCTCCGGCGGGTCGGCAGCGTGGTCAGGTTCTCGGCGAAGTGGTGGTCGAAGACGACCCCCTCCGTCGCGAGCCGGTCGAGGCTCGGAGTCTCGATCCAGGGGTTGCCGTACGGGCCGAGGAAGCCGAGGTGGAGGCCGTTGCAGGCGATGACGAGGACATTCATGGGGGCGATTGTAGCAAGGCGGCCCGACGCGGCGGAGGGCAGTCAGCAAGAGGCGTAATCCGACTCGGCCCCGGACGGGACTCGAGTCGAACCCGCGTCGAAGTGGGCGGCGTCGATCCTCGACACCGACTACTGAGCCGCGACCCGCGCCGGAGCCGTCCGCCCGACGGCCATGGCGAGGCACGGCGCCAGCGCGCGGCGGAGCTTTCGCCCCGCCGGGCCGGGCTTGAGCTCGCAGGTCAGGTCGCCGTGGCCGCAGTCGATGACGCCCAGGCTCGTGCCGACGCCCGGGAGGTACTGGTCCTCCAGCGCGACGATGCCGTCGTTCGGGCCGTCGTAGGTGGTCAGGTACGAGCCGATCGCCGTGCGGAACCGGCCGAGCTGGATCGGCTCGGTCGCCGAGCGGAGGAAGTAGGCCCGTGGGCGGAGCGTGGGGATTGCCCCGGCGTGCCGGCGGAGCATCCGGTCCCAGTAGGCCCGCGACTCGGCCCGCGTCAGGCCCGAGAGGCCGGCGTGCTGGCCGTTGCGGACGAGCAGGCGCTCGACCTCGCCGACGAGGCCGGCGAAGGTCCGGTACTGCGCCGGCATCTTCTCGTCGATCGGGTGGCCCTCGCCGACGACGTAGTCGGCCAGGGCCGTCCCGCCGAAGGCGCCCTGCACGAAGAAGAGCGCGGCCACGTGGTCGCTGACGAACGCCGGCTCGGCCAGCGCGAAGGCCAGGGCGTCGCACGCCCCGCGGCTGTGAGCGACGATCACGAGCGGCTCCGGCCCCTCGCTGGCGACGCTGAAGACCCGGCGGCGGAAGGCCTCGGCCGACTCCTCGACCGTCTCCTCGGAACTGGGGAAGATCGATATGAATCGACCCCTTCGGCACGCCCAGCGTGCGGAGGTCCTTCGCGTTCTGGGCGAAGTAGCCGGGGATCTGCTCGTGGGCGAACCCAGCGACGAGGACGTAGCGGAACCGCCGGCGTTCCGCGCCACTTCGTCGGGGACGACGAGCGTGCCCTCGCACGCCGCGTCGAACCAGCGCGCGGAACTCGCCAGCCGCGACGGGCGACGGGGCTCGGCGCCGACGAGCAGCCCCGCCAGCAGGAGGGTCATCCCGACCATGGCCGCGACTCCATTCCGGCCCGCCGATTCCGGGGCCATCCTTGGTCCCGACGGCTTCAGGGTCTCCATCCTATGAGCGGACTTTAACCCGTCTCGCCTCTTCCGGCAACGCCGATCGTCGCGGCCCGGGGGGCCGTCGGGCTCGCCGGGCGGACCCGAGCCGGGGGTGGCCCGTGCCGACCGAACCCGAGCGTACGCCTTTGGTTCACCTTCGGGTGGATTCGTGCGGGAAATCGGGCCGACCGCGGGGGCGCCGCGAACCGATCCCCATCCGGCCCGGTCAGCGGACGGTCGGGCTGGGCGTCGGGGCGGGCGAGCATGGGGGGCGATCTCGCCCCGGAGCAGGGGAGAGAGCGCCTCGCGGGCGAGCCGGGCGGTAAAGACCGAGGCACCCGAGGGCAGGAGGTGGTGGCCGTCGGCGAAGCCGTCGTCGCCGACCCAGCCGCGGGCGTCGATCACGGGGACGTCGGCGGCGAGCCGGTCGAGGTAGTCGTCGATCTTGCGGAGGGCCTCGGGCGGGTAGAGGGCGCGGAAGGCGTCGCCCTCGGGCAGGACGACCACGGCCGCGCGGAGGCCCTCGCGGCGGCAGAGGTCGAGCACGTCGCGGAGGGCCCGGTCGGGGGTCGGGCGGATCGCGAACTTCGCGAGCCGCGGGGCGTAAATGCCCCGGTAGAGCTCGACCAGGCGGGCGCGGTCGGACTCGGAGACAGCTTCCGCGAGGCGACCACCAGCCCGAGGGGTCGAGGTTCTGGAGCCGCCGCTCCGGGTCGAACTTCGGGGCCCATGAAGGTCCGAGTTGGCTCAGGATCGCCGCGCGGCTGGCGAACACCGGGGCGAGCTGGGCGGGGAGCCACGCCTCGTAGAGCTTCCGGGCCTTCGGCAGATAGCCGCCGAGCGTCCGCGTCGGCGGGCCAGTCGAGCGCGGCGAGGTTGAGGCCGTCGAGGTAGCCCTGCAGGTAGCCGTCGACGCACCAGAACGGCGGCCAGAACTCGACGAGGACCCAGTCGGGCCGGACGCCCGCGGCGAGCATCCGCTTAAGCACGAGGTGCGCGACCTGCGGGCCGGTGCCGACCTGGGCGTAGTTGAAGGCCGCGACCTCGCGGCCGTCGGCGGTCGTCAGCCGGGGCAGGGCGTCGGGCCGGAAGCCCGGTGGCCACCCGCGAGCTGCCGAGCATCACGACCAGGGGTCGTTTCGGGTCGTCCGCGACCTTCGCCCGGAGGCTGTCGAGCTTGCGGCCGAACTCGGGGTCGCCGAGCGCCGGCCGACGGGCGAGAGCCCAGCGGAACCCCGCCTGTCCGGCGACGAAGGCCAGCGCGAAGCACGCCAGCGCCACGCGGGCGCGGCGGTCGAGCGCGGCCTTGCGATGGGGTCGGGCGGGGGGCATGGGGCCTCGGACACGAAAGGCAGAAGGCACAAGGCACGGAGCAGAGATCAGAACTGGAAGTAGATGAATGCGGAGCCCGCATCCGGGGCGAGCAGCAGGGCCAGCGTCAGCGCGGCGGCGTAGCCGAGGCCGAGGGCGGGGGCGGGGAGCCGGGCCGAGATCGCTCGCCAGCCGGGCCGCGAGCCGAGGGCGTGGGCCGCGGCGACGATCGCCACGCAAGGTCCAGAAGGCGCCGGTCGGCAGCGGCGTCGGCAGGCCGCCGGTCGGCGACGAAGAGCCGGTGGAGCATGGCCGAGGCCGCCCGCGAAGCTCGGCGACCGGAAGAAGACCCAGAGGACGGCGACGTCAGCGAACGTCACGCCGACGCGGAGCACCGTCCCGGCCGCGCCGTCGTCAGGAGGCGATCCGAGCGCGGCCGCGACTCGGCGAAAGCCCGGAACGCCGCGGTGGACGACGAGCAGCAGCCCGTGCAGGAGCGCCCCAGACGACGAAGGTCCAGCTCGCCCCGTGCCACAGGCCGCCGAGCGTCATCGTCATCAGCAGGTTGCGGCCCGTCTGCCAGCCGCGCGCCGCGGCTGCCGCCCAGCGGGATGAACAGGTAGTCGCGCAGCCAGGTCGACAGCGAGATGTGCCAGCGCCGCCAGAACTCCGCCGACGTTGGCCGCCAGGTACGGCATGTTGAAGTTCGGCGCCAGCTTGTAGCCGAGCAGGTGGGCCGAGCCGAGGGCCATGTCGGTGTAGCCGGAGAAGTCGCAGTAGATCTGCATCGCGTAGGCGAGCGTCGCCAGCCAGGCGGCGTGCGATGCCGTAGGCCGCGGGGTCGGCGAAGACCGGGTCGGCGAAGAGGGCCATGCGGTCGGCGATGGCCAGCTTCTTGAACAGGCCCAGCAGGAAGAGGCCGACGCCCAGCTCGGCGCGGGCCCAGTCCCAGCGCTTGGGCCGGCGGATCTGCGGCAGGAAGTCGCGGGCGCGGACGATCGGCCCGGCCACCAGGTGCGGGAAGAACAGGATGAACAGCAGGAAGTGCGCCAGGTTGCGCTCGGCCCGGATCCGGCGGCGGTAGACGTCGACCGTGTAGTTGATCGCCTCGAACGTGTAGAACGAGATGCCGATCGGCAGGATCACCTGCAGCAGCGGCAGCGACGCCGCGGACGCCGCACGCGGCGCAGGGCGCGCCTCCAGCGAGCCGAGGAAGAAGTTGGCGTACTTGAAGTAGCGAGCAGGCCGAGGTTGGCGACCAGGCTGACGGCCAGGAGCGCCTTGCGGACGCGAGGCGACGCGCTCGCGTCGAGGCCGAGGGCGACGAGGTAGTCCATCAGCGAGGTCGAGGCGATCGAGCAGGGCGAGCCAGCGGTTCCAGCAGGCGTAGAAGTAGAAGCTGGCGGCCAGGAGCAGCCCGACGCGCGCGCGGCGCCACGGCATCGCCCAGTAGACGGCGAAGACGAGGGCGAAGAACTTGGCATAGTCCCAGGTACAGAACAGCATCCGTGCCGTCTTTCGGGGTCGATGGGCGCGGACTCGCCGTCCGCCGTGATCCGGCGCGGTGAGTCTATCCGGGGTGGGCGGGGGGTCAAGCCCGGCTGCTGTTGGCGGTGCCTTCCTCTCCACCCTCCCCCTCAAGGGAGGGGACCGGAGGGCACCCCGGCCCTTCCGTGGGGAGGACCGTTACCCTAGCATGGGGCCGTGACGAGAGACCCTCCAGGAGCCGCCTGCCGATGCCTCGATTCCTCTCCCCGACGCAGCCCCGTGCCGCCCTCGCGGCGGCCTTCGCCCTGGCCTGCCTCGTCCGGCCCGCGGCCGGTCAGCCCGGCGGCCCGGACGTCCCGGTCAAGTCGCCCGTGCCGCATCAGGTCGTCCAGCGCGACGCCCGCGGCCTGGGCGAGATCGCCGTCGTCCTGCCCGACGACCTCAAGGGCGTCGAGATCACCAAGGCCGAGGTCCAGGTCCCGACTCCGGACCAGGGTCGGCGGACGATCCCCGGCACCCGCTACGTCGACGGCAAGATCGAGCGCGTGCCCGCGGGCGGGCCGTATATCGTCACGGTGTTCTACAAGCGGCGCACCGAGTCGCCGATGGAAGGCTGGACCGAGGTCAAACCCGTCTTCGTCGGCGACCTCTGGGTCCTGGCCGGCCAGTCGAACATGGAGGGCGTCGGCAAGCTCATCGACGTCACCGAGCCCCACGACGGCGTGATGGCCCTGGGGATGGACGGGAAGTGGGTCCGGGCCGAGGAGCCGCTCCACTGGCTCGTCGACTCGCCCGACCCCGTCCACTCGGGCGACCCGTCGACCCGCGCCGAGCGGTCGGCCAGGGACCACAGGACACGAAGCTCCGGGGCGGGACTCGGGCTGCCGTTCGCGCGTGGCGATGGTCGAGGCCACCGGCGTCCCCGTCGGCCTCGTCATCTGCGCCCACGGCGGGACGAGCATGGAGCAGTGGTCGCCGGCGAAGAAGGACCAGGGGGGCAAGAGCCTCTACGGCTCGATGCTCCGCCAGGTCAAGCTCGCCGGGGGCAAGGTCAAGGGCGTGCTCTGGTACCAGGGCGAGAGCGACGCCAGCGACAAGGCGGCGCCGGTCTACGCGAAGACCTTCGCCGACTTCATCGGGGCCGTCCGCGGCGACCTCGAACGGCCGGACTTGCCCTTCTACTTCGTCCAGATCGGCCGCTTCATCAACGACAGCGCCCCGACGTACTGGAACGCCATCCAGGAGGCACAGCGGAAGATCCCCGACGAGGTCCCGAACACGGCCGTCGTCGCCGCGGTCGACCTCGAGCTGGACGACCTGATCCATGTCGGCACGCCGGGCCTGATGCGGCTCGGGCAGCGGCTGGCGAACATCGCGCTCCGCGAGCAGTTCGGCCACATGGGCGCCTCGACACCGACCCTCGACCGCGTGAGCAGGGGGCCGGGCAACACGCTGATCGTCAAGTTCAAGGGGGTGAACCGGACCGAAGAAGACGGCGAGGTGACGGGCCTCCGGCCCGAGCGGCACGTCGGCGGCTTCTCGATCCGCAAGGCCGACGGCAAGGAGATCCCGCTCATCTTCGACGCCCGGGTCGGCCCCTCGCGCGACGCGCGTGGTCCTCAAGCTGATCGGCAACGTCCCCGAAGGGTCGTCGCTCTGGTACGGCTGGGGTCGCGACCCGTATTGCAACCTCGTCGACGCGCTCGACATGGCCGTGCCGGTCTTCGGGCCGATCGCGCTGGACGGGATCAAGTAAAGCCCCGCGGTGCGATCCTGTGATGACTCCGAAAGGCCAGCGCGACCTCGGCGACGCCCGGCTCACGCGGCACGCGCTGGAGCGGTTCGTCGAGCGGTTCGGCGTCGCTCCCGACGACGCCGAGCCGGCGCTCCGCGAGGTCCTCGCGCGGACCCGCCGGCTCGGCCGGAATGCCGAGAACGACGCGGTCGCGGTGCTGGCGGTCCATCGCCGCCGGCCGCTGGTGGCGCTCTTCCAGGGCGAGTCGTGCCTGACGGTGCTGACCTGGCCCCAGTTCGAGCCGAGGCTCGCCGAGTTCGGCAGGCCTCAAGTGCCGAGGAAGTGGGGGCGGTTGCTCCGGCGGCTCATCGAGAACCCGGATCGGGGGGACGATTCGGGACTGGCTTAATTCTTTGAAAGAAATGGCACCCAGCGGGTAGCCGAGGCCGATTCCACCTGTTATGATTCTGTCAAGGTCGGGTGAAAGCCCGCCCCAAGCCACGGACAGGGCTCGTTCCTCAGACGGGCTGGGTCGTCCGGCGGTGAGTCAGCATCTCCCTTCGCCCGTTTTGAACTCCACAACTCGTCCGGACAGGGATGTCCAAACCCGGGAGGGCCGTCGTGCCATGCGCGATCCCCTCGTCCGTTGGGCCATGGCGGGGTTGATCCTCGCATTACCGGTCATGATCTTCGTCGCCTCGGCGACCTCGGTGGCGGCGCCGCCCGGCGAGAACCGGGTGCTGGCGACGGCCGCGGTTCTCGGGCCGGTCGAGGTGGCGATAGGCCTCGGGCTCTGGCTCGCGAGCCGGGAGTCGCCGCCGCCTCGGGGCTTCACAGAGCGCACCCGGGCCGATGGGCCTGGGCCGTGCGGCGGACCGCAAGGTCTGAAGTGCTCCGTGGGGTCCGCTATTGCGGACCTCTTCGATCTGGGGCCGCTCCGCGAGGAGGTCCGCAATAGCGGACCCTACGATGATCGAGATTCGACCGTCGGAGTCTCCCCGACCGAAGTCCGCCGCGCGACCTCGGCGGCGACGGCCGCGGTGAAGCTCTCGGTCGACTCCTGGCCGCCGAGGTCGCGGGTGCGGACGCCCTGGCGGAGCAGGTCGAGCGTCGCGTTCTTGACCGCCTGGCCGCAGGCCGATCTCGCCGAGCTGGTAGAGCAGCAGCGACAGCGGCCAGGAAGATCGCCGTCGGGTTGGCCAGGTTCTTGCCGGCGATGTCGGGGGCCGTGCCGTGGGCGGCGTCGAAGAGGGCGACGCGGACGACGGCCGCCGGGTCGAAGGCGAGGTTGGCGCTGGCGCCGATGCCGAGCGAGCCGGCCAGGCCGCAGGCCATGTCCGAGAGGAAGTCGCCGTACTCGTTCAGGACCAGCACGATCTGGAACTTCTCCGGCGCCATGATCACCTTGCCGAGCAGGGCGTCGAACAGCTCGACGTTGTGCGGGACCTCGGGGAACTGGCCGGCGACCTCCTTGGCGACGCTGCTCGAACAGGCCGTCGGTCGCCTTCTGGATCGTGTACTTCGACGCGCTGGTGACCCGCTTGCCGGTCTTGCGGGCCAGGTTGAAGGCGTACCGCGCCGCCTCGCGGACCGGCCGCCGCTCGACGATCCGCAGGCTGACGGCGCCGTCCTCGCCGATCATCCGGCCGGGGTCGTCGTAGGTCCCGCCGGTGGCGATCCGGACGATGTCCAGGTCGAGCTCGCGGCGGAAGTTCGTCGGCACGCCGGGGATCGTGTAGACCGGCCGGTGGATCACCGAGAGGTCGAGCCGCCGGCGGAGGACCGCGTTGGGGCTCTCCTCGGCCGTGATCGTCGGGTGCTTCAGGGCGACCTTGGTCGCCGTCGATCGACTCGACGGCCTCGTCGTAGACCGCCTTGCCGCTGCGCCCGGCGATTCTCCAGCGTGAAGTCGACGGGCGGAAGTCGAGGCGGATCGGCAGCGCCTCGGCCAGGCGTGTGGACCGCCCGCGACAGCTCCGGCGCCGATGCCGTCGCCCAGGAGTTCGGTGACCGGATACGTCGGACGCATCGCGTGGACCATCCTCCTCGATCGACTTCGGGTCGTCCCAATTGTAAGGGCTCGCCCGCGAGTCGTCAGGGGCCTGGCGGCCGATGCGACCCTGCCGGCTGGCGACGGCGGGAAAGCGGGGTATAATAAGATGCTCGTCGCGCCGCGCCCTCGCCCCTCCCCTGAACTCGATCGGTCGGACGGCCCGGCACGCCCCCATCCGGCGCCTGCCGCGAGCGCCCTTGCAGGAGTGGTTCCATGTCGACCGCGGGGAAAGTCCTGACCGTCCTGTCCGTCCTGCTGATGATCGTCTGGATCATGCTGATCTCGGGCGTCGCCCAGCTCAATACCGACTCGGCGAAGCGGGTCGCCGACCTGCGGGAGAAGGCCGAGAACCTCCGGACCGAGGTGGCCAAGGCCCAGCAAGAGGCCGTCGACACCCACGACGCGATCGTCAAGGAGCAGGAGGACAAGGACCGCGAGCTCGCCCACGCGCGGATCCGCGAGTCGTGCGCCGAGGTCCAGCTCACCGAGACCCGCGAGCTGATGGCGCGGGTCCAGTTCCTGGTCGAGAAGGCCGGCGCGGCCCTCGCCGCGGCCAAGGAGGACCTGAACCTCCGCAACCAGGAGAAAGCCGACCTGGAGAAGGCCAAGGCCGACGGCACCGCGCTGGTCGACAAGCTCCGGGGCGAGAACGCGGAGCGACTCGACCAACTGGCCAAGCTCCGCGACGAGTTCCAGAAGACCCGCCAGCAGAACGTCGGCGCCGTCGATTCGCTCCGCAAGGCCGGCCGGCCGGCGGCCCAGCCCGTCTCGTTCTCCCGATAGCCCCGCACAACTCGCCCGGACCGCCTATCCGGCCTGGTGCGCGGGCTCTCGGAGCGTCGAGTGCCGTTCCGGCGCATCGGATGTTTGTGCTAGACTGAAGCTAGCGCCGGCCCTGCGCTCGTCGTGTGTGGGGCCCTGGGTTCGGTCCACCGAGGGAGGGCGGGATGGCGGCCAAGGGGGAACCCGGTCCGGCAACGACCCGACGCCCCGACGCGTCTCCCGCCGGCGAGCGCGGGGCGTACGCCAATGGGTCGGCCACGCCCGGCTGGGTTATCGAGACCGAGGTCAGCCCGTTCCACTGCCTCTATCAGGACGCGCTTCACTTCCACTCGCAGAGCCGCCTGACGCTGATGCGCTCCGAGGGCGAAGCGAGCCGCCTGGCGCGCGCCTCGCTGCTGCTCTACCTCGCCTCGGCCGAGTCGCTGGTCCACCAGGCGGCCGCCGAGCTCGGCCGGCCCGAGCTGGCCGCGATCGTCGCCGACCCGTCGCGGCCGATCCCCCTGCTCGACGCCTGGCGGCTCCTGCCCGCGATCCTCGGCGCCGGCCCCTCGGCCGCGATCGACTCCGCGGCCGCGCCCTGGCCCCAGTTCGCCGAGCTGCTCTCGCTGCGCGACTCCTGGGCCTATCCCGGGCCCGCCGAGTCGCGCCGGGCGTATTATCGCGCACCCTCGAAGTCGTCCCCGTACGAGCCGCTGCTCCCGCACCAGGCCCCGCCGAACCTGCCGATGCCGCCCGACCGGATCCACTACCCCCGGACCGGCCTCCCGCGCGATCCCTACGCGCTCCGGCCCGACCACCTCGACACGGTCCGCGGGGTCCTCGACGCCGCGATCGACGCCCTCGACCGCCGCCTCGACGGCGCCCTCACCCGCGACAACCGCCACCGCCGCGAGCCCGTCCGCGTCCTCTGACGAGCCGATGCTCTTCCGAAAGCCCTCCTCGATCTCCGGGAGGGCGAGGCTCCGTCCGAGCCCAGGTCTGGCGCGCCGGCCCGGGTCTGGCGCGCCATCCGGGGCGGATGCCCGGGCTCGGGCGGAGCCTCGCCCTCCCGGGAGAGGGTCTGTGTGCCGGCCGGGATGCCCGGGCTCGGGCGGAGTCTCGCCCCCGGGAACGTCTTCAACCGAGCAATGAGCGACTCAGGGTCCGTGTGAGCAGCCCCGGGGTTCCCCCGCGCCGAGCGAACCCGAGCGTCGCCTTTGGTTCGTCTCCGTGCGGCCCCGTGCGGCATCCCGGCCCGGGCCGGTGCACGAAGCCGAACGGCGGCGGGCGGAGCGGGATTGGCTTTGTTTCGGCGGCCGGGGAATTGGCTTCGTTTCGCGGGCCGTAATTGGCTTCGTTTCGTCAAACGGCCGGCGGGATTGGCTTCGTTTCGCGCCCGGCTTCGCCCACCGATCGCAAACGATCGGGGGCCGGCCCGACCCGCTTCGGCCCCCTCCTCACACACCGTCTCAGGCGGCCCGGCTCTGGCGCCCCTGCGCGACGCTCGCCATCAGCAGGGCGATCGCCAGCAGGACGGCCATGTAGAAACCGACGGCCGATTCCTCGCCCGCGTCGATCTCGCCGGACGGTCCCTCTTCGGGCAGGGCATCCGCGGCCGAGGCCCGTCTCGGCCCGGCCGGCGTCGCGCCGACGGCGACCTCCACGCGGCTCCTCGCCAGCGGCCCGCGGACGAGCCTCCGCCGCGTCGCGGCGGACCTCGGCCTCGGCCGGCGGCCCGGCGAGCGCGTCGATGATCGCCGCCACCGGCGCGTTCTCTCCGGTATAAGTCCCCTCGGCGACCTCCGAGCGGAACCGCAGCCAGCCGACCCGGCCGGGCGGGTATTGCCCGCGCAGCTTGCGGATCGCCTCGACGACCCGCGCGTCGGCCAGCGTCCGCTCGAGCGACGGATGTGTCCCGAGGAAGTGCCCCGGCCGCTCGGCCAGCAGCCGCGCCCGGCACCTCTCCCCCCAGCCCTCGCCCGGCGTGCCCTCGGCGACGGCGAGCGTGAGCATCGCCTCGCGGAGCGGCCCGCGACCCTCGCGCTGGGCCCACCAGGCCACGCGGAGAAAATCGTCGCTCGTCATGGGAGACTCCTTTCTCGGCGCCCCCGGCCCTCCCTCGCCGGCGCCTCATCTCATCCCCGAGATGTCATGCCGGGGTCCGGCCAAGGCGGTCCCCGTCCGCGATTCATCACTGCCTTCTTCGACCCGCGTGACGCCCGAAATCCCCGGATTATGCCGCGGGATGGTTCGGTCGTTCCGGTTTGGGGTTCTCGCCCGAAAGGGAGGGCGATATGCTCTGCACCCTCGCATGGAAACGGCAATGGAGGGCCACCCCCGATGCGCATCCTGCTCGTCACGTCCTTCCCGGTCCCGGGCGAATACGACGGCACGGCGATGCTGCCGATCAAGATCCTCCGGGCCCTCAAGCGGCGCGGGGTCGAGGTCGCCCTGGCCCACCTGAAGGCGCGGCCCGCGCTTGGCCCCTCGTCGCGAGAGGATTTCGAGGGAACACCCTCGTTCACCTTCCACCCGCACGAGTGGGTCTCGGGCCTTCGGCGGATCCACCGCGAGTTCCCCTTCGACGTCGTCCACGCCCAGCATCACGGCGGCGCCAACCGCGCCCTGTTCGCCTGCCGGCTCTTCGGCTGGCCCCTCGTCTACGAGCTGCACTCGCTGCTCGGCGAGGAGGTCGAGCGCGACCGCCTCGGCCGCGGCCTGGCCTTCCGGGTCAACCTCCGCCTCGAGCGCTCCGTCTGCCGCCACGCCGCGTCGATCATCGTCCTGGGCGAGGCCGTCAAGCGCGTCATGGTCGAAGAGAAGGGGGTCGACCCCGACCGAGTCTCGGTCATTTACCCCGGCATCGACCTGACCGAGTACGAGGTCCCCGGCCCCCCGGCCGAGATCCCCGGCGTCGGACCCGAGCACGAAGTCGTGATGTACGTCGGGAGCATCGTCCATCCGAACCAGGGCGTCCCGCTCCTGATCGAGGCCCTCCCTCGCGTCTTCGAGCGTCGCCCGAATGCCCGCTGCGTCCTCGTCGGCGGCCCGGCCGAAGCCGGCGAGCGCTATCGGAGCCAGCTCGGTGTCCACGGCGATCGCCTGATCGTCCTCGCCGGCCGGACCCCCGAGCAGGTCGTCGCCCTGACGCGCCGGGCCGACGTCCTGGTCCACCCGCGGCTCGCCTGCCGCGAGAACTACTCGGTGCAAAGCAAGCTGGCCGTCTACCTGGCCGCCGGCCGCCCGATCGTGGCGACCGACTTCGCTGACTACGCCTCCCTGCTCGGCCCGACCGGCGCCGCCCGTCTGACGGCCGAGTCCCCCGAGTCGATCGCGGAGGGGATTCTCGACGTCCTCGATCACCCGGCCCTCGCCGACCGTCTCGCCGAATCGACGCGTACCGTCGTCGAAGAACACTTCGGCATGGACCGCAACCTGGACCGCTACCTCGCGGCCTACGCCGCGGCCCCGGCACCCGGGACCCATCGCGGTCGTCGTCGGCTCAAGTTACCTGCTAGCAAGTAATTGGGTGATGGCTGGACCTCACGAGACGGCCCCTGATTGGCATGTCGCGGCTGAATCATCCCCACGGCTTGCCGACCTGGGTGGTCGCCGCGCGGATCATCCGTAAGAGATCGTCCGGCGGATAGTTGAGTCGCTCCCACATGGCGCGGCCGATCGTGAAGGCGCTGCACTCGGCGGCGCGGCGGTTGGTGCACCAGGCGCGGGGGTCGTAGTCGAGCCGCGCCTTCAGGCCGAGGCCGACCAGGAGGATCGACGCCAGCGCCACGACCAGCAGGAACCGGTCGAACCGGTCCGCATGGCGGATCTTCGTGTCCCGCAGCGACCAGCCGTTGCGCCGGCCCTTGGCGTCGCGGAACAGCTCCTCGACGCTCATCCGCCGGCCGTGCAGCCCGCAGATCCGCTCGGCGCGGCCGTCGAGGTCGGTCATCAGGAACCACGGCTCGTCCCGCTTCTTGGGCAGGCCGTCGCGCCAGCGGACGATGATGTTGTGCTTGACCCGCCGATCCTCGCGATAATCGACGCCCCGCAGGACGTGCGCCATGCCCCGCCTCGTCGGATACTTCCGCAGCACGCCCCGGTACCGCGGGCAGGAGATCGTCACGTCGGGCCTGATCCGCACCACTAGAGCGGTTCTCCCTTGAACGTAGCGGATGTTTGCCCGATCCTCTACCCGAGGAGGGCACGGAGGATGGGCACCTATTCGATGGACCTGAGGGAGAGGGTCGTCGCGGCGTGCGATGAGGGCGTCGACACCCGGGCCGAGGTCGCCGAGCGGTTCTCGGTCAGCCAGAGCTGGATCCGCCGCCTGCTCCAGCGGCGCCGCGAGACCGGATCGATCGCGCCGAGGGCCCGCGGCGGCGGCCAGCCGCCGGCCTTCGACGCCGAGTCGGCCGAGCGACTCCGCCGGGCGGTCGAGGCCGACCCCGGGGCTACGCTCGTGGAGCTGGCCGAGGCCGCCGGCGTCGCCTGCAGCACCTCGGCGACCGACCG
This sequence comes from uncultured Planctomycetota bacterium, assembly GCA_963819805.1. GTDB lineage: Bacteria > Planctomycetota > Planctomycetia > Isosphaerales > Isosphaeraceae > CAMFLR01. The sequence continues at coordinate 30,876 of CAWFXY010000024.1, read as the reverse complement.
GTGCTGCGGCGGCTGGGCATCACGCGGAAAAAAAGTCGCTGAGGGCCGCCGAGCAGGACCGGCCCGAGCTGAAGGCCGCGCCGGGCCTGCGGTGCCGGGCCGAGTTCGCCGGGGTCGACCCGGCGCGGCTGGTCTTCGTCGACGAGAGCGGCACCACGACCGCGATGACCCGCCGCTACGGCCGGGCACCGCGGGGCCGGCGGGTCGACGGCCCGGTGCCGCACGGCCACTGGAAGGTGATGACGCTCGCCGCGGCCGTGCGGCTCGGCGGCGTCGGCGGCTGCCTGGTCCTGGACGGCGCCGTCGACGCGATGGCCTTCGAGACCTACGTCGAGCGGGTCCTCGCCCCGGCCCTGCGCCCCGGCGACGTGGTGGTGATGGACAACCTCTCCAGCCACAAGCGGGCCGAGGTGGCCGCGGCCCTGGCCGCCGTCGGGGCGGGGGTGCGCGACCTGCCGGCGTACAGCCCGGACCTCAACCCGATCGAGAAGATGTTCTCGAAGCTGAAGGAGTACCTCCGCTCGGCCGCCCGGCGGACGATCCCCGAGCTGATCGAGGCGATCGGCGACGGGCTGCGGACGGTCACAGATCGCGATATCCTCGGCTGGTTCCGCTCGTGCGGATACCGCTACGGTCAAACGTGAACCGCTCTAATGGAAGCCCAGGCCCCGGCAGACCGCCGCCCACTCGGCCCTCCCGAAGCCGCGGTCGGCGAGGATGATCACCTGGAACGACCCGGGGATCAGCTCCTTGAGCTTCCGCAGCAGCCGCTCCTCCAGGGCGTTCTGGCTCCGCCTCCGCTTCGGCTCGGAGTAGCTGGCCCACAAGAGCGGGACCGACCGGCCGCCGATGCACGCGGCCGCCATCAGGGTGTGGAACGAGCGGACGTCGGTCCAGTCGAGGCCGACGACCAGCCGCTTCCTCCGCCTCCGGGAGCTTCTTGATCACCCCGGCCATGGCGGGGGCGACCTCGACGCGGCGGTTGCGGGTGAACCGCCAGGCGCGCTTGATCGTGTGCTTGGCGGCGACCTCGCCGGCCATCCTGCGGCCGATCGCCGCGAGGTTGACCCGCTCGGCCCGGACGGCCGCGGCGACCAGGGCCGCGAGGGTCGCCGACTGGGTGGGCAGGAGATTCGAGGTGACGCCGAGGACCCATGCGACGATAGACCGTGTGGACACGGTGGCTCCCTCCACGGTGCGGCGATCGGTTGGTCTGGTAACCCCGATTGTCCCGCACCCAAGGCCGGGAGCCACTGTGTTTTCCTTTCATGGGTGCCACTGGGGATGAGTCAGGGTCCAGGGGGCGTTGACCTTGGCCGCTGCATCGAGTTGCTGCACGCTTCGGTATGGTCGGCCGAAGTTGCTCCGGCATCGCGGACCGACGCAAGCCGCGCTCGGTGGGTAGCGGCACGTGGTCGTATGGCCTTCCTCTCTCAATAACATATCCGAACGGGTCGCCCCTCGCCCACTGGTATCGGGCATACAGGGGCTATGCCGGCTGATCCTGCGTGACGCACTGGCGGAGGGATCCACAGCCATCGGGAGCGGATCGACTGAGTGCCCACGGTGAAGGCACACGACGACGTAGCGATGGGCGATTTCAAGACGTTCGTGACGAACCCGGAGACGAAAGCGTGGGGGATCGCGCCGTGGCTGGAGAAATCAGACCGGATGGTCCTGGTCCACTCGCCCTCACGGCCCCGCCTTGCGGAATTCCTCGAGCAGGGACACGAAGCCGGGATCGGCTCGGATCGGGTCGAGGTCCGGGTCGGTCGCGACCTCCTCGGCACTCCTCCAGCCGTGCTTCAGGGCGAGGCGCAAGGCGTCGAGGGCCCGGTCCGTGTAGTGGCGGGCGAGTCGGGTCGACTCGGCGGTGGCGGGCGTCGACGCGGCGGCCCCGGCCGAGAGGGCGAAGCCGCAGGCGGCGTGGAAATAGATGCGGGCGTCCATCGGCGGACCCTTGATGACCCCCTCGGCGATCTCGGAGGCCCTCGCGTGGTCGCCCGTCCGGGCCAGGGCGAGCATCAGGTCCAGCGAGCTGAGCTTGGTCTTCGGGTCCTTCGCCAGCCCCTCGCGGATGGCGCGGCACTCGCGGTAATGGGCCATCGCCGCGTCGCGATCGCCGGCGCGGAGGTCGGCGGTGGCGACGTAATACTCCGCGAGGGCGACGTCCATCTTCGCCTCGACCGATGACTCCTCGGCCTTGAGCCGTTCGAGGAAGCCGTCGAGCGCCTCCTGGTAGTGGCCGAGCGCGGCCTTCGGGTCGCGGGAGTAAATCAGCTCGTGGGTGCCGAGCTTCTGGAGCGACAGGAGGACGTCGCGACGGGCCTGGGCCTCGTCCGGATGGTCGGCGGCGATCTCCCGGCGGAGCTTCAGGGCGGCCTCGAAGCTCTCCCGGCCGGCGCCGGGATCGCCGAGCGAGATGCTCAGGTCGCCGAGCTTGTCGCGGAGCCCCGCGCGTTCGCGGCGGACCTCGACCTGATCGGCGAGGACCGGCGAGAGCTCGTCGCGGAGCGCGATCTCCTCGCGATAGAGCGCGCGGGCCTCGGCCGGGTCGCCCAGCCTCAGGCGAGTCTTGGCGAGCGCGCCGAGGATGTTCGCGACGCCGCGCTTCGCCTCATCATTCGAAGGTTCCCGGGCCTGCCACCGGCGACGGAGGGCCAGCGCCTGGTCGAAGTACTTCAGGGCGGCCGAGGCGTCGCCGATCCGGTCCATCTGGAAGTCGCCGAGGGTCGCCTTGACGCTGGCCTTGACCTTCATCGGCTCGAGCGCGTCGGGGTCGGCCGCGGCCAGTTGCTCGGAGAGTTCCTCCATCCGGCGGAAATAGCGCGCCGTTTCGTCGTACTTGCCATATTCCATGGCGATCAGGCCGGCGTGCTGATTGATCCCTGCGAGCGTCCGGGTGGCGATCGCGAACCCCTCCTTGTCGCGCGCCACCGTTCCGAGCTCCTCCAGCGAGGCGATCGTGGCCTCGAGGCCGGCCATCGTCGTCCTGATCATCTCCTCGCGGAGGGCCTGCGTCCCCGGGATCGAGCGAAGCCTCTGGTTGAGCAGGACGCTGAGGACGCGCTGCGCCTCCAGGGCGTTGCGGTTCTGGGCGAACGCCCCCTGGACCAGCGCCTCGGCCTTCGCGCGCCTGGCGCTCTTTCTCGAGGGCCTCGGCCTCGGCGTTCCGCGCGGCGACCGCGTCGTTCTTCGCGAGGATCGCCGCCCGCTCGTCCGCCTGCGCGGCCTGCTTCGCCTTTTCCTCCTTCTTGTAGGACTCGGCGAGCTCCGCGTTGAGCGACTTCAGGGACGCGGCGAAGGCCGCCGACCCGGCCGTGATGGCGACGCCCATCAGCACGACCGCGGCGGCGAGTCCGGCGACGCGGGGGTTCCGCCTGCACCACCGCCGGAGCCGCCCCAGGGGCGAGACCGGCCGGGCCAGGATCGGCTCGTCGCGGAGGAACCGCTCGAGGTCGTCGGCCATCGCGCCGACGCTCTCGTACCGCTTCGCCGGCTCCTTCGACAGGACCTTCAGGCAGATCGTTTCCAGGTCGCTCGGCAGCTTCGGCTGGAGCCGGGCGGGCGAGACCGGCTCCTGGGTCCGGACCGCCTCCAGCGTCTCGATGGTCGATGACCCCTGGAACGGCGGCCGGCCCGTGAGCATCTCGTAGAGGATGACGCCGAGCGAGTACTGGTCGGAGTGCGGGCCGACCTCCTGCGAGTGACCCCAGGCCTGCTCGGGGGCCATGTAGGTCGGCGTGCCCAGGACGGTGCCGGTGTGGGTCTGGTGCTCGTCGAGCTCGAGCCGCTTGGCCAGGCCGAAGTCGGCGATCTTGGGCGTGCCGTCGGGGGCGAGCAGGACGTTGGCCGGCTTGAGGTCGCGGTGGATGATCCCCCGGTCGTGCGCGGCCTGCATCGCCCGGGCGAGCAGGACGACCATCTGCACCGCCTCCCTCGGCGGCCAGGGGCCCCTCGCGGAGCCGCTCGGCCAGGCTGCCCCCCTCGACGAACTCCAGGGAGAAGTACGGCAGCCCGTCGTGCTCGCCGACCTCGTAGACCTGGACGATGTCCGGGTGCTTGAGCCGGGCGATCGCCTGGGCCTCGGTCCGGAACCGGGCGAGCTGCTCGGGCGAGGCGTGGGCCCCGGCCAGGACCATCTTGAGGGCGACGTCGCGGTCGAGGCCGAGCTGGCGGGCCCTGTAAACGACGCCCATGCCGCCGCGTCCCAACTCCTTGACGAGCTGATAGCCGACCGGCCCGATCGGACGTGGTGGGGCGGGGCTGTCGGTCGGCCGGGAGGAGGGTGCGTCGAGCGTCTCGGCGTCGGAGGGGGAGGCGGGACCGCGGAGGGTCGTGCCGGGCGGGAGGCCCGATCGAGGGATGTCGAGGGTCGCTCCGACGACGACGCCGAACTCGATCGTGTCGGTGTCCTGGGCCGGTCCGGGAGCCGCCCCGGGCCGGGATGAAGCTGTCGGAATCCGGGCGGTGCCGACCTCGCCGGCCGAGGTCGGGGCGAGGGCGGTCGTGGGGAGCGGGTCGTAGTTCGGGGCGAGTCGCGGGTCGGCCTGGCTCTCGATCGAGCCGCGTTGATCGCCGGCCCGCGGCTCCCTGCCCCGGCGCTCGCGCCGCCCGCGGTCGATGCCCTCGAGGACAGAGCTGATCGGGGCGCGGAGGCCGTCGGCCAGGCCGCGGAGGAACGCCTCGATCTGCGGCTCGGGCCCGCCGGATTCGTGGGCGTCCCAGGCCGCCTCGAACCGCTCGCGGGCAGAGCGGAGCGACCCGGCCAGTTCGTTCCCGGTCGCCTCGGTAGTACGGTCGTACGCCTCGTGCATGGCCGAGCCCCCTCGCGCGGTCCCATAGCCGTCCCGGCGGGGGTCGCATCGCCCCACCCACGCTCGACCTTAGCCGGGCGGCCCGGAGCGGGCAATTCCCTCACCACCCCCTGGGGCATCGGCCGCGGATCGACGAGCCTGGGGTCTCTGTCGCCCGTCAACGCCCGGGGGGCGCCATGACCCTCGCACCGGCCTCCTGGGTCGCCCCCTCCTGCGGGCGGAGGGATCGGCGAAATGACCGACGGTGCTGCAGGCGCACGTTCGCGCCTCGGCCGGATCGACGCTGCATCGGCGAGCCTCGCTGCGTGGGTCGGTCCGGATAGCTCGATACTGCTTCGGATCGATCGACAGCGGGACGGCGGACCGAAGCGTGCAGGGCAAACCCAGTTCCCGAGGGTCCGAGCGTGCGTCCGGACGCAGGCCGGGCGAGACACCACCCCCACCGAGGAGTCGACGACCGCGGGGGTAAAGCGGCCGATCTCCGGCGCCTCCGGGATGATCGCGGCGCCCGCCGAACGCCTCCGAGGCCCGGTTCCGGCCGCCGAGGCCCCCCAACTGACCGACTCGAGCAGGACCCAGCACGGCCGCGCCCTGTGCGCAGCGGTGCAGTGGCCACCACCTTTGCGCGACGATGACGCCCACGCCGGAGGCGCGACCGGTCGCTGAGGTCTGCCGGAAGACGTCGGGAAACACCTCGAGCCTGGGTGTGCCCGAGCTGCCTAGGTCTCAAGCCGGCCTGCGGGTGATCGTTCGCGGCGGCCCGATGGCGATCGCACGGAAGTCAGGAGATCGTCTCGGTGATGGGTGCCGAGGTGACGGCCTGGTGGCCCGAGTCGCCGCCGTAGACGGCGTAGATCTTGTGGGTACCCCGGGACAGCGTCAACGTCGAGAAGACCGCCACACCTCGACTGTTCAGCGTCGCGGTGCCGATCACGACGCCGTTTTCGTAGAACGTGATCACGCCGGTCGCGATCCCGGTGCCCGGGGCGACGGTCGCGACCGTGGCCCTGAAGTTCACGGGTTTCCCGTACTTGGCGTTGGGCTTCGACGAAGCCAGCGAGATCCGGCTCCCGGCCTGCACGGCCTGCGCGAGCGCCGCGGACGTGCTGCCCCGGTCGTTTGTGTCGCCGGTGTAGACGGCGGTGATCGTGTGCGCGCCCTGAGTCAGGTTGGACCGCGTCAGGGTCGCGACCCCGTTCACGAGCGGCGCGGTCGCCAGCACGGTGTTGCCGTCCTTGAATGTCACGACCCCCGTCGGCGTCCCGGCCCCAGGGGTCACGACCGCCACGGACGCCGTGAACGTGACCGACTGGCCGAGCGGCGAGGGGTCGGCCGATGACACCAGGGTCGTGGTCGTTGCGTCCGTGTTGACCGTTTGCGTGAGCGCGGCCGACGTGTCGCCCGCGTTCAGCGCGTCCCCGGCGTAGACCGCGGTGATCGCGTGGGTGCCCAGCCCGAGCGCGGAGGTCGTGAGGCTGCCGAGGCCGCCGCTTAGCGTGGCGGTGCCGATAGCCTTCGAACCGTCGTAGAAGGTCACGGTGCCCGACGGCGTCGCCGCCCCGGCCCACGGGCTCGACAGGACCACCGATGCCGTCAACGTGACCGACTGGCCCACGACGGAGGGCGCGGGAGACGACGAGACGGCGGTCGTCGTGGCGTTGCGGTTCACGGCTTGTGCCAGTGCCGACGACGTGCCGCCCCGGTCGTTGGCGTCACCGCCGTAGCTTGCGGTGATGTAGTGATTTCCCGCCCCCAGCGCCGACGTCGTGAACGAGGCGTAGCCGGTGGCATCCAGCGGGGCCGTGCCTAGCACCGTCGTGCCGTCGCTAAAGGTCACCGTTCCGGTCGGCGTCGCGGCGCCGGGATAGACGACCGTCACGGTCGCCGCGAACTTCACGGCCTGACCGGCATTCGACGGGCTTCCCGACGACGCCAGTGAGATCGTGGTCGCGTCCTGGCCGATCGGCTGCGACACGCCTGAAGATGTGCTGCCCCGGTGGAGCGCATCGCCGCCGTATGTCGCCGTGATCGTGTGGGTCCCCAGCGCCAACGAGGAGGTCGCGAGCGCGGCCGACCCGTTCACGAGCGGCGCCGTGCCGAGCACGGTCGTGCCGTCGCTGAAGGTGACGCTGCCCGTCGGCATGCCGTCGGCCTGCGTCGCACCCGCGACGGTCGCCGTGAACGTGACGGCCTGGCCCACGACCGACGGCGTCGCGGAGGGCACGAGGGTCGTGGTCGTCGTGTCCTGGCTTACAGTCTGCGAGAGCGACGACACGCTGCCGGCATCGTTCGTATCGCCGTTGTACGTAGCCTTGATCGTGTGCGCGCCAACGCCGAGCGCCGCGGTTGTCAGGCTGGCACCACCCGAGCCGTCCAGCGGCGCCGTGCCGAGCACGGTCGTGCCGTCGGTGAAGGTGACTGTGCCCGTCGGGATCGCCGCGGGCGTCACGACATTGACGATCGTCGACCTGAACGTCACCGGCACGCCCACGACCGCCGTCGGCGACGACGACCCGATCGAGATCATGGTCGCGTCGGGGACGACCGTCTCGTTGACCGTGTTCGACGCGCTCCCCGCGTTGTTCGTGTCGCCGTTGTACTGGGCGCTCATGGTGTGGGCGCCCACGGCCAGGGTTGACACGGGCAGCTGGGCGAAAGCGTTCGCGTTCAGCGCCACGGTGCCGAGCGCGGTCGTGCCATCGTAGAACGTGACCGTGCCGGTCGGCGCGGCGGCGCCTGCGCGCTCGGGAGTACGGTGGCGTCGAGCGTGACGCTGAGTCCGAGCTCGACCGGCGACGGCCCCTCGAAGCCCAGGGTCGTGGTCGTGGGGCGCGGCGGCGTGACCTGGATCGTTGCGGTGGCGACGTTGCTGTCGAGCGCGCCGTCATCGACCTTGTAGGTGAAGCTGTCGGAGCCGGAGAAGCCGAGCTGAGGCTGGTACACGAACGACCCGTCCGCGTCCAGCGTAAGGCTGCCGTCGGCCGGGCCCGAGACGAGCGCGGCGAAGAGTGCGTCGCCGTCCGGGTCGCTCGCCGAGGCCAGCAGCCCGGGCGCGGCGACCGTCAGCGTCTGGTTCGCCTGAACGCTGAAGGACACGTTCGACGCGACCGGGGGTGCGTTGACCGTGAGCATCACGGTCGCCGGCGCCGAGGTCGCCCGACCGTCGGCGGCCTCGTACGTGAAGGAATCCGTGCCGTAGAAGCCCGTCGCGGGCGTATAGGTGTACGACCCGTCCGGGTTAACCGTCACGGCGCCGTGGGCCGGGCCCGCGACGAGGCTGGCCGTGACCGGCAGGCTGTTCGGGTCGCTCGCACCGGTCAGGAGGCCCGTCGCCGCGGGGACCGTGAGGGCCTGGTTCTCGGTCGCGGCGTAGGCCTGGTTGGCCGCCGTCGGGAGCCCGTAGACTGTCAGGTGGACCGTCGCGACGTTCGAGCTGAGCTGGCCGTCGTTTGCCGCATAAGTGAAGCTGTCGGTGCCGTAGTAGCCGGCCGCCGGCGTGTACGTGAAGGAGCCGTCGGCGTTGAGGACGACGCTGCCGTGGCTCGGGCCGGCGGCCACTATCGCGGTCAGCGGCAGGCCATTCGGGTCGCTGTCGTTGGACAGGACGCCCTCCGGCAGGCCGCCCGTGGCGTCGTAGGACACTTCCCCGGTGAGCGCCGGGGTCGCGCCCTCGCTGTGCTGGACGAAGGTGGCGTCGAAGGCGAGCACGTGCCCGCTCGAGTCGTAGACGGCCTGCTTCACCGTGAACTGGCCGGTGAGCGTGTTGCTCCCGCGGCCGTCGCCGTCGACGTCCAGCCCCGGCGAACCCGCCGACTCGAACGGCCAACGCATCGCGCCGTTGTAGGTGCCGACCGTCGGGAGCGTCAGGTTCGCGCCCTGGAAGTACAGGTACCACCACTCCGACCCGGGCCCGCTGACGCCGATGTTGACCGTGTTCACGTACGTCCCGGGCGTCATGATGGATGCCGAGAACGTGCTGGTCGCGGGCGTGAAATCGTAGTTCCGCCCCTGGCCGATGTAGTCGCCCGGCTGGCTGCTCATCGTCAGGAACGTCTGCCCGGCGGACGTCACCAGCGACGTGCCCTGCACCAGCGTGTAGCTGTCGTCGCTGGCCACCGGCGCCTGGTAGACGCGCGTGACCGTGATCGTGTCGGTGACGACCGTACTCGAGGCCTGGCCGTCGGTCACGTCGTAGCTGAACGTGTCGGTGCCGTAGAAGTTGGCGTACGGCACGTACGTGAGCGAGCCGTCCGTATTCACGGTCAGCGTGCCGTGGGTCGTGGTCGACGTAACAACGGGCGTGACCGGCAGCCCGCTCGGGTCGGTGTCGTTGGCCAGGATGCCCGGCGCGGCAACCGTGAGCGTCGTGTTCTCGGGCGTCGTGTACTTGTCGGCGACCGCGGTCGGCACGCTGGACACCACGCTGCCGAAGTTGACGCCCGCGATGCTCGACGTCCCCGGGATTGTGACCGACACGTTCCGGAACTGATGGTAGTCCGACGTGTTCGTCGAGTTCCATGTCAGCGAGACGATGTTCGTGAACCCCGAGAACGTCCCGGTCTGGAAGCCGAGGTTGTTGCTGAGTTTGAACGACTGCGCCACCGTCGAGCCGTCGGCCCGGTGGCCGGTGAACGTGACCGTCGGGTAGTAGATGCTGTTCCAGATCGTCGACAGGTCGATCGAATTGACCGTAAACGGCGCGCCGTTGTCCTGGCTCAGCGAGATGGTGGTGGGCGCCCACTCGTCGGTCAGAGCCGGCGCCCCCGCATACCGCGCGGTATCGCTGCTGCCGTACACGCGGAACTCGTCGTTGGGCTGGTTCTGCACCGAGGTACTGAATGTGAAGCCAGCCTCATGATACGGGCCGAGCGTGGTGTCGGTCGTCGTGGCGAGGTTGTTGAACGTGAAGACGTGCATCGACGAGCTCAGCAGGGTCACGACCTGCTCGGCCCCCGCGGCGGGCGCGGTCTGCTTCCATCCGGCCGGCAGCGCCTGGGCGACGTAGTAGGTGCCCGGCGCAAGCCCGGTGAAGGAGTACGAGCCGTCGGCGGCCGTCGTGGTCGACAGCTCGCCGCTGTCGGGCACGCCGTCCTGGTTCTGGTCGAGGAACACCGTGCGCCCGCGAGCGCCGGTTCGCCCGTATCGAGGACGCCGTTGGCGTTCGCGTCGTTCCAGAGCATGCCCGAGATCACGCCGGTGGCGGTCGCGAGTCGCGCCTCGAGCCACTCGATGACCGGCCGCACGCGCGGCGACCGACGGGGCCCGCGATGGCGGGAGAAGGAGCCTCTCGGCAGCATCTTCATGGGTCTCCCTTGGGAGAGGGTGGGAGCGGTCCACGACCGGCCGTTCGGTATAATCGCGCGTGGACCGGCGCTCAAGTAAATTTTCACCAATCCAAGCGATCGGCACGGCTCGATGTTTCACAACGCCACCATATCAATCGCCTCTTCTCCGAGGGGCCGAGGGGGAACTCCAGTCCGAGCGTTCGGCCGCCCGGGTGGTCGCGGACGCGTGAGCGCAACCCGGGCCCAAGAGGGCCGGACGGGGCATGACGCCGCGGATGATGCTGCGGGTCAACGCGGGCTTGGGTTCCTCGGATTTCCGTCGCCGCCGGCCGACCTCGTGGAAGGCCGAGCTCGGCCTCAACGAACTGCCCGCAGACGTCCTCGCACCGGCCCCATGGCGGTGACGGGCCCCACGCAGCCGACCAGGCCGGGCCGACCGCTTCCTGTCCGGTGCACGCGTAGGCCGACCGGCGCGTCGGGAGGCGTGGTCGCGCAGCAGGCCGGCCCTCCGGGTCGCGCGACGGACGTGGGTACCGTCCCCCTCGGGCTGCGGAGTCGATTTCGCGCCTCCGGGGTCGCTCGGATGCCGCGCCGGTAAGCTCTCTTCGGTATGGTCGCCCGACTCAACCTGCGTCGGCGAATCTTCGGCGACAGCAAGGGCATTCGCTGCCGCTTCCCCTCACCAGGGCCTGGAACGCTGTAGGCTGTGGCAGCGTCATGATCGCCCGGAATGCCAGCGGCGCCCGGTGAGCATAGTGGCGATAGGTGATCCCGCCGACCGAGTGTCCGAGGATCTCCACCGAGCACTCCGGCACATGCTCGTCGTGGTACGTCGCGCGGGTCTTGCGGAGATCCTTCAACGCCCACGGCTCCTCCCGGCCCGTCTCGATGTCCAGCCGCGGCTTGATGCCCGAGAGCTCGCAGAGCGACTGGAACCGGCATTCGGCCGGGCCCCGCCGCCGAGGAAGACCGGAGTGTCGCGGAGAAGAAGCGCGCCCAAGAGGAGTCGAGGGCCACCTTTTACGAAGAGCGCCGCCACCGTGACGACAAGGCGAGGGCCCTCATGGAGGAGGCTCAGTCGCTGGACCGGTCGTCGCAGGTCGTCAAGGCGCTCGCGCTCTACAAGGACATCGTCAACTTCTATCCCGAGACGCTGGAGGCGGGACGGGCCAAGGCCCGGATCATCGCAATTACAAAGTCACGCAGGAAGCCGGTGGGGACGGGCGACTGAGTGCCCGGAGACGAGACAAATGCCGATCGTTGTTACATGCCAGGGCTGCGGGAAGATATTCTCGGTCCCGGACCACTTCGCCGGCGAGCACGGGAAATGCAAGCACTGCAATGCATCTATCTCTGTACCGTTCTTTGAGCCGGACGAATTGCCTGGCACGATCTCCCTGCGTCCACGCCGTCGTCGCACCAGGATCACATTCGGTCAGGTGCTCGGATTAACGATCGCCGCGATCTTCCTTTCGCTCCTCGTCATCCTGGTCGCTTTCGGGAAGCGGATGGATCGGGAGGATGCCGAGGTCGTAACGAAACTCGTCGTCGCCCTCTTTATGGTCGGCTTCGTCGGCCTGCCCCTGGGGCTTCCCGCCGCCCTTTCGCGTCGCGGGATCCTGTCGGTCGGACGATGGTGCATCCTTGCCTTGGCGTGCATGGTGTTCATGCTCCCGTCTGGCGTCTTCTGGCTTCTCCTGACTATTGGGCCAACCACGCCGACGCCGTTTGCTCTCACTGTGACGATCGCTACGTTTCTGATCGCGTGCCTCTCCGGGCTCCTCATGGTCGGCTGCCTGATCGCCGCCGCCGTCTATCCGAAGAATCCGCCGGGCTGATCGGCTCAAATGGCGTCCCGGAATTCGCGTTATTCAACATCCAAAGACGCCCCATATGCTCCAATGCTTTAGTGGCGATTCAATTTGAGACTTACCGAATACTCCTAAGTGATTGGTGATATTTGTCAGGCCCGGGAACTTGACCCGGTGCGGGAACGGGATGATGTCCTGGCCGTAGTGGAAGGTTGATCGGAAGAAATCGGTGGCGGCTCCCAGCTGGAGGGACATACCCTCCGGTTGCCAAACCTTCACGAGGAGCCACCACCGATGACCCGACGCTACCCGATCGTCGACCGACCCGACAGTAGATCCACGCTCGACCCCGCCAAGCTCGCCACACTCCTCGCCAAGGAGGGCCAACTCCTGCTGCCCCTGCTCGACCTCATCGAGCATGCGGAGGCCGCCGTCGACGACCTGATCGACGTCATGGGACGGGCCACCATCGAGGCCGTCCTGCTCATGAGCGCCGCCGCCGTGGCCGGCCCCAAGCAGCAGGGCAAGAAGGCCGGCCGCGATATCGCCTACCACGGCAGCCAGACCGGCCGGGTCGCCCTGAAGGAGCGGCAACTCCGCGTGACCAAGCCCAGGCTCCGCAAGAAGGCCCCCCGGCCCGGAGAGGCCGGCGAGGTCGAGATCCCGGCCTATGAGGCGATGCGCAAGGACGGGCGTCTCGCCGACCGCATGCTCGAGATCCTCATCGACGGCGTCTCGACCCGCCGCTACGAGGGCGTGCTGCCGGAGATGGCCGAGACCGTCGGGGTGTCCAAGAGCCAGGTCTCGCGCGAGACGATCGAGGCCGGCGAGCGGCTCCTGAAAGAGATGGCCGAGCGCGACCTGAAGGGGCTGGAGCTGCTGGCCATCTGGATCGACGGCCTCCAGCTCGGCGGGCACCATGTGATCTGCGCCGTGGGCGTCGATGCCGAGGGGTACAAGCACGTCCTGGGCTTGCGCGAGGGGGCGACCGAGAACGCGGCGGTCGCCACGGCGCTGCTGGAGGACCTGGTCCGCCGCGGCCTCGATCCGGCCCGGCCGCGGCTGTTCGTCATCGACGGCTCGAAGGCCCTGCGGTCGGCCATCGGCGCGGTGTTCGGGGCCGATCAACCGGTCCAGCGCTGCCGCAACCACAAGCCGAGGAACGTGACGTCGCACCTGCCCAAGGGCCAGCACGAGCAGGCCCTGGCGACGCTGCGGGCGGCGTTCAAGCTGGAGGCGGCCGAGGGCATGGCCAAGCTCGAGCAGAACGCCTCCTGGCTCCAGCGGGAGTGGCCCGGGGCGGCGGCCTCGCTCCGCGAGGGCCTGGAGGAGCTGTTCACGGCGAATCGGCTCGGGCTGACGAGCTCGCTGCGCCGCTGCCTGGGCACGACGAACCTGATCGACAGCGGGCACTCGGCGGCTCGGGATCGGATGCGTCGGGTGAAGAACTGGCAGAGCGGCGAGATGGCCCTGCGCTGGACGGCGGCTTCGTTCGAGGCGGCCTCGAAGGGCTTCCGGCGGATCATGGGCTACAAGGACCTCTGGATCCTCAAGGCCATCCTGGACGAGCGCGAGCGCGACAAGCAGCTTGCCCGTCAGGCGGTTGCCGGATAGGGTCAGATCGCGCGCCCGAGCCGCCGCCACTTCCAACTACCGGCGGGTCATCATCCCGCAAGGCGGCGGGCCGAAGTGACCTCAGCCCGCGGCGGAGGCGCGGGCGGAGTCATACTCCTCGGCGCGCCCATCTCTCGCTCCAGCCGTCGGACATAGTCGCGGGCCGCGGTCCTGCCGCCGCGATAGCCCAGGGCCTCGAGCTCGCGGCGGATCCGGCAGCGTTTCCGGCACCCCTCCGAGAGCCGCCGTCGGATGTAGGCCTCGAACGGGTCCACGGCGCTCGGCCCGCGCCGCCCTGGACACCAGTCCGGACGGGCGTCCGATCGGATGTAGCGCTCGACGGTCCGGTAGTGCAGCCCCAGCGCCGCGGCGATGCCGCGGATCGAGTGCCCCTCGCCGTGCATCCGCCTGACCTCGTCGAACCGCTCCTGTCGTCGGGCCCGGGCCGCCGAGTCGCGAGGATCGGTGGGATGTCCCGATGTATCTCCGGCCGCCGGACCGGCCGTGCCCACCTCGCTCGCCGGCGCCAGGAGTTCGCGGATCGCTTTCGACCGCTGCTGGAGGGCCCGCTCGAGGACGTCGCGCATGTTGCAGAGCAGGTGCCAGCGGTCGGCCACTTGCATCGCACCGGGCGCGGCCTCGTTGGCCGCCTGGGCGTAGGCCGAGGCCCGATCCCGCGAGATGACCTCGACATCGGGGCGGGCCCGCAGCCAGGTCGCCAGCGTGGCCGCCTCGCGGCCCGGGAGCAGGTCGACGACGCGGCGGCGCTCCAGGTCGACCAGGATCGTGCCGTAGGTCCGGCCCCTGCGGAAGGCGAAGTCGTCGACGCCCAGGACCCGCGGAGACGGGGCCGATCCGGCGTCGGCGCGTCGTACGCGGCGCAACAGCGTGTCCGGGCTCGTGGGCATGGCCATGCGCCCGGCGAGCCGTGCCCCGGCCTCGCCGCCGAGGGCGAAGCCGATCGACCGATGCGCGGCCGTCAGCCGTGTCGTCGTCTGTGCGTACGGGTCGACGATCGGGACCCGCTCGGTGAAGGTCCGTTTGGGGCACGCCGCGTTGCGGCACTGGAACCGACGGAGGGCGAGGCGCAGGACCACCCGCCGACCCTGCCAGGGCAGGTCGGCGACGGTGCGGGTGTAGCGGCCGTGGACATGCTCGGACTGCGCCCCGCACCCGGGGCATTCGGCGACCGACGATGCGGGCTCGGCCGCGACGGCGACGATGCCCGGGGCGATGGCGAGCCCTCCGACCCGGAGCCCGGAACCGTAAGGCAGGAGGTCGTGGACGTCCACGAAGGCGAATCCTGGATGGCCGGGGAGAGCCAGGTAGACCCCGGTCATCCTAACGGACGCTCATCACGAACTCCGCGGGAGAACCACTTTCCCCCCGCCGTTCACACAGCGCGGCGAGCGAGGGCTTGCGCCGGGCCCACATCGCCAGGCGGCGCATGGGGCCGGCGCGGCCGGCGGCCGTCGGCTCGCCGCGGGTCCGGCGGCGGAGGTCGTCGGCCATGAGCTGGGCCGTCGGGTAGCGGTCGACCGGGTCCCTGGCGAGCGCCTTGAGGCAGACCGCCTCCAGCTCGCGCGGGAACCCCGGCCCGAGCGGGGCGGGAGGGTCGGTGCAGATCTGCTCGTCCCGGGAGAACGGGCGGTGCAGGCTCAGCAGCTCGTAGAGCGTGACGCCGAGGCTCCAGACGTCCGTGCGGCCGTCGATGGGCGGGGGCGGGGCCGAATCGGCCGGGCGGAAGTGCGCGGGGACCTGCTCGGGGGCCCAGTAGAGCCGGGTCCCCACGCCGACCGTCGGGCCGTCCTGCCCCGCGGAGCCGTTCGACCCGTCGTCGGAAACCGGCGGGTCGTCCTCCTCCTTGAAATGGGCCAGGCCGAAGTCGAGGACCCACGGATGCCCCTGGCGCTCGACCAGGATATTCCCCGGCTTGAGGTCGCGGTGGACGACGCCGGCCTGGTGGGCGTGATGGACGGCCTCGGCGACGTGGCCATCAGGGCGGCGGCCCGGCGCCGGTAGTCGGCCGGGAGGGCCGCGAGGGCGCGGTCGTCGCGCGCGGCGCGTCCGGAGCCGGGGCCGGATCGGCCGTGTCGCCGCCGCGGACGCGGCCGGCCAGCTCCCGCTCCTCCTCGGCCGACGCCTCGTCGATCAGGCTGTCGAAGGACGACGACGGTATCGGCGAGGCCGTCCCCGTCCCCAGCGACGAGGCCCTCCGGATGAGGGCGCGGAGCGACGGGCCGTGGATGCGGGGCATCGAGAAGTAGAAGAGGCCGGACTCCTGCCCGGTCGCGTAGATGGGGACGATGTTGGCGTGGTGCAGCCGCGCGAGCGCCCGGCGTTCTCGGTCGAAGCGGTCCTGGTAGTGGGGGTCCGCTGCCCGGCTGGACTTGATCGTCTTCACGACGACGACGCGGCCCAGCTTGTCCTCGACGGCCTCGTAGAGCTTGCCCATGCCGCCTACGGCCAGGACGCGCCGGACCCGATACGGACCGAGCCGGTCCGGGTCGCGCAGGCCGCGGGGCCTGGCGAGCCCCGCGACGAGGGCGTCGAACTCCTCGTCCCGGCCGGGGTGCAGGGCCTTGGCCCGCGCCACGATGTCGGCGAAGGCGGCGTCATCCGGGGCCCCGTCCAGGTCCCGGAGGAACTGGCCGAGGACGGCGTCGTCGCTTCCCGTCTCCATCGACGAGGTCGGGTGCTCGTTCATGGGTCGTCGGAATCCGCCTCGGGGGGGGCCGGGTCGAACCAACTGGACCAGGAGCTTGTGCAGGGCGCGATGGTAGCGCTGGGTGACGGTGTTCTCCGGCCGGCCGAGGATGCCGACGATCTCGGGGAAGGTGAGGTCGTCGAGGACCCGCATGGTGATGATCTCGCAATCGCGGGGCTTCAGCCTCGCCAGGGCCCGCCGGACCAGCGCGGCCTCCTCGCGGCGGACGGCGACGCCGCTGGGGGTCGTCTGCGACCGGACCAGGCCCAGGACGACCTCGGCCACGGAGTCGTCGGGCATGGAGATCTCCCGGTCGAGGCTCCGCGTGGCGCCCGTCGCCTTGCGGATTTCGTCCAGCACCTGGTGGCGCACGACCCCGTAGAGCCAGCAGTAGCGCCGCGCCCGGCTCCGGGGGCCGGTCGAGCCACTGCGCCCGCGCACGCGGGTAGGCGGCCTGGAGGACATCGTCGACGCCGATCCGGGCCGCGAGGCGCGGGCCGATCGTCGCGGAGAGCTTCAGCTCGTGCTCGGCGTAGAGCCGGCCCAGCTCATCCTCGCCGCCAGCCGGGCGGGCTCGACCGCTCTCGCACACCGTGCCGGACTCCGCGGGGTCTGGCGAGAGATGACGATTCCCCCGTCACCTTATCCGAGCCCCTCGTCCCAAACCTGACAAAGCGGGATCGCTCATGTCCCAGGAATGGTGGTCGTTGATCGGCCGGACATCGCGCGGAGGAACTCCGCGGCCACCGCCTTGAGGTTGTACGCCCGCTAGAACATGGCCACATACCGGGCCGGTAGGCCTTGTTCACCCCGCGGAACAGCCGGAGGAAGTTCCGCAGCCCCGTCCAGATCCCCTCCAGCGTGTTGTCGTGGACCTCGCGGACCCCGTCCCCGTCGTCGTCGCGGGCCCACTGGTACCTCAGGCGGCAGACGGTGGCGTGCCCCCGGCCAGGCTTCGGAAGCGACCTGTACACGCCCCATTCGTCGGTATAGACCGTCGACCCGGCGGCCGTCGTCGGCAGCACGAAGTCGTCGACCAGCTCGGCGCGGTTCGGCCGCCGCACTACCTCCAGGGCGAGCCGCCCGCTCTGCCGGCCCACCGCGCCGGCGATCGGCACCCGGTCGTTATCCCGAGTGCCGTGGCCGACGTTTATTCGCCCGCCGCCGCGGCGGGTCGCCGGGGTCGGCGTGCGGGGCGCCTTTTTCCCCCGCGTCCTGGTACGCCTCGTCGGCCTCGACGTGCCCGTCCGACAGGGCGGGGTATCGGCGTCGGCCAGGGCGCGGGCCTGCATCGCGTGCCGCCGCTCCAGCAGGTGGCCGCAGCTGGCCCCCCAACTCGCGTGCCGCCCCGGCGGTGGAACGGCCCCGGGCGAACCCGCGGAGGATCAGGACGACCTGGCCGGGGCGGAAGTGGGTTGTACCAGCCGGCCGCCATGAAGGCGTTGAACACCCGCCCGCAGTGGCCGCAGCGGTAGTCGAGCACCGAGTCGCGGCGGTGGCGGCGGACCCTCAGGGCGTCGCCGCGGCGGCAGCGCGGGTAAGCCAGCCCGCCGGGGTGCAGTAGCGCGAGCAGCCAGTCGTAGCAGGCGCGCTCGTCCATCAGGCGATCGATCGGGAAGTCCATCATGGTAGGCGCCTCCGAGTTGCCTCCATGAGACACCCATCGCCATCCATTGCCAGACAAGCACTTAGCTATTTTCAGAGATGATGCTGTCATATTTACCATCTATTCATGACGGATCGTTCAGACGTCCATGGGATCGGGGATCGGGTCGTACCCATTCGGAGGCTGATGGTCGAGCCGTCGTGGAGAGGGACCGATCGTCGAGCGGACGCGGCGGTTCAGCCCCGGGCCGAATCCGGGGTTGAACGCGGCCATCACCCGACTTCCCCGACATCCACCACCATGACGTCGACCCCCCGGGCCCGGCCCAGGACCTGCTCGAGGATCGAGCCGGACCGGAGGCGCCGATACCAGGGCTGGCGGGTCTTGCCCATCACGAGCACCTTGATAAGGTACTCTTGCGCGAACGCGGCGATGGTGCCGGCCACGTCGCGGCCGCGGAAGGTCATCGGGATGCCGCCGAGCTGCTGGGCCAACTCCAGGTTCTTGCCGACCGTCCGCTGGGTGGCGGCGTCCACCCGGGACAGGTCCTCGGCGGGGGTCTGGATGTAGACGGCGTACCAAGGCGCGTTTAGCCGGTCGGCCAGCCGGGCCGCCTTGCGGAGCAAGGCCGGGGCGTCCGGGCTCCGGCTCGAGAGGCCGACCATGACCCGCTCCGTAGCCGAGGGCGGCGCCCGGTCGGCGTCGGCGCGGCGCGTCCGGCGGTCGATCAGGTGGGCCATCTCCGTCAGCGTCAGCTCGCGGAGCCGCGTCAAGTTGCCCGCGGTGAAGAAGTTCGCCAGCGCCCGCTCGGCGCGGTCGGGCGGGTAGACCTTTCCGGCCTTGAGCCGCTCGAGCAGGTCCTCCGCCGAGACGTCGACGTTGACGATCTGGTCGGCCTCGCCCAGCACGCCGTCGGGCAGCCGCTCCTTGACCTTCACGCCGGTCATCCGCTCGACCTCGTCGTAGAGGCTCTCGAGGTGCTGGACGTTGACGGTCGTGATGACATGAATTCCGGCGCGGAGGAGTTCCTCGACGTCCTGATACCGCTTGCCGTGCTTGCTGCCCGGTGCATTCGTGTGGGCCAGCTCGTCGACGAGGCAGATCGTCGGCCGCCGCGCCAGGATTGCGTCGACGTCCATCTCCTTAAGCGTCACGCCCCGGTAGGGGAACTCGCGGGGCGGGATGATCTCGAGGTCGCCGATCTGCTCTGCGGTCTCGGCGCGACCGTGAGTCTCGACGATGCCGATGACGACGTCGACGCCCTGCGCCTTGAGCCGTTGCCCCTCGCGGAGCATCGCATACGTCTTGCCGACGCCCGCCGACGAGCCGAGATAGACCTTGAGCCGGCCCCGCTCCTGGCGGCGGATCAGGCTGAGGAACTGCTCGGGCGTTGGGCGGACGGGCTCGGTCATCATCGGTCGGGGTTTCGCGCGCTCAATTCTTGGCGGCGGGAATCTCCCTGTCGAGGTCGACGTTCAGGAGCAGGACATTGACGCGGGCCGGTGCGCCGACGACCTCGCCAGAACGCTCCGTGTGGCGGGCGATCAGGTCGCGGACCTTCGACACGTCCGCCCCGCGGGCCGAGGCGACCCTTGCGGCCTGGTACTCGGCCGACTCGGGGCTAATGTGCGGGTCGAGCCCGGCGCCCGAGGCCGTTACCAGGTCGGCGGGGACGCGGCGCACCTCGGTCGCTTTCAGGGCCTCGGCGCGGTCGGCAATCTTCTTGCGGAGGTCGGGATTCTTCGTCCCGAGGTTCGAACCGCTCGCCGCGTCGGCCTTGTAGTCGGCGGCCGAGGGGCGCGGCCAGATGTACTTGTCCGACGCGAACGGCTGGGAAATCAGCTCGGAGCCGATCACCTTGCCGTCGCGCTCGATTAGGCTACCCTCCGCCTGCTTCGGGAATAGGGCGTGGCCCACGCCGTACACGACCGCCGGGTACGCGATGACGCAGATCACGAACGTCACGAGGCAGGCACGGAGTGCATCCACAGTCTCGCGAATCATCTCGGTCTCCCCGTAGGGTCCGCGATTGCGGACCTCCATTTCAATGGCCTTCGAAGACGGTCCGCAATAGCGGACCCTACTTGATCCCCACGACCGCAAGGAGCGGGTCGATCATCATGTCAATCAGCTTGATCCCGACGAACGGCGCGATCACTCCACCAAGGCCGTACCAGAGCAGGTTCCGTCGAAGTAGAGCACCAGCCCCAACGGGCCGGTACGTCACGCCCTTCAGCGCGATCGGGATCAGGAGCGGGATGATGATCGCGTTGAAGATCACCGCCGCGAGGATCGCCGAATAGGCGCCGCCGTGCGTGGCCAGGCCCATGATGTCGATCTGGCTCAGCTCGGGCAGGGTGACGATGAACATCGCCGGGATGACGGCGAAGTACTTCGCCAGGTCGTTGGCGATCGAGAAGGTCGTCAGCGCCCCGCGGGTCATGAGTAATTGCTTGCCGATCTCAACGACCTCGATGAGCTTTGTCGGATCGCTGTCGAGGTCGACCATGTTGCCGGCCTCCTTGGCGGCCTGCGTGCCGGAGTTCATCGCCACGCCGATGTCGGCCTGAGCGAGCGCGGGGGCGTCGTTGGTGCCGTCGCCCATCATGGCGACGAGCTTGCCGCCCTCCTGCTCCTTGCGGATGTACGCAAGCTTGGCCTCGGGTGTGGCCTGGGCGATGAAGTCGTCGACGCCCGCCTCGTCGGCGATGGCCTTCGCGGTCAGCGGGTTATCGCCCGTGACCATCACGACGCGCAGGCCCATCTGGCGGAGCCGTAGGAAGCGGTCGCGGATGCCGGGCTTGAGGATATCCTCGAGCTTGATCAAGCCGACGATCCGCTCCTCGATCCCCACGGCCAGCGGCGTGGCGCCGCTCGAGGCGATTGCGTCGACCGTCTGCTGGTAGCCCTCGGGGATCGACCCGCCCAGGTCGCAGACGTGCTTGGCGACCGTGTTCGGCGCGCCCTTGCGGAGCCGCGAGCCGTCGGGGAGGTCAATGCCGCTCATGCGGGTCTGGGCGGTGAACTCGATGAACCGGCAGCCGTCGGGCACCTCGCCGTCGACGGCCGCGCTCTGCCGCGCCAGGTCGAGGATGCTCTTGCCCTCGGGCGTCAGGTCGGCCATCGACGCCAGGCCCGCCACGCGGGCGACCTCGCGAGGGTCGGCGCCGCCGAGCGGGACGAACTGCGTGGCGCGGCGGTTGCCGATGGTGATCGTGCCCGTCTTGTCGAGCAGGAGCGTGTCGATGTCGCCGGCCACCTCGACCGACTTGCCGCTCTTGGCGATGATGTTCGCCGCCAGCGCGCGGTCCATGCCCGCGATGCCGATCGCCGCGAGCAGTGCACCGATCGTGGTCGGGATCAGGCAGACGAGCAGCGCGACAAGCGTTGGGATGTCGAGCGGCTTGTCCGGCGCGAAGTAGAGCCACATCGGGTAGAGCGACGCGGTGACGATCAGGAAGATCATCGAGAACGCCGCCAGCACGATCGTCAGCGCGATCTCGTTCGGCGTCTTCTGGCGGATCGCGCCCTCGACCAGCGCGATCATCTTGTCGAGGAAGCTGGCACCTGGCTCGGCCGTGATCTGGACAACGATCCGGTCGGAGAGCACGCGTGTGCCGCCGGTGACGCCCGAGTGGTCGCCGCCCGCCTCGCGGATCACCGGGGCGCTCTCGCCGGTGATCGCCGACTCGTCGACCGACGCCACGCCCTCGACGACCTCGCCGTCGGACGGGATGACCTGGCCGATCTCGACGACCACCAGGTCCCCCATGCGGAGCCTCGTCGAAGAGACGACCTCCCCTTCGTCGCTGCCCAGCCGGTGGAGCCGGAAGGCGGGCGTGTCGGCGCGGGTGGATCGGAGGCTCTCGGCCTGCGCCCTGCCGCGGGCCTCGGCCAGCGACGAGGCGAAGTTGGCGAAGAGGACCGTCAGCAGGAGCAGCACGGTCAGCACCGCCTGGTAGACGATCAGGCCGAGCGCCGCGCCGTTGACGATCGACTGCACGGTGATAATCGCCGTGAGGACGGTGCCGACCTCGACGAGGAACATGACCGGGTTGCGGTACATCTCCCGCGGATCGAGCATCACGAACGACTTCCCGATCGCCATCTTGACCAGCGCGGGCTCGAAGAGCCTGAGCCGACGCGTCTGCCGGCGCTGCATCTTGAAGGCCGTGGCCTCGGACTCGGCCCGCCTCGGCTGCTCGATCTCGGTATCGATACTCATCGCAGGGAATCCTTCTTCGTAGGGTCCGCTGTTGCGGACCGTCTTCGATTCGGAGCCATTGTGAGTGGTCCGCAATAGCGGACCCTACAATCGCTCCCTCCGCGACGGGGCCCCGCCCGGGGTCCCCCCCGGCTCCACGGACGACGGACCCCTTTCCCGATCCGCCGGCCGCTTCGCCAAGTCCCCGGGCGGGGTGTCCCGCCCGCCGAGGCGGCCCCTCATGGCTTCACGGCCACCAGATGGTCGGCGATTGGCCCGAGCACCAGCGCCGGCATGAACGACAGCGCGCCGACCAGCAGCACCGTCCCCAGCAGCATGCCGGCGAACGTCAGGTTGTCCGTCCGTAGCGTGCCGATCGTCTGCGGGACGCCCTTCTTGACCGAGAGGCAGCCGGCGACGGCCAGCGGCAGGATCAGCGCGGGGAACCGGCCCAGGAGCAGGACGATGCCGGTGGCGATGTTCCACGCCGGGTTGTTGTCGGCGAGTCCCTCGAAGCCCGAGCCGTTGTTGGCCGAGGCCGAGGTGAACTCGTAGAGGATCTCGCTGAAGCCGTGCGATCCCGGGTTGGCCACCGTCTTCTGGCCCCACGGCGTCGCCGCGAACAGGCCGGCCATGGCGCAGATCAGGAGCGGGTGGAGCAGCACCGCGATCATCGCGAGCTTCACCTCCTTCGCCTCGACCTTCTTGCCGAGGTACTCCGGCGTCCGCCCGACCATCAGCCCGGCGATGAAGACGGCCACGATCACGTACATCAGCATGTTCTCGAACCCGGCTCCGACGCCGCTGAAGACGACGTTGAGCATCATCATCGACATCGGCACGGCGCCGGCGATCGGGTTGAGGCTGTCGTGCATGCTGTTGACCGAGCCGTTGGACGTCGCGGTCGTCATCGCCGCCCACGTCGCCTCGGAGACGGCCCCGAGCCGGACCTCCTTCCCCTCCATGTTCGGCCCCGCGACGACCGGCAATCCTTCGGTCGCCGCGCTCGGCTTCACTTCTGCGCTCACCGCGATGACGGCGCCGGCGATTAGGAACGCGAGCATGACGCCGTAGAGCACGAGCGCGTGCTCTCATGTTCTTGAGCATCAGGCCGGCCATGACCATCGAAGCCATCGGCAGCATGACGATCGAGACGACCGACAGCAGGTTGCTCCAGGGGCTCGGGTTCTCGAACGGGTGCGCCGAGTTCGGCCCGAAATAGCCGCCGCCGTTTGTGCCGGACTGCTTGATCGCGACGAGGGCCGCCACCGGGCCGCGGCAGATGGTCTGTGACTCGAACTTCGTCGCCGCCCCGTCGACCGTCGTCGCCGTGGCCGCGCCCTCGAGGGTCATCGGCACGCCCGACGCCATCAGCAGCGTCGCGACGATCAGGCAGTACGGCAGGAACACCAACAGGATGCCCCGCAGCAGGTCGACGTAGAAGTCGCCCAGGTCCTTGTCCCCGCGCAATCCCCGGAGCGTCGCGAGCATCACGCAGAGGCCCGAGGCCGGCGTGACGAACATCAGCCAGACGATCCCGGCCAGCTGGCTGAAGTACGAGAGATGCTGCTCGCCCGAGTAATGCTGGAGGTTCGTGTTGGTGACGAACGAGCAGACGGTGTTGAAGACGACGCCCGTGTCGGCGCCGGGGTGGTCGTCGTCGCCGATCTTGTAGCCGAGTTCGCCGAGCGAGCCCTTGTGGTCGGGGTTGAGCAGGGGGATCTTGTGCTGCGCGTAGAGCAGCGCGAACGTGATGACGAACAGCGCGAGGTTGAACGCCAGCAGCGCGACCGCGTAGTGCTTCCAGTCCATCCGCTCCGGCTCGCGCCGGCCGAGGAGGCGGCCGAGTAACATGGGCAGAGCATCGACGCCCTTCCCCGTCGCGTTCGCGCGGCACGTCGAGCGAGCGGAACATCAGCCAGCCGAGCGGGAAGGACAGGGCGATCGGAAGCCCCATAGCCCAGCACGGGTGGATCCAGGTTAAGGTCGATCCCACGTTAGGAGACTCCAGTCGATTCGTATCTCGGGTTCAGAACCGCTCGGGCCGGATCATGGCGTACGTCAGGTAGACCAAGGCCGCGACGGTAAGGAGTGCGGTCAGGATCAGCATGGTCCCCTCGGATGTCTCGAATCGGGATTTCAGAGCCGGTCGCACGCGGCGACCAGGCCGAAGAACAGCGCGAACAGGAACATCCCGATCGCGAACGTGGCGACGGCCATCGGATCTCTCCTGGAGTCAGTGTGTAGCGGCGGGGTTGATCGACTTGTTGCGGAAGTCGAGCCCGTGGTGGTCGCAGTAGCGGCGCAGGTTCTCGAGGGCGGGCCCGTAATGCGGGTCGGCCTCGAGGGCCGCGCGGTAGACGCGGTAGGCGGCGTGCTCCTGGCCCCTCGACTCGTAGAGGACGCCCGTCAGCGTGAGCGCCTCGGGCGAGTCGGGCGCGAGGGTCGAGGGCCCGGCCGAGCAGCTCGGCCGCGCGCTCGAAGTCGCGGAGGTTCAGCGCCCGCTTGGCGGCCGAGAGGTCAAGCGCCGGGGGGCGAGCGTCACGACGACCGGTCCCGCATGCCGCAATTCGGCCGGCGCGGCCTCGGGCTCGGAATGCCGCGCGAGGACCTCGGCGGCGACACCGCGGAGCATCGGCGGCGCCAGCGGCTTGGAGAGGAAGTCGATCGCGCCGAGCTTCATCGCCTCGACGGCGTGCGGCACGTCGCCGTGCGCCGTGACGATGACGACCGGCGTGTCGTCGCCCCGCTCGCGGAGCCGGCGGAGCGTCTCCATGCCGTCGACGTGCGGCATCTTCAGGTCGAGCAGGACGAGGTCGAACGACTGCCGCTCGAGCCGGTCGAGGGCCGACTCGCCGTCCTCGGCCACGGTGATCTCGGCACCGAGCGTGGCGAGCGCCGTGCGGAACACGAGCCGGACATTCGGCTCATCGTCGACGATCAGGATTCGCTTGCGACGGTCCATGCGTAGTACCTCCCTCGCGGCATCCCGGTTCAGCCGGTGGCCGCGGGCAGGGTGAAGGTGAACTCGGAGCCCTCGCCGGGGACGCTCTCGGCGTCCATGTGGCCGCCGTGGGCCGCGACGATCTCGCGGGCGATCGCCAGGCCGAGCCCGGCGCCGCCCTTGGTCTCGGAGCCCGGCACGCGATAGAACTTCTCGAAGATCCGCGGCAGGTGCTCGGGCGGGATGCCCTCGCCCGTGTCGCTGACGCGGAACTGGACGAATCCGTCCCCGTCGGCCTCGGCCGCAACCGTGACACTACCCCCGCGCGGGGTATGGGCCAATGCATTTCCGATCAGATTATCGAAGACATGCCCTACTCGCTCACGGTCCGCTCCCACGGGAGGCAGGCCGGCGGGTGCCTCGGCCTTCAGGTGTAGCCCCGCGTCCTTGGCCCGCGCCTCGAACCGCTCGACGGCCTCACCGACCAGCTCGGCGGGCGTCATCGCATGCAGGTCGAGCGCGACCCGCCCCTGCTCGATCCGGGTCAGGTCGAGCAGGTCGTTGACGATCCCCAGCAGCCGGTCCGAGTCCTGCCGTGCCGCCAGGAGCAGCTCGACCTGCTTCGGATTGAGCGGGCCGACGATCTCCTCCAGCAGCAGATGCACGGCCATCTGCACGCCCGTCAGCGGCGTCTTGAGCTCGTGGCTGACGGTCGAGACCATGTCGCTCTTGAGCTGGTCCATCAGGCGGAACCGGGTGACGTCAGTGAGCACCACGGCCGCGCCCAGCGGCACCGCGTCGTCGCCGCGGATCGCCAGGACCCGCGGCAGGAAGAACCGCTCCTGGCCGTCGTCGCGGAAGACCATGGCGCTCTCGAGCGTCGTCGGCAGGACGTCGGGCTGGCCGGCGAGCACGTCGGCCAGGAGCGGCCGGATCGCTGGCGGCGGCGACCACGGCACGGGCACGCCCTCGGAGGCGACGACGCCCAGGATCCGCCGTGCCGCCGGGTTCGCACGCTCGACGGCCCCGGTCGTGTCGACGACGACCACCGGATCGGGGAACGAGTCGATCGTCGCCTGCGCCGTCTTCTGGGCTCGGAGGAGGCGGGCGGTGCCCGACTCGCGGAACTCGCGGATCGTCCGCGCCAGCGTGTTGAAGGCCTGCGCGAGTTCGCCGAGCTCGTCGCGCGAGGTCGCGGCGACGACCTGGTCGAGGTCGCCCCGCGTTAAGGCGCGAGCCCCGCGCGTCACCTCGCGGACGGGCCCGAGGATCGACTGGCTCAGCAAGAGCGCGATGATCGTCGCGACCGCCGCGCCGCCGGCCAGCGCTCCGTACATGAGGCGGACCGACACGGCCGCCGCCTGACGGGCCCGGCGATTCTCGTCCTCCATGTTCTTCTGGTTGAGGTTGAGCACGTCGTCGGCCTTTGCCTTGATCGAGTTGAAGAGCGGCAGGAGCTGGGCGAAATAGAGCTTGATCCGCTCGTCCTTCGCCGACGGCGGCAGCGCCAGGAAGCGATCCGACAGTGCCATATATCGATCTGAAAGCGACTCCAGCACGTCGGCCAGCTCCTGCTCGCCGGGGAGGGTGACGTTGCCGCGTTCCACGCCGAGCTGCGCCGCGAATCTCGGCCGAAATTCGTGGAATTGCGACCGTGCCTGCTCCTCCTCGCCGCCGATCGCGAAGAGCAGGGCCGAGTCCATGCGCTCGAGCGCCTCTTTCATCCCCTCGGCGGCCAGGACGCTCGTGTAGTTCTCGCGGAGGATCACGTCGATCTTCCCGCCCAGCCGGTGGAACATCGTGATCGCCCAGAGCCCCAGCCCGACCAGGATGGCCAGCAGGGGCGTCAGCCCGACGAGCAACTTATTCCGCAGCGTATTGAACATGGACCTCACTCGATGACCGGCGATCATGCAGGGACCACCGGAATGGGGTCGAACACCCCGGGCGAGCCCTCCGTTGAGGCGGCCGGCCCTGCGCAGTGGCGGGAGCGGCCGACGGCCCGTCCGAGGAAGCGCTAGTCGCCGCCGAGGTCGATCGGAACGTCGGCGTCGTCGGGGTTGGTCCACACGGAGTGCCGTCGCAGGTTGTTCTCAGCGGGGGCGTAGCGGCGGTCGGCCTTCAGCGCGGCCTTGTACGCCCGTCTGGCCCCGACGGAACGACCCACGCATTCGAGGGCGACGCCGTAGAGGTTGAGCGCCTCGGCCGAGCCCGGGTCCAGGCCCAGCGCCTGCTTGAGGAAGACGAGGGCCTCGTCGAACGCCCGCTTGTTGACCGCCCGCTTGGCGCGGGCCATGTCGTCGGCGAACGCCGAGCCGGTGGTCAGAGCCCGGGCGGGCTCGTGGCGCGCGAGTACCTCGTCGACGGCCGCGCGGATTTGCTCGGGGGTCACCGGCTTGGGCAGGAAGTCGACCGCCCCCAGCCGCATCGCCTTGACCGCGTCGGGAACGCTGCCGTGGGCCGTGACGACGATCACCGGGACGTCGTCTCCCCTGGCGCGGAGCGCTTCCAGCACCTCCATGCCCCCCAGGCCGGGCATCTGGAGGTCGAGCAGCACGACATCATATGCCCCCCCGGCGAGGCGGTCGAGGGCCGCCTGGCCGTTCGGGGTCAGTATCACGAGGCGACCCGGCACTTCCAGGGCTCTCAAGAACATCAGCCGGATGTTCGGCTCGTCGTCCACCACCAGGATATGTTTCTCTTGCGACATCATCCCCCCCTTTACACCGCGGGGCGGCGCTCCGCCTCGGGCGGCACGGCCTTGATCGTGTCACTTCCACCCGGCTCGCCGCGTACGGCGATCGGGCCGCCGAGCCCGGCGATCAGGCCGGTCCGTGGCGCGCTTAAGCCTGGTCGCCTTCCAGAGGCGATAAAGCAAGTGCCGCTCCGGATCGAGGCGACCGGCCGCAAGTCGCTTCGAGTGCTCATTATCGATTTCTTGCAGCAAGGCTTTCGGCGCGTTGAAGCTCTCCGCGGTCGTGCATTTCGCAAGGCCCGCAGTGGCAACTTGCACGACCGGACCGGTCAAGGCTCGGACCGCTTTCGCTTCCGGTAGAGGGAACTCGCGTCAATTCAAAGCGTCCGGGCCGCCTCTTCGAGGCCGGAAGACGTTGCGATGACGCGGCGGATCTGTTCGGCCTCCAGGGCCCTGAGCGTGACGGGGCCGCCGAGCTCGACCGGCGTCCCCCCGCGATCACCCCGCGGCCCCGGCCGAGTCGCTCGGGGAGGTCGTCGGGGCCGACCTCCGGCCGGGCGGCCAGGATCGCGGCCCGCTCCACCGCGTTCCGCAGCTCTCGGAGGTTGCCCGGCCAGGGGTGCCTCGCCATCGCCTCGCCGCCTCAGCCGTGAAGCCCGCCAGGCGCCGCCCGAGCTGGCGGACGAGGAACGCCAACAGGTGATTGGCCATCGCGATCGTATCGATGCGTTTTCGGAGCGGCGGCAAACCCAGCGCGATGACGTTGCGCCGGTAGAGCAAATCCTCGCGAAACGAACCAGCCGCGACGGCCGCCTCCAGGTCCCGGTTGGTCGCGGCGACGATCCGCACGTCGGCAGACCGGGTTGTCGCCTCGCCGACCCGCTCGTACCGTTTCTCCTTGAGGAACCGCAGGAGCTTCGGCTGGAGCGGGAGCGGGAGATCGCCGGCTTCGTCGAGGAAGAGCGTGCCACCCTCGGCGGCGGCGACCTTGCCGGCGGCGTCGCGGACGGCGCCGGTGAAGGCGCCCGGGACGTGGCCGAACAGGTCGCTCTCGAGCAGTTCGGCGACTCGGCTGGGGCAACTGACCGTGACGAATGGGCCGGCGGCGCGGCGGCTCCAAGCGTGGGCGGCGCGGGCCAGGACGCCCTTGCCGGTGCCGCTCTCGCCCGGGTCAGGTCGGGGACGTCGGAGGTGCCGACCCGCCGAGCGAGGTCGAACACTCGGCGCACCTCGGGGTCGCCCCCCTGAAGGTCCACCTCGGGAACCTCGCGACGGACCTGATCTTCCAGGTCCGCGACCCGGTCCTGGAGGCTCCGGACCGGGGCCACTCGCTCCAGGTCCGCGCGGACCTGGGCCGGCGGGAACGGCTTCGTCAAGTAGTCGAATGCCCCCCGGCGCATCGCCTCGACCGCCGTGTCGAGGCTCACATGGGCCGTGATGACGACGGTCGCGAGCCGGGGCGACTGGGGACCGAAGCGATCGCAG
This sequence comes from uncultured Planctomycetota bacterium, assembly GCA_963819805.1. Classification (GTDB taxonomy): domain Bacteria; phylum Planctomycetota; class Planctomycetia; order Isosphaerales; family Isosphaeraceae; genus CAMFLR01. Next base: position 1,708 of record CAWFXY010000024.1, on the reverse strand, counting down.
GAGGTCGAGCCCGAATCCGTCCCGAGCCGGAGGTCGACCAGCGTACATCGTAGGGGGATCCCGCGACGAGACGCACCGCGTCGTCCGCAGTCCCGACGTCATTGACCGCATGCCGGTCCGCCTCCCGTGCTAGCCGGAGCGTACGCCGGATGCTCGGCTCGTCGTCGACGATCAGGACTCTCATCGCAAGGGCCGCCTCGATCGACAGGATCTCCCCCCGGCGCTATTATAATCGTCGCGGCGTCGATGTGAGTCGGGCCCGTGACGGGGATGAGACGTGTCACGATGCCGGGTAGGGACCGAGCCAGCATGTACCCCGCCCGGGAGGAGCAGTCTTCGGGCGTCGCGCTCAAAGGTGGTCGACGGCACGCGAGAATCTGGGTGATAAGGTCAAACCGAACGCGACAACGTGATCCGCCTAAAAAAAGGCGCACCTCTTGTGGTGAATGCGTATTCAATGCGCAAATCATCGACCGCAAGAAACATGCACAACGAAACGTCGGCCTCGCTTCTTCCATCGGAATTCGCCGGAAGTGGCACCCGCTGCCGTTCGGTGACTGATCGGGTATTATCGGCGGCCACCGAAGTCCAGATTCAGCCCAGTCCGATGTCCTCACGCCGAGGATGGTACCCACCGCACGTCATCACCTGATCCCAACGGCTTAGGGGGCGGAACTCCCTCGAGTTCCTGAGGGGATCGATCTTGCTGCGGACGGCGAACGTTCCGGGCCTGAGCCAGCAATCGGGCGGTCGCGGGCTCCCGCGAAGGCAAGAGGGCCGGGACGCCGGCCCCGGGCGTGATCCGTTCGCGGCCTCCGGGCCCACCGTGCCGGCCCGCCTTGATCCCCGCCGGTTCGTCGGCCGCCAGCAAGGTCACGTCCAGGCCACGACCCGGCCGCCGCCGCCCGGAGACCAGGCCGGCGGACTCGAGCCGCCGGACGCCGCGGCGGGCCGACTCGGGCCCGGCCGCTCGGCGGCCCCGGCCTGGTTGAACGGGACGGTCCGCCGGCCGGTCGCGCCGGCCTTCTGCCAGAGGACCAGCGCGACGGCCAGCACGCTTGCCCGCAGGCGGCCGGCCCGGTCGAGCCGGGGCCAGGGGATGCGGACCCTTCAAGCTCGGCCTGCGGATGGCGCGGACGCCTCGTCGACGGCCTCACCGTCCGTCGGCGAGACTGCGAGGCGGAGGCGGTCGGGTTCGGGGGGTACGTCCTAACATCTTCCTGAAGAAGAAGAAAGAAGTAGCAAGAATAACTCTCTCAGCAAATCGACTGTTGTACACCTTTGAAGCATCTCGTCGCCGCCGAGCTTGAGGAAGCCGTCGTCGATCGCCGCCCTCCCTTCGTCACTGACTCGCAGCCGCCGGTCCTCGTGCAACCAGGGCAAGTCCGGCTCCACGACAGCGAACCTTGCCCAGACCGCTGCCGTCGGCGTCGCCCCGCGCGCACCGGCTTGATCCCCAGCGACCCTCGAGGAGTCGCGATCCGGTTGCGAGTCGTAGCCCCGGTCACCGTACAACGCGTCGGGTCGACGCCGGCGCCGCCGCCTTGCCGGCACCGGCGGATGGCTCGACCGGCCCGTGGAACGAGCTACGTCATGTTCATAGCGATTCGCACCGGTGAGGTCCAAGGGCTAGTGAGATACCGTTACCGTCGGTCAGGACATCGTGCTTCGAGCCTGCTTTGCCGCGATCCGTCCGATTGGGACCGGT
>CAWFXY010000023.1:0-11184 GCA_963819805.1 uncultured Planctomycetota bacterium | reverse complement strand
GCAGGCCCGCGAGCCACTTCCGGCCGGCCGAGGGGCTGCGGAACGACAGGAACTCGTAGCGCGCCGCCATCGCCGGCGCCCGGGCGAGCAGGATGTGCTGAATGTCGTCGAGTGTCAGCATGACGCTTTCCCAAGAGTGATCGTCGGACTGAGCCCGAGCCTGATGCGGCCCCGTCCCCTCGGGCAGGGGCATCCTCTGCCGGAACGGCCCTACTTGTGGCCCCTTGGCCCACGCCCAGGCCATGATGCGCCACTCCGCGTCGAGCTTGCGAAGCGCCACCGTGAGGGCCGAACCGGTTGCGTGACCGGCTGGCCGTGCACCCGGAACGTCATGGTCGCGGGAACGACCACATACGAGCGGTCGCCGGTGACGTTGACATGCCACGGCTCGCCCAGGGCGACGAAGTAGTCGGTCGCACCTTCGCGGTCCCCGGCGACCGTGACGTCTCTGTGCCAATCCTCACTGGCCGTCGGTCCGTGCCAGACGTGCGGCGGGAGGCCGTCGAGGATGGACATCGGGACATCACATGCCGCCGCCATTGCCCTTCACATCCACCTTTGTTGAAACAATCGATGTAGTGGCGCACTGTCCCCATCGGCTCGGTCATGCTGGGCATTGAGTTCTCGTCTCTGTCGATGGTACTTGATGGAGCTAATCCGCTTCGACTTCGTAGATGCACCGTCCTGGCACGCCGCTCCAGAGATCACTGCATCTGGTCGAGCATGGTGGAGAACGCCGCCTTGAGCCTGAGCGCCTTCTTGATCTCGTCGGCGCTCACGTAGGGATACTCCCCGTATTCGAGGAAGCTCGGGCACTGGTGCTCCCGGACGAATTTGACGAAGGCCGCGGGGTTCGACTTCCAATCCTCGGGGAACCCTTCGAGGTTCTCGAAGACCGTGTTGATGCCGTATTTCGAGAAGAGCGCCACGGCGTCCTCGGTGTACTTATCGAAGTCGGTGTCGAAGATGCCCTGATACATGAAGTACGTCTCCGTACCGATGTCGAAGAGCACCCAGCGCAGGTAGTGCAGCTTGAGCACCTCGAGGGCGTCGGGCAGGCCGGCGATGGTCTCCTCGATCTTCTTCCCATACGCGCGGATGGTCTGCTCCGTGCCGGGCTTGATCTTCGCGATGATCGTGAAGCCATAGCACGCGGGAGTCCTGGGGAAGATCGGGCCGTATCGTCCCTGTTCCTCCTCGAAGAATCCCTCCTTCGGGATCGCCTTGGCGGCGGGCTTCGTCCAGTCGTGCTGCATGTCAGTCTTCCTGCCTTTCTTGTCGCGGGTCTTCGCCCGGTGTTGCTTGATTTCCGGGTCGTCCATCGGCACGGCTCACGGCCGATTGTCGTCTTGCGAGACGGGTGACAAGGCCACGAACGATCACATACGGGACGAGGGCCAGAATCGTTGCCGTGAGAAGCAACTCCAGGGCGTAAATGCCGGAATGCACGATGACCTGGTAGATCGAGTCCAGGACGAGCGCGACGATGAAAACGTTCCCCACATCGTTCCACGCCTGTCGCAACAACTCGTGCCGGCGGCCTGGATTCGAGAAAACGGTCCACAAGAAGGGGGGCTGGCCTTCCCGTGCATCGTGTAATCCAGCCCGAATCGCAAGGAGGACGGCCACGGCCGGCTGGATGATCAGCCGGAAAGTCATCGGCCCGTCCGAACGACCGATGAGATTCTCCCATCCGCGCCTGAGTGCCTCTTCCACGATTCACCTTCCCGGCCGGGCACCTTTGAATGGGACTACGGCAGCGTATCGGGCCAATTCGAGGGTCCGGCCGCCCGAGCGGAGAGGCCCGTTCACCCCCTGATCGCCCGAGGAGCGGTATCTGGGGATGTCGCCCCGGTCGGTCTCCGCTTCATGCGCGATACGCCCGCTCGTCGGCGATCATGGCGCGGTCCAGCAGAGGCAGCGGACTTCCTCCGGCTCTCTGGGCATGGTTCTCTCCTCGATTGATCCAGGCTCTCGCGATTCTTCCAGGCCGCCTTCGCCTGCATCAGGACCGCGGGCCACGAGAAGCCCCTGGACTCGTGGGTGCAGGGCGACATCGCTCATCCATCGAACGGGGAGCTCCGAGTAAGATCGCCGCAACTCGCCCGCGGCAAAGACGATCAGCTCGAGATCCCCCCGCAAGCTGATGCCGCCCGGCTGTCCCGGAGCCGCTCCACGGTCCCCCTTCGGCTCCGGGCCGAAGACCGACTCCAGCAACGGCGAGGCCCACACTCCCTGGTGATCGTTCCCGGGCACGTAGACGGGCTGCTCGAGGGTGATCGGGCGCCCCAGCGCCAGCCGCGTGCCGAGAGGCATCAGGAGTGCGGTGATGGGATAACTGGTCAGATGCTCCCAGTCGCCGATCCGGACCGGCTCGGAGAGTGTCAACCCCTGGGATCGGAACGCCTTCTCGGTCATCTCGAGGCAGTAGAGCGCGGAATCGTCCAGGCGGAACTCGAAGTCGAATGGCACCTGCTGCTCGAAGATCGTACGGCAGTAGCCGATCACGCCGGGGATGTGGCGGCGGTGCTCGGGCTTCAGTCGCTTCACGCCCATGGGTCCGACGCAGTCGAGCATCCAGACCTCGAACGGCATCAGCCGGATGCCGTCCGACGAGCAGTCGTAGACCATGGGCGATCCGTCCTCGATGGCGACGATCCCGGTATGCGAGAACGGGCTATCCGTCGCCCGGGCGATGAACCAGCTCAGGGCGAAGAGCCCGCGCATGGCCCTGGCATCGCCGAGCCGGAAGACGATGTCACCCTCCCGGAGCACGTCCCGGCCCCAGCGGTTCCACCGGGCCATCTCCGGGTCCATCGGCAGCGGCAGGAGCTCTCCGGCCGACCGGGCCCGGCTCGCGGCCGGACCCCAGAAACGGCCCGACCAGGCGGCCGGTCTCATCCAGTCGGACCTTTCCTCCAGGCCCCGCTCATCGTTCCAGAACGCGATCATCCAGCAGCAGAACCAGAACACGGTCAGCCTCCGGTGCATCTCGGGGAGCTCGGGCCAGAGCGTCCTGCACCGTCCCTGAGGTCGACACGACCCGGGGAGACCTCCGTGCATCGAACCCGCATCGACGCAGCCGCCGAAGGGGTGCTCGAGAGGTTGATGTTGGAACCAAGACGATCCCACCATTCAGCGGCCATCGACGCGGACGAAGACTCCCGCATCCGAAGGCCCTTGCTCTGCACCGGAGTGATGGCTCACGAGAGGGACTCAGGCCGTCTGCGGGCGGGGTAGCGAGCGCAGCGCCAGCCCGAGGGCGATCCAGTTGAATCCGCGGAACAGCAGGTTGATCCCCACGAACAGGCCGATCACCCACAGCGCCGACGCCGGCCACTCCTGCCAGATCATCTGGCCGAGGATCACGTCGATGATCCCGCCGGCCAGCGACCAGCCCCACGCGGCGAACCGATAGACCACGGCGGTCACGATCTTGAAGAACCCGCCGACCATCAGGAAGCACGCCAGCAGCAGCGTCAGGGCCGCCAGGGCGCCGGCCGGCGCCCGCAGGAACAGGAGCCCGACGACGATCGACAGCACGCCCGAGAGCAGCTCCAGGAAGAAGCCGCTCCAGCCGCGGCACCAGAACGCCCCCACGGCCTCGGCCGCGCCCCCGAGCAGGAGCAGCACGCCGATCGCCGCGGCCGCGGCCAGCGAGGCGATCACCACGGAGCCCAGGGCGACGGTGCCCAGGACGACCAACGAGACGCCCAGGATGACGAACCAGAACCAGTTGCCCCGCAGGGCATCCAACTCGTGGCGCAGTTCCTGACGCAGCGCCGCGACGAGGGGACGACGTTCAAGATCGATGCTCATCGACGGGATCCTCACTCAAGAGATCGACTCGGGCTCAGGTCAACACGAGGAATGTCCGTACTTTCAGGATGTTCCTCCATGGGAATCGAGCGGATCGTCGTCATGATGGCAGTCGTCCTCCCGGAGTCCGGACCCAGCCCTGGTGACCATCCCGGGGCTGACTCGAGGCCCTTGATGCGAGATCGAGAGGGTGCGATGCGGGTCGCGATCCTCGAACGGGTCTTCAGCACGAACCAGCCGCTGCCCCCGGGCGATCCGGGGGTGACGAGAGATGCATGAGACCTTGAGATGCGGCAGCCATTACCGCGGGGAATGGACCATCACGCCGGGCGATCATCGCGGATGTCCGGGCGTCAGAAGGGTAGGCGCATAAACCAACCTACCCATGCAAAGACGCACGGCTGGGCCATCATGGCGGGTTTGTCGAATTGCCTCTCATCCGCATCCGGCAAGCATAGACACAAAGTAATATACCGAAGTCGGAAAATTCCTGTCAAGCAAGCTCTTTTTTCTACTTTGATATCATCCACTTCTGAGAGATCCAGGAGACAGGGCCATGGCCCCCGGTTCTCGTGCCGCTTTCCCGGCGATCACGGCGTTGCCACGACGCCGACGCTGGGCCGGAAGATCGAGACCACGTCGGCCGCCCTCATCAAGGCCATGATCCGCGGGGGCGACACGATCTCTCGCCCTGGCCGGGATGGTCGCCCAGGGGTCGCCGGCGGCGAGTTTGCCGTGCTCGCGGTCGACGCGCCGCCCTTGAACACGCGGGGAGGTCTGGTGCCGGCTGAACCTTCGGACCCGAACATCCGATAAATGAGGCAACGGCGTTAGAATGCGTCGTTCCCCTCCAGACCATCGTCCGGTCCGCCCTTCATACGTACAGTCCGCGACAGCGGCTTGCCCCGAGGGAGCCGGCTTCTTGTCAGATCCGGGGTTCGCGACTTATCGTCGGCTTCCACCGAGTGATTACTGGACCTCATTTAGGTCCCATCTTGCGAGCTCCAGTCCGACACACCGCGTGCGATCGGACCGAAGCGCGCAGTGTCGCCGGCCTTGGCCCGGACAATCGCGCCGTCCGCTGCGGTGGGAATGGTGCACGGAGGTCGGGTGAGGTGCCGCATGGGATCGGACCGACCGGGGCCAGCCGCTATGGTTCGGCGACCCCCTCGGCCTGACGACGGCAGACGGGCTGGATTCCTGCCACCGAGGCTGTAAACCGTGCGCGATCGGGTACGAAAGACGCATCGACCCTCCGGCGCAAGGCGCGGTCAACCCCGAAGTCCGGCCCCGATCACTGATCCGGCATCTCCACCACCCACTCCACCGGCGCCTCCGCCGGCGTATGGGCCGGACGCAATCCTCGGGAGGTCGCCAGGTCGCTCCAGGTCAGTCGGCCGTGGACGCCGTAGGGCAGGAGGCGGATGCGTCGCCGCGAGGGCTCGACGCGGACCTCGATGAAGCTCTGGTAGAACGGCGCCACGTTGGCGTCGAAGGCGGCCGAGAGCCACTCGGCGGAGAAGGGCCAGGCGCCCATGCGCTTCGTCCACCACCAGGCGGGACGCTTCCAGGCCGGCGTCGTCGCCTCGATCTTCGCGACGACCTGGTCTCGCGTCGGGTAGAACGCCCAGTCGGCCGTCGCCGGCCGGGCGGGCCAGTCGAGCGCGGTCCCGAAGCTCAGGTAGGCGCCGCCGCCGCCGTTGACGAAGTGGTGCGCCGTCCGCGACGAGCCGGCCGGTCGCTCGGCGTAGTATTCCAGGTCGTGGGTGTCGCCGGCCATGACGATCGAGACGTCGTGCTCGCGCAGCAGGGCGTGGAGGGCGGCGAACTCCGCGTCGTCGCCGACGGTGGAGAGGCCGCCGGCGTAGAGCGGATGCCCGAGGATCGCCATCTTCGCCTTGCCGCGCGCCGATCCGAGCGCCGCGGAGAGCCAGGCCCGCTGCGCCGGGTCCAGGCGCCGGGCGACCCCGGTGTCCACGGCGAAGAGGGCGAACGAGTCGGTCTGGAACTGGAAGAAGGGCGCCTTCTGGAGCTGTGTCGGCACGCCGTACTCCTGCTTGAGCCGCGAGGCCGTGGCGATCAGCTCCTCGATCCGCCGGTCGGTGGTGCTGGTGATCCGGTTGTCGACCTCCACCCGGGCGCGCATGGCCGCCCGCGCCGCGTCCGGCTCCAGGAAGGTGGCGGCGAACCCCTCCAGGGCGTCGTACCAGTCGTGGTTGCCCGGGATCGCGTACACCGGCCTGGCGGTGCCCATGAACGGCAGCCAGAAGTTCGCCTCGTAGTGCCTCATCGAGCCGGTCGGGTACACGACGTCCGACGAGAGGACGACGAACTTGACCTCCGGGCGCCGGACCACCTCGAGGTAGGCTGGCCCGCAGGCTGTGCTGCGAGGCGTCGCCCTCGCCGGTGTCGCCGATGACGAGGAACGAGAAGTCGCCGTCGGTGCCCGGCGGGGAGACGGCGAACGCCCGCGCCGGCCCCTTCGCGAGCTCCTCCGCCGACACGGCGCCGGACCATCGCCTCGCGCCAGGTGTCGGTGCGCTCCTCCGCCCAGGAGTTCCACAGCCCGGCCGCCCAGTTCTCGGTGTCGAAGTACCAACTGATGCCCCAGACCGGGACGGTCGCCGCGACGACGGCCGCGAGCGGCAGGCCGATCTGCAGGCCCCGGCTCAGGGCCGTGCGGACGGAGTAGCGCGCCTGGGCCAGGCGGATCGAGAGGCGGAGCCGGTGCTCGATGAGCGCACCGACGGCCTTCCGCCCCCAGCCTCGCTCCGTCCTCGGGCACCTTCAGGCACCAGCCCCAGAGCCGGCGCTCCGGGCCCCGCGTCAGCCGGCGCCACAGCACGCTGCCCGGGATGACGACGACGAACGCCAGGAGCAGGGCGATGGCCAGGTCGCCGAGCGTGGCGAAGCCCGGGGACACGACGCCGAGGAAGGTCCGGTCGAAGCCCATGCGACCGACGTGGATCGCGAACAGGGTGGCGATGAAGCCGAGGACCCAGCCGCGGTCGATCGACGCCCGGGCCGACTCCTCCTCGGCCAGCCGGCGGGCCAGGGCCCGCATCTCCGGGTCCTCCGGGAGGAGCAGGTCGGCGACCGCCGTGTCGCCGGAATCGCCGGCGGTGAACACGGGGGAGAGGAAGATGTTCACGGCCGTCCCGAAGATCCGCGCCGCGCCGGCGGCGGCCACCGTCCACGCCACCATCGCCCGCCCGCGGAGCACCAGCAGCGCCGCGCAGACCAGGAGGTTGCCGAGACCGGCGAAGATCCAGGCCAGGGCGGACCGGCGGGTGTCCCTGCGGAGGAAGGCGCCGGCAAGGTGGCGGACGCCGTCCAGGCCGAACCAGCCGGCGAGGAAGAGCACGATCGCCGTGGAGGCGAAGTAGGGGGCGTTGATGAGCAGGACGCCCATGGCCAGCGTGATCGCGCCCCCGAGCCACGCCGCCCTCCGCCCGGCCTCGGTCGAGCGGCGGAAGCCGTGCGCCAGCTCCAGCACGGCGGCGAGGACCAGCAGCAGCCCGACCCGCCCCTGGACCTCGATCCGCGACAATGGTGTCAGCAGCGCCAGCACGCCCAGGCCCAGGGCGACCACCCCCAGCCCGTTGCGCCACCCCGCGGGGTCCCGCGGCGTCGGCCCGGGCCCGCCGGGCCTCTCGTCCTCGAGTCTCCGCGGCTGCATCGGCGCGGTCATGCGAGAAGCAGCAGGCCCACCGCCCCTGACCTCGATCCGCGACAATTGTCAGCAGCACCGCGCTGCGGCCAGGGCGATCATCCCCAGCCCATTGCGCACCCCGCGGCGTCCCGCGGCGTCGGCCCGGTCCGCCGGGCTCTCGTCCTCGACTCTCCGCGGCTGCATCGGCGCGGTCATGGTGTCCCCCGTGTCCGGCGTCGATTCCGCGATGCGCCTTCTGCGCCCGGAGGCGCGATGTGGGAGCGAGTTCACCACCCACTCCCGTCCGTACGGCCTGCCCGGAGGGCCGGGTCGCCACCGGTGTGACGCCCGGCCGCAACGACGACGTGCGAGAATCCTCACCGGCCGCCGGCCGCGCGGTAACCGGCCGCGGCGCCCATCAGTCGGCCGCCGCCGACACCGCCCCGAGTGAACCCGTAGGTCCAGGCCGGCGCGCCCCCGCAGGGTGATCGGAGAACCTGTGGACGGTCAGCGCCCCGGGCCGAAGCCGCCGACGCCCAGGCCGGGCCGCACCCCCAGCCCGGACGCCGGCCCGCCGAGGCCGCCCGGGTTGTAGCCGGGCCGGCCGAAGTCGTACCCGGAGCCGGGCTGGCCGTACCCGTACCCGCCGGGATAGCCGGCCGTGCCGCCGGTATACCCGCCGTCGTAGTAACCCCCGCCAGCCATGCCGTAGCCGCCCCCGGCACCGTAGTAGCCCGTGGGGCCCGCGTAGGTATACCCCCCGTAACAGGACGTGGCGGGCGCGCAGGCCCGACGCCGGTGGCACGCCTCCGACGACGTCGCCCACGTGACGACCAGCATCGAGGCGATCAGCAGACTCCCCTTCAAGGTGCGCGTCATGATCAATTCTCCCCGGGACTGCGTGCGCTCACGAAGAAACCGCAAACGGGCGGTGCAACGCGACGTCGCCTCTGTCCCGTGCGCGTCAGCTTAACCTGCCTGAACCCTAAAATCTAGGCATTCTCGCCACATTGACATCTAGCCTCCCTCAGTACATTGCCATGCGGCATGGGAGCGGCCACGCACGCGTGGCCGCTCCATGATTCCGACACCTTCTACCACCGAGGCGCAACCCAGGGGACCGTTCGCGTCCCATGGATTGCGTCGAGATGGTAACTTGGGCCCATCCGGCTCCTTCGTCCGTCGGCCGCGGCGAGGCCCGAGATGCGTAGGTCAGCGTTGACTCATCGATGACGCCGAATTGCCGTAGCCGTATCGATCACGGCACGCGCGATACCAGGCATGTGAGATCGATCACCGCCTTGTCACTGAGCGCGTCGGGGCGCTTGCCCGCTGCCCGCAGCAGATGGTCACTCGGCATGAGGGAGGCGCCTGCAAACAGGGCGACGGCTCTCTCCTCGTCTTCCGACCGATGAGCAATAGCCTCTCATGCGGCGTCGGATTGTGACGGATATCCTCAACGCAGCTTCGCCATGTTCCGCCAGAAGTGTTCCAGGCTCTCCGTGCCGCCGAACAAGGTGGTGAAGATCGTCGAGTCGGCGAGCAGGATATCGCCGCCGCGTGTCCCTTTCGGCGGCATCCAGACGAACGAATTGAACTCTCGATTCCCCGCCGCGGTGAACGGATGCGGCCGGGACAGGTCGATCGGCTGCCTGGCCAGAACATGAATGGACTTCGGATCGTCGGTCGTCAGCGCGTAGTGCGGCAGATGCAGATGGAAGTTGAACGTGGTCACTCCATTCAGCAAGCCCAGCTTGTCGAGATCCTTGTTGATGGTCAGCGGCGCGATCTGATCGGTCCCCTGCACGACGGCAGGCCGGAGCCCGAACTGATTGAGCACGGGCACTTCGAGCCCTTTCATCAGCGAGCGCGTGTACTGGCCGAAGCGCTGCTGGCGCGGCACGAGCTCGTCGCCGTGATGCTTGTACTCCATCTGGCGCTGCTTCATGTCGCCGGTGAAGCCGACGTCGTGATGCGGCGCCAGGAGCAGGCACGTGCCTTCCCGCTTGAGCCACTCCCGGATGGCGTCGATTTCCCCCGGCTCGGCTTCCTGCTCGGAGACGAGGTGGTCCAGGCCGAAGACCATCAACGTGTCCGTGTCCGCGAGGACTCGCTCGTCGATCGGGAGCTTGTACCCTGCCTGGTCGATGCGCTGGTAAACGGCCACCGGATGACCGGTCGTCTCGCCCACGATCTGCTGGAAAGCGAGCGGTGGAGCGGTGGAACAGCTCCAGGGTGCCGGCGATCCCCTGGAGGAAGTTCATCTTGTCCCACTCGGACCCCTCGAAGCTCGGCCAGGCGACCCGGCGGACCTCGGTCATGGTCGAAAAGCGATTGTCCAGCTCGGTCAGGTCCCGGTTGGCTTCCCACGGATAGCTCCACGTCCAGTAGATGCTGAACCGTCGTTTGCCCGGCGTGTACGGCCGCGGCACGTGGTTCTGGTTGTAGGTCCGGCCGGTTTGCTTCGTCGCTCTCATTCGCATGTCCTTCCGCTGTTTCGTTTTCGTGCGATTCGGCGGCCGTCGGACGCCCGCGAGGTATCGAAGCGCCTTGATGCCGGGCAGGAAGAAGTAGGCGCCGCCTCGGACGGTGGTGAAGGCCGGCAGCCCTGTGATCTTCTTCCGGATCGGCCGCTTCGGGATCTTGAATTCCAGCGTGCCGTCCTGCTTGCCGATGATCGGATCGCGCTCGTTGCCGAGTTCGTGGAAATTCCGGTCATTGATCCACACGTTTTGCGCGAACTCGAACTGGCGGATGAGGCTCGCGCAGATCACGAAGGCCGCGATCCCGCGCTCCACGCCGTCCTCCGGCGCGCCTTCCGGCAGCGGCGGGCCGTAGGTGGCGCCGCGGCGGATCATGCGGCGCCGGTTCATGTTCGCGGCCGTGTCGCGCGGATTCATGCGCCGGATGTGCGAGCCGAGCGGCACGGCATACCCGTGCGGGTCCATCTCCTTGTAGTTGAAGTCGTTGTTCCGCTGCGGGTCGGCCCCGAGCGCCGGATCGTCCTTGTCCGGCGCCAGCACGAGCGGGGCGCCGCTGCGCCAGCGGCCCATGAGCTTCGCGGCGATGAGTTCCTGTTCCTCCGGCGTCTCGCCGTGCTGCGCGCAGGAAGTCGCGGAACGCGCCGACGTGCTCCTCCAGCCGGCGGTAGGCCATGAAACTGCCGTTGCGGCGAGAGGATCTCCGGCTCGGGCTGGCCGGCCCGGTGCCGTTCTCGTCCGGGTAGCCGAGAATGAACTCGCCCGCCTTGAGCGGACCGCCGGAGCCGGGCGTCGGCTCGTCGCCCGAGCCCTCGATGACCGGCTGCGAGAGCCGGTCGCGATAGCCGAAGTGGTCGTGCGCGTAGTCGAACGGCGGGGTGGCTTCGAGGTCGAGCGTCGAGAGCACCTCCACGCCCTCGCACCGCGCGACGAGTGCTCGTGCTCCGACGCAGCGCTCGCGCTCCGCGACGTCGCGGGCGAAGAGGATGACGATGGCGTGGAGGTCCGGGCTGGCCAGGCCGCCGACCCAGTGGTCGGGGTGGTTCGCGCCCGTGTCGCCGAGGATCTCCGCCCGGGCGACCATGCCCTGCTGGAACTCTTCCGGGAACGTGGCGAGCGACGCCTCGTCCACCCCGAGCGCCCGCAGCCCGTTCCAGGTGAAGGCCACGGTCACCCAGCGGCTGTCCTCGTCCACCGAGGCGCGAGCCTCGGCGGCCGACTGCACCGTCGGCA
>CAWFXY010000022.1:0-22219 GCA_963819805.1 uncultured Planctomycetota bacterium | reverse complement strand
GACGAGGCCGAGCGAGTATCCGTTGCCGCCAAATCCGGTTGTCAGGAACCCGATGACGCCGATGAGAAGGTAGATCACGCCGAAGGCTTGCATGAACACGACGGACGCCTTCGGCCCCGCGGGGGCGACGACCGTGAAGCCCACGCCGCCAACCCGGCCCGCGGCGCCCGTGAAAAGAATGGGGTGCGTCATCGTTCAGCCCTCCCGGCTTCACATCGTCAGCACGACCCGGAAGCGCGCCTTGCCGCTCATCATGCGGTCGTAGGCCTCGGCGGCCCGTTCCAGGGGGTACACTTCGTTCATCGAACGGACACCGGACTGGACGCTGAACGCCAGCGTGTCCTGCGAGTCGATGGACGTGCCGGCGTACCAGCCCTCGACGGACCGGCGGCCCCCGATGAGCAGGAACGGGGAGGTCTCCAGTGACTCGGCGGCCCCCAGGACCATCAGCCGGCCGCGCGGCGCCAGCCCGCCCACGGTGGCGCTCATCGCCGGGCCGTGCGTCACGGTGGCGAGGACGACCTTGGCGCCGCCCAGCTTCGCCAACTCTGCGGCGGGGTCGGCGGCCTGGCTGTCGATGTAGTGCGCCGCGCCGAGCTGCCGGGCGAGCGGCTCCTTGTCCTTACCCCGGGCGATCGCGGCGGTGCGGAACCCCATCCGCGCCGCGTACTGGACGCCCAGGTGGCCGAGCCCGCCGAGGCCGAGGACCGCGACGAGGTCGCCCGGCCGGGCGCCGCTGTTGCGCAGCGCGTTGAACGTTGTCACGCCGGCGCACATCAGCGGCGCGGCGTCCGGCGCGGGCAGCTCCGCGGGCACCCGTGCGAGGGCCGTCGCGGGGGCGACCAGGTAGTCGGCGTAGCCGCCGTCGAACGAGATGCCAGTCACCTGCACGCCGGTCTGGCAGGCGAAGAAGTCGCCGCGGCGGCAGTTGTCGCAGGAGAAGCAGTGCCAGGCGTGCCAACCGACGCCGACGCGCTGGCCGGGCTGCCAACGCTCCGGGACGTCCTTGCCCACGGCGTCGATCACGCCGACCACCTCGTGCCCCGGGACGCGCGGGAAGGTGATGCCGGGCCAGTGGCCCTCCTTGGTCATCGACGTCGCTGTGGCAGATGCCGCAGGCCTGAACCTTGATCCGCACGGACCCTGGTCCCGGGTCGGGGATCGGGCGCTCGACGAGCTCGAGGGGCCCGCCGGGGCGAGAGACTTGGGCGACACGCATCGTGGCCATGAGGATGTTCCTATCGGTCTCCTGTGGTGTTACGGTTGGTGTTACGGTCTCGCCGGGATTACTGTTTGTTCGGCTGGGGAATGGTCACCTGCCTGGCGTGCGTCCTCGAAGGCGAGTGACTCGGGCCCGCCGCGAGCCCAAGTCGGCTGGTTTTCATGGACCGCCCTTCGGGAGTTCGAAGTGCAGCCGAACGGTTACGAGCCACGATCCCTATTCCTTGCCCTTCTCCGGGACTGTCATTTCCTTGGTGTCGCGGGGGTGCAGGATCACCGCCAGGAGGCGGGTCCTGGTCTTGCCACTCGGATTCCGGGCCACCCGGTGCACAGATCCCGACGGCTCGTAGAACGTATCCCCGGCCTTGTATTTCTTGACCGGCTCGTCGTCGAGGGCGTGCTCGTATTCGCCCTCCAGGACGTAGCCGAACACCGGGCCGGTATGGTGGTGCGGTGAATCCTTTTGGCCGGGCTCGAAGGTCACTTCTACCACCGTCGCACTGGCAGCCTTCCCGTCCAGCTTCTCGATGATGTCCCGCTGGGAAAGCTGGGTCACCTTCACGGCCTTGTGGTGGTCGTGGTCGGCTGCAAACGTAACGGCCACTCCGACACCAATGCCAGCCGCGAGCGTTAACAGGGTCCGGATCATGATCATCTCCTATTAGTCGTTAACTGCACTGGCTCCTTCCACACGGACGTGTAGACAGTCTTACCGCGCCACGTGATCTCGCGGGGCTGCCCGCTCTGTATCAGTCCCCATTACGACGTGACGGGGGTCGCTGTCTCCGCGTCCTTTCTGGACGAACGCTGATGATCGTCTTGCCCTTGATCCGCTCTGTCGGGTTGAAGGCGGCAACGGCGTCGTCGAGGGTCGCGACGTTGCCGATGTTCGTCCGCAGTCGTCCGTCCCGCGCCCGCCGGACGATCTCACTCAGTTGGGCGCGATCGGGTACGACAACGAAGTCAACCGTCAGGCCGCCAGCGGGCCGGGCCTCGGTCGGGCCGGTGATGGTCACCAGCGTTCCTCCGGCGCGAATCAGGCCTGCGGACCGCTTCGCGATGTCGCCGCCGAGGACATCGAAAACCAGATCGACTCCGCCGACATCTTCCAGGGCGTCGTTATCGAGGTCGACGAACTCCTGCGCGCCGAAGTCGAGAGCCGTCTGACGGCCGGCAGCGCGCCCGGTGCCGATGACGTACGCGCCGGCCTCACGTGCGAGCTGGGTTGCCATCGAACCGACTACGCCGGCCGCACCGTGCACCAGGACGCTCTGCCCCGCACGAAGGCGGCCGTGCTCGAACAGCCCCTGCCACGCGGTCAGGCCCGACATCACGAGGGCCGCGCCCTCCGTAAAGTCAACGTCGCCCGGCAGCGGCGCGAGGTTGCGTGCCTCGACGGCTACATACTCCGCCAGCGTGCCGTCGCGAATCCAGTCCGTGAGGCCGAACACCCGCTGTCCCACCGACAGCCCCGTCGTTCCATAGCTGAGGGCGGTGACCACTCCGGCCAGCTCGTGGCCGGGGATCGACGGCGTCCGGTCACGGCCGAGGCGATCGATCCAGGTCGAGGGCCACGACAGCTCATCCCCGGTGAATCCCGACGCATGAACCTGAACAACGACATCGCCGTAGTTCGCGCCCGAGAGGCTGCCGAGCGCCGCCCCCTGCGGCTCGGGCCGCTCCACCAGCTTCATCCCGGCCGTTCCCGCGGCCTGATCCGTCACCACAATCGCCTTCATCCGGCACCTCCTTCTATGTCTGCTATCTGGAGATACTTGTCCACAAGCAGCCCGATGTCACCCAGCGGTCCGACCTATCCGTCCCGGTCGAGATCATAGTGTGCCGATACGGCAACCCAGGTGCCGTCGCGGCGCGCCCAGTTATCGGTGTAACGGCCCCGGCGCTGCTTGCCGTCGGCCGAGCGGTAGTTAAAGCGCGCATGGATGATCGCGAAATCACCCAGCAAGCGGATTCGCACGTCCTCGGCCACAAGCCCGCTGGTCGTCACCGGCTGCGCCGTCAGCTTGAGAAACTCGGCCTTGTCGAGCAGCGAGCCGTCCGGAGTCGAGCACATGAAGTCGTCGGCCAAAATCTCCTCGAAACGCTTCACATCCCCCTTCTGCACTGACGCGACATAGTCGCGGTTCAGGGCGGTCAGCGTATCGAGATCGCGTTGCGCATTCGCGTTCGTTTGCATGGCTATCTCCTCAGGAGTTCGGCGTTTTCTAGTTCAGTTACGAAATGAAGCCCTTATCTTTGACCCGCAGGAGTTCAACACGGATCACTGATCCATGAGATTGGCCGCGACCGAGACGAGGGCCCCGCCGCGCCAGGGGACGCGCCACGAGCGTTCCAGCGTGTCCCCGCCGATCGTGTCCAGCACGGCGTCCACGTCGCGGAGCATCTCCTCGAATCGGGTCGTCCGCTAGTCGATCGCCGTCTGTGACCGTATCGCACTCATGACAATTCCTTTCCGGGCCACTCGGCCGCGCTGATCGGTCTTGTGGATGATGTGGGCCATTCCGCTAACTCCTTTGGACACCGCGACCCGATCGGGGCGCCGCCAGCGCTTCGCCGGCTGTAAACAATGAGGCTCCCAGCAGGACGAGATCCTTGAGCAGAAACTCCCCTGGCATGTGTGACAGGGCCGGGAAGCCGCCCAGACTCGCCTCCCAGCCTGGTGTCGTGAATAGGAAGGTCAGCGTCGTCAGGAACGTCCCTACCGCGAGCCCGCTGCCCACCGCCGAACCCAGCGGCCAGACCGGGCGCAGCGCGATGAGCAGCCCTGTGGCAATCTCGATCACGCCCAGCAGCGCGGAGAATGCCCCCTGGCTCATGACCCCGTATGCCCAGCTCATCAGCGGACTGTTCGCCACCATGGGCCGGATGCCCTCGGCCTCGTAGGCCGTGAATTTCATCCCGCCGATCCACAGCAGCACGATCACCAAACCGTAGCGGGAAACGTTGGTACCGGTAGCCTTCAGTACGTCACCCATCGTCTGACGATCGAACCCCCTGAGTTTTCCAGGAACCATGCTTCGAGTCTCCGAGGATAAGGATTCCGCCCGTCACCTCTTGAGGGCCGGCTATGCTCGAGGCAGCACAGCCTTGAAAACGATTTCGATGAGCTGCTCGGGAAAGGCCAGCCTCGATACGCCGATCAGATTGCTGGCGCACTGAGGCCGCGCCTTGGCGTAGGCTTCTTTGCGCACCTTGCCCGCGACTGCAAACGCCTCATCGACATCGATGACATAGAGCGTCTCTTCCACTACGTGGTCGAGGGTGGCCCCGAATTGTGCCAGGATCTTTGCAGCGTTGGCATAGGTCACCCGCATCTGCTCTGCCATCATCGAGAAGTCGGCCGGCTTGCCGGAGTCATCGAGCGCCGCGGGCGCGATCATGGCCCCCTTGTCGTCGTGGCTGAGCTGGCCGGACACATGGATCGTGTTTCCGATCTTGATCGCCTGTGCATAGCCGTAGTCGTCTTCCGCCGGCACACCGTGATAGGCGGCCTCTTTGCCATTCGCTGCGGTCGTGTTCGTCATATTCTTATCTCCTTGTTGTATAGGCCAGCTCGGATATCCGAGCCATTTGTCCATCACGGGGTTCTGCGGAGCCGATGAGTCCGGGGCGGTGTGTTTTCGCGCTGTTGTCGGACGGCAGCCGATGCTCGCTTCGCAGCGACATGCTGCGCCGTCGCAGATGCGATCGGTAGACCCCAGTCAACTTGCCTTCATCCCTAGTCGTTGTGAACTGCACCTTGAGTGGTGGCCGCCACGAGAGCGCCACGCCGGCGCACTGCCTCCAACGCCTCGCCGGCCGACGACAGCGCCACTCCCAACAGGACGACGTCCTTGAGCAAGGACTGCCCAGGCATGGCGGACAGGGCCGGGAACCCGCCCAGGCTCGGCTCCCAGCCCGGCGTGGTGACCAGGAAGCTCAGCGTCGTCAGGAACATCCCCGCCGCGAGCCCGCTGCCCACGGCCGAGCCCATCGGCCATACCGGCCGGAGCGCGATGAGCACCCCGATAGCGATCTCGACCACCCCGAGCAGCGAAGAGAACCCGCCCACGCTCATGACACGGTAGACCCAGCTCATCAGCGGGCTGTTCGCCACCAACGGCCGGATGCCCTCGGCCTGGTAGGCGGTGAACATCATCCCGCCGATCCAGAGCAGCACGATCGCCAAGCCGTAGCGGGCGATGTGCATTCCGATCGATTTCAGTCGGTCACCCATAAGGCAATCTGTCCTCTCCGCTGACACCACGGGATGAGTAGTTCCTTATCCGTCGTGTTACTTTCACGGTTCATTTGGCCGGGGCGGCCTTCGCGAGCGCAGGGTATCCGCGGACGTACACCCAGTCGTCCTTCTTGGCCGGGATGTGGCACGTCCTGCAGTCGGTCGAGTAGTCGGTGGCCACGTTGCGTGCGGGCTCCTTTCGCCAGGAAGAGGGCCCAGCCCCAGCCGTCGCCCCACAGGTCGTTGCCGGGGAATCGTCCCTTCGCGTCCTTGATCATCACGAACCAGAGCTTGACGTCCGTGGCCCAGTGGGATTGCCCCGTGGTGAGCTTCTCCGAGCCGACCTGGGTGACTTCCTTCACGAGCGTCGCGCCGTCCGGGAACTTGCCGTCACGGCGATACGCCCGGACGTCCTCCGGCCGCGCATAGACGACGTGCATCTCGTCGAGCGGCTTGTCCGGCTTCGTGGCCACTGCATACGAACCCAGGTATTCGAAGGTGTCGCGGTAATCGGTCGGCCGCGAAATGGCGCCATCCTTCGTGACGTACGGCGAGAAGCCGGAGGCCTTGGAGGCGGAGGAGTCATCCGCGGGTGACGGGTGCGACAAGCCAAGGGCGATCATCGCGGCGAAGAGCACCGCTACGAGCAGGCCGCCGATGATCTGCCGACGGGGAATGTTAATGAGCATGGTGTGCATCTCCTATGGTATGCGGGATGATTCTTCCTCAGAGGCGCGCGGGCCTGCGATGCCCCCGGGTGTGCTTCACTTCGAACGTGGGGCCGCCGCAGGCAAGACGTTGTAGTTCTGGGTGAAAACCCAATCCTGCTTGGCACTGTCCTGGTGGCACTTGTTGCACGCGAAGGTGGGGCTTTTGGACACCTCCGCTTGGAGCGGGTACTTGTGGCCGAAGCTGAAGTAGGCCCAGTTGCCGGGTTCGTCCTTGAAGCGCTTCGAGTCCTTTATCGAGACCGCCAACCCCGTGAAGTCGCCTAGGAAGTAGCCTTTGCCGCTGGTCGTTTCCTTGGATCCGACGCTGCTGAGTTCTTTAACCAGGACAGTGCCGTCACGAAACTTGCCCGTCTCCCTATACTCGGCAAAGCTCTCGGGGTCGATGTAAATGGCGTGGAACTCGGGGAACAGGGCCTTGCCGCCGTTGAGGTCGTTGGGAGTCACCGATGCGCCGACGTAGATCCATTGGCGATAGCCGACGGGCTGCTTGAGCTTGCCGTCGGGGGTGAACTCGACCACCGCCCCGCGGGCAGCCGGCTCTGCACCGGCGATCGGTGCGCCCGCCCTGGCCAGGATGAAGATCAGTCCGGCGATCCCGACCAGGACCGTAACCATCGTGGTCATGCTCGTTCGGCTCGATCCAGGCATGGTGCTTCCTCCTCTCTTTCGGGAAATGAGATTGCTGCTTGGGGAAAAGCGAGTTTCGTGGCCTCGTCCGATTGCGTCCGGTGGCGGGTTGCGGGCCCAAACACGGGGGTGGCGTGCCCGCGGAAGGATTCGGCCCAGGTTCCGGGGTCGGCGCGGCGACCCGGGTGGTCCGTCGGCTGTGCGCAGGGGAGGGGCAGCGGGATGCGACACCCCGAGCGCGAGTATCGCCGCGACGAGTATCGTCGCGGGCAGGCCCCGCCCGTCAGCCAGCGGAAGAGCTTGGTGTTCATGGCGTGGTTTCCTCGGGATCGGGGATGTGGGCGTGTCCGGGCCGTGACCAACCCAGACACCCCCTGCCGGCCTTACTTCGAACGCGGGGCCGCCGCGCGCACGACGGGGTAATACTGGCTAAAGACCCAATCATCCTTCTGAGCGTTGTCCTGATGGCACTGGTTGCACGCGGCGGCAGTGTTCTTGGACACCTCCGCCTTGAGCGGATACTTGTGGCCGAAGCTGAAGTAGGCCCAGTTGCCGGGCTCGTCCTTGAATCGCTTCGAGTCCTTGATCGAGGCCTCCAGGCCGGTGAGCTCGCCTTGGAAGTAGCCATTGCCGCTCGGCGCTTTCTTTGTGCCGACGCTGCTGAGTTCTTTAATCAGGACGGTGCCGTCCCGGTACTTGCCGGTCTTCTCGTACTCGGCGAAGCTCTCGGGGTCCATGTAGACGGAGTGGAACTCGGGGAACGTGGCCTCGCCGCCGTTCATGTCGTTGGGGGTAATCACCTCGCCGACGTACACCCACTTGCGATAGCCGACGGGCTGCTTGAGCTTGCCGTCGGCGGTGAACTCGACCGCCGGCCGTCGTGCCTACCGGGCGGCGCGGCCGACCCGGCCAGCACGTAAGAGAGTCCGGCGATCCCGACCAGGACCGCGATACCCACGGTCACGTTCGACCTGAATGATCCAAGCATGGTGCTATCTCCTCGTTTTCGGGAAAGAGACGTCGTGCCTTTGTTCTGCGCCAGGTGACGGATCACCTCGGCTGAGGGCGGGCCGCACCGCCCCCGTTGGATGCGAATTCACCCCACGAGTTTCCGTCCCAGGGGGTTTGGTGCTCCGTCACCGGCGGTATTCAGCCAGGCGCGGAAGCCGTCGAGCGCGCCGGGGGAGAGAGGCCGGCCAGTCATCCGGCTTCGCCAGCGGAGGCTCCGCCAGTAACCGTAGAAGCGGACCCGGACAGGATCAGCGAGGCGCCGCTTGCGTGTCACATCACCGATCTTGCTCATGATGATCTCCCGCGACAGCGGACAACCGTGACGGCCCCTGCCGTGCGACTCCCAGGAGCTCTCCTGGGACGGCCCGGATCGATCGGGACGAATTGCATCGGGCGTGCCGGAGACACGCCGAGCGCTCCCTTCGGTCGATGCCCGCTGGTCCCCGCGCGGGGCGGATCGCTCAAGCGAACTCGTTCTAATGACCTGGTTTGATAGGACTTAGATGAGAGAGGATCCGTAGTGAGCCGAGCGGTGTCGGCTTGGCGGATTTCGCCCGCGAACGGCATTACCAGGCGACCCATGAGCGCAAGCGTGTGGGAACGGAGACGGGCAGGCCGCCACCAAGGGTGCGATCTGCCCGGGACGCTGGAATCGGTGTTACCAGCGTGGAACCAACGGGACCAACGCATCACTCGGGCGCGAGCGCGTCGTCCTCATCCTCCTCGACGGATTTCGTGACGGACAGGCCCAGCTCGCGGAGCCTCAATCGGAGCGTCCGCCGCGCGATCCCGAGGATGCGGGCGGCCTGTACCTGGTTGCCCCCGGTCGAACGGAGCACCAGCGGCAGGAGGAACCGGTCGAGCTCCCGACGCGCCTCCTCATACAGGTCCTGGCTGCCGTCTCGCAAACGTTGCTCGATCAGCGCCTCGAGCTGGGATCCCGCGCTCAACTCCGTGGCCGGCTCGATCGCCTTGCGTGGGGCGAGGTCGGGCAGAAACGTCGGGACCAGGGCTGGGCCGGTCGACCGGAGCAACGCCTGTTTCAGCACGCTCTGTAGCTCGCGGATGTTGCCCGGCCAGGTGTAGGCGCGGAAGTTGCTTCATCGCCTCGGCGGTGACTTCTCGGGTCTCCCGGCCGAGCTCGCGGCTGAAGCGCCGCAGGAAGTGCTGCACCAGCATCGGCAGGTCGTCGCCTCGCTGGCGCAAGGAGGGCAGGTGGATGGTGAAGACGCCCAGCCGGTAGTACAGGTCCGGCCGGAACTTCCCCTCCTCCGACCAGGCCTTCAAGTTGCGGTGGGTCGCGGCCATTAGCCGGACGTCGGTCCGGACGGTCTCGTTGCCTCCGACCCGCTCGAACGCCTGCTCCTGCAGCAGGCGAAGGACCTTGGCTTGCAGACCCGGCGGCATATCGCCGACTTCATCGAGGAAGAGCGTGCCGCCATTGCATTGCTCGAACTTGCCGATGCGGCGGCGGTCGGCGCCTGTGAAGGACCCCTTCTCGTGCCCGAATAACTCGCTCTCCAGCAGGTTCTCGGGGATGGCGGCGCAGTTGAGGGCCAGGAACGGTGCCTTGGCCCGCGGTCCGTGCTGGTAGACGGCGCGGGCGACCAGTTCCTTGCCAGTGCCGCTCTCGCCGGTGATCAGCACGGGGACGTCCTGGGCGGCGACGCGGCCGATGGCCTTGTAGACCTCGCGCATCGCTGGGCAGACGCCGATGATGGCGCCGTCCACGTCGGGGTCCGGGGGAGTCTCAGCAACCACGGCCGGCTCGCGCATTCGTCGGGCCACCTCCAGCGCCTCGCCAACCACGCGCTGTAGCTGGTTCAGGTCGACCGGCTTGAATAGGTAGTCGTAGGCCCCCTGCTTCATCGCCTCGATGGCCGCGTCCGCGCACTTGACGATGGTGATGAAGATGACCGGGATCCGCGCGTCGAGGCGGCGGATCTGCTGGTAGACCTCGAGGCCGGACTGGTCGGGCAGGCTCAGGTCCAGGAGGATGACATCCGGAGGCCCGGCGCCGACCTGCTCCAGCCCCTCGGAGCCAGTGCCGGCCACCTCGACCCGGTGAGTGGGGGCGGGGAAAGCCTGGCGCACCTGCCCCGGGATCAGGGCCGGGTCATCGTCGATGAGTAGCAGGTGGGCCATGCTTCGCTCGCTCTTGTCAGGTCCGTGTTAATCCGAGCAGCTGAGGTCATCGTCTGGACCGTGGATCGGGCCCTTCAGCAGAGAGAGGAAGATTCAGGACCTGGATCTTCGGCTCGCCAGTTTGCATTTTATTCGAACGCAGGGTGGTTGGTACAGTATCGCTCTGGCTCATTTCGCTTCTCTCAGTTTCGTCTAATGATCGTGACCAAGATGACAAGCGACGCTGTATGGGACTGGGACCTGAATACGGACACGGTCCGGTGGAACGAAGGAGTTCTGACGCTATTCGGCTATCATCTTGAAAACAATGAAACGGTCCCGGGCTGGCGGCTCGAACGGATTCACCCCGAAGACCGCGCGTCGGTGGAGAAGCACTATTTCGGCGTGGTCCGCGGAAAGGAATTGTCCTGGGTTGACGAGTATCGATTCCGGTGCGCCGACGGGTCGTACAAGGAAGTGCGCGACCGGGGTTACATCCTGCGGGATCGCGACGGCCGGGCCAGCCGAATCATCGGGGCCTTGCTGGACATCACCGAGAGGAAGCGGGCCGAGGTGGCGCTGCGGGAGAGTGAGCAGCGCTGGCGGAGTCTGACCGAGGCGCTGCCGCAGATGGTCTGGAGCGCCACACCCGACGGCGCCTGCGACTACTTCAGCAAGCAATGGACGCAACACACCGGAGTCCCCGAGAGCGACCTGCGGGGCTGGCGCTGGCTGCAAGTGCTGCACCCGGACGACCGGGAGCCCACCCGGACATTCTGGACCGACTCGGTGGCGGGGCGCGGCCCCTATGACGTGGAATACCGCGTGCGCAGGTCGGACGGGGAGTATCGCTGGTTCAAGACGCGCGGTGTGCCGATCCGGGACGACGCGGGCAACATCTGCAAATGGTTCGGGACCTGCACCGACATCTCCGACCTCCGGCAGACCGAGGAGGCGTTGCGGGAGAGCGAGGAGCGGTTTCGCGGGACTTTCGAGAACGCGGCGGTCGGCATCGCCCACAGGGACGCCACGGGCCGCTTCCTGTGCGTCAACGAGAAGTTCTGCGCGATCGTCGGCTACTCCCGCGAGGAACTGCTGCAAAAGAACATCCAGGATATAACGCATCCCAATGATCTGTCCGTCACCATCGACGCGTTCACGGCGCTGTGGCAGGGCGAATCGCCCACTCTCGGACTGGAGAAGCGCTACGTCCGCAAGGACGGCTCGCTCGTCTGGATCGGCCTGTTCGCCTCGCTCCAGCGGGACGCGGCCGGTAAGCCCGCTTATGACATCTCGATTGTTAATGATATCTCGGAGCACAAGCAGCTGGAGGAGCAGCTGCGCGCAGCGAGGAGCGCCAGCGACTCATCCTCGACAACGCCCACGACGCCTTCGTCGCCATGAGTGCCGACGGCCTCATCGCCGAGTGGAACCGCCAGGCCGAGATTACCTTCGGCTGGCCGCGGGCCGAGGCGGTCGGCCGCGTCCTGTCCGGAACCATCATCCCCCCGCAGTTCCGCGAAGCTCACAGCCGGGGCCTGGCTCGCTTCCTGGCGACGGCCGAGGGGCCGCTGCTCAACCGCGTCCTCGATGTCCAGGCCCTGCGCCGCGATGGCAGCGAGTTCCCCGCCGAAATCAGCATCGCCCCCGTCCGGCTGGGCGAGCACTACCTGTTCGTCGCCTTCATCCGCGATGTGACTGAACGAAAACGGGCCGAGGAAGAGGTGCGCCGCGCCAAGGAGGCGGCGGAGACGGCCAACCGGGCCAAGGACGAGTTCCTGGCCAACGTCAGCCACGAGATCCGTACGCCCATGAACGCCATCCTCGGCATGACCGAGCTGGTGCTTGATGCGCCCTTGGCCGACGACCAGCGCCAGTGCCTCAAGACAGTGAAATCCGCGGCCGACAACCTGCTCGGCATCCTCAACGATCTGCTCGACTTCTCAAAGATCGAGGCTGGTAAGCTCGAGCTGGACCACACCGACTTCTCCTTGCGGGCAGCGGTCGGTGACACACTGCACGCCCTTGCCCTGCGCGCCGACAAGAAAGGGCTGGAGCTGATCTACCAAGTGAATCCGGACGTCGCCGACGCCCTGGTCGGCGACGCCTCCCGGCTGCGCCAGGTCCTGCTCAACCTGGTGGGCAACGCCATCAAGTTCACCGAAGAGGGCGAGGTGGTCGTGCGCGTGGAGGCCGCGGGCAGCCCCGCGCCCGAGGACCAGGTCGGCCTTCACTTCGTGGTGAGCGACACCGGCATCGGCATCTCCCCCGAGAGGCAGGAGAGGATCTTCGGGGCCTTCGAGCAGGAGGACGCCTCGACCACGCGGAGGTACGGTGGAACCGGGCTGGGCCTGACGATCGCCGCCCGGCTGGTGGACCTCATGGGCGGGAAGATCACCGTGGACAGCCGGCCGGGCCGGGGCAGCACCTTCTCCTTCACGGCGTGGTTCGGGCGGCAACCGCCCGGCTCGGAGCCGGTCGCCGCCCGGCCACCGGCCCAGCTCTGCGACATGCGCGTGCTCATCGTGGACGACAACGCCACCAACCGCCGCATCCTGGAGGAGTGGCTCCGGTCGTGGAGGATGGAGCCGGTGGCTGTGGGCGACGGGTTGGCGGCCCTGAATGCCCTCTGGCGCGCCCTCAGCCTGGGCCGGCCCTACGCGCTGGTCCTGCTCGATGCCCGCATGCCCGACACCGACGGCCTGGCCCTGACCGCCCAGCTCCGCGCCAGGCCGAGTTGGCCGCCACGCGGATCATCCTCCTGACCTCGGGGGACCGTCCCGGGGACCTGGTCCGGTCGCGCGAGCTGCGGGTCGAAGCCCATCTGTTCAAGCCGGTCCAGCAGGACGAACTGCTCGAGGCGATCTACCGGGTGATGAGCCGCGCCGACGGCGAAGCGGTGGCGGCTCGGCCCTTGCCAGCTCAGGAATCCACCCCGGCGCCGGCCGCGGCGCCGCTGCAGATCCTGGTGGCCGAGGACAACGAGTTCAACCAACAGCACCTGGAGGGGCTGCTGACCCGCCGGGGCTACAAGGTGCGGCTGGCGGACAACGGCCGGGAGGCGCTGGCCCTGATCGGGATCAGGGGCCAGGGGTCAGGGGCCACTCCGTCCCCGACTCCTGGCCTCCTTCCGGAGACTCCCGACCCCGACTCCGGTTCGCTGACCCCGGCGTTCGACCTGCTACTCCTGGACCTCCAGATGCCCGAGCTCGATGGATTCCAGGTCGTCCGAGCGATCCGGGAACGGGAGCGGGCCGTGGGGGGACATTTGCCCGTAATCGCCCTGACGGCTCGGTCACGGAACGAAGACCGCGAGCGTTGCCTCGCGGCGGGGATGGACGACTACCTCGCCAAGCCCGTCCGGTCCGCGGAGCTGTTCGCGGTCATGGAGCGGGTGGTTTTCTCTCAGAGGGTTCCCCAGCTCATTCGGCCCGCTGCCGGAGACGGCACCCGTCTGCTAGATCCGGTCGTCTTGTTAGGGGCCTGCGGCGACGACGCGCAGGGGCTGTGCCGGATGTGCGAAGGCCTGCGATCGTATCTGCCGGGCCGACTGGCCGAGGTGGGTGAGGCGCTGGGAGACCGGGACGCTCCACGGCTGCGTATGGCCGCTCACAAGCTCTGCGGTCTACTGTCAGCGTTCTCGACGGTGGCCGGTGGCGTGGCATCGGACCTGGAAGATCAGGCGGCTGGTGGGCAGCTCGAGGAGTGCCGGACCTTAGTTGAACGGCTCGCGGCAATGGCGCGCGAGCTCATCGAGCAGGTGGACGGCCTGTCGATCGACATGCTGCGCGACCAGGCCGGGGCGGCTGGCGACCTCAACCGGATGACCAGTCCCTAACCCCCAGTTCGGCTGCAGGATAATCAACCACGAACAACCGCGCCACATCGGCGTCGGCTTTCGCTGCGACTCCTGAGCCGAAGTCTCATAAGCGAACACTCGACGCCACCGGGCGGCAAGTGCAGCGCCCGGTTCGCCAAGCCGTAGCGGGTGATGTGCATTCCGATCGATTTCAGTCGGTCACCCATAAGGCAATCTGTCCTCTCCGCTGACACCACGAGATGAGTAGTTCCTTATCCGTCGTGTTACTTTCACGGTTCATTTGGCCGGGGCGGCCTTCGCGAGCGCAGGGTATCCGCGGACGTACACCCAGTCGTCCTTCTTGGCCGGGATGTGGCACGTCCTGCAGTCGGTCGAATAGTCGGTGGCCACGTTGCGTGCGGGCTCCTTCGCCAAGAAGAGGGCCCAGCCCCACCCGTCGCCCCACAGGTCGTTGCCGGGGAATCGTCCCTTCGCGTCCTTGATCATCACGAACCAGAGCTTGACGTCGGTGGCCCAGTGGGATTGCCCCGTGGTGAGCTTCTCCGAGCCGACCTGCGTGACTTCCTTCACGAGCGTCGCGCCGTCCGGGAACTTGCCATCACGGCGATACGCCCGGACGTCCTCCGGCCGCGCATAGACGACGTGCATCTCGTCGAGCGGCTTGTCCGGCTTCGTGGCCACTGCATACGAACCCAGGTATTCGAAGGTGTCGCGGTAATCGGTCGGCCGCGAAATGGCGCCATCCTTCGTGACGTACGGCGAGAAGCCGGAGGCCTGGGAGGTGGAGGAGTCATCCGCGGGTGACGGGTGCGACAAGCCAAGGGCGATCATCGCGGCGAAGAGCACCGCTACGAGCAGGCCGCCGATGATCTGCCGACGGGGAATGTTGATGAGCATGGTGTGCATCTCCTATGGTATGCGGGATGATTGTTCCTCGGAGGCGCGCGGGCCTGCGATGCCCCCGGGTGTGCTTCACTTCGAACGTGGGGCCGCCGCAGGCAAGACGTTGTAGTTCTGGGTGAAAACCCAATCCTGCTTGGCACTGTCCTGGTGGCACTTGTTGCACGCGAAGGTGGGGCTTTTGGACACCTCCGCTTGGAGCGGGTACTTGTGGCCGAAGCTGAAGTAGGCCCAGTTGCCGGGTTCGTCCTTGAAGCGCTTCGAGTCCTTTATCGAGACCGCCAACCCCGTGAAGTCGCCTAGGAAGTAGCCTTTGCCGCTGGTCGTTTCCTTGGATCCGACGCTGCTGAGTTCTTTAACCAGGACAGTGCCGTCACGAAACTTGCCCGTCTCCCGGTACTCGGCAAAGCTCTCGGGGTCGATGTAAATGGCGTGGAACTCGGGGAACAGGGCCTTGCCGCCGTTCATGTCGTTGGGAGTCACCGATGCGCCGACGTAGATCCATTGGCGATAGCCGACGGGCTGCTTGAGCTTGCCGTCGGGGGTGAACTCGACCACCGCCCCGCGGGCAGCCGGCTCTGCACCGGCGATCGGTGCGCCCGCCCTGGCCAGGATGAAGATCAGTCCGGCGATCCCGACCAGGACCGTAACCATCGTGGTCATGCTCGTTCGGCTCGATCCAGGCATGGTGCTTCCTCCTCTCTTTCGGGAAATGAGATTGCTGCTTGGGGAAAAGCGAGTTTCGTGGCGCTCGTCCGATTGCGTCCGGTGGCGGGTTGCGGGCCCAAACACGGGGGTGGCGTGCCCGCGGAAGGATTCGGCCCAGGTTCCGGGGTCGGCGCGGCGACCCGGGTGGTCCGTCGGCTGTGCGCAGGGGAGGGGCAGCGGGATGCGACACCCCGAGCGCGAGTATCGCCGCGACGAGTATCGTCGCGGGCAGGCCCCGCCCGTCAGCCAGCGGAAGAGCTTGGTGTTCATGGCGTGGTTTCCTCGGGATCGGGGATGTGGGCGTGTCCGGGCCGTGACCAACCCAGACACCCCCTGCCGGCCTTACTTCGAACGCGGGGCCGCCGTGCGCAAGACGGGGTAATACTGGCTAAAGACCCAATCATCCTTCTGAGCGTTGTCCTGATGGCACTGGTTGCACGCGGCGGTAGTGTTCTTGGACACCTCCGCCTTGAGCGGATACTTGTGGCCGAAGCTGAAGTAGGCCCAGTTGCCGGGCTCGTCCTTGAATCGCTTCGAGTCCTTGATCGAGGCCTCCAGGCCGGTGAGCTCGCCTTGGAAGTAGCCATTGCCGCTCGGCGCTTTCTTTGTGCCGACGCTGCTGAGTTCTTTAATCAGGACGGTGCCGTCCCGGTACTTGCCGGTCTTCTCGTACTCGGCGAAGCTCTCGGGGTCCATGTAGACGGAGTGGAACTCGGGGAACGTGGCCTCGCCGCCGTTCATGTCGTTGGGGGTAATCACTTCGCCGACGTACACCCACTTGCGATAGCCGACTGGCTGCTTGAGCTTGCCGTCGGCGGTGAACTCGACCAGGGCCGTCTGCCTTTCGGGCGGCGCGGCCTTCACGGCCAGCACGTAAGACAGCCCGGCGATGCCGACCAGGATCGCGACACCTACGATCACGTTGGGCCTGAATGATCCAAGCATGGTGGTACCTCATGGCTCTCGGGGAAAAAGATGTCGTGCCTTCGTGCTTGCGCCCTGTGACCGGTCGCGGCAAGGCTACTCCTCGTCCTCGACGGGTCACCCGAAGAAGATGCTAATCGCCGATTTCGAGGACCAGCCGATTTGCTGCGCCCGTTTTCCCCAGCCGTTTCACTGAGAGTGGCAGGTGGACACGGGACCCGAAAGAATCCCCGAGGATGCCACCTCGGTAGAGGGTTTTTCTCGAGAGTGAAGTCCCACGACCGCTGCTGTGCAGCGCTACCTGAACGCCCTGGGCCGGCGATGCGGCGGCAGAGCCGATTGTCCGGGAGTCGCTGGACCGGACGGTCCACCGGCTGGGGAGGCTGTGGGCCAGAGCGGACCGGGTGGCGGAGGCAAGGAAAACGCTCGCGGAATCCGTCCTGGCTTCCGACCGGACGGCCATCAAGGTGCGCGACCAGGACGGCTGGATTCGCCACGTGCTCCGCCGTGGGGCCGAGACCATGATCCTGCCCGATTAGCCGTGGTGATCATGACCCATCGCTTTGCCTCGCCCGGCAGTCGCTCGCACTCGTGGAGCCGTGAGCCTTTCTTCTCGGCCGATCAAGCTTTGCACTCGATTGCGCACGCCTCGCAGCCTCGGAGCAGGCGAGGTGCGTGACCGATCATTCTCAGGTCGATCAGGTCGCCTACAGGTCGCAGAACTTGGCGCCGTCGCGCCATGCAGGCCTTGGCGTACTCCTTTTTCCCCGCGGCCACCTGTGTGTAGCAGTAGTGGAACGTTTCGTTGCAGGAGCGTTCGCACGCCTCGCACGCCTTCAGTCAGCGTCTAGACCTTGCCCGGGCCCCCGTGCTGGGCATGG
This sequence comes from uncultured Planctomycetota bacterium, assembly GCA_963819805.1. Classification (GTDB taxonomy): domain Bacteria; phylum Planctomycetota; class Planctomycetia; order Isosphaerales; family Isosphaeraceae; genus CAMFLR01. The sequence goes on along the minus strand of CAWFXY010000022.1, from coordinate 5,032 downwards.
CCATTGGAACGGGGGCGCGCGGACCTAAGGTCAAAGGAGAGGACCTGCTTCTCGCCTGTCGACCCCTCCTTATGCGACTACGGAGGTACGTCTTATGCCGTCATCTTCCGGCATTCTTGGGACGCAATGGCGGCACGCCTTTGCACACCGCTTGCAGTGTTCGGCTGAATGCTTTTCACATTCGGCAGCACAGAGGTCACACGCGCGGGCACAGGCCCCGCAGACCTCGGCCGCGAGTTGGAGCCACGGCTCAGATAGCCTGAGCAGACCCAGCAGAGTTCCGAGCAGTCGCGGCACGTCCGAACGCAATTTGCCATCTCGGTCATGCCGATACAGGCGTCCCCGCAGTGCTCGCACTCCTGCGCACAGACGAAACAGGCTTCGATGCAATCTTGATAGATCTCGTGTGCCATTTCGCCCCCTCAAGGAAAAGCGCCGCCTCCCCGTTCAAGTCTGGTCTCGCATCCACCCAGGCAGCCAAGCGGATGGATCCGGCCACCGGATCGAGGGCGTTCCGGCCGGCCAGCTGGCCCATAGCCATCGACGCATGCGTGCATTTGTAGCCCGCGCAACAGTCTCCGACGGCGTAGAGGCTAGGGTTCTAAATCAGCAAATGCTGTTCCATTTCCACGCCGTCGGGAGTCGGCCGAACCATCCTTGCGCGCGGGGTAGCCTGGCCCCGGACTGCATTTGACGCGGTTCCGGGAGACTCCTCAAGAGATTGGGATTAGACCGCGCGCGGACCTTCAGCGCGCGGCCGGCCCGCTCAGAACCAGATCTGGAACCGAAGCAGGAACAGGTCGCTGGTCCTGGCGAACCCGCCGGGGCGGTAGGTCACCGGGGTGCCGAAGCCGGCGTGCTGCCAGTCGAAGAGAACGCGGATATGCTGATTCCAGTACCAACTGATTCCGACATCGGTAGTGAAGACCTGGTTCGTCCAGAGGTTGGGGTCGGCCAGCCCGGCGGTGAAGACCTGGCGGCCCAGGCTCAGCCCGCTGTATCGGAAAGCGACTTCCCACGCGCCTAGCCCGAAGCGGCCGGGGCGGAGGTCGAACGGCCGGAGCGGCTTGACCATCCCCCGATTGGCGACCCGTTCGCCTGTCAGCAGGTACGCGGCCTGCACGTAGAAGCTCTCGATCGGCAGGTGCACCCGGCTGTTAGTCTGATTCCTCAGGGCGTAATCCTGGAACCCGCTCTGCCACTCGCCGTAGAGCGTGAGCCCGCCGTAATAATACGCCGTGTGCAGCGACCAGAGGTTGCGCGGGCCGGAGACCACGACGTTGTCGTTGAAGGTCAGGAACGGAACGCCGAGCGCGGCGTTGCCGGCCGTCGGCACGATCGTGCGCAGCCCCTGGGGGATGGGGACGTGGTCCTGGGCGCCGGCGATGAGCGAGCCGCCGATGTTGAAGTTCTCCAGGAGAGAATCTGTCGGGGCCCGGAATGGGGCGAAGTTGAGGTAGGCGATCACGCTCTTGGGGTTGCTCAGGTCGAGCTGGGCGTTCGGTATGCCGTTGAAGATGCCCGCAGCGTAGTCGACCCGACCGAGCTTCAGCTCCTCCACATCGCCCCGTCGACGGATCGTGCGGAGAGCACGAGTCTAACCGATCCTTCGGACCAGCCGGTGGTCGCCAGGTCTGCCGGGCACGATCCGCACCGCAGGTTTGAGCGTCAGAATTCTTTCAGCAATGCGAACTGCATGGTGTACGTGTTCGGTCGATTGCCGGTGATCGGGAACTCCCAATTGCACAAGAAGAACCAATTGTCGGCGATGTGGAACCGAGTCCCGGGTCCGAGGCTGAACAGTGTATTGCGCCGGGCCCCGCCATCGAGGGGTACGGCGAAATTGGTGTCGAGGTAGAACACGAGATCACCGAAGAGGGCGTCATGGGGCGTGAAGTAACGGCCCGCGGCGAGCCCGCCCACGAACATGTTCTCGGCAGGTGCCTGGTTCTTGTTCAAGGGTACGGAGAGGCCGGTGGACCCCCGGACCACCCAGGGTCCACCGGGATTGGTCCAGAACTCGTAAGCGGGCGCCAGCGATATGATCCCGTTTCCCGTCGCCGTCGTTCCAGTCGGAGTGCGGATCCCAAGCGCGAACACCTGCGACGTGGCCGCGGTTTCCGAGAGCAGGAAGCGGGGCGCGACGGCCAGGTCGCCGAATTCAGACGTATAGCCACGCATCGGGTCCTTGGTGCCGTTGGCGACCACGAAAGGCACGTTCATGACGATCTCGAACCGGCGGGAGAACGGCAGGAAGATCGTGTAATTGCCGAAGTAGCGGTTTCCCCCGTACGGAGCGTTGATGCTGTTCGAGTAGCCGAAGGTCGCGATCCAGAGCCGGTAGAAGACGCCGTCGAACGCTCCCCGCCAGCCATGTCTCGGGGTCAGGCCGTCCTGGCCGGCGGGAGCGCTCGCCCAGGGCTCGAGCCATCCCTCGCTAAAGAAGGTGCTCAAGGAAAGCGGCCGCCAGCGTCCCTCGGCGTAGGCGTCGCCAAAGAGCGACTCGGTGACCGTGTCAAGCAGCCCCATCTCGATCCCCGGGGCAATTGGCACCGGACGTCCGCCAGCGCCGAAAGAGGGAGCCATGGAGAGCGGCTGTGGGAACAGTGGCTCCGTGTTCGGTTCAGTCTCGTCCAGAATCGACGCGAGATCACGCGCCGGTGCCGGGCTCGGCAGACCGGGACCCTGCGCTCGGGCCGTTGCGACCAGCGCGAGGAGCGTGACAGCGAGCCCTACGACATCGCATCGCGGACGATTTGCATGACTACCTGCCCAGTCGCGTCTCCTCACCGGATCCCCATCCGCTCTCTCGCGGGAGCAAAGTACGCACACACCATGCCGCAACTCCTTGCCCGCACGATGGGCAAGGTTAGCCCGCTTCCTCAGGCGCATGACATCATCCAGCCGTTCCGCGTGGGCTTGGTATGAAAACGATGCTCAGCCTCCCCGGTCCCCCGGCGAGAACTTCACGGATCCAGGGTTGATGAGGGTCTGCGTCTCTTTAATCAGCGCAGAGAGTTTCAGGACGACTAGTGTGAACTGCGTCAGTTCCTCGCGACCGTCGGCAGAGACCCACACGTAGGTATGCCCGCTCTTCCCGACGTAACATGCGTCCTTCGGGACGTCCCGCCTGCGACCTACATGGAACCAGCCAGGTTGAATCCGCGTCAGGTCGCGCTCGATCGACTCGATCTTCCGGCAAACGTTCCTCACCAACGGCGAGCGGTCGCCCGTGGCACCTGCCTGCCCGCAAAAAGTTTCGTCGTTCGCTGTGACGACGCGGGCTTCCAGGTGGCGTGCGTCGCGACTGGAGCGGCCCTGAAAGTCATAGAACAGCTCAGACTCGTTTCGCAGATCGGCGTTGGAGGCGAACTGGTCCTTTAGCTCGTGGGCCAGTTCATCCAGGAACTCCGGCGAGGGCATATCAGGCAAGCCGTACGCGCGACGGTAGGCGATGCGGAGGAGCTGAAGCTCGGTCGGATCGACGACCGGCGCCATCCCCCACTGCGCGACGACGGTTCTCGAGCCGAGCAGCTGCGGGAACCAGCCGACCGGTGGGCCAGTGTCCAGTGCCGCACCGCCGGAGAGCGAGTCGGTGACCTGGGAGGTCCCTTCCTTGAGGTTCATTTGCCACGGCAGGGCCGACGGGTTGACAGCGAACTGAGCGAGGTTGTCGAGAACTTGCTCGTATTGCAACTCTGGGAGGGTGTTCCCCTGATTGACCGTGCGCTCTCGTAGTCGCCCGACCGTGCAGCCGGCCGCGCAGCACAAACCAGCGGCAAGGAGGAGGCAGGCGAGGCGCATTGGCATTCCGGGGAGTGTGTCGTTTTGGGGGCTTGTGTCAAATGTATCGGCAGTAGGGGTGGTCGACCATGAGGAAGGGCTGTATTCGAGAGTCCGGCGATCCCGACCAGGACCGCGATACCCACGGTCACGTTCGACCTGAATGATCCAAGCATGGTGTTACCTCGTCGCTTTCCGGGAAAAAGATGTTGTGCCTTCGTCTTGCGCCCGATGACCGAGCGCAGTAAAGAGCGCCACCGGATCTTAGACCCAGCTCATGACTGGGCCTTTGGTCACCATCGGTTTGCTGCCCTCGGCCTTGTAGGCCGTGAGCCTCTTTCCGCAGATCCAATGCAGCACAATCGCCAGCCTGGAGCAGGCGAGGCGCGTACCGATCCTTCTCTGTCGATAGACGGGCGTGAGCCGCCCAACGATTTACAAGATCCTGGACGAGGAGTGCCCGAGCACGGAGGGAGAACGTCAATCTCGCAAGCGAGGCAGCAGCGGAGCGTGAGATCGATGAGCGGGCAGCAACCACGCGGGCTCAGACCTTCACCGGCTCGTGCAAGGACGACGGACTGGCGATGGCTAGCGACCTCTGGTTCTGGTCCGCTTGCTCTGGCAACGCCTTGTGCCAAAGTGCCCGCGCGTTATGCCGGACCGAGCAACTTCAAGAGCCGTGTTGGCCACCTGTGGAGCTGGGACATCGGACCATCAACAAGCGCGGCCCAGACGTCGTTGAACATGGTCCAAGCCGTCGGAAAGCCCGGCCTTTCGGCTTGAGCACGAAATAGGGGCTTCAGGAAATCGGCCGACCATCCCCGAAGGGGACGGCGCCAGGGCCAGGGGCTCGTTCAATGGGCTGACGAACCATGGGAAGCGCGTCTTCTCAAAGGAGCGAGCGATGTGAAGTAAATTGACATTTTTCGATTCGCCCAGCGCGTGACCAAGCAGAGCGCGTCAACGTCCGGAGCGGGTGTTCCCGTTGAAGTGAGCGGCATTCGGCGTATATGACGGGGATGTCCAGCCCACCCTTGAACCAGCCGAGCCATGGTGCAGAGCGGTTCAAGCGGCCGATTCCTTGAACTGCGGGCTCGCGTTGACCCCAGGCCCTGATCCAGACCCCCGCAAGCAGCTTCCTGTGAGAAGCTTCGTCTTGACGGCCTGGTCATCCTGTAGCGGTCCGCGGTGGTCTGCGGCGAGTGAATTGGCGGTGGCCCCATCCAGTACGCCCCGGCTCACCGAACTC
>CAWFXY010000021.1:0-39336 GCA_963819805.1 uncultured Planctomycetota bacterium | reverse complement strand
CTCAATGACCTGGCCCGGCGGCTGGATGAACGACCCGCCGCCGTGGAACTGCGCGAAGGGACTTGTGCCCGGCCCCGCCAGCAACGAATCCGGGCATCACACCGGACGGCGGCTGGATGTCGGAGGCGATCGACAACCTGCCGGAGGACGAGCGCGAGGTCTTCGGCCTGGTGCGCCTGCAGGAGTTGACACACGTCGAGGTCGCCGAGGTGCTGGACGTCTCGGTCAAGACCGTGCAGCGGCGTTTGAATCGTGCTGGCCTATTGCTGGCGGAGCGGCTGGACGACCTTCGCCCGACCTAAAATTGGCCGGGGCGAGACCCTCCTGCCAGACCGTCCCTCGCCTCAGCAGGGCCCACATCACCCGTACCAGGTGGCCAAGCTAATTCTCGGGAAATCGATCGGTCAGGCTAGCCGTTTCGATGGATCTGGGTGTTGCCCACTGTGTCGTCGCCGATCGGGAGGACTGAGGTGAGGGACGGCGCGAGCGAGTCAACCGCGACCCCATCTTCGGGCTCGTCCCGAGTAGCGCCAGCCGGCCCTGACTGGGGACCAGGCCGTCCCGGAGCCGGAGCCGGCCTGCGGTGCCATCGACCGCGATGAGATCGCCGCGCTGCGGGCGATCGTCGAGGGGACCGCCCGGAGCACCGGCGCGGTGTTCTTCCAGTCGCTGGTCCGGCACCTGGCCGCGGCCCTCGGCGTGAGCTACGCCTTCGTCGCCGAGTTCGCCGGGGCGACCGGGTCGCGCACGCTCGCATACTGGGGTCGGGGCCGGATCCCCGAGAACCTCGAGTTCGATCTGGCCGGGACCCCCTGCGAGGACGTGGTGCGCGGGGGCCTGTGCCACCATCCCCAGGAGGTCCGGGAGCGGTTCCCCGGCGACCAGGCCGCTCGTCGACCTGGGGATCGAGAGCTACCTGGGCGTGCCGCTGCTCGACGGCGACGGCCGCGTCTCGGCCACCTGGCGGTCTTCGACGAGCGGCCGATGGCCGCCGAGCCCCGGCGGCTCTTCATCTTCCGGATCTTCGCCGCCCGGGCCGCCGTCGAGCTCGAGCGGCTGCGGGTCGAGCAGCAACTGCGGGAGCGGGAGCGGCAGCTCGAATCGCTCATGGGGCACCTTCCGGGACTGGCCTACCGGGCCCTGGCCGACGATCACTGGACCGCCCTGTTCGTCAGCAAGGGCATCGAAGACCTGACCGGCTACCCGGCCGACGAGTTCACTTCCCGCCGGCTCAACTACGCCGACATCATGTTGCCCGAGGACCGGCCGGCGACCCGCGAGGCCGTCTTCACCGCCCTGCGGGAGCGGAGGATGTACGAGGCCGAGCACCGCATCCGGCACAAGGACGGCTCGGTCCGGTGGATCTGGGCGCGCGGCCACGGAGTGTTCGCCCCGGACGGCTCCCTCCGCTTCATCGAGGGCTTGAACCTGGACATGACCCGCCAAAAGCAGGCCGAGGAGGCGTTGCGCGAGAGCGAGCAGCGTTGGCGGAGCCTGACCGAGACGCTGCCACAACTCGTTTGGTCGGCGACGCCGGATGGCACATGCGATTACTTCAGCTCGCAATGGACGGAGCACACCGGCGTCGCGGAGGCGGACCTGCTCGGCTGGCGATGGCTGGAGACGCTGCACCCGGACGACCGCGAGCCGACGCGGCGTTTCTGGCTGGAATCGGTCGCGGGCACCACTCTTACGACATCGAATACCGCGTTCGCCGCCGCGACGGCGAGTATCGCTGGTTCAAGACGCGCGGCGTACCGATCCGCGACACCGGCGGGAATATCGTCAAATGGTTCGGCACCTGCACCGACATCACCGAGGCAGTTGCGCGACAGCGAGGAGCGGTTCCGCGGCACGTTCGAGAACGCCGCCGTCGGCATCGGCCACCGGGACTCCACGGGCCGCTTCCTGCGCGTCAACGAGAAGTTCTGCACCATCGTCGGCTACTCCCGCGAGGAACTGCTCCAGAAGACCCTCCGGGACATCACGCACCCCGACGACCTGGCCGCCGGCGTCGACGCTGTTCGCGGCGCTCCTGCGGGGCGAGTCGCCCGCCTTCGCGCTGGAGAAGCGTTACGTCCGCAAGGACGGCTCGACCGTCTGGGTCGAGCTGTTCGTCTCGCTCCAGCGGGACGCGGCGGGCAAGCCCGCGTACGTCATCGGCGGTGATCCAGGACATCTCGGAGCGCAAGCGGCTGGAGGAGCGGCTCTCATGCTCTGTCTTTACTCTTTTCCTTGTCCTGCGTCTCCTGACCTTTCCATCCAATCTCGTTTTGCCTTGGTCGACGCAACGCTGAGAGGAGCTGCGCCAGGCGAAGGAGGCGGCGGAGGCGGCCAACCGGGCCAAGGACGAGTTCCTGGCCAACGTCAGCCACGAGATCCGCACCCCCATGAACGCCATCATCGGCATGACCGAACTCGTGCTCGACACGCCCCTGGACGAGGACCAGCGGCAGGGCTTGAAGACGGTCAAGTCGGCGGCCGATAGCCTGCTGGGCATCATCAACGACCTGCTCGACTTCTCCAAGATCGAGGCCGGCAAGCTGGAGCTGGTCCCCGCCGACTTCTCCCTGCGGGAGGCGGTCGGGGACACCCTGCGGGCCCTGGCCGTGCGGGCCCACAAGAAGGGGCTGGAGCTGATCTACCAGGTGCAGCCGGACGTGCCCGACGCCCTGATCGGCGACGCCGGTCGGCTGCGGCAGGTGCTCCTCAACCTGGTGGGTAACGCCGTCAAGTTCACCGACGAGGGCGAGGTGGTCGTGCGCGTGGAAATCGACCAGGGCGACGGCCCTCCGCCGTCTCCGGCGGCGGGCGGAAGTCGGCCTCCGCTTCACGGTGCGCGACACCGGCATCGGCATCCCGCCCGACCAGCAGGAGCGCATCTTCCGGGCCTTCGAGCAGGAGGACACCTCCACCACGCGCAAGTACGGCGGCACCGGCCTGGGCCTGACCATCGCTTCCCGGCTGGTCGCCCTGATGGGCGGGACGATCACCGTGGACAGCGCGCCGGGCCGGGGCAGCACCTTCGCCTTCACGGCGCGCTTCGGCCGACAGCCGCACCCCCCGGAGCCGGTCCCGGCTCAGCCGCCGGTCTCGCTCCACAACCTGCCCGTGCTGGTGGTCGATGACAATGCCACCAACCGGCACATCCTGGCGGAGTGGCTGCGCGGCTGGCAGATGGACCCCACGGCGGTGGGTGACGGGATGGCGGCCATGGACGCCCTGTGGCACCGCGCCGCCAATGGCCGGCCGTACGCGCTGGTGCTGCTGGATGCCCGCATGCCCGACGCGGATGGCCTGACGGTAGCCGCCATGATCCGGGAAAGAGCCGAGCTCGCTGCCACACGCATCATCCTGCTGACTTCCGGGGAGCGGCCAGGCGACCCGGCCCGAATTCGCGAACTTCGGATCGACGCCCAGCTGCTCAAGCCGGTCCAGCAGGACGAGTTGCTCGAAACGATCTACCGAGTGATGAGTCGGTCTCAGGGCAACGCCCCGCCATTGGCCCGGCCCACGCCCACGCCAGCAAGCCAGCACGGCGCCAGTCCCGGCCGCGACCCCGCTGCACATCCTCGTGGCCGAAGATAATGAGTTAAGCGCGCAAGTCCTGGAGCAGTCACTCGTCCGGCAGGGACATCGCGTCCGGCTGGCGAGCAACGGCCGGGAGGTGCTTACGCTGGCGGAACAAGGGGGTTTTGACTTGCTGCTCCTGGACGTTCACATGCCGGAGCTGGACGGCTTCCAGGTCGTACAGGCGATTCGGGAGCGGGAGCTGACCGCGGGGGGACACCTGCCCATCATTGCCTTGACGGCGCGCTCCCGGAAAGAGGATCGCGAGCGCTGCCTCGCAGCCGGCATGGATGATTTCCAGACCAAGCCGATCCGTCCCGCCGACCTGTTGGCAGCCATCGACCGGGTCCTCAGAACTCATTCATCCCGCCAATCCCGCAGCCTGGACTTGCTCGACGCGCCGGTGCTGTTGGCCGCCTGCGGGGGCGACCCGACCCTGCTCAGGAAAATGTGTCAGACGCTCACCGCGCGCGTCCCGGAGCATCTTGCCGCGCTCCGGGACGCGCTGCGTGACCAGGACGCGCCGCGCCTGCGCGAAGCGGCTCACAAATGCTGCGGCATGCTCTCGGAGTTTTCGACGGTCGCCGGCGATCTCGCGGGCAGCCTGGAGGATCTAGCGGCCGGCACACAGCTTGATAAAGCCGCCCCCATCCTGGAACAGCTTGAAACGATAGCACAGGAACTCGTCAAGCAGATAGACGGGATCACCGTCGAGGCCTTGCGCCGTCAAGCGTGGCGGGTGCTCATCCTGCCGTGGTACAATTGGTTACTTGTTGTCACTTCGTCTCCGGCTCCATCTTGCCGGTGTTCCTCTTGGCCATGGGTCCGCTCATCTTGTCCGCGTCGCTCTCCGTTTCGGACGAGCAGCCCGGGATTCCCCAGCATGCGACGAGGACCGAGGCGGCGAGGACAGTGGCAGGAAGCCAGGTCAGGGCCGATCTCGCCCGTCTCGAAGTCCAGCAAGGCGGGGAACAGGTTTGCTAACCGGAGGGCCAGGTCCAGGTAGTCGGACAGGTCCCGATTCGCCGTACTGTTGGGGTGAGTCATGGAACGGACTGCTTCGTAACGGATTGGTACAATGACCAACGCAATTTCAGGATTTTACAATTGCGCGGGGGCTCGCGTCACATGGCCACCTTGCTTCTGATCGATGACGACCCGGACCTGCTCCGCGACCGAGTGAGCCACGTGTTCCCCGCGCCCGCACACCGGGTTGAGATCGCCCAGACGGCCGCAGAGGGCCTGGAACGGGTCGCCGCCGCTTGCCCGGACGTTATTCTCCTCGACCTGCGCCTGCCCGACCAGTCCGGCCTGGACATCTTGAGACAGCTCCGGCGAATCGACGCCCGCATCCCGGTCGTCATGGTCACCGTGGCCCGGTCGTCCGACTCGGCCATCGAGGCGATGAGGCACGGGGCGTACGACTACCTGCTCAAGCCGATCGATCTGCAAAAGCTGGACCGCGTGATCAGCGAGGCGCTCAAAGTTTCCCGGTTGATGCGCGAGCCGGCCGTCGTCGCGGAGACGCCGCCTGACGAAGAGCTCCCCGGCGAAGCCATCATCGGCTGCTGCCCGGGGATGCAGGAAGCGTACAAGGCCATCGGCCGTGTCGCCGACCAGGCCTTCCCCGTGCTGATCACCGGCGAGAGCGGCACGGGCAAGGAACTGGTCGCCCGCGCCATCTACCAGCACGGCCCGCGCGCCAAGGCGCCGTTCCTGGCCCTCAACTGCGCCGCCATCCCCGAGAACCTGCTGGAGAGCGAGCTGTTCGGCCACGAGAAGGGCGCCTTCACCGGCGCCGACCGCCGCCGCATCGGCAAGTTCGAGCAGTGCCACGGCGGCACGCTCTTCCTCGACGAGATCGGCGACATGCCGCCGGCCACCCAGGCCAAGATGCTGCGCGTGCTCCAGGAGCAGGCCTTCGAGCGCGTCGGCGGCAACGAGACGATCCGCACCGACGTGCGGCTGATCGCGGCGACCCACCGCGACCTGAAGGCGTGGTCGGAGGAGGGGAAGTTCCGGCCGGACCTGTATTACCGCCTGGGCGTCTTCACCATCCACCTGCCCCCCTTGCGGGAGCGGGACGATGACCTGCTGATGCTGGTGCAGTACTACCTGCGCCGCTTCAACCGCGAACTCGGGCGGGAGGTCCGCGAGGTCACCCCCGAGGGGCTGGAGCGGCTGCGCGGCTACTCGTGGCCGGGCAACGTTCGGGAGCTGCAGAGCGTCCTGAAACAAGCCCTGCTCAAGGCCAGCGGCCCCGTCCTGCTCCCGGCCTTCTTGCCTGAACCTTTGGGAGGGGCCGGCGGAACAGCCCCGCCGGCGCCGCGTGGGGTCGAGCCCGACGAGGAGACGTTCGTCATCCAGCAACGGATCGGGTCCGACGTACGTGACCTCTACGCGGAGACGCACCGGCAGTTGGACCGGCTCTTGCTGCCGCGCGTGATGCAGCACACGCGCGGCAATCTCCAGCAGGCCGCCCTCCTGCTGGGGATCGCCCGGCAGACCCTCCGCCTGAAGCTCCGGGACCTGGGGCTGTCCGCGACGCGGCCCGGCGAAGCGGAAGACGACGACGTCGTCTGAGCCCGACCGCGTCACTCACGCGGGGTTACCGCCACGGCTCCTCGCCGGATCGTCGTGGCAGATCTTCCACCCGGCCCGTTAAGTCATCGACCACACCTATGACCGACCGGCTGTCCCGGGCGATTCCGGGACACCTCGATGGTCTTTTCTTCGTGCCCCCCGCGGCATCGTTCCCGGCGCCAAACTGCAACCCGGCAATCACTTCGAGGCGGTCCTCGGGAGGAACTCGCCCGGAAAAGTTCTGCCGCGCCTCTTTGGTCCATGTGTTGCGTTATGGCGGCTCCATTCTGTTTTCCGGACCGGGCGAGCGGGGCGTCTCCCGCGCGTCGGGTCGTGGGCGATCGAGATGGGTTGATGGTCAGCGGCGACATCCGCGACGGCGTCCCCTACGCGAAGGAAGTGCGGGATCTGGCCGGGCATGCCCACCGGCTCTTACGCGAGGAGTCACGCGAGCCGTCAGGCGGCAACCTCCGGGAGCACCGGGCAATGCTGCGGCGGATCGACTCACTCCGGCGGCAACTCGCGCAAGAGGGTCGATCCGACCTGTTGCGATGGCTGGAGCGGCTCAGGCAGCAAGTCGAGGGGCGTCGTCCGATTCCCTCACGCTCGATTGCTTCGAGATGAGAGGGCGCTCGATGAGCGAAGGAGTTCCTCGGCCGGGAGGGTACCTCTTGGGCTCTTCTGGACGCCGAGCTGCGTGAAGGAACGAGCCATGAATCGTCCTTGGCTTGAAGAGCAGATCCGGGTCCAGTTCGGTTCCCAGAGGGCAGCCCTGGTTGCGGCCCTCCATGAAGTGCAGGTCTGCGTCGAGTTCCCGGAATGCTGCGCCGCCGTCCTGCAGATGTACCCCGATAAAACGCCCAATGGAGCGATCCTGCAACTCGCCACCGCTCGAGGCGAGCAGTGGCTGACTCAGTGCCATGGCACCGCCACAAAGATTCGCTGAATCGCTATTCCACCATTTGGAGAGCATCAGATGATCTACAACGACCTCGCCCCCTGGGATTACCACGCCCTGCCCGCCGCCCTGGGCTGCCGGGGCTGGTTCACGGCGAGAGTCACCACGCTCGGCGAGCTCGACGCCGCGCTGGACAGGGCCGCTGCGGGAGAGTCGGCCAGCTACATCGAGGTCGTCGGAGACAGGCTGGACTTCCCGCCGGGGCTCGCCATGGCCCACCAACACCTCGATGCCCTGTACGGGAATGGTTAGTGCCTCGGGCAACGACGCAGGCCCAAGCGGCCGGGCGCCGAGTCCGTTCCGCTTCCAGAATCATTCCACATATCATCGGCTGGAGGGACCCGATGGACGGTGATCCGCGCGTCCGCCAACTGCTCGAAGAACTTCTGGACTCGGAGCAGACGCCGGAAGAGGTGTGCCACCACTGCCCCGAGTTGCTGCCGGAGGTTCATCGGCGTTGGCAGCGGAAACGCGCCTGCGACGCCCAACTGGATGCCCTTTTCCTGGCGCCAGAGCCCCACTCGCCCTTCGGCAGCCCATCGTCGACGCCGTCCTCGGCCGAACTGCCCCGGATCCCGGGTTATGAAGTCCTGGAGGTGGTGGGCCGCGGCGGCATGGGCGTCGTCTACAGAGCCCGGCACGTGCGCCTCGACCGCCCGGTCGCCCTCAAGATGTTGCTGACCGGTGCGCATGCCAGTCGGGAGTCTCGAGAACGCTTCCTGCGGGAAGCAAGAATCGGGGCCGGTTTGCGGCATCCCAATATCGTCCAGGTCCACGACATGGGCGACCAGGACGGCCTGCCCTACTTCACCATGGAGTTTGTCGAGGGGGGCAACCTGGCCCAGAAACTGGCGGGCATGCCCCAGCCGCCCCGCCAGGCCGCCGCGCTGCTGGCGACCCTGGCCGAAGCCGTCCAGGCGGCCCACCGGTGCGGGATCGTGCATCGCGACCTGAAGCCGGCCAACGTCCTCCTCACCGCCGACGGCACGCCCAAGATCTGCGACCTCGGGCTGGCCCGGCGGCTGGATGGCGAGGCCGGCCTCACCTGGACCGGCACCGCGGTCGGGACGCCGAGCTACATGGCCCCCGAGCAAGCCGAGGCCAGGCCGCAGACGTTGGGACCCGCCGTCGATATCCATGCTCTGGGAGCGATCCTGTACGAACTGCTGACGGGCCGACCGCCGTTCCGGGCGGCAACGGCGGCGGAGACCGTCCGGCAGGTGATCTCCCAGGACCCGGTGCCGCCGTCGCGGCTCAACGGCGAGGTCCCCCGCGACCTGGAGACCATCTGCCTCAAGTGCCTGCACAAGGAGCCGCACCTCCGCTACGCCGGCGCCGCGGCGCTGGCGGCGGACCTTCACCATTTCCTGGGTGGGGAGGCGATCGCGGCGCGACCGGAGGGCCGGCTGGCGCGGCTGGTCCGGCGGGTCCGTCGGCGGCCCGTGCAATCGACGTTGGTCGCGGCCGTCACGCTCTTGACGGCCGCCCTGCTCGGGGGCGGTCTGTGGCTGATCTCCGATCGGGCGGCGGCCGCGCGGAAGATCGAGACGGAGCAGGCCGCCACGGAGCGGGCCGCCGACGCCGACCTGCGGGAGATGGTCCAGTGGATGCGGAAGGCGTCCTGGCCCGAGGCGAGGAACGCCCTGGAACGGGCGAAGTCCCGGCTGGGCGAGCGCGGGTCGCACGACATTCGGGGCCGCCTGGATCGAGGCGCCCGCGACCTGGAGCTGGCGGACCGCCTGGACGCCATTCGCTTGACGGGATACACCATGGTCGGAGGAGTCCCCGACTTCGCCAGGTCCGACGAGAGGTACGAGGAGGCGTTTCGGGAGGCGGGGTTCGACGAGGTCGGCAGCCCGCCTGAGAGCCTCGCGGCGAAGATCAAGGCCTCGGATATCCGGAATGCGTTGCTGGTCGCTTTCGACAACTGGTCTTTCTGCGCCCGGGATCCGCGCCGACGGCGCTGGGCGTCGGACGTGGCGCAGCAGGCGGGCGGGGACACGGCGGGCTGGCGCGGTCGTGTCCGCGACCCCGCGATCTGGAAGGACGAAGCGGCCCTCTTCAAGGTGATCGAGACCGCTCCGTTCCCCGAGCAGTCCGTGGCATTACTCCTCGCGATCGAGCTCCATACGGATGCCCCCGGCAAGACCCGCGTTGCGTTCCTCAAGCGCCTCCACGAGCGGCACCCCCGCGACTTCTGGATCAACTTGAGGTTGGGCATGCTGTTGCTGGAGGTGGGCCGACCCGCGGAGGCGGTCGGCTATTACAAGACCGCGCTGGCCATCCGCCCGGGGATGGCGCTCGCCCACAACAATCTCGGTTCCGCGCTCACCCGGACCAACCGATCGGGCGAGGCGGTCACGGCGATCCAGCGGCTCGGCGGCAATGTCACTTACGACCTCTCGCCGGAGGAACTCTCGATCGGCGGTCGTCCCGACCCCGGGGGATAATACGGACGCGGCTAGTCTAACCGTTCGGCCGCGTTCTCAGCTTGACAGGTCGACTCTCGGCCGATCAAGCTACGTCGCCGTTTCCGCTCTCCAGGTTCCCGGGCGTCAAGCCGCCGCCGCAAGCCCGGCCCTCCACGCCAGCACGGCCCGGGGGGGCCCGGGCCGCCGACGATCAGCGGCGTCGCCGGCTCGTCGCCCCGCGGCTTCAGCCGCGCGGAGCGATTCGGGCCGGTCGACGGGATCGGCAGGACGCGGCTGGAGGGGGTCCGGCCGCTTGTGACGACGGACTCATCCTGAACCGAGCGTATCCCGAGCTTCCCCGGGATATCACCCCCATCATTCCAGCCTCCCCTGGAAGGCAGTTCCAGACGGGGTGCCGATTTCGAGTGAGCGCCTCTCCTCATTCCGTCGTCTCGATTTCTGACCGTTTTTCTCGGGCGTGAGCCACTGACACCTCGATGTCAATCGTCGCATCACGCCGCCAGGGCCGGACGCAGCCCGCCGTACCCCGCCGCGAGGATCACCGCGGCGAGGAGCAGGGCGAGAGGCGGACCCTCGCCGAGGGCGGGACCGATCGCCAACCCGACCAGCAGGGTTGACGCCACCGAGGCGACGGCGAGGCCGTAGCGCACCCATGAGTCGCCAGACTCGGGTCGCATCGCAGACGTCCTCCACACCGAGGATTCGGCCGCACCGCGAGGCGACGCGGTGCCGCCGGACCATCCCCCGCCGGTCCCGTGCCGCGCGAGCCGTACTCGGTGGGGCCGGCACGCGCCTCCACCGGGGCGAGGTCACCGGGCCCCGGCGCTCCGCCTCCCCCGCGGTGTCTCGCGGAGAAGGGCCGCGGATCCCGCCAGCAAGCCGCGGGAGGCCCCTCGGGCCCGGGGCCGTCGTGGTATGGAGTCGTCACCGCGTAAGGCTCATCGGAGTCCGGGGTTCCGGGCTCAGGCACTCGTCAGCAGGAATTCGGCCTCGCCGGCGTATCGGCGGAGCTTCCCCAGGGCGCGGGACTCGATCTGGCGCGCCCGCTCCTTCGAGATCCCCAGCTCGGCGCCGATCTGCCGCAGCGTCTCCTCGCGCCCGCCGCCGATCCCGAACCGGCCGACCAGCACCCGCCGCTCCCGCTCGTCGAGCTGACCCAGCAGCCGCGCCACGACCTCCTCCCGCCGGTCCCGGGCGCTCCGCTGCTCACCCGGGTCGGCGCGGGTGTCGACGGTGTCCATGTAGACCGCCCGGCGCTCGAGGGCGGGCCGTTCGCGGAGGCGGCCGTCTTTGCGGATCGCCCGGACCAGGTCGTTGCGGATCACCCAGGTGGCATAGGTGCTGAACTTGTGCCCCCGCGAAGTCGAACTTGTCGACGGCGCGGATCAACGCGAGGTTGCCGATGCTGACCAGCTCGGCGAGCTCGTCGGCGCGACCGCGGTATCTCCGGGCGACCGCGACGACCAGGCGGAGGTTGGCCCGGACGATCCGCTGCTTGACCGTCACCGCCGCGGCGCGGAGCCGCTCGAACTCCTCCATATCGGCCCGCCCCGGCCGGTCGGGGTCGAGGCCGGCGCGTGCCCGCTCGGCCAGCGACTTCAGGTAGTTCATCTGGCGGAACAGGTGCGCCTCCTGCTCGCGCGACAGGAGGGGGACTTCACGGAGGCCGTCCAACTCCGGACGCGGGCCCTCGGGGGCCGTGGCCCGTCGTGTGACCTCGGGCGGTGGCGGTCCGGACATCTCGGCGAGGATCGAGTCGCGGGCGCCGGGGTCGTCGAAGCTGGGGTGAGCAATGTACTCGATCCTCGTCGCCAACGGGCTGCGGATGCTCGGCCCGCCGGGCAGGCGCCCGCCGTCCGGCAGGGGCCGATCGGCCCGGGCGGCGCCGTCGAACACGCGGACATCTCGTGCTGCGTCACTCATGGAATTCCTCTGATCATTCGCCGTGCGTCGCGGGCCGGGTGTGCTCGCGGCGGCCGGGCGCGGCCGGCGCCGGCCGCCGGCGGCGAGGCCGCGGGACGGGCCCGGTCGCCGAACCCGAGGAAGCGGGCGAACCGCCGCCGGCGCTCGCGGGCGTACCACCGCTGCCGGGCACGGTCCCTGGTCCGTCGTCTCCTGGTCGCGTCCATCGTCGTCAACTCCGCGGTCGATGCCGCTGCGTCAGCCGAGGGACGTGCAAGACCTGCCTCGGCAAGGCTTTCGGCCGTGAACAAAGTTCAAGAAGCGGTGGGCCCGGCCCTTCCTCCCCGCGATCCCATCGCTCCAGTGTCCGCTTCCCATCCCACACTCTTCCTGGGAGGGACAGGTGGACAACAAATCCGATAGAATGGCCGTAGCCACCTGAGGTCCTGGGGTGCCCTGGCCATGCACGAACGGCTGGCTGACCTTCGCCCGGCCACGTCATGCGAAGCCCACGCCGCCGGGTGGCACGCCCCCACCTTGAGAAGGGATCGCCCATGGCCGGCGACCCCCGGGTGCTCGAACTGCTCGAGGAGATGCTCAGCTCGGGCAAGACGCCGGAAGAGGTGTGCCGCGACTGCCCCGAGCTGCTCCCCGAAGTCCGGCGGCGGTGGCAGCAATTCCAGCTCGTCGACGCGCAGGTCAGGATCGTTGCTTCCGGGCCCTGAGACAGGTTCGGATGATGGCGCGACCACGCCGCCGGAGAGTGTCCCGGTCCCACCCGCGGCCTTCGGCCGTTATCAGGTGCGGGGCACCTTGGGGGCGGGCGGCTTCGGCGCCGTCTACCTCGGGCACGATACGCAACTCGATCGGCCCGTGGCCATCAAGGTGCTGCACGCCAAAGCGCGCCCGGCGCAGGCCGGCGAACCGGCCCTGCAGGAGGCGCGGCGGCTCGCCCAGCTACGTCACCCCGGCATCGTGGCGGTCCACGACGTGGGCGTGCACGAGGGGCAGGTCTACATCGTCTCCGACTACCTCGACGGCCCCGACCTCGGCCGGTGGCTGCGCGACCACCGCCCGGCCTGGCCGGAGGCCGCCCGGATCGCGGCCGCCGTGGCCGACGCGCTCGCCCACGCGCACGCCCGACTCATCATCCACCGCGACGTCAAGCCGGCGAACATCCTCCTCGGCGCCGACCGCGCACCGGTGCTCGTGGACTTCGGCCTGGCCCTCGGCGAGGCCCAGGCGGGCGGCGCTCAGAAGGGCGTCGTCGCCGGCACTCCGTACTACATGTCGCCGGAGCAGGCGGCCGGCACGGCCCACCGCATCGACGGCCGCACCGACATCTACAGCCTGGGCGTGGTGCTTTACGAAATGCTCACCGGGCGCTTGCCCTTCCGGGCGACCGATCGCCAGGAACTCTTGCGGCAGGTGCGTGACGACGAGCCGCAGCCTCCCCGGCAGCTCGTCGGCGACATCCCGCCCGAGCTGGGACGGGCGTGCCTCAAGGCGCTGGCGAAGCGGCAGGAGGATCGCTACACCACCGCAGGGGACTTCGCCGCGGACCTGCGCCGGGTCCTCCCGACCTGGGCGGTCGCGGAGTTGACCGGTCCGCAATCGGGTTGGTCGGCAAGTCCACCGATTTCCGCCGTCAAACGTCATTCCGTGGGTCGCCAGAAAGAACTCGCGGAGCTGGGTCGTGCCTTCGAGTCGGTGGCGGCCGGTCAGGGGCTATTCCTGTGCGTGACGGGCGAGCCCGGCATCGGCAAGACGACCCTGGTCGAAGATTTCGTCAGCGAGCTCGCGGCCACCGGCCGCCTCTGCGCCCTGGCGCGGGCGCTGTTCAGAGCGCCTCGCCGGGACCGAGGCCTATCTGCCGTTTCTCGATGCCCTGGAGAGCTTGCTCCACGACGAAGTGGGTGAGGCAGCGGCACGGGTGATGAAGGCGACCGCCCCGAACTGGTACGCGCAGGTCGTGTCGCTGACCGCGGAAGACTCCTCCCTGACGCGCGTGCTCGCCGAGTCGAAAGCGGCCTCCCAGGAACGCCTGAAGCGCGAGCTGGGTGCCTTCCTGCGGGAGGTGTCGCACCTGCGGCCGTTGCTCCTGTTCTTCGATGATCTGCACTGGGCGGACGCCTCGACCGTTGATCTGCTCGCCTACCTCGGCGGCAGGTGCGCGGGGATGCGTGCCCTGTTGGTGTTGACCTATCGCCCGACCGACCTGGTGCTGGGCAAGCACCCGTTCGGGCCGGTCAAGCTGGACTTGCAGGCGCGCGGCGTCTGTCGCGAGCTGGCGCTGGAGTTCTTGACCCGAGCGGATCTCGATCGCTATCTCGCGCTCGAATTCCCCGGGCATTGCTTCCCGGAGGAGTTCGCGGCCCTCGTCCACGCCCGGACGGAGGGCAGCCCGCTGTTCATGGCCGACCTCCTGCGCTACCTTCGCGACCGACAGGTGCTGGCGCAGGAACAGGGCCGCTGGACGTTGGGGCAATCGATCCCCGACCTCCGGCGCGATCTGCCCGAATCGGTCCGCGGCATGATCCAGCGGAAGATCGATCAGCTCGGCGAAGACGACCGCCGCTTGCTGGTGGCGGCCAGCGTGCAGGGCTACGAGTTCGACTCCGCGGTCGTGGCCCGGGTGCTCGAGCGGGATGCGGCGGAAGTGGAGGACCGGCTGGACGAGCTGGACCGTGTCCATGCCCTCGTGCGGACGGTCAGGGAGCAGGAGTTCCCCGACCGGACTCTGACGCTGCGGTACCGCTTCGTCCACGTGCTGTATCAGAACGCCCTGTACGCGTCGCTGGGGCCGACGCGTCGCGCGTCGCTCAGCGCGGCGGTGGCGCAAGCGCTGCAGGGCTACTACGGGGAGAAGAGTGGGGACGTGGCCGCCGAATTGGCGCTGCTCCTGGAGGCGGCACGGGACTTCTCGCGGGCCGCGGACTATTTCCTGGTGGCGGCTCAGAACGCGGCTCCGCGTCTTCGCCAATCAGGAGGCCGTAGTACTCGCATGCCGGGGAGTCGAACTGCTCGCGTCGTTGCCGGACACCCCCGAGCGCGCCCGCAAAGAACTCGCCCTGCAAATCACCTTGGGCCCGGCCCTTTTTTCCACCAAGGACTGGACGGCGCCCGACATTGAGGCGGTCTACGCGCGCGCACACGTCCTGTGCCGTGAGCTGGGAGAATCGCCGGCTCTCTTCCCGGCGTTATGGGGAATATGTCTCTTCCGCATCGTGCGCGGGGAAATCCAGACGGGGCTGAATCTGGCAGAGCAGTTGCTTGACCTGGCCCAGGGCGCGCAGGACCCGGGCCTCCTTCTGCAGGCGCACTACGCGCTGGGACGGGCCCATGCCTTCCTCGGAGATTGGGCGACCGCAAAGACACACCTGGAGCAGGCGATCGCCTGCTATGACCGCCGTCAGCACGGCTCGCATGCCTTTCTCTATGGCGGCCATGACCCGTGCGTGTCCTCCATGGGCTATGCGGCCCACTCACTTTGGATGCTCGGCTATCCCGAGCAGGCTTTGCAGAGGGGCCGGGAGGCCCTCGCGCTGGCCCGCGAGCTGGGTCATCCCGCCAGCCTGGGCCACACGCAGTATTTGGTCGCAGTCCTCCATCAATACCGCCGGGATGTAACCGAGACCCTTGAGCTGGCCGAGGAACTCCAGGGACTCGCTGCCGATCAGGGGCTCTTGATTCACTTGGCGGCAGCATCGGTCCTGCGAGGCTGGGCTCTGGTGGAGCGCGGTCGCAGCGAGGAGGGGATGGCGCAAATACGCCAGGGGTTCGCTACAGGGGAACCCACGCGCGTCCACTTGCGTGCTCATTCCCTTGCCTTGTTGGCCGAGGCCTGGGGCAAAGAAGGAAACTTCACGGAGGGGCTCGCCGAACTGGCAAAGGCGTTCACGCTAGTTGAGAAGACTGGGATCCGTTCCTATGAGCCGGAATTGCACCGACTCAAGGGGGAGTTCCTGCTGGCCCTTCATCCGGAGAACCCGGCGGACGCCGAAGCTTCTTTCCGTCAGGCCGTCGCGATCGCCCGCCGTCAGCAGGCGAAGGCCCTGGAGCTGCGGGCCACGATGAGCCAGGCCCGGCTCTGGCAACGGCAGGGCCGCCGCGACGAGGCCCGCGACGCGCTGGCCGCCGTCTACGGCACGTACACGGAAGGCTTCACGACGCCGGACCTCGTGGACGCCGCCGCGCAACTTGATCACCTGGCCTGACCTCCGACGCGCGGCGCACAAAGACCGTTTCAACGCCGACGTGCCGGCGGCCTCCCGGTAGAAGATGTCGAGTTCGCCGACCTTCACCGTTTTGTGATGTACGACCGGCTGTTGGGCGGTGGCATGGCCGCCCAGACCGAGGATCAGCGCCGTGGCCGCGGTCAGCGTCAAGAGCATTCGGGGATTGGACGAGCGCGTCATCGTCGTTCTCCGCTCAAGGGTTCGAGGTCTCGTGTGCCCCGTCGTTCGGAAGGATTCCACGCCGTGAACCGGCGGCCTCCAGCGACTCTCCGGCCGTGAACAGGGATGCTCCCAGCAGCACGACGTCCTTGAGCAGGAATTGCCCAGGCATCGCTGATAAGGCCGGGAATCCGCCCAGACTCGGTTCCCAGCCGGGCGTGGTGAGCAGGAAGCTCAGCGTCGTCAGGAACATGCCCGAGGCCAGGGCGCTGCCCACGGCCGAGCCCATCGCCCAGACCGGACGGACGGCGATGAGCAAGCCGATGGCGATCTCGACCACCCCCAGGAACGCGGAAAACCCGCCGACGCTCATGAGTCGATACACCCAGCCCATCAGCGGGCTGTTCGCCACGAGCGGCTTGATGCCCTCGGCCTCGTAGGCCGTGAACTTCATCCCGCCGATCCAGAGCAGCACGATGACCAGGCCGTAGCGGGTGACGTGCATGCCGATCCTCTTCAATCGCTCAGCCATGGGGAAGTCTCCTTCGCGGGTGAGGCCGGGGCCGCGTAGGCCGCCGGCGGATCAGGATCGGGCGGGTACCGCCCGGAAGAGCGCGGCGAGCCCTTCCGACATCGTCGGATGGGTCAGGGTCGCGTCGCGCAGGGCCGTGTAGGGGAGACCCGCCGAGATCGCGACCTGGACGGTCGTCATGACGGCGTCGGCCTCGGGGGCGAACGCGGTGAAGCCGAGGATGCGATCGCTCTCGGCGGCGACCAGCGTCTTGTAGAAGCCGCGCGGCTCGGAGAGGGTCCTGGAGCGGAGGATGGCGGTCACCGGGATCTTCGCGAGACGGTAGGCGATCCCGCGACGCTCCGCCTCCGACTCGTTCAGGCCGACGCGGGCCAATTCGGGGTCGGTGAACAGGCAGAAGGGTACCAGACGTCCGGTCGTCGTCCGGTCGATGCCGGCGAGATTGTCGCGGACCACGCGGACGTCGTCGTCGGCCATGTGGGTGAACTGGGGGCTGCCCGCGCAATCGCCCACCGCCCATACCCCGGGGGCCGTCGTCCGGCACCGCTCGTCGACCTTGACGAAGCCACGGCCGTCACGCTCGACACCGGCCGCCTCCAGGTCGATGCCGTCGGTGTTCGGGGTCCGTCCGCTCGCGACCAGGAGGTCCGTGCCCTCGATCGGGTCCTCCGCCCCGTCGCGCGTCACGTGCAGTTTCACGGACTCGCCGGACCGCCCCTCCACACGCTCGACGCGGATGCCGGTGCGGACCTCGATCCCCTCGTCCTCGAAGAGCTCGCGCAGGGCCTCCGAGACGTCGCGGTCCTCGCGATGGGCCAGGGCGTCGTTCCGCTCGATGACCGTCACGCGGCTGCCGAAGCGGCGAAAGGCCTGGGCCAGCTCGAGCCCGACGTAGCCGCCCCCCAGGACGACGAGGTGACCCGGGACGCGGTCCAGGTCGAGGGCCTCGACGTGCGTCATCGGCCGCGCCTCGGCGAGGCCCGGGATCGGGTCGATCCGGGCACGGGAGCCGGTGCTGATCACGACCACCTCGCCGCGGAGGGTCCGCGTCCCGCCGTCGGCAGCCACGACCTCGATCGTCCTCGGCCCGACGAAGCGGCCCTGTCCCATGACCAGCTCCGCGCCGCTCTCCCGATAAAGCTCATGATTCCGGACGACCATGCCGTCGACCATCTTCCGCTTTCCGTCCTGGACGGCGGGCATCTCGACCTTCCAATCGCCCGGGACGATCCCGAACTCGGCACCCCTGCGGAAGAAGTTGGCGACCTTCGCGCCGTGGATCAGGTATTTGCTCGGGAGGCACGCGATGCTCGGGCATGAGCCCGTGACATAGCGCCGCTCGACGACCGCCGTCCGCTTCCCCTCCGAGGCCATGGACCAGGCGAGGAGCCTGCCCCGCCCGCTGCCGAGCACCACCAGGTCGTAATCCTCGGAATGAGACATGTGATCCTCGTTCCAATAATGAGCGGCCAGGCCGGCCGGGCCAGTAATTGCCCCGGCGCGGCGTCCGCTTGCTGTCGATAGTGGGGATCCATACCGAACAGCCCGATATGGCCCCGGAGTGTCTCCAGTACCCTCGGTTCGCTCCCGCGGGTCAGTTCCTGCTCGGCGGCGCCGTCCGCCGCGGTGAAGAACATGTCGCTGCTGATCGGCAGGACGCCTGGCCGACCGGGATTTCTCGGAGGGCCTGCCATACCCGTCGCCGGAAGTCGGTGCCCCTGACATCCGGGGCCAGTTCGGGCCCGCGGGACGGGTCTTCGGCGAAGGCGAGCACGGGCTCTAACCGATGCCGATCTTCCTCGCCATCCCCGCGGACGAGTTGCGCCCCGGGGAAACGACGCTGCAGGTCCTCGATCGGGAGCTCTTCAGCCTCGCCCATCAGGATCGACACCGGTCCCTTGCCGCTGGATGCGACCAGGATCCGGCCGAGGGAGGAGTCTCCCGGGAGGTGGCGGATCTCCTCGACGGCCCGACCGGCGTCGAGCGACGGATCGCCCTTTTGTGGAGAAGCCATGTCGTCACCGCACACTTTCTCCGAGGACGCTCGATGGGGACGCGATTCCCCGGGCCTCATCCCGCCCGGGCGGGCTCGAACTCGGGGAAGTCGATCTCCGTGTCCGCGACGTTGTTCATGAAATTGGTCATGAGGAACTGCGCCGACAGGGCGATGACCTCGATGATCTGCCCGTCGGTGAACCCGGCCTCGCGCATCGACGCGAGGTCCGAATCGCGCACCCTGCCGCGCGACTCGATCAGGCTCTTGGCGAAGCCCGCCGCGGCCCCCCGCTTCGGGTCGCTCGAACGTCCCTGGCGGTTGAGGGCGATCTCCTCGGGCGATTCGTGGGCGAAGCGGGCGGCGCGGTAGGAGTGGGCCGCGAGGCAGTAATTGCAGGCGTTCGCCTCGGATACCGCCAGCGAGATGGCGTGGCGGGTCCTGGGGTCGAGGGTCTTGCTCAGCGCCCCCTGGAGTCCGATGAGACCGGTAAGGGCGGCGGGGCTCAGCGACATGAGCCGGTGGAGGTTCGGGATGAACCCGAGCTGCACGCCCACCGAGTCGAGGATGGGTTGCGACTCGGCGGGGGCCTCGTCGCGGGTCGGGACTGCGATTCGTGGCATGTCGAGGTTCTCCTCCAGTTGGGGTATGGCCTTGAAAGCTTCAGACGGAAATGGAGAGGCGTCCCACCGGCAGTCGATGCCGTCGTCGGCACCGAGGCCCCGCACGAGATCGAGGTGCCTCGCCGGCGGGCGACTTGGACGGCGAATCCGCCCACGCGGGCGGCTGCCCCCGCGGCGATCGGGGCGCGGTCGATCAGCCATCGCCACGCCGCGAGGGCGGAGGCAGGCGTGACCGCCGCGCGAGCGCGATCGACGGACGCCGGATCCCGGGAGACGTCGGCGGCCCGGGCCAGCTAATACTCCGCCTGCGCCCCGTCCCCGGGAGGCGTCCGGTCAGTCGTTCTTGGCGGCCTCCTCCGGGACCGTGACCTTCTCGGTGTCGCGGGGGTGGAGGATCACCGCGAGGAGGCGCGTCTTCGCCCTCGCGCTCGGGTTCCTCGTCACCCGGTGGACGCACCCGGTCGGCTCGTAGAACGTGTCCCCGGCCTTGTAGGTGGCGACGGGGTCGTCGTCGAGGGCGTGCTCGTACTCGCCTTCCAGGACGTACCCGAACACCGGGCCGGCGTGGCGGTGCGGACGGACCTGCCCGCCGGGTTCGATCGCCACCTCCTCCACCGTCACCCTGGCGTCCTTCCCGTCCAATTTCTCGACGATGTCCCGCCGGGAGAGGTCGGTCACTTTGGCCGTGTCTTTCTCGTCGTGCCGGGCCAGCGCCATCCCGCCGATCCCGACGGCGGCGCAGACGGCCAATGCGAGGAATGTCCGATTCATGGCTGACTCCTGCGAGGTTGGAAATGAGCGTATCGTCAAGGTCGACCTCTTGAACGGCTGGCCGCATCCCTCAGGGCATCGCCTCGGGATCGTCGACCCGGAGGACGATCTTCCCCCGGACGTGACCGGCCAGCCCCCGCTCGAACGCCTCACGCGCCCGGGCCAGCGGCAGGACCGCGTCCAGCACCGGCCGGCCGCGTGCATCGATCGGCGCGTGTCGCTCACGGACGAACGCGGATGATCGTCTTCCCCGCGCGTCGCTCGGTCGCGTTGAAGGTGGCGACGGCGTCATCGAGGGTCGAGACGTTGCCGATGTTCGTCCGCAGTCGTCCGTCCCGCACCCGCCGGACGATCTCACCCAGCTGGGCGCGATCGGACTCGACAACGAAGTCGACCGCGAGGCCGTCGACGGGCCGCGCCTCGGGCGGCCCGACGATGGACACCAGCGTTCCTCCGGCTCGAATCAGGCGTGCGGACCGCCTCGCGATGTCGCCGCCGAGGACATCGAACACCAGATCGACTCCGCCGACATCTTCCAGGGCGTCGTTGTCGAGGTCGACGAACTCCTGCGCGCCGAAGTCGAGCGCCGTCTGACGGTCGGCCGCGCGCCCGGTGCCGATGACGTACGCGCCGGCCTCGCGTGCGAGCTGGGTCGCCATCGAGCCGACCACGCCGGCCGCGCCGTGCACGAGGACGGTCTGCCCCGCGCGAAGGCGGCCGTGCTCGAACAGCCCCTGCCACGCGGTCAGGCCCGGCATCACGAGGGCCGCGCCCACCGTGAAGTCGACGTCGCCCGGCAGCGGCGCGAGGTTGCGCGCCTCGACGGCCACATACTCCGCCAGCGTGCCGTCGCGAGTCCAGTCCGTGAGGCCGAACACCCGCTGTCCCACCGACAGCCCCGTCGTCCCGTAGCCGAGGGCGGTGACCACCCCGGCCAGCTCGTGGCCGGGGATCGACGGCGTCCGGTCACGGCCGAGGCGATCGATCCAGGTCGAGGGCCACGACAGCTCATCGCCGGTGAATCCCGACGCATGAACCCGAACGACGACGTCGTTGATCGCTGCCTGCGGCTCGGGCCGCTCCACCAGCTTCATCCCGGCCGTTCCCGCAGCCTGGTCCGTCACCACGATCGCCTTCATCCATCACCTCCATCTATGTCTGCTATCTGGAATATCGTTGTGAGCGTAGCACGCTGTTCCCCAAGGCCTGCTCGAACGGTGCGTCGAGCGCACTGAGGTTGAGGACGAGTCTCGTTACCGACGGGTCTCGAGCGGCTTCGTCGTGAGACTGGTCGCTTCGTGGCGCGAGAACACCGCCTGTCGCGCGCCACGAAGCTCGACAACGAGCCACCCCATTCAAAGATACTGGTCCGCGAGCAGCCCGATGCCACCCAGCGGTCCGACCTATCCGTCCTGGTCGAAATTAAAGTGTGCCGAAACGGCAACCCAGGTGCCGTCGCGGCGTGCCCAGTTATCGGTGTAACGGCCCCGGCGCGGCTTGCCGTCGGCCGAGCGGGAGTTAAAACGCCCGTGGATGATCGCGAAATCACCCAGCAAGCGGATTCGCACGTCCTCGGCCACAAGCTCGCTGAACGTCACCGGCTGCGCCGTCAGCTCGAGAAACTCGGCCTTGTCGTGCAGCGAACCGTCCGGATACGAGGACATGAAGTCGTCGGCCAGAATCTCCTCGAAACGCTTCACATCCCCCTTCTCCACGGACGCGAAAAAGTCGAGGTTCAGGGCGGTCAGCGTATCGAGATCACGTTGTGCATTCGCGTTCGTTTGCATGGCTATCTCCTCAGGAGTTCGGCGTTTTCTGGTTCAGTCACGAAATGAAGCCCTTGTCTTTGACCCGCACACGGTGTTCACGCCGATACCGACTGTCGCGTACTCCATCACCACGTGTCGGTTGACGGTCCCTGATCGCGTTCTCGAAGAGGTCGTGTGCGGCGGTTCAAAAATCCGCATCGAGCACGATGCGGTATCGGGCCTTGCCCGCTTCCAGCCGCTCGAACGCTTCGTTGATGCGGCTCATCGGAAGGTGTTCCGTCTGCGGTGTGATGTTGTGCCGCGCGGCGAATTCGAGCATCGTCCCGATGCCCACCGGCGGACCGATCGGCGAGCCGGAGAAGCTCCGCTGCCCCACGATGAGCGGGATCACCGCGAGCGGGATCGGTTCAAGCACGAAGCCGACGACGTGCAGCCGGCCGTTGGGAGCCAGCGAGGCGATGAGCGCGTCCCAATCGAGCGGGACATTGACGGTGACGAGCAGCAGGTCGAATACCCCCGCCAATTCCTTGATCGCGTCCGGATCGCGGCTCGACACGACTCGATGCGCACCGAACTTCCGGGCTTCGTCGAACTTGCTCTCGCTCGAGGTGAACGCCGTCACTTCGCAGCCGTACGCGGCGGCGAATTTCACGGCCATGTGGCCCAGCCCGCCGATGCCGACGATGCCCACGCGGCTGGTCGGCTTGGCGTACATCGCCAGCGGATTGAACACGGTCATGCCGCCGCACAAGAGCGGGCCAGCCTCGGCGACGTTGATTCTTTCCGGCAGGGGGACGGCCCAGCCCCAGTGCGCGCGGACGCGGCTGGCGAATGCGCCCTTGTGCCCGACGATCGTAAACGTTGCCTGCGGGCACAAATGGTGATTGCCCGACATGCATTGACGGCAGTGCATGCAGCTGCCCGCCGTCCAGCCGACCCCGACGCGTTGTCCGACCGTCAGCCCCTTGGCCGCTCGTCCGACTTCGACGACTCGGCCGACGGCTTCGTGCCCCAGCACGGCCGGAAACCGCGAGAACCCCCAGTCGTTGTCCCGGATCGACAGGTCGGAGTGACACAGTCCACAGTGCTCGACCTCCACTTCCACTTCCTCGTCCCCAAGCGGCCCGAGCTCGACCTTCTGCCGAACCAAGCGGCTCTTCGCGGCCGGGGCGACCCATGCTTCGATCGTTGCCATCGCGATTCTCCGACAGGGTGAATTGATAATTGCGCATCCGCGCACCAACGGGTCGGTTGGGCGCGTCGGACTGATCGACCTCCGCATCCACCGGGGATACGAGGGCTCAACCACGGCTTGGATGGCGCTATACCTATGTTTGTTTGGGCGGCGCGACGGCGGATCCGTCGATCGAGAGCGCGCTGCCGCCCGTCTATGCTGGAGGCAGCACAGCCTTGAAAACGATCTCGATGAGCTGCTCGGGAAAGGCCAGCCTCGACACGCCGATCAGATTGCTGGCGCACTGAGGCCGCGCCTTGGCGTAGGCTTCCTTGCGCACCCTGCCCGCGACTGCAAACGCCTCATCGACATCGATGACATAGAGCGTCTCTTCCACCACGTGGTCGAGGGTGGCCCCGAATCGTGCCAGGATCTTCGCGGCGTTGGCATAGGTCACCCGCATCTGCTCTGCCATCATCGAGAAGTCGGCCGGCTTGCCGGATTCATCGAGCGCCGCGGGCGCGATCATGGCCCCCTTGTCGTCGTGGCTGAGCTGGCCGGACACATGGATCGTGTTTCCGACCTTGATCGCCTGTGCATAGCCGTAGTCGTCTTCCGCCGGCACACCGTGATAGGCGGCCTCTTTGCCATTCGCTGCGGTCGTGTTCGTCATATTCTTATCTCCTTGTTGTATAGGCCGGCTCGGATATCCGAGCCATTTGTCCATCACGGGGTTCTGCGGAGCCTCGGCCAGGGTCAGGTTCTTGATCGCCCGGGCGAACTGGCCGCTCCGGAACTCCATGAACTTGTCGATCCAGATCCATCGCATGGGGCGATCCGTCGGCGGATGTGCGTATGCGGGCGACCGCCCGGCCGGGGCGCCTGACCGGCTGAACCGGGGCGTTCATGGGGTTGCGCGCGTGACTTCTTGCCGCCGCCCGCACCTCGGGCCGTCCGTCGGAGCCCCCTCAGGCCGCCCCGGCCGACAGCTTGCTCGAGACGTACTGCACGAGCATGTCGACCGTGTAAGGCTCGAGCAGCTTGTCGACCTCGGGGTTCGCCTCGAAGCCGCCGAGGTCGGCGTAGGGCATCCGCTGTTTCATCTCGGTCAAGCCCGTAGGGGTCAGCTTGCCGTTCTGGGCCAGCTCTGGGTCGGAGACGTTCTCGGGGAACAGCTCGCCCCGCGGGATCTTGATCCCGAAGTTCCGCTCGAGGCGGAAGACGATGTCGAGCAGGTCGATCGACTCGGCCCCCAAGTCCTTGAACAGGGTCGCGTCCGGCGTCACGTCGTCTTCGTCCACGCCGAGGGCATCAACCAGGGTGGATTGGACTTTCTCGAAAATCTCGTCGTTCGTCGGCATGACATCCTCAAGGGAATAACGGATGAGTCCGGGGCGGTGTGTTTTCGCCGTTTGGGCAGCCGATCTCCGTATCCGCGTTTTCGTGCGTTATCAGAGGGCAGCCGATGCTCGCTTCGCCGTGGGGCCGAGACCATGATCCTGCCCGATTAGCCGTGGTGGTCATGACCCATCGCCTTGACCATCGCCCGGCAGGTCGTCTCGCACTCGCGGCAGGCCTTGACGCACGATTTCATCTCGGCCGAGTCGAGCTTGTCGCACTCGGTTGCGCACGCCTTGCACGCCTCGGCGCACGCCAGGCAGGCGTGGACCATGAGCGGGCTCTGGCTCGCGATCAGGTCGGCCGACAGGTCGCAGAACTTGGCGCAGTCGGCGACCAGGTGCAGGGCCTTGGCGTACTCCTTCTTCCCCGCGGCCACCTGTGTGTAGCAGTAGTGGAACGTTTCGTTGCAGGAGCGTTCGCACGCCTCGCACGCCTTCAGGCAGTCGTCGTAGACCTTGCCCCTGTGGCCCTCGTGCTGGGCGTGGCCTTTCAAGTCAATCACGGCGACGAGCCCGGCGGCTCCGAGCACTCCCAGAAGTTCGCGGCGATCCATGATGTTCGGTCTCCGAAGCGGGACGGTCACGTTCGACCTGAATGATCCAAGCATGGTGTTACCTCGTCGCTTCGGGGAGAAGATGTCGTGACTCGTCTGCGCCATGTGACGGGTCGCGGGAAGGCTACTCCTCGTCCGCGACCGGTCACCCGAAGAAGCTGCTCATCGCCGGCTCGGATACCGATCTGTCAGCACGATGACAGTGTGGCCGATTTCGGGGAGGCCGATGTTGCGCCCGTTCTTCCCCAGCCATTTCACTGAGAGTGGCGGGTGGACACGGGACCCGATCGAATCCCCGAGGACGCCACCTCGGTAGAGGGTTTCTCTCGCGGGTGAAGAGCCCACGACCGCTGCTGTGCAGCGCCACCTGAACGCCCCGGCCGGCGATGCGCCCGCCGAGCCGATCGTCCGGGAGCCACCGAACTCGGCGTCGCCGCGGCATCCGTTGACCGGATGTACCAGCCCGCCCCGTGACCGCTGCCGCGACGACCCAACACTCACGGTGCGCATCAGTGGGCCTGCCTTTCCAGGAGACGGTCGAACTCCCCCGGTTGGTAACCGCCGGGCGACGCGCGGAAGCTGGTCGCCATCCGGTTCCAGGCGTTGATCGCGGCGATCGCCATGGTCAGGTCCGCGAGCTCCTCATCGTTGAACCGCTCGCTTCCGAATGTCAATCCGCCTCGGTCAGATCGAGATCCGCTCCACGATGTTACGGGTTACCTCCTTCTCCGTACGATCGTAAAGGTCCGTCGT
This sequence comes from uncultured Planctomycetota bacterium, assembly GCA_963819805.1. GTDB lineage: Bacteria > Planctomycetota > Planctomycetia > Isosphaerales > Isosphaeraceae > CAMFLR01. The sequence continues at coordinate 13,925 of CAWFXY010000021.1, read as the reverse complement.
CCGGGCGCCCGAGTGGCCCAACAGATACTGCACTTGCTCCCTGGATACCTGTCCTTGGCAATGGCAAGAGCAGTTTTTCGACTTTTTTGGGGATGTTGGCGGCCTACTTTCGACAACGCGATCTCTGGCCATTTAGACACTGCAAAACGGCTCTGATCTGTTGTAAATCAAGACGTCTTTATCTCTTTGGAATCGCGTCTCTCTCAGGGCCGATCTGGGACAGAGCCAACCGGGTAACTCAAGCCTGTCACCTCGAGCGTATCGTGCCGAAAACACGACCGCCGAATTGGCCGTATCGGAGATTTTACCGATCACCTCTGTCCGTGCCCCTCGGTACTTCTGTGGGCGCTCCTTGAAGGGCGCGAAGGAAACTTGCGAAAGGTGGCAGGACAGATCGGTGGCCTCAGATAACCGCGATCCCGTCGCGGAAAGTCCTCCTGTAGGCAACCATCTTCGAACCTGGGTTGTCTTGGCTTGCTGTTGCTGTGGAGCCCTCGGGCTCGGTCGTCTCGCCGCTGCCTGGTCCGACAAGAGCGGCCTCGGGAGCGGAACAGAGAGAGAGGCTAGTGCCTGATCCACGCTAAATCTTCGGGTACAGCCGCTTCAGCTTTGTTCGGGCGTCGTCGATTTTAAATTGCCAGTCCACGCCGCGTTGTTTGGCGTTGGTCTTGTCGGCCCAGATCCCGATCTCCGATTGCAGCAGCGGCAGTTCTCCGATGCGGCGGCCGCTCAGGCATTGGCTCGTCAGGCAACTCAACTCGCATTCGGCGATGTTCAGCCAACTGCCATGTTTGGGCGTGTGGCAAAAGTTGATCCGCCTGATGTACGCTCGCGCTTGCTCGGGCGGGAATGCCGTGTAGAACGCCCCTTTCGTGTGCGTGTTGAGGTTGTCGCACACCAGCGTCACCTTCGCACAAGTGGGGTAACGCGTGTCCAACAATTCGGCCACTTCGATCGCCCAGTCGACCTTGGTCCGATGTTCACGGGCGGTCGCCTGTCGAAAGCCCGACAGTGAGAGTGAGCACGATAATCGAGGGCGATTTGATCACGATAATCGATGCTCCGCTCCAGGCCTGATGAGAGGTCTGAGTACCGGTGGCCTCCTCTCTGGTTCGTTTCGCGACGCGTTGTTACAGAAAGCGACGCGCGGCAAGATCCTTCACCAGCGCCGGATCCAGGGCACTTCACGACCGAGCCTCTGGCAGAGGTCGATGGCAGCCTGATGCAGCGGCAGCTTGCTGGCGGCGGCCCAGAGGTCGAGCGGGTTGCCGTGGCTGTGACAGCCATGGCAATAGTAGCGACCCCGCGCCACGTTAACCGAGAAGCAGCGACTGCGCCGGGCTCCGGACTCGTGTAACGGGCAGGCTCCGCACCACTGCGCGCCCGAGCGTGCCGACGGCTCGAACCCCAGGAGCGTCAGGACCTGTTCCATCGTGATGTCGGCACGCAGCGCGTGGAAGTCTACGCCGGGCACGGTTGATCCTGTCTCGGTGGAAGGAAGTGGCGCGCTCCATCGAAATCGTTCCGTTCCCTCTTTTCTCTAGAGGGGGAACGGGAACGCGCCCCCTGGGCGATCAGTCCAGGCGTTGCCAACCTGCGGCCGTATGGCGCAACCGGTCAGCGCGCTCGAGCGATTCGAGCACCTCGCCCAGGCGTTCATTCTTGACCGCAAGGCGCTCGCGGAGCTTCGCCCGCGTGAGCACGATGCCCGCGGCCAGAACGTCGAGCACTTGGTCCTGGAGACTGCATGGCCTGCCGTCCTGGTGGGGCGCGATGGCCTCCAGGTGGGTCGTCTCCGGATTCGTCGCGATCAGCGCCAAGGGGATCGGTGGCGATGCAGGCGCCGCGCGGTGCTCGGTGGTGAGCACCAGGTGGTCCTTGCCGCGCCGCAAGTAGAGATTGGAGTCGCCAAAGGCGTGGATGTCACTGGAGCCGCGAAGCCCTAGGCCCGCGGCGGTCCCTCCGGCGGCATTCTTGCGTGTGTGATGCACCAGGATCACGGACACATCGAGCAGCCGCTGCAAGGAGCGAAAGTACGCCAAGAGCGCGGCGACTTCACTGGCGTTGTTCTCGTCGATCCCGTGAAGTCGTACGAGCGGATCCAGCAGCAGTAGCCGAGGCCCCAGCCGCCGCGCTGTCTCCAGGAGCCGCACTCGGTCCGGATCGCGATCGAGCCGCAGAACTGGCGCGGTGACGACATCGATCTCCACGCGAGAGAGATCGATGCCACGATGTCGTGCCATTCCCGCGACCCGCTCGCGCACACTCGGCAGCGCGTCCTCCGCGAGGTAGACCAGGACCGGCCCTGGCTGGGGCACGGCGTACTTACCCAGGCACGCAGTGCCTGTGGCCACACTCAAGGCGATATCCAGTCCCAGCCATGTCTTGGAGCACTTGGGCGCACCGCCGATCACGCCGACCGAGTGGGCGCCCCACAATTCCTCCACAAGCCAGCGCTGGGCGTCCTCCTCAGTCTGGATCTCACCCACGCGCACGACCGGAAGTAGTGGACTCGCAGTCACGGGCAGTTTCACGCCCTCACCTTCTTCCGCAACGGGGGGCGCGGCTGGCTCGGCTGAAAAACCTCCAGGTAGGCCTTCTCGTCGAGTTGCTTGATGTCGTTGACCATGCCGTAGGCCAACAGCTCGCCAGCCAGGGACATGAGCACCCGGTAATTGCCGGCACTGTGATCGACGAGCGTGTCCTTGAGCTGAGCGGTCATGAGCGTCGCGTTGCCGGCGCTCGACAGCGCGTGGCTGAGAAGATCCAACAGCTCGTCGCGCGACGCGGGTTCGGTCACAAGCCGGGTGCGGATTCGGCTCCCCAGCGGCACCAGGTCGTCCTGCCGCAACAATTCCAGGAGCCGTCCATCTCCCGAGAGAACGACCGTCAACAGTGACGTTGCATCGAAATCGGCACTGGAGAGGATCCGCAGCTCGGCGAGCACCTGCCCGGGCATCTCCTGGGCTTCGTCGATCAAGATCACTGGGCGGATGCGCGACGAGGCCATGTGGGCCTTCCAGCGCTCACGGAGCGCCTTGAATCCACCCCAACGATTGGACGGTGTCAGTTTGACCCCGAAAATGTCGCCGAGCTCCCGATAGAAGTCGGAGCTCTTGGATTGCGGCCTTTCGATGACGCCGACCACAACGTCTCGAATCGCCTGTAGCCGGCTGGCGACAATTCGCAGGGCCACACTCTTGCCGGTGCCCGATTCACCCGTGATCATCGCGAAGCCCCCTTCCTGGACAAGCTGTTCCACGCGCCAGGCGAAGTGTTCGATCCTGGGTGTCACGACCAATGCCTCTGGCGGCAGTTCCGGTGAAAAGGGGTTCCACTTCAGGCCCCACAGCGACAGCGTCTGCTTCGCATTCATGAGGATTCTCCCGAGCAAGGTGGTGGCGTCCTGGGCAAATACGCGGGCGGTAATCCCGTGGCGGAGTACTCCTGGAGGAGTCGCCTCAAAAGCGGTGGCAGCGTGCCGTTCTTGCTCTTGTCCACGGCGGACAGATTGGCCGGCGTGTCGACGGGCTCAGCTTCAACAAAGGCGCGGCGGCCGTCGGCGTTCGCACTCTTGTCGAGCGGGTAGAGCGGCGCGAGAATCGTGTCCTGACGCGGGTCCACCAGGTCGACTCGGCCGAGGTCCCAGCGCGCATAGCGCACGGCGATGTCGCGGAAGTGGCGGTAGCGTGCTGGGATCTCGAAGCGCACGCCCTCGAGTGAGATCGTGCCGTCGCTCTGCCGCTGGCGTCTCCTGGTGTCCAGGCGAAACGCGTCACGCAACGATTCGCTCGAAGGACTCGGGCGGAGCACATGCAGCGACTGGGCGAAACGCTCCACCGGCGCGCTCGAAGTCTCTCTGTGGAGCGAGCAGTTGTACTCCATTTCCACCCAGGCCTGGGTCGCTTCATTGAGCAGCTCGAGCGTCACGCTCCCGACGCCATCGAGCATTCTCATCAGCCGGCCTTCGAGCGTTCCCCAGAACACCTCCTGCTTGCCATTCTGATAGGGGCTGCACGGGAGTGTTCGCTCGTGGACGATTCCCAGGCGCAAGAGCCCTTGCGTGACTTCGTCGGCAATCATGGCCGATCCGTTATCGGTCAAGAGAGCCCGTGGCAGGCCGCGCTTCTGGATGGCCTGGGAGAGTCCGTGCACCAGGTCTTCCGCGGTCTCCGAGAGATACCACTGGACGTGGCAGCAGAGCCGCGAGTGATCGTCGAGAATTCCCAGCGCGATGGGGCGCACACATTGGCCGTCGGGAGTGACGATCTTGAGTGATGCGTGGTGGAAATCAAGGTGCCACAAGGACCCGGCGAACGGAGCCTCGAAGCTGCGAATCTCGCGCGTCTGACGTCTCTCTTCGGCACGCACTTCGCCGGGACGTCGAGTCGGCTCCAGCCTCGGTTTGCGCACCCAGCCGTGAGCGCGCATGTAGCGCCTCACGGTGGAATAAGAGCCCAGGTGCCCGAGCGCGGGTTCGGCCTGCGCCAACGCGGCGAGATTGTCGTAGTGGAGTTGGTAACTCCAGTGTGGATACTCGCGATATTGAATATGGAGCCGCTGGGCCAGCGCCGGGGCAAGGGACACCTTGCCGCAGTCCTTGCGGACAGCGCGGCGCAACGCCCGCATGGGATCGTCTCGCTCGCGTAAGAGTATGTAGTACCAGCGTTCGATGGTGGCGCGGGCGAACTGAACCTCGCGTTGGCTCACGGGATGCATCCAGGTCATCTCCGCGAGGCCCCGAATGGCTGTCTTAAGTGCTCCGCGCGAGGGGGAGCGCTCAACAGCCGTCCCACGACGGAGAATCGAAACTGCGCCCATTTGGCGCCGGTCGGACTTCTGCGTGTTTGGGTCATCACATCTCCTCACAAAATGGTGAAGGGTCCGTGATAACCTCTATAGGTCGACGTGCCCGGATGCCGAGAGGACATCCTCTGCGGGCGGGGCGTTCCCAGCGGAAAAGCTAGCTCGGCGGGGCTGCAGCGGTCGTGATTGGAGCGAGGAATTGCAGCAGCCGGCCCCAGCCTTTGTGGTCGTCGCAGTCGTCCCAGCGGCCAAGGAAGGCGGTGAGGAGAAACAGTGGCAAGGTTGTGACCTTGGTGAGCAGAATGACGCGAGCGCCCTCGGCCCTCCAGAAGTGGCTCTGGGGAAAGTGGTCGCGCCAGAACCTCTGCCAGCGGGCGATCGTGCGCCAGTCGACGTCCAGGAGAGTCGAGATTTCACGGACCCGTTGCGGCGTTGGTCCGTGCCGCATGGCGCTGATCAAAACGACGAAGGCGCCGAGGTAAATCTTTCGACCAAGGAAACGAACGGACGGTGGTGTGGATCGCTTTCTGCACCCGTCTCGATCGCAGGTGAAACTGAATCGGGACTTGTAGGTGTCGGGCACCGGGTCGGGGCCACCGCGCGGCTTGCGGGGGTAGTTGGCGCGGTGTAAACGTCCACCACACGAACACCCCCGTCGGCGGATGGTCTCAGCGAGATCCTGGTCGATCGTGAAAAGGAACGCCCAGAACGTAGCGTTGAACGACGGTGCGTGATACATCTGAGGTACTCCAGGTTGAGTGGTATCCTCCTGGAGTACACCCCTCGCCGACCTCGATCAAGTGATCAGGCTGCGCGAGGGGATTTTTCTCGCCAGCCTCAAAGATCTTGCTCAGGCCGCGGCGAGTTCCCATCGATTAGGTTGCTCACGCTCAGGCCGGGGTGGCCAGATGCGAAGATCGCGGAGGCGTATCGGTTGTTCGGTGCGGACGGTGGAGAACCTTCGTGAGCGATTGGTCACAGCGGGCTTTGACGCTGCGCTGGAGCGCAAGAAACGGGCGACACCGCCGACGCCACGCAAGCTGGATGGCGTGGGCGAAGCGAAGCTGATCGCGATGCGGCTGGGGAAGCCGCCGGCGGGGTATGGCCGGTGGTCGTTGCAGTTGCTGGCCGATGAGCTGGTGGCGTTGGAGAGTCGTCGATTCGATCTGCCCGGAGACGGTGCGTCGCAAGACGCTAAAAAAAACGGAATGACCAAGCGCAAGATCGAGTACTGGGTGATCCCGCCCGACCAGGACGCCGAGTTCGTGGCCGACATGGAAGACGTGCTCGAGACCTATGCAGAAGCGTATGATCCGCAGCATCCGGTGCTGTGCATGGACGAGCAACCGGTGCAATTGCTGAAGGAGACGCAGGTGCCGATCGCCGCGACGAAGGAGCATCGCGAAGCGTGTCGATTACGAATACGAGCGCAACGGCACGGCGAGCATCTTCATGTTCGCGGAACCGCTGTCGGGCTTTCGACAGGCGACCGCCCGTGAGCGTCGGACCAAGGTCGACTGGGCGATCGAAGTGGCCGAATTGTTGGACACGCGTTACGCCGACTTGCGCGAAGGTGACGCTGGTGTGCGACAACCTCAACACGCACACGAAAGGGGCGTTCTACACGGCGTTCCCGCCCGAGCAAGCGCGGGCGTATCGTCAGGCGGATCGACTTCTGCCACACGCCCAAACATGGCAGTTGGCTGAACATCGCCGAATGCGAGTTGAGTTGCCTGACGAGCCAATGCCTGAGCGGTCGCCGCATCGGACGAACTGGCGCTGCTGCAATCCGAGATCGGGATCTGGGCCGACAAGACCAACGCCAAACAACGCGGCGTGGACTGGCAATTCAAAATCGACGACGCCCGAACAAAGCTGAAACGGCTGTACCCGAAGATTTAGCGTGGATGAAGCACTAGGGTCGAGTGCCATCCAGGATGACGGCATTCCACGCAGAAGCCCGGAGAGGCAGGAGCCCCTCTCCGGGCTTCGCCACGCGCAGAGAGTCGGCGTTCTTTATCGCCGCTGAACGACTCCCCTCCCGTCGCCATTTGACGATTCCTCATATTCGTTCTAGGGTCAATGCGACGCCCAAGGATGTGCCTCTCACGCAGCCTCAATTTGGGCCTGTGAGCGCCCCCTGCCATGGCGGCGTACGCACCTCGACGTTGATGTCCCAATCCGTCACGAGTCCTCTGCGTCGGAGTCCTTCATGAGCCTGTCAAAGGTCAGTCTCAGTCTCCATAGAGATCGGGAGGCTGCGTCCCGATCCGTTCAAAACACGCCGCGATTCCGGCCATGGCGCCAGCGCGGAATACAACATCTGCGACAAGGCAAAGCCCCTTCTCACCGCTGAGCAAGAACGTTCGCTCGCCGAGCGAATCGCCAAGGGCGACCGCGACGCCCGCAACGATCTGGTCCAAGCCAACCTCCGCTTGGTTGCGACGATCGCACGCTGTTACGCTGGGCGTGGCCTCGACTCCGAAGACCTCGTAAGCGAAGGCTACGTCGGCCTCATCACCGCCGCTGAGCGGTTCGACCCCCGCTTCAATTGTCGCTTCTCCACCTACGCTGCTCTGTGGATCAAGCAGGCGATCCGGGAAGCACTTTGTAATAGGGCGGCCATGATTCGCATCCCGGTCCACGCGATCAATCTTTTGGGTTCATCCGGATTTCGCGCGCGCCGACGAACAACTCATAAATAACATATTATCCGATTAACTTGTATTTCGTTTCGTGGATCGCCAGGATCTTTAGCGTGAAGAACTCCTGGTCCCGGAATCCATAGGCTTGCCGCTTCATCGTCTTGATCTTGTTGTTCGTCCCCTCCATCGGACCGCTCGTGATCGTGTACATCGTAATAGGCCAGGAGTCCACTCCGGTGCCCCGCCAGCGTCTTGGCCATGTCCTGGAGCATCTTGATCCCTGAGGCCTCCGCCCGTTTCATCCAGTCGTTGAGGAACGCCGTCGCGAACCTCTTGCCGGACTGCTCCCAGAACTGACGCAGGTCCTCCTTCATGTAGTAGGCTACGGCCAAGCGACTTGTTCAGGGCGAAGGCTTCTTCCAACTTCTGCTTCTCGTCTCGCTTCGTCGTTGAGGTTCTCCCTCGGCCTTGAGCAACAGCCAGCGCGTCCCCTTGAGCACCTTCTTGTGAAGCTTGTCCATCGCCTCGCGGTGCAGGTCGCGACGGAGGTCCGAGAGCTTCTCGTTGAAGAGCTTGACGACATGGAAACGGTCGAACACGATCTTCGCGTTGATGAGGTGGGTCGAGACCGCCTCCGCGATACGCCGGCGACATGTCCATGGCCACCGCCTCGATCTTGGCCTTACTGCCGAGGAGCCGTCTCCAGAAGGGCTTCAACGCTTTGGCCCCTTTGCCGTCACCGACGAAAACCACCGCGCCGCTCTCCAAATCCATGACGATGGTCAAGTAGCGGTGTCCCTTCGCAATGGCGATCTCGTCGATAGCGATGTGCCGCAAGTGCTTGAGCTTGGGCTTGGAATAGCGGCGCGAGAGGTGGCGTGTTCTGGATGTCCTTGATTGACGTCCCAACTGACGTTGAGGTGCACGGCGACGTCGTGGATCGTCATGCGCCGACCCAATTCCAGGGCGTAGCGCTCGAAGGCGGAGGTGTAGCTGCGCCGCGGGTCGGCGAACGGGATCTTGACCTGTCGCACCAGGCCGCACACCTGGCATTCGACGCGAGGGATGGGCAGGACAATAAACGTGGAGCGGCGGCCGACGGGCAACGCCCGGAAGCGACGATCCACTCGGCCGCGCGACTGAACCTGAGCCGATCCGCAAACGGAGCAGCGGCAGGTCTTGGGATCCTGTTGGATGGTGAAGATCGTTTGGCCGTCCTGATATTCGGTGCGCGTGTACTGGTAGCCGCGAATGCCGAAGGCGTGATACAACAGACTGGTGGACATGCTGACCTCCCGATTTGGAGCCTTTTAACGCAACTCCAAGTGGAATCAGCATGTCCGCTTTTTTCAACCCCGGCGCACACTTCCGCCGGATGAACCATCTTTTGAGCAAATGGCGACGCACCCGAATTGCTCTGGAGCGCACACTTGGCCGTGAGCCTCGATTCGATGAGGTTGCCGATGCCATGGGCCTGCCTGAGGGACAACGTCGCATCATCGCGCAGCGCTCGGCACACGGCACTGGCATCAACCGGACGACAGCCAGATCGATGTGGTCGTGCCAGCCGAGGATATCTCCGCGAACCTGGAGCTCGCCGAGCAACGGGAAGAACTCAGTCAGCGACTTGAGCGGCTCAACCCGAATGAACGATCCGTCCTTACCCTGCGCTTCGGTCTCGGAGGCGAAGATCCGTTGACGCTCAAAGAGGTGGGCAGCCGGATCGGTTGCACGAGAGAATGGGTGCGGAAGATCGAGATTCGCCTTTATGAAGATGGCCTAGCCCATGTTTGGGGTTGGTCGCCGTAAGTCCTTGCGGCGCAAGGGGCGAATTTTCGGATTGTCACTACATCACCGTTTTTTCGCCGTCGGGAGGGGCCGGCGGCTTGAGATCGGTCAAGCTCAATGCCTTCAAGACCCGCCGCGCGTCGGGGCACCCTCCACTGACCCCTCGCCGCTCGGGTTGATCGTCGAGGCGGAGGGTCACCAAACGGAGCGTCGAGAGCGCTTGCATCGCCCGCTCTGGAGAGAAATCAATCCCGGCTTGCTCGAGCCGACGATGAAGCAGCCGCTGGACCAGCAGGCCAGTGCAGCTACGAAAATATGTGCCTTTACTCGTAGCTCAATCTGATGATAAATCGGCCGCATGGCCAGCACGTCCTTGAGCTGGCGAAACCCTCGCTCGACATCGCTCAAGTCCTTGTAGATCGCCACGACCTCGAGCACGCTCAAGGCCATTTCACTCGTCGCGATCACGTACTTGCCTTCGATCCCCTGCTCGCTGGTCAGGCCCTTCCTGTTCTCGAAATAGCGGAAGGCTCCCTGGTGGATGTCCCACGAATAGTAGCGATAGCCGTGGTTCCGCTGCAGAAGTCGCTCGGCTGCGGCGCCGATCTTCTCGGGCTGTTTCAACTTCCCTGCCGCCACACGCTCCTGGAGTTTCTCGAGCGCTTGTCGTGTCCGCTCCATCGATTTCTGACGCATGGCTTCCTCGTACTCGCGGCGCTCGTCGGAATCGACGATGATCACCCGCAAGCCATCGACTCCTGAGGGGATCTCCTGCGCCCGAGTGCGCGGCGGATTCGTTTTTTCCCGTGCGGTGATCCCCACCGGACAAGAGATCCACTTGGCCTCGTCGAGGGTGGCCAGCCACTTGCTCAGCTTCTTGTTCCGCCGCCGCTTCACGCCCACGAGATAGCCATTCTTCTCCGCGGTGATCGCTTCAAGATTGTCATCGGTGACCATACCGCGATCACCGACGAACACGAGGCGATTGAAGCCGAATCGCTGGTGCAAGTCGCGGATGGCCTTCTGCACGGTGCCGTGGTCCACCTCATTGCCGGCCCAGACGTGATGGGCGATCGGCCAGCCGGCCACCATCACCACACCGACGATCACCTGCACGTTGTGCGGCTTACCATCTCGGCTGTAGCCGTGCTTGGCGAAATCGGCCGGTCCGGCGCCCTCGAAGTAGGTGCTGGTGATGTCGTAGAGCACCAGGTCCGGCTTGAAGCTGAACAGGTCGCGGAGCCGGTGATAAAGAGCCACCTCGATCCGTTCCTTGGCGGCCACGAGCTGATCGAGCGTTCGGTACCAGGCTTCCAGTTGGTGGAAATGGACGCGGACCCGCTTGTGCTGGTGCCAATGGGGAATAAACCGTCGCCCTTGGCGATCGCAGACGAAATCCGTCTCCAGCCAGCCGGCCAGGCCGTGTTCGCTGGCAGGGTGCGTCAGGCGATTGGCGATCAGTACGAACGCCCGGTCGGTAAACGGCACTCCTTTGGCCTTGCCCAGTGTCGCGTCGAGGATGGACCACAGTCCCAGTTGATCGAACAGAGCCCGGACGGCCAGGATCGGTCCCCAGGTGGAAGCATCGAGGATGTCGAGATCTTTGTCTTCGAGCGTTCCCCGGCTCGCCGTCGTGGCCGAGCAGTCGCTGGAGCTTGGGGAACAATCTCCGCGAGCAGATCCTTGCGGCCCAGGTCGGCCACGGTGCGCTGCTTGACCTTGCCGTCGTCACGATAGGCTTCGACGACGCGGACATACTCGTTGACCGTGCCGCTGGAGGACCGAACTTTGACGGTTCTGAGGTACATGCCGTGAAGTATCACGACGGAATGATCGATATCAAGGCGAAATCAGCGGCAAAAATCAAGAAATCAGTGTCGATGTTGTCACTACGCATTTCAGAAACAACGACGCCTGCAGTGCGAAAAACCCTGGAAAAAAGGCGACTTTCGCGCGACAGGCGATGCGCGGACGGTGGTTTCACCCCAAACATGGGCTAGTGCCTCATCCACACTAAATCTTCGGGTTGGCGACACCCGGCATTTTAGGGATACTGCGGGGCACACGGAGGTGTCCCATGAACAAGAAGTACATCGTCCGACTGTCGGATGAAGAACGTGGGGTTTGCCAGGGCATCGTCAAGCGGCTGAAGGGGACGTCGGAGAAAGTGAAACGAGCGCAAATCCTGCTCAAGGCGGATGCGGCTGGGCCGGGGTGGCCGGATGCGAAGATCGCGGAGGCGTATGGTTGTTCGGTGCGGACGGTGGAGAACCTTCGTGAGCGATTGGTCACAGCGGGCTTTGACGCTGCGCTGGAGCGCAAGAAACGGGCGACACCGCCGACGCCACGCAAGCTGGATGGCGTGGGCGAAGCGAAACTGATTGCGATGCGGCTGGGGAAGCCGCCAGCGGGGTATGGCCGGTGGTCGTTGCAGTTGCTGGCCGATGAGCTGGTGGCATTGGAAGTTGTCCCTTCGATCTGCGCGGAGACGGTCCGCAAGACTCTAAAAAAAACGGAATGACCAAGCGCAAGATCGAGTACTGGGTGATTCCGCCCGACCAGGACGCCGAGTTCGTGGCCGACATGGAAAACGTGCTCGAAACCTATGCAGAAGCGTATGATCGGCAGCACCCGGTGCTGTGCATGGACGAACAACCCGTGCAATTGCTGAAGGAGACGAAGGTGCCGATCGCCGCGACGAAAAAACACGCGAAGCGTGTCGATTACGAATACGAGCGCAATGGCACGGCGAGCATCTTCATGTTCGCGGAACCGCTGTCGGGCTTTCGACAGGCGACCGCCCGTGAACATCGGACCAAGGTCGACTGGGCGATCGAAGTGGCCGAATTGTTGGACACGCGTTACCCCACTTGTGCGAAGGTGACGCTGGTGTGCGACAACCTCAACACGCACACGAAAGGGGCGTTCTACACGGCATTCCCGCCCGAGCAAGCGCGAGCGTACATCAGGCGGATCAACTTTTGCCACACGCCCAAACATGGCAGTTGGCTGAACATCGCCGAATGCGAGTTGAGTTGTCTAACGAGCCAATGCCTGAGCGGCCGCCGCATCGGAGAACTGACGCTGCTGCAATCGGAGATCGGGATCTGGGCCGACAAGACCAACGCCAAACAACGCGGCGTGGACTGGCAATTTAAAGTCGACGACGCCCGAACAAAGCTGAAGCGGCTGTACCCGAAGATTTAGCGTGGATCAAGCACTAGGAGTCTGTCCGAGTATTGCCTTCGGCCCATGACCTTCGAATAATGCCGAGGCTTCTTGCCAATCGTCTCCGGCCGGCTTCGAGGGTGGCATGACCAAGACGTATCGCGATTGGTCCACCGACCAGACCTACCTCTTCCCGCCCTCGCCACACGACTGGCTCCCCGAGGGCGACCTCGTCTACTTCCTCCTCGACACCGTCGCCACCCTCGACCTCTCGCCGATCTTCGCCCACTACGAGCGCGAGCTTCGCGGTCAGCCGCCATTCCACCCCCGGATGATGGTCGCACTGCTCTTGTACTGCTACGCCACCGGCACCCGATCCTCGCGGCGGATCATGAAGCGGTGCCACGTCGATGTCGCCTGCCGCGTCATCGTCGGCGAGGACATCCCCGACTTCCGCACCATCAGCGACTTCCGCAAGATCCACCTGGCACGGCTCGAAGCCCTCTTCGTCGAGGTCCTCAAGCTCTGTGCCCTGGCCGGCCTGGCCAAGGTCGGCACCATCGCCCTGGATGGGACCAAGGTCAAGGCCAACGCCTCGCGGCACAAGGCCATGAGCTACGACCGGATGAAGGCCGAAGAGACCCGGCTCAAGGAGGAGATCGCCAAGCTCCTGGCCGACGCCGAGGCCGCCGATGAGGCCGAAGACATCGAGCATGGCCCCGACCGTCACGGCGACGAGCTGCCCGACGAGTTGGCTCGGCGTCAGAGCCGCCTGGCGAAGATCCAGGAGGCCAGGAAACTGCTGGAGGAACGGGCCAGGATCGAGGCCGACCGAGGAGGCCGCTCGCCGCCAGGCCGAGGGGAAATCGCCGCCCGCGACCCCGCCGGCCGAGGCGGTCCCCGACCCCAAGGACCAGATCAACTTCACCGACCCCGAGTCGCGGATCATGAAGGCGTCGAACAAGGGGTGGGACCAGTGCGGCAACGCCCAGGCGGTGACGAATGAGCATCAGATCATCCTGGCCGCCGACGTGACCGACCAGGCCAACGACGTGAGGCAGACGGTGCCGATGGTGGACCAGACCCGAGCGAACCTGGATGCCGCCGGTGTGAAGGAGGCGATCAAGGCGGCGCTGGGCGACGCCGGTTACTACAGCGAGACGAACGCGACGGACCTGGAGCAGAGAGGCATCGACCCCTACCTGGCGACCGAACGGCTGAAGCATCACGAGAAGGTGGCGTCGGCCCCGCGAGGTCGGATTCCCGAGGGCCTGTCGGCGAAGCAGCGGATGGTGTCGGTCGCGGTCAGTAACTGAGCCACTATCGCGGCGAGATTGTGCCGCCGGCGCCGTTGCCGGGTGAGCTGCGGTGGGATGCTTTGGGAAGCGATGTCTGAGGAGCGGTGAAAACGGCAAGAGCCGGCGATTGCTGCTCAACTCCGGCTCGCGCTGTTTTTTACTTCTTGGGTCGCTTGGCGGCCGAGGCTTGCTCCGCCCGGTGTTCGTTGTGAATTGCACC
>CAWFXY010000020.1:0-5122 GCA_963819805.1 uncultured Planctomycetota bacterium | reverse complement strand
CCGCCCGCTGCGAAGCGGAGCAGGAGATGCACCGCGATCGCGGCGACGGCCGCGACAGCGATACGGGCATCCGCGCGGCCCACCCCGGCCGACCCCGCCGGGGCGGCTGGTCTTGGGATCTCAACCATCGGAGACCTCGACTCTCGACATGGCAACGAACCTCATGGACTGATCGCCGCGCCGGCTTGCACGGGGCCAGTGCGGCGCCCCGAGTCGTGACGTCGCTGGAGCGTCATACGCCGCCTCGGGCGGGGTCGTGGGGCGGGTCCGTCGGCCGGCCTCGTTCTCGCCGGGGGGCGGGGGACGTCGATCGACTCAGCGGAGCGATGCCTCGAGTGCTGCGAGCTTTGCGACGATGTCAAAAGCGGCGCGAGGTCGCGCCAGGCGGCGGACGTTGGCCCGCACGGCGGCCAGGCGGGCGGGATCGCCCAGGAGGCGGTCGATCTTGTAGGCGAGCACCGGCAGGTTGTTGCAGCGGAGCGCGGCGCCCTCCTCCAGGAGGTGGTCGGCGTTGCGCTCCTCCTGGCCGGGGATCGGGGCGACGACCACGAAGACCAGGCCCCGGGACAGCGCCTCGGAGGTGGTCAGGCCGCCGGGCTTGCCGACGATCAGGTCGGCCGCGGCCATGTATTCGTCCATCTCGGCCGTGAAGCCGACGACCTTGAGGGCCACGCTCGCGTCCGGATCGAGCCCGGCGGCCAGCGCATCGAGCCGGTCCTTCATCTCGGCGTTCCTCCCGCAGATTGCGACGACCTGCACCCGGTGGCGGAGCGTCAGGAGCGAGCCGATCAGCGCGTCGATGTTTCCGACACCGAATCCGCCCGCCGAGATCAGGATCACGGCCCCGTCGCGGCGGAGGCCGTGTTTCTCGCGCATCGCGTCGCGGTCCTTCGGCTCGGCGAAGGCCGGGTCGACCGGGATGCCGGAGACGGTGATCTTGGCCGCCGGGACGCCCAGCGCCTCGAGGTGGGCGCGGGTCTCGTCGAGCGGGACGAAGTAGTGCGCGTAGTTGGCGCAGAGCCAGTGGGCGTGGATGTCGAAGTCGGTGACGACGATCGCCTGCCGGGTCGCGAGCGTCCCCCGGCCGGTCAGCCAGGAGATGATCTCCGCGGGGAGGAAGTGCGTGCAGATCGCGACGTCGGGCCGGAACTCCCCGATCATGCGGACGAACGGTCGCGTGTTCATCTTGTTGAACGCCGACTCGAGCGTGTCGTCCTTGTCGGGATCGTCGGTGTAGTCGTAGTACCAGCCGAGGACGTCGGGCATCCGCGCGACCATCTCGAGGTAGGCCTCGGTGTAGAGCCGGCGGAAGAGCGCATTGGTGAAGTCGAGGACGTCGACGTGCCGAACCGACTCCGCGGCGCCGGTGGCCGCGATCGCACGCTCGATCGCCTCGGCCGCGCGGAGGTGTCCCGCCCCCGCCGACGCCGAGAGGATGAGAACCTTGCCGAGATTCATGAGGATTCGAACCTCTCCGACGAGATGGCCCCAGGCCGCGGGTGTGGATCCATTCTCAAGGCGGTCGTTCGTAGCGACAAGGGTCCGTTCCGTGCGCCCGGGCCGCGCGGATCGAACAACGGAAGCTGGCCCCGCGCGATCAACGGCGTCGAGCGCGACATCTGGGGCCGGTGGCGGCTTCCTTGCGGGCGGCTTCCGCCGCGATCCGCTCGCGATCCTGCTCGGCGCGCTCCTGCTGCTCCCGCTCACGCGCCGGGGCCAACTGCTCGTGATGCTCCCGCCAACCGACATAGCCGATCGTTCCCAGCGCGGCGACGGCCCCGACGATGGCGGCGAGGATCCGCCGCCCAAGACCCCGGCCGGTGACGACCACCTGGCGGTAGATCCTCTGTAACTGCCCCTCGACCCGTCCCAGCTTGAGGTGCAGGCTGCGAAGCTTATGGTCGAGCTCCTCGCGAGGCGCGGCCGTGATCGACACGGGTCGAGGTCGGGGGACCGCGATGGGCCTCATGCAACTCGCGGAGTTCGGCCGGTCCGGGCTCGTGCTGATCGGTCGGGAGTCATCGCCCGTGAGGAAGATGTAGACGGGCATCTCCATCACGGCGGCGATGTCGACCTCGCCGCCGTGATGGGGCGCCTCGCCGCGGTCGACCTCGGCGCCGGGTCGGTCAGTCGCTGTCGCCCCGACTCAGCCGGGACCGCACCGCCCGATTGATGCGATGGAAATCCGATGGGATGCATGATGCTCCCCGCGTCCCCCTTCGCCGTCGCTACTCCCCGCCCGGGCGGGTTGCGCAACCCGGCCGGGTCGCCGAACGAGGCCCGCAGGCGGCGGCCCGACCGTGCCTCCAGGTACTCGATGAGGGTCGCGCGGTCGCCCGAGAGGATCGTCCGGGCCGGGTAGCGGGACGCCCACGCCACGGCGTCCGCCAGCCGGCGGCGGGTCGGGTCGGCGAACGCGGCGACCTCCACCCTGCCCGGCGGCACGGAGGCCCGCCCCGCCGCGACCCCGGGCGCCTCCCCGAACGGCGGCCGGACGACGCGGACGACGGAGCCGGTCGGGACGAGCAGGATCGTCGTGAAGATTACGCCCCAGTCGCGGTACGGCACGCCGTGTTCCCGGCAGGACGCGGCGAGCTCGGGGCCGTACGCGACGCGGGTGCCGATCCGGGTCAGCTCGAGCCCGCAGGCGGCCCCGCGGCGGGCCAGCCGCTGGAACTCCGAGGGACGCCGGGGCATCGGGCCGGAGCCGCCGGGGACGTCCTCCCACGCGTAGAACGACCGGCCGGGTCGGGCGATCCTCCGGTCGAGGAAGGGGCCCAGCGGCATGTAAGCGTCGGGGTCGACGAGCTCGCCATCGGGCCGGACCGGGACCCGCCAGAGCGAATAGCCGACCTTGCGGACGACGAGCGTCACGCCCGCCAGCCGGGCCCCGCGGGCGGGCGCGTCGCCGTAGAGCCCGCGGTCGAGCCCGGACCACGCCTCGGCCGCCTCGCGGGCCCAGCACGACGGGCAGAGGCTCGGGGTATTGCAGGGCCGGTACCCGCCCGGCATCACGTAGGCGAAGGGCGGGCGGCAGTCGAGGAGGCCCTGGATCCGCTCGCGGACGAGCGGGTTCGCCGGCAGATACGGGTCCGAGTACCCGGTCGCGAGCTCGATCCAGCGGCGGCGGACCCGGGGCAGGTAGGCGGAGAGGACGAGCCCGTGGTCGCGGAAGTCCATGCGGCCCAGGATCGGCCGCAGGACCGCCCGCCGCATGATCCGGTGGGCGAGCGTCCGCGCCGTCCGGACGAAGTGGTAGTAGGGCGGCTCCGCGAATTCCGGGCAGTCCGGCGGGGACGAGTCGGGGAACTCGGGGCGCGGTCGGCGGGGCATGGGGTTCGTCCGTACAGACCGGTGAGGGAATTAATCGCATCTCCAGTGTCTTCGTAGTCTCAGACACTGTAGACCCTCACTCAAGAGAGTTCGGGGCGGGTTTGCAACCCGCCGCCCGCTTTCTCCTTTGAAGAAAAGAGACGGAAAGAATCCCGTTCCGGAGACTAACGATCCGGATGAGAAACCGGGAGGGACGGGACCCGGGCGGGAAGGGCCCTGGCAGGCCCGCGGTGAGGCGGGCGCGCCCCCGGACGATAGAGAGGGCGTCCGGGGGCGCCGACGCGTCCTGGGGGCTCACAGGGCCGCGATCGCCGGGCCAGGGTTCCCGCGACCTCGAGCCCCGGTCCTCTTCCACGACCGGAGTGCCCGGCCCCACGAACGATGCGGCCCGCATGCGCCCCGTGCAGAGTGTGCCCCGCCCCGGTGCGCGATCCAGGACCTCACATGGCCGCGATCGCCTCGGGAGAGTCGACGGCGGTCCTGCCCCTGAACTTTTCCGCGAGCGCACGGTCTGCCTTCCTTTCACGATCGACGCCGGCGATTCCGATCCAGCGGGCCCCTTCGCGTCGGCGCACCCGATCTCTTCGCCGAAGGCCACGATCGTCTCGAGTGCATACCCGAACAGGCCTGGCGCCCCCAGTCGGCGCATCTCGCGAACGGACGGTCGGCGCGGGCACGAGGAGCACCCGCGTCCCTGCGATCGATTCCTCGACCGTGGCGACCCCGGCCGGATTATCGACCATGAGGAGCTCCTCGGGAATCTCGACGCGTTACGCGCTCACCGCGACCCCGTCGGGCGCGTCGATCCAGGCTCGGCACACCCCCGCTGCGGCGGATTGCGACGCCGGGCGGCGATCGCCGCGGCCTCGATCCTCCGGGGGGATGACCGTGCGACCGCCGGCCGTCTCGGTCGTTCGGGCGGGCACGGACGACTCGGGGCCGCCTGTGGACGTACTCCCCCCGGACACGATCGCGGCGGCCTGGCGGCGGAACGGGGCGAACTCGCGGGCGAGCCTCCCGGACGCGTGCGGCCCGGTGCCGACCGCGCCGACGACCGGGGGGTCGCGGCGCCGCCGGCCCGAGCAAGATCGCGTCGGCCGGGCGTCGCTCTCCCTCGAGCGAGATGGCGCCGAGGTTGAAGAGGACGAACGGGTCGGCGGGCCGCTCGGCCAGCTCACTCGAGGATGGCCTCGTCGCGGTCGAGCTTGCGGCCGCGCAGCGCCGGGTCGGTCGTAGCCGATGTGGCGGACGCACGACGTCGGTCCAGCGGACCGGCACGCCGGCGCGGAGCAGGGCGGGCAGGATCTGCTCGTGGACGCGGTAGGTCCAGCGGACGTCCTCGCGAACCGGGAAGAGCCGGACGTGGTCGACGACGGTGACGCCGCCGCCCCGCGCGGTCGGGGTCGCAGGCGCAGCGGACGACGTAGGCGGCCTCGCCGCCGCGGCCGAGGCCGTCGAGGACGGCGCGGAGCCGGTCGCGCTGCGGCGGCTCGAGACGGTCGTCGGCGTCGAGCCAGAAGGCGTAGTCGCCGGTGGCGCGGGCCAGCGCCGCGTTGCGGGCGGCGGCGAAGTCGTCGACCCAGACGAAGTCGAAGACCCGGGCGCCGAACGAGCGGGCGATCTCGGCCGTGCGGTCGGCGGAGCCGGTGTCGACGACCACGATCTCGTCGAACAGTCCGTCGGCCGAGGCGAGGCAGGCGGGCAGGTTGTCCTCCTCGTTGCGGACGATCATGGTCAGGCTGACCCGGTCGAGCGGCCGGGGTCGACATCGCGACTGCCGCGGCCGGCC
>CAWFXY010000019.1:0-412647 GCA_963819805.1 uncultured Planctomycetota bacterium | reverse complement strand
TCGACGAACACGCCGGGCAGCAGGAAGACCGTCGTCGCCGCGATCGTGTTCGAGAGCCACGGCCCGAGCGGCTGGAGGGGCGTCCGCACCAGGCGGATCAGCGTGACGCTCAGCGGCAGCAGAATCTTGTGCGACACCGTAACCACGGGAAAATGCTTGATCGGGTTGACCTGCGGCTCGATCAGCAGGTTGACGCAGAAGCGGATCACGTAGTTGACGAAGAACCACGCGAACCAAGCACGGCCTTGGCGATCCGGACGACAACCGCTCGCCGCCGCGAAACCGCAGCCATTCGTCGACCGTGTACAGCAGCCGCTCGATGGTCTCCAGAATCCGGTTGAACACGTCCATGGTGGCGCGGAAGGCGTTCGGGATCAGGTTGCGCGAGACTCGCTGGCCGAGCCGCGAGGCGCCGTCGGTGGCGATCTCCTCGAACGTCCGGCCCGACCGTGAGTTCGCCGTCACGGAAAGGACGAGCCACGCCGATAGGCTGAGGGTGCGGCGAGGTCGGGCTTGAGGGCGAAGAATCTCTGCGGCCGCGACCAAGCGCTCGGGCACCATGGCCGTGACCAGCAGGAGCAGGAGGAGCACGAGCAGGAACGGCTTGCCCACCCAGTTCCACGCGAAGAGGAAGCTGCTGCTGTTGACCACCCACCGCACCGGCCGGGCGCCGGAGCAGCCAGGCGGGCGCGTTGACGAAGGCGGCCTTGGATGGCGAGAGTCCAAGTCCTCCGGGAGGCCTTGCGCGAATGCACCGCGGAACCGCCGGAAGTTCACGACACCCAGCACGAGCAGGCCGAGGCCGAGGTGGGTCGCCGGGTTGAAGAGATGAATCTCGACGCCCGTCGTCAGGTGGACGATCGGGCCGACGATGTGCTGGAGGCCTTCGAGCGCGAGGATGGCGCCGCCGAACGGCAGGGCGACGAACCGGGTGAGCCAGCGGCCGACCTTCGCCTGCCGAACGCGAGCGAGCTGCGCTGGAGGCCGCGGAGATAGACCTCGCCGCGGTGGTAGACGCCGTCGAAGCTCGCGGGCGAGTTCGGCGTCGGCGCGGTAGGAGCCGGTCGCCGACCAGGCCCGCCGCGGGCCGGAGAGGTCGGACCAGCTTCAGGGCGTTCCGCGAGATCGCGTCGCGGAGGTCGCCGATCCGGAGGAAGCCGCGGTCCACCACCAAGTCGAGAAGCTCCTCGACGAGCTTCCGTGCCGATGCCCGCTCGGGCGCGTTGCCGGGCCGGAGTGAGACGCCGTCGAGGATCTGGCGGATGCGCGGACGGAACCGCTCGCGGATGGCGGCCGCCTGGCGTTCGATCGCCGCGCCGATGAGTCCCTCCAGCTCGCCCCTCGCGGGCTCGGGGCCGCGGGGGCCCCGGACCCGCCTCGCCGCCGATCGGAGGTGCTTGAGGACCATCACCTCGCGCGGTCGAGCATCGGACGCCGGAGCGGCCGGCGCCCAGCGGGTCATCCACCCGACGCGTCGATGGCTGAGATCGGCTGCTCGCGGTCGAGGCACACTTTCTGGAGGTCGTAGAGCAACCGCGGCACGACGGGACCAGTGCCCGCGGGCGCGCCGCCTCGAGCAGGGGTGTGAGGGCCCGCGTCCACCGGCGCGGCGTCGTCCGGCTCGACGCCGACCCGGCGCCCAGTCGACGGCCGAGCGCCTCGACCTCGTCCGCGCCGCCGACCGCTCACGCGAAGCGGCTCCGACCCAAGAGGGTCGCGCGGCGCGACTCCTGAGGATCGCAGCACGGACATTGTTCCCGCCGAGGACGAGGCGGCCACCCGGCGGATCCACGACGCGCGACGAGGTTCCGGCACCGCGGCATCATCCTTTAGCGGGGCCTCGTCGGCCTCGCTGCCGGTTCCGTCTGTCGAGGTCAACGCATTGGTTCCCGCTGCGGCGCGCCCGGAAGCCGCGTCGCCTTCAGCAATGCGTCGGTCTCGACATCTTCCGCCAGGAGCGAGACGACCGCGTCGTGGTCGTCGATCGCCGGGAAGGTATGGGGGAGGATCTCGGGATGGAACGCGAGCAGCTCGAGGTAAGCCGCGGCGAACTCGACGTAGGTCGACCGATCATCGGCCGGCAGGACGAGGTACGCGTCCTCGATGAGCACCGCCCGGGCCTCGGCGAATTCGACCCGGCCGAGCCGCGCGATCCGGTCGTCGAGCCAGGCGCCCAGCGGCGGAACGAGGTCGGGCCGTTCGTCGAACGCGAGATGCACACGGGCGTGGAAGAGCGACCGCCAGTAGCGGAGGAGGACTTGCTCGTGACCCATCCCGTTGGCCCGGTCGAGGTCGGGCTCGGCCAGCAGGATCAGCCGCTCGGGCACGGGCCGGCCGGGCTCCAGCTTGAGCTCCGCGACGTCGGCATACTCGAGCGCGCGGCCGACGGCGCCGCGAAGCCGCCGCGGTGCGGGACTGTCCCATCAGTCGATCGAGGCCGAGCACGCCGCGGACGACCCGCCGGAGGATTCGCGGCGGGACGAGCACGGCCCGCGGGTCGACCGAGCGCAGGGCCTCCGCGAGCTCGACGACCGAGATGCCGCGGGCGTCGACGCTGGCCATGGGCCGATCCTGCCGGGTTCGGACGGCGCGCGGGTAGGCTCACGCACGGGGTTCGAGCTTGGCAAGCTCCCGGCCGATCGCACCCATCAGCGGGCCGATCGTCTCGCGGCTGAAGTCGAACTTCGCCCCGGCCGCCGCGAAGAGCTCGGGCAGCGGGCGAGCCCCGCCCAGCGCCAGGGCCGTGCGGTACGCGGCGACCGCCCCCGCGCGATCGGTCAGGCTGCGCGCCCAGAGCTGCAGGGCCCCGAGCTGGGCGATCCCGTATTCGATGTAATAGAACGGATAGAGGAAGATATGGAGCTGCCGATGCCACGAGCTCGGCGCGGGCGTCCTCGTAGTCCCGACCAGTCGACGATCCCGCCGAAGCGGTCGAGCAGGTCGTTCCAGGCCGCTCGCGCGTTCCTCGCGGGTGTGCCCGGGATGCTCGTAGACCCAGTGCTGGAAGGCGTCGACGGTCGCGATCCAGGGCAGGATCAGCACGATCCCCTCGAGCAGTTGCTCGTACGAACGGTCGGCGTCGGCGGCGCCGTAGAACATCCCCGAGGTTCCGGGCCCCGAAGAGCTCCATCGTCATCGAGGCGACCTCGCAGAACTCGATCGGGCTCTCGCGATAGGCGCCCAGCGTCTCGCCGCGCGAGGCGAGCGCGTGGAAGGCGTGACCTCCCTCGTGGAGCAGGGTCCTCAGGTCGCCGTCGACGCCGACGGCGTTCATGAAGATGAACGGCAGGCGGTCGTCCTCCAGCGTCGTCTGGTAGCCGCCGGGCGCCTTGCCCTTGCGGTTGGCGAGGTCGAGCAGTTCGATGATCTCGAAGGATAGGCGAACTGGGCCCCGAGCTCCGGGTCGACGTCGGCGAAGATCGCCTCACATCCCTCCGCCAGCCGCTCGACGTCCTGGAACGGCCGGAGCGGAGGGCGTCCGTGCGGGTCGACCGAGAGGTCCCACGGTCGCAGCGACGTGACTCCGAGCGCCGTCCTGTCGCCGCCGCTGGATCGTGCGGGTCAGCGGGACGACCTCGGCCTCGATGGCGTCCTGGAAGGCCCGCGCGTCGGTCACGCCGTAATCGAAGCGTCCCCGGTCCCTGTAGGCGTACTCGACGTAGCTCGAGAAGCCGGCCTCGCGGGCGATCTCCTGGCGGAGCGACGATCATCCGGTCGAAGAGGTCGTCGAGTCGGTCGCGATCCTGGAGTCGCCGCGCCGCGACGACCTGCCACGCCGCCTGGCGACGCGTCCGATCGGTCTCCTCCAGCACCGGGGCCATCTGGGCGGGGGTCCGCTCCTCGCCCTCGAACTGGACGGTCATCGCGCCGACGATCTTCTGGTACTGCTGCTCGAGCTCCGCGAGCTCGGTCTCGCGCGGGATGTTCGCCTCGCGGTAGAGGTCGCGGCGGTTGGCCTGCGCCCGGTCGTAGACCGCGAAGCGCTCGCGCGGCAGGCCCGCGCGATGGGGCGAGTCGAGGTACTTCGACCGAAGCTCGTTCACGAGCGGCTTGAGCCTCGGCTCGGATGTCGCGGACGAACGCCAGGTAGGCCGCCTCGCGATCGGGGTCGTCGGTCTGGCAGGTCATCGCGATGTAGCGCTTGTCGCCTTCCTGATTGACGGCGGCCTCGAGCTCGTCGCAGTCGGCCAGCCAGCGCTCCAGTTCCGCGGTCGAGCCGATCGGGGCGATCGATGAGCTGCCGGTACCACGGCTCGATCTCGTCCCAGGTCGTCATGCGGGCGCCGGCGGGGAGCCAGCGACGGGGGAACGTCTCGGGCGTATATGTGATGACGCTCATTCGTCGTTCCGTCCAGGAGAGGAGAGGGAGGCTCGTCCGGGCCCCTCAGACGACCCGGTTGATCACCATGATGCAGACTGAGAACATGCCGAGCATCAGGTACGCGGCGACCGAGAGGACGATCGCCGTCGCGAGGAACGCCTGGGCATATTCGACGACGTCGCGGGCGTCGCCGATGGCGGCGATGGTCTGAAACAGCAGCATCACGGCCGTCGTGCCGCAGGCCAGCTCGGCCCCGAGCGTGATGAACACGACGAGGGCCACCCGCCCCACCGGCTCGCGTGCAACCGTCAGGGCCAGTGCGAGCATGAAGACGGCGAAGAGGATGTGCAAGATCCGCATGGCCCCGATCCTCGATCGAACATGAGGCCGCCCTGGCCGACGGAACATGATAACCCGGAAAAATGACCGCGCAAATCCGGCCTCGTCCCGCTAGCGTATGTCTCCCTCGGACCCTCCTCGACTCACCGAATGCCCGCCGGAGACCCTCCACCCATGGCAACCGTCGCCACACCCACGAAATACCGGTTCACCTTCGGCCCCTGGAACATCAGCACCGGCGCCGACCCGTTCGGCCCGCCGGTCCGCAAGGAGGTCGCCTTCGGCCGAAAGCTCCAGGCCTACAAGAAGCTCGGCTTCGACGGCGTCCAGTTCCACGACGACGACGTCGTTCCCGCCGACCTGGACTGGCCGACACAGCAGAAGGGCATCGCCGCCGTCAAGAAGATGCTCGACGGCGAGGGGCTGTTCTGCGAGTTCATCGCCCCGCGGCTCTGGGAACACCCCAACACCATCGACGGCGCCTACACCTCCAACCGGCCCGCCGACCGCCAGTACGCCCTCGACCGCTCCAAGCGGGCCGTCGACATCGCCCGCGAACTGGACTGCAAGAACATCGTCCTCTGGCTCGCCCGCGAAGGCACCTACGTCCGCGAGGCGAAGGACGCCAAGATCGTCCATCGGCCGCATCGTCGACGCCGGGAACGCCCTGCTGGAGCATGACAAGGAGATCCGCATCCTCGGCGAGATGAAGCCGAACGAGCCGATGGACCAGGCCTATCTGCCCACCGTCGGCCACATGGTCGGCGTCTGCTACCGGACCGTCGACCCGTCCCGCTCCGGCGTGCTCATCGAGATCGCCCACTCGATCCTGGCCGGGCTCGATCCGTCCGACGACATGGCCTACGCCCTGTGGCACGACAAGCTGTGGAGCGTCCACCTCAACGACCAGAACGGCCTGAAGTACGACCAGGACAAGGTCTTCGGCTCGGTGGATATCCGCCGGGCGTTCGACCAGGTCTGGACTCTCGAGAAGAACGGCTACGGCAAGAGCGGCGAGTGCATCGGCCTCGACATCGAAGGCGATGCGGACGACGACCGTCGAGGAGGGCATGTATCACCTCTCTCACTCGAAGGCGATCTTCCTCCGCCTGCTCGACATCGTCCGCGGCGTCGACGAGGCGCGGCTCGAAGAGCTCCGCCAGGCCCGCCAGTACGAGCAGATCGAGATGATGGTCCTCGACGCCCTGATCGGCCGCGGCTGAGGCCCTGGCACAGGCCTTGCCTGCCTTGGCCTTCGTCGCGTGAACGCGACCGAGAGAACCCAGGGAGGCAAGGTCATGTCGAGCAAATCAAGGCGGAACCCGGCGTCGACGAGCAGCGGCCACGGCGCCTTCGGGATGGGCGGCGACTCGAGCGACAATCCCCGCGACCTCGAATCGGGCCGCGAGATCCGGTCCGAGGAGGATCTCGAACGCGAGAAGGGTCCCGTGCCCGGCGCGACCGGAGGGCATTTCGACCCCGCCGCGGGCGGCTCGGCCGGCAACGAGACCGTAGGCCCGATGGGCGACAAGGGGATCACCGGCAATATCGGCCGGTGAGGCGCCGCGATTGAGGATCAGGTCGTTGGCTTCTGGCTGCCACGGGTTGTCCTCGACCCGTGCAGCCGGGCCCGTCGCGCACGGGTTCAGAAACCGAACCCGTCGCACCCGCGGCCTCTTTCGGCCGCCGACGCTCAATCCTTCGGAACGAGGCACCGGCGGATGGTCGCGAGCTTGTCGAGGCCGGGCGGGGCGGGGTCGTCGGCCTTGCGGGTCGTCGTGATCCGCTCGTAGAGGGCATCGATCAACCACCGCCTCGTGTCGGCCAGCTCGGGTCGGTCGGAGACGTCGACGTCCTCGTTAGGGTCGGTCTGGCGGTCGAAGAGCCGGACATAAGGTCCGGGCGTGGGGTCGTAGGTCACGTATCCGTCCTGCCGTTTCCTCGCCCCGGTGCCGACGATGAGCTTGTAGCGGGAGTCGGCGATCATCGCCTCCTCATTCTCGAGATACTCGCTGAAGACGTACGAGCGGCCCCTGGCGCCGGCTTCGCCGCGCACGAGTTCGGAGAGGCTCCGGCCCTGGACGATCGGCGGAATCTCGACCCCCATCAGTTCCAGGAGGGTGGGCAGCAGGTCGATCCCCTCGATCATGTCGTCGATCGTTCGTCCCGCGGGGATGTGCCCGGGCCAGCGGATGATGAGCGGGATGCGCACGGCCTGCTCGTAGAAGCAATGCTTCTCGAACCGGCCGTGCTGGCCGGTCATGTATCCGTTGTCGCCGAGGTAGACGACGATCGTGTTCTCCGCCTGGCCGCTGGCGTCGAGGGCATCGAGGATGCGGCCGATCTTGCTATCCAGGTAAGATATCGACGTGTAATAGGCCGCCTGGATCGACCTCGCTTCGTCGTCCGTGAGGTCCTGGAAGACCTTCGGCTGTGCCTTGCGATCGGCGGCCGAGACCGGCGGTACGTGGAATTCGCTCGCGGAGTAGCGGCGAGGCCAGTCGTCCGGGAATTTGAACGGCGAGTGCGGCTCGTTAAACCCGACGACGAGTGCGAAGGGCTGCCGTCCTTGTGCCGGCCGAAGAACTTGGCCGCGCGATCGGCGAAGAACGTCGCCTCCATTGCCCCGTCGGGAAGCCCCGCGGGCTTGCACGCGGCGTTGAGCCAGACGCGGGCCGGGTCGTGGAGCGGCTTCCACGGCTCGCGATGGTCGCCCTCGCGGGGCGGATGGTCGCGGAGCCATCGCTCCCACTCGGGCGTGTCGATTCGGGCGTCGAAGCCGTGGGTCAGCTTCGAGTTGAAGTGCATCTTGCCGAACGCGGCCGTGGCATAGCCGCGGTCAGCCAGCCAGTCGCCGAGCGTCACGGCCGACTCGGGTAGCGGAGTCTGAAGCCGGGTCACGCCGACGGCGTGCGGCAATCGGCCGGTGATGATCGACTGGCGGCTTGGCGTGCAAAGCGGCGAGTTGCAGTAGGCGCGGCGGAAGTACACGCCCTGCTTTGCCAGGGCATCGAGCCGCGGGGTCACGCCGTGGCGGTCGCCGTCTGCGCCGAGCGTGTAGGCGGCGTGGTCATCGCCGATCAGGATGAGCAGGTTGGGACCGGTCGGTTTCGAGGCCGCATGCCGTGCCGCTCGTGCCTTGCTCATCGACGCGAGGCGGAACGGCGAGAGCACCGCGAATGCGGCGATGGCCAGGAGGATGAGGCCCACGGCCCAGGACAACCCTCGAGAGGAGCGAGGGCGGAATCCATTCATGGAGAGTTGGTCCTTACTCGTCCACGGTCGATCAGGTTGTTACTCGGCCGGATCTCAGGGATAAAGCAGGTATTTCGACCGGATGGCGCGGAATTCGGCGAGCTGGTCTTCCCAGGTCTGGCGGACCTCGGCGATTTCCCGGCCTTCAAGAACGGCCTGGTAAGCGTCGCGATCCGCTAGCAGACGGAGGAGCCCCGTCGGCTGCCAGCGGTCATGGTAGAGGCGACGCAAGGTAACGGCCAGCCCAATACCGACGTCGATCGGCCGGATCGTCGCCCAGTCGGTGACGAGGATCTGGACCCCGCCGCACTCCGTGCCCGGCGTACTGTCGCTCCGTCGGCGTGAACCGGATCGGGACGAACCGGACGCCCGGGAGCTTCAGCTCGTTCAAGGCCCGCGCGAACGCCCGGGGCTCGATCCAGGGGGCGCCGACGCGTTCGAACGGGGTGTCGGTCCCGCGGCCGGTGGCCAGGTTGGTCGCCTCCAGCAGGCCGACGCCGGGATAGAGCAGGGCCTCGGTCAGGCTCCGCATGTTGGGCGAGGGGTTGACCCAGATCAGGCCCGTCCGGTCGTAGAGGTCCGCCGCGGCGCCAGCCCTCGCAGGCGATGACGGTCAGGTCGGCGCCGATCGACCGCTCGGCGTTGAACAGCCGGGCCAGCTCGCCCACCGTCATCCCGTGCCGGACCGGCAGGGCGTGGTAGGCGATGAACGACGCGAACTCCGGGTCGCGGACCGGCCCGGCGACCGCCATCCCGCCGATCGGGTTGGGCCGGTCGAGCACGACGACCGGCGATGCCGGCCTCCTTCGCCGCCTCGAGGACCAGGCCCAGCGTGCTGATGTAGGTGTAGAACCGGGCCCCGATGTCCTGGATGTCGTAGACGAGGACGTCGACGCCCTTCAGGCTCTCGGGCGTCGGCTTGCGGGTCTTGCCGTAGAGGCTGAAGATCGGCAGGCCGGTCGTCTCGTCCTTGCTGTCGGCGACCGTCGGCATCGACCGGCCGCGGATGCCGTGCTCGGGGCTGAACAGGGCGACGAGCTTGACGCCGGGCGCCTTGAACAGGACGTCGATCGTCGACTCGCCGGCTTCGGTCCGCCCCGTGTGGTTGGTGACCAGGCCGACGCGCTTGCCCTTGAGCGCCCGGAAGCCGTCGGCTGGCGAGGACGTCGATCCCGCAGTCGACGGGCCGGGTTGCTGGCGGACCTGGAGCCGGCCTGGGTGCGGCCGACCTCTCCATGCGGACGATCGGGACGTCCGTGATCGCCGAGGCGACGAGCGTCGCGACCTCGGCCCGGAGCCCGGCTCGGGTTGCCGCGTGCCGTCGGGGTGGAGCCGGCTGGTCAGGATGATGACGAACGTCCGGTCTCGGGGTCGATCCAGAGGCTCGTGCCGGTGAAGCCGGTGTGGCCGAAGCTCCTCGGGCCGAACAGCGCGCCCGCGAGGGCCGCTGTAGGACGTCGCGATGTCCCAGCCGAGGCCGCGCTCGCTCGTCCGGCGGCGTGTCGGCCGGGTCGATCATCGCCCGGACGGTCAGCGGACTGAGGACGCGTCGACCGTCGCGACCTTGGCCGCCGTCGAGGAGCATCTGGGCGAAGACCGCCAGGTCGTCGGCCGTGCCGAAGAGGCCCGCGTGGCCGGCGACGCCGCCGAGGGCCCGGGACCGCGGGTCGTGGACCACGCCGCGGAGCATCTTGCCGTCGGCCCGCTCCGTCGGAGCGATCCGGCCGAGCTTCGTCGGACGGGGGCAGGAAGCCGCGTGTCGACCATGCCGAGCGGTTCGAAGATGTTCTGCCGCGCGAATCGGTCGAGCGGCTCGCCGCGAGACCCGCTCGACGAGCCGGCCCAGGACCAGGAAGCCGACGTCGCTGTAGCGGAATCGCTCGCCCGGCGGCGACTCCAGACCGAGCTCGGCGAGCCGTTCCCAGGCCTTCGCCGGACCGTCGGCGTAGTCGCGGAGCGGGTTGTCGGCGATCAGGCCGGAGCGGTGCCGCAGGAGCATGCTCGACCGTGATCGCCCCCTTGCCGTCGGTTGTCGAACTCGGGCAGGTGACGCACGAGCGAGTCGTCGAGCCGGATCTTGCCTCGCTCGAGCAGGATCATCGACGGCCGTCGCCGTCGCGACCGGCTTGGTGAGCGAGGCCATGTCGAAGACCGTGTCGCGGGTCATCGGCTCGGTCGTCGGAACGAGCGCGCGATGACCGTACGCCCTGGCGAAGGCGACCCGGCCGTCTCGCCCGACGAGCACGACGGCGCCCGGGAACTGCTTGGCGGCGATCGACCGGTCG
This sequence comes from uncultured Planctomycetota bacterium, assembly GCA_963819805.1. GTDB lineage: Bacteria > Planctomycetota > Planctomycetia > Isosphaerales > Isosphaeraceae > CAMFLR01. The sequence goes on along the minus strand of CAWFXY010000019.1, from coordinate 402,447 downwards.
ACGACCGCGTCGATCCGGGACGAGCCGCGTCGGCGTCGAGGCCGACCTCGGCGGGAGTGGCGGACGGGCAGGACCGCCAGGGCGGGCCGCACGATGGCGAGACATCCGAGGAGAACGGCGAGTCGCCATCGTGTCTTCATGGTCGGTCCGCGATCACCGCGTCTCGCGAGGGTTTCGGGTCGAGCACGGGATGAGCGGCGATCGCGACGAGGAACGCCGTCCCGGCGCCGACGACGGAGTACCACGGGTAGGCCACATTCGTCCCGAAGTAGACCGCCGAGATCGCCGCGATCGCCGCGATCATCCCCGCGAACGCGGCCCGCTGGCCGACGCTCCGAGTGAATAATCCGAGCAGGAACAGGCCGAGCAGGAGCCCGATGACGAACGAGGCGATCGACAGCGCATTGTCCACGACGCTCTGCTTCAGCCCGATCGCCCCGATCGCCACGACGACCTGCACGACCCCCCAGAAGGCCGTCAGCCCCTTCGAGAGCCGCATGAGCCGGCGTTCGTCGGTCTGGGGGAAGATCGGCCGGTACAGGTCGTTGACGGTCGACGACGCCGAGGCGCTGAGCGCGCCCGACATCGTGCTCATCGACACCGAGAAGATCGCCGCGATCACCAGGCCGAGGACGCCGATCGGCAGGTAGTCGATGATGAACGTGGCGAACTCCGCGTCCCCGTCGAACGACCGGCCCCGGTAGAGGACCCAGAGGCCGACGCCGATCGAGAGGAAGAGGGCGAACTGGGCGAGGATCACGAACCCGCTGGCGACAGCGCCCAGGCCGCCTGGCGTCTGCGAGCGGGCCGAGAGGTAGCGCTGGACCATCATCTGGTCGGCCCCGTGCGTGCCCGTGTCGAGCACCAGGCCGCCGATCACGCCGGCCCAGAAGGTGTAGGGCCTCGTGAGCATGGCCAGGAAGGCGTCCCACCATCCTCCGGAGCCGGCCGACGTCGCGGGAGGCCAGCCGCCCCAGTCGATGACGTGGAACTTGCCCGCCGCGCGGCCTTGCTCCCAGATCGCCGACCATCCGCCGGGTACCTCGCGAAGCAAGATCGCCAGCGCGAATCCGGCGCCGAGCAGGTAGACGAAGAACTGGAGCACGTCGGTCCAGACGACCGCCTTCATCCCGCCGAGAAAGGTGTAGAGGAGCGTCGACGCGCCGATCACCACGATCGAGGCGACGATGTCCCAGCCGGTGATGACCTGGAGAACCTTCGCGGCCAGGAACAGCCGCAGACCGGAGGCGAGCGTCCGCGAGACCAGGAAGAGGACCGACGCCGCCTTCTGCGTCGCGCCGCCGAAACGACGCTCCAGCACCTGATACGCGGTGTAGATCTCGCCCTTGAAGTACGCGGGCAGGAGCAGGACGGCGACGACGATGCGGGCGAGGATATAGCCGAAGGCGAGCTGGAGGAACGTCAGGTCGCCCCGGTAGCCACGCCCGGGACGCTCAGGAACGTCACGGTGCTCGTCTCGGTGGCGACGATCGAGATCATCACGGCCCACGCCGGGATGTTGCTCTCGCCGAGGAAGTAACCCTTCAGGCCCTGGCCCGCCGAGCCCCGACCGATCCGAGCGCCGAGCGCCGTGCAGCCGACGAGATAGAGGGCGATGACGGCGACGTCGACCGGATTCATGGGCGTCCCAGGTGTGTGGCGCTCGCTGGCGAGCCGCCAATTTACCCGGGCCGCCCCAGCTTCACCACCTCATCTCGACCGGACGAAGAGCACCGAGACGTCGTCTCGATGCACGGCGCGCCAGGAGGAATCGGCGTCGAGCCGCCGCGCCAGGCCTCGTTTCGGTCGGACCCACACGATGTCGAAGTCGTGGGCCTTGAGCTGCTCGTCCCACGTCGGGCCGCCTTCGAGCATCGCCAGGTAATCGACGACGGCCTGCTTGCCGAACAGCTCGAACCGGTCGTCGATGAAGGCCCGCCGGCCGCGGCATCGATTCCGACTCGATCAGCCCGCCCCAATCCTGCTCGTGAAACAGGATCGTCGCTCCCGACTGCTGGTTCAGCGCTTTGAGGCCTCCGATCGGCCATTTCTGAGGATCGAAATGACCGGCCTTCCAGCCAAGGACGGTCGCGGCGATGACCGCGAGGCTTGCGACGATGCGCGAACCACGCCCGGCCGGCACGCAAGTGCGCCGCCGGTTCGCGACCCGCGGAGAGGGCCCCGTCGAACTGGCTTCCGAGGGCGGGCGCGATCGCCAGGCCGAACAGCGGCGCGTTGCGGATCGAGCCGAGTGCGAAATGGAGCCAGACCAGCCCGTGCGTCAGGTCGTATCGGCCGATCCTCCGTCCCGTGAGGCTCGGCAGGGCGACGAGGGCCAGAAGGACCCATTCGAAGACCCGAGCCGTGGGCTTGCCGAACGGGATCGGCTGATATTCGTCGATCAGACCCGTCACGCCGCTCGTCACGAGGAGGCGGACCACGTGCCGGTGCAGGTCCAGTCCGTAAGGCGTGCAGAGCGTCGCGAAAGCCGCGGCGATCAGGACGAGAAGCAGCTCGCGGAGCCTGGACTTGCGCTCGCCGTCCCAGGGTCCGCCGATCATCTCGGCCGCGATCGCAGTCGTCAGGATCACCGGACCGGCGAGGAAGCCACCGTGGCAGTTGGCCCAGACGATCGTCAGCGGCGGGATCGTCCAGAGGATCCGGCCGCCGCGGTGATGATGGATTCGGCAGGCGTGGAGCGTCCAGGCGACGCATGCGAACGTCACCAAGATGCGGGCGAACGAGGAAATGGACGGACCCGATTCCCGCCGCCAGGACCGCCGTTGTGGCCGCCGACAGGGGCGAGACGCCGCCGTGCTCGAGCCACACGGTGAGCGTCCGATAGAGCCAGGCGATCGCGAGCACGGCGAACGCGACCGCGAGCGACCAGCCGCGGAAATCGACGACCGCGGCGAGCAGGACGTCGAACAGCCAGGACTGGTCGACCCAGCTCGCGCCCGCCCGCGTCCAGGTCAGCGTGTCGGCCCTGGGGACCGCGCCGGTCGCCAGGATGTCGCGTCCCAGGCGGAGATGCCACGACGATCCGGGGTCGTTGAGCCAGGCCGTTCCGGCGATCAGGCCCGCCGCCAGGAGGATGGCGAAGACGACGTCGGGTCCGATGCTCACCCTGCCGGCACGTTCCATCGAGTCGCTCGCCCGAGTCTCGTCGCAGTTTCCCCCGCGGGAAGCGTAGGTCACACTCTTTCCGAAGGCCAACGGGCTCGCTATCATGAACTCTCGGCGAAGTCCGTATTCGGCGCCGGTCGCCCCCGCTCGCGACCGGGAAGGGTTCGCCGACTGATCTTGCGAGGGCGCCTCGGGGAGGCGAGCCGACGATGAGGCGGTCGCGCGTCGAGAACGGTCCGCCGGCCCGGCCCATGAGCCGGCGCGACCTTTTCCGGCCTCGACCTCGCCCGGCTGAGACGGCCGAAGCAACAGCGCCAGCCTTCGAGTTACGACCTGGTAAGGGCGTCCCGTCCCTCGATGGGCTCGTACTTCGAGGTCCTCCTTCCGGCCCATGTCCCGGGTGCGGCCGATCTGGCGCACGCGGGCCCTCGACGTGATCGAGCAGCTCGAGTCGCAGCTCACTGTCTACAGTGACGACTCGGAAGTCGCCCGCATCAATGCCGAGGCCCACCTCGCCCCCGTCCCGGTCGAGCCCGGGCTGTTCGCGCTCCTGGAGCGTGCAGTGGCCCTCTGGCGTGACACAGGTGGGGCCTATGACGTGACTTCGGGGGCCCTCTCCCTCGCCTGGGGGTTCACCCGGGGCCCGCGTCGCGTGCCTGACGCCGCGACGCTGTCCGATGCTCTGGCTCGCACGGGTTCCCAGCACCTCCGACTCGATCCGGCGTCGCGGACGGTCGCGTTTGATCGATCTTCCGTTGTCATCAACCTCGGATCGATCGGTAAAGGTTACGCCATCGACCGGGCCGCGACGGTGATTCGCGATTACTGGTTCCCGACGTCGGCCCTCATTCACGGCGGACGATCGAGCCTCTACGCGCTGGGCTCGCCGCCGGACCAGTTCGGCGGGCGCTGGAGCGTCGCCGTCCGCAATCCGCTCGCGGACGACGCGCCTGTCGGGACGCTCAGGCTTCGGAATCGCGGAATGGGCACCTCGGGATCGGCGTTCCAGCGATTCGAGGAGGGCGGCCGCGCCTACGGCCACCTGATCGATCCCCGCACCGGGGAGCCGCCCGCGGAGGGGCCGCTCTCGGTGACCGTGCTCGCCCCGACGGCCGCCGAGGCCGACGCGTTGTCGACGGCGTTTTTCCTGCTCGGGCCGGACGCCGCGGCGAGCTACATCGCCGCCCATCCGCGGGTCGGGGCCCTGTTCCTGCTCCGCGGCGACGAACCGTCGCGACCCCTAATCGTCACTCACGGCCTGACCGAGGCGGATTTCGTCCCCGCCGCTCGGTCACCGCGGCCGAATCTCTGAGAGAAGGAGCCGACCCCTGGCCGCCTTGCGTCGCTATTACCCCGGTTTCCTCGGCGCAGCCTTCCTGGTCCTGCTGCGGATCGCGATCGGCTGGCACCTGCTCGCCGAGGGGTTGCACAAGATCATGTCCACGCCGGAGGGCAAGGGGCGAGTCGTCGTCGCGGCCGCCGACCCGAAGGACCCGACCAAGACCGACCTCGACAAGACCCGCGACCTCGAGGCCAGGGGCTACGAGAAGACGAAAGGCTGGACCTTCGGCCGTTATTTCCACCCGACCGAGGGTCCGAGCTTCACGTCCGAGGGCTACCAGCGGAATGCGAGCGGACCGCTTGCGGATCAGTTCCGCGGCCTGATCGCGGATGCCGACAGCCGTGAGGTGCTCGACCTCGACAAGGGCAAGGGCCTCGCAAAGCTCAAGGCGCGACTGGAAGGCCGAGGAGGAGCGGATCGCCGTCCCACTTCGCCTTCACCGACGAGCAGAAGGCCGCCGCCGATTCCGCGCTGGCCAAGCGGGAGAAGGACGCGGGCGACTACTTCAGCGATCCGGAGATCCGCGAGAAGGCCAGGCAGTACATCGATAACCTCGACGAGCTGGCGCGGCTCGACGCGAAACCGAACAAGATGTCGTTCGAGCTCGAACGGTACTACGAGGCGCAGGAGGAGTCTGGAACAGAAGCGGAAGGAGCTGGTCGCTCCGATCGACGCCTGGACCAAGTCGCTCCGCGACGCCTGGCTCCAGCTCGCGACCGAGGACCAGGTCGCCCAGGCCGGCCCGTATCAGCCCGCCCATGACCGAGGTCGAGCGCGCCGACAGGATCACCATGTACGGCCTGGCGATCTGCGGGCTGTGCCTGATTGCCGGGCTGTTCACGCCGATCGCTGCCGTGGCGTCCGCGGGGTTCCTGTTCCTCTTCTATATCAGCATGCCCCCCTGGCCCGGGCTGCCCGTGCCGCCCAACACCGAGGGGCATTACGTCTTCGTGAACAAGAACCTGATCGAGCTGCTGGCCTGCCTGGCCATCGCCTCGTTGCCGACCGGCCGCTGGCTCGGCATCGACGCCCTCCTGTTCGGCTGGATTGACCGACTGCGCGCCCGCAGGATCCTCCGGCGTGAGCAGGCCGAGTTCGACCGTGCGGTCCGCGAGGCCGTCGAGCATCAGACACACACCGGCCCGATACCCGTCAAGTCCAGGACCCGTTGACCCGGAGCGACCGATGACGAACCTGACCCCCGAGCAGCGGGCCCTCGGCCGCGCGAATGCCAACGAAGTCCTCGGCTCGACCCGTCGCGACTTCCTCAAGGCCGCCGCCGCCGCCCCCGCCCTCGGCGCCTTCTACTTCGGCTACAACGGCATCCCCAAGGCCGTGAAGGCGGCGATCATCGGCACCGGCAACGAGGGTTGCCAGGCGATGATCCGCTACCACAACCGGGCCTACGTCGACTACATCGGCTACTGCGACATCCGCCCCACCCAGCGCGAGCGGGCCGAGAAGGAATTCCTCGCCCACAAGGACTACACGCCCGACGACGTCAAGAAGCTCAAGGTCTACGACGATCTCGACAAGATCCTCGCCGACAAGGACGTCGAGATGGTCGTCATCGCGCTGCCGCTGTGGCTGCACGCGCCGGTCGCGATCAAGGCGATGGAGGCGGGCAAGCACGTCTTCTGCGAGAAGCTGATGGCCCACAACGTGGGCCAGTGCAAGCAGATGGTCAAGGTCTCGCACGACAAGAACCGGCTCCTCGCCATCGGCCATCAGCGGCACTACTCGGCGCTCTACGACAACGCGAACTACCTCGTCCAGAACGGCCAGCTCGGCGAGATCCGCCACATCCGCGCCCTCTGGCATCGCAACAATGCCCGACCCGTCCTGGCCAAGGACGCGAACGGCAAGCCCCGCTACGACGAGGCGACCGGCGACCCCGTCTACGTCAAGGATGACAAGGGCAACGTCCTCTACCAGGACTCGTGGAAGCCTCCGATCCCCGACAAGGACAAGTCGATCGATTATGCCAAGTACGGCTACAAGAGCCTCGACGAGCTCGTCCGCTGGCGGCTCTACGACCGCACGGGCGCCGGGCTGATGGCCGAGCTCGGCAGCCACCAGCTCGACGCCTGCTCGATCTTCCTCGGCAAGAAGCACCCGCTGGCCGTCACCGGCATCGGCGGCACGTTCTTCTACACCGACGGCCGCGAGGTCGACGACCACGTGTTCGTGACGTTCGAGTTCCCGGGCAAGGCCGCAGAACGACCACACGGTCGTCACGTATTCGTCGATCAACACCAACGCCTTCGAGCGCTACGGAGAGGAGGTGCTCGGCACGAGCGCGACGATGTTCGTCGAGGAGGAGCACGACATCCTGCTCTTCAAGGAGGCGGGCGGCCCGGCGGTCTCGCGGGCCACGAGCGTGACCGTCGAGACGAAGGGGGCGGGCAAGCCGGTGCTGGAGGCGAGCCCGAGCGTCGCCGGCCCGACCACCGCGTCGAGCCTGGGCGGCGTCGCCGTGGCCGACCCGTCGCGCGGCTATCGCGAGGAGCTCGAGCACTTCGCCTACTGCATCCGCAACGGCAACGCGTCGAACTACCACGACGACGAGCAACATCTTCCGCGCTGCCGGGGCGAGGTCGCCCTCGCCGACGCCGTCATCGCCCTGACCAGCAACCTCGCCATGCGGCAGAAGAAGTACATCAAGTTCGAGGACAGCTGGTTCGACTGGAAGTCGCCCGACGTCCCCGACGGCTCGACCCACGAGATCGCCCGGCGCGTCTGATCGGGCCCTCGCGATGGTGCCTGCTTGAGCCGGGCATCTCGACTTGCTCGCTTGCGGCCTCTCTGGTAAAACCCTCGCGCGACCCGGCCTCGGTCCCTCTCGGGCCGCTCGCGTCGAGGGGGAACCGACGTGCCGAAGGTGGCCTATCTCACGCCGCTCTACTTCGCCGACGAATCCTACATCGGCGGCGGCGAGCGCTATCCGACCAACCTGGCGAAGGGCGTCGCGCTGGCCGCGGGCGGGCCGTTCGAGGTCGAGCTGATCTCGTTCGGCAAGAAGGCCGCCTCGGCCGATCTCGCGGACGGCGTCACGCTCCGCGTCATCGCGGCCGCGCGCGAGCCGCTCAACCCGCTCGACGTCCTCTCGTGGGACCTGCCCGAGATCCTCGCCGACTCGGACCTGGTCCACATCCACACCGCGTATACGCGATGCTCGGAAGTCGGGCTGCTCGTCGCGAAGCAGCTTCGCAAGCCGATCTGCGTGACCGACCACGGCGGCGAGAGCAGCCGGCTCGGCCAGTATTACGGACTCGTCGAGCTGGCCGACCTCATCGTCGCCTACTCCGACTTCGGCGCGTCGCTGTTTCGGACCCGCACGCCGGTCACGGTCATCAAGGGCGGCGTCGACTCGCGGACATTCACACCGCCGACTGTCCCCGTGAGGCGCGAGCATATCCTCTATGTCGGCCGTCTGCTGCCGCACAAGGGGATCGATCGCCTGATCCGCGCCGCCCCCCCCGACCTTCCCCTCGTCGTCTGCGGCCGCCCCTATCGGCCCGATTATCTCGAGATGCTCCGTGGGCTGGCGCGGGGCAAGGACGTCCGGTTCGTGACCGACGCCGACGACGCAACGATCCTCGACCTCTACCGCCGCGCCTGGGTGAACGTCCTGCCCTCGGTCCACCTGGACTGCTACGGGAATTACTTCGAGGCCCCCGAGCTGATGGGCTTCACGCTGCTCGAGGCGATGGCCTGCGGCACGCCCGCTGTCGCGTCGAACCTGGCGGCGATGCCCGAGTTCATCCGGCCGGGCGAGACTGGCTTCGTATTCGACGACGAGGACGAGCTTCGACGCAGGCTCGTCCAGCTCGCGAGCGATCCCGGCCTGGTCGAACGGATCGGCGTCGAGGCCCGACGGACGATCGAGGCGGAGTTCTCCCTCGAAGTCGCCGGTGCCGCGATGGCGCGGGTTTACGATCAGCTCATCGCCCGAACCCGGGGGATGGCGGCGTGAAGGTCCTCGTCATCAGCAACCTGTATCCTCCCGACGTGATCGGCGGCTACGAGCGATGCTGCAAGGACGCCGTGGACGGCCTGCGGTCGCTGGGCCACGACGTCCGCGTCCTGACGAGTACGCCGAGGGTCCCCGTCGGAACACAATCGGAACCCCACGTCCTCCGCAGGCTCCAGCTCCGTGACCTCTGGTATGACGCGACCCGACCGTCGAGCCATCCGACGGTCAACAAGATCTGGGAGGCCGACGCCAACTGGTTCTCGTCCCACAACGTCCACGAGCTCATCCAGGAGGTCGAGGCGTTCCGGCCCGACGTCGTGTACCCGTGGATGATCCTGGGTATCGGCGGCCTCGGGCTGATGGCGTGCCTTCAATACCTCAATATCCCCTGGGTCTGGCAGCTCGGCGATGAGGTGCCCGTCCAGCTCTGCTCGACGAACTGGCGAGTCTTGCCCCCGCTGGCAAAGGCATTCGATCGGTTCATCTCCGGCCGCTACATCGCCGTCAGCCGCGCGCTCGTCGAGCGGATCGAGTCGAAAGGGGTCCGGCTCAGGGGCGAGATCGAGGTCATCCCGAACTGGCTCGTCGCCGATCGCCCGGCCCCGCGCGAGAAGTTCTACCAGTCCGGACGTCTCCGCGCGATCTCCGCCGGGCGAGTCACGCGCGACAAGGGGATTCACCTCCTGATCGAGGCCGCGGAGCGGCTCCTCACGCAGGGGATTGCCGACTTCCAGATCGACGTCTACGGCCCGGTCATCGACAGATCGCTGCCGGACATGGCGCGGTCGCTGGGCCTGCGCGACCACGTCAACTTCCACGGGGTGATCCCGCGGGAGGCCCTCGCCCGTGAACTCGCGGAATCGGACGTCTTCGCCTTTCCGACCGAGGACCGGGAGCCGTTCGGCCTCGCTCCGCTCGAGGCGGCGGCGCAGGGATGCGTGCCGATCATGTCGCGGTCATGCGGCATCGCGGAATGGCTCGTCCACCGCGTCCACTGCCTCAAGGTGGGCCGCTCGGCCCGCCAGTTCGCCGACGCCATGACGGCCGTCATCCGCGGCGAAGTCGACCTCGCCGCGATCGGCAAGCGGGCGCAGGCCGTCGCCTGGCGCGAGTTTCATCGCGACTCGATCCTCCCTCGGGTCGAACGGATACTCGCCGAGGCAGCGGGCTCGGACCGCCGCGGAGGCGGACTGGCCGACGAAGCTTACAGGATGGCGTTGATCGCCGAGAAGCTGGTGCACGCCGTCGTCCAGGAGCCGTTCGCCGCGTGACCGGATCTCCGCTCGAGATGGGCGATGCGGAAGTGAACATGGAGGACACGACGATGACGACACCGTCCCGCTTCGACCCGCTGGCCGAGGCACCTCGGTCGTTCTTCGACCGCGTGCTCCGCAAGTTCGGACGCACGGTCGAGCCCCTGGCCGTCAGCCTCCTCGCCTGGTGCCGTGCGCTGGATCACCGGGTGGAGTCGGTGGAGAAACGCCTCGAGGGCAGCGAAAACCTCTTCCGCGCGATGTCCCAGACCATGGCCGCGATCGAGTCGGTCGTCTCCTCCCTCGGCCCCGCGGGCGAGCTGCGGGCGAAGGTGGACGCTGTTGACTCGCTGCAGGGGAAGGTCAAGGACCTCGAGGCCCGGGCGGATCAGGCGTACTGGAGCCGCGAGGCGCTGGTCGAGCGGATGAATCAGGACGACGCCCGCGAGGCCGGGTTGCTCACCCGGCTCGGGGCCGTCGAGGAACGGGCCGAGGACCTCTTCTGGGGCCGCGCGGCGCTGGTCGAGCGGATGAACGAAGAAGACGCGGTCGTGGTAGCCATCCAACGGAAGGTCGAGGCACTCCAGTCGACGGTCGACGAGCAGGTGCCGCTGCCGCTCGCGTTCGGGCTCGACTACCTGGCCATGGGCAGGCGGCTGGCGGCGATCGAGGACCAACTCGAAGCGATCGCTCTCGAAGCCCGCGACCGTGGGCATCGTGCCCTTCCCGACCCCGGAGAAGGCCGCCGGCTGAGCTGACTCAACCGGCGGCCGCGCCGGCATGTCAGACCTTCTCGGGCACGACGAACGGGGCCCGGTAGGCGCGGGTCAGCATGGCGTCGGCCTCGCGAGTCGTTGACGAACGACTCGGTCGACGGGTTCGACGTGGAGCTTGCGGCCGAGCCGGTAGGCGATGTTGCCGAGGTGGCAATAGGCGCTGGAGAGGTGGCCCTCCTCGATGTCGGCCGTCGAGGAGCTTCGGGTCGCGGGCCTTCGACGGCCGTCAGGAAGTTCTTGAAGTGGTCGCCCCCGCCGGTGCCGCCGGGGCCCTTCTCGAGCTTCGGGCCCGAGGTAGGTCTGCCAGGTCGGTGTAGCTGGTGATCGCGAGCACGCCCTCGGTGCCGTAGAAGATGTCGCCGACCTTCGACCCCGAGCTCGTCGTTGGTCGCGCAGCCCGCGGACCTCGAACTGGAGCAGCGCGTCGTCGAACTCGAGTGAGACCAGCTCGGTGTTCGGCGTCTCGCCGTCGTCCTTGTAGCCGAACCGGCCGCCGCTGGCCTGGACCGCCTTGGGGAACTCCGACTTGCCCAGGCCCCAGCGGGCGAGGTCCATCTGGTGGATGCCCTGGTTGCCGAGGTCGCCGTTGCCGGTGTTCCAGAACCAGTGCCAGTTGTAGTGCAGCCGGTTCGCGTTGAACGGCTTCATCTCGGCCGGGCCGGTCCAGAGGTCGTAGTCGAGCCCGTCGGGCACGGGGCCGTCGGGCTTGTGGCCGATCGAGCCGCCGCGGCTTGTAGCAGAGGCCCTTGGCCATGTAGACCTTGCCGAGCTTGCCCGAGCGGAGGAACGCCATCGCGTCCTGGATGCCCTTGTGGCTCCGGCACTGGGTGCCGGTCTGGACGATCCGGTCGTACTTCCGCGCGGCCTCGACCATCTTGCGGCCTTCGAAGACGTTGTGGCTGACCGGCTTCTCGACGTAGACGTCCTTGCCCGCCTGGCAGGCCCAGATCGTCGCCAGGGCGTGCCAGTGGTTGGGCGTGGCGATCGAGACGGCGTCGATCTCCTTGTCGTCGAAGACGCGGCGGAGGTCCTGCTCGTACTTCGGCTCCGAGCCGTTGCGCGCGCGCGACGGCCTTCATCGCCTTGCCGATGACGTTGCGGTCGACGTCGCAGATCGTCGTGATCCGCGCCTCGTCGAGCTTGCAGTAGCGACCGCGACGTGCTCCATCCCGCGGCCCCGGGCGCCGATGACCGCGATGCGGATCACGTCGTTCGGGCCCGCCTTCTTGGACTGCGAATCGTCGGCCGCCGGCCCATGCGCACGAGCCGAGGTCGCCTCGAGCGCGGCGAGGCTCGTCGCCAGGGCCGCGGAGTTGTGCAGGAAATGACGACGGTCGATGAGAGGCATGGCAGGGCTCCGCGAGGGGGTCGGTCGTTCACGGATTCGACCTGAGTCTAACCGAGCGGACCGCCGGGAGTAACGGACGGGCCGCCGGTTTTCCGAACGCGATCAGCGTCCGGTCAGCTCCTTGGCCAGGGCCTCGGCGCCGTAGATCGTCCGCAGCGCGGTCTCGATGGCCCGCGAGTCGACCGAAACCGACCGCGCGGCGCGATCGTCGTAGGCGAAGTCGAGGACCAGCGACTCGATGTTGCCGTCGAAGATCAGGCCGACGACCTCGTTGTCGCGATTCACGACCGGGCTGCCCGAATTGCCGCCGATGATGTCGGCCGTGCTGATGAAATTCAGCGGCGTGTCGAGCCGGAACTTGTGCTCGGCCTTCGCCTTGATCCAGCTCGGCGGCAGCTCGTAGGGCGGCTTGTTGCCGTGCGTCTCGGCGTGCTCGAAGGCGCCGCCCATCGTGGTGAACGCGGGGATGGTCTTGCCGTCGATCTCGATCGCCCTTGATCTGGCCGAAGGCGAGACGGAGCGTGAACGTCGCGTCCGGATAGACCGACGTCCCGCGGTCCGCGAAGATCGCCTGCGCGATCCGGGCGTACTGGGCCGTCTGGACGCCTTCGACCTGCTCCTCGCGGACCTTCCGCGCGGCCCGGGCCCTGGCGTCGACGATCAGCGCCAGCTTGATCATCGGGTCGTTCGACGCCTTCGAGGTTTCCACGCCGGCCTCGGCAAGCTGCTTGCGGACGGCGACGTCGCCGACCTTCGTTTCCGTCACGAGCGCCCGGGCCGTCTCCTCGGGGGTCCGGCCGCGGAGGATGTCGGCGAGGATCGGGTCATCGGGCAGGACCTTCTTCCAGAACTCGAAGCCGTGCGCGAGCTTGGCGATCTCGAGCTCGGGATAGATCGGCGCGGTCGAGAACAGCTCCAGCTCGAGCGACTCCCGGCCGAGTCGCGAAACTCGTTGAGCCGGTCCGAGTTCGGCTTGCCCTTCTCCTCGGCGAGCCGGACGAGCGTCCGCGCGATGTCGAAGAGTTGCGACTCCAGCCCGTAGCCCGCCTCGTAGACTGCGAACTCGAGGCGGATCGAGTCGGCGATCTTCTGGGCCTCGGCGATCTTCTCCCAGGCCGAGCCGTACGCGTCCTGCTTCGCGACATCGCCCCGGATTCGGCTCCGGAGCGCCTCCTCGTCCGCACGCTTGCGGTCCATGATCGCCCGGTCGCGTCAGCGCCTTGTGTCCGCCCTCGCGCGCCTTCCGGCTGTTCTGGACGCTGAAGAGATCCTCCTTCGACTGCCGCGCCTGCTCCTCCCCGCGCTGGGCGTAGTCGAGGAGGAACTTCTCGCGCGCGTGGAGCATGTCGAGGAGCAGGGGGAAGCTCTTGTCGCGCAGATACTCGAGGTGTGCGACCGAGAAGAGCCGGCTCGTCCGACCCGGATGGCCGGCGACGAACGTCAGGTCGCCCTCCTTCGCGCCCGTCTCGACTCCAGGTGAGGTGGTGCCTGGGCCGCGCGGGCTTGCCGTCCTCGTAGGCGCGGAAGAAGCAGACGTCGAGGTCGTAGCGCGGGAACTCGAAGTTGTCGGGGTCGCCGCCGAAGAAGGCGATGTCGAACTCCGGCGCGAAGACGAGGCGGACGTCGGTGTATTTCTTGTAGGTATAGAGCGAGTACCGGCCGCCCTGATAGAGCGTGACGACGTCGCTCCGAAGCCCCGTCTTCTCCTGCGACTCCTTCTCGATCTTGGCCATCACGCCGCGGCGGGCGACCGACGCCTGGGCGTCGTCCATGCCCCTTGGGCACGGCCGCGTTGACACGATCCGGTGACGTCCTCGATCCCGACGAGCACGTTCAGCTCGAGGTCCGGCGCCTTCGCCTCCTCGGACGGCGACCTGGCGTAGAAGCCGTCCTTGTAATAGTCCTTCTCCTTCGTGCTGATCTTCTGCAGCGTGTCGGCGCCGACGTGATGGTTCGTCATCACCAGGCCGTCGGCCGAGACGAACGAGCCCGAGCCGCCGTTGTTGAACCGGACGGCCGACGACCGCAGGTGTTCGATCCATTCCTTCGAGGGCTCGAAGCCGTACCGGTCCTTGAGAGTGCTTGAGGGGCAAGTTGTCGAACGTCCACATCCCTTCGTCGGCGAGCACGGGACCTCCGAGAAACGGGGCAGCGAGCGCAGTCAGGACCGCGATGATGTAACGATAGCTCACGGCGAAATCCTCCTCTTCTTGCCGGCCGGACGTGGTCAGATCCGATCTTCGTGGCCGAGGATCCCGTCCTCGACCGCCTTCGGCTCGCGGTCGCGCAGGACGACGCCCAGGCCGACCAGCGTAAGGACGACGGCGAGGCCCGCGAACGCGATCACCGCCGGCAGCGGGCTGTCGTTGTACGAACCGGGCAGGAAATGGGAGAGGTCGATCGCCTTCGCCGCCCGCTTGGAGAAGTTCAGGAAGGCCAGCAAGGTCCCCGCGATGGCACCCCCGGCGATGTAGCCGCTCGAGAGCAGCACGGCCGGGCTCGAATCCGAGTCCGCCGCGGCCGACCTCCGGACTCTTCTCCACGAGCAGCCTCACGAGTCCGCCGATGAAGATCGGCATCGAGGTCTCGAGCGGCAGGTAGACGCCGACCGAGAAGGCCAGGGCCGGCACGCCCGCGAGCTGGAGCGTGACGGCGATGAAGGCGCCGATGATCACGAGGCCCCACGGCAGCTCGCCCTTCATGATCCCGTCGATGATCAGGGCCATCAGCCGGGCCTTCGGGGCGTTGAACTTCTCGACCTTCGTGCCGTCATCGGCCGTCGTCACCCGCCCGTTGATTCCCGGGTCGACGAGCCAGGCGACGCGATGATCGGACGGATTGACGAGGTACTTGCCCGGCAGCGCGACGACCTGACCATCCCTCTCGATCGACTTCTGAAGCCGCCAGACGTCGTATTCGTGACCCCTCGTAGGTCATCTTCTCGCCCGTCAGCGCGTCGGCCGGCGCGGCGATCTTGGGCAGGTTCTCGGGCTTGCTCGTGTAGACAGTCTTCGACTCGTTGAGCAGCAGGAGCGTGGCGCCGATCACGACCGCGGAGGTCAGCGCCCCGACGAGGATCGCGATCTGCTGCTTGCTCGGCGTCGCCCCGACCAGATAGCCCGTCTTGAGGTCCTGCGACGTCGTGCCGCCGTTCGACGAGGCCACGCAGACGATGCCGGCGATCGAGAGCGCGGCCAGGCTATACGCCGGGGATGTCCAGCCAGCCAGATAGAAGACCAGGCAGGTCACGAGCAACGTGGCGACGGTCATCCCGGAGATCGGGTTCGACGACGAGCCGATCTCGCCCGTGAGCCGCGACGAGACGGTCACGAAGAGGAACCCGAGGGCGACGATCAGCACGGCGCCGACGATCCGGCCGGTCATGTCGGTGGGAATCAGCTCGGTCGAGGCGATGGCGGCGATCAGCCCGATCACGCCGAGGACCACGAGCCAGAGCGGCAGGTCGCGCCGGTACGCCCGGAGTCGCGGCCCGATCGGCCCGAGCCCTTCCCCATCGACCGGAGGCTGCCGACGATGCCCTGGCCGATGATCGGCAGCGACTGGACGAGGCTGATCAGGCCGCCGGTCGCAACCGCCCCGGCGCCGATGTAGATGACGTAGTCATTACGAATCTGGCCCCAGAGGGCCTGGGTCGTCGCGAGCAGGCTCACGGAATCCGTCGGATCGAGCGGCTTCTCGGGCCGGACGAACATCGCGAAGATCGGCGTGAGCACGAACGAGGCGAGCACGCCGCCGCCGAACATGATCGCGGCGATCCGCCAGCCGATGATGTAGCCGACGCCGAGCAGGGCAGGAGAGGCCTCCGTCGCGACGTAGGTCCCCTTGAATCCCCGGATGGCCGCGGGCGGGCACGTCCTGCCAGAGCTTTAAGCCCTGCATGAGCGTCTGGTAAACGAACGCGAGGACGAGCCCGACGATGACCGGCCGGGCGCTGGCGCCGCCCGTTTCGCCCGCGACGAGCACCTTGGCGCAGGCCGTGCCCTCGGGGTAAACGAGCGTCCCGTGCTGCTTGACGATGAAGGCTCGGCGGAGCGGGATCATCATCAGGATGCCGAGCAGGCCGCCGAGGCACGCGACGAGCATGACGCGAGTGAACGGGACGCCGAGGACGTGGAACGTCTGATCGAGGTCGTAGCCGAGGATCATGCAGCGCCGGCATCGTGACGCCGACGCCGAAGGCGATCGACTCGCCGGCCGAGCCGGCCGTCTGCACGATGTTGTTCTCGAGGATCGCGGCCCTTCCCGCGGCCGAGGGCCCGGTAGAGGGTGATCGAGAGGACGGCGACCGGGATCGAGGCGGAGACGGTGAGCCCGACCTTGAGCGACAGGTAGAGCGACGAGGCGCCGAAGACGATGCCCAGGATCGCGCCGAGGCCGAGCGCGGAGAGCGTCAGCTCGGGCGGCTCGGCCGAGGACGGGACGAACGGCTGGAACTCGTGGCTGGCCTGGCCGTTCCCTTCTTCGAGACCTTCCGAGATCGAGGTCGCTCCGGGCGACTGAGCGGACATGGCGAGCTCCCTGGCGCCGGTCGTCGTTCGAGCGGAGTCTGGTCGAGGCGCACGCGGGCGGCGTGAGTGGCCGGCCGTCGCGGGAGAGGAGGCCCCGAAGGCGGTCGGACCGCCGTAAGGCCTGCGAACGCACCAGGGTAACGATCCTCGCGGCGGCTCGCAACCTCGCGCGGGAACGCGCCCGGGGAGGAGGAATCCGCAAGATCCGCAAATCGGGGACGGGATTTCTGCGGACGGGGTCCGGAAATGCCGAAAAGGAAGGTAACGACTCCAACCGCACGCCCGAAACGGCGTCGCGGCCGGAGGCACGGGGCGAGTCGGGTCGGCGTGGGTCGCGGAGGCGGCCGCGGCCCGCGTCGCGCGACGGATCGCTCGAACAGGCCGCCCCGGCCTGTCCCTGAGCACGAGGAGAGGGAAGGATCCCCCTATGCGGAAACCCTTTGTGGCCCTGTTCCTGCTGGGGGCAGTCATGGCCTTCTCCGAAGGCTGCGCCCCCGTGCCGCTGCCGCACTACGCGGCCTACCCGCCCAAGCGGGTCGAGGAGCTGCTCAACGACTCGGAAAACCTCCGGATGGCCGGAGACGACTGGGAGCGGATCTGGTTCCTCGACCAGCCCAGCCACCTGACCCCCTGGCGTACCCACGGCGGCATGGGCCCCTGAGCCCCAGTGCTCGCCGCATCGAGAAACGAGAAGGCCGTCCCATGCCGGACGGCCTTCTCCGTTTGATCGACTCGTCACTTCGACTTGAGCAGGTTCTCGAACAGGTAGAGCCCGCTCTTGCCGGGGCAGACGAGGTCGATGTCGCCGTCGCCGTCGATGTCGATGGCGGTCATCTGCAGGCCGGTGCCGGCGGTGCCGGGGGGGAAGTCCTTCTGGGCGTCGCGCTTGCCGGCGTCGGCGGGGGCGTCCTTGGCCGGCTCGCCCTGGAAGATGACGTGCTGGTCCCAGGCCTTCTTCGCCGGGTCGAACGTGTAGTAGGCGATGACCGAGCGCGTCGGTGTCGCCCGGCTCGACCTCGTGGGCGTAGACGCGCTTGCCGGTGACGAGCTCGTCGGCCTTGCCGTCGCCGTCGAGGTCGGCCCAGAGCAGGGTGTGGACCGAGGAGACGTCCTTGTCGATCGTCTGCGGCTTGGTCCAGCGTCGACCTTGCCGTCGGCCGCCTTCGCCCTGCTTGAGCCAGAAGAGGCCGATAGTCGTGGCCCATGCCCCAGACGACGTCGGCCAGGCCGTCGCCGTCGACGTCGCGGCCGAGGATCTGGATGCCGGTGGCCGCCGAGCTTCCAGTCGGGGTGCCAGGCCCAGGTGTCGTTCCGCGGGTCGGCGGGGGCCTCGAACCAGCCCTTGGGGGTGAGGAGGTCGACCCGGCCGTCGCCGTTGACGTCGCCCGTGCCGACGCCGTGCCCGGCCGAGCCCTTGGTCGCCGAGAAGTCGTGCTTCTTCCAGGTGTAGCCCTTGCCGCCGTCGCCTTCGCCAGCTCGTACCAGACGACGACGTTGGTCGAGTTCGGCAGGATGTCGCGGCATGCCGTCGCCGGTCGAGGTCGACCGGACGCGCGGCCTCGCTGGTGCCCGGCTTGTCGATCTCGTGATAGGTCCAGTCGCTTGCCGGCCTTGCCGGGGTTCTCGACCCAGCCGACGTTCTTGGCTGAAGTAGGCAGCGGTGACGAAGTCGATCTTGCCGTCGCCGTTGACGTCGATCGGCAGGGTGGCGAAGTCGTTGAAGTAGGTGCCCGGCCTTCGACGACGTCGCGGACCGGGATACGGCGTCCAGTCCGGGCGCCTTGTACCAGGTGTCGCCCGAGACGATGTCGAGCTTGCCGTCGTTGTCGACGTCGAAGACGCCCGGCCGCCTCGAAGACGCTCTTGGCGTTGATGTCGTGCTTCTTCCACGTCGGCTCGCCGGCCGCGAGGCGACGGCCAAGGCAGCGCCAGGGCCAGCGATGGCCAGGCGCGGTCAGGCGAAGCGGTCATCGGTGCGGTCTCCCTGGTCGGTCTAGAGTGTCCTCAGGTCTCAATCGTCGTCCTCGTCGTCTCTCCGGTCGTCGGGGTGGATCTCCCAGCCGAGCGCCGCGGCGGCCTCTTCGAGGAAGCGGCGCCAGGTCGGGCGGGATCGGGGTCCGGCAGCTCGAAGTTGATCGCCTCGACGTGCGAGCCGGCGAGCACCGCGTACCCGTGGACGCCGCAGCGGCTCGAGGTCGAGCCAGGCCCCCTCGGGCGACTCGCGCTCGACGACCACGGCCGGACCAGCCGCGTGATTCGAGCTGGCCGACCCAGTCGTCGAGCGTCGTCGGCGGGAGTCTGCCAGGCGGGGATGGCGAGGAGTTCGATCATCGGGAGGATCAGACCTTCGGGAGCGACCAGGGGGCCCGGTACTCGGTCGCGCCAGAGGTGCTGGTTGGCCTCGGGGTGATTCGTCACCTTCTCGGCCTGGCGTCCCAGTGGAGCTTCTCGCCGGTCCAGAGGGCGATGTTGCCGAGGTGGCCGACGGTTGAGAGCCGATGGCCGTACTCGAAGTGGCACGACGTCGGTCCGCGCGACTTGATCGCGTCGAGCCACTCGCGGTGGTGGCCGACGGAGCGCGGGAGCGTCTTCGGGCGGCAGCTCGATCGTGCTGGCCCTTCTCGGGGAAGATCTTGAAGCTGCCGTAGTCGGCGACGAGCGTGGCGTTGGTCCCCTGGAACATGATGCCGAGGTCCTTGCCCTCGAAGCCGTGGGAGCGGTCGGTCTGGCTCCAGACCATGGTCGAAGCCCGGCCCGCCCTTGGGGTAGTGGTAGACGACCTCGAGCGTGTCGGGCGTCTCGGCGTTGTCGCCGAGGACGTAGCGGCCGCCGGTGGCGGTGATCGTCTCGGGGGCGTCGACGTCCATCGCCCAGTGGACGAGGTCGACGATGTGGCAGCAGAAGTCGCAGAGGATGCCGCCGCCGTAGTCCCAGAAGTAGCGCCAGTTGAAGTGTGAAGCGGTTGGGGTTGAACGGCCGCTTCGGGCGCCGGGCCGAGCCAGAAGTCGTAGTCGAGGCCCGGCGGCGGGGCCGAGTCGGCCGGGCTGCCGAGCCGCGGCCGGTCGGTCGGCCATCCAGACGCGCGTCTTGGTGATCGTGCCCGAGGACGCCCGAGCGGACGATCTCGACGACGCGGCGGTAGTTCTCGCCGGCGTGGATCAGGTTGCCCATCTGCGTGACGCGCTTGTGCTTCGCCGCGGCGTCGACCATCGCGCGGCCCTCGGCGATCCGGAACGACGAGCGGCTTCTCGCAGTAGACGTCCTTGCCGGCCTGGCAGGCGAGGATCGTCGGGATCGCGTGCCAGTGGTCGGGCGTGGCGACGACGACGGCGTCGATGTCCTTGCGGTCGAGCACCTGGCGGAAGTCGTTGTACGGCTTCGGGCTTGCCGCCGGCCGTCGTCCTGGGCCGGCGCCGGGTGCGGACTCGTAGACGTCGCAGACGGCGGCGACGCGCGACGTCGGGCATCTTGCGGAAGATGTTCAGCAGGCCGGTGCCCATCCCGCCGACGCCGATGAAGCCGAGCGTGATGGCGTCGTTCGCCGACGCCTGCTTCGCGGGCGGCTCGTCGGCCCGGGCCAGTCCGCTCGCCGCGACCACCGAGGCGGAGGAGGCGGCCAGGAACTCGCGGCGGGTCGGGCGGCGCATGGGGGACTTGCCTGGCGGGTTGGGGCGGGTTCTGATGTTCGGCGGTCCGTCCGTCGTTCCTAACAGACGCGGATCGCAGGCTCAAGGCCTCGGTCCCTCGGAGCCCGACGCATGCGACGACTCTCCCTCGCGCTCGCCGTTGCCCTGCTGTTGCCGGCGATGGCCCCGGCCCCGCCGAGGATTCGAAGGGCGCCTACGAGTCCGACCCGAACGGCTGGACCGACCTCCTCGCCCGCGCGGGGAAGGAGCTCGACAACTGGACCCGCGGGCCGATCCCGCCGACCGGCCGGCTCAACCCGCAGAGCCAGTGGTCGCTCGAGGAGGCGACCGGCTACCTCGTCTGCGAGGGCGACAAGGGCCACGAGTGGCTCCGCTACGACCAGGAGCTCGGCGACTTCATCTTCCACGTCGAGTTCCGCTACACGCCCGTCACGCGGGCAAGAAGGGCTACAACTCGGGCGTCTACGCCCGCAACTCGAAGGACGCGACGGTCTGGCACCAGGCCCAGATCGGCGGCGGCTCGGGCGGCTACCTCTTCGGCGAGACGATGAAGGACGGCAAGCTCGTCCGGATCGACCTGAGCAAGCAGGCCGAGAAGCGGGTCAAGCCGGCCGGCGAGTGGAACGCGCTGGAGATCACCTGCAAGGGGAAGGACATGACCCTCTGGGTCAACGGCGGCGTGACCTGCGCGTGGCACGATTGCGAGGTGCCGAAGGGCTACGTCGGCCTGGAGGCCGAGGGCTATCGGATCGAGTTCCGCAACGTGCTGGTCAAGGAGCTGACGTCGTCGAGTCCGAGTCCGAAAACGGATTGACGAGGGCCCACCAGTCGAAGGGGATCGTCGACTTCCGCCCCGACGCTCGGGAGGCGCGAACGGCTCGAATCGCCCGCCGCGATAGCAGAGCCAGACGAACGAGGGCGACTCGAGCGGCTCGTCGAAGCGGAACGTCGCCTCGGCGGGCCGCCCGTCGGGCGTCATCGCCGTGACCTCGGCCTCCATGCCGCTCAGGGTCACCTTCTGACCGAGCGCCATCGGCCGGCGCTCGGAGCGAAAGACCCGGTCGAGGAGCCAGGCGAGGTAGCCCTTGCCGGGCCGGACGGCGAGCGTCCGGTCGTCGAGCCGGCGAATGGCGACCGAGGGGATCGCCGGCGCGAGGACGCGGACCGTCCTCGGCGGCGGACGGCCCTCCGCGTCGCTCTGGAGCAGGAAATAATGGGCATGCACGGGGCTCGGGGCGTTGACGGCGACGAGCGTCTTCCCCTCGACCTCCGGCCCGACCGCCCGGCGGACGTTGAACCGGTTCTCGATCCACCTCGGCCCGACCGGGTTCGCCGCCCGGAACAGCAGGTAAATCGGGGCGATGACCAGTTGGACGACCACGAAGAACCACGCCAGCCCCACCGCGATGGTCCGCCAATCCCGCCGCGCGGGGTTGTCCTCTCGCCTCGCGAAGACGAACGCCAGAAACTGGGCGAGCAGGCCACTCGCCCCGAGGCCGGGGAACGTGAGCAGCCGGTCCATCGGGAACGTGGCCGCGACGGGGAGCATGGCGAAGAGCATCCCCGCGGCCCAGAACCGGGCCAGGCGATCGCGCCGGAGCAGCGGCGCCAGCGCGAAGGCCGCCACGACCAGGAAGCCGACGGCGCCCCACCAGACGGTCGCGAACGCCCTGCGCGACAGCGGGATTCCGATCTCCGCCGGGACCGGGCGTCCACTGCGCGAGCAGCAGGATCGGGATTCGCTCGATCGCGGCCCAGAGGAAGGGTTTGGGGTCGGTCACCGGGTCGATATAGAGACCCACGTTCTGGACGCCGTAACCCCAATGCGCCCTAAGGGTTCGCCACAAAACGACCAGGATGATATACGGCGCCAGCGCCAGGCACCCTCGCCAGCGTCCCCGCGGATCGACGAAAAGGCCGTAGGCACCAAGGTATGCGCAGGTCGAGAGGCCCTCCTCCTTCGAGAAGAGCGCCACCGGCGACCAGGGCCAAGGCAAGCAGCGCCGAGGCTCGCGAACCCTCGCGCCGCCAGCGGTCGTGGGCGATCAGCGCCGAGAAGCCGAAGGTCGCCGCGATCAGGACGTTGCGGTTGCAGATCAGTCCGGATGTCGCACCCCGCGCGTCGTCGAGCGCATAGAGCAGGGCCGCCAGGCCGGCGACCCAGGTCGGGCCGTTCACCCGCCGGTAGAAGACGCTGGCCGCCGCCACGGCCGTCCCGAGCCAGAACAGGTTCTGGGCGTGCATGAGCGCCGGCGAGTCGGGCCAGAGCGCGTAGTCGAGCCGGTGGGTCAGGACGGTCAGCGCCTGGAGGAACTCGCCCTTCAACTCCAGGTCGGTCCACCACGGGAACAGGCCCATGTCCACGAGCCGGCCCGCCCGCGTCGGGTTGCCGTTGAAGAAGCGAAACATCTCCGCGGGCGTGCCCAGCCACTCGGCCCACGGCGGCCGCCGGAGCAGGACGACCCGGTGATAGAAGTCATCCACGACCAGCCCGACCCCGAGCGACGGCAGCGCGAAGACGACCGCGACCGCCGCGACGACCAGCGGGAACCACCGACTCCCGGCCAGCGAGCCCAGCGCATCGGCCGACCCGCCGGGCCCAGTGCGTCGAAGGCGTCCCGTTCTCCATGTTGCTTGAGTCCAGCCGGTTCAATGGGGACAGCGTGCCGGGGTCGGACAATCTTCGTAGGACATTTGTCATGGTAGCCGGCGACCGGTCGGATTTCCACGGTCCTGCGGGGAAGGGGGGTCCGATCGGTTGGTCGGGCCGGGCCGACGGGATCGGTCCGCAGGGCGGTCTGGCCGGCCCTGACGCTTAACGAAGAGGCACGAACCGCGCATCACTTGCACGCTCGGGTTCGGTCCGCGCCAGGAGCCGGGTCCGGACCGCGGCGAAACGAAGCCCAATCGTCCCCGACGGCCGCTGGCCGGCCCTCGAAAACGGTTCCGCGATCGGTTATGCTGACCCGCTCCGGTCGGGGTCGCGCCGAGCCAGACCCCGGCGTGGTTCCGGACGCCTCTTCCCGCGAGAGACCCTCCCCATGGCCACCGCGACTTCGACATCGCTCGCCGCCCTCCAGGCCCTCGGGCAGAGCGTCTGGCTCGACGACATCAGCCGGAAGATGCTCGACACCGGCGAGCTCAAGCGTCTCATCGAGGAGGACGGCCTCCAGGGCATGACCTCGAACCCCTCGATCTTCCAGAAGGCCATCGGCTCGGGCACCGAGTACGACGAGGAGGTGCAGAACCTCATCGGCCTCGGCGACGGGATCGAGACGATCTACGAGGGCCTCACGGTCGCCGACATCCGCCGCGCCCTCGACGAGTTCCGGCCCGTCTACGACCGCACCAACGGCGGCGACGGCTTCGTCTCGCTCGAGGTCTCGCCCCTGCTGGCCCACGACACCGCGGCGACGATCGCCGAGGCCAAGAAGCTCTGGGGCCTGCTCGGCCGGCCCAACGCGATGATCAAGATCCCCGGCACGCCCGAGGGCCTGGCGGCCATCGAGGAGGCGCTGTTCTCGGGGCTCAACGTCAACGTCACGCTGCTCTTCAGCGTCGAGGCCTATCGGGCCGTCGCGGAGACGTACCTCAAGGCCCTCAAGCGCCGGGTCGAGAAGGGGCTGCCCGTCGACCGGATCGCCTCGGTGGCGAGCTTCTTCGTCTCGCGGATCGACACCGAGGTCGACAACCGGATCGAGGCCAAGCTCAAGGAGGCCAAGGACCCCGCCACGAAGGCCAAGCTCGAAGGCCTCCTCGGCAAGGCGGCCATCGCCAACGCCAAGAACGCCTACAGCGTGTACGAGACGCTCTTCCACGGCCCCGAGTTCGCGGCGCTCAAGGCCAAGGGCGCCCACCCTCAGCGCGTGCTCTGGGCGTCGGTCAGCACCAAGAACAAGAAGTACCCCGACACCCTCTACACCGACGGCCTGATCGGCCCCGAGACCGTCAGCACGATGCCGATGTCGGCGTTCCTCGCCTTCAAGGACCACGGTCACGCCAGCCCCACGCTCCTGGAGGGCCGCGAGGAGGCCAAGAAGGTCATGGCCGACCTCGCGTCCGTCGGCATCGACTTCAAGGACGTGACGGACAAGCTGCTCCGCGACGGCGTCAAGGTCTTCGCCGACTCGTTCCACGAGCTCTTCGAGACGCATCAAGGAGAAGCGGGCGAAGATCCTCCAGACCCGGCGGATCGGCCAGACGCTCCTGCTGGGCGACTACGCGAAGCCGGTCGAGGAGACCCTCGCCGACCTCGAGCGGCTGCACGCGGTCGAGCGGATGTGGTCGAAGGATGCGACGCTCTGGAAGTCGGACGAGGCGCACGTCAAGGTCATCAAGAACGCCCTGGGCTGGCTCAACGTCGCCGGCGTCGTCCGCGAGAAGGCCGACGAGCTCGCGCGGTTCAGCCGCGAGATCGTCGACGCCGGCTTCAAGCACATCGTCGTCATGGGCATGGGCGGCTCGAGCCTGTGCGTCGAGGTCCTGCGCCGGACGAACATCCCGGTCGCGGGCCATCCCGAGCTGCTCGTGCTCGACAGCACGGTGCCCGCGACGATCCGCCGGATCGAGTCGGAGATCGACGTCGCGAAGACCCTCTTCGTCGTCTCGAGCAAGAGCGGCACGACGACCGAGCCCTCGGTCTTCTACGCGACCTTCTTCGAGAAGGTGAAGGCGATCAAGGGCGAGAAGGCGGGCGAGAACTTCGTCGCGATCACCGACCCCGGCACGAAGATGGAGGCCGACGCCCGCCGCGACGGCTTCCGGCGGATCTTCCTCAACCCGAGCGACATCGGCGGCCGCTACTCGGCCCTCTCCTACTTCGGCATGGTCCCCGCCGCGCTGATGGGCCTCGACGTCGCCGACGCTGCTCGACCACGCGAAGGTCGCGATCCGCGAGTGCGGGCCCGAGGTCAAGATCCGCCAGAACCCCGGCGCCGTGCTCGGCGCGGTGCTCGGCGAGCTGGCGACCAAGGGGCGAGACAAGGTGACGCTCGTCACCCCGCCCCCGCTCGAGGCGCTCGGCCTCTGGATCGAGCAGCTCATCGCCGAGAGCACGGGCAAGGAGGGCAAGGGCATCGTCCCCGTCGCCGGCGAGCCGGTGACCGGGCCCGAGGCCTACGGTAGCGACCGCGTCTTCGTCCAGATCCGGACCCTCGGGTCTCCGGGCCTCGAGGACAGCCCGCTGCTCCAGTCGCTGGCGAAGGCGGGGCACCCCGTGCTCGACCTGATCGTGGCCGACCCGAGCGACCTGGGCGCCGAGTTCTTCCGCTGGGAAATCGCGGTGCCCATCGCGGGCCAGCGGCTCGGCATCGACCCGTTCGACCAGCCCAACGTCCAGGAGAGCAAGGACAACACCAAGGCCCTGCTCGCCGCCTACGCCCAGGACGGGAAGCTGCCGTCGCTGAAGTCGCTGGCCACGTTCGAGGGGCTGACGTTCTCTGTCGCCCCCGAGGACGAATCGCTCAAGGCGGCAGGGTCGGGGCGAGACGGCGCCGTCAACCTGCTCAAGGCCCACCTCGGCCGCGTCAAGCCGGGCGACTACGTGGCGATCACGCAGTACATCGACGAGCGGCCGGCCCGCGACACGGCGATCCAGGCGATGCGGACCGCCGTGCGCGACATGCTCAAGGTCGCGACGACGACCGGCTACGGCCCTCGGTTCCTCCACTCGACGGGCCAGCTCCACAAGGGCGGGTCGGACGAGGGCGTCTTCCTCCAGCTGACGGCCAGCGATGGCGAGGACGTGCCGATCCCCGGCCAGCCGTTCGGTTATGCCGTCCTCGTCGAGGCGCAGGCCCTCGGCGACTTCCAGTCGCTCGCCAAACGCCGCCGCCGGGCGTTGAATATCCACCTCGGCAACGATGTCGATCGGGGCCTGGCAACGCTCAAGTCCCTCCTGTCCGACGCCTTGAAGTAGCGGCGCTCGTCCTCCACCTCATGGCCCCTCCGCACCTCCCTCCGCTACCGGAAGGCGGGAGGGCCTGGCCTTTCAACAGAGATCCGCGACTCCCGCATGACGCCGCCGTGTGCCGAGACCAACGTGGGTCGACTCGCCGAGAACATCCGCTCCGTCCGGGATAGGATCTCGATCTCCGCGTCCCGCGCCGGACGCCCGGCGTCGGAGGTCACGCTCGTGGCGGTGACCAAGCGGTCGCCGGTCGAGCTGGTCCGGGCGCTCGTTGAACAGGGCGAGCGCGACCTGGGCGAGAACTACCCGCAGGAGCTCTGGTCGAAGGCCGAGGCCCTGGCCGACCTCCCGGTGCGCTGGCATCACATCGGCCACCTGCAGGGGAACAAGGCCCGCCGGACCCTGCCGCTCGTCCGCATGGTGCACGCCGTCGATTCGCTCAAGCTCCTGCTGGCCCTGGATGAGCTGGCGCCCGCCCTCGGGCTCGTCGACCCGCCGGGCGTCTGCCTCCAGGTCAATACATCGTCGGAGCCCTCGAAACACGGCTGGAGCGAGGAGGACCTGCTCCGCGACTCGGCCGCGATCGCGGGGGTGCGTCATGTCCCGCTGCTCGGCCTGATGACGATGGCCCCGCTGGGCACCGAGGGCGAATCCGCCCGCCCCTTTTTCGCCCGGCTCCGCGTGCTCCGCGACCGTCTCGCCCATGAGCTTGGCCGCCCCCTGCCGCATCTTTCGATGGGCATGTCCGGCGATTTCGAGGCGGCGATCGCGGAAGGGGCGACACTCGTGCGGGTCGGCTCCGCACTCTTCGAGGGCGTCGGCACGTGGTCGCCATGACGTCTCATCCAGGCGGCACGGTCCTCGCCGTCCGCGCCCAGCCCGGCGCGAAGCGGAACGCGATCGTCGGCGAGCGGGCCGGCGCGCTCCGCGTGTCGGTGACGGCCGCGCCCGAGAAGGGCCGGGCGAACGAGGCGATCATCGGCGTCCTCGCCGACTCGCTGGGCCTCAGGCGCTCGGCGGTCCGCCTCCTCGGCGGCGAAACGTCACGCGACAAGCGATTGTTGATCGAGGGCCTAACGCCCGAGGAGCTATCCTCGCGTCTCGCGCCACGACTTCTCGATGCCGCCGGCCGCACTGGCGAACGCGACCACTCTCCCTCCGCGGTGGACGATGACCGGAACGAGCGCTGACTACCCCGCTGAGATCACACTGGCGCCATGGCCCGCACCGCCGCATAACGCGCGGGTGCGCGTGCCCGGGTCGAAGAGCCTGACCAATCGAGCGTTGATCATCGCGGCGCTGGCCGAGGGGCAGAGTCGCCTCACCGGGGCGCTCGACAGCGAAGACACGCGGGTCATGGTCGAGAGCCTGCAGAAGCTCGGCATCTCAGTGAGCCACGACCCTGCCTCCTCGACGATCGACGTTGCCGGAACGCTGGGGCGGATTCCCGCGAAGGACGCTCAGCTCTTCGTCGCGAATTCGGGGACAAGCCTCCGGTTTCTCACGGCGCTGGTGTCGCTGGGTCACGGCACCTACCGCCTCGACGGCGTCCCCCGGATGCGCCAGCGGCCGGTCTCCGACCTGCTCGCGGCCCTCAACGGCCTCGGTGCCGTCGCGAGGAGCGACGCAGGAAATGGCTGTCCGCCCGTGACCGTCGAGGCCAGCGGGCTCGACGGCGGTTACGCCTTCGTCAAGGGCGACGTCTCGAGCCAGTTCCTGAGCGGACTGCTCATGGTTCTCCCTTACGGCCGCGACACCACCATCGTGGAGGTCGAGGGCACGCTCGTTTCCAAACCCTACGTGACCATGACTCTCGACGTCATGGAGTCATTCGGTGTCCGCGTCGGCCGGAAGAGCGATCGCCGGTTCTCCGTCGATCCGGGCCGCTACAGCGGGCGAGTCTATCCGATCGAGCCGGACGCCTCGGCCGCGAGTTATTTCTTCGCCCTGGCGGCGATCACGGGCGGGTCCGTGACCGCCGAAGGCCTCGGCACGTCGAGCGTGCAGGGCGACGTCGCGTTCGCCGACCTGCTCGAGCACATGGGTTGTCGGGTGGAGCGAGGGAAGGATTTCACGACGGTCCACGGCGGCCCGCTCCGCGGCCTCGACGTCGACATGAACGCGATTAGCGACACGGTGATGACGCTGGCCGTCGTGGCCCTGTTCGCGCAGGGGATCACGCGAATCCGGAACGTCGCACATATCCGCCACAAGGAGACCGACCGCCTCTCCGCGCTCGCCGCGGAGCTACGGAAGCTCGGAGCGACCGTCGACGAGCACCCGGACGGCCTGGTGATCATTCCCCCGGCGAAGATCACGCCGGCCCGGGTCGCGACCTACGCCGACCACCGGATGGCGATGTCCTTCGCGCTGGCGGGGGTCATGGCCGACGGGATCACGATCGAAGATCCTGGCTGCGTCGCCAAGACCTATCCTCAGTTCTGGCACGATCTCAGGAAGCTCGCGCCGCCGGCGACCTGAGAGTCGGGTCGAGCTAGCCCTCGGGCTCACGGCCCCATTCCGCCGTGGGTGCGCGCAGGGGGTCAGGTGGCTGGGCTGGTCGAGGAACCAGATCCGCTCCCAGTCGTCTCCGGCCATCCGGAGGTTTTCCGAGTCGTTGAGCAGCTCCTCGACCCGCTTGGGCGGGTAGGCCGCGTAGTGCGGCAGCGGTACGGGGCGCAGCCGTGGCCGACGGCGACAATCGCGGCGATGACCGCCAGCGCCGAGAGACGTCTTCGCATCGGGATCCTCCCGAAAATGCCCCGCCGTTCGCAAGGCCGGCCCGCGCGATCCGTCGCGCGAGGCCTTCCCCGAGTCAGCCGGCGTGGGGCCGGGCTCGGCGCCTATCCATTCGGGCCGATCAGGCCCGCGGCGGCTCGGCGACCGGCTCGACGGGGCCGCTCTCCTCTAGATCGGCATCACGCTCGTCCTCCATCATCGGAAGACGCTCGGGATTCATCTTGCGGACCAGCTCCTCCATCTCCTTGCCGGGCTTGAACGTGACCACGTTCTTCGAGGGTACATAGACCTTCGCCCCGGTCCGCGGGTTCCGCGCCTTGCGCGGGCGCGCCGCTTGACCTCGAACACCCCGAAATTGCGGAGCTCGATCCGGCCTTCCTGGACCAACGTGAGGATGATCGCGTCGAGGGTGCGCTGGACGATGTCCTTGGTCTTGAGCTGAGTGAGTCCGATATCCTCGGAGATCTTCTTCACGATTTCTTTCTTGGTCACGATCGCAGTCTCCCAGGGGGCGGGGCTCGACCCGGTCCGAGCAGCGAGTGGGCTCAAGAGTAGGTACCGCTTGGACTAATGTCAAGCGATTTCCAACCGATCGCGCCGCACCTCGCCTGCGTGGCGCGAGTCAGACGTCGTCAGGTTCGACGATTGGACGGCCCTCGGCGACCGGTCGAGCCGAGGCCGACCCGGGCCAGTCCCGCTTCGCGAAGATGTCGGTGCAGGGGGGCATAGTCCCAGGGAAGACCGTGGCGATCAACGAGCGACTTCAGCCGCGAGACGAAATCCTCTCCCAGGACCGGGAGCGCGTCCTGAAACGCCGGATCGCAGAAGTAGAGCCGGCAGCCGAGCGGCCGGGCTTCGCGCGCCGTGCAGCGTCCGCCGGCGTCTTGCCAGGGGCAAGTCTCGCCGTCATCCAGCGCACGGGCCGGCGGCGGCGCGTCGGCGACGAGCAGGGCCGCCTCGGGCGCCGAGACGAAGAGCGTGTGGCCGTACTCGGCGAACCGGCAGCAGCGTCCGCTCAGCTCGCATACCGGCCCGCGGCGGCGGATCTCAGCGTCGAGCTCGCCGTAGAGCTCTTGCAGCTCGGCGCGGAACGCGTCCGGGTCCAGGCCGCGCGTGCCCGCGGGACATCTCGGCCGAGATCATGGCGTGTGGACTCTCGCGGCGGTGGCGCGGATCTCTTCGACGCTGAACACCCGCGCATCCTCGGCGCCCGAACCCGGGCAGGTCCGGCAGACGCCGTCCCAGGACGCCTCGTCGGCGACGTTCTCCGGCCAGAACGGCCAGGTCTGGCACTGCGCCGGGCGTGCCGGGTAGACGGTGCAGCCGGACTCCGCCGACCAGAAGATGCAGTCGCCGCCCGGTCGCTCGACCAGGCTGTAGCGGCTGCCCGACGCGCCGCACGAACCGCTTCGAGAAGCGCTCGACGGGCTCGTTCCTGAGGGCGGCGATCCGGGCGATCTCCTCCTCGTTGACCCACACGTATCCCGGCGCCCCGGTGCAGCAATGGCCGCATCGCGTGCAGCCGAATCGGAGGCCGTCGCGATACCATGGCTCTGCCGCTTCGCGGTCACTCATCGCAGGCCTGACGCCCCCGGGGAAGTGCCGCCTCGTCTCGGTTGACGATCGGCGACGTCCGGGATTCTAGTCGCGACGCAAGCTGCGCGGCAAGACCCTGGGTCGACTCAACGCCATGCAATTCAGGCGTTTGCGGACGCCTCCCCGACGATCATCGTCGGCACGATCGCTCGACAGCTCCGGCCGCGACCGCGCTCCCGCCATATCCCGAATGCTGAATTATCGTCATGATTCGGATCCAGCGCCATGCTGCACCGACTGATTGACCGGCGCCCGCCGAGGCGTTATGAGAGCGTTCGTCGGAACTTCCTCGCCGAGAACCCGCGATGAATCGCCGCCGCTTCCTGGAGGGCCTCGCAGCCAGTGTCGTCGCCCCCGCGGAAGGGCCGGAGGGCCGGATGATCCCGATCATTGACACTCACCAACATCTCTGGGATCTGGAGAAATTCAAGCTACTTTGGTTGAAGCCCGGGGAGGAGCCGCTCGGGCGGAGCTACCTGCCCGAGGACTACTCCCGGGCGACCGCGGGTCTCGGCGTGGTCAAGTCGGTCTACATGGAAGTCGACGTCGTGCCGGAGCAGCAGGCCGCGGAGGCCGCGTACGTCCTCGAGCTGATCCGCGGGGGCGCGACGCCGATGGTGGCCGCGGTGATCTCGGGCCGGCCGGCTTCCGAGGGTTTCGCCGCCTATCTCGACCCATTCAAGGCACAGGCGGCGATCAAGGGCATCCGGCAGGTCCTCCACGCGCCGACGCACGCCCGCCGGTTATTGTCTCGACCCCGCGTTCATCCGCGGGATGCGCGAGCTCGGCAGAGCGCGGGCTCTCGTTCGACCTTTGCATGCGGAGCGAGGAGCTGGACGACGCGTCGAAGCTCATCGAAGCCTGTCCCGACACGCGTTTCATCCTCGACCATTGCGGCAATGAGAGCGTGCTGACGAAGGACCACTCGGCCTGGAAACGCCGGATCGACCGGGTCGCGTCGCACGGCGATCGCGTCGTCTGCAAGGTCTCGGGGATTGTCGCCTCCGCGAAGGGCCACGCCTGGACCGAGGATGACCTGGCCCCCGTGGTCAACCACGTCCTCGCCGCCTTCGGCCCGGATCGCGTGATGTTCGGCGGGGACTGGCCGGTCTGCACCGTCGCCGCGACGTATCGCCGCTGGGTCGAGGCGCTCCGGGCGATCGTGGCCCAGCGACCCGAGGCGGAGCGGAGGAAGCTGTTCCACGACAATGCCGTCCGGTTCTACGGCCTGGCCTGATCCGCGAGGCGACGAATGCTCCGTTCCCGCGCCCTTCCTGGCACGATCGCCGCCATCGCCTTCGCCGCATCGGTCGTTGCCGGACCTGTTCCGGCGTCCGGCCAGGCCGCCAAGAAGTCGCCGCCGATCAAGCCGGCTCCCGCCGAGCGTGAGTCGTTGCGAGCGAAGATCCGCTCGCTCGCCGGCTCGCTCGACCGGATCGGCAAGGCCTCGCCCGATCTCCAGGCCGACGTTCGCGTCTTTCACCGCGCGGCCAGCCTCATGGACGAACTCGACGAATACGCCCGTGCCGACGACACGGAACTCCTCTCCCGCTTGCTCTCCGACGGCGAGACGAGGGCGGCGGCGCTCGCCCGGGGCGAGGCTCCGTGGACCGGCGCCAGCGGCTCCGTCCTCCGCGGCTACGTGTCGACAGGTCGACGCGACCGTGCAGCCTTACTGGGTCGAGGTACCTGCCGGTTTCGATCGGAAGAAGGCGGCGCGCCTCGACGTCGTCCTTCACGGCCGCAACGACGGCATGAACGAGGCCCGGTTCCTCAGCGCACACCGGGCGAAGAAAGTGCCCGCCGATCGCACGCACCTGACCCTCCACGTCTACGGCCGCGGGAACAATGCCTACCGCTGGGCGGGCGAAACGGACGTGCTCGAGGCGATCGATGCCGTCAAGCGGAATTACGAGGTCGATGACGACCGCATCGTCCTCCGCGGCTTCTCGATGGGTGGGGCAGGGGCCTGGCACATGGCGCTCCACTTCCCGTCGCGATGGTGCTCCGTCGAGGCCGGCCGGGTTTCACCGAGACGCTCCGCTACGCCAGGCTCGACGGAGCGGTCCTGCCGGACTGGCGCAGGAAGGCCCTCTCCATTTACGACAGCGTCGACTATGCCCGGAACATGTTCGACGTGCCAATCATCGCCTACGGCGGCGAGGTCGACCCCCAGCTTCAGGCGTCGACGAACATCATCGAGGCGCTCAAGGCCGACGGCGTGTCCTTCAAGGTCGACGGGCTTGTGACGACGGCCGAGGGGCCGGACCTTCGCCGGGTCGTCGGCAAGGGTATGGGTCACCGGATTGACCCTGCCAGCCAGGTCTTGCTCGACGCCTTTCACGACCGGCATTCCAAGACGGGGCTCGACCGAGTGCCCGGGCGGATCCGATTCGTGACCTATAGCCTCGCCTACAACACGGCCCACTGGATCTCGGTCGAGCGGATGGCTGCGCATTACCGTCCGGCGACGGTCGACGCCACGCTCGACGGCGAGGTCGCGCGAGTCGCGACGTCGAATGTTCTGGTCCTGGGAGTCGACCGGCAAGTGGCCGAAACCGTCATCCTCGACGGCGTTGAGCTGCCGCTCCGCCTGGCCGCGAAGGCCCTCTTGCCGCGGACGTATTATCGAAAAGGGGACAAAGGCTGGGAGGTGCTGGACCACGAGCCTTCGATCGCACTGATCGAGAACGTCGACCGCCAGAAGGCGCCGGGCGTGCAGGGCCCGATCGACGACGCGTTCCGCGGCTCGTTCCTTGTCATCACGCCGACAGGTCGGCCCTGGAATCCTCGGCTGGACGCCTGGTGCCGGGCCCGCCTGGACCGGTTTGTCGCCGACTGGCGTCGTCACTTCCGGGGCGAGGTACGCATCAAGCCCGACAGCCAGGTCACAGACGCCGATATCGACGGGCATCACCTCGTCCTCTTCGGCGATCCGGGCTCGAACGCGGTGCTCGCCAGGGTTCTCGACCGGTTACCGATGGCGTGGACGAAGGACCGCATCTCCCTCGGGCCGGTCTACGACGCCGACTCTCACGCGCCGTGCTCATCGCTCCGAACCCGCTCAATCCTCGCAGGTATGTCGTCGTCAATTCCGGGATGACGTTCGAGCCATCGGACTTCACGGGCACCAACGCCCTCCTCTTCCCTCGGCTCGCCGATTACGCCGTTTTTCGCCTCACCGGCCCGTCGGACGAGCTGGTGACTTCCGGCTACTTCGACGAACGGTGGCGAGTCGCGAAGTGACGGAGCGGAGAGCATGGTCACGGCCGTGGCGGCCATCCTCATCGCGCTCGGAGCCGGGACAGGGGGCGGGGACCCGGCGGAGCGGAAGGCCGTCGCCTTCCTCGCCGCGGAGGTCCCGCGCTGGTCGCGGGAGAACCACTGCTTCTCCTGCCACAACAACGGCGACGCCGCCCGCGCGCTATTCTCGGCGAAGGCCGCGGGGATCGCCGTCGATCCCAATGTGCTCGCCGACACGCTGGCCTGGCTGACACGTCCGGACGGCTGGGAGCGGCAGGGGCCGGACGGGCCGATCAGCGACAAGCGGCTCGCCCGGATCGAATTCTCGCTGGCCCTCGCGGCGGCGGTGGACGCGAAGGTCACCGATCGGCGCGACGCGCTCGACGTCGTGGCCCGACGCCTGGCCGCCGACCAGGCGGAGGACGGCTCCTGGCCCATCGACGATCAGGGGCTCGGTTCCCCTGCGACGTACGGACGGAGTCTGGCGACCGCCCTGTCCGCTCGCGTCCTGCAACAGGCCGACCCGCGCCGCTATGCGGCGGCGATCGCCCGTGCGCGGGGCTGGGTCGGCTCGCTGAAGGTCGCCAGCGTGCTCGACGCCGCCTCGGTGCTCTACCTCGAACCTGCGGACGGGAAGGTCGCTCCATCCGAGCCGGCGACCCTGGCGCTCGAGTTTCTTCGCCGGTCCCAGGGGAAGTCCGGCGGGTGGGGTCCGTATCCGGACCGCCCTCCCGAGCCGTTCGACACGGCCGTGGCGCTCCTCGTCCTGTCGTCCGGTCATCGCGCCCCGCAACTGGCCGAAGCGCGGGCTCGCGGACGCTCGGCGCTTATCGCGATGCAGAACCCCGACGGCTCGTGGCCGGAGACGACGCGGCCGGCGGGGGGCGAGAGCTACGCCCAGAGGATCTCGACCACGGGCTGGGCGACCCTGGCGCTCGTCGCATCACGCCCGTGAAATGAAAGGCCCCGGGAGAGTCGCCTGATGGGCGAGTCCCGGGGCCTCGGTCGTACACTCGAACAGCGCCGTCAGGGGCGGGCTGCGGTGGGCACTCGCCTCTTTCGCGAAACCAGCCAGAGACCGACACCACCCGCCCCGAGGAGCATCAGGCTCGCGGGCTCCGGCAGCGTGTGGAATTGCGGCGCGGGCGTCTCCGTCGGTGCCGGCGGGGGCAGCAGCCAGCCGGCCGGGATGAAGTTGATCAACTGTGGCGAGGGCTCGAACCCGCTGACGTAGGTCCAGGGAATGTGGTCTTCTCCGACGACCGCATCGTCGGGGGAGCCGGCATAGCCGCTGAAGTAGAAGCCGTTCGCGAGGTTCAGGCCGTAGAGCTTGGAGAAGTTCGAGATGGTGAACTCGAAGTCGGGATGCGCGGCCGACGGGTTATAGAGCAGCGTGCCGACCGAATCGGCGATCGGGCCGCCATACGCCGACTGCAGGCTCGAGCCGCCCGTGTACTGTGCGAGCATGAACCCGTCGTTCGGGGCGTTGGCGGGCTTGTACTCGGGAACGCCGGCGATGGCGACGGGCGAGCCCATCGAGTGGTTCGCGTTCGCCGAGACGAAGGCGAAGGACATCGAGTCGCGCCCGCCGAGATTGGCGGGGTTCAGGCCGCCGATCGCCTTGAGCTGCGGGTCGTTGCCGCCCGGCATGCCGAGTCCATCGGCATCGCCGGCGATTCCGGTCGTCTTGACGTCGACGTCGAGCGTGTCGGACTTGGCGTAATAAGTGAAGATGACCTCGCGGATATCCCAGCCGGTCTGGGTCATCCAGGGGGCCATGGCGATGTATTGCGGTCCGGTCGGATAGAGATAGTCGGCCAGGACCGTGCCGCCGGGGGGCGTCACGTCGGCCCCGGCACGGGGGGCGGCCACGAGAAGCGCGACCAGGGCTCCCAGGGCCGCGGCCGGCAGGCCATGCCGTCGGCGGTTGCGGGGCTTCATCCTCGAATCCTCCGTGTTCGAGCGCGAGCCATGCGCGGAATCCTCGACGGTCGGGCCCGTGACGGGCCGGCCGAAGGCGGCATGCGGGGCCTCGCGACGTTTCTGTCGTCGGGTTGTGGAAAGATGACGGGGATTGATCCCCGCGCGGGCGCGGACCACAATGAGGTCGCGTCAAGGACCCCCTGGTCGTTTCGCCCCTGCGAGGGGAGGAGAACACCATGATGGCCAAGTCTCGAAGCCTCCTTGCAATCGCCCTGGCGGCCCTGGCGGCGGCCGCGCCGGCCTCCGCGGCCGGCCTGCAGAAGGGCACCCCCGACATCAAGTCGGCGGGCCCGCTCGCGTTCGGCCCCGACGGAGTCCTCTTCGTCGGCGACACGACGGGCGCGGCCCTCTTCGCGATCGATACCGGAGATCGCGGGCCGGCCGGCAAGGGTACCGTCAAAGTCGAGGCTGTCAACCGCAAGATCGCCGACGCCCTCGGGACCAGCCCCGAGGCTAGATCCTGATCAATGACATGGCCGTCAATCCGATCTCGGGGAAGGTCTACCTATCCGTGCTACGCGGCCGGGGCCCGTCGGCGGCCCCGGTGCTCCTTCGAATCGACACAGCGGGCGAGGTCGAGCCCGTCGCGACCGAGGACGTCGCGTTCGCCAAGTTCCCGTTGCCCGATCCGCCCGGGAGTGACGCTCCTCGCAATGGACGTGCCGAAGCGATTACTGACCTGGCGTTCATTGACGGGCGGGTCTTCGTCGCCGGCCTCTCGAACGAGGAATTCTCGTCCCGCCTCCTCGCCGTCCCCTATCCCTTCGGCGACCCCGGCAAGGGGACCAGCATCGAGATCTACCACGGCGCCCACGGCCGGCTCGAGACCAAGTCGCCCGTCCGGACCTTCGCCGCCCTACACGATCGCCGGCGAGCCCTACCTGATGGCCGCCTACACCTGCACCCCGCTGGTGAAGCTGCCGGTCGCCGCCCTCAAGCCGGGCGTCCCACCTCAAGGGCACGACGATCGCCGAGCTCGGCAACCGGAATAAGCCGCTCGACATGATCATCTACGCAGAAGGACGGCAAGGACTACATCCTCCTCGCCAACAGCAGCCGCGGCGTCATGAAGATCAAGGCCGACGGCGTCGACACGGCCGCCGGGCATCAACAGCCCGGTCAAGGACACGAAGGGCCAGCCGTACGAGACCATTACCGGCCTGAAGGGGGTCGTGCAGCTCGACGCCCTGGACAAGGAGCGTGCCGTCGTCCTCATCGACCGCAACGGCTCGCTCGACCTCGAGACGATCGAACTCCCGTGAACCGGCTCCTCGCGACGGTCCTCCTCTCGGCCACCCTCGCCCCGCGACCCGCCGACCCGGCGGGCGCGGGGGCCGAAGGGGGACCAGCGCTCCGGTGGGTCGATCGGTCCGGCCAGAAGGTCGTCGAGTTGTCGGGACTTGACGGCGCGTCGCTCGAGACATCTCGCCGGGCTTACGCCGGACAACCGGCAATGGACGGCCATCCTGTCGGTCCGGATCGCGCCGGCCGGCGGGAGAGCCCGAGGCGAGCCCGATGCTCGGACATTACTCGGTCGCCGACGGAACTGTCCGATTCATACCGCGCTATCCGCTGCGCGGCGGTATGCAATATATCGCGCAATGCCGTCCTGGGATTATTCTCAATCCAGGACATGAAGGACCCCCCATCACTTCTCGCTACACGGCGCCCCAGCCGCCGCCGACGCCTCGGGGCCGCGTGACGGCCGTCTATCCGTCGGCCGACGTCTTGCCCGAGAACCTCCTCAAGCTCTACGTGCACTTCTCCACCCCGATGGCGCGCGGCGAGGCTTATCGGCACGTCCGCCTCGAGGATTCCGCCGGCCGGCTGGTCGAGCGGCCGTTCCTGGAAATTGGCGAGGAGCTCTGGGACCCCCAGGGCCGGAGGCTGACGCTCCTGTTCGACCCGGGCCGGATCAAGCGAGGTCTGGTGCCCCGCCAGGAGGAAGGTCCGATCCTGGAAGAGGGGAAGGCGTACACGCTGCGCGTCGACGCCGATTGGCCCGACGCCGACGGCCGTCCGCTCGCGCG
This sequence comes from uncultured Planctomycetota bacterium, assembly GCA_963819805.1. Lineage (GTDB taxonomy): Bacteria > Planctomycetota > Planctomycetia > Isosphaerales > Isosphaeraceae > CAMFLR01. The sequence continues at coordinate 364,951 of CAWFXY010000019.1, read as the reverse complement.
AGGGGTTCCGCAAGTCGTTCCGCGCCGGTCCGCCGGACGCGGCCCAACCGCGGCCCGCCCGATGGTCGATCACGCCCGTCCGGCCCGGGACGCGCGACGCCCTCGTCGTGCGATTCCCCGAGCCGCTCGACCACGCCATGCTCGGCCGGGCGCTGAGCGTCGAGGTCGAGGGCATGCCAATCCGCGGGCGGGGCGAGGTCGGGACGGGCGAGACCTCGTGGTCGCTTCATCCCCGACGCGGCCTGGCCGCCGGGGCACGCCGCGCTTCGGGTCGACACCGAGCTCGAGGACCTGGCCGGCAACAGCGTCGCTCGGCCGTTCGAGGTCGATCTGTTCCGGCACCCGTCGGGGGTCGTGTCACCCCCCAGGATGACGGTGCCGATACCCGAAGCGTCGCGCCGCTAGGGGCGGTCAGAAGTCGTCCGTCCGGGATTCCGTCCCGAGGATCTTCTCGGCCGACTTGACGAGCTTCTCGATGGCGAAGGGCTTGCGGATGTAGTCCCGGACGCCGAGCATCTCGGCGTAGGCCCTGTGCCGGCTGCCCTCGTTGGCCGTGATCATGATGGTGGGGATCAGCCCGCCGGCGCGGGTCTTGAGCTTCTCGAGGACGAGAAAGCCCGACTTCTTCGGCATCATCATGTCAAGGATGATGAGGTCCGGGTTCTCGCGCTCGGCGACGGAGAGGCCCGCGTTGCCGTCCCGGGCCACGAGCACGCGGTAGCCTCGTCCGTCGAAGACCGCTCGCATCGTCTCGATGATCTCGTTGTCGTCGTCGACGAGGAGGATCGTCTTCGTGTCGGGCATCGCGGCGGCTCCCAGTGGCGGGCGTGGAGTGCCTTCGGGGCGGGGTTGAGCACGATGATAAGCCCGCCGGCGCGGCGGGACAAGGTGCTGAGCCGCGGCGGGAAGTCTGCCGGCGCCGGGGTCCAAGACAGGGCCTTTCTTCTCCGATCTGGATGCGGCATAATCCAGTTTGGGGCGGCCGGGAGGCGGCGGCGTTGGTCTCGGCCGGGCGTCCTTCCGCCCGCCCCAGGCCAGAACCCTCGCCCGGCTCCCGCCCCCATCGAGGATCGGACCATGACTGACACGCGTACCTGGATCGTCCGGCTGGGCATGGCCGGCCTCTGTTTCCTGGGGACGGGGTGCGGGGGAGGCGGCGTCCCCGACCCGAGCTCCGACCCGTCTGCGGCCGTCGAGGCTCCGCCGCCGCAGGTCTCGGGCGTGATGCCCTCGAACGTCAACTCCGCCCCGGCCCCGGCCGCCCCCGCGGCGCCACAGGTCGCCCAGGCCGAGCCCGCGCCGGCGCCCGCACCGGTCGTGGTCGCGACGCCACCGGCCGCCGCTCCCGCCGTGGTCGCGACGCCGGCGGCCGCCCCGGCGGAGCCGGTGGCCGTCGCCGCCGTCAGTCCCGCGCCTGGTGAGGGTGGCGGCGGGGCCGCCGAGGAGAAGCCGCAGCCCGCCGCGAAGGGCGACGCCTCGGCGACGAACGAGCTCCTGAACCTGTCCAGCAGCACGACCAACGCCGCCCCGGCGCCCGAGGCCGCCAAGGGCGAGGTGCCGGTCGCCAGCGTGCCCGGTGGCCCCGGCAACTTCCCTGGCCCCGGCGGGGCAATGCCCGGCGGCCCTGGCCCCGGCGGCATGCCAGGCCCCAACCGCGGCGGGCCCGGCGGCCCCGACGGTCCGGGCGGCCCCGGCGGGATGCCCGGCATGCCCGGAATGCCCGGCGGGAACGATACCAACCAGCCGGCGAGCTACACCACGCCCATGCTCGGCGCCTCGACGTTCCTCAACGCCGTGAAGTCCAAGAACAAGGACCGGATCGCCGACGCGACGGCCCTTCACGCCCAGAGGGAGGCGCACAGCGCGGCCCTTCAGAAGCTCTTCACCCAGATCGTCGACCTCAGCGTCTCCGACGAGCAGATCGACGAGCTGGCGAAGGCGCTCAATGGCTACGTGATCCAGAGCCTCGACATGGCGACCAGCACCGGCCGCCAGAAGGTCGTGCTGGGCAAGAGCAACGGGTCGAACGGCCAGTTCCGCCGGACGCTCACGATGAGGCACGAGGCCAAGGGCTGGAAGGTCGCCGACATCAGCGGCCAGGCCGAGATCCAGGGCTTCGGCATCCCCGGGGTCCGGAGGCGGACCAACACTCGGTGATCCGAGTGGCTCGACCAGGCTGGATCACCGATGTAAGAATGACCGGCCGACCTCCTTGCCGGTTGTAAGAAGTACCGCGGCCGGGCGGAGAAAACCGCCCGGCCGCGGCTTTTTTTCCTCAAGTTTCCGGCGAATCGGGCCGGGGAACCGACTTCCCCGGAAAAACATTGGACTTTGGCGCGGCTCCTGCAGAGGGGGCGGTCCGACTCGAACCGACACGCCGCCGGTGTTCACCGCGTCGTCACCCCATAGTCTCCAGGGAAGGAGCGTGCTATGGCCTGGTCCACCCTCCGTCTCGAGGCCGTCCTCGAGCTGATCGTCATCCTGCTTCAGGTCTGCGGCGTCCTGGCCCTCTGCCTGACCCGCCTCGTGCCCGGCGACCCGCTGGGCCGAGCGCGGGCGGGCGGTCTTCATCGTGGCGATGGTCGGGCTCGGCGTCGCGGGCGCCCTGTGCGGCCGGCACGACTCGGAGTTCGCCCTCTTCGCCGGCGGGACGATGACCGTCCTCTTGATCGGCATGATCATCGGCAACGGCGCAGCCGCGCCGGCCCGCTCGACCGTGCGGAGCGCGCAGGTCGATTTCGCCGCCGCCGCCTGATTTTTTCGATCCGCAACCCTTGCGCTTGCTGCGAACTTGTCCCGATCGGGGCCTCGCGGCCCCGATTTTTTTTGCGCCGGCGATTTGACGGCCCCTGGATCGTGGTTCATAGTTCGGACGATTCCAGACCAGCGGGTCGGTCCCGGCGCGTTCCTGCCCCACGATTCCCACCTCCATCGCCCTCCGACTCGCCGACGGCCCGATGGGCCGGCTCGGCCCGCGCGGGGGCACATGGCTCCCGACGGCTCGACGCCGAGCTCTCCCGCCGCCGACGGAACGACACGCGGCGAACAACAACCCCGTCAAGGACGGCGCGGCCCGCCCGCCGTTCGACCTCCGGGTCGCGGGTTCAGCGGGCAGAGGACCCTATCATGTTCGGATGGAAACGGATTTCGACCGCGCTCGGCCTCGTCGCGGCCATGGCCGTCGGGGCCTCGGCCCAGGCTCCGAACGCGAACCAGGCGACCGCCGACGCCGTCGCCCGAGTGCTCAAGGGCAGCCCGGCCCTGTCGGGCTACCGCATCGAGATCGAGACCCAGGACGGCCAGGTCACCCTGACCGGCGGCGTCTCGACCGAGTCCCAGAAGGCCCAGGCCGTCGCCCTGGCCGGCCGGGTCCAGGGCGTGACGGCCGTCGTCGACGGCCTCAAGGTCGTCGGCGACGCCCGCGTCCGCACGGCCCAGTACCAGCCCGACGCCCCGCAGGTCGCCATGGGCGGCCACCTCTTCCACCACGGCGGCGGGGCCGGTGCCGGCGGCTATGCCGACGGCGGCCAGCCCGCCATGGCCAACGGCGCGAACTCGGCCGCCCCGATGTACACCGGCCCGCTCCCCGAAGGCCCCGCCGGCCAGCCCGGCGCGACCCAGGCGGCGATGCCCGGTCAGCCCAACTACGCGTGGCCCAGCTACGCCCCGTACCCGAACTACTCGGCCGTCGGCTACCCGACCGTCTACCCCTGGCAGGCCTGGCCGAACATCGGCCCGCCCTACCCCTACCCCGAAGTGCCCCTCGACTGGCGGGCCGTCACCCTCCGCTGGAACGACGGCATCTGGTGGCTCGACTTCAAGAAGAACTACACCCGGCCGTTCTTCACCCCGTACCCGTTCGGCATCTTCGCCTACTGAGCGAGGCCGACCGACGACGCGGTCTCGGCCGAGGGCCCCGGGGTCATCCCCGGGGCCCTCGCCGTTTGTTGCAAGTCGTTCGGCGAGGCCTTCATCGGGTCGTTACGGGGGGCGGCGCGCACCGGGGGCGCGACCCGGGCCAGGGACCGACTCTGAACATCGATGTGTATGGATGTCAGCGCGACGATCGCCGCCGGCGGCGCTTGCCAGCGGGCCGGGACGAGGCCTTGCGGCCCCGGATCGGCCCCACGGCGGGCGCCGGGATCGACCCCGACCGCCCGGCGCCGAGCGAACCCGGCGCGGCCGGGTCGGCGTTGACCGGCGCTGGCTGGCTTATTGATATAACTTGTTCTTCAGTAACGACTTCGGGAATAAGTTCCTCGGTCGAGTCGGGGGCGTATTCCACATCGGCCGGGTCCCCCGCCAGGTCCGCCCCCGACTTCTCCAGCGCGATCAGCTGCTGGATCGTCGCCCGCAGCGACCGGTCGATCGCCATCTCGTAGCGATGCCGCAGCTTCCCCTCCTCCGAGCCGTCGCAGTACGCCGCCGCCACGGCGCGGTGCGCAACTCGGCCGGGTCGGGCATCGTGGCGCGGAGCTCGCGGAGCCGCTGGACCTTCTCGGCCACCGCACGCTTCAGCAGCTCGACCGCCGCCGCGCGCTCCTCCTCGGGCAGCGGGACGACGAACACGCAGTGGCCGTAGTCGAAGCACGGGTTGTCCGCGAACTCGGCGTTGTTCGCCGCCAGCAGCCGCGCCGAGGCCTTGGGGATCGGCCCGGCGTTGTACGGGTTCTCGTCGAGGCGATGGCGGGTCACGAGCATGAGCCGCTGGTGGTAGTGCGGCTGGTCCCAGGCGGTCGGGGCCGGCCTCGAGGGCGCGCTCGAGCTCGCCGCAGGAGGCGATGATGCGGTCGATGCCCGTGGCGTCCATCTCGAGCAGGCTGAGCGCGCCGGCGGGGTCGGTGGCGGCGCGGGAGACGGCGCGGTCGGCGCGGTTGAAGCGTCTCGAAGTCGAAGGCGTCGCCGGCCAGTTCGGCGCGGCGTCCGAGCCAGGCGGCCTCGGCCTTGACGGCCCTGTTGAGCCGCCAGGAGGCGATCGCGGCCCGCTGGACGAGGACGGCGCGGGTGTGGGTGGGCGGGCTTCCAGTCGTCGTTCCAGGCCTGGAGCTCGGCCTCGAACTCGGCGGGGTCCTCGCCGGGGAGGATGAGGTGCACGGCGCAGAGGCCGTGGGTCACGCCGTTGAACTTGGAGACGTCCTTGCCCTCGGGGGAGGTGGGGCCCCTGGACTTCTTGCCGTTCTCCGGCTGGCCTGTCGCTGCTTCTCGGAACGCTGCATCGGAGATGTCCCTTCGTTGGTTGGGGGCGGGGCGCGACGTCGCGCGGAAGTCATACCCCTACCATCGCAATTTGGGGCGAGATCGTTCTCCGGGAGGGATCGTTCTCTTCAGAGGGGCGAGGCCGGCCGATCTTCCCCTCCCCCCTTGTGGGGGAGGGTAGGGTGGGGGGTGAGCGGGTATAACGCGGCTGAGGCGGGCGGCTCGATCCCCGCCACCCCCCACCCTACCCTCCCCCACAAGGGGGGAGGGTGAAGAAAAGAGCCGCCGCCGAAGCGGGGAGGGCGAGGCTCCGTCCGAGCCCTGGTCCGGCGGCTCTTCGTCGGGTCCGCTGTGCGGACGTCCACGGGATCGGCCAGGATCGAACGTCCGCACGCGGACCCGGCGAAACCGCCGGACGACCTGCGTAGACCCGCCCGCCCGGGGCACTCGCCCGAGGTTCAGACCGCGACCCAGACCTCGTCGCCGCGCAGTTCGGCCGCGAACCGGTGGAGGCCGTGGCCGCGGACGGTCGTGCAGCGGCCGGTCGCCAGCTTGAAGCGCCAGCGATGGAGCGGGCAGACGGCCTCGCCCTCCTCGATCCATCCCAGCCCCATCGGGCCGTTCTCGTGGGGACAACGGCCCGAGAGCGCGAAGACGCCGTCACCCTCGCGATAGATCGCGATCCGGAGCCCCTCGATCTCGACGCTCACCGCCCGACCATCCCTGATCTGATCGAGCCGGCACGCCCTCCGATACTCCGCCACGTCGGCCTCCCGCGCGAACGACCCGCCGTCGCCGTCAATCATGGTCCAATCCCGCGACGCCTGACCAGCCGCGGCCGCCCCGAAAAAATACGTTGAAACGAAGAATTTAAGAGTTGCGTCCCACCGTCTGACTTTTGTAGTCTTAGGCGAAGCCCCATCTCCGGACGGTCCTCCGAGGCACAGCATCGATGAGCGCGAGAGGCCGACAGGCCGTCGTGGCGACCCTGCTCATCCTCCCGGGGTTCGCGGCCGGGTGCGACCTCGCCGGGCCTCGCGAGCCGGAGGTCGTCTGGGGCATCCACGGGCGGAAACCCGGCTGGATCCACAAGCCGCGGGTCGCCGCGTTCGACGCCGACGACCACCTCTACATGGCCGACCTGACGGACCGGATCCAGGTCTTCGACCGCGACGGCAAGTTCCTCCGCGCCTGGAGCACGCCCGACTTCAACGTCGACGGCCCGAGCGGGCTGACGGTCGACCGCCACGGCCGCCTGCTCGTGGCCGACACGCACTTCTACCGCGTGCTCGTGTACGACCGCGAGGGCAAGATCCTGCTCCAGCTCGGCGACGGGGTGCAGGGCTCGACGCCCGGCCGGTTCGGTTATCCGACCGACGTCGTCATCGACAGGGCGGGCAACTTCTACGTGAGCGAGTACGGCGAGAACGACCGGATCCAGGTCTTCTCGCCCGAGGGAAAATGGCTCCGCCAGTGGGGCGGCCACGGCTACGAGCCGGGCGAGTTTCTCAGGCCGCGGGCGATGGCGATGGACGACGAGGACCACATCTACGTCGCCGACAGCACGAACAACCGGATCCAGGTCTTCGACACGCAGGGCAAGCTCCTGCGGTGCTGGGGCGAGAAGGGCGACGGGCCCGGGCAGATGTACTATCCGTTCGACCTGGCGATCGGGCCGGATAAGTGCCTCTACGTGTGCGAGTACGGCAACAGCCGCGTGCAGAAGTTCACGCTCGACGGCAAGCCGCTGGGCACCTGGGGCGAGGCGGGCAGGGGGCCCGGACAGCTCTTCAATCCGTGGGCGCTGGCCGTCGATAGCCGCGGCGCGGTGTCGGTGATCGACTCGAACAACCACCGGGTCCAGCGGTTCCGCATGTAGACGAGGCCGTCGCGGAGGGGCGTCGATGGGGACCGTCTGGTACTACCTGGCCGATCGCGTGGCGGTGAACCGCCCGTGGTGGCTCATCCTGCTCCCCCTCGTCCTGCCTCCGCTGGTCCTCTTCAGCTATCGGAGCCTCGCGGGGCTCGGCAAGTTCCGCCGCTGGCTGGCGATCGGGTTCCGGGCGACGGTCGTCACGCTGATCGTGCTGGCGATGGCCGAGGTCCAGTCGGTCCGCAAGAACGACAAGCTGACGACGATCTTCGTGGTGGACGTCTCGGAGAGCATCCCGCTCGACATGAGGCGGAGCGTCCTCCAGTTCGTGACGGAGGAGGGCCGCAAGCGGAGGAAGACCGACCTGGCGGGCGTCGTCGTCTTCGGCCGGGATGCCAGCGTCGAGTCGCCGCCGGCCCCCACCGAGCCGAACCTGACGCTCGGCGTCGAGGCCTCGATCAACGCCCAGTACACCGACCTGGCCGCGGCCATGAAGCTGGCGCTGGCGACGTTCCCCGAGGACTCTGCGCGGCGGATCGTCCTGATCTCCGACGGCAACGAGAACCGCGGCAACGTGCTCGAGCAGGCCAGCGCCGCAGCGAGGCTGGGCGTCCAGGTCGACGTGCTGCCGATCGACTACTTCTACAACAAGGAAGTCCTCGTCGAGAAGATCGCCATCCCGCCCGACGTGAAGAAGGGCGAGATGGTGAACATCAACGTCGTCATCCGCGCCAGCGAGCCGTCCGCGGGGACGCTGCAGGTCTTCCAGAAGGACTCCGACAACCGCCGCGTGCCCGCGCCCGGCAACGAGAACCCGCAGCCGGTCAAGCTCGAGCGCGGGGTGAACGTCTTCACGCTCAAGCAGCTGATCACCGAGACGAACTTCTACACCTTCACCGCCGAATACGTGCCCGAGAAGGGCTCGGGCGACCAGCGGTCGATCAACAACGTGGCCGAGGGCTTCACCTACGCCCGGGGCACGGCGCAGGTCCTGCTGATCGAGGGGACGCGCGGCGAGCACGCCGAGCTGGTGCAAGGCGCTCCGGGAGAAGAAGATCGAGGTCAAGGTGCTCATGGCGCCCGACGTCGACGGCGGCGGCGGCACCGGGGGCGATCCGCTGCCCGACGACCTGGGCCAGCTCCAGCCGTACGACACGGTCATCCTGGCCGACGTGGCCAAGGAGTCGCTGACCGAGAACCAGCAGAAGCTGCTCGAGGCCAACGTCCACGACATGGGCGCGGGGCTGATCATGCTCGGCGGCGCCGAAGAGCTTCGGGGCGGGGGCCTGGCAGAACTCGCCGGTCGAGAAGGCGCTGCCGGTCGACATGCAGATCAAGGCCGTGCGCGTCCAGGGCAAGAGCGCGATGGTCATGATGATGCACGCCTCGGAGATCGCCGAGGGGAACTACTGGCAGAAGGTCGTCGCGATGGAGGCGCTCAAGACGCTCTCGCCGCTACGACTACGCCGGGATGATCCACTGGGAGGGCCAGGAGGCGTGGCTCTTCCCGCTCCGCCAGATCGGCTCGGGCAAGGCGAACATGCTCAAGGCGATCGACCGGATGACCCCGGGCGACATGCCGTCGTTCGACCCCGCGCTCCAGATGTCGATCAAGGCGCTCCAGGGCGTCAAGGACGCGATGACGAAGCACGTCATCGTCATCAGCGACGGCGACCCCACGCCGCCGACCCGGGCCGGTGATCAACCAGCTCGCGACGAACAAGATCACCGTGACCGCCGTCCTCGTGCGCGGCCCACGGCAACGACCCCGGCGCGATCTCGATGATGCGCGACCTGGCGACGAAGACGAAGGGCCGGTTCTACAACGTCACCAACCCGAAGAGCCTGCCGCGGATCTACCAGAAGGAGGCGCGGATCATCTCGCGCCCGCTCGATCTTCGAGCAGCCGACCGCCCTGGTTGCCCGTGCTCCGCTACTCGACCGAGCCGGTCAGCCGGCATCCCCGCCACGCTGCCCCCGATCACGGGGTTCGTGCAGACGTCGCTGAAGGACAGCGAGCTGGTCGAGACGCCGATCGTCTCGCCGATCCCCCAGAGCGGCGAGGTCAACCCGATCCTCTCGCACTGGAACTACGGGCTGGGCCGCTCGGTGGCCTTCACCTCCGACGCCGGCCGCCGGTGGGCGACGGCGTGGCCCTCGTGGGATAGCTACGCCGCGTTCTGGTCGCAGGTCGTCCGCTGGTCGATGCGGCCGGTGGACAACCGGAACCTGTCGCTGACCGTGCGCCGCGACGAGGGGAAGCTCAAGATCGTCGTCGACGCGCTGGACAAGGACAACCAGTTCCTCAACTTCCTCCAGATGCAGGCCAGCGTCCTCGGCCCCGACCTGCAGCCGATCCGGGTCGGCCTCGCAGCAGACGGCCCCGGGCCGGTACGAGGGCGTCGCCGAGAAGGCCGAGGCGAGCGGCAACTACTTCGTGAACCTCGGCTACAGCGGCCCCGACGGCTCGAAGGGGATCGTCACCTCGGGCATCTCCGTCCCCTACTCGGACGAGTACCGCGAGCTGCGGTCGAACCCGACGACGCTCGAGACGATCGCGAGCCTGACCAACGGCCAGGTCCATCTCCTGGAAGACCCGCGGCGAGGGCGAGATCGACATCGCCCGGACGGCCGCGGAGATGGACGCCTTCCGCCGCGACGCCTACACGCTGCCGCCTCGCGGCTTCTCGCCGCTCTGGCCGAACCTGCTCTGGCTGGCGGCCGTGCTCTTCCTGGGCGACGTCGCCGTCCGCCGCGTCGCGCCCGACGTCGATCGGATCCGGCAGTCCGTTCGCGCGGCCTACTGGCGGCTCCGCGGCGAGACGGTGCTGGAGCCGGTCGAGTACATGGAGAAGCTCAAGGGCCGCAAGGCCGAGGTCAACGAGCAGATCGACCGCTCGAAGCTCGCCGCGACCCGCTTCGAGCCGCCGACCTTGCCGGCCGGGACGGTCGTGGACGAGCCGCTGCTCGGCGGAGTGCGAGTCGCCGGACACGCCCGGCCCGGCCCGACCCCACGGCCCAGCCCGGCGCCGCCGCCGCAGCCGACGCCGGGCGATAGCTACACGAACCGGCTGCTCAAGGCCAAGCAGAAGGTCTGGGAGGAGCGGGAGAAGGACAAGGGCCAATGACCGAGCCATCGCGAGGCATGGGCATGAGCCGATATACGGTCGCGGGCCTGATGGGCGCGGTGGGGCTCGTCGCGCTCGGCCTGGCCGCGGTGCGCGTGGCCTCGCCGCTGATGCTGGACCTCGTCTCGGGCGTGATCCTCATGGCGCTGGCCCTCGGACTCCTCGGCGTGGTCGTCGGCGCCGAACCGCGGCCGGGCTGGAGGGGATTCGCACTGTTCGGCTGGGGTTACTTCCTCTACGTCGTGCTGCCCTGGCAGTCGATGACGAGCTTCTGCCCACTGCCGACGGAGCGGACGGTCCGGCATCTGGTGGACAGCCTCCAGCCCCGTGACGACCCTCCGGCGCGCCCTGACTTCGCCTCGCCCTACGAGCCCGTGAACTTCGTCAACAACCTCGGCCAGGAAGTTCTCTCCTGGCCCACGAGGTCCGGCACCTACGTCCCGCTCACCGCCGCCGAGGCGAAGGCGTGGAACGACTACAAGTCGGCCCTCTCGGCGCATGAGGCACGCGCGGCGGCGAGGTCGGAGTGGACGCAGAACGCCACGAGCGTCTGCCACCTCGAGATCGCCCTGGTCTTCGCACTCTTCGGCTCGGTCGCCGGCCGGTTCCTGGCGCGGAACAGGCTCGCGACCGCGTCGGTCGACCCCGCCGACGGCTTCGATCACCGCTGATCTTCCGAATGCCATCCACGAAAGGCACTGTCCCATGATCGCCGACCACTCCGCGATGGAAGCCCGCGCCGAGGAGTTCCGCACGGCCTACGGCCGGGTCAAGGCCGAGATCGCCAAGGTGATCGTCGGCCATGACGAGATCGTCCACGGCGTCCTGACCTGCCTGTTCGTCGGCGGCCACGCGCTGCTCGAAGGCGTGCCGGGGCTGGGCAAGACGCTGCTGGTCCGGACGCTGGCCGACGCCCTCTCGCTCGACTTCAACCGCATCCAGTTCACGCCCGACCTGATGCCGGCCGACATCCTCGGCACCAACGTCGTCATGGAGGCGCCCGACGGCCGCCGCATCTTCGAGTTCCAGCGCGGGCCGATCTTCTCGCAGATCGTCCTGGCCGACGAGATCAACCGCGCCACGCCCAAGACGCAGTCGGCCCTGCTGGAGGCGATGCAGGAGCACTCGCGTCACCGTCGGCGGCGTGATCCACAAGCTCAAGGAGCCGTTCTTCGTCATGGCGACGCAGAACCCGATCGAGCAGGAGGGCACCTATCCGCTGCCCGAGGCCCAGCTCGACCGGTTCCTCTTCAAGCTCGTCGTCGGCTACTCGACCCGCGACGAGATCGCCACGATCCTCGACCGCACGACCCGCGGCGAGCGGCCGCACGCCGAGAAGGTGATCGACGGCGAGACGCTGGTCACGATGCAGGACGCTCGTCCGCGAGGTCCTGATCGCCCCGCACGTCCAGGACTACGCGATCCGGCTCGCGCTGGCGACCCACCCCGAGGGGCCGCACGCCGCCGACATCACGAACCAGTACATCCGCTGGGGCTCGAGCCCGCGCGGCGTGCAGACGCTCGTGCTGGCCGCGAAGGTCCGGGCCCTGCTCGACGGGCGGTACAATGTGAGCTTCGAGGACCTCCGCCGCGTCTACCTGCCGGCCCTGCGCCACCGCGTCCTGCTCAACTTCGAGGCGCAGGCCGAGGGGGTCGAGGCCGACGACGTGCTGCTGAAGGTCCTCGACGCCGTCCCCGAGAAGGCCGAGGAGAGGGTGACCGCGAAGGCCGGCTGACCGGCCCGCGGCGGAAGGATTTCCCGAGATGAGCACCGCGCACGACATCTACGACCCGCCGCCGGCCCCCGTGCCGCTGGCCCCGACGCCCGAGCGGATCGCCTGGAAGACCGGCGACCTGGTCGTCCTGATCGCGCTCGTCGCCGTCGCGGTCTCGCTGGCCGTCTGGGCCTGGACCGTCGAGCCCTCGCTGGCCTTGCTCGTGCTGATCGGGGCGGCCATCGTGATCGTCGAGAGCTGGTCGACGGCGCTGGGGTTTCTCCACCGGCATCGACTCGCCGGGGCGGGCGGCCGCTGGACGATCTACGTCGCGGCGCTCCTGCCGTGGCTGCTCGGGCTGGCGCTGGCGACGGCGTTGATGATGGGCCTGTTTCTCTTGCTCGACCGGGTCAGCTAACGCCGTGGAGCGACCCTTGGACGACGACCTGCATGAGATGGATGCGACCGTGCGCTTCCTTGCGGGCTGCGCCCCATTCCTTATCGTCTTCGGCATCGCGCTCGGCCCTGTCATCGTTGCGGGCGTACGATTGGGAACTGTCTCGCGGAGGGTAGACAACATGGCGGTCGCGCTGAGAAAGCTTGGCGGTGGTGTGCACAACCCATGCGGCTCCGTTGACTTCTGGCGCGGAACCATCGATGTCTATGCGGAAATCATTGGCTCAAAGTTGAAGGACGGCGACCTTGCCGTGATCGCTCAGATGGAAGGCTCGCGGTCGATAGTCAGTCTCTCGCTGTCGCGAACCCAGGTCACTGACCAGGGACTGACAGCCCTCCGAGATTATCCCAACCTTAGACACCTGGATCTGTCAGGCGCGACAATTTCGGATCAGTCGATCACCGCCCTTGCCGAACTTTCGCCACTCTCCGAACTCGATCTTTCAGGGACTGCGATTTCGGATCGGTCAATCGAGACGCTCTCGAAAATCCCCCATCTGGCCACTCTGAATCTGTCAGAAACGCAGCTCACGGACGCTTCTGTCGTACCTCTCGAATCCCTTTGCCGAAGTCGGGATCTTAGCATACTTGATATAAGCGGTACAAAGATAACGCGTGAGGCCGCCCTCTGGCTGATCCAGGCGAGAAACCCGTCGCGATTGAACGTTGTCTACGGCAGTCCGGCGCTCGTCAATACAGCCGTTGACGGCGATCCGAAACCCACCTCCCGATTGAGACCGATCGATGCCGGAAGCCGTCGCGAAGACACCGCTGCTCGACCCCGACTTCCTCAACAAGCTCGAACAGCTCGAGCTCGTGAGCCGGAAGATCTTCGTCGGCCGCATGAAGGGCGAGCGCAAGAGCAAGCGGCGCGGGTCGTCGGTCGAGTTCGCCGACCACCGCAACTACTCCGTCGGCGACGACCTCCGGCACATCGACTGGAACGTCTACGGCCGGCTCGACAAGCTGTTTCTGAAGCTCTTCCTCGAGGAGGAGGACCTCCACTTCTACACCCTGCTCGACACCAGCCTCTCGATGGACTTCGGCGAGCCGACGAAGCTCCAGTACGGCAAGCAGGTCGCCGCGGCGCTGTCGTTCATCGGGCTCGTCAATCACGACCGCGTGATGCTCGACACCTTCTCGAGCGGCCTGGAGCAGGGCCTGGCGAGCGTCCGCGGCCGGTCGCAGATGTGGCGGATCGTGCAGTATCTCGACGGCCTCGAGGCGAACGGCGCGAGCGACCTGACGGCCGCGGCCAAGTCGTTCGCGATCAAGCACGCGGGCAAGGGCATCGTCGTCGTCATCTCCGACTTCCTCGACAAGCGCGGCCACGCCGACGCGCTCCGCTACCTGCTCGCGCGGAACATGGACATCTACGTGATCCACGTCCTGAGCAAGGAAGAGGTCGAGCCCGAGCTGGTCGGCGACCTCCGGCTGGTCGACGCCGAGGACGACGACATCGCCGAGATCACCGTCTCCGCCCCGCTGCTCAAGCGGTACAAGGACACGCTCAACGGCTTCGTGGGCGGCCTGAAGGAGTGGTGCACGAAGCGGGGGATCACCTACATCTTCACGACCAATCACAACCCGTTCGACAAGCTGATCCTGAACTATCTCCGCGAGCGAGGGCTGGTGAAGTAACGATGTTCGAGCCGATCAAGAACCCCTTCGTCTTCCTCGGCGCCTCGGCCGCGGTCGTGGCCTATCTGCTCTACACGATGATCCGCAAGCGCAAGGGCCTGCGACCCGGCTTCGAGAAGAGCGAGCCGGAACTCTGATACCCACCGGACCCCTCCCATGCATTTCTCGTCGCCGCTGGGGACCGCCGCCTGGGCCGTCCTGGCCGGGGTTCCCGTCGGGATCATCGCCCTCTACTTCCTCAAGCTGAGGCGACGGCCCGTCCAGGTCGCCGAGCACGCTGCTCTGGCGGCGGAGCCTCGAAGACCTGCACGTCAACAGCCTGTTCCAGCGGCTCCGGCGGAACCTGCTGCTCTTCCTCCAGCTCCTCGCCGTGGCCCTGGCGATGCTCGCGCTGGCCGGGCCCCGGATGAAGGGCACGGCCGGCAACGGCAACCGCTACGTCATCGCCATCGACGACTCCGCGAGCATGGCCGCCCGCGACGTCGGCCCCGACTCGCCTGGACAAGGCGAAGGAGGAGGCGAAGAAGATCATCGACGAGATGCAGTCCGACGACCTGGCGATGGTCATCGCCTTCTCCGACCGGGCGCGGGTCGTCTCGACCTACACCGGCAATCGCGCCCTGTTGCGGAAGCGGATCGACGAGATCCGGCCGACCGAGGCGACGACGTCCCTTCGCGACGCCCTCCAGGTCGCCGCCGGCCTTGCCAACCCGAACAAGGTCGGCGACGTGCCCGAGGGCGTCGAGGCGACCTCCGTCGTCACGCCGAAGCTGCTCATCTACACCGACGGCGGATTCCCGGACGTCGAGGGATTCAGCCTCGGCAACATCGAGCCGAGCTCGTCGTCATCGGCAAGCCGCCGCCCGCCGAGGAAAAACCCGCGGAGGAGGGGAAGCCGGCCCCGGCGCCGACCATCGAACAACGTCGCGATCCTCGCGCTTCAGACGCGGCGGAGCGAGGAGAAGAGCGACGTCTACCAGGTCTTCGGCCGCGTCCACAACTACCGGGGCGAGGACGTCGAGACCGAGGCGAAGCTGCTCGTCCGCGACCCGGCCAACCCGAGGGCCGAGGGCGTGCTCCGCGACGCCGTGGCCTTGAAGGTGCCGGCCCGCGGCGACTCGGCCTTCAAGTTCGACCTGCCCGAGGCCGGCGCGAGCGAGCTGGAGGTCCGGATCTCGGTCGACGACGACCTGCCGCTGGACAACCGCGCCTTCACGCTCATCGGCAACCCGCGGAAGGCCCAGGTCCTGCTCGTCACGCTCGGCGACCGCTACCTCACAGGACGCCCTCAAGACGCCCCTGGCCGACTCGCGGGCCGACGTCGACGACCATCACCCCGGAAGCCGCGAAGGGCGAGGCCGTCGAAGCGCGAGATGGCCGCCGGCAAGTACGACCTCGTGATCTTCGACGAGTGCCGCCCGGACACGCCGCCGCAGGCCAACGCCCTCTACTTCGGCGCCTTCCCGCCGGGGCCGGCCTACGAGAAGACGAAGGAGGTCGAGGGGCCGACGATCCTCGACGTCAACGCGTCGCACCCCCTGATGCAGTTCATCCGCGACCTGTCGGTCGTGCTCGTGGCCAAGGCGAAGGTCGTCGTCGATCCGCCGACGTCCTCGAGCAGCCTGATCGAGAGCAACGCCGGCCCGCTCGCGTTCGTGGTGCCTCGGGAAGGATACTCCGACACGGTGTTCACGCTTCCCGCTCGTGGCCGGCACGGGCATCAACACGAACTGGGTGAAGAAGTACAGCTTCCCGCTCTTCCTCTACAACGCCTTGCAGGTCCTCGGCAACGCCCGCGACTCGGCCGGCGAGGAGGTCCACCGCCCGGCCCAGCCCGTGCAGATCCGCCCCGAGACGATCGGCGACACGATCGAGGTCGCCGGGCCCGACGGCAGGGCCGAGACGCTGAAGCGGTCTCCGCAGGGGACGTTCGTCTACAACGACGCGAACGCCACGGGCCTCTATCACGTCAAGTGGCCCCCGAGCGGGGCCGTGACCTTCGCCGTCAACCAGTTCGACCCCCGCGAGAGCGACCTCGCCCCGCGCGGGCTCGTGCCCGAGGGCACGCCGGCGGACCAGGCCGACAGGTACAAGATCAAGATCGGCTTCAACCCGGTGAACAGCACGCGCAAGGTCGTGGCCGCCCCGCGCGACTGGTGGAAGGCGGCCGCCCTGGCCGGCGCTGGCGATCGTGCTGGTCGAGTGGTACATCTACAACCGGCGCGTCTACATCTGACGAGCCCGGTCTGGGTGCCACATGTCGAAGTTTCCCGGGGCGCCGACTTCGACAATCCGCTCCCGGCCGAGGTCGAGGAGCGCGTGCTCGGCGAGGTCGAGCCGGGCGAATCCGTCGTCTGGGTCGGCCGGCCCGCGTCCGGCCGGTTCTTCCTGTCGATGCTCCCGGTCCTCGTCTTCGGGGTGCCCTGGACGGCGTTCTCGCTGTTCTGGGTCGTCATGGCCATCGCGGCCAGTCCTCCAGGCGCGATGGCGATCATATTCCCGCTCTTCGGACTCCCGTTCGTCGCGATCGGTGCCGGGATGCTCGGCGGCGCCCTTCTGGGCGCAGCGGCGAGCGGGGCAGGTGGCGTACGTCGTCACGGATCGCCGCGTGATCTTCTTCGAGCCCAACTTCCCGACGGGCCAGAGGGTCGTCAGCCTGCGGCCGGGCGAGATTCGGCCCGCTCGAGCGAGTCGAGCGCGCGGGACGGTTCGGGCGACCTGACGTTCGGCGTACCGCTCGCCGTCCAGACACGGCCGAACGCGACGACGTCGTGGCCCGCAAGTTCGTCGGCGTCCCTCAGGTCCGCGACGTCGAGTCCCTGATCCGCCGCACCCTGCTGGAGAAGCGCGACGCCTCGGCGTGAGCCGCCCGGAGCGTCAGGCTCGACGATCTCCGGCGGGCAGCCGGTATCGGAGCGGGATGCTTGCCGCCGACCCCGCGCGTCACCTCCATGAACGTCCGGCCCCGCCGGAAGACGCCCTGGTCGTAGCGGAGGCCGTAGCGGCTGGGCATCACGAGCGGACCGATCCCGGGTAGGCGGATCTGACCGCCGTGGTTGTGCCCGGCGACGACGAGGTCGACGTAGCCCCACGAGGCAATCCTCGGGAACTCGTCGGGCGAGTGGCTGAGGACGATCGTCGCATCCGCCGCGGGCCGGGCCGCCGGGTCGAGCGCCGGTCCCCACGGGGCGGAGGTCCCGCCGAGAGCGATGGTCCGCCGGCCGTCCTCGACGACGGTCCATCGGCCGTCGAGCATCGTGAATCCGGCCGAGACCAACGCGCGGCGGATGCGGCCCGCGCGGTGGACGAAGTCGTGATTCCCGAGGATCGCGTACTGACCGAGCCGGCCGCGGAGGCGAGCGAAGACGGGCGCCGTCCAGTCGATCGTCGCCTCGTCGTCGAGCAGGTCGCCCGTGAACAGGACGACGTCGGGCCTGCCGCTCGGACGCGGCCTCGGCGACCGCTTCGAAGTAGCCGCGATCGTAGGACCGGTTGAAGTGGAAGTCGGAGAGGTGCAGCAGCCGGAGCGAGCCGAACCCGCGCGGAAGCCCCGCCGCGGGCGATGTCGCAGGACGTCTCGCGAAGCGTGAGCGACTCATTGCCGCGGAGACGCAACATCCAGCGGCCGGTCCCGGTGCCGATCCAGTCCGACACGCGCGCGCTCCGGGAAGTGCCAGCGAGACAGGCTCGTCACGTACGGTCACTCCCGCCGGCGGCCGTCGGAAGGCCCGCGCCGATGATCGATGCCGGGACGACCACCCACCCGACGACGTTGCAGACCAGGCCATACGCCCGCGCCTCGGCCGGCCAGAGCCCGATCGGGCGCGTCAGCAACAGCCAGCCAAGCCAAGCGGCGATCAGGGCTGGCAGCAGCAAGGGCAGGGCGGGGTGGCGCTGCATCCACCGAGAGGCCGGGCCGAGCGCATGGACGCGGCTCAGGAAGCCGAGCGCGATCGCCGCGTGCCCGATGAGGAGGCCGGCCAGCAACACACCCTCCATGATCGCGTTGTTAGCGGGCAGGACGCTCATCCGGCGGGAGCCTCCGCGGGGGAGGCCTGGTCGGGACCGGCGAGGCCGTCGGCCTCGGCGCCGCGGTTGCGGCCGAAGGCCACCGCGGCCTCGACGGCCTTGAGGACCTCCTCGATGTTCCACTTCTTGTAGAACGCCCCGGCGAGCAGGCCCGTCGCCCGCGCCGTGGGGATCGAGTGAGTCGGGTCGTAACCGAAACCAGTCATGAGGATGATCGGCAGCCCGGGCTGGGCCTCGAGCAGCCGCGAGAACGTCTCGTGGCCGTTGAGGTCGGGCAGGCGGATGTCGACCATCGCCAGCGAATATCGCTTCTGGCGGGCGAGCGCGATGGCTTCGCCGGCGTCGCGGGCGGTCTCGACCGTCGCGCCGAGCTGGTCGAGGACGTCGTGGGCGACGATCCGGATCGTCTGCTCGGCGTCGACGAAGAGCACTTCCACGTCCTTCAGCGGCCTGCGCGACTTCGGCCCTCGCCGATCGGCCTCCGGGGCGATCGAGGTGCCGACCTTGTGCACGAGCGTGCGGATCTCGCGGGCGCGAAAGAGGAGGTGGCGGAGCCGGTGGATGATGTCCTCGTCGTGGCCGGCGTAGCGGTCGAGGACGGTGGTCGCGTCGCCGATGATGTCGTCGATCGGCAGCGCCAGCTCGCGGCTGATCAGGTCGACCGAGGCGGTGGCGGTGCTCGCCTTCTCGGCCTGGAGGAGTTCCAGCATCTTCAGGGCCCCCGCCACGCTCCGCGCGTAGATTTCCAGGTACTGCACGTCCCGCGAGTCGAACGCGTTGGGCTGCATGTTCTCGACGTTGAGCGTGCCGATCACCGTGCCGTGGTCGAGGATCGGCACCGTGAGCGAGCTCCGGGCGCCGGCCGCACCCTCGAGGAAGAGCGGATCGCAGGAGGCGTCGGAACAAAGGTAGCTCTTCCCCGTGGCGGCGACGTGCCCGGTCACGCCGTTGCCCGTCTCGCTCGCGTAGAGGATGCGGGTCGCGGCCTCGGGCGTCATCCGCACGGTCAGCAGCGGGACGAGCTGCCGCGTCGAGTGGTCGAGCAGGCGGATCTCGATGAAATCCAGGCCGAACAGGTTCTCCATGTGGCGCTGGATGTTGTACTTCAGGAGGTCGACCCGATCCTCGGCCGACATCTCGGCGAGCTCGTCGGGCGTGAGCTCGGCCAGCTCGTCGGCCGCGCGGTGGATGGCGTTGATCTTCTGCTGCTGGAGGGTCTCGTCGGTGATGTCGCGAGTCAGGACGATCAGGTGCGACGGCTTCCCCTCGCGGTCGAAGACGGGCGTCACCGTGAGCCGGTGGTATCGGTTCTCGCCCGTCCGATAGGCCCGGCTGTGGGTCTTGTGGTCGGCCAGTGCGTCGGCGAAGGGGCAGCCGTCATCATCGAAGGGCTGCGGACTGCCGAGGGCTCGGAAGAGCTTGAGCCCGATCGGCGAGATTCCGGTCTCGGTCAGGTGGATGAAGGCCGCGTTGCACCAGACGACGGTGCGGTCGGGGTCGACGACCGCGACGCCGTCGGCGATGGCCTCGAGGATCTCGTCCGACTGGGCCTGCGCGCCCGGCAGCCGGACCGACTCGAGCTGGTCGCTGTCGACATAGACGCCCGCGAACGGCTGCTCGCGGAGCAGGACGATCGCCTTGGAGACGGTCCGGGCGACGACCAGGTCGAACGCCTCGGAGAGTCGCTGCCGGACCTCGGCCGAGTCGGGCGAGTCGCGCTCGATGACCAGGAGTCGAGGCTTCTCGGCCACTCGCGGCAGGCCCCCGAACCCAACAAAAACAAGCGGCGAACGGGCCGACGGAGTCCGACCACCCTCGACCGTTCGCCGAACATGAGGTCATGTTAACCGCGAATCGCCAATCCGGGCAAGCGAGGGTTGCACCGGGTCAACGTATCCGGCCCCGCTTGACGCAAGGCTGTCCGAGGCCATAGCATCGCGCGCAATCGTCGCGTGTCGTGCCCGTCATCCTCCCCGCGCTGGACTCCTCATGGCCTCTTCCGAGCGGTTCACGGCCGACCACTCCGTCCTCCTCGTCGTCGACGTGCAGGGGAAGCTCCTGGAGCGGGTCGACCGCCGCGAGCCGACGCTCGCGAACGTGGTCCGCCTCGTCAAGGCGGCCGGCCTGCTCGGCATCCCGGTGCTCGCCACCGAGCAGTATCCCAAGGGCCTGGGCCCGACGGTCCCGGAGATCGCCGAGCTGATTCCCGACCGCGCCGAGAAGACCACGTTCCATTGCTGCGGCGCGGCCCCCGATCCTGGAGAACCTGTACGCCCGCGGCATCCGCAAGGTGACGCTCGCCGGCATCGAGGCCCACGTCTGCGTCGCCCAGACGGCGCTCGAGCTCCTGACGATGAACTTCCGCGTGCAGGTGGCCGCCGACGCCGTGACGTCGCGGCACGCGTTCGATCGCGATATTGCCCTGCGGCGGCTGGAGCTGGCCGGCGCCGTGGTCTCGACGACCGAGGCCGCGATCTTCGAGTGGACCGAGACGGCGGACCATCCCCAGTTCAAGGCCATCAGTGCTATGATCAAGGAGGCCGACCTGGCGCGATCGGCCGGGACGTGAGGAGGTTCGCTCCGATGGAAGTCAACATCCCCGAGCCGCTCGAACGCTTTCTCCGCGAGGCCGTGGCGAGCGGACGATTCGCGTCGATCGACCAGGCCGTGGCCCGGGCCGTCGGGAAGCTCGAGCTCGACGAGCTGAGACGCCAGCGCGAGGCCGTGCCGACCCCGACATTGCCCGCCGACTACAAGCCGTACTGGGAGGTTGCCCAGGAGATCGCCGCCGAGCATCCCCGATGAGGAGTGGGCCAAACTCCCGACGGACGGGGCCGAGCAGCACGACCATTACATCTACGGGACTCCGAAGCGACCGCCTTCCTCATGACGACGCCCTTTGCCGACGCCGTCTATTGGATCGCCCTGATCAACCCGAGGGACCAGTGGAATCGACAGCGCGACCGCCGCGAGACAGAGTCTTGGCGCGACCACCGTCGCCACGACTGAGGAGGTCCTCGTTGAGGTCCTCGCCCACTACGCGGGCGTCGGCAGGCGTTACCGGCAAGAGGCCGTTCGTTTCGTCGAGACGTTGCTCGTCGACCCGCTCGTCGTCGTCCATCCCCAGACTCACCAGTCCTTCCTCGAAGGTCTCGCTCTCTACAAGGCACGGCCGGATAAGGCCTATAGCCTGACGGACTGCATCTCGATGGCCCTCATGAATCATCTGGGGATCTCCAAAGTCCTGACCCACGACAGCCACTTCGCCCAGGAAGGTTTCTCGCTGCTGCTCTGACCCGCTCAGCAACCGCCCCGAGAGAATGCCGTGCCTCCGACCACCAAGCCCGCCCCGTTCAACCCGTCGCCCCGCGTGCTCCTCGGTCCCGGCCCGAGCGACGTCCAGCCTCGCGTCCTCGCGGCGATGGGCTACCCGCTGCTCGGCCACCTCGACCCCGAGTTCGTCGCCCTGATGGACGAGACCCAGGAGCTGCTCCGCCACGTCTTCCGGACCGAGAACCGGCTGACGATGGCCGTCTCGGGGACCGGCTCGGCCGGGATGGAGGCCGTCGTCGTCAACCTGATCGAGCCGGGCGACCAGATGCTCGTCTGCGTCAACGGCGTCTTCGGCGCCCGGATGGTCGACGTCGCCGAGCGCGCCGGGGCCGAGGTCACGGCGATCGAGCGGCCCTACGGCGAGGTCTTCGACCCCGACGAGGTCAGGCGCGCCGTCAAGAAGGTCGGCCCGAAGGTCGTCGGGATCGTCCACGCCGAGACCTCCACCGGGCGCCTGGCAGCCGGTCGAGGAGATCGCCCGGATCGCCCACGAGGCCGGCGCGCTGATCGCGATCGACACCGTCACCTCGCTCGGCGGCGTCCCGGTCGAGATCGACGCCTGGGAGCATCGACGCCGTCTACTCGGGCACCCAGAAGTGCCTGAGCTGCCCGCCCGGCCTGGCGCCGGTCTCGTTCGGCCCGCGGGCCGTCGAGGTCATCGACCAGCCGCAAGACGAAGGTGCAGAGCTGGTACCTCGACATGACGATGATCCAGCGCTACTGGGGGAGCGACCGCTTCTACCACCACACGGCGCCGATCAGCATGAACTACGCCCTCCGCGAGGCCCTGGCCCTGGTCGTCGAGGAGGGGCTGGAGGCCCGGCTACGCCCGGCACGCGCGAACGCCGGCGCCCTCAAGGCCGGGCTGGCGGCGATGGGCATCGGCATCGCCGACCGCCGAAGGGCACCGCTGCCGCAGCTGACCTGCGTCCGGATCCCCGACGGGATCGACGACCTGGCCGTCCGCAAGCGGCTGCTGAACGACTGGGGCATCGAGATCGGCGGCGGCCTCGGCGTCGTTCAAGGGCAAGGCCTGGCGGATCGGCCTGATGGGCCACGGCTCGCGGCCGGCGAACGTGACGCTGGTCCTGGCCGCGCTGGAGACCTGCCTCCGCGACCTCGGCGCCCGCGTCGAGCCCGGCGCGGCCCTCGCGGCGGCGTCGGCCGTCTACCGGAAATCGAGCCCGTCCTGAGCCAATCCGAACGATTTCGGTTCGCCCCTTGAAGGGGGTCCGACAAACGTCTATACTTGCGGCATTCGGCGGATGACAATCCGCCCCACGTCGCAATCGGCCGCTCACCTTGCGGAGGGCCTCGCCGTGAAAGAGCTCGAGAAGCCGATCGGCCGGGTCTTCCGGCGGTTGCGGACCCAGCGGTTCCTCTCGGCCTTCGTCTGGGCCCTCGCGGGCTGGCTGGCGGCCGCGACGGCGGTCCTGGCCGTCGACAAGTTCGCCCGGCCGATTCCCGGGCCGGACTGGCTCCCGTTCGCCGTCGCGGGCGGCGCGGCGGTTCTGACGGCGCTCCTCGTCGCGATCTTCACCGGCCCGACCCGCGTCGACGCGGCCGTCGCCATCGATCGGGCGTTCCAGCTCAACGAGCGGCTCAGCACGACGCTCACCCTCCCCGAGGACCTGCGCGAGACGCCCGCCGGCCGGGCGCTGGTCTCGGACACGGTGAAGCATGTCGCGGATCTGGACGTCGCCGACCGGTTCGGCCTGAAGATGCCTCGACGCGCTCTGGGTGCCGGTGATCCCGGCGCTCGTTGCGCGGCGCGTGTTCCTCGTCCCCGCGCTCTCCGAGAAGATGGTGAAGGCGAGCACCTCGAGCCGGTCCGACGAGAAGATCGACCGAAGATCGTCGTCCAAGAAGACGGAGCAGCTCAAGGAGAAGATCGCCGCCCAGCGGAAGGACATGGACAAGGCCAAGTTCGCCGAGGCCGAGAAGCTGCTCGCCGAGGTCGAGAAGGCCGCCAACGAACTGGCCAAGGCGCCGCCCGCCGAGAAGGACAAGGCCCTGATGGCGCTGAACAAGCTGACCGACGCCGTCAAGGACCGGCAGAAGGCCCTCGGCTCGCCGGACCAGGTCAACCGCCAGCTCCAGCAGCTCAAGCAGATGGGCAAGGACGGCCCGGCCGACGAGTTCATGAAGGACCTGGCCAAGGGCGACTTCGACAAGGCCGCCAGGAGACCTCAAGAAGCTCCAGGAGAAGCTCGCGTCGGGCAAGATGACCGAGCAGGAGAAGAAGGCCCTCAAGGAGCAGCTCGGCGAGATGAGCAAGCAGCTCAAGCAGGCCGCCAACCTGGAACAGCGCAAGCAGCAGCTCGAGCAGGCCCGCAAGAACGGCGGACTCTCCCAGAAGCAGTTCGAGCAGGAGATGGCCAAGCTCAACGAGCAGAAGAAGAGCCTGGAGAACCTCCAGAAGCTCGCCAACCAGCTCGCCAAGGCCGAGCAAGCAGATGACCGCAGGGCGACATGAAGAAGGCGGCCGAGCAGCTCGGGCATGACCCAGAAGCAGATGGAGGAGATGGCCCAGCAGATGCAGGAGCTCCAGTCGCTCGACTCGGCCCTGGCCGAGCTCCAGGACGCGAAGAACGGCATGAACGGCGCCGACATGCCGAACTCAGTTCGGCGACAGCCTCGGGCAGTTCGGCAGTAATCGCCGCCGCAACAACGGCAACGGCCTGGGCCGCGGCCGCGGCCAGGGCGACCGTCCCGAGGCCGAGGACGACGTCCGCTTCTACGGCACGAAGACGCCGAGCCAGCTCCAGAAGGGCAAGGCCGTCGTCGAAGGGTTCGCGCCGCCCTCCACGCAGAAGAAGGGGCAGAGCCTGGTCGTCGGTCCAGGGCGAGATCGAGACCGTCGTCCGGCAGCTCGGCCGACGCGCTGACCAACCAGAAGATCCCCAAGAGCGTCGAGAAGCACGTCCAGGGCTACTTCGACCTGATCAACAAGAACCAGTAGCCGACCCGTCACAGGCCGTCGGTCGCGTGCGCTCCGGGGCTTGGCGATGTCGGTCATGAGTCGGCCACGGCGATAGATCGAGACCGTGCCCGTCGACTGCGAGACGCACAGGGCCAGCGAGTCGGTCGTCACCGTGATCGACGCGGCGGCCTCGTGCCGCGTCCCGAGGCCCTGCGACAGGGGCTCCTCGGGCTTGGCGGCCGGCGAGAGGTAGCGGCCCGCGGCGAGGATCGCGCCGTCGCCGCGGATGACGAACGCGCCGTCGATGGCCGAGAACTCCTTGATCGTCTCCTCGAGCCGCGGGTCGAGGACGTTGCGCTCGGCCTCGGGATAGCCGAAGAACGGGTTGATGACGAGCTGCCGGCTCTGCTCGAGCACGTGGTCGCTGTCCCCGAGCACGAACAGCGTCCCCACCGGCCGCCCCTCCCGGCCTTCAGACCCGAGCTCGCCCGCCAGCGAAAGCATCCGCTCGAAGACGGCCGGCGCGATGTCCGTGGGCAGCGGCTCGGCTGCGAGATCGGCGACCAGTTCGACCTCGCTGCCGAGCTCCAGGACCATGATCGTGTCGACTCGCCCCGACCCGTCGACGCCGGTCGTGCACACGATCCGCTCGCCCGCGCGGACCAGCCCCTCCGCGGCGGCGACCAGGAGCGCGACCTTGATCCGCCCCGCGCGGGTCATCTTCAGGTCGGGCACGCGGACGACCTTGCAGAGCTCGTCCCAGCCCTCCGGGGGCACGACTCCGGGTCGACGCGTCACGAGGATGACCCGGAAATCGACGTCCTGGACGAGGTCGGAGACGTCCTGCTCGTCCTCCACGACGTCGGCGTACAGGAGCACCGCCGTCGCGCCGAGCTCGCGGGCGATCGCGTGCGCGTGCCGGACCAGGCAACGGCTAAGTGTCTTCACGAGGGGGGCGCCCTCAATGCAATGGACGCAGTGCGGCTACGGCTGGTCCGCGGCCTCGGTGATGTCCAGCGCGATGCCGACGATGCCGAGGTCGTCGAGATAATTCGGATTGTTGCTCGTCCCGGACTGGACGATCTTCAGCCGGTTCTCGCCGGCCCGGAGCAGACCCGCGGGGATCGGAAGCCGGATGCGCTCCGGCTTCTCGTTGCGGGTGGAGATGTGCCGATTGATGTAGTCGAACTCCTTCCCGTTCATCGAGACCTTGGTCCGGAGCTCGCCGGCGCGGACCAGGTTCGAGAACTCCAGCCCCTGCGCCTCGCCGACGACCTGGACGACGTCCATGACGAGCCACGCCGACTGCCCGGCGGCCGGGGCCTACTTCAGCGGGAACACGCGCTCGAGCTGGCCGCCCTCGGGCTGGGGCGGGTCGAGCATCTCGTGGCCCTTGGTCGAGACCTCGTCGCCCAGGTGGTGCGCCGTCGGGTCGATGACGGACCTCCGGCCGGCGGCCTCGACGACGATCCTGCGGAGCCGCTCCCGGGGCACGACGAGCGTCCCGGCGTAGGGGGTCTCGAGGGTGAACGCCTCGGCGTCGGCGCGGACGAGCGCGCCTTCGGCCTGGTCGAGGTCGCGCGGGTCGTCGCCGGGCGCCGACCGCCATTCGATCCGGCAGAGCAAGCCTTCGACCTCGCGCGAGGGCCGTGGCGCGCGGCGGAACTGGAGCGACGCGACCCGGGACCAGGGCAGATGCATTGTCGAGCCGAGCACGACCATCGTGACGCCCCCGGGGTCGGCCCCGGGGATCGAGCCGAAGACCTGGTCTCCCTCGACGAGGCGGGCCTCGTCCTGCCCCGGGTCGGACTCGGCCGACGTGACCACCGACGCGACCCGCACGAGCCGGAAATCATCGACGTGCGCCGCGACCTTGGCCGAGGGCCTCTCGCCGGCCAGCGACGTGCCCAGCCGTACCTCGACGAGCGGCCCGGTCGGGCCCTTGCCGCGTGCCAGAGAGTCTCCGTCGACGGCCAGCTCGGACGCCTCCGGGCCGAATCGGACCTCCAGGCGATGCCAGCCCGCCGTGCGGGCGAGCCGTTGCACGGCCAGCACGGGACCGCCCGTGGACGAGACGCCCAGGCTCTCCTCGGACCAGCCGAGCACGGCGCGGATCGTTTCCGGACCGCCCTCGCCGCGGAAGAGCAAGTCGACGAACCAGCTGGCCCCGGGTACGACTTCATCCGTGTCGTGATAGGCCAGCTCGAGCCGCCCCTGGGTCACGGGCTCGCCGAGCTTCGCGGTGATCGCCGAGCCGTCGCCTTCGAGCCGGAGACTCCGCTCGCCCGCGAGCTTCGGCTCGGCCTCGACCTTCGGGGCGCCGACGTGCGTCCAGCGCGCGGGATCGATCGACTCGAACGCATCGGAAAGAACGATCGCCTCGCCCGGCCGCTGCCGGAGCCCGAGGGCGCCGGCGCGCTCGATGGTCACGGGCCTCCCCCCGGGGCCGTCGGCCATGCGGATCGTCGCCTCGTCGAGCGACTCGAGCTGTCCCGAGACGCGCTGGTCCCAGCCGAGGATGACCTGCACCGGCGGCACCCCGGCCTTGGCCGACGGGCCCTTCCCGCCGAGCGAGATCTCGGCCGGACCTCCGATCGGGATCGGCGGCGAGCCGTCGTCGGCGAGGAAGCGGAATCCCGCCTTCGCGTCGCCGCGGAACGAGCCGCCGATCCGGTGCCCCTCGGGACGCTCCAGCGCGTCGCGGCTGGGCGCCGGCACCTGCGCGCGGAGCGAGCCGGAGACGATCAGGCCGGCGATGCCGAGGAGAATACGCTTCATGACCGTCCAGTCTAAGGCCGACCAACGCCGGACGCCAAGCCGTCGGCCCACGTTTCCTCAGGCGCTGGCCCGCCCGGCCCGTTGGCCCTACGATAGAGGCACTCTCGACCGATCTGTGTTGCCGAGAACTCCCTGGGCGACGGTTCGCGAGGGCCGCGAGGGGTCAGCGATGAGTGAAGCCGGGCCGCGAAGGCGGGCCTACCTCGGGGCGATGGCGGGGCTGGGGCTCGTGCTGGTGATCCTCGGCGGCGTCTGGTCGTTCCGACGGCAACGGGGCAGGTCGGGCGACGAGCGGCTGAGCCGGATCGTCGCCGCCTCGCCGTTTCGGAACGTCGGCCCCGGGGTCGCGTACGTCGGCGACGCGGAGTGTGCCCGCTGCCACGCCGCGATCGCGGATTCGTATCACGGGCACCCGATGGGCCGCTCGGTCGCCTCGGCCGAGGCGGCGACGGGACCCGCGGCCGGTGGCGCACCCTCGGAAGGGACCTTCGAGACCCAGGGCTATCGCTACTCCGTCGAGCGCCGCGACGGCCGCCTCGTGCACCGCGAGCAGCGCCTCGACGAGTCCGGTCGACCGGTCGCCGAGGTCAGTGCCAGGATCGGCCACGCGATCGGCTCCGGCTCGCTCGGCTTCTCGTTCCTGGTCGAGCGCGACGGCTTCGCGTCCCTATCGCCGATCTCCTGGTACAGCCAGGCGAGGAAGTATGACCTCTCTCCCAACTACGACACGAAGAACTACCATTTTGAGCGCGTGATCATCCGCGAGTGTCTCTCCTGCCACGTCGACGGCGCGCATCCGGTCGGGGGCGCGCTCAATCGTTACAAGGCGCCGCTCGAGCTCAGGCCGATCGGATGCGAGCGATGCCACGGGCCGGGTGCCCTGCACGTCAGCCAGCCCGGACTCGGCGCAGAGGGCTTCGACCCGACGATCGTGAACCCCCGCCGCCTGGCGCCGCGCTCCGGGAATCGGTCTGCGAGCAATGCCACCTGCAGGGCGACGTCCTCGTGACGCGATACGGCCGCGATCCGAGCGATTTCCGCCCGGGCCTGCCGCTCGACGAATTCGTGGCGATCTTCTTCGCGCCGGAGAAGCTCGACCGGGTCAATCTCGTCGGCCAGGTCGAGCAGATGCACGCGAGCCGCTGCTACGACGCGAGCGGCGGGTCGCTGGGGTGCATCTCCTGCCACGACCCGCACGGCCGCCCGGCCCCGGAACGGCGGGTCGAGTACTTCCGCGCGAGCTGCCTGGCCTGCCACGACTCGCACGGCTGCAGCCTGCCCGAGCCCGCCCGCCGCGCCGAGCAGCCCGACGATAGTTGCATCGCCTGCCACATGCCCAAACGCCAGACCGCCGACGTCGCCCACGTCTCGATGACCGACCATCGCATTCCCCGCGAGCCCGGGGCCGCCTCTTCGATAGGACGCCTCGATCCACGCGGGCCGGGCGCCGCAGCGACGGACGCCGTGGTCCGCTTCGGATCCGGAGGGGTTGACGGCCCGTCGGGGACCGGGGCCGATCGCGACCTGGGCATCGCGCTGTTCCGCGAAATCCGGCGCCGATGGCGGCCGAACATGTCCCTGGAGGGCGCGCGTCGGGCCCAGAAGCTCCTCGACGCGGCGCTCGCCGAGCATCCGGACGACGTCCTCGCCCTGGAGGCCAAGGCGCATCTGCTCTGGATGCAGGACCGCAGCGGCGAGGCCGATGGCCTCTTGAAGGCCGCGCTGCGATTGGCGCCCGATCACGAACGCCTCCTGGAGACGACCGCCTCCCTGGCCCAGGTGCTGGGCCGCCGGGAAGAGGCGCTCGCGCTGCTGCGCCAGGCGATCGCCCAGAACCCGTATTGCGCGGAGTATCACGGCCGTTTGTCCCAGTGGCTGGCCGAGGCCGGCAACTGGCCTGAGGCCGCGCGGTCCGCCCGGGCCGCGCTCGAGCTCGACATATCGCTCGTGGATGCCCGGCTCGTGCTCGTCGAGTCCCTCTTGCGCGCCGGCGATCGCGCGGCGGCCGCGGCCGAGCTCCGACGCCTGCTCGCCTTCAATCCGCCGAACGCCGAGGCGATCCGCCGGCGCTTCTCGGGGCGCGCTGAATAAGATCGGCTTGCCTTCTCCACCCCGTGATTCCCGCACCCGACCGGAGTCCGACCGATGCGCCTCTCGCTCGCCGCGGCGATCGTGCTGCTGACCCCTTCCCTCGCGCCCGCGGCCGAGCCGCTGCGGATCATCGTCTTCGGCGCCCATCCCGACGACTGCGAGCTCGACGCCGGCGGGACCGCCGCCCGCTGGGCGAAGCTCGGCGCACAAGGTCAAGTTCGTCAGCGTCACCAACGGCGACATCGGCCACCACGAGATGGCCGGCGCCATCCTCGCCCGCCGGCGGACCGCCGAGGTCAAGCGCCGCGGCCGAGATCCTCGGGGTCGACGACCGAGGTCCTCGACATCCACGACGGCGAGCTGCTGCCGACGCTCGAGAACCGCCGGACGATCACCCGCAAGATCCGCGAGTGGAAGGCCGACGTCGTCATCGCGCCACCGGCCCAACGACTACCACCCCGACCACCGCTACACCGGCATCCTGCGTCCAGGACGCCGCGTTCATGGTCATCGTCCCGAGCTTCTGCCCCGACGTGCCCGCGCTCCGCAAGAACCCCGTCTTCCTCTACACCGAGGACGACTTCAAGAAGCCGAACCCGTTCGAGCCCGACGTCGTCGTGCCGATCGACTCGGTCCTCGACACAGAAGGTCGCCGCGATCGACGCGCTCGAGTCGCAGTTCTACGAGTGGAACCCCTGGCTCGCCGGCTATCTCGACGAGGTCCCCAAGGACAAGGCCGAGCGGCTCGCCTGGACTCGGCGAACGCGTCGCCGAGCCGCTACGCGGCGACGGCCGACCGCTTCCGCGGCAAGCTCGTCGAGGAGCTCGGCGACGGAGGCGGGCAGGGCGGTGAAGACGGCCGAGGCGTTCGAGGTCTGCGAGTACGGCTCGCAGCCGTCGAAGGACGAGCTGAAGCGGCTCTTCCCGTTCTTCGCGTAGGAAACGACCGAGCCCCGCGGGCCGAGGGCGGCCGCGGGGCTCGGTCGAAGCTCGGGCGTCGAGTCGACCCGGCACGCGATCACGGGCGGCGTGGTGGCGACCGCGGGACCGCCGCAGCGGCGGAGGTGGTCCTTGTCGATGTAGACGACCTCGACGCGGGCCTTGCGGTGGTTGAACGGGATCGGGTAGTCGGCCCAGTAGAGCTCGTCGAAGTACACCGTGCACTTGTAGTGGCAGTGGACGAGCTGGCAAGGCCCGGCGAGCGGGTAGATCTTGCAGGGGTCGACCTTCTCGCCGATCTTCTCGATCAGGAACCGGGCGTTGTTCCGCTGGGTCTCGTAGAACGGCGGGCAGCCGTTGCTGAACTTGGGCACCTTCGTCCCAGACCTCGGCCTCGCTGGGCGGGTCGAGGCAGGTCGGCGGGGCGAACTCGCCCGGGATCGGGTCGAGGATCGGGCACGCGGTCGCGATCCTCGCGGGCCATGTCCTCTTCGAGCCGCTGCTGCTGCGACGGCAGGATCGGCCAGGCGAACGACCAGCCGGTCGGGTGGAGCGGCGAGATGTTGCGGAAGACGTACGAGAGGCCGCAGCCCGCCATAGTGGTCGAGACGACCGCCAACAAGGCACCCGTCATCAGGCCGCGAACCCAGCGCGGGGTCAGCGGGCCCTGGTGCCGCGCGGATCGGGTCATGGGATTTCCCCTCCTTGGGAACGTGCGCCAACGGGCCGAGGGGCTTCTCCGACCCCAGGGCGACCTTCGCCGGGACGGGTCGCCTCGGCGTGCTCGGAGGAATCCGCCCCCGTCCGCCCGATCGACGTCCGCCGGTCATGTGGTGTTCTTATCGAACGACGGTCGGGCCGGGTGTGAGGAATTTCCGGCCTTCTTCGCCAGATTCCCCTTGCCTCTCGCCGGGCCGGCCCAACTTGCCAAGTCTGTCAGTCACATCGGCCGGGCGGTCGTCGCACCGTTAGGGTCGCGGGTGATGGGACGTCGCGCCGAGCGAACCCGAGCGTCCGCCTTTCGTTCGCCTTCGCGCGGCTTCGTACGGGACGAGGCCGAGGTTTCGGGCCTCAAACCGCCCCGCGGCCGGCCGGCTCCTCGAGCGGCCGGTTCAGATCCTGCCGGACCTCGCCGAGCAGGTAGGTCGTCTTCGACTGCGACTCGTAATACGTCCGCATCACCATCTCGGCCAGCACGCCCATCAGGATGCTCTGGACCCCGCCGAGGAAGAACATGACGGTCAGCAGCGGCAGGGGGGTCTCGACGAAGGTCTTCGGGTCGGGCGTCCCAGCCCATCGGCCAGGGGAAGACGTACTTGAAATAGAGCATCGCCGCGAAGCAGAGGACGCTGAGGAGGATCGACCAGAGGCCGATCCGGCCGAACAGGTGGATCGGCCGCTGGGCGTAGCGCTGGAAGAAGCGGATCAGGATCAGGTCGAGCACGACGTTGAACGTCCGGCCGAGGCCGTACTTGGTCCGTCCCGGCGGTCCGCGGCCGGTGGTTGACGACCAGCTCGGTGACCCGGGCCCCTTGCCAGGTCGCGAAGATCGGGATGAACCGGTGCATCTCGCCGTAGAGCCGGACGCCCTTCGAGCACCCGGCGGCGGTACGCCTTCATCGTGCAGCCGAAGTCGTGGAGCGGGACGCCCGAGATCCGGGCGACCAGCCGGTTGGCGATCCACGACGGGACCTTGCGCGTCAGCAGCGTGTCCTGCCGGTCCTTGCCGCCAGCCGGAGACGACGTCGTAGCCCTCGTCGAGCTTCCGCGAGCAGCCGGGGGATGTCGGCCGGGTCGTTCTGGCGGTCGCCGTCCATCGGGACCAGGATCGTCGCCGCGCGCCAGGTCGAGCGCCGCCGAGAGCGCGGCGGTCTGGCCGCAGTTGCGCCGGAGGAAGGCGACCCGGACGTGCTCGGGGTCGGCCGCCTGGATCGCGCCGAGCCGCGCGGCCGTGCCGTCGGTCGAGCCGTCGTCGACGAAGATCAGCTCGTAGCGGAGCGGCCCGTCGCGGAGGACCGCGTCGAGCTCGGCGTGGAGCGGGACGACGTTGTCGACCTCGTTGTAGACCGGGATCAGGACCGAGAGGTCGATCGAGAGGGCGATCGGGCATCGGGCCTGTCGTGGCTCGTAGGGTCCGCTGTGCGGACGCTTCGAGGTTGCCGTCGAACTGAGACGTCCGCACAGCGGACCTACGGAACGATGGAACTCAGGAACCGTCGCGAGATGATCAGCGACTCGCGCCGCTTCTCCAGCGAGCCCTCGAAGGCCCGGTCCTCGACCTCGATCGCGACCGTGCCCGTCGTAGCCGATGTCGGTCAGGGCCCCGAGGAAGGCGCCCCAGCGGACGTCGCCCAGGCCGGGGAGCTTCGGCGTGTGCCAGAGCTTCGGGATACGAGAGGACGCCGTGCTCGTCGAGCGCCGCGCGGTCGATCCGGGCGTCCTTGGCGTGGACGTGGACGATCCGGTCGCGGAACTCGGCCAGCGGGGCGACGTAATCGATCTGCTGCCAGACGAGGTGCGACGGGTCGAAGTTCAGGCCGAAGTTCGGGCTGGGGATGT
Organism: uncultured Planctomycetota bacterium; assembly: GCA_963819805.1. Taxonomy (GTDB): domain Bacteria; phylum Planctomycetota; class Planctomycetia; order Isosphaerales; family Isosphaeraceae; genus CAMFLR01. Next base: position 332,290 of record CAWFXY010000019.1, on the reverse strand, counting down.
CGGCGAACATCCGCCGCCAGATCGCCGGGGTGGTCGCCAGGTTCTTGCCGCCGGGCCACTCGTCGCGCGGTGAAGAGCATCGGGCAGTTCTCGATGCCGATCCGCACGCCCTGCTCCTCGGCGTGGGCGACGAGCGGCCGCCAGATCTCGAGGAACCGCGGCCAGTTCTCCTCGACCGACTGCGCCGGGTCGCGGCCGACGAACGATGTTGACCACGCCTCACGCCCAGGGCCGCCGCGGCGTCGATCACCTTGTGCAGATGTGGCGGATCGCCATGCGTCGCCTCCGACTCGGTCGGGCGAGAGCGGGTTCGGGTAGTAGCCCAGCCCGGAGATCGCCACGCCGTGCAGCTTCAGCAGGTCCGTGGACGCGCTCGACCGTCGAACTCGTCGAGCGTCGGTCACGTCGAGGTGCGTGACGCCCGCGTACCGCCGCTCGGCCTTGCCGGGCGGCCAGCACATCAGCTCGACGCTCGAGAAGCCCGCGGCCGCGGCGAACCGCGCGACCTCCTCGAGCGACTGATCGGGGAGGATCGCGGAGACGAAGCCGATATGCATGGCGCGACGTGCCCCTGGCGATCGGTTCAGAAACGGGTCAAACCGAAGGTCATGCCAACCGCCAGCCCGACCCCGTGCGCCGCGTTGGCGACCGGGCCCGAGGACCTTCGTGAAGCAGAGCAGGAACCAGACGATCATCATGACGACCGTGTTGTCGTTGACCCCAAGCCCCTCCTCGGGATGGGCCCACCCCTTCATCCAGAGATACCCGAACAGCGCGTAGCCGACGCCCGACATGCCCCCGAAGGCCACGACGTCGCGGCTCTGCAGCTCGATGAGACACTCCCCGACGTTCGAGGCGACGGCCGAGACAAGTACGAGAGTCGCGAGCCTGAACGTCCCCTTCCGGGTCTCGATCAGCCCGCCGAAGTAGCGCAAGGCCGACATGTTGAAGAGGAGGTGCCAGACGCTGAAGTGGAGGAAGATCGGCGTCACCAGCCGCCAGACCTCGCCTCGGAGGATGTCGGCGAATCCGTGTCCGACGAGCCGCGGCTCGAGGAAGAAGCCCTTGGGCTCCAGGACGACGTCGTAGTCCGAGAAGAGCAGCCTTCGTTCGAGCGTGGGCGTGTTCGGGTTGTGCATGTCGAACTTGCCGAGGTCCTCCCGGCCGAAGTTCGTCATGACGCTGACCGCCACCGAGACGGCCATCAGGCCGACCGTGAGCGGGTATCGCCGCCAGCCCGGGCCCTCCCAGCGATCGCGGAGGTTGCGCGTGTTCTTCGCGTGGTCCTTCTCGGCCTTCTCGCGGGCGCGTCGGACCTCGCGGGCGACCTCGCGCGAGTCGCGATAGCGCGGGTCGTCGGGGGCCTCGACGAACGCGCGGAACTCCTCGGCCGCGCGGGGGACCTGGTCCTCGTTCTGGATCCAGATCTCCCGGCGACCGTCCTTCGTCGCAAGGACCTTGGCGGGGATCTTCTGCGCGAGCAGGTAGTCGGCGAAGAGGTTCGCCTCGCGCTCGCTCGCGACGCTTCCGACCTGGCGCACGGTCACCCCTTCGTCGCTTCGTCACACGGATGCGGCCCGGAGGTGGACCGACCGGTTCCAGGCTATCAGACGAGCGACGTCGCGCGAACGGGCCGGCCCGCTCAGCCGTGCGACAAGGCCCGCGGGACCGTCCGCCCCGCGTCGGCCGCCTCGGGGCCGTCCTCGTGGTATTCGGCGTCCGTGTTCACCTTCCAGGTGTCGAACGTCCCGAGCCCCAGGATATTCCGCGCGGCCAGCAGCGCGGTCATCATCGAGTGGTCCTGGTTGTTGTACTTGTGCATCCCGTTCCGGCCCGCCAGCTCGAGGTTCGGGAAACCCTTGAGCCAGCCGCGGATCACGGCGAGGTGCGACTGGTAGGCGTCATCGTAAACCGGATATGCCTTCGGCATCCTCACGACGCATCCGTCGACCACGTCGGCGGCCTTCACGAGCCCGATCGCGTCGATCTCGCGGCGCCCGAGGGCCACGAGCTGGTCGTCGGGCATCGTCCAGAGGTCGTCGCCCTCGAAGCAGAAGTATTCCAGGCCCAGGCTCGACTTCGCCGGGTCGGGCACCATCGACGGCGACCAGTTCTTGAAGTTCTGCACCCGGCCGACCCGGACGTCCGGCTCGTGGATGTAGATCCAGTTGTCCGGGAACGTCTCGGCCCTGTCGACGATGAGCACGACGGTCAAGAAATCGCGGTATTTCAGCGCGTTCGCGGCGTCCATGACCTCAGACGGCGCCGCGGGGGTCATCGAGCGGATCAACGTGCGGACCGGGAGCGTCGAGACGAAGTGATGTCCCAGAAAGCGCGTCCGACGCCCGCGCGAATCCTTCGTGACGAACGCGGTGATCGACGACCCGTCGTGCTCGATCGACTCGACGGCCGCGTCCATGTGCACGGCACTTCCGCCGGCCTTCACCTTGTCTCGCGCCGCCTCCCACATCTGGCCGGGGCCGAGCCGGGGATACTGGAACTGATCGATCAGCGTCTTGATGACCTCGCCGTCCTCGCCTCGCCGACCCGGCAGGAAGGCGTTGATGATGGTCCGGTACAGGTCGAGTCCCTTGACCCGCTGCGCCGCCCAGTCGGGCGAGATCGTGTCGGTCGACATCCCCCAGACCTTCTCGGTGTAGGTCTTGAAGAACGTCTCGAACAGGAGCCGGCCGAAGCGGTTGACGAGCCAGTCCTCGTAGCTCCGCTCGGGCCGGATCGGCCGCAGCCTTGCCTTGATGTAACTGAGCACCATCTTGGTCGCCCGGAACACGCCGAGCTTGGAGAGGGCATCGAACGGCTTGAGCGGATAATAGAAGAACTTGCGGCTGTAGAAGATCCGGCTCAGACGCTCGCGGACGATCAGCTCGTCCCCGAGGATCTCCTTCCAGAGCCGGTTGACCTCGTCGCTCTTGGAGAAGAAGCGGTGGCCGCCGATGTCGAAACGATATCCCTTGTACGTATCGGTCCGGCTGATCCCCCCGACGAGCTGCGGCTTCGGCCTCGAGCACCGCGCACGGATGCCCGTGCTTCGTCAGCTCGTACGCCGCGGTCAGCCCCGCGGGGCCGGCGCCGGCGATGACCGTCGAGTAGGAGGCGACGACGGCGACGGCGTCCGGATCGTCGACCCGGGTCCAGCGGTGCGGCAGCGAGGCCGGGCGCACGGCCTCGGCGCGGTCGGGTCGATCCCCATCCGGCTCCCCCATCCTTGGCGGATCGTCGGGACGGAGCCCCCTCGGGACGGACAATCGTCCCGGCGATGCTCTCCCATCGGGGCGGGTTATCCCCGATCGGGCGGAGATGGTCAAGGCCGCGAGAGCCTGGCGCGGACCGTCGCCCGAGCTCGGCGGGCGACTCTACTGCGATAGCAACTCAATCGTCCGCTTCACGAACCGCGACGCCGCGGCCAGCGCCTCGTCCGGCTTGAGCTTCAACCCCTGGGACCGCTCGAATGCATGGATGAAGTTGGCGTCGAGGAGGCCCGGCTTCACGTACAGTTGCTCGCAGGCCAGCATCAGGCACCGGAGGCCGGCCTCGCGGTAACCCTTGGCGTAGACGAGCGCCCGGAGGCACGAGAACATCGCCTCGTAGCTCAGGAAGCTGACGTCGGCCGGGTCGCCCTGGCCCGTGGACTGGATGTTGGCCGCGGCCTCGAGCCGGTCGGCCGCGGTCGCCATCAGGCCGCCGATCCGGTCGCGCGCGGCCGCGTCCTCGAAGAGGTAGGGGCTGTCGAGGCACTTCTGCATGGTGTTGACGATGGCCATCGGCGGTCTCTCGCGGATCGCGCGGTCGGTCAGGGCAGCGGGGTCGGCTCGGGGCGGGGCGGAGGCGTCATCCCCGCGGGGCGAGCGTCGTCGCCGGCGGCGAACGTCGCCGACGGCCACCGCGCGAGGCTCCGACCCGAGCCGGAACATCCGCGAGTCGGCCAGCCCGGTTCGACTCGTCCTGCAGCGGCCTCGGGTAGAGGCCGAAGACGATGCACACGACCGTCGCGCCAACCAGGGCCATGCGAATCGTCAGGGTCGGCGGCTTCATCGGCGTCCCGCGCGGTCGGGCGGAGGAACATCGCCCGCAGCACGCGGACGTAGTAGAACGCCGAGACGACGCTGTTCATCAGGCCGAGGCCCACCAGCCAGAGGAACGTGCAGCCGGTGCCGGTCGTCGCCCTGGTTCAGGGCCTCCAGAACATGAACAGCTTGCCGAAGAACCCGGCCAGCGGCGGCAGGCCGATCAGCGAGAGCATCAGCAGGAGCGACGCAGACGGCCAGGAGCGGATATCGCTGCCCGAAGCCGTCGAGGTCCTCGATCTCGTCCGTGCCCTTGTCGCGGACAGCCAGGCCGCCACGGCGAACGCGCCGAGGTTCGCGACGGAGTAGACGACCAGATAGAACAGCACCGAGCCGGCCGCGGCCGGGCTCGACGCGCACGACCGGCGGCGAGGATGCCGACGAGCATGTAGCCGGCGTGGGCGATCGACGAATAGGCGAGCATGCGCTTGAGGTTCTTCTGCGCCAGTGCCGCGAAGTTGCCGTACGTCATCGTCAGCGGCCGAGATGATCGCGACGATGCCGACCCAGCCTGGCGAGGCGAGATCCCCGAGCGAGTGCGCCCACGGGCCGAGCGACTGCACAAGCACCTTCATGAGCGCGACGATGCTCGCGAGCTTCGAGCCGGTGGCCAGCCAGGCCGTTACCGGGGCGGGTGCGCCCTCGTAGGCGTCGGGCGCCCACTGGTGGAACGGGACCGCGGCGATCTTGAAGCCGAAGCCGACGAGCACGAGCAGCACGGCCGATCGCGCCGGCGAGGTTCTTCTCCAGCCCGAGCCGACCATTGGCCGACGAGAGGGCCACGCCGATCCCCGAGATCGACGTGGTCCCGGTGAGGCCGTAGAGCAGGCTCAGGCCGAACAGGAAGAGGGCCGAGGAGACCGAGCCGTAGACGAAGTACTTCAGCCCGCCCTCGACCGAGCGCCGCTTGTCCTTCTCGAAGGCCGTGACGAGGTAGAGGCAGATCGTCATCGTCTCGAGCGTGAGGAAGAGCGTGAGCAGCTCCTCGGACGCGACGAGCAGCATCATCCCGACGGCGGCCCAGAGGATCAGGGCGTAGTATTCGCCCCAGTGCTCGGTGAAGGTCCAGGTCATCGAGAGGCCGAGCACGAACACGAGCAGGACGACGATCAGCGAGTTGACCCGCTCGACGAGCGGGCTGGCGAGGATCGTCCCCTGGAACAGCATGTCCTCGTCGACGCCGCCGTGGACCGTCGAGGAACGCCGGGGCGAACGTCGCCGCGAGCGCGACGAGCGACCCGACGATGGAGACGATGCCGAGGATCCGCCCGCGCACCGCCGACGGCCGGCCCGCGGAGCGCCGCCACGTCGTACGAGGAGCACGAACAGCCCGAGCACGCCGAGCACGATCTCGGCGGACGCGAGATGGACGAACTCGGTCGGGGATCGGCGACGGTCGACGGACGGCATCGGCTCAGCCCGAAAGGGTGTCGTACTTGTCGACGTCGGCCGCGTGCCAGCGCCGGTAGCAGAGCAGGATCAGGCCGATGCCGACGGCGACCTCGGCCGCGGCGATCGTGATCACGAAGATCGCCAGCATCGGGCCGGCGAGCGGCCCGCTCGCCGGGGACTCGGGCCCGTACCGCCAGAACGCGATCAGGTTGACGTTCGCCGCGTTGAGCATGATCTCGATCGCCATCAGCACGGCGATCGCGTTCCGGCGCACGAGCACGCCCATCAGGCCGATGCAGAAGCAGGCGGCGGCGAAGTAGAGGAACCAGGTCAGCGGCATGTCGTTCATCGGCTCAGGCCCCCGCGCCGGTGAGTGTGGCCTCGTGCTCGGCGTCGGCCTTCGCCAGGGCCGTCGCCTCGCGTTCGTGGACCCGCGCGGACGGGTCGTCGTCGCGGTCGTCGCGTCCGACAGCGCCAGGGCGATCGCCCCGACCAGCGCGGCCGTCAGCAGCACGCCCGCGACCTCGAAGGCGACCAGGTACCGCGACAGCAGCTCGCCGCCGACGATCGTGCCCATGTTGTTGATCGCCTTCGCCCGCGGCGTCTCCTTCAGATCGGCCTCGGGGCCGATCGCCGGCCGCGCGGTCACGTCACGCCAGGGCGTCTGGCCGATCGGGCCTTCCTCCTGGTTGATGCCCATCACCAGCACCGCCAGCAGGCCGACCACGGCGAGCCCCGACGCCACGAACCCCTGGCGCGAGACCCGCGTCGTCTCGTCCCCCTGGATGTTCCGCGTCAGCATGATCCCGAACATCAGGATGATCGCCACCGCGCCGATGTAGACGAGCACCTGGACGGCCGCGAGGAACTCGGCCTCGAGCATGACGAACTGGCAGGCGATCAGGAAGAAGAACGCCACGAGAAAGAGGGCGGCGTGGACGAGATTCCTCGCCAGGACCGTCCCGAGCGCGGCCAGCACGCCGGCCGTCGCGATCACCAGGAACAGGACTTGATTCACGGCCGAGGGCTCCCTCGTAGGGGTCTGTCCTGTCGTCGTCAGATCCGCCCGGACGCCGCGTAGGGCCGGCGTCGCGGGTGGGGCGTCGGCCGGCCGGCCTCGCCGTACCTGGCCGACGCGGAATAGATCGCGAAGACCACGACGACCGCGACGATCGTCAGCGGCAGCGTGATCGCCCAGGCGAGGAGGTAGTTCGGCGTCCCCGGGCGGATGACGTACTCGTGCCAGATCGCCGCGATGAAGACGTTGATGATGCTCAGCGGCACCAGGCACTTCCACGCGAAGTTCATGAGCTGGTCGACCCGCAGCCTCGGCAGCGTCGCGCGGACCCAGAACATCAGGAAGATGTAGAGCGAGACCTTCAGCGCGAAGATCGCGATCAGCGGCATGTTCAGGAAGAGCAGGGCGGCCAGCGTCTCGCCGCCGCCGAAGGTCGTCACCGGCTCGCCCGTGAACGGAAACGGCAGCGTCCCGCCGCCGAGGAAGACGGCCGTCCCGAGGCAGCTCACGGCGAACACGCTCAGGTATTCGGCCGATGAAGAACACGCCGAACCGCATCCCGGAGTACTCGGTGTGATAGCCCGCGATGATCTCCGACTCGGCCTCGGGCAGGTCGAACGGCGTTCGGTTCACCTCGGCGATGTTGGCGATCGTCAGGATCACGAACCCGATGAACCCCGGCGGCGAGAAGACGAACCAGCCGTACTCGACCTGCTTGTCGAAGATCGTCACCAGGCTCAGGCTGCCCGCCCAGAGGATCACCGGGACCACGGCGAGGACCTGCGGCACCTCGTACGAGACGAGCTGCGCGACCGCCCGCATCGCCCCGAGCAGCGAATACTTGTTCCGGCTCGACCACCCGGCGAGGAAGACGCCGAGCGCCGACATGCTCGAGACGGCGATCAGGTAGATGAGGCCCGACGGCGGGTTCACGGCCGCGAGGCCGACGCCGAAGGGAATAACCGGCAGGACGAGGAACGCCGAGACGACGATCAGCACCGGGGCCATCAGGTGGACCCAGCTGTCGGCCGAGTGCGGGACGATGTCTTCCTTCGTGACGAGCTTGATCGCGTCGGCGATCGGCTGGAGCAGCCCGAACGGGCCGACCCGGTTCGGGCCGATCCGGTCCTGGAACCGTCCGGCGATCTTCCGCTCGGCCAGCACGATGTAGGCGACGATCCCCGGGAAGATCCCGAAGAAGATCACCGCGATCACGAACAGCCAGCGCAGCCAGGGGATCGAATCCAGGTCGGGCCTCTGCGCCCAGATCAGCATCGCCGTCCCCCCGTTCGAGTCCCCAGCCGTCCGGCGATCATACCCACTTCAGCACGCCCTTGGCCCAGGCGTACGACCAGCCCCACCGCCAGGATCACCAGGAAGATCGACCATCTCCGTGAACGCGAACATCCCCAGCACCTTGGGGTCGCCGTACGTCTCGTAGCCCGCCGCCCACGGGTAGAGGAACACCGTCTCGATGTCGAAGACCACGAACATGATCGCGTAAATATAATACTGGATGCGGAACCGGATCCACGTCTCGCCGGTGGTCAGCACGCCGCACTCGTAGGTGTCGCCCTTGGACCGCGACCTCTTCCGCGGGCGCCAGGATGTTCATCGCGATCACCGGCAGCAGCGCGAAGACGATCGCGCCGATCAGGAGCATGCCGATGAAGACGTAGTTGTAGACGATCATGACCGTTCGCCTCGCGTCAGCCCGCGGGGAGCTCCTCGACCCGGGTCCCCTCGTCGACGGCGACGACGGTGACCTCGCCGTCGGGCTTGCGGAGCCGGATCGTCGGCTGGTGGACGTAGACCGACTTGCCGCCCATCTCCATCCCGCCGACGGGCCGGAGCCCCTCGCGCTCGACGATGCCGACGACCTCGGTGCGCCAGGCGCGGTCGCCGACGCGGACGTTCTGGACGACGCGGAGCCGCGTACCCGGCTGGAATTTCGGCTTGGGCGGCGTGGGGATCATCGCGATTCCGGGCTCGGGACAAGGCCTCGTTCGGGCCGGGGAGGCCACATCATAGGGTCGGCTCATGCGCGTCGCAAGGGGCCAGTCGGCGGCCGCCTGGATCGCGAGAAATCAGGCCGTCACGGGCTTGGGAGCGGCCGCGGGGCGCGGCGTCGACGCGGGCTTGGCGCCGACCCCCAGGGCCTTCTGGAGCCGCTGGTCCTTCTTCTTCGCCACCTTGTTCCGCTCGGTCACCTCGTCCGCCGAATCCCAGGCGTCGGGATGGGTCTTCGCGTAGAACTCCGACGACACGAGCAGGTCGGCAGGCTGAAGATGTGCGTCTGGTGCCGCTCGTAGTTCGAGAGCTCGAAGTTGTGGTCCATCTTGATCGCGTCGAACGGGCAGTACTCCGAGCAGAGCCCGCAGTTCATGCACACGTCCATGTCGATGAAGAAGTCCTCGGGCAGCGGCACCGGCTTGCCGTCGGGCCCCTGGGCGTGGGTCATCCAGATGCACTGCGGCGGACAGACCTTCGCGCAGATGTTGCACGACGTGCAGCGCACGTTGCCGTCGGCGTCGTCGTAGACGAGCATCGGCAGCACGCGGAACCGCTCGTAGACCGGCAGCCGCTCGTCGGGATATTCGACGGTGAACAGCCCCTCGGTCGCGTCGTCCTGGAGGACCACCGGCTCGCTCGCCGCGCTTGTTCCTGCCGAACCAGAAGTCGAACGGCTGGTGCCCGCCCCCGCGCCGCTTCAGGGTCGCCCCGTGGCCGACGACGAACGTGCGGAGGAACCGCCGGAGCGTGACCCAGTGTCCGATGATCAGGCCCTTGCCGAAGCTCATTTCGATCGTCCCCTTCGATGGACCTTCTAACCGGGCCTAATCCGACCGGGATTCGTTGCCGAGATGCAGGGCGCCGATGCGCTGGTAGAGGTCATTGAGGGCCGAACACGCCTTCTCGGCCAGGGCGAACCACTCTGGCTCGAGGAGACACGAGGGATGCGAGAGGATCTGCTCGTCGAGTTGGGCGGCGAGGATCGATGTGCGATCGAGCAACTCGTGACAGCCGAACGAGCCTGGCCTGAACCCCTCCGCCCAGTCGGTGCCCGACTCCTCGGCCAGTTGCCCGATCCGTTCCAGCCGATCGCCCTCCGTCCCCGCGAGATCGACGACGTCGCGACTCATCGCGATTCCTCCAGGCCCGCCTGCCGGAATATGCTCTTCAAGGTTCCGGGCGGAACTTCCGCGGACGGCGAGCCGGCCACCGTGACCTTCCTCGGCTTCGTGTCATGCCGGAACTGGCGATGGCTGCCTTTCTGCCCGACCTTGTGCCAGCCGTCGTCCGCGAGCAATCGTAAGATCTCCCTGACTTTCAAGGTAGCAGATCCGCCACGAGACGCCCATCAGCGATCGACCTCGCCCAGCACGATATCCAGGCTCCCGAGGATGCCCACGACGTCCGCGACCGTGTGCCCGAGGCACATCTGCTCCAGGGCCGTCAGGTTGATGAAGCTCGGGCTCCGGACGTGGTAGCGATAGGCGGTCGGGCCGCCGTCGGCGTAGACGTAATAGCCGAGCTCGCCCTTGGGGTTCTCGACCCGCGAGTACGCCTCGCCGGCGGGCACCTTGATCTGATAGCTCTTCTTGCCGGGCAGGATCGGCCCTTCGGGGATGTCCTTGACCGCCTGCTTGAGGATCTTGACGCTCTCGCGCATCTCGACCAGGCGGACCCAGTACCGGTCGTAGACGTCGCCGTGCGTGCCGGTGATGACCTTGAAATCGAACCGGTCGTAGATGCTGTACGGGGCGGCGCGGCGGATGTCGTAGTTGACGCCGGAGGCCCGCAGGACCGGGCCGGCCGTCGAGTAGTTGATCGCCTGCTCGGCCGTCAGCACGCCGACGCCCGGCCGCGGTCGATCAGGATCTCGTTGCCCGAGAGGTACCTGTCCAGCTCGTCGATCCGCCGGTCGAGTCGGTCGTTGACGATCTTCCGGCAGCGATCGAGCCAGCCCTTGGGCAGGTCGAAGGCGACGCCGCCGAAGCGGAAGTAGTTGCACATCATCCGGCTGCCGGCGGCCCACTCGAAGAGGTCGAGGATCAGCTCGCGCTCCTCGATCGCGTAGAGCGCCGGCGTGAAGAAGGCGCCGAGGTCGTTGAGCAAGAAGCCGATCGACCACATGTGGCTGGCCACTCGGGTCAGCTCGGCCATGATCACGCGGATGTACTCGGCCCGCTCGGGCGGCTTGGCGTCGTCGCCCATGAGCTGCTCGACGGCCAGGGCGTAGCCGAAGTTGTTCCCCATGCTCGTCAGGTAGTCGAGCCGGTCGGTGAACGGGAAGTTCATCAGGAACGTGTTCCGCTCGCCGATCTTCTCGTGGTTCCGGTGCATGTAGCCCATGACCGGCTTCAGGCCGACGATCGTCTCGCCGTCGACCCGGAGGTTCATGCGGAACACCCCGTGCGTCGAGGGGTGCTGCGGCCCCATGCTGATGATGAACTGGTCGCTGCCCAGCTCGCTGATCGAGACGCCCGTGGGCATCGAGTCCTTGCCCTTGGTGTCGTCGTCCGGGTCGAGCGTCGACCAGCCGTCCCACCCCTTGGGGATCTTCGTGTTCGACCCGTAGGGGTTGAACTCCTCGGCGCGGAAGTGGTGGCCGTCCTCGACGCGGCTGTCGAAGACCTTCGTCGGGCCCTCGTAATAGGGCTCGAGGTAGTCCTTGCGGAGCGGGTAGTACGAGAAGCCGTCCCACATGAGGATCCGCTTCAGCTCGGGATGGCCCGAGAAGCGGACGCCCATCATGTCGAAGACCTCGCGCTCCTGGAAATCGGCCCCGCGCCAGATCGAGTTGACCGACGGGATCTCGCCCTCGCCCTCCTTCTCGCTCGTGCCGGACCCGGAGCTCGATCATCTTGCCGGGGCGTGCGTGCTGTCGAGCTGGTAGTTGACCTCGATGCAGTCCTCGAAGTGGACGCTCTGGAGGCTGGCGAGATAGTCGTACTTGATCGACGTTCTCGTCGCGGAGATAGCGGCAGACGCGGAGGAGCTTGTCGGCCGGGATGAGCAGGCCGGCCTGGATGATCGTGGCCGAGCCCGGCGCCGAACTTGTCGTTGAGCCGCTCGGCCAGCTCCTTGTGCAAGCGTCTCGCCGAGCCAGACGGAGGCTCGGCCGCGCCTCGGCCTTCTTCTGCTTCTTGGCCGGCTTGGCCGCGGGTTTCGGTGCGGGTGCCGGCTTCGCCCGCAGGCGCCGCGGTGCCGGCCGCCTTGGCGCGGATCAGGTCGATCTTGCTCGGGCCCTTCGCGGCGGGGGCGGTTTCGGCCGGAGCTTCCGCCTCCTCGACCTCCGGCTGCGGGGCCGGGATCTTCGCGGGCTTGACCAGCGTCTCCTCGCGCGTCTCGATCAGCCCCTGCGCCGTCTTCTCGGCGGTGACCTCCAGCAGCCGCAGGTCGATCAGGTCGGGGCCGAGCACCGGGATCGGCACGTCGCGCTCGACCTCGTCGCGATACCACGACAGGTGGCTGATCCGCTCGCCGTCGATCTTCTTCTGGAGCGTGATCAGGCCGTTCAGCAGGGCCTGCGGGGTCGGCGGGCAGCCGGGGATGTAGACGTCGACCGGCAGGTACTTGTCGATGCCCGAGACGACGTTGTACCCCTCCTTGAACGGCCCGCCGCCCGAGGCGCAGGCGCCCATCGAGATGACGTACTTCGGCTCGGGCATCTGGTCGTAGAGCCGGGCGATCATCGGCATCATCGTCTTGGTGACGGTGCCCGAGACGATCATCACGTCGGCCTGGCGGGGCGAGCCGCGGAACACCTCGGCGCCGAAGCGGGCGATGTCGAACCGGCTCGACGCCGTGCAGATCATCTCGATCGCGCAGCACGCCAGGCCGAACCCGAGCGGCCAGAGGCTCGACCGCCGGCCCCAGTTGTAGACCGTGTCGACGATCCCCAGCAGCTTGTCCCAGCTCGTGACCAGGACGTGCTGCTCGAGCTCCTTCTGGAGCACCGGGTCGATCGAGATGCTCCACTCCGGCCGCGCGGTCGTCGGGGTCGACATCGGTTCCAGGGCCCCCTCGGGGGTTCGCGATGGATTCGGTGCTCTTTAGAGGCATCGGCGCAGGGAGGCGGGGCATCCGCGGGCGAACATCGCGGCCCCCCGGCCGGTCGATGCGATCATCCTAGACCGCGCATCGGGCCGACGCCAGGGGGCAGTGACGCGCACCGCGCGGCCGAATCCGACACTTCCCGAACGACCGACCGGCGGCCATAATGCGGTTCATGGAACGGCGCGGGATCACCTTCAGCGTGGCGTCGCTGCTCGGCCTCGTGGCCGGCGTCGCCGTGAACCTCTGGTGCTTCCGCGTGAACGTGATCCTCGGCATCGTCGCGCTGAACATCACGAAGCACGTCGTCATCGCCCAGCTTTGCCAGGCCGTGGGCGTCAATCGACGTACGGCGTCGGCGTCCGCTGCCGCGTTACCCGCGCCGCCGCCGGCCAGCGTCCCATCGGCGTAGGTTCTGTCACGCGTACCATGCCGTCCGCCGACTGGCCTTCGCGCGGGCGATGGATTATGATCGGCGGCGAGACACCCCGAGCGGGGCGTCAGCTCATCCGAGCCCAGGCTCTCCCCGAAGAAGGACGGTTGGATGGCAGGTAAACCGAGAGACCGTCGCGAGTTGCGCCGGCAGTACGACGCGGCCGAGCCCCTCGACCCGATGGAGCAGGATGACACGGAGGACGTCGTCGAGGCCGAGGAGGACGAGGACGCCGGGGAAAAGAAGCCGAAGAAGAAGCCCAAGGCCCCGGCCAAGTCGAAGGCCAAGAGTCCCAAGGCCGCCAAGCCCGCGGCTCGGATGAGGATCGTCTGGGCCGTCATGAACGACGCCTACAAGCAGGTCGCCGTCTTCGAATACGCCAACCGCGAGGGCGCCGAGGCCAGGGCCAAGGAGCTCACCGAGAAGGGTAAGGGCACCCACTTCGTCCACAAGGTGAAGGAGCCCATGCCCGACGACGCCCCGGGCCTCGGTGCCGTGATCCCGCGCACCCCTCCGCCGGCCAAGGCCGCCGCGGTCGCCGCCAAGGAAGCGGTCGTGGTCGAGGACGAAGAGGAGGCCGAGGACGAAGAGGAAGCGGAAGTCGAAGAAGAAGAGGACGAGGAGGAATAACCCCCCTCGTCCCCTTCACTTGCGTCAGATCTATGGGCGCACGAGGATTCGAACCTCGGACCTCACCCTTATCAGGGGTGCGCTCTAGCCAACTGAGCTATGCGCCCGCCGGTCCCCGGTCGGGTCGACGGGTTTCATTCTAATGCCAGGGCGGGGGGCGTCAACCACCCAGCCCCCCGAAATCGGCCGCCGCGACCGGCTCGCGTCGCGGCGCGCCGTAGCGGCGAGCCACCCGGACGGCCAGCCGCCGCACCTCGCGGCGGAGCCGCGCCGGGGCGAGCACCTCGACGTGTTCGGCGTGCCCGAGCACCCAGCCCGAGAGCTCCTCGGGGCGGTCGACGCTGAGCCGGAGGTCGACGCGGCCATCGGGGAGGGATTCCACGCGCTGCGAGCGATGCCAGAACCCGTCGACGATCGCCGGGGCCGTCTCGGCATCGAAGCGGAGCCACACCTCGCGCCTGCCCAGGCCCGGTTCGCCCGACCATGTCCTCGCCAGCCAGTTGTCGACCCGGAAGCGGGGCGGGACCGACGCCGGATCGTCCGTCAGCTCGATCGTCGCGACCCGTGCCAGCGGGATCAGCCGGACTTGCCGATGCAGCGACGACCGCCCGACGACGGCCCAGCCGTCGCGAAGTGCGACGATCCGGTAGGGCGTCAGCCGCGTCGTCTCGGCCGCTCGCCGAGGCGTGCGGATGGTCAGGCGGACCTGGACTCCGAGGGCCACCGCACGGAGCAGGCCCTCGTAGACCTCGCGCCGGCCCGGGTCGAGCGCGGCGGGCCGCGCCAGGTCCCGGGTCGCGAGATCGACGGCCTCGGCCCGCCCTCGCGACTCTAACGGCAGTGCCCCCAACAGCTTGTTCAGCGCCGAACGCGCTGCCGCCCCGAGGCCGAAGTGATCGGAATCTCCGCGCGTGTTCAGAAGGACGGCGAGAGCCTGGATCTCGCGCTCTTCCAGTCCCGCCGACCGGACCGGAGTCGGCGAGGCGATCCGGTAACCCTGACGCGCAGGATCGTATTCCACGGGGATTCCGGCGAGGGCGATCGTCTCGAGGTCGCGGAAGATCGTCCGTCGGCTGACCTCGCACTCCTCGGCGAGCTGGCGGGCGTTGGGACGGCGGTCGGACTGGAGGGCCAGGACGATCTGGAGGAGCCGGCAGAGCGGATCAAGGCGCGCGGAGGTGCTCACGGGGCCACTCTCGGATGGGGCGCGGGGCGTGTCATCCGGGGGGGACGGATCTCGAACCGGAACCTACGACATCGTCGGATGCCATGTGAACCTGCCGCGAGGCCGATCTGTCGTAACTAGGAACGGAGGACGGGGAAGAGAGCGGGGCACCGCGGCTCCCGTTGACATGCCGCGCGTGATTCCTTTATCCTTCCTTCTCACCCGTGCACTACGGGCAGATAGCTCAGCTGGTAGAGCACAGGACTGAAAATCCTGGTGTCGCCGGTTCGATCCCGGCTCTGCCCACTCCTCGTTGACCCGGGCCCCGGCCCGGGTCGCCGCGTCTCCGGCGGCTTGCATTGGCGGCCCGGCCCGCTACCTTGGGGGAATCCCACCCCGAGGCCAGCCGGAGGCCGCCGCCGTGACCCTCGCCATCGTCGCCGCGAGTCTTTCGCTCGTCTGCGCCGGGCCGCCGTTGGAAGGCACCCGCGCCTGGCCGATGCCGGCCGACCCGGCCCGCGAGATGGTCGAGGGACTCCACCGCTACCTCGACCGCGAGACCCGCGCCGCCCTGGCCCGGCGGGACGGCCGGTGGGACCGCGTCCACACCTCGGTCAACGCCTACAACAATTCCGTCGGGCCCCAGCGTGAGCGGCTCGCCGCGATCCTTGGGACGACCGAGGTGCGGGCCAGGCCCGTCACCATGACGTATCTCTCGGGGCCAGGCGTCCCCGCACCCCTGGCGGTCAACGACTCGGTGAAGGTGACGGCGGTCCGATGGACTGTGTATCCCGGCTTCGACGCCGAGGGCCTGCTCGTGGAGCCGGTCGGCGCGATCAGGGCAAACGTCGTCGCTCTGCCCGACGCCGACACCCCGCCCGAGCAGCTCGTCTGGGCGGCGACGGGCTCGCCACCCGAGGCGGCGACCGCCCTCCGCCTGGCGGAGGCGGGCTGCCGGGTCCTGGTGCCGACCTTGATCGACCGGTCGGACGAGTTCTCGGGCAGTCCGCTCGTCCGGTTCACGAACCTGACGCACCGCGAGTGGATCTACCGGATGGCCTACGAGACGGGCCGGCACGTGATCGGCTACGAGGTCGACGAAGTTCGCGCGGCGGTCGACTGGTTCACGCGGGACGGGCGAGCCGAAGCGGCCGATCGGCGTCTTCGGCATCGGCGAGGGCGGGCTGATCGCGCTGGACGCCGCGGCGGTCGACACCAGGATCGACGAGGCGTGGGTCGCCGGCCACTTCGGCCCGCGGGAGGCCGTCTGGTCGGAGCCGATCTACCGGAACGTCTGGGGCCTGCTGAACGAGTTCGGCGACGCCGAGGTCGCGCAGCCTGATCGCGCCGCGGGCGCTGACGATCGAGGCCTGCAAGGGCCCCGAGGTCGCCGGCCCGCCCCCGCCGGTGGGCGGCCGGTCCGATGCCGCGTCGGGCCGGATCGCCACGCCCTCACGACGAGGCCGTCAACGCCGAGTTCCAGCGGCTCGGCGAGATCGCCTATCAGGGCGACGGCGCACGGCCGGCGAAGCTTTTTCCGGCGGATTCGTCCCAGCCGGCTCAGGTCGGCGCGCAGGGCCTGGAGTCATTCCTCGCCGATCTCGAGCTCGACCCGGGCTGCCGAGCGGCCCGTTCCCGCCGACCCCCGGCCCGCCGGTCACGACCGGGCGCGGATGGGCAGGCTCGTCGGCGGCTATGGTCGAGTACACGCAGGCCCTCCTGCGGACCTCGGAGCTTCGCCGCGTAGGCCTACTGGTCGAAGGCCGACCGCAAGTCCGCCGAGGCCTGGGAAGCATCGACTCGACCCGTATCGGGCCGAGTTCCACCGAGGAGCTGATCGGCAAGCTCCGGCCCTCCGAGTCGCCGAGATCCGAAGTGCTCTCGACGCAGGTCTACGACGAGCCGAAGTGGACCGGCTACGCGGTCCAGCTTCCGCATGGACGAAGACGTCTTCGCCTCGGGCGTCCTGCTGCTCCCCAAGGACCTGAAGCCCGGCGAGAGGCGGCCCGGTCGTCGTCTGCCAGCATGGCCTCGAGGGGACGGCCCGAAGCCGATCGTCGACCCGCGGCATCAAGTCGCCCTACAACAGCTTCGGCGCCCAGCTCGCCGACCTCGGCTACATCGTCTACGCGCCCCAGAACCCGTACATCGGCGGCGACCGGTTCCGGCAGCTCCAGCGGAAGGCGAACCCGCTGGGCAAGTCGCTCTTCTCGATCATCGTCGCCCAGCACGAGCGGACGCTCGACTGGCTCAAGTCTCGCCCCGAGGTCGACCCCGCCCGGATCGCCTTCTACGGCCTCTCCTACGGCGGCAAGACCGCGATGCGTGTCCCGGCGATCCTCAAGGACTACTGCCTCTCGATCTGCTCGGCCGACTTCAACGAGTGGGCCGTCAAGTGCACGAACATCGACCGCAAGTACAGCTACCTCTACACGATCGAATACGACATGTACGAGTTCGGCCTGGCCGAGCGGTTCAACTACGCCGAGATGGCCGGCCTGATCGCCCCGCGGCCGTTCATGGTCGAGCGCGGACACGACGACGGCGTGGCGCCCGACGAGTGGGTCGGCCTACGAGTTCGCCAAGGTGAAGCGGCTCTACGACAAGCTCGGCATCGGCGACCGCACCGGCCTGGCCGTCTTCAACGGCGGCCACCAGATCGACGGCAAGGAGACCTTCGCCTTCCTGGCGAGGCACCTGAACTGGCCCCGCGGTCTTCCGTAGGCCCGCCATCCTCAGAGCCGGTTGCTGCTCGGTGGAGTGCATTGGCACGACGTCCCCGAGATGCCGGGGCGACCTTGTCCCGCACAAAGCCGCACCGAGACGAACGAAAGGCGTACGCTCGGGTTCGGTCCGCGCAGGGTGCCGGGTTCGGTCGGAGACCCGGAACGCCTCGCCGCGTCACTTCCGGCGGTTCGGTCCCGTCCGTCGTGCCACCGTTGGAATAACGTTTGCACGTTCGTGCCCGGAGGACCTCGCCGGTCTCTGTTCGGGAGGACGCACCCATGGTTGCCCACCGTCGCGATCGCCCCGAAGCGATCATCGCGGAGGCCGCGCGGCCGCTGTCGGGCTCGTCGCGCGATTATGACGAATTGCTCGAACTCATCGGCGACGCCCGGTTTGTGCTGGTCGGCGAGGCCTCGCACGGCACCCACGAGTTCTACCTGGAGCGGGCGCGGATCACGCGCCGGCTGGTCGAGGAGAAGGGCTTCACGGCGGTCTGCGTCGAGGCCGACTGGCCCGACGCCTACCGGGTGAATCGCTTCGTCCGCGGCTGCGGCGACGACCCGGACGCCCTGTCCGCGCTGGAGGACTTCGAGCGGTTTCCCGCCTGGATGTGGCGGAACCAGGACGTCCTCGAGTTCGTCGAGTGGCTCGCGGAGCACAACTCGCACAGGCCGAAGGGCTCGCCGCGCCAGGTCGGCTTCTACGGGCTCGACCTCTACAGCCTGCACAGCTCGATCCGCGCGGTCATTTCGTACCTCGAGACGGTCGACAAGGAGGCCGCCGGCCGGGCTCGGGCCCGCTACGCCTGCTTCGAGCACTTCGGCGAGGACCCGCAGGCCTACGGCTTCGCCGCGAGCTACCGGATCGACCGGTCGTGCGAGGACGAGGTCGTCCGCCAGCTCGACGACCTCCGCAACCGCGCGGTCGAGTACGCGAAGCGCGACGGCAAGGTCGCGGAGGACGAATACTTCTTCGCCGAGCAGAACGCCCGCCTCGCGCTGAACGCCGAGCGCTACTACCGGACGATGTTCAGCGGCCGCGTCTCGTCGTGGAACCTCCGCGACACGCACATGGCCGAGACCCTCGAGGACCTGGTCGCCCACCTCGGCCGTCACGGCGAGGAGCCCAGGGCCGTCGTCTGGGCGCACAATTCGCACCTCGGCGACGCCCGCGCGACCGAGATGGGACGGCAGGGCGAGCTGAACCTGGGCCAGCTCGTCCGGCAGCGATACGGCGAGCTCTCGTTCAGTATCGGATTCACGACCTCGGCCGGCACGGTGACGGCCGCCGACGACTGGGACGAGCCGCCCCGGCGCATGACGGTCCGCCCCGCGCTCGACGGCAGCTTCGAGCACCTGTTCCACGGCGTGGGCATCCCGCGGTTCTGGCTCGACCTCCGCTCGGGCGGCGCCGCGGCCGAGGGCCTCCGCCGCGAGCGGCTCGAGCGCGCGATCGGCGTCGTCTACCGCCCGCGCACCGAGCGGGCCAGCCACTACTTCCACGCCCGGCTCTCCGACCAGTTCGACGCCGTGATCCACCTCGACGAGACATCCGCCCTCATGCCCCTCGACCGCGCCCGAGGCCTGGCACGCGGGCGAGATCCCCGAGACCTATCCCACCGGAGTCTGACCCGACCCATGAAAGCCGTCGTCTTCCACGGAGTCGGCGACATCCGGCTCGACCGGGTCGTCCGACCCGAAGATCAAGGAGCCGACCGACGCGATCGTCCGCCTCACGGCCAGCGCGATCTGCGGGACCGACCTCCACTTCGTCCGCGGCACCGTGCCGGGCGTCGAGCCGGGGACGATCCTCGGCCACGAGGGCGTGGGGGTCGTCGAGGAGATGGGCAAGGACGTCCGCAACTTCAAGGTCGGCGACCGCGTCGTGATCGCCTCGACCATCGCCTGCGGCTACTGCTCGTACTGTCGCGCGGGCTATCACGCGCAGTGCGACAACGCGAATCCCAACGGCTCGCTCGCCGGCACGTCGTTCTACGGCGGGCCGAAGATGACCGGCCCGTTCCAGGGCCTCCAGGCCGAGCGGGCGCGGATCCCGTTCGCGAACGTCGGCATGGTCAAGCTGCCCGACGAGGTGACGGACGACCAGGCGATCCTGATCTCCGACATCTTCCCGACCGGGTACTTCGGCGCCGACATCGCCGAGATCGAGCCCGGCGATAACGTCGCCGTCTTCGGCTGCGGACCCGTCGGGCTGTTCGCGATCCGGAGCGCCATGCACCTGGGCGCCTCGCGCGTGATCGCCGTCGACACCGTGCCCGATCGCCTGGCGATGGCCCGCGAGCTCGGCGCCGAGACGGTCGACTTCAACGAGGAGGACCCGGTCGTCGCGATCCTCGGCCTCACGGGCAAGATCGGCGTCGACCGCGCGATCGACGCGGTGGGCGTCGACGCCTACCACGCCGAGCACGGCCCCGGCGAGGCTCGACCGCGCGTCGCGCAAGGAGTACGAGCGCGAGCTCGAAGAGATCGGCGCCAAGCCCGACAAGCACTGGCTCGCCGGCGACGCCCCGTCGCAGGTCTTCCGCTGGGCCGTCACGTCGCTCGCCAAGGCCGGCACGTTCTCGATCATCGGCGTCTATCCGCCGACGATGGGCTCGTTCCCGATCGGCCTGGCGATGAACAAGAACCTGACGGTCAAGATGGGCAACGCGAACCACCGCAAGTACCTGCCGCACCTGGTCGAGCTCGTGCGGAGTGGCGCCGTCGACCCGCTCAAGGTGCTGACCAAGCGCGAGCCGCTGACCTCGGCGATCGACGCCTACAAGACCTTCGCCGAGCACAGGCCGGGATGGATCAAGGTCGAGCTGGAGCCCGCGAGTTGACATCGGAAACGGAGGAGACGAGAGCAATGCACCGGGGATCGACCGACCGCCACGACACGCTCGTCCGCGGATACTGCTGGCACATCTACCCCGACCCGGCCACGCCGGGCGTCTTCGACGGGGATAATCCCTTCGTCTTCGGCAAGACGCACGTCCCTGGTCGTCCGCCCTACGAGCCGCCGCCGGACGTCATCGAGTTCTGGCAGATCAACAAGAACGCGCCGGGGATCTACAACGACCACCACACCGGCAACACCTACCTCGCCGTCACCGAGTCGACCGACCCGCCGCGCGTGGCCGCCGGATGGTTCGTCACGCCGGCCCGGATCGACGCGAGGTTCGAGCTCGACCAGCGCGGCGATCGCTGGGTCCACGCGCTGCGGATCGCCAACACGATCGAGACCGATCGCGGGCCGGTCATCCAGTGCGAGTTCCAGATCGACCGGACGTGATGGCTGTCCGGCGGTCCGGAGATCGTTAGCCGAGCGTTTCCCACTTCTTGAGCAGCCGCCCCAGCGCCGCGACCGCCTGCTCGAGCTTGTGCTTGTCCTCAGTGTAGAGCTCACCGACCTCGCCCGGCAGCCGCCGGGCCATGTCGGCGATCTGGTCGAGCGCCCCCTGCATCTGGTCGGCCAGGAACTCGAAGTCGGCACGCCTGGGGTGGTTCCCGAGCACGTTCAGCTTCGAGGTCGCCGCGGCGACGTTCGTCCGCCACTCGTCGAGCAAGGCCCGCCACTTCGGCCCCTCGGCCGTGTGCGTGCGGTGGGGATAGCTCGGGTTCCGGTAGGGTGGGACTTCGCGGGCGGGGTTGGTGATCGTCAGGTCGTTCACTGCGGTGAGGCTCCTGGTCGAGGGCTCGCGCCGGGTCGCGCTGGCGCGCCGGCGGCATCGGGTTACAATTCTGGCCGATTCGCCCGCCGATCTCCAGGCCAAGCCGACGACGGCCTCGAACGCCCAGGGACGGACACCATGCGACGGATTGCATTGCTCCTCGGCCTTTTCGCGTACCCCGCCCTCGCCGACGACCCCAAACCGAAGGTCGTTGAAGGCTGGACGATCGACCTGATCGCCCAGGCCCCCGCCATCGTCTTCCCGACCGCCGTGGTCGTCGCCCCCGACGGGACGATCTACCTCGGCCAGGACCCGATGGACATGCCGGGCCCGCCCACCGAGCCGATCGACAGCGTCGTCGCGATCAAGGATGGCAAGGTCCGCGACCTTCGCGGACAAGCTTCATGCGGTCATGGGCCTGGAATGGATCGACGGCACGCTCTACGTCGTCCACGCCCCGTTCCTCTCGGCCCTCACCGACACGGACGGCGACGGCCGCGCCGATCGCCGTGTCGACCTGATGACGGGCCTCGGCCCGGCGAACCCGGCGTTCAACGGGATCAACGACCACATCGCCTCGGGCTGCCGGCTCGGGATGGACGGCTTCCTCTACATCGCCGTCGGCGACAAGGGCATCCCGAAAGGCGTCGGCAAGGACGGCACCACGATCCGCATGAAGGGCGGCGGCGTGATCCGCATCCGGCCCGACGGATCCGACCTGGAAATCGTCTCGACCGGCGAGTGCAACCCGCTGTCGGTCGCCCTGACCGACCGCGACGAGATCTTCACCTACGGCAACGACGACGACAGCAAGCGCTGGCCGAACAGCCTGACGCATCACATTGTCGGGGGGCATTATGGCTATCCATACGAATTCCTGACCGCCCCTTGGCGCTGTCTGCCCGTGACTGGAGGGCAGGTTGGCGGCGTGGGGGCGCAGGCGATTATTTACAACGAAGACGGTCTCGCGCCGAAGTATCGCGGCAACCTCTTTGCCTGTGATTGGGGATTGCAGACCGTCTTCCGCTACGAGCTTGCGAAAGCCGGGGCAACGTTCAAGGTCGTAAAGCGTGAGCCCCTCGTCACGAAGGGCGGGCTTGGAGATTTCCGGCCATTCTCGATCGCGGTCGACGGCGACCGCGGCGCGTTGATCCTCGTCGATTGGGCCTACAACGGTTGGCTCGCGGACGGACCGCGGACCGGACGGATCTACCGTCTGCGTTACGCCGGCGATGACAGGACGGTACCGATGGCCCTCTTTGGCCCCCGTCCCGATGACCGGCTGACGGCCCGTCCTTGTTTCAACCTCACGCACCCAGCACTCAACGTCAGGATGACCACACAGCGCTTCCTCGTGGAGCGCAGCGCTCCACGCGAGGACCTCTGCGCCGGAGTCGCTGCCCGATCATGACCCCGAGGCCCTCCTCCGCAGTGTGTTGCTTGACGAACCCGACCCTCAAGAGATCGACCCTTCGTGGCGTGTCCATGCCCTCTGGGCATCGACTCCATCAACACGTTGACCGCCCGAGCGGCCATACGCGAGGGCCTGTCGCACCCATGCGACGCCGTCCGAGCCCAGGCCGCCCGTTCGTGCGGCATCCGCCGCGACAAGCTTGCGTTGCCCGCGCTCGCGAAGTTGCTGACCGATGCCGACCCGACCGTCCGCCGCGAGGCCGCCATCGCCCTCGGCCGGATCGGTGACAAGTCGGTCGCTCCCGCCCTTTACACCGCCCTCGGCGACCCCGACCGCTTCGTCGCCTGGTCGATTCGCAAGGCCATCCGCAAGCTGGACGCCTGGGATACGGCCGCGATCAAGGCCGCTCTTCGCAATCCCAAGCAACGCGACGACAGCCTCGCCCTCGTCGACGAATCCTGGTCACTCCCCGCGATCCAGGCCCTCGACCTCGCCTTCAGCGAGGAGCCCGACCCGACCGTCCGGGCCCGCATCCTCGCGAACCTCGCGGGACAGTACCGCAAGTACCCAGAGTGGACCGGCGCCTGGTTCGGCACGAACCCGCTGGCCGGCGCGTTCCCGAGCAAGAGCGTCGACTGGGACAGGCAGGGGATGCAGGCCATCCTGCTCGGCCTCGCGCGCGGGCTGGTCGATCCGGTCGCGACGGTCCGAAGGCAGGCGATCATCGGACTCGCTAGCGTGGGGCCCGAGGTGTCCGCGAACTTCCTCGCCGCGCTACCGCGGGAGACCGACGCGACGAACCGCGCGACGCTCATCACCGCGCTCGGCCGCTGGGGCGAGCCGCGGGCGGTGCCTTCGCTCGGACGATTCGTCGCCAGCAAGGATCAGCCGCTCGCTGGTCCGCACCGCCGCGCTCGACGCCCTGGGCGGCATCAACAATCGCCAGGCGTTCAATCTTCGGTTCGCGCTGCTCTTCGATCCCACGCGCTCCGCCGGAGTTGGTCGCGCGTGCCCTTCCGGGGCTAGGACGCTCCGGGGCCCTGCCGCCGAACGACCTCGCCGATTTCATGGATGGCAAACCAAAGCCGGTCCAGATCGCCGCGCTGCACGCGCTCCGCGAGGTCACCAGGCTCCCGCCCGACGTCCACGCGCGGATCGTCGCCCGGCTCGACGACCCCGATGCCGAGGTCCGCGACGCCGCCATCGACTCCGTCGGCCGCATGCGATTGGCCGGAGCCGTGCCGAAGCTCGTCGCGCTAGCGAAGTCGGAATCGACGCGGACCGGTGCGACGATCGCGCTCTGCGCGATGCCCGACCCCCGTGCACTCGACGTCTACCTGGCCGCGCTCGACGATCGCAGCGCAGACCTTCGGCGCGTCGCACAGAACGCACTTCTGCGGATTCGCCCGCAGGTCTCGGCCGAGCTGGTCCGACGGGCCAGGGCAGGGGAGTTCCGCGGCCTCGCGGCCGAGGCCGTCGGACGCGTGCTCGCCGACTTCCGCCCGGTCACGGCGTGGAAGGTCATCGGCCCATTCCCGAGGGCGACCGCGCAGCTCTTCTTCGGCGAGCGCTCCATCGACTTCGGCCGCGCGCACCCTGGTGTCGAGGGCCGGCCGGTTCACTGGGGCGAAATGGCGGGCGACGCGAAGACGGGACGTGTCGACCTCGACGCCTTCAAGGCCGGGCGCGGCGACTTCGGCGGATTCGGCTACGACACCAACGGCTCGCCCGACCTCGCCGCGTTCGCCTACGCGGAGATCTCATCGCAGGGCGATCGCGACGCGATGCTCCTCGTCGGCTCCAGCGGCACCGTCCTCGTCTCGCTCAATGAGGCGATCGTCCACAACGGCGGCAACGCGGGCGGGCGGGCCTACATGTCCGATTCCGACCTCGTCCGCGTCAAGCTCGTGAACGGGACGAACCGGCTGCTCCTCTGCTCGAGGCAGGGGATCGGCGCCTGGTCGTTCAGCGTTCAGGTGTCCGAGCCCTCGGAGCCGATCCTCGCCGCGACAACCCGGCCGGCGGGACGTGAGGGACTCCGCACGTTCGCGCTGAATCACTCGGGCGACTCCCGCAAGGGCGAGGAGCTCTTCTTCGACGCGAAGGGTCTCAACTGCGCCCGCTGCCACGCCGCCGAGGGCCGCGGCGCGGCGAACGTCGGGCCGGACCTGACCGGGCTCGCGCTCAAGTACGACAAGGCCGAGATCGTCCGCTCGGTCCTCGAACCATCGAGCCGGATCGCCACCGGATACCAGCCGGCCATCGTCGCCCGCAAGGACGGCGCGGTCGTGACGGGAGTCGTCCGCGGCGAGAACGAGACGCACGTCGAGCTCGTCGACGGCGAGGCGAAGCTGATCCGCATCCCCAGGTCGGACATCGAGGCCCGCCGCGTGGGCGACACGTCGATCATGCCGGCCGGGCAGGTCGACGGCCTGGCGCCGGTCGACTTCGCGGACCTCGTGGCGTATCTCACGAGTCTCAAGTCGGCGCCGACCGTTCGCTGAGGCGCCGCGACCAGCGCCGGACGAACCGCCGGTAATCGTCGGGCGTATCGATGCCGACGCTCGGCTCGTCAACCATCCCCACGCCGATCGGATAACCGGCCTCCAGCGCGCGCAACTGCTCGAGCTTCTCCAGCCGTTCGAGCGGCGAGGGGGGCATCGTCGCGAGCTTCAGCAGGAACTCGCGGCGGTACGCGTACAGGCCGAGATGCAACAGGGCCTGGGGCGACTCCGCCAGCGGGTCGAAGCCGCCGTCGCGGACGTGGGGGATCGGGCCCCGCGAGAAGTAGAGGGCGCGGCCGTTCGATGACCGGACGACCTTCACGCACGCCGGGTCGTGATAGACCCCATGTTCGCGGATCGGCGTGGCGATCGTCGCCATCGGCAGCGACGGGTCGTCGACGAGGAGCGACGCGACGAGGTCGAGCGTCGCGCCGGCGATCTCGGGCTCGTCGCCCTGGAGGTTGACGATGATGTCGGCGTCGGGGATCGCGGCGGCGACCTCGGCCACGCGGTCGGTGCCGCTCGGGTGGTCGGCGCGGGTCATCACGGCCTCGCCGCCGGCTCGGGCGATGGTCTCGAAGATCCGCCGGTCGTCGGTCGCGACGATGATCCGGGACAGGCGAGTCGAGCGCCTCGCGGCGTCGACGACGTGCTGGATGAGGGGCGTCCCGGTGTCGGCGAGGAGGGGTTTGCCGGGGAGTCGGGTCGAAGCGAATCGCGCCGGGATGATGCCCACAATTGCCATGTTTCGGGGGAATCTCCGCGCGGCGATCGGCCGATACAACGGGCGTCGGACGGGACCGAGGCCTCATGACGGGGCCGCCGGCCCGTTCACTCTAGCCGAGCCCGACACCGACGCCTAGCCCGCACGACGCGGGCGGCCCGGGCGGAGGGAGCGGCGCCGGCCCGCGTCATCGATGACCGGGCCAACAACGTCGGGCGCCCAGCTTCGGACGGGCCCCGGCAGACTCCCCGGCGTGGCTCATGGAAGGGTCCGCCGCACTGATCTGCACCACCTGACCCCAGACGCAGGATGCGCTCCTCGGACTCGGGCCGGCACGGTCGGCCGTCGCGGGCATCCCCAGGCCCGCCGGCGCGGATCGGATCGGAACGGGTCCACAGTCGGCCTCCGACGGCCGGGCTCCTCGCCCGGCGCGGCGGCGGCCGGAGGGGCACCGTCGCCTCCAGGCGGACCGTCCCATCCTCTGCGGATTTGCACACGCTCCGACGGGCCCACCGCGACCAGCGGCCGGGGCCGCCGCGCCGCGAACGTGGGCCCCAAGGGCCCGCACGACCGTCGCGCCAGGGAAGGGGGGCGTCCACTCTTGAACTGCGGGGCGGCCAGGGCCAATGGCATGGCGGCCGTCTGGGGAGGTGATGATTCATGGGGTGGACCCGCAAACCCGGCCGCGACGACCGCGGCCGCAGGCGGCCGAGGCCCGAGGCCCTGGAACGGCGCGCGCTGCTGACCGCCGCGCCGATCCCCTCGGCCACCGCGCCGCCGCTCGTCGGGCCCGTGACCGCCGGCGACGCGCCCCCCTCGGGCGCCGTCGACTTCAGCTCGATCCTCGGCGCCACCGCCGCCCGCGCGAAGTACGGCGTCACCGGCGCGGGCCAGGCCGTCGCGGTCATCGACACGGGCGTCGATTACAACAACGTCGACTTCGGCGGCGGCTTCGGGCCCGGCCACAAGGTCGTCGCCGGCTACGACTTCGCCGACAGCTCGCCCGACCCGATCGCCGTCGACGAGCACGGAACGGCCGTCGCGGGCCTCATCGCCGGCGGCGACGCGAGCGACCCCGGCGTCGCGCCCGGGGCCGACATCGTCGCCCTCCGCGTGTTCGACTCCGGCGGCAACAGCTCGTTCAACGCCGTCGCCGGCGCGCTGCAATGGGTCATAACGAACCACGCACAGTATAACATTACTGTCGTGAATATGTCCATTTCCGACGGCAACAACTACACCTCCAACTGGTTCGCCCAGGACGGCGGGATCGGCCAGGAGATCACCGGGCTGATCGCGCAGCTCGACGCGCTGAACATCCCGGTCGTCGCCGCGGCCGGGAACGGCTACGCGGGCCAGCAGGGGATGGGCTTCACGGCGATCGTCCCGCAGACGATCAGCGTCACCTCCACCGACGGGTCGGGGAACCTCGTCTCGAGCGCCCAGCGGCTGGGCCCGTCGCTCGGCGGCGCCTCGGCCACCGACATCGCCGCGCCCGGGCAGGGGGTGTACGCCCCGGCCGGCGACGGCTCGACGTTCTCCCTCGTCGGCGGCACGAGCTTCGCCGCCCCGCTGGTCTCGGGCTCGCTCGTGCTGCTCCAGCAGATCTACAAGCAGCGGTTCGGGACGCTGCCGACCGTCGACCAGCTCGACAGCTGGGTGCAGGGCGGCTCCAATCCGGTCCACGACGGCTCGAGCGTGAGCCCGATCGGCCAGGTCGACGTCCTCAAGGCCGCCGCGCTGATCCCGACGCCGGCCGCGAAGCCGCCCGTCCCGACCCCGACGCCGCCGCCTCCGGTCCCGCCGCCGCCTCCGCCGCCTCCGCCTCCGCCGCCCCCGGCGCCGACGGTCCGGACCGAGGTCTACCTCAACGGCGCGGACCTCGGCTCGGTTACGAGCAGCCAGCTCGACGGCGGCTGGTCGGCCTTCCTGTCGCTCTTCACGGGCGGCGTGACGAGCATCCAGACCTGGAATGCGGGCGGGTCGACCGGGCCCACGCCCATCCCGATCAAGGGCGCCACGATCACCTCGATCCAGGAGTGGACGGCCCCGAAAACGACGTCGAGCACCACCCCGCCTCAGACGGCCGGCACGGTCCTGCCCACGTCGCCGACCGAATCGATCATCACGCCGGCCCCCGTCGTCAAGATCGCCGCCAGGCACGCTGTCCACCCGGCGGCGGCGCACCACTTCGCACGCGCCTGGGATGCGGGATTTGCCGGACATCGCCGGCATCGGTAGGATGGTCGCACGACGCGGGGTGGGCGGAGCTCACCCCGCGAACCCATCCTGACGCACCGCGAGATTCGCCACCGTGTTCACCACCCTGTCCAACGCGATCGTCACCGGGGCCGGCAGCGGGATCGGGCGCGGCGTCGCCCTGGCGCTGGCGAGGAAGGGGCTGACCGGTGGCCCTCGTCGGCCGCGAGCGCGGCAAGCTCGACGAGACGGCCGAGCTGATCACCCACGAGCCCGAGCATCCCCGGCCCCTCGTCCTGCCCTGCGATATCACCGACCGGCCTGGCGTCGAGGCGATGGTCGCCGAGGCCTCGCGGGCCTTCGGCTCGATCCACGCCCTCGTCTGCAACGCCGGGACGAACGTCCGCGACCGGAGCCTGGAGAAGCTCTCGTACGAGGACTGGGACCGGCTGATCGCCACGAATCTGACCGGCGCCTTCAACCTGATCCACGCCGTGCTCCCGGGGATGCGGCAGCAGAGCTTCGGCCTGATCGTCCAGGTCTGCTCGATCGCCGGCAAGCGCGCCAGCGTGCTCGGCGGCGCGGGCTATTCGGCGTCGAAGTTCGGCCAGGCCGCGCTGGGCATCACGCTCGGCCGCGAGGAGGGCGCCCACGGGATCCGTTCGTCGGTGATCTACCCGGGCGAGGTGAACACGCCGATCCTCGACGCCCGCCCGGTGCCCGTGCCCGAGGAGCGCCAGGGCGTGATCTTGCAGCCGGAGGACGTCGCCGCGGCCGTGGCGTTCCTCGTCGATCTCCACCCGCGGGCGAACGTGCCCGAGCTGGTGATCAAGCCGACGGTCGACGACTGGGCGTGAGCCGGACGAGCCCCGGGAAGCGCATTACTTCGGCGCGGCGGCGTTCCGGGGCAGGAACGTGGCTGGAGTCGCCTCGGGCAGGTCCAGCAAGAGGTCCCACGAGCTGCCCTCTCCCGGCCGGACGACGGGCTCTTCGATCGGACGCGGGGAGCGGATAGGTCGCGCCTGCCCTTCGTTGAAGAAGGCACCGCGGGAGAAGTCGATGTTCACCGACCGGACGCGCCAGGCGGGCCGCTGGGCCTTCACCGTCGCCGCGAACGGCGGCCAGAGCCGCGTGAGCATCGGCTCCTTGCCGTCATCCGCCGTGCGGGCGTGGAGATTGCCGCAGACCGCCAGGACCCTGCCCGACCCCTCGACGGACTTCACCTCGGCCAGCAGGTTCGCCGCCATCGTCGCGTCGCGCTTCCGCCAGACGGCCAGCGCCTCGTCGTCGGTGAGCTCGTCGGCCTTTCCCCCGGCGGGCGGTCTCTTGCGAAGAGCGGCCTTCAGCAGCTCGCCGAACGTGATCTCGGGCTCGTCGAAGCAGACGAGCTTCCAGCGATATGGTGGCGCGACCGCGAGCCGGACGAGCTCCAGGAGCTGGGCGTTGCCCCGGCCGTCGCCGCTGGGATCGGTGAAGAAGGCGGGGACCCTCGCGCTCCGACCGAGGGCCCAGTTCTGCAGGGACTCCTGCTGGTCGTGAGGCATCTCGAGGGCGAGCACGCGATAGCCGCGCTCGTTCAAGGGCGCCAGCAAACCGGCGACGAGCCTCGGTACCTCCTGCGTGCCGTGGAGCTCGCCGAGGACCAGGACGTCGCTGCCCGCCGCGAAGCCCGCGAACCGCGCCCGCGTCTCGGCCGTCAGCGAGTACGGCTTCAGGTCGCCCGCGCCGGCGTGGCGGATCACCAGGGCGCTCGCCACGCAGGCGAAGGCGACGGCGCGACGAGTCATGCGCATCCCGGCTACTCCCTGGTTGATCGCGTCCGGTGCGGACCGGGATAGCCTTACGATAACCCGCCCTTTGCCGCAAGGGCCTCGTACCTCATCCCCCCATCTGCCCCGCCTCGACCTCGCCCGTGGCGAACTGGTTGAACTCCAGGTACTGGAGGTGCCGGTAGAGCTTGCTCGTCCCGTGGATCTCCCGCGGCGGGCCGGCCGCCTCGAGCCGGCCGTTCTGGAGCACGAGCACCTCGTCGCATGAACGGATCGTCGAGAGCCGGTGCGGCAGGATGATCAGCGTCCGGCCGGGCGCGAGGCGGGCGAGCGTGTCGTCGAGCAGCGGCTTGACCTCGTCGTCGATCGGCGCGTCGGGCTCCTCGATGATCACGATCGACGGGTCGTGGAGCGCCGCGCGGGCCAGGCCGATCCGGTACTGCTGGTCGGGCGTCAGATACTCGCCGAGCGGGCCGATCGGCGTCTCGTAGCCGTCCGGCAGGTCCTGGATGAACGAATGGGCGTGGGCGAGCTTGGCCGCCTCGATCACGCGCGGGAGGTCGTAGCTCGGCGTCGCCCAGGGCGATGTTGGCGAAGATCGTGTCGCTGAAGATCAGGTCGGCCTGGAGGACGGTCGAAACCTGGGCGCGGATCGACTCGAGCGTCACGTCGCGCAGGTCCACGCCGTCGATCCGCACGCGACCGACCGACGGGTCGATCGAGGCGCGGGATCAGGCACGCCAGCGCGTACTTCGAATCCTCGTCCGGGCCCATGATGGCCACCCGCGTGCCCGCGCGGATCTCGACCGAGAGACCGTCGAGCAGGCGCTTGCCGTTCGGCATGACCAGGCCGACGTTCTCGAAGGTGATCTTGTCCTTGAGCGGGGCCAGGAACAGGGCGCCGCCGGCCTGGGTGACGTCGGGGGTCCGGTCGACGTAGCCGTAGACCGCCTCGGCCGAGCGCGACGCCTGGCGGTCACGCTCCGCTGCATCCGCGACCATTCGCGGATCGGCACGACGAAGGCCGCCAGCGCGGCGATGACGAACACGGCCGATCGCCGGCGTGTGCGTGAACCGCACGACCACCAGGTACGACGGGATGAAGAGCGCCAGCACCGTCGCTGCGCCGTAGAGCAGGAAGAGGATCGAGCGGCCCTGGCCCTCGGTGATGATCCGCCGGCGGTCGGCCTCGGTGTAGCGCTGGAGGTGCTCGTCGAACCGGGCGCGGTCGACCTCCTCCATCCCGTGCACGCGGACGATCCGCAGCAGGCTCAGGTCCTCCTGCAGGGCGCTGAGCGGCGAGCGCGGCGTCGCGGACGGCGAGGGTCGTGATCATCTGGCTCGACCGCCTCAGGTGGGAGGCGACCAGCCAGGTGAGGGCGCCGACGGCGGCCAGGAAGAGGGTCGACCGCCACGAGACGATGAGGATCAGCAGGAGGAGTCCGATCGCCAGCGTGGGCATCCGCGAGCGTGACGTCGAGCCGGGCCATCAGCCCGTCGCGGACGTCGTTGACCTCGCGGGTGAAGAGGCCGGCGACCGGCCCGGTCCCCTCGGACGGCAGGCTGGACAGGCCGAGCCGGTACATCTGGCGGTGGATCAGCCGCCGGAGCTGCGCCGCCGCCGAGCACGCCGCGTCGGCCAGCGCCGAGCGGCGGAGCCGGGTCGTGAGCGTCAGCAGCAGGACGAGGCTCAGCGAGACGGCCAGCAGGAAGTACAGGCGCGCCGTCGTTGTGGCGGAGGTTCGGCAGCCGGTCGAGCACGGCCAGCAGGACCTGCGCGCCGAGCTCGTGGACGGGGTTCTCGCTCGCGAGGTTGTCGACGACCAGCGGGACGAGCCCCGCGCCCTCGATCATGACCGAGTGATGCGACCTGACGGTCGTGACCTCCTCGATCCACGGGGGCATGGCCAGGTCGCGGTCGAAGACGGCCGCGCCGCGGGTCGTGACGAGCGAGACGAAGAGCCCGGCGGCGCCCATGAGGGCGAGGACCAGGAGCGACTGGATCATCCCCAGCGCCCGGGCCGCGACGACCGCGCCCTGCCGGGCCTCCATGAGCCTGCCCGCACGCCCGAACGCCGCCGATGGCATGGCCGCCCCCGTCCCGGTCGGCCCGTTGGGCCGCCGCCGCGGTCGCCGCCGGCCTCCGAGGACGCGGGCGACCAGGTCTCCATCTCCCTCCTGATCCGCGCGGCCCGAGGCCCCCGCGGTCACGCCAGGTCGCGGTCCTCGAACAGGAGGAACGCGAACAGGAGCGCCGCTCCACTGTACAACAAACAATACCCCAAGGACGGGCAGCACGTACCCGACCCAGGGGATGACCGCCCCGGTCGAGATCGCCGGGCTCACGTTGAAGAACTCGAGCTCGGGCAGCGCGAAGCCGAAGAGCTGCGCCATGAAGTGCACCAGCTCGTTCGACGCGATTCTCCGTCGCCTGCACGAGGACCGGCGTCAGGTGCCCGAGGAAGAAGATCGAGATGCAGACCACGAGGTTGACCAGCATCGGCAGCCGCGTCGAGATCGCCACGCTCACGGCCGTCAGCACCGAGATCTCGAAGAATCCGAGCACCAGCCCCGGCATCACCTGGAAGACGTGCTTGATCTGCGTCGCCCGGTCCACCGCCCCGCCCGCGTTCTCCCGCAGGTCGTACTCGTACTTGAAGAAGACGCCGATCGCGAAGCCCAGGCCCAGGATCAGGAACATCAGCAGCACGCTCATCTCGATGCCGAGATACTTGCCGATGATGAACTGCCGCCGGTTGATCGGCTTGGACAGCAGCGTGATCGCCGTCTTGCCCTCGATCTCCTCGGCCACCGTCGAGCTCGACGTCAGCAGGGCCAGCAGCAGGCAGACGAACGAGATCGTCGTCAGGCCCGTGTCCTTGTACATCTTGATGTCTTCGCCGAACGTGAAGTACGGCACGTAGATCGACCAGAAGAGCCACGCCGCGGCGATGAACGTGAGGACGAAGAACGCCGGCTGGCGGATCGCCTCCTTGGCGGTGGCCAGCGCGATGGTGAACGATTTCATGGTTCGGTCGGGCTCGATCGGTGGGGATGAGGGATAAGGGCCGGGATGATGGCGTCGGGACCGCTAGTACCGGATCTCGAACTGGTCGGCGGGCTCGTCGGGGTCGGTCGTCGTCGCCTCGTCGGACGTCCGGTGGATCTTCGACCCGAGCTCGCCGCGGATCGCGTCGAGGAGGTCGCGGACCTGGCCGGGCTCGCCCTGCGCCTCCAGCTCGACGCGGCCGTCGGGCAGGTTCCGGACCCACCCCGACACGCCGAACCGGGGTGCCAGCCGGGCCGCCGTGAACCGGAAGCCCACGCCCTGCACCCGCCCGTCGTAGAGAACACGCCGGCGTTCGAGCGCCATCGGTCTCCGCTACGCTCCGCGAGGCCGTCCGGTTCGGATGCTCGCGCAGCCGATCGGCCGATGATCGAATTTAACACCCCGGACGCCGGTAAGACAAGCGGTCTGCGGGATCTGAGAGCGTCTTTGGTCGCTCGGCCGCGGAGGGCAAGGCCCCCACGCATGCGCGGACGGGTGTCAGAGTCGCACCCCGTTGGGAAAGCCAGACGCGGCTGCGCTGCCCCTCACGGGATTGGCTTTGTTTCGGGAGTGTTCTGTTGAGGACCTTTGGGACTCGAATGGGTGCCCGGGGTCGAGCGGAACGAGCCCCCGGCGCGATTGCCCCGGATCGGGGCTCGGTCTGCTCGACCCCAGGCACCCGGCACCCTCGAAGCCAAGGTATTTCGACGGAGCATTTCGGGAGGACACACCCCGCCGCCCCGCGCGGAATTTGGGTTCGTTTCGCGCCGCGGGCGTCGGTCCGCCCGCCGGGCGCAGCACGAGGGCACCCAAAGGCGAGCCTTTCTTGCATTCTCGGGTTCGGTCGGCGCCATCGTCAGGTCCTGGCGGGTCCCGGCGCGCCGGGTTCGCTCGACGCGCGGTGGAGCCAGCGGGAGGGACCGCAGGCGTCAGCCTCGCCGGACAAAACGACGCGGGCCGTCCTCCGCCGGGGGAGACGGCCCGCGTCGTTCTCGTCCCGAATGCTACGGATCAGAGCCCGTTCAGCTCGACCCGATCGACCGTCCCGTGCGGGGCCTCGATCACCGCGACGCCCGACCGCGCCGGGCCGATGCCCAGGCCGCGGAAGGTGACGGGCGCGGCGCCCGAGGTCGTGCCGGCGCGGAGCGTGACGCTCGCCAGCGAGAACGGCAGGCGGTTCTCGATCCGCATCGTCGTGTCGCCCACGGCCTTGCGGGCCGGCCGGGCGACGACGAAGGCGGAGGCGACGGCCTTGTCCAGGTCGCGAGCCAGGTCGAGCCCCTTGAGCTCGGTCGGGCCGGCGTCGTCGCGGAAGTTCGCCTGGCCGAGCGTGGTCCAGTCCGACCCCTCCGACGTGCCGATGGCCGCCGACAGGCCCGAGTGGTGATGGACCCGCACCTTGCCGACCGTCTCGCCGGCCTTGCCCTTGCTGACGTCGACCAGCAGGTGCAGCGCGGGGCCCGAGGCCTTGGGCAGCTCGCTGGCGACGGCCGTCCGCACCGGCAGGCCGAGGACGCGGAGGCCCTCCATCTCCGAGGCGAGCCGGCGTGCGTCCTTGCCGAGGCCGTTCTTGTCGAGGATCGTCACGAAGACGCGCGACTCGCTCAGGTAGGCGGGGTCGACCCGGTCGGAGCCGCCGGAGGCGTCGAGCGCCTCGACGAACCGCGAGGCGAGGGCCACCTCATACCGGTTCGTGACCTTCTCGCCCTGCTCGAGCATCGTGGCGAACGGCACGTTGTTCGAGACGTTCCACATGACCGCCTGCGCCGTGCCCTGGCTGGTGCCGAGCGTGGCGAGCGACCGCAGCGCCTTGCGGACGCGCGGGTCGCGGCTGTAGTCGTCGACGTCGACGAGCGTCAGCTTGTCCTTCGCGCCCGGCGAGGGCAGGCCGAAGTTCAGGCAGACGGATGGGACGTCGATCGTCACCGACTGGCCGGCGGGGATGACCAGCGGCGGGACGGTCGGCTCGGCCTCGAATCCCATCGAGCGGAAGCCGGGTGCGTTGGCGTTGTTGTCGCCCTGGAACTTGCCGAAGGCGCCCGGGGCGTTGCCGGCCTGGCCGAGCCCCATGCTCTGGAGCCCGCCGCCGCCGGCGCCACCCGCTCCGCCCGCGCCGCCCTGCCCGGTGGCGCTGGCCGCGACGAGCCCGGGCGGCAGCACGACATTGAGCCGACGCTCGGAGGTGTTCTTGAGGACCATGCGGACCTGGCTCTGGCCGTGGCCGCGGACGTCGGCCGTGAGCGTGCCGGCCTTCTTGGCCTCGAGCACCGAGACCGTCTCGGCCCGCGACGAGGCCGAGGGGACCGGCTCGCTCGGCTCCTGGGCGAGCCCCGCCAGGGGCGCCACGAACGAGAGCAGGCCCGCGGCCGACCAGGCACGGACCGGGCTGAGGGGTCGCCGTTGCATCGCGTTGGACCTTTCTGGGAGGGCCTCGAGACGTGCTGTCGTGTCCGAGCCGTCCGCGACGTGTCTGGATCCGCCGGATCGGACGACGACCCCGCCCGGGACGACAGACGCCCCGGCGGAGCCCTTTATTCGATCCGGTCTCATCCTATCATTCGGCCGGAGCCGCCACGATCATCGGCCGATTTTCCGACGCGATCGCGACCACCCCCCTCGGCATCCGCACGCTCGCCACGACCCGCACGGCCGTCGCGGTCGTCAGCGGCCGGGCGTTTCCCTCCATCTCGAGCCGAAGGACATCCTCGGTCTCGCCTTCCTTGAGCGTCAGCGGCCCCGTCATCTTCACGCCCGGCGGCAGACCCTCGAGTCGGACATCCACCTCCTCAAGGCACCCCACCTCGCGGCGAAGCCCGACCCAGAGCCCGGCCGAGCCGCCCGGCTTCAGCGCGATCGTCTCGGCCCGGTTCACGAGGGTCGCGGGCGCGCGGACGATCACCAGGGCCTCGCTCGTCCTGGTCCGGCAGCCGGTCATCGCGTAGGAGATCGTCACCGGGAACACGCCCGGCGCCGCGTCGGGCGCGGCGAGGACGCGGACGAGCAGGTCGCCCGGGCGATCCTCGTCGGCACCGGTCGGCGCGGCGCTGGCGATGACGGTGTTCGTCGCCAGCCCGCGGCCCCTGGCCTTCGCCTCGAACGTGAAGCCCCGGTCCGGCAGCGGGGACGGCTCGAACTGAAGGCCGAGCTCGACCCGATCACCCTGAAGGAGCACCCCCGGGTGGGTCACGAGCGTAAGCCTCGACTCCTCAGGCGGCCCGACGATCGCGCGGTGCGCGTCGCCGACGATCCTCAGCGGGAACCGGTCCACCCGCCTGGTGATCGGCCGCGCCGGCACGGCCGAGGCGACGCTCTCCAGCCCGATCGTGGCCGAGGCCGTGTGGGTGATCGGCTTCCCCGGCTCGGGCTCGGCCGTCGCCACGATCCGGAACTCGCTCACGCCCGGCTCGGCGTACGGCGCGACCTCGAGGACCAGGTTCCCCGCCTTCCCCGGCGCGTTCACGAGCGACGGGCTGCCGCCCTTGGCCCCCGGCCCGACAACGTCGAGCGTCACCGGTTTGGCGGTGACGCCGTCGGGCAGCCCCTCAGCGCGGATCGTCACCGGTCCCGGCCGACCCTGGGGGACGACCAGGACATTGACGATGACCCTGGAGTCCGCGGGCAGGTTATACACCCCGAACAAGCCGGGCGTGAGCATCACCGCGCGATTGTTCCCGGCCGCCGCCACCTGCCCGTTGGCGTTCGGGTTACCGATCAGCACGAACGCCTCGAAGTCGGGTCGCGACGCCCCGACCGACAGGCGGTAGCCGTACTCCGGCCCGCCTTCGCCGTAGCGGTCGGCGACCTCGATCGTGATCGGCCCGTCGACCGGCGCTTCGAAGTCGAGCAGGCTGTCGCTCGCTCCCCTGGTCGACGCCCATGAAGTTCACGCCGCGACGGTTCGGCGACTCGTTCGTGACCGAGGAGTCGTCGTTCTCGGCCAGCACGCCGCCCTCGGCGTCGCGGACCGTCAGCACCGAGTCGAGCCACGAGCCCATCGGCTCGGCGACCACGCGGATCCGGAACTTCTCGCCCTTCTTGACCGTCATGCGGTATCGGTCGACCTCGCCCCGGCGGCCGATCGCCCCGTTGCAGGCCTCGCCGACAAGGATGGAGTAGGGCGGACCGGGTCCGAAGGGCGCGTCGGCCGCGGTCGGCCGGGGTTGGAGCGCCCCGGGAAGCTCGCCGGGCTGATACTCGCGGAGCTCGTTCGCCTCGCCCACCACGACCTTCATCGGCGCCGCGACCGGTCCCTCGGGGCTCTCGAACGGACCGGGGTCGATCACCGCGCCCGGAGTGTCCGGCAGATCGATCCGCTTCGAGATCGGCGACCTGAGGTTCCCGCCCATCGCCGTCACCGTCAGCGGTTTCCCCCTCGGCCCGGCGAGCGGGTACAGGCCCGTCGCGTAGGGCGTCGTGGCGACCCGAAGCCGGTAGGTCGCCGAGTCGCCGCCGGCGTACGTGTTGTCGCGGACCTGGGCGATCAGGAGGCCGTCCCTCGGGATCTTCACCGCCAGCCGGCAATCGTGATCGCTGCTCCGCGACTCGCGAGCCTGCGCGATCGACACGCCTCGCGCGTTCAGTGCGCTCAAGACGGGCGTGATCGACGTGCCGACCCGTCGCGCCTCGAGGTCGAGCGTTAGTTCCTGCCCCGGCTTGCCTTCGATCCGGAAGTGGTCGACGTCCGTCGCGCGCAGCGTGCCCGCGACCGCCGATCCCACCGCGACCTTCCGCGCCTCGCCCGGCGTGTCGTTCGGCTCGGCCTCGTTCGCCTGGGGCAGCGTGTCGAAGCGGACCAGCATGAGGTTCGAGACGCCGTCGGGCCCCTCCAGCCTCAGCTCGCGGAAGCCGGGGGCGGCGGCCCTGTCGATCTCGATCGTCGCCACGGCGTGGGAATCGTCCGTGGCCTCGAAGTCCGTCGCCTTCACGCCCCCGCCCGCGACGAGCACCTGCCGGACCTTCGCCAGGCCGCGTCCGGCGAAGCTCCACTCGACCGTCGTCCCGATTGTCCCGCCCGGCGGAAAGACGCTCGTGACCACCGGCGGCGAGAGATTCGCCGCGCCGTCTGCGCCGACGCGGACCCCGCGACGAGCGCGAGCATCGCGATCATCGTCCCGACGCGGCGGATCATCGGCACGCGACCTCCAACCTCTCACAAACGTCGTAACCACTCCTTATTACTTCGTACGGCCGCCCGGTGCAAGGTGCTCGGAGCGGACAGACGGTGTGAGCATAGCGAGATCCTTCCCGAGTGATGCCTCATGCACCGCGCGATCGGTGGTTGACGGGCCGCTGGGCCTACTTTAGACTAAGCGGCCGTGGGAGATGCGCGGCCCGCGCGGCCGCGGCTCGCGTCATGGACGGCCCCGGGGGCGGACGATCATGAGCCTGGGCGAGGGCGGCGATCAGGGCGTCGGGTTCGAGACCATGGCCGGTCGCGACTACCCGACCGTCGCGCAGTTCTCGGTCTTCCTGGAGAACCGCGTCGGCCAGCTCTCCGAGGTCGTCCGCACCTTCAACGGCTCGAAGGTGAAGATCGTCGGCCTCTCGATCTCCGACTCGGCCGACTGCTGCATCATCCGCCTGATCCTCAGCCACCCCGAGCAGGGCCGCGAGATCCTCGAGCGGAACAAGTTCGCCTTCGCCGAGAACGAGCTGCTGGCCGCCGAGCTGCCCGCCGGCCCCCAGTCGCTCGTCGAGCTCTGCACGGCGCTGCTGCAGGCCGAGATCAACATCCACTATGCCTACCCGCTGATCGTCCACCCCCACGGCCGCGCGGCCGTCGCCCTCCACATCGACAACACCGAGCTGGCGACGACGACCCTGCGCGACAAGGGCTTCGAGGTCCTCTGCGAGGCCGACCTCGCGACCTGAGCCGCCGACTCGCGCTCAACAGCCGAACGGGAACGCGTAGCGCGGCCCCGCGGGCGACTCCTTCGCACGCGGCGACCGCTTCGAGCCAGGCCTTCGCGGCGGCGAGGATCTCGTCGTGGTCGAACGCGAGCCCCTTCGCCCGGCTCAGCGCGACCCAGGCGGCATCCGAGGCATCGTCGTCGCCGGTGATCTCCGGCGGCGGGCCGTCGAGGACCGCCGCGTGTGCGACCGAGATCGTCCGGCCCCTCGGGTCGCGTCCCGGCCGGCCGAAGACGCCGACGAAGGCGATCGGCCCGACGGCGTCGAGGCCCGTTTCCTCCTTCAGCTCGCGGAGCGCGGCGCGGTCGAAAGGCTCGTCCATCTCGACGAACCCGCCCGGGATCGCCCACCGGCCGGCGAAGGGCTCGCGCCTGCGCCGGACGAGCAGGACGCGCGTCGAGCGACCGTGCCGGTTGAAGACGATGAGGTCGACCGTGACGCTCGGTCGCGGGTAGTCGT
This sequence comes from uncultured Planctomycetota bacterium, assembly GCA_963819805.1. Lineage (GTDB taxonomy): Bacteria > Planctomycetota > Planctomycetia > Isosphaerales > Isosphaeraceae > CAMFLR01. The sequence goes on along the minus strand of CAWFXY010000019.1, from coordinate 293,079 downwards.
AATGGAAACCTGGCATGGTCGGGCCGGACGAGGGGTTGGCGTGGCGGCCGGGTTTCGTACACTCTACGTGATGAATCCCGCCCCCGCCTCACCCTGGATCGACGCCCCGCGCGATGCCGACCTCGTCCGCCGACTCGCCGAGGCGGACGGCCCCGCCGACGCCGCCGGGACCTGGCCGGAGGGGCTCTGGTCGATCCTCGTCGAATCGGGTGCGCCGAGATGGTCGCTCCCGGCCACGTGGGGCGGGTTCGGGCTCGACAAGCCGGCGCTCGTCGCCGCCAACGCCCGCGTGGCGAAGGGTAGCCTGACGGCCGCGTTCATCCTCTCGCAGCACGACGCGGCGGTGAGGCGGCTATTGCTGTCGAGCGACCGACCGACGGCGACCTACTGGCTCGAGGCGATCTCGACGGGCGAGGCCTTCGCCACGGTCGGCCTCTCGCAACTGACGACCTCGCGGCGGGCGGGGCTCGCCGCGAGAGCGGTTGGTTCGGGCAGCTTCGAGCTCCACGGCGCCATGCCCTGGGTCACGGCCGCCGAGCGGGCCGACGTCTTCGTCGGCGGCGCGGTGCTCGACGACGGCCGGCAGATCCTCTTCGCCCTCCCGGCCGACCGTCCCGGCGTGACCGTCCGACCCGCCTACGACCTGGCGGCGCTCGGCGCGTCGCGGACGAGCGAGGTCGCCTGCGACCGCGTCGAGCTGGCCGACTCCGACCTCCTCGCCGGCCCCTCGGCCGACGTCATGCAGACGGGCCCGGCCGTCGGCACGGGCGGGCTGGAGACCTCGGCCCTCGCCCTCGGCCAGGCCCTGGCCGCGCTCGAGGCGCTCGAGGCCCTGGGCGACGCGGCACCCAGCCTGGCCGAGCCCGTCGATGCCCTTCGCAAGGCCTGGGATGCGCCTCCGCGACGACCTCGACGCGAACGCCCGCGGCGCCGAAGACGCCCCGAACAGCGCCGAGATCAGGACGAGGGCCAACGCCCTGGTGCTCCGGCTGACGCAGGCGTATCTGACCGCCCGCAAGGGCAGCGGCTTCCTCAGGTCCGACCCCGCCCAGCGCTGGGCGCGGCAGGCCCTGTTCTTCCTGGTCTGGTCCTGCCCCCGCCCGGTCGCCGACGCCGCGATCCGCGACCTGGCCGGGCTTTGCCAGCTCGGCTGAATTCACTCGTTCGTCGCGATGACGTCGAAGTGATGAAGGCCCGGGGCCAGGATTCCGCGCGTCGACAGCTCGGCGTCGCGTTCGTGCCAGCACCTCATCAGCGACTCGGCGTCGAGGAACGTCGCCGGCTCGTGGAATGGCGTGATGACCTCGAGGCGTCGGTAGTGGGCGAGGAGCTGGCGGAGGTAGTCGATCGGCTCGTGCCCGGTCCGCGAGAGGCACCGCGGGTTGAACTCGGTCAGGAGGATCGGGTCGTGCGCCGCGATCGTCCGGGCCAGCCCGCGAAGGGCGAACGGCTCGTGGCCCTCGATGTCCATCTTGATCATGTGGATCGCCGGCTCGCCGGCCAGGACCTCGTCGAGGACGACCGACTGCGCGTAGACGGCGTTTGAGGCGTAGTCCTGAGAGTCGACGAGGTAGGCGTTCGAACTCCCGCCGGTGAGCGAAAACGTCGTGCGCCGGTCCGACGCGGCGAGGGGCACGACGCGGACGTTCGAGAGGCCGTTGAGCGAGATCCCGGCGTATAACCGCTGGAGGTTCTCGGGATACGGCTCGACGGCGATCACCGAGCCCGCGGCCCCGGCGATCCTCGCGGCCAGGAAGCTGATGCAGCCGACGTTGGCGCCGACGTCGACGAACGTCTGCCCCTCGCGGAACCGCTCCGCGACGGCCCTGCGCACGTGCGGCTCGTAGTCCGCGGTGGTGGCGACGTCGCGGCCGAGGTCGGGCTCCTCCGGGTCGATGCACACCCGATAGCCGCCGAGGTCGACCTCGACCAACCTGGTCTCGGGCGGGGCCTTCGACCGGAATTCGGCCGAGTCGGCGAAGATCCGCGCGAGCCTCGAGAGCGAGATCCCGCCCCTGACGGCCCTCGTGAAGTAGTCGAGCCCGCCCGGGTCGGGCCTCCGCCCGAGGAAGAGCCGGTAGGCCGCCGCGATGTCCTCGACCGTCGCCCGGTCCTCGACCGCAAGCTCGGGGTGATTCATGGGCCGAACTCCATGGCACCGATCTCGCGCGTCCTGCCCGCGAGCCCGGGGATTCTGGCCGAACCACCCGCCTTTGCCAAGGCGAGTCCCCGGCTCAGAGGCCGCAGAGCGACCGCACGTGGTCGCGTGCTGCCGTCGTTGGCCCAGCCGTCGAGCTGGGCGGCGTCCTTGAGCTGCTGGCCGCGGCGGCGGTCGACGGCGAGGAACGAGCAGGGCAGGTCGGGCAGCGAGGTCAGGTCGCCCCAGAGCTTCTCGAACTGGGCGACCGGGAAGACGTCCTCCTGGCCGTGGCCCCAGCGCCGCTTGACGTCCTTGATCGTCACGTAGGTCGGCACGCGGGCGGCCATGGCGCGGACGGCGGCGGCGACCTTCGTCGGGGTCGCCGTCGAGGTCGTCGCGGGTCAGGCCGAAGGCGCGCGAGCAGGCCGTCGATGTCGACCCAGGTCGTCAGCGTGTTGTAGTAGCGGAGCTGGAACTCGGTGTCCTCGCGGGGCTGGGCCAGGCCCTTCGAGCAGCCGGAGCCGGCCGCCGACCCGGGCCAGGCCGCCGCCGCGGTCGTCGATCCGCCGCGGGATGACCTCGAAGCTCAGCGTCGGCCCCGACTCGATCGCCAGGCCGAGGACGCCCGGGTCGAGGTTCGCGCCGAGGGTGTCGATGTTGTGGACCAGCAGCCAGCTGCAGGTCGGGGATGCTCGTCGAGCAGCCGGGCGAGCACGCCGTTGCGGAGCAGGTTGGGCACCTCGTAGAAGTGGCCGGGCGGGTTGAACCGCTGGATCGGCACGTTGTCGGTGTAGTCGGACCCCTCGCCCTGCGACCGGGCCCAGTCGAGGATCGCGCGGCGGCCGGCCTCGCGGACCTTCTGCTTGTTCTCGTCGAGCGTCTCGTGCGCTCGCCTCTTCCCAGAGGAAGGTCAGGTCGCGGGTCATCGGGATCAGCCGCTGGCCGATCGACTGGCCGCGCGAGAGGTAGACCGGGCCGTCGTGGCCGTAGTTGCCGGTCGCCGCGCAGGTGGTGCTCGATGGCCGCGTGCGTCAGGTAGCTGGTCGTGACGACGTGCGGGATCGCGACGCCGAGCGCCGTCTGGACCTTGCGCGGTCTTGGCCAGGTGGATCTCGAGGAAGCTGCGGTGCCGGCCGTCGAGCATGACGAACGGGTTGACCGCCTTGACCACGCCCGGCGCCGGTCGTCCAGCGGCTGCCGACGCCCGGCGGCGAGCGTGACGACGGCGACCTCGCCGCGGCGCATGGCCGCCTCGCCCCGCCGACCGGCGCCGCGACGGCCGATCGGCGCCGTCGGCCGCGGATCAGGTCGGAGTCGTCGACGTCGCGGATGTCGATGTCGACCGGCAGGCGGTTCCGGGCCAGGCCGATCCGGCCCGCGCTGGAGGTCGTCGCGGAGCTGCTCGTGCTGGACCGGGTCGAAGCCGTTCTCGCGGCGGATCCGCTCGGCGTCCTCGTCCCAGCCGGCGGCCGAGGTGTCGGCCGGCCGACCGGGTGACGGGGAAGAGGTTGTTGATCATCGTCCGGAAGACGCGGAGCAGCTCGCCGGTGTCGCGGCAGTGGTTGGCGAAGTGGTCGACGTCGGCCTTGCCGGAGCGGGTCGAGCGCGCCGGCGCCCGCGGCGATCATCCGGGGGACCTGGAGCGTGTAGTACGCGCGGCGGCATCATCGCGTCGGCGCCCGAGTCGAGCGTCGGCGAACGTCCCGTGCGGGTTGATCCGGAAGTCGTAGACGACCGGCTCCATGGCGAACGGCAGGGCGTCGTCGAGCGCGGCCTTGACCCGCCGCATGATCGCGGCGATCTCGTCGCGGAACTCGTCGTGCCGGTGCGGGCGCGACGAAGAAGGCCATGCCGCCGCCCGACATCCCGCCGAGCATCAGGAAGCCCCAGAAGTCGTCGCCCAGCGCCGCCCTCGCCTCGCGGATGATCGACTCGGTGAACTGCGTTGGTGACCCAGGGGATGATCCGCTTGAGCGGCCCGTCCCAGTTCCGGGTCGTCAGCGCCGCCGAGCGCCGCGGACGTCCGACCGCCTCGACGGCGCGCGACGATCTCGTCGAAGATCTCGCAGCGCCTCCTGCCGCGCCAGCCACTCGCTCGCGGCTCGCGGAGCAGGTACTTGCTCGGTGACCATGTTGAGGATCGGCCCGACGTTCTGGGCCATCCCGCCGTGGACGAGGACCAGGCTCTCGGCCAGCGCCTCGTGGAAGGCGCGGCGACGTCGTCGGCCTCGAGCGCCGGCCCGTCGAGCAGCTCGTGCGCGGGCAGGAGCCGGCCCCGGCTGACGCCCCACTCGGGGTCGGCCTCGCCGGCCGGCGACGCCCTGGATCAGCTTGATGCCCGGGAAGATGCCGCCCGAATCCTGCCAGCCGCCGCCGGAGCCGCCCAGCCACTCGCCGAGGATCGCCCGCGCCACGACCACCTGCGCCTCCTCGGGGTCGAGCGGCCCGGTCAGGTTCCGCGCCTGGCCGGTCGCCCGCATCAGGAGGCTGATCAGCGAGGCCAGCAGGTTCGTCGAGACCGCCAGCCGCGACCCCTTGGGGATGTCGTTGACCTTGCTGACGACCTCCAGCCCGTAGCCCGGGCCGGACGATCCGCGCCAGCAGGTCGTCGAGCCGGGCCGCCGTCCCCTCGAGCGAGGGCGGGATCAGGCCCGAGGCGATCACGCCGGCCTTGACCAGGCCCGAGGTAGTCGTTGCCGAAGTTGAACAGCTCGTCGAGCGTCGTCGACGTCCTTGCAGGCGTTCAGGTCGATGCTGGTCAGCCGCAGGATCGGCTCGGGGATGACGCGGAGCCGGGTCTCGATCGGCGGCCGCGGCGCGGTCGTCGCGGCCGTGGACGCCGAGGTCGACCGAGATGTTCAGGACCCGGGCGCCCTCGGGGTAGTCCATGCCGAGGAAGAAGATGTCGGACCAGCCGCTGTGCGAGAGGTCGAGCCGGACGGGCGTCCGCTCGACCAGGATCGGGAAGAGCGCCGTCGTCCGACTCGCGCTCGAGGAGCCGGGGGTGGATCCGGAGCGGGTGCTCGTCGACCTCGCCGACCCGGAACATCCAGCGGTTGCCCTGGCAGCTCCGGACCGACCGGCGGACCTGGTCGGCCAGGGTCTGGAAGGCGACCTGCTCGTAGGCCTGCGCCAGCGCGCTGGCGATCGCGCCGTTGGGCCCGTCGCGGCCGCATCGCCGTCGCGGAACGCGGCGATCGCCTGCTCGAACCGCCGCTCCATCAGGTCCTTGAAGCCGTCGAACGGGATCAGCCCCGTGCCGGGCAGGTCGGGCGGCCTCCTGGATGTCGTAGCGGTAGATCGCGTGCAGGAACAGCGAGGCCCGGACCCGCTCGTAGAGGTTCTCGCGACGCCTGGCGGAACTGCTCGAGCTCCTCGCAGGCCCGGAGCATCTCGGCCAGGTCGAGCCGCCGGCGATCAGCTCGCGGACCGAGCGGTCGCGGAGCGCCGGGTCGGGGCTGGTGATCGTCTCGATCAGGAGCGGGCCGCGGTCGACATGGTCGGCATTCGAGCTCCTGGGATGGACGATGGTCCGGATCGCCGGATCGCGGCGCGTCGACTCGGCGTCGCGGCTGTTCTGCTCGATCCGGACGATCGATTCGAGCAGCACGGCGAGGATCCGCTCGCGGTCGACGCCCGGCCAGGGCCAGGGCGATCTGGGCCTCGACGACGCCGAACTTGACCCCCAGGTTGTACCGCGACCCGCGGGTCTCGAGCGCCAGGTACTTCTCGCGCCGGGCCAGGGCGTTCAGGGCCGGTCGTCAGCTGGATCTGACCCAGCTCGCGGACGTCGCGCCGGACCAGGTCGTCGAGCAGCTCGAAGACCGACGGGCGTCAGCACGTGCATGCCGAAGAAGCAGAGGTAATGCCCCGCGCGGAGGCCGGGCACCTGGAGCCGCAGCTCGGCCAGGGTCGGGTTCGGCTTCTCGATGATCTCGTCGATCGACGTAGACGTCGGGCTGCTCGGGCAGCCGCCGGCCGGTCGAGCGTGCCGTACTGGTGGATCAGGTGCTCGCGGGTCGCCTGCACGGCCGAGACCGCGCAGCTCCTCGGCCGTCGGCCAGGTCGATCAACTGCCGGGCGCACCGCCGCGGCTCCGCGCGAGATGTAGAGGTGATCGCCCAGGAGCAGCAGGAACGGCTCGTCGCCGACGAACGGCCGGGCGCACCAGACGGCGTGGCCGTAGCCCTCGGGCTCGGGCTGGACGGCGAACTGCAGCCGCTGCTCCAGGTCGACGAGCCGCCGGGCCTGCTCCTCGGCCCAGGCGATCGCCCTTGAACGCCGAGCGGAGGTTCGCGGCGTAGTTGCGGAAATGGCGGCGATAGACCGCCTCGTCGCCCGGGGCGGCGACGACGCAGATCTCCTCGATCCCGCTCTCGAGCGCCTCCTCGGCGATGATCTGGAGCACGGGCTTGGTCAGCCCGTCGCGATCGACCAGCGGCAGCATCGCCTTCTGCACGGTGTCGGACGCCGGATACTGCCGCGCCCCGCGGCCCGCCGCCGTGATGACCGCCTTGGTGATCCTCACGGACGTCCGCCCTCACGCGCCGCGACTCGTCACAAGATCCGCGACCCGCCAGAGTAACTGCGCGAACGCCGGCCGGGCAATCCCTCATCGCGGATCCGCAAGCAGCCCCGACGCTGGGCCGAAATCGTCCGCCCGGTCGCCTCCTTCTGAGCCGGGCATGCGTGGATTGAATGGAAGAATGGAAGTCTGGATAAATTGGGCAACTTGATTGGCTTGTGTAATCTGCGTTATTATCGTCGTCGAAGTGCCGTCCGTCCTCTCATACCGGCCCGACCGGGCCGGTATTCCACGATCGACACCCTGGAGAATCCCCCGATGCCTCGCTGGAACCGCCCCCGCCTCAAGCCGGCCGTCGAGTCGATGGAGCCCCGGGCACTCCTGTCGGCGGCGCCGGCGCGGGTGTCCGTACTCAACCCCGGCATCCAGGTGACCGGCGACTACTACGGCTCGCCGACGCTCGCCACGCAGACGCCGAAGGCGATCCAGTTCGTCGTCCTCAGCCAGGCGGGGGCGCAGCCCTTCGCACCGCTGACCGCCCTGGCACGCGGGCCGATCGCCGTCGACGGAGTGGCGTTCCGGAACGTGTCGATCCGGCCCGATCCGGTCGATGCGAACGGCGACGGCATCCCCGACGCGATCGTGACGGTCGCCACCCGCGGCCTGCTCGACCTGCCCGCCGGGCCGGGAATCCTCACCGTCTCGGGCGCGATCCGCACCGGCTCGGCAGCCCACGCGGCCGTGTGGACGTCGGCCGCGCCCATCGACGTCGCGCCGGCGTCGGCGCCGGCCAGATCACGCTTTATAACGGTTATATCAACATTATCAACAAGACCGGCGGTACGGTCTACGACTCGCTGCTGACGAACACCCCGCCGGGCGGCAACGTGGCGCCGTACCCCGGGACTTACGTGCCGCTGACGCCCAACTACACCTGGCAGATCTACACGGGCCCCGGCACGCCGCCCGAACTCGGGATCACGGCCAATTTCTCCCTCTCCCCGACGGGCTCGAACCCCTTCTACGCCCAGTGGTACTCGGGCAACATGACCCTGGTCAAAACGTTCCCTCCGCCCAGGATCATCAACTGGTATCTCCACTACGGCTCGCAGGGATTCTTCTTCAACAACACGCCGTGAGCCGCGATCGCTCCGGGCGGGCGGGGCGCGCCGAGGCCGGCATGCGTCCCGCCTGCGACTTCCGGAGCGGCCGCGAACCCGTCACACGCGGTAGCTTCTTGACAGTCGCCCTCGGCCGGTTACACTGGGACCATCGACCCCGCAAGGACTTGGGGATGTAGCTCAATTGGTTAGAGCACCGGCCTGTCACGCCGGAGGTTGCGGGTTCGAGCCCCGTCATCCTCGCTTGCCACGACGCGTCCCCAAGAGCACGCCTCGCAACGCTACCGCTGACCAGCCCCGGAGCGATCCGGGGTTGTTTCGTTACCCGGCCGGGCGACCTTCCCGGACCATTCACGAACGATCGGCGTAGCGAAGGTTTCCTTGAAGTGCGTCCCGGGTTTCCTTACCCTGGACCTCTCACGATCGGCGGGCGACGAGGCGCAGCTTCTCAAAGGTCTCTTTCTACCAGCCGTCGCGGGCCGGCGCAGTGCCGTCGCCCGACCGGCCCGGGAGGGCGAACACAGGCGATGTACGTACCCAAAAAGCTCTTCTTCACCAAGGGCGTCGGGCACCCACCGCGAGAAGCTCACGAGCTTCGAGCTGGCCCTGCGCGACGCCAAGATCGCCTGCTACAACCTCGTCCGCGTCTCGAGCATCTTCCCGCCGAACTGCGAGGAGATCTCGATCGAAGAAGGGCTGAAGCAGCTCGCAGCCCGGCCAGATCGTCCACGTCGTGATGAGCGAGAGCGCCACGGCCGAGCCGAACCGGCTGATCGCCGCCAGCGTCGGCGTGGCGATCCCGCGCGACCGGAGCACCTTCGGCTACCTCTCCGAGCACCACGCCTACGGCCAGACCGCCAAGATCGCCGCCGACTACGCCGAGGACCTCGCCGCCGAGATGCTCGCCACCGTCCTCGGGCGTCGAGTTCAACCCCGACAGCTCGTGGGACGAGAAGCGCGAGATCTGGAAGATCGCCGACGTGATCTACAAGACCAAGGAAGTCACCCAGACCGCCGTCGGCCACAAGGACGGCCTCTGGACCACCGTCGTCGCCGCGGCGATCCTCCTGCCGTGACCGCCGGAGCTGCACGACGCGACGTACCTCGCACAAGGTCAGCCAGCACCGGATCGCCCCGCCGGCCGTCACCGGGCGGCGAGACGCGCCGCCGACCTGATCGACCGCGCCTTCCTCAGCTACAACGCCGGCCGGCTCCGCGAGGTCTGCCAGGTCTTCACCCGGAAGATGCTCGAGCCGACGACTGCACCGTCGGCCTGACGCTCTCCGGCGCCCTGACGCCCGCCGGGCTCGGGATGAGCTGCCTGATCCCGCTGATCCGGGCCGGGTTCGTCGACTGGATCGTCTCGACCGGGGCCAACCTCTACCACGACACCCACTACGCCCTCGACCTGCCGCTGCACCAGAGCCGGCCCGACCTCGACGACTACGCGCTGCGCGAGAACGACGATCATCCGCATCTACGACATCGTCTTCGACTACAAGACCTGCTCGACACCGACGCGCTTCTACCGCGAGCTGATCCGCGACGACGCCGTTCGCCCGGACGATGGGGACGGCCGAGTTCCACCACGTGGTCGGCACGTACCTCCACGGCCGGGCCGAGGCGCTGGGTCGGCCCGGCGAACAGCCTGCTCGCCGCGGCCTACCGAGGCGGCGTGCCGATCTTCACGTCGAGCCCCGGCGACAGCTCGATCGGCATGAACCTGGCCGCCCTGAGCCTGGACGGACGGCAAGCTCCAGATCGACCCGCTGCGCGACGTGAACGAGACGGCCGCGATCGTCTACGAGGCCAAGCGGGACGGCGGCAAGTCGGGCGTCCTGATCCTCGGCGGCGGCAGCCCGAAGAACTTCATCCTCCAGACCGAGCCGCAGATCCAGGAAGTGCTCGGCCTGGACGAGAGCGGCCACGACTACTTCCTGCAGGTCACCGACGCCCGCCCCGACACCGGCGGCCTCTCCGGCGCGACGGCCGCCGAGGCGATGACCTGGGGCAAGGTCGATCCCGAGAAGCTGCCCGACTCGGTGACCTGCTACACCGACAGCACGATCGCCCTGCCGCTCCTGACCGCCTACGCCCTGGCCCGCCACGCGCCCGCGGCCGCTGAAGCGGCTCTACGACCGCCGCGAGGCGAGCTACGAGGCGCTCAAGGACGAATACCTCGAAGCGCCTGGCCGAGCCCGACGAGCGGGCGTGAGGCCCACCCTCCGATGCGCCGGTCATCGACCGACCCGCACCGCTCGGTCGTCCGTCGCCCGACGCGCCCGATCCCGACGCGATCGCCGAGGCCGCGGCCGATCCTCCGCAGCGGCGGCCTGGTCGCCTTCGCCACCGAGACCGTCTACGGCCTCGGTGCCGACGCGACCTCGCCCCGAGGCGGTCGCGCGGATCTTCGAGGCCAAGGGGCGGCCGTCGACCAATCCGCTGATCGTCCACGTCGACGCGGTCGATTCGGCCCGTCCGCTCGCGGCCGACTGGCCCGACGTGGCCGAGCGCCTGGCCGACCGGTTCTGGCCGGGTCCGCTCACGCTGGTCCTGCCGCGGTCGGCCGTCATCCCCGACGTCGTCACGGCCGGCGGCCCGACGGTCGGCGTTCGCGTGCCCGCTCCGCGCGTCGCCCGCGGCCTGATCGCCCGCGCCGGCCGGCCGATCGCCGCGCCCAGCGCCAACCGCTCGACGGGCTCTCGCCGACGACCGCGGCCGCACGTCCTGAAGGATCTCGACGGCCGGATCGACCTGATCCTCGACAGCGGGCCGACGACCGTCGGGCTCGAGTCGACGGTCCTCGACCTCACGGCCGAGCGCGGGGTCATCCTCCGACCGGGCACGATCACGGCCGAGGACCTTTGTGACGTGCTGGGCTACGTACCAGAGCTGCGTCGGCCTGCGCGAACCGACGCGTTCGCACGAAGCCCCGGGCAAGGCGATGTTCATTATTCGCCCCGCACGCCGACCTATCTCGCCTCGTTCGCGGACCTGACGAGGTTCGACCGGCCGGCCCGGGCCGGCCTGCTCGTGCTGGGCGCGACCGGCCCCGACGAGATGGTCGCCTTCGGCCATCGGATCGAGCTGCTCACTCCCGACTTCGCCGAGCCGCGCCTCTACGACGCACTCCACCGGCTCGATGAGATGGGCTTCGAAGTCCTCCTGATCGTGCCCCCGCCCGACACGCCGGCGTGGATGGCCGTGCGCGACCGGCTCTTTCGTGCCGCGCTGCCGGCGCGATCGCTACCGGGGTGAGGTTCTGTCGGCTGGCGTGAGCCACACGCGCGGAGCGCGAACCGGGCCTTCGCGCCTTCGTTCCCCCGCCACCGGCCGGCTGCCCCGATTGGGAGAACGCCACCCGCCGAAATTACGATCATGACTTCCGGGGGGCGCAGGCCCGACCCACGCGGCTTACTCCCGGAGACCCCGCCATGGCAACGCTGGCCCAGATCGACGGCAACCGCCGAAACGCGATGAAATCCACCGGCCCGAAGTCGCCCGAGGGCAAGGAGAAGGTGGCCGGCAACTCCACCTCGCACGGCCTCACGGCCGCGCGGATGAGCGACGACGACCTGGCCGTGGTCGCCCGGCGCAAGGCGACCTGGGCGCGCGACTTCGACCTCGGCACCGACCAGAAGCGGTGCCTGTTCGACCAGCTCGTGGCCGCCTCGATCCAGCTCGACCGCATCGAGCGGCTCAAGCCCGCCCACCGCGCCGAGCACGCCGCCTCCGCCCGGGCCGGCTGGGACCAGGACCGCAAGGCCGAGGCCCACGAGGTCGCCGCCCGGCTCGCGAACGACCCCGCGCGGTCGGCGGCGCCGCCTGGAGCGGACGCCGCACGGCGTCGACATCCTCGTCGCGCGCTGGGAAAGGCTGGGCGAGGCCCTGCGCGAGTCGGGCGACTGGACCGACGCCGAGCGGTCGCACGCGCTGGACCTGCTCGGCCTGCCGGCCGAGCTCCGCCGCGGCCGTACGCCGCTCGACCCGCCCGCGGGATCGCGACCCGGTCGACTTCCGCCGCCAGATCGTGACGGCCGAGCTCCACCGCCTGCTCTCGCTTCGCGGCCGCCTGGCCGAGTCGGACGCCCTGGCGCGGCGGCACGCCGAGGCCACGCTGGGTGCCGAGCTGACGAAGTCGGGCCAGCTCGTGCACCGCTACGAGCGCGAGGCGTTCTCGCGGTTCATGCGGCTCCGCCGCGAGCTCGCCGGCCCCGCCGCACCGGTCGCTTCGCTGCCCTCGCCGGCACGGATCACGACGCCCGCCCCGCCCGCGGCGCCCGCCCGGGTCGAGCCGGTCCCGCCTCGGTCCGCCGTCCCGGCGCCGGAACCGGAGGACGAGGAGTCGCTCCGCGTCTTGTTCGAGCAATTCCACGCCGTGATGGCCGAGAAGGACCGCCTCGCCGCCGAGGCCCCGAAGCCGACCGCCGAAAGCCCGAGCCGTCCGCCGCACCCGGGCCTGAACCGCCAGCAGCGCCGGGCGCTCGCGCGGCAAGGGCGCTGACGACGGGGCCGCGCGTCTTCGGATCGGATCCACGCGAGGGCGTGGCCGGTCGACGCTGCGCCGGGGTCGGTCCAACTCGGCCGGCTCGTGTCGATTCGAGCGGATCCGTGCGGAACGGTCCACATGCGCCGGCGGTCCGAAGCGGCGAGGCGCGGTCGGCACCCATCACGGCGAGCTCGCGGCCGGCATCGGCGACAGGCCGTCGGCGATTTACCGAAACAAAGCCAATTTCGGCGCGACCCTGTTCGCGCCTCATCTTCGAAGAGTCTGCGCTGGTCGGTCACGAAGAACTCGGGCTCGGGCATCGGCGGCTCGAGCGCCAGGTGGCGATAGGCGGCGGGGGTCGCCTTGCGGCCGCGGGGGGTCCGGACGATGAAGTGGCGGCGGAGCAGGTAGGGCTCGACCTCGTCGGTCAGCGTGTCGACGCGCCACGTTCATCGTCGCCGCGAGCGCCTCGGCGCCGGTCGGGCCGCCGCGGAAGACCTTGATCAGCGTCTCCAGGTAGCGGCGGTCCTGCTTGTCCATGCCCTCGGCGTCGATCTCCTGCATGTCGAGCGCGTCGCGGGCGATCGGCAGGGTGATGTGGCCGTCGGCGCGGGCCGTGGCGTAGTCGCGGACCCAGCGGAGCCGGGCGTTGGCCAGCCGGGGCGTCCCCGCGGCTGCGGCGGGCCAGCTCCCAGGCGGCGTCGTCGGTGATCGTCGTGCGGAGCTTGGCGGCGTTGACCGTGACGATCTGCGCCAGGTCGTCGACGTCGTAGAACTCGAGGTGCTCGTGCATGTGGAAGCGGTCGCGGAGCGGGCCGGAGAGCATGCCGCTCCGCGTCGTCGCGCCGATGATCGTGAACTTCTTGAGCGGCAGGTTGATCGTCCGCGCCGACATCCCCTCGCCCAGGACGACGTCGACCCGGAAGTCCTCCATCACCGGGTAGATGAACTCCTCGACCGTCTTGGGCAGGCGGTGGATCTCGTCGATGAAGAGGATCGAGCCCTCCGACGCGTTCGTCAGGTAGGGCATCACGTCCATCTTCTTGTCGAGCGCCGGGCCGCTCGTCATGTTCAGCTCGACGCCCAGCTCGTTGTGCAGGACGGTCGCGAACGTCGTCTTGCCCAGGCCGGGCGGGCCGTCGAAGAGGATGTGCGGGCAGCGGCTCGTTCCGCTTCTTCGCGGCGGTCAGCGCGATCGCGAGCCGCTCGGCGACGCTGCGCTGGCCGATGACCTCGCTCAATCGTTGCGGCCGGAGCTTCTCGTCGACCGGGTCGACCGGCCTCGCCGCGTCGTCGCGCCGCGCGGCTGGCCCTCGTCCCGCGGCTGTCCCTGGATCTTCGGCTCTCGCATGGTCGTCTCCCAGGGTCGGCTCGCCCGCTCCTCGATAGTGGGTCGGCCGGCCGCCCGACGCTCGTTCCTCTATTCATCGTCTCGCCGCTGGGCGTAGATCGCGTCGATCATGTCGGCGACGCTCTTGAACTTCTTCTTGCCGGCGAGGACCCGGTCGATCGCCTGCGCGGGCCTGGCTCTCGGTGTGGCCGACCGAGAGCAGGGCGGCGAAGGTGTCGCGGATCACGTCGGGCTCGGCGTTCTCGGCCGCCTGGCCGTTGGTCGGCGGCCGCGGCCGTCCTTCGCGTCGGCCGCCGACGATCAGCGCGAACTTGCCGACCTTGCGGCGGAGCTTGGCGACGATCCGCTCGGCCATCGCCTCGCCGATGCCCGGGTAGGTCGCCAGCGTCTTCACGTCCTGGTCCTGGATCGTCCTGCGCGAGCTCGCGCACGGGCCGGACCATCGCGCGGAGCGCCTTGCGGACGCCGACGCCGTCGACCGAGCAGAAGATGTCGAAGAACTCGCGGTCGATCGGCGCGAGGAAGCCGACGAGCCGCGGCGATCATCCGCCCGCCCATCGCGTTCCCCTCGATGTAGAAGATCGTGTGCAGCACGACGAGCTCGCCGACCTTCGACTGCAGAGCGCCGCCGGGTCGACTCGGGGATCAGCACCTCGACCTCGAACGGCTCGACGGCCAGCGTCAGCTCCTCCTCGCCGACCGACCGCACGATCCCGCGGATCTGGCTGATCACCGCCGGCCTCCCCTGCTCGCCACGAGTGCGACTGCATTTTTGTTCACTGATTATGCCACGAGGCCGCGGGCGATGCAAGCTCGCGTCCGCGGACCCCGGCGCGGCCGATCATCGCCGCGTTGCCGCCGGGCATCAAGCCGAAGGCCGGCGCCAGGCCGACCGTTCGACCGATGCGGGGCGCCGCGGGCGCCAGGCCGTGCGAGCGCCGTGCGACCGGCATTGCCGACCCGAGGCGCCCGGCCCGATCCGCGTCCCGCTGCCGATGGATCGACCGTGCACGCGCCGGGTCGCGGCGATCCGACGACGAAGCCGACGCGATCGAGCCGCGACCGGTCTCGCGACCGACGCAGCGCGATCGACGGCCCATGCGGCGTGCTGGATCTCGCGATGACGATCCGAACGACGTCATCCTGCGTCCACCGGTCGATCCGAGCGACGTCATCGCGCGTCGATCGATCGCCGCGCGTCGCGACGTCGACGCGCGATCGCGCGCTGCGAGTGGTGGCCCGAGTTCAGCCAACTGCTTCGAGCGCGAAACCGCGCCGCGCGCGCAAAAAAATGCGCGAATCGCGCAAAATTTTTTCCGCACGCGCTCGTGCGCACGGTCTGCATCGAGCGCTGACGTGCGCGACGCGCGATCGTCGCGAGTTGAGCGCAGTCGACGCGCTCGCGCGAAGAAAACGCGAAAAATCCCGGGAAAAATGAGCATTACTACGGCGATTTGACATCTATCATAATTGTCATAACTATGAGTCTTAACTAACAATGCGATGAGCTATATAGGAATTTCATGGATGCGATGGCCCGGATTCCTGGGGAAAAACGGCGAAAAAACGCGCGAAAGGGCGAAAGACGGTCTTCACTCGGCCGATCGTCATTCGCTAAAGAAGAAACCTGACGAGGCCGGCTTCGTGTGGCTGGCCGAACTCCTTCGAGCCTCCAACGAGGAGGGATCAGCGATGGCGGTGAAGAAGAAGACCGGCGCGCGACCAAGGCGGCGCCCAAGAAGGCCGCCGCGAAGAAGGCCGTCGGCCGGCACCGGCGACGAAGACCGGCACGCCGAAGGCCAAGAAGTCGACGACCAAGGGCGCGCGAAGAAGGTCAGGCGAAGAAGGCCGCGCCGGTCAAGCTCACCGACAAGCAGGCCGACTTCCTCAAGACGATCCACGGCGGCCGGCGAGGCCGGGCTACATGGGCGACAAGAAGGCCGAGGCCAAGACCCTCGAGTCGCTGCTCGGCAAGAAGCTCATCAAGAAGGGCGCGAAGGACAAGGCCAGCGGCGCACTACAGCTACAGCGTCTCGAAGGCCGGCGAGAAGCACCTCTCGACCGGCGCCGTCGGCCTGACCGGCCCGCCGGCGGATCGCCGACGCGCGCACGACGCCCCGATCGGCCTCGCGCCGGTCGGGGCGTCTTCGCTTTCGGACGGCGGTCCGCCGGACGGCGCCGCTCAATCCTTCGGCGCGGCTCGTCGATAGAGCGACGTGCAGTCGACCAGCCGGGCCGAGTCGCCGTCGTGCACGGCCATCTTGGCGCCGGCCCAGAGGCTCGCCGCCGGCGAAGCGGCCGTCCTTCGTCACGCAGTAGAACTTGACGTCGAAGTTGGGCCGGCCCTTCGCGTCGCGGAGCCGCGGGGTCCGGTTCGTCGCGACGATCCGCTTGCAGGCCTCGATCGACCGCGTCCTTCGGCGTCGAGCCCGCGGCGCAGGCCCTCGACGATCGTGTGGCTCGACAGGTTCAGCAGGTTCGCCTCGCCCCGGCCCGGTCGAGCCGGCCGAGCCGACCGCGTTGTCGAGGTACAGCCCCGCGCCCAGGATCGGCGAGTCGCCGACGCGGCCGGGGATCTTGTAGTAGAGGCCCGAGGTCGTCGTCATGCAGCCGAGGTCGCCGTGCGTGTCGAGCGCCGAGCAGTGGATCGTGCCGTGCTTGCGGATGCCGAAGAACTTGCGGACGACCGGGTCGAGCTCGTCGTCGGGCGGCGGGATGCGGTCGTCGTCCTTGCCGTTGGTCTCCTTCCAGTGGAGCCAGATCTTCCGCGGCGTCGTCGGTGAGCAGGTCCTCCTCGGGGAAGCCGTGCGTCCTGGCGAACTTCAGCGCCCCCTCGCCGACGAGCAGGCAGTGGTCGGTCCGCTTCATCACGAGCCGGGCGACGGCCGCGGGGTGCATGATGTTCCGGATCGAGGCGACCGCGCCGCCGCCGTGGGTCGGGCCGTGCATGACGGCGGCGTCGAGCTCGACGACGCCGTCCTCGTTGGGGATGCCGCCGTAGCCGACGGTGTGGTCGCTCGGGTCGGCCTCGACGATCGCGACGCCGGCGATCGCCGCGTCGAGCGGGTCGGCCCCGGCCTTGATCAGCTCCATCGCCTTCTCGACGGTCTTCAGGCCGTTCGCGCTGGAGACGACGACCGGCCGCCGCGGCCCGACGGCTCGCGGAACGGCGACGCGCCGAGGGCCGTCGCGCCGAGGCTTGCCGCGGCCGTGGCGGAGAGGAAGGTGCGACGGTTGAGTCGGGTCGGGCATCGAAGGGTCCTCCGGTTGGGGTCGCGTCCGCGTCTCGGGGCTGACAGAGGATAGCCGACCGTCTCGCCGACTCGCCACGCTCGCCGTCGCGGCCGGGGGCGGGAGTTGAGCTTGATCGATCCGCCCTGATCTCGCCTACGATGATGCCGCCGCGCAGCCGATCGGGCCCCGCCACGACCGTCGCGACGGGAGCGGCGGCCTCCGAGCGGGCCAGGCTTGGGGCGATAGCGACGGATGGATGTCGGACGCCTCCGGATGCGGCTCGCGCACGGCCCTTGCTGCGTCGGCCTGGCGCCGCGCGGCTGCGCCGGCATGCTCGGGCCGACGACGGCCACGAGCTTCATGAACCAGGTCGAGCGCGAGCCCCGACCCCAACGTGCGCTACAAGGCGTACCAGAGCCTCGGCAACGGCCGGCGTGCTACGACGACGACGAGCAGAAGGCCGCGCGCGGCGCGGCTGCTGGTCGACGAGGCTCGACCCGCGGGTCAGGAGCCGCTCGCCTCGCGCGCGGTGATCTGCCGGACGCTCGGCGAGCTCGGCGACCCCGTGGCCCGCGACGCGCTGGTCCCGCTCTGTCACGACTCCGACCCGCTGATCCGCGCCGAGGCGTACCGCGCGCTCGGCAAGGTCGGCAAGTCCCGAGGACTCGACCGTGCTGATGCAGGCGATGACCCTCGATCGCGACGACCACTGCAAGGTCGCCGCGATCGAGGCGCTCGGCTCGCTCAAGAACGTCGACAAGCGGACCGAGGGGTATCTCGTCCGCGCGCTCGACAACGAGGACCCGCGGATCCGGTACGCGGCGCTGCGGTCGCTCCGGAAGATCAGCGGCAAGGACCTCGGCTCGAAGCCGGAGCCGTGGCGGGCCTACGTGCTCGCGAAGTACGGCGAGAAGATCGAGCCGCCGACCACGGCGATCGCCGCCGCGGGTTCGCTCGACCGGGCGGCATCGCCCGCCTCGATGTTCCCGTCGGTGCGCCCGCCCGGGCCTGCGCCCTCGGGCGACGTCTGGAGCCGGGCCACCGAGATCGACGACAACAGCGCGCCTATCTCGGCAGCCGGGGCGCGACCAACGCCGCGCCCGCTCCCGGCCAGTCGCCCCTGCCGACCGCGGCGCCGGCACCCCCGCCCGCGACCGGCGGACGCGGGGTGATCTCGAAGATCCTCGGCTACTGACGCCGGAGACAGCCGCGGCTCGACACGTGCCCTCGTCGCGCCGCGCGCGGATGCGATAATGGCGGTCGCGGCGAACCACCGTCACGGACGGCGTGTCGCCGGGGGATCGACCCGTCGCGACGAGGGGTCATGGACACGCACACGCTCGAGCTGCTGGAGTTCGACAAGATCCGCGCGCTCGTCGCCGCCGGCGCGGCGTGCTCGCTGGGCAAGGACGCCGCGCGGCGCATGGAGCCGAGCCGCGACCCGGGCGAGATCCGCGCGCGGCAGGCGCTGACGACCGAGATGGCCGAGGCGCTGTCGTCGGGCCTGCGCCCGCCGTTCGGCGGCCTGCACGACATCCGCCCGCTCGTCCGCCGGGCGCAGATCGGGGCCATCGCTCGACGCCGAGGAGCTGGCCGAGACGGTCGAGACGCTCCGCGCCGATCGGCAACCTCGACGACTGGCTCGACCGGATCGGCGACGAGTTCCCCCGGCTCGGCGGGCTGAAGCCCGAGGTCGGCGAGTTCTCGGGCGTGGCCAACGCGATCGAGTCGTGCCTCGACAGCCGGGGCAAGATCCTCGACACCGCCAGCCGCAAGCTCTCGGCGATCCGCCGCGAGATCGGCCAGGTCGAGGAGCGGATCCAGGAGACGCTCCGGCGGATGCTCCGCTCGCCCGAGATGAAGCGCATCCTCCGCTATCCCGAACTTCACGATGGTCGGCCACCACTACGTCCTGCCGATCGCCAAGGAGCACCGCGGCGAGATCCAGGGCTCGGTCCACCGCACCAGCGCCAGCAACGAGACCGTCTTCATCGAGCCGCAGGCGATCGCCGAGCAGTCGGCGCAGCTCTCGTATCCTGCGCGCGCGCGAGGCGAAGGAGATCCGCCGCATCCTCCGCTGGCTGAGCGCCCAGGTCGGCCAGGTGGCCGACTCGCTGCTCGGCACCCTGGAGACCCTGGCCGAGCTCGACCTGATCTTCGCCCGCGGCCGCTACAGCCTCGACTACCGGATGACGCCGCCCGACTTCAACGAGGAGGGCCGGCTCGTCGCTCCGGGGGGCGCGGCATCCGCTGCTCGAGGCCCTCTTCCGCGGCGAGCCGGCCTCGCCGCCGGCCCGAGCCGACCGCGAGCCGAGCCGAGCCGCCGCCGTCGCCGACGCCGACGGTCGTGCCGATCGACGTCCACCTCGGCCTCCGGTTCCAGATCCTGGTCATCACCGGCCCGAACACCGGCGGCAAGACGGTCGCGCTGAAGACGGTCGGCCTGCTGGCGGTCATGGCGCAGTCGGGCCTGCACATCCCGGCCCACCAGGGGTCGCAGCTCCCGGTCTTCGACGACGTCCTCGCCGACATCGGCGACGAGCAGAGCCTGGAGCAGTCGCTCTCGACCTTCTCGTCGCACATCCGGCGGATCTCGGAGATCCTCGCGCAAGGCGACCGAGCGCTCGCTCGTCCTGCTCGACGAGCTGGGCGCCGGCACCGACCCCGCCGAAGGGGCGGCGCTGGGCCGGGCGATCCTCGACGAGCTCGACTCGATCGGCTGCCGGGCGATCGTGACGACGCACATCGGCGACCTGAAGACCTACGCCTTCACGAACCCGCGGGCCGAGAACGCGGCCGTCGAGTTCGACCTCGAGACGCTCCGGCCGCGCTACCGCGCTCCACATCGGCGACATCGGCCAGTCGAACGCCCTGCAGATCGCGCGGCGGCTCAACCTGCCCGAGCACCTCGTCGGCCGCGGGCGCCGCTACCTCGCAGCAGAGCGCGGGGCGAGCAGCTGCCCGAGCTGGAGATCGTCCAGAAGCTCCGCAAGGACGCCGAGGAGGCGCGGCAGGCGGCCCTCGCCGCCCAGGCCGAGGCCGAGCGGAGCCGCGAGGCGCTGAACCAGCGGCTCGCCGACCTCCAGCGCGCAGGCCGAGAACGACGCCCGGATCGCCGAGGCCCGCGCGCGGCTCCAGCCGGGCGACCGCGTCGTCGTCCCGCGGTTCGGCTACGACCGCCCGGGCCGGGTCGTGAAGCTCGACCCGCGCAAGAAGACGGCCGTCGTCGCGATCGGCCAGATGCAGTGGGACGTGCCGATCGACGAGCTGATCCCCCAGACTCGTCCGCGATCCCGAGCCGACCAGCCTCGCACGAGGCCGCGATCGGCGAACGACGATCGCGACGAGGCTCCGCGCTCCGCCGTCCGCGAAGACTTCGGCCGCTCCGCGGCCTCGGCGACTGCTGCGGAGCGACGAGCCGGCCGTCCGCCGCGGATCGGCGGACGTGCGTCGCTCACGAGACCGTCGGCGTCTTGAGGAAGACGGTCGCCAGCGGCGGGATGTCGGAGCGAGAGGTGGTACGGCCGCCCGCCGTGCGGTCTCCGGGCGGGCCCAGACGCCGCCCTCGTTGCCGACGTTCGAGCCGCCGTAGATGTCGGAGTCGGTGTTGAGGATCTCGCGGTAGAAGCCCGCCGCTCGGCACGCCGATCCGGTAGTTCTCGCGGACGACGGGCGTGAAGTTGCAGACGACGACGATGACGTCGCTCGGGGTCCTGCGCCCGGCGGAGGAAGGCGAGGACGCTGTTCTCCCAGTCGTGCAGCTCGAGCCACTCGAAGCCCTGCCACTCGAAGTCGACCTCGTGGAGCGCGGGCTCGGACCGGTAGAGCGCGTTCAGGTCGCTGACGAGCTTGCGGATCGCCCTGGTGGTCGCGCCACTGGAGCAGGTGCCAGTCGAGGCTCTCGTCGTGGTTCCACTCGCGCCACTGGGCGATCTCGTCGCCCATGAAGAGCAGCTTCTTGCCGGGATGGCCGTACATGTAGCCGTAGAGCAGCCGCAGGTTGGCGAACTTCTGCCAGAGGTCGCCGGGCATCTTGTCGAGCAGCGAGCCCTTGCCGTGCACGACCTCGTCGTGCGAGAGCGGCAGCATGAAGTTCTCGTTGAACGCGTAGATCATGCTGAAGGTCAGCGCGCCGTGCTCGTACTTGCGATAGACCGGGTCCTTCGACATGTAGACGAGCGTGTCGTTCATCCAGCCCATGTTCCACTTGAGGCTGAAGCCGAGCCCGCCGAGGTAGGTCGGCCGCGAGACGCCCGACCAGCTCGTCGATTCCTCGGCGATGGTCAGGATGCCGGGGTGCTCTGGTGGCAGAGCTCGTTGAGCTTCTTGAGGAAGTCGATCGCCTCGAGGTTCTCGTTGCCGCCGAAGACGTTGGGGATCCACTCGCCGGCCTTCGCGCGAGTAGTCGAGGTAGAGCATCGAGGCGACGGCGTCGACGCGGAGGCCGTCGATGTGGTAGCGCTCGAGCCAGAACAGGGCGTTGCCGAAGAGGAAGTTGCGGACCTCGGCGCGGCCGTAGTTGAAGATCTTCGTGCCCCAGTCGCGATGCTCGCCGAGCCGGGGGTCTTCGT
Source organism: uncultured Planctomycetota bacterium (assembly GCA_963819805.1). GTDB lineage: Bacteria > Planctomycetota > Planctomycetia > Isosphaerales > Isosphaeraceae > CAMFLR01. The sequence continues at coordinate 271,648 of CAWFXY010000019.1, read as the reverse complement.
GCTCGTAGAGGTGGGTGCCGTCGAAGTAGCCGAGGCCGTGCAGGTCGCGCGGGAAGTGCGCGGGCACCCAGTCGAGGATCACGCCGATAGCCGTGCTGGTGCAGCGTGTCGACGAAGTAGGCGAAGTCGTCGGGCGTGCCGTACCGCGACGTCGGGGCGAAGTAGCCGACCGGCTGATAGCCCCAGCTCCCGTCGAACGGGTGCTCGCTGATCGGCAGCAGCTCGACGTGGGTGAAGCCGGTCTCCTTGAGGTGCGCGACCAGCTCGTCGGCCAGCTCGCGATAGGTGAGGAAGCGGTTGCCGTCCTCGGGCTTCCGCTTCCACGAGCCGAGGTGGACCTCGTAGACCGAGATCGGGCTGTCGAGGCCCTGGCGCTTCGCCCGCGTCGGCCATCCACTCGTCGTCGTCCCAGTCGAACTTGGTGACGTCCCAGACGACCGAGGCGGTCTTGGGCCGCAGCTCGGCGGCGAAGCCGTAGGGGTCGGACTTCTGCGACGAGGTAGCCGTCTGGTCCGGCTCTTGATCTCGAACTTGTAGACCTCGCCCTGGACGAGGTCGGGGATGAAGATCTCCCAGATCCCGCTCGAGCCCGCGATTCCGCATCGGGTGGCGGCGGCCGTCCCAGTGGTTGAAGTTGCCGATGACGCTGACCCGCAGGGCGTTCGGGGCCCAGACGGCGAAGTGGACGCCGCGGAAGCCCTCGTGCGTCGATCAGGTGGGCGCCGAGCTGCTCGAAATTGCGGTAGTGCGTCCCCTCGCCGAGCAGGTGGAGGTCGAAGTCGGTCAGGACCGGGCCGAACTGGTAGGGGTCGACGAACTCCCAGGAGTGTCCCTCGTGGTTCTCGACGGCGAGGCGGTAGGGGAAGTGCTTCGCCCGGCCGGGGAAGACGGCCTCGAAGAAGCCGTCGGGGTGGACGCGCTCCATCGCGGCCCGCTTGCCGGGCTCGCCGCCGGCGAGGTCGACGACCCAGGCCTTTGCGGCGTCGGGCAGGAAGGCCCGGACGACGCGCGCGGCCTTGCGATCGACGGCCGTCTCGTGCTGGCCGAGGACCTGGAACGGATCCCAGTGGTTGGCGTGGATGATCAGGTCGATGTCCTCTCGGCTCGCCGTCGCGGCCTGGGTCGTCGCCATGATGCCTCGATCTCGGTGGGTTCGGTCGGCGCGGAGCGCGCCGGGTCGGTCCAGGCTATGCGACCGGCAACCCCGCCGCAACTCGGATGCCCGCCGCCGCCGGGGCGCCGATTCCGGTTATCACGGCTTCGCGGGTAGTGCGACGTCGGCGATCAGCGACTTGTGGTCCGAGCCGAACGACGGGCCGACCCAGCACGAGGTGACGGTCCACCCTGGGCTGGCGAGGATGTGGTCGATCCGGGCCCAGGGCAGCGAGGACGGCCGCGTGTAGCCCCAGCCCAGGCCGGCGACGTCGAAGGCGGACTGGAACTGCCCCGAATCGCGCAGGGTGGCGAGCTCGGAGGCGTCAGGCCCGCCGTTGAAGTCTCCGGCCACGAGGACGGGCATGTCGCCCACCTCGGCGACATACTCGAACATCCGGGCGAGCTCCTCGCCCCACCAGCGGACGAAGGGACCGATCCAGGTCGGGTCGAACGCGAGCAGCCGATTGATGGCGCAGCCTCGGCGTGGGCATGTGCACGCAGGCGATGATGAACTCGCGGGAATCGGGCCCCTTGACGCGCACGCGGTGGATGACCGCCGTGTAGTGCCTGATGGGGTCGTTGCGCTCGGGCGAGCGGGGATAGTCCTCGACGATCGGGAGCCGGGTGGCGATCGTCTTGGCGGAGTTGAAGTTCCAGCCGCGTTCGCCGAGGACCCGGTCGAGCAGAGCGTCGTTCCCCAGCTCCTGGAAGCAGACGACGTCGACCTTCTGACGCTCCAGATAGCGGAGGAAGCCGGTGGTCTCGATTCCCTGGTCTCCTGCCCGGTTATAGCTCATGATCCGGATCGTCGGCCCCTCGGCCTTCGCGGTGAGCCGCGCCCAGGGGATGACGAACCCCATGAGCGGCCCCGCGACGAAGAGGGCCTCGGCCGCGATCAGGCCCCCGATGGCCGGCCGCTTCGCCCGCCAGGCCCAGAGGCCGAACAGGACGAGCGGGACCAGGAAGACAGCGCGCGGGAAGAGGGTGAGCAGGAACGCGGGCAGGCCGCCGATTCCCCATTGCACCAGGAACAGCGACATGAGCACGAGGCCGTAGGCGGCGACCGCGACGAGGAGCCGCGGCCGGCGAGCCCTGCGGGCCGGCTCGGTCCCCTTTTGCTCCGTCGTCGGTCGGCCGCCGTCCTCGAGACCGGCCGGCGGCCTGGGATAGCCGCAGGCGATGCAGGCCGTGATGTACAGCGTCCCGGGGTTCGGCGTGCCGCACTTCAGGCAGCGCCAGAATCCCGGCGTGGTCGGACCTGCGGACGTCGGCATCGGCGATTCCGGTTTGGGGGCGACCGATCAGCGCACTTCGAGCATGCGGGACAGGGCGACCCGCGCCCAGTGGGCTGTCTCCTCAGGCACCTTCACGACGTTGACCGGAGTCCCCTGCGCCAGGTTCTCGACGGCCCAGGCGAGGTGGGGCAGGTCGATCCGATACATCGTGGCGCACATGCAGACCATCGGCGAGAGGAACTTGACGAGCTTGTCGGGATGCTCCTGCGCCAGGCGATTGACCAGGTGCAGCTCCGTCCCGACGGCCCATTGCGAGCCCGCCGGGGCCTCGGCGATCGTCCTGAGGATGAACTCGGTCGAGCCGACCAGGTCGGCGGCGTCGACGACCTGCATCATGCACTCGGGATGCACGAGCACCTTGATGCCCGGATATTGCTCGCGGAGCTGCTTGACGTGCGCCGGCTTGAACATCTGGTGGACCGAGCAATGGCCCTTCCAGAGCAGGACGCGCGAGCCGCGGATCGCGTCCTCGGCAGTTCCCGCCGAGCGGGCAGCCGCGGGTCCCACAGCGGCATCTGCTCGAGCGGGATGCCCATCTTGCGGGCCGTGTTCCGGCCGAGGTGCTGGTCGGGGAAGAACAGCACCCGCGAGCGGCGGGCGAAGGCCCAGTCGAGCACCGCGCGGGCGTTCGAGGACGTGCAAACGATCCCGCCGTGACGGCCGCAGAACGCCTTGAGGTCGGCCGTCGAGTTGATGTAGGTGACCGGGGTGATGTCCTCGGTGTCGATGATCTCGCCGAGGTCGGACCAGGCGGCCTCGACCGAGTCGAGGTCGGCCATGTCGGCCATGCTGCACCCGGCGGCCATGTCGGGCAGGACGACGCCGACCTCGGGCCGCGTGAGGATGTCGGCCGTCTCGGCCATGAAGTGGACGCCGCAGAAGGCGATCCAGCGGCAGTCCTCGCTCTCGGCCGCCATCTTGGCCAGCCGGTAGGAGTCGCCGCGGATGTCGGCGAAGGCGATGACCTCGTCCTGCTGGTAATGATGGCCGAGGATCAGCAGCTCGTCGCCCATCTCGCCCTTGATCGCCCGGATGCGCGAGGCGAGCTCGTCGGCCGGGGTCGACCGGTACGGCTCGAAGGGCAGGGGGGCGAGGGCGGTGGCGGCGGGCGAGGGCATGTCACGACCTGCAACGAGGAACGTCTTATCAGTTAGGCCTCACGCCCACGTCCCCCAGCCGGGGACTCCGCGGGCCGATCGGGCTTGTTCACGTCCCTATTATACGGACGAACCCCCGTCGCGGGAAATCGCTCTCACTCCGCCCAGCGCGGGGTGGTGCCGTGCGCCGAAAGCGTTAAGATTAGAAGTGCCCCGTCCACCGGGGCTCCCCGTGAAGGGAGAGGGCGCCCTGCCGGGCGGACCGCATGAGCACCATTTTGCTCGTCGATGATAACGCCGCGGACCGGGCCATCTTCCGGCGCATCCTCAAGGACGGCGGCCACGTCGTCCACGAGCTGGCGCGCGGGGAGGAGGTCTTCGGCGCCGTCGCGCGATGTCCGGCCCCATGTCGTCGTGCTCGACGTGAATCTGCCCGACACCGACGGCCATGAGATCTGCCGCCGCCTCCGGTCGGACACGTTCAGCTCGGGCATCCCCGTGCTCATGCTCACCGTCCGCGACCGCCGCGAGGACGTCCTCGCCGGCCTGAACGCCGGCGCCGACGACTACGTGGCCAAGGACGAGGCGGGCGAGGTGATCCTCGCCCGGGTCGATCGCCTGGCGAACTACCGGAAGCTCGCGGCCCTCGCCGTCCTGAACGAGCAGCTCGCCCAGGTCGGACGGCTGCTCGCCGGCATCGTCCACGAGATCCGATCGCCGCTCTCGGTGATCCGCGGCCACGCCGAGCTGATGGATATCACGCTCGGCGAGGACGCTCGCGTCCGCGAGTACCTCGAGCCGATCCTCCGCAATTGCTCCGTGCTACAGTCGCGGCTCGAGCACCTGATGGCCGCCGTGCGGACCGGCCCGACCTCGCCGACCCTGCTGGCCGTCGGCCCCGTCGTGCGGGAGGCGGTCGACCTGTTCTCGAAGGGCATCGACCCGCGCGGGCGCGTCCTCGAGCTGGTCCTCGAGATCCCGGACGACCTGCCGCCGGTCGTCGTCGACCCGGGGCGGCTGATCCAGGTCCTGCTCAACCTGCTGGCCAACGCCCACGAGGCGATCCTGGCGGCGCGGGGACGCGGCCGGGTCACCGTCCGTGTGCTCCCCGGGCCCGGCGACGGCACCGAGGGCGTGCAGATCGAGGTGATCGACGACGGCCCGGGCGTGCCCGCGCACGTCCTCCCGCGGCTCTTCGAGCCGTTCTTCACGACGAAGGACGCCGGGTCGGGCTTCGGTCTCTACCTGGCGCACGAGATCATCCGCGAGCAGGGCGGGCGGCTCGAGGCGATGAACCGGCCGGGCGGCGGGGCCTGCTTCTCGATCTGGCTCCCCGCGGCGACCGAGTCGGCCATTCCCGCGGGTAAGTCGTCGAGCGCGACCATCGCCCCCGCCCAGCCGCCGCCCAGTCCCGACGAGGCGGCGCCGCGGCCGGGCAGGAAGCTGCCCGATGCCGAGACGCTGTCGCTCGCGCGTGATCGCGATCGCGTGGGTCGCGGCGTCGGCCTACTTCTACGCGATCGAGCACGAGATCGGCCTGGTCCTCGGCCTGCTCGGGCTGATCTGCCTCGTGGCCGTCGCCGCGATCCGCCGCTGGACCGAACGCCGGCGCTGGGTCGACCCGATCCACGAGATCGTCAGCCGGCTGTACAGCCTCGATGACGCGCCGCAGCCGGCCGGCGGAGCTCGGCGGACACAACCCGGAGCTCGTCGAGCTGGCGCGGGCGGTCAAGGAGATCAAGGAGAAGCTCGCCTCGATGCGAGAGGGCGGGCAGAGCCGCAACGAGGGGGACAATCCGTTCGTGGGAAGCGGCGAGTTCGAGGTCCCGCGCACGCCGCTCAACCCCGCGCTCTCGCGCAGCCAGGTCTCGGAGACCCTGCCCTCCTACGAGGCCGACGCCGACGCCCCGGGCGAGATGATCAATCGGCTCGACCCGAAGTCGCTGCGCTGGCTCGAGTCGAGCCCGGCGGAGCAGGAGTTCCTCGGCTGGTCGCCTCGAGACGCTCCGCCGGATGTCGTTCCTGGAGATCATCGACCCCGAGGACCGCGAGCTGGCGAAGGCGCAGCTGCGGCTCGGCGATCGCCAAGGGCGAGGGCCACGACCTGCTCTACCGGATCAGGACGGCGCGGAATGAGGTCAAGGCGATCGAGCTGCACGTCGCCGTCCGCTACAGCCCCGACGCCCGGCCGCACCACGTGCGGATCCGCATGGCCGACATGACGAAGAAGGTCCGGGCCGAGCGCGAGCTGAGGCGGCGGACGAGGGAGCTGATCGACGTCAACGCCCAGCTCCGCCGGATCAACCGCGAGCTCGAGGACGTCAAGGACCGCTACAGCGACCTCTACCAGAACGCCCCGGCCATGTACTTCAGCCTCGACGGCGAGGGCACGATCGTCGAGTGCAACGACACGCTGCTCGAGACCCTCGGCCGCCGCCGCGCGTCGGTGGTCGGCCAGCCCTACGCGACGCTCCTGCCCGAGGACCGCAGGCCGATCTTCGCCGCCTGGTTCGAGGAGCTGAAGACCTCCGGCCGCGTCGAGCTGGAGAGCCGCTGGGCCAAGACCGACGGGACGGAGATCGACGTCTGGGTCGCCGTCGACGGCCGTGCGCGGACGCCGACGGGGCCTTCCGCTACTCGCGGAGCGTCGCCCACGACGTCACCGCCCGCCGCCGGCTCGAGGCCGAGCTGAAGGACAAGAACGAGCGGCTCGCCCAGGCCAACGACGAGCTCTCGCGGAAGAACAAGGAGCTCGACGAGTTCACCTACATCATCGCCCACGACCTGAAGGAGCCGGTGCGGACGCTGATCGCCTTCTCCGACTTCCTCGAGAAGGACTGCGGCGACCGGCTCGACGAGGGCGGCCACGACTCGCTCCGCCACATCGTCGAGGCCGCCCGGCGGATGCGCTCCCTGATCGACGACCTCCAGGCCCTGAGCCGGGCCGGGCGGGTTGCCGGCGAGTTCCGCCGCGTTAAACTGGAGCCGGTCATCGACGGGCATCCGCAGCCGACTTCGGCGAGCTGATCCGGTCGCGATGCGCCGGGTCGAGATCGTCGGCGACCTGCCCGAGGTCTGGGGCGACCGCGTCCGGATCGGTCAGCTCCTCGGCAACCTGATCGGCAACGGCCTGAAGTACAACCGATCGGAATGCCCGCGCGTCGAGGTCGAGTGGGTCGAGGCGCCCCCCGACAAGGCCGAGGCCGGCTTCACCACGATCGCCGTCCGCGACAACGGGATCGGGATCGACCCCAAGTTCCACGCCCGGATCTTCGAGCTCTTCCGCCGGCTGCACACCCGCGACGAGTACGAGGGCACCGGCGCCGGGCTGGCGATCTGCCAGAAGATCGCCCAGGCCCACGGCGGCCGGATCTGGGTCGAGAGCACGCCCGGGGTCGGCTCGACCTTCTTCGTGAACCTGCCGCTCGCCGCCGAACCTTCCCCCGTGCCGGAACCCGCCACCCATGGCGTCTGAGTTCCACATCCTGCTGGTCGACGACAGCCCCTCGGACGTCCTGATCATCGAGCGGGCGCTGCGCGAGGAGCAGCTCGAGCACCGCCTGACCGTCCTCCAGGACGGCCGCGCGGCGCTCGACTACCTGCTCCGGCTCAAGGACCCGGCGACGCCCGCCGATCTCGACCCCGACCTCGTCCTGCTCGACCTCAACCTGCCCGGGCTCGACGGCTGCCAGGTCCTCTCGGCGATCAAGACCGACCGCGACCTGCGCACGATCCCGGTCGTCGTCCTCACCACCTCGGGACGCGACGAGGACGTCCAGCAGACCTATCAGGCCGGCGCGAACACGTTCATCCGCAAGCCCGACGAGTACCCGCGCTATCGCGAGCTGGTCGCGACGCTCCACCGCTACTGGCAGGACACCGCGTTGAGACGTCCGCGGCGGCCTTCGTCCTGAGCGCAAGAGAAAGCCCCCGACCCGTTTTGACACGGGCCGGGGGCCTATACCCCCACGGGGACTCGAACCCCGGTCCCTAGGCTGAGAACCTAGTATCCTAGGCCACTAGACGATGGGGGCATGTGGAGTCATTCTTGCGTCGGAACGGCCGGTTGTCAAGCGCCGGACATCGCCCGTCGGGCAGGACTGGCGGCTTCGCGGAGGGTTGGGAATGCCTTCGGTTTCGGTCGGCGGGCGGTCGTTCTACTACGAGTCTCAGGGCGAGGGGGAACCCCTGGTCTTCCTGAGCGGCCTCGGCGGTGACAGCCGCGCCTTCAGCGTCTCGCTCCGCCACTTCTCGCCGCGATTCCGGGCCCTGGCCTTCGACAACCGCGACGTCGGCCGGAGCGACCGCGTCGACCGCGACTACACGACCGCCGACATGGCCGAGGACGTCGCGGGTTGGCTCGCCGCGCTCGGCGTCGGCCCGGCGCACGTCGTCGGTCACTCCCTCGGCGGGCTCGTGGCCCAGGAGCTGACGCTCCGGCACCCCGATCGGGTCCGCTCGCTCGTGCTCGCCTCGACCCACGCCGGTGCCGACGCGTGGCGGAAGGCCGTGATCGACGTCGTGGGTCTTCGTCCGCGAGCGGACGACGCCGGCCGAGTTCACCCGGGCCACGCTCCCGTGGCTCGTCGCCCCGCCGTTCTACGCCGAGGCGAGCCAGGTCGAGGGCCTGATCCGGTTCGCCGAGCGGAACGAATGGCCCCAGGATGCCTCCGCCTTCGCCCGCCAGGCGCGGGCCGCCGGCTCGCACGAGGCGACGGGACGGCTCGGGTCGATCCGCGTGCCGACGTTAATCCTCGTGGGGGCGCTCGACCTCGTGAATCCGCCGAGGGTGTCCGAGAGGTTGGCGCGAGAGATCCCCGGCGCCCGGCTGACGGTCCTTCCCGACGTCGGCCACCTGCCGCACGTCGAGGCGGGCCCGAGGTTCCGCGAGGAGATCGCGGCGTTCCTCGATCGGTGACGCCTTGCCCGGGTGCCTTCGGGTCGGCTAGTCTCGCCGGATCATCGACGACCGGCGCAGGAGTGAGGCTGATGGCCACCGAGGAAGAGCTCAAGCGGGCCTACAAGGCGTTCAAGAAGCGTCTCAAGCTGGCGCGGCTCGATGACGCCTCGGGCCTGAGTAAGGGCACGAAGACGACGAAGATCGGCGGAATCACGCCCCCGTCCGGCTTCCCGCCCGGCATCTGGGAAGAGCTCGCCGCGCAGGGCAAGCTCAAGCGCGAGGGGGGCGGCATCTACTCGCTCGCCGGCGAGCTTTGACGGCGGCCCCGGCCGATCCTCCGGCCAGGGAAGCCGATATCGAGCGCGCGGCGACGCTCCGCGCGATCCTCTCCGCGGCGACGCTCGTCATGGTCGCCCTGTCGTGGCCGCTCTGGATCGACCTGCCCGACTTTCCCGCCGTGCCCCTTGTCCGCTGGTTCCCCGACTATCCGCGCGCCTGGTCCTGGCTCGGACTGCTGCTGATCGTCGCCGGCCTCGGCCTGGGGATGACCAGGCGGCTCGGCAGGCTCGGGGTGGGCCTGACGGTCGCCGTCATGAGCTGGCTGATCCTCGGAGACCAGCTCCGGCTCCAGCCGTGGGTCTACCAGTTCCTTGTGATGGGCGTGCTCCTCATCGCCCTGCCGCCGAGGATGGCGCTGGGCTTCTCCCGGGTCTGGATCGCCTCGGTCTACTTCCATTCCGGGCTGTCGAAACTCGACGTCTCGTTCCGGCAGGGCATGGGTCCGCTCTTCGTGAGGACGGCGGCTCGGGTGTTCGGGTTCGGGGAGCACCCGTTGCTCGCGTCGACGGCGGGTGTCGAGGCGACGGCGATGGCCATGCCGGCGGCGGAAATCGTCGTCGCGGTGCTGCTCCTGGTCCCTCCGACGCGGCGGCTCGGCTACCTGGGGGCGCTCCTGATCCACGCGGCCCTGCTCGTCATCCTCGGCCCGTGGGGGCTCGGGCATAGCACGATCGTCCTGGTCTGGAACGTCGCCCTTGCCGTTGAGGAAAACATCCTCTTCTGGCCGGTGAGTGCCCCGGCCCAGCAGCCCTCGCGATGGACCCTGCGCGAGAAAGTCGTCGCCATCCCGTTCGGCCTGCTCCTCGTCCTGCCGTTCGGCGAGCGGCTGGGCGTCTTTGATTCCTGGCCTTCGCACGCCCTCTACGCCGGCCACGCCGAGGGGTCGACCCTCTATTTCGACGGCGACCTGCCCGGGGATCTGCCCGCGGACCTCCGCATCGCCGCGCAGCCGGGAGCCACGCAGGACCGCTGGACGTTGCGTCCCACGGACTGGACGCGCCGGGTCCGGGGCGTGCCGGCGTATCCGGCGATCCGTTACGCGAACGGCATGGCCGAGTGGATCGCCGCGCGAATGCCCGACGCCGGCTGGCGGAGCTTCTCCGCGGGCCACCGGCTCCGCGCCGACGCCTGGACCGGGCACGCGAACACGACCTGGGCGCAGGTCTGAAGGAGGTGCGGGAACTTTCCGATCGATTCTGGTTCAATGCTCATCCGAGGGATCGGTCCCCCCGGTGAGCTCGACGTCGAGGGCGCGTGATGAGGCACAAGCGAGCGAGCGGAATCCTCCTGCACCCCACGTCGCTACCCGGCCATTTCGGGATCGGCGACATCGGCCCCTCGGCCATCGCCTTCATCGACTTCCTCGCCGAGACCGGCCAGCACTGGTGGCAGATGCTGCCGCTCGGACCGACCGGCGACAGCAACTCCCCGTATCAATCCCACTCCTCGTTCGCCGGCAACCCGCTGTTCATCAGTCCGGAGAAGCTCGTCGCGGACGGGTATCTCGACAGGTCCGACCTGGTCGAGCTGCCCCACGAGGGCCCCGAGGTCCGCATCGACTTCGACACGGTGGAAAGGCTCAAGGAGGGCCTGCTCCGCGAGGCGTTCGCGAAGTTCGAGCCGGCGAACGATCCGAACTACGGCTTCTTCACGGCCAGCCAGGCCGGCTGGCTCGACGACTTCGCCCTCTACATGGCGCTGAAGCACGAGCACGAGGATCGGCCCTGGTACGAGTGGGAGCCGGAGCTGGCGATCCGCCAGCCCGCGGCGCTGGACGAGGCGAGATCGCGGCTCGATGCGGAGATCCGCTACCACCGCTTCGTCCAGTACCTGTTCTCGCAGTCAGTGGCGGGCGATGCGCGACTACTGCCGCCACCGCGACATCCGCCTGATGGGCGACCTGCCGATCTACGTCGCCGAGGACAGCGCCGACGTCTGGGCGCGGCCCGACCTGTTCCACCTCGATGCCTTCGGCCGGCCCACGGTCGTCGCGGGCGTTCCGCCCGACCTCTTCGAGCCCGTGCACGGCCAGCTCTGGGGCAACCCGATCTATCGCTGGGACGCGCACAAGGCCGAGCATTACGCCTGGTGGTTCGCCCGGATCAGGGCGACGACCGACCGCGTCGACGTCGTGCGGCTCGACCACTTCCGCGGTTTCGAGGCCTACTGGGAAGTCCCTGCATCCGCGAAGGACGCCGCGGTCGGCCGGTGGGTCGAGGGTCCCGGCGGCGATTTCCTGGCGGCCCTTCGCGAGAATCTCGGCGGGCTGCCGCTCGTGGCCGAAGACCTCGGCATCATCACGCCCCCCGTCGAGAAGCTCCGCGACGACTTCAACCTGCCCGGGCATGAAGGTCCTCCAGTTCGGCTTCGGCGCCGGCGAGAACGCCGACCAGTACCTGCCCCACCGCCACATCCCGCACTGCATCGTCTACACCGGCACGCACGACAACGACACGACGGTCGGCTGGTACTACATGACGCCCGGCAGCACCGCGCGAGTCGCCCGAGCAGGTCATCGAGGAGCGTGAGTTCGTCCGCCGCTACCTCGGCCCGATCGAGGAGCCGATCCACTGGGCGATCAATCGCCTGGCGTTCGCCTCGGTCGCCGACACGGTCGTCCTGCCGCTTCAGGACGTGCTCGGGCTCGGAAGCAACGCGCGGATGAACGTCCCGGGACACGCGACCGGGCACTGGGGATGGCGGTTCGAGTTCTCGCAGCTCACGCCCGAGGTCCGCGCGCGACTCGCCGAGCTGACCTTCGTCTACAGCCGCTGGAACGGCCCGCTCCCCGACGGCCTGCGCCGGACGCCGGGGCAGGAGCCCGTGAACCCGAGCGTCAATCCGCTCGTGTCGTGAGGCTACGACGCTCGATTCGAGAAGCGCCACCGGCAAGACGTCCAGCACGCCGGCCAGCGGGATCGCGAGATCGGGACGAGGAGTCGCGGGTCTCGACGGGCCTGCCGGTGAGACGGTCGGTCCAGCCGCGGCCGAGTTCGGCCGGAACGATCAGAGTCGTCGACTCCCACACATCGCCCAGCGGCATTCGCGAGCCGTCCTCGCCCATCAAACCCGCGACCAGTCGCGGCGCGATCGCGATGACGGACCGTCCCGGCCCGCGCCTCGCGAACGCGACGACCCGCTCCGCGTGCGGGCCCTCCGCCGCCAGGGGCACATACTCCCCGCGACGGTAGAGGCCCGGCTCCTCGCGACGGTGGTTCAGGCCCGACCAGATGACGAAGAGCTTCACCGCACCGTCGTCCGGCCTTGAGAGGAGCGACGAGGCCACCGCCGCGCGGCTCTCGCCGCGTTCGATTCGCGACCGGATCTCGCCGAGCATCCGCGCACGAAGATCGAAATCGACGGGCCGGCGATTGTCCGGGTCGACGAGGCTCAGGTCCCAGAGCTCCGAGCCCTGGTAGATGTCGGGCACGCCCGGCGACGCCAGCTTCAGCACCACCTGCGACAGCGAATGGACGACGCCGACCCGCTCGACCCGGCGCTGGAACCGGCGGAAGTCCTCGCGGAACGGCCCGCTCTGCGGCCCGGTCAGCACCGCGGCGACGAACGCCCGGAGCGCGTCGGGATGGGTCGGATCGGCGTCGGTCCAGCTCGTCCTGACCTTCGCCTCGCGTGCGGCCTTGACCATGTATTCCTGGAGCCGCGCCACGTACTCGGCGGTGACCCCGTCGGCCTCCATCCCGAAGGGCCACGAGCCGAGGAGCGTCTGATAGAACAGGTACTCCTCGCGGGCGTCGGGCGCGGTGCCGCGCGGCGTCTCGGTCTTCGCCGCCGCGTTCCACGTCGCCCAACGGCGGAGGGCCTCGGACCATTCGTGGGGGATCTCCGAGAGCACGTTGATCCGGATCCGCGCGTCCTCGCCGCGCTTCGTGTCGTGCGTCGCCGTCGCGAGCAGGCCGTCGGGCCACCGCTCGAGCCGGCGGGCGTTGCGGGAATGGAACTTCGCGGGGGTGATACCGAAGCGCGACGGATCGCCCCCGACCTCGTTCAGCGAGACGAGCGGGACATAGCGGTAGAACGTCGTGTCCTCGAGCCCCTTCGCCTGCACGGGGCCGGTCGTCTGCTGGAAGCGGACCGCGAACGCCTCGCGACGGTCGATCTCCTCGCGGGGGAGGCCGTCGGGATGCTCCATGAGCAGGACCCCGCGTACGAAGGCGAAGAGGGACTCGTCGATCGTCGGATTCCGTTTCCGCGCCCGAGCGACGGCACGGTCGATGGTCCGGCGGTCGAACCTCGACGCGTCCCGCCCGGGCTGGAGATAGGTCCGATAGACCGGGAACGACGCCATGATGGCCCCGAGTGCCCGCCCGAGCTCCGCGCGGGTGAAGTCTCGGCTCCGCCGGTCCCGGGCGGCGATCCGCGCCAGCCGGGTCGCGAGCATGTTCCGTTCGCTCGCCAGGCTCGACCGGGTGATGAGCCGCTTGGCGGCGAACAGCACCGCCGGGAACTTCGTGGACTCGGCGGTGAACTCCCGGTACGACGCGAGGATCGATGACGAGGCCCTTGGGTCGACGAACAGGCCGTTGAGCGCGTTGAGGAACTCGTAGCCGACGGTCCCGTCGATCGGCCAGTCGGCCGGGATCGGTTCGTCGCGGGTGAGGATCTTCTCGACGACCACGGGGAACCGACGGGCCAGCGGCGACGAGGCATCGCCATCGATCTCGGCGCGGTAGCGGTCGCGGATCATCCGCCCCACGGTGGGCCAGTCGGCCGGCCGGTCTCCCTCCGACCGATAGCGGTCGTGACAGGCGCGAAGGAAGAGCCGCTCCTGGATCCGCCGGAAGTAGCCGGCCGGATCGGCCAGCCCGTCCGGGTGGTCGATCCGCAGGCCCGTGACGCCGCCCTCGGCGATCCAGCGGAAGATCCGCGCGTGGGTGGCCTCGAAGACGCGAGGGTCCTCGGTGCGGAGGCCGGCCAGGTCGTTGATGTCGAAGAAGCGGCGGTAGTTGATCTCCTCGGACGCGACTCGCCAGTACGAGAGCCGGTAGACCTGCTCCTCCAGGAGCCCGTGCAGCGCGTCGAAGCTCGGCGCGTCGCCCTCGGTGCCGCGGAACTCCGCCGCGGTCGCTTCGAGGTACGAGGCGATCCGCCGACTCTCCGCGACGAGCCGCCGGAGCCGGCGCTTGATGACCTCCTTCTCGAAGGCCACGCGCTCCAGGCTCGGCACATCCGTCTCGCTCGACGCCGGCAGGGCCCTGCGCGGAGGCCGCGATGCTCCGCAGCTCCTGGACGTCGTCCTCGTCGTCTCCCAGGTCGCGTAGCCGGCATATCCGGCGCTCGAGGATCGTCGCGTACGACCGCGGCGAGACCGGCAGCTCGCGGTCGTGGTAGCGGATGAAGAAGCGGCCTCCTTCGTACCTGAGCAAGAGTTTTCCCGACTCGAGTACGCGCCCGTATTGATCCTCGAGGATCGGAAGCAGGACGCGTCCCGCGAGGTCGTCCGTCTGCGGCGACCAGTCGATGTCGAAGTAGCGTGCATACGGCGACTGCCGTCCGACCTCGAGGACGTCCATCCAGTACGGGTTCAGCCCGGCGACGCCCATGTGGTTCGGGACGATGTCGAGCACGCGGCCCATGCCACGCTCCCTGAGCTTGAGCAGGAGCCGGTCGTGGGCGCGGCGATCGCCGATCTCGGCGTTGATCCGGCGATGGTCGAAGACGTCGTAGCCGTGGGTGCTGCCCGGCCGGGCGCTGAGATAGGGCGAGAGGTAGCCGTCGGTGACGCCGAGGTCCGCCAGGTAGTCGACGACCTTGGCCACGTCGTCGAGGGTGAACTCGCGGTGGACCTGGAGTCGGTAGGTCGCCCCGGGCCGGCGGGGCGGCGACTCGATCGCGGACCGGGCCTCCGCCTCGAACAGGGCGTCGGCGAGGGCCTCGGCGCCGTCCGAGGGACGGGCGGAAATCCGTGGGGTATCCTTGTCTCGTGTCGATACGGCCATGACGGTCCGCGCGGTCCTCGCGAGCGTTGGAATCGTCACCGGGCCGGCCCCGGTGGCGTCTCGGATAGGTGCAAACACCGAGCCAACGTCTGTCGCCGGAGCGCCGGGCCGGCCATGATGGAATGACAATTGCGAAAGGACGATCGACCACCGATCCGTCCGCCCGAAGAACGGCGATCGCCCGCGAGGATGGCGGGCCATGTGCGGCCCCGCGTCGACGGGTCCGTCCCCCGATTCCACTCGCTAGCCCCGGGAGAGCGGCGCATCGCGCCGCCTTCGACATGCCCGCGATCCGCAATATCCTGCCCGGTCAGCCGTCTCCGCTCGGGCCGACCGTCACCGCCGAGGGGATCAACTTCGCCCTCCACTCCGCCGGCGCCACGCGGGTCGAGCTGCTCCTGTTCGACAACATCACCGACCAGCGCCCCTCGCAGGTGATCCCGCTCTCGCCCGAGACGAACCGGACCGGCGACATCTGGCACATCTTCGTCGAGGGCCTGCCCAACCGGACGCTCTACAACTACCGGGTCGACGGCCCCTATCAGCCCGAACGTCGACGGGACCCGGTTCAACGTCACCAAGACCCTGCTCGACCCCTACGCCCCGGCCGTCACCGGCGACTTCTACTGGCGGACGGCCGACGCGCTCGGCTACGACAACATCGAAGCCCGACGACCCGGACCGCCACCTGCGGCATCGGCAACGGTCGACAACGTCGACGGTGCCTCGCGGTGCGTCGCCTACCGCAGCGACTTCGACTGGGAGGGCGACCGGCTCCCCGACATCCCGATCGAGGAGTCGATCATCTACGAGGTGAACGTCCGCGGCTTCACCCGGCACCACTCGTCGGAGAGCGACCTGGGCGGCACCTACCGCGGGTTCATCGAGAAGATCCCCTACCTGAAGGAGCTGGGAATCACCGCCGTCGAGCTGCTGCCGGTCTTCGAGTTCGACCAGTTCGACGGCCCGTTCCGCGACCCGTTCACGGGCGAGAAGCTGGCGAACGCCTGGGGCTACAACACCGTCGCCTTCTTCGCCCCCGAGTCGCACTACAGCTACTTCGGCAAGGTCGGCGAGCAGGTCGACGAGTTCAAGATGCTCGTCCGCGAGCTGCACAAGGACGAGCATCGAGGTGATCCTCGACGTCGTGTTCAACCACACGCGCGAGGGGAACCACTACGGCCCGACGATCAGCTTCAAGGGCCTGGACAACAACATCTACTACATGCTCGCGCCCAAGCCGGAGTTCTACAAGACTTCACCGGCTGCGGCAACACGCTGAACTGCAACCACCCGGTCGTCCGCAGGTTCATCCTCGACTGCCTCCGCTACTGGGTCACGGAGATGCACGTCGACGGCTTCCGGTTCGACCTCGCGGCGGTCTTCGCCATCGACGTCGACCAGCAGGAGAAGGGGAAGACGCCGATCATCGCCGAGATCGAGAGCGACCCGGTCCTCGCCCGGATCAAGCTGATCGCCGAGCCGTGGAGCATCACGCCAGTACCGCCTCGGCTCGTTCTCCGACCGCCGCTGGGCCGAGTGGAACGGCAAGTTCCGCGACACGCGTCCGCCAGTGGATCAAGGGCGACGGCGGGCTCGTCAGCGACCTCGCCGCGCGCGTCACCGGCTCGTTCGACCTCTTCACCTCGGGCGACGACCGAGCGCTCGCCCTACCACTCGCATCAACTTCATCACCTGCCACGACGGCTTCACGCTCAACGACCTCGTCTCCTACAACGACAAGCACAACGAGCGCAACGGCGAGGGCAACCGCGACGGCGCGAACGACAACCACAGCTGGAACTGCGGCGTCGAGGGCCCGACCGACGACCCCGGCGATCGAGACCCTCCGCAACCAGCAGATCAAGAACTTCCTGACCCTCCTCTTCCTCTCGCAGGGGACGCCGATGCTCCTCTACGGCGACGAGATGCGCCGCACGGCCGATGGGGAACAACAACACCGTCTTCCAGGACAACGAGCTCAACTGGATCAACTGGGAGAACGCGAAGACCGCACGCCGAGATCGCTCCGGTTCACCCGCGATGATCATCGCCTTCCGCAAGCGCCACTCGATCGTCCGCCGCTGGCGCTACCTGACCGGCGACGCCGACGACACGCCGATGCTCCGCAACATCACCTGGCACGGCGTCAAGCCCGGCCAGCCCGACTTCGGCGAGCGGCTCGCGGTTCATCGCCTGGATGCTCGAGGCCTTCCAGACCGAGCGAGCGGTCGGACGTGCCGATCTACGTCGCCACGAACGCCTTCTGGGAGCCGCTCGACGATCGAGCTGCCCGAGACGCCCGACCGCCGCTGGTATCGCGTGGTCGACACGTCGCTGCCCGTCGGGGAGGACATCGTCCCCGAGGAGGAGGCGTTCTTCCTGCCCGAGCTCAGGACGACCATCCAGCCGCGGAGCACGATCGTCTGCGTCGCGAGGTAGACGCACGTCAGTCGACGTAGACGAACTCGTTCAGGTTGAGGAGCGGCCAGGCAGAAGTCCGCGAAGGCGGCCGGATCGCCGCCGGCGAGGAAGTCCTCGGCGAGCCGCGCGCTCGGTCGCGTCGGGCGCGCGGCCGAGGGCGAGGCGATAGGCGCGGTCGATCCGGCGCTCGAGTGCTCGGGTCCGGCCTCGCGCGCGACGCGCGGCCGCGAGGCGCGGCCGAGCGTCGCGGCGAGCTGGCTGTTGAGCAGGCTGAGGGCCTGCGGGGCGATCGTCGTGACGGGCCGGCGCGGGCAGCTCGCGTTCGTGTCGGGGCGGTCGAACGCCTCGAAGAAGGGGTAGCGCAGGTTGCGCCGGATGAAGACGTAGAGGCTCCGGCGGTTCCGGTCCTCGGCGCGGGCCGAGACCGGCCAGATCGCCCCCTTGCTCGCTGAGCTTCGTCAGCTCGGCGGGCAGCTCGGGGAAGACGCACGGGCCCGCCGATCGCCGGGTTCAGCTGGCCCGAGACGGCGAGCAGGGCGTCGCGGATCGCCTCGCCGTCGAGCCGGCGGCGGTTCTGCCGCGAGAGCAGCGTGTTCTCGGGGTCGGCCGCGCCGGCCGTCGGGCGCGGCCGCGACGACTGGCGGTAGGTCGCGCTGGTGACGATCAGCCGGTGCATCGCCTTGAGGCTCCAGCCCCGCGCGACGAACTCGGTGGCCAGCCAGTCGAGCAGCTCGGGGTGGCTGGGCTCGTCGCCCATCGTGCCGAAGTCGCTGGGCGTGGCGACGAGCCCGCGGCCGAAGTGCCCCTGCCAGAGCCGGTTGACCATGACCCGGGCGGTCAGCGGGATGGTCGGGCCGACGTCAGCCAGTCGGCCAGCGCCGTGCGGCGGCCGGTCGACTCGGCCGTCGGGCGATCGGCTCGGCCGGCGCGACCGACTGCCGAGGACGGCCGGGAACGCGGGCTCGACGGCCGGCCCGCGCGCGGTGAACTCGCCCCGGCGGCAGGAAGTAGGTCGGCGGCGCCTCGCGGCCGGCCTCGTCGATGCCTCGGGCGGTGGGCAGGGGACGGCGGCGCGGCGCTTCTCGATCTGCGTCGAGCCGGGCGAGCAGCGCGCTCGCCGGGACGCCGTGTCTTCGGACCGAGCAGCCGCGGCCAGTCGCGCGGCCTTGATCCGCCGGTCCGTGGCTCAGGAGGCTCGTAGACGAGCTTGACCTCGGCCGGAGTCGCGCTCGGACTCGGGCTTGTTG
The DNA here is from genome assembly GCA_963819805.1 of uncultured Planctomycetota bacterium. Taxonomy (GTDB): domain Bacteria; phylum Planctomycetota; class Planctomycetia; order Isosphaerales; family Isosphaeraceae; genus CAMFLR01. The sequence goes on along the minus strand of CAWFXY010000019.1, from coordinate 253,234 downwards.
AAGGCGGCCACGGCCGTCGTCGAGCGCGCCCATCGGCAGGCCCGGGGCGAGCCGGTCGCGGATCGGGCTTCTCGATGCGCGAGGATCGCGGCCTGGACCGCGGCGACCTCGCCTCCCAGGCGGCGACGGCCTGCTCGTAGCGCCTTGCGCTCCGCCGGCGAGGCGAGCGGGATAGTCGTCGCGGAACCGGGCGGGGGTGAAGAACGCCTGGAGCCGGTAGAAGTCGGCCTGGCGGATCGGGTCGAACTTGTGGTCGTGGCAGCGGGCGCAGCCGATCGTCAGGCCGAGGAAGACCAGGCCCGTCGTCTCGGTGATGTCGTTCAGGGCGTTCTGGCGCCGCAGCCCCTGGTCGTTCAGGTCGACCATGTCGGGATAGCAGCGGTTGAAGCCGGTCGCGATGAAGGCGCGTCGGGATCGTCGGGCGCGACCTCGTCGCCGGCGAGCTGGAGCCGGACGAAGTGGTCGTAGGGCATGTCGCGGTTCAGGGCCGTCGACGACCCAGTCGCGATACCGCCAGGCGTTGGGCCGGGCCTGGTCGAACTCGAAGCCGTCGGTGTCGGCGTACCGCGCCAGGTCGAGCCAGTGCTGCGCCCAGCGCTCGCCGTACTGCGGGCTCGCCAGCAGGCGGTCGACGACCTTCTCGTAGGCGTCCGGCGAGCGGTCGGTCGAGGAACGCGTCGATCTCCGCCGGCGTCGGCGGCAGCCCGGTCAGGTCGAAGCTCAGGCGGCGGAGCAAGCGTCGGCCGGTCGGCCTCGGGCGGCGGGCGCAGGCCGCTTCGCTTCGAGCCGCGCCAGGATGAAGGCGTCGATCGGGTTGCGGACCCAGCCGCGCGTCCTTGACGGCCGGGACCGGTCGGCCGCTTGGGCGGGCTGAAACGCCCAGTGCGCGCGCTCCTCGGCGGTGATCGGCTTCGCCGGGACCGCGGCGTCGTCGGCCGCGAGCCGACCGGCGAGCCACGACGAGGATCGAGCAGCGCGATCGAGCTCGCATCGAGTCGGCCATCGTCGGTCGACTCACGCCAGGATCGCCCGGATCGACCTTGCCGGAGGTGTCGGTCAGGCGTTCGTCGCGGCCGTTGTGGGGGAAGGTCAGCCGGGTGTGGTCGAGGCCCAGCAGGTGGAGGATCGTGGCGTGGAGGTCGTGGACGTGGACGCGGTCGACCTCGGCGCGGAGGCCGACGGCGTCGGTCGCGCCGTGGACCGTGCCGCCCTTGACGCCCGCCGCCGGCCAGCCAGACGGTAGAAGCCGTGCGGGTTGTGGTCGCGGCCCCGTGCCGCTCTCCGACATCGGCATCCGGCCGAACTCGCCGCCCCAGATGACCAGCGTGTCGTCGAGCAGGCCGCGCCGCTTCAGGTCGGTCAGCAGGCCGGCGATCGGCCTGTCGGTCTGGGCGCACATCGGCGCGTGGTTCGTCTCGACGTCGTCGTGGGCGTCCCAGCCGTTGACGTCGCCCGAGTAGAGCTGGACGAACCGGACGCCGCGCTCGACCAGCCGGCGGGCCAGCAGGCAGCGCGTGCCGAACTCGGCCGTCTCCGGGTCGTCGAGGCCGTAGAGCGGCGTGGTCTCGGCGGTCTCGCGCGCCAGGTCGACGGCCTCGGGCGCGGCGGACTGCATCCGGTAGGCCAGCTCGTAGGCCTGGATGCGGGCCGACAGCTCGGCGTCGTCGCCGCGCGGTTCGAGGTGGCGGGCGTTGAGCCGGCCGATCAGGTCGAGCGTCCGGCGCTGGCGTCGGCCGGTCATGCCCTCGGGCGGGCGCGAGGTCGAGGATCGGGCTCGTCGCCGCCGCGCATGACGCGTCCCCTGATAGCTCGCCGGCAGGAAGCCCGCCCCGTAGGCGGGCGGGCCGCCCTTGATGCCCGCCGGCGGGGTCGGGCAGGACGACGAACGCCGGCAGGTCCTGGTTCTCGGTCCCCAGGCCGTAGCCGACCCAGCTCCCCAGGCTCGGGCTTGCCCATCAGGATCGAGCCGGTGTTCATCTGGTAGACGGCCTGCGGGTGGTTGACGCTGTCGGCCCAGCACGAGCGGATCACCGCCAGGTCGTCGGCGCAGCCGCGCGATGTGGGGGAGGAAGTCGGAGACCTCGATGCCGCTCTGGCCGTACTTGCGGAAGGTCCGCTTCGTGCGCCAGCAGCGGGTTCGCCGCGACCTTGCCGGCGGGTCGCCACGGGGCCGAAGCTGGCGGGCAGCGGCTGGCCGGCGAGCCGCTGGAGGTCGGGCTTGGGGTCGAACGTCTCGAGGTGGCTCGGCCCGCCGTGCATGAACAGGTAGATCACACGCTGGGCCTTCGGCGGGAAGTGCGGTGGTCGCGGCGCCAGCGGGGACCCGGCCACTTCATCGGCCCGAGCCCGGTCCTGGGCGAGCAGCCAGCCGAGCGCCATCGTCCCCAGGCCGCCGGCCGCGTTCGCGACGAAATCGCGCCTCGAGCCCAGGCGATGTCCATCATCCTGCGCTCTCGTCATTGCTGAACTTCCTCGCCCGCAGGCAGTCGCACGACATCACCTGGATCGTAATCCGTCCCGGCGTCCAGGGCCAAGAGATTCGCCGAACCGATGACGCGACGTTCCTTCATTCCGTTCGCGGGATTCGTCCTGGCGCTCGCCGCCGTGAGTGTCCTCGACCCACCGTTTATCGGTCGCGGCGGATTGATACTCCTGGTCCTCCTGGGCGGCCTGCTCGCGGCCCTGCTGACGACGATCGTCCACACTCTCGCCGACGACCGACCCGCCAGGCGTGTCGCCCAGGAGCCGGCCGACGGGTTCGTGCCTGTCGTGAGCCTGGAAGGCGTCGAGTCGATGCCGAACGCGGAGCGCCCGGAAATCCGCCAGTTCACGGGCCTGGACGCGAGATTCGCCGCGAGTCGGACCCGGGAAAAGTCGCCGCGGCTTGAGCTCTCGGGCCGGGTTGCCGTGTTTTCAATCTTCGTCGGACGCGACGGCTTCGGATGGTCCAATCGTGAGATTGCCGAGGCGTATGACTCGCTGTTGCGGATGGGCCGCTGGCTGGAAAGGCAGGCCGCGTCCTGGAGAGCGCCGCTGGATCTCGAGCTGGTCGGCACCTACTTCGCGGCGATCGACGAGCGGGAGGAGGACGTGGAGCTGGCGGCCTCGCTCGACCCGTACGAGAACACGATCGACGAGGTGGATACCGACGTGCGGGGCATCGCCAGCGCCGGGCGCGTCGCGGCCCGTCTCGGCTTCTCCGACCTGCCGACGATGACCGCGCGGATCGACGGCCTGGTCGACCACGAACGGACCGTCTGGTTCGTCCATTTTCGCCGCGCGGGTCGGTCGCGGGCCATCAAGGCGGACGTCCTCTCTCTGCCCGGGGCCGGGTTAGCACTTTGCTACGCGCGTGAGTCGACCGCCTCGGCGCCGCTCGTCGGTTTGCCGTACGTCGATCCGGTGACGCTGGTGCACGAGCTGCTGCACCTATTCAGTGCAACCGACAAGTATGGGACGTCCCTGGAGACTTTCCCGCGCCTCACGGTGACCTCCCGCGACGTGATGCGGCTCGACCTCAATCGGCTCAGCCGGCTGCGCGTCGACGCACTGACCGCGTGGGAAGTGGGGTGGATCTCGAGCCCGACTCCGCGCAGAAAACCGCCCGGCGACGACGCGAGCGTGACGCCGGGCGGTTCTCTTTATCCGGAACGACATGGAGCACGACGTGCAAGTCGCGCTTCAGTTCGCTTCGATCGCGAGGGAAGACTTGGAGAGTTGGTTGACCAGATCCACGGCGTCCTGGGCACGCCGGGCATCGGCGTACTTGGCCAGCGGGGCAGAAAGGCTGCCATCGCCGTAGACGCCGACGACCGTATGAAGGCCGTGAAACTCGCCCGTCTCGGCCCGGCAGAACAGACCCGACCTGATGAGCGACGCAGCATTGCGTTGCCACAGTTGGGTTTCGGCCAATCTCATCAGCATGGCGAGCCCCCTATCGAGTGAGGTGGACCTGTCCTTGGCCAGGCGGAACATCCCTCGTGGTCTGTCCGCTACTATTCTAAACGACCGCAGGATGAAAATGGTTCCGACATCCCTCCGGCAGATTGTTGAGGAAGAGTCACTCGATCCAGACCGGTGCCCCGCCCTGAGAGTTCGCGAATACCACCAACTCTCGGAGACTCTGACCTCTCCAGGAATCCGTCGCTGCGAGCACCGGAGCCAGCCGTTGACCCCGCCGAAACCCTTCAGCAATTCCAGGACCGGTGTCCTGACTCCGGCGAAATTTGCCTCACGGCGTCTGTCTGATGCTGGCGTCGAGACCTCGCAGGCCGTGATTCCCTCGGGCCAACGCAAATCGTCGCCCGCGTCCGTTAGCCTCTGCCCAACCGCGCCGTCGCGCTTTCGTGCAACTCTAGCTCATTCTCTGGGCGATCCGAGCGGAGCTGCCGGTTTTCTCATCATACGTTAACGATTGGGCTCGCGGGATCGTGTTGCGGGGAATCAACTACCTGGTGATCAGGCCAGCGTTGCAGGGTGACGACGTCGTTGCCTCGTCCAGCGAGACGCGTGCCCAGGGTAGCCAGAAGGCCCGATTGGGGCAAGGCGGCAAGTTCCGGGCTCCGAAGGTGTGTGTGAGAACGGTCGGTGCGGGTCGGGGGCCCGACGTCTCTTCCGCCCTCAGGGCCCCGCCTCGCCCGTCGCGCCGGACCGGCTTGGCGGGCGAGGCCGGGTGCGAAACGAACCCAATCCCGCCGGCTGTTTGCCGAAACAAAGCCAATTCCGGCCGCCGAAACAAAGCCAATCCCCCGGGCCGCCGAAACAAAGCCAATCCCGGTCCGTTCGCCGCCGTTCGGCTCCGTGCGTCGGCGCGCTCGTCGAGTCGCACGGTAACGAACGAAGGTTGTACGCTCGGGTTCGCTCGGCGCGGGGGCCTCGGGTCCGACCGGCCCGGGGAACCCGGCGCGTCTCACACGGATTCTCAGACATCCACCCGGGACGAGGCCGGCACTGCATGGGCGTCAAGGGCCAGGGCCAGTGCCCCGTGGACGACCACGTCCTCGGCGAGGGCTGCCGGAACGATGTCGTAGCCGCCGCGAAAGGCAGGGAAGACCAGGGCGTCGGTCTCGCGCCGGATCGGGTCGAACCACCACTCGTCGCCGATCAGCGAGACGCCGCCGCCGAGGACGATCCGCTGCGGGGCCAGGAGATTGATCGCGTGAGAGAGGGCCCTCCCCACGGCCCGGTGGGCCTCGGCGAGCGCGGACCGGGCGGCAGGGTCGCCCTCGACGGCGGCCCTGGCGACGAGCTCGGTCGTGATCCGCGACGGATCGCCTTCGCAGAGGGCCAGCAATGGGCCGGGCCGATCCATCCGCGACCCGCTCACGTGCGCGGCGGGCGATCGACCAGCCCGACGCCAGGGACTCGACGGTCGCCAGCGCGGGCGTTTCCTCGCCGGACGACGGACTCCGATCAACGATCAGATGGCCGATCTCGACGGCACCCCTTCCCGAGCCGCGGTAGATGGCCCCGCCGACGACGAGACCGCCGCCGATCCCGCTGCCTATGGTCACGTAGAGCACCGGGTTACGCCCGACGCCCGCGCCGAAGCGTGCCTCGCCGAGCGCGGCGGCGTCGGCATCGTTCTGCAGGACGATCCGAGAGACCCCCAGGACGCCTCGCATCCACTCCACGATCGGAAAACCGGCCCATCCGTCGATCTGGTTGGAGACGGTCACCACGCCCCGTTCCGAATCGACCGGGCCGCCGAATCCGATGCCGACGGCCGACAGCCGCGCTCCGACACGGGAAAGCAGGGGGTCGACCGCCGCGATGAACTGGTCCCGAATGCCCTGGGCACCGAGTTCGGGGCGGACAGTCCGGCGCTCGAGAGCGAGCAGCGTCCCATCTCCGGGCCCGATCCCGAGCTGGAGCTTCGTCCCGCCGAACTCCACGCCGAGCAGCAGGGGGCTTGCCATCGCTTACCGGTCGCACGGGGCCGGCACGGGGCCCGAGATTCGGCGATAGAGGTCGTCGATGACCCAGTGGAAGACCACCTGATGGAGCGACTCGACGATGCCCATGTCGTCGATGCCGACGTGGACGTTCTTCGCGGCCATCTCCTTGAGCCGTCCGCCGCCGAAGCCGGTAATCCCCAGCGTCACCATGCCGTGGCCGTTCGCCCACTCGACGGCCTTGAGGATGTTCGGGCTGTTGCCGGAGCCGGAGATCGCGAGCAGGACGTCTCCCGGCGAGGCGAGGTTTCGGAGCTGCTCGACGAAGACCCGGTCATAGGCGAGGTCGTTCGCGACGGCGGTCAGCCACGGCGCGTTGTCGGTGAGCGAGAGGACTCGCAGCCGCTTCTGGTTCTCGAAGTCGCGGAGCGTGCACTTGGCGAGGTCCTCGCAGAGGTGCGAGGCGTTCGCCCCGGACCCGCCGTTGCCGATGATGAAGACGAACTTGCCCGCGTCGTACGCGTCCTCCACGAGCTGGCTGAACGCCTCGATCTGGGCGACGTCGAGCCGCTGGATCTCCCGACACACCCGATCGAGGTAATCCTTCGGGCTCAAGGTCGCTCCGAGCATGGAATCGCTCCGGCGTAAGAGGTCGCCATGGTCGAATAGTGCGAGATCCGAGCGGCGTGCCTAAGAATTGTATCGCCGCTCGCTGACCGCGGGAAGCGGAGGTACGTCCCCTTGCCGTGCGCCGTCGCACGCGGAGACAATCGGGGTCGCTCTGACGGCGAACTCCATCCGGAGAGGTATCCCAAGACGATGGGCGTGGCCGCGATCCTTCTTTGCCTGCCAATCATCGGGCCTGGGCGCCTATCGGATCGCACGTACGCTCCTTCGGCTCCCCGGCGGATTTCCCGCGGTTTTCGGGGCCTGCGTGCTCGTCTGGACCTGGGTAACGCTCGGCACGCTGGGCCTGGGTTTGCTCGGTTGGCTCGCGCGGGGCCCGCTGCTTCTGTGGTCCGTCGGCGGCCCGATGGCGGCGCTAGTTCTGGTGAAGCGGGTCCGCGAGGACGGCGGCGTCAAGACCGAGACGGAACCGGAGCAGTGGGACTGGACCGTCGGAATCGCCTTCGGGCTGACGATCTGGGCCGTCCTGTCGCTCCTGGTGCCCTCGTCGCTGCTGCCGGTCAAGGTGATGAGCGACGGCCCGATCTATCACCTCTACTTCGCGGTCCGCTGGTGGCAGGCGGGTCGGATCTTCCTGGTGCCGACGCCGTTCGGCGAGTCGGCCGCCCCCTATTTCCCCGCCGTCGGGGACATGTGGTTGACGTGGCTGGTCGTGATGGAGGGCGGGGATCGCCTGGCACGCGTGGGGCAGATGCCGTTTTATGCGATCGCCACGGCCGTCGTGTACGCCCTGGCTCGCATGGCCGGCACCCGCGCCGGGGCCTCGGCGCGTTGCGACGTGCTGGTTCGCGACGGTGTCTCCCCTGCTCGTATTCACCGTCGAGCCGGTCGTCGACACCATTTTCCTCGCGGGATATCTCCTCGCCTTCTACTTCGCGGCGAGATACGCACAGGCGGAAGACGAGCCCGCGGCGCTTCTGCTCGCGGCGCTCGCCGCCGGCGGCGCCTGCGGGACCAAGGCGCCGGGCATCGTCTTCCTGCCCCCGCTCCTCCTGGTGCTCGCCGTCCTCGTAATGTGCAAGTCTCGCCGCAGAGGCCCGCGGTTTCGCGGCATCGCGATCGTGCTGCTCGCGCCATTGGTCCTGGGCGGATTCTGGTACGAGCGCAACGCCTGGCTTACCGGCAACCCGTTGTATCCTCTCGAAGTCTCCGCGTTCGGCCGGACCGTTTGGTCCGGGTGGTTCGACAGGCAGGTCATGGCGAAGAGCCGGTACTACCTGGCGGTCACCGACTGGCGGTCGGGTTCGGACATCCTGCTCTCGGTGCTCGATCCGCGGCTCGCGCTGGTATGGCTTGCGTCCGTCCTCGGCGTGTGGAGGCTCGGCCGTCCGGCGCGGTCGGGGGATCGGTTCGCATGGGTGTGCGCGATCGCGGCCCTGCTCAACGTCGGACTGTACTGGCTGCTCATCCCGTATCGGACGCAGCAGCGCTTCGTCCTGCACTCGGTCGCCCTCGCCGCCGTGCCGCTCGCCAAGCTGTTCGATCGCGCCTGGGTCCTTCGTTGGCTCGGCGCCGGACTGCTGGCGATCCACGTCCTGACGCCCCAGGACTGGCCGTTCGCCGCGATTTTCGGGCATCTGCCCTGGGACCTGAGCCCTAACGTCCCGAGCAATGCCACGTCGCCGGTGACGTTTCTCAACACGCTCGACGCGATCTTCCGGACCTCGCCGTACTTCGATCGAGGCACGGGCCTCTTGCTCGTCTTGTTCGGGGCAGGATGCCTGCTCACCGGCTTTCTCCTGACGCGGAGCAGACGGTCGAGCACCGCCAGCTGGCTGACACCGGTGATCGTTCTCGTTCTGTCGGCCGGACTCTATGCCTTCATCACCGTCCGCCGCGTCAACGACCCCGTTTACTATCGTTTTCCCTACTTCATCGATTTCCTGCCGGGCTGGACAGACCTCGACTCCAGGGTCGCCGGCACGCCGGCCCGGATTGCCTACGCGGGGAACAATCTCCCGTACTACCTACTGGGGCGGGATTTGAAGAACGACGTCCGGTACGTCAACCTCGACGGCCATCGCGACTGGCTGCTCCACGACTACCACCGGGCGGCCGGCAGAATGGGCCTTCCCTCGACCTGGCCGGACACGCGCCCCGGCTGGGACAGAATCCGACCGAAGTACGGCGAATGGCTCGCCAACCTCGACGCGGAACGGATCCAGTTCCTCGTGGTGACCAGGGCCGATCCCGGCGAAGGAAAGCATAACCCATTCGACAGACAGGGTTTCCCCGTCGAACGCGCGTTCGCCGAGGCTCATCCCGATCGGTTTCGGCCCCTTTATCGCGACCCCAAGTTCTGCCTGTATGCGCTCAAGCCGCCGGCAAAAAACCGCGAGACGGCGACGGATCGGCCGGCGAGCTCGCACTAACAGGGCGGGCTTCCAAAGATCCGCCACCGCCGAGGGCCGACCCGATGCGCCTCACCCTGCGAACCCTCCTCGCCTGGCTCGACGACACCCTGCCTGCCCATGAGGTCCGCCAGATAGGCAAGCAGGTCGCCGAGAGCCCGTTCGCCCAGGAGCTTGTCGACCGGACATATCGGGTGACCCGGCAGCGGCGTCTCCTGGTCCCGTCCTCCACCGGGCCCGAGGCGACGGACGCGAACATCGTGGCCGCATACCTGGACAACGAGCTCGCGCCCGAGGAGGTCGCCGAGTACGAGAAGAAATGCCTGACCTCGGACGTCAATCTCGCGGAGGTCGCCAGCGTTCACCAGATCCTGAGCCTGATCGGACAGAAGGCCAAGGTGCCCCCCGACGCGAAGGACCGGATGTACCGCCTGGTGAAGGGCAGGGAGTCCGCGTACGCCCACGAAGCCGTCCGAAAGCCCTCGCCGCCGCCGGCGCCCGAACCGGTGACTCCGCCTCCGTCACCGTGGTCTTCGCCTCCGACGGCGTCGCGACCCCTGGCCGAGCGCGTGGGGATTGCCGGCCTGGTCGTCGGGTTGATCGCCCTGATCGGGTGGACGGCTTACATGACGTTCTCGCCGGAGGGCGTCCGGCCGACGATCCGGATCGCTCAGACCGACGCGGCGGCACCAGTCGCGCAGCCCTCCGAGGTCAAGGAGCCCGCCAAGGATGTCCCGCCCGGTCATGGGAGCGCAGCAGCGTCCCCCGAGGCAAAGTCCGCACCGGCTGAGAGTTCGGTCGCCGCCGACGGATCCGCAAAGGCCGACGAAGGCAAGTCGGCCGCACCTGCGCCCGCGAAGACGACGAGTCCAGGATCGCTGCTCCTCACATGGAATCCCGAGAAGGGTGAATGGTCGCGGGTCGCGCCGGACATGACCATCAAGCCGGCGACGCAGCTGCTGAATCTCACACCATTTTGGACGACGATTCAGGCCGACTCTGCGCGCGCCACGATGGTTGACGAGACGGAGCTCACGTTCCTCGGCAGCGAGAAACGAGCGGCCATGAAGCTCCGGTTCGACCGGGGCAAGCTCGTGCTCTCGGGCGGGTCCGACGGGTCGCCGTTTGAGATCACGCACGCGGGAAAGGTTTGCTCGATCGTCAATTCGCCGGGCACGCTGGTCGGGCTCCAGAGGACCCTCGGTGCCGCGCCGGGAGTCGTGAGGCCGGACGACTCGTCGATCCTGGTGTATGTCGGAGAGGGGGAGACCGCCCTCCGGATTGGTGAGTCCAAGCGGACGCTGAAGGGGCCCGCGGTCGCGACGTGGACGGACGCCGGCCAGATCCAAACCTCGAGCAAGTCGGCCATTCCGTCGTGGGTGACCGAGTCGGGGCCGCCGCCGTCCGCCAAGGAGCTCGGGGAGCGATTCCTGAAGGATTTCAGCCCGCGCGGCTCGGTGCTGCGGGACCTCGTCCAGGCCGTGGACGGCGATGACCCGGACGCTCGCAGGCTCGCAATCATGGCGCTGGGGGCGACGGGCGAGGCCGAGATGGTCGTCCCGGTGCTGAACAACGCCATGACGGATGCGGCAACCCGCCGGGCCGCCGCTGAGGTCCTCAGGACGATGCTCGCCCGCGGGGGTGAGGCGGCGAAGGCGGTGCGCGACGAGCTGGCCAAGGTGTTCGGCGCCGAGCTGGCCGGCTCCGCCGAGAAGCTCCTGCAGGGCTTCACGGCGGACGAGGGCTCGCGCGAAGCGACTTACGTCGACCTGGTCCGCCTGCTCTCGACCCCCGAGCTCGGCACGCGAGAGCTCGCACTCCAGGCGCTGATGTCGCTCACGGGCCGCGATAACCTCGAGTACGACCCGACCAAGCCTGAGGGCAAGGGCCTGAGGGCCTGGCAGGACCTCCTGCTCCGCAAGGAGCTGTTAAAGAACGCTGCGCCGCCTCCTTCGCGATGAGACGGCTGATATCTCGGCCGCCTTTTCATCGGGGGCCGAAGGGCGCGGCGGACGTGGCGACGTCCTGGCGGGTGACTCTTCCGCCGGGAGCGTCCCGAGCGACGAGCTTCGACCGAGGTCACGCGTAACGCTCGGGTCGTTCCGTGGCCGGGGCCCGATTCCGGTGGTACAATGTAGGAACTGGGGGCTAGAAGACGGTTCTCTCGGAGATACCGTTCGACGATCCGGTCACCTTCCGCCCCCGGGGCACGTCGCTCCCGTGGGAACACCGCTTGATCGGACCTTCCACTCCCACACTTGCCCTCGTGATCGTCGCCACGGCCGTCGGCACGGCGATCTCTCAGACGTCGCCGGCCGCTGCGCCGTCGGAGCGCCCCGCGTCGGTCGACGCACCGGTGCCGATCATACTCGACGCACCGGGCTCGCTCGACGCGCTCTGGGAGCGGATCCGGTCACCCGACTTCGTCTTGCTGCGCGGCGATCGCTATCGCGAGTTGCTCAGGTCGCGCCCGGGTGACGCGAAGGACGACGCAATCGTCGAGGCCGTCGCCGTCCGCGGCGTCATCGAGGGCCGCGTCGCCGAATTAGACGTCGAGATCCGGGCCGCCGCCACGGCCGCCGGGTCGACGTGGGTGCCTATACGCCTCGATGGCCTGGTGCTCTCCTCCGCGTCCGAGGGCGGCAAGATCCTGCCGATCCGAAACGGCGCGGGCGGCGGCTGGGAGGCCCAGGTCTCCGGAGCGGGACATCATGTGATTCGAATCGGGCTGATCACCCGCGTCACCGCCGGCGGGTACGATCGTCGCCTCGAGCTGCCAATTCCCCTGGCCGGCTCGACGACCCTGGGCATGGTTCTCCGCGACGACCCTTCCGAGGTGACCCTCGGGGCCGGCGAGACCATCATCCCGGTCAAGACGCCGGAGGGCGCAGGAGTCAGGGTCAGCGCCGAGCTACGGCCCCGATCGAAGCTCGACATGAGGTGGCGGGTCGCCGCACAACAGGGCGCCGACGAGCCGCCCTTGCTGGGCGTTCAGGGGGATGTCTCGATCGACGTCACTCCAGACGCCGTGCAGAGCCGGACCCGATGGAGTATCGCGTCGTTACGGGGCGTCACTTCCGCGATCTCGGTCGAGGTCGACCCCGATGAGGAGCTGCTCGACGTCGAGCTTGACGGTCGCGCCGTCGCCTTCGACGCCAGCGCCCCGGGGAAGCGTCACGAACTCCGCATCCCCCTGCCCGAGCCGTTTCGGCCGACGAGCCCCGCGCACGCGGTAACGCTCGTGTCGCGGCGGAAGGTCGCCAAGGGCGCCGAAGCGACATTGCCGATCCGCGGATCGACGATCTCCAACAGCTCGTTTCAGGGCGGGGCCATCGCCGTCAGCCAGCACGGGCCCATCTGGGTCGATGGGTCGCCGGTCCGCAACCTACAGCGCACCGATCCGGCGAATGATTTACCGAGCGCGCTGAGAAGTCGGCCCGGAACGGTTCTCGCCTACCGCATCGTGGGGAAGCCCTTCGAATTGAATCTCCGCATCCAGCCGTCTCCTGCGCTCATCGAAGTCGGGACAGACGCGCTCATTGTGTTGCGGCCGGCCGTGGTCTCTGCGGAGTTTCGACTGGCGTTTCGCACCACCCCCGGGCATGTCTTCGAGATCGACCTTCCCCTGCAGAACGACCGGGAATTCGAGACGCCAGCGACCGATGACGTCGTGGCGTCTTCCCGCTGGAAGACACCGGAGGGGACGATGCCCGGAAAGCCGGGCGAGGCTCGTGTGCTCTCGGTCCAGCTCACGTCGAAGGCGAGGGATTCGGGCGCGTTCGCGCTGACGTTGAGGGCTCGGCGGCCGCTCCCTCCGAACGGCGGGCGCGTCGACATCCGATGGCCGCTGCCGTCGCAGAGTACCTCTCTCGGGGGACAGGTCGCCGTCATCCGGGCACCCGGCGTGGAAGCCAAAGTGTGGCCCTCGGACGGGGTGACGCCGGCGTTCTCCACGGCTGAACCGCAGGAAGAGGCGGATTGGCCATGGTCGCTGGATCGTTATCGTCACCTGGACGACGCTCCCCTCTGGCTCTCCTACGAGGGCTCGCCCCACGCCCTGTCGCTCGACGTATCCCTTCAAGCGACCTCGTACCGGTCCGAGACGGGGATCGTCGCCGAAGTCGGGAGGGCCGGGGTGACCTATCACTCGTCGCACAGGCTGGACGTGATCGGCGGGCTCATTGACGAGTTCGAGCTGGTCGTACCGGCGGACGTTGGGCCAGACTGGTCGATCGAAGGGCTCGAGATCGCCAATCGCTATCTGGTCGACGGCGGCCCGACGAGACCCAGCCGCTACCGCGTGAGCCTCTCACGCAAGGGCGTCCGCTCGATTGCTTTCCAGCTGCGGTACATGACCGCATTCGAAGCCCCGCTCTCGACCTCCCCTCGTCCTGGGCGATTCTCGTGGATTCGCCCGCTTCCCGACGCGCCCGGGCCATGCCGCCTCATGTGCCACGGTTCCCCGGGAGTCAAAATCGAGATCGACTCGGCCGGTTGGGAGGGACGCCCGCTCGGCGACAACTCGAGCTCGGGTCTCAATCTCGTGCGGGACGATCGTCCGGCCCAACTCCCCGAGTTTCGTGCGTCAGCCGAGCCGCTGGTGCCCCTGCCGCGGCTCATCGTCTCGCGCGCCTATCTGAGAACCATCCAGGGCACGGACGAGGTTCGCACGACGGCCCATTTCCGGCTGGAGTCTCACGGTCCGTCCGCGACAGTCGCCGTCCCCCAGGGCTCCCGGCTCATTGAGGCCCGTCTCGACGGAGAGCGCCTCATCGAGCTGGACCGCTCGGACCCCGACCAGTATCTCGTCCCCCTGGACCCGAATCCGACGAAGAGGCCGCGTCTTCTCACGGTGTCGTGGGCCCACGCAGGGGCTGGTGCGCGACCCGTGGCAGCCCGCTCGTCTGATCGGCGCCGAGTTCCAGGAGAGCTACTGGGCCGTCGCCATGCCGCTCAGTCGAACGCTCCTGGGAACGCCGCGCGGTTGGTCCGGTGAGAATGAATGGCGCTGGAAGAGATACGTCTGGATGAAATCGCCCTTGCTGAGCGACGTCGAGCTCGAGAATTGGGTGGGAGCCGGGGGACTCATCGCCGGGGCGGACACGGAAGAGACGTCCTCGGAGCGATCGAGCCGGCATGAGTTCCTCTTTCGGAGGCCGGGCGCCCCTTCGCCGCTCGGTCCCCTCATCCTGTCTCGTTCCGTGCTGCTCGTGTGCTGTTCGGGGGTCGTTTCGATCCTCGGACTGGTCCTCGTGCTCGCCGGTCCGGGCCGCAGGCCGCTGATCGGCCTGGCGATCGCCGTCATGTTGATGTTCTGCGGGGCGCTCGACCTCGACGTCACGCTTCAGCTCCTCCCCTGCGGAATCCTCGGTCTGCTGCTCACCCTGGTCGCCGCGGCGATCCAGTGGACCGTCACGCGCCGCCGGACGGCGGCGGCCGCGCGAGCGTCGACACCGCTCACGGGAACGGCCCCGCCGCCGTCGAGCCTGGGGGCGCTGATCGTCGACGGCTCCGACGAATCGACCGCCATCCGCCCGCGCCCTCCGGCCGCCGAGGCGTATCTCGTCCCTCGCGCCTCGTCCGCCGAAGCGACATCGCTCGTCCCCGACACGGGAGTGCGGCCTTGATCGGCACGGTGCTCAGAACCGCGCGTGTTACGGGCGTGCTCGTGGCGTTGCTGGCGTCGATCGCCGCCGGCCCGCCGGACGTCGTCCGCGTCAGAGCAGCCGCCGCCGATATCGGGAAGTGGTTCCCACAAGGCACGGAGCTGATCTCCCTCGAGCCACAGGCCTTCGAAGCGCTGGTCAAGACGGCCAAAGAGAGCGGGGAGGCGAGCGGAACAGGGACCGCCCGGATACTCAGGGCCGAGCACCGGATTCGATGGGAGGCCGGCGAGCTGCTGGGGGAGACCACGTTCGCGGTCCGACGCGATCCTGCGGGGGCTCGCGTCCTTGCCCTGACGGCGTGGGGCCTTCCCGTCGACTCGTCGGAGTGCGATAAGGCTGAGTTACTGACGTCGGACGACGGGCGGGCGTTCCTCCGACTCGCCGCGCAGGGGCAGGACACGGTCAAGGTCCGCTGGCGCCGGGCGGCGGCGCCCGGATCGGGCGGTCGGCTATTCTCGCTCGAACTGCCTCGCGTTCCGCTCGGGTCGGTCGCGCTGGACCTGCCCGACCGCTTCGTTCCCGAGGGCTTTTCCTCGGGTTCCGTCGAGGATGCGAAGCGCATCGGCGGACATGGCGTCGGTCCGACGTGGCGTCCCCTTTCGAAGTCCGGCTGGGGATGCGACCCGATCTGGGTCATTCCGAGCTGGAGCGGCCGTGGATCTCGGGACCGACGTCGGTCGACGTCGGCGCCGCCTCGGCGTCCTGGCGGGCCGACTGGACCGTCGCCATGAACGGGTTTGGGCGTTCGCTCCGTCTGATTTTCAGTCCCGGACTTCAACCGGTCGACGTCGAGGGACCGGACGTCGAATCGACCGAGCTGATTCAGGCCGACGGGCACCCCGAGATGACGGTCCGTTTCCGCGCGGACGTCCGCGGGCGCACGACGGTCGCCGCCCGGGGCGTCGCCGATGTGAATGCCGACCGCCCATGGTCGCTCCCGGCCGCATGGCCCGCCGACGGCGAGTGGCTCGGTGGGCCCGTGTCGGTCCGTCTGGACCGCGGCCGGGAGCTGCAGGCCTGCACGGTCATCCAGGGGCGGAGACTGCCGGTTTCCGCGGAGGACGCGGCCGCGCGGATTGCTCTGCGCTTCGAACCCGAAAGGCCCGGTCCGTACGCCGAGGTGGTATTCCTCGGCGCCGGTGCCCAGACCCGGGCCAAGGTTCGAGGCTGGGCGAGATACGCGAGAAGCCGCAGCGATCTGGTCGCCGACGTCACGTGGATCTTTCCGGCGAATCCCCCGGGGGATTTGAGATGCGAACTCCCTGCAGGATGGTCCGTCGAACGCATTCTCGCCGGCGACGCTCCCGTGGCGTGGCAGTACGAGCCGTCGGGCCCCGGCTCGATGCACGTGCGATTGACGGGTCCGACCGTGGGTCCTGACGCGCGGTCATACACGGCTCGAATCCACGCCACTCGGGCTGCAAACGAGGCGGACTCGGGCGTCGTTCTTCCGCGGATCTCCGGCCTGGACGGCCCGACCGAATCCGTGTGGATCGCGACGGCGACCGGAGGACGATATCTTGCTCCCGCGACCCAGGAAGGGGTCGCATGGTTGAACCCAGGCGTGTTCGACGACGCCGGCCTGGCCGCCTTGATCGGGCCCAAGGAACTTTCCCGGGCCTTGGCGTGGAGGCCGGTCGGCGTGCGTGAGCAAGTCAAGGCGAACCTCACCTCGCCGATGCGCGAGATTCGCTCCGTCGCTTCCGGCACCCTGGTCATCGCCGCCGGCCGAGTGCACGAGAAATGGAGCCTGACGATTCGACCGGGCAGCACTCCGCTCACCGCCATTCCTGTCGCCTGGTCGGCCGCGGATTCGACCCCACCGCGTTGGACCCTCCGCCGTGCCGGCGGCGGCCAGGTGCTCCTGGCCGAGCGTCCGCTGACGATGGCCGAGAAGTCATCGCTCGGGCTCGATCAATCGATTCGAGGTGCCGCGCTCGAGCTCCCGGAATCCACATCGTCGACGCTGTCGCTCGAGTGCTTCGCCGAGCGGGCGTGGCCCGGCCGAGCGGCGGTCCCGCTCCTGCAGTTGCCGCAGGAATACGGCCTGCGAGCGACCCTGGCGGTCCGGCTCGGCCCGGGCTTGATCGGCCGGTCGGAGATCGAAGGACTCAAGGCCGTCGAACGCCTCGCGGGGGACACTACTCCGGCGGAGGCGCTCGGCCCTCGACTTCGTCGGCCCGACTCGACTGGATCAGCTCCTCGAATATCGAGGCACCGCCGCAAGGCTCTCGATCGCCACGGAGTCGTCACTCGGTGCCGCAACCGAAGTCGTTACATCTGCGACGCTGGTCACCGCAATCGACGTCGATGGCACGAAGGACCATGAGCTTTCGATTCGGATCGTCGCGGGGAGCCCGCGCCAGATGGCGTTCACCATCCCGACGGGGGTGGAACTGCGCGGCGTGCGTCTCGGCCGTCGACCGGCGAACCCGACGCGCGATGGCCCCACGTTGGTCGTCCCGCTTGAAGGGCAGCCGGCGATGGAAATCCCCGAGATCCATTTATCCTACGTTGAGCATCCGACGTCGGTCACGCGGAGGACTTCGAGGCATCGGCCGACGCTGCTCGCGCCGAGCGCCGCTTGTACCGGGTTTCAGTGGACGGTCGTTCCGAGAGACCGATTCCGCCTTTATAGGACGGGCGACGGGCTGATACCCGTCGATCCCCTCGGAGCGAGCGCGGAGACTGCGGCCGTCCGGGACGAAATCACGATCGGCCGATTCTTCGGTTTGCCCTCAGAGTCCCGACGCTCGGCGACTGACCGTGCAGCGATCGCTGACGTGGACCGCCGTTTGAGGACGCTGTCATATTCCGGATCGCGCGACCTCGGTGCGGTGTTGAAAATGCTCGCGGAGGGCGAGGCCACCGTCCTCGTGGACGCCCTCGCCTTTCGCGAGGCGGGCATTTCGCCCCGCTCGCCGTGGACCGTGTCTGACGACGAGCAACAGCGATTCGCGCCAGACGGCACGGGCCTGACCCGCGGAAATCTCGGCATCTTCGCGTCCGGCGGAATCGTCGCGGTCACCCGCGTCTCCCCGGGTAGCCTCGCGCGGCTCGCGGACAGGCGTGAAGCGCCCGCGACACGTCGCTCTCTCGAGGAAGCCGCTCAGCACGGGATTTCCTCGGACAGTCGCTGGGTCGTACTCGAAAAGTGGGCGGAGCCGCCCTTCGCCGTGGAGGCAGGGACCGGTCAGGCACCGGGAATGGCGACGCGTCGATGGAGTTTCGTCTGCAACGGTTGGCCGCGTGAAGATGCCTGGATCGAAGAGATCTCCGAATCGAGCGTCCTCCTCGGCTTTATCGCCCCCGTAGGGCTTTCGCTCCTTATCGGCGTGCTGGCGAGACCGGTGTCGACGCGACGACGATACAGCCTTTCGGCGCTTCTCGTCGTATCCGCGATCGCGATCCTTATCGCCGTAAGCAACCTGGTCTTCGAAGAGACGCGCTGGGGCCTGCTTGTTGGAGTCGCCGCCGCCTGGCTCCTGCAGCCTCGAGGCAGGCGAAATCGTTCGGAGGTCGCTGTTCCGGGGCCACGTGTTGCGCCGACTCTGCCGTTGTCGATCGCGACTGCCGGCGTGGCCGTCTTGGCCGTCGGCTTGGCCTGCCTTCCTCATTCGACGATCTTCGCGTCCTCGATCCGCGCCCAGGACCGAGAACCGATCCTCGCGATCTTGCCCTTCGACTCGCCCGATCCCCTCGCCAGGCCTTCGCGGGTTGTCCTCCGCCTTGACGACTTCACGGCGCTCAAGGCCGAGGCCGATGCGTCGTCGCCGCATCCGCAGGTGTTCTCCGTCAACGCGGATCACAAGATCGACGTCTTGGACGCCAGATCCGCGGTTTTCACGTCAACCATTGAGCTGCTTGTCGACTCTGACGCCCCGCAAGAATGGCGGCTCCCGACCGAGAATTCCTCCGAGATTCACGCCCGGCTGGACGACGAGGCGCTGCCCGTGCGAATTCAGGACGAGGGGCGAGTTGCAATTGCGGCGATTCGAGGAAAGGGGCGCCATCAGCTCCGCCTGGAGCGAATTCTGCCGATCAATGCCGGCGCGGGCGCTCTTACGATCACGGCGCGAGTGAATGCCGTGGCCTGCGCCGGGCTCGAAATCCAGGCGCCGGCGTCCTGGAGCCTCTGCGCTCCCGAACGGCCACTGCCCTCCCGCCTCGAGCCTCAGAGGCAAAATATCGGGGCGGTGGACGAGGTCGAACTGGCCTGGCGAGTCGACGGCAAGACGCCGACACCTCGACGTCAACAAATCCACGGCCTGCTCCTCTGGGATGCATTGCCCGCGGGAGATCTGCTGCGGCTCCGGCTGACACCGGCGGGGGCCGACACAATCCGGGAGGTCCGACTGAGACTCGATCGCGGGCTTCAGGTGCGCGTGCCGGATGATCGGCGTCTCGTTCGATCCGAATCCCACGGCGGCGACACCGTCGGCGAGTGGGCGGCGACATTCGACCGCCCGGGCACGGACGAAGAGCCGATCGAGATTGACGTCTGGCGGACCCGGTCGGACCTCGGCGCCGTCGGGCCCATGCCGCAGAGGCATTGTCCGCGGATCGAGGTCGTCGGCGCGGACATCGAGGGCTCGCTGGCCCTGCGGCGACCATCCGACTGGTCCGGACGCCTCGACGACCCCGCGAACCTGGGACCAGGGGACGACGAGTCGTTCGTGAGGGCCTGGGGTCGCCTTCCGTCCGATGCCCTCACCCTGGCCGGGACGATGAGATTCCGCGGGGTGGCGAACGGCGCGGTCGCCCTGTTCCCGGTCCCGCTCCGACGTTCAGTGACGGTGTCGAATCGCCTCATTCTCGAGGATGGTCGAGCTAACGTGAGGATCGAGGCGGTGCTCCGCGACATGTCTGGCCGATCGAGCGAGGCCGACGTCGAACTCCCGCGCGGGTTCGTACTCGAGGGCGCTGAGGCCGATGGGCTGCTATCGGGCTCTTCCCCCCGCGCGGGCCTCGTTCACCTTGAATTCGTCGCGATTCCGAGTCCGACGCGTCGGCTGACTCTCCGAGGTTTCATCCTCTGCAGCCCCGAGCTCCGCGAGCAGGGACCTGCGGAGTTCGAAGTTGCGCAGTTCTGGCCGCGGTGGATCGACATGGGCGAGGAGACCGGCCGACTCGTGGTCTCGGGCTCCACAAGGCCTTCCGTCGACGGGGGCCGGGGAGTGGTCGAGACGACCGCCCCGGAGCCGATCGTCGGTGCGAACCCGGCGTCAAGCTTTCAAAGGTCCTACAGGGTCGAGGCTGCCGCCGACCTCGGCGCGGTTCGCTGGGCCGCCTCTCCTCCGCGCGTGACCGTGGGGATTCAGGGTCGGTTGGCCATCGAAGCCGACGAGTCGGTGCTGGACGCGTCGGTCGACTACGAGGTGAAGGGCGGCCCACTGGAGGCCATCCACGTGAGGTTCCCGTCGGAATGGGCCGCTTCGGCCGGCGTCGTTCTCGTCGGTCGGGCGTACGATAAGTCCACGGACGTCCGAGGGGCGTGGACGTTCTGGACGATCCGTCCCCATGAACCCATCTGGGGAACTGCGAGACTTCGAGTGTCAGCGTCCCGGGCCAACAGGCCGGGCCAGGCGTTCGCGTTTCCCGACCTCGTCCCGCTCGGCCAGGGCCAGGTCGAGAAAATCGTCTCGATCGTCAGTCGGACAAGCCGACCAATCGAGATCGAAGGATCGTCGGGCATCCTGGCATTCGATCCGAATCGGCTGGCCGACGACGCGCTCAGAGACGCTCATTCGGCAATGGTCGGCGCGTACCGGGTGACGGCAGAGAAGTGGTTCCTCTCTCTCCGAATCGCGGGAGAGTCCCGAAGCAATCCGGGTCCGGAGGCACGAATCCTCGACACCGAAACCTCGTGCTCGCTGCAAAGCGGCGGCATGTTTCTCGGTTCGACGACCTGGCTGATCGACGCGAGCGTCGGCGGCTCGCTTCGATTCAATGCCAGCACGTCGACCAGAGTTCTCGAGGCCCGCGAGGGCACGAAATCGCTTCCGGTTCTCTCTCCGTCCCCTGGGACGTGGATCATTCCCTTCGACTCGAGCGGCGTACGGGAGGTCGAGGTGCTGTGGAGCGACGACAGGCCGGCCGACCCACCGTCCCGGAATGGAGAGGTCAACGTCCCACGAGCGATCGAAGACGCCGAGCCGATGCTGGTGCGTCTGACGACGACCCCGGCGATCGACATCTTGAGCAGTCGCGACCTGGAGCCGATCAGCGCCGCCGAGTGGCGCACGGCCCGAGCCGAACGAATGGCCGGGCGCATTTCCAGGTTCCTTGAGGATTTCGACCGCAGCTCGGCTCAGCAGCTATCCGCCCTGTCGCTGCTGGTTGGGCGCTTCGCCGACAGAATCACGGCTGGCGGAGCGGTCAGCTCGCACGCAAGAGCCGGAAACAGTGAACGCGGCGCAGGCCGTCGGTTCCGCGATCCGCGAACGCTTGAAAACGTCTCGATCGGCGATCTCCGACGCGCTCGGTCTGTACGGCCTCGACGAATTCCAAGCGATCCTGGAGAAGGGGGCAGATTCCGGTTCCGGGACTCGCGAAGAGAACGAAACCAGTCCGCTTTTTGCGGGCCGCGCAACCTACTACCGGTCGCCGAGCGGCACGTCCGCCGGTGCGCCAGACTTCCGGTGGCAGTCGCGCGAGGACGTTCGCTCCGCTGGGCCCGACATCGCGTGGACCGCGGCCCTCCTGCTGGTTGTATGCTTACTGGTGCCGAGGGAGCTCGGCGTGAGATTTTTCCTGGCGAGGGGCGTGAATGTCGGCGTGACCACGCTCCTGGTGCTGATCACGGCGATGTCGCCCCTGCCGGGAGCGATCCTGCTGCTCTCGGCGTGGGCCGGGCGACGTTGAGACGCACAACCGGCCGGGCGACTGGGGCAGTCGGCCCGGCCAGCGGCGCGATTCTTGAGATGGAGGTCGTTCAGCCGAAGAGCGGGGCGATGGGCTTGCCGCCATCCACGACCTTGATGGGCCGACCGCGCGGGGTCGTGTACTGCGTGTCGAGGTTGACGCCCATCGCCTTGGCCATCGACCCGATCAGGTCCATCACTCCCACGGGCTGGTCGACGATATCGACGCCGTCTTTGTCGGTTGCGCCGATTGCCTGGCCGCCCTTCATCCCCGCCGCCGCCCATGACCACCGACCAGCTCTGCGGCCAGTGGTCGCGGCCGGCGTCCTGGTTGATCCGCGGGGTGCGGCCGAATTCGCCCATCCAGACGACGAGCGTCTTCTCGAGCAGCCCGCGCTGGGCGAGGTCGGCGACGAGGGCGCCCATGCCCTTGTCGAGCTCGGGCTGGAGCCGGTTCTGGAGCGTGTCGAAGGCCCCCTGGTGGGTGTCCCAGCCGCCGAGGGCGACCTCGACGAAGGTCACGCCCTGTTCGACCAGTTTACGCGCCATCAAGCAGCCCGAGCCGAACGAGCCGCGCCCGTACTTGTCGCGGACGGCGGCCGGCTCGTCGTCGAGCTTGAACGCCGACGTGTAACGCGAGTTCATCATCCGCAAGGTCTTGGCGTAGACGGCCCGGTGGTCGACCGCGCCCTGGCCGCGTCTCTGGGAGATGAAGTTGGCCTCGACGCCCGAGAGCATCTGGCTCCGCCGGGCCATGCGGGCCGCGTCGATCCCGGCCGGCGGCTGGAGGTTGGCGACGGGCGCGTTCGGGTTCTGCACCAGGAACGGCGAGTGCGCCATGCCCAGGAAGCCGGCGCCGACGGCCTGGTTGTTGTTGATCGAGATGAAGTGGGGCAGGTCGAAGTTCTCGAGCCGCTCGCCGAGCTCGTACGAGCAGACCGACCCGAAGCTCGGATGCACCACGGTCGGGTTCGGGTTGTAGCCCGTATGCATCATGTACCGTCCGCGCTCGTGACTGCCCTCCTTCGAGTTGAGGGAGCGGATCACGTTCAGGTGATGCATCTGCTTGGCGACGGTCGGCATGTGCTCGCTGATCATGACGCCGGGGGCCGAGGTCGCGATCGGCTTGAACGGCCCGCCGTTCTTGTCGCTCTCGGGCTTGAGGTCCCACGTGTCCAGGTGGCTCGGGCCGCCGTCCATCCAGAGGAGGATGCAGCTCTTGCCCTGCTTGCGGATCGCCTGGGCATTGGCCTCGAGCGAGCCGAGGAACTGCATGGCGGGGACGGCCAGGGCGGTCGTCGCCATGTGGCCGAGGAAGTGGCGGCGGGACATTCCGCTCGGGACGAACAGTCGGTCGCTCATCGGACCAGGCCCCCTGGTTTCCCCGGCTGGCGGGGGTGGACGTCGGCTTCGGCGTGAATCAGCGGTTCAGGATGAATTCGTTCGAGTTGAGGAGGGCCCAGAAGAGGTCCTCCATCACCCCGATCGTGTCGGGGAAATTGCCGAGATACTGCTTGGAGACCTCGAGCTCGCGGGCGGTGGGGAAGCGGCTCAGGGCCGCGAGATAGAGGTGGTTCACGATGTACGCGTCGGCCGGCCCGCCGTGGCTCCGGGCCGCTGCCAGCAGGTCGTCGAGGAAGCTGCCGGGCTTGCAGCCGACGGCCTTCTCCATGAGCTCGCCGTTCATCATCATCAGGGCCTGCGGGATCGTGCCCTGGAAGCTCGAGCCCTCCTCGCCCTCGTCATTGGCGAAGGCCGACTGGAACTGGCGGAGCCACATCGTCCGCCGCGCCTCGTTCTCGCCGCCGCCCACCTTGTGGGCCGCCGTCGCGACGATCAGGCGGTCGAAGAGCTGCTCCGGCGTGAGCGGCTTCAGGGTCATGTGGCTGAAGAGCGACTCGTCCTTCTCATTGGCGGCGGTCGCCATGCTCGTGAGGTTGTAGGCCTCGCTGTTCATGATCCAGCGGATCAAGGCCTTCACGTCATACTTCGAGGCCTTGAACTCCCGGGCCATCATGTCGAGCAGCTCGGGATGGCTCGGCGGGTTGTGCGAGCCGAAGTCGTCGACAGGATGCACGAAGCCGCGGCCGAGGAAGTGGCCCCACATCCGGTTGACGAACGCCTTGGCGAAATCGTCGTTCGCGGGGTCGGTGATGAGCTTGGCGAGCTCCTGACGGCGGTTCACGTCGCGACCCGGGGAGATCTTCCGGCCGTCCAGATACGTGGGGTAAGCGATCCCCCACCGGGCGTCGCGGAGCTCGAAGCTGGCGTAGGCGTCGGTCGGCTCGTCGGTCAACTCGACGTGGTCGACGACGCTCATCCCGTTGGCATTTTCGCTGCGGACGACCTCGGTCTTGATCCCCTTCAGGAAGGCGTTGATCCCCCAGAAGTCCGCCTGCTTCCAGTCGTTCGTGGGGTGGTTATGGCACTGGGTGCACTGGATCTGCTGGCCGAGGAAGACGCGCGTCGTGATCGACGTGAGCGGCACCGCGCCCATCTCCAGGTGCGACATCACGTAGTTGGCCGCGCCGTTCGTCTTGTTGTTCCCCGAGGCGGTGATCAGCTCGTAGGCGATCTCGTTCCAGGGCCGGTTGTCGGCGAACTGGCGGCGGAGCCAGTCCCGAAGGGCTTTTTCATCGATGTTCTGCCCCTGGCTCGCGCGGCCGATCAGGATCAGCTTCCAGATCGTGGCGAAGTTCTTCTCGTAGTCGGGATGGGCCAGCAGATACTCGACGAGCTTCGCCCGCCGGCCCTGGTCCTTGCTCGTGAGGAAAGCCTTGGCCTCGGAGATGTTCGGCGTCCGGCCGAGGACGTCGAGATACGCCCTGCGCATGAACTCGTCGTCGCGAGCGATCGGCGAGGCCTTGATATTGCCGCTCGCCCACGCTTCGCGGATCATCCGGTCGATGTAAGGGAGCCTTGCGCCGGTCGTCTTGGCAACGGCGCCGGAGGAGGACTTCGATGTCGTCCCCTTCTCCCTCGGGCCGTCCGCCCAGCCCATCCCGAGGAAGGCGGAGGTCGCCAGGATCGGCACGGCGATCCATACCAGCCGCGACGAGGGCCGATGACGGAGCGTTGTCATGACCTTCCTCCCGAGGAGCAGGGCGGTGGGCAATTCGCGGGCGGGGAGCGACCGGCGGGATCTTATGCGATGAATTCAATCTAAGCGAGCGCCGCGGCCGGCGTCAAAGCAATTCGAGTGCAGCCAAGGTTTTCTGCATCAATGCAGTCACTGCGCCACACTTACGTTGGCCGGCCGCCCTTGTGACGGTGTACAACGATGAATCTCGGAGCCGCCGGGCGCGGGCGGTCCGAGGCCCTGCGCCGGGGCCCGACTCCCGCCCGAAGGCGAACAAGGGCGAACGAAAGGCGGCCGCTCGGGTTCGGTCCGCAGCTCGGCCGGTCCCGAGCAGCCCCGACGAACCCGACCGGACGACGGCCTCGGCCGGAACTCAGGCGCTGTCGCGCTGGAAGTGGATCTCGTGCAGCCGGCGGAAGAGCGGCGAGGATCGCCGGAGCTCGAGCTCCGTGCCCAGGGCCTCGATCCGGCCCTCGTTCATGAGGATGATCCGGTCGGCGATGTGGAGCGATCCGAGGCTGTGGGTGATCAGGAACGTCGTCCGGCCCCGGACGAACTCCTCGATCGCCCGACGGATCAGCGCCTCGTCCTGGATGTCGACGGCACTCGTGGCCTCGTCCAGGATCAGGACCGCCGGGTCGCGGAGCATCGCCCGGGCCAGGGCGATTCGCTGCCGCTGACCGCCCGAGAGGCCGACGCCTTGCTCGCCGAGGAGCGTGTCGTAACCGTCGGACAACTGCATGATGAACTGGTGGGCGTAGGAACGCTTGGCCGCCTCCACGATGGACTCGCGGGCGATATGGCGGTTGCCGTACGCGATGTTGTTGGCGACGGTGTCGTTGAAGAGGGTCGTCTCCTGGAGCACCATGCCGATCTGCGCGCGGAGACTGCGGAGGCGGACGTCGCGGAGGTCGTGCCCGTCGATGGTGATCGATCCGGACTGGACGTCCCAGAATCGCGGGAGCAGATTCATCAACGTCGACTTGCCGCAGCCGTTGGGGCCGACCAGGGCGATCGTCTCGCCGTGGCGGACCTTCAGGCTGAGGCCGTGGATTACCGGCTTGTCGGCCGAGTAGCCGAACGTCACGTCGCGGAACTCGATCGACAGCCTGTGGCGGGGCAGCCGAGGTGCGTCGGTCCGATCGACGACTTCCGGACGCCGGTCCATCAGGGCACAGATCCGGTCCGAGGCCGCCGCGGCGCGCTGGATCTTGGAATGGACGTTCGCCAGCTTGCGGACGGGGTCGGAGACGCCCGCTAGCAGCGCGTACAAGGTCAGCAGGTCCTCGATCGCCATCGGCTTCGAAGACAGCTGGAGGTGCATGAACCCGAGGTTCAGCAGGGTCGTGTGGTTCAGGACCAGATACGAGCCCGAGAGCAAGGCGATCGACACGGTGGTCAATGCCAGCAGCTCGAGGACCGGGTCCGAGAGGGCGTCGATGACGGCGACACGCACGCTCTTCTTGTAGAGGCTCTTCGTCTCCTGGAAGAACCTCCGGCGCTCGTACCGCTCCATCGTGAAGGCCTTGACGACCCGGATGCCGCTCAGGCTCTCCTGCAGAATCTTGTAGATATTCGACATGCTCTCGAGGCTGCGCCTCACGGCCCGCTTCATGATCTTGCCCGCGCGGTAGGTCGTCGCCGCGGAAACGGGCACGAGGACGAGGGCCAGGAGCGTCAGCCGCCAGTTCAGCCAGAGCGCGCCCGACAGGCAGCTGATGATCCGCAGCGGCTCGCGGATCACCCGACCGAGCACGGTGCTCAGGCCCTGGCTCAGCGACTCCATGTCGTTCGTGAACCGGGCGAGCAGCTCGGCGGATCCCTGCTCGTTGAACTTCGCAAGGTCGAGCGCCAGCGTCCGCCGGTAGAACTGGTTGCGGATGTCGAAGAGCGTGAGCTGGGTCATGTCCGACACGAGCACTTCCTGCAGGAAGAGGAAGATGCCCTTGAGCGCCACGCCGGCCATCACGAGCCCCAGGAGGAGCAGCAGGGTGTTGAAGCCGTTATGGGGCAGGTAGCGATTGATCCAGGGTTGGAGTCGTTCGTACCGGCTGTGCCACCGCGTCGCGCCGGCGAGCGACTTCTCGGCCAGGTAGCGCCGTGAGCGGAGACCCGCGAGGTCGTTGATCCTCAGCAGGCCCAGGCCGTCGTTCAGCTCGAGAATTCGCCCCTCGACAATGCGAAGGGGACGCGTCACCGATTCCGGGAGCGCGACGCTCGCCGGCAGCAGGGACGATGAGGCATCGAGATTCCGGCCATTCGCCAGTTCCTTCAGCCGTTCGTCCTGAAGCTTCCGTTGCAGCGCCAGCTCACGCTGTTTCTGAGCCATGAGGTCCGCGATGTGGGCCATGATCGCCGGGTCCTTGGGACCCGGAAACCCCTCGAGGAACGTCAGCTCGGCGAGGCGCGCCTGGCCCACGTGGACTTCCGTCTCGGTCGTCTCGACCTGCTCGGCGATCCACTGCTGGCAGTTTTGATTTGCAAACAGGATTCTGAGGAGCGGGTAGACGGCACCGAGGTTCCCGCCCCACATCACGGCGACCAGCGCGGCACAGACGAGGGACAGCCCGAACCGGACCCGGTAGGGCCAGGCGAACCGCAGGAGGCGGGCGAAATTTGTCATATTCGGGGAACGCCGATGAGGAGGTGGCCCACGGGCCTCCTTGCCACCCGCCCGCGGGGACGCGGGCGGGATGCGGGCCGCGATCTTCTAGCAGAGGCGGAGACGAGGAACAACCCGAGTCTTAGGGGCCGTCTCGCCCTGCCTACGCACCATGACTCGGCTGTCGAGAGGCCCCTCCTCGACCGCCAACGCGGCTCGATCGGCCGCCCATGATGGGCGGTGCCGGTCGCACGGTCTGCGAAGCCCTTGCAGGTTGGATCTGGCCTAGGCGTTCTTCCGCAGACTGGCTAGGATTCCGCGCGGCCTGCCCTTCCCCTTCAAACTGGGAGGGGACCGTCAAGGAGGACGGGATGCGCGTCCTGGCGCTTACGGAATCCGTCGACCACGTGTGCGCACGCTACCGGATCAGAGCGTTCGCCCCGGCTCTCGCCGCGGCTGGCTCGACTCTCACGATCCGTGGCATCGAGCGAGGCGTTGTCGCCCGCCTCCGTCAGTTACAGGACGTCGGCGACTACGACGTCGTGGTCATCCAGCGCAAGTTATTGCCTGGCTGGCAACTGAGTCTCGTCCGCCGCCGCGCGAGGCGACTCGTCTTCGATTTCGACGACGCGGTACTCTACCGGGACTCCAACGACTCCCGCGGTCCTCGGAGCCCGAGGCGCCTCCGCCGGTTCCAGGCCGTCGTTCGCGCCGCGGATCTCGTCGTCGCCGGCAACCCGTTCCTCGCCGAATGCGCCCGAGACGGTGGCGCATCGCCGGGCCGGGTCGAAATCATCCCGACCTGCATCGATGTGGAGCGCTACCCGGCCCGTCAGGGCCTCGGGGCGGGCAATGCCGTCGATCTTGTTTGGATCGGCTCGTCGAGCACGCTGGCCGGACTCGAAGCGCGCACGGATCTTTGGCAACAGATCGGCCGGGAAGTGCCCGGAGCGAGCCTGCGGCTGATTTGCGATCGCTTCGTCCGCTTCGATCCCCTCAATGTGACACCCGTGACCTGGTCGGAGGCCACGGAGACGGCCGAGCTGGCCCGCTCGGACGTGGGCGTGAGCTGGTTGCCCGATGATCTCTGGTCTCGCGGCAAGTGCGGGCTCAAGGTGCTCCAGTACCAGGCCGCCGGACTACCGGTCGTGGCGAACCCCGTCGGCGTTCATCCCGCCATGATCGTCGAGGGGTCGACCGGTTATCTTCCGACCTCCGCGGACGAGTGGTGCGAGGTGATCCGGTCCCTCCGGGACGACCCCGAACGGCGACTCGCGATGGGTCGGGCCGCGCGGCGGCGGGCCGAGCAGGACTATTCCGTCGCGACGTGGTCCGGAAAGTTCGTCTCGGCGATCACCGGAACAAGCCGGCACCCCGGGCCGCACTCGAGCGGCGGCCCGCGGCGTCCTTCGAAAGTACGCTCCCCCACGGCCACTTCGCCGGAAGTTTGAGATGGCCCGATCTCATAAACATTGGGAACTGTATGCTCCGCGGCGACCGGGCGAAGACCGGCCGTTCGTCGCCCCTGCGTGGCAATGGGCCCAGACGGGGGACACCGGCTGGTGGGTGCGTCCGGACTGGCGCAACGTCCTCCTCGGCGAGCGCGGGCTGCCCCTCGAGGAATGGAAAGACCTCGGCCGACTCACGACGGTCAAGACCGGGCCGCATCGTGCGGTCTACCGAGTCGACCTCTCGGAGGGGTCGATCTACGTCAAGCACTTCCTGGTGCCCGACCTCCGCGCGATGGCGCGGCAGTGGTTCCGCCGGGGCAAGGGGCGTAACGAGGGCCGTCGAGCGATCATGCTGCGGGCAATCGGCGTGGACACGATCGACCCGATCGCCCTGGGTGAGCAGCGCAAACGTGCGTTCCTCTTTGAGAATTACCTGATCACGCTCGCGATTCCGCAGACCGTGCCGCTCGACGAGTTTGTCGAGCGGATCTTGCCGCGGATGGCTCCCGACCGTGAAGCCAAGGTGCGCCAATCGCTGGCCCGGGAGATCGCCGTGCTGACGGCCCACCTCCACGACGCCGGCCTGGTCCACCAGGACTTCCACCCGGGGAATCTCCTCGTCCGCTTCGATGCCGAAGACCGGCCTCACCTGTCTCTCATCGACCTCGACGCCCTCCGGAGCACGCGCCGGCTCGACTGGCGCGTGGCGATGAAGAACCTGGCGCTGCTCAATCACTACTTCTGGCTCCGCTGCAGCCGTGCCGACCGACGCCGCTTCCTCGGCGCCTACTTGCAGGCCAGACGCATGGACCCGGCCGACGCGCGGAAATTCGCCCCGGGCATCGAAGCCTCGACCCGCCGCTGGGCCGAGCGGTTGTGGACGAGATGGGGCAAGAGGTGCTGCGGCACCAACAAGTACTTCAAGACGTTCCGCCGCCATCGCGGGTGGGCCATCACCTCCCGGCACCTCGACCGCGACGTGGCGAAGCGAATCCTGGAGGATCCGCTCCGGCCGCTCGAAGGGCCCGACGTGACGTTGCTGAAGGAGTCGCGGACCACCACCGTCGCCGAGATGACGATGTCAGTCCGGGGCGTCCCAACCAGGGTGATCTACAAGCGCTTCAAGTCGAAGAAGCCGTTCGAGTGGGCGCTGAACATCCTCCGCCCGACACGGGCCTGGAGGGCGTGGCAGGCGGCCCAGCACCTCGTGAGCCGGGGAATCCCGACGCCGCAGAATCTCGCGATCATCGAGCGCACGGCGCCGGTGATCCCGATCCCGCTCGAAACGTTCCTGATCGCGGTCCGGGCCGCGGATGCCCGCTCGCTCGGCGACTACATCAGCGACGATCTCGGCGGGCTCGATCCGGAGAGCCAGCGGAGGACCATCCGGTCATTGACGAAGGCGCTCGCCCTCCTCCTGCGAACGCTTCACGAGCGCTCGATCTCGGACCGCGACCTCAAGGCCGCGAACATCCTGATCGAGGGCGACCCCGCCGCCGAGTCCCCGAGACTGAGCCTGATCGACCTGGTCGGCGTGCAACTTCGCCATCCGATCCCCCGGCACCGTCGGCTCCAGAACCTGGCGCG
The DNA here is from genome assembly GCA_963819805.1 of uncultured Planctomycetota bacterium. Lineage (GTDB taxonomy): Bacteria > Planctomycetota > Planctomycetia > Isosphaerales > Isosphaeraceae > CAMFLR01. Next base: position 223,054 of record CAWFXY010000019.1, on the reverse strand, counting down.
GCTGCAGGTCAGCCTCGAGGGCGTCCCGGGCCGCACGAGAACCGACGCCCTGCGTTTCCTCAGGGCTTACCTCGTGTGGGGGCTGTCTCCCCTGAACGACTGGAAAGAACTCTGGCGGGAGGTCGAGCGACTTTGCGACAGGAAGCGGGAGCGGAACCGCAACCGCGGGCGACTCCTGTCGTGACCGCCGCCGCGACGCGGACCCGAGAGCGCGAGACTCTGATGTCCTGGACATCTCGCCCGAACCTGGTCCCCGCGATGGCTCTCGCCCTGGCGGCGACCGCCGGCTGCGCGACGACGGGAGAGCGCGGCCAGCCGCTCGTCCCGAATGAGTATCAGACGAGGACGGGACCCTACGTCGTCTTCACGAATTACCAGCTCGCCGCGGACGACGGCGTCGTTCACCAGCTCAACACGCTCAAGGACCAGTTCGAGAGCACGCTGGGCCTGAAAGTCGACGTGGCCGAGCATCCCATCGAGGTCTACATCCTCGGGGATCGGAAGACGTTCGAGCACTTCCTGACCTTCTATTATCCGGGCCTGCCTCCCCGCCGCGCGTTCTTCATCGCGCAGGGCGATCGACGGGTCGTCTACACCTTCAAGAGCGATCGACTCGACGAGGACATCCGCCACGAGGCGACGCACGCGCTCCTGCATGCGGCCGTCGGCACTGTCCCTCTCTGGCTGGACGAGGGACTCGCCGAGCACTTCGAAGTCGCGGACGGGTCGGGCGTGAACCGCGAGCACCTGGCCCGCCTGCCGGCCGACCTGCGCGACGGGTGGAAGCCCAACCTCGAGAAGCTCGAAGGCCTGCAGAACGTGCAGCAGATGACCCCGGGCGACTACCGCGAGTCGTGGGCGTGGGTCCACTACATGCTCCACGGATCGGGCGAGACGCGCGGCGTGTTGCTGGGCTATCTCGGAGACCTCCGAAAGGGCGGCGAGACCCAGCCGCTGTCCCGCAGGCTACCGCCCGACCGCGAGAAGACGAACGCCGGCATGCTGAAGCATCTCGACGCCGTGATCGCCGCGCCGCCCAGCGTCGCCAGGTCGGACAACGCGCTGCGGTTCCAGGACCGGCCGATCGAGGTCGAGAGCCCGACCCCGTCGAAGAAGCGCAGCTTCCTGAGCCGGCTGTTCGGCAAGTGACCCGAGGATCGGTCACTTCGCGTCGAACGGGATCTGATCGATCTTGGCGGCGAGGACGAAGTCGTTCTCGGAGAGGCCGCCGATGGCGTGCGTCCAGAGCTCGACGGCGACGTTCCGGTAGCCTTCCAGGTGCAGGTCCGGGTGATGTCCCTCGGCCTCGGCGAGATCGGCGACGCGCTTGAAGAAGTCGATCGCCGCGACGAAGTTCTTCGCCTTCCACTGGCGGCGGATTCGCTGGCCATCCTGCGAGAGACGCCACGCGGGCAGCGCCTCGAGCAGCGTTTTCACCTCTTCCTCGTCCAGTGCGGGCACGCCGCCCTCGCAGGGGACGCAACTCTTGCGCGTCAAGCTTTCCGCGGTTTCGATCGCCATGGCTTGTCCTCCCGGTCGTTCCTCAGTGAAACGTCTCGGATTCGTTCGGGAACCGGCCCTCGCGGACATCGGCGACGTAGGCGCCGCGCCGCGGTCTTGATCGCGTCCCCGATGGCGGCGTACTGTCGCGCGAACTTCGGCCGGTGGCCCTGATAAAGGCCAAGGAGGTCGGGAGTGACCAGGACCTGTCCGTCGCAATGCGGCCCGGCGCCGATGCCAATCGTCGGGATACCGAGGCTCGCGGTGATCCGGGACGCAACCTCGGTCGGTATACACTCGAGGACGATGGCGAAGGCGCCGGCCTCGGCCACCGCCCTGGCATCGGCGACGATGCGATTCTCGTCACGCTGGACCTTGTAGCTGCCCAGGCGGCGGATCGACTGGGGCGTCAGTCCGACGTGACCCATGACGGGGATGCCCGCCTCCACGATCGCCCGGATGGTCGGCGCGATCGCCGCGCCCCCTCGACCTTCACCGCGCGGCAGTCGGTCTTCTTCAAGATCCGCCCGGCGGCCCTCATCGCCTGGGCCGTCGAGACCTGATAGCTCAGGAACGGCAGGTCGGCGACCACGAACGCCCGCTTGACCGCCCGCGCGACCATCTCGGCGTGATAGAGCATCTGGCCGAACGTCACGCGCAGCGTCGTATCCCAACCCTGGACGACCGTGCCCAGCGAGTCGCCGACAAGCAGGCAGTCGACGCCGGCGGCGTCGAGGATCTGCGCCATGGTGAAGTCGTAGGCCGTCAGCATCGAGAGCTTCCGGCCTTCGGCCTTCCAACGGCCGAAGTCGGCGAGCGAGACGGGGGCGTTCGGCTCGGGCTTCATGTCAGGCGCCTCGAGAGTGTTCAGTCGCCATCGACGACCTCGGCAAGGAGGAAACGCCCGGGCCGGTCTTCGAGGATGCGGACGCGTGAGTCGCGACGGAGCCATTCATGGAGCTGGCCCCTCGGAGAATCCGGCGAGACATTGTCGAGATCCGCCACATAACGGGCCCCGGCCTGCCTCCGGTAGAACCGGACGAGGTCGACGGGGCCTTCCCCCGTGAAGGCCGGGACCGGGACGCCACTCGCTCGCCGCCCGGCGGACCGAGTCAGCCTCCCATTCTAGGCGACAGCCTCGGCGGTCGCCCAGATAGATCACCGCCTCGGGGCGATGACGAGCTCGTCGTGCGGTACGAGTTGCGAGATGCGCGACGCGCAGCTCTCGGGGCATCGCGCCACGCCGCGGGCGTTTGCCAGGTCGAACGACTCTGCACCATGCCCATGACGATCAGGGCCGCGATCGCCACAACAGCCGTGCGGCGTGACCTAGCCCGGATCCCATCCAGGGCGATCCCGACGCCCCCGGCCACCGCCGGCGCCGCCATGAGCCAGTAGTAATCGTGGTGGAGTTTTCCGAAGAGCAAAAGCAGGCTGAGAAAGCTGCCCGCGGCCCAGTGTGTCCACAGCCGATCGGCTCTGCTCCCCGAGACGAATGTACGGAGCGCCAGGCAGAAGCCGATCGGGGTGAACGAGCGGACAACCAGGTCGCGCGCGACCTGGAGGAGCTTCGCCGGGTCGCAGAAGCCGGGAGAGAGCAGCCGCGCTGACCAGTTCGTGGCATTGCCAACCGACGCGGCCGACCCTGGCGCCGAGTGGCCGAGGCGAAGAACCGCGTGGACGATACCAGGCCGCCGCCGAACACCGTGCAAGCCAAGGGCGAGAAGCCAAAGAGTGCGCCTTCGTCCCTCCCACACGACCAGAAGCGGCGGCACGATCGATAGGCCCCAGGTCGCCTTCTGGGCCAGCCCGCCGGCCATGAGGAGGGCCCCGACCACCGTCCGCAGCGCCCCGGGGCGATCCCAGCAATTGAGGGCGGCGACCAGACAGCCCATCGCGACGCAGTCGGGCTGGAACGCCCGGCCGTACCGGATGACGACCGGGAACGAGGCGAACGCGATGACGGTGCCGACGGCGGCGAATGGCCCGCGCCGACGGTCCATGAGCCCGAACAGTCCCCAGGCGGCGAGCGTCGTCGCCGCGGCCGAAACGAGCCGACCGCATCGGTCGAGCGGCCAACTCGTTGCGACGGCGACCCAGGCGGCCAGCTGAGCGGCGAGGGGGGGCTCGACCAGGAACAGGTTCGGAAACGGGCCGGTGTCGAGCTGAGGGTATAGGAACCCCGAACCCCGCTCCAGGTTCCGCGCGACCATGGCCGTCGGAATCTGCCGCCCGACATAGTTCTCGAGGATCGGCTGGTCGGCCCAGAACGCGCGCACGGCGAAGACGGCGGCGAGGAGCAGGACCGGGACGACCGTGTCTTCTCGGAAACCGTGTCGCAAGGCTTCTTCCCTGAGAGCCTTGGGTACGTTCTTGGGCCGGCAGCTTATCGGCTCTCCATCGCTTCGTCAACGCGACACGCGCGATGCCGCCGATTGGACAGGCCGCTCATGACCGGTCGTCGAGCCGCCGATGCCAAAGAAAAAAGGCTCGACGCGCCCTCTCACGCGCCGAGCCCGGAAGTGCCGAGCGCCGAGACGCCCGACCCTTCTTCCGTAGGAAGCGTCAAACGCCCGTGGCCTGTCCGCAGGTTTTCCGAAATCCGCCGGCGAGGGGCTGATCCACGACGGCCAATCGAGACCTGGCGGCCGGTTCGCGAGAGGGCGAAGCCTCGCCCATTTGCTTGAAAAACCGTTTGCTTTTCGCCCCGCGCGGCCGCACGATGCAAGGGCAGGTCCATTCTCCACGCTCCAACAAGGCATCGCGGCCGCGAACGTGTCGACCCCGTCGATCGAGGGCCGACCCGCGCCGCGAGGCGGGAGGTGAGATATGAAAGTCAGCGATGTCCTCAAGGCCAAGGGCCACCGCATCGTCACCATCGATTCGAAGGCGACGGTCGCCGAGGCGATCGCCCGCCTCGTCCAGAACAACATCGGCTCGCTGCCGGTCGTCGACGAGTCGGGGCGGCTCGTGGGCGTCGTCAGCGAACGCGACGTCCTCCGACTGATGCACAACCGCGGAGACGCCTTCTCGCGCGACCGGATCGCCGACGTCATGACGACCCGACCCCGTCACCTGCGGGCCCGACGACGACGTCGACGAGGTCATGGGCCAGATGAGCGAGCGGCGGATCGCCAAGGTCCCCGTCGTCGACGGCGACCGGCTCGTCGGCATCGTCTCCGTCGGCGACGTCATCAAGGTGATGTACGAGCGGCTCCACGCCGAGAACTCGCACCTGATGAGCTACCTCTACGGCCACACCTGAAACGGGCCGGCCGCCGCTCACTGCGACCATGCGGTGGGAGTCCGGTCCCACCGGTGGTCTTTCAACCGTTCGACGAGGGCCGCGTCGAGGCGTCGCCCGTCGCTGACGGCGACGTTCGCCTCGACGTGGCCTGACCTTGCGCATCCCGGGGATGATCGTGCCGACACGCTCGTCCTCGAGGATCCACCGCAGCGCCAGCTCGGGCATCGTCATGCCCGCCGGGACGAGCGGCCTGAGCCTCTCGGCCCGCGTCGACGCTCGCCTCGAGGTTCTCCGGCACGAAGTAGGTGTTCCGCCAGTCGCCCTCCGGCCAGCGCGATTCCTTCGTGAGCGTGCCGGTCAGCGTCCCCTCGTCGAACGGGACGCGGGCGATCACGCCGATGTTCGCTCCCGGCAGAGCGGGCAGCAGCTCGTCCTGCGGCGCCTGGTCGAAGATGTTGTAGATGACCTGGACGGCATCGACATGGCCCGTCTCGAGCGTCTCCACGACGTTCTCCGGCTCCCAGCGATTCACGCTGACGCCGACGGCCCGGATCAGCCCCTCGCGCTTCAGGTCGTCCATCGCCCGTTGCCAGCGTTCGTCGCGGGCCCAGGCGTCCTCCCAGACGTGGAACTGGAGCAGGTCGATCCGCGGCAGGCCGAGGTTCGCCAGGCTCTTCTCGGCGTACTCGCGGATGTGGTCGGGCGGGAAGCAATCGTCGAGCGTGAACCCTCGGCGCGACGGCCACATGAAGTTCTTCGGCGGGATCTTCGTCGCGACGTAGAGCGTCGTGTCCGGGTTCGCCGCGGACGAGCCGGCCCAGCAGCTCCTCGCTCTTGCCCCGCGCCGTAGCCCCAGGCGGTGTCGAAGAAGGTGCAGCCGAGGTCGACCGCGCGCTGGAGCGACGCCATCGACTCCGCGTCCTCCGAGCCGGTCCAGCCGGCCATCCCCCACATCCCGTAGCCGATCTCGCTGACGCTCCAGCCGGTCCGGCCGAAGGTCCTGTATTTCATGGTTTAGCAACTCGGCTGATGGAGGAATGGGCCCCGGCTCGATCGCCCTGCCGATGGGCGGCCCGTTCTCGTATTGGCTTTGCCCAAGTGGCGGATTTCCGCTAAGACGGTCCGCGAGCGCAAGAGGCAAGCTCGTCGCCGCGGAGGCAAGCATGGGCAGGACGCGGAGCATTATAGCCCTCATCCTCGTTCCCGTCTCGATGGCGGGTTGCGGGCAGTCGGCGGGCCGGCCCTCGTCCGAAGACGCCTTCCGCACGATCACCGAGGTCGGAAAACGGCTCGGTGCGAAGCTGTCCCCCGCCGACCTGGAGCGGCTCGCCGGTGACCAGGCCGCTCTCTTGCACGCGTTGACCAGCGATGAACGGCAGTCGCTCTCCACCGAGTACCTGCGCTTCGAGGTCGATCGACCGGCGCGCGTGACGATTGCCGTCCCGGACGGCCCTCCGCCGTTCTGGCTCCGCCAGGCGGGATTCCTTCCCTCCTCCGTCAGTATCCGCCATGCCGATGGTCCCTTCTCGCTCTGGTCGAAGGCCGTCGGAGCGGGGACGGTCGGCCTCGGCGTGAACTCGCTCGATCGACGCGCCCGGGGCCATTACCTGGTCTTCGTCCGCGGGTTGGAAGAACGTGCTTCAATCTCGCGAGCGGAGCCAGGTCGCTGGAACGTCCTGACCGTCGATCGCGCGACTGCCCCTTATGCCGACGACGCGCGCCCTTTCGATGCCCTGCCCGCCGAGCTCGCCGGCAGTACCTTGTTGCAACCGCGTCGGGAATGGCGCGACTCGACCGCGCTCGTGCGGAGCAAGGTGTGGAAGACACGGCTCTCGTCCGGCCGGAAACCCGATCAGGTCGTCGTCGCCTTCGGTGAGGACCCCAGGCATTCGCTCGCGTGGTCCTGGCGCACCGACCCGAGCTCGACGTCGAGCATTGTCCGCCTGCAACGCCTCGACGGGAGCTCGCCTCGCCGAGCCGTCGGGACTGTGCGCACCATCACGTCCGAGGGACTGCTCAACGACCCGTCGATCTTACGACACGTCGTCACGGCCGACGGACTCGATCCGGACACGACGTATCGCTACTCCGTGGGCGACGGGAGCGTCTCCGGCTGGAGCCGGTGGTTCGAGGCGCGGACGGCCCCCGGTGGCGATCGCGACTACGCCTTCCTGGCGATGGGCGATCCTCAATGCGGGCTCGAGGAATGGGGCAAGCTGCTGCACGCCGCCCGTTCGCGACGGCCGGATGCCGGCTTCCTCCTGATCGCGGGCGACCTGGTCGACCGGGGCAACGAGCGGAGCAACTGGGACCACTTCTTCCTCCGGGCGGCGGGCGTTTTCGAGGGCTTACCGCTCGCGCCTTGCGTCGGTAACCACGAGTACCTGGATCGAGGACCCGCGATCTTCGCCGGCTCGTTCGTCCTCCCTCGCAACGGGCCGGCCGGGGTGCCACACGGCCTGACCTACGCCTTCGAATACAGCGACACCTTCATCGCCGTCCTTGACAGCAACCCGGCCGTCTATTCGGCGGAGATGGCCCGGAAGATCGGCGACTGGCTCGACCGGAAGCTCTCGGAGACCTCCGCGCGCTGGAGGCTCGTCGTCTTCCACCACCCGATCTACCCCTCGCACCCGAGCCGCGAGCAGCCTCAGCTCGGCGAGGCCTGGGTGCCGATCCTCGACAAGCACCGCGTCGACCTCGTGCTCCAGGGACACGACCACGCGTACCTGAGGACGTATCCGATGCGGGGCGGCCGGCCCGCAACGGCAGGCGAAGCAGGGACGGTCTACGTCGTCTCGGTGTCGGGCCAGAAGTTCGTACCGGTCGCGAGCCGCGACTATGCCGCTCGCGCCTTCGCCGATGTAGCCACCTATCAGACCGTCGACGTGAGCCCACGGCGCGGAACTCTATGTTACCGGGCCTTCGACATTGATGGCCGCGAGCTCGACCGGCTGGAGCTCGAGAAGCCGCGATCCGCGTCGATCGCCGGCGCACCCCGCCCGTCAGCCGCCCGCTGAGAATCCGTGTGCGTAGCCCCGGGGTTCTCGGGTCTCGGGACCCCAGGCCCCCGCGCCGAGCGAACCCGAGCGGCCGCCTTTCGCTCGTCCCCGTGCGGCTCGGCCCTGCGCAGATGCACGAAGCCGAACGGCGGCGGACGGAGCGGGATTGGCTTTGTTTCGGCGACCGGGGGAATTGGCTTCGTTTCGCCGGCCGGAATTGGCTTCGTTTCGTCAAGTGGCCGGCCGGATTGGGTTCGTTTCGTACCCCGGGGCCGGTCGCCGATCGCGGTCGGTCAGTGCCGGTCCGCCGACCCGCACCCACCCCTTCTCACCACCTCCCGAGATTCGCGCGATGAGCCCGGGCGCCTTCTCGCGGAGGATCATCACCGCGTAAAGGAAGCCAAAGGCGACCATCCACGCGAGCGCCAGCCAGCCGCGCCAGTCTGGTCCGGTTGTTTGGCCCTCGTCAGAGCGGCGGCATGCGGCGACTCCCGATGATGCAGACGCTTCCACCACCGCAGGGCCGCGCGGTAGACCCGGTCGGGCGACATCCCCGCCATGCACGGATGATCCGCCAACGGGCAGACCTTCTGGTGGCAAGGCCGGCACGCGACGCGGTTCCGGAGGATCATCGTCCTTCGTGACCAGGGCCGCCACTGCCGTGGCCGGTTGGTCCCGCTGAACAGGATGAGCGAGGGAATTCCCGTCGAGGCCGCCACGTGCGCCGGGCCCGAGTCGGAGCCGATGAAGAAGTCGGCTCGCTCGAGCAAGCGCCGCGGTCTCGGTGAGGCGAAGCTGCCCGGTCCAGTCGCGGAGCCTGCCGTGAGGGGCGATGCGGGCCGCCACATCGACGTCATCCACGCCCCCGACGAGGATGATCCGCCAGCCGTCCGCGAGGAACTTGCGGATCAGGTCCTGCCAGTGGCCGACAGGCCAGCGCTTGGCCGACGTCCCGGCTCCCAGGTGGACGGCGAGCAGGGGGGACTCCTCGCCGAACCGACCGGCGTGGAGCCAGTCGGGCTCATCCCACGCGACGCGCGATCGCGGCGCCGGGCCGGCGAGGGCCGTCGCGACGCTGGACCGCGAGGAGCGGCCGGCCTTCGCCGTCACGTGCGGCGACGCACCTCGCTCCGGCCAGGCGGTGCCCAGCCGCTGGGCGACGCGGACCCGGTCCGAATCGGACGTCGGCACGGCGATGCGTGCCGTCGGGTCGCCGCCGATCTCGAGCCGATCGAGAAGTGCGAGGCGCGATCGGACCTCGTGGCGGCCCGGCACCCATTCGGCGACATCCGTGAGCAGGAAACCGCCCCCGCCCATCGTCCAGCCGAGCCGGCGCTTGACGCCGGCGAGAGCGAGCACGCACACCGAGAGGATGTCGCCCCGCACGTCGATCCCCAGGTCATACCGACCCGCCCTGAGCGGCCAGCCCGAGCGAGCACACGGCCGACCCGAGCGCCCACCGCCCCGGCTTGCGCTCGAACCAGTTTCGCGACGCGAGATGGACGCGATCGACGTCCGCGTTCGCCTCGAACACCTCCCGATTGCTCGGCGAGGCAACGACATCGATGAGCGCATCGGGATAGGCCGCCCGGAGCCCGGCGAGAAGGGGGCTGGTCAGGAGGGCGTCGCCGAGGTGGTCGAGCTGGAGGATGAGGATCCGCCTCGGTTCCCGGACCACACGAATCGGCGCGATCGACGCGCCAGGCCCGTGCCGCCAGGCCACCGACGGCGTCGATGACGGCGACGAGGATGCGCCATCGCCATTTCGTATAGCGATAGCGGCCCGTGCGGACCGGCCTCGGGCTAGCGTGCGACCGTGTCATAGGCCTCCGCGGTTCGTCGTGCCACGTGCGGCCAGAGATAGCGGTCCCTGATCCGGCGCCGCAGATCCTCGCGCGGGCCTCGGGACCAGGCGCGATCGAGGGCCGCGGCGATCGCGTGCGGTCGATCGGGCGGGGCGTATTCCACGGAGTCGCCGAAGTATTCGCGCGTGCATCCCAGGGGCGTAACGACCACGGCGGCGCCCGCCAGAGCCGCCTCGAGCGCCGCCAGCCCCGGGGTCTCGAACCAGCTCGGCAGCGCGAAGACCCTGGCGGCGGCGAAGGCCGACGCGAGCCTGGGGTCGTCGTGCGCAACGCCCTTGTACCAGGTCGTCATGTCCCGCCCGGCGTCGCGGCAGGCCGCGAGGTAGGCCTCGCATCCGGGCGGAGCGTCGCCGATCACCACGACGGGAAAGCCCGCACGCTTCGCCGCGTGGACCAGCCCGAGGACATTCTTCCTCGGCTCGATCCGACCGGCGTAGAGCACGAAGTCGCCCGCGCCGTGGATCGAGCGAAAGAGTGCGGGATCGGCGTCCTCGAATCGTGGATCGACGCCGTTCGGCACGACGTGAATCGCCTTCCGATGCGCGCGAAAGAGCCGGACGAGCTGTTCGGCCTCGGCCTCGGAGTTGGGCAGCAGGAGGTCGCACGCCCGAATCAGCTCGTTGCGCCAGCCCCCTCGTCCGCGGAGGGCGGCCTTCACGCTCCACTTCGCGACGTCCCAGTGCCCCGCGCGCCCGGCTCGGTGCCAGGCGGTAGAGCGCCTTCGGCTCGAGCCAGCAGATCGGCGAGAGCGCCACGGCCACGCCCCGTCGCCGCGCGGCCAGCGCCAGCTCCAGTCCCTCGCGCGACATCCCGAACAGGTGGAGCAGGCGGAAGTCCTCGAGCCGATCGACCCACGGCGAGAAGAGGCGGACGTCGACGCCCATGGCCTCGAGATGTCGCGCCGTCTGGAGGAGCTGGTTCTCTCCCCCGCCCGGCGACTGGAAGGCGGTCGACGGCGCGTGGATCAGGACGCTTCCGGCCGCTCCACCGCCGTCGGCGTGAGCCCGGACCCATTCGCGCAGCGAGTCGGGCCGCACCCCGCCGGCGCGGCGCCAACTCTCGGTCGTCGCGATTCTCGTCGCCATGGACACGGGGTCTGGTACTCGATGGGTCCCTTCAAACCGCCCGGCGCCCGTGCTCGCGCCAGATCCTCAACTCACGCTTCAGACGGGTCCGCACCGACGTCGCCGGGAGGTCGTCGATCGGCGTCACCGTCTCCCAGTCGAGGGAGTGACGCACGACCGATCGCAGGCTCAGGCCGCGGCGGACGGGCCGGCCCGGCGGCAGGGCATACTCGTTCGTGCGCATCTCGTAGGCGAGGCTCTCCGGGTCGATCCTCATCGTCCTGTTCGACGACCGGGAACCGCGCGACCTGACGCCCGTTCAGCACCTCGACGGCCAGGGGATACCGCGCGTCCCACTCGTCGAAATGGAGCTGAAAGCCGCCCTCGCGCGTGGGTTCGCAGCGACCAGGCCCGGTCGAGCCTCCAGCGCCACCACTCGACGAACGCGCCGAGCCCGACGCGCCACGTCAGCGGCTCGTCCGCCACCACGGCGGCCAGGGCCGATACGAGCTCCGGAAACCGGCCGAGCCGCCGCTCGGGATGGCCGTAGACGAACGCGGGCTCCCCCGCCGCGATCTTTGCGCGGACCACGCTGACGAGGTGGTTCGTCGCGGCCTGGGCGTCGCGTGGCCCCGGCGTCGAAGAAGAGTCCCTCGCAGATCGGATGCACGGGGACCTGGAGCACGGTCGAGCGTCGACTTCCGACCCACGGGAAGAACGGAAGGTCGTCGTAGCCCACCTGGAATTCCGAGGAGAACGGGCAGCCGAGCTCCTCGAGCTCGTGGCTCAATCCGACATTCCATCGGCCGTGGGGCGCGGCGAAGCCCCGGCCCTCGATGCCGGCGGCGTCGAGCCGGTCGAGCGACCGGCGGACGTTGACCCGGTTGGCCTCGCGTTCGCGGTAGACCAGATGATGATGGCCGTGCGAGTGCGTATCGAGCGGCCGGAGGTCCGAGAGGACGTGGAGGTCGTCGCCGTAGGCCGCCGTGCTCACGAAATGCGTCGTCGCGTCGTCGATCGGAGTCCGCGCCCGGGCGAAACGAAAGTAGTCGTCCGGAGCGGACTCGTCGAGGTCGACGCGGAGGTTGAACGCCGACCGAAAGGGATGCGGGAAACTGCGCCAGGCGTGCCCAGACGCCTCCGTTCCTCGTCACGAGGTCGCGGAGGCGATCCAGCAGGCGCCGACGGATCCTCGCGCGATCGTGCCGCGCGACGCATTCCGCCACGCGATGGCCCTGGATCTCGCCAGGCCGTCAGTCGGCCGTCGGTCGCGAGCAGTTGCTCGAACGGATCGTCGGGCTCGCCGTCGCCGCAGGGTGTGGACATCGATCGCGACGTGCTCGGGCTTGAGGAACGGCTTGAGCTCGGCCTTCGCCCTCGGTCCGTCGAAGAGGACAAAGCGTCCGGCACGCAGGGCCAGCGGATGCAGCGTCCTTGACGACCTGGAAGGCGACGCCTTCCTGCTCCAGGACGGTGCGCAGCGCGGGCGGCGTGTCCCAGAGCAGCAGGGGCAAGCTCGGCAATGCCTCGGTTCGGGCCGGTCATGTCGTGCCTCCCGGCGCACGAGCCGTCCAGCATGCCATGCGCTCGGGCGCCGGGCACGGCGCGGAAGAGGCGGGATTTCTCCTCAGCCGGGAGAGACGAGGAACTCGACCGCGACGCCCTCGAACTCGTCGGCTAGATGGGCGGCGAACCGAGCGGGCCAGAACCATCGCTCGCGGACGGGACCGCCGGCGGGATACATCCAGAGCCCACGCCGCTCGTCAATCCACTTGGTCACGAGCGCGGGAAGCCAGGGGCGGCGAGTGTCGAGCGCGCCCGCGTTCCTGTCGATGACGATGAGACGGCCGCCGGGCCGCAGGACGCGCCGGGCCTCCGTGAGGATGGTCGCCGCGTCCCGCGCGTGCTGGAGCGTCTCCACGGCCAGCACGGCGTCGAAGGTGGCATCGGGGAACGGAAGCTGACGGCCCGATCCCTGCACCACGGGCAAGCCCCGAGCCTCGCTCAGCATTCCTCGCGCGAGGTCGATGCCTACGACGCGAAAGCCAACTGCCGCCAGCCGACGCGCGAAGCGGCCCTTGCCGCACCCGAGGTCGAGCACGAGCGGATCGGTCGGGCCGTCCAGCCCGCGGAGGACCGCCCGGAGGCGATAGTCCGACTCGCCCACGTCGCGACGGAACCGCGCGGCGACGGCGTCGAACCGGGAGGCCACCTCGGCCTCGTGGCGAAGGGCGGTCGTCATGAGGCCCTCCGCACGCGCATCAGCTCACGGTGCTTGAAGTGGCGAACCGCCACCGAGAGCCCCGAGAGTGCGCAGAAGGCAAAGCCCTCGAGACCGTCGAGGAAGCCGAGCTTCCCGACGTAGAGCTTGGCGAACGTCCAGGCCGGACGCACCGCCAGGTCCGCCAGGCGGAATCGGCGTCCTTCGCGATGGAAGCGGAGCGCCTCGAGCGTCGTGTAGTGATTGATCTTGTGGAGGAAGGTCTGCATGTCCGGGATCGTCCGGTGCTGGAGCGCATGCTCGAGCCGGCCGGACGTTCCTTGCAGGTCGACCGTCTCGTGGACCGTGCCGGACCAGCGGCCGTGGCCTCGCTTGAAGAGGCGCAGGGGGAGGTCGTGCTGCGTGCCCGAGAAGCGGAACCGGCGGCCGAGGATGACGCTGCGGATGGGCACGCGATAGCCGGCGTGGCGCCGGTCGGGGTCGGAGATCACGCGGCGGATCTCGGATGCCAGTTCGGGCGTGGCACGCTCGTCGGCGTCGATCGCGAAGATCCACTCGCCGCTGGCGAGGTCGAGCGCCGCGTTGCGCTGGTTGGCGAAGTCGTCGAAGGTCCGGATCGCCACGAGGTCGGCGCCGCGCTTGGCGATGACCTCGGTGCCGTCGCGGCTCGCGCGGTCGACGACGACGATCACCTCGTTGGCCCAGGCCACCGTCTCCAGGCAGCCGGGCAGATTGTGGGCCTCGTCCCTCGCGAGGATCAGGGCCGACACGCGGGGGCTACGGAGCATGGCCCACCGCCTTTCGGATCGCCCCGCCCGCGTAGCGGGCCGCGAAGTAAGCGGCATAGGCGAGCAGTGCCCATTCGAGCCTGCCGACCGCGGCGAGGATGATCCAAACATGCAGCCGCACGTCCGCATGGCCGATCCAGTGCACGAGGCGGCGAACGACGCCCGGGCGGCCCGTCGCGGGTGCGGGCACCGCCGCGGCCGAGACCGCGTCCGCCGAGCTCGACCCGAAGAAGAAGAGGTACTTCGACGCGGCGTATGCCATCCCGGCGAGAAGCCAGCCGACGTGGCCCGCTCGACAGAACGCCGACCACGCGATGGCGGCGTGGAGCGTCATGTCGCCCAGCTCGTCGAGGTTCGAATCGAGCCACCGCCCGAAGGCCGAGCTCGTGCCCTGAAGCCGGGCGAGGTGCCCATCGGCCGTGTCGAGCAAGAGCGATGCGGCGATGGCCGCCGCCGGCGCGATCTGGCCTGCGACACCCGTCGCGGCCGAACGCGATCAGGGCCGAGGCGCCGAGCATGGCCGAGCCGGCGGCGAGCGTGACGTGATTCGGGCGGATCGACGTCGGCGCGAGGGCCCGGGCCAGCGCCAGGGCAGGCCCCGCGGCCCAGAATCGGCCGAGGGGCTGGTATTCGCGACGTCGCAAGGCCTCATCCTCGAGGCCGGCCAGACCGTGCGGCCGGTCGATCCGCCAGATGACTGCCGCTTCGGTGTCGCGCCCCTTCCGGATCGCGCGGCGGAGCTGGTGGACGTCGTAGAATCGGTCGGCCCGCAGGATCGAGGCGTCCTCGGGGGGCGGCCCGACGGCCAGGCGATAGCGGCGGGACGGCCGCGCGGCCAGCAGGAGCCGGAGCCGCTCATGCTCGTCCTGGCGGGCGTAAATGGCGACGGATTCGTCCGGCGGAGTGATCGACTCGGCCACCTCGAGCAGGTGATCGATCAGAGCGCGGCCGAGGACGCGCTCCTCCGCGAGCGGCCCGTCGGGGCCGCGGGGCGGGCGTCGATCACCAGCCGGCGAGAGGGTCGCGACATCGTGCGCCTCCTTGCGCAAGGTCGCCGCGGGACACGTGCTGAGTTCCGGCGATCAGAAGCCGAACCGGCGGAAAAAGGCCTCCTGACGACACGTCCAGTCGCCGCCCCCTACCCATTGTTCGCGGCGTCGGTCGATGGCCGGGCCGAGACGGGCCAGCGCCTCGACGAACGAGCGGACGAAGCCGAACCGGAGCGTGACCACGCGAGCGGACCAGGCGGACCGGCAGCCATGCCAGGTGGGCGACCAGCCGCCGTCCCGCCAGGTTCTTCCAGGCGAAGAGCAAGGTGTTGCGGGCCGCGAGCCGGTCGCACCCGTCGCGGCCGAAGGCGGGGCCGAACGAGCCGAAGCCCCGGTGATAGGCCACCGACTCGGGCACGTAATATCCCTTCCAGCCCGCTCATCCAGCCGCGGAAGCCGAGGTCGAGGTCCTCGATCCGGCCCGGGTGATAGAGCGGGTCGTAGCCGCCCATCGCGAGGAACCGCTCGCGATCGACCGCCAGCACCGGACCCGCGGAGGCCGTGAGGTCGGGCCGGCCGCAGTTCGCTCTCATACCCCGGGACCCGACATCGTCCCCTCGACCAGGCCGAACCGGGTCCGGACCCGCGTCCGCATCCCCTCGTACTCGCGCCCGTCGAACGTCCAGCAGAGCGGCGCGGCGAAGAGGGCGTCCGGATGATCGCGGAAGGCCCGAAGCATCGGCCCGACGGCCTCCGGATCGAGCTTGACGTCGTTGTTCAGCAGGAACACGACCGGCTCGGTCCGCCGCGCGAGGACGGCGTTGAACGACGCGAGTCCCCGATTCGGCTCGCGGATGACCTCGATCTCGGGCCATCGTTCCGCGAGGTATGCGACGGAGTCGTCGGTCGACGTGTTGTCGACGACCGAGACGCCGCACGGCACCGGGGAGCGCCTGGCGGCCGCGACGATCGTCGGCAGGCACTCGTCGAGCAGGTCCCGGCCGTTGTAATTCAGGACCAGGATGTGCGTACGATCGACGCCCACGGGCTCCATCCCTCGGGTGGGGCGGACGGGCCTCCTGCCGGTCCGCGGCGTACCCTACAGGCAATCGCCCTTGAGGTCAACCCCGTCCGGACTTGGGGCTCACGACGGCTTGTATTCCGAGCCGCGGAGCGACTCGAGCAGCTTCTTGGTCGCCTTGATGCCCTCGGGCTCGGTGAGCCGGCTCCCCTCGTACTCGATGCCGACGTAGCCGTGATAGCCGGCGTCGGTGACGATCTTGAGGATCCGGGCGATAGTCGAGCGTGCGTCTCCTTGCCCGTCGGCGTCGAAGTCGTAGCTCTTGGCCGAGACGCCCTTGGCGTACGGCATCATCCGGGCGATCGCCTCGTAGATGTCGATCGTGTAGCTTGCCCTGCTTGTCCTTGGGGAAGTTGCCGAAGTCGGGCAGGGTGCCGAACTCGGGCTTGTTGACCGCCTTGATCAGGGCGAGCAGCGCGTCGGGGTTGCTCGACGGGCCGCCGTGGTTCTCGCAGATGACGTTGATCTTGTTCGTCGCGCCGTACTCGGCCAGCGCGCCGCAGGCCTCGGCGACGTCGGTCGACGTTCGTCGGGCTGTAGTTGTTGCCGGTGTTGACCCGGATCGAGTGGCAGCCGAGCGCCGCGGCGGCGTCGACCCACTTCTTGTGGTTCTCGACGGCCTTCGTCCGCTCGGCCTTGTCCGTGGCGCTGAGGTCGCCCTCGCCGTCGATCATGATCAGGACGCACGTCACGCCGTGGTCGTTGGCGCGCGTCTTGAGGTCCTTGAGGTAGGCCGAGTCGTGGGCCTTGTCCTTGAAGAACTGGTTGACGAACTCGACGCCCTCGATGCCGTACTGCTCGCGGGCGATCTTGGGGAAGTCGAGGTTGTCGATCTGCTTGGCGAAGAGGGCCTTGTGCAGCGACCACTCGGCGAGCGAGATCTTGAAGTCGCCGATCTTGCCGGCCGACGGCTTGCCCGACGGCGTCGGCGGCCCAGCGCGGGACGGAGCGCCCAGGCCCGAGCGCGGCGCCCGCCGCGACGGCGCCTCCGAGGAACGCCGGCGACGATCTCGAGGCATCGGTCTCGTTCATGACGAGGACTCCCGGACTGGATCGAGTGTCGGGGGCGGCAATCGGTCGGATTCAGGCGTAGGCGATCCCCTGCTCGTCGAGCGCGGACTTGAGGGCCGCGGGCGGCGTCGCCGAACCGCTCGGGGCCGGTGAAGCCGTACGATCTGCTCGGCGACGACCAGGTGGGGCTCGAGGACGCAGAAGCCGTCGTAGCCGTGCGCGACGGCGTCGGCGATCAGCTCGGGGATCTGGCCGTCGCCCTGGCCGGCGGGGACGTTCTTGTGGGTCGTCGGGGTCGTAGTCCTTGACGTGGAAGTGGGTGACCCGCGGGCGGAGCAGGCGTCCAGGCCTCGTCGATCGGCTGGCCGACCTCGAGGTAATTCGCCGGGTCGAAGGCGTGCGAGAGGCTGGGGAGTCGACCGTCTCGAGGATGTCGAGCACGCGGGCGGCGGTGTCGCCGTAGATCCCCTTCTCGTTCTCGAGGAAGAGCGTGACGCCCGCGCTCGTCGGCGCAGCTCGGCCAGCTCGCCGCATCCGCCGCATGACCTCGTCGCGGATGGCGTCGCGGGGTCGTCGCCGGGGGGCATGTAGATAGCTGAAGATCCGGATGCGCGGGCGTCTCGTAGAACTCGGCCAGGTCGAGCGCCGGCGCGAATCGCTCGAGGTGCGGCTCGAACGGGTCGGTGATCTTGATCTTGCCGATCGGCGAGCCGATCGCGCTCGAGGCCGAACCCGCGCTGCTGGAGCAGGGCGCGGAACTCCTCGTGCTGCGCGTCGGTGCAGGTCGAGGACGTTGGTGCCGTGGATCGCGCGGAACTCGATGTGGCGGATGCCGTGCTCGGCTCGAGGACGTCGATCTGCTCGACCGGGTCCGCGGAGATCTCGTCGGCGAAGGCGCTGAGGCGGATCATCGGGGGCAGTCCCGTTCGAGCGGTCGGGTCGCGTGGTCCGGGGCCGATCATCGTATCAGGCCCCGGCGAAACCGCCAGCGGTCAGTGGAACGCCGTCACGGGCGGGGTTACGATGGAGGTCGCGTCGTCGCGATGGCATCCCCCCTTCTCGTCGTGCGAGGCCCGGGCGTGATCTGGCCGTTCCTGCTCTACACCTTCATCTGCTTCGTCATCTCGTTCGTGCTCGTCGAGTACGGCCAGCGCTACCTGTACGACGAGGTCACGCCTTACGTCGGCCTCAAGGTCCTCGGCGGGGCGGTCGTCATGGGGGCCCTGCTGACGTGGACGAAGTCGTCGTTCGACACGATGTTCACCGCCGACCTGCCCTATACGGCGCTGATGGCGATCGTCTGGGCGGGCATCTTCATCCTGGCCTTCCGCTTCCAGCCGGTCCACGGCGCCCTGTTTGCCGTGGCCGCCGTGCTGCTGCTTCCGGGGCTGGCCACGATCGCCGTCGAGAGCGTGATGCGGCCCTCGCCCAACCCGGCGACGGTCACCCCGGGCCGGGCCAAGCCGCCCCGCAAGGCCCTCGGCGGTCCCCCGCCGGTTGCCGCGCCCGAGCCCGCCGCGAAGTGAACGCGTGACCGACACGCTTTTTTCGCCCGGCTTGCTCCGCGGAACGGGGCTTGCAATCATCGAAGAGGATGTCTGCATCCGCCTCCCCGCGAAGGACTTCCCGATGAGCATGACGACCCACCGGTTCCACAGCGTCCAGACGATGGCCCGGGCCCAGGAGTGGCTCGGCCAGATCGGCATCCCGGCCGACCGGATCGAGGTCAGCTCGACCGGCCTGCCGAGCATGACCGTGCAGACCGAATTCTCGAGGCTGCCGGAGGTCGAGCTCGTCATCAACGCGGCCGAGATGACCGATCCCGAAGGTTGGCCGCCGTGGGACAGCGCGGGCCATTTCGAGGTCATCCAGATCGAGGTCGCGCCGCCGCCTTCGCACGACGAGCAACTGCACACGACGCCGATCGGCTGGCACCCGATCGACTAGAGCCGCGGCAGCAGGTCGAGGACCGCGGCGGCGAGCCGATCGGCGGCCTCGACGGCCTGCTCGCGGAGGGCCAGCATGTCCTTCAGGCTGGACGGACGCCGCCAGATCGCCCCGAGCGCGGCGCCGAGCCGATAGCTGCCCGACTCGCCCATGATCGTCAGGATCTCGGGGGGCAGGTCCGAGCCGGCGTCGTCGCTGACGACGCGGAGCGGCAGGAACCGACGTGTGCCGCTCCAGGCAAAGGGCCGCCACCGCCGACGTCTCCATGTCAACGAGGTCGGCTTTATGCTCGGCGCGGAGCCGGGCCTTGTGGTCGGCCTTAAGCACGACCTCGTCGACCGTCAGCAGGCACCCGCGTCGCTGCACTCGCCCGGATAATCCGGTCGAGTCCGGCCACTCCGTCGCGAACCGATGGCCCTCGATGTTCGCGACCTCGACCGGCATGAGCACCGTGTTGCGGGCGATCTCGGGGTTGAGCGCCCCGGCGAACCCGGCCGAGACGATCCAGCGCGGCCTGTGGCCGTCGATGCAGCCGCTCGGCCCCGCGCTGGGCGCGTGCCGCGGCCCATGCCGGTCTCGACCAGCGCGACGAGCTTGCCGGCGAGGTGGCCCTCGACGATCGTCTGGCCGCGGGCCGCGTACTTGCGGACGTCCGTGAACCGCCTCGAGGAGCGGGCCGACCTCCATCGGCAGCGCGGCGACGATCCCGACGTCGACCGGGACCGGCGGCGCGGGCCACGGTCAGGCGTCGCCTGGTGTGGCCGCTGCTCATGGGGCCGCGGCTCAGGAGAACTGCCACTTGATCATCTTGAACGTGTCGCCCAGCTTCGTGTTCAGCCCGACGGCGGCGGTCGTCTCGAACCCGACGTGCATCATGCAGTGCTCGCACCGCGGGTCCTTGCCGACACCGTACTTCTCCCAGGGCGTCTTGTTCAAGAGGTCGTCGAAGCTGTCGTGGTGGTCGTCGGTGATCAGGTAGCACGGGCCCTTCCAGCCCTTGATGTTCCGCGTCGGCGTCGCCCAGGCCGTGCAGTCGCAGCTCGCGCTTGCCCTGGAGGAACTCGAGATAGATCGGCGACGTGTTGAACTTGTACTTGCGGAACATCGCCTCGGCCTGCTTGAACTTGGCCTTGATCGTCGTCGCGGGTCAGGAAGATCTCCTTCACCTTGACCGCCGAGTAGTCGTAGCCGGGCGAGATCATGAAGCCGTCGACGCCCAGCTCGGTCAGGTAGCCGAACATCTCGTCGAGCTCGGCCATGTCGGTCTCGTTGAAGACCGTCGTGTTCGTGCAGACGAGGAAGCCCGTCTCCTTGGCGGCCTTGATGCCGTCGATCGCCGCGTCGAAGACGCCCTCGCGCTCGACGGCGATGTCGTGCGACTTCCGCATGCCGTCGAGGTGGACGTTGAAGAAGAAGCGATTCGAGGGCTTGAACTCGGCCAGCTTCTTGCGGATGAACATGCCGTTGGTGCAGAGGTAGACGACCTTCTTCCGCTCGAGGATCTTGGCCGACGAGCTCGCCGATGCCGGGGTAGATCATCGGCTCGCCGCCGCAGATCGAGACGACCGGGGCGCCGCACTCGTCGACCGAGTCGAGGCATTCCTGGATCGAGAGCTTCTGCTTGATCGTCGACTCGTACTCGCGAATCCGCCCGCAGCCGGTGCAGGTCAGGTTGCAGGCGTGCAGCGGCTCGAGCATCAGGACCATCGGGAATTTCTTGGCCCGGCTCAGCCTTCTTCTTCACCACGTAGCCGGCGATCCGGGACGTCATCTCGAGCGGGAAGCGCATCGCGGGCTCCTCCTTGTCGTCGATCGTCGGGGCGTATCCATGCCGCGGTCGATGGTCGGGATCGTCGCGGTCAGACGTCGCAGCGATCGCGGCTGGGCGCGGAATCCGGCTCGGCCGAGCGGCGCCGGGCGTCGATCGTCGCGATCGCGGCCGCGCCGCCGCGGCCTGGTAGCGGGCGAGGGCCATCAGCGGGAAGTAGACGCGATAGAGGTGATACTTGAGGTAGAAGACCCGCGGGAAGCCGGTGCCCGTGAAGGCGTGCTCGTCCCACGTGCCGTCGGCGGCCTGCGTGTCGATCAGGAACTGGACGCCCCGGCGGACGGCCTCGCTCTTGGCCCGTCCGGCCGAGATCAGGCCGAGCACGGCCCAGGCGGTCTGCGACGCCGTCGGCTCGCCGCGGCCCATCCAGGCCGGGTCGTCGTAGCTCAGGCCGGTCTCGCCCCAGCCGCCGTCGACCTGCTGGACCGACTCGAGCCACTCGACCGCCCGCTTGACGTTGCGGGTGATCCATCGGGAAGTCGATCGCCGCGCAGGCCCTGGAGGACCTGCCAGGTCCCGTAGATGTAGTTGACCCCCACCGGCCGTACCAGCAGCCCTCGGGCTTCCTGCGTCTTCCAGAGGTAGTCGAGCGCCCGGGCGATCGCCGGATGATCGGCGCGGTAGCCGAGGCCGCCGAGCAGCTCGACGACCCGCATCGTGATGTCCGCGCAGCTCGGGTCGAGCATCGCGTTGTGGTCGGCGAACGGGACCTTGGTCAGGACCTGGTTCGTCGATGTCGCGGTCGAAGGCCGCCCAGCCGCCGTCGCGGTTCTGCATCGCCAGGATCCACGTCGACGCCCCGCTCGGTCGCGGCCTTCGACCTCGGGGCTGTCGACCAGGCTCGTTCGCTGGAGGGCGAGCAGGACCATCGCCGTGTCGTCGATGTCGGGGTAGGACTCGTTGCGGATACTGGAAGTGCCAGCCCGCGGGCTCGGCCTTCACGCCGCGGGCGACCCAGTCGCCGCGGACGCGGACCTCGCTGCTCCAGGAGCCAGCGGACCGAGCGGAGCAGGGCCGGGTGATAGGCCGGGCAGGTCGCCGTCGGCCAGGGCGATCGTCGTGATCGCCGTGTCCCAGACCGGCGAGACGCAGGGCTGGACCCGGACCGCGCCGTCCTCCTCGATGACGAGGTCGTCGAGCTGCCGCATCGCCCAGACGACGGCCGGGTCGCTCGCGTCGTAGCCGAGGCACCGCAGCGCGATGACCGTGTAGATCATCGGCGGGAAGATCGCCCCGAGGCCGTCGGAGTTCTCGAAGTGGTCGAGCATCCAGCGATGGGCCGCGCGGACGCCGGGCTGCCGCCACGACCTCGGCAGCGACCTTCTCGGCCCGCTTGAAGGCATAGTCGAGCGCCGAGGAAGAAGTTCTCCCAGCTCACGAGCCGCCTCGTGCGCCGCGAGGGCTTGGGCAGGTCGTCGCGGAACAGCTCGGCGATGCCCTCGCTCGGGCCGGCAGCGGCCGCACCGGCTTGAGCGCCGAGATGATCGAGAGCGGGACGACGATCGTCCGGGTCCACGACGACATCCGCGCTCAGGCTCAGGAAGAACCAGCCGCGGCAGGAAGCAGCAGCTCGGGCGGGACGCTCGGCGTGTCGTCGTAGTCGATCTGGCCGAGCAGGGCGAGGTAGAAGCGGGTGAAGCTGTTGCAGTACTGGGCCCCGCCCGCCGACGAGGATCGCCTCGCGGTTGCGGACCATCGCCGGGTCGTCGGTCGGATAGCCGACGAGCTTCAGGGCGAAGTAGGCCTTGACCGTCGCGCTGAGGTCGAACGGGCCGCCGGGGTAGATCGCCCAGCCGCCCTCGGGCCGCTCCTGGTCGAGGATGTAGCGGCACGCCTTGACGCAGACCTCCTCGCGATGCCGGCCGAGGAAGGCCATCAGCAGCACGTACTCGGACTCGAGGATCGTGTCGCCCTCGAGCTCGCCGACCCAGTGGCCATCCTCTTGCTGATGGTCGAGCAGCCAGTCGCGGGTCGCGCCCATGGCGGCGCGGATCTGCTCGCTGGTGGCCGGGTCGGGGCCGGTGAACCAGCGGGGGGTGAACAGACCCGAGGCACGACGCGATGCGCCACCGTCCCTGTTGGCGATCATACGACCTGGCCCCTCTCCATAGGGTAATTTCGGCCCGACTCCCCAGCCGCGGGAGCGTAGCGCGAGCGACTTCCTTGTCGGCCTCGATCGGTGCGGCGACATCCTAAGCGCCGTGCCGAAGTCGATCAAGGGCAATAAAGGCCCGGAAAAGCGCGGGGAAACCCGGAATTCATCGGGATTTCCGGCCGGTCACGCTCCGGGTGAGCCGCCCCCGCAAGCCCGGTCAAGGCTGCAGCGGGCGGAACTCGGGCAGGATCTTGAACCCCCGCAGGATGGGCATCGAGCGGAGGATCGCCTCGACCCGCTCCCGCTCGTCGGCCCGCTCGAGCGTGCCCTGAATCAGGAGCTGGTCTCCCTCGAGCCGGATCCGGTCGACGTGCGCGGCATCCCCGACCTGGCGGCGGACCTGCGCCTCGAGATAGGGCTCGACGTCCGTCGGCTTCGCCTTCGTGAGCAGCGGATTCGGCCCCGTGCCGTCGGGGACGACGAACCGCAACGTGTCGACGACGGCCTGGACGCCCGGCGTCTGCTGGACGGCCCGGAACGCCAGCATCGCCTCGTAGACGGACGGGACGCTGCCCGAGAGCGAGGCGACGCCGTCGCGGACCGCGACCTTGACCGGTTGCCCGGCCAGCTCGGGCCGGTCCTGGATCGCCCGGTCCTGCGCGGCCCGTCAGCCCGTCAGCCCGGGCCGCTGCCCGATCGGCCGGCACGGGCTGGGGCCGGGCCGGCTCGTTCGCCAGGCGGATCGGCTGGCCCGCGGGCTCGTTCGTCTCGGGTCGCGGCTTGACGAGCGACGGGGTCGGTGGCGGCGGCGGATTGTCGTCGAGCACCCGGCGAGGCGGAGCCGCGACGTTCGCGAGCGGGCCGATGGTGAGGCGGTTGACGACCTGGTTGATCCCCGGCTGGCGGGCGAGCCGCTGGCCGATCTCGATCCGGGCCGCGTCGCTCGGCACGACGCCGCGGAGGGTCGCCACGCCGTACGGGTCGATCGTCGCCTCGATCGTATTCGGCGGCAGGGCCTGGGCCGCGGCCGGGTCGGCGTTCGGCGTTGGGCATTGGCGGGCGGAGCCTGGTTGATCGCCTGGTCCTGGGCGAGTCGGTAGCTGCCGGCCGCTCCCCACCAGGGAGCATACGAGACGAGCGGCGGCTCCAGGCCGAAGAACGGGTCGTCGAACCGGCCGAAGAGCGGCGGAGGGTAGGTATAGGAGGAGATGATCGACGACGGTTGAGCCGGGCCCCATCCGCCGGTGGCCTGGCCGGCCAGGGCGTAGGCCGCCGTGTCGATGACGATCTGGTCGGTGATCGGCACGCCCATGGCGATCGCCGTACGGACCGCCACGTCGTGGACGCGCGAGTCGCCCACGCGGCCGGCGAGGACGACCTTGCGGCCCTGATCGAGGACCGACAGCCGGTACGGCGCCGTGATCGGGTTGGCCGCGAGCGCCTCGGCCAGCGCCGTGGCGGGCCGCCTCGGGAGCTGCGTCGAGGGCGCCGCGATCGAGGGGGGAGGGGTTGGCGAGTTCAGCACTTGGGCCCGCGCGGCCGGCGCGGCGAGCGTGCCCCAGCCGAGTCCGAGCGAGAGCGCGAGCCGGGCCGTCGTGATCCGCGACATGGGCGTCCGCCTCCGTGACGGGGCGACGAGGACGCCGGGGGGCGGGGCGCGTCGCCTCTACCGGAAGTGTAGGGACGACCCACCGTGCATGCAAGCGCCATGATCCCGTTTAGCGGACCTCGACCGGCTCGATCGAGAGCTTGCCGAAGAGCCGGGCGACGGCGAGGAAGGCCTCGAAGGGCGAGACGCCGTCGAGGCTCGAGTCGTTCAGCTTGAGGTGCACGGCGTCGACCGTGGACTGGTCGAAGGCGGCGTCGATGGCGACCCAGCGGCGATTGACGTAGACCTCGACCCACATGTGGAACCCGAACGCCTGCCGGGGCTCGTCGTAGATCAGCCCGATGGCCACCCGGCTCGGGACGCCGACGGCGCGGCACATGGCGGCCGTCAGCACGCTGTGCTCGGTGCAGTCGCCGGTCAGGTCGCGGGCGACCTCGCTCGCCGCGGCGAACGTGGTCTTGAAGTCCTTCTTCTCCATGTTCTTGAAGACCCAGTGCACGATGGCCTCGGCCTTCTGCCAGGGGTCGTCGAGACCCGCCGTGGCCTTCTTCGCCAGGGCCGCGACGGCCGTGTCCTCGCTGTCGATCATGGCGTTCGGCCGCAAATACTCGGGGCCAACCGCCTCAGGCCCCGGCTCTCCGTCAGTCGGGCCGGCGGCGGAGACGACCATCCGGGCGTGCGTCGCGTCCGGCTGCGGGGTGACGGACTGGCGGCGATCGGTCGGGAAGAACTTGGCCGGCTCGTCGCCCTTCATGCTCAGGGTGTAGACGACGCCGCGGCTCTCGTAGGGCTTGATGATCTTCCGCGCGACCTTGACCAGCGACGCCTCGGTCAGGTCGAACTGGCCGCGGGTGACGCTCTTGAGCGCGGCTTCCTTCGTCGTCCGGTAGGTCTCGAGCCCGCCGTAGACGGGCATCGACGTGCGGAGGATCTGACCCGACGGGTCGACCCAGTGCGTGCCCGACAGCTCCTCGAGCGGCTTGCCGTCCAAGGAGGCGGCCTGCTCGACGCGGAGCAGGTCGCGGCGGACGCCGCCGCCGAGCTGGACGGGCTCCATCTGCTTCGCGGACAGCTTCACGATGCCGATCCGGTTGATGCTCGGCACGAAGATCTTGACGTCGCGGGTCTCGCCCGGCTCCATCGGCTTCCGCGACATGCTCATCTCGGCGCCATAGGGCCCGCGGACGTCGGAGCTCCAGGGGATGACCTGCTCCTGGCGGGGGCCCGTCCCCTCGAGGATGAGCTTCATCTGGTCGTCGACGACGTCGCCATAGGTCCGCATCTCCTGCCGGCTGGCGAGGATCCGCGTGTCGAGCCGGAGCACCGAGCCGTCGAGGTTCTCGATCGTCCCGTACATCACCTCGAGCGTGACCGGGTCGTTCCCGCGCTTGAACGAGAAGGTCTCGTCGATCAGCACGCGGACGAGGTCGCGGTCGCGGTCCTTGACGGGCTGGACCGTGAGGTGGAAGTAGCCCACGCGCTGGCCGCGGATGTAGACCGCATCCCACGACTCGTGGGGGTCGTCCGCCGCGCCGGCGGGGGCCAGGGCGAGGAACACGACCATCATCGCCCATCCGGCGACGCGACCAGTACGGATCATGCGACCGTCCCCCGACCGGCGGCGCCGGGCCCCGCACCTGGCGGGGCCCCGGGCACGCCCGACAGCCCACTATGGCCGATATCGGCCGGGGGCTCAAGGGAAGTCGGCGGGCCGCGTCAGGCGCCCGGGCTCCGGCCCGGCGAGTCGCAGAAGACGACGATCTCCGAGGCGAACTGCTCGCCCGAGAGCAGCTCGAGCGCCCCGTGCAGGGCGAGCTGCTTCGTGTGGTGCGACGAGACCTGGCCCGCGACCACGAACCGGCCCTCGACCTCGGCGACCGAGAGGTTGCGGACCCGGTTGTGCGTGGTCTGGCGGACACGCTCCTCGACGAGGGCGACGAGGCTCGACGGGCTCGTTCCTTGAAAGAGCGACATGCGCTCAGGCTCCGGGCTCTTGGGGGGTGACTCGGGCGGTGCGGGGACGGGCATTCGACCGGGCCGTGAGAGAATCAAAGGGTAAACGGACTCGCGAGCGTTGACAAGAGGCCGCGTCTCAGTCGATCGTGACGGGCGTGTCGGACAGCGTGCCGGGGATGCGGGTGGCGGTCTCCACGGTCCAGGGGCGGGCGGCGTCGAAGTCGGGGCGGTCGGGGTCGAAGTGGACGATCAGCTCGGTCTCCTCGCCCAGCAGGTCCCGCAGCAGGTCGTGCAGGCGGTCGTTCGTGTCGTGGACCTGGGCGACCGTCCAGTCGCTGGGGACGGCCAGGTGGAAGTCGACGAAGACCCGGTCGCCGGCCTGCCAGGCCCGGAGCTGGTGCAGGTCGATCCAGCCCGGCTCGCGGGCCGCCTGGATCGCCCCGACGACCCGGCCGAGCAGGGCGGGGTCGGCCCGGTCCATCAGGCCCGAGAAGCTCTCGCGGACCAGGGTCCAGCCGGTCCAGAGGATGTTCAGGCCGAAGCCGATCGCCACCAGGCCGTCGAGCCACGCCAGCCCCGTGAGCCAGACCAGCGCGACGCCGACCAGGACGCCGAGGCTCGTGTACGCGTCGGCCAGCACGTGCTGGCCGTCGGCGACGAGGATGAGCGAGACCTCCTTCCTGCCGAGCCGGATCAGGTAGACGCCGAGCCAGAAGTTGATCCCCGCCGCGATGGCGATCAGGAGCATGCCCAGGTCGAGCCGCGTGGGCTGCGAGCCCTGGATGAGCGCGACCGCCGCCTCGTAGAGGATGGCCAGGCCGGCCAGCGAGATCAGGCCGCCCTCGAAGCCGGCCGAGAAGAAGCCGATCTTGCCGTAGCCGTAGGGATACTTCAGGTCGGGCGGCCGCGCCGCCAGCACGATGCTGGCATAGGCGAAGGCCGTGGCCACGACGTGGACGACCGACTCGAGCGCGTCGGAGAGGATCGCGTACGACCCCGTGATGACGAACGCCGTCCACTTGCCAAAGAGCATCAGGAACCCGACGGCGAGCGAGAGCAGGGCCGCCCGACGACGGGCCGTGTGCGAGGTCGTGGCCGCGGTCATGGGGGAGTGGGCTCCAAGTCCTGGGGCGACTCCTCCGCCTCGCGCGGGCGACCGCCTGTTTGTATGTGCAATTCGTGGGCCAGGGCCGACAGCCGCTGCCGGTCCCAGCCCGCGACGGCGTCCTTCCACGCGTCCCAGAACGGCCCGCGGCCCTCGCCCGTAAGCTCGCTCAGCCGCCCGAGGTTGTAGCCGAGCTGGAGGATCGCCCGGCGGTCGTCCTGACCTCCCGCGATGATCTGTCGAATCCTGGCCACGCAGTGCTCGATCTCGGGCCGATTTCGGGAAGCCGGGTTTCCAGTTTGGGTCATCGATCTGCCCGCCTTCGGGCCAGGCGGACGATGAGCCGTTCGAGGACGACCTCGGGCGTGAGGCTCGTCGAGCCCTTGAGGTCGAGGTCGGCCCGGAGGAGCAGGCGCGGGCAGGCCGTCGACCCGGGTCGGGCCGAGGTGGGCGTGCTGCTGCGCCGACCTGGGCCGCGGTGTAGGCCCCGGCCTCCTGGCAGGCCGATGCGAGATCGCGCTTGGCCCTGCGGAGCTGGCCGGCGTGGTGGACCTTGCGGAGCGACGACGTCATGGCGGCGAGCAGGCCGACGGGGTGCTCGCCCGAGGCCATCAGCCGGTCGAGGTCGTGCGAGGGCCTTGCCGCCGTGGCCGGTCGTCGCGGCGTCGAGCGCGTCCCAGATCCGGCTCGACCCGCCCTGCGCCGACCATCGAGGCGACGTCCTCGCGGGGATCTCCCGCTTCTCGCCGACGTAGACGGCCAGCTTCTCGATCTCGGAGACGAGCAGCCCGATCTCCGGCCCGACCAGCTCGACGAGCAGCTGGGCGGCCGCGGGATGGAGCTTCACGGCCGAGCGGGCGCGGGCCAGCCTGGACGAGCCACGCGGGCAGCTCCCGCTCGGCGGGCGTCTTGCAGTCGATGGCCAGGCCCATCTTGTCGACGGCCTTGGCGAGCTTCGTGTTCGACGGCCACGTCTTCGCGACCAGGATCAGGGCGCCCGGGCGTCGGATGGCCGTCGGCCAGCCCCTCGAGCTCCTTGCGGTGGGCCGTCACGAACGGGTCGGCGTCGTCGACGATCACCACCCGGCGGCTGACCAGGAAGCGGCAGGGTCCGCAGCTCGTCGAGCACGTCGGAAAGGGTCGCCCTGTCTCCCGGAAACCGGGTGACGGCCAGGTCATCGGGCTCGCTCGCCCAGCAGGCCGCGGACGAGCGCCGCGATCGACTCCCGGCGCAGGTACACATCGTCGCCGTGCACGACGCAGAACCAGGCCGTCGGCGGCCTGGGCCGGGTGTTTGAGGAGCTCGAACGCGTGCATCGGGGCCGGGCCGCCTGGGGGTCGGACCTCTGGGGTGACCCCGCCATTATAGGACGGCGTTGGCCGCCTGTGCGACTCCGATGCGCAGTTCGGGGCTCCACGACTCGCCGACCCCGGCCGGCATCGGCCCGGCGTCGAGCCCGAGGCGGCGGAGCACGACCCGGCCGATCCGCTCGGCGGCCCAGCCGTCGCCGTAGGGGTTCGACCACCGTCGAGAACCGCCGATACCGCTCGGGCGAGGCGAGCAGGGCCTCGACCGCCCCGGCGATCGCCCGGGTCCGCGTCCCCACGAGCTCGACCGTCCCGGCGGCCACGGCCTCGGGCCGCTCGGTCTCGTCGCGGAGGACGAGCACCGGCTTGCCGAGGGCAGGGGCCTCCTCCTGAACGCCGCCCGAGTCGGTCAGGATCAGGTACGACCGCTTCATCAGGGCCACGAACTCCGCGTAGCCGAGCGGCTCGACCAGGTGGACCCGCTCCAGCCCGCCCAGCGCCGGCTCGACGACCCCGCGGACCCGCGGGTTGGGGTGGACGGGGAAGACGACGCTCAGGTCCTCGTGCCGGCGGACGAGCTCGGCGACGGCCGCGCAGATGTTGGCCAGCGGCTCGCCCTGGCTCTCGCGACGGTGGGCGGTGACCAGCAAGAACTTCGGCGTCGCCGGCCGGATCGGCGGCTCGACCGGCCGGGCGGCCGTCAGGCGGAGGGCGTCGATGACCGTGTTGCCGGTGACCCAGATCGACGAGTCGGCGATCCCCTCGCGGAGCAGGTTCGCCCGGGCCTCGGCCGTCGGGGCGAAGTGGAGCTCGGCCAGGTGCGTGGCCAGGGCCCGGTTCTTCTCCTCGGGGAACGGCCGATAGGGATGGCCGGTGCGGAGGCCCGCCTCGACGTGGCCGAACGGGCACCTTCATGTAGTAGGAGGCGAGGGCCGCGGCCAGGACCGTCGTCGTATCGCCCTGGGCCAGCACGAGCGAGGGCGCCAGGTGAGACAGGGCCTCGGCCAGGGCGATCAGGGCCCGGCCGGTGGTCTCGGCCAGCGACTGGTCGGGCCGCATCAGGTCGAGGTCGAGGTCGGACTTCAGGTCGAAGTCGGCCAGCGCCTGGTCGAGCAGGCCGCGGTGCTGCCCGGTCGTCACGAGCCGGACGGCCAGCCCGGGAGCCCGCCGGAGGGCCCGGACGATCGGGGCCATCTTCACGGCCTCGGGACGGGTCCCGACGACGCACACCACGACCTTGCCGCCAGCATCCATGCGTCCCGCGGCCCCCTCGCCTCGGCTCCGGTCGCCCCGCGCGGACCGTCCTCCGCGGAGGGAGGGCCGGCCGTCGCGCGGGGAGTATGCCCCGGATCGGCCGTTCGATCAACCCGAGACCTCCCAATGGACCTCATCCGTTCGATTTGCGGCCGACGACCGTTCGTCAGTCTGAAATCCGCCCTTGACGATCCCCCCGATTCGCATACACTCGATTGAAACGCCCGTTTGAAACGGCCGATAGACTGACGGGAGGGAACCGAAGTGCCGCAGGATCCAACCAAGGCCCGGCTGATCGAGGCGGCGGGCGAGGAGTTCGCCGACAAGGGATTCGAGCGCGCGACGATCCGGGCGATCTCGGAGCGGGCGGGGACGAACATCGCGGCGGTGAACTATCACTTCGGCGACAAGGAGCGGCTGTACGAGGCGGCGGTCCTCGAGGCCCACGAGTGCTCGAAGGCCGGGGCGCTGCCCTCGGGCACCGACCTCCCGCCCGCCGAGCGGCTGCGGATCTTCGTCCGGCAGATGCTCCTGAGCGTCATGAGCGACGGGCGGCCCTCGACCTGGCAGGACGCCCTGATGCTCCGCGAGCTGATCCAGCCCTCGGCCGGGGCCGACGCCCTGGTCCGCGAGTCGATCGGCCCGCGGTTCGCCTGGCTCAAGGGCACGCTCCGCGACCTCGCCCCCGAGGCCGACGACCGGAAGCTGAACGCCCTGGCCTTCAGCACGGTCGGCCAGTGTCTCCACTACAAGGTCGCCCGGCCGATCTCGGTCCGGCTCGTCGGGCGAGGAATCGTACGAGGCCCTTGACGTCGACTACCTGACGGACCACATCACGTCCGTGATCCTGGCGGCGATCGCCTGCGCCGGCCCCGCGAAGCGGGCCAAGGCCGCGAAGGGGGTGGGCCCATGTTCTGGATCGCGCTGAAGATGCTGACCGGGGACAAGGCCAAGTTCCTCGGGATCGTCATGGGGCTGTCGTTCGCCTCCTTGTTGATCTATCAGCAAGGCTCGATCTTCTGGGGCCTGATGCTCCGGACGGCCGGGCAGGTCACCGACATCACCGGCGCCGACCTCTGGGTGATGGACGCGAACGTCCGCTACGTCGACGACGTCAAGCCGATGATCGAGAACAACCTCTACCGCGTCCGCGGCGTCGAGGGCGTGAGGTGGGCCGTGCCGCTCTACAAGGGGAACGGCCGGGCCAAGATCAACTCGACCCAGCTGGCCGAGACGAAGGGCGGGCCCGAGCTCAAGTCGCGGCTCAAGGTCATCGAGCAGGTGATCCTGCTCGGCCTGGACGACGCCACGCTGGTCGGGGCCCCGTCGCCCCAGAAGATGCTCGCCGGCAGCCTGCTCGACCTCCGCAAGCCCGACGGGGTCGTGGTCGACGACAACCGGCTGCCGAAGCTCTACCCGGGCGAGGACTGGTCGCTGGTCAAGACCAACGGCAAGCCCGCGAGCGAGCTCACGCCCGAGGAGCGGGCCAGGTTCCTCAAGGCCTATGGACGCATCCCGACCACGCCGGAACGCCGCGTGGCCTTCTACGACCTGTTCGTCGGCCGCGAGTTCGAGATGAACGACCACCGGGCGATCATCGTCGGCGTCTGCCAGGCGACGCGGACGTTCCAGTCGAACGCGGTCGTTTATACGAAGTATTCCCGGGCCAAGAACTTCGCCCCGCAGGAGCGGAAGATCCTCTCCTACATCCTGGCCAAGGCCGAGGACGGCCGCACGCCGGACCAGGTCGCCGCGGCCATCGCCGCGCAGACGGGGCTGAAGGCGCAGGACCTCGAAGCAGTTCGAGGGGGACACGATCGAGTACTACCTCAAGTACACCGGCATCCCGATCAACTTCGGCATCACGGCGTTCCTCGGATTCTTCATCGGGACGGCGATCGCGGGGCAGACGTTTTATAACTTCACCCTTGAGAATCTCCGCCAGTTCGGCGCCCTGAAGGCGATGGGGACGACGAACCTCCGGATCGTCGGGATGATCCTCGTCCAGGCCGCGGTCGTGGGCCTGCTCGGCTACGGGCTGGGCGTCGGGCTCGGCGGCGCTGTTCGGGTACAAGATGCTCCAGTCGGGCGGGGAGCTGGCGTTCTACACGCACTGGTACACCCTGCCGATCGTGGGCGTGGCCATCGTCCTGATCTGCGTGCTGTCGAGCGTGATCTGCATCCGCAAGGTCATGGTGCTCGAGCCGGCGATCGTCTTCCGCGGCTGATCGGGGACGTCCGACTTCCCCCCAACGGATCGAGGGATCTCGATGACGACGAGCCTGATGGAGCCGACGAGCACTGATCGCCCCGCCGCCGCCCGGCCTGGAGGTCGCGGTCAAGGTCCGCGGCGTCTCCAAGCACTTCGGCAAGGGCGAGCAGCTCGTCACGGCCCTGGATCACGTCGACTGGGACGTCTACAGGGGCCAGTTCTCGCTGATCATCGGCCCGTCGGGCTGCGGCAAGACGACGCTGCTCTCGGTGATCGCCGGCATCCTCGACGCCGACGAGGGGACGGTCGACATCTTCGGCCGGGAGATCACGGCGATGTCCGACCGGGCCCTGACCCGGTTCCGGGCCGAGCGGATCGGCTTCGTCTTCCAGCAGTACAACCTCCTGCCCGCCCTGACGGCGGCCGAGAACGCGGCGATCCCGCTGGTGATCGCGGGCTGGCACAAGCACCAGGCGGTCGAGAAGGCGTCTCATGTGTTGAACCAGCTCGGGATGGGCAAGAAGGTCAAGAGCCTGCCCGCGCAGCTCTCGGGCGGGCAGCAGCAGCGGGTGGCGATCGCCCGGGCGCTCGTGCACGAGCCGAGCCTGCTCGTCTGCGACGAGCCGACGGCCGCGCTCGACCAGGAGTCGGGCCGGACCGTGATGATGCTGCTCCGCGAGGCGGCCCTGCGGCCCGACCGGGCCGTGGTGGTCGTCACCCACGACAACCGCGTCTTCGACTTCGGCGACCGGATCACCCGGATGGACGACGGCCACGTGGCCGAGGTCCGCGACAGCGTCCGCGACCTCACCGGGCTCGACGGCCACGGGCACTAGACCGCGAGAAGAGGAACAGACCGTGTTCACCAAATATGTCCTGCCGTTGCTCGCCATCGCCGGCCTCGCCTTCGCGATCGTCCAGGTCCGCGAGATGAGGCGGCCGATGCCGCCGTCGCAGCCGATCGTCACGCCGCCGACGGCGCCCGAGAAGATCCGCTCGATCGCCGGCGCCGGCCTGGTCGAGGCCAAGCGGGAGAACATCCCGATCGGCACGCCGGTGCCCGGGGTCGTGGATGCGGTTTATGTGAAGATCCACGACATGGTCAAGGCCGGCGACCCGCTGTTCCACGTCGACGACCGCGACCTGCGGGCCGAGCTGGTGAGCCGCGAGGCGATGGTGACGGCCGCGCGGCGCAGCTCGACCGGCTCAAGAGGCGCCCCGGGCCGAGGACATCCCGCCGGCCGAGGCCGCGCTGGCCGAGGCCAAGGCGAGGCTGCTCGACGCCCAGGCCGCGTTCCGGCGGAGCAAGAACCTCCGCGAGCGCGAGATGCTCGCCGCGGCCGACTACGACAAGGACCACTTCGCCGAGCTCTCCGCCGAGGCCGCCCTGGCCAGGGCCGACGCCGACCTGAAGAAGATCAAGGCCGGCTCGTGGGCCGAGGACATCAAGGTCGCCGACGCCGCGCTCAAGCAGGCCGAGGCCGAGGCCGAGAGCATCCGGATCCGGATCGGCCGCCTGACCGTCCGCGCCCTGGTCGACGGCGAGGTCCTCCAGGTCCACGTCCGCCCCGGCCAGTTCGCGGCCATGAACTGGAACGAGCCGCTGGTCGTGCTCGGCGACGTCAGAACATTACATGTTCGCGTGGACATTGACGAAAACGACCTGCCCTGGTTCGCGCCCGGCGCCGAGGCCGTGGCGACGCTCAAGGGCCGCCCGGCCGTGAAGTTCCCGCTGGAGTTCGTGAAGTTCGAGCCCTACGTCATCCCCAAGAAGAGCCTGACGGGCGACAACTCGGAGCGGGTCGACACCCGCGTCCTCCAGGCGATCTACGCGATCCGCGAGTTCCCCACGCCGGTGTACGTCGGCCAGCAGATGGACGTCTACCTCCGGGCCAGCTCCTCGGGCGTCTCGTTCGACGCGGAGGCCAACCGCGCGCGGCCGTTCGAGGAGCCGGCGGCGGAGGTGGCGGCGAAGGGGGCGGGGGGCTGAGGGGCGGGAGGGTGTGGCTGCTTGGTTTCGAGTGCGGAGTGCAGAGTGCGGAGAGCGGAGAGCGGAGTGCCGAGTGCAGAGTCAGGTCTCAGCACTCTGTCTCCGCACTCTGCTCTCTGCACTCCGACCCCCTTCTTCACAGCCCGCCCCCGTCCTTCGCCCCCTTCTCGGCCCCGTCCGCCTTCGCCTCCTTCGCCGGGACGACCTTGAACTCGACCGTCCGGGTCGTGCCGGAGCCCTTGGCGAGCTTGTCGTGCAGGGTGAGGTCGAGCTCGTACTCGCCGGGCGGGAGGCCCTTGATGGCGAGGTCGGTGCGCATGTAGAGGCGGTAGGGCTGGGTGGCGTCCTTGGCCTCGTATTCGAACATCGGGCGCCTTCTGCCAGAGCGGCTCCTTGCGGCCCTTCTTGCGGAGCCGGCCGTCCTGGGCGAGCAGGGCGCGGAAGCCGTCCTTCGTGCGCTCGATGGTGTAGCCCGTGGGCTCGTAGTAGACCATCAGCTTGTCGTCGGCCGTGAGCGTCGCCTCGGGCAGGGGCTCGAACGAGGCGTAGCCGTGGATCTTCGTCACGGCCACCGGCTTCGACATCGCCAGCCCCTCGGGCTCGCCCGATCGCACGGGCGAGACGACGAGCGACGCGAGGATCGCCAACCAGGCGCGGGATGACATCGGGACCCCCTCTCGGGCGTGCGGTTGTGCCCCCTCGAACGATAATCCACCCGCGTCGGGGCCACAAGCGAGGGGGCGATTGGGTTCGTCTCGTCGAGGCGCGGTGGGGATTGGGTTCGTCTCGTCGAGTGAGGCAGCCTCGGGCGCGGATCGGCGTCGAAGTCGGGCGATCGGCGATCGGGATCGCGGGCGGGTGATCGGATCGGAACATTGCGGAACGGTGCGGGCGCGGGCGGCCGCTGGTCGGTCGACGAGAGCCCATGCGTCGGGCACCGCGTGGCCCCGATCAGGCGCGACGCTCGTCGCGACCCGGGCCGCCCGGCCGTGCAGAGACCCTGATCGGCGGCTCCGGGGTGTTCTGAGGAGTCAGGCCGAAGACGTCCGCACAGCGGACCCTACGCCAGCGCCAGCTCCGGCCGCCGTCTCGCCAGGGCCCGGCGCTGCTGGCGGTTCAGCCGGCGGGGCGGCTCGACCGGCGCCGGGCTCGCCGCCGCCGGCACCGAGCGCGGCAGGGCGCGGGCTTGCCGACGACGAGCGTCGCCAGCGTCACGCCCGCGGTCACGGCCCGCGAGGGAGTCGGAGCCTCGGGGCGGTCGGCCGCGCGGCGGCAGGCGTCCTTGAGGACCTTCGCCGCCGCGTCGAACCGGCGGCGGCAGGCCGCGGCGTAGCGGCGGAGACGGCCCAGCGGGCGGTCGGGCTCGACCTCGACGCCCGCGCACGTCAGCTCGCGGTCGGCCGCGTCGTGCTCGGAGACGACGCCCTCGCGACGGGCCGCAGCCGGGCGATCTCGTCGCGGATCTTGGCGAGCCGGTGGATCGGGCCCATCCCGAACGCGGCCTGCGACTCGGGGACGTCGAGCGGCGAGGGGCCGTCGCGGAGCGCGGGGTCGACGCCGAGCAGGTCGGAGGCGTGCGCGCGGTGCTCGTCCGCCCACTCGCCGCCCGACTTGACGAAGCGGGCCAGGGCCTCCCAGCGCTCGATCAGCCAGTCGCAGCCCTGGGGCGTCATCTGGAGCTTGCGGCTCACCAGCGACGGGCTCCGGGCGAGCCCCCGCGCCAGCTCCTCGGCGGCGATCCGGCGGTCGTCGTCCCAGGAGTCGGCGGCGCGGTCGACCATCCGGGCGCGGAGGGCGACGTCCTCGAGGTTGCACCGCTCGATCCGGACCGACTCGCGGACCATCTCGCGGAGGGCGAACTCCTCGTGCGGCAGGCGGGCGGCGTACGACAGGCGCCACTCGACGAGCCGCTCGGCGACGGCCTGCTCCTCGGCCTCGGGCAGGACGAGGCCGCGGCCCGAGAGGCCGTGCGTGACCGAGTTTCGGCACGACATCGCCTTGCCTGGCGGGGTCTTCGGGCCGGTCGACTTGAGGGCGTTCGCCTGGTTGGCGGCGATCTGGGCGGGGGTGGCCATCGCGGGGTCCTGGTGCATCAAGGTGTCGTTCGGACGGTCGGGGCCGCGCGCCCCGCGATGAGTATCATCGTAATTCGGGGCCGCCGCGTTCTCCGATTCGGCGACGGTGCCGCCGGCGGGACCTTGCGGGTTGCGTAAACTGGGGAAGAAATGTGCGTCTGTCCGGACGCGCGGGCGGGCGTCCGATCCAGGCGCTGAAAGTTGCGAATTCGTCCGAGTCGGCGGCCCGATAACGAGAGACGGCGACCGGATTGCCCGGTCGCCGCCTCGCGCGAGGACTGTCCGATGGGCCGGCCGGCGCCCGCTTCAATCCCGATCCGCCGCCATCCGCTTGCGGCGGAGCGCCCAGGCCGCGCCCGCGATCATCAGCGACCAGCCGGCGACGGTGGTCGGCTCGGGGACGTGGGGCGGGGGGCTCGGCGGGGGCGGGGGCGGCGGGTTCGGGATCACGCTCTGCGAGAGCGCCCTGATGTGGGTCCAGGGCAGATTGCTCTCGCCCGCGACGGCGTCGTCGGGCGATCCGGCGTAGGCCTTGACCCAGAAGCCCTTGCTGCCGTTCAGGGCCGCGAACTGGCTCCAGTTCTTGATCGTGAACTCGAAGTCGGGCGTGGCCGGCGAGGGATTGAACGCGAGGTTGCCCATCGCCGTGTTGATCTGGGTCCCGTAGTTGTTCTGGATCGACGAGCTGCCGCCCGCCGTGGCGACGGTGAAGCCGTCGAGCCCGGTGTAGGAGGCGGACTTGTTCTCGGGGACACCGGCCACGATCACGGGTGCACCGGGCAGCGAGCTGTTGGTCGCGTTGTTGCCGGCGAATTCGACCGAGATCGAGTCGCGACCGCCGAGATTGGCCGGGGCCGAGCCGCCCGAGGCGGCGACGCGGGGGTCGCTGCCCGACGGATTGCCCGAGGCATCACCCGCGATCGAGTAGAAGCCGACGCCGACCTGCATGGTGTCGGTCGACTGGTTGTAGTCGAGCTTCATGTCCTTGATCACCCAGCCGTTGGTCCACCCGCTCTGGGTGATCCAGGAGGCCTGGGCGACCTGGGCCGGGTCCTGACCCGCGACGTTTCCCAATCCCAGGCCGAGGCTGGGGAAATCGTTGCCCACATTGCCCGTGAGGGTGACCGCCCCTCCGCGCGCATTCGACCCGATCGCCCCGCCGAGGGCGAGGGCCGAGGCCCATTTCGCGATGCGTCGTCGATCCATCTCTCGACTCCTCCCGCGTTTGAGTCTTCGACCCGGCTGAGGGGGGCGGGGGCCGGCGGCCTCCGCCTGCGCCGGGTCGAGTCCATCCTGGGCCGCCCCTCGCGGGGCCGGTCACGGATCTCCGCTAGTTCGCACCGCCGGGCAGGTTGCGGAAAGTCCGGCATTCGCCGGGCCGCCCGCCTTGCCGATCCCCGCGCGGGGTTGGCCTCACGGTGAGGTCAGCCCCTGGTAGAAAGGACGAGGGCGCAATGAACCTTCTCTCGACGATCCGCCGGGCCGTCCTGTCCTTGAGGCGGCGTCGCGGAACGATCACGTCTCGACGACGGTCCGAGCTCCTCATGGAGCAACTGGATCATCGGCAGCTCCTGGCCGTCACCTTTACGGGAAACGTTACAAACGATTTCACCGCTGCGACCCCGGCGGCTTACCTGAGCGATCCCGCCAACCAGGTCCCGCTGATCCCGGGCAACCTGCAGGTGCCCGGCGACATCCTGACGCACGTCTCCGGGTTTCAGGTCGACAAAATCGCCGTGAACTACAACCAGGCGACCGACACGCTGAGCGTCGGCTTCCTCCAGCCGGCGAGCCAGCTCCCGGGCAACCCGACCGCGCCGGTGATCGCGGGCGATGCCGACGATAATGGACTCGACCCCAACAATCTCTTCAACCCCAACCCGCAGATCCCGGACAACTCGACGACCGCGCCCGGCGTCCAGGCCGCGCAGCCGGGCTTCGTCGACTCGCCGGGCATCAGCGGCGAGGAGCACTTCTTCGCGGTGCTCGACCTGAGCGGCGGGACGAACACCGCCTCCCAGTCGCTGTTCGCGGGCATCCCCCAGCAGACGGCCACGCCGGGCTATCCCTTCGCCCGCTATGTCGTGGCGCCGGCGGTGTATACGTCGGGCCTCTCGATCGACTCCGTCAACCCGCAGCCTGGCGGCGAGCTGTCGGCCAACGAGGGCAACATCTACCTCGGGAGCAACGACCCGAGGCACGGGGCCTTCGAGTTCCAGATCACCCACTTCTCGCAGCTTTACCAGCAGATCACCGGGAAGGCGCTGACCGGCACGAGCGTCATCGACCTCGGCGCCTCGGCCGGCTCGGGCTCCGACGGCGGGATCAGCGAGGAGGTCTTCCACTTCCAGCCGCTGACGATCAGCAACGCCACGACCGTGCCGCCGCCCCCGCCACCGCCGATCGTCGTGCCGATCGAGGTCTTCCAGCCGACGATCCTGATCAACCCGCACCAGAACCGGCACGTCAACACGGCGCACTACGACAACATCCGGGTGACGGTCCTCAGCTCGTCGAGCTTCGCCGCGACCGAGATCAACCCGCTGACGGTCCGGCTCAACGGCGCGCCGCCGGTCTCGTGGTTCCCCAAGATCGCGCTGCACGACGGGTTCGTCAGCGAGACGTTCGTCTTCAAGGGGACCGACGTCACGCTGCCGCCGGGGTTCACGGTCGCGACGATCACCGGCGCGACGAACACGGGCCAGACCTTCACGAGCAGCGAGATCGTCTTCAACCGGGGCGACTCGTTCTACAACGCGGCGCAGATCGCCAGCCGCGACCGGCGTCTGGCCCGACTCGGCATCCCGGTGGCGCAGGAGAACGCGACGGCCACCGCGGCCGCCGTCGCCCCCGCCACGACCGCGACGCCCGCGGCGTTGACGGGAGCGCTGCCGCTCGACTCGACCGTCGGCTCGACGACCACCGTCAAGCTGACCCCGCGCCAGCAGTACGCGGCCGCCGCCGCGGCCCGCAAGGCGGGCCTGTACTCGACGGCCGCGGCCACGTCGTTCACCGGGTCGTCGACGACCAACCCGGCCACCACGCCGACCGCCCCGGCCCAGACCGCGGCGATGGCCGCCTACGACGCGGCCCTCGCGTCGCTGGGCGGAAAGCAGTCCGCCGCCTGACCGGCCCGAAACGTCCACCTGATCTCGACCGACCGGGCGTCTTCCGCGAGGAGGGCCGCCCGGTCGGTCGTTTCGGGTCCCGGATGAACACGCGGGATGCGACGAATCGGCCCGGTCGGTTAGACTGAAGACCCTCCACCTTGCCGAGGACTCCGATGGCCGCTCTCGAGGTCTCCGACGCGATCGCGATCCCGCTCGACGAGTTCACCTTCGAGACGTCGCGCTCGGGCGGGCCGGGCGGTCAGAACGTCAACAAGGTGAACTCGAAGGTGCAGCTCCGCTGGACGCCCGCGTCGAGCCCGAGCCTGCCCGGGCCGGTCCGGGAGCGGCTGCTCGCGGCGGTGGCGGGCCGGCTCACGCGCGACGGAGAGCTCCTGATCGCGTCCACGAAGACGCGCGACCAGGGCCGGAACGTCGACGACTGCCTGGAAAAGCTCCGGGCGCTGGTCGTCGCGGCCCTCCGCCCGCCCAAGGCCCGCCGCGCGACCCGGCCGACGCTCGCGTCGAAGAAGCGCCGGGTCGAGTCGAAGCAGCGCCGTTCGGACACCAAGCGCGGCCGCCAGGCCCCCGACGTCGATTAACGATGAGACCACCGCGATGGCCGACCACACGCCCTATCAGCAGAAGATCATCAAGCGGTACTACAACAACTTCGGCGCGATCCAGCACCAGCGGCTCTCGGAGCTGACGACCGAGATCTACCTGGCCGAGGGTAAGAAGCTCGACCGGCTCTGGAAGTCGGTCGGCGACCTGCTCAAGAAGCTCGAATTCCCCGAGTCGCGCCTGGAGCACCTGCTGGCGACCCGCGACCCGAAGCTCCTCCCGGGCATCCTCAAGGAGCTGGAAGGCCGCTCGTAGGGCCGGTCATCTGGATGCTCTACTCCTGCATGATGTCGAAAACCCACATCGTCGCGAACGAAGCCGGGCGCTCCGTCGAGTCCGGATTCGGCCATCTCGGCGCGCCGGGGCGTCGATCGCGGGATTTCCGGCGCCTTCGCGTCAAAGATGTCCTAGGCTCCTGGCGAGAGACGCCGGATTCGCGAACTTTGGCGGCCTTTTCCCACCCGTGGCCGCTCGCTTCGCTGCGAATCGCGCAGGCGTCCTAAAAAAGAACGCCTGAGAAGGTTGACAGTCCTGGTCGGCGTTCGTACATTTTCGTGGGGTTGTCCTTCCTAAGTTTTCACGATTACCATCTTCGGAGGCTTACAATGACGTTGGCCCAACGGGTCAGGGACTGCCGGTACGCCAAGGGATGGGGTCCGGACGAGCTGGCGAGCCGCGCGGCGATCTC
This sequence comes from uncultured Planctomycetota bacterium, assembly GCA_963819805.1. GTDB lineage: Bacteria > Planctomycetota > Planctomycetia > Isosphaerales > Isosphaeraceae > CAMFLR01. The sequence continues at coordinate 182,488 of CAWFXY010000019.1, read as the reverse complement.
GCGTACGGCGCTGTACCAGATCGAGAGCGGCAAGACCGAGCAGCCCCGCGCGGGCACGCTCCGCCGGATCGCCGAGGCCCTGAGCGTACCGACCGAGTCCCTGCTCGGCCCGCAGAGCGGGCTGGGGACGGTGTCCGTCCCCTGGTCGGGCGACCTGACGCCCGCCGCGGCGCCGCGCGCCGCACATGATTCCAACACCGAGGCGGAGTCGATCCGCTTCACCCCCTTCTCCTCCCCCTTCGTCGGCTGGGCCGGTGCGCGCGAGCGCGACATCGAGCGCAAGTTCGTCGAGCTGCTCCACACCCCCCTGGGCGAAGGCCTCGCCCGCATCGTCGAGGAGTCGTACCGCCTGCTGCCGACCCGGGTCGAGGCGGTCCGCTAGAGAGAATCCCGGTTATCTGCGAATCATGGGGTAAAATATCTCAAGTACCCGCCTCCTCGTGCCGACACGCCGGTCGGCCGGGCGACGGGGCCATCTTCGAGGTATCCCCCATGACTCGCACCACGTCCCTCGCGACGCTCGCCCTGGCGGCCCTGGCCTGCCTGGCGAGCGTCGCTCCGTCCCACGCCGGCGGCCCGTACCGGCGTCGCGTGCGGACCGTCGTCCCGACGGCCGCGGTCGACAACCCGGCCAACGCCAACGCCCCGAGCCCGATGCTGGGCACGTTCTACTCCACGCCGTACGTCATCGTCGGCGGCGACCGCCCGACCGGCAGCGGCTACTCGCCGCTCGGCCAGTACGGCGTCGTGTCGACCACGATGTTCGGCCCGATGTCGATGTACCGCACGGTGACCGCGCCGGTCTCGACCTACTCGCGCGGCTACGACGGCCGCGTCTACGAGTCCCGCGGCCACTCGTTCTCGTCGCCGTTCCTGCCCGAGTCGAACCCGGTCGTCTACCCGACGCCGGCCGCCTATCGCGACCGCCCCTGGCGCGGCGGCACGCCGCCCTGGTGGACGACGGGGTTCGGGTGGATCGACCAGAACTAGGCTCGATCCGTCGCGGGTACGTTTGCCTCGCATCCTTGAACGTCGACCGCGCCCACCGCGCGCCGACGGACCCGCGAGTCGCCGTTGCTGGTCGACTCGCAGGTCCGGCTTCGATTCCCGGCAGATCAGCACAAGACGCGGCAGGGTCAGAACGCGTCCGCGCCGATCACCTCGCCGGCCGAGACGCTGTTGAGCCCGATCCAGGTGACGGCGTTGATCGTGTTCTTGACGAACCGGACCGAGCCGTCGCCCATCAGCACGTTGACCCCGCCCGAGTGCCGGCTCCGCGTGGCCGAGAACGCCGTATTATCGCTCGCCTGGCCGACGCACGGGAGGTTGCGCACCGGGTCGTTCGTGCAGAACGACGGCTCGATCTGGTCGCCGCCGGTGACCTGTCCCAGGTAGTCGATCTGCCCGTTCGGCGTGTACCGGGTCATGAACGAGCTGCCGCCGGCGATCGGGTCCCAGACCAGCCCGCGCACGTCATTGACCGCGCCCTGGATCACCTCGCCCATGAAGACGGTGTTGCTCGTGCCGTCGGTGATCGAGTTGAGCCCGATGTTCCCGTTATGCCCGAACGCCGACTGGAGGTACTGCGCCGAGAGCGGGCCCGCGTAGTTCTGCCCCCAGTTCGTGTTGCCCCACGCCACGGCGTAGTTCCCCTTCGTGAAGATGAACGAGCTGAGCTGCCCGCCCGCGAACGACGTGGGGATCTGGAACTGCGACGGCGTGTCGCTCGGGCACTGGAACGAGCCGAGCAGTGTGGAGGCGACCGTGCTGTTGGCGAAGATCCCGGCGACCGGGTTGGCGGGCGTGCCCTCCGAGCCGAGCATGAAGTTGAACGAGTTGGAGAGCGCCTGCTGCTCGAAGTGCGGCAGCATCATCACGAACCAGGGGGTGTTCGGCGCCCCGGAGTAGATCGTCGGGAAGCTCCCGGCTCCCGTGTTCGGCGACCAGATCCGCCCCGGCGGCAGCGAGCCCTGCGAGCTGACGTAGTTGTGCATCGCCAGCCCGAGCTGCTTCATGTTGTTGACGCACTGGATCCGCCGCGCGGCCTCCCGCGCCGCCTGGACCGCCGGCAAGAGCAGCGCGATCAGGACCGCGATGATCGCGATCACCACCAGAAGCTCAATGAGCGTGAAACCCCGACGTCGTCGCTTCGTCATCGACCGTCTTCCTCCCGGTATTTGCAGATCTCAACGCCGACCACGCGCCCCCACCCCGGGGAGCGAACCCGGCCGTCATCCCCGATGACGGCCCGAGCGACCGTCGCGACACCGCGGCGATCCCGACCCGATTCCCTGCACCGCTACAGTTGAGGCCGCTATCGACCGCCGGCCCCGTCGAGGATGTTCACGCCCGATCGGCTGTGCGCGTCACGAGTGCAAGCATCCAATCGTCCATGCGTGCAAACTACGCCCGGCCGTTCGAGATGTGACCGGGGTGCAGAAGAGTAATGCGATTCCACCGATCGCGAGAAACCGTGTCATTCGCGATCGACCCTCTGCCTCAGCCGCTCGAACCGCGCCTTGAGCGAGCCGCCGCCGAGGTCCGGGTGGAGGATGGCGGCGGCGTCGATGACCGACCGGGCGGCGTCGGCCTTGCCCTCGCGCTGCAGCGCCAGCGCGAGGACGTAACGGGATTCGAGCCAGGCGGCCGAGCCGGGCTTGAGCCGGCGGCCGCGGAGCCGCTCGACGTCGACGGCCAGCGCGGGGGCATCGAGACGGAGCAGGGCGTCGGCCAGGTCGCGGAGCCCGTCGGTGTTGTAGTCGGCGGGGTCGATGGCCGGCTCGCGGCGGAGCTCGGCGCGGGCCGCGGCCGGGTCGCCGCCGAAGATCGCGGCGCGGACGGCCCGGAGCCGCAGCGCCGGATCGAAGCCGTCGGGAAGGATCGCTTCCCGGGCGAGCCCGTCGGTGATGATCCGCATGAGCCGGCCGAGGCGGAGGCGGCCGGCGTCGGACTCGACCGACTCGGCCGCGCGGTCGAGCAGCCGCGCGGCCATGAGCAGGTCGGCGACGGGCGCCTGCTTCGTCTCGGCGCGGATCTCGCGCTCGGCCTCGACCGTGCGCTGGGTGAGGGCCATCGCCACGCCGTGGAGCACCCGGGCCCTCGCGTGCTGCTCGGGCGAGCCGGCCGCGTGGGCCAGCCGCTCGCAGAGCGTCCGCGCCAGCTCGGGCCGGCCGACGCCTGGCGTCAGGTCGAGGCGGGCCGACGCGAGGTCGAGCTCCATCAGGTCCGACGGCTCCTTCGCCTGCTGGGCGCTCTCGCGGAGGAAGGCCGAGGCCTCGCGGAACCGGGCGCGGAGCGGGTTCGGGTCGTCGCCGATGCGGAGCTCGTCCAGCTCGCGCAGGTCCTGCTCGGCCGCCGCGAGCCGCGCGGGCAGCCATCGGGCATGGCCGGGCGGGATCGACCGCCAGAGCGCCGGGCCTCGGCCGGGCGTCCGCCCTCGAGCTCGGCGCGACCGAGGAGCCAGCGGGCCTCCACCGTCTGCGGGTCGGTCGGGAACGCCGCGACGACGTCCCGGAGCGCCGCCACGTAGCCCGCGCGGCCGACCTTGCCCGGACTCTCCTCGACGGCGCGGCCCCTCGCGAGCGCGCGGAGCATGCCGGCCCTGGCGCGCCACGGCCCGGCCTGCGGGTCGTCCCAGGCGCGAGTCAGCAGCGGGTCGGCTCCCGCGAAGTCGCCGGCCTGGTAGAGGATGGCCCCGGCGCGGAGCCGCAACCGCGCGGCCTCGGCGGGCTGATGGAGCGCCGCCGCGCGGTCGGCGCCGGCGGCGACGAGCCGGCTGGCCCTCGCGGAGTCGCCCAGCCCGAGCGCGGCCTCGCCCAGCACGTCCCACGCCTCTGGGTCGGCATGGGCCGGCGGCTCCTCGACCGCGCGGGCCAGCGCGGCGAGCGCCTGGCGCGCCTCGGGCCGGTCCGAGCCGCGCAGGGTCTTCGCGCGACGGAAGGCGTCGGCCTCGGCGTCGGCGCGGGCGTAGCGGGACGATTCGCCCGAGCGCTGATCGAGCCGGATCTCGAGCACCAGGGCGTCGCGCACGACGCCGTCGAGCCCCGCCGAGTCGACGGCCCGGACCGCCTCCTCATAGCGGCGGCGGAGCCGGAGCACGCGGGCGCGGAGCTCCGCCAGTGCCGCCGCGGACACGGGCGGGCGCAGCTTGCTCGCGGCGTCGAGCTCCTCGTCGGCGCGGCCGGTCTCGCCGAGCCGGGCGAGAACCTCGGCGCGGAGCAGGCGGGCGTGGCCCTCGATCGCCGGCTCGCTCGGCACCGGGTCGATCGCGGCCAGGGCCCGCCTGAGCCGGTCGATCGACTCCGGCGACCGCTCCCGATCGAGCGCGGCGCGGTCGGCGAGGGCCTGCGCCAGGCGGAATCCCCCGTTCTGCGCGACGAGCGGGTCGGCGCCCGAGAACTCGGGCCCGAGCCGCTCGATGCGCGCGATCGCCTCGTCGAACCGCGCGATCGCCCGTCCCTTCAGCGCGGCGTCCCGCGGGTCGCGATGCCACGCGTCGAGCTCTCTTCGCCCGTCGGCCCAGGCGTAGACGGCCGCCTGGAGGGCGAGCGGGGTCTCGAGGCCGTGGCGCGGGTGCGAGGCGTTGAAGTCGTCGAGCAGCTTGATCGCCGTCGCCGTCAGGGCCCGGCGCGATTCGGCGGCCGCGGCCGACTGGGCGTCCCGGTCGAGCGCCGAGGCCTCATCGAGTGCGATCGACGCGCGCTCGTCGAGCGGGCGGGACTCGTCGGCCAGGACCCGGCGGGTCGTCTCGACCCGGGCCTCGACCTCGGGGCCGAGGGGGCCGTCGGCGAGGGCGAGGGAGACGACGAGAAGGGCTGGCAGTGCAATCATGTGCAAGATTCTCGCCCGGCCTCGCCGTCCTCGTTCCCACGCAGAGCCCGGGACGAGGGCCTATCGCCATCGTAGAGGGAAGGGGAATGGGCGAGAAGCCCGGCCCACTCACGCCCCGAGCAACTTGTGGATGGCCCCGCGATATCCCGGCTCGCTCGTCCGGCTCACGAACGAGACCGACGGCTCGTAGCCGCCCTCGGCGTACGACCGCTCCAGCGGGATGTACCACGGCCCGTCGTCGCCGTAGCCGGCGGTCGCGAGCCAGCGGCCGGCCTTCGCGGCGACGGACTGGGCGTCGAGCTGATACTCGACGAACGTCTCGCCCGGCAGGTGCAGAGTCGACACGGAGGGCCCGAGGTCGAGCCGGCCGAGGAGGATGGGCCGCCTCGCCCGCGTCCGCGCCAGCCAGCCGCACGTCATGGCCGAGCGGTGTCGCTCGACGGTCGACCGGCCGGGGTCGGCGACGATGGCCCTGAGGCGGTCGAGGTCCAGGTCCTCGCGGGCCGCGAACGTGTGTGGGCGGGCGGTCCACGAGACCGCGTCGAGCCGCTCGGACCGGTCACTGCTCGCGAGATCGGCCGCCTTCATCGCCGCGTGGACCCGATCGGCGAGCACAGTCCGCATCGGCTTCGAGCCGTCGTTATATTTTCCCGCCGTGACGTTTCCCGCCGAGCCCGTGAAGTAGACGTGCAGGGCCCCCGGCTCGTCGCGGTCGCGGCGGTCGCGGGCGAGGCCGACGAAGTCGCTCGTCACGCGGCCGTCGCCGTAATAGCTCATCGGGTGGACGGTGTAGAAGTAGAGCCGCGCGAGCAAACGGTCGCGGGCATAGAGGCCGATCGAACGGAGCAGCGGGTCGATCGTGCCCTCGGGGGCGTCGCGGACGGCCGGGTCCTTCGTCGCGCTGTAACGTACATATTTGATCTTGCCGTCCGGCCCGAGGATGCGCCGGTTGCTCGCCACGCTCTCCACCTTCGCCGATCCGTGGCGGATGTGCGTGACGGGGAACGAGTCCTGGAGCGACCGGCGGACGGCCGCGGCCGAGCGGTCGATCAGGTCATTCACAAACGCTTCATCATAGAGCCCGGAGTTCACGCCCGCCTCTTTCAGCAGGCGGTTCCCCTCGCGGTCGATGAACGGGGCGTTGTGCTGGTGGACGGTGTGCAGGGCCACGCGGTCGGGCGTGGTGTGGGCGGCGTCGGCGAGGCGTTCGGTCCAGAGGCGGTGGGAGTCGTTGAGGACGCCGGTCCAGTCGAGCGCGGCCAGGACGATGGGCACGCCGGCGCCCTCGAGCACGACGCCCCGCAATCGCAGCGGATCATCGACCGCGACAACCGGCGTGATCCAGCCGCCGCAGAGCGGGTGGCCCGGCGGCGGGGTGGCGTCGATGTCGAAGCGGGCGAGGTGGACGTCGAGCATCTTCGACTCACGCAACCAGCTCGGCGTCCCTGGCCGCCGCCGGCTTGCGCAGTTCCTCTCCCTTGAAGAGGGCGGCGAAGACAGCCATGCAGAGGAGCGTCAGCACCAGCGGGCCGACCCAGATCTTTGCCCAGTCGGGGCGGAATTGCTTGAGGAGTTCGCCGGCGAGGATGCTGCCGACGATCGTGCCCATGCCGTAGATCACGAAGATGAGCAGGTTCTGGGCCGAAGCCTTGATGTCGCCGCGTGGCCGCGCGATCGACGTACATCTGGGCCACGACGAAGAAGAAGCCGAAGCAGAAGCCGTGCAGGCCGATCGTGCGCGATCATCAGCCACCAGGGCTGGCCGATCGTCGAGAGGCCGAACCGGAGGGCCCACATGCCGCGCGCCGAGGAGCATCGTCTTCTTGACGCCGAGCTTCGCGACGGTGATCGGGACCAGGACCATCACGACGGCCTCGGCGATCTGGCCGATCGTCATGTAGGCGCCGACCTTCTTCGGGTCGGTGCCGATGTCCTCGAGGAAGAAGTTCTCGCACGCGAAGTAGAACGCCAGCATGATCCCGATCAGGCCGGCGACGACGACCAGCACGGCGAACGAGCGGAACCGCATCAGCTCCAGGCTCTCGAGCACGGCCGACTTCTTGTCGATCGGGTCGGTCTCCTTGGCGGGGACGGGCGGCGTGTGCGGCAGCGGAAGCAGTAGAAGCCGTAGAGGATCGAGACGACGCCGGCGACGCGGAGGCAGTCGCGGAAGCCGGGCTTGCCGACGAGATTGAACAGCGGGCTCGAAGGCGGCGTCGCTCGCCCTGCTGGAGGTAGAAGGCGAAGAAGAGGCCCGCGGCGATCCAGCCGATCGTCCCCCAGAGCCGGATGCCGGGGAACTTGTCCTGGTTGCGCCTCGCCGAGGTTGCGGAAGGTGATCGAGTTCGAGAGGCCCATCGTCGGCATGTAGAGGTTGCAGTAGAGGAAGAGCAGGCCGAAGATCGGCCAGAAGCCCGTGGCGTAGGCCGTCACGATCAGGAGCAGCCCGCCGACGAGGTGGCAGACGGCCATCACCTTCTCGGTCGCGAAGTAGCGGTCGGCGAGCTGGCCGATGACGAACGGGCCGAGGATCGCGCCGAAGCCGTAGACGGTGAAGACCCAGCCGATCTCGCGCGCGTCGAGGTTCACGCCGTTCGTGCCCGATCTGCTGGCCGAGCATCGGGCAGCCACGATCCCCCAGACGAAGTACTGGAGGAACATCATCACCGACAGCTTGATCCGCAGGCCGAGACTCATGGGGGCGGGCTCCGGTCGAGGGCGAACGCGATCACGTGGCGCGAGCAGGGCGCGGGCGAAGAAGGTGGGATGAATGTACCGGGCGCACCGGCCGGTATTCCACTGGCGTCAGGGCAGCCAGTCGAGGAACCGCTCGACGACCCGGCGGCACGTGTTCGCCTCGGCCCACGCATGACGCTCGGCCGAGCGGCCGTCGTCGGAGCCGTCGAGGACCAGCCGGCGGACGGCCCGGACGAACTCGGCCGGCGTCTCGGCCACGTCGAACAGGTCGCGATAGAGCCGGCATTCGGGCAGGGCGGTCGTCGACGACCGGGCGGCCGGTCGCCATGTAGTCCATGATCTTCGTCGGGCAGCAGACCCGGTTGAACGGGTGGTCGACGAGGTAGGGGATCAGGCAGACGTCGAACGCGCGGTTGTAGGCGGGGATCGCGTCCTGGGGGAGCCAGGGCACGTGCGTGGACGTTGGCCCAGCGCCAGGCAGCGGTCGCGGTCGAGCTTCCACGGGCCCGGCCGGTCGGCGTCGAGGCGGCCGACGAGGACGACCGAGCCGGTCGGCTCGGCCTGGGCCAGCGTCGCCAGCAGCGACCAGTCGACCCGATCGCCGAGCGTGCCGACGAAGCCGAGCAGGGGGCGCGGCAGGTGGGCGATCGCGGCCGGTGCCTGGCCGGGGCGGTCCATCGGCTCCGGCGAGAGGGCCGACGTCGGGGCGCCGTGCGGCAGGTGGCGGATCCGGCCGGCGGCCTCGGGGACGGCCTCGCGGAGCTCCTCGGCCCGCAGGCGGCGAGACGCAGACGGTCAGGTCGGCCTCGCGGACGGCCTGGCGCTCCAGCCGGTCGATCGTGACGGCCTGGCGGGGCCAGTACTGCGAGTAGTCGTCGACGTTGAAGTAGACGAGCCGATCGGGCCGGACCTGGTCGCGGAGGTAGAGGTAGTGGGGGTACGTCATCACGAGCGCGAAGCGGCCGTCGGCCGCGTGCTCGTCGCGCCAGCGGAGGATCGACCGGCCGATCGGCCGCATCCCCAGCTTGGGGAACGTCTTCATCCAGCCCGAGGGCAGCACGAGGTCGCGCCGCCACTCCGACGGTCCGCTCTGGCGGAGGGCACGGCCCCAGGCCCAGGGGGGCAGGCCGCGGCGGAAGGCGTTGTTGTAGTCGATGCACTGGAGCAGGAGCGTGCGCGCGCGGGCGTCGGGGACCTCGCGGAAGAGGTTCTCGGTCGTGAACCAGTTGGCGTCGGCGACGGCGAGCGCGAGCCGCTGAGCTGTGGCGGGCCGGGCTTCCAGGCTGTCCCGCGTCGTGGTGACGCCCATCGCGATCCCTCGAGCTCGGGCGACGTCGCCGCGCACGGGCCGGACGGAAGGCCAGCATCCTGGAGGCCCACCGACCGCGCGGACGCCGGGCGGCACGCCCGGCCCGGTGAAGGTACGAGGGAGGGCCCGAACTGTCAATCCCGGCCGAAGCGCCCGAGAGTTAGGGCACGACGGTCGCGAAGGCGTTGATCTTCGCCGGCGGCTCGCCCTTCACGTCGGTCTCGACCTCGATCACCGCGTGGAACGGGCCGGGCGTGGCGGGGGCCTTGAGGGTCGCCTTGACCTGGTGGAAGGGCAACGGCTTGTCGCCGGGGGCCGAGAAGCTCAACTCGGGCTGGTTCGACCTGGTGGCGACGATCTGGAACGGCTGCGACGACCGGACCAGCACCGTCCGCTCGATCGTCTCATTCGCCCGGACCTGTCCGAGCGCAAGGACCGAGGGCGTCACCGTCACGTTCGACTGGACGACGGCCGAGACCGAGATCGGGATCGTGGGGCTGGTGGGGTCGTTGGTGAAGAGCGTGACCTCGTCCTTGAGAACCCCGACCGGCGCCGAGGGGCTGAGCGTGACCGAAAGCCCGTAGCTGACGGGGGTCCCGGCGGCGGACCTCGGCTGCTCGGTGAGCTTCGCGGTGACGTGCGGGCTCAGGGTCTGCATCTTGGTCACGGCCCAGTCGGCCTGGGCGCCGGAGTAGACGAGCGACATCTCGCCGGGCTTCGCCGACGTCCGGTTCACGACGCCGAACTGGACCTCTCCCGGGCTGAGGGTGAGGTCGCCGCGGATGAAGCACGTGAGGCGGAAGTCGATCTCCTGGAAGGCCGGGCGGTCGATGACCAGCGTGAGCCCCGACTCCTTGTGGCCGACGAACTTGGTGGTGTCGACCACGGCCTCGATCACCGTCTGCGTGCCCGGCGGGATGGTGGTCGCGCCGAGCTTGACCTCGGTGCAGCCGCACTTGGGCCGGTACGTGACGATGTGGATCTCTTTGTCCAGAGTATTGATGATCTTGAACGAGTGATGGACCTTCGAATACTTGGCGACGGTGCCGAAGTTGAAGTCCCGGTTGGGGAAGACGAGGTTGATCCACCCCTGGGCGCGGGCGTCGGAGGCGGCCGACGAGGGCCAGGAGCAAGAGGGCGACGCGACGCATGATCTCGATCCTTCTGAGGGTCGGCGGTGATCGATCCATCGGTACGGCCCGCGGCCCGGCCGCGGCGGGCGTCCCTCCTCCCGGGCCCCGCCAGGGGCGGCGGCGCGGGTAGACTCTGCGACAATCATACCATAGACCCGCGGTTTGGCCCGAGCCGAAGTCGGAGGTCTCGCGATCGAGCGGGCTCCGGCCCGGTTTTCGCGAGTGATCTCCGACAGGACTAGTCGAACCGGCATGACCTCCCTATGATTGCGCGACCGATGGGACGGCGCCCTCCTCGTGCCGTCGGCCCACGTCCGTCGCCGATGCGATCCGCACGACGGAACCGGCCTGGCGGACCGGGGTTTCATCGGTCTCTTCCCCCTCCATCTCCACGCGACCGGCGCGGGCTGCCGCGGCGGCGACGATCTCGGCCGGGCCCCCGCGTTCGCGAGGAGCCGGGCCGATCCCCCTGCGGACCCCTCGACCCATGCTCAAGCCAGCGGTGCAGGTCGGCGTGGAAAACGGCGTCTTCGTCGCGGAGTTCTGGGACTGCCTCCGGCTCGACCCGGCGCCGGTCCAGGACCTTCGCGCCCGGTTCGACGAGCACCTGCGCCGGGACGGCCGGCCCGACCTGGTCGTCGACCTGCTCGGCGTCGGCTTCGCCGGCTCGGCGGCGCTCGGCGGCTTCGTCGCCCTGCAGCGCGTGGCGCGGGGCAAGGGCGGACGGATGGTCTTCGTCAACGTCGACCCGACCGTGCAGGAAGTCTTCCGCGTCTCGAGGCTCGAGGGCCTGTTCAGCTTCGCCCCGGACCGCGCGGCCGCGCTGGCCGACCTCGCCGGGCCGACGTCGTCCGCCGACATCCCCGCGACCGAGCCGCAGCCCACCGCGAGGCCGAATTCCGACCCGCGGACGGCGGGCCACAGCCGATTGCGGCGGCGGCTCAAGCCGGAGTAGCGTCGGCGGGGCCCATCCTACTTGAGCAGATAAAAGACGTCCGTCCGGATCTCGTCGGGATCGTCGGTCATGTGGCCGTAGATTTCCCAGTTCACCGTCACCTGTCGGCCGTTGAGCTTGCACCAGTCGGTGAGGCGCGGTGGGCCTCGCCGAGCCGGGCATAGGAGCCCATGTGGACCGTCGTCGCGACCGTCCCGCCCGGGGTGGTCGAGGGCATGACTCGACCGTCCCCGACGAACGGGCCTCCGACGATCGCGCCGACTTCCAGTGTGATCGCGCCGTCCTTGTCGTAATAGACAGCGACGTGGCGATCGGGCTTCGGGACGGCGTTCGCCTTCACGAAGTTCCAGACCTCGCCGCAGAGCTGCGGGACGACAGTCGACAGTTGCGACAGGGTGGCGGTCGTGCGCACCGCGGCGATCGGGATCGAGTCGACGGTCAAGACCTGAATGTCGTAGTCCATGGGGCGGACCTCGAGAGGGGGGAAGGGTTGACGGCGTGCAATTATGCCCGCGGCCGTCGCTATCCGGGAGCGGCCTGGTTATGATCGTCGTCGCCACCCGGGCCCGCCGATTCCGAGCCGGGCCGTTTTAGCGACACGCCCACCCCAAAGTCGAGGTCCAAACCGATGCCGGTCACCCCTCGGATCGAGGTCAGCGAGGCCGATGGCGCGCGTGTCGTCACGTTCAAGGACCGCATGGTCTTCGACGACCGCACCGTGCGCGAGGTCGGCGAGCAGATCGGCGCGGCCCTGCCCAACGACGGCCAGCCCCTGCGGGTCGTCCTCGACTTCACGGGCGTCGACCTGATCTCCAGCTCGCTCCTGGGCAAGCTCATCCTCCTCCAGCGGCGGATCGACTCGACCGGCGGCCGGCTGCGGCTCTGCGAGCTCTCGCCGACCGTCCAGGGCGTCTTCCGCACGTCCAACCTGGACCGGCTGTTCGGGATCGATCGCGATCGGGCGGCGGCGCTGTCGGTCGTGTGACTCGCCCCGTTCCCTCGTGCTTTGTGCCTTGTGCTTTCTGCGCTGGTCCCGAAGGCAGAAAGCAGAAAGCACGAAGCAGAGCGAACAGGTCGAGGGATTCAGACCCGGGCCCGGGTCCAGCCGCCGTGGAGGAACCGCGCGGCGACCAGGACCCCGCGCGTGCAGAGGTCGGCGAGCATGGCGATCCACGCCCCACGCAGTCCCCAGCCCAGGCCGCCTTCGGCCTGTGGCAGTGACGAGAAGGTAGGTCAGGGGCATGCGGACGGCGAGGTAGCCGAGGAGGACGATCGCCCAGGGCCATCGGGTATCGCCCGCCCCGCGGAGGGCGCCGTTGAGGACGTTGATCGTCGCCAGCGCCGGCATCGCGAAGGCGACGATCCGCAGCACGGGCACGCCCGCGGCCGCGACCTCGGGCTTGCCGCCGCCGAGGAAGAGCGCGAAGAACCAGCCGGCCCCGGCATAGAGGCCGACGCCGATCGCGACCAGCACGGCGACGCCGATGCCCCAGGCGATCAGCGCCGGCCCGCCGGGCGAGGTCGGGCCGGCGGGCCCCGAGGTACTGGCCGGTCAGCGTGCTCGCGGCGACGGCGAAGGCGCTCGACGGTCAGGAACGACAGCGCCTCGCAGCGGATCGCCACGCCGTGAGCGGCCGTCGCCGTCGGGCCGAGGCGGTTGATCAGGCCGAGGAACCAGAGCTGGCAGCCGATGTTCGTCAGGCTCTCGCCGGCCGCGGGCAGGCTGATCCGCATGAGCCGCGATCACGTCGCCACGGCGCGGGACCAATCCCGCCCAGGTCAGGAACAGCCCCGACCGCCCGCGCATCAGGATCGCCAGCACGACGAGCCCGCCGACCCCCTCGGCGCATGCCGTCCCCGCCGCGATCCCCGCGAACCCGAGCCGCGGCAGCGGCCCGAAGCCGCGGACCAGGGCCCAGCTCATGGCTGACGTTGATCGCGTTGACCAGGATCATCACCCACATCCCGGTCCGGGTGTCGCCCGCCCCGCGGAGGCACGCGACGCCCGCCGTCGTGCAGGCCAGCAGCGGGGTGACCAGCAGGACGATCCGCAGGAAGAGCGCCGCGGCGTCCGCCGCCACGCCTTCGAGGTTCATCGCCCGGACGATCCACGGCGCGGCGAGCCCGCCGACCGACCAGAATCGCCGTCCCGAGCACGAGCGCCAGCGCCGACCGCCTGCTGGCAGACCCGCGCCGGCCGAGGCCCGGTCGCCGGCGCCGGTCATTCGGGCAACGAGGGCCGTCGCGCCGACCGAGACGATCGTCAGCAGGCTGCCGAGGAACCAGAGCAGGTAGCTCGAGACCGTCACGCCGCCAGGTAGTCGGCCGCGAGGTAGCGGCCGGTCAGGATCGTGTCGGAGAGTCCGACGAGGTAGAGCAGGGCCTGCTCGACCACGACCGGCAGCGACAGGGCGGCCACGCGGCGGGCGATGGCGGCGGAGGATTCGGGGAGGTGCGCGACGGGCCTGGAAAGGCCCATCTCGCGGGAGGTTTCGACGTCGGCGCCGGATTCCACGTTGGTCGCCACGATCCGCCCCTGTAGGGTCCGCTGTGCGGACCGTCTCCGCGGACGTCTGCCCAGCGGACCCTGCGGGATCACGACACGCCGACACGCCTCGCGTTATGATAGTTCGCCCGGCCCGCCCGGGCGAGTTGAGTCGAGGAGGCCCGCCCGTGGCATGCCGGCTGATCGATGGGAAAGCCCTGGCCGATTCGATCCGCAAGGACGTGGCGCCGAGGTCGCGCAGCTCAAGGCAGAGCCACGGCCGGGTCCCCGGCCTCGTGGTCGTGCTCGTCGGCGACGACCCGGCGAGCCACGTCTACGTCCGCAACAAGCGGAAGATGAGCGACGAGGTCGGCTTCGGCGGCGAGGTCCTCCGCCTGCCGGCCGAGACGTCGCAGGACGAGCTTGCTCGCGATCCTCGACCGCCTGAACGCCGACCCGGGCGTCCACGGCATCCTCGTCCAGCTCCCGCTGCCGCGGCAGATCGACGAGCGCGTGGTCATCGAGCGGGTCGACCCGGCGAAGGACGTCGACGGCTTCCACCCGATCAACGCGGGCCTGCTGGCGATCGGCATGCCCGCGGTTCGTCCCGTGCACGCCGCTGGGCATCCGCGAGATGCTCCTGCACGAGAGGTCGAGACGAAGGGGGCGCGGGCCGTCGTGCTGGGACGGTCGCAGATCGTCGGCAAGCCGATGGCTCTCCTCCTGATGCAGAAGGGCCCGGGGGGAGACGCGACCGTCACCGTCTGCCACACCGCGACCCGCGACACCCCCGCGATCGCCCGCGAGGCCGACATCCTGATCGCCGCGATGGGCCGGCCCGAGGACGTCCGCGGCGACTGGATCAAGCCGGGGGCCGTCGTCATCGACGTCGGCATCCACCGCCGCGAGGACGGGTCGCTCTGCGGCGACGTCCATCGGGGCGAGGCGATGGAGGTCGCGTCGCTCCTGACGCCCGTGCCGGGCGGCGTCGGCCCGATGACGGTCGCCATGCTCCTGAGGAACACGCTCGACGCCTTCAAGGCCAAGCTGCCGGGATACCGGCGATGATCCGCCTCGGGATGTGCAACGAGCTGTTCGAGGGCTGGGACTTCGCCGAGGTCTGCTCGACCCTGAAGGGGCTCGGCTACGAGGGGATCGAGATCGCCCCGTTCACCCTGCGCCGGGAGCACCGACGGAATCGTCCGCCAGGCGTCGAGCGGAGCTCCGGCGAATCGTCGCGGATCGCGGGCCTGGCGACGATCGGCACACACTGGCTCCTGGCCAAGACCGACGGCTACTACCTGACCCATCCCGACGCCGAGGTCCGCAGAAGACGGGCGACTACCTGGTCGCCCTCGCCGAGGTGACCCGCGACCTGGGCGGCTCGCTGATGGTCCTCGGCTGCCCCAAGCAGCGCGACCTGCTGCCCGGCGTGACGACCGACCGCGGCCACGAATTACGCCGAGGAGGTCTTCCGGCGGATCGTGCCCGCGGCTCGGCGAGATCGGCGTCGACCTCTGCCTCGAGCCGCTGGCGCCGAGCGAGACCGACTTCCTCAACACGTGCGACGAGGCCGAGGCCCTGATCGCCCGCGTCGAATCATCCCAACCTCGGTGCTCCACATGGACGTGAAGGCCCAGAGCAGCGAGCCGGAGGCGACCGTCCCGGAGCTGATCCCCGCCACGCCGCGAAGGCCGGGCACTTCCACGCCCAGGACACCAACCTGCGAGGCCCAGGGATGGGAGACGTCGACTTCGACCCGATCCTCCGGGCCCTGGTCGAGTCGGGCTACGACCGCTGGGTGTCGGTCGAGGTCTTCGACTATTCGCCGGGTGCGGTCGAGACCGCCCGGGTCAGCATCGAGACGCTGAAGGCTGCCAGGGAAGCGGCGATCGCCGCCGGATACTGATCAGCGATCCTCGGGGTTGAGGTTGTTGAACGCGAACCCGGCGAGCGGCGCCGCCGAGGAAGTTGGCGACGAGGTACATCCAGATCGACGTCGCCGATGGCAGGGCCCCCCAGGCCGCCAGCGCCACCGCGACGGCCGGGTTGAACGCCCCGCCCGAGATCGGGCCGACGGCGTAGGCCCCGACCAGGACTGTGAATCCGATCGCGAGGCCGTAATTCGAGTTACCCGCGTTGTTCTTGGCCGTCGCCACGTTCAGCACGACGATACGCCAGCGCGAATGTGAAGAGGAACTCGGCCAGCAATGTCGGTATGACGTCGAGCTTGATCGGCCCCGTCGGCGGTCCGCCCTTGGCGATCGGCACGAGGAGCACGGCCGCGATCGCCGCGAGCACCTGGGCGAGCATGTAGAAGGGGACTTCCGGCCACGGGCACCGGCCGCGGATCGCCACGGCCAGGGTCACGGCCGGGTTGTAGTGCCCGCCCGAGATGTGGCCGCCGGCGTAAATCATCACCATCAGCGCCGACCCGATCGCCAGCGGCGCGAACCCGGCCGGCGCGGCCTTGGGCTCGAACGCGACCATGCCGATCGTGAAGACCAGGAAGAACGCCCCGATGAACTCGACGATGTACTTACGCATGGCCGTGACCTCGACGGGGGAGCGGGCGGCTGTTACGCCGACAAGCATATCTCACGCAATGTGTCGAAACGACGGGGCATCGCTTGACATTTTAGGTGTCTTTTGTACACTAGAGGTCCGGTCAGGCTGGCCTTGACGGGGTCCGTCGACCTCGTTGGGATGGAGCGTGAGGCGGTCGAGTGCCGCGGGTGAGGGCGGAAGGCCTTGCCGGCACGGTAGAAGCGACGGACGAACGGCG
Source organism: uncultured Planctomycetota bacterium (assembly GCA_963819805.1). Classification (GTDB taxonomy): domain Bacteria; phylum Planctomycetota; class Planctomycetia; order Isosphaerales; family Isosphaeraceae; genus CAMFLR01. The sequence continues at coordinate 166,294 of CAWFXY010000019.1, read as the reverse complement.
GGGCCCATCGATGGCGAAGCGGAAGCGCGGTGGCGGGGACGGCCCGGAGCGGCGGCCGGTGAAGACGATCGTCGAGGACGTCTCGCTGGCCGAGGTCGCGCGGACGCGCTACCTGAACTATGCGCTTTCGGTGATCACGTCGCGCACCTTGCCGGACGTGCGCGACGGACTCAAACCCGTGCAGCGACGGATCTTGTACGCGATGTGGGCCGACCTCGGCATCCGCCCCGACGGCCGCTACGTCAAGTCGGCCGCCGTCACCGGCGAGGTGATGAAGAGCTACCACCCGCACGGCGACGACGCGATCTACTTCGCGCTCGTGCGGATGGCCCAGCCGTTCATGCTCCGCTACCCCCTGATCGACGGCTACGGCAACTTCGGCTCGATCGACGGCGACCCGCCGGCCGCCCACCGCTACACCGAGTGCCGCGTCCTGCCGATCGCCGAGGAGATGCTGGCCGAGATCGGCCAGGGCACGGTCGACTTCCGCCCGAACTACGCGGCGACGACCGAGGAGCCGACCGTCCTGCCCGCGCAGTTCCCGAACCTCCTCGTCAACGGCGCGGCCGGGATCGCCGTCGGCATGGCGACGAACATCCCGCCGCATAATCTAAGGAAGGTCTGCGCGGCCCTCGTCGCGGTCCTGGACAACCGCGAGCTGGCCCCTGAAAAACTCTCCCGCTACATCCAGGGGCCCGACTTCCCGACCGGCGGCGTGATCCTCAACTCGCCGGCCGAGATCCAGAAGATCTACGCCACGGGCCAGGGGTCGCTCAAGCTCCGCGGGACCTACCAGAAGGACCCCGACCGGGCGAACTACGCGATCATCTCGTCGATCCCCTACGGGATCGAGAAGGACGCGCTGGTCAACCGGATCGGCGAGCTGATCGGCGAGGGCAAGGTCCCGCAGCTGACGAACGTCAAGGACCTGAGCACCGAGGACGTACGGATCTCGCTGGAGCTCCGCCCCGGCGCCAACCTCGACGCGGCGATGGCGTACCTCTTCAAGAACACGCCGCTCCAGACGCAATTTCGGCGTCAACCTGACGTGTCTGCTTCCCGCCGAGGGGGCCGAGGTCGCCGTCCCCGAGCGGCTCGACCTCAAGAGCATGCTCGTGCACTTCCTCGACTTCCGGCTCCAGATCGTCACCCGGCGGCTCCAGTACGAGCTGAACAACCTCCGCAAGCGGATCCACATCCTCGAAGGCTTCGCGATCGTCTTCAACGCCCTCGACGAGGCGATCCGGATCATCCGCGCCAGCGACGGCAAGGCCGACGCCTCGCCCAAGCTGATGAACCGCTTCGAGCTCACGTTCGAGCAGGCCGACGCGATCCTCGAGACGAAGCTGTATCGGCTGGGCAAGCTGGAGATCGCGGAGATCATGGACGAGCTCAAGGCCAAGCGCGCGAGGGCCGAGGAGATCGAGGCCCTGCTCGCCGACGAAGGGGCTCGCTGGAAGATCATCCGCACGGAGCTGAAGGAGATCTCCCGGGCCTACGGCGACGAGCGGCGGACGACCTTCGCGAAGGAGGACGCGCCGCAGGTCGAGTATCGCGAGGAAGACTACATCGTCGACGACGACGCCTGGGTCATCGTCAGCCGCGACGGCTGGATCAAGCGGCAGAAGTCGTTCTCGGACATCGCGAGCATCCGGCTCCGCGACGACGACCGCGTCGGCTGGGTCTACCGCGCCCGGGCCCGTCAGACGTTGACGTTCTTCACCGACCGGGGCATCGGCTACACGATGCGGGTCAACGACATCCCGGTGACGACCGGGCACGGCGAGACGTTCCGCAAGTCGTTCGCGCTGGATGACGGCGAGCACCTGATCGGCGTCGCCTGCCACGACCCGCGTTGCCTGCCCGAGGCCGAGGCCGCCCCGCCGCCCTCGGCGAACGGCCCGATCCAGAAGCTGCTCGGCGGCGAGCTGGCGACGCTCAACGGCGACGGCCCCTCGGTGGGCCTGCCGCCGGGCCCCTACGCAGTGGCCCTGACCGCGGGCGGCAAGGTCCTCCGGTTCCCGCTGGCGATGCACGCCCCGGTGTCGAACCGCAAGGGCCGGATCTTCGTCAAGCTCGACGCCGCGTTCCGCGACGACCGGTGCGTGGGCGTCGAGGTCTCCGACGGCCACGAGACCGTCTGCCTCGCCACGAGGTCGGCCCGCGTGCTGATCTTCCCGGTCTCCGAGGGGAACGTCGTCGCCGGCGCGGCCAAGGGCGTGACGGCGATCAAGCTCAAGACCGGCGACCGCGTCATCGGCTTCGCCCTGGCCGGCAAGAAGCGCGAGGGCCTGACCGTCCGCACGACCCGCGGCGGCACCCAGATCGTCCGCGCCACCAAATACCCAGTCACGAGCCGCGGCGGGGTCGGATTCGGCATCCTCCAGCGCGGGTCGCTCGACGCGATCATCCACGATGATGCGGAGCCGGTGCCGCCGGTCGAGTCGATCATCGAGGGCTGATCGAGCGTAGGACGGACATCGTAATCACGGCGGCGAATAGGGGTTCTCACGGAATGGCCAGCGGAACGTACAACGCCGACTCGATCACCGCCCTCGAAGGCCTCGAGGCCGTCCGCCGCCGTCCCGGCATGTACATCGGCGGGGTGGACAAGGAGGGCCTGCATCACCTGCTCTGGGAGATCGTCGACAACTCGGTCGACGAGGTGATGAACGGCCATGCGTCGCGGATCGTGGTGACGCTCGGCAAGGACGGCAGGACGATGACCGTCTCCGACAACGGCCGAGGCATCCCGGTCGACGTCCACCGGAAGACCGGCAAGAGCGCGCTCGAGCTGATCTTCACGACGCTCCACGCCGGCGGCAAATTCGACAACGACGCCTACAAGGTGGCCGGAGGGCTGCACGGCGTCGGGGCGAGCGTGGTGAATGCGCTATCGAAGCACCTCGAGGCGGTCGTCCGCCGCGACGGCTGGACGTACACGCAGGCCTATCGCCGGGGCAAGCCGCTCGGACCTGTCGAGCGCGGCGAGCCGGTGCCGAGGGGGAGCGGGACGACCGTCACGTTCACGCCCGATCCCGACATCTTCCGCGACACGAGCTACGACCCCGAGGTCATCGCCGAGCGGCTCGACGTCAAGACGTACCTGAACAAGGGGCTCGTCGTCCAGTTCGTCAACGAGAAGGCGAACGCCACCACCGAGTTCCGCCACGAGGGCGGCGTCGTCGACTTCCTCGCCGCCATCAACGCGGCGCGGCAGGACGTCCGAGTCGCCGAGATGCCGTTCTCGCTCGAGCGCGAGGACGCCGAATCCGGCCTGCGGTGCGACATCGCCCTCGCGTGGACCGAGGCGACCGACGAGCACCTGCGCTCGTTCGTCAACACGATCCCGACCCGCGACGGCGGCACGCACGAGTCGGGCCTTCGCGCGGCCGTGCGGGCGGCCGTGCTCAAGTACATGAAGGACCACGACCTGCTCAAGAAGGGCGTCGAGATCAAGGGCGAGGACATCAGCGAGGGCCTGACGGCCGTCCTCTCGGTATGCGTCCACGAGCCGCAGTTCCAGGGACAGACGAAGGGCCGGCTCAATAATCCCGAGGTCCGCGGCACGGTCGAGGCGATGATTCGGCCTCGCCTGGAGGACTTCCTCCACAAGAACCGGAGCGTCGGCGACGCGATCGCCAACCGGGTCATCCAGGCCGCCCGCGCTCGCGAGGCGAGCCGGGCCGCCGCGTCGCAGGTCCGGCGGAAGACGGCGATCTCCAGCCGCCTGAACCTGCCCGGCAAGCTCGCCGACTGCGACACGACCGACCCGGAGCTGTCGGAGCTGTTCATCGTCGAGGGCGACTCCGCCGGCGGCTCCGCCAAGCAGGGGCGAGACCGCGACTCGCAGGCGATCCTCCCTCTCCGCGGCAAGGTGCTCAACGTCGAGCAGGCCAACAAGGGGAAGGTGCTCGACAACAAGGAGCTGACCGACCTCGTCAGCGCCCTCGGCTGCGGAATGGACGACACGTACGACGCCGGCCGGCTCCGCTACGGCAAGGTCATCCTCCTGACCGACGCCGACAGCGACGGGCACCACATCGCAACCTTGCTGCTCACCTTCTTTTACCGTCACCTGCCGGGCCTGCTCGAGGACGGCCGCGTCTACCTCGCGTGCCCGCCGCTCTACAAGATCAGCCACGGCCAGGAGACCCACTGGGCCGCCGACGACGCCCAGCGCGACAAGATCCTGGCCAAGCTCCCCAAGAACGCGAAGCCGAACATCACGCGCTTCAAGGGTTTGGGCGAGATGCCTGCGCAGTTGCTCTATCAAACGACGCTCGACCCTTCGAAGCGCCGATTGCTCCGCGTCGGGGTGCCCGAGGACGATCGCCCCTACACCGAGCGGACCGTGACTGACCTCATGGGCAAGGAGCCCGAGGCGCGGTTTCAGTTCATCATGGCCGAGGCGTACACGGCGAAGGATATCGACGTGTAGGGTCCGCCATTGCGGACATCCACGTTTGGAAGCCAGGCCCGGAAGATGGTCCGCGCAGCGGACCCTACGGGATCACCGTCACCTTGAGTGCGCCCTTCGCCGACGCCGCGGCGAAGGCCTCGTCCGCTCGCTCCAAAGGAAACTCCGGTCCGAGCAGCGGCGTCGGGTCGATCTCGCCCGAGGCGAGCGCCGCGATCGCCCGCGGGAACGGGCCGCACCGGGAGCCGATGACGGTAATCTCATCGATCACGATCGGCGCGAGATTGATCGCGTACTCGCCGGCGATCGTCGTCTTGAGGATGACGGTTCCCAGCGGTCGCACCAGACCCAGGGCCGTCGGCAGACCGGTCGGCGAGCCGGTGCAGTCGGCGACGACGTCGAATGCCCGACCGAGCCGAGCCGCCTCATCCAGCGGGACGGCTTCGATCCCCTGTCCGGCCAGGGCGAGCTTGTCGGGATGCTTGCCGACGAGCGTGACTCTCGCCCCCGACGCCCGAAGGGCCCAGGCGCAGAGCAGGCCGAGCTTGCCGTCACCGACGACGGCGATCGCCAGCGCCTTGCGTGATCGCGACCTGTTCCGCGATCCGGAAGGCCGCCGCGAGCGGCTCGACGAAGATGGCACGTCGGTCGTCGATCGCGTCGGGAACGCGATGAAGATTCCGCTCGGGGACGGCCACATGCTCGGCCATCGCGCCGTCGTGTCCTAGGATTCCGAGGACCGTCCGGGTCGGACAGTGGTGAGAGCGGCCGGCGAGGCAGGCCGGGCATCGCCCGCACGCGTTGTTGATCTCGGCGGTGACACGACTTCCGTCGTCGAGCTCGCCGAGAAACTCGTGTCCGAGGACGCCCCGGTAGCCCATGTATCCGCGGGCGAGCTGGAGGTCGGTATCGCAGATCCCGGCCCGCCGGACGCGGAGGAGCACCTCGCCGGGCCCGGCCTCGGGCGACGGGAGATCGCGGCGGAGGCGGGCGGACTTTCCGTCGCAAAAGACGCCGAGCATTGATGTTGGGCCCTGAATCGCGTGGTCCGCCGGTCGCGCAGCGTTGACGACCCGACAATTTCGAGTATTTTCGGAAAGCCGAGCGATTCGCGGGACGCGACATGTCCCGTTCCCGCAGAGGCTATCCGTGGGCGCGACCGTTCCCCCTCAGGTTGACTCGTTCTACGCCACGGACACCCGCCCGAACAAGCCTCGAACACCCGCCGACTGCCTCCGACACCTCAGCCTGGTCCGGCGCGGGCATCGGCAAGACCCCTGGATGACAACGACGATGGCGACCATACGGTCCGCGCCCCTGCCCAAGCCTGAGAAGGCCCCCGTCCACAAGTTCGCCCTCTGCGCCGGCATCGTCGCCCACGCCGGGGCGCTGCTGGCGTTCGTGCCGGCGTTCTTCGACTGGTGGGCGGTCCTCGGCTGCTTCGCCCTGATGTACTTCACCGGCGCGATCGGCATCAGCGCCACCTATCACCGGCTGCTGACGCACCGGAGCTACTCGGTGCGGCCGCGGTGGTTCGAGTACGTGCTGACGATCATCGGCAACCTGACGATGCAGGGCGGTGCGCTCAGCTGGGTCGCCGACCATCGCCGCCACCACGCCCACACCGACGAGCCGCTCGACGTGCACACGCCGCGGCACGGGTTCTGGTGGTCGCACATCATCTGGGTGATCACGCCCGAGATCACGGCCGTCCACACGACGGAATATGACGAGAAGTGGGCCCCGGACCTGATGAAGGACCCGGTCCATCGCTTCCTCAACACGTGGTGGTTCGTCTTCCCGATCGCGCTGCTCGGCGTCCTCTACGGCCTGGGCGGCATGCCTTGGCTGATCTGGGGCGGGTTCGTCCGGACGGTCCTGATCCTCCACGTGACGCTGCTCGTCAACTCGGCCACGCACCGCTGGGGCTACCGGACCTACGACACCCGCGACGACTCGACGAACCTCTGGTGGGTCGCGCTGCTCGTCGTACGGCGAGGGGTGGCACAACAACCACCACGCCTTCCAGTCGTCGGCGAAGATCGGCCTGCGGTGGTGGGAGATCGACACCGCGTACTGGGCGATCAAGGCGATGTCGCTGGTCGGGATCGCGTACAACGTCAAGCAGCCGAAGCTCACCCGGGCGAAGCCGGCCCGCGAGCCGCTGGTGCCGGCGGCACCGCGGCACGACGGCAATGAGCCGGAGCTGGTCGGCGCCGGCGGCTGAGTCTCCGACCGCCGAGCGTCTCGAAAACGAAACGAGGGGACGGTTGCTCTTGCAGCCGTCGCCCGCGTTCGTTCATGATGACACGCACGCGGCCCTAGCTCAATGGTAGAGCAGGGGACTCATCAGCATGGTGGCGCCGGGGGGTGACCTCCGGACGCGATCCGGGTGAATTGCGGGGAACCTAAACCGGGGCATGACGACGGGACCAGTCGGACCGCGCCGGCAAGGCAATCCGCAGCCAAGCCTGGCTGGGCAGAGGTCGCCAGGAAGGTTCAGAGACTAGCGGGGTGAGTCCCAACGATAATCCCCGCCGACGAGCGCCCGGCCTCCCCATTCCCCCCAAGGAGCGACGCCCCGCCCGACGTCATCCGTGAGAGGGAGCGCGGAGGGTGAGATAGTCCGAGCCCCGTGGAAACGCGGGGGCGTCTCGAATCCCTTGGTTGCAGGTTCGAATCCTGCGGGCCGCACTCGACAGCGATTGTTCGGTTTGGGGTGTCTTCGCACGGTATGAATCGGCGTTTGCCGGCGCTTCGTCTAGCTCTCGATTCCGCGCCCGGCGCATGGAGTTGCTCGGCCCTCGGCGACCTGGCCGGGGATAGCCCGGTCTGGCTCCGGCCCTCTGTCGACGAGGTCGACGAGGCCGCCCTGGCGGAATCCGCGGCCGAAAAAACTAAGTGCAAGTCTATACGCATCATGGAGTTGCGGAAAATTGGCTTCGGTCGGTAATTTCTCATCGTCGCCGCCGGGGCCGGGCCTCGCCGACACCCCATTGCACGCCACTCCGCGGGGTTCTGGAACGAGGGCTCTCGCCCGCGCCCGCGATCGGGAGGGCAACCCGGCGGCACTCTGGCCGCCCGGCTGACCTTGACCGACTGGGGCGACGCGGGTATCTCTCCGCCCGTGCCTCCGCCCCGCGCCGGGGGTGAGGATCGCCGTCAAGGATGCACGGCCCCTTTCCCGCACCACCGGCCTCCGGGCCGAGGCCCGGCCGTCCTCGACTCCCGCCAGCGGGCGTCGTGACGGCCGACAACTTGCGTGGCCCAACCTCCAAGGAAGGAGCGAGCCGTGCCCCAACCCGCCCCGGGGGGTGACCCCGACGGTCGGCCCATCGTCCCCGCGTTCGACCGCCACCTCCGCCGCGGCCTCTGGGTCGTCGCGCTCGGGTTCATGGTCGGCGCCGCCGTCGTCTACGCGGCCAAGGCCGCCGACGACCGCAGTGCCTTCATCCGCTGGCGGAAGCAGGTGCTCGAGTTCGTCCGGGGGGTAAATATCTATGACAAGTATTTCTTCCCCAACCCCCCGCTTATGCCCCTGTCGCTCTACCCGCTCATGGTCCTGCCCAAGGTGACGGGGGCCGTGGCCTGGTTCGCGCTGAAGGTCGTCATGGTGGCGGTCTCTGCGTGGCTCTGCCTGCGCATGGTCGCGCGGCCGGATGCCTCGGCGTGGGGCGAGGTCGCGAGCTGGCTCCGCAACCTCAAGGGTCTGACGCGAAAGGCCCTGAACCCACAGGCGGACGTCCCGCCCGCCGAGATCCCGCCGCATCCGATCCCGTCGTGGGTCCAGCTTTCCATCGTCCTCCTGAGCCTCCGGCCGATCCTCAGCGACCTGCACCACGGGAACAACAACATCCTGATCCTGTTCCTCGTCGTCAGCTCGCTGGCCGCGTGGCGGGCGGGATATGACGTCCTGGCCGGGCTCCTGCTCGCGCTCTCGGTCACATACAAGGTGACGCCCGCGCTGTTCGGGCTCTACTACATCTACAAGGGCTCGTGGCGGACCGTCGCGGCCTCGGCTCTGGGGATGGGCCTCTTCCTTCTGGTGGTCCCAAGTATCTTCCTCGGGCCCGAATTCAACGGCCTCTGCCTGGCGACGTGGTGGCATCGCATCCTCCGACCCTACGTCGCGAGCGACGTGACCGGGGTCCAGGAGATCAACCAGTCGATGATCGGCGTCGCGATGCGGATCCTCACCAGGCAGGTCGGCGACGAGCGGTACAGCGTCCAGCTCCAGCACCTCCACCTCTTCTCGCTCGACCCGAAGCTGGTGGTGCCGGCCCTGAAGGTGGTGTCGGTCGCGATCCTCGGCGGGCTCGCGTGGCTCTGCCGGACGAAGAACGCCCGGCGCGACGATCCGCGGCTCCTGGGCGAGTTCTCGCTCATCGTCCTGGCCATGCTCTTCATCTCCGAGCGGAGCTGGAAGCACCACTATGTGACCGTCCTGCTACCGTTCACCTACCTGGCGTACCGGGCGTTCAGCCCGAAGGTTTCCCGAGGGGCAAGGGTGGCGATCGGCGCGGCGCTGGTCACGTCCACGCTGCTCATGGCGACGACCTCGACGGAGGTCGGCAACCTGTTCGCCCACAAGCAGGATCGTTCGAGCCGTCCCGCCCCGACGGCGCGGTTCTCGGAGGCGGGCGACTCGATCTCGAAGCTCATCGCCAGGGGCGAGGGTCACAAGGTCGCCCAGTTCTACGGCATGTTCTTCTGGGCCGGCGTCGTGCTCTTCGCCGCGACCGCGTGGAGAGTGCGCGCCGAGCGACTTGAAGGTGCGGCCACGGAGCAGGAAGTGACCCATTATCTGCCCGCCCCGCGCGCGTCGCGGCGGCGGTTGACGTTGAAGAGGGAAACCCAGGTCGCGCCGTGACCCGGCGCCCTTGCGATTGAAGGTTGGATCGCCGCGGCGGCTCCGGACGGGCCGCCTTTCTCCCGGGCCAAGGAGGGCCCTCGCCATGAATCCCACTCGCACTCCGGACCGCCGTCCTCGCCGCGCCCGCCTCCAGCCCGAGGCGCTCGAGACGCGCAATCTGATGACCTCGGGCGCGGGCAACACATTCGCGATCCTGAACGAGAACTTCGCCTCGGCGAATCAGAAGGTCGTCGTCCCCTTCACGTACCAGCCGAGCCTCATCACGCTCAACGCCAGGCACCAGATCACGCTGGGCATCGACGTGGCCGCACAGTCGGGCTCGATCGGCCCGGGGGAAGATCGTCGCGGTCGAGGACCTGCAGACGCACCATATGATCCCGATGACCCGGGCGAACTACGTGAAGACCGTCCAGCTCGCCAATCCGGCCAACGGCAAGCAGTCGACCGCCGTGCTGGTGACTCTCAAGCTCACCGCGGCGCAGGCCGCTTCGCCCCACAACTACGCGGCGATCGTGCAGTCCCAGGGCGGAACCACCGGCGGATTCCTCGTCGGCTTCTACCTGCCGGGCGACGCCGCCGGCACGGGCACGGTCGACAACTCCGGCCTGGCCACGATCAAGCAGGACAAGAACGTCAACGCGAGCAGCCCGAACTATGTGTTCGCCGCCGACGCCAACCGCGACGGCGTCATCAACAACACCGACCTGCGCATCGCGCAGCAGAACCTCGGGGCCTCGGTGAAGGTCACGCCGGTCGTCGCGGCCAACCTCAGCCCGATCTCCGACAGCGGAATCCAGGACCGCGTGACGAACATCCGTACCGTGACCTTCAGTGGCACGGCCACCCCCGGCGCGACGCTCACCTATACCGACACGAACAACACGTCGCCGACGACGACAACAACCGCCAACGCCTCGGGCAACTACTCGATTCAGATTCCCCTGGGCAACGGCTCGAACATCTACCGGATCACGTCGAGCGACGGCTTCGGCCAGGTGATCCAGGGGACGATCTCGGCGGTCACCTACAGCCTGACGGCACCGGCCGCTACGACGGCCACCCCGGCCAGCGCGCCCTCGGTGAACCTCACCGGCACCTCGGGCACCAAGGCCGCGAGCTGATCGACCTGCGAGATCCGCGATCGCAGGCCTTACGATCCGATTCGTCTCAGCGCCCATTCGGCGGCCCAGCGGACGGTCGCGTCGGGGTCGTCGAGCAGCCGCTGAAGGGAAGGAACAGCCTCGCGGACGCCCCGCGCGCCGAGCACCAGCGCCGCGTTGCGGACGAGCCCCGCGCGCTTCGCCCGCTTCAGGGCCGTGCCGCGCAGGTCGTCGGCCCACTGCTCGGGCGTCGCGGTCGAGCCAGGCGATCAGATCGGGATTGACCCACGTCATGCCGCGGCGCCAGCTCCGGCTCGCGGCCGATCGGGGCCTTGCGGTTCCACGGGCAGACGTCCTGGCAGACGTCGCAGCCGAACGACCCAGCCGTCGAGCGACTCGGCCGCGTCGTCTGGCGATCGGGCCGCGGTGCTCGATGGTCCAGTAGCTGATGCACCGGCGGGCGTCGAGCCGGTACGGGCCGTCGAAGGCGTCCGTCGGGCAGGCGTCGAGGCAGCGCGTGCAGGTCCCGCAGTGGTCGGCCTCGATGCGGCGCGTCGGGCGTCAAGCTCGGCGTCCGTCAGCAGCGCCCCGAGCACGGTGAAGCTGCCGAGCCGCCGGTCGATCAGCATCGTGTTCTTGCCGATCCAGCCGAGTCCGGCGAGCCGGGCGAAGTCGCGTTCGAGCAGCGGGGCCGTGTCGGCCACGGCGCGGCCGCGGACGCCTCGGGCCGCTCGGCGTCGGAGCCAGGTCCGAGCAGCAGTTCGAGCCGATCGCCAGAGCAAGCGGTGATAATCGCCGCCTCGCGCGTACCGGGCGACCTTGCCCTGGCGTCGTCGGTCGGCTCGGGCGTCGGGCTCGCCCGTAGACGAAGCTCGGCGACGACGACCGAGCGGACGCCCGGCAGGACGGCCTCGGGGTGGCGCCCGGGCCTCGGCGCGGTCGCGGCAGGTAGTCCATCCCGGCGGCGCAGCCCGGCTTCGAGCCAGTCGAGGAACCGCGGATAGCCCGGCGGCGCGACGGCCGGGGCGACGCCGACGAGGTCGAACCCGAGTCGAAGGGCCTCGGCCTTGAGCCGGCGCGTCAGGTCGTCGGTCATGGTCAGCGTCGCGACGGCCGACTCAGCGCGCGCCGGAGGGCCAGCGAGTCCTTCACGCCCAGGTTCTCGTAGATCCGCCGGGTCGCGTCCGACTTGTTCAGCGTGTAGAAGTGGATGCCGCGGACGTTGTTGTCGAGCAGGTCGCGGCACTGCTCGGTCGCCCAGTGGATGCCGACCTTGGCCACGGCCTCGTCGTCGGCGCAGCGGTCGATCGCGCCGCAGCAGCCGGGCCGGGAAGCGGGCGCCGAGGGCGAGCTCGGCCATCCGCACCATGCCCGTCTTCGACGGTGACCGGCATGATGCCCGGCGACGATCGGCACGTGGATGCCGGCCAGCTCGCAGCGCTCGCGGAAGTCGTAGAAGTCGTCGGTTGTCGAAGAAGAGCTGGGTGCAGATGTAGTCGGCGCCGGCGTCGACCTTGCGCTTGAGGTAGTCCATCTCCTTGAGCCGGTTCGGCGTGCCGGGGTGCCCCTCGGGGAAGCCGGCGACGCCGATGCCGAAGCCGCGGGGGTCGGGGTGGCCGGCCACTCGCTGGATGAAGCGGACGAGCCCGTCGGCGTACTGGAAGGCGTCGCTGCGAGCGGTCGTAGTTCGGCCGTGTCGCGGGGCGGGTCGCCGCCGAGGGCCAGGATGTTCTCGATGCCCGAGGCGGCGTAGCGGTCGAGGATCGCGGCGAGCTCCTCGCGGGTGTGGCAGACGCAGGTCAGGTGCGAGACGGCCGTCAGGTCGGTCTCGCGCTGGATGCGGACGATCAGGTCGTGCGTCCGCTCGCGCGTCGAGCCGCCCGCGCCGTAGGTGACCGAGACGAACGACGGCTGGAGCTCCTGGAGCTGGGCGATGTTGGCGAAGAGCTCGTCCGACGCCGCGTCGGTCTTCGGCGGGAAGAACTCGAAGCTGAACGTCGTCGGGTGGGTCTGCGAAGATGTCGCGGATGTGCATCGTGAGGCCGTCCTCGCCCGTCTGGCGGCGTCGGTTGGATCGTCCGACTTGACGGACGTTATCGAGATTAACCCGTGCGCGGCGTCTTCGCGAAGGGCGGCTTCGCGGCACCGCCCAGTCTTGGGGCAGATCTCGTTCAGGCGCACATTCCTCGCACCGCGGCCGGCGGGCGATGCAGACCTTGCGGCCGTGCTCGATCAGGCGGTGGCTCAGGTTGATCCACTCGTCGCGGGGGACGAGGGCGGTCAACTCGTGCTCGATGACGCTTGGGGTCGGCCGACTTCGTCAGGCCGAGGCGGAAGGCGAGCCGCTTGACGTGGGTGTCGACGACGACGCCCGAAGGGTGACGCGAAGGCCATGCCCAGGACGACGTGGGCCGTCTTGCGGCCGACGCCCGGGAGAGCGGTCAGGGCGTCGAGATCCGCGGGGACCTCGCCCCCGTGGTCGGCGACGAGCGCCGAGGCCATCGCGATCAGGTTCTTCGCCTTGGCCCGGAAGAAGCCGGTCGGAGTGGATCAGCGTCTCGACGCTCGGCGAGCTCGGCCTTGCGCGAGCGCCGCGGCGTCGGGATAGCGTGCGAACAGAGACGGGCGTGACCATGTTGACGCGGGCGTCGGTGCACTGGGCCGAGAGGATCGGTCGCGACGATCAGCTCGAATGGGTTACGGTGGTGGAGCGCACAGGCGCTCTCGGGATACATCGCCTTGAGGCCGCGGACGACCTCGGCGGCCTGCTGCTTTCGCTTCGGTGACGGCCGGACGGGTCGGGGCATGCGCGGGCTCCGAGTTACTGACGGCCGAACCGCGACGGCAGGCTTGCCGCTCGCGCCGACCGAACTACAATTCGCTCTGCGGATTGGGGCGTCGACCGGTGGAGGCGTGGCGTGGACGACGATCGGGATCTCTCCGGGGTCAAGGTGCTGAAGCTCTTCCCTCTGCCGGGGGTCGTCCTGTTCCCGCACGCCGTGCTGCCGCTGCACATCTTCGAGGAACGCTACAAGGAAATGACGGAGGACGCGATCGCCTCCGACCGGCTGGTGACCGTCGTCATGCTCCGGCCCGAGTCTGAGTGGAAGGGCAAGGGCTCGCCCAGGTACGAGGAGTATGGCTGCGTCGGGCGGATCTTCAAATACGAACGGCTCGCGGACGGCAAGTTCAACTTCCTCCTGCTCGGCCTCCGCCGCGTCCGCCTGACGCGCGAGGTGCCGAGCGGGAAGAGGTACCGGGCGTCGGAGTTCGAGGCGATCGACGACGTCGCTCTGGAAGGCGACGATCTCGAGACCCAGAAGTCCGAGCTCCTCCGTCTTTTCCGCGCGTTTCTCGAGCCGCACGGGGGCGTTGACCCAGACCTGGAGGAGATCCTCTCGTCGCCGCTTCCGGCCGGGGCGCTGGCCGACATCCTCGCGCACGCGCTGCCGATGCCGGTCGAGGCCAAACTGGGCCTGCTCGGCGAGCGGCAGGTGGAGCTCCGGCTCGACGAACTCTGCGACTGGCTGCGGGCCGCGGCCGGCGTGGGTTCCGCCACGCCGCCGACCGCCGACTTCCCGCCTCCGTTCAGCACGAACTGAGCGCCGGCGCCGCTTGATTCGAGGCGCTCGCCGGACTACAATGACTGCGGGCAAATCTGACCGGAAATCTTAGTCCTGATTCGAGTTAGACGACGAGCCATGCCCACCGGATCATCGTATCGAGACCATCTCGACCCGGGCGGGTTCGACCCGGACGACGATGGCGTGGCCATCGCCGAGGCCGCCTCGCCGGTCGACCTCGACCGGATTCGCCGCGCCGTGAGGGAGATCCTGCTGGCCGTCGGCGAGGACCCGGACCGCGAAGGCCTGATCGAGACGCCCGACCGGATGGCGCGGATGTACGCGGAGGTCTTCCGGGGCCTGCATCTCGACCCGCGGACGCACCTGCAGAAGGTGTTCACGCAGAAGTACGACGAGATGGTCGTGATCCGCGACATCCGCGTCGAGAGCTTCTGCGAGCACCACCTGCTGCCGTTCGTCGGCGTGGCGCATGTGGCCTACATCCCCAATGGCAAGGTCGTCGGCCTGTCGAAGATCCCCCGCGTGATCGACGCCCTGGCGAGGCGCCCGCAGATCCAGGAGAAGCTCACGGAGGAGGTCGCCGAGCTGGTGATGGAGGAGCTCGACGCCCGGGGCGTGGCGGTGGTCATCGAGGCGAGCCACTCCTGCATGACGATCCGCGGCGTCCACAAGCCGGGCAGCGTCATGGTCACGAGCGCTCTGCGAGGCGTCTGCAAGGACCAGCCCGCGACTCGCGCCGAGGTGCTGGCGCTGATGCACGGCTCGAAGCCCTAACCCCCGCCCGGGCCGCACGATGACCCTGCCGATGCTCGCCGACTTCGCGATCCGCCTCGCCGGCGGCCTGGCGGCGATGCTCGTCGTTGCGCCGTGGCGAGAGGTGCCGATCGGCTTCTTCCGGACCCATTGCCAGGTCATTTTGGGGTTGGCGGTGCTGGCGACCCTCGCCGCAACGCGGCCGCCGTTCGAGCCGGTCGTCTTCGGCCTCGCGCTGACGATATCCCTACTTGCGTTCGTCGCTACGCTGGCCTGGGGCCTCGGCCTGCCGAGGCTGGGCGTGCCGGCGGCGCTGGCGATCGTGGCGACGGCGACGATCGTCCTGTCGCTCACGGCCGACGGTGGGTCGTGGGCCCGGTGGGCGGTGAACGCCGCGAGCCGGATCACTTCGGCGGTATTGCTCGGGTCGACCCTGACCGCGATGCTGCTCGGCCACTACTACTTGACGGCTCCGGCCATGTCGATCGAGCCACTCAAGCGGTTCGTCCGGTTGATGGGCGCGAGTCTGGTCGTCAGGACGGGCCTGGCGTGTGTGGCGCTCTTTCTCGTACCATCGAGTTCCGCGGGCGGCGCGGCGATGGGCCCGCTGTTCATCGCGATGCGCTGGGGCATGGGGATCGCCGGCTTCGGCGTGGCGACATGGCTCGCCTGGCGGACCGTGCAGATCCGCTCGACCCAGTCGGCCACGGGCATCCTTTACATCGCGATGACGCTGCTGCTCTTCGGTGAGCTGAGCTCGCTGATCCTCGCGCGGGACTCGCATGTGCTGATTTGATGAAGCCCCCGGTCGCTCCTTCCGCTCTTCACCGCCGCGCGATACAACGGGCGGACCCCCCTCGACTTGCCCTCGGAACCGAACATGGAGCTGACCCACGCCTGCCGGAGCTGCGGGGCCGTGTCCCGCGTGGCCGACGTCGAGTCGGTGCGCGAGATCGCCTGCACGGCCTGCGGCGACGTCCGGGCCGTCCCCGACCGGGCCTTTTCGGGCACCGACCTCGCCGCTTGCGCCTGCTGCGGCTGCGACGACTTCTACCGCCAGAAGGACTTCCCGCAGGCGCTCGGGCTGGTCATCGTGGTCGTCGGCTTCGCGATCAGCACGGTGTTCTGGTACTACGAGCGGCCACTGTGGACCTACGCCATCCTGCTCGCCTCGGCCCTGCTCGACATGGTGCTGTACTACAAGGTGCCCGACGTGACGATCTGCTACCGATGCCTCGCGCAGTACCGTGGGCCGGGCGCCAACCCCGGCGGGGCGATCGCCCCGTTCGACCTCGGCGTCGGCGAGCGTTATCGCCAGGAGCGGATCCGGGTCGAGGAGCACCGCAAGATCGCCCGGGCCGAAGTAGGCCGGGGCGATGCCCACCCTCCTTCCTGATCCGATCGGCCTTCCGCCACGATGGACGAACGACGGGCGCGCATCCTCGACGACCTCCGCGGCCAGATCGACGGCGAACTGCTGTTCGAGCCGGTCGAGCGCGCCCCGTACGCGCTCGATGCGAGCCTGTACGAGATCGACCCGCTCGGCGTCGTCGTGCCGCGGCACGAGGACGATCTCCTCGCCCTCGTCCACTATGCCCAGGAGCAGTCGATCCCGCTCCACCCCCGCGGCGCGGGCACGAGCATGGCCGGCGAGACGCTGGGCTCGGGCCTCGTGGTCGACTTCAGCCGCCACTTCCGGCGGATCGTCTCGACCGGCCCGGCGAGCGTCGTCGTGCAGCCGGGCGTCGTCCTCGACGTCGTGAACGACCACCTCGCCCAGTTCGGTCGCCGGCTCGGGCCCGACCCGAGCGGCCCCGAGTCGCGGACGATTGGCGGGATGATCGGCGCCAATTCCGCAGGCGCCCGCTCGCTCCGTTACGGTGCAACGGCCGACCACGTTGCGACGCTCGAGGTGATGTTCGCCGGCGGCGACCGGCGCGGCTCGCCCGCGAGCCGGCGCCGGACCTCGATAATGAGCCGGACGATTTCAAGGGCGCCGTCGCCCGCAAGGTCGCGTCGATCCTCCGTCACCACGCGGAGGCCATCGCCAGGAACTGGCCCCGGTCGCCGAGGAATCGCGCGGGCTACGCGCTGAACGCGGCGGGAGGAGTGGATTATCTCGACCTGGCCCGCCTCATCGTCGGCTCGGAGGGTACGCTCGCCCTCGTGACGGAGGCCACGCTGAAGACGGTGCCGATCCCGCCGGCCGAAGCGGTGGTGGTCCTGCCGTTCGCGAGGCTGGCGGACGCCGCGGCCGTCGTGACGGACTGCCTGGCCTTCGACCCATCGGCGTGCGAGCTCTTCGACTGGCGCTCGATCCAGGTTGCGCGCGATGCATTCCCGCCGGCGCGGGCCTGGCTGCCGGAGTCGGTCGAGGCGGCGTTGCTCGTCGAATTCGACGCCGAGACGCCGGCCGCCGCGCTCGAGCGCGCGACGGACCTGCTCGCCCGCGTCGACCGGCGGGGCCAGCTCGCGGGGGCCCCGACGGTCGTCTCGAAGCGGTCGGAGTGCGAGGCGATCATGGCGTTGCGGCGGGTGGTCAAGCCGCTGCTGACGCGGATGCCGGGGCCGTCGCGGCCCGTGGCGTTCATCGAGGACGTCGCCGTCCCGCCCGAGACCCTGCCCGAGTTCCTCCAGAGCCTGCTCCAGATCCTCCGACGGTTCGAGGTGAGCTGGACCATCTACGGCCACGTCGGCCACGGCCAGCTCCACACCCGGCCGTTCCTCGACCTGGGCGACCCGCGGGACCTGGCGAAGCTCGAGCCGATGGCGTCGGAGGTCTACGCGGCGGCGTGGGACGTCGGCGGGACCGTCTCGGGCGAGCACGGCTGCGGCCTGGTGCGCACGCAGTTCCTGCGCCGCCAGTACGGCGACCTCGCCCATGCGTTCCGGGCGATCAAGGAGGCGTTCGACCCGTTCAATCTGCTGAATCCGGGCAAGGTCGTCGGCGACGATCCACACGCGATGACCCGCAACCTCCGGCCGATGCCGAAGCGGGCGGAGGCGCCGGTCGTCCCGGCGGTCGGCGTCAGCGAGGGACCGAGCCTCTCCCTCCCGGTCCTCGAGCCGATGCTCCGGTGGTCGCACGGCGATCCGTGGAGTGAGGCGGCGGCGTGCAACGGGTGCGGGGCGTGTCGGACGCTCGAGCCGAGCCTGCGGATGTGCCCGGCCTTCCGCGCCCGCCGGGACGAGGCGGCGTCGCCCCGGGCCCAGGCGAACCTCCTCCGCCAGATCGCGGCCGGCGTGCTCGACCCGAAGCTCTGGGGCTCCGACGAGCTCAAGCGGAACGCCGACCTGTGCATCCACTGCACCCTCTGCCGGAGCGAGTGCCCGTCGGCCGTCGACGTGTCGAGCCTCATGATCGAGGCCAAGGCGGCCTACGTGCAGGATCACGGCCTGACGCCCGGCGACTGGATGGTGTCGCGGATCGAGCGCTGGGCGAAGCTGGCGAGCCGGTTCCCCATCCTGTCGAATGCCCTGATGGCCAACCGCGGGGCGCGGTGGCTGATGGAGCGGCTCATCGGGCTCTCGCGGCATCGGCGGCTGCCCCGGGCGCATCGCACGTCGTTCGTCCGGCGTGCCCGGCGCCTCGGGCTGACGGAACCGAGGCCCCAGGAGGCGGGGCCACGGGTCGCCTATTTCGTCGACGTGTTCGCGAACTACTTCGACCAGGACCTCGCCGCGGCGGTCGTCGGCCTGCTGCGGCACGCAGGGGTCAACGTCTACGTGCCGCCCCGGCAGCGGGGCTCGGGCATGGCGGCGCTCGTGACCGGCGACCTGGACACCGCGCGCGAGCAGGCGACGGCCAACCTCCGCGCGCTGGGCGACGCCGTGCGCGACGGCTACACGGTCGTCTGCTCCGAGCCATCCGCCACGCTGATGCTCCGGCACGAGTACCTCAAGCTGACGGACGACCTCGACGCCGCGATGGTCGCCGATAACACGATGGACGTCGGCCAGTACCTCGTCGGCCTGGCGGCGCGAGGACAACTCTCCGACCCGACGATTTCGCTCCACGCGAGGGCCGGCTATCACCAGCCGTGCCATCTGAGGACGCTCGGCGTGGGCGTGCCGGGCCTGGATCTCGTGCCGCAAGATCCCGAACCTCGACGTGCAGTTCATCGACCGCGGATGCTCCGGCATGGCCGGGACGTTCGGACTGGCCCGGCGGAATTTCCGCACATCGCTTCGCGCCGGCCGGGGGCTCATCCAGCGGCTTCGCGAGGATGACATCGAGATCGGCGTCACGGAGTGCGCAACGTGCCGGATGCAGATGGAGCAGGGGGTCACCAAGCGGACTCTCCATCCGATCAAGCTGCTGAGCATGGCGTATGGACTCAACCCATCGCTCCAGGGCCGATTCAAGGCGCCCAAGGGAAAGCTGGAGATCAGTTGATCGGGGCGGTCTCGGCTACGCCGATGGCGTGATGATGGGGTTTAGAAGAGCCGTCCGACCTGGGCATCATGCCGTCCGGCCCACCGGCCACCAGTCACCGTGCTCGGGTTGACGCCCCGGGGCTGAACGGATAGTGTCCCGCCCCGAGACTCCTCTCGCTCGCACTTCTCCGACCGTCCCCCTGATCGACCCCGACGAGGCACCCCGTTGAACGCCCGAGGCGAGGCACTTCCGCCGCGCCGAGCTCGGTCGTTCCAGGACGAACGGAGCCGCGTCGGTCGCCCGGGCCAAGGAAGGCCTTGGCGCCCGGGGGAGGTGTTCCTGCGTGGAGGAGCCGTGCCGGTTCACCGGACCAGCAGCGGTCGCCGAGCCTGTCGCGCGGCCCGCCTGGGGTTCTTGCTGGTCGCGCTCGCGATCGCGCGGCCGGTCCGCGCGGCGGACGGCAGGGACATCGTCCCACCGATCACCCTGACGGCCGACCGCGTCCGCGATTGGGAGCAGGAGGGCGTCCACTATGTCCTCCTCGAGGGCTTCGTGGCGGTCTTCCGCGGCGACGAGGGCGTTCGCGCCGAGCGTGCCGTCGTCCGCATTTCCGCCCGGCCTAATCCCGAGGGCGGTACCACCCACGATGTCGAGCTCTACGCCGAGGGGAGCGCCCGGCGCGCGGCCGATAGCGGTGCGCCGGTCAACTCGATCCGCGAGACGTGGACGACGACCGGCCAGGTGACGATGACCGCCGCCTCGGACGGCACGCTCCAGACGCTTCCGCGCGCGCCCGGGCTCGGAGCTGGTGACACGCGCGTTCGGCCCCGGTGCCCGGGCGACCAGGAAGGCGGAGACACCGCCGCCGCGGTCGGCAGTCCAGGCGCCGGTGCCGCCGGACGATCTCCACGGCCTTCCTCCGCTGCCCGAGGAGACGGTCGCCGACCCGGCGGTGAAGCGCGCGGCCGCCGAGCAGACCGTCGACTCGCTGCCCAAGGTGGACGACACGCGTCCAGCGCGGGTCCGCGAGCCGGGCTATCGCCAGGTCCAGTTCATTGACGGACCGGGCTTCCCTCAGCTCCCCGGCGACCCGCCGCCCGCCCCGCCTGCCGACGCGCCGGCGCGGCCGGCGGAGGCACCGCCGCCCGACTTCGGGCCCGCGATCGACCCTGTACCGCCGTCGCCGCCGCCCCGGGACCGACCCGCGCCGCCGGCCGCTCCGCGCAACCGAGCTGCGACGGACCTCGAACCGCTACCCGGCATGCCGGCCAATCGGCCGAGGACCCCGGCACCGCCCGAGGCGCCGCTGTCACCGATCCAGCCCGGCACGCGCCGGGTCACCGCCATCTACGGCGGGCGGGACTTCGCGCCGCGGCAGTACCAGGCCTCCGACGGTACGAAGATCACCGTCATGACCGGCGGTGTGAACATCGTCACGAACGACCCCAAGCAGGGCACGATCGACGTCGAGGCCGACAGCGCGATCATCTGGCAGAAGCCCAAGCCCGGCTCGCCCCCGCAGCGCGTCGGGCCGAGCGGCGAGCTCGTCCAGGCGCCCGACGACCCGCTCGAGGTCTACCTTGAAGGCCATGTCATCGTCCGGCGTGACCCGCGGAAGCTCCAGGGCGCGGACGACCAGACGGTCTATCGCGCGACTCGCGCCTACATCGACTACATCGCCGATCGCTGCATCGCCATCGACGCCGAGGTCAACGTCTTCGCGCCGGGCTGATCGCGCCGATGAAGATCAACACGCCGAGGATGGACCAGTTCCACCCGCTGGTCGCCGGCCCGAACGGGCAGATGATGGCCCAGTCGTTCGAGCAGATCCGCGTGCAGCAGTCGGTCTCCACCGGCAGCCGGTTCGCCGAGCCGGGATATCGATTCACGAGCCGCTCGCTCGACCTCTCGAAGGTCCTCAGCGACAACATCCCACCCGACAGGGTCGGCGATGCGCCCGACAATTCCCAGCGCACGACGTGGCGGGTCGACTCGCGGCAGAACTTCTTCTACATGGGGCCGGTGCCGGTCTTCTACTGGCCCCGCTACGTCACCGACGCCGACGACCTCGACACGCCGCTCCGCATGTTCACGTTCCGCGAGAACAACTACTTCGGCTCGCAGTTCCTGTTCGACTTCAACGGCTTCAAGCTCGCCGGCATCCGCCGGCCGACGTGGATCGACATCTGGAACGTCGACCTCGACTACCTGACCGCCCGAGGCCCGGCGGCGGGCACCGAGCTCGGCTGGGGCGGCATCGACCCGATTCATGACGTCCTCGACCCCTACCATAGGGACAAGTCGTGGACGCCCGGCCTGCTCCGCGAGTACATGGGCTACTTCGACATCTGGGGCATCAACGACCACAACGTCGACGACCTGGGCCAGGGACCGGCGGTCATCACGTTTCCGAATCCGTACGGCAAGGTGGTCAACGGCCGCGTCATCCCCTATCCGACCCGGCAGAATAACCCGGTCTCGCTCAACACGACGAACTTCCGCGGCCGGTTCAACTTCCGCCATTTCCAGTCGCTCAACACCAAGGAGGACAACGACACGCCCGGCGTCGACAAGCGGTTCGCCATCGAGCTCGGCTACCTGAGCGACCGCAACTTCCTCGAGCAGTACTACAAGCGGCTCTTCGACACGGGCCTCGATCACGAGGACGTGTTCTACGGCTACTGGTCGCAGGAAAACTGGGCCGCGACCGTCCAGACCGAGCTGAACCCCAACGCCTGGAACACCGAGACGCAGTGGCTCCCCAAACTCGACTATTACCGGCTGGGCGACGCCCTCCTCGACGACTGGGTGACCTATTTCGGTCACACGGGCGTCGACTGGGCCAACACCCACACCGCGAACGACGTCAACAACCTGAACACGATCTACTACCTGCCGTACGATCCCGTCTCCAACACGAGCCGGACGATGCAGACGGGCCGCTACTACACGGCGCACGAGGTCGACGTGCCGATCAACCTCGGGTTCGTCCGCGTCGTTCCCTACGCGCAGGGGCAGCTCGTCGGGTGGGACCACCAGATCGACGGCGCCGCCGTCGGCCGGGCATGGGGCAGCGTCGGCGGCCGGGCCGACGTCATGGCCTGGAAGAAGTATCCCGACGTCGAGAGCGAGCTGATGAACGTCCACGGGTTCAACCACAAGATCGACCTCATGGCCGACTTCCGGGACGCCTGGTCGAACGTGAATCTGAACACCCTGGGCGTTCAGGACGACCTCGACGACAACAGCTACGAGATGACCCGGCGCTACTTCGCGATGATGAACTACGCCGGCGGCCTGCTCCCGCCCCAGTACGACCCGCGGTTCCTGCTACTACGCCGCACCGTCTCGCCGATCACGCAGTCGACCGACATCCAGGCGACGATCGAGACGCTGCGCATGGGCATCCACCAGCGGGTCCAGACCAAGCGCGGGCCGGAGGGCCGGCGGCGGATCATCGACTACCTCGTGCTCGACGTCGACACGACCTATTTTCCCAACGCCAACCGCGACAACTTCGGCACGCCGTTCGGGCAGACCAACTACAACTTCGAGTGGTACATCGGCGACCGCACGGCGATCACGTCCTACGGCTGGTTCGAGTACTTCAACATCGGCGGCTCGCCCCTGTTCAAGGTCACGAACAAGAACAAGCTGAACCCCAACGGCGTCGACATCATCACGTCGGGCATCAACATCACCCGCCCGCCGCGGGGCATGATGTTCGTGGGCTACTCGATCGTCGACACGGGGCTGATCCAGACGTCGGCCCTGCTGACGTCGTACACCTACTGGATGAGCCCGAAGTGGTACGGCACGTTCAGCTCGTCGTATGACTTCGCGAACTCGATCCTGCTCAACGCGACGGGCTCGCTCACGCGGGTCGGCAAGGATTACCTGACGACCGTGGGACTGAGCGTCGTCCCGCTCCAGCACAGCTACATGTTCGCCTTCGAGGTCTCGCCGCGGCTGAGCCCGTCGATCGGCCTCGGCTCGGGCTCGATGAACCGGCTCGACACCCGCTATGCCCCGAAAGACTAGCCATGTACCGACCTGACGAACCCGCCTCGAGCGCCGTCGAGGCCCCGAACCTCATGACCCTGGCCGGCGCCGCGCCCGAGGGTCCGCTCGGCCCGACGGCGGAGGCGAGAGCGGCCTTCGATTCGGGCGAGTTCCTCACCCCGGCGGCGGACCGGATCGTCCGCGCGGGGCGGCGGAACCTGACCGAGAAGCTCCTGGCCGGCCTCGTCGGCATCAAGTACGCCTTCCGCGGCGATTCGAGCTTCTTCGCCCACGCCTACCGCGCCCTGCTGATCTTCCTCACCGCCGGGATGATCGGCGTCTCGCCCCTGGGCTGGTGCCTGCTGGTCATGGCCCTCGGTCTGGTCCTGGTCGCCGAGCTCATGCACAGCGCGGTCGACACGCTCGCCCGCGCGGTCGGAGACGCCGACGAGCCGAGGCTCCGCGTCGCGCGCGACATCGCCGCCGCGGCCGTGCTCGTGACCGTGGTCATCTGGGCGGCGATCTCGATCGCCGTGCTCACGCTGAAGCTCGGCGAATATCTCGGGTGGTGGGATCGCGTCGCGTGGTGAGCCGGCCTCGAGCGCCGTCGGCCTGCCGCTTGTGAAGCTCCGCGTGCGCCGCGCTCGTTCTCGGGCCGCGTGTCGCGGCCTCGCCCGGACGTCAGCTCAATCCGGCTTAAGTACTTTACGTTCGCGCAGTCGTCGACCTCGGCGGTGTGGCACGAGGCGGGGTCGCGGATCAGGAAACGGATCGGGCCGCCCTGGGCGAATTCGAGCGGGACGCCACCGAGCCGATAGACGACCATGCCGCGGTCGCGGATCTCGTCGAGCGGGATCGAGACGTGGAAGTCGTCGCGGTCGGCATGGAGCGTCAGGAATCGAGCCTCAGGCTTCGGCGCCGAGCGGTCGAGGCAGGGCACGCAGGTCGACCGCCGCTCCCTTGCGCCCGGGATGGAGCTCCGACACGTCCGCGATCTGATCCTCGACGGGCAGGGCCGCCAGGTCGTCGTACCCGAGCAGAAGCACGTTCTCGACGGCTCCGTCCACGACGAGGATGACGCCGCCCTGATCGGGATTTGCCGACGTCATGGTGGTCACCGGTAGAGAAGGTAAGGCTCGCGGCGTTCCGCGAACTCGAGCTCGTCGCGGCGCCAGTCGCCGTCGAAGAGGTCCCGGGCCCATTCCGAGGGAGGCGCGGAATCGATGAGCGTCCGCTCCCGCGGCGAGCCGAAGAGCAGGTCGATCGCGATCGGGTTCGAGACGAACTCGTACGTCTCCGTCCGCCAGTCGAACCGCTCCTCATGGAGCCGGCTCGCAACGGCGAGGCCGATCGTGTAAACCGCGGCCGGGCGGAACGTCCGCGGGTCGGTCACGTGCACCTGGACGCCCCCGCAAAGCGCGCCGGCGTGCTTGTGGAACGTCGGCTGGAACGAGCATGGCCGGAGCGAGAGGCCCGACCCCACGCCGCAGTCGCTTAGCTCGCGTTCCATCTGCCCCGCGAGCTCGTAGGGGTCGAGCCAGGGCGCGCCCCAGAGCTCGAACGGCCGGGTCGTCCCGCGGCCTTCGGAGAGGTTCGTGCCCTCGATCAGGCATCCGCCGGGATAGACAGCCGCGGTGTCGGGCGTCGGCATGTTGGGCGAAGGGAGAACCCAGGGTAGGCCGGTGTCGGCCCAGAGCATCGACGCGATTCAGGCCCCGGCATTCGATGACGCTGAGGTCGAGGTCCAGTCCCAGCTCGGCGCGATCGAGCAGGGCAAGCTCGCCGACGGTCAGGCCATGGCGGATCGGGACCGGACGGGCGCCGATGAAGCTCGCGTGGCCGTCGGTGACGGTCGGCCCTTCGATCCGATCGCCGCCGATCGGATTAGGACGGTCGAGCACGACGAACGCGATACCGGCCCGCGCGGCGGCCTCCATCGCGTACTTCATCGTGGCCGGGAAGGTGTAGTAGCGGCTGCCGACGTCCTGGACGTCGAAGACGAGCGTGTCGATCCCCTCGAGCTGCTCGGGCGTGGGCGTCAGGCTCGCGGGGTCGTCCCCGTAGAGGCTGTGGACGAGGGCCCCGGTCCGCCGATCGACGTCGCGAGGAGACGCCGATCAGGTCCTGGGCTTCGGCACGGATGCCGTGCTCGGGCCCGAAAAGGCCGGCGATCGTGACGCCCGGCGTCGAGGCCACGAGGTCGACGACGTGGCGAAGCCGCGCGTCGACCGAGGTCGGATTGACGATCAGCCCGACGCGCCGGCCCTTCAGGCGCGCGAAGCCCTCGGCGACCAGCACGTCGAGGCCGGTCGCGACCCTGGCGTCGCTCATGTCTCGAGCTCCCGTCGCGCCAGGACGAGGGCGCCGCGGACCGGCTCGGGCACTCGCGTGGGCTCGACCTCGTAGCCGAACCCTTCGAGTTCCTCGCCGAGCCGAATCGCGAGCCGCTCGCAGCCGAGGAGGAAGCCGCCGGCGATCGCCAGCGGGAGGTGGCCCGAGTGCCACCCGAGGTTCCGCGCGACGGCCGCGGCCATCTCGGCGAGCTCGAAGGCCGCCGGATGCAGGATGTCGGCGAGCAGCCGTGGGTCGTCCTCCATCGCCGCGACGACCGTCGGCGCGAGCGACGCGAGCCTGGCGCGGTCGAGGCCGTCGCCGTAGACCGAGGCGATCAGCTCGTCGGTCCCGCCGATCCCCATGGCCTCGAACAGGCGACGGCCCAGCGCATCGCCTCCCGAGCCGGTGGGCTCGCGGCCGTCGGCGCGGCGGACGACCCGCTTGAGAGCCGGCGACGGCCACGGCGTAGGCACTCCCCTCGTCGCCGATGAGGTAGCCCCAGCCGCCGGCGCGCGACGATCGGCCCTCGTCGGTCGCGGCCGACGGCGATCGAGCCCGTGCCGGCGATCACGCCGACGCCCCAGCCCTCGGGCGTCCGGCGGCGACGACGAGGTCGCCGTCGTTGACCAGCACCAGCCTCCGCGCCCAGGCCGACTCGGACGCCCACGACCGGAGCCATTCCTTGTCCCGGGCCGGTCGAACCCGGCCAGGCCGAGGCACGACGACCTCGACCGGGCCGACCGGCACGCCCGCGTCGTGGAACGCGGCCAGGATCGACGGTCCAGCGCGTCTCGCGCGGCGTCGGCGCCGACGGCCTTGATGTTCGACGGCCCGGACTTGCCCCGGCCCAGGACGTTGCCGTCGGCGTCGGCCAGCCAGGCCGTCGTGTCGGTGCCGCCGCCGTCGATGCCGAGGATCAGTCGGTCCGCTCATCGGGGCGACACTCCGGTCGACGGCCCTGACGGCCGCGCGGACCTGGCCGCCGTGCTCGACGAGCAAGGCGTCGGCCCGTGCGGCGTCGACCCCCGCCAGCGCGGCGACCAGGGCGGGCTTGAGCCGGCCCGACGTCTGCGCGAGCAGCGCGGCGGCCTCGTCGTCGTCGATGCCCGGCCAGCTCGCGGAGGATCCGCCGCGGTCTGCAGGCGGAGCTTCTCGTTCGTCGGCTGGAGGTCGATCATCCGGTTGCCGAGCGTCTTGCCGATCAGGACCATCGCGCCGGTGGTGATCATGTTCAGGATCAGCTTGGTCGCCGTCCCCGCCTTGAGCCGGGTCGAGCCGGCGATGACCTCGGGGCCGACCAGCGGGGCGATCTCGAGGTCGACGCGCTCGCCGAGCAGGCTCGGGCGGTTGCAGGCCAGTCCCGACGGTCGTCGCGCCCACGTCTTCGCGCCGCGTCCATCGCCCCGAGCACGTACGGCGTTCGGCCCGACGTGGCGATCCCGACGACCAGGTCGTTCGTCGTCGACGTCCGAGCGCCGCGAGGTCCGCGGCGCCCTGTCGCGGGTCGTCCTCGGCCCCCTCGACGGCCCGGGTCAGCGCCGCGTGGCCGCCGGCGATCAGGCCGACGACCATGCTCGGGCGGCGTGCTGAACGTCGGCGGGCATTCCGAGGCGTCGAGCACGCCGAGCCGGCCCGAGGTCCCGGCGCCGACGTAGATCAGCCGGCCGCCGCGGCGGAAGCGATCGGCGGCCCAGCTCGATCGCGCGGGCGACGGCGTCGGCGACCTCGCGCCGACGGCCTCGACGACCTTCGCGTCCTCGGCGTTCATCAGCGCGACGATGCCGCGCGGCGTCGAGCCGGTCGATGTCGGCCGAGAGCGGATTCAGGCTCTCGGTCAGGAGCTGGTCTTCCAGGGACATGGGTCGGTCATCCCGCGCAGGGTCAGTCGTCGGCGTTCTCGCGCACGTTGTATTCGAGCTTCCATCGCCCGTCGCCACGCGTGCTCTGGCACCACAGGTCGAGGGTGCCGACCTCCGTGACGTGGGCGTGGAGCCGGACGGGGACGGTGTCGCCCTCGGTCGAGCCTTCCGAGGCGCCGAGCACCGTCTCGAGTGGGTCGAGCTCCTGGATCTCCTCGGGCGCCCAGCGCTCGAGGACGGTCCCGGGCCGATCGTCGCGGCGGGTCGTCGAGCCGAGGAAGCGGAACTCGGCCGGCTCGCCGACGACCAGGCCGAACTCGGGGCCGGGCACGTCGGCCTCGGTCCCCTCCTCCATGCCGATCGGCACGACGCAGAGCGCCTTGAGCGGCGGCGCGACGCCGGGCACGGCCGGGGCCGACGTCTCGATGCCGACGTAGTAGGCCCGCGGCACGCCGCCGCGGATGCGGATGCCCTTGCCCCGGCGGACCAGCCCGTAATACGCCGCCCCGTGGGCGACGGCCAGGTCGAGGTCGGTCGCGGCGAGAGCCGGGACATCGGCTTGCCGGCCCACGAGCCGAGAGGACCTCGACGACCCGCGATCGCAGCTCGCCGGGCCTTGAAGACGCCGCCGTTGAACAGGACGGCCGACGGGTGCACCGCCGACGTCGCCGGCGTGGAGCGAGCCGGCCTGGCGGTTGAGGAACCGGGCGAGATGCCGCGTGACGGCCGGGTCGGCGGCGTAAGGCAGGCCGATCTCGGTCAGGCCGACGCGACGCCCGCGCTCGGGCGAGTCCGTCGGCGGCGCAACGCGGGAAGAAGCCGTCGAGCGAGGACGGCGTTGAGCGTCTCGCGCGTCAGCTCGGTCTTGATCGAGCCGCCGATGACCTTCGAGCCCCGGCCGAGCACCGTGACCGGGGCCGACGCCCTTCGGGTCGGCGAACAGCGTCTCCTTGGCCGCGCGGCAGGCGTAGCCGAGAGCCACGCGCTGGGCCGAGTCGAGGCCCTCCATGCCGCCCGGCAGGCCGGCGGCCACGGCGTAGGCGAGGGCGAGGTCCATGTTGTCGCCGCCGAGCAGGATGTGGTCGCCGACGGCCAGGCGGGTCAGGGCGAGGTCGCCGGCCTCCTCGGTGACCGCGATCAGCGTGAAGTCGGTCGTGCCGCCGCCGACGTCGCAGACGAGGAGCAGGTCGCCGACCTTGACCTTCTTCCGCCAGTCGTCGCCCTGCGCGGCCGAGCCAGGCGTAGAAGGCGGCCTGCGGCTCCTCGAGGAGCGTCACGTTCTCGAGCCCGGCGGCGCGGGCGGCCTCGACGGTCAGCTCGCGCGCGGCGGCGTCGAACGAGGCCGGCACGGTGAGAAGCACGTCCTGCCGTTCGCAGCCGCTCGTCGGCCGACTTGCCGGCGATCTTGGCGTTCCAGGCGTCGCGGAGGTGGGCCAGGTAGGCGGTCGACGCCTCGACGGGCGAGACCTTGTCGACGTCGCTCGGGCGCGTTCCAGGGCAGGATCGGGCCCTTGCGATCGACGCCCGGGTGCGACAGCCAGCTCTTGGCCGAGCCGACGAGCCGGGCCGGGCACCTTCGCCCCGTGCTCGCGGGCGAACGTGCCGACGACGCGACTCGGCGCTCCTTGGCCCACGGCAGGTCGAGCGACCCGGCCGGGAACTCCTTCGGTCCGGGCAGGTAGAGGAACGACGGCAGGACCGGCCGCTCCGCCACGTCGCCCGCGGCGACGACCTGCGGGATCGGCAGGGAACGGATCGCGGGCGGGTCGTCGGCCGCCGCGTCCTTCGTGTCGGCGTAGGCGAGGGCGGAGTTGGTGGTGCCGAGGTCGATGCCGACGACGTAGCGGGACATGTCAGGCGATCTCCACCTCGGCCGGCCGGCGCCAGGACCGACGCGTCGCCCCGCGAGCCCGGGCAGCGCGGGGAGCTGGACCGACTTGACCCGCCAGCCGTGGTGCTTGAGCACGCCCCGGAACGGCGGCGAGCCCTGGACATTGCCGGTCAGGCGGATCTCGGCCGGGTCGAAGTCGGAGCCGACCGTCACGGGGGCATCCTCGGGCTCGCCGAGGATCGGCTCGACCGTGAGATAGTCGCGGAGCGCCTTGCGGCAGCCGCGGTGGATGTCGCGCACGGCCGCGCCGACCTGCGGCGTCGGTGTAGGCGTCGATGTCCTCCTGGAGGAAGTCGACGAGCCGGCCGTCGCGCTGGAGGACGGCGAGGATTCGGAGGTCGGGGCCGGCCGGGCGCGGGCTGAAAAGTGGCTCGACGCGGGCGGCGAATTCGGGGTCGGTGAGGGTCTTCCAGAACGCCCTGAGGGCGAGGAGGAAACGATTCAAGGGTCACTCCTGGAGGCGGCGGCCCGCACGGCCGGGGATCGGCCCGCGATCGAGCCGGACCACCAGTCTACCCGCGGGCCCCGTGCATGGAAACCGTGTCGCGAGCCAGCGCTCGGCCCACGACAAGGTGGTCGACACGATGCCGCCGGGGCGATATGGTCGATGTACTGCCCGGCCTCGCGGCGTGCCCGCCCCGCGGGCGGCCGCGATACGCCCGGGCCGGCACTTCGACGACTGGAGGGATTGCGCCGATGCGACCTGTGTCGACCCGCGACGAGGGAGGCGTCCTGATCCTCGCGCTCGAGGAGCCCGCCGGGCTCAACGACGGGCAGTCGGACGTCTATCGCCAGAAGGTCTACCAGGCTGTCCACGACCTCGAGCGGCCGAAGGTCGCGGTGAACCTCCGCCCGATCGATTTCCTGTCCAGCTCGGGGGTCGCGCTGCTTATCGGGCTCCGCAGGCGGGTCGAGTCGGCCGGCGGGGCGATCGTTCTCTACGGCGTCCATCCGCACGTGAAGGACCTGCTGCGGATCATGAAGATCGAGCCGCTGTTCCGCGTGGCCGACGACGAGGCTTCGGCCGTGTCGGCGCTCTCATCGACATCCGCGGTGTAATCGCTGCCCGCGCTCCGCGCGGCACGCGGGGCGTCGCGAGGCGCGGCTGGCCGTGAAGAGGCCGACGCGGGCCGGTCGAGAAAAAGGGACGTGATGAGAGGCCACGGCCCCGCGGGCCGGGCATGGTCGCGCTCCGCGGCCGGCCCCGCTCCCCGGGACGGGCCGCCATCGAGGGATGCCGGTCGGCCAACCAGGTCAGGGAGGACACCCCCGCGCCGGACTCGTCCGGGCGCCGCCACGCCACGGGCGTGGTGACGCTCGGCACGGCCGTCGCCGGCTGTCCGCGAAGGGAGTCTGCCATGAGTTTCACGCGGCGGCGGTCTGACCGACCCGGCCTGGCCCTGCGCCGGCGAGGGTCGCTCCTCGAGGAGCTGGAGACCCGGCAGCTCCTGTCGGGGTCGAATGCCTCGTTCTACAACCCGGACGACCTGCCCAACTCGGTCAAGCCGGGCAACGTCCCCTTGCCGGTGATCGGGCACCCGATCGGGATCGGTGACCAGACGCTCGCGAGCCTGGGCGACCAGGGTAAGAGCGTCACCGGCCGCGACCGCAACGGCAGCACGTGGACGATCACCGTCTACGGCCCGGGCCAGGTCATCGTCAACGACGTCACCAACGACGGCGTGCTCGACGACGACATCGCGACGATCCAGCTCATCGGCACCGACCCGAACAAGACCCACGTCATCGGACAGGTCACGGCATCGTTCACGACGGCGAATGCCCTGAGCACGCCGCTCACGTCGACCCAGCAGGTCACGCCGCCGAGCGGCGAGGTGCTCTTCAACGAGCTGATCGCGCAGCAGGGCGTCGCGTCGATCGTCCTGAACGGTTTCATCCTGACGCAGACGGTCACCCCCGCCAACGCGATCCCCAACAGCGGGACGGGGATATTCCTGCCGGGCGGCGTGCGAAACCTCTCCTTCTCCGGCATCGACGGGCTGTTCGACCAGTCGCTCACGCCGGCGCCGATCGACGTCATGATCGGGCAGCTCTACAACCCGCTGCCGGTCAAGCCGACCATCCGCATCGACTCGATCCTCAACACGGTCTTCAACAGCACGTTGACCACGCCGACGGTCGGCCCGCAGACCGTTCCCGACGGTCCAGCTCATCGTCAACGGCACGATCGGCAGCCTCCAGCTCGGCTCGGTGGGGCAGTCGACCGAGCCCGGCGCCGGGCAGTTCTTCTTCCCGACCGTCGGGTCGACGGGGCGGACCTCGGTGCAGGCGACGGCGATCAACACCCTCGACGTCTCGGGCAGCGCGACGAACTTCACGGTCTCGAAGTCGCCGCAGCCGTTCCAGACGCCGACCTCGGGCGTCAACTCGATCGGCACGGCGATCTTCGGCGGCAACGCCGATGCGGTCGGGCTCGACGTCACCGGGAAGATTGGCCACCTCGTCTTCGCGCAGGGCCTCGGCAGCCCGGTCGGGCTGAACCTCGGCGCGCTGCAGTCGGGCACGCCGGTCAACCAGTTCGGGTTCCCGGCCAGCGGGCTCCTGGGCGGCCTGATCACGGCGTCGAGCATCGGCTCGATCGTGGCGGCGCCGGCCGACGTCACCATGCTCTCCAGCAACAACCCGGCCGACCAGACGACTCTGCCCGGGTTCACGAAGTACTACGGCAAGGCGGGCAAGACGCTCAACTTCTCCGCGATCACGACGACGGGCAACATCAACTCGGTCAACGTCGTGGGAGACTCGACGCAGAGCGAGATCAAGGCCGGCTACAGCGTGAACGCGGCCATCGCCGGGCAGCAGCCGGTGACGGGCAAGAGCAACATCTACCGCCTCCGCGTCCGCGGCGACCTGGTCGACTCGCCGATCTCGTCCTCGTACCGGCCGGGCGCGCACGGCTACGGCTCGCCGGGGTCGGTCGCAGGACCGGGCTCGATCACCGGGATCTTCAGCGGCAAGACTTACCTGACCGGCAAGACGACCTCTCTGGGCAACGTCGGCTCCGGCTTCTTTGCGAAGTTCAAGTCGCCGGGCCTGCCCTGATCGCGTGGAGACGGCGACGAGCATCGAGCGGGGGGCCGGGCCGAGGATGCCCGGCCCCCCGTGTTTTCCTACCAGCGCCAGAGCGCGGTACCCCAGTTCAGCCCGGCGCCGAAGCCGGAGGTCAGCAGCAGGTCGCCGCGCTCGACCTGCCCGTCCTCGACCAGCTCGTCGAGCGCGATCGGGATCGAGCCGCCCGAGGTGTTGCCGAACCGCTCGAGGTTCTTGTAGACGACCTCGCGCGGGAACCCCAGGACGTCGCTCGCGGAGTGGATGATCCGCACGTTCGCCTGGTGCGGGATGAACCAGCGGATCTCCTTCACCGCGACGTTGGCCATCGAGAGGACGGCGGTCGACGAATCGGCGAGGATGCGCACGGCCCACTTGAACACGGCCCGGCCGTCCATCGTCAGGTAGTGCAGACCCTCGGTCCAGGGCCTCGGGCGAAGGCGGGATGCGGCTCCCGCACGCCGGGCGGCTCAGGAGGTCGCCGCCGGAGCCGTCGGAGCCGAGCTGGTAGGCGAGCATCCCCTGGTCGGGCGCGCCCGGGCGCCAGCAGGACGGCCCCGGCGCCGTCGCCGAAGAGGGGGAAGCTCTTCTGGTCGCGCGGGTTGATCACGCGGCTATTGCAGTCGCCGCCGATCACGAGCGCCCGGCGGCTCGTGCCCGCGGCCACGAACTGGGCGGCCGTCACCAGCGCGTAGACGAAGCCCGCGCACGCGGCCTGGACGTCGAACGCCGGGCAGTTGAGCCGGAGCAGGTCCTGCACCAGGTTGGCCGTCGAGGGGAAGGCCATGTCCGGCGTGAACGTGCCGACGACGCAGAGGTCGACCTCCGACGGGTCGCAGCCGGCCGCCTTGAGGCAGCGCGTGGCGGCATGGGCGCAGAGGTCGCTCGTCGCCTGGTGCGGCGGGGCGAACCGGCGCTCGTGGATTCCCGTCCGGTTGACGATCCAGTCGGGGTCGAAGCCGTGGGTCTCGAGGAGGTCGTGATTCGTCACGACCAGCTCGGGCAGGTAGCGTCCGCTCCCCAGGATCTGGACGCCCATCAGCGTCCGTGTCCGCGGCTCGGCGACGGGGGCGGCAGTGCTCATGGGCGATCCGCGACGGCGCTCCGACCGCTCCCCGGGCTCGGGCATGTCGGGCGTTCTGGGGCTGAAGATCGGGCCGGGCGCGTCCGGACGGGGCTGAGCCAGGGTAGGGGGCTGGACCGCGGCGCGGCGTGTCCACGCTTATCCAGACTATAATGCCGGGAGCCGATACTGACCAGAGAGAACGCCCCCCCGCGGTCGCCCTGACCTCACTCGCCGACCGCCGACCGCGAGACGGACCCCTCATGGCCAGCGCCGAGCACCGAATCCGCCTGCGGGGCGGCTGGGAATGCCACTATCGCGAGGGCGCGGACGACTCGGCCCCGGAGATCCTGCGGCGGGTCGACCTGCCGCTGGCGTCGCCGGCCGACTTGCCCGCGATCTTTCGACTCGCCCGCCAGTTCGGGCGACCGCCGGTGAATTATCGTAACGAGTCCGTGCGGCTCGAGATACGCAACGTCGCGGGCCTCCGGTCGATCCGCCTCAACGGCCGGCCGGTCGCGCCGGCCGACGGCCTCTCCGGCGACCGGACGGTCGAACTGCCGGATGAGCTGCTGCCGCGCAACGGGCTCGTCCTGGAATTCGAAAGGCCGACGGTCGAGTCGGACGAGCCCTCGCCCTGGGGCGACATCGCGCTCGTGATCCGCCCCCGCTGAGGGCGAGTCTTGGCCCTCGCCGCGACAGCCGGTACGATGGAGCATCGACACGATCGCGCTTCCCTGGGCGGGCATGGGACCATGGACAACGACACCGAGGAACTGCGGGCGTGCCGTTGCCGGAGCTACAGGGCGAGCTGGTTCGGCTTCGCGCTCTATGGCTCTTACCTGGCGGTGACGGCACTCTTCGCCCTGGCGTCCGACTTCTCCCTGTTCGTCGGCGGCCGGCGCAACATCGGCGGCCTACTCGGGATCGACTCCTTCGAGCGGCATTTCGACACGTTCCGGACGTGGGCGCGCCTGCTCGCATGCTTCGGCCTGGCGGCGGCCTGGCCCGACGACGCGTCGTGGAGGCGCCGGGCGAGGCTCCTGCTCGTCCTCGCCATCGGCGACGTGGCCCTATGGGCGGCGCTGGCGGCGGTACCGCTCGGGCTGGCCACAGAGCCGACACGTCACGCGTTCCTCTTCGACAACCTGCGAATGGCCCTGGGCTGGTCTCGTTACCTGCTGCTCGCCAGCCTCGCGGCCGATCTCGCCACCGGCGCCGGGACGACGCGCGGGAAGGACCTCGGGAAGGCCGCCCGCTCGACCGCGGCGACCGGCGCCGCGATCTGGTTCGGCTACTTCCTCCTGTCGCGTCGACTGGCAGCGCCCCTGGCCGCTCGGGCCGCGAAGGCTGACCATCGAGGCCATGCAACTGATGATGGCGACGATGCTGATCAATCTCGTCTGCCTGATCCAGGCGACGGTCCTGGCGCTCCTGGCCGCCCGCGCCGCGGCGAGGATGCTCGGCGAGATCGGCCGCGAGGCCCGCGCGTTCGACCCGTGGTCCGACGCGGTGAGCTCGACTAGGCCCGGATAATCCCGGCTCAATCCGCCGAGACGACCGGCAACAATTCGCGGAGCGACCGCGGCAGCGGGAAGTGGACGTTCTCCTCGCGCACCCACTCCTCGACGATCGTCGCGCCGAAGCGACTCTGGAGGTAGTCGATGCACTCCTGCACGACGTCCTCCGGGGCGCTCGCGCCGGCGGTGATCAGCACGTTCTCGACGCCGTCGAACCAGGCGTCGTCGATCTCGGCCACGCCGTCGATCAGGTGAGCGTGCGGCCCGAGCGAGCCGGCGATCTCGGCCAGGCGCTTGCTATTCGAGCTGTTCTGGCTGCCGAGGACGAGCACCACGTCGGCCCGTTTCGCCAGCTCGCGGACGGCCTCCTGGCGGTTCTGCGTGGCGTAGCAGATGTCGTCCTTGGGCGGGTTGGCGACCTGGGGGAACTTCCGGCGGATCGCGTCGATGACGACGTTCGCGTCGTCGACGCTCAGCGTCGTCTGCGTCAGGTAGGCGATCTTCTCCGGGTTGATCGTCAGCCGCTCGACGTCCTCGGCCGTCTCGACCAGGATCATCCGCTCGGGGGCCTCGCCCATCGTGCCGATGACCTCGTCGTGCCCCTCGTGGCCGATCAGGAGGATCGTGTAGCCCTCGCTGGCGTACTTGACGGCCTCGAGGTGGACCTTGGTCACGAGCGGGCAGGTCGCGTCGATGGCCTTGAGCTTCCGGCGCCCGGGCCTCCTGGCGGATCTGGGGCGAGACGCCGTGGGCCGAGTAGAGCAGGGGCGACCCCTCGGGGACCTCGTCCAGCGACTCGACGAACACCACGCCCCGCCTCAGGAACCGCTCGACGACGTACTTGTTATGGACGATCTCGTGATAGACGTAGAGCGGGGCCCCGAACAGGTCGAGCGACCGCTCCAGGCTCTCGATCGCCATGTTCACCCCGGCGCAGAAGCCTCGGGGATTGGCCAGGATGATCTGCATCGTCGTCGAGACTCGCGTGGACCGGGACGGGTCAAGGGGGTGGTATTGTAGTCGCCCGCGGCATCCTAGAGAAGGCGGGGCCGGCGCGTCGAGGTTGAACCAGGTCTTGTCGCACGCGACCTGCGCCACGCGCTCGATGTCGTAGAACCGCGTCGCCTCCATGAGCATCCGGCACTCGAACCACATGTCGCCGTCGACGATCGGCATGAACAGGTCGGCGATGTTGTCGACGCCGAGATAGACCGGCACGCCCATGTCGAGCAGGAGCGAGAACGGCGCGATCGAGTTGTGCAGCGGCCCCGGCATGTCGAGCTGCTTCATGCTCAGGGCGGCCGAGGGGCAGACGATCACGCTCAGGCCCGCTTGCTTCATGGTGCGGATGATCCGCTCCTGCTCGATCCGCGGCTTGGCCGCGAGCGAGATGGCGTGCACCGCCGCGATGCGACCCTCCAGGCCGTGCTCGATCGCCTTGAGCGCGAGCATCTCGGTCTCGGACTCGTAAGGGTTGTTCTCCTGGTCGACGTGGACCTCGAGCTTCTTGCCGAGGTCTCTGGCGATCGACATCAGGATGTCGATGTGCTTCTCGGGCCGCGGCCGATCCTTCGAGGGCAGGCCGCCGATCGTGTCGGCCAGCTCGCACGCCTTGACGAACCAGTGCCGCGAGTCCTCGTCGATCACGCCCTGGAGCGGCTGGGTGCCGATCTCGAGGTGGATCCGGTCCTTGTACCGCTCCTTGACCTCGAGCGCGGCCTTGACCGGCAGCAGCTTGACCGTGCTGTCGGCGTCGACCATCGTCCGGCAGTAGGTGACGCCCTGGGCGACCATCGCATCGACGCCGCGGGAGATCCGCTCGACGAGGTCGTCGTGCGTGTAATTCTCCTTGAGGTACTTGTACAGCTCCCACTTCTTCTGCATGTCAACCTGGCCGAGCTTCAGATTCTCCATTGAGATCAGGTAGGCCTTGTCGAAATGGGCATGATAGGACGCGAACCCGCCCAGCGCCTCGACGTGACGGAAGAACTCGGCCTTGAGGTTCCACGGCTCGGGCTTGGGCGGCGTGACCGGGACCGACGCGCCCTGGACGATCTGGTCGATCGTCAGCATCGCGATGTCGGGGTCGGTCACGAGCGGGACGCCGTGCTGGATGGCGAGCGAGCGGATCAGGTTGCTGTCGGACGACTCGTCGTAGTCGTTCTGGCCGGTCAGGACGTTGATGATCAGGTCGAGCCGGTCCTCGTCGAGGGCCGACTTGATGTTCGGCTCGGCCTTCTCGTTGATCTTGTAGAGGAGCTGGTTGGGGATGCCGTGGGCGCGGAGGAAGTCGCTGGTGCCGCGGGTAGCGAACAGCGTGACCTGGAGCCGCGACAGCCGCTCGATGGCGGGGAGCATCCGCCGCTTGTCGTCGATCTTGCCCGCGCTGATGAGGATGCGCTTCCGGCTCTTCGAGCCGAGCATCTTCAGCTTGAACGCGAGCATCTCGATCGTGTCGAATCGATCCATGGTGCTCCTTTCATTTCGAGATGCCGGGCCGGCGGGTTACAATGGATTATATCACCCGCCAGGATGCGCCCGGGAGGGCGAGGCTCCGCCCCGAAGGTTGTTCCGCGATGCGTACGCTGATCGACGGCTACAACCTGATGTTCGCCGCCGGCCTCATGGGCCACCGGTTTGGACCGGACGGCCTCCGCAAGGCGCGGACGCGGTTCCTCAACGACCTGGCCAGCAAGCTCGGCCCGGTCGAGGCCCACCTGACGACCGTCGTCTTCGACGTCCGTAAGGCCCCGGAAGGCCGCCCCGCCGAGTCGAACCACAAGGGGATCCGCACGGTCTTCGCCGTCGCCAACCCGACGGCCGACGAGCGGATCGACGAGCTGATCCGCGCCCATAGCGATCCGAAGCGGCTGACGGTCGTCTCGTCCGACAACCAGGTCCGCGCCTCGGCCCGGCGCCGGGGGGCGACTTCGGTTTCCTCGGATGACTTCCTCGACCGACTCGACCGGGCGTCCCGCCCGCGGGCCGGGGCCGCCCCGCCCGCCGGCCCCGAGAAGCCGACGAGCCTGAGCGAGGCCGAGGCGGCCTACTGGGCCCGGGAATTCGGCGAGATCGACCGGTCGGGCGAGCTGAAGCAGGCATTCGAGCGCGACCCCATGTTCCCGTCGGATGAGGAGTTAGCACGGATCGCGCGCGAGGTCGACAAGGAAGCGCGCGAGGGTCGCTGAGGACGCCGATCCGCGCGGGGGTCCAGGCCGCCAGGACCCGAGACCTGGCGCCGACCGAACCCGAGCGTACGCCTTTCGTTGCGATTCGTTCGGGACCGTGCGGAAGGCCGACCGGAGCGGTTGTAAGGCCGGGCACCCGGTGTCATCCCGCACCAGGCTGCGCGAACGTGAACGAAAGGCGCACGCTCGGGTTCAGTCGGCGCCGGGTCCTGGGTCCGCCGGGCCCTGATGGCGACGTGGTGGACCCTGGTCGGGGTCGGCCCGCTCTGGTAGAAGAAGACTTCCCGTCCTGCCGGCGGGGCGCGGCCCCAAACCCGATCGGAGTCCGAGCGCAAGCCCATGAAAGTTCACGAGTACCAGGCCAAGGACCTCCTCCGCGCCGCGGGCGTCGCGGTGCCCGCGGGCGTCGTGGTGACGACCCCCGAGGAAGCCGCCGCGGCCTACGACCAGCTCGGCGGCGGCCTGATCGTGGTCAAGGCCCAGGTCCATGCGGGCGGGCGCGGAAAGGGGATCGCAATCGGGCCGGACGCCGACCGGGCCGAGGCCCTGGAGATCGCCAGCGGCCGGAAGCCCCGGAACGACGGTATGGCGAAGGGCGTCCAGCTCGTCAAGTCTCGGGACGAAGCCAGGGCTGCCGCGGCGAGCCTGCTCGGCAAGACGCTCGTCACCTACCAGACCGGGGCGGAGGGCCAGGCGATCCGCAAGGTCCTCGTCACCGTCGGCCACGACATCGCCCGCGAGCTCTATCTGGGCATGGCCGTCGACCGGGCGACGCAGTGCCCGGTCCTCATGGCCTCGACCGAGGGCGGCGTCGAGATCGAGACGGTCGCGCACGAGCATCCCGAGAAGATCCACAAGGAGCCGATCGACGTCGGCGTCGGCCTGGCCGACTTCCAGGCCCGCAAGGTCAGCCATGCCTTGGGCTTGAAGGGCGAGAGCGCCAAGAAGGGCGAGGCGTTCTTCAAGTCGTTCGTGAAGTTCTTCCTCGACAAGGACGCCTCGCTCGCCGAGATCAACCCGCTGATCGTCACCGACAAGGGCGACGTCCTGGCGCTCGACGCCAAGCTCAACTTCGACGACAACGCCCTGTTCCGTCACAAGGACATCGCCGCCCTGCTCGACCCCGACGAGGAAGACCCGAACGAGCTCCGCGCCGCCAAGAGCGGCCTGAGCTACGTGAGCCTCGACGGCGACATCGCCTGCCTCGTCAACGGCGCCGGCCTGGCGATGTCGACGATGGACCTGATCAAGTACCACGGCGGCGAGCCGGCCAACTTCCTCGACGTCGGCGGCGGCGCCAACAAGGACCAGGTCCTCGAGGCCTTCCGCATCCTCCTGAGCTCGCCCCGGGTGAAGGCCGTCCTGGTCAACATCTTCGGCGGGATCATGCAGTGCGACATCATCGCCTCGGCCTTGCTGGCCGCGTACGACGAGATCGACTTCCGCGTGCCGCTCGTAGTGCGACTGGAGGGGACGAACGTGGAGCTCGGCAAGAAGTTGCTCTCGGAGTCCGGCCGCAAGATCATCACGGCGGACGGGCTTACGGACGCGGCTAAGAAGGTCGTGGCGGCGGCCAAGGGCGCGGCGTGATTCACGAGGTGTTCCATGGGTCTCGACACGATGGGTAAGGTTCTCGTGACCGCTCGCGTCGAGAATCTCTCGGACCTCCATCTTGCCGAGCGGGGTGTCCTGGATTCCAACGACGTCCGCGCGGTTGACATTGAGGAGGCCCTGGTCGACACCCGGGCGACGTCGCTCTCTCTGCCCAAGTCGCTCATCGACCAACTCGATCTCAGGCCGGTGCGCAAGCGGCAGGCGAGGACTCCGGCCGGGATCGTGACGGTTCAGACCTACGGCGCAGTCCGACTCACCGTCCAGGGGCGCGACTGCATCTGCGACGTGACGGGACTCCCCGAGAGCTGCCCCGTGCCCATCGGACAGATACCGCTCGAGTCGCTCGACTTCGTGGTCGACCCGGGTGGACAGAAGCTGATCGGCAACCCCGATCATGGCGGCGAGCAGATGATCGACCTCCTCTAAATCCATGACGACCGCCCTGCGAGATGAGGCCCTGAAGCTCTTGGACGGACGCGGTGCCATCCTCGACGCCGCCCGGGAGATCAGCGCTGCCCTGCGCGAGGCGGGTGTCGAGGGGGCGATCGTCGGTGGGATCGCGGTCGTCCTCCACGGGCATGTGCGGACAACGATCGACGTCGACATCGATTCCGCCGAGCCTGCCGAGCGGCTCGTTCGCATCCTGGTGCTCTCGGGTTCACGCTCGACCGATCCCGCCGTGACTTCACGCGAGAGGACCTCGTCGTCCACATCGGCCCCCCGGAGCAGGTCGCAAGGCCTCCCCGCGAGCTGATCGAGATTGACGGGGTGACGACCGTTTGCCTCGCCGATCTGATCGCGATGAAGTTGAGGAGCGGATTGGTGAAGATCACCCGAGCGCAAGACCTCGCCGACGTCCTCGGGCTCATTCGTCGCCGTGGCCTCAAGGGCGACTTCGCCCGCGAGCTCGATCCTGATCTCCGCCCAGCCTTCCGCAAACTCGTCAACGCCATCGCCAGCGAGAAGTCGGAGCCTGCTCCGCCCTCGTTCTGATAACTTTCCACCAACGCGTCGTCCGGTTCGATCGCCGGTCACACCAAGAGACCCAATATGCCGATCCTCGTCGACAAGAACACCCGGCTAATCACCCAGGGCATCACCGGCAAGGCCGGGGCCTTCCACTCCGAGAAATGCCGCGAGTACGGCACGAACCTCGTCGGCGGGGTCACGCCCGGCAAGGGCGGGACGACGGCCGTCGGCGTGCCCGTGTTCGACACGTGCGAGGAGGCCGTGAAGGCCACCGGCGCCAACGCGACGATGATCTTCGTCCCGCCGCCGTTCGCCGCCGACTCGATCCTCGAGGCCGCCGACGCGGGCATCCCGCTGATCGTCGCGATCACCGAGGGCATCCCCGTCGAGGACATGGCCCGGGCCGTCGCCTACCTGAAGGCCCACCACCCGACGGTCCGGCTGATCGGCCCGAACTGCCCGGGCGTCATCACGCCGGGCCAGTGCAAGATCGGGATCATGCCCGGTTATATCCACAAGCCCGGCCGGGTCGGGGCTCGTGAGCCGCTCGGGAACCCTGACGTACGAAGGCGTCTGGCAGCTCACGAGCCTGGGGATCGGCCAGAGCACCTGCGTCGGGATCGGCGGCGACCCGGTCAACGGGACGAGCTTCGTCGACGTGCTCCGGATGTTCGAGGCCGACCCCGACACCGACGCGGTCCTGATGATGGGCGAGATCGGCGGCAACGCCGAGGAGCAGGCCGCCGAACTGAAGGCGGCGGGCGGGTTCACCAAGCCGATGGCCGCGTTCATCGCCGGCCAGACCGCACCGCCGGGCAAGCGGATGGGGCACGCCGGCGCGATCATCTCGGGCGGCTCGGGCAAGGCGTCGGACAAGATCGCCGCGCTCGAAGGTGCCGGGATCAAGGTCGCCAAGAGCCCGGCCGACATGGGCGTCACCCTCCAGGCCGCGCTGAAGGGCTGAGCCGTGGGCGAGACCTCCGACGAGTCGAACCCGTGGACGACGCTCGGGTCGCGCCCGATCTACGAGAACCCGTGGATCAGCGTCCGCGAGGATCGGGTGATCCGCCCGGACGGCAAGCCGGGGATCTACGGGGTCGTCCACTTCCGGAACCGCGGCGATCGGCGTCCTGCCCGTCGACGCGCAGGGACGAATCTGGATGGTCGGCCAGTACCGCTACACGCTGGACCGCTACTCGTGGGAAATCCCCGAGGGCGGCTGTCCCGAAGGCGAGTCGCCCGAGGACGCCGCCCGGCGTGAGCTTCGCGAGGAGACCGGGCTCGAGGCCGAGCGGCTCGAGTTCCTCGCGGCGTCGCACCTCTCCAACTCCGTCTGCGACGAGCTCGGGCTGATTTACCGGGCGACCGGCCTGACCCGGGGCGAGAGCGCGCCGGAGGGGACCGAGCGACTCGCCGTCCGGCGTATGGACTGGGATGAGGTCTGGGGAATGCTTCGAAACGGCACGATCACCGACTCGATGTCGGTGATCGCCTTGATGCACGAAGCGGTTCGCCGTGGTCAACGGCTCGATTGATCCCTGTAGCGTCCGCTGTGCGGACCTCTTCTCCGTCGGTGTAACCCCAAGATTGAAGAGGTC
Organism: uncultured Planctomycetota bacterium; assembly: GCA_963819805.1. Taxonomy (GTDB): domain Bacteria; phylum Planctomycetota; class Planctomycetia; order Isosphaerales; family Isosphaeraceae; genus CAMFLR01. The sequence continues at coordinate 124,079 of CAWFXY010000019.1, read as the reverse complement.
CGCACAGCGGACCTTACGGGATCACTTCGAGACCAGGTGCTTGGCGCCGAAGATCTGCTCCTCGGGGAAGTTCTTCCCGGGACAGGCGCTCGCGACGCCCGCGATCTCCCCGTGGGTGCCGATCGACCCGGTCGGCACCTTGTAACGGGCCTCGAGATAGGAGACCAGGGCCTTCGTCGCGGCGATCTGCTTGGCGGTGGGCGGGGCGTCGTCGAAGTTGCCGATCAGGCAGATGCCGATGCCGTACTCGTTGACGTCCGGGTTCGTCGCGCTCTTGCAGTGGAGGCCGTGCTTCTGGTTGGACCAGCGGCGGGCGACCTCGATCTGGCCGTCGGGGCTACCGGTGCCGTTGCCGATGACGAAGTGGTAGCCGCAGCCGTCCCAGCCCTGGATCTTGCGGTGCTCGCGGTCGATCTGCTCGTAGCTGCCCTCGGCCTGGGCGCTGTGGTGGACGACGATGAACTTCCAGGGCCGGTCGGCCTTGGGCGGCTGGAACAGGTCGTCGGGGTCATTGACGAACGGCCGGACCTTCTCCTGGAGCGACGCGACGCGCGACCGGCTCGCGCTGGCGCGTCGACCGGTGGCCGGGGCCATCGACGCGGCCGGGCCGTTCAGCTCGGGCGGCGGCGTGATATTGGACTTCGGCGACCGGTCCCGGGACGGGCTCGAAGGCATCTGGAGGCCGGGCTCCTCCGGGGCAGCCGCGGCCGGAGGCGACCCGGCGCGGGAGGGCGCGACCTCCGAGTCGAGCGTCCCGGCCGGCGGAAGCTTCGAGTCGCACCCGGGGCCTTCGCACGGCGGAGTCGCGGTCGTGGGCTCGTCGATGATGACCGAGCTCGGGGCGCTCGCGGCGGGGACCGCCGGGCCGACGTAGACGGGTCGCATCGACTGACGGCGGTGGCTGCATCCAACGCCCGAGACCACGAGACAGACGGCGGTCAATCGGGCGGCGCGCATCGCGATCGGGGCCAGGCGCAAGAGGGCCATGACGAATACTCCTCACTCGGTGGTCTGCGGGGGGATGTCGAACGTCGTCCGTTGTGTCTCCGGACCGACCCCAATCGCAACCGCGATGCCGCCGGGCCTCACGCGGGCCTCGGCGAGAATCGCGGATTCGACTCAAGTCTACACGCCGTTTGGCCGAGTGGCGGGAAATCGGCGCGATTTCGAAAAAAAGCCTCAAGTCGCCGCGGACCCGGGCCGAAGGGCCGCCTGTAAGTTTGACCTTGACCTTTGTAATCGCGGGGAACGGTGGGTCTCCGATCCTGGCCAACCCGGCCGCTGTCCGTTATTCTGGAAATCAGGCCGACGAAGACCCGCCCGCGCGAGCAGGGCGGTTTTTTTTCCGTCGGAGGATCTTGATCGGTCGCGTCGGCCCGCCGGCTTCGGAGCGTCGTCCCATGCCCGCCTATCACCCCCAGCGGATCGAGCCCAAGTGGCAGGCCTACTGGGACGAGCACAAGACCTTCCGCACCCCCGACCGCGTCGCCGACAAGCCGAAGCTCTACATCCTCGACATGTTCCCCTACCCGAGCGGCGCCGGCCTGCACGTCGGACATCCCGAGGGATACACGGCGACCGATATCCTCTGCCGCTACAAGCGGATGCGCGGGTTCAACGTCCTCCACCCCATGGGTTGGGACGCCTTCGGCCTGCCCGCCGAGCAGTACGCGGTGAAGACCGAACACGCACCCGAGCGTGACGACCCGGGCGAACATCGAGACCTTCCGCCGCCAGATCAAGTCGCTGGGCTTCTCGTACGACTGGGACCGCGAGATCGATACGACCGATCCCGGCTACTACAAGTGGACCCAGTGGATCTTCCTGCAAATCTACGACACCTGGTACGACCCCGACTGCGAGTGGATCGACCCGCACGGCCACAAGCACAAGGGCCGCGGCCGGCCGATCGCCGAGCTGCCGATCCCGCCCGACGTGACGGACGCCGACGCCTATCGCGACTCCAAGCGCCTCGCCTACCGCGCCGAGGTCCCCGTCAACTGGTGCCCCGAGCTGGGCACCGTGCTGGCGAACGAGGAGGTCATCGACGGCAAGAGTGAGGTCGGCGGTTTTCCCGTCGTCCGGCTGCCGCTCAAGCAGTGGATGCTCCGGATCACCGCCTACGCCGACCGGCTGGCCGCCGACATCGATTCGGTCGACTGGCCCAAGCCGATCAAGGACATGCAGCGCAACTGGATCGGCCGGAGTGAAGGCGCCGAGGTCGACTTTCCGGTGGCCGGCGTCGAGCCGATCCGCGTCTTCACGACCAGGCCCGACACACTCTTCGGCGCCACCTACATGGTGCTCGCCCCCGAGCACCCGCTGGTCGACCGGATCACGACCGACGCCCAGCGCGCGGAGGTCGCCGCCTACCGCGAGCAGGCCTCGCGGAAGAGCGACCTCGACCGGACCGACCTGGCGAAGACGAAGACGGGCGTCTTCACCGGGGCCCACGCGACGAATCCGGTCAACGGCCGCGAGATCCCGGTCTGGATCGCGGACTATGTGCTGATGGGCTACGGCACCGGCGCCATCATGGCCGTCCCCGGTCACGACCAGCGCGACTTCGAGTTCGCGAAGACGTTCGGGCTGCCGATCGTCCGCGTCGTGGCCAAGCGGCCCGTCAACTTCGAGGACCCGCTCTTCGAGGCCGAACCCGAGCCTGGCGTCGCCGTCAACTCGCGGAACGACGACATCCGGGCCGTCTCCGAGCATTGCCCGCCGCTCGATCTCGATGGCCTTCCGACGGCCGAGGCGAAGAAGACGATCACCGCCTGGCTCGAATGCGCGGGCGTCGGCAAGCGGTCGGTCAACTACAAGCTCCGCGACTGGCTCTTCAGCCGCCAGCGCTACTGGGGCGAGCCGTTTCCGATCCTCCTCGACGGGGACGGCTCGGCCCGCGCCGTGGACGAGTCGGAATTGCCCGTCCTCCTGCCCGACCTCGACGACTTCCGTCCCTCCGGCAAGCCCGAGCCGCCGCTGGGCAAGGCGCTCGCGTGGGTCAAGTACTCCGACAAGCTCCGCCGCGAGACCAACACGATGCCCCAGTGGGCGGGCTCGTGCTGGTACTACCTCCGCTATCTCGACCCGCGGAACGACCAGCAGCCGTGGTCGCCGGAGCTGGAGAAGTACTGGATGCCGGTCGACCTCTACGTGGGCGGCGCCGAGCACGCGGTCCTGCACCTGCTCTACAGCCGGTTCTGGCACAAGGTCCTGTTCGATCGGGGCTTCGTGAGCACGGCGGAGCCGTTTCAGAAGCTGGTGAACCAGGGGATGATCCTGGGCGAGACGGAGTATTCGGCCTTCAAGGACACGGCAGGGGCCTGGGTCTCGGCGTCAGACGTCGCCGAGGGGGACAATGGGCATGTCCTGAAGGCCAAATCGTCACAAACCGTCGAGATGGTCAAGCTCGGCGAAGACGCCGTCGTCAAGAAGGGCGAGGGATTCGTGCTGACGGCCGACCCCTCGATCCGCGTCGACGCCCGCGCGCACAAGATGTCGAAGAGCCGCGGGAATGTGATCAATCCCGACGACGTCGTGGGCCATTATGGCGCCGATTCGCTCCGCCTCTTCGAGATGTTCATGGGCCCGCTGGAGGCCGTGAAGCCGTGGAGCATGAAGGGCGTCGAGGGAGTCTATCGCTTCCTCGGCCGGGCCTGGCGGATGATCGTCGACGTCGAGTCCGAGGAGATCCGGCTCGACCCGAAGGTGAAGGACGTCGCGCCGACGCCCGAACAGGCGAAGGTGGTCGCGCGAACGGTCGCTGGCGTCACGGCCGACCTGGAGGCGATGCGGTTCAACACGGCGATCAGCAAGCTCATGGAGTTCGTCAACTCGTTTACGGCTGACGAGGTCCGGCCGCTGTCGGCGATGTGGACGTTCGCCCTCCTGCTCGCGCCGATGGCGCCCCACCTGGCGGAGGAGCTCTGGCGGATCCTCGGCGGGACGGCGTCGCTCGCGTACGAGCCCTGGCCGAACTACGACCCAAAGCTGCTGATCGACGAAATGGTCGAGGTCCCCGTGCAGATCAACGGCAAGCTTCGGGGGCGGATCACCGTGCCGAACGGGATCGGGTCGGAGGAGCTGGAGATGGCGGCGATGTCGGACGAGAAGATCGTCCCATTGCTCCAGGGGAAGACGATCAAGAAGACGGTCGTCGTGCCCGGCAAGCTGGTCAATTTCGTCGTCGGCTGAGGCAGGCATGGCGCGCCCGCGGTTCATTATCGGCATCGACCTCGGCACGACGAACAGCGCCGTGGCGTACGTCGACACGAAGGGCCGCGAGCGCCCGACGGCCGACATCAAGGCGTTCGACGTCCCCCAGCTCGTCGCGCCGGGCGAGACGGCCCCGCGGCCGATGCTCCCCTCGTTCCTCTACCTGCCCGGCCCCCACGAGCTTCCGCCCGGGTCGGGCGACACGCCCTGGGCCGAGGGCAGCGACCGAATCGTCGGCGAATTCGCGCGAATCCAGGGCGCCCGCGTTCCGGCCGCACCTCGTCTCCAGCGCCAAGAGCTGGCTCTGCCACCCGGGCGTCGACCGCGAGGCCGACATCCTGCCCTGGGGCGCCCCGAGCGAGGCGCGGCGGGTCTCGCCGGTCGACGCCTCGGCCGAGTACCTGCGGCACATCCGCGACGCCTGGGATGTGACGTTCGCGCTCGACGATCCGGAGTCGCTCTTCGAAAGACAGGAGGTGGTCCTGACCGTCCCGGCCTCGTTCGACGAGGCCGCGCGCGAGCTGACGGTCGAGGCGGCGAAGCGCGCGGGCTATCCGGACGCTCACGCTCCTGGAGGAGCCGCAGGCGGCGTTCTACTGCTGGATCGTCACCCACCAGGAGGTCTGGCAGCGCGAGGTCCGCGCGGGCGAGCTGATCCTCGTCTGCGACATCGGCGGCGGCACGAGCGACTTCAGCCTGATCACCGTCGTCGAGACCCCGACCGGCCCGGGCTTCCGCCGGGTGGCCGTGGGCGACCACCTGATGCTCGGCGGCGACAACGTCGACCTGGCCCTGGCCCACCGCGTCGAGGCGAAGCTCGGCGGCACGCGGCTCGACAACGAGCAGTGGTCCGCCCTCCGCTACTCCTGCCGGACGGCCAAGGAAAAGCTCCTCACGGAAGGCGCGCCCGACCGCTGGCCGGTCACGATCGCGGGCCGCGGGTCGCGGATCATCGGCGGGAGCCTCCAGTCGGAGTTGACGCGGGAGGAGGTCGCCGACGTCGTCGTCGACGGCTTCTTCCCGTTCGTCCCGCGCGGTGAGGACCCCGGCCGGGGCACGAAGGTCGGTCTCCAGGAATTCGGCCTGCCGTTCGTCGTCCGACCCGGCGATCCCGAAGCATCTCTCCGCCTTCCTCCGCCGCCACAAGGGCGAGGCGATCCTGCCCGAAGGGTTCACCCCCGACGACCGGCCCGCGCGGCCCGACGCGATCCTCTTCAACGGCGGCGCCCTGACGCCGCAGGTCGTCCGCGACCGGATCGTCGACGTCGTCGCCTCGTGGTACGCCGACGAGGACGGGCCGGCGTTCCGTCCTCGCGTCCTGACCAACACGTCGCTCGACCTGGCCGTCGCCCACGGCGCGGCGTATTACGGGGTCGTCCGCAGGGGCGGCGGCATCCGGATCGGCGGCGGCACGGCGAGGTCGTACTACGTCGGCCTCGACGACGTCGACCTCGGCCCGCCCCTGGCTCTGCGTCGTCCCGCGCGACGCCCAGGAGGGGGATCGAGATCGCGATCGAGCGGCACGACTTCGACCTCCTGACCGACCGGCCCGTCTCGTTCCCGCTCGCAAGCTCCTCGGTCCGACCCGACGACCATCCCGGCGACCTCGTGGCGGCCGACCCCGAGTCGATCCGCGAGCTGCCGCCGCTGCGGACGCACATCCGGGTCGGCCGGAAGGCAAAGGCCGAGCGCGTGCCGGTCCGGCTCGCGGCGAAGGTGACGGAGGTCGGGACCGTCGAGGTCTGGTGCCACTCCCGGACCGACGACCGCCGCTGGCGGCTCCAGATCCAGCTCCGCGGGACGTCCAGCGAGTCTCGCGCCGGCGCCGCCGATCCTCGACGCGGACGCGGCGTCGGTCGTCATCGAGCAATCGGAGCTGGACGCGGGCATCGCGGCGATCAAGGCGGCGTTTCGCGGGGTCGGCGTGCCCGCCGAGCAGGGCCCGGCACGGCTGGTGAAACGTCTGGAAGAATGCCTGGATGCCCCGCGCGACTCGTGGCCGCCCTCGGCTTTACGGGCGCTCTGGGAGCCGCTCCGCGACCTGGCCGACGCGCGGAACAAGTCGCCGCAGCACGAGTCGCGATGGTTCAATCTCGCCGGCTACGTGCTCCGGCCCGGCGTCGGGTTCCCGCTCGACGAGTCCCGGATCAAGGCACTCTGGCCGGTGTTTCACCAGGGGATCAAGCACGTCAAGGACGCGCAGTGCTGGGCCGAGTGGTGGATCCTCTGGCGGCGGGTCGCCGCGGGGCTGAACAAGGCCCATCACGAGGAGATCCATCGGCGAGTCGCCCCGCTGCTCTTCCCGCCCAAGGGCGGCCCTTCCAAGAAGGGCGGCCGGCCCAAGCCCGAGGCCGCACGAGCTGGCCGAGATCTGGCGGTGCGCAGCGTCGCTCGAACGGCTGGCGGCCTCGGTGAAGGAGCCGCTCGGCGACGCGCTGGTCAAGGAACTCGCGCGACCGAACCTGGCGGGTCACGTGCTCTGGAGCCTGGGCCGCGTCGGCGCGCGCGTGCCGCTCTTCGGCCCGGCGAACACGGTCGTTGCCCGCGACAAGGCCGAGCGCTGGACGAAGGCCCTGCTGGACCGCGAATACGCCCCGGGCCGGGAGACGACCGACGCGGCGTTCTCCCTCTCGCAGCTCGCCCGCGTCTCGGGCGACCGCGCCCGCGACCTGGACGACGACTTGCGGGCCAAGGTGACTGAGCGACTGACCCTGCTCGGCGCGGAAGAGGCGACGATCCGGCCCGTCCGCGAGTTCACCGAGCTCGAAGCGGCCCAGCAGGGGCAGGCTCTCGGCGACAGCCTGCCCGTCGGCCTCCGGCTTCGGTCGAGCGAGCCGGCCGAGGCGTCCTGACTACTTCACCTCGAGGGTGACCCGGTCCGGCGAACCGGCCGCGAACGTCACCGGGACGTTCCAGACGAAGCTCTTCACCGCACAGAGCGTGTTCGGCAGGCAGACCATCGCCCTGAGCGAAACGCGAAGCTTGAGCGTGTCGCCCGGCTTCGGCGCGGCGGCGAGCGGGACGGGAATGTTGACGGTTGTCGCGGGCGTCTCGATCCGTCCGCCCTGCTTCGGGTTCTCCGGCCCGAGCGCGCTCGGAGCGTCGGGGGCCTCGACGAGGTAGGTCATCGGCGCCTCGGCGTTCAGCTCGTAATCCTTGGGGAGCGGGATCACGAGGCCGAGCGTGAACGACTTGCCGGGGGCGACCTGGGCCGGGGCGGAGTCGATGACCGTCGCGCCGTCGAACTTCGGCGGCGCCTTGACGCTCGGGGCCGCGATGCTGCCGGTGTCAAGGGTCCGCACGGCAGCGTTGTCGAGGTCGATGACACGGATCGCGTGGTTGTTCGTATCGGCGACGTAGAGCTTATCGCCGCCGACGCTCAGCCCGCCGGGCTCGTCGAAGAGCGGAGGGTTGTCGCTGGCGCCCGGCTTGGGCGACCCCGCGAGGGTCTTGATCGAATGGTCGGCGACGCCGACGACCTTGATCTTGTTGTTATAAGTGTCGGCGACGAAGAGCCGGCCCGCGCCGAACGCGACGCCCAGGCAATGCTGCTGGCGGGCGGAGCCGCCGATGCCGTCGTGGTCGCCGAATTCGAAGAGACTCGCGCCGCGGGGCAGGTCGTGGGTGCCGACGAGGGTGGAGACGCGCGGCGGGCGGGCCGACAGGTCGATCGAGCGGACGGCCGAGCCCTCCGAGTCGGCGACGAACAGGTGAGTGCCGTCGGTGGCCAGCCCGCTGGGCTGGGCGAAGGCGGCGTTGACGGTCTCGCCGTCCTTGACGTCCTCCTGGCCGGTCCCCGCCCAGAGCCTCGCCTCGCCCGTGTCTGGGTCGAGCCGCCAGATCTGGTGCGAGCCGGCCATGGCGACCATCAGCTCGCGTGAATTCGGCATGCGGACGACGTCCCACGGGCTGCTCAGGCTCCCGCGCGTCCCCTGGACCACATTCACGCCGAAGGACGCCTGTTTGCCGTTCCCGGCCACGGTCTTGACCGTCCTCGCCTTCAAGTCGACCGCGCGGATGGCGTGGTTCTCCGTGTCGGCCACGTAGAGTGTCTCGCCGACCAGGCACGTCCCCTGGGGCCGGTTGAACGTCGCCTTGTCGAACGGGCCGTCCGCAAAGCCCTCCACGCCGCTGCCGATCGCCTCGCGGAACTTGCCGCTCAGGTCCGTCACGACGAGCCGGTTGTTGCCCGTGTCGGTGATGAAGAGACGGTTGCCCGGCCGCGTCGGCCGTGACCTTGCCCGGGAAGAGCAGGCCGCCCTTGTGGACCTTCTCGCGCTCGGAGAAGAACTGGACCGGGGTCTCGTCGAGCAGCCCGGCCTCCTTGGCCTTGGCGGGCGATCGTGCCGATCACCCGGTCGAGGGTCTCGAACGAGACCTCGCCGCCCGCCTTGTCGATCACGGAGCCGTCGGGGCCGATCAGGACGAGCGTCGGCCAGCTATGGACGTCGAAGTTGTTCCAGATGACCTGGTTGGCGTCGTTGACGACCGGGTGCCGGATGTTGTACTCGCGGACCTTCTTGCGGATGTTGCCCGTCTCCTTCTCGGCGTCGAACTTCGCGGTGTGGACGCCGATGACGACGAGCTGGTTCTTGTACTTTTCCTCGAGCTTGGCGAGCGTCGGGATGATGTGGTGGCAGTTGATGCAGCAGTAGGTCCAGAAGTCGAGCAGGACGATCTTGCCGCGGAGCCTGTCGAGGTGGATCGGGCGGTCGGTGTTGATCCAGTCGACGCCGCCTTCGAGCGTCGGCCGGCCGAACTGCTGAACGGGCCGATTCCCGGCTCGATCGCGTTGTCCGTCAGCCCCTCGAACGTGGCCTCGGGCGTCTCGATCCTCGCCAGTACGCCGCGGCCGAGGACGGCCAATCCTAGGGCCAGGGCCGCCGTCGCGGCGATCGAACGCCGCACGATGATGCGTTGCAGGGACATGCGACACCCTCGATCCGGGGACCCTATCCGTCGTCCATTCCTACGATCGCGAACCATTGTAGTTCAACCGTGCGGGGCGTGCAGGTTTTTCCGCGGGACCGTCCTGAGGCCGCAAGGCGGCGGGTGGCGGGAACGTGAGGGTTCGATTAAGCTCGGTGCGCGATCGCGGGGCGGGCCCGCGGCGGCTTTCCCACACCCGCGGCGGACCGGGAATGGACAACTCGCTGATCTGCACGTCCAAGCAGGCCGACCCGTTCGGCGAGCTCAAGGTCTTCGCCGGTCTCGCCAGCCGCAACCTCGGCGCCGCGATCTGCTCGCACATCGGGATGGGTCTGGCCAAGTCCGAGACGAAAATCTTCAGCGAGGGCAACGTCTTCGTCCGCGTCCTGGAGAACGTCCGTGGGCGGGACGTCTACGTGGTCCAGGGGACCGAGTACCCGGTCAACGACAACTTCGTCGAGCTGCTCTTCTGGATCGACGCCCTGAAGCGGGCCAGCGCCGCGCAGGTGACGGCGGTCATCCCCTACTTCTCGTACGCCAAGGGGGACAAGAAGGACGAGCCCCGCGTCTCGATTCGCGCCCGCGTCTGCGCTGATGCCATCGAGGCCGCGGGGGCCGATCGCGTCCTGACGATGGACCTGCACAGCCCTCAGATCCAGGGGTTTTTCACGAAGCCCGTCGACCACCTGCTCGCCATGCCCGTGCTCGTTGACTACTTCAAGAAAAAGAAGATCCCCGACCTGGTCGTCGCCTCGCCGGACGTGGGGTTCACGAAGTCGGCCTCGCGGTTCGCCGACATGCTCGACGCCCCGGTCGTCATCGGCAACAAGAACCGGCGCGGGCATGACGAGCGCGCCGAGCTGCTTAGCATCATCGGCAACGTCAAGGACAAGAATGTCCTGATCGTCGACGACTTCACCATCTCCGGCGGCACGCTGATCGAGATGGCCAAGTCGTGCAAGGAGCACGGGGCGCGCGACATCTACGCCGGCGTCTCGCACGGCGTCTTGACGAAAGGGTCGGCGGCGCGGATCGCGGCGAGCCCGATCAAGGAGATGGTCATGACCGACACCATCGGCTATCGCTACGAGCCCCTGCCGCCCAACATCCGGCTCGTGAGCGTCGCGCCCCTCTTCGCCGAGGCGATCCTCTCGATCCACCGCCGAGAGAGCGTCAGCCGGCTGTTCAAGGACGGGCCGTCGGCGGGGGATGGATGAGCCGCGCGGGTTGATCTCTTCGCCTGCGTTGACTTTCAGGTCGGGGTGCCTAGCATAACTCCATCGGGCCCTTGCGCGCCCGGCGAGCCTCCCCCGACGCCTGCCCGTCCGCCCGTGTTCGCCTCGCGGGGCGCCGACATCATAGAACCAGACACCTCGGAGCGTGCGACGATGGCGATGGACCGTCCCCGGACTCTCGGCGAGCTGCGGGCCAGCGGATATAAGGTCGAAACGGTCAAGGACGAGATGAGGCGCAACCTCATCGCAAGCATCCGGTCGGAGAAGCCGCTCTTCCCGGACATTCTGGGTTATGCAGAGACCGTCGTCCCGCAGATACAGAACGCGATCCTTTCGAAGCACGACATGCTCTTTCTCGGCCTCCGCGGCCAGGCGAAGACGAGGATGCTCCGGCAGCTCGTGCACCTGCTCGACGACGCGATCCCCGTGATCGAAGGCTCCGAGGTCAACGATAACCCGTTCGCGCCCCTCTCCCGCGAGGCCCGCGACAAGGTCGCCGCGATGGGCGACTCCACGCCGATCGACTGGATCGGCCGCGACCGTCGGTACCAGGAGAAGCTCGCCACGCCGGACGTGACGATCGCCGACCTGATCGGCGAGGTCGACATGATCAAGCACGCCGAGGGCCGCTATCTCTCCAGCGAGCTGACCATGCATTTCGGGCTGATCCCCCGCGCCAACCGGGGAATCTTCTGCATGAACGAGCTGCCCGACCTCTCGCCGAAAATCCAGGTCGGCCTGTTCAACGTCCTGGAAGAGCGCGACGTCCAGATCCGCGGCTTTCCGATCCGGCTCAACCTCGACCTCTGCATGGTCTTCTCGGCCAACCCCGAGGATTACACCAACCGCGGCCGGATCGTCACCCCGCTCAAGGACCGCCTCGGGTCAGTCGTCCGCACGCACTACCCGCTCACGAGGGAACTCGGGATCGCGATCAGCGATCAGAATGCGTGGCTCGAGCGTGACGGCGGCCGGCTCGCGGTTCCGGTCTACATCAAGGAGATCGTCGAGGAGACCTCCCGCCTCGCGCGGTCGTCGACCCACGTGAATCAGGCTTCCGGTGTTTCGGTGCGGATGTCGATCGCCAACCTCGAGAACGTCATCTCGAACGCTGAGCGCCGGGCGCTGCTCAACGGCGAGCGATGGATCGTCCCGCGCGTCTCCGACCTGATGCACGTCCTGCCCAGCTCGCGCGGCAAGCTAGAGCTGAACATGTCGGAGGACGAGGGTCACGAGGACAAGCTGATCGGCCGGCTCGTGGGTGAGGCGGTCAAGAACGTCTTCGAGCACCACTTCGACGTGAAGGAGTTCCGGCCCGCCGTCGACTACTTCGAGGGCGGCAAGGGCGTCGAGGTCGGCGACACGCTGCCGGTCAAGGAGGTCCTTTCGCGGGTCGAGAAGGTGCCGGTGATCCGCAAGAAGTCGGAGGAGATGGCGCGTCAGCTCCTGCCGAACCTGCCCGAGACCGACGCTCGCGACGCCGCCACGGCCAGCGTCGTCGAGTTCATCCTCGAGGGGCTGCACGTCCACAACAAGCTGAACAAGACGAGCAAGACCGGCGGCGCCTCGTATCGCCGTTAGGCCGACCGGAGACGATCATGCCGCTCTTCGAATACAGCAAGTGGGACGGCTCGCAGCAGTTCGTCCCGCAGTCGGCCGAGGGTGCGTTCGACCAGCTCGCCGAATACATGCTCCAGTACGGCGACCAGGTCCTCCGCAACCTCGACGACCTCGAGGAGGACCCCGACATCCTCGACAAGATCCAGCAGGAAGGCCTGCTCGAGAAGGACGAGGAGGGTAAGTGGCGCGTCAGCCCCAAGGGCGTGCGCAGGGTCCAGGAGTCGGCCCTGACGAACCTGTTCCAGACCTTCCAGCGCGACGGGCTCGGCAAGCATGAGACGCCCCAGAAGGGCGAGGGCTCGGTCCGGCTCGAAGATTCGAAGCCGTACGTCTACGGCGACTCGCTCTCGAACCTGAATCTCCACGAGACGCTGAAGAATGGCATGATCCGCCAGGGCGGCGGCACGCCGATTCGCCTGCGGATGGATGATTATGTCGTCTACGAGACCGAGTATCAGACCCGCTGCGCGACGGTCGTCCTGGTCGACATGAGCGGGTCGATGAGCCGCTGGGGCAAGTACGCGACGACCAAGAAAGTCGCCCTCGCGCTGCAAGCGATGGTCCGGGCGCAGTATCCGCAGGATACGCTGCAACTTGTCGGTTTCTACACGTATGCCAACGTGCTCACGGAGCGCCAGCTCCTCGACTCAGCCCCGAAGCAGGTAAGCCTTTTCGACAGCCGGATCCACCTGCGGTTCGACCTCGACAACCCGCCCAACCGTGTGCCTCAGCACTTCACGAATATCGACGCCGGCCTCAAGCTGGCGCGGAGCCTGTTGACTCGTTCGGGCGCGGGGAACAAGCAGATCATCGTCGTCACCGACGGCGAGCCGACGGCGCACATCGAAGGCCGCGAGGTCGTGCTGATCTATCCGCCCTCCGAGAAGACGGCGCGGCACACGCTGAACGAGGTCCGCCGCTGCGCCTCGGCCGGCATCCGGATCTCGAGCTTCGCGCTGGTCGAGGATTACTTCTACCTCGGCCTCGTGAATTTCGTCGAGGAGATGGCCCGCGTCTCGCATGGCGTCGCCGCCTACTGCGGGGCCGATGACCTGGGCAAGTACGTCTTCGACAGCTTCATCGGCGGGCGGAGGACCCGGCGGACGAGCCATTGAGCGGCGTCGTGGGTTAAGATGGAGACATCCCACCCGCGAACCGTAACGGACCGGCCCTCGATGCGCATCGTCCACGTCATCACCCGCCTGATCCTCGGCGGGGCGCAGGAGAACACCCTGCTGACCGTGGACGGCCTGCACCATCGCCACGGCGACGACGTCACGCTCATCACCGGCCCGGCCGAGGGCCCCGAGGGCGACCTGTTCGAACGGGCGAAGGAGCGGGACCTCAAGGTCGAGCTGATGCCCGAGCTCGTCCGTGCGATCCGGCCGGGGACGGACTGGAAGGCCTACCGTGCCCTCCGCCGCTCGATCCGTCGGCTGCGACCCGACGTCGTCCACACACATAGCTCGAAGGCCGGCATCGTCGGCCGCGCCGCGGCCTGGGCCGAGCGGGTGCCGGCGGTCGTCCACACGATTCACGGACTGCCGTTTGGCCCGTCGGAGTCGCCCGCGAAGAACCGGCTCTACATCGCGCTCGAACGATGGGCGGCCCGGCGATGCCACGCGATCGTCAGCGTCTGCGACGCGATGACGGAGCAGGCCCTCGCCGCGGGCGTCGGTCGACCCGACCAGTACACGACGATCTACAGCGGAATGGACGTCGACGCGTTCCTGTCTCCGCCTCGATCACGCGAGGATGTCCGGCGCGAGCTGGGCCTCGCAGACGACGAGGTCGCCTTCGCGACCGTCGCCCGTCTATTCGAGCGGAAGGGGCACGACGACATCCTCGCGGCCGCCCCCGATGTCCTCCGGGCGATTCCAAAGGTCCGCTTCGTCTTCATCGGAGATGGGATCTGGCGCGAGCGCCTCGAAAACGAGGCCAAGCGGCTCGGCGTCCGCCACGCGATTCATTTCGCCGGCCTCGTCGCGCCCGGCCGCATTCCGGAGCTGCTCCAGGCCGTCGACGCCGTCGTCCATCCGAGTCTGCGCGAAGGTCTGGCCCGCGTGCTGCCCCAGGCTTTGCTGGTCGGCCGGCCGGCCATCAGCTACGACGTTGACGGTGCGAGAGAGGTCGTCCTTCCGGAAACAGGGATCCTGTTGCCTCCGCGATCGATCGAGGGCCTGCGCGACGGCATCGTTCGCCTGGCGGGCGACGCGGAATTGCGCCGGCGAATGGGGGCCGAGGGGCGTGCGCGATTCGCGGAACAATTCCGGCACGAGACGATGACGGACCGGCTCCGCTCACTCTATTGTCGGCTGCTCGACCGGCCTGACGGCCAGCCCGTCGGGGCTCAGACGGATGCGGATCAAGCGTAGGTGCTGGGTCCGGGCCTTGCTCACGTTGAACCCGTTGAGATCTTCGAGGACCGCGACGTCGAACCGCCCGTCAAGGCAGAGGCCGTCGTACTGCTCGACTGTCACCGGCGAGACGAGAGCGGGCGCCGTGTCGAGTGCCTTGCGGACCTCGTCCCAGTCGCGGAGCGTCGGCGACTTGAGCTTCATCGCGTAGTGGATGCCGGGTTCCTGGTAGGTCAGGAGGATCGGCCGGGCGTTCTCGGCGGCGACATACTTCGCCATCTTCTCGCCCACCACCCGCGAGAGCCGGTACGGCTCGGCCGCGGGCAGTAGCCAGCCGGAGAAACCGAGTCCGACGGCCGCCCACGACCCGGCCAGCACATAAGCCGCCGCGACCGGCGACCGCCTCTGGAACCGCCACAGTGCCATGACCACACCGCCGCCGAGAAGGACCGCGTTCGCCCGCATCGGCCAACGCACGGGCTCGGGCACCAGAAACGATCCCGCCGCCAGTGCAGCCGCGGCCGCGAGGCCGAGTCCGCCGAGAAGTCCCAGCGCGAGGCGTCCGCACGCCCACCGCCCCAGGGTCGCGACGTCGCGACCCACCGATTCGACGAGCCAGCCGACCAGCAGCGCCAGGCCGGGTATCGCCGGCAGGAAGTAGTGGATCAGCTTCGTCCTGACCGGCTCCAGCAGGAGCAGCGGGCCGACCACCCAGCCGAGCAGGAACCCCAGGTTCGGCGACGTCCGGCGCCGGGCCCAGGCGGCGACGACCGCGGCCGGGACGAGCGCCGACCAGGGAAAGAACGTCGCGAGCGTCGTGATGGCGTAGAAGCCCGGGAAGCCCCCGTGCTCCTCGAGCTTCGAGGTCACGCGCTGGATCATCTGGACGCCGACGGCGAACCGGAAGAAGTCGCCGCGCGACGTGATCCCGATGGCGACGAACCAGGGGAGCGTCAGGCCGGCGAAGAGTAAGAGGCCCCGCCGCCACTCGAGCCGCCGCCAGCAGTCCGTGGAACCGCGGAACCACCACGAGGCCACGCCGGCCGCGGCGACCAGGGCGGGGCCGACCGGCCCCTTGGTCAGGGTCGCCAGTCCCATCGCCGCCCAGAAGCCCATCGCGGCCCGGGTCGAGGGTCCTTGATTCAGTCGCCAGAGGCACACCTGGGCGAGCGTGACGAAGAGCGCGAGCGTGGCGTCGGTCGTGGCGAACTTCGACTCGACGACCATGATCGGCGCCGTGACCAGCACGAGCGCGGCGAGCCGGCCGGCCGGCCGTCCGAACATCTGGCGACCGAGCCACCAGGTCAGCATGCAGGTAAGGCTTCCCGCAATGGCGGAGCCGAACCGCGCACCGTAGGGGTTGTCGCCGAAAAGGGCCGTTCCCAGGCCCATGACCCAGTAGATGAAGATCGGCTTGTGGTAGCGCGGCTCGCCGTTGAAGCTCGGCGTGATCCAGTCGCCGCGGGCCCGCATCTCGCGGACGGCCACGGCGTATCGCGGCTCGTCGCGGTCCCAGAGGCCGATACGGCCGTTGCCCACGAGGTTGATCGTCAGCGCGAGCACCGCGATCAGCAGTCCCTCGAACGCGAGCGTGCGGCGGCTGTCCGCGACCGCCTCGGCCGTCGATCCTTCGAACACGTCACCCTCCCTGCGCCGGCGCCGCTCGTCGAGCCGCGAAACGCCCGAGGTTATAATCGGGGCTCGCCGGATCGACCAAGACCAATCGCGAGACCGCCGAGATGACCGAGGCCGCCTGCCTGCTCCATTCGGGGGCCATGTATTCGCTCCGCCGCGGATTCCGCTCGGCGTCGGGCGACGATATTTTCGTCGGCGTGAAGGCGGGCGCGTTCTCGATCTATTTCGGCGATGCACCGATCTACCACTTCGACCTCGACGGCCGCTGGCAGCGGGCCTTCGTACGTGGGACGCATTACCTGAAGGCGCTGGACACGACCGTCCAGGCCGTCGATCGGGTCCGCGAGGGCGAGAACCTCGTCCTTCGCCGGCGGACCCTCGGATTCGCGGAGGTCGCCGACCTCGACGCGTCGATCCGATCGACCGCGATCGACCTGACCGAGCGTATCGACTCCGGGCTGGCGCGTCTCGACCCGCCCGAAGGGAGCACGCCCCTCACGTCGGAGCAGGTGCGCGACCTCCTCGACCGCGTCGCGCACTGGGACGCCGCCGCCTGGTTCGCTCATCGCGAGCGGTACGTCGCCGCCTATGGCCCGCTGCCCTTCCTCCCGCCCGAGACGGCCAGTCCGCTCGTGCTCCAGGCGACCCTGGGCCACGCCCGGGGCCCGGGATTCGGCGGCGAGCCGCACGCCGAGTACTACGAGCGCTCCCCCGCCGAGCTTCGGGATCACGCGCGGGACGTCGTCCGGATCCTCGGCCGGCAGATCCTGCAATGCCGCCGGATCTTCCTGGCCGGGGCCGACTTCCCTCGTCTGGGTGCCGACGCCGTGATAGCGAGCCTCGACGCGGCGCTGGAGAGTCTACCGATCCGCCCGGCGAGTCGCGTCCGCCCTCGAGATGCGAATCCCCTCGAAATGGAGCCCAGCCTGGATGGCTTCGAGGCATTCCTCCACGAGTTCGACCGACCGCCATGGTCGCCGGAGGTCTGGTCTGAGCTCCAGGCCCGGCATTTCCGCCGGTTGATCCTCGGTCTCGAGTCCGGCTCGCCGGTCGTGCGACAACTCTATGGCCGGGAATGGGTTAATGAATGCCTGCGCGGATGGGTCGAGTCCTGTCCGGTCCCGCTAGGCCTGGTGGTCGTCGTCGGGGCGGGCGGGGAGGAGTCGGCACAGCGGCATGTCGACGAAACGGTCGCGCTCGTCGAGTCGCTCCCGATTCCGGCCGGGTCGCTCGTCTCACTCGTCGATGCTGATGAGTTGGACACCCGACCCGCGGCCGAGCGGCCCTTCACGCCGCTCGATGCGTCTCGAATGGCCAGCCAGCGCGAGGCGTTGAAGGGGCGGCTTTCGGCCGCGCTCGCTCCGCGGAAGGTCAAGGTAGCGACGTATTCGACGGACAAGCGATGGAAGTAGGGACGAGTGAAGGTCAGGCAGGTTAAGGGATTTGAGTCGAGATTTCCGGTTGCCCTGACGAACATTGCCGAACGGAGCCGCTCGCTTCTTGCACGCTCGGGTTCGCTCGGCACCACTGGGGGTCCCAGGACCCCGAGACCCGAGAGGCCGATCACGTCATCGGTTCACGAATCCGCCCCGTAATGGACCCGCACCAGGAAGAGCCCCTGGGGCGGCGCCGTCGGGCCGGCGGCCGCGCGATCCTCGGCCGAGAGGACGTCAGCGACCCAGTCCTCGGGCCGCCGGCCAAGGCCCACGAGTATGAGGGTGCCGGCGATCGACCGGACCATGTTGTAGAGGAAGCCGTCGGCCTCGACGTCGACCCAGACGAAGTCGGCCATCCGGGAAACGGCCAGGTGCGTGATCGTCCGGACGCTGCTCGTCCGGTTCGGCCAGTGGGTCTCGAAGCTGTGGAAGTCGTGCCGGCCCTTCAGCGCCTGCGCGGCTCGGTTCATCGCGTCGGTGTCGAGCGCGATGATGGACGTGATAGGCGTAGCGGAGCTGGAACGGGTCGGCGATCGGGCCGTTGTCGATCACGTAGCGGTAGAGCTTGGTCTTGGCGTCGAGCGTCGCGTGGAACGACTGGGGCATCTCCGCACGCCCCCTTCACGCGGACGTCGGCCGGCAGCATGGCGTTGAGCGCCTTGACGAAGACCGCCGGCGCGTGGCGCGACGCCGTGTAGAAGTGGACGACCTGGCCCAGCGCGTGGACCCCCGCATCGGTCCGGCCGCTGGCGTTCGTCGCCGGCACGACGCCCGTCAGTTGCCCGATCGCCTCCTCGAGCACCTGCTGCACCGTCCGCCGGTCGGGCTGGCGCTGCCAGCCGGAGAAGTCGGTGCCGTCGTAGGCGATCACGAGCTTGATGTTGCGCATCGACGGCGTCAGCCGACGTCGACCGCGCGAGCTTGACGCAGTTCCTCGGCGATCTGCACCGCGTTGGTCGCCGCGCCCTTGCGGAGGTTGTCGCTGACGCACCAGAAGAGCAGGGCGTTCGGGCCGGGCCAGGTCCTGGCGAATCCGGCCGACGAAGACGTCGTCGCGGCCGCGGGCCGAGTCGGGCAGCGGGTATTGCTTCGCGGCCGGGTCGTCGACGATCGTCAGGCCCGGGCGCCGTCGCCCAGAGCCTCGCGGGCCAGCCTCGGGCGTGATCGGCCGCTCGGTCTCGACCAGGATCGACTCGCTGTGGCTGTAGAGGACGGGGACGCGGACGCACGTCGGGCAGACGTCGATCGAGTCGTCGCCCATGATCTTGCGCGTCTCGTTGACCATCTTCATCTCCTCCTTGGTGTAGCCGGAGGGGAGGAAGTCGTCGATCTGCGGGACGCAGTTGAACGCGATCGGGTGGGCGAACTTGGCGGGCGCGGGGACTTCGCGGCCGGCGACGTGGGCCTCGGTCTGCGCCCAGAGCTCGCTCATGCCCGTCTGCCCGGCGCCCGAGACCGACTGATAGGTGCTGACGACGACCCGCCTGATCCGGAAGCGCGTCGTGCAGCGGCTTCAGGGCGACGACCATCTGGATCGTCGAGCAGTTCGGGTTGGCGATGATCCCCTTGTGCCTGGCGATGTCGTGCGGGTTGACCTCGGGGACGACCAGGGGCACGTCGGGGTCCATCCGCCAGGCGCTCGAGTTGTCGACGACGACGGCGCCGGCCTTCGCGGCGATCGGGCTGAACTCGCGGGAGATCGACGCCGGGCGTGCTCGAGAGGACGATGTCGACGCCCTCGAACGCCTCGGCCGAGAGGGGCTCGATCGGGTAGCGTCTCGCCCGCGGAACTCGATCGTCTTGCCGGCGCTCCGCTCCGAGGCCAGGAACTTGATCGAGCCGACCGGGAACTTCGCGCTCCTCGAGCAGCCGGATCATCACGTCTCCCACCGCCCCGCTGGCCCCGACGACGGCGACGCTCTTCACGGCTCGGATCCTCGCTTCGCACTGGACCTGTCGCGGACGATGCCGAGTCGACACGGCGAGACACCCTCGGTCGCATCCCGGTTCGCGCGACTCGTTTCCGTCGCGAGGATCGACCCAGGATACGCGGTTTCCGGCCGATTTTCCATTCGCCGCGACATCGCGCGATCGCCTGGCGACTGTCCGCGACGCGGGTCGGCTTCATTACAATGCGAGAGGAGTTTGCCGGGACGCGGTCGTGGTGGCCCGGCGGGGTCGAGCTTGCGGGGTGGCGCGTTGAAAGTCCTCGTCGATCGGCAAGGGGGGGCGTGAGCATGCCCTCTGCTGGAAGCTCAAGCAGTCGCCCCGGGTCCGCGCGGTCTACTGCGCGCCGGGCAACGCCGGGACGGCACTTCGACGGGATCAGAACGTCCCGATCGAGGCCGACGACACGCGGGGCCTGATCCAGTTCGCCAAGCGCGAGGGGATCGGCCTGACGGTCGTCGGTCCCGAGGAGCCGCTCACGCTCGGGCATCGTCGACGCCTTCCAGCGCGAGGGCCTGCGGATCTTCGGCCCGCGCCGCGACGCGGCCGAGCTCGAGGGGTCGCAAGGTCTTCGCCAAGGAGCTGATGCGCCAGGCCGGCATCCCGACGGCCGACTACCGCATCTTCCGCTCGGCCCCCGACGCCGAGCATTACATCCTCTCGCGCGACGTCTCGCTGCGTCGTCCGCTCCAAGGGCCGCTCGACCCTGCGACACACCGCTCCTCTGCCGGACCGCCGCCGGAGACCCTCGACGCCGATCGACCGGATCATGGACCCGCGGGAGATGCTCTCGCCCGGCGTCCAGGTCGAGATCGAGGAGCGGGGGCAGCGCGGCTCGTTCGCGACGGCGGCCGAGGCGCGCGACTACGTGCTCGGCCGGCCGCTGGGCCTGGTCGTCAAGGCCGACGGCCTGGCCGCCGGCAAGGGCGTGTACGTCTGCGACAACCTCCGCCAGGCCCTCGACGCGATCGACCAGATGATGGTCCGCCGCGTCTACGGCAAGGCCGGCGACCGGCTCATCATCGAGGAGCGGCTCGACGGCCAGGAGGCCAGCATCCTCGCCCTCACCGACGGCCGGACGATCGTCCCGCTCGAGTCGAGCCAGGACCACAAGCGGGCCTTCGACCACGACGAGGGGCCCAACACGGGCGGGATGGGCGCGTATTCGCCGGCCGAGATCGTCACGCCCGAGCTGATGGACCAGGTCGAGCGCGAGATCCTCGTCCCGGTCGTCCATGCCCTGAAGCGAGCCCGTCGGCCCTTCCGCGGCGTGCTCTACGCCGGGCTGATGCTGACGAACCAGGGGCCGAAGGTCCTCGAGTTCAACGTCCGCTTCGGCGACCCCGAGTGCCAGGCCGTGCTGATGCGGCTCAAGTCCGACCTGTTCGAGGCGCTCGACGCCGTCGTCGACGAGCGGCTCGACGACGGTCCAGCTCGAGTGGGATCCGCGGCCGGCCGTGACGGTCGTCATGGCCTCGGAGGGCTATCCCGGGCCATTACGAGCGGGACCGGGTCATCAACAACCTCGAAGAGGCCGAGCGGATGGCCGACGTGAAGGTCTTCCACGCCGGCACCGACCCTGCGGACCGACCCGTCGCTCGGCCGCGACGACCGCGATCGTCACCGACGGCGGACGGGTGCTCGACGTGACGGCGCTCGGGCGCGACGCTGGCCGAGGCCCAGGTCCCGCGCCTACGAGGCGGCCGCGCGCCATCCGGTTCGCCGGCGGCTGGTATCGCCGCGACATCGCCGAACGGGCGATCAAGGCCAGACGAGCGACCCCCGGTTGATCGCCCGCCATCGAGCCTCCGAGCGCCCGATCGTCCAACACCGCCTCCGGGCCTCACAACGTCCCGGAGGCGCTCTTCGCCGCGGCCCGCTTGGCGGCCTTCGTCCGGGCATTGAACGCGTAGCCGTAGGGGTTCGGCACCCCGGGCAGGGACTTCGGCGTCAGCGGGCCGGCGTAAGGGGCCTCCGGCACGGTCGGCGGGACGACCGGGCCCTTCACGAGCTTCACCGAGTTGGCGTAGAAGGCCGAGTTCGGCGCCTCGGGCGTCGCCGTCGAGTTGTCGATGGTGCCCTGGATCCGCGCGTTGATCGTCCCAGGCTGGAGCCTGAGGTCGTCGGCCGAGCCGAATCCGTACGTTCCCGGATGGACGGACGAGGAGAAGACCGAATTCGTGACATTGCCGGCGACGTTAACCCGCATCTGGCCGCCGGACTGTGCGTGCGTCGTCGGGTTGGTCGGCGCCAGGCCGTTGGTCAGCGCGGTGAAGAAGCCCTGTAGCCCCATTTCCGGAGTCGCCTGGAAGTTATTCGCGGCGTTTGCCGGGATCGTCGAGCTGAAGCCGTATCCCGATGCGATGTTCGACCCGACGACGTCGCCGCCGAGCTCGATGTTTCCGATCTGTCGCTCCGTGGAGACGGAGGAATTGAGGGCGCCGCGGTTCGCGAAGAGCCGCTCGATCGAGTTCGTCAGGACCCGGACCTGGTCCATTCCCTTTCCGAAATACAGGTTGCGCGTGCCGCCCACACCCAGGATCGCGATATTGTTCGTCTCGCCGCCGACGAAGAAAGTGTTGATCCTGTCGCCCGAATAGACCGAGAGATTGGTCGCGTTTCCGCCCACGCGGACGAAGCCGATCTCGGCGTTGATCGCCGCCGCCGTATCGGGAGTCGACTGGACGATGACGCCGCCCTGGGTCGAGAACTGGGACGGCTGGTTCGTCGTGCTACCGTCGATCTCATTGGCCTGGAACAGGCCGATCCGCCCGACCACGTTGAACGTCACCCCGTTCTGAAACGGCGTGCGTGCTCGTGCCCGAGGCCGGCACCGAGTTCGTGACGATCTTGTTGACGATGATCCGCGTCCCCGCGTACTGCGGCAGCCCGAGCGTGACGGTGAACTGGTTGCTTTGGCCGTTTGCGTTGAGGTTGTTGGCGACGCTCGTCCCGAAGAAGGCCGTCGTGTCGACGCCGCCGAAGTCGAGCGTCGAGACGCCGTCGGGAATCATGATCGCCGGTTCCATCCCGCCATTGGACGAGGTCGGGGCGGTCGCCGCGGTCAGTCCCAGGTAGAAATCCGGCATGAAGATCGAGAGGGGGCCATCGCCCTGGCCGCCGCGGTCCGACGTGTTGGTCTGCTCGGTCAGGTTCTGGAAGAAGACCCGACCGTCGCCCTTCCCGGACGGAATGACGGTCCCAACGACCCGGGTCGCCAGCGGGTCGGTGCCGTAGAGGGTGATCGTGCTAATCTCGCTCGGGTCGGTCAGGCCGGTGGGGTTGCCGTTGGCATCGTTTTGTTTGGTCACGCTGATGCTACCGGGCCCGAGGAGCTGCAATGTCCAGGCGTCCCCCTCGGTGTTGATGCCCGAGACGGTCCCCGAGAGGACTTGCCGCCGCTCCAGATCCTCCGCCGCGGGCCGGATCGCCCGGAACCGCGCGGGGTGTTTCCGCATCGCCATGGATCGAAGCTCCCCAAGCCCGACGACCGCCCGTCGATCTCCACCCCGCCGCGAGCCTGTCGCGACGGTCGCCCGCACGCGATTCGGCCCGCGGCAGCGTGGCCCGATGGTTCGTCCCTCCCGGCGCAACCCGGGTGTTGGGACGAGACCCCGTCGGACCATCCTTCTCAATCGGCGGGATAATCGGCAGACTTGAGGGAATCGCTAGAACCCGCACAGCCGGCACCGGAGTGGGTCCACGCCTCGCCCCCAGGAGGGAGCCCCCGTCGACGGCACCACCACGGAAGTCCCCGATGAAACGCGCCCCCGCTCGCCGCCGGCCCGCCGGCCACATCAGCCTCGCCCGCGCCTCGCGACTCTACCGGCTCGTCGCGCCTGCTCGGCGAGCAGGCACGCGATCGTGAATCGCTGCTCTCGAGCCTGGGGATCGGTCTGCGCACGTTCTACCGGGAGCTCGACTTGCTCCGGCGCTGCGGCGTCAAGGTCCAGCGCACCCAGGGGGCGTACAACCTCAAGGCGACCGCGCAGGAGGCCGAGGGACGCCTCCCGTTCCCCGATCCGCAGCTCACGTTTGCGGAGATGACGGAGCTGGCCCGCTACGACGGCGAGGCCGCCCGGCGGCTCGCCGCGCTGCTCGATTCCGTCATCAATCCGCCGCCGGCGAAGCCCAAGCGATCCAGGAAGAAAAAGGGCTGATCTCGCGTTTCGAGTGACCGGGGAGGGGCTCGAACCCTCGACCAACGGATTAACCTACCTCATCGGCTTTCACCGACCGACTTGCCTGACTGAGAGCGTCTGCCGACAAGTCGTTGGGGTCTGGACTATCCCATCGCCATCGCAGGCGTGCCGCGTCTAGTCTCTGGGGCTGGGGCCGGCGAGTCCGCCGGTCCCTTGCCTGCTGATTGCCCAATCCCGCGCCTTTTCGGACCGTCACGCTTGCCGTCGCCGGCTGTCGTTGTGGTGGCGCGGGCTCTCAGGGTGTCCCAGCAAACTGCGGCATCCACTCGTCGCGGTTCGGTTTCTTCCCGCGCGAGGCTCCCGATCCGAGAAGTCCGTTGCTCTACCGACTGAGCTACCCGGTCCTGACGAGCGTCCAGCTTAGACGAATCGCGCCATGCCGTCCAGTTCGCCCGCGGGCAACAAGGTGCAATAAATTATTCAACAAGCGCATTGCCGGCCGATGAAGGGCTGGTTAAAGTCCAAATGGGAGGTCCGTGAACCCTCCGTGAGTCTCCGCTCTCGACCTCGCCGCCAGACCGCCCGATCGTCCAAGGCCCGCCGCCTGGGCCCCCTCCGGACCTCGGAGACCGCGCGATGCGAATCAGGTGGTCGCTGCCCCGGCGTTTGGCCCTCGGGCTGGCTGTCGCGACCGGTTCCTCGGGCGTGGCAAGAGCCGTCGAGGCGATCCGCGTCGTGCCTGAACGGGCGGAATTGCTGGGGCCTGATTCGGTCCAACAGCTCGTCGTCGATGGCCTCGGCGACGGGCAGGCGCCGGTCGATCAGACGCTGGCCTCGACGTTCTCCTCCGCCGACACCGCCGTCGCCGATGTCGACTCGACGGGGCTGATCGTCGCCCACGGCGACGGCACGACGGTGGTGACGCGTTCGCCACGCGGCGGCCGAGGCGAAGGTCCCCGTGACCGTCCGCCGCTTCGACGACCCGCCGCCGATCAACTTCGCCAACCAGATCGTGCCGATCTTCACCAAGCTCGGCTGCAACTCGGGCGGCTGCCACGGCAAGGCGAGCGGCCAGAACGGCTTCCGCCTGAGCCTGCTCGGCTTCGAGCCGGAGCTCGATTACGAGACGCTGGTCAAGGAGGACCGCGGCCGGCGGCTCTTCCCGGCGGCGCCGGACGCGCAGCCTGCTGCTCGAGAAGGCGACCGGCGCAGTGCCCCACGGCGGCGGCAAGCGGAGCTCGAGGTCGGCTCGCACGAGTACCGGACTGATCCGCCGCTGGATCGCGGCGGGCACTGCCCGTCGGCGAGCCGAACGACCCGGTCGTCGCAGCGGATCGGGGTCTATCCCGAATCGCGCCGGACTGCCGCAGGCGGCGACCGCAGCAGCTCGTCGTCACGGCCACCTACACCGACGGCCGCGTCGAGGACGTCACCCGCTGGGCCCAGTACCAGTCGAACGACCCCGAGGTGGCCGACGTCGCCGACGGCGGCCTGGTCCGGGCCGCGGAGCCATGCGGGCGAGGCGGCGATCATGGCCCGCTACCAGGGGCAGGTCGCCGTCTTCCGCGCCACCGTGCCGCTGCCGGAGGCCGATCCCGCGGCATTACGACTTCGCGCCGGCGAACGTCGTCGATCGGCTCGTCGCCAGGCAGTGGAAGCGAGCTGGGCCTCGTGCCGTCCGGACGCGTGCACCGACGCCGAGTTCATCCGCCGGGCGTGCCTCGACATGACCGGCACGCTGCCGACGGCCGAGCGAGGTCGCGCGCGTTCGTCGCCGACAGGCGGCCCGACAAGCGCGCCAAGCTGATCGATCGCCTGCTCGATCGGCCCGAGTACGCCGCGCTACTTCGCCAACAAGTGGGCCGACGTCCTCCGGAACAAGCGCGACGGCAAGCCCGAGATACGCGGCGAGCACCTTCGCGTTCCACGACTGGATCCGCGAGGCCTGGCAGCGAAACGCCCGTACGACCAGTTCGTCCGCGAGATCCTCGCCGCCACCGGCACGCCCGAGATCGTCGCCGCCGGTCGATGTGGTATCGCAAGGAGAAGAAGACCGACGCAGTTCGTCGACGACACGGCCCAGGTGTTCCTCGGCCTGCGGCTCCAGTGCGCCAAGTGCCACCACCACCCGTACGAGGTCTGGAGCCAGGACGACTACTACGGCTTCGCCGCCTTCTTCGGCGCGGGTCGAAGCGGAAGAACCGGCGTCGACGCCCAGCAAGGACGGCCTGCAAGGAAGAGGTCATCGTCTCGGCCCGCGCCGGCTCGGTCTCGCACCCCAAGACGGGCAAGACGATGGCGCCGAAGGGCTGGGCGAGCGAGCCGCGGCGTCCGGCGACGACGATGATCCGCGCGAGCAGCTGGTCGACTGGATGGCCGCGCCGGAGAACCCGTTCTTCGCCCGGGCGCGTGGTCAATCGCTACTGGGCCCACTTCTTCGGCCGCGGCATCGTCGATCCGCTGGACGACATCGCGCCAGACCAACCCGCCGTCGAACCCCGAGTTGCTCGACGCCCTGGCCGACTCGTTCGTCAGGTCGGGCTACGACCTCAAGGCACCTGGTCCGCACTGATCTGCGACGAGCCGGATCTATCGGCTCTCGAGCGTCCCGAACGAGTCCAACCTGGCCGACAAGCAGAACTTCGCCCGCCACTATCCGCGGCGGCTCGGCGGCGGAGGTGCTGCTCGACGCGATCTCCCAGGTGACGGCCTCGCCGACCGTCGTTCGCCGGCATGCCGGCCGGGACGCGGGCGATCGAGCTGCCGGACGAGGCGTGGCGTCGGCCTTCCTCGACGTGTTCGGCCGGCCCAGCGCGACACGGCGTGCGAGTGCGAGCGGGTGAGCGACGCCAGCCTGGGGCAGAGCCTGCATGCTGCTGAACTCGCCCGACATCCAGGCCAAGCTCGCCGGCGCGGGCGGCCGGGCCGAGCGGCTGGCGAAGGACCCGAGGCCCGACGCCGACAAGGTGGACGAGCTGTTCTGGGACGCCTTCGCCCGCCCGCCGGACAGCGGCGAGTCGACGGCGGCGCTCGACCTGCTCTCGGCCCAGCACGACGCCGCGGCGAAGCGGCTCGCCTACGAGGACATCCTCTGGGCGCTGGTCAACTCCAAGGAGTTCCAGTTCAACGACTGACCACCGGGGAGGCACCCGCCATGCTCGAGCTAGGACGCCGCTCGCTGCGTTGCTGCCAGGGGATGACCCGCCGCGCCCTGCTCCGCGCCGGGGCGCTCGGGGCCACCGGACTCATGCTCCCCGATCTACTCCGTGCCGAGGCGGCCGCCAGGGAGGCTGGCAGGTCGGCGAAGGACCGCTCCGTGATCCTCGTCTGGCTCGACGGCGGCCCGCCGCAGCACGAGACGTACGACCCCAAGCCGGACGCACCCGCCGAATTCCGGGGACCGCTGAAGGCAATCCCGACCGCGATCCCCGGCGTCCACCTGCCCGAGCTGATGCCGCGACACGCGCGGTCGCTCGACAAGATGTCGCTCGTCCGGTCGGTCTACCACAACAACGGCGACCACTTCGCCGCGGCCCACTGGATGCTGACCGGGCTACAAGGGATCGAATGCGGCCGACATGGCGCCGCAGTATCCCTCGGCCGGGGCGGTCGTGACGAAGCTCTGCGGGTCACGCAAGGAAGGGATGCCGGCCTACGTCGGCCTGCCCAACATCCACTCCGTCGGCCTCGCCCCGGGCTATCACGGCGGGGCCTACCTGGGCGTGGCGTGCAACCCGTTCGGGGTCGAAGGGCGACCCCGCCTCGAAGCAGTACCGCGTGCCGAACCTGACGCTGCCCGATGGGCTGACGCCCTCGCGGCTCGAGCGGCGGAAGACGCTGCTTGCCGCCTTCGATCACGCCCGCCGCGACGTCGACCAGTCCGGCCTGATGGACGGGCTCGACCGGTTCGCCCGCGAGGCGTTCGCGATGATCAGCGGCCCCTCGGCCCGTGCGGCGTTCGACATCTCGGCCGAGGACCCGCGGCTCCGCGACCGCTATGGCCGCAACCGGTGGGGCCAGAGCGCCCTGCTCGCCCGCCGGCTGATCGAGTCGGGCGTCCGGTTCGTGACGCTCAACTTCGACGGCTGGGACATGCATTCCAGCCTCGAGAAGGGCGTCCGGCGCAACGTGCCGATGCTCGATGCGGCCGTCGGCACGCTCGTCGACGACCTCGACCAGCGCGGGCTGCTCGACTCGACGATGGTGGTCGTCATGGGCGAGTTCGGCCGCACGCCGCGGATCGGCAAGGGCGTGCCCCAGGACCCGGTCCCCGGCCGCGACCACTGGGGCGAGGTCATGAGCGTCCTGATGACCGGCGGCGGCCTCGCGCGCGGCCGGGTCGTCGGGGCGTCGAACTCGAAGGGAGAGGTCCCGAAGGACCGGCCCACGCGGCCGATCGACGTCTGGGCGACGGTCTATCACCAGCTCGGCCTCGACCTCGAGACGACCTTCCGCAACCCCTCGGGCCGGCCGATCGCGATCGCGAGCGAGGGCCGGCCGATCGGCGAGTTGCTTTAGGGTCCCGGCGGGTGGCGCCGGGTTCTAAACTGGGCCCACGACCGCCGCGAGCGAACCCGAGCCGGGTCCCGGCTCAGGTCCCTGACGGCGCCGAGCGAACCCGAGCGTGCAAGTTATGTGCGGCCTCGTTCGCGAAAGTCCGCGCGGGAGGGCCCGGCGCCGACGAAACGAACCCAATCGGCCGCGGCGCTCGGCCCACAACTTGCCCGTCGCCGCGGGATCGGCGAGAGTGAGCGTCGGCCCGGCCCAGCCCCTCGCCCGCGAGGACCGACCGATGCTCCGGCTCGGAATCGTCACCTACAACATCGCCAAGGACTGGGACCTGCCGACGATCCTCAAGCGGCTCGAGGCGCTCGGGTATCGAGGGGGTCGAGCTGCGGACCGGCGCACGCCCACAAGGTCGAGGTCGACCTCACCGACGGCCGAGCGGCGACGAGGTCAAGAAGCGGTTCGACGACTCGCCCGTCGAGCTCGCCGGGCTCGGCAGCGCCTTCGAGTACCAGGCGACCGACCCGGCGGTCGTCAGCAAGAACATCGAGGGGACGAAGGAGTACGTCCGGCTGGCCCACGACATCGGCTCGCCGGGCGTGAAGGTCCGGCCCAACGGCATCCCCAAGGGGGCCGACCTCGACGCCACGCTCCGCCAGATCGGCCGGGCCCTGCACGAGGTCGGCGAGGACGCCGCCGGGCTTCGGCGTCGAGATCCGCGTCGAGGTCCACGGCGGCACCACCCAGCTGCTGCCCAACCTCGCCAAGATCATCGAGTACGCCGACCATCCCAACGTCTTCGTCTGCTGGAACTCGAACCCGACCGACGTCGATCGACGGCTCGATCCGCGAGAACTTCGCCCTGGTCGGCCCCGAAGATCCGCGAGGTCCACCTCCGCGACCTGACCGACGAGAAGTACCCCTGGCGCGAGCTCTTCGCCCTGCTCGACGGCGCAGGGCTATCGAGGGCTACACCCTCGCCGAGATCCCCGAGAGCCCCGACCCCGAGCGCGTCCTCCGCTACTTCCGGGCCCTCTGGCTGGCCTATCAGCCGCGCCCGCTTAGCGGCCCGCCAGCAAACGGCTCTAACGACGACCGAGCCCCGACAGCAGCCAGCCGATCAGGCTGCAGGCGAGCGGGCCGAAGAGCAGGACGAGGATGGCCGCCTTCATCACCGAGCGCCGGCGCTCCGCCGGGTCCGGGCCCAGGCCTTCCCAGGGGTCATCCGGGTCCCCGTCGTCTGACGTCGGCGGGGACCATGTCTGGGCCAGCAGCACGCGGGCCGTCGGACGCGAACTCCTCGGGGACCTGAAGGGCCACGCCGCCGGTCGCCACCTGGTAGATCGCCCCCATCCGCTGGCCCTGGAGGAAGGCGGGGATGCCCTCGGCCTCGAGGCGGAGCCGCGGCCCATGGGCGTCGCCGGGGATGCCGAAGGTCGCGACCGTCACGAGCCGAGAGGTCGACGCGCCGAGGTGCGACGCGGCGGGCCCGGCGGTCAGCTCGATCTCGTGCTTCGGGCAGAGGTCCTGCGGGGTGGCCATCACGCGGCCCTCGCAGACGGGGCAGTAGCCCATCTCCCGCAGGGCGTCGCCGCACGCGTGGCAGAGCGCCTCGTGGGGGTCGAAGGTCCGGCGGCATCGGCCGCAGAAGCGGGGGACGGCGGACGACTCGGCGACCGGGTGATCCATCGCGCGCCTCAATCCGGAAAAGCCAGAACCATCGGCAGGGTACCCGCGTCAAAGACCATGTCCGCATGCGGTTGAGACGCGAAATCGGACCGGCCAGACGTTCCGGTCGTCCGGTCCGACCTATTTTACGCAATCCCGCCAGCCGCCATTTGACCCGGGTTCCGAACGGCCCTTAGAATCGAACGATCCGAACCGCGCGGAAGACTCGCGATCGCCCCCGCGATCGGCGGGATTTCCGGGCGCTCTTCCTCGGCGGCTGCCGTCCTCGTGTGACATATTAACAGGAAACCGCCGGACGCTTCGCGCCCTCACCGGGCGAGTCGGGCGGAGGGAGTGACCACCCATGGCCGCAGCCAACGACAACCAGGGGCTCAAGATCGCCGTCGCGGCGCTCGTCATGCTCGTCTTCATCCTGGGCGTGACGAACTACTTCGCCTTCTCGAGCATGTCGCAACAGACGGCCAAGGCGGACGACGCCGGGCAAGAAGGCCTCCGAATCCGACGCCAAGGCCCGCGCGGCCCTCGAGCAGGCCAATTACTACCGGACCCTGATCGGCTACCCGAATATCGACGCCGCCGACTTCGACGCGGCCAAGGCCGCGATCACCAAGGATAACCAGCGGCTCAGCACCGAGGTCCAGCAGATCGGCGCCGAGTTCATCCGGGCCATCGACGAGGTCCAGAAGGCCGGCGAGCCCGACCCGAAGCTCGACGAGCTCAAGGGGATCGCCCAGGGGATCATCGCCTCGTACGCCAACGAGCCGAACGAGAACAAGGTCTACGTCAAGTCGCTCGACCGGATGAAGGAGATCCTGCTCAACCAGTCGCGGCTGATGCGCGAGCTGTCGCTGGACTATCGGAAGCTCCGCGCCGACCTGACGAGCGCCAACTCGGTCAATAACGTCGAGGTGGCCAAGACCACCGCGGCCCGCGACCAGGCGGTGAAGGAGAAGCAGGACGAGATCGCCAAGATCAAGACCGAGGTCCAGAGCCTCTACGACCAGATCACGGCGCTGCAGAACAGCGACAAGGACAAGACCAATCAGATCACCGACCTGACGAACAAGAACAACGACACGCTCGCCCAGTTCGCGAATTACAAGCGGGACGCCCAGAAGGCGATCGCCGACTTCCGCGACCGGCTCTCCCTGAAGGAGACCGAGCTCGGCAAGGCGATCGGGCGGATCACCTTCGTCGACTACCAGCGCGGCGAGGTGCGGGTCAGCGTCAACAAGTCGATGGGCGCGAAGCCCATGATGACGTTCACGGTCTTCGACCGCGACGCCCGCGGCATCCCGACCGACAAGCCGAAGGGCGTCGTCGAGCTCGTCAGCGTCGGCGACCCCGCCAAGGGCCAGCCCGACAGCCTGGCGAAGATCGTCGAGACGAAGACCTCGACGAACCCGATCCGGTACAACGACCAGATCTACTCGCCCGCCTTCCTGCCCGACTACCCGCAGAGGTTCGCGCTGATCGGCAAGATCGACGTGAACCGCGACGGCAAGGACGACCGGCTCGACCTGATCCGGCTCATCGAGCAGTCGGGCGGGATGGTCGAGTACGACCTGCCGCCGCCGGGTGTCGACCGCACGCCGGGCCGCCTGGCCGTCGAGCGGACCTACTCCCGCCTGGGCGAGCAGGTGCCCGCCCCGACCGGCGCGCGTCGGGCCGGATCACGCCCCTCTGCCGGGCCTACATCCTCGACAACCGGATTCCGCTGAGCGGCTCGATCCAGAAGGAGGCCCTGACGCCCGAGTTCGAGGCCTTCTCGAAGGAGGTGGCCGAGGCGACCAAGGACGCGCGCGCGAACGGCGTGCCCCCGATGCCCATCGAGCGTCTCCTGAGCCAGCTCGGCTACACCTCTCCCGCCGGCGGCATGACGCCGGGAAACACCGAGATGAGGAACCGGCCGGCGATCAAGCAGCTCATCAAGCCCCGCTCGGCCCCCGCCGGCGCCACGCCGCCCGCGCAGCCGGCCGCCGGCGCCGCTCCGGCACCGGCCGGCGACGCGCTGCCGAAGGAGGACCCGAACGCTCCCAAGTGAGCGTCGGTCCGTCCGGACGTTAAGCAAAGAGCGGAGGCCCGGCCGGGATGAGTACCGGCCGGGCCTCCGCTTCGACGTATTGGCCGCTCTGCCCGATCAGCGGCGCTGATCGATCGGCAACACGGTCCGCGTCGGCGGGCCGACGTAGCGGGCCCGCGGCCGCATCAGTCGATTGTGGTCGAGCTGCTCGATGATGTGGGCCGCCCAGCCGGCGACGCGCGCCATCGCGAAGATCGGCGTGTAGACGTCGAGCTCGAAGCCCGAGGTAGTGATAGAGCCGGGCGCTGGGCCAGTCGACGTTCGGGCGGCAGCTTCTTCTGCTCGGTGACGGCCCGTTCGATCGGCTCGGCGATCGCGCTCCCAGCGGTCGTCGCCCCGCTCGGCCGCGAGCTCGGCGCAGTATTCCTTCAGGATCCGCGCCCGGGGGTCGCCCGTCTTGTAGACGCGGTGGCCGAAGCCCATGATCCGCTCCTTGCGGGCCAGCGCGTCCTTGATCCACTGCTCGGCCTTCTCGGGCGCGCCGACCGGCCTCGACGAGCTTCCACGCCTCCTCATTGGCCCCGCCGTGGAGCGGTCCCTTCAGCGTGCCGATGGCCGCGACGACGCCGGAGTAGATGTCCGAGAGCGTCGACACGGTCACGCGGGCCGAGAACGTCGACGCATTCAGCTCGTGCTCGGTGTAGAGCACCAGCGAGACGTCGAACGCCTGCCGCTCGGTCTCGGTGGGGACCTTGCCGGTGACCATGTAGAGGAAGTTGGCCGGGAAGTCGAGGTCGTCGCGGGGCCCGATCGGCTGCTTGCCGTCGGCGATCCGCTCGCGGGCGGCGATGGCGGTCGGCATCTGGGCGAGCATCCGCTCGGCCTTGCGGACGTTCGCCGCATGGTCGCTCGGCGGGGCGTTCACGTCCGGGTCGAAGTGCGACAGGACGCTCACCGACGTCCGCAGCGCGTCCATCGGGTGGATCGGCCTGGGGATCGTCCCGAGGAGGTCGAGCAGGGGCGCGGGGACCGCCCGCATCGCGCGGAGGCGGCCGCGGAACTCGTCGAGCTGGGCGCGATTGGGCAGGTCGCCGTGCAGGAGGAGATAGGCGGTCTCCTCGTAGGAGACGTGCCCGGCGAGCTCCTCGATCTGGTAGCCGCGATATTCGAGCCCGCCCTGGCCCTCCTTACCCTCGATGTTGGCGATCGCGGTCTCGTTCGAGATCACGCCCTCAAGCCCGGGATAATACTCCTCACCCGCCGCTGTGTTCATGGACGAACTCCGCTCGATTCGAACAGATAAGATCCCGGCTCGCGCCCTTCTCGGCCGCCGCCACGCCGCTCGCGAGCCCGGCCCCTGCACCGTAGCCGACGACCGCTGGGCGGTCAAATCGGCCCGACTGCGCCGGGTGCTTCGAAAGAGAGACGATCGACGCCCTATTCTAGGCGCGGCGAGACCTCCCCGCCACGCGCGAGGGTCGAGTTCGTCGACGCGGAGTCCGCCAAAAGGACGGGGGCCGGGACCCGCCCGGCGGCGGACCCGGCCCCCATCGTGAAGAACGGCCCCAACAGACTCCCATCACCAAGATGAGTTGCCCCCGCCTTCCGCCCAGAGTGCGAAGGCAGCCTGCTGGGGCCGTACGCCCGTGGCTCTGCGGGTCGCGAGGACCCACCACGGAGTTTTAGGCTCCAGCACGGCCCGGGTGAAGGGGGCTGACGAATTTTTTTTCAGTCGGGCTTAGACGCCACGGGCACGTCGACGTCGCCGTCGGGTGAAATGATCGAGACGAGGTCGCGCAGTTCCTCGCCCTCGAGGCTGAGCAAGCGGGTCGCCAGTGCGTTGATCAGGCCGAAGAAGTCCTGCAACTCGACGAGCCGGTCCCGCCGGCGCGGACGGGGGGGTCGTCCGGTAGCTCCCGCACGGTCCGGCGGAGCAGGGCGAGCGTCGGGTCCAGCTCGCGGCGCTTTCGCTCGGCGAGGATCCGTCGGAACAGCGTCCAGACGTCGGCCTCGGCGCGGTAGAACTCCCGGCGCTCCCCCTGGCGGTGGACCTTGTGGACCACGCCCCAGGCGATCAGCTCGCGGAGGTTCATGCTCACATTGCCGCGGGAGACATGGAGCTCCTCGCGGAGATCCTCGGCCGTCCAGTCGGTCCCGGTCACGTACAGCAGCGCGAAGAGCTCGCCCATGGAGGCATTGATGCCCCAGGCGCGGGCCATGACTCCCCAGTGCTCGACGAAGCGGCGGATCCGCTCGTCCCCGGCGAACGCACGGGCGGCCGCGGGCCCGGGATCGTCGGGGACGCCGTGATTCGCGATGGGCATGACGCGGAGATCCTCGCGGGCTCCATCCAAGATACCAGCGTCGCCTATCCGGGGATAGGGTTGGGTCGCCCGGCGGGGTCGGGGTAGAACTTGTGAGGCGGGTGAGATTTGTGTCGTGGGCTGGAAAGTTATAAAGTGCATGCGCCCGCGTCTGGTATACTGCACCTGTGCGCCCGACCGGGGCCGGGGACATCGAAAGGTGGCCCGGGGTGGTCTGTCGCCCGCCCCCCGTGCGCCGATCGGTTCAGAGCCGAGGAGCATCGCCCATGCCAGAGACCGTCGTCCACTTCCAGATCCGGATGCCGCCAGTCCTCCACGAGCAGCTCGCGAGCTGGGCGAAGGAGGACAAGGCGTCGCTCAACGCGTTGATCGTGGGAATCCTCGAGAAGGCGATGGAGCAGCACGCGGCGAAGTCGGCCACGAAGGACTGAGTCGAGCCCGCCGGTCGCCGCCATTCCTCCCCGGGCCTCCCTGGGTGCGGCCGGCGGTCGCCGCCTCCCTCGTCCCATCCCGGCGCGACGTCGCCCCTCCTAGGAAATTCGTCGCGGATCGACCTTGAGTCCGACCCGGCGTTCGCTGTATCTTCGAGACTTCCTATTCCCCGATAGCTCAATGGTAGAGCGAGCGGCTGTTAACCGCTAGGTTCTAGGTTCGAGTCCTAGTCGGGGAGCTATCGGCGAGGGTTCAAGCAAGCTCGGAGGTCTCCGGCTCGCCCGCCGGGACCTCCGATTCGCGTCTCGGGCCCGCCCGCGAGATATCTCGCCTGCGGCGGCCCGCGCCGAGCTGATGCCACAGGGTCAGGCACGCCGGCAGCAACAGGAGGTTGCCGACCGTGCTCCCGGCCGTGGCGATGCCGACCATCGTGCCGAAGTTCGCGAACGGGGCGAACTCGCTCAGCCGGAGCGCGATGAAGCCGATGGCGACGGCCGAGCTCGAGAGCAGCACGCCGGGGCCGGTCACCGAGTAGCTCGACTCGAGCGCCGCCGAAAACGACATCGTGCGCCGGCCCCGGCGGAACTGGAGCAGGCAGTGGAAGGTGTCGTCGACCGAGAGTCCGAGCGCGACGCTCGCCACGAGGGCGGTGGCCATATCCAGCTTGATGCCCAGCCAGCCCATCAGGCCGACCACCAGCGCCACCGCAAGCAGCGTGGGCAACAGCGCCAGGGCGGCGAGGGTCGGGCTTCGCAGGGCCAGCGTGAGCATCGCGAGGATGCCGGCGACGGACCAGAGGAACGTGGACCACTGCGTCACGATCACGCCCTGCACCGTCCGGGTCATGAGGAACGAAAGTCCGGTCAGGTAGGCCGAGCCGAATTCGGCCCTGGCCCCTTCTTCGGCGCGCGGAAGATCGCGGTCTTGGTCTCCGTCGGCTGCTGCTCGACCAACCGGACCAGGACGCGGGCAGAGTCCTTATCGGGCGTGTGGTCGCGGTTCCAGAAGCCGCTCAGGAGCTCGGCCTGGGGGGACGATCGGATCAGCTCCAGCTTCGTCGCGAGGATGCGCCTGGCAGCGTCCTCGGGCAGGGCCGCGATCCGGCCATCGGGGTCGAGGACCGTTGCCAGTGACAGCGCGTAGTCGGCCCTGGGAGATCCGTTCGTGATCGTCTGCTCCAGCGTTCGGAGCTTCGCGAGCGACTCGGGGGTCGCCTCCTTGCCGAAGGGGACGACAAGCTGGACGACGCCGATGCCGCCGAGCCTCGACTCCACCGCCTGATAGTCCCTCACGACCCGGGCCTGGGGCATGAAGGCGTTGATGTAGTTCGACTCGTACGTCAGACGCGTCACGCCGAGCGCCAACGGCCCGACGACGGCGACGACCGCGAGCACGACCGCCGTCGGGTGCCGCTCGACCCACGCGGTGAGCCGCGTCATATGCCGGAACAGGGGGGCCTCGCTGCCGAGCCGCACCGGCAATTCCACGCGGAAAGGCGGCAGCATCGCCGTCGGGGCCAGGGCCATCGTGATCAGGGCCGCGACGAGCGTACAGACGCCCAGGATCACGCCGAACTGCTGAACTGGGACGACCGAGCTCGTCACGAGGACGCCGTAGCCGATGGCACCCGTGATCGCCGTCCAGAGGATCGGCACCGAGACCGAACGGAGGGTCTTCAGCGCCGCGGCGTGGGCATCACGCTCCTTGCGGCGCTCGTCTCGGAAGTGGATCGCCAGGTGGCTCGCGGCCGGCATCGTCAGGACGATGATCTGGGCCACGAGCGGACCGCCCGAGAGCGAAAGCCGCAGGTTGAAGGTGGCCAGCAGCCATTCCGCCCCGAGCCAGACGAGCCAGCCGGCCAGAATCGGGATGATCGCCCACCAGAGCGACCGCGTCGCGGTAAGCGTCACCAGGCCGATCAGGGCCATCCCGACCGCCGCCAGCCGACGGCCGTCGCGCTCGATGGCCATGAAGCCGTCGGCCAGCAGGACCGGCGGCCCGACCACGGCCGGCCGTTTCACGCCATGCGCAGCGGCGAAGCTGTCGGCTTCCGACCGAAGGGTCGTGATCGTCGCCTTGACGTCGTGCTGGTCCGTCTTGACCAGTCGGACGACGACGGCCGTGGTCGTCCCGGTCGCGTCGACCAGCGTGCCCTTGAACAGGGGATGCGCGATGACTCGCCGACGCAGGTCGTCGATGCCCGCCGCGTCCGCTCCGCGTACGGCGGCGCCGATCGTGAGCGGATTGGTCGCGCCGGCGAGCTTGCCGATGTTGTCCTTCATCGCCCGCAGCGGCCGTCGACCGTGCGAACGCGGGGAGCTTGTCGAGCCCGATCAGGACGTCGTCGATCTTCCAGAGCACGGGCATCGCGTCGAGCGACTCGACCCGGGCGACGCCGGCGACCTTGCCGGGCGACACGGCCCTCGCCAGCGCCGCCACGCGGTCCATGCCCGCCGACGTGAACAGGCCGGGGTCGTCGTACGCCAGAAAGACGAAGTTGTCGTCCCCGAACGCGGCCGAGGCGCGGCGATAGAGGGCCATCGCCGGGTCATCGTCGGCGAAGAAGCTCTTGATCGACTGCTCGTAGCCGACCCGCTTGCCGTCCCAGACGAGCAGGCCGAGCAGGCCGACCGCCAGGGCGAGGGTGAGATAACGGGCGCGGATCAGGGCTTGGCTCACGTCCGTCCGGGTCCTGTCCGTGGTCGATGTCGCGCCGCTCTCGAGGAGACCGATCAATTCGCCCGTTATAGACATCGCCGCCCGCGCCCGTCGACCCCGCGCGGGGCTTCACCATTGGTTCATAGTGTCCTTTTGTCCTTGAAACCTCGCTTCGGTTCGGGGATCTTCGCTCATGAGTCCTGTTGATTTGTTTCCAGACATTCATCGGAGCCTGCCATGGGCCGTCCCGTCGTCCACTTCGAGATCGGCGGTCGCGACCGCGAGAAGACCTCGCGATTCTTCTGCGACCTCTTCGGCTGGACCACTCACGAGATGGGCCCCGCGCTCATGATCGACACGGGCGGCGGTGGCGGCATCGACGGCCACTTCAACGCCCTGGGCCACGAGCCGTACCACTACGTCACCGTCTATGTCGACGTCGACGACGTGGCCGCCTATCTCGCCAGGGCTGAGTCGCTCGGCGGCAAGACCCTCGTGCCGCCCGTGGACATCCCCACGGGGACCTTCGCCTGGTTCGCCGACCCGGACGGGACCGTCATCGGCCTCTGGCGGCGGAACGAGGTGCTCATGAGCCTCCGAGGCCCAGGCCGTTCATGACGAAGCCCGCGATCTCGTGGCGGCCGTGATAGAGGCTGAAGCCCGCCACGATCGAGATCGCGAAGAAGGCGAGCCAGACGAGGATGTCGGTCAGGAAGATCGGCGCGACGCGGCGGTCGGTGTCGCGGTTGCCGAGGAAGAGCGTCGCGCCCGGCGATCAGCGGGAGCATCAGCCCCTGGGCGTAGCCGCCGACCGTGACCAGGCCCTTCGGCTCGCGGACCGCGAAGAAGATCCCGAGCGCCAGCAGCGGATAGAAGACGCAGAAGGCGTTGATCACCCGCTCGCGGGCCGTCGGCCTCGGCTGACCGCCAGATGCCCGTCAGGTCGAGGAAGTCGGCCGTCAGCCGGCTGTTGGCGGCCGTGGCGACGTAGAGCGTCTTGAACAGGACGGCCCAGGCGCCGATCGAGGAAGACCTCGCGCGTCCAGAGCGCCCAGCGGCTTGACGTACATCTGCGACAGCGTCGCGATCATGCCCGCGCCCTTGGGGTCGAGCCCCTGCGGGTGGAGCACCGCCGCGCCGAGGAGGTAGAACGCGACCGTCGCGACGGTGAAGACGACCATGCTGAACCAGGCGTCGAGCTGCATGACCCGGAGCCAGCCCCGGGCCCGGCGGCCCCAGTCCTCGTCGTCGGACCGCGGCCCGGCGACGCGGGCGTAGCCCTTCTCGATGCACCAGTACGGGATAGGCGAACAGCTCGCTCGCGCCGACGCCCGTGATCCCGAACGTCGAGAACGCCAGGGCGACGCCCGTCGCCGGCAGCGCGAACGTCGAAGCCCGGTCGCCAGCTCGTCCCAGCGGACCGGGTAGTCGGTCCACGGCAGGCCGGCGACGCAGGCGACGGTGATCAGCGTCACCAGCGCGACCAGGGCCGTCGTGACCTTCTCCAGCCGCTTGTAGCCGCCCGAGAGCAGCAGCGCGATCGCCGCGAGGCCGGTCAGCGTCGCCCAGAAGTACTCGGGATGCTCGTCGAGGAACGTGCCCCACGCCGGGACGATCCTGCCGGCCGTCGCGGCCACCACGGCCGAGCCCGCCGGGAAACGCCATGTGCGCCGCCTGGCCGACGAGCCCCTCCATCGCGGCGATCTGGGCCTGGGTGGTCAGCATCATGAACAGCCAGAGCCAGCCCAGCCACGACGTCCCGAGCCGCGGGCCGGGCAGGGTGTCGAAGGCCGCCAGGGTCGTCTTGCCGTGGGTGATCGCGTAGCGGCCCAGCTCGACCTGGACGAAGACCTTGATGACGCAGCTCAGCAGGATCAGCCAGAGCAGGACGTAGCCCTGCTCGGCCCCGAGGCCGGTCGTCGCGATCAGCTCGCCCGTGCCGACGATCGACCCGGCCAGGATCAGGCCCGGGCCCGATCTGGCGGAGGGCCTGGAAGAACCGGGTGCGGCGGCTCCTTGATCGCTCGAGGTCGGTGGCAGGAACGGCGTCCGCGGCCGGGGATGCGACGTCGTCGGTGGTCGGGGCTTCGTTCATCGGGCGGGCCGGGCTCGAGTGGGGACGACGTCGGGAGCGGAAGGCGGTCATCCTACGGGCGGCTCGGACGGCCGATTCAACCGGCCGGGGCCTTCGTCCCGACGCGCCCCGGCGTCGGTCGCGCACGTGGGGCGCGGCGGGATGCGCTCGCGCCGCGGCCGGCCAGCGACCTCGGCCGATGTAGCCGAGCAGCCGCGCGCGGAAGACCGGCAGCGCGAACGCCTCGGCTCGCCGCCTGGCCTCGGCCGGGTCGTGCGGCCGGCCGGCGGCCTCCCACGCCTCGATCGCCTCGCGCAGCCCCTCGGCGGTCGGCTCGGCGTAGGTCCGGCCGACGCGGTCGTCGACAGTCTCGGCCGACCCCGCCGCGGCCCAGCGCGATCACGGGGCAGCCCGCCGGCCAGGGCCTCGACCGGGACGATCCCGAAGTCTTCCTCGCCCGGGAAGAGCAGGGCCCGGCAGCCCGGCGATAATGGTCGCGGATGACCTCGTCGGGCTGCCAGCCGAGGAACCGTACGTCCCGGTCCGGCGAGCGTTCGAGCCGGGCGCGCTCGGGGCCCTCGCCGATCACGTCAGCGGCCGACCCGACCGCGAGCAGGCCGTCGACCGCCTGCTCGACTCGCTTGTAGGGCACGAGGGCCGAGACGACAAGATAGCCGCCGTCGGCGGGCCGAGCCGTCGGGCGTGTAGAAGTCGGTGTCGACCGGCGGCGGGATCACCCGGCTCTCGCGGCCGTAACACCGGCCGATCCGCTCGCGGATCGTCTCCGAGATCGCCACGAAGTGGGTGACCCGCGTCCGACGTTCGCCGGTCCCAGGCCCGGAGCCGATCGAGCAGGGCGCCGGCCGCTGCTCGTCGACAGCGGACGGTCGCGACCAGCGATTGCAGGTAGGCCTCGCGGCCGTCCCAGGCGTAGCGCATCGGCGTGAAGCAATAGCAGACGTGCGGGACGCCCGCGCGGGACGCGCACCGCCTTGGCCACGCAATGGCTCAGGCTGACGACGAGGTCGACGTCGCCGACGCGCCAGCGACCGCGCCGCCAGGGGCATGACCGGCAGGAGCTTTCGGTAGTGGCGGAAGACGCCGGGAACGCGCTGGAGCGGCGACGTCCGGATCGTCATCGCGCTCGATCGCCGGGCTGAGCGAGCCGCGCCGGTGGATCAGGGTGTGCAGCGTGGCGTCCGGGAACGCCCGGCAGAGCACCTCGAGGCACTTCTCGCCGCCGCGCATCCCGGTGAGCCAGTCGTGCACCAGCGCCACGCGCAGGGGCGGTGTGCCGCCGCGCCGCGTTGGCGTCTCGACCCGGATGATGGCATCCATGCCGGCCCTGCCTCCCGATCGGTGTTGTTGCGGCGTGCGAGCCCGGCCCCGCACTCGGTCGGCGCGGGGTCGGACAGGCTAATCCAGCCGAGGCCCGGCGGACAAGCCGGGTTGGCCGCCTACTTGATGCCCACGCAGCTCGACGTCGACGATGAGCGTGGCGTTCTCCGGGATCACGCCCTTCTGGCCCTGCGCCCCGTAGCCCATGCTGCCGGGGATGACCAGCCGGCGCTGCTCGCCGACCTTCATGCCCGGAACCCCCTCGTCGAGCCCCTGGATATTCCGCCCGGCGCCGACCACGACGTCGACCGTGCCGCCGTGGTCCGCGGTGTCGTAGAACTTGGTCCCGCTCTCGAGCTTGCCGGAGTACTTGAGCACCGCCGTCTGGCCCGGCTTGACCATCGGCCCGGTGCCTTCCTTCTGGGTCATGTAGGTCATGCCCGAGGCCGTCTTCTTCTCCTGTCCGACCGGCGTCGGCTCCGAGATGAGCTTCGAAAGCGCGGACTCCTGCACGCCGCCGGATGCGACCGTCTCGCCGACCGCCTGTGCCCCGCTGCCCGAGGTCAGCGGGGCCAGCTTCGGAGCATTCACCCCCGGCGGCATCACGGGTGTGATTCGCGGATTGTCACAACCCCACACGGCTGCCAGACCGACCCAGATCCACGCCATCGAACTCCGCGACATCATCGACGACCCCCAGCTTCGGAAAATGATCGGATAAGAACTGCGGCGCATCGGACGCAACCGACGGCCGCCTTGCCCATTATGCCGTCGCGCCACGCGCGTCGGGTAGCCCCTGCCCGCCGGCATCGAATCGCTCGACCGAGGCCATCAGGTGGACCAGCGAGATCGCGACCCGACCGCCGAGGCAAACGTCCACGTCCCACCCGGGCCGCCGAGGCCGGTCCGGATAGCTTCCACTGTATTCGGCCATCGAGCCGTCCACGCGGTACGCCAGCGGCAGCGGTGACGGGTCGACGGGGCAGAAGACAAACTCGACATCCTGGACCTCGGGTCCCGGATGGGGGAGGTTCACGTTCCAGAACGTCTCGGGCGATGCAGGATGGTCCATGACCAAACGAAGGGCCCGCGCCGTCCAGCGGGCGGCGCGGCCCCAATCGATCGCGCGTCCGCGCGCGATGAAATGCGATACGGCGACGCCGCGGAGCCCGTGGATCACCCCTTCGCGGACCGCGGCGACCGTGCCCGAATGGTGGATGTCGACCCCGAGATTCCCCCCGGCGTTGACGCCCGCGAAGACCCAGTCGACGGGGCCGGCGAGGTGGTGCAGCGCCAGGCGGACGCAGTCGGCCGGCGTCCCGTCGACCGCGAACCGGCCCGGACCGCGCTCCTGGATCGGAACCGCGGCGTGAGTCGTGACCTTGTGGCTGCACCCCGACTGGGCGTCGAGCGGGGCGACGACCGCCGCGACGCCGATGTCGGCCACCGCCGCCTCGAGGCGCAGCCAGTCCGGGGGCGTCGATGCCGTCGTCGTTGGTCAGCAGCAGGCGCCGGCGGTCCGTCATCGCCCAAACTTACCAGGGCGTCCGGGCCGACGAAAGTGGCGGCCGAGCCCGCGGGCCGGTGGTGTCTCAGTTCGGGGCCGGACCGCGGGCCCGGGTGCCCGGGTGGGCCCCGTTCGGGGCCGGATTACCGACCGAAGCCAATCGGCCATAAATCTTTACTGCCAAATCGCTTGAGTCGGATTCCCTGGACCGGTCGGCCGGGGTCGGCTCGGCCGGACAGGTCCGAAAAACCGATCTTAACTCATTGAGCCGCTCTGACTTGCGGAAAATTGGCTTCGGTCGGTAATCGGGACCCGGCCGGGGTCGAGCGGGGCGGACTGTCCATCACGCCGCCCCGTACGCGAGCCCCGACCCAAACCGAGACACCACCCGCCAGGCGGCGGTGGTTGACATGGTGCGCAACCAATGATAAATTGACCCTCGCACGGGGGATTAGCTCAGTTGGGAGAGCGCTTGCATGGCATGCAAGAGGTCAGGGGTTCAAGTCCCCTATCCTCCACTCGCATCACCCGGGCCAAGTCGTGCCCGTTCTTGATCGTCCGGATCGCTCGATCCGCCCATCTTCGGTCGATTCTCGACCTCGCTCGCCGGTTGAATCGCCCCCTCTAGCGACCGGCCGCGCATATACTCCCGGTCAGGAGGCCG
This sequence comes from uncultured Planctomycetota bacterium, assembly GCA_963819805.1. GTDB lineage: Bacteria > Planctomycetota > Planctomycetia > Isosphaerales > Isosphaeraceae > CAMFLR01. The sequence continues at coordinate 81,348 of CAWFXY010000019.1, read as the reverse complement.
TGGCCCATGGCCGATAAGTCGGTCGATTCCCCCGTACGGATCATCGGCAGCCGCGAACTCCACCAGAACCTCCCGGCCATCCTGCGAGAGCTGGAGAAGGCCGACGTCCGATACGTCCTGACCGTCCACGGCAAGCCGAAGGCCGTGCTGGTCGGGGCCGAGCCCTACCTGAAGATGGTCCTCGACCGCAGGACCCCCAGCGAGGCCCTGGTCGGACTCCAGCTCAGCGCGCTGCTCGGCGGCGGCCTCAAGGCCGACGAACTCGAGGAGCTCGAGCAGGTCCTCGACGGCAAGGCGTGATGGCCAAGGCAGAGGCCGAGGGGCCGAGATAACGAGCGACCGCTACCGGTGCGCGACTCGGCCCGTGGGCGTCAATCGACGCTCGCGACCGCCATCTCGTCGTCTGGCTTCGGCTTCCGCCGGCCCTTGATCCACGCCGTTGCCATCGGGATCGCCGCCGGCAGGACGGAGATCACGATGATCGCCATGACGACGAGCTTGAAGTTCTTCTGCACCGTCTCGCGCCCGCCGAACCACCATCCGCCCATCAGGAACAGCAAGACCCAGGCGATGCCGCCCGTGACATTGTAGAGGGCGAACCGAACGTAATTCATCCTGCCGATGCCCGCGACGAACGGGGCGAACGTGCGGACGATCGGCACGAACCGCGCGATCACGATCGTCTTGCCGCCGTACTTGTCGTAGAACCGCTGCGCCTCGAGCAGATGCTTCTTGTTCAGGAGCCACGAGTCCTCGCGCGAGAACACCTTCGGGCCGATCCGGTAACCGATGAAGTAGTTCACGGCATCGCCGAGGATCGCCGCGACGATCAGCAACGCGGCGGTCAGCGGCATGCTGATCGGCGAGTCTGCGTGGGCCGCCACCGCGCCGACGGCGAACAAGAGCGAATCGCCCGGCAGGAACGGCGTCACCACGAGGCCCGTCTCGGCGAAGACGATCGCGAACAGCACCACATAAAGCCCGGGGCCGACGTAGCCGGCGAGCTGATTCATCGACTCCGGGCTCAGATGAATGAGCGTCTCGAATAACCGCCGAAGAAACTCCATGCTGTCTCCGCGCTCGGGGATCGTGGGTTCACTGGGTATCTGCGCGGTTCTCGCGGGGGCGGACCGGGAGGCGGACATTCCGAATTCCCGCCGCGTGGCAGGCCGAGAGGACGTCGGCGAGGTCCTGGTAGCCGAGCTTCGCGTCGCCGCGGATGAGGACGCCCTGGTCGGCGTAGCGAGCGTGGGCCGACCGAAGCACGCCGGAGAGCGAGTCCAGGTCGAGCGTCTCCTCGCCGACCGCGACGCGTCCCGGTGCGACGATCGTCAGCGTCAGATCCTCAGGCGCGGCGGTGAGGGCGCGGCGTCAGCGACCTCGGGGACGCTGACGTCGAACTCCTTCTCGTCCCAATCATACAGGCGGGTGGCCGCCATGAAGAAGATCAGGAGGCAGAGCACGACGTCGACCATCGGCGTCATGTTGATGTGGGGCAACTCGTCGGCCCCGTGCGTCCGGGCGAGCATGCGAGATCCTTCGCTCGTAAAGCGGGCCGCGGTCAGTGAATGCGCGTCTCATGCCGGGCGTGATCGCCGGCGTATCCGGGAGTGCGCCTGTCGACGGGAGGCCGCACCGACTCGGCCGAGACGAGGTCGATCGCCTTGCGGGCCTGCTCGTCGAGGTCGCGGACGAGCAGGTCGACCCGGTTCAGGAGGTAATAGTAAAGCGCGACCGACAGGATCGCGATCCCGAGCCCGAAGGCCGTCGACACCAGGGCGAGGCTGATCCCGCGAGCGAGCGCCTCGCTCTTCGCCCCGCCCGCCTTGGCCCCCAGGGCGTTGAAGGCCTCGATCATGCCGATGACCGTTCCCAGCAGCCCCAGGAGCGGGGCAATCGTGGCCGTCGCGTTGAGGACCCGGACGTTCCGCTTCAGTTCGACGACCTCGCCCGCCGCGTCGGCCTCGACGGCGTTGCGGATGGCCGACGCCGGCTGTCCCCAGTAGCGGACGACGTGGGAGAAGACCCGGGCCATCGCGCTATCGTTCGCCTTGCAGAGCTCCAGCGCCCGATCGCGGTCGAGCTTGCCGCCCGCGAGCCGCTCGTGGAACCGCGCCACGAAGTCCTTCGGGATGACCCGCCCTCGGCGAAGTGCGACGAGCCGTTCGAGCCCGAAGCCCAGCGTCACAACCGAGCAGATCCCGAGCATCCAGATCATCGGGTTCGTGCCCGTGATCAGCTTGACGATGCTCTGATGATCGACGCCGGCGGGGTTGCCCGAGGCCGCCGAAGCCTTCGCGGCCGGCTTCGCCTTCGTCTCCTGGGCGGGGGCACTCGTCACGGTCGACACGGCGACGATGACCGCCGTCGCGACGTGCCGAAGGATCGACGGGCGGCGGCATCGGGCAGACTCCTCCTGGTCAGGCCTGCGGGACTCCGCCGCGGGTCTCGCGGACGTCCCTGCGAAAATGCGATCCCGATTCTAAAGGTCTGGCGGCTATTGGGGAAGAGACGTCGCGGCGGCCGGCGCTACGGGTTCGAGCTCCCCGCGGCCTCGCCGGCGACGACCCGGCCGCCCGGCCGGCAGGACCCCCGCCGGCCCGTCGAACTTCCACGCCGCCGTTTCCCTCACGAAGCGGTAGACCGGACCGACCCGGTTCGTGGGGCAGAGCCGGACATCCTCGCCCTCTCGCCAGGCCTGGAAGTTCTTGTGGATATTCCTCGGAAGTCCGATCACGCCGCCTTCGGGGGCCGCGGCGATCCTGTGCGTCGTCAGATATCGCGCCGAGCAAAGTCGCCGGACGCCCTCGAGGTCCCCGGAGTTCGCCGCGGCGATCAGCTCGACGAACGACGCCACCGCCCCATGGGTCGCGCGGAGGTCCGCCACCCAGCCGGCGCGAACAGGACGACTATGACGAGTGCCAGGACGGTCGCGAGCCATGCCCAGGGGTGAAATCGCTTCTTCGATCCGCTCATGCTTACCGCCTCGCCGAATTGAGGCGATCCTTGATCCGCGCGGCGAGTCCGCGGGTGATGGCCCTCTTGTCCGTCCGGGCGGCGATCCGCTCGAGCGCGGCGACCAGCCCTCCGTCGCCCCAGTCGTGGCCATTTTCGAGATAGCCGACGAGCGCGCGGCCGAGGACATGCGATAGGTAGCCCGCCGACGCTCCCTGAGTGAGGGCGCCGGCGACATGGCCGACCCCAGGAAGGAGCTTCATCGCCCCTCCTACGACGACGGCCGCAGTCGAGCCCCAGAACGCGGCTCGTCCGCCCCGCACCAGTTCGCCCGCGAGCGACCGGGCCACCTCGGCGGTGGGGGCCTCTCCGTAGACGGCAGAGACGCGCGTCACGAGGATTGCCACGCCGCCGGGGCCGGTGAGGAAGTCCAGGAGCGGGATGGGGTTGATCGCCAGGGCCAGGGCGAGCGCGGCGCTCGTCTCATCGGCGACCCGCTCGGCCCGAACGCGGCGTTCGGCCTTCTCTCGGTCCCGGGCCGGGGTGTGGGCCTCGACGCGGTCGCGGACGGCGTTCAGCTCCTTGAGGTCCTCGCCCGACTCCGCGATCGCGATCATCAGCCGTCCCAGAAGCGTCTCGACCCGCGGCTCGCCCCGACGGGCCTGGACGCTCCCATCCGCCCCGCGCTCTCCGGACGATCGGCGCGGCGGCGATCGGCCACGATATCCTCAGGCGGCACGATGCCGGCGAGCCGGCTCGCGGATCGAGCAGAGGATCTTCATCTCCTCGTCCGGCGTCAGCAGGTCGACCTTGTTGAGAGCGACGACCATTGGTTTTCCGACCTCGTGCAGTCTCGACGCAGGGCGCCTCGGGCGGTCGCGGTCAGGTCCTCGGCGGCGACGAAGACGACCAGATCGGCCCGCGTCGCCGCGTCTGTCAGCGAGGCCCGAACGGACCTCGTCGCCGACCTCCTCGAGTCCGGGCGTGTCGAGCAGCCGGACGTCGAAGCCGCCGACCTCGGCCTCGACCTCCCGCCAGGCGACCTCGGCGACGTCGGTCGTGGTCCCGCCGATCGGCCCGGTCGGTCTCCGCTTGGCACCGGCCAGGGCGTTGATCAGGCTCGACTTGCCGGCGTTGATCAGGCCGTAGACGGCGACATCGAGCCGGGCCGATCGCTCATCCGCCAACCTTCGCCTTCAGGTCGTCGCGGAGCCGCTCGACGACCGAGTCGGCCTTCGCCTGCGCGAGGATCTCGGCGATGACGGTCTTGATGCCCTTCGGACCCCACTGGCACCCCTGCTGGAGATAGATCTTGGCCGCTCGCCCGAGGACGTAGGACGTCCCCGCCGCGGCCGATCCCAGGGCCAGGCTCGATGGCCCCGTAGCCGACGGCCGTCAGCGGCAGGGCGAGCGACCCGCTCAGGATCGTGATCCCCCCGAGCGCCGCCTTCACGCCCGAGGCGGCCAGCCGCGTCGCGACCTCGACGGCCCCCAGGGCGCCGAGGGCCTTGACCATGTCCTTGACGAGCCCGATCGCCGTCTTCTTCGTGAGGGGAATCCCGTAGACGCGGCTCAGCGCCACGATCATTCCCACGTCGACCGCGAGCCCGCCCGCCATGTCGGCCACCGGGATCGGGTTCAGGGCGACGGCCGCGCCCTTGGCGATCGCGAAGTTCCAGATCAGCCGGTTCGCCGCATCGTCGCGGATGCGGACCTTGTGGGCGACGATCGCCTCGTGGAGGTCGCCGGCGTAGAGCAGCGTGTTCAGGGCGACGAGGGCCTTCCCCTCGACTCTCCAGCACCTCGAGGATGCGTCCCTTGAGCGTCTCGATGATCGGCGGCGGGACTTCCCAGCTCTCGGTCACCTTGCCGTCCGGGTGCCTGCGTCTTGACCCGGATCCGGGTCGGGCTTCGCGGCCGTCATCACGACGTCGGCCGGGCGGACCAGGTGGCGGACCCGCTCGTTGCTGATCTTGGCGTAGATCTGGTCGCGGTCGGCGTCGGGGTATTTGTCGATCTGGTTGAAGACGACGATGATCGGCTTCTTGGCCTCGCGAAGCTCGGCCAGGGCCTCGAACTCCCGGCGCTGCATGTCGGAGGAGACGACGAAGAGGATCAGGTCGGCGCGGCGGGCGACGTCGCGTGCCAGGGCCTCGCGGACCTCGCCGCCGACCTCGTCGATTCCCGGCGTGTCCACGAGGACGAGCCTCGCCTCCTCGTAGCCCCCGGGCAGCGGCGCGTTGCCCTCCCAGCGCGTCGCCTCCTTCTTGACGGTCGTCCCGTGCGTCGCCCCCGTGCGGAAGACCTCCTTGCCGAGCAGGGCGTTGAGGACCGACGACTTGCCGCGGCTGACCATCCCGAACGCGGCGATCTCGACTGTGTTGTCGTCGAGCTTCTTCGCGAGGTCGCGGAGGTCGCGCACTTCTTCGGTGAGCGCCCGCTCCTCCTCGGGAGTGAGGTGCAACCCGGCGAGCGTCGCTTCGAGCGTCTCGCGGGCGCGGCCGACCAGGGCGTCGGACTCGTCCAGCTCGTCGAGCACGGTGTCGAGGTCGGCTTCGGCCATGATTCAGTCGCCCTTCCGGCCATCGGCGCGATGAAGGACCCGTTCGGACCAGAGCGCCGCCGGGAACAGCCGCGTGGAGTCGTCGGGCGGCCCGACGAACTGGGCCGCCAGCGGCAACCCCTCGGGGGAGAGGCCGATCGGCGCCGAGACCGTCTCCAGGTTGAGATAGTTCCACGGCGCGTTGAGCGACGGGTCGCCCGTCGTCTCGGCGCCGGCGCCGGACCGGTCGTCGCGGGGACGAGCACGGCGTCGATCGAGGGATCGAGCATGTCCGCCAGGGCCACAAGCATTTCGGTTCGGAAATACTGGGCCCGGACGTAGTCGGACGCCTTGACCCCGAGCCCTTCACGGATCAGCTCGGCGAACCGGGGCGGAAAGTCCTCGACAGCCTCCGAGAATCGTCGCGCGTGCAGGGTTGCCACCTCGGCGGCCATGATCGTGCGGAGGCCGGTCAAGGTCCGCTCGAAGTGCCCAGGGCAGGGGAGGTCGACGACCTCCGCCCCCGCGGCACGCCAGGCCGCGACCGCCCCGTCGAGCTCGGCTCGCATCGCCGCGTCGGTCCGCTCGTCGAAGAACCCGCGGAGCCGCGCCAGTCGTGGCGGCCCGGCCGGTTGCTCGGCCTCCTCCTCCAACCAGGCCCCCTGGATCAAGGCGAGGTCTCCGACGGTCCGCGCCATCGAGCCGATCGTGTCCAGGCTCGGCGCAAGCGGGACGATACCTTCGACCGGCTCCCGCGCCGAAGACGCCGGCTTCCAGCTCGCGACGCCGCAGAACGACGCCGGCCTCGTCAGCGATCCCGCCGTCTGCGAGCCGAGCGCCGCGAGGCACATCCCCGTCGCCACCGCCGCGGCCGAGCCGCTCGAGGAGCCGCCCGGCGTCCGGTCGAGCTTCCACGGATTCCGCGTCGGCGGCGGGTCGATGAACGCGTAGGGCGTGGTCACGGTCTTGCCGAGGATCACCGCCCCGAGACGCCGCCAGGTGGCGACCGGCTCCGCGTCGGCGACCGCCGGCACGAGCGACCAGCGCCCGCGCCGGCCCTCGTCACGAAGCCCTCGACGTCGATGATGTCCTTCACCCCGACGGGGATTCCGTGCAACGGCCCGCGGTCCTCGCCCCGGGCGAGTTCGTCGTCCAGCACCCGCGCCTGCTCGATCGCGCCGGCTCGATCGACCACGACCCATGCCCGGACGTTCGGCTCCCACTCGTCGATCGCCGCCAGGCAACGCTCGACCAGCCTGACGCAGGTCATTCGGCCGCGCGCAGGGCCTCCGCCGCTCCCGCGATCGTCTCCTCATGCAGCGGGAACAGGCGGAGGGTCATGCCTTCTTCTCCGCCCTGGGGCCGAAGACGCGCGAGGCCACCTTCTGCATCGCCTGCTGTGCGAACTCGGCGAGGAACTCCGCACGGCTCGTCAGATCGAACTGGCGGACGAGCGCCGCCTGCATCCCGCCGTCGCCCCACTCCTGGCCGCGGCGGAAATAGTCCATGAAGGCGCTGCCGGAGATGTGGGTCAGGTACGCCATCGACACGCCCTGGACCGCGCCGCCCGCCGCATACCCGACGAGGCTCGACTTGAAGAGCCCGGCCACCAGCGACGTCGTCGCCTCGACCAGCCCGAGCTTGAGCAGGAGCTGAATCATCTGCGACCCGACCATCCGCGCGTGGGCCGCGTTCATCGTCACGCCGTAGGCCGAGGCGATCTCCGAGATCATCTGGAACTGCACGGCGCCGGTCGCCATCAGGTCAAGTGCGGGGATCGGGTTGGTGAAGACGGTGCTCGCCGTGATCCACTGGAACCGGTCGATGACCGCCCGCGCCTTGGCGTCGCGTTCCATGCTCACCTCGTCCTGGGCCGACTTGCTCAGCAGGTGGGCCCGCAGCAGGAGGTTCCCGGCGCGGAGGGCGTCCCCCTCGCGTTCGAGCACCGCCCCGATCCGATCACGCAGCGGGCCGAGGTCGGGCGGCTCGGCCTCGTGCTCGACCTCGACCGTGCCGTCGGTCCGGACGACCCGAACCGCCACCGGCCTCGGAGCCGCAGCGACCGCGATCACATCGCTCGGGGCCACGACCCCGTCCAGTCGCTCGCGGAGCTTGGCCAGGATCGCCTCGCGGTCGGCCTCGAGGAAGCGGTCCTTCTTGTTCAGGACCACGATGGACCGCTTGCCTTGCTTTGCCAGCGCCAGCATCGGTTCGAATTCGGAGCGGATCAGGTCGTGATCGACGACGAAGAGAAGCAGGTCGGCCCGGGCCGCCAGGTCGCGTGCCTCGGCCTCGCGTGCCGCGCCGCCGTCGCCGATTTCCGAGAGGCCGGGCGTGTCGGTCAGCACGACTCTGCCGTCGACGTCGTCGAGCTCGTAGGAATGGACCTCGCCGCGGCGTGTCGTCCCCATGGTCACCGCGGTCTCGCCCGCATCGCGCCCGAGCAGGGCGTTGATCAGCGACGTCTTGCCGGCCGACCCCGTCCCGAAGACGACGACGTGGAATGTCCGGGCCCGGCGGTCGGCGCGGATCTTCTCGAGCTCCTTGCGGAGCCGGTCCCGCGCCTGCTCATTCGAGAGCTGGGCGATCACGCCCTCGGCCTTGTCGGCCTGGACATCGGCGGCCTGGACGATGTCGTCGGGAGCTCGAACAGGGCGGGACTCGCGGCCGTGACCCATGCTCCACATCAGCCGCGCCGCGGCGATCCCGCAGAGGCCGGCGGCGACGACCGCAACGACCACCACGCCGACGGCCAGGCTCGGCGAGACCTTCGCCAGCCGGTCGTGCAGCTCGCCGACGCCCGCGATCAGCCAGGCCGTGGCCCCGAACGCGACCGCCAGCGCCAGGCACGCCGCGATGCCGAGCCGAGCCTTGCGCATCCGCCCTACCTCTCGACGAATGGCCCGATCGCCTACGTTGTCATTCGGCCGCGGTCGGCGGATCTTGGGCCTTATTCATCGTATCCGACGCGACAGCACCGCGTCACCCGCCGATCGAGTGCATCAGCCGCTCGGGCTTGATGAAGCGCGCGGTGTTGATCTCGTGCCCCTCCCACTTCTCGGCCACCGAGTCCTTCAGGGCCTGCGCGAGGGCCGCGTCGTCGCGCCCCGCCCCGGAGCAGGGCACGGATGTCGGTCTCGTCCAGCGCGAACAGGCAGTTGCGGAGCTTGCCGTCGGCCGTCAGCCGGACCCGGTTGCAGCTCATGCAGAACGGCCGGCTCACCGAGGCGATCATGCCGACGCGGCCGCCGCCGTCGAGCGTAGTCGTAATCCATGCGCCGGGGCACGCGGGTCCTGGTTGGCCGCCGGCGGCGAGCGGGCCGATCCCGTCGGTCAGCAGCTCGAGGATCTCGGCCGCGAACAGCACCTTCTCGCGCTCCCAGCTGATCGCCCGCGTCGAGCGGCATGTACTCGATGAATCGCAGCTCCAGCCCGTGCTCGCGGCAGAACCGGCCGAGCGGGACGACGTCGTCCTTCGGTCACGCCCTTGATCGCCACGGCGTTGACCTTCACCGGGTCGAACCCGGCCGCCTTGGCCGCGAGGATGCCCTCGATCACCTGCTCGAACCCGGTCCGCCGCGTCAGCTCGACGAACCGCGCCGGGTCCATCGTGTCGAGGCTGACGTTGATCCGCCGGAGGCCGGCGTCGCGGAGCTGCCTGCGCCATCGGCGCCAGCAGAATGCCGTTGGTCGTCAGCCCGACGTCCTTGATGCCCGGGATCGCGACGAGCTGCGCGACCAGCTCCGGCAGATCGCGGCGCACCAGCGGCTCGCCGCCGGTCAGCCGGATCTTGTCGATCCCCAGCGTGCTCGCCGACGCGGACGAACCGCGTCGATCTCCTCGAAGGTGAGCAGGCTCGCCCGCGGCAGGAACTCGACCGACTCGGGCATGCAGTAGACGCAGCGGATGTTGCAGCGGTCGGTGACGCTGATCCGCAAGTTGTTGTGGACCCGGCCGAATCGGTCGATCAGGCGGTCGGCGTTGGACATGAGGGAGCCGTCGTTCAAGGGAGCGTCGGCCTTTGGGAATCATTCTACGCCCTGCCGGCGGCGATCTCCATCCGGTGGGAGCGCCCGGGTGGACCCACTCCTCCGTGCCGTCGGCCCAGATCTCCTTCTTCCAGATCGGCACGACCTCCTTGAGCGTGTCGATCAGCCATCGGCAGGCCTCGAACGCCTGGCTCCGATGCGGACAGCTCACCGCGACGACGACGCTGATCTCGCCCAGATCGAGGTGCCCGATGCGATGGACCAGCGCCACCTCGATGATCGGCCAGCGCGCGCCGGGCCTCGGCCTCGAGCTCGGCCATCTTCTTGAGGGCCATCTCGGGATAGGCCTCGTAATCGAGCGAGGCCGTGCGACGGTCGCCGGTCATCTCGCGGACCGTGCCGAGGAACGAGCAGACGGCCCCGGCCCGATTCGAGCGGACCGACTCGGTGATGGCGGCGTGGTCGAGCGGGGCTTCGGTGATCGTGATCATCGGGTCAGGATTCCATCGAGCCGCCGCTGACGGGCGGAATCAGAGCCGAGTTCGGCGCCGGGTGGGATCGGCGTGGAGTCGTCCGCATACTCGGCGTCCACCGAGAAGCGAGCCGAGGCGGTGATGGGCTCAAGCGCGGGGACACGCTCGTTGAGTGCCCACTTCAGGTCCGCGACAGTTGCGTCGTCGGGCAGGTCCACATCGACGACAGACCGACCGGCACGCTCGCGGGCGATGGCGAACAGATGAACGCGAACACGCATGCGGGGCGGCTCCTCCTCGCGATCCTCGTCGGAGTCTCCGTTGTAACGCGATCGTCGCGGCTTGCCCAGGGTTGCGACCCGCGTCGGCCCGCCGGTAAGGTGGCCGAGGCGGCGTGAAACATCGTAGAACGAGGCGGACCGTCCATGGACGACCCGGCCGAGCGACCGAATGGAGAGGCGATCCAGGTCCGCGGAGCGCGGGTCCATAACCTCCGGAACATCTCCGTCGACCTCCCGCGCGACCGGCTCGTCGTGCTGACCGGCGTCTCGGGGTCGGGCAAGAGCTCGCTCGCCTTCGACACGATCTACGCCGAGGGCCAGCGGCGCTACCTCGAAGGCCTCTCGACCTACGCGAGGCAGTATCCTCGACCAGCTCGAACCCCCGGACGTCGACGCGATCGACGGCCTGCCGCCGACCGTCGCGATCGACCAGAAATCCGGCTCTGCCAGCGCCGCGGAGCACGGTCGGGACGATCACGGAGGTCAACGATTACCTTCGCCTTCTCTACGCGCGATGCGGCACGCCGCACTGCCCGTCGTGCGGCCTGGCGATCGAGCGACGCACGCCCGAGCAGATCGTCGAGGGCGTGCTCGAGCTCGGCGAGGGGAAGAAGGTCATCGTCATGGCCCCGCTCGTCCGCGGCCGCAAAGGGCTGCACAGGGAGGCCTTCGAGTCGAGTCCGCCGCGCGGGCCTGCTCCGGGCGCGGGTCGACGGACAGATCGTCGAGATCCGCGAGGAGCCGAAGCTGGCCAAGACCAAGGTGCACACGATCGAGGCCGTCGTGGATCGGCTCGTCGATCCGAGATGGGATACGCCCCCGCCTTGCCGAGAGCGTCGAGCTCGCCCTCAGACTCGGCGATGGGGCCGTGGTGCTCTCGATTCAGGAGGGCGACGGCTGGGCGGATCGCCTTCTGAGCACTCGTTATTCCTGCCCGGCCTGCGGCGATCGGCTTCGCGCCGATCGAGCCGAGGACGCTCAGCTTCAACAGCCCTTACGGGGCCTGCCCGACCTGCGACGGCCTCGGCGTGCTCCGAGTCTTCGACCCAGAACTGGTAATCCCTGACCTGTCGAAATCGCTCGAGGAGGGCGCCGTTGCCGCATGGGAAGGTCTCAAGCCCGCAGCCAGGGCCGTGGTCGGCGCCGATCCGTCGCTGGCCGCCTTCCTCAGGTCGCGAAGGCTCGATCGTTCGAAGCCGCTCGGCATCCTGGTCCAGGCGAAGGATCGCCAGGCTTTCCTGGAGGGCGACCCCTCGCTTGGATTTGCCGGCGTAATCTCTGCCCTCGAGCGCCTCCTTGTCGACGCGAAGACCGACGGCGCCGCGCCGCCATCGAGGTCTTCCGGTCCGACTCCATCTGTCCGGCTTGCGGCGGTGCGCGGCTCGGCCCCGAGCCGCGGTCGATCAGGCTGGGCGGACGAGGTACTGCACGAGCTGTCGGCCCTGACGATCGATGCGGCCCGACCGGCGCTCGACTCGCTGCGTTTCGAGCCGCCCCACGACCTCGTCGGTCCGCCGCTCGTCGATGGAGATCGAGACGCGGCTCTCGTTTCTCGATCGCGTCGGCCTCGGCTATCTGACGCCTCGAACGGCCGGCCGACTCGCTCTCCGGCGGCGAGCTGCAGCGCGTCCGGCTCGCGGCCCAGATCGGCTCGGGCCTCGTCGGCGTCGGATTCGTCCTCGACGAGCCGACGGCGGGCCTTCATCCGAGCGACACCGATCGCCTGCTCGCCAGCCTCCGCAGACCTCCGCGACCGCGGGCAACAGCGTGCTCGTCGTCGAGCACGACGAGGCCACGATGCGCGGTCGCGGACTGGCTCGTCGACCTCGGCCCGGGCGCGGGCCCCGACGGCGGAAGGATCGTCGCCCAGGGTCATCCTTCGTCCCTGATCGAGTCGGGAGAATCGGCGACGGCCCGCTACCTCCGCGGCGAGGTCGAGCCGTCGCGCTCGAGCCCGCTCGTCTGGCCAGCAGTCCCGGCAAGATCGCCATCCGGGCGGCGGCCGCGAGGAATCTCAAGCGGATCGACGTGGAGATCCCGCTCGGCACGATGACGTGCGTCACCGGTGTCAGCGGGTCGGGCAAGAGCACGCTGGTCCACGACGTCCTCGCGCGGGCAGTCCGCCGCCATCTCGACCGATCGGGGCCGCGTCCCGGCGATTACAGCGAAATCGATGGCCTCGACGCGATCGACAAGCTCGTCGAGGTCGACCAGTCTCCCATCGGCCGCGGCCCGCGTTCGACGCCTGCCACGTTTACCGGCGTCTTCGATGAGATCCGCCGCGTCTTCGCGCTGACGAAGGAGGCCAAGCTCCGCGGCTACGGCCCGAGCCGTTTCAGCTTCAACGTCAAGGGCGGTCGCTGCGACGTTTGCCAGGGGCAGGGGGTCCGCAAGATCGAGATGCAGTTCCTCCCGGACCTGTTCCTCCGCTGCGAGGCCTGCGAGGGGAAGCGATTCAACCCCGCGACGCTCGAGGTCAAGTACAAGGAGAGGTCGATCGGCGACGTCCTGGAGCTGCCGCGTTGACGAGGCGCTGGAGCTGTTCCAGAACGTTCCCAAGGTCCGCCGCGGACTCGAATCCCTCCGCGAGTCGGGTCTCGGCTATGTCGCCCTGGGACAGTCGAGCACGACCCTTTCCGGCGGCGAAGCCCAGCGCGTGAAGCTCGCCGCCGAGCTCGGACGGGCCTCGACGGGACACACTCTCTACATCCTCGACGAGCCGACGACCGGCCTGCACTTCTCGGACGTGGCACGCCTGCTCGGGGTGCTCGACCGGCTTGCCCAACTGGGCAATACCCTGATCGTCATCGAGCACAACGTCGACGTGATCCGCGCCTCGGACTGGGTCGTCGACCTGGGACCTGGCGCCGGTGAGGCCGGCGGCCGGGTCGTGGCCATGGGACCGCCGGCGGCCATCGCCGCGTCGAGCGACAGCCTCACCGGAGGCTTCCTGTGATCCGTGGTCTCTGAGAAGCGCCGGGGTCCGCCCGTGCGGAGCGAACCCGAGCGTACGCCTTCTGTTCGCCTTTGTGCGGCTCGGCCCGCGCGCCGACGCACGGAGCCGAACGGCGGCGGACCGAGCGGAATTGGCTTTGTTTCGGCGGCGGGCATTGGCTTCGTTTCGCCGGCCCGGAATTGGCTTCGTTTCGTCGGACGGGCGGCCGCCAATCGCGGACGATCAGGGCCGGTCCCGACCCGCACCGGCCCCCTCCTCACACACATCTCAGAGGAAGACGTTGGTCACGCGGACCCCCAGCTCGGTGTCGATCTTCACGAGTTCGCCCCGCGCGAGGAGCTTGCCGTTCGAGGTCAGCTCGACGGGCTCGCGCGAGTGGCGGCCGAGTTCGACGACGTCGCCGGGTTTGAGGTCGGCGAGGCGCGAGAGCGTCAGATTGACGCGGCCCAGCTCCACGACGAGCGTCACCGGGATCTCCGCCGGGGCGGATGTCGAGGCAGTCGGGTTCACGGCCAAGGCCTCCCTGGGGGTGGGTTCGCGTCGGAGCGGCGTGGCGATCGTCACTTGCGAGGCTGACGTGCTGGGCACCGGCACGACCTCGTACCATGATCGTCCGTCGCGGTCCCGGCATGCCAGGGTGATCGGACCTTCAGGGCTCGAGACCGTCCCCTTCAAGGCCATCGCGTCGACCGGCAAGACGCTGCCGGCCTTGAGCCTCGACAGTCCTCGCGGCAGGGTGATGGTCCCTGCCTCGCAACGCCAGGTCGAGCTCAACGTGGCGTGTGACGGCGCGGGCTCGACCGGCGGAGGGCTCGATGACGCGAGCCGCGCGAGGATCGATTCGGGCAGCCAGAGCCGGATCGCGCCCGAGAAGGCCCCGAGCCGCCCGGGCCATCGCCACGTGACAATCGGGCCGAGGTCGGTCGGGTCGAACGGGTCTGGGCTTACGCGGTCGATTGTCAGGTCCCACGGGCCGTATGGCCCAGGGTGGGCGTCGAGCCGGTCGAGCACACGGGCGAACACGAATGAGAGGATGCCCCACTCGACCGGGGTCACCTGCCGGTGGCCCTCGGCGGGCAGGCGCGTGAAGCCCAGCAGGTGATCGACGACGGCGTGGACCAGGGGCGTCTCGACGCCCAGGCCGAGCCGGGCATCGAGCCGAGGCCACGCGAGGTGAGCGACGGCACCGGCGCGGTTCAACCCCGCGGCCCGCCAGATCGTCTCCCGCTCCCCGAGCTCGATCGGCAACCCCGGGACGAGGCCCTCCGCGAGCGCGCCAGGGCCCCACATCACGCGGCGGACGACCCGATCGACCGCAGCCTCGCGGGAGCCGATCCGTGCCAGCCCGTCGAGCGGGTCTCCGTCGGGGTCGGGCGAGGCGTCGAGGATGGTGGAGGGCAGCTCGGCGTTCACGCGAGGCGTGCCTCCTCGCGGAGCCGGCCCCACGCCGCGTCGAGCACGCGCGCCTCCAGGGCCTGGACGACCCGGACCGAGGCTTCGGGCCGGCTCGCCGCGACCCGCAGGCGCTTCGCGACCGGATACGCCACGTGCTGCAACGCCCACCGCACCCGGTAAGGCTCGGCCCTCGCGAGCAGCCGCCCGAGCGTCGCCAGTCCCGTGCCCGCCAGCCGGTGTCGTCCGAACGTCGTGGCCGCCTCCCAGTCCCTCCGCACAAGCTGGACGAGCCGAGCGTCGAGGGGGCCCGCGAGTCGATCGCACAACGCAGCGGCACGTTCTATCATCACTCGCCGCGAGGGTGCATCGTCGCCCGCAAGGGCTTGTTTCGCCAGGCCACAGAGTCGGAGCAACCGATACAACGCCACCGGCCCGAGCGTCGCCAGGGCGAGGATGGCCGGCGGATCGGACTCGCGGGGCGGGACGTCGCCGACCAGCCGCTCGGTCCAGAGTGTCAACGCCACGTCGCGCGCCCCGGGGTCGGGGGGGCGGTCGGGCGTGAGATCGGCGTCGGACAGGTCCAGTGCAACCACCAACGCGGCGCGGAGCGGCCCATCGGCCGCGGCGACCACGACGCGACGGACGGCTGGCGATTCATCCTGGAGTGCTCGGATGTACCAGGTCGGATGGACCCGACGTGGGTCGGGCGCGTTCTGGGCGGCGCGCGCCTCGCGGAGGATCTCCACGGGGCCGGCGGGAGGGGCAGGCACGAGCGCCCCGGCAAGCCGCCGGGCCTGTTGCGCGCCGAAGCGGCGCAGCAGCGGCAAGGCCTCCACGCCGCCCCATGCGGCGAGGGCGGCGACGAGAGCCTCGTCGGTCGGCGAGAGGGCGGCCGTCGTGGGCACGTCGGCGCTCCGTGGGCCAGTCCGGTCGTCGCTCAAATGTACCGCCGCCGACAGCCCCCGGCCAGCGCGGTCAGACGCCCGGCAGCGAGCGGGCGAGCCACAGCTCCCGGCCGGGGCGCATATCCACCTCGTCGAACCCGCCCTCGGCGATGGCTCGAGCGAGCCCGTCCTGCCGCGGGTCGTCGTCGGCGAGCCAGCCCGAATCGTCGCGGAGCGTCAGCGAGAATTTGAGGGGTTCCACGCGGAAGGAGAGCTCCGCCACGCGTGTTCGGCCGTGGCGTCGGCCCCACTCGACGCCTCGCTGAAGGATCTCGGCCAGCGCGGCCGCCAGCCGATTGACCGAGTCTTCATCGAGCCGCGAACGCTCGAGCAACACGCTGCGGAGATCATTGGCCTGGCGGAAATGGGCCACGTCCTCCCTGGCGTCCAGTACGAGCGAGCCGCCGTGGTCGAGGTCTTCGACCCGTCGGCGCCACGCGTCGGCCTGGGCAAGGGCCCCGAAGATCTGGTCCGGGGTGTAGGGCTTGGCGATGTACTCGGAGGCTCCGGCGCGGAAGCCCTGAACCCGGTTCTCGCCGGCGACCCGGGCCGTGACCATGACGACGGGGATGTCGGTCGTCGACCGCCGGCCCTTGATGGCCTCGCACACCTCGTAGCCGTTGATGTCGGGGAGCATGAGGTCGAGGAAGACGAGGTCCGGGTGGACTCCGCCGGCCTTCTCGATCGCCTCACCGCCGCTGAAGGCCGAGTCGGTCGAGTAGCCGCGGAGCTGAACGAGCATCGAAAGTAGCTGATTCGCTGCGGGCTCGTCCTCGACGATCAGGGCGGTCGGCATCGCGGGTCCCTCGGGCCACGGATCAGACAGGGAGAGCGCGGGGAGAAACCGCCAGCGTTGGGCGGGCCCAAAGCTATTCTACGCCGATTACGGTCCCCAGGGAATGGACGCCGCGGCAGGTGGATCGTGACGCGCGTCCCGCGCCCCGCTCGCTCTCGGCGGCGATCCGGCCGCCGTGCAGCTCGACGAACTGGCGGACGATGCAAAGCCCGAGCCCGAGCCCGCGCTTCTCGAAGCCGAAATCGCCCGTGGAATGCCGGCTCGGGTCGAATTCCGTGAAGAACGGCTCGAAGAGCCGCTTCAGGGCGCGGTCTTCCATGCCGATGCCCTTGTCCTCGACGACGATCTCGGCCTCGTCCTCGCCGGTCAGGCGGGCCCTCAGGGCGATTTCGCCGCCATCGGGCGTGAACTTCAGCGCGTTGGTGAGCAGGTTGAGAACGGCGTCGCGCACCTTGGGGGCGTCCACCTCGAAAATGCCCAGCTCGGGCGCCACGTCCATGTCGAACTTGAGACTGCCGACGCTCGACGAACGGCGTGAGCCGATCCGCCGCGTCGTGCATCAGGAGGCTCAGATCGACCGGCGCCCGATGGAGGGTCGTCCCGAAGTCGTTGGAACGCATCAACGTGAGCGTATCGGCGACGAGCTTGGCGAGCTGCTTCGCCGACCGGGTGATCTGCTCGATCACCAGCCGGTCCTCCGCGTTCGTCCCCGGGTCCTTCATCAGCAAGAGCTCGCTCAGGCCCAGGACGAGCGTGATCGGCGTGTTGAACTCGTGGCTGGCGACCTCGATGAACGCCGTCTTCAACTGGCTGGCCTCCTCGAGGCTTGCGTTGAGCTGAGTGAGCCGCGGCGTTCGCCGCGCGGAGCTCGGCGATGAGCCGCTTCCGCTCCGCGAGCAGCGCGTACTGGTCGACCGCCTGGCCGACCACGCTCTCGAGCTCCGAAGGGTCCCACGGCTTCACGATGTAGCGATAGATGTGCCCCTTGTTCACGGCGCGGATGACGCCGTCCAGGTCGGCGTAGCCCGTGAAGAGCATCCGCACCGCGTCCGGGCGGATCTCGCGGGCGTGGGTGAGCAGAACGTCGCCGCTCATCCCCGGCATCCTCTGGTCCGACAGGATGACCTGGACCTCCTCATCCCGGAGGATCTCGAGGGCGCGTTCGGCCCCGTCGGCCGTGAGGACCTCGTACTTGCGGTGGAACAGGTAGCGCAGACTGTCCAGGACGTCGAGTTCATCGTCGACGATCAACAAGACGGGCCGCGGCGTCTGTCCGGCGGGCAGCGGCCGTCCCAGGGCCGTCCCGGGATCGGGACTCCGAGTCGAGTCGTCTCCGGACGTCGCGACAGTCACGTGGGCCTTCCGCCGAGACGTCGGACCTGGTCCTCGAGCGACGCCACCCTGAGCTGCAGGTCGGCGATCTCGGCGCGGAGCCGCTCGGACTCCTCGCCGTGGCCGACGATCCGGTCGTATTCGTCGGCGGCCTGCCGGACGGCCGCCTGGAGCTCCTCGGGTTGCCACGGCTTGCGGAGGAACTGGTAGATGTGGCCCTGGTTGATCGCGGCGATGATCGAATCGAGGTCGGCGTAGCCGGTGAAGAGCATCCGAATCGCCTTGGGATTCTTCGCCTTCACCTTCTTGAGTAGCTCGACGCCCGTGATCAACGGCATCCGCTGGTCGGTCATGACGATGTGGACCTCCTCCTCCTGCATCGTCCGCATCCCCTCGTCGGCCGCTGTGCGCCTTGAGGACCCGGAACTCGCGCCGGAGCAGATCGTGGACCGAATCGCAGACGTCGGGCTCGTCGTCCACCACGAGCAGGCAATGCTTCGTCAACCGACATCGTCGCGTCCTCCCTGGTCGCGGCCTTCGATCCGGCCCGATGCCGGAACGGCGCCGGGCCCGTCGTGGGCATAGTTCATCGCGGCCGGGACGATCGCGGGTCGGCGCGGAAGGACGACCGTGAACGTCGACCCGACGCCAGGCTCGCTCGAGACGTCGATCCGCCCGCCGTGCCCCGTGACGATCCCATGGCTGATCGACAGCCCCAGACCGGTCCCTTCGCCGACGACCTTCGTCGTGAAGAACGGGTCGAAGAGCCGCGGCAAATCCTGCGGAACGATGCCCTCGCCATTGTCCGAGACGGCGATCGACACCTCATCGCCGATCTCGCGTGCCCTCACCATGACGCGCCCTCCCTCGGGCCGGTCCGCGGACTCGACGGCCTGTATGGCATTGACGAGGAGGTTCAGGATCACCTGGCTGATCTGCGACGAAACGCAGGGCACGCGCAGGGCGGCAGGCACGTCCACTCCCACCTCGATGTGGCCGCGCTTGCCCCGACCCTGGACCATCTCGAAGGCGGGGCCGACGAGGTCGCGAACCATGGCCGGCTCGAGCTTGGGGGGCGCCGTGCGGGCCATGCCCCGCAGGTTCTGGACGATCGAGGCGACCCGGTGGACTCCGTCGCGGGTCCGGCCGATCATCCGCTCGAGGTTCTGGCGGACGTAAGGCCAATCGAGGTCCTTGCTGATCGCCCCGATCCGTCCCGCCGCATCGGGGGCGGCGGACCGGAGCGCCGGCAGGGCGGCCTCGTACTCGTCCATCATCGCGAGCATGCCCTTCAGGTCGCGCTCGAGCACCGCCAGGTTGTTTCCGACGTACGCCAGCGGGTTGTTGATCTCGTGCGCCACGCCCGCGCTCAGCAGGCCGATCGAGGCCAGTTTCTCAGATTGCACGAGCATCGCCCGCATCCGGTGCCGCTCGGTCTGGTCGCGGATCGACCCGATGAACTGGAGCTCTCCCGAGAGGTCGACGGCGCCGAGCGAGACCTCCATCGGGAAGACCTCGCCCGACTTGCGGACGCCGGTCATCTCGACGGTCCGCCCGATGTCTTTCGGGTCCTGGCCGTCCGGTATGAGCAGCGAGATGGGCTCGCCGACCACCTCGGCCGACGTGAAGCCGAACGTCTGCTCGGCCGCGGGATTGAACAGGGTGATCAGGCCCTGCCGATCGGTGGCGACGATCGCATCGAGACTGCCCTCGGCAAGCTGGCGGTAGCGGGCCTCCGACCGGGTGAGCTCGCGGTTCTTCGCCTCCATGTCCCTCGCGTGGGCGGCGCGGGTTTCCTCGATCTGGCGCTGGGCGTCCTCGAGTGCCTTGCGCTCGCTGATGTCGCGGACGACCGCCAGCACGGCGCGCTGGTTCTCGAAGAGGATCGTCGACGTGTTGATGTCGACCGGGAAGATGCGGCCGTCCCTCGTGCGGAGCCGGCCCTCGCACGAGAGTCGCCCGCGCTCGAGCTGGAGTCGGGCTCGGTCCTCGAAGCCCGCCGCGAACTCGGGAGCGTCGATGTCGGCGTTCCTGAGCTTGAGCATCTCGTCCCGCGAGTACCCCAGGCGCCGGCAGGCCGCGGGGTTCGCGTCGAGGATCCGACCGCCGAACTCGTGGACGATGACGATATCCTCGATCCCTTCGAAGAGCGCCCGGTTCCGCTTCTCCGAGGCGACGAGCGCCGCCTCGGTGCGCTTCCGCTCGGTGATGTCGTGCAGCGTGGACCGGATGCCCACGACGCGGCCGGACTCGTCGAGCCGGTATCGCTCCTCGATCGCGACGACGATCGATCTGCCGTCGCGCGTCACGTAAGGCCGCTCGAGCGGGGCGAGGGGCCGTCTTACCCTCGACCTTCTCGCGGACGGCGACCTGGGCCTGGGCGCGTTGCTCGGGCGCGACGAAGTCGACGATCGGCCGGCCGATCATCTCCTCGCGCGTGTAGCCGAGCATGTCGCACTCGGTCAGGTTCACGGCCACGATCGTTCCGTCGCGGTCGATCTCGTGGTAGCCGAACGGAGCCTCGTCGTAGAGCCTGCGGAACCGCTCCTCCGACTCGCGGAGCCGCTGCTCGACGGCCTTCCGCTCGCTGATGTCGGTGATGAACGCGATGTAACCCCGCGGCTCGCCGCGGTCGTCGCGGTCGAGGTCGACCGTCACGTCGACGGCGACGACGCGGCCGTCCTTGCGGCGATATTCCTTCTCGTAGCGGACCGCCTCGCCCGTCTCGCGGAGGCTGTCGAGCGCCGCCGCGCCGGCCGCGTGCCACTTCTCGGGCGTGATGTCGGCGGGGACCTTCGTGGAGAGCTCCTCGGCCGTGTAACCGACGAGGGCCTCGAAGGCCCGATTCACGCGGACGAGCCGGCGATCGAGGTCGAGCACCGCGCAGGGCTGCGCCGACCGGTGGAGCATCCGCACCAGCTGCGTCGTTCGTCCGTCCGGTCTCGCCGCCGGGGCGTCCACGGGGAGTCCAGGCCTCCCAGGCTGATTGCACGGATTGATCGGGGGAAACCTCTTCGAGTATAACGCGATGGCCCGCGACGTCTCGACCCGTCGCGCTGGAAAAACACCAGCCGCCTGGATGCACCATGTCCGCGTTCGCCCACCACATCTTTATTTGCGGCAATCAGCGTCCCGACGGTCATCCGCGCGGGTCGTGCGACCCGACGGCCGCGGGGGCACTCCGCGAAGCGTTCAAGTCCGAGCTGAGACGGGCGGGGCTCGGTGGCGTCGCCCGCGCCAACGCCGCGGGTTGCCTCGACCAGTGCGAACACGGCCCGGTCGTGGTGATCTATCCGCAGGGCATCTGGTACGGCGGTGTCCGGCCCGAGGACGCCGCGAGGATCGTCGAGCGGACCGTGGTCCGGGGCGAGATCCTCGACGAACTCTCGATCGCCGACGAGTGCCTCAACAACCCCTCGTGCCCCCATCGCGCGGGCTGACGAGACTTTCAGAGACGCTTCCCGCTTGGGCCAACCCGATGCCGGTCCGGACCGCCGAGACGATCGAGGAGATCCGCGACCACGTGCAGCGGGCGCGTCGGGCGGGTCGCGTGGTCGGGCTCGTGCCGACCATGGGGGCCCTCCACGAGGGCCACTCGCGCCTGATCGAGACCTGCCGGTCCTCATGCGATGAGGTGGTCGTCTCGATCTTCGTGAACCCGACTCAGTTCGGCCCGAACGAGGACTATTCACGCTATCCGCGGACAACGGAGGCCGACCTGGCCCTCTGCGAACGGGCCGGCGCGGACCTCGCCTTCGTGCCCTCGGTCGACGAGATTTATCCGCATGGGCCACCAGCGACTTACGTCGACGTCCCACATCTCTCCGAGGTGCTCGAAGGGTGCCAGCCGCCCCGGCCATTTCCGGGGCGTGGCGACGGTCGTCCTCAAGCTCTTCGACATCGTCACGCCCGACGTCGCATTCTTCGGCCAGAAGGATTACCAGCAGCAGCTCCTGATCCGTCGAATGGTCGCCGACCTGAACGTGCCCGTCCGGATCGAGACGGTCCCGACCGTCCGCGAGCCCGACGGGCTCGCCATGAGCAGCCGCAATCGCTATCTGGGCGCCGGAGGAGCGGCGCGCAGCGACCGTCCTGTCGCGGTCGCTCCGCGAGGCCGAGGCTGCGGTCCGGGCCGGCGAGCGGTCGGTCGACCGGGTTCGACAGATCTTGCGATCCACGCTAGAATCCGAGCGACTGGCCTCGGTCGACTACGCCGAGGTCGCCGACGCCGACACGCTCGAGCCGCTCGCCGTACTCGGCCAGGGACGGCGCGGCGTTGCCCTGCTGGCCGTCCGGGTCGGGCCGGCCCGGCTGATCGACAACGCGATCCTGCCCGCCTGATCCCCGGCCTCGCCCTCTCCGAGCCCAGCGATGCAGCAGATCCTCTTTCGCGTGCCCTACCTGGGCGTGCCCGTCTTCGGCTTCGGCCTGATGCTGACGCTCGCCCTGTTCGCCTCGATGGCCCTGGCCGAGTGGCGGGCCCGCAAGGAAGGCCTCGACCCCGAGCTCGTCTCCTATCTGGCCATCTGGCTGCTCATCGGCGGCCTGATCGGTGCCCGGGCGTTCTTCGTCGTCGAGTACTGGGGCGTCGCTCAAGTCGGTCTGGGACGTCTTCAAGATCTGGGAAGGCGGCATCGTCTTCTACGGGTGCATTCTCGGGGGTGCGGTGGGCGTCCTGCTCTTTCGCCGCCTCCACCCGTTCCCGCTCCGGCCGATGCTGGACGTGATCGCCCCGGCGCTGGCCATCGGGATCGCGCTGGGACGCATCGGCTGCTTCCTCAACGGCTGCTGCTACGGCGACGTCTGCTCGCTGCCCTGGGCGGTGACGTTCCCGAGCGGGTCGTCGCCGTGGAACCACCAGGTCAACCTCGGCACTGATCAGCGAATCGGCCCGACGCTCCCTGCCGGTCCATCCGACCCAGCTCTACTCGGCGTTCGACGGGCTGATCCTGCTGTTCCTGCTGACCACCTACTACCCGCTCCGGCGCCGCGACGGCGAGGTGATGGCGCTGCTCATGGTGACCTATCCCATCACCCGGTTCTTCATCGAACGGCTCCGGAGCGACGAGCCTGGCATGGTCTTCGGACTGACGATCTCGCAGGCGATCAGCCTTCTGGTCTTCGCTCTCGGCCTCGCGTACTGGGCCTATCTCTCGCGCTTGCCGAAGGGCCGCTACGCGGACACCGTCAGGGAACCGGTATCGTATCGAGGACCCGCCCGATGAGGTCGTCGGCAGAGAGACCCTCGGCGTCGGCCTCGTAGCTGACGACCAGGCGATGCCTGAGGACGTCACGGGCGAGGCTCTTGACGTCGTGGGGTGTGACATAGTCACGCCCGGACAGCAGGGCGTGCCCCCTCGACGCCGCCACCAGCGCGAGCGAGGCCCGAGGGCTTGCCCCCAGCTCGAGATAGGGCGCCAGATCCAGTCCGTAGGCCGCCGGTTCGCGGGTGGCGCGGACGATGTCGACGATGTAGCCCTTGATCGTGTCGGCCACGCGGATCGACCCGGCGACCCGGCGCAGGTCACGCACGTCGGCCGGGCCGAGCAGGGGCGGGTCGAAATCCCGCTGGTTCCCCTGAGCCAGGTCGAGCATCTCGAGCTCGGCGGAACGCCCCGGGTAGGTGACCGTAAGCTTGAGCAGGAACCGGTCGAGCTGGGCCTCCGGAAGGGGATAGGTCCCCTCATGCTCGACCGGGTTCTGTGTCGCCAGGACCCAGAACGGGTCGGGAAGCACGACGGTCTCGTCGCCGATCGTGACCTGACCCTCCTGCATCGCCTCGAGCAGGGCGCTTTGCACCTTCGCCGGCGCCCTGTTGATCTCGTCGGCGAGCAGCACGCTCGTGATGACCGGACCCGGCCGGACGTCGAACGTGCCGGTCGACGGGTCGGTAGACCTGCGTGCCGGTCAGGTCGGCCGGAAGCAGGTCGGGCGTGAACTGGATCCGCCGGAAGGGCAGGTCGAGCGTACGGGCCAGCGAACGGATGGCGCGGGTCTTCGCCAGGCCCGGCACGCCCTCGAGCAGGACGTGACCCGAGGCCAGCAGGGCGATGACGAGGCGCTCGAGCAGGCCACGCTGCCCGACCACGTCGCGCTCCAGCCGCTCGAGCAACTGGTCCAGCAGGCGGCCGGCGGATTCGGTGTCGGACATAGGGCGGCGTGCGGGCCCCGGGGAGACGAGACGGGCGGCGACAGGGACGGGCGCGAGATGTCCGGTTATGACCTCTGCTGTTTCTTCCGCTCCATCATCTTGCGGAGGATCTCCGTCGCGGCGTCGCTCGTGTCCTTGAACTGCGGCTTGGCCGGCCCGCCGGCCTCCTCGGGCTTCTTCTTCTTGACGTAGAACGGATTCGACTCGTCGATGAAGTCCTCGGGCATCTCGTCGGACGGCTCGCCCTCCTCCTCCTCGGCCTCGTCGGTCTCCTCCTCCAGCCGCTCGTATTCCTCGTCGCTGTCCTCGGTCGACGGCTCGGGCTTGGCGGCCGCCTGGGGGGCCGTCGCGTCCTTGAAAGCGCTGATCGTGATCGTGTCGCCCGAGTAGACGCCCGAGGGGGTCTCCGGAGCGGTCTTCTCCCGGTCGGCGACCAGCCACGAGTCGATCTCGTCATTGCTGACGTCGTCGAGCGACGAGCTCGCCTTGGCCGCGGCCGGCGCGCTCGGGATCGAGGCCCTGGGCTGGGCGCGCCCTCGATCGAGACGGCGAACGTGAGCGGCCCCACCTGCACGAGGTCGCCGTTCTTGAGCGTGTGGGCGGCCGTCAAGGCCCGGCCGTTGACCAGCGTGCCGTTCCGGCTGCCGAGGTCGGTCACCGTGACGCTATCCGACTCGACGACGAACTCGGCGTGCTCGCGGCTCACCTGCTCGCTGTTCGGTCGGAGGTGGCAGGTCTCGCCCCGCCCGATCTTGAACCGGGGGACGAGCAGCGGGATCGTCTTCCCTTCCGGCTTCCCCTGGACGACGATCAGTTGAACTTTCATGTGTATCGTCCCGACCATGAAGGCCAACGGTGGAGGGGATGCAGACGTGCGGGCGTCGGTCCCAGGTCGCCGCCGGACGGGGGAGCGGATCGCACTCGCCGACGCGGGGAGAGCGTTCGGGCCTCGTCGCACCTGCCGCCCGGAGAGGAACCGTCGCGCGTTCAGCGCATCATAGCCGGGCGGTCGGGCACCGAACAAGCACCGACCGAACGCAAGAATTCGGACGCGACCGGGCGCCCTCCGCGGGCCCAAGGCTTACTCGCCCCCCGTCTATCATCGGCCGCCGTCGATCGGTCGATCCAGTCGATTCCCCTTTAGCGCATCCGGGTCCAGTCGGGATCGCGATAAACGGCGTCCCGAAGTTGTGCCGCGCGTTCGCGCTCCGCGGAGGAGACCGCACCGGGCACCGGCGCGAGCCCCAGCGCCGCGGGCAGGGCGTCGGCGATCCGCCGCGCCCACGTCGTCGGCGGGAGCTCCGCACCGCCCAGCTCGGCGAGGCCGGGCAGCTCCGGCGTGCGGCTCGACTCGCCCAGCAAGACCGAACCGTGCTGGAGCACCGCTCCCGCCCGCCTCCGCTGCGCGCTGCCGACGAGCTTCGCCGTGCCGGCCACGACGTCCTCGGCGTCCTGGCCGGCAAAGCAGAGAAAGGGTTCTGAGCCCGGCGGCCTCGCGGAGTCGCCCCGCCGCCTTGCCTCGACCCCAAAGTCGGTGAGGAGCTGGGCAAGGACAGCGTGCACTGCCCGGTATAGGTCGGCGCTGCGTCGCGCCAGGGGATGGTTCGAGGGGATCACGACCGCGTAGGTCACCTCACGGTCGTGCCACAGCGCCCCGCCGCCCGTCGGCCGCCGGACGAGCGGGATGCCGCGCCATCGCGGGTCGGCCTCGGCCAGCGCGATCGGCTGGAAGTAGCCCAGGCTTAGCGTCGGTACCGACCACGTATAGGCGCGGACGACCGCCGCCGACGGTTCCGCCGCCACGGCGTCGAGCAGGGCCTCGTCCAGCGCCATGTTTTCGGGGCCGTCCCCCGACTCGTGCGGCAGGACCCGGCACGTATCCATCGCCCCATGTCCCTCAGGTTCGGCTCAGGCCGGCGCGTCGCTCGCGACGTCGTAGCGATCGAACGCGACGGCCAGGAACGGGACGAGCGACGCCGCGGCGAGCGTGACGACGGCCAGCGCCACCGCGTAAGCCGCGAGCAACCCGCCGCCCAGCGTCAGCTCCGCGAGCCATCCAAGCAGGGCCGCGAGCCCCACCGTCACGCCCCCGATCAGGAGCTTGGCCATGAGCAGAAGAATATGCCGGCCCATCGTCGTGACGTCGGCGGTGGTCGCCTGGAGGGTGCGGGTCGGGAAGACGAGAAACAGCAGGTTGTCGAGCTCGATGAACAGAGCGGTCAGCGGCGCGAGGATCGCCATGAAGACAACGTCCGACACGCGCACCCCCGAGAGAGGGCGACGCCGCCGCGAACCCGACCCACGCCGGGACGACGAAGACGAGCACCGGCGTCGCGACCTGCCCGATCACGAGCGGCACCGACCGAATCGGCAAAGCCTTTAGTTCCTCCATCCGATCGACGTCCCCCCGGAAGTCGAAGGCCACGAACGACGAGAACAGGCCCGCGGCGTAGAGCGTCATCCCGGCCATCATGGACTCGATGACCTGCACTCCCCTCGGCGCGTCGTGGTTGCTCTGGACGAACATCAGGACGGCGGCCGGGGTCACGAGGACGAGGGCGATCACGGTCAGGCGACCCTTTTCGCGGAGCGCCGTCGCGAGCTGCCGCCAGAGGACCGGGCCGACCCCGCCCCACCAGGGGAGCATCGCCAACCGGGACTTCGCCCGCTTAACGCTCGTCGACCCTCGACCGGGCATAATTCCACCGCCCTGCGCATCCGCTGGAGCTGGGCGTAAATGCGCGCGCTCGAGGCCGCCGACGTCTCGAGATACTGAGCGTCGATCGCGAACACGACCGCCAGCGTTGCCGAGACCATGCCGAGGCTCACTGCCATCCAGACCGCCCCGTCGGGCCAGAGCCGCTGCGCGGTCCACGCGTAGACGAAGGGCTTGAACGGTCCGGTCGCCAGACGGATTGCCGGTGACGACTCGACCTTCGCCCACGCCTCGGCGGGAGGCAATGCAGGACCTCCGCACCGGCCGACCATGCGGTCGCGAGCACGAGACAGACGGCCGCGGCAAGGGCCGCGCGGCGACGGAAGCCGATCGCGAACGCCGCGATCGTGTTCGAGGCCAGGCCGATCGCCATCCCGAGAAACTGGAAGAAGAGCATCGTCAGCACGATCGCCAGGTAGGCCGTGACGCCCGAGCGAGCCGTGCGCAGCGTCGCCAACACGATAAAGAGCGAGGAAAAAAAGACTCCGAAGATGACGCCGACCGTCTTGTACGCCAGCAGGGCACGCCGCGAGAACGGCGCCGGGAACAGGAAGTCGATCTCGGCCGGCGTGAAGAAGAGCGCCCGCTCGCCGCTGGAAAAAACCAGCGTCGTCGCGGCGAAGCCGAGCAAGACGAGGGGCCCGAACCTGCGGACCTTCTCGGGATCCCACGGCATCGCCTCGCGGGGCGCGTAGGCGATCGAGAGCAGCCACGGCGCGAACACGGCGAGGCCGACGAGCGTCAGCAGCACGCCCTTCGGCTTGCGGAGCGTCTTCCCCATGCGCCGGAAGAACGCCCGGAGCCTCAGCCGCCACAGCAAGAGGAGCGCGGGGTCCATGGACGTCAGGCCCCCAGTTCCGCCGAGACGTCCGGGTCGAGCGCGTCGCCGCTCGGCTTCTCCTCCGTCAGGCGGAAGAACAGGTCCTCGAGCGTCTCCGCCCTGCCGCTCTCATCGATCCCCCGGTGGAGCTCCTCGAGCGTACCCTTGAGCAGCATCCGGCCCCGCGCCATGATGAGGAACGTCGTGCACATGTCCTCGACCAGCGAGAGCAGGTGCGAGCTGACCATGACCGCCGCGCCCGCCTCGGCCCGGCGGCGGATCGACTCCTTCATCGTCCGGATGCCGCGCGGGTCGAGGCCCGTCAGCGGCTCGTCGAGCATGATCGCCTTCGGTTCGTGCAGATAGCCGCACGAGATCGCCACCTTCTGCCGCATGCCGCGCGACAGCGTCGCCGTGGTCTGCGTCGCGCTTCTCGGTCAGCTCGAACTGCTCGAGCAGCTCGTTGGCTCGGGCCTTCCAGTCGTCGCCGATCCGGTAGGCCGCCGCGACGAACTGAAAGTGCTCCCAGATCGTCAGGTTGTCGAACAGGTGCGGGTCGTCCGGCACGTACGCCAGGGCTCGCTTGGCGGGAACCGGATCGCTGGCGACGTCGTGCCCGGCGATCGACAGCCGCCCTCGCGTCGGCGTGAGGATGCCGGCGAGCGCGCGCATCGTCGTCGTCTTCCCCGCGCCGTTGGGGCCGACGAGGCCGAGGATCTCCCCCGGCTCGACGCGGAACGTCAGGCCGGCGACGGCCACGAGCTTGTCGTAAACCTTGTGGAAATCCTCGACGACGATCGACACGGTGACCTCCGCCCTCCGGCGAGCGTCCCTCAGGACGCCGGACCGGCCGCAGTCGGCCCGGGCGACCACTTCAGGATCGGAGTCCGCGCCGCGGCGACCTCGTCGGGCCGGCAGACCGGCGTCGTCAGCGGCGCGTCGTGCAGCGTCGCCGGGTCCTCGCCCGCGATCGTCCGCAACGCCTCGGCGAACGCCTCGAGCGTCTCCCGGCTCTCGGTCTCCGTCGGCTCGATCATCATCGCCTCGGGGACGATCAGGGGGAAGTAGACGGTCGGGGCGTGGTAGTGATAATCGAGCAGCCGCTTGGCGACGTCCATCGCACGCACTCCCCGCTCGCGCATCAGGCTCCGCGCCGAGGCGACGAACTCGTGCATGCACCGCTCGCCCAGAGGGACTGGGAAAACGTCCTTGACGAGCGCCAGCAGATAATTCGCGTTCAGGACCGCATGCTGAGCCACCGCCTTCAGCCCCTCGGGCCCCTGGCTCCGGATGTAGCAGTAGGCGCGGAAGAGGACGCCCGTGTTGCCGAAGAACGCGCGGACGCGGCCGATCGACTTCGGACGGTCGTGGTCGAGCGAGTACGTCCCGTCAGAGCCCCTCTTCACGAGCGGCGCGGGCAGGTAAGGCGCGAGGAAGTCGCGCACGGCGATCGGACCCGCCCCCGGACCTCCGCCGCCATGAGGTCCCGAGAACGTCTTGTGCGGGTTGTAGTGCATCAGGTCGGCGCCCATGTCCCCCGGCCGGACGACGCCGAGGATCGCGTTCATGTTCGCGCCGTCGAGATAGAGCAGGGCTCCTCGTTCGTGGAGCAGTCTGGCGATCGTGCCGACCTGCGGGTCGAAAAGGCCGACGGTGTTGGGATTGGTGATCATGAAGACGGCCGTCTCGTCGTCGAGGTGGGCCTTGAAGTCCTCGAGGTCGACCAGCCCACGCGGGTCGCTCTTGATCGTGACCGCATCGAACCCGGCGAGGTGGGCCGAGGCGGGGTTGGTGCCGTGGGCGCTATCGGGGATCAGGACCTTCGTGCGCGTCTCACCCCTGTCGCGGAAGTACGCCGACGCCACGAGCAGCGCCGTCAACTCCCCGTGCGCACCGGCCGCCGGCTGGAGGCTGACGGCGTGCAGCCCCGCGATCTCGGCGAGGATATCCTGCAGGTCGTAGAGAATCGCCCAGCAAACCCTGAAGAGTCGACTCGTCCTGGTAAGGATGCTGCGCCGCGAGCCCGGCCATCGCCGCCAGCCGCTCGTTCCGCTTCGGGTTGTACTTCATCGTGCAGGAGCCGAGCGGATAGAAGTTCGCGTCGATCGACATGTTCAACGTCGACAGGTTCGTGTAGTGCCGGACGACGTCGAGCTCGCCCAGTCTCGGGCAGCGGCGGCGCGGACTCGGCGAGTGCCCCCGCCGGGATGAGCTCGCTCCAGCGGCCGCTCGGGCACGTCGGACGCGGGGAAGATCGCCGTCGACCGGCCGGGCCGGGTGGACTCGAAGAGCAGGGGCGGCTGGTTGAAGTTGGGCATGGGTGTTCATTCGGTAGGGACTAGGGCGAACGTGCGAAGCTAGCGGTTCCGCGGATGGACCGGCGTCCTCGTCGAGAGCGTCGCGGCACGTTGATCTGGTCGGCTCGCAGGACGACGATGTGGTCCTTCTCCCGGTCCCAGACGACGACGGACCGCCCCGCGCGCTTGTGCTCGCGAAGGGCCGCGCGACGCCTTGTGCGAACTTCCTGCGTGATCTCCTCGGTCTGTCGCGGTCCGGATGTTGAACGGCCTTCCGGGACTCTCACTCATCGGCGGCCAGCCTTTCTTCGAACCTGATCCACAGCTCGCGATCCACGATCGCCTCGGCCTTGTTCCCGGCACCCTGACGCAATGAGCGTCGGATCGCCCGACTTCCGTATTATCGTAGACGATCCCACCGATCGGCGAGCGGCCTATACAGCTCGCAGAAGTTGACGAGGCCCGCGCGATAGCGGCGGCGGATCGTCTCTTCGGGGACGTCATGACCGCCCGCACTGACTCGTGACGCAACTCGCTGGACGGAAAAATCCGCGTTCGGCGCGCAGAGAAAGATCAGTTGGAAGAAGTAGCCCGCCGACTTGAGCCGGGTGACGCGAGAGGCTAACGATCGGCTCGCGAGAGTGGTCTCGAACGCGAAATCAGCCCGGATCTCCGCCAATCGGTCCATGCGAGCCAAGGCGAGCCGTCCCGCCTCCAGGTCGACCGGTCTTGATGGATATCCCGGCAGACCCCTCGCGATCTCGTCGGCGTTGACGAACGTCACCGAGGAATGCAGGAGGGCCGATGCTGCCGTCGACTTTCCCGACCCGTTCGGCCCGGCGAGGACGATGAACGAGCGGCTGCGACGCCATCCGAAGTCACCTTTCGTCATGCTCGCCAATGCCTTCGCGTACGCCTCCGCCAGCCCGTCGATCTCCGCCTTCGTCCGCTTCTCCGTCACCGCGATCAGGATCCCGTCGGCCAGCTCGGGAAACCACCGCCCCAGGGCGATCCCGCCGTGATAGCCCAGCTGGCCGACCTCGGCCAGCACGCGCGCCGGGTCCTTCGTGGATGCGGACGACGAACTCCTTGAAGAAGGGCGTCTTGAACGCGAGCGACAGCCCGGGCACCGCCGCCAGCCGCTCGGCCGCGTAGTGGGCCTTGCGGGTCGACAGTTCGGCGGCCTGCGCGCAGTCCCGACGGACCGAGGACGGCCAGGTAGATGCTCGCGCGCAGGGCCAGCAGTCCCTGATTCGTGCAGATGTTGGACGTGGCCTTCTCGCGGCGGATGTGCTGCTCGCGCGTCTGGAGCGTCAGGGCGAAGCAGCGCTTGCCGTGGCGGTCGGTCGTCTGGCCGACCACGCGGCCCGGCATCTTGCGGACGTACTCCTCGCGGCAGGCGAGGATGCCCAGGTACGGCCCGCCGTAGTTCAGGTGGTTGCCGAGCCCTTGCCCCTCGGCGATCGACGATGTCGGCCCCGTAGCTGCCCGGCCGTTTCAGCAGGCCCAGGCTGATCGGGTCGACGCTGACGATCGCCAGCGCCCCCTTCGCGTGGGCGGCGCTCGACGAGCGCCTCGACGTCCTCGAGGCACGCCGAAGAAGTTCGGGTGCTGAATCAGGACCGCCGAGGTGTCGTCGGTGATCGCGGCCGCGACGTCGGCCGGGTCGACCGTGCCGCCCTTCGGCGGGAACGGTCACGAGCTCCGGTTCGAGGTTCGCGAGATAGGTTCGAAGGATCTCGCGGTACTCGGGATGGACGGTCCCCGCGACGACCACGCGCCCGAGCTCGGCGGGTGATGGTCATGGCCATCAGCATCGCCTCGGCCGCGGCCGAGCCGCCGTCGTAGAGGCTCGCGTTCGAGACGTCCATGCCGGTCAGCTCGGCGATGAGCGTCTGATACTCGAAGGTCGCCTGGAGCGTCCCCTGGCTCGCCTCGGCCTGGTAGGGCGTGTAGGCCGTGTAGTACTCGCCCCGGGCGGCGAGCTGATCGACGACGGCCGGGACGAAGTGGTCGTAGCTCCCGCCGCCGAGGAAGCATGGGCGGCGGTCGGCCCCTTCGTTCGTCGCGAGCAGTGAGGCGACCTCGGACGTGAGTCCGAGCTCCGTCAGGGCCGGGGGGACGTCGAGCGGTCGGTCCAGGCGGAATTCGGGCGGGACCGTGTCGAAGAGGTCGTCGAGCGAGTCGACCCCGATCCTCGCCAGCATGGCGCGGACGTCGGCGTCGGTGTTGGCGATGTAGGCCATGAGGGCCGGGCCGCGAGGCCCGTCGAGGAGACATCTTGGCGGAAGGGATGAGAGACGGGCGGGGCGCTGCAGTGAGCTTCGTCGGCGACCTGTTGCTCGTAGGCGGCGGCGTCGAGCAGGGTGGAGACCGACGAGGGGTCGTCCACCCGGACCTTGACGAGCCAGCCGTTGGTGTAGGGGTCCTCGGCCAGCTTCTGGACGTCGGCCTTGATGGCCTCGTTGACCGCGACGACCTCGCCGCCGACCGGTGCGTACAGGTCGCTCACGGCCTTGACGCTCTCGACCTCGCCGAACGGCTTGCCGGCGCGTCAGCTTGGTCCCGACGCGCGGGCAGCTCGATCGTGATCAGGTCGGTGAGCTGGTCGACGGCGAACTTGCTGATGCCGACGGTCGCGACGTCGCCGTCGAGCTGGACCCACTCGTGGGTCGGGCTGTACCGGAGGCTCTTGGGGTCGATCATGACGTTCGGTCCTGCGGGATCGAGAACGTGCGAGGGGCGACTCAGGATGTGCGGCGATAGAAGGGCAGCGGGACCACCACCGCCGGCTCGACCTGACCGCGGACGTCGACGCCGAGCGGCGTTCCGACGGCGCCGGCTCGCGGCTCGACCAGCGCCATGGCCAGGCTCCGGCCGAGGCGTCGGGGCGAATGTCCCGGACGTGACGACGCCGACCGGGTTGTCGTCCATGAGCACGACCGCTCCCTGGCGGGCGATCCGCTTGCCGTCCAGGGCGAGCCCGACGCGGGTCCGGCCGCGGTGTCGCCTTCAACGCCCGCAGCGCCTCGCGGCCGACGAACTCGCCCTTGTCGAGCTTCACGGCCCAGCCGAGGCCGGCCGCATAGGGGTTGATCGTCTCGTCCATCTCGTGGCCGTAGAGCGGCATCGCGGCCTCGAACCGCAGCGTGTCGCGTGCGCCGAGGCCGCAGGGGACGATCCCTCCAGATTCGCCCGCGTCCAGCAGGCCCTCCCAGATGGTGACGGCCATCTCCTCGGCGAAGCTGATCTCGAAGCCGTCCTCGCCCGTGTAGCCGGTCCGGCTGACGAGGCATCGCGCCGACGATCACGTTCGCCGCGACGGCCCGGTAGTACCCCAGGCCGGCCAGCGGAGTGTCGCAGAGCCGCTGGAGGATCGGCAGGGCCCTCGGGCCCTGGACGGCGATCATCGTCGGTGGCCATCGTCCAGTCGAGGAGCTGCGTCTTCGCGTCGCCGGCCTTGTTCGCCTTCGAACTGCGCGACGACCTTCGCTCGGTTCGACGCGTTGCAGACGATCGAATATCCGTCGTCGGGCATTCGGTAGACGAGGATGTCGTCGAGGACGCCGCCGTCCTCGCGGACCATCAGGCTGTACTGGATCTGCCCCGGGGCGAGCCTGGCGACGTGGTTGGTGGTCACCCGCTCGATCCAGGGCAGGACGTCGGGCCCCGAGAAGAGGAGCCGGCCCATGTGGCTGATGTCGAACAGCCCGACGCGCTCGCGGACGGCCCGGTGCTCCTCGACGATCGACGTGTACTGGACGGGCATCTCCCACCCGGCGAAGTCGACGAGCCGTGCCGCCGTGGGACCTGTGCCAGTCGTGGAGTGCGGTCTGGAGCGGGGCTTCGGCGCTCATCAAGGTCCTCTGTCGGTCGGCCGGGCCGTTTCGGCCGTGATTGTATCCGCCGACCTCTCCCGACGACAACTACTGGATGCGTCGGACCTGGGCCGGTTTGAGGTTGCGCCTCCCGGCCAGGGCCGCCCGGGCATGCGGAGGGGTGCCCCGGCGTCCCGCACAGAACGGCACGTTGGCGAACGAAAGGCGTACGCTCGGGTTCGGTCGGCGCCGGGTCTCGGGCTCGCCGGTCGGCCGCGCGGGGCCGTCGTCGGGTGGTGCCGGCGGCTCGCCCTCCGGATGGCCCCGTCCTGCACGAAGCCGCGCCGTTTCGACCGAAAGCCGTACGCTCGGGTTCGGTCGGCGCGCCCTCGCCCTTGGCGTTGGCCCGCGACCGACACTCGGATGCATCCCGTGCCGCGACCGATTACAATCCCGATCGCTTGCCCCGTCGAAGCCCGGCCGGGCGGGGGGAGGGCGACCGGACGGCCCACGCCATGGGATTCAGCGACGCCTGCATCATCGCCGGCCTCATCTTCGTCAACGGGTTCTTCGTCGCCGCCGAGTTCGCGCTGGTCAAGGTCCGCACCTCCCAGATCGACCAGCTCGCCGAGCAGGGCAACTGGGCCGCCAAGCTCACCAGCCGGGCGCTCGACCACCTCGACGCCTATCTCTCGGCCTCGCAGCTCGGGATCACGGTCGCGAGCCTGGCACTCGGCTACGAGATCGAGAAGGTCGTCAAGCCCTTCGAGCATCTCCTCACGAGGATGGGTATCGAGGCCCACTGGGTCGTCGGGGCCCTGCCGATGTCGGCCGGAGGGCTGCTTGCCTTCTCGCTCGTCACCTTCCTCCACATGGCGCTGGGCGAGCAGGCGCCCAAGAGCCTGGCCATCCGCTCGG
Source organism: uncultured Planctomycetota bacterium (assembly GCA_963819805.1). Classification (GTDB taxonomy): domain Bacteria; phylum Planctomycetota; class Planctomycetia; order Isosphaerales; family Isosphaeraceae; genus CAMFLR01. The sequence continues at coordinate 46,964 of CAWFXY010000019.1, read as the reverse complement.
CGAAGACCCTCGCCCTCTGGACCGCCCCGGTCCTGATCGCGTTCTATTACCTCTTCTTCCCGCTCATCTGGACCCTCAACAAGGCCAGCCTCCTCACGCTCTGGGTCCTCGGCCTGAGCAAGACGGATCACGACGAGGTCGCCCACACGGAAGAAGAGCTGCGGCACATCGTCGCCGAGAGCGTCGGCGGCGGCCACCTCTCGCGGCGCGAGCGGGTGATGATCGAGAACGTGCTCAACCTCGAGGAGAAGACCGCGCGGCGAATCATGGTGCCCCGCCCCGACGTCGTCTACCTGAGCCTCGCCCGCTCGGTCGAGGACAACCTTCGCACGGTCCGTCAGGCCGGCCACACGCGGTATCCGCTCTGCGAGGACGACCTGACGACCGTGATCGGGATCGATCCACGTCAAGGACCTTTTCCGCGCGACCGCCGGCAGCAACGGCCGGCCGGACCTCCGAAGGATCGCGCGCAAGGTCCCGTTCCTGCCCGAGACGCTCCACCTCGACCAGCTCCTGCTCGAATTCCAGCGCGACCGCGTCCACCTCGCGATGCTGCTCGACGAGTTCGGCAGCGTGGTCGGGATGGTCACGCTCGAAAACGTGCTCGAGGAGCTCGTCGGACCGATCCAGGACGAGTTCGATCGCGAGCCGCCGCAGGTGACCGACCTGGGCGACGGCGTCTTCGAGGTCGACGCGGCGTTGCCCGCTCGACGTCCTGGCCGAGTCGTGCGGCGTGGCCGTGCCCGAGACCGAGGCCGAGACGGCCGGCGGCCTGGTGCTCGACATCCTCGGCCGCCTTGGCCGCCCCGGCGATTCCGTGGCCGTCGACGGACATCGACTGACGGTCCTCCAGGCGGACCCGACCCGGATCCGCCGCCTACGCATCGAGCCTCTTCACGCGGAAGCGGCCGGAACGAAGTCCGAGCCTTGAGCTGCGCCGGGGCAGGCCAGATGGCCGCGTGAGAGACCTTGAGCTCACCGGCCGAGGATCTGCCTCAGCTCCTCGAGCAGGCGATCGATGTCTCCGTCCGTGCCGACCGTGATCCGCAGTCCGTCCTCGCGGTCCGCGTACCGCATGAGCCGGACAAGGACTCCTCGGGCCTTCAGTTCGGCATAGACCTTGCCGGCCGGGGGACCGCCCTCGCACCAGACGAAATTCGCTTGGCTCTCGGGAACGTGATACCCAAGCCCGCGCAGCTCCCGCGTCAGCCGACCACGGGTCGCGAGCACCTTGCCACGGGTCTGGTCCAGGTAATCCCGATCCTCCAGCGCCGCCTGCCCGCCGAGCAGGCTCAGTGTGTCGCAGTTGTACGAATCCTTCACCTTTTCAAGCCCGGCGACGACCTCAGGACGGGCGACCAGGTACCCGAGCCGCAGGCCTGCCAGGCCGTAGCCCTTGCTGAACGAGCGCGTGACGATCACGTTGGGATGCTCGGCGATGAGGCCCAGGCAGTCCGTCTCCGCGAAGTCCCCGTAGGCCTCGTCCACCACCAGGGGGCAGCGGAGCGCCTCCGCGAGCGTTCGCCACGTCCGCCGGTGGCAGGCAGGTCCCCGACGGGCTGTTCGGATTCGCCAGGAAGGCCAACTTGGCTTCGGCATGGCCGAATCTCTCGGGCGAGAGCCCCCAATCGCGCTCGAAGGGGATCTCCGCCGGCCGCGCATCCTCGAGCTCTGCGAGCGTCCGGTAGAGGATGTAGCTCGGCGTCGGGTAGACGACGACGTCGCCGGGGCCGGCGAACGAGCGGGTGATGATCGTGAGCAGGTCGTCCGAGCCGTTGCCGGCCAGGATCATCGACGGGTCGACCCCGTGGATCCGCGCCGCGGTCTCGCGGAAAGACGTGGCGACGGGGTCGGGATAGCGGCGGAGCCGGCCGTCGAGCAGGGCGCGCGAGATCGCCTCGCCGACGCGGGGCGAGGGCGGATAAGGGTTCTCGTTGGTGTTCAGCTTGATGAAGTCGAAGCCGCGCGGCTGCTCGCCGGGCACGTAGCCCGACATGGCGCGGATGTGCGGGCGGAAGTAGGCGTCCGTCGGGTCGCTCACAGGACCACCGCCCGCGGCCCCTCGCCCGCGCGCTCGGCCAGGCTCGACAGCGGGCCGTCGGCCAGGCGGAAGATCGTCCAGTCGTCCATCGGCGACGCACCCAGTGAGCGGTAGAACTGGATCGCCGGCTCGTTCCAGTCGAGGACGGCCCATTCCAGCCGCCCGCATCCCCGCTCCAGAGCGAGTCTCGCCAGGTGGGCGAGGAACGACCGGCCGATTCCCCGGCCGCGAAACTCGGGCTTCACGAACAGGTCCTCGAGATAGATCCCCGGCTGGCCGCGGAACGTCGAGAAATTGTGGAAGAAGAGCGCGAAGCCGGCCGCCGCGCCGTCGACCTCGGCCACGAGCGCCTCGGCGTACGGACGCGGGCCGAAGAGGTTCCGGCGGAGGTCTTCGGCGGACGCCTTCACGTGGTCCTCTAGCCTCTCGTATGCGGCCAGCTCGCGGATGAGCCCCGCGATCGTCTCGCAGTCCTCGGAGCGTGCCGGACGAATCGAAAACGGTGAGTGGATCCCTGTCATGGAAGTGCCCCGGCATCGTCGATGATTTCCGTCTCGCGGATCACCTCGACATCCGGCCGCTTCTGCTGGAACCGCGTCGCGCCCTTGCGGGTCACGCGAGTCTTCTCGACCCGCAGCGTTTTCAGGCCTTTCAGCCCGACCAGCGCGTCGAGCCCGGCGTTGCTAACGAGGGTCCCGTCCAGGTCGAGCATCTCCAGGGCCTTTAGGTTCGCGAGCTTCGCCAGCCCGGCGTCGGTGATCCCGGTGCCCGCCAGCCCGAGCGATTTCAGCCGGGTCAGCCCGGCGACATGGTCGAGCACCTTGTCTCCCAGGGGGTTGACCGACGGCGAGGGATCGTAATCGGTGGCCTGCCGGCTCAGGTCAAGCTCCTCGAGTTCGCCCAGGTCGGCGATCGGATAGAAGTCGTCCTCCCGGAGCCGGGGCAGCGCCCCCAAGCTCAGGGAGCGCACGTGTTTTAGCCTCGTCAAAGCCTGCAAATCCTCCGGGCCGACGAGCAGGTCCCGACCGTAGCCCGGCGACGCGCTGACATAGGAGACGCCGCCCTTCGAGAGGTTCCCCAGGTTGATGTCCCAGTCCACGGCGATGCTCCGCCCGCGGAGGTGCGCCATCGCCAGCAGGTGCCGGTTGAACGCCGTCCAGTAAACGGCGAGCGCCGCGACCACCACCGAAAGGAGGGCGATCGACGCGACGGTCACCTTCCGCCGGAACCGGCGGCGCCGTTCCAGCCACGCGGCGAGGTCCTGCGCTCGAGATCTGCGGCCTGCTCGGCATCGGGGCGGGGCCGGTGCGGGGCGGGCCGGGAGACGGTGTCATGGGAAACCTCCATTCCTCGACCCGATGTCCGAGGGTTCACCCTCCAGCCGGACATCCACACTGTAGCGGTGCCCGGTCAGGCCCTCTTTGTCAGCGAGGAGCCGCACGTCGTCGGCGAGGGCCGAGAGGCCGGCGCGGTCGACGTAGATCAGGCTCGTCCGCTTGAGGAAGTCGTTCGCGCAGAGGCCGGACGCCCACCTGGCCGTCCCGCCCGTCGGCAGCACGTGCGAGGGGCCCGCCGCGTAATCACCCAGCGCGACGGGCGTGTTGTGACCGAGGAAGATGGCCCCCGCGTTCGTGAGCCGCTGGGCCAGTTCAGAGGGCTCGGCGGTCGAGACGTGGAGATGCTCGGGCGCGATCAGGTTCGAGAGCGAGACGGCCTCCTCCTCGTCGCGAACGATGATCAGGGCACCGAAACGTTCGAGGCTGTCGCGGGCCAGGTCGCCGCGGTCGAGCCGGGAGAGCTGCTCTTCGAGCGCGGCGGCCACGCGGCCGACCAGGTCGCGTTCCCACGTGATGAGAATGCTCGCTCCGGGGGAGTGCTCGGCCTGGCTGATCAGGTCGGCGGCGACGTAGCGCGGGTCGGCCGTGGCGTCGGCGATCAGGACCACCTCGCTCGGCCCGGCGATGCTGTCGATGTCGACCTCCCCGTAGACGTGCCGCTTGGCCAGGGCCACAAAGAGGTTGCCGGGGCCCACGATCTTGTCGACCGGCTCGATACCCTCGACGCCGTACGCGAGCGCAGCCACGGCCTGGGCTCCGCCGATCCGGTGCACCTCGGTCAACCCCAGCGCGTGGCACGCGGCGAGCACGTCGACGTTATATCCCCCGAACCTGGTGGGTGGCACAACGACCGCAATCTGCTCGACCCCGGCGGCCTGCGCCGGTAGGGCCGTCATCAGCAGCGACGACGGATAAGCCGCGGCGCCGCCCGGGATGCAGATGCCGACCCTGCGGATCGGCCGATACCGGAGCTGGAGCTCGCAACCCGCGCCGCGACGCATCGACGCGTCACGATTCAGGATGCCCGACTGGAACGACAGCACGTTCGAACGGACGTGCCGAAGCGCCCTCAGGTAGGCCCGATCGGCCTTCTTGAACGCGTCGCGCATCTCGTCGCGCGAGACCCGGACCTCGTCGGGACGAAGCTCGACGCCGTCGAGCTTCGCGGTGTATTCGAGCACGGACTCAAGGCCGCGAGCCTGCACGTCACCGCAGATCCGCTCGACGACCTGCCGCGGCGTCAGCGACGAACCGAAGATTTCCAACGTCCTGGCGCGACCCTGGGGGCTCACGACATCGCCCCTGGGGCTCAGCCTCTGGCGAAGCTCCCGGATTGCGCCGCGCGCATTCTCGGTGGCGGTGTCGATCCGGCGGATGTGGAGCGACCTGGACATCGTCAGCGCGATCCTCTCAGCTCTTTGGCGAATGTCCTCCATTGTATTGGCCGCGGCAAGCGCATGCTGCCTGATAGTCATCGGATTATTGTCGGAGACTGCTCATCGTGCTGCCCGACTCACCGGCGGCGCCGTGATCGGCGCCGCTCGGCGGTCAAACTCATCCGCCGGGAAAACCGCGTGGTCGCCAGAGGCGATCGGTCGGCGTGCCAAACCGTCGCTATCGTGCCGCCGGAATCTCGGCAAGCGACGGCGCGGCAACTGTGGGCGGGCGTCCGATGGCTCGATAGAGGCGGAACTGAGCCCGATTGTAGGCGAGGACGGCGTTCAGATACTCGGTACGGGTCTGGGCCAGCGCCTGGATCGGCTGAAGGACCTCGATCGGCCGCGTCGCGCCGGGGAGCCCGGCGCCGCGGCGGATGTTGGTAAGGTTCAACTCCAGCGACTGGACCGCCTCGGCGACGGACTCGCGAGCCTCGTCCATTTGAGCCGTGGCGGCGGCGCGGGCCTCGGAGGAGGCGACGACGTCGCTGGCAACCTGGGCCTGGACCCGCACCAGGTCGATATCCGCCGATTTCTTGTCGGCCCCGAAGCGGCGGACCGCGGCGATGTCCGAGAGGCCCAGGCCGCGCAGCTCCCAGAACAGGCTGGCCGCGAAGTCATTCCGGCCCCCGAAGTTGCCCAGCGTCGAATTCGCGCCGCCCCCGAACGCGGCCCCCGAGTAGGACACCGCGAGGCTCGGGACGAACGGGCGGAGCTTCGCCTGCTTCAGGCGCATCACCGATGCCTCGACCAGCTCCCTGGCCCGGGCCAGCTCGGGGCGTGCTCGCCAGCCCTGGCAGATGAGGTCGTCGAGCGGGACGTCGTCCGCGACGAGCCGGATGACGGCCTCGGCCGGCTCGACCGGGGCAACCACGACATGCGGGTCCAGCACCAGCCGCCGGATGAGCTCGGCCGAGGCCACCTTCAACTGACCGGCGGCGGCCCGGACCGCCCGCTGCCGACTGCGGAATTCGGTGAGGATGCGGCGATGGTCCGCCTCGAGGCCCGCCCCGGAGCGGGCATAGGTTCCCGTCAGGTTCGCAAGGTCCTCGGCGTTGCCCGTCGCCTCCCGAGCGATGGCGAGCGTGCCTGCCGCGAGCTGCAGGTCGAAATATGCCTCCGACGCCGCCAGAAGCGCATTGTTCGTCGTCGCGGCGACGCCGGCCTGGTTGGCGGCGATGACCCGCCGCGCCGAGCGGGTCTGGTAGATCGCGTCCGAGATCCGCAGCACGCCGCTCAGCGTGTTGAGGGGCGGGTAGCCGCTCCCCGGCGGCGGTGCGGGGAAGCTGTTGGCCAGGGTGGCCGTCGTGCCGAGGGATAGCGAGTTGCGATGGACCGTCTGGACCTGGCCGTTGATCGCCTGGACCTGCCCGTTGAGGCTGTAGAAGGTCGGCCCGGTGAAGAGGCTGGGCAGCCAGAGCCCGCGGGCCTCCTGCAGGTCGGCCAGGGCCTGCATGACCTGCTGCCGGGCCGTGGCGATATCCAGATCGCGCCCACCCGCCAGGCGTAGCACGCTCGCCAGGTCGATCGGCTGCACGACCTGTCCCGGGAACAACGGGAGCTCGCGTGTGCTGGCCGCCATCTCTCGGTGCGCCGGCGGCGGGGCATCGGGCAGCGCCGGGGGGAGCGACGACGACGCTCCCGGCTCCGGGACGGTCGTCCCAGTCGTCGGGTCCCCGGCGAGCGCGGGCCCGTCGGTCCGCGGCGCCGCCACTTGCGGGCACGCGGCGCCGGCGGCGAACGTGGCGAGGAGGACGAGCATCGCGTGGGCGCGGCGGCCGATGCTCACGAACGCCCCCATTCGTCCGGCCCTCCTGGCCCGCGCCGTCCGCCGCAGTTCGCCGTTAGACGGGCTCCGCCCGGCCTCCGGCGAATCCTCGATATCATCGTCCGAGATCAGGACTCGCCTGGAGCAGGACGCCCGGGACCGCGCAGGGCCCCGGGGACGACCCTCCCGACCGTCAGGGCTTGCCGGCCGGAGGTGAGGGATCTGCGGGTTCTGTCGTTTCGACCGGCTGGCCTTCGGCCAGCGCAGCCGGATTCGACTTCGCGACGATCTCGACGCCCTTCAGGCCCGAGACGATCTCCGTTCGCTGTGCCGTCGCCGATGCCGACCTCGATCGGCAGCCTGACGGCGCGGCCGTCGCGGACCACCGACGCAGAAGGTCTTGCGCGCCGTCGCGGCCGACGGCCGTCGTCGGAAGTGTCAGGGCGTCGCGGTGCTCGTCGAGGACGATCGTGGCGTAGGCGTAGAGGCCCGGGTGGAGCTTGCCGTCGGGGTTGGGCACGTCGATCTCGATGCGGAGCGTCCGGGACTTCGAGTCGAGGGCGTAGGCCGGTCCGGGTGACCTTCGCCTCGATCGTCCGGCCGGGTAACGCCTGGAGGCGGATCGAGGGCAAGGTCGCCGGGATCGACCGCGGCGACGAAGAGCTCGGGCACAGCGACGGAGACCGTCACGAGGTCCGACCGGGCCACGACGAACAGCGGCTCGCCCTGTGCGCCGGGAATGGTCAGGTGGCCGGTGTCGACGTTGCGGCGGGTCACGACCCCATCGAACGGGGCGACGATCTTCGCGAACCCCAGAAGGGTCTCGACGCGACGGGCCTCGGAGCGGGCGACCGCGATGCCGGACTTCGCCGCGGCCAGGTCGGAGCGTGCCTTGTCCAGCCCGGCGCGGCTCTGGGCGACGGCCGCCTCGGCCGTCTTGACCTGGGCCTCGATCTCCTCGCGCGCCGCCTCGGCGGACTCGGAGCTTGTTGCGGGTCTCGTCGACGAGGCTCCCGGTCTGGGCCCGCTCGCGGAAGAGCTGCTCGACCCGGGCGTACTCCGCACTGCCAACGCGAGAGATCGGCCTCGGCCCGCTTGATGCCGGCCTGCGCCTCGGCGACCTTGGCCTGGGCGGCCGCGATGTCGGCCTGGGCGACCTCGACGGCCGCCTCGGCCTGGTCGCGCCGCGCGTCGGCCTGCTCGATCGTCGCCCGCTTCTGCTCGACCTCGGCCTCGACCTCGGGGACGTCGAGCTCGGCCATCACCTGGCCTTTCGTGATCCTGGTCCCGATGTTCACGCTCCACGATCGGACGAAGCCGGCGACCTTGCGCGTGGATCGCCGTGACCTCGAACGCCTCGACCTGCCCGGGTTCCTCGACGGACCTGCGGAGGGTCATCCGCGACCGGTCGGACGGTCTCAACCCGCGTCGCGGGTCGGGCACGCTTGATGTCCGTCCCGGCCCGTCGTCGCCGCGGTCGGCCGATCGCAGCCGGCGGCGATCGCGGCGACGGCTGCCAGGAGGCGAAGGCGGGCGGTCGTTCATGCGACGCGCTGTCGACGCCGGTCCTCGCTGTGAGTGTCATCGAGGGAGTCCTCCATCGGACGTGACCGGGATCGAGGCCGTCCCGTTGCCGCCGACCGCATGCGTCAGCTCGTCGGCCTCGGGATGGTAATGTGCGCTCGCCGGGTCGAACGGGTCGAGCGACGCCGAGTGCCGGTCGGCCGAGCCCTGGACGATCGCGAAGACGCGTCGGGAGGACGAAGAGCGTCGCCAGCGTCGCGGCGACGAGCCCGCCGATGACGGCCCGGCCGAGCGGGGCGGTCTGCTCGCCCCCCTCGCCCCAGGCCGAGGGCCAGCGGCGACCATCCCGGCGATCATGGCGCAGCTCGTCATCAGGATCGGCCGGAGCCGGCCCTTCGCCCCGTCGACGGCGGCCTCGGCGGCGTCGGCCGCGCCCTCGCGGCGGTGCCGCTCGGCGAACGTCACCAGCAGGATCGCGTTGGCGACCGCCACGCCGATGGCCATGATCGCCCCCATGAACGACTGGATGTTGATCGTCGTCCCGCGTGAGCCAGAGGGCGAGGACCACGCCCGCCAGCGACCGCCGGGGTCGTCGAGATCGACGACCAGGGCCAGCCGGACCGACTGGAAGTTGGCCGTCAGCAGCAGCAGGATGACGACGATGGCCATGCCCAGGCCGATCGCGAGGCCGCGGAGCATCTCCTTCATCGGGGCGATCTGGCCGCGGACGTCGACGGTGACGCCCTTCGGCGGCGTCGCCGGCCCGCTTCGATGGCCCGGTCGATCTCGGCCGGCGACCCGGCCCAGGTCCTCGCCCGCGATGTTGGCCGTCAGGCTGACGGTCCGCTTCATGTTGTAGCGGTCGTACTCGCCGGGCATCGTCCCGGCGCTGACGCCTGGCCACGTCGCGGAGCAGCAGCGGCGTCGCCGCCCGGGCGCTGGATCGGGATCGTCTCGACCTGGTTGACCGAGTCCATGACGGCGATAGGGGATCTCGACCTGGACCTGGTAGCCGATGCCGGTCTTCGGGTCGGGCCAGTAGTTGGGCACGACGAACCGGCTCGACGACGTGGCGGCGACGAGCGACCGGGCGACCTCGGCCACGCTCACGCCGCTCAGGCCGGCCCGCTCGCGGTCGATCTCGACGTTCACGGTCGGGTAGTCGAGCGCCTGGACGTACTGGAGGTCGCGGAGCGAGGGGACCTTCGCCAGCTCGTCCCGGACCTTCTCGGCGTAGGCCCGGTCGTCGGCGAGGCTCGGGCCGCTGACGGCGACCTCGACCGGCGTCGGCGAGCCGAAGCTCATGACCTCGCTGACGATGTCGGCCGGCTCGAACGAGAACCGGACGCCGGGCATCTGCGGCCGTGAGCGTCTCGCGGAGCCGCGCCTTGAGGCCCTCGATCGGGATGCCCGCCCCCTGCTTCAGGGCGACGCGGAGGACGACCTCCTCGGGCCCGCCGGTCCACTGGTAGATGGCGTTGATCGGGTAGCTCGACGGGATGATGCCGACGTAGCCGACCGAGATGTCGACCGCTGTCGCGGCCGACCTCGCTCGCCGATCGCCTCCAGGGCGGCGATGGCGATCTTCTCGGTCTCCTCGATCCGCGTGCCGGTCGGGGCCTTGATCCGGAGCTGGAACCGGCCGGCGTCGACCTTCGGGAAGATCTCCAGGCCGAGCCTGCGGCCCGACGCCGACGATCACGAGCGCCGGCGACGGCCAGATAGGCCGGCACGACGACCCAGCGGAGCCGGACGACGCGGCCGACAGCGCCCGGCCGTAGGCATCCCGCGAACCGATCGAAGAGCGAGCGTCTCGCGCCGTCGCCGTCGCGGCGGCGCGTGGCGGAGGAGCCAGACCGAGAGCACCGGGACGAACGTGCTGGAGAGCAGGTAGGACGCGACCATCGCGAAGCCGACGGCCAGCGAGAGCGGGACGAAGAGCGCCTGCGCCGCCCCCTGCATGAAGAACGACGGGATGAAGACGGCCAGGATGCAGAGCATCGCCAGGAGCCGCGGGACCGCCGTGTCCAGGTTCCCCCGCCGGACCGCCAGCGCGACCGACGGCGTCTCGCTCCATCTTGGGGTGGATGTTCTCGATCTCGACGGTCGCCTCGTCCACGAGGATGCCGATCGCCAGCGCCAGCCCGCCGAGCGTCATCAGGTTGATCGTCTGGCCGGTGAGCCAGAGGGCGACGACGGCGCCCGCAGAGGGCGAACGGGATGTTCAGCACGACGACGATGACGCTCCGCCAGTCGCGGAGGAAGAGCAGCACCATCAGGCCCGTCAGGACCGCGCCCAGCGCCCCCTCGGTCGCCAGGCTCGTCGACGGCGCGGGTGACGGTCGGCGACTGGTCGAACTCGAAGCTGACCTTGATGTCGTCGGGGAGGACCGCCTGCATCGTGGGGAGGGCCTCCTTGACGTTCTCGACGACCGAGAGCGTCGAGGCGTCGGCCCGCTTGGTCACGAGGATGTAGACGGCCCGGCGGCCGTTGACCAGGGCGTAGCCGGTGGGGATGTCGGAGGCGTCCTGCACGGTGGCGACGTCGCGGAGGTAGACGCCGGGGTCCTCGCCGAGCCGGATCGGGATCGATCTCCAGGTCCTTCGACCTGCCGGACCAGCGAGTTGACCGGGACGATCGGCATCTTCGTCGCCGATCCGGACGTTGCCCGAAGGGCTGATCGTGTTCCCGGTGGTCAGGGCCGTCGATCACCTCGTCGGGCGACATCTTGTAGGAGCGGAGCCGGTCGGGGTCGACCCGGACGACGACCGTCCGCTGGCTGCCGCCGAACGGCGGCGGCGCCGAGACGCCGGGCAGGCTGGCGAACATCGGCCGGACCTTGAACAGGGCCTGGTCCTGGATCTCGCCGATCGATCTTGGTCTCGCTCGAGAGGACGAGGTAGCCGACCGGGACGCTGCCCGGCGTCGAACCGGGTGATGAACGGCGAGACCGTCCCCGGCGGCATGAAGGCCCGCGAGCGGGTGACGTAGCCGATCGTCTCGGCCATCGCCTGGGCCATGTTCGTGCCGGGGTGGAAGTAGAGCTTCATCAGGGCCATGCCCTGGATGTTCCGGCTCTCGACGTGGTGGATGCCGCCGATGTAGAGGAAGTGATATTCGTAATAGTTGGTGAGCAGCCCCTCCATCTGGGCCGGGTCCATGCCGCCGTAGGGCTGGGCGACGTAGATGACCGGCAGGTTGAGGTTCGGGAAGATGTCGATCGGCATCCGCAAGCAGCGCCAGCCCGCTGCCCAGGGCGACGGCGACGACGGCCACCATCACGGTGAGCGGCCGCCTCATGGCGAAGACGATCGGGTTCATGGAATGGCAATCCCTCGTCGCGGCTCGCGGCTTCGGGCACGGGCACTCGATGCTCGGCTCGACCGGTTTCCATTGGACCACGAGCGCGCCTGATTGTCTTGGGCCAAGCCGGCACCCGCTGTCAACGCCACGTGACGCGCGGATCGACCCGTGACATCGAAAAACCGTGCCATCCCGGCTGTCAGGTTTCTCACTGCCTCCTGATCTTGCTCCATCGCCCCACGCCGCGACCGCGCTGCACAGCCGAGCGCTATATCGGGTTTGACGCCACCCCGAGTGGTCGTCATGATGCGGGACCACGAGAGCTCCGTGGGCCGCCGGTTAAGGCCGGCTCGGCGATGACATCGTCGCCTGGCGGAACGTCCTCGGACGCCTCGGCATCGGCGCCCGGGCTGGCACGCTCCTCGCAGGTAGTCTCTTCCCGCCGGAGCGACGCATGGCACCCCGCCCATCGCTCGACGACAAGCTCGCGGCGATCCGCGAGCTGCGTGGTCGGACGCTCACCGCTGAGCAGACAGCGGAGCTCAGGAAGCACATCGCCGACCGGTCGAATCTGGTCGTCGCGGCGGCGGCGGCGATCGCCGGCGACAACGCGCTTGTCGACGCGGCGAAGGATCTGGAAGTGGCCTTCGATCGCTTCCTGACCAACCCGCTCAAGCAAGACAAGCTCTGCCGGGCCAAGATCGCGATCGTCCAGGCCCTCGACAAGATGGAGTGTCAGCACTCGGATGTCTTCCGCAGCGGCGGCGCCTACGTGCAGCTCGAGCCGGCGTGGGGAGGGACGGAAGACTCGGCGCCGCCCCTGCGCACGGCGGCAGTCCTCGCGCTGGCGAGGGTCGAAGGCCCCGGCTCGCTGCCCCTGCTGGTCGACTCGATGGCCGATCCCGCCAAGGATGTGCGGTTCGCTGCAGCCTCGGCGCTCGGGGCCGTTGGGACCGAGAGCGCGGGCTTGGTCCTCCGCCTCAAGGTTCGCGTCGGTGACAGCGACCCCGACGTCCTCTCCGAATGTCTGGGCAGCCTGCTGACGATCGACGCCGAGGAGAACCTCGAGCTCGTCGCGGAATTCCTGGAGCCTAACGACACGGCCCGATGCGAGGCAGCGGCCCTGGCGCTGGGTCGGTCGCGGCTGCCCGAGGCACTCGGTCCGCTGAAAGGGTGTTGGCCACGGTGCCACTCGCCCGAGCTGAGGCAGCAGATACTCCTGGCTATCGCCATCCTCCGCCAGCCCTGCGCGACCGATTACCTGATCGAGCTCGTCTCATCCGAGAGCGAGCCGACGGCACTCGCCGCCCTGTCGGCGCTACGGATCTTCAAGAGCGACCCGCGCCTCCGCGACCGAATCGCGAGGCTCGTCCAGGAACGAGATAGCCCGGTACTTTCGGCCCGGTTTCAGCGCGAGTTCGGGCCCAGCGAGCTGTGACCGAGTCAGGTGGCCCTGGCCGTACGGTCGGCCTGCGCGGCCCGGGCAGTAGTTGGGCGCTAGGCATCTGGTCCTGCGCCGCGGGCCGCGAGTGGCCGGCAACCCAGTTCGCCTAACTTGAGCGCTTTACGAATCGCACAGTGCGCTCGTGCTGCTCCGCCTTTCGCGCAACGGCGCATCGTAGCGGTGTTTACGCGGGTCACAACGGCCAGAGCAACGAGCAGCCTGAGGGGCTGGGACGCGACACTTTCGACGAAGGGGCCGATAGGGTTGACTCAACGGTTTTCCCCGCCGTTCACACGTCGCCCGCGTGGGTTGAAACCGCTCTGCCACGCTCTGCAGCGTCGTCCAGAGCGGCCGCCGGCGCACGCCGATCGCCCCGCGCAGGTTGGGAGCTGTCGGATAGCAGGGCCGCGGTCGCCCAGCGCCATTGCGAACTTCGGCGCCCGGCAGACGAAGACATGGTGCAGGGCGAACTCCCCGGGCTCTTGCGGTCCCGGTACGTCGGCAGAGCGCCCGGCGGTGCCCCGCCAACGGGACCGCGACGGGATTTGCTCGTCCGGCTCATGCCGCCCGACTACGGCGAATGCCCGACCGTCTCGCGGCACGACGCGATCGATTCCGCAGAGCCGACCCGACTACTTTGCTCCTTCCACCGGCGCTGGAGTCGGCTTCGGACCCGTGCCCGGCGGAGCTGATGCAGGTTGGAACGGTCCCTGTTGCGGCGGCGGGGGCGGGAGGGGTTCCGGTCGCATGGCGGGTGGCGAGGACGGGGCGAGCCCCGGGCCGCTACCAGGCGGCGAGGATGGGGCGGTCCCCGGCCCGGTGTCGGGCGACGGCGGCGGCTGTGGGATCGGTCCCCGGCCGCTCCCGGGCGCTGGCGCAGAGACCGGTACGACGGGCTTGCCCGCCTTCCATTGCCAGAAGAACTTGTACTGGTTGAAGGAATGCTTCCATTTCGAGCCCCACGACGTAGACGTACCGCTTGTCGAGGACCTCGAAGACCGCCCGCTGGGGGATGACGACGGCGTCCTTCATCACGACGGGCAGCAGCACGGTGCCGGTCTGGCCGTGACGCAGCAGGCCGTCCGGGTTCGGGAAATCCACGCGGAAGGGGATATTCCCCGTCTCGTTGTTGAATTTGGCCTCGATCACGATGTTGGTGCTGGGGTACTTGAATTTGGTGTGATTCGCCAGCACGAGTTCGATTCGCTCATCCTTGTGCTGTTCCCGGCTCGCCATGTATTCGAGGTAGGCGGCCTCGCGCACGTTGAAATAAACCCACATCGTGCTGTTGTCGGACAGGGTCGTGAGGATGTCGCCCTTGTCGACCAGGCTGCCGAGCTGCTGGTGCAGGCGGTCGACGATGCCGTCGAACCGTGCGGTGACGTTGGTGAAGTCCAACTCATACGGATCCAGAATAATTTCGGCGTCCAGTGGCCTTTCCTCGGTCGTGTTGGCATGATGGGCCTTCGTCACGGAGGATGCCCATCATGCACATCGAAGCCCATCATGACCTCAAGTCACTCCAAGCCCTGACCCGTCAACAGGAAGGGCGGAGAGCCTGGAAGCGGCACCAGGCCGTCGTCCTCGCCAAGCAGGACAAGACCGCCGAGGAGATCGCGAAGGCGCTGGACTACGGCGCCCGCACGGTCCAGACCTGGGTCAAGAACTACAACGCCGGGGGCGTCGAGGCGCTGGCCGAGCGGCCCCGCTCCGGCCGGCCCACCACGCTGCCGCGCGACCAGGAGGACCGACTCCGACGGCGGCTCGACGCGCCGCCGAGGTCCGGGGACGGCACCTGCGCCCTGCATGGGCCGGACGTCCGACGCATCCTCGAGCGCGAGTTCGGCGTCATGTACACGCTCCAGGGCGTCTACGACCTGCTCCATCGCCTCGGCTATAGCAGCCTGATGCCCCGGCCCCGGCACAAGGACGCCGACCCCGAGGCGCAGGAGGCCTTCAAAAAGATAGCATGAAGGCCGGAGCCGTTCGGAAGGCAGACTTGAGCAAGTGACACTCTCGTCCCCTTCCCGGAGTCCCCGGCTATGACCACGACCAAGAAGACCTGCACCCTCCGCCCGGCATCCCCCTCCCTGCGCCTCGCAGAGGCCGAGGTTGTTCACGTCGGCATCGATGTCCATAAGGCGAGCTATCACGTCGCCGTCCTCAGCGACGCCCGCGGACTGGTCGCCACCTGGGTCCAGCCCGCCGACCCGAATGCCCTCATCGAACGGCTCCGCCCGATCGCCCGGCAGGTCGCCCGGATCGTTTACGAGGCGGGCCCGACCGGCTTCGGGCTGGCGCGGAGGCTGCGGGCCGCGGGGCTGGACGCCGAGGTCATCGCCCCGTCGAAGGTCCCCGCGATGCCAGGCCCCCAGGCCAAGAGCGATCGGCTCGACTGCCGCAAGCTGGCCACCTTCTCCCAGAAGGGCCTCCTCCGAGCCGTGCGCGTCCCCACCGAGTCGGAGGAGGCCGACCGACAGGTGGTGCGGCTCCGCGAGCAGCTGGCCCGCAAGCTCCGCGTCGCCCAGCAGCAGATCAAGGCGTTCCTCCTGCAGCACGCCATCGCCGAGCCCGCCGGCCTGACTTACTGGTCGAAGCGAGGCGTCGAGGCGCTGCGCCGGCTGGAGATCGGGCCGGAGCTGCGGTTCTGCCTCGACGTGATGCTCGGCGAGCGCGACCACGCCGCGGCGCAAGTTCGACCGCGCCTCACGGCGGCTCGAGGAGTTGGCCAAGGCCGAGCGGCATCAGGCCGCCGTCGCGTCGCTCCGCTCGGTGCCGGGGGTGGGCCCGATCACCGCGATGACCTTCCGGGTCGAGCTGCACGAGCCGGGGCGGTTCGCCGACGGCGGCCAGGTGGCGCGGATCATCGGCCTGGCCCCGCAGGTCTCGCAGAGCGGCCCGACACGGCGCGAGGGCCGGCTGCTGAAGTCGGGCAACGCGCGGCTGAGGACCGCCCTGGTCGAGGCCGCCTGGCGGTGGGTGGCCGGGGACGAGGCGGCGGCGAGGAAGTACCGCCAGCTGGTCGCCTCGACCGGCAACGGCAAGAAGGCGATCGTCGCGATGGCCCGCCGCCTGGCGATCCTGCTGTGGCGGCTGGTCGTCCGCGGCGAGACCTACCAGGCGGCCGCCTGAGGCCGATCGGATGTGACCGCCCCGCCCGAGCGGATGTCGGACGTCGCGAGCTGGCCCCGAGTCATCGAGGATCTGCGAGTGAGGTGACCGCGTGGAGCCCCCGGCGGGCTATGGCCCGCGTAAAAAGATGGCGGCCCTCGTTCCCGATCGCAGACCCTACCCTGTGCCCCGAGCACGCATAGCAGGCTGATCCTCGAGCATCCCGGGACCGATCCACGTCGCTTGACAACCGGCCTCATAGCAGGGGCTCCCGGGCGGATCGCCGAGGTCGCCGCGGCCCACCCCGACAAGCGGGTCGAGGTCTGGTTCGAGGACGAGGCGCGATTCGGGCAGCAGGGGACGCTGACGCGGGTCTGGGCCCGGACCGGGTCGCGGCCCCGCGCGGTCAAGCAGACGCAGTACGACTGGACCTACGTCTTCACGGCGGTCTGTCCCGAGACGGGCGCGGCGGCCGGATTGATCCTGCCGCACGCCGACACCGGCGCGGCCAACCTGATGCTCGCCGAGCTGTCGAAGCGGCTCGCGCCCGACGTGCATGCGGTGCTGATCTGGGACGGCGCCGGCTACCACACGAGCCGTGAGCTGATCGTGCCGACGAACATCACCCTGCTGCCGCTGCCGCCGTACGCGCCGGAGCTCAACCCGGTGGAGAACCTGTGGCATTACCTGCGGAGCCACCACTGGTCGAACCGGGTGTACCGCGACTACAAGGCGTTGCTGAGGGCGGCGACGGCGGGCTGGCGGGCCGTCTGTCTGGGGCCGGAGACGATCAAGTCGGTCTGCGCGGCTCCGGACCTGGCAGAGCGCCGGAATTATTCGTGATCGGTATTAGTATACGAAAGAAGCCATTCCGTCAAGGCCTGGGCCCTCCGCGCGGAGGCCAAGGATGACCCCCGCAGGGCGTTGATCCGGATACGACCGAGCGCTGGCCCTGCGGTGTTTAGGAGGAAATACGGATTATACGGTTCCCAGGAATCAACTTCCTGGGTCGAGGTACTCACATCGGCAGATGCTCTTGACCTTGTCCGGGTCCAGGCAGGCCGCACGCCACCCGGACATCGCCGCGTCCTCGACCGCGTCGACACCCTCGTAGACCCGGTTCGACCAGTGGTGCTGCCGCAGATACAGCCAGGGCCGCTCGACCGGGTTCAGCTCAGGCGAGTACGGCGGCAGGCCGACGACCGTCAGGTTCGCCGGCACCCGCAGCGCCTCGGCGACGTGGTAGCCGGCCCCGTCCCAGACGAGGACCACGTGCGTCCCGGCGGCGATCGTCGCCGAGAGCCCGTCCAGGAACACCTGGACCACGGCGGCGTTGAGCCGCGGGGCGATCAGGCCCTCGGCCCGCCCGCTGGCCGGGCAGACGGCCGTCAGGACGTGCAGGTTGCCGTAGGCGGTCTGCTTCGGGGCCGTCGGCCGCGTGCCGCGCTCGGCCCAGATCGTCGTCAGCGTCCCCTTCTGGCCGAATCGGGCCTCGTCCTCGAACCAGACCTCGACGTGCTCGCCGGGCCGGGCCGCGGCGACCTCGGCGACCCGATCGGGGAGGCTTTTTTGAAATCGGCCTGCGCGGCCGGGTCAGCCCCGGGGTGGCGGGGCCGGGGCCGCAGCGGCTCGAACCCGAGGCGATGGAGCAGGTCGTAGGTCGCCTGGAGCGAGCGGACGACGCCGAACTCGTCGCGGAGGATGCGGCGGATGTCCTCGCCGCGGAGGGTGCAGACCCCATCGGCCTCGGTCGGGCCGGCGCGGAGCCGCTCCTTCAGCCGCTGTTGGTCGTCGGCCGAGAGCGGGCCCTTGCGGCCGCGGCCGGCGCGGTCGGCCAGGGCGTCGGCGCCACCGGCGTTGTAGCGGCCCACCCGGGTGCGGACCTGGCGCTGCGACAGGAGCACCTCGGCGGAGACCTGACCGGCGGTGCGGCCGAGCATCGCGAGCCGGACTGCCATCAGGCGTCGTGCGACCCGGGACCGGGGCTCGGCGCGGATGAGGTCGGCCAACCGATCGGGAGTGTCACGGCCTTCGACGTGCATGGCGGCCTCCTTGCGGCTGGCCGCCATCCTACTGACTCGACACCGTCAGCGGCAGTTGATTCCCGGGAAGCGTATGAGCCCGTGCGCAGGCGTATTTCTACGACCCGGCGATGGGACACCGTTGTGGTTCGAAAGCCGGCCGAATTGGTGCGGCCAGCCGGGGACGGCGGGGGGCTCAGGAGAGGAAAGCCTGAGGCTGGATCCCGCCGGACCTCGGCACGGTCGGAGACTGGGTCGCCGACGGACGCGAGATCGACGGGACCGAGGGAAAGGCGAATCAGCAGCGGAGGGGAACGGCCGCGATCCTGGGTGGAGAGCTGCCCGGACACGGGCGGGAGAGGAGGCTGGGCGGGGAGGCCGATGGGCTGAAGGCAGGGCAGACGAGGTGCGAGAACGAGCCGGACGACTCGCACTCCTCTTCCTCGTCAAACTCAGAGTCGTCCGCATCGAGGGACATTCGAGTGGGTACGGCCGGCGTAAGGACGAGCCTCAGGCCGTCGCAGACCAGGGCGAAATTCCCGGCGACGGTGATGGGGCAGACGTCGACGTTGCACGCCTCCGGCGCCCGGATCGACGACGTGAGGGCGCTCACCGTCAGCGCGAGGCTGAAGACGAGGCAGAGCCAGCACTTCGTCGGTATCAGAGACCCCATTACCGCTCTCCGAGCGTTACGCGACAAAACGGTACTATTAGTATACGAAACCAGAAGCCATTCCGTCAGGGCCTGGGCCCTCCGCGCGGAGGCCAAGGATGACCCCCGCAGGGCGTTGATCCGGATACGACCGACCGCTGGCCCTGCGGTGTTTAGGAGGAAATACGGAATACTGCCATGCGCGGCGCTCC
The DNA here is from genome assembly GCA_963819805.1 of uncultured Planctomycetota bacterium. GTDB lineage: Bacteria > Planctomycetota > Planctomycetia > Isosphaerales > Isosphaeraceae > CAMFLR01. Next base: position 28,114 of record CAWFXY010000019.1, on the reverse strand, counting down.
GCCGAGTCGAAGACGACGGCCCGGAGACGGCTCGGGGCGAACAGGCCGAAGGTCCCGACTCTGCGGCCTGTCGGAACGATTATCTATGCGTTTTCGCCCGGTCGATCAGGGCGCGGTAGCCCTCGATCTGTCGGAGCGGCGCAGCGTCGTCGTTATGGCCGAGGCCGCCGATGTCGCTGAAGCCGCCGTCTATGGCCGCCCGCAGAGCCTGAATCGCGCGGTCGTTGGCGCGGTTTCGGGCATCGGCTCGCCCAGGGAAGTCGGCGGCGGAGGCGAGGGCGGCGGCGGATCGGGCGAGGGCTATGGCCAGGGCGAGCGCTCCCTCGGGCCCGGCGGCGGCCGGGTCGACCTCAGCGAGCCCGACTGCCTCGGCCGCCGCAGCGGGCCCGCCGCCCGGCTCGGCTGCGAAGGCGACCGTCCGCGCGGCCCGGAGGGCGAACTGGCGCGGCGCCGGCTGCGAGCGGACATAGTCCAGGTCGCGGACGGCACGGGCCTTCTCGGCGCAGTCCAGCGCCTCGGCATCGGCCTGCTCGAAGAGGTTCAGAGCGGCGGCCGAGCCCTCGAGGCGACCGGCCGCCTTCTGGGCCCCCAGGTCCTGGCCCAGGCGGCGGAACCGCTCGCTGGCCTCGGCGAATCGGCCCCGCGCCTTCGACAGATGGGCCAGGCTCCATCTCGACACGTACAACCTGAGCCGGCGCTCGAAGTTCTCCGGGTCGGCCTCCGAGAGCTCGGACGTCAGCCGCTCCACCTCCTCCAGGGCCGGGCCCGCCTCGGCGTAGTCCGACCGATCGAAGGCTTCCGTCCCGAGACTATGCAGGCCGATCGCCAGCAAGACGCGGTTCCGGGCGTCGCCCGGCTCGACCGCGATCAGCCGGCGCGCCGCCTCGATGGCGGCGCGAAGGTGGGCCCGCGCTCCACCGAGTCGTCCGAACTCTCGTCGGCACGGCCGAGAAAGGTCTCGGCGTCGAACAGGGCCTCGAGGGCCCGGGCGTCGTCGGGGGACCTCGCCAGCCTCTCCCGGGCAAGGCCGAGCATCTTATCGAAGGCGGCGCGAGCGGGGGGGACCTCTTCGCACCAGAGGTGGAAGTGGCCGAGGCGCCGGTAGGCGGTCAGGCGGAAGTCGAGGCCGGCGCGGCCCGTCGGGTCGAGAGTAACCCACGTCTCGGTCAGCTCGACGGAGCGGGCGAGCAACTCCTTCGCCGGTACCCGTCGGTCCTCCTGCAGGAGCATCTCCCCGAGGCCGCCCGTGGCCACGGCCAGGCAGCCCAGGGCCTCGAGGTCGTGCGGCGAGGCGGCGACGAGCCGCTCGGCGACGAGGATGCATGCCTCATACTGCGCGCGAGCCTGGGCGGCGTCACCGACCTCGCGGTAGAGCTCGCCCAGCTTCCTGTGGGCGAGGGCCCGCCGGAGGTCCGGCGTCGACGAGTCGGGCCCGTCGGCGACCTCGCGGAGCCCCGCGATGGCCGTGTCGAGCAGGCGGCGGCGGATCGGCCGGGTGGCCGGGACCTCGCGGAGCGTCTCCTGGACCTCGCCGGCGAGTCGGTCCAGCGCCCGCAGCGCGAGGTCGCGTCCGGCGGCGGCCCGGGCCGAGGCGACGCGGAGCCGGGCGTTGTAGCCCAGGATCAGGCTCACCACCGTCGCCGTGGCGGCGACCAGCAGCACCGCGGCCACCGCCGCCGCCGGGCGCCGGTTCGCCCACTTCCAGGCGACCTCCCAGGCCGGGGCGCGTCGGGCCAGGATAGGCTCGCCGTCGCAGAATCGCCTGAGATCCTCCACGAGCGCGTCGGCCCCGGCGTAACGCCGCGAGGGCTCCTTCGCCAGGCACTTCAGGCAGATGACTTCCAGGTCGCGAGGCACCCGCGGGTCGACCGAGCGGGGCGGAGCCGGCTCGCCGCGGAGGATCAGTTCGATCAGCCGAGGACGGTCGACCTCCGGAAAGGCCGGACGAAGGGTGAGCAGCTCGTAGAGGGTCGCCCCGAGTGCGTAGACGTCGCCCCTCGGGTCGGAACGACCGTCGAATCGCTCCGGTGCCATGTAGCGGAGAGTGCCCAGGACGTCGCCAGTCCGCGTATAGCCGGCGCCTTCGTCGGCCTTGGCCAGTCCGAAGTCGGTCACCCAGGCCGTGCCCCGGGTGTCGAGCATGATGTTCGAGGGCTTGATGTCGCGGTGCAAGATGCCCTGAGCATGGGCGTAGGCGAGCGCGTCGGCGACCTGCAATGCGATACGCGAGACGCCCTCGAAGTAGACGCGATCGGGCCGGCCCGAGCTCGCCTCGTCGGCCAGGAGCGAGGACGAGCCCGACGTCGGCGACGTTGTCGTTGACGGCTCTGAGGGAGAGGATGACTCGTCCGGCAGGACGGAGGTTGGCGGCGCAACTGTCGAGGGTGCGGCGGCCGGCGGCTCGAAGGTGCCGCCGAGCAGGCGGGCCGCGACCGTGGGCTCGACCGACGCGGGCGCCGCGCCGGCCGAGCGGAGCCGGCGGAGCTCCTCGACGACCTGATCGAGGCCCTGCCCGCGAATGTATTGCATCGCGAAGTAGTGGACCCCGGCATCCTCGCCGACGCCGAAGACGGGGACGATGTTCGTGTGGTGCAGCCGCGCCGCCGCGCGGGCCTCGAGGCGGAACCGCTCGAGCCCCGCGTCGGCGCGAGACCGGGGCAGGACCTTCAGGGCCACATGCCGGCCGAGCGACTGCTGGACGGCCTCGTAGACCACGCCCATGCCGCCCCGGCCGATCTCGCGGAGGATTCGATAGTCGCCCAGGCGCGCCGGGCGCTGGCCGGCGGGCCGGGCTCGGCCTCGGGTCCGCGCTCGAGGGTCAGGTCGCACTCGACCGCCACGAGGGCCGGCAGGATCTGCCGCAGGAGATCGGCGAGCCCGGGGTGCCGGTTGGCGTATTCCTCGACGCCGGGCCGCTCGCCGGCCCGGAAGCGGGCCAGGAACGACTCGATGACCGGCTCCAGCGCCTCCTCGCGGACGGACGGCTCGATCATGGCGTCGGCTCCGCCTCGGGCTCTCCGAGGTCGCCGAGGTGCTCGCGCAGGCGGAGCAGGGCCCGGATGTGCCGCTTGCTCGCGGCCGACTTGTCGATGCCCAGAACCCGGCCCACATCGCTGTTGCTCAGCTGCTCGTAATGCCTCAGGACCAGCACCTCGCGGTCGATCGGGTCCATCGCGTTCAGGGCCTCCTGGAGCCTGACACGCCGCTCGGTGCGGATGGCGGCGTCGCTCGGGCTGGTCAGCTTGCCCAGGAGCTGGGCCGCCAATGCGGCCGTGCTCGCCTCGGGCATCGCGCCGCGATACAGCGAGACCTCCCGCCCGGCATCGCGGCCCTCGGCCAGGTGGCGGCGGTGCGCCTCGATGACCCGCTGGCCGACGAGGAAGCGCAGCCAGAGGTAGAACGGCATCCGGCCCGGCTCGGCCAGGTAGTCGGGCAGGCGGCGCGCGGCGTCGAGATACCCCTCCTGGATCACGTCGGAGGCGTCCACGCGCCCGTGGAGCCTCGGATCGAGGCGCATCGCGACCATCCGTCGGAGCCGGTCGCGGTAGCCGTCCAGCAGCGGGCCCAGCGCCTCGGCCTCGCCGGCGGCGACGCGAGCGGCGGCGCGTTCCAGCTCGCTGGTCGGGGGTGCCATGTCGCTCATGCTCCTTCCGGGACTGCGGCGCATCCGCGATTGGGGACAGCCGCGCGGCCCGGGGCTGGACCTCGATTCGACCACGAAGTTGGCGCCGCCGCCATAATCCGTCCTCGGCTCGGCACGAGACGGGTGTACCTCTCGATTCCGGGCGCAGGCGACAGCCCTTGTTCCGCCCCCACGCGGCCCTTCCCTATGACTCGGTTCGTCGCCGAGCGGCGGGCGACGGGGACACCGGGGAGGCGCGGCTCCGTCGGCGACGACGAGGAATTACCGACCGAAGCCAATTCTCCGCAAGTCTTTGGTGAGTAACTATTTGCAATCGGTTTTTCGGCCCCGGATTCGGCGGGGGCGGCCTCAGCGGCCTCGTCGATGGCGACGAGGTCGGAGCCGGACCAGGTCGTCCCCGGGTCAGGTCGCCGAGGGCCGCGGAGCGGGGGCGATGGGCCCGGGTTCGAGAGCCAGACTCGCACCAGACCTGCGTGGATGAGATTTGCCGGACAGTAGTCGCGCCGCGTTCGACGTCCGTCGGCGCCGAGGGCGACCGGCCCGGCGGCTGGCGGGAAAAACTCCGCTGGCTCGGTCCCCGATCCCTGAGGCGTCGCAGTCTACAGGGCAGAGGCGTCGGACAGGCCAACGCGATCGGCCACACGTCTAAACGCGAGGCACCCAGCTATGCGACCGTCCCCGGCTTCCCCGCGGCTCACCCGCACCCGCCCGTCGGCCTGTCGTGCCCACCGACCCTGTCTCGAGCCTCTGGAGGGCCGCGCCCTACTCGCCCAGCTGATCGTGGTCACGAGCCCGGCCGACTCGGGGCCGGGCACGCTTCGCGACGCGATCCAGCGAGTCGAGGATTTCCCGGTTTCGACCGAGATCGCCTTCGCCGACGGCGTGTCGGCCATCACGCTGACGTCGGGCCCGTTGCCGACGATCACGACCAGCCTGACGATCGTCGGACCGGACGGCGGCGGAGTCGCGATCATGCGGAGCCCGGCCCCCGGCACCCCCGCGTTCCGCATCCTGAACATCGCCGGCCCCGGCATGAACAGTCACGGAACTCCCCAGGTCGTCGCCGACCTGGAGAACCTGACGATCGCCGGCGGCGACGCGACGGACGGCCTCGGCGGCGGCATCTCCGCGGTGAGCTGCACGCTGCGGGTCGTGGGCTGCACGATCGAGAACAACGCGAGCTCGTCCGGCGGCGGCGGGATCCGAGCGTCGACCAGCAACCTAAGCATCGTCGCCTCCACGATCCGCGGCAACACGGCGGGGGGCGGCGGCGGCGGCGTATTCTTCACCGGGGCGTCCTCGTTTGACCTCGAGTCGAGCACGGTGGCCGGCAACACCGCCGCATCCGCCGGCGGGGGGCTCGATCTGTTCGGCTTCACCACAAACACCGTCACCAATAGCACGATCACGGGGAACGTCGCCGGGACGACGGGCGGCGGCGTCTTCGCCAACCCCTCTGGCGGCACGATGTCGATTGCCGCGAGCACGATCGTCGGCAACTCGGCCGGGACTGGCCCGTCTCACGGCGTGGGTGGAATCGCGGCGATGGGTGTGCCTCTGACGCTGTCCGACACGATCGTGGCCGGCGACACCGGCGGGGACATCGTGGGGGAGCCCTCCGGGCAAGGGAACCTCGTCGGCGACGGCAGCGGGGGGCTCGACCCGGCGAACAACCTCCTCGGCGTAGACCCCAGGCTGGGCCCGCTCCAGGACAACGGCGGGCCGACCCAGACGATGCTCCCCCAGACCGGAAGCCCCGCCATCGGCGCCGGCGCGAACCTGCCCGGCGTTCGTTTCGACCAGAGGTTCGGCAGCCGGCCGAGCGTGGGAGCCTTCGACATCGGCGCCGTGCAGGTCGGGGCCGGATTCGGATACGTGGTGAACACCACCTCCGACGCCGTGTTCGCCGGTCCCGGCCTGGTCTCGCTCCGCGAGGCGATCGACCGCGCCAACGCCGAGCCCGGGGCCCAGACGATCACCTTCGACCCGGCCGTCTTCGCCGCGCCTCGTACCATAACCCTCGACCCGGCGCTCGGCACGCTGAACGTGACGCAGGCACTGACCATCGCCGGGCCGCAGGCCGGCGTGACGATCGCGCGGAGCCTTTCCCCGGGAACACCCGCGTTCCGCATCCTGACGCTCACGAACCCGAACCCGGCCCGCACCTTGTCGATCCCGGTGGACCTGGAGAACCTGACGATCACGGGCGGCGACGCGACGGACGGCCCCGGCGGGGGCATCTCGTCCGTCGGGCTGCACGCTCCGGATCGTCGGCTGCACGATCCAGGACAACACGAGTTCGCTGAGCGGGGGCGGGATCCGGGCGACGACGGCGACCTGACGATCGTCTCCTCCTCGATCCTCGGCAACGTGTCGCGGGCGGGCGGCGGCGGCATCCTCGTCACCGGGTCGTCGTCGTTCGACCTGGAGTCGAGCACCGTGGCGAAGAACACCGCAGGATCCGCCGGCGGAGGGCTCGACCTCGCGAACACCGGGAATCGGACCATCACGAACTGCACGATCGAGGGGAACCTCGCCGGGACGACGGCGCGGCGGCATCTTCGCGAACCCCTCGGGAGGCACGATGACGATCACGGCGAGCACGATCACCGACAACGTCGCCGTCCCGGTTCCCACGGCGGGCGTTCTATTGCAGGGCATCGGCGGCATCCAGGCGTCAGGTGCGCTCCTGACCCTGTCCGACACGATCGTCGCCCGCGACTCGGGCGGCGACATCCTCGGGACGGTGTCGGGGCGATCGAACCTGGTGGGCGACGGCAGCGGGGGGCTCGACCCGGCGAACAACCTCCTCGGGGTCGACCCCGAGCTGGGCCCGCTCCGAGACAACGGCGGGCCGACCCAGACCGAGGCCCTGCTGGCCGGTAGCCCGGCGATCGGGCGCGGCATCGCCTCGCTGCTGCCGCCTGGCCTAGCCCTCGACCAGCGCGGGGCGGGCTTCTCGCGGGTCATCGCCGGCCGGCTCGACATCGGGGCCGTCGAGTCGACCCCGGCCCCGACGGTCGTCGGCGTCGCATCGGCGACGTCCAACGGGTCCTACGGAGCCGGCTCGCTGATCCTCGTGACGATCTCATTCGCCGCGCCGGTATTCGTTACAGGCACGCCCACCCTCCGCCTCAACGACGGCGGCGTGGCCACGTACGCGGCGGGTTCCGGGCTGTCGACCCTCACCTTCGCCAGCGTCGTCTCGCCCGGACAGAACTCGCCGCGCCTCGACGTCGCCGGTACCGGCGCGCTCGTGCTCGCCGGCGGCTCGATCCGGGACATCACGGCCCAGGACGCCGTGCTCACCCTGCCCTGCGCCCGGCGGCCCCGGCTCGCTGGCGGCGTCGGCGAATCTCGTCATCGACACGGTCGCGCCCCAGGTCGTCTCGTACCGGGTCCTGTACGGTTCGAAGTCCCTGGACCTGACGACGGGGCCGTCGCGCGACCTGCCATGGCAGATCACCGGCATTCAGGTCGTCTTTAGCGAGCCGATCGCCTCCGGCTCGGGGCTAAGCCTCGCCGGCGCGGGCCCCGCGACGCTCTCCGGGCTCGGCACGACGACGTTGACCTGGCACTTCAGCGCTCTGCCCGACGGCCAGGCCGTGACCCTCCTTGAGGGCACCGGCACCGCCGCGCTGCGGGATGCTGCTGGCAACCCCCTCGCCGGCGGCGCGGGCTTCGCTCGCGCATTCGACGTGCTCATTGGCGACGCCAATGGTGACCGCCTGGTCTCCATGGCTGACGTGAGCACGATCCAGGCCCGCATTTTGACCGGCCTGTACGACCCGTTTGACGATCTGAACGGCGACGGACTCCTGTCGGCCGCCGACATCGCCGTCGCGCAATCTCGCATCGGTCACAGACTGTGATCCGGCCTCAGGAGCGTGTGCCGGTTGACGAGCGACGGATCGGACGCCGATCCTCAGTGGCCGCGGGGCTCGGGTCGCGGTGATGCGGGTTTCGCGGAGACCATCGCCCGGAATTGCTTCCAGGTGATGATCTCGATCCCCAGCCGCTCGATCTCGGCGGCCGTGGCCGGGTCGGTGAAGATCCGCCGGTCGCCGTCGCGGCGCTTGGCACTGTTCGTCACGGCGCGGAGCTCCTCGTCGTCGTAGCCGCAGTGGATGATCAGCTGGCTGACGCCCGGCGGCAGCTCGCGCAGGGCCTTCCTGTAGCTCTCGACGCGCTGCTCATGCGTGTCGCCGCCGTAGAGCTGGACCAGGTGGTCGAGCACCGGCAGCCCCTTCGCGTCCAGGTCGGCCAGCAGCGCCTTGCCGCGCTCGCGGAGGGCGGGGTACTGCTCGACGACCGGGCCCTCGATCCGGCGCAGGAACAGCACCGGCAGGTCGTACTTCAGGCCGAGCCGGACGTAGACCTCGACCAGGTCCGGGCGGCTGACCACCGCGCCCATGTGGGTATCCAGGTGGCTGATCGGGATGCCCAGCGCCCGGGCCCGCTCGACCTGGGCCGTCAGCTCGACCTCGACCTCCTCGGCCTTGGCGGACCGGGCCACCGCCTCGACGCCGCGGTGGAGGTACCCGTCGCCGTCCACGAGGCTCGGCACCCGCTCGCGCCCCGCGACCGGCCCCCAGCGATAGACCGCCCACTCCGAATTGAGCGTCAGGTGGACGCCGTAGTCCTCCTCGGGATGCGCCCGGGCGTACTCGGCGAACTCCTTGATCCACGGGCACGGCACCATCACGCTGCACGAAGAGACGACCCCGTCCTCCATCGCCCGGATCGTGGCCCGGTTCGCCGAGTGGCACATGCCGGCGTCGTCGGCGTGGATGATCAGGTAGCGCTTTCCGTCGTTCGCCTCGACGGAAGTCGACCACAGCGCCACGAAGAGGCCGACCATCAACCGAGCGCGACGCATGGCAGACGTCCGGATAGCCTGGGAGCGGGGGATTGACCGGCCCCAGGATGGCCCGAGGGCCCGGGCACCGCAAGCGGGTCCCGGGTCATTCGCGCGATCCTCTCACTGTGGCGCAGGAGCCCGCCGGCCCTCCAGCGGCACCTGGCCGAGTTCGTCCGGCTGGGCAAGCGAGCCGGCGCGAGCCGGAACCAGCGTATGGTCGACACCGGCGCCGACCTCCGCCTGGCGGTCGATCAGTTCATCTCCAACACCAAGCGCACGAAGGACTGCGCCCGCCGGGCCATTGCGGCGGGCATACCGATGTACCTGGTCGACGGCGAGGACAGCCGGCCGAGGCGGCTATTGGCCCGGGACCCGAGGCTCGCGCGAGACGTCGAATCGGTCCTGCCGCTTGGTCAACGGGCCGCGGCGCTTCCCGGACGGGTCCGCGCGCCGCACGGGTGCTCCCGATCGAACACGGATCGCTCGAAGTCGGCCTGCAATTCCTCGGCGAGGGCCGCCGCCCAGACCCGTCCCGCGGCCAGCCCCTGGGAGTCGATGATCTCGCCCACCACCTTCTCGGCGTGGTCGGCCTGGGCGTCCCAGAGCTCGCCGCGGAGCCTGCCGTGGGCCTTGACCAGCGATCGGACCTCGGCACGAATCGCCAGGGCGTCAGCGGTCTCGATCAACAGGATCGACCGGCGAGCTCCGGCCAACTGATCGACCATCATCCGACTGTCGCCAGTACTCATGGCTCGACGGCTCTCGGGAGGGCACCTGGCGGGGCCGGGCCAACCGAAGCTCGGTCCATCATGTGTGCTTTCAATGTAAGCCGCAACTCCCGTTCCGACGCCCGTCGCGGACGACTTCGCGGCCGGTCCGGTCGCTCGTCGAGCGCGGGGAGCGTCCGGGTGCGCCGGTGCGAGTAGGGGGCGTTTCCGCTGCGGTCATAGACGCGGGTCCTATGCGGCGCGTCGTCGACGCCGGGCCGGTTGGCCGTGTTCCGCCAACCGCGAACAGGTCGTGATGTGCTCAATTGCCCGGTCGTAGGAATGTGCTTTCCGCCCCCGCCGAGGCATCCGCCGCGGCAACCGTGGGAGTTAGCGTCGTCGGCGAGGCACGAGGCCCCGCGGCACGGCCCTTGCATTCCGGTGTTGTCGGCGGTGCTATTCAAAGATGTCAATGATTCATAGTTCTCGACGGCCACGATCGGGGCGCACCTTTGAGGCCTCACTGCTTTGGCGTGCCTTTGGGAGGACGATGCGTGGGGCTCGCGACCTACCGGAGAAAGCGCAAGTTCGCGGACACCCCGGAACCGCGCGGCGAGAGGGCGACGGCCGGGGGCTCGCTGCGGTTCGTCGTCCAGAAGCATCACGCCTCGCGGCTCCACTACGACTTCCGGCTCGAACTCGACGGCGTGCTCAAGAGCTGGGCGGTCCCGAAGGGGCCTTCCCTGGACCCTCGCGATCGCCGCCTGGCCGTCATGGTCGAGGACCACCCGCTCGACTATCGCACGTTCGAGGGGACGATCCCGGCCGGCAACTACGGCGCGGGCACTGTCATGGTCTGGGACCAGGGCACCTACCACGCGCTTGGGGCCACCGACACCCGGCGGGGCGAGCGGGAGCTGAGGGAGGGCCTGCGGCGGGGGCATCTCCGCTTCGTGCTCGACGGGCGGAAGCTGCGCGGTGCGTTCTCGCTCGTCAGGCTGGAGGACGGCGAGGCGAACGCGTGGCTCCTCCTCAAGGCGGCCGACGGGGCGGCGGCCGAGGGGCCGATCGCCGACGATGACCGCTCCGTCGTCGACCCGTCGGACGATGGCCGAGATCGCCGGCGGGCGCAGCCGACCGCGCGACGGCCGGCCGGCTCGCGCGACCGAGGCGCTGCTGGCGGCGGCGCCGCGGGCCGCCATGCCCCGGGCGGTCAGGCCGATGCTCGCGACCCTGGTCGACCGGCCGTTCGACCGCGAGGGCTGGCTCTTCGAGCCGAAGTGGGACGGCTACCGGGCGATCGCCGAGGTCCGAGGCGGGGGCGTCAGGCTCTACTCGCGGAATCGCAAGCCGTTCGAGGCGAAGTTCGCCCCCGTCGCCCGCGCCCTGGAGGGCCTCGGCCACGACGCGGTCCTCGACGGCGAGATCGTGGCCGTGGACGACCAGGGCCGGTCGAGCTTCCAGCTGCTCCAGCAATATGCCAGGACGGGCGAGGGTCGGCTGCTCTACTACGTGTTCGACCTGCTCCACCTCGACGGCCGCGACCTGCGCGGCCTGCCGCTCGTGCGGCGCAAGGAGGTCCTCGCCGCCGTCCTCGGCACCGAGGGCCCGGTGCGGCTCGGCGAGCACGTCGAAGGGCAGGGGATCGCCCTGTTCGAGGCCGCGCGGTCGCACCGGCTCGAAGGGATCATCGCCAAGGACGGGCAGAGCGTCTACGCCGAGGGTCCGCGCGGCGGCGACTGGCTCAAGGTCAAGACCCAGCGCCGGCAGGAGGCCGTGATCGCCGGCTTCACCGACCCGCGGGGGCGCAGGAAGGCCCTCGGCGCCCTGATCCTGGGCGTCTACGAGGGCGACGAGCTGGTCTACATCGGCCACACCGGCGGCGGATTCGACGGCGAGCGACTCGACGACGCGCGCCGCCGACTCGAGCCGCTCGTGCGCCGCACGTGCCCGTTCCGCACACGCGCCGAAGACGAACGCGCCGGTCCACTGGGTCGAGCCGAGGCTGGTCTGCGAGATCACCTTCCAGGAGTGGACCGAGTCGGGCGTCGCGCGGCAACCGATCTTCGTCGACTTCCGCGAGGACAAGCGGGCGAGGGACGTCCGCAGGGAAGAGGCCGCGCCGGCGCGGCAAGTCATCGAGGGGGCGAGCGGCGGCCGGCGCGAGCGTCCCGCGAGACCAGAGGCGCCGCGCGTCTGACCACCAACGACGACAAGGTCTTCTGGCCGGCCGAGGGCTACACCAAGGGCGACCTCGTCGCGTACTACCGCGAGGTCGCGCCGCTGATCCTGCCGTATCTCCGCGACCGGCCCGAGTCGCTGCACCGCCACCCCGACGGAATCGCCGGCGATGGCTTCTTCCAGAAGGACGTCGGCCGCCGCCGCCCGCCCGGCTGGGTGACGACGGCCAGGATCGCCTCCGGATCGCGTGGCGGCAGCATCGAGTACCTGGTGTGCCAGGACGAGCAGACGCTGCTGTACCTCGCGAACCTCGGGTGCATCGAGATCAACCCGTGGAACTCCCGCGTCGGCTCGCTGGAGAACCCCGACTACCTCGTGATCGACCTCGACCCGGAGGCGATCCCGTTCGCCCGCGTCATCGAGGCCGCGCTGGCCGTGCACCGGGTCCTCGACCGAGCCGGGGCCGAGTGCCAGTGCAAGACCTCGGGCAAGACGGGCCTGCACGTGTTCGTCCCGCTGGGCGCCCGCTACTCGTACGACCAGGCGAGGCAGTTCGCCGAGATCGTCGCCAACGTCGTCCACGGGCTGCTGCCCAGTTCGACGAGCATCGTCCGCAGCCCGGCGGAGCGGCAAGGCCGGGTGTACCTCGACTTCCTGCAGAACCGTCGCGGCCAGACGCTCGCCGCCCCGTACAGCGTCCGCCCGGCGCCGGGCGCGCCGGTCTCGACGCCGCTGCGGTGGCGCGAGGTGAAGCCCGGGCTCGACCCGACGAGGTTCACGATCCGCACCCTGGCCCGGAGGGTCGACAAGGTCGGTGACCTCTGGGCGCCGGTCCTCGGGCCGGGCGTCGATCTGTCCGACTGCCTCGAACGTCTGTCACGCATGGCCGCGCGACGGCGCGGGAAGGCGGTCGCCGCCCATGCCTCGTGAGGGTCCTAACGTGTCGGAGAGTCGATCGCCCTTCACGCCGACGTCCGCGTCGGCTGCGCCGGCTGGTCGCTGCCGAAGGGGCACGGGGACCGATTCCCGGCCGAGGGCAGCCACCTGGCCCGGTACGCCGCCCGCTTCCCCGCGGTCGAGGTCAACTCGTCGTTCTACCGTCCGCACCGGCCGTCGACGTACGCCCGCTGGGCCGCGTCCGTCCCGCGGGCTTCCGCTTCTCGGTCAAGGTGCCCCGGGTCGTCACCCACCAGCGGCGCCTGACCGAGGTCGACGACGTGCTCGACCGCTTCCTCGCGGAGGCGACTCACCTGGGCGACAGGCTCGGCCCGCTGCTGGTCCAGCTCCCGCCGAGCCTGCGCTTCTCCGCCGAGGTCGCGACGAGGTTTTTCGCGGCGCTGCGGGACCGGTTCGACGGCGACGTGGCGCTGGAACCGAGGCACGCGACGTGGTTCGGGCCGTCGGCCGACCGGCTCGCGACGGAGTACCGCGTCGCGCGGGTCGCCGCCGATCCCGCGGTCGTGCCGGCGGCCGCAGAGCCGGGCGGCTGGGACGGCCTCACCTACTACCGGCTGCACGGCTCACCGAAGGTTTACTATTCGGCGTACTCGGCCGAGTACCTCCGGGCCCTCTCCGAGACGTTGGCCGGTGCGGCGAGGACGGCCTCCGTGTGGTGCATCTTCGACAACACGGCCGAGGGCGCCGCGACGTCTAACGGGCTCGAACTACTGGAGCTCGTCCGGCAGAAGACAAGGACCTGATCTCGAATGTGGGAATGAGCCTTACGAAGGGCCAACTCCGGCTCGGGCGGGTCACGGAGTCACGGGTAAACATACTCGACGACTCCTGGTCGTGGAGTGTCCGGGGGGACCGGGCGACAAGGCCGGCGGCTGGCGAGGAGATATTTCCGATACATATCCCAGTGCCAGCGATCCAGCTCCCTTTCGTCGTGAGAGAGGCGCTTCCCCTCGCTGTCGATCGGGATGAATTGAGCGGATTTCCCCGGGCCTGGCCGGCTCTTGATCTTGCGCAGGTGGTCCTGTGCGATCATGAACAAGGCGCCGCGCCGATGTTCGTACGAGCACCAGACGGCCATCGGGATAGCAACGATCGCCGCCGCGACCATCAGCCTCCGCACCGAAATTCGCACGCGGGGTATGGGCACGGTGTGAGTCCCACGACGGGCGGTCGCTAGAATTTAAACGGCGCGGCGGGGTCGCGGGGTGGTGGCGGCTCGGGTGGAACCGGCATCCAGGGGTGAGAGGCGGCCCAGTTGTACTTGTCCCGCATCGCCGCGTAATGGTCGGCCCCGGCCGGGTCGCTGGGCCGTAACGTCGCCTCATAGCCGGCGCAAAGGGACGCGACGGCCCGGTAGTGGCGAGACAAGGACCGAAGGTGTCCCGCCGCAAGAATAGCGGTGGCTGCCGCCAGGGCTATCACCCACCTTCGCATTGCGCATTTCTCCGAATGGGAGAACGGCCCGATCATATTCCCACCCGCGCGACCGATCACCGATAAAAGCCGGGCAAGATCCTGCTATCGTTGGGCAACAGCGGAAAAGCCGGGCAAGGAGCCCAGAAAGTGCACAGAGTTTTCCTGGCCCGAACCCCGCTCCATCTCGGTGAGTATGCATGGCACTCCCCCGTCCGATGATCGGTATGGATCTCGTCGGCAAGATCCCCATCAATTCGGGAAGCACTTCCCGAAGGCGGCCAGGAGCCGGAGCGAGCCCCGGACGCGGATCTTCCGCCGGAGCAAGCGCCCAGATCAGGCTCCGCTCCTTGCGCCAGGAAGCCGAGCCAGGTGTCGCTGTCCGCGGTGATCCGGACCTGGGCCTCGCCGACGTGGCCGGCCTGGACGGCGATCGTGCGGTCGCGGATCACGACGGTCGCCTCGGCCGGCTCCCGGCCCGTGAACGTGAAGTGGTAGGTGGCCGACAGGCCCCGCGAGGCCTCGCGCTGGAACGTCAGCTTCAGCCCGAAGAGGAAGCCCGCGGATCGACGCCGGCCGCAGCCCGCGCACGCGGCGGATCGTCTTCCGCGGGAATCGCTTCGCGACGTGCGCCTCGGCGTCCGAGCCCGGGACCACGTAGATCGGCTCCTCCTTGGCCTTGAGCGGGTCGACGACCCCCTCGAGGAACCCCCTGCGGTCGTCCAGGAACGGGCCGATGACGTCCTCGCCCGCCGGGCAGACGGCGACGCAGTAGGCGGCCTTGTAGTTCGCCTTGAACGACAGGCTCTGCCACATCGACGCCGACTCGCTCGCCGAGACCCGGCGCCGGTAGTCGCGGCCGTCGCGGCTGTCGGCGATCGTCGACACCCAGTCGGTGAACCCGTTCATGAACTCGCGGTAGTTGTGCGTCACGCAGGCCGAGAAGTCGAAGTGGCCGTCGGCGCCGATGGCGCCGACCGGGCAGGCGGCCACGCAGAGCTTGCACTCGAGGCACGGGTTGTAGTCGATCGGCCGGCTCCGCGTCCGAGACGTCCCGCGCCACCAGGATCGTCCCGAGGTTGATGAAGCTGCCGAAGACCGGGTGGATGACGCAGCGGTGGACGCCGACCTGCCCCAGCCCGGCGGCGACGGCGATCGGCTTGTGCGAGACGACCCAGATCCGGCCCGGGATAGCGGTCCATCTCCATCGGGAACGCGGACGTCGGGTTCATCGCCGCGCACGCCCGCCTCGCCCAGCGCCCGGACGACCCGCCGCGCGACCTCGTTGACGTGCTCGTAGTTCGCGTGGAACTCCTGGTTCGCCACCGAGCGGGCCGGGCTGCGGATCGGCTCGGGGTTCAGCCGGCAGACGAAGCTCACGAGCGTCCGCGTCGCCGGGAAGGCCGAGAGGATCTCGGCCCGCTGGTCGTCGACCTCCGGGCGGTCGATCGCCACGAACCCGACGTCGTCGGCCCCGGCGTCGAGGCAGAGCCGCCGCAGCCAGTCGGCGTCCAGCGACCTCGGGCGCGGCCGCCTTCGGCCGCTCCCGGTGGCGGATCACGGTCGGGTGCTCGTCCAGTTTCGCCATGGCTCGCCCTCCTGTTGTACCTACAACAAACGCGTCATCGCACGGCGGCGATGCCGCGCCGACACCGGGCCATCAATCGGCGGTCGTCCGGCAGGCCGAGCCTCGCGGCGATCTGCTCGCAAGGCGTCCACGCCGGGGTCGCCGATCAGGCGTCCGGCCTCGGCCTGGGCCGACTCCCAGGCGGGCTGGGACCTGGCGAGGAGGTCCAGGCCCGCCGGCGTGACGCGGAGCACCTGGTTCCGGCCGCCCGGTCGGCGGGTCCGACTCCAGCCAGCCCCGGGCCTTCATGACCTCGACGTCCCGGCTGAGCGTCGACTTCTCGAGCCGCAGCCGCCGGCAGATCTCGGCGGGCCGGGCCTCGCCCCGTGCGGGCCACGGCCACCAGGATGTTCGCCTGGCTGACCCGGAGCCCGTGCGGGCGCAGGGCCTCGTCGTAGATGGACGTCACGACCCGGTTGATGAGCCGCACCCGCACGGCGATGCAATCGCCCGCGATCCGGTCGACCACCGACTGAGTCCGTGACGTCCCGCTTCATGTCTAAGTTGTATATGCGACATTGCGCCGAGTCAAGCCCGAAGCGACGCGGGGACTGGCTTCGGTCGGCGCCCGGGTGTTGGGTTCGCTCGGCGCCGGACGCTCCCTGGCGGACACCGAGGGAGGCCTCAACCCGCGCGAGGCGGAACGCTCGCGAACGCAACTTGGACGCTCGGGTTCGCTCGGCGCGAACGACCGGCTATCCCCGGGCCTGATCGACCCGAGGTCCGGGCGCCGTCGACGCCGCGCATCGGGCGGGGATCGTCCACCGCGACCTGAAGCCGGCCAACGTCCTCCTCGCCGCCGACGGCACCCCCAAGATCAGCGACTTCGGCCTGGCCCGGCAGTTGGGGGACGGGCTCGCCCTGACCCTGAGCGGGGCCCCGCTGGGGACGCCGAGCTACATGGCCCCCGAGCAGGCCCAGGGACGGTCCCGCGAGACGGGTCCGGCGGCCGACGTGTACGCGCTCGGGCGATCCTCTACGAGCTCGTCACGGGCCGCCCGCCCTTCCGCCGAGTCGGCGGCGGCGACGGTCCAGCAGGTCCTGTTCGATGATCCCGTCCCGCCCTCGCGGCTTAACCCCCGGGTGCCGCGCGACCTGGAGACCATCTGCCTGAAGTGCCTCCAGAAGGACCCGCGCCGTCGATACGCCACCGCGGCCGCCGTGGCCGACGACCTGGACCGGTTCCTTCAGGATCGGCCGATCGAGGTCCGGCCGGTCGGGCGACCGGAACGGGCCCTGCTGGCTTCGGCGGAGCCCGACATCGGCCGCCCTGATCGTCACCGCGACGCTCCTAGTCGCCTCCGCGGGGGCCGCCGGCCTGCGCGAGTGGGGATTGGCGATGAGGCGGAGGGCTGAGCTGGACGCCTGGGACAGGAAGGTCGATACCGACCCTCCCGCGAAGGAGGCGATGCAGCGAGTGTTGAAGCAGTGGCGGACCGATGCCGACCTGGCCGGGGTCGCGCGAGCCCGCGTTCCTGGACAGCCTCCCCGCCGAGGAAGGTCGGGCGTGGCGCGAGCTGTGGAAAGAGGTCGACGCCCGGATCCGGCGCGTCGGGCATCCGAAATGACACCGGCCGGCGTCTGACGCTCGAGTTTCAGGTCCGATGTCCGCATCGCCACGCTCAGTCATTCGACGGCGGAGGTTTGCACCGCCCACGGGGGTCCAGCCATGAGCCCCGAGCCGGATGCCGCGGACCGCCCCCTGGACTACAGACACGCCGGCCGGGGTCCGAGGCGTCTGTCCGGCCGCGGCCGGGCCGGCGGAGCCGTGAGTGGCTCATGTCCCCGGATCGGTAAGTCCTTGCTTGCCAATGGCTCGAGATGGGTGTCTCATGGAGGCAGCTCGGAGGCGCCTACCATGATGGACTTCCCGATCGATCGCCTGATGGACAAGCGCGCCTGCTACGACTGGCTGCTCGCGCTGCTGCACCCCGACGGACTGGCCTGCCCGCGCTGCCGCCGCGGCGACGCCCTGCGGGTCCACCGCCACCACCGCGACCCGGTGCTCGACTACCGCTGCGGCCACTGCGGGCGGGTGTTCAACGCCTTCACCGGCACGGAGTGGCACAAGACCCACTTCCGCCCCAGTCAGGTCGTCCTGATCCTCCGCGGGTTCGCCCAGGGTCGCTCCACCGCCGGGCTGGCCCGCGAGCTCGGGTGCAGCCGCGGCCACCTGCTGGAGCGGCGGCACGCGATGCAGGCCCGCGCCCTGGCCGGCGCCGATGCCGCGCCCCTGCCGGACGGGCACGTCGAGGCCGACGAGGCGTACCAGAATGCGGGGGAAAAAAGCTAGGGTGGCAGAACCGGCTTGATTAACGCGTCTTCAAGACTTCTCAGGTAAACCTGCGGGTTGTGTCGGAATCGTCTCCCGAGCGTCCGCCCGCGCTGTCGAGTCTCCAACTCGCCACGTAGCGACCTCCACTCCCCGAGGTCGGCAGGCGCGAGGTCGGCCGCCTCGACGTGGCGCAGCCGGGTCGCCGCCGAGGCCACCAGCCGCACCGAGCCCCGGACCACCGTCCCGGCGCAGGCCGCCTTCCGCCCGCTGGCCCGCCGCTCGTGGTAGCGGTGTGAGCCGAAGAACTGCTCGAGGTCGTTATTGGTCCGCGGCAGATCGGCCGTGTCGTAGCAGGCGAACAGCCCCGGCCAGTAGCTCCGCGTCACCTTGACGAAGTGGCCGACCGCCGGGGCGAGCCGGCCGGCCGACCCGGCGTGGCGGCCCATCGCCCCGACCAGGCCCCGGAGCCGACGCCGGACGGCGGCACCGCTCCCGCCCGGGTCGTTCGCCAGGATCTCCGCCGCGCGGCGGACCCAGCCGAAGGCCCGCCGCACGTCCGGCCAGTCCGCCTCGGTCGCCGAGAGCCCCTTCGCCAGCAGCGCCCGCAGCCGCTTCAGCGGCGCCGGGAGCCCCCCTTGGCCTCCACCCGGTCGAGGCTCGCGGCGACCGCCCGCAGCCTCCCCTCCAGCTTCAGGCCCGAGGCCTCCAGCGGCGGCCGGCCGTCGTCGGTCAGCGCCGAGCGCACCGCCGCGCAGTAGCCCCGCGCCGCGGCCGCACAGGCGTCGTCGCGGCCTTCCAGCGACCGCTCGATCGGCCGGACGCCGCGGACCTGCGCTTCGAGCGCCACCTTGGCGTGGCGGTCGGCCTCGTAGATCGGCCGGGCCGCCTCGCGCAGGTAGTGGAACTGGCACCGCTGGTGCGGCACACCCGGGAAGGCCTCGGCGATCGCCTGGACCAGCGACCGCTGGCCGTCGGAGACTACGCCGGCGACCGGCACCCGCAGGGCGTCGCGGACCCGGCCGAGGAGCCCGGCAATATCGCGCTTCGTCCCGGACAGGAGGCTCTTGGCCAGGAGGACCTCGCCCGAGAGCACGTCGCGGACGACCCAGAGGACCTCGTGGCCGACGTCGGGCTGGAGGCCGTCGATCGCCAGGATCACCCGCCCGGCCGGCACCGTCAGGCGGCGGATGCGGGCGGCGTCGGTCAGGGACAAGGCGAGTAGCTCGTCGTAGCGGTCCAGGAGGTTACCGACGCTGCGGACGCAGATGGCGACGCCGCGGCGGGCGAGCTCGGCGTGGATCTCCGGGACGCTGCGATGCTCGGCGTGGCGGAGCGTGCCGACCGCCGCGATGACGTCGAGGCCGAACTCGTGCTGCGGCAGGGCGAAGCGGCCCTCCTGCTCGGACCGCAGCGGGGCCGATACCTCGGGCAGACAGCGTCGCGGCATCGCCGCACCTGGACGGCCAGGCGGATCGGCCCGTCGAGGGTGATCACGACCCGGTGGCTCGCGCAGGCGGCCGAGAGCGGCCCGCCGCACATCGGGCAGGCGCCGGGTGTCGGCCGTCAGCTCGATCTCGCGATCCGGCTTCGGCCGGCCGGTGAGTCGGGGCATCCTTGCACCTCCCGGGGCGTTTCGAGTCCCCAGGAGATCGAATACCTGTCCACCGATCAAGCCGGCTCTGCCACGTCAGAAAAAAGGCGTGCCGCACGCCGACCCCGCCGACCCGCCGCGGCGCCGGGCGAACAAGCGGTTCGGCCACGGCACCTGGGATAACGACCGGGTGCCGATCGCCGGCGCGGTGGGCCGGGAGAGCGGGCGGCTCGCCCTGAAGGTGGTGCGGCGGCCGAACCGCGCCGAGCTGGTCGACGGCTTCGTGCTGCCGACGACGGCCGACGGGTCGACGGTCTATACCGACGAATGGGGCGTGTACAGGTCGCTGCCCGAGCATGGCCGGGGGCACGCCACCGTCTGCCACCTGAGGTACGAGTGGGCCCGCGACGACGACGGGGACGGGGTCCGCGAGGTCCACGACAACACGCTGGAGGGGATCTGGACCGGGCTGCGGAACTTCCTCCGGCCGTTCCGCGGGGTGAACAAGGCCTACCTGGCCGAGTATGTGGCGATGTTCCAGTGGGCGTACAACCTCAAGGCGGTGACAGCCGAGTTCCTCCGCACCATGTCCGGCCGATCAACGGCCACCATTCCGGGGACATGAGCCCCGTGAGTTTCGCCGGTCAAGTTTGGACGTCGAGTGATACCTGAACCGCCTTCCACGGAGAATCCGAGATGAGTAAGGGCAAGGTCCTGATTGCCGGGGCGACGGGCGACACGGGCGGCTACGCGATCGAGCGCCTGCTGGAGCTGGGCGCAAGGTCCGGGCGCTGGCCCACATCAGGGACGAGCGGTCCGAGCGGCTGCGGGCTCGCGGGGTCGAGGTCGTCTACGGCGACCTGCTCGACTTCGGGCAGGTCCGGGCCGCGCTGGACGGCGTGAAGCGGGCGTACTTCGTCTACCCGATCCGGCCCGGCATCCTGCAGGCGACGGCATACTTCGCGCAGGCGGCGAAGGAGGCCGGGGTCGAGGGCATCGTCAACATGTCGCAGAAATCGGCCCGCGAGGACGCCAAGAGCCACGCCGCGACCGACCACTGGCTGTCCGAGCGGGTCTTCGACTGGTCGGGCCTGAACGTCGCCCACATCCGGCCGACGTACTTCGCCGAGTGGCTGATCTACGTCTCGCCGATGATCAAGGCCGGGCTGCTCCACGTGCCGTTCGGCACCGGCAAGCACGCCCCGATCACGGCCGAGGACCAGGGGCGGGTGATCGCCGGCATCCTCGACGACCCAGCACCCGAGAAGCACAAGGGCGCGGTCTACCCGCTCTACGGCCCGGTCGAATACACCTACGCGGAGACGGCCGCGGTCCTGGGCCGGGTGCTCGGGAGGCCCATCGACTACAAGCAAGTCCCCTTCGAGACGTTCCTCGCGATGATGAAGTCCGTCCGGCAGGCCGCCAGCGAGGGGGCGTCCTCAAAGAACATGTACGGCGAGCTGGGTGGGAAGTCCGAGGGTTCCGGCGAATCATTCACCGTGCAGCACCTGCGGGAGGTCGCGATCGACCACCAGAACGGGATCTTCGCGGGGACCAACGACCTGGTGGAGAAGCTCGGCGGCCGGCCGCCGATGACGCTCGAAGCGTTCATCGAGAAGCACCGCGCGGCCTTCGAGTAACCTCCCCGCATTCCCTGGGGTGCATCATGGCCGGGGTCGCTGCCGGCGGCATTCCTGACCAGGACGACGACCGGCGTCGTCATCGTCGTCACGCTCGGGCTCGCGCGGAGGGCCCGCGAGAGCGGGCCATTGCGGTGGATGTCCTCGCGCTCGCTCTCCGCCGGGTCCTGCGCCGGACGATCGCATCGAAGGCCGTGCCGGGCTACAGCGGCGTGTCGCTGTGCATGACCAGGTCACAGAGGTCCTTGGGGAGGATGCGGACGACGGTTAACGGTCCGTTCGGGGCGAGATACCAGTTGTACCGCATGCCCCGGGCCTCGTGCTTGGAGTTGATCTTCTCAACCTCGGCGGGGGTCGATTCCTCCTCGGCGAACCGCGCCTCGGGGTAGCCCAGCTCGAGGAAGCCGGGATCGCTGCGCGGCCACTGCGCGGGGGGACGGTCTTCAAGGTCCGCCTTGTACCGCGCCAGCGTCTCGCCGGAGCGGACGCGCGGCCCTGCTGCGAAACGTGGTGGTTGTCTCAGTGGCTCGCTTGTACCTCTTGCCAGGTAAGGCCGCCTCGGACGCACCCACGGTGGGCGAGATGGCGAATACGGTTCGGACGTCTGTTGTCCCCGGCGCTCGAAGCCGGACCCCGGGACGACCGACCGCATGTGCGGATTCGTAGGTTCGGCGACTCTGTTGGATTGACAAGACATCCGCCTGGCGATCATCCTAACGCACGATGGCTGCATTCTCACGTTGGGAATGCGGTCCCGGCTAAGGTGGCCCCGTTCCGCGACCTGTCGCGGTGCGGGGCTTTTTTGTTTCTGGTTCTCGGACGGATCGTCAGCTGAGTCTGGGCGGCACGACGAAGGGAGATCAAACGATGGACCCGCTCGGAAATCCCACCCGGCATCGCGTCCCTGGAAGCCGGACGGACGCGAACGATGCGCTCGCGCCAACGGCTGGCGACCGACTCATCGCTGTCCGGCCCGAGGTCGTGGTCCGCGCTCATCACCGCGGCCCGTGGCATCCGGACGAGTTGCGGAAGGTCCGACGGGGACTCGTCGAGCATGCCGACGCGCCGGCCCGCGTCCCGGTGCGATCGGGTCCTCGGACCACGGTGTCTACCTCGCACGCTCAGGTGATGAGAAGCCCGCCAGCTCGTGACGCATCGACGAGAACGCCTGGATCGCTTCCTTTTGGAGGACCCCATGTCCACCGTCGCGACCGAGAGCGATTCCCTGAGCGCCTACGGCGACGCCCGTTCCACCATCGAGGGGCCGTCGCTCGACCCGGACGAGCTGCGCCTGATGGACGCCTACTGGCGGGCCAGCCTGTACCTGTGCCTCGGGATGATCTACCTGAAGGACAACCCGCTGCTCCGCAAGCCGCTGACCCTCGACCACTTGAAGGTCCGGCTGCTGGGCCACTGGGGTTCCGACCCGGGACAGAGCTTCACCTACATCCACCTGAACCGCCTGATCAAGAAGTACGACCTAGACGCAATCTTCCTCTCCGGCCCCGGCCACGGCGCGCCGGCGCTGCTTTCGAACGCCTACCTCGAGGGGACCTACTCGGAGGTCTATCCCGACAAGGGCGAGGACGCCGACGGCCTGCGTAGGTTCTTCAAGCAGTTCTCCTTCCCGGGCGGGATCGGCAGTCACTGCACGCCGGAGACCCCCGGGTCGATCCACGAGGGGGGCGAGCTTGGCTACTCCGTTTCGCACGCCTACGGGGCGGCGTTCGACGCCCCCAGCCGTCTCGTCGTCGTCATGGTCGGCGACGGCGAGGCCGAGACCGGCCCGCTGGCAACCGCCTGGCACTCGAACAAGTTCCTCAACCCGGCCCGCGACGGCGCCGTGCTGCCGGTCCTCCACCTGAACGGCTACAAGATCAACAACCCGTCGATCCTCGCGCGGATCAGCCGAAGGGAGGTCGAGGCGCTGTTCGAGGGGTACGGCTACACGCCCTATTTCGTCGAGGGCTCCGAGCCCGCGAGCATGCACCAGGCGATGGCGGCGACGCTCGAGCACTGCGTCGGTGAGATCCGCGCGATCCAGGAGGACGCCCGCCAGACGGGCGTCGTCCGGAGGCCGTCCTGGCCGATGATCGTCCTCCGCAGCCCGAAGGGCTGGACGGCCCCTCGCGAGGTGGACGGCCACTACCTCGAAGGCTTCTGGCGGTCTCACCAGGTGCCGATGGGGGACGTCCGTGAGAGCCCCGCGCATCTGAAAATCCTGGAAAAGTGGCTGCGCTCCTACAGCCCGGATTCGGTCTTCGACGAGGCGGGCCGGCTCGTCCCCGAGCTGAGGGACCTGCCGCCCAAGGGCACGCGCCGGATGAGCGCCAATCCCGCGACGAACGGCGGCCTGATCCGCGAGCCGCTGAACATCCCCGACTTTCGCGGCTACGCCGTCGAGGTGAAGCAGCCGGCTGCGAGCGAGGTCGAGCCGACCAAGTTGCTCGGCAACCTGCTCCGCGACATCGTCCGTCTCAATCCCACGAACTTCCGGATGTTCTGCCCCGACGAGACGGCCTCGAACCGGCTCACGGCGCCGTTCGAGGTCACCGGCAAGGCCTGGATGGGCGAGACCTTCCCCGAGGACGCCGACGGGGGCCTGCTCTCTCCCGACGGCCGCGTGATGGAGATGCTCAGCGAGCACACGCTGGAGGGCTGGCTCGAGGGCTACCTGCTGACCGGCCGGCACGGCTTCTTCTCGACCTACGAGGCGTTCGCCCACGTCATCGACTCGATGGTCAACCAGCATTGCAAGTGGCTGGAGAAGTCGAACGAGGTGCCCTGGCGGGCGAAGGTCTCCTCGCTCAACCTGCTGATCACCTCGACCGTCTGGCGGCAGGACCACAACGGATTCAGCCACCAGGACCCGGGCCTGCTCGACGTGGTCGCGAACAAGAGCCCCGAGGTCGTCCGCATCTACCTGCCGCCGGACGCCAACTGCCTGCTGTCGGTGGGCGACCACTGCCTGCGGAGCACCGGCTACGTCAACGTGATCGTCGCCGACAAGCAGCCGCACCTCCAGTACCTGGACATGGACGCCGCGATCCGCCACTGCACCAAGGGGATCGGCATCTGGGACTGGGCCAGCAACGACGAGGGCGCCGAGCCCGACGTGGTGATGGCCTCGTGCGGCGACGTGGCGACGCTGGAGGCCCTGGCCGCGACCGAGCTGCTGCGCGAGTACTTCCCCGGCCTGAAGGTCCGGTTCGTCAACGTCGTCGATCTGTTCCGGCTGGTGCCCGAGCGCGAGCACCCGCACGGCCTGTCGGACCGGGAGTTCGAGAGCCTGTTCACCCCGGAGAAGCCGGTGATCCTGAACTTCCACTCGTACCCCTGGCTGATCCACCGCCTGACCTACCGCCGGCGGAACCAGCACAACATCCACGTGCGGGGCTACAAGGAGCAGGGGAACATCAACACGCCGATGGAGCTGGCGATCCGCAACCAGATCGACCGGTTCAGCCTGGCGATCGACGCGATCGACCGGGTCCCCGGTCTGGCGACGGCCGGCGCCCACGCCCGGGAACGGCTGCGCGACCGGCAGATCGAGTGCCGGGCGTACGCCTACGAGCACGGCGTCGACCTGCCCGACGTCGTCGGGTGGAGATGGAAAGCTGCCGCGGGAGCCTGACGGGTCCGCGAGACCCCTCCCACGGGAACCAGGCGAGGCCCGACCCATGTCCGAGGAACTGCCCGAGGTCTACCTGGCGCGGCACGGCGAGACGGCCTGGACGGTCGACAACCGGCACACCGGCCGGACCGACCTGCCGCTGACCGAGCGGGGCGAGCGGAACGCGGCCAACCTCCGCGACCGGCTCCGGGGGCTGACCTTCGCCCGGGTCCTGGTCAGCCCGCTCGGCCGCGCCCGCCGCACTTGCGAGCTGGCCGGGTTCTCGGCCGGCGCCGACGTCGTCCCCGACCTGACCGAGTGGGACTACGGCGCGTACGAGGGCCGGCGGACCGCCGAGGTCCGCGTCGAGCGGCCTGGCTGGTACCTGTTCCGTGACGGCTGCCCGGGGGGCGAGTCCGTCGCCGATGTCGGCGCCCGCGCCGACCGCGTCATCGCCCGCCTGCGGGCCGCCGACGGCCGCACACTGCTGTTCGGGCACGGCCACTTCTTCCGCGTGCTGGCCGCGCGATGGATTGGGCTGCCTCCCGAAGACGCGCGCCACCTGCTATTGAACACGGCCTCCGTCAGCATCCTCTCCTACGAACACACCCTGGATGATCCGGCCGTCCGGCTGTGGAACGACGACCGGCACGTGGAGCGGACGGATCCCGGGGGCGTTGTATCGCGATGACTCGGACCAGGCCCGCAAGGCCTTCCTGGACGTCGTCCGTCTCCGGCCGTTCTCCCGCGACCGGTCGATCGCCGAGCACGCCTCGGAGTTCTGGGTCGCCGAGCCCTTGCCGCTGGACTGAACCGATCTCCCATCCTCAGGGTACGCGCGATGAACGAGGCCATCGTCGAGCTCACCGTCGACAAGTTGAAGAAGCTGCCGGTCCGCGCGATCGTCGCCCTCGCCGCCCGCTGCGCGCGGCGCGTCGAGCCGCTCGCCCAACTGCCGGAGGGCCACCCGGCCCATGAGGTGCGGCGCCAGGCGGTCGAGGCCGCGCTCGACATGGTCGACCGATTCGCGAAGGGGGACCCGTGCCCCCACCCCGACCCGATCGTCCGGGCCGTGGACGTCAGCCGTCGGACGGCAGGGGGCGGCGATCGTTCCGAGCTCGCCGCGGGCGCGGTGGCCGAGGCCGCCCATGCCGTGGGGGCGGCGTGCCTGGCGTATGACCCGGCGGAACCCGCCCGGATCCGCCACGTCTTCGACGAGACCAACGAGGTCCGGAAGGTCCACAGGCGGACGCACGATGCGATGCTCGACCTGGCCGCCCTCAGCGCCTTCACCGCGGCCGCGGACGGCGTCGCGGCCTGCGGCCTGCACTCGGACACGTACGCCTTCGCGGCGCTCCGCGACTACGACACGCTCCTCCGCCTCGATCTCGGCGAGTATCCCGCCCTGGGCGAGCCCGTCGATCCCTCGCCCCATGGCCCACTCGGTCCGCTTGGCTCAACCTGAATGACAACACGTGCGCGCCCCAGCTCGGTGCCGGGCCATCGAATCCCGGCCGGGCCTCGTATATCGCTCAGCGGTCATGGCCTCGCGGCCCGATCGGCCCAACGGACAGGCCGAACGGTCGGGGCGGTCGCCGACGCCATCGCCATGCGAACGATGGCCAACCCATCGTGCCCTTCGTGCTGAACCCATCGGCGACGCTACGACAGGAGACCTGGCAGGCGGAGAAGAACCCGAAATGCCAGAAATGGGGTTACCTCGCCGCGTCGAAGAACTCCTCCAGGCCCAGTCCGGGCAGGCCCGCCTCGGCGAGCACCAACTGGCGGACGTCGGCCGGGTGCGCGGCGGCGTAGGCGTAGGCGGCCATCGTCCCGACGTCGTGCCCGACCAGGTTGACGAGGCCGAGCCACGGGTGCCGGACGAGCTGGTAGATGTCCTCGGCCACGGTCCGCTTTTCGTACCGGCCGGCCGGCTTGTCCGAGTCGCCGAACCCTCGCAGGTCGGGGGCGACGACGGTGTACGTGGCCACCAGGCCGGGGATGACCCGCCGCCATTCGCGCCAGGTCCGGGGCCACCCGTGCACCAGGACCACCGGCTCGTCCGACCCGGCCATCGCGTAGTGCAGCCTGATCCCGTTGACCGACGACGGGGTTAGTTGAGGTTGAGGAGGAAGAAGACCCGGTTCGAAGCGTTTTCCCACTGGGGCATCGCCGGGGCCGGCCCGGGGTTCGTCACCTGGATCGGGAAGATCCCCGCCCGGACGGTCAGCGTCGGCTTGCTGACATTGGTGCGGCGCGTAACGGCGCCCGACTCCTTATCCGTCTTGGCGGTCTCGTCGCCGACCTTGCCGGCCTCGCCCGGCGGCGCGGAGGGCCAGAGGTCGATGACCTGGCTCTTCGGCTCGTCCGCGGTCCGGCCGAGGGACGCGAGGCCGAGGGACAGGGCGACGCCGAGACATATCACGGTCCGTTTCATGATGCCTTTGCTCCGACTAGGGGCAGTCCGGGACAGGCCCTCGCACGACGACGGGCCATCATAACCGGCGCCGGCCGGTGTCTCGGAGGGGGACGGTCCACAAAGCGGGCAAGACCACCCCGACCCCGGCGCGGAGCGGACGCGGCCCTGTCGCGGGCGCCCCTCATCGCATTTATGCAGACTTATCTCAGCGCCGCGATCGGCGTCTGCGGCGCCGCGCGGGGGCCGGATTCGGGACCTTCTGGACCCGGACCGAGGCCTCGGGCCGGGTCGGGATCGACCCGGGCTCAGGCGCGCCGACCGAACCCGGCGCCTCGGCCTCCGGAGGTTCGGCGGAGGCCGACGCTTCTGTCGTATCTACTTTGATCTCATCGTGTTGCGTGTCATCTCCGGGCAGATCCGCCCCCGACTTCTCCAGCGCGATCAGCTGCTGAATCGTCGCCCGCAGCGACCGGTCGATCGCCATCTCGTAGCGATGGCGGAGCTTCCCCTCCTCCGAACCGTCGCAATATGCCGCCGCGACGGCGCGGCTGCGCAACTCGGCCGGGTCGGGCATCGTGGCGCGGAGCTCGCGGAGCCGCTGGACCTTCTCGGCCACCGCACGCTTCAGCAGCTCGACCGCCGCCTCGCGCTCCTCCTCGGGCAGCGGGAAGATGACCACGCAGTGGCCGTAGTCGAAACACGGGTTGTTCGCGAACTCGGCGTTGTTCGCCGCCAGCAGCCGCGCCGAGCGCGGGGGATCGGCCCGGCGTTGTGCGGGTACTCGTCCAGGCGGTGCCTGGTCACGAGCATGAGCCGCTGGTGGTAGTGCGGCTGGTCCCAGCCCGTGGGGCCGGCCTCGAGGTGTGCTTGAGCTCGCCGCAGGAGGCGATGACGCGGTCGATCCCGGTGGCGTCCATCGACAGGCGCAGCGGCGCTCGCCGGGGTCGGTGGTGGTGCGGGAGACGGCGCGGTCGGCGCCGAAGCGTTCGAAGTCGAAGGCGTCGCCGGCCAGTTCGGCGCGGCGACCGAGCCAGGCGGTCTCGGCCTTGACGGCCCGGTTCAGCCGCCAGGTGGCGACCGCGGCCCGCTGGACGAGGATGGTGCGGGTGTGGGTGGCGGGCCTCCAGTCGTCGTTCCAGGCCTGGAGCTCGGCCTCGAACTTGGCGGGGTCCTCGCCGGGGAGGATG
>CAWFXY010000018.1:0-14841 GCA_963819805.1 uncultured Planctomycetota bacterium | reverse complement strand
GGATAGGAACGTGAATTTCGGGACGGATACGACCACCGGAGCGGCCCGACTCTCGCCCCCGTCGAGGGAACAATCGCTAAGTCGGATTGCGCCGGACTCATCCTTCGGGCCGAGGGCAGGACTGTGAACGACGAGGACATCGCCCGGCTCTTGCCCGCCCGGTACGAGCACATCAACCCGTACGGCAGGTACCGCTTCGAGGTCGAGGAGGGGTCGAGCCGCATCCGCTTGCGTCCGCTCCGCCCGCCTGTTGAATACCCGTCCCGGTGAAGATCGTTGTTTTTTGCTCCGTTGCTACCGGAAGACCGTGTTGAGCTTGAGGCATCGTTCTCTCTTTCCGAATCGGCCGTGGTCGGCATGTCAGCGATGAGTAAGCACGGAATCAGTTTGAGTTCCAGAGCAACGTGGGCGACGGACGACCGCTCTTCCAAGTATGGGAGGGTGGTCCGAGGTCGATCGTGCATGATGAGGGGCGGGTCTTCGGATAGGCTACTCATCTATCGATGTAAAATCTCAGATCTTAACATTAAATCATCCGCCAACTAATGCCAAGGGCCGATGCAGAAAAGCGGCCAAATTGCGGTGCAGGAGGTGCGCTGGCCGACCAGCTTTGGACATAACAGATGGTCGAGACGTAATGCGACCTCTCGCCGGGATCGCCGAAAGCGAGATGCGTACGCAAATGGGTGCGCGAAACACCGTCGGCCAGATGGGTTGACCGTACGAGATTGCACCGGCGGCCGTGTTCCATGCATCTGCCGACTCCGGCTGCATCATTGGCGAGACGCTTTTCCTCTCCGGCAGCATACGGTAGCAGCTAATCACATCTTGCTGAATCGTGGAGAGGCGTCCCCCTTATCCCGGATGGAAAAGCTGCCACCATTGCAATTCATGATGGGTTAGGGCTGCCTGCCCACCAGCCTGTGCCACTCTTTTCTCCTGATGTCTGTGATTGGACAACCACTGTTCGCAAGAATGAGAATCGAGTATGTTAGATTATTTAGTAGACCTACAATTCGATATGCATCTCTCAGGCCCAAGCTAACGCGGCGGGGGACAGCCTGATGCTCCGATCATTCCAGCTCTCCTGTCCGCAGGGACATCGGTGGGAGGCCGAGCCCGGCGATCACCTCGAAGCCGACCCCGCCTCGAATCCCTGCCCCATTTGCAGTGCCCAGGGCCAATCCCTGGTGTCATCCGGAGTCCGTAGCCGATTCGAGGATGAACTCCCTCCCGCCCCCTCTCGGTCCATGGGAGCGATGTCGGACGGGCAGGCCAGCATCGTTCGGTCCGGACAGGCATGGAATCAATCTTCCGGTGATCCTCCGCAGATCGCCGGCTATGAGATCCTGGGTGAGCTGGGCCGGGGTGGAATGGGAGTCGTCTACCACGCGAAGCAGGTGAGCCTTGGCCGTGATGTCGCGCTCGAAGGTCGTTCTGGCCGGGGCGCATGCCGGGTGGAACGATCGCTCACGTCTTCGCGTCGAGGCCGAGACCGTGGCCTGCATGAAGCATCCCAACATCGTCCCGATCTACGAGGTCGGGGAGCAGGACAACCTCCCGTACCTCGCGCTGGAGCTCGTCGAGGGGGGCAGCCTCGCACAGGCCCTCGCCATCAGGCCCATGGCCTCGGACCAGGCGGCGGAGCTGACCGAGACCCTGGCTCAGGCCATGAGTTACGTCCATGAGCGCGGTGTTGTCCACCGAGACCTGAAGCCGGCGAACGTGCTCCTGACGGTCGATGGGGTCCCCAAGATCACCGATTTCGGGCTGGCCAAGTGGCTCGATGTCTCGTCGGGACACACCCAGAGCGGAGTGATCCTGGGCACGCCCGGATACATGGCGCCCGAGCAAGCCAGGGGACAGACCGGTCTGGTTGGGCCGGCGACCGACGTCTATGCACTGGGGGCGATCCTCTACGAGATGCTGACGGGCAGGCCGCCGTTCCATGCCGCGACGTCGCAGGAGACGGTGCAGCAGTTGCTGACGGAGGATCCAGTCCCGCCGTCCCGGCTCCAGCCGACAGTCTCCCGTGACCTCGAGACGATCTGCCTGAAGTGCCTTCAGAAGGAGCCCGAGCGGCGTTACGCCGGGGCCAGCGCCCTGGCCGACGACCTACGGTGCTTCCTGCTCCGGGAGGCCGATCCTGGCCCGTCCGACCCCCTCCTGGGAGAGGGTCGCGAAGTGGACACAACGCCGGCCGGCTCTTGCCGTGCTGATGGGTTTCAGCGTCGTCGCGACCGTGGCTCTCCTGGCCTTGGGCCTTGCCGACAACGCGCGGCTCCAGCGGCAGCGCGCCATCGCCAATGCCGAACGGGACGCGGCCAAGAAAGCGCAGCAGCAGGCCGAGGCCGACTTCGGGCTCGCCCTCGATGCCGTGAAGCGCTTCTACACCGAGGTGAGCGAGAACAAGCTCCTGAGCGTCCCGACGATGGACACCCTGCGGATCGAGCTGCTCCAACGGGCCTGTGAGCTTCTACGAGCGAGTCGCCCAGGAGCGATCGAATGATCCGGACGTCCAGGCCGAGCTGGGGAGAGCCGGCTGGCGCCTCGCGGTCATGGTGTCCAACAGCCGCTCGGTTCCCGAGGGGATCGGTCTCATGGCGCAGGCCATCGCCATTCAGGAGCGGCTGGCCCACCAGTATCCCGACCGGCCGGAATACCGTAGCGACCTCGCACGCAGCTACAACAACCTGGGCATCATGCACCGTTCGAACAATCAGCGGGACCTGGGGGCCGAGGACTGGAAGCGCGCCCTGGCCCTGCGGGAACAACTCGCGCGCGAGCATCCCGACGACTTCCTGCGCGCCGCGACCTGGCTCAGAGCCTTCAGAACATGGGCAACTGGTATCGCGAGGAGCGTGGCCAGGCCGACCGAGCCGAGGAGGCTGTATCGTCGCGCCCTGGCGATCCAGGAGAGTCCTGGTACGCGAAGCTCCCGGTGTCGTCCCGCCCCGGACCGACCTTCCACTCGTGCCCTTCGCCCTCGATCCCGCCCGCATCCGCTACGACCTCGCGTTCACTCACTTCAACCTGGCGGTCCTCTACCGGGAGGGGGGCAAGTCCGCCAAGGCGGCAGAGGCTCTGCGTCAAGCGCTCGAACACCTGGAGCGGCTGGTTCGAGAGCAGCCGGGCCGGGCCGGCTATCGGCACCTCCTGGCGAAGACCCATTTCGAGTTGGGCCGTCTCCATCAAGTCGATGGCCAGATCACCCGCGCGGCCGCGGCCTGGAACCGGTCCCGAGAACTGCTTCAGGCCTGGTCCGCGAGCATCCGGCGGACTCGAATTACCGATACAACCTGGCCCTGACCCTCAGGTGCCTGAGCATTGCCTCCGACGCGATCGGCCAGCCGGCCGAGGCGGAGGCAACCCGTCGGTCCGCCCGGGAGATCGAGGAGCCGTTGATCCGTGAGCACCCGGAGACCAACGCCTATTACTTCGACACGGCCCAGATCTACACGAGCTGTTCGACGACGGTCGTCCCGAGTGCCAGCGGCTCGGTCGACCGGAGAATGTTCGCCGAATCATGCAGTGCTCTTGCGATCGGCATGCTGGTGGAGGCCGAGAAATCCGGCTATTTCCGCAGCTCCGAGGGTGTCGAGCTCCTGAAGACCGACGAGGGCCTCGATCCGCTGCGTTCACGAGAGGACTTCCGGCAGACTCCTGGCCCGAGTCCTGGCGGCCTCCGCACCGCCGAGCGAAGTGAGACGGCCGCTGTCGTCGTTGCCCCGATCAGGGGCGTCGCTCCAGGGCGGAACGGCAGTACTTGAGAAGCTCCACTTCGCGCAGCTCCTCGGCCAGTTCCTCGCGGGAAGGGTCACCCAGCGTGATCGCGACCTCGTCGACCAACAATTCGGCGAACCTGGCGTGCGAGCGCTGCACGCGCCTTGCGGACCTGATCGGGCCGCAGGCGAGTTCCGAGCCGGGCGCCGAGCTGTTCGGCCATCCGGCGGCGAAGGCACGTCGGGGTTCTCGACGCGGAACAGCAGCACCGCGTGGTACATCGGCTGGGCGGCCGCCAGTGCCTTCCAGGTCCGGTCCAGCAGCTCCGCCCGCCAGCTCTCCAGGAAGTCCACCTCCGTTTCCTGGCTCGCCGGCGACGGGCTGACGGGCTCGTTAGGCGGGAGGGGCCTGGGCCGGGATCGCTGGGCCGCACGATAGTCGTCGACCAGGTGAATCAAGGCGGTCTTCAAGTAATCGCGGAAGCGGCCTCGGCTGGGATCGGCATGCCGGAAGGCGCCCCGGAGAATCCGCAGCGCGAACTCCTGAGACAGCTCGGCGGCCGCGTCCGGGTCGCGGACGGCACCCAGGAGGTAGCGATAGACCACCCCCGAATACCGCTGCGCGAGCCCGGCCATGGCCGCGGTCGCCGCGTCGGTCTCTCCGCCATGCGCCTCGAAGACCATCGTCCACATCGTCGACATCCGGCTGAGGCGCTGGTCCAGCTCATCGCGGTTCATCCGATCGCCTCCGCGCGGACCCATGGTTTCCGGGTCCGCCACCGGAAATATGCGGAGCCGGTCACACCCCGAGTATAAGGAGTCGAGCGATCAAGGAAAACCCGACGAGTTTTCTTCACGGAAGCCGCCTGAACTCCTCATGAGGACAGCGTCCATGAAACCCTTCAAATCCCTCGCTCGACCAGGCCGATCCTCCGACGCCGGGCACGTTGCCTCCTTGCGGAGCGGTTGGAAGATGGGGTCCGACAATCATCGGAACAGAAACACGGGGTAAGGCTCAAACCATTGCTAGCGCGGAGCTTACATCGATAATGATTTGCTTGTTCCTTGCTCGGACACAGGACGGGCCGTTTCTCTG
The DNA here is from genome assembly GCA_963819805.1 of uncultured Planctomycetota bacterium. GTDB lineage: Bacteria > Planctomycetota > Planctomycetia > Isosphaerales > Isosphaeraceae > CAMFLR01. The sequence goes on along the minus strand of CAWFXY010000018.1, from coordinate 10,023 downwards.
ATAAGCATTGTTATCACAGGAATTCCAGACCCGCCTGCGGTGTTCTCCGGCAGAAATGAAGCGGTCCGAGGGCCAAAACCTCATCGTTATCACAGGAATCCGGAAAACCGCAGGGCGCGGTCACCTGTCGGGGGGCCAGGAGCTTAACCCGACTTTCTGTTCCAATGATTGTCGGACCCCGTTTTGGACAGGAACCAGAGAAACATAAAGGCGGCTTATCGGACGGTGCCGTCGCCCGTCGGCCGACGGTCGCAGGCCCTGGCAAAGCCGTAGGACACTGTGAGGGCCAGTTGGCCAGTCAGATTGAACGGCAGGTCCCGCTCAGTAAAAAAAACGCGAAACAGCGGCCGCGACCAAAGAATCGAGGGCAGAGGATCTCGACCCCGGATCCAGGAGGTATGCTGAGAGTCGGAACCACAAGTTCCGATGCAGACCGGCCCGGCTGGCCTGCGCCCACGAATCACGCAACGGCGAGTCCCACCATGATCCAGACCACGGTCGTCGAGTACAGGCCGAGCTAACCCTCGATCAGCTTCGAGCCTGGAAGCAGAAGACCGGCATGGCCTACCGGTCGCTGCCGGCCGGGATCGTCACGGGTCCACTCGGCCACGGACGGCTCAATCTCGCGCGCGACTATGCGCTCTACCGCGACCTGACACCGAAGCCCAAGAAGTTTACGGTCACCAGCCCCTACATGCTGGCCAAGGTCCTGGACGACGCCCATTACGGGAGCCTCGATGCCCTCGTCATGGCCCTGTCTGATCTCCTCAAGGCACAACTCGCCGAGCTCGACGCCGCGGTGGTCCAGGTCGATGAGGCCAACGTGACCGGACGCCCCGACGATGGCCCGATCGCTGCGATGGGGATCAACCGGGTGCTCGAGGGGGTCGCCACGGCCCGGGGGGCGGTTCACCTCTGCTTCGGAAACTACGGGGGCCAGACGATCCAGAGAGGGACCTACGCGAAACTCGTGGCATTCCTCAACGCCCTGGAGGCCGACCACGTCGTGCTGGAGATGGCCCGCCGGCCCGAGGCCGAGCTGGAGGTGTTCCGCGAGGTCAAGGCGCAGCTCGGTCTCGGGATCGGAGTGATTGACGTCAAGGACAACGAAGTCGAGACGCCTGATGAGGTGGCCCGGCGGATCGAGCATGCGGCCCGTTGTCTGGGGCCTGAGCGGATCGTCTTCGTCCACCCCGATTGCGGGCTCTGGATGCTTCCGCGGAGCGTGGCCGATGCCAAGATGCGCGCACTCGTCGCCGGCCGCGACCTGTTCGACCATGGTGGCGCGGCCTGATCCGAGCGATGAGCCGCTGAGTTGCGTCGGAGTGGAGTGCCTCACCTGGAATTCACGTCCTCAACCCACAAGGCCGACCATGCAGATCACGCTGTTTCCCACGTCGTTCACGAGTCGAACGATTCCGGGTCTGATCGGGCTGTTCTTCTTCGTCGCGGCCTTTGATCGAGTGAGCTTCGGCCAAACGGCAGTGCCCCGGCCGGTGGAGGTCTTCACCGAAGAGAAGCTCGGGCGCAAACCACTCAATAGCTACGGGTCGCTGGAAGGCTCGATCCAGGCGATGCGAGCGTATCGCCCGCTCGATCTCAACGCCGAGGCTTGGAAGAAGGCCAATCCCGGCCGAAGCCATCAGGAGTGGGCCAGGGAGGCGCGGGAATGCCTCAGACGTGGCCTTCACTACGATCTGCCCCCTGTCGACCTCAAATCCAGGACGCTCGCGCGGGTGGAAAGCGACGAATTCATCCGCGAGACGATCGAGTTCAACACGACGCCCTGGTTTCGGGTACCCGGGTATTTCTACATTCCCAAGAACGTCCCGCTCCCCGCCCCGGCACTGCTCGTCTTGCACGAGTGGGGCGGCCCGATGCTCTTCGGAGCGGATCGCGTCAGCGGCGAGCCCGTGCATCCCGTTGTGACCAAACACCGCGCCGCCTACACGAGCGGAAGGGCACTGGCCGACTGGTACGCTTCCAAGGGGTATGCGGTCATCGTCATCGACGCGTATCACTTCGGCCGGCGTGCGCCGCGAGGGCTCGGCGGCTTGCCCCTGAACTATGACCCGGCCACCCTCGACGATGCGACCCTGGCGAAGTACGACGACCTCGCTCGACAAGCCCTCTATCTGGGCGTCCGCGAGTTGAACTGGGCGGGCACCACCTGGGCGGGCGTCAACTTCGGTGACGACAGCCGTTGCGTCGACTACCTGCTGTCCCGCAAGGAAGTCGACGGAACCCGGATCGGATGCACGGGCCTCTCCGGAGGTGGATGGCGGACGAACATGATCGCCGCGCTCGAGCCGCGCGTGAAGGCGGTCGTTTCCGTCGGATGGATGACGACGGGCGACACGCAACAAGCCTACAATCTCGCCGGCGCGATCGGTACATTCTGCCTGCTCCCCGGGGTCTGGAACCGGCTGGACGTACCCGACCTCATCGCGATGGCCGCACCCAGGGCCTGCATGGTCGTGGGCGGAACCGAAGACCTGCTCTTTCCTCCCCTCGGACAAAAGGAAGCCACGCGCCAGATCGCCGAAGCGTTCCATTGGGCCGGATCTCCCGATCTTTTTCGGAGCTACGCACCGGCCAAGCCCCACTGCTACGATCAGGACATTCAAGAGGAAGCACTGGCCTGGTTCAACAAACACCTGAAGGCCGGGAAGAAATAACTCGTCAGAGACAATCATCACCAGGAAAACGAAAACAGAAGGTGCTGTCATGACGCGTTCTCAACCAAACACCGAAGGCTCAGCAATCGCTCGGTTCCGATCCAAGGTTCCTGGGAGGTACTTGCTGGCGATCTCTCTCCTTTGCAATGGCCTGCGCGCCACCGCCGCTGCCGACATCGCTCCGGTCGTTGAAGTGGAAGAGGACATTTACAGCTACACCAATGCCCAAAACGGAGCCGGGCCGATGTGGTGCAGCGGATCGACCACACTCGTGCGCACCGGCGACCGGTTGTTTGCCAGTGGGCTCGAGACGATCCCCGACGCCAAACCGCTCAACAATTGCCGCTGGATGCTCTTTCTGCGCGAGAACAACGGCTGGACTCGCGTGCGCGTGGACGTCGACGGTCGCACGCGTGAGCCCTCACCCCTCGTTGCCTTCGCCGACGGCCGCCTCTTTCTCTCCGTGAACCCGACGCTCGGCAAGGGACCGGAACCTAACGGCGGCCCCGCACGTCCGGACGTGTTGCAATTCAACGCCACCGAACCAACCGCGGCCCCTGGATCGCTGGCACCAGTATGGCAAGGCAAGCCGGCGTTCACGGAACATTCCTACAGAACGTTCGTCGCCGACGGTGCACGCGGGGAACTGCTCCTCTTTCAGAACATCGGCTACACGCACGCCGAATGGACCTTTCGCGACAGTGCCGGCAAGTGGAGCGCCCAGGGCCAGCTCAAGTGGCCCTGGGATACCGCGCATGCCAAGCCCGGCCCCATCCGCGTCTGCTATCCCAACGTGGCGCTCCGCGATCGCGCGGTGCACTTCGTCGGGGTAAGCGACGTGCTCGAGCCCAACCCAGCCTGGCGCAAGTTCAAGCGTGAATTGACCGGACGAGAGTGGGACTACGATTTCCGGCGGCTGTTTTACACCTGGACGCCCGACATCACGAAGCAACCGTTCGCGGAGTGGGTCGAGGTCGCCAGCCGAGACGCGACCGGTGGTCACGTTCAGCCGGGCGACCTCTGGCTCTCGCCGAACGGCGACGCTCATCTGATCTGGAGCGAACGCGCGATCGACGAGCGATTACGTGAGAGATTCTTCCCCGACGCGAAACAAAGCGAGCAGTTGAACTACGCCGTGGTTCGCGGCGGAAAGGTCGTTCATCGCCGCACGATCATGGAGACGCAGGGAGGGACGTCGGGCCTCTCCGGGTCGGCCAGTCGATTCCACGTGACCCCGGACCACCGGCTCTTCGTGGTGTATCCGATCGTCGACACCGGCAAGGATGGCCGCCGCATGATGGAGAACCGAATCGTCGAGATCCTGCCGGACGGGTCGACCGGAATCCCTGTGCGGATTCCGCTCAAGAAGCCGTTCATCGGTTTCTTCACCACCACGGTGCGCGCCGGCTCTTCGCCGTCGTGGACGCTGGAAATGCTCGGCCAGCGCGAACGTGTCCCGAACACGATCAGCTACGCGAGGGTCAACCTGACTCGTCGCATCACGAGTCTATCACAACCCGCTCGCCCCTGAAGATCCGTTCGGCCGAGATCGATCTTGGGCGCGGATCGAATCAGCGAGGAGCAGCGGAGGCGTTTCCTCGCTGCGAGCCGCGCCTTACTCGGCCTCTGATGGCGGCGAGCTGGCGAAATCGCTGTTCGAGGCCGGGCTGATCGACGAGATCGGCTTCAACATCCACCCGATCCTGCTCGGCTCGGGCATTCCGCTCTTCCATCCGATGGATCAGCAGATCGACCTGGAACTGCTCCAGTGCAAGCCCTTCAAGAATGGGTGCGTGCTGGTCACCTACCGCGTCAAGCACTGAACGCCAAGCCGGCTCACGGCATCATCACGATCGAGCCGACGGTCCGGCGGCCTTCCAGGTCGCGATGCACCTGCGCGGCGTCGGCGAGCGGGTAGGTGTGCCGGATCTCGACCTTCACCTTGCCCTCCCGGATCACCTCGAACACCTCGCGGGCCGTCGCCTCCAGGTCGGCCCGGGTGGCCGTGTACGTCGCCAGCGTCGGCCGGGTCAGGTAGAGCGAGCCCTTCTGGGACAGGATGCCGATGTCGAACGGCGTCACCTTCCCGGACGAGTTCCCGAAGCTCACCATCAGGCCGAGCGGCTTCAGGCAGTCGAGCGAGGCTCAGGAACGTGTCCTTGCCGACCGAGTCGTACACCACCGGGACGCCCGCCCCGCCGGTGATCTCCCGCACCCGCTTGGCGATGTCCTCCCGGGTCGAGATGATGACGTGGTCGCAGCCGTGGGCCCTGGCGACCGCCGCCTTCTCGTCCGACCCGACCGTCCCGATGACCGTCGCCCCGAGCGCCTTCAGCCACTGGCAGGCGATCAGCCCGACCCCGCCGGCCGCGGCGTGGAACAGGACCGTCTCGCCGGCCTTGACCGGGTAGGTCCGGCGGATCAGGTACTGCGAGGTCATCCCCTTGAGCATCACGGCCGCCGCCGTCTGGTCCGTCACCCCGTCCGGGATCGGGACCAGGATGCCGGCCGGCAGCACCCGCGCCTCGGCGTACGACCCGGGCGGCGCCGCCGGCATAGGCCACCCGGTCGCCGGGCTTGACGACCGTGACGCCGGGGCCGACCGCCTCGACGACCCCGGCCGCCTCGCTCCCCAGCCCGCTCGGCAGGGGGAGCGGGTACAGCCCGGACCGGTGGTAGGTGTCGATGAAGTTGACCCCGACGGCGGTGTGCCGGACCCGGGCCTGGCCCTCGCCGGGCTCGCCGACCTCGACGTCCTCCCAGCGCAGGACTTCGGGGCCGCCGGTCTCGGTGATGCGGATGGCTTTCGGCATGTCGTTCTCCCGCTGTCGCCTTCGGCCCGGATCACCTCTTGCGATCAGGATGCTTGAAACCCCTCACGTTGATCCGAGCGCCTCGGCCTTTTCCGTGAATGAGGATCGCGGTCGGGGAACTCGGGGTGACGGGTGGTGCCGACAACCTCGATGCACAGAATCTCGCCTTCCTTCGTGAGGATCAAGAGATCCGCCAGCCTGGCTTCATCGGCACTGAGTGCCCAGCCCGTCGCGGTCGCCTTCGAATCGAGGAGATGAGCAAGCAGGGCATCGTAAGTCGGCTTGCTCGCCCAAGGGACCGGCATCGCGGGCGAAGCCCGTCTCGTTCACGCGAACGACCCGCTTGATCTGATCGACGGGAGCAATCTCGTCAAACCGCTTGCCCTTCCGGTCGCCTGAGCCCATCGAGTTGAAATCGAGTTCGACATGTGGTGCCTGGGACAGAAGCAGCGTCGTCAGGGAAATCGCGAGGATCATGGTTCGTCGCCTCTCCGTCGCACCGGGGGACTGCTCCGGCGATTGATGCCGGGAAGGTGGGCTCGTCCGATCGGGCCATGCCGGACGTCGAGCGGGTCACTTCGGGCTTCCGATAGCAACGGAGAAAAAAACAACGAACTTCCAGGCGACGGGTGTTCAGGAGCCCTTCTCGCAAACGATGGCAATCAAGAAGCCCGAGGACGTTCGGGAGGAACTTTACAGTTCTGCGAGTCCTTGATTCTCGATAACCGTTCTCGAATCGGTTTTCTCGAAGCAGGCTCGTCGAGATGAGTTTCGAGAACCTCCCTCAGCTCAGAGCAATGGCACGGCCGCAGACCCCATGGCCCGCCGTAGCACCACCCCTCCGGGTCATTGCGGATTACGGCCGGGCAAGAAGCCGGTCGCGTCCCAGGTCACGGGGTCGTTTCGTTCCGCCTCGGCGTCGACCGAGGTGTTGTGGAAGTGGGCGACCTTCCAGATGCCACCGCGTCTCACCAGAACGAATGAGCCACGTGTCTTTAACTCGGGAAGCTCTTGCCCTGATGGGATGATGACCGGCCCGAACTTCATCGTGGTGACGGCGACCGCGACGTCCGAGGCGATGGCCCGGACCACCACGCCTTCGATGCTCATGCCCGTCTTCGCGAAGATGGTCCGGTGAATGGTGTCGTGCCCCTTGTAGACGGCCAGATTCCCTCGCCAGTGGTTGCCCGACACGTTGACCCATTCGACGTCCCCGGTGTTGAGCCGGTGCATCGCCTCCATGTCGTGGCGATTCCAGGTCTCCGCGAACTCTGACACGACGGCCCGCACTGCGGCCTCATCGTCGGCGGTCAGTGCGGGCGGCTCTAGTTCGTTGCCCATGCCGGACTCTCGCTTCCTTGGGTCCCTTGGGTCCAATTCCTATCGCCCGAATGATGGGTGGCGGCAACTGGAGGGCTACCAGCAGCACGGCCCGCCAAGCGGGAGCTTGACCGATGCAGGCAGCGGGCACAAGCACGGACTACCCGAGCCATCCTGGGCGGGACCGAGCCAAGTTCGTTGTTTTTTTCTCCGTTGCTATCGGAAGCCCACTTTCGCACGCATGCGATTGTTCTTCGGGTTGTGCTCGAGCTCGCAGAGGCCAAGCTCTTCCATCAGCGGCGGGACGTAGACGCCGAATCGCCCCCGCAGGCCTTTCTTCAGGCCGTACCATCCGCCGACGGGGTTGTCCGGCGACCGTCCCCACGCCTCGACCGTCCCGTCCTTGGCCGGCTTCTGCTCGTCCGCGCCGCCGAGCTCGACCCAATCGCCGGCGGCCTTCAGCATCGCGTGAAGATCGTCGATGCAGCGGGCGTCGTATTCGAGGACCGTCTTGCCCACCGTGCAGACGAGGACGGGCTTCCCGCCCTTCTCCTCGACGTGCATCGTGTACTCGGACGACCCGGGCGGGGTCTTGAGCTGCCAGGGATTCTCTTTCGTGCGATCCAGCTTCGTCATGGGACTCCCTTCCGCGAGGCGAGCCATCGATGGTCCGGACCGCATGGCCTCCGAGGACCGAGCCTCAGAGTGACGGCTTTCGACGCGGTTCGCAAGGCGTTCGCCTGCTCCGGATGCAGGCTTCATCGAATCTTCCCTACCGGTCGCCGGCCGACAGCCAGGCGACCACGTCGCCCGCGTTGCGATCCGGCGGGAAGACCGGATAGAAGACGTGCTCGATCACCCCGTCCCGGATCACCAGGGTCAGGCGCTTCAGGAGCGTCATGCCGCTCGTCTCGAAGGTCGGCAGCCGCAACGCCCTCGCCAGAGTCAGGTGCTCGTCCGACAGGATCGGGAACGGGAGATGCAGGCGGGCCGCCGCCTCGGCCTGGTAGGCGCGTGTCCTGCGTCGAGAGCCCGAACAGGTGGCCCACGCCCAGGGCCTTCAGCTCGGCGAAGTGATCGCGGAACCCGCAGGATTGCGGCGTGCAGCCCCGGGCTCCCGGGATCAGGTCCCAGCCGGGCGGGTTCTCGACGCCGGGCAATCCCGTCCGTGGGTACGCATAGACCACGACGAGCCCGGCCAGGGCCGACAGGTCGACCGTGGTCCCGTCGGTCGCGGGCAGCGGGATCGAGGGCACCTTCAGGCCGGGCAGGTGGCCGGCGGCTCCGTCATCGGGCGGGGCGGGGATCGTCGACCAGTCCGGTGCATCGACGTGGCTGCTCATGGTGGAGTCCGCTCTCTGGACCGTCGGCACGTTCCTCGGCTGACATCCTCTCATCCGCGACGGATCGCGTGCCAGTGACCCGCCGCCGATTCCTCGCCCTCTGAGCCAGCCCGCCACAGGGCCTTGAAACCGGCGCTGGCACCGACGGCACCGGCCAACGTGGATGTTGCAATGCCGGTGGATGCCGGCACCTTCGCCCAACCGGCAACTTCGTAAGTGTGTGTGACACGAGTGTCAGATCGTTTTGTGCAGATGTTCCGATAACCAATAGCGTTGTGCACTCGGTCACATCGCCCTCGTGTGTCGGACCGAAGCACGGGGGAAGTGGAAGCGCACTCGGTGGCCGTCCGCCTTGTCCTGAGCGCGGATGGCGCCGCGACGAGGGCCCGGATGACCTGCGATCTCACCCAGCAAACGCTTCAGGTCGGAGCTCGATGTGGCACCGATCCCCGTCAGGGCGGCAATCCCGATCTCTGGATGTCCAGAGGCAGCCGAGACCGTCCGCTTGCGGATGCAGGAGGCCGACGATAGGCTCGCGAGGGGATCATCGTCCGGGCCGGTTTCGCATCCCCGGCCCGACCGCATGCTTCCCACCCGGGATCGACGATGGGCGTGGATCACGCCCGGAGGCCTCCATGACCGACCCGCTCTACAAGCAAATGACGGCCTTCCTCCTCGGCCAGGGCATCGAGGAGATGGAGCACACCGGCAAGACGTACCTCGGCCATCTCATCGCCGTCCATCGAATGATGGAGGAGCAGGCCTGCTCGACCGACGCCTGCCGGGCGGGCCTCTTCCATTCGATCTACGGCACCGAGGCGTTCCAGCGCTTCCAGCTGCCGCTGAATCGCCGGGCCGAGGTCCGTGACCTGATCGGCGAGCGCGCCGAGCGGCTGGCCTATCTCAACTGCGCCATGGACCGGGCGTCATTCGATGCCGCGCTGCAACGGAGACCGTCTCCCTTTCAGATCCTCGACCGCCTGACCGGGGAAGAGGTCTCGATGGAGACCGCGGATTTCGACGACCTGTGCCGGGTGCACCTGTACGACTGGCTCGAGCAGGCGCCGCGGTCCCGCTTCGGCTACGGGTATCGCCGCGAGGCCTACCGGGGGATGGCGGAGCGGCTGGGACCGGAGGCCATCGCCGCCTACGATCGCGTCTACGCGGGCGAGCCCGTGGCGACCGATTGACCGACGGTCTTCCAGATCTGCCAATACGTCCACAGCCCAAGGACGAGCAGGAGTTCGGGCTTGGCAGGACCCGCACGCAACTCTACCCGAATCGTGCCGCTCGCGCAGCGTTGGTCTGATCGATCGAATCCGCACCGGTGTGTCGGGCCGATGAGCTGCACGATTCCCGCCGAATGGCTGCGGACACGGCCTGCTGACGGTAGTCAGGGAAGTCAGGTCGTGGGAGCCGACGACGCTCTCGTCCTGGAATTCGCGGCGCCGCCTCGACCCGGTCCTCCTCGAATCGCTTCGGCTTTGTTGCGTAACCACGTCTTGATGCTAAACCGATGATGCGAAACCCGACTTGATGCGGAACCCCCAGACTCGCCGTCCGCCCCGTTGCTCCCCCGCCCTCGCGCCTGTAGCCTGGCGGGGCGGGTTGACCCTTCGACGTCGCGTGGGGACCGGACATGAACATCGAGCAGGTGCGCGGCATGCTCCTCTGGAGCGCCATCATCAACTACGTCTTCCTCGCCCTGTGGGGCCTGCTGTACCTCTTCGCGCGTGATCTGATGCATCGCCTGGCCCGCTGGTGGCGGCTGTCGCCCGAGCAGTTCGACGCCTTCCAGTTCGGTGGGATTCTCCTCTACAAAATGGGGATCTGGATGTTCTTCATCATCCCATGCATCGCCCTGTACGC